>NZ_VTUC01000028.1 GCF_008364555.1 Enterobacter vonholyi
GCGAACCGTATTCGCCTGGTCTCCAGCGAGACGGGCGTGGGGGTGAACCTCGGCAACCTCACCGCGCGCCAGGGCGACATTCAGCTGGACGCGGGCGGGAAACTGACGGTCACGAACAGCCTGGCCAGCGGCTCGATTACCGCGAATGGCGCGGGGGTGGTCCTCAGCGGCAGCCATCAGGCCGGTGGCGCGGTGAATGTAACCAGCTCGCAGGATGTGAAACTCAATAACAGCACGCTCGCCAGCCAGGGCGATATGCGCCTTTCCGCTGCGGGGAAAGTGCAGACGACGGGTGGCGGGACAAACAGCGCGGGCGCGCTGTCGGTGAGCAGCGGGCAGGGGATGACGCTCAGCAATACCTCCCTGGTTTCCCGCGGCGCTGCGACGCTGGACAGTAAAGACACCCTGACCGTCAACGGCGGCGGCGTGTCGGCACAGGGCGGGGCGCTGACCGTCACGAGCAAACAGGGAATGGCGCTTGCGGATGCGACGCTGACGGGTCAGGCCGACACCACGCTGTCCACCGGCGGCAGCCTGACGCAGCGCGGCGGCAGCGTCACCAGCAAAGGCGCGCTCAGCGTGGCGGCCGGGAAAGATATCACCCTGACGAATACCCGCAGCGGAAGCAATACCCGCGCGACGCTCAGCAGCGGCGGCACGCTGTCCTCCGCGGCCAGCGCGGTCTCGGCAGGAGAGAATCTGGCCCTGAGCGGCGGGCAAATAGTCCTGGACGGCCAGAGCCGGGCCGATGCCGCGGGCGATGTTCGCCTGACGGGCAGCGCCGTCAGTAACCAGGGGCAGGTGAATGCGGGGCGCGACATTGCGCTCTCCGGCGACAGGGT
>NZ_VTUC01000029.1 GCF_008364555.1 Enterobacter vonholyi
ACCTGTGGATGCAGCGGGATGCGGCGGGGAATGCGAACAGCCAGGTGGTGAACACGTCGGGGAATATTGAGACGCAGGGTGGCGATATTACAATTAAAACTAATCGTTTTTTTAATCATTACGAAGTTTTTGATGTAAAAATAGAAAGCAGTAGTCCGACTAATTCAGGGGACTTAAATAAACAATTACCTTCCAATGCCCATTTTGGGGAGGACAGTAAAGGTCCTTACATTGAAGTTAAGATGCATATTGATCTTATACCCGATGAAGTTGTACTCAGTAACGGACCGGAAGAAAATGTAACTATACACACGCAAGGTACCGCAGGGAGACTTTCTGCAGGAAAAGATTTGAATATTTCCAGCAATGAGCTTATTAATCAGGCCAGTAATATGCTGGCAACTGGCAATATCAATATTTCCGGAAATCAGTTAAATAATCAAAGTTACCAGTCTGGTAAAAGCTCCAGTGAAATTGTTTACCAATTATCCACTATGTCAGGCTCCGATGGTGATTTCCCTACGGTTGTTTACAGGCCTAAGAGTTCTTCAGGTTCTGTTCCTGATGGCCCCGTTTACCGCGCTGTTATACAAGCCGGCGGTAACGTTAATGCAAACTTTACCAGCAACATCAGCAACACCAATACCACTGCGAACGCGGGCGGCGTCAGCAACGTTATCTCCACCCCGTCGCTGAACACCCTCAGCAACCAGACCATCGGCAGCGGCGTGCAAAAACAGGGGCTGAACGCTACCGGCACTGTGGCGGTGAACTCGCCGCAGTGGAACGATCGGCTCCAGTGTGCGCTGCAGCAGCTTAACGGCGGCGGCGCGCTGGA
>NZ_VTUC01000030.1 GCF_008364555.1 Enterobacter vonholyi
ATTAACTCCGGCAACGGCGCGGCCGGCCCGGTTGTCGATGCCCTGGAGGCGCGCTTTAAGGCCCTGAACGTGCCGGTGACCTTCGTGAAAGTGCACAACACCCCGGACGGCAACTTCCCGAACGGTATTCCTAACCCGCTGCTGCCGGAGTGCCGCGACGACACCCGCAACGCGGTGATTGAGCACGGTGCGGACATGGGCATCGCCTTTGACGGTGACTTCGACCGCTGCTTCCTGTTCGACGAGAAAGGGCAGTTCATCGAGGGCTACTACATTGTCGGCCTGCTGGCGGAAGCGTTCCTTGAGAAAAACCCGGGCGCGAAAATCATTCATGACCCGCGTCTTTCCTGGAACACCGTCGACGTGGTGTCAGCGGCGGGCGGCACGCCGGTGATGTCCAAAACCGGTCACGCCTTCATCAAAGAGCGCATGCGCGAAGAAGACGCCATCTACGGCGGCGAGATGAGCGCCCACCACTACTTCCGTGACTTTGCCTACTGCGACAGCGGGATGATCCCGTGGCTGCTGGTGACCGAGCTGCTGTGCCTGAAGGGACAGACGCTGGGCGAGCTGGTACGCGACCGTATGGCGGCGTTCCCGGCGAGCGGGGAGATCAACAGCAAGCTGGCGGAGCCGGCCGAGGCGATTGCCCGCGTGGAGCAGCACTTTGCGATCCACGCGCTGGAAATTGACCGTACCGACGGCATCAGCATGGCGTTCCCGCAGTGGCGCTTTAACCTGCGCTCGTCCAATACCGAGCCGGTGGTGCGCCTGAACGTGGA
>NZ_VTUC01000031.1 GCF_008364555.1 Enterobacter vonholyi
CTGTGTCCCCTCGTATTATGCTGCGTTACGTCCGATCTTCTCGGCGACGTCCCACTGCTTTCCATCGAATAGCGCTTGCCTGCCGATTGCTCGACGGACAAGTCCCTTAAGCACTTCCCCGCCTTGCTTGCGGAACTGTGGCAGAATAGCACGGACCTTCGCCCAGTCACCCAGGCGGATCGCATCGTCGAAATCACCCGCGACGTCGTCCGGCATGATCGGACCTGGACCAGCATTGATAACCAGGTCCACCAGCGCGTCGAATTGCGCCTGATTGATGCTCGGGTGTGCGTACTTGTTCACCCAGTTTTCGGCATACGCCACGTCGCGCTTGAGTAGCTCCAGTGCTTCCGCACGGGTAATGCTCCGCGGCGGATTAGTGCCGGTGTGGCCATAGCCCCAGGTATACAGGCCGCGGGCCTGCTCTTTCTTAGTCGCGAAATACGGCACTGGGCTGAATTGCTCCCATGCTGCCGTAAATCGTAGACCGTTATCACTGAATCGCATGTTTTACCCCATTCAAAACAGCATTACGCAGGGTGCGCAATGCAAACAGCCAGATTAACGCGGTCCAGGTGGTGTCAGATACGTCTCCTGTTTGCAACAATCCGATAACGCAGATCATCGCCGTTAGCAGATATAACACCCGGCCTAAAATGCCATCCTGGACGGACGGCGCATACACGTTAAA
>NZ_VTUC01000032.1 GCF_008364555.1 Enterobacter vonholyi
ACCCTGTCGCCGGAGAGCGCAATGTCGCGCCCCGCATTCACCTGCCCCTGGTTACTGACGGCGCTGCCCGTCAGGCGGACATCGCCCGCGGCATCGGCCCGGCTCTGGCCGTCCAGGACTATTTGCCCGCCGCTCAGGGACAGACTTTCTCCTGCCGAGACCGCGCTGGCCGTGGAAGACAGCATGCCGCCGCTGCTGAGCGTCGCGCGGGTATTGCTTCCGCTGAGGGTATTCGTCAGGGTGATATCCTTCCCGGCCGCCACGCTGAGCGCGCCTTTGCTGGTGACGCTGCCGCCGCGCTGCGTCAGGCTGCCGCCGGTGGACAGCGTGGTGTCGGCCTGGCTGGCGAGCGTGCTGTTGCTGAGCTCCACATCCCGCGAGCTGGCCACGTTCAGCGCCCCCCCGGCCTGATGGCTGCCGCTGAGGGCCACCCCCGCGCCGTTCGCGCTAATCGAGCCGCTGGCCAGGCTGTTCATGACCGTCAGTTTCCCGCCCGCGTCCAGCTGAATATCGCCCTGGCGCGCGGTGAGGTTGCCGAGGTTCACCCCCACGCCCGTCTCGCTGGAGACCAGGCGAATACGGTTCGC
>NZ_VTUC01000033.1 GCF_008364555.1 Enterobacter vonholyi
CCTGCTGACGTCCCGCTATGTTAACGGCAAGATTACCCGGGTGGCGGTCAGCGCCGTTGAGCTGACGGGCACCCGCTATGCGGTGTACCAGCTGACGGTGGAGCCGGACCTGTGGCCGATGAAGCGCGACCGTAACCTGCGTATCTTCCAGGGCCAGACGGTGCCGCAGATTGTGAAAACCCTGCTGGGTGAGCATCAGGTCAACGTTGAGGATAAACTCACCGGCAGCTACCGGGTGTGGGACTACTGCGTGCAGTATCAGGAGTCGAGCCTGGACTTCATCAGCCGCCTGATGGAGCTGGAGGGGATTGCCTATCACTTCCGCCATGAGGCGGACAAGCACACCCTGGTGCTGACCGATGCCGCCACGCAGCATCAGCCGTTCAGCGGCTATGAGGTGATTCCTTACCACCAGACGCCGTCAGGCGGCAGCACGGATGAAGAGGGCATCAGCCAGTGGGCGCTGGAGGACAGCGTGACGCCGGGGATTTACAGCCTCGACGACTATGACTTCCGCAAGCCGAACGCGTGGCTGTTCCAGGCCCAGCAGAACCCGGCGTCGCCGACGCCGGGCAGCAT
>NZ_VTUC01000034.1 GCF_008364555.1 Enterobacter vonholyi
CGATTGCAGCCTTAGCGCGGGCGCTACACTGATCCGCAAATCTGCACCACTGACACGCATCAACGCTCGGTCGGAAGTCGGCACGGGTTAGTCCCTTTTTGCCGCGGGCGTACGCTTCCAGGGCGGCGATAGCACGCTTGGACGCAAACTTAGCGAATATCTCCAGGGCTTCTACCGAAATATCCCACTCCGACGCCCCGCCGCAATACGGCTGGAAGATAACCAGGCGCACGGTCGTAATGTCGTACATGGTTTTCAGCTTGCGCAGCAGGCCCAGCGCATACAACATAAGCTGTTTGTTTTCTTTCGCCTCGACCTTATGCCGCCCAGTCTTCATGTCGCCAACAATCAGCATGTACGTGCCGTCGGTCTTCTTCATGACCATGACCATATCTGCAGTACCGAACGTCTTAACCCGGTTGCCGTCGATCTCGAAGCCAGAGTGTAGGACGCGGGTCAGATCGGCGCGCATCTCAAGCTGAACAAACTCCGCCACTTCGAGGAGCGGTCGCCAGTGGTCGATGTATGCGTCGCACTGTTTCACCA
>NZ_VTUC01000035.1 GCF_008364555.1 Enterobacter vonholyi
TTTATGAAGCCATGCTCACCGACGCACAGCAATTGTTTAACGCCCGCACCGAGTACAAGGGTATTTATGCGGAAATCTCGGTCGCGTATAACGTGGCGGCGGACGCCCACAAGGCGGTCGCTCAACTGGAGACGTTGATCGGCACGAGACTGGACGATGCTGAAGCGGCGATCCACACGCTGCAGACGGCGCAGAGTACGCACGAACAAGCGTTCGCCCAGTTCCAACAAACTGTTGCCGCTAAGTTCGGGGAACAGGAAGCCGCCATCCAGCAGGTACAAACGGCGACTGCCGACGTAGCTGGCGCGCTGGCGGAGTATAAGACCCAGGTCGCGGCGCAGTTCGGGCAGCAGTCCGCAGCTATCGAGCAGAAGATGACGTCTTCGTTTAACCATGCTGGCGGCAGTGCCACATACAGCCTTAAGGCTGGCGTGACGTATAACGGGACTTACTACGATGCCGGTATGCAGCTTTCGGTCGTGACGTCTGGCATCGCAGTTAAATCGCGTTTTCCGTTCAAGGCCGACCAGGTCTACAT
>NZ_VTUC01000036.1 GCF_008364555.1 Enterobacter vonholyi
TTACAAGACAGAGCAAACTCTTCACTAAGACAGCTTGTAGGTGGTTTTGTTTCAGCGTATGCTATGCTGGAATTAGCTCAGAAGACTATTGATGCAGGTGTAAAGAGACAGTCTGCACAGTTAGCCTCAACAGCTATCTTTGGAGGGGATACACAGCAAGCTAGAATGTTCGCTGCTACGTTCTCTCACCAGATTGGTCAGAACTACACAGACACTATGAAGCAGTACTCAAACTTCGCTGCTGGTGCTCAACCTGCACTTGGTTTTGAAGGTACTCAGGAGTTTTATAAGAATGCTGCAATGTTCTCTCGTATTAGAGGGGCATCTGATGAAGACTTGAAAGGTATCATGGTTGCTTTCCAGCAAATGGCATCTAAGGGTAAAGTTCAGGCTGAAGAACTTCGTGGTCAGTTAGGTGACCGTTTGGCAGGTGCTGTTCAGTTGTTCTCTGATGCTATTGGTAAGACTCCACAAGAACTTGATAAATTGATGCAGGATGGTAAGCTACTTGCTA
>NZ_VTUC01000002.1:0-339748 GCF_008364555.1 Enterobacter vonholyi
GGGTCGTTAGCTCAGTTGGTAGAGCAGTTGACTTTTAATCAATTGGTCGCAGGTTCGAATCCTGCACGACCCACCAGCCTGAATAAATTTGCAGTACATCCCGCAAGGGGTCGTTAGCTCAGTTGGTAGAGCAGTTGACTTTTAATCAATTGGTCGCAGGTTCGAATCCTGCACGACCCACCAGTGTAGAAAGGCGCCCTAAAGGCGCCTTTTTGCTATCTGCGGTACAACAAATGCTCCGCCCATCTATTCCCGGTGACTTTTCACTCCAGATTCGCTATCTTGTTTAGTATACAAAACACAATTGCCACGCGTTTTGCTATGTCAGGCAAATGAAAGGCAATATTGTTAAGCCCGTAAAACGAGAAGCCATAATGAGTGTGATGTTTGATCCTGAAGCCGCAATCTATCCGTTTCCGCCAAAGCCTGTCCCGCTGAGCCAGGACGAAAAGCAGTTCTACCGCGAGAAGATCAAACGTCTTCTTAAAGAGCGCGATGCGGTAATGGTGGCCCATTACTACACCGACCCGGAAATACAGCAGCTGGCTGAAGAGACCGGGGGCTGCATTTCTGACTCACTGGAGATGGCGCGCTTCGGTGCACGACATCCCGCTTCCACGCTGCTGGTTGCCGGCGTGCGTTTTATGGGCGAAACGGCAAAGATCCTGAGCCCGGAAAAAACCATTCTGATGCCCACGCTTAACGCGGAGTGTTCACTGGATCTCGGCTGCCCGATTGACGAATTCACGGCCTTCTGTGATGCCCATCCTGACCGGACTGTGGTGGTCTACGCTAACACCTCTGCGGCCGTAAAAGCGCGTGCAGACTGGGTGGTCACATCGAGTATCGCCGTTGAACTGATTGAACATCTGGATAGCCTGGGCGAGAAAATTATCTGGGCGCCCGATCGCCATCTCGGCAATTATGTCCAGAAGCAGACGGGTGCTGACGTTCTCTGCTGGCAGGGCGCCTGTATCGTTCATGACGAGTTCAAGACCCAGGCGCTGGCGCGCATGAAGGCGCTTTATCCTGACGCAGCCATTCTTGTTCACCCTGAATCTCCGCAGTCGATTGTCGACATGGCGGATGCCGTGGGTTCCACCAGCCAGCTTATCAACGCTGCCAGAACGTTGCCTCACAAGCAGCTTATCGTGGCGACCGATCGCGGTATCTTCTACAAGATGCAGCAGGCCGTACCGGAGAAAGAGCTTCTTGAAGCGCCAACGGCAGGCGAGGGCGCAACGTGTCGCAGCTGTGCGCATTGTCCGTGGATGGCGATGAACGGCCTGAAAGCGATTGCCGAGGGGTTAGAAACCGGTGGTGCGGCGCATGAAATCCATGTGGATGCCGCCCTGCGTGAAGGCGCGTTAATTCCGCTTAACCGTATGCTGGATTTTGCGGCTACACTACGTACTTAATTCAAAACGCCCCGGGGAAAAGATGGATTTTTTTAGCACACATAACATTCTGGTTCATATACCGATTGGTACAGGTGGCTATGACCTGTCATGGATTGAGGCCGTTGGCACGCTGGCGGGATTACTCTGTATCTGGCTGGCAAGCCTGGAGAAGATAAGCAACTACGCGTTCGGGCTGATTAACGTCACGCTGTTTGCGATTATCTTCTTCCAGATCCAGCTGTACGCCAGCCTGCTTTTGCAGCTGTTCTTCTTTGCCGCCAATATTTACGGCTGGTACGCCTGGTCGCGTCAGAACAGCCAGCAGGAGGCCGAGCTGCAGATCCGCTGGCTGCCCCTGCCGAAAGCCATCGCCTGGTTCGTCGCCTGCGTGGTGGCCATTGGCTTAATGACCGTTTACATCAACCCGGTTTTTGCGTTCCTGACCCGCGTTGCCGTTTCGGCCATGTCCGGCATCGGCCTGAACGTGACGATGCCTGAACTCCAGCCGGATGCCTTCCCGTTTTGGGATTCCTGCATGATGGTGCTGTCGATTGCGGCGATGATTCTGATGACCCGTAAATACGTTGAGAACTGGCTGTTGTGGGTCATCATCAACGTGATCAGCGTGGCGATCTTCGCCCTGCAGGGTGTCTATGCGATGTCGCTGGAATATCTGCTGCTGACCTTCATCGCGCTGAACGGCAGCCGGATGTGGATTAACAGCGCGCGCGAGCGAGGCTCTCACGCGCTTTCCGGCTAGTGGTCATGATGATGTGAATGGCCGGACTGCGCCTCGTTAAGGTGGCAGTCCGGTCCGCTACAGGGCTGATACTCCATCTGAACGGTGGCATGGCTAATGTCGTAGTGATGTTCCAGGAAGTGCTGGATGCGATCGAGCAGCGCATCGTGGTCGTGAGGGGGGATCACCTGGACGTGCAGCGTCATGACCGGTTTCTCTCCCACCAGCCAGACGTGAACATGATGAACGTTGCGTACTTCCGGGACTGAACGGCGCAGGTTGCGCTTCAGCTCGTCGATATCCATGGAAGCTGGCGCCCCTTCAAGCAGTTCATTCACGCTCTCCTTCAGCAGCCGCCAGGCGCTGCGCAAGACCAGACACGACACAAGAACGGACAGAATCGGATCGACAGGCGTCCAGCCGGTGTAGAGGATCACCAGCGCGGCGACAATCGCCCCGACTGAGCCGAGCAAATCACCCATAACATGCAGAGCCGCAGCACGTACGTTCAGGTTCTTCTCCCCGCTGCCGCGGTGCAAAATCCAGAAGGCCAGAATATTCGCCAGCAGCCCTGCTACGGCAATCACCATCATGGTTGCCCCGGCGATCGGCTGCGGGTGTCTGAAGCGCTGTATTGCCTCCCAGACGATAAGAATGGTAATGACTACCAGTGCAATAGCGTTAACAAACGCGGCCAGTGTGGTCAGTCTCAGCCAGCCGAAGGTATGGCGCGCATTTGGAGGACGACGCGCAAACTGCACGGCCATCAGGGCGAAGAGCAGGGCGGCTGCATCGGTCAGCATGTGTCCGGCATCAGCCAGAAGTGCCAGAGAGCCGGAAATCAGGCCGCCAATGACCTCGATAACCATAAACGTTGCTGTGACGCCAAAGGCCAGCATCAGTCGTTTAGCGTTGTCGTTGCCGGATGAGTGCGAGTGTGAATGGGAGTGCGCCATGTCTGCTTTCCTGATGTGTTATTGTTTTTAGTGTAGCGTTTTTAATAGGTTACTCCAAAAAGAAAGGAGAGCCTGAGCTCTCCTTTTTCTGAGGGTTCATAAGAAATTACTGGGTGGTGCCATCGGTTTTGGTATTGGCGTCGTTACCCACTTTGTCGTTAGGGTCCGGGCATTTGCCGTCCTTGCACATTGAGTTCTTATGGACTTCATCTGAACTCATATTGTCATGGTTCATAGTGCCGGAACCGCTACCGTCTGGATGCAGCATGGTGCCGCCGGTGTTGGTGTTGCCGGTATTGATCTGGCTGTTGTCGACATTATTCGGGGCGATATTCTGTTTCGCATCAGGCGCAGGCTGACCTGCTGCCGCAGCCGCATTGGCGTCACCGTTGCTGTCTGAGGTGCCCGTTTCCGCAGCCAGGACGCTGCCGCTGGCCAGAGTGAGTGTAGCGGTCAGGAAGAGAGTTGCCAGTTTTGTCATTTTCATCATGGTGCTCCTGTTCTTGTCGTTACGCTGGATAACATTCTCCAACAGTGCATCTTTTTCAGAGGCGAAAGATCCCGCCTTACGGACTTACGTCAGTAGGGAATCGCGTTTAAGCGTGTAAAAATTGGTTGTTACAGTTAAAAAGCTTAGGTTAGATCTCGTTTTTCGCTATTTTGTGGCGATTTTTAGGCGAATTCCAGGAATTATCTGCGTGAAGTGTAAAACCGTGTTTACACTTCCTGGTCGACAAGATAGATTGAAAGGATTGCTTTCATTACTAAAGATATGGCAGAGCTGGAACGAAGATGAATTATCAGAACGACGATTTACGCATTAAAGAGATCAATGAGTTATTACCTCCTGTAGCGCTCCTTGAGAAATTCCCCGCCACTGAAAATGCCGCAAACACGGTTTCTCATGCTCGTAAAGCGATCCATAAGATCCTGAAAGGTAATGACGATCGTCTTCTGGTGGTGATTGGTCCGTGCTCCATTCACGATCCTGCAGCCGCGAAAGAATACGCCGCCCGTCTGCTCACCCTCCGTGAAGAGCTAAAGGATGAGCTGGAAATCGTCATGCGCGTCTATTTTGAAAAACCGCGCACCACCGTTGGCTGGAAAGGATTGATTAACGATCCGCACATGGATAACAGCTTCCAGATCAACGACGGCCTGCGCATTGCGCGCAAGCTGCTACTTGAGATCAACGACAGCGGCTTGCCTGCGGCCGGTGAATTCCTGGACATGATTACGCCACAATACCTTGCAGACCTGATGAGCTGGGGCGCAATTGGTGCGCGCACGACTGAATCTCAGGTCCACCGCGAGCTGGCGTCCGGTCTTTCTTGCCCGGTGGGTTTCAAAAATGGCACTGACGGCACCATTAAGGTGGCTATTGATGCCATCAACGCCGCTGGTGCGCCGCACTGCTTCCTGTCCGTGACAAAATGGGGTCACTCCGCCATCGTTAACACCAGCGGGAACGGTGACTGCCACATCATTCTGCGCGGCGGTAAAGAGCCGAACTACAGCGCGAAACACGTGGCAGAAGTGAAAGTCGGGCTGGAAAAAGCCGGACTGCCGCCGCAGGTGATGATCGATTTCAGCCATGCCAACTCCAGCAAGCAGTTTAAAAAGCAGATGGAAGTGGGTGCAGACGTCTGCCAGCAGATTGCCGGCGGTGAGAAGGCGGTGATTGGGGTGATGATCGAAAGCCATCTGGTTGAAGGTAACCAGAACCTGGAAGGCAGCGAGCCGCTGGTGTACGGCAAAAGCGTGACCGATGCCTGCATCGGCTGGGACGATACCGACGCCATCCTGCGCCAGCTGGCAAATGCGGTAAAAGCGCGCCGCGGCTGAATTCTCAGGCACAAATAAAAAAGCGCGGAAGGCTCCGCGCTTTTTTTATGTCTGGCGAAAATTACTTCGCTTTACCCTGGTTCGCAACAGCCGCTGCTTTCGCCGCGATCTCTTCTGCGTTACCCAGATAGTAGTGTTTGATTGGCTTGAAGTTTTCGTCGAACTCATACACCAGCGGTACGCCGGTTGGGATGTTCAGTTCGAGGATTTCGTCTTCTCCCATGTTGTCCAGGTATTTCACCAGCGCACGCAGAGAGTTACCGTGAGCCGCGATGATCACGCGCTCGCCGCTCTTCAGGCGTGGCAGAATGGTTTCGTTCCAGTAAGGCACAACGCGGTCGATGGTCAGCGCCAGGCTCTCGGTGGTTGGCAGCTCAGCGTCGGTCAGCTTCGCGTAACGCGGGTCGTGGCCAGGGTAGCGCTCGTCATCTTTGGTCAGCTCTGGCGGGGTGATTGCGAAGCCGCGACGCCACTGTTTAACCTGCTCGTCGCCATATTTCTCAGCGGTTTCCGCTTTGTTCAGGCCCTGCAGCGCACCGTAGTGACGTTCGTTCAGTTTCCAGGACTTCTCAACCGGCAGCCAGGCCTGATCCAGTTCGTCCAGCACGTTCCACAGGGTGTGGATGGCACGTTTCAGCACAGAGGTGTAAGCAAAATCAAAGCTGAAGCCTTCTTCCTTCAGCAGTTTACCTGCTGCTTTTGCTTCGCTTACGCCTTTCTCGGACAGATCAACGTCGTACCAACCGGTAAAGCGGTTTTCGTTGTTCCACTGGCTTTCGCCGTGACGCACCAGGACCAGCTTAGTAATAGCCATCTCTTACTCCTCAAGCATTTTTAGAATGATAACAATTCTCATTATATTGCCGTGGCCGTGCCAGCAGCAACGCTTAACCCTAACCATAGCGAAAATAGTCTCTGAGTGTAAGATGCTTGTGAATCCAGGGTTATGATTTTGTCTGCGATCGGCGCTATTTTCAGCAAGGCGTGCAGAAAAAAGCCCTCCGGAGGGAGGGCTGAATATTAATGTGGAATAAAATGGTATTCCGTCACGCTCACGTACTCTTCACCCGGGTGCAGCACGCAGCCTGGCTGCGGCCATTCCGGATGGTTCGGGCTGTCCGGCAGGAACTCGCTCTCCAGCGCCAGGCCTTGCCAGTCGCTGTACTCATCGTGTTCGCGCGCCGTCGTGCCGCCGAGGTAGTTGCCTGAGTAAAACTGCAGGGCAGGGGCAGTGGTATAAACCGTCATCTGCAGCTTGTCATCCGCAGACCAGACCTGCGCGGCAGGCTGCTTCACATCACCTTTGGCCTGCAGCAGGAAAGCGTGATCGTAGCCTTTCACCTTACGCTGATCGTCATCGCTCAGGAAATCCCGGGCGATGGTTTTCGCGCTGCGGAAGTCAAAGCTTGTGCCGCTCACGTCTTTGAGGCCCTGATATGGAATGCCCATCTCGTCAACCGGCAGATACGCATCCGCCAGGATCTGCAGCTTGTGCTCACGCACATCGCACTGGCTACCATCCAGATTAAAGTACGCGTGATTGGTCAGGTTGACCGGACACGGCCTGTCGACCTTCGCGCGGTATTCAATGGCGATACGGTTGTCATCGGTCAGCGTAAAGCGCGCGGACGCGGTAAGGTTCCCCGGGAAGCCCTGATCGCCATCAGGCGAATCCAGTGAGAACAGCACTTCACCGTCGTTTTGACGAACAATCTTCCAGCGGCGTTTATCAAACCCGTCCGGCCCGCCGTGCAGCTGGTTCTCACCCTGGCTTGAAAGCAGGGTGTACTGCTCGCCGTTGAGTTCAAAACGGCTTTTCGCGATGCGGTTAGCATATCGCCCAACGGACGCGCCCAGATAGGCAGACTGATTGACATACTGCTCGGGCGAGGCGCAGCCGAGCAGGGTCTCGCGCACGCTGCCGTCCGGCATCGGTACGCGGGCAGAAAGAAGGGTAGCACCCCAGTCCATCAGCGTAACGACCATCCCAGCGCTGTTGCGCAGGGTTAACAGGCGATACGGCAGACCATCCGGTGCGAGTGTAGGTGTTTCGTTTAGCACTGTCCGGCTCCTTGTGATGCTTTACAAACATAAAAGGTTTCTTTGATGCCTGTTTTGGCTTCGTACTGCTTCGCCACGGCATCCTGTATGGCAGGGACCAACTCTTCTGGCACCAGCGCAACGATACAGCCGCCAAAACCGCCGCCCGTCATGCGCACGCCGCCTTTGTCGCCAATGGTCGCTTTGACGATCTCCACCAGGGTGTCGATCTGCGGAACGGTGATTTCAAAATCATCGCGCATGGAGGCATGCGATTCCGCCATCAGCTCACCCATGCGTTTCAGGTCACCTTTCGCCAGCGCGGACGCGGCTTCAACCGTACGGGCATTTTCCGTCAGCACGTGACGAACGCGTTTGGCGACAACCGGATCCAGCTCGTGCGCCACTTTGTTAAATTCATTGAGCGTTACGTCGCGCAGGGCTGGCTGCTGGAAGAAACGGGCGCCGGTTTCACACTGTTGGCGGCGGGTGTTGTATTCGCTGCCCACCAGCGTGCGCTTAAAGTTGCTGTTAACGATCACCACGGCCGCGCCTTTTGGCAGGGGAACGGCTTTGGTTCCCAGCGAACGGCAATCAATTAACAGGGCATGCTCTTTTTTCCCGAGCGCGGAGATCAGCTGGTCCATAATGCCGCAGTTACAGCCCACGAACTGGTTTTCTGCTTCCTGACCATTCAGGGCGATTTGCGCGCCATCCAGCGGCAGATGATAAAGCTGCTGGAATACGGTGCCGACGGCAACTTCCAGAGACGCAGAGGAGCTTAAGCCCGCACCCTGCGGCACGTTGCCGCTGATGACTAAATCCGCACCGCCGAAGTTCTTGTTACGCTTCTGAAGGTGTTTCACGACGCCGCGCACGTAGTTAGACCACTGCTGGCTGTCGTGTGTCACAATTGGGGCATCGAGGGAAAATTCGTCCGTCTCATTACCGTAATCAGCCGCAATCACGCTGACTTTACGGTCGTCGCGTTTCGCACAGCTAATAACGGTCTGGTAATCGATGGCGCACGGCAGCACAAAACCGTCGTTATAGTCGGTGTGTTCACCGATCAGGTTAACGCGGCCTGGCGCCTGGATAACGTGGGTGGCAGGGTAGCCAAATTTCTCAGCAAACAGGGATTGTGTTTTATCTTTCAGACTCATTTTTTAGACTCCTGATTCGCGATAGTGGACGTCGCTAACGGCACGCAGACGTTCAGCCGCCTGTTCCGCCGTCAGATCACGCTGGGTTTCTGCCAGCATTTCGTAGCCCACCATAAATTTACGCACCGTCGCAGAGCGCAGCAGCGGCGGATAGAAATGGGCATGCAGCTGCCAGTGCTGATTCTCTTCCCCGTTAAACGGTGCGCCGTGCCAGCCCATGGAGTACGGGAAGGAGCACTGGAACAGATTGTCGTAACGGCTGGTCAGCTTTTTCAGCGCCAGGGCAAGGTCGTCGCGCTGCGCGTCGCTGAGATCGGTAATACGCAGAACATGTGCTTTCGGCAGCAGCAGCGTCTCAAACGGCCACGCGGCCCAGTAAGGCACGACGGCCAGCCAGTGTTCGGTTTCCACCACGGTACGGCTGCCGTTGGCCTGTTCACGCTGCGCGTAGTCCACCAGCATCGGCGAGCCGTTTTCCGCGTAATACGCTTTCTGCAGACGGCCTTCACGCTCGGCTTCGTTAGGCAGGAAGCTGTTCGCCCAGACCTGGCCGTGCGGATGGGGGTTCGAGCAGCCCATGGCCGCGCCTTTGTTTTCGAACACCTGCACCCAAGGATAGCTCTGCCCCAGCTCTGCGGTTTGCGCCTGCCAGGTGCTGACGACCTCTTTCAGCGCGTCCACGCTCAGCTCCGGCAGCGTCTTGCTGTGATCGGGCGAGAAGCAGATCACGCGGCTGGTTCCGCGCGCGCTTTCGCAGCGCATCAGCGGATCGTGGCTTTCAGGCGCGTCCGGCGTGTCGGTCATCAGGGCGGCAAAATCGTTTGTGAACACGAAGGTGCCTTTGTAGTCCGGGTTTTTATCCCCGGTAACGCGCGTGTTGCCTGGACAGAGGAAGCAGTCCGGGTCGTGCTGCGGCAGGGTCTGTTTTGCAGGCGTCTCCTGCGCCCCCTGCCAGGGGCGCTTAGCGCGATGCGGAGAAACTAAAATCCATTGCCCGCTTAACGGGTTAAAACGACGATGCGGATGATCGACGGGATTAAATTGCGTCATGACGGATCCTTAGTCCGGATAGCCTTGCGGGTGGCGTGACTGCCAGTGCCAGGTATCCTGTGCCATTTCATCAAGCGTGCGCGTCACACGCCAGTTAAGCTCTTTGTCGGCTTTGGTGGCATCGGCCCAGTAAGCAGGCAGATCGCCCTCGCGACGCGGTGCGAAGTGGTAGTTCACCGGCTTGCCGCAGGCTTTGCTGAAGGCGTTAACCACGTCCAGCACGCTGCTGCCGACTCCGGCGCCGAGGTTGTAAATATGCACGCCCGGTTTGTCAGCCAGCTGCTGCATGGCCGCAACGTGACCGTCGGCCAGATCCATTACGTGGATGTAGTCGCGCACGCCGGTGCCGTCTTCGGTCGGATAGTCATTGCCAAAAATCGCCAGCGAGTCGCGACGGCCAACGGCAACCTGGGCGATATACGGCATCAGGTTGTTTGGGATGCCCTGGGGATCTTCACCCATATCGCCAGACGGATGCGCGCCGACCGGGTTGAAGTAGCGCAGCAGCGCGATGCTCCACTCCGGCTGGGCTTTTTGCAGGTCGGTCAGGATCTGCTCCACCATCAGCTTGCTTTTGCCGTACGGGCTTTGCGGGGTACCGGTCGGGAAGCTTTCAACGTAAGGAATTTTCGGTTGATCGCCGTAGACGGTGGCGGAGGAGCTAAAGATGAAGTTTTTGACGTTCGCCGCGCGCATGGCGGAGATGAGACGCAGAGTGCCGTTGACGTTGTTGTCGTAATACTCGAGCGGCTTCGCAACGGATTCACCGACCGCTTTCAGACCCGCGAAGTGGATCACCGCTTCTATGGCGTGGTCGTGAAGGATCTCGGTCATCAGCGCTTCGTTGCGGATGTCGCCTTCCACAAAAGTCGGTTGTTTACCGCCAAGACGTTCAATCACAGGCAGCACGCTGCGCTTACTGTTGCACAGGTTGTCGAGAATGATGACGTCATGGCCGTTTTGCAGCAGTTGCACGCAGGTATGACTACCTATGTAACCGCTACCACCTGTTACCAGAACTCGCATATTTCGCTCCATTTGGCTTATGGTATGTAATAACCATAGCATAACAGAGACGCGAAAAGTGTGACATGGGATAAAATAGTGGAATCGTTTACACTCGTTTTCACACTCACTTTTTTCATGACTGAGAGCATTCTAGATCAAAGAGATAGCGATGTATTGATGCAAGTTATCTGAAAAAGAGGAGGGCAGAGCCCTCCACGGTTAATCAACGTTGCTGAGAAGGTAGCGATAACCCTCACCGTCCGGAACAAACTCCAGGCGATGCGTGATGCAGGCGGGGGCATCTTCGGCATGATGTGAAACGAAAAGCAGCTGCGTTTCACCTTCGCTAATCAGGACATCCACAAAGCGGCGGATAAGCTGGCGGTTCAACGGGTCGAGTCCCTGCAGCGGTTCGTCGAGGATCAGCAGCGTAGGGTGTTTCACCAGCGCGCGAACGATCAGGGCCAGACGCTGCTGCCCCCACGAAAGACTATGAAACGGCGCGTCAGCAACCCGGTTGTCCATGCCCAGAATGTCCAGCCACTGCTGGGCGAGCTTATGTTGTTTATCCGACACCGCCTGATAAATACCGATGGAATCAAAATACCCGGAGAGGATCACGTTGCGTACCGTGGTACTGACCCGGTAATCCAGATGCAGGCTGCTGCTGACGTAGCCGATGTGTTTTTTGATATCCCAGATGGTTTCGCCGCTGCCGCGACGCCGACCAAACAGCGTGAGGTCGTTGCTGTAGCCCTGCGGATGATCGCCGGTGATCAGGCTCAGCAGCGTCGATTTTCCCGCGCCGTTGGGGCCGACAATCTGCCAGTGCTCGCCTGGATTGACCGTCCAGTTGAGGTGATTAAGGATCGGGCGATCGTCATAAGAGACCACACCATCCCGCAGCACGATGCGCGGCTGGTGGGGATCAAGCGCGTGGCGCGCCGACGGGGCGTCGGGTTCCGGAAGGGTAATACCGTCGAGCTGTTCGCTGTGCGCGAGTTGGGCAATCAGCGCCTGCTTAAGCAGCGCGGTTTTTTCGCCGGTCTCGGTCAGGTTACAGTCGGCCAGGACGCCCGCGTGCTGGATAAATTCCGGAATTTCATCGAAGCGGTTAAGCACCAGCACGAGGGTATATCCCTGCTGATTAAGCGACGCCAGCAGAGACGTCAGCTGCGCCCGGGACTGCACGTCAAGACCGTCGAACGGTTCGTCCAGAATAAGCAGTTCAGGTTCGCTCATCAGCGCCTGACAAAGCAGCGTTTTTCGCGTCTCGCCGGTCGAAAGGTATTTAAAGCGCCGGTTCAGTAGAGGGGTGATACCGAACTGTTCTGCCAGGCGCTGGCAGCGGGCGGGATCCTTCACTTCATCCTGAATAATTTCCGCCGTCGTACGGCCGGTATCGTCTTCGCCAGGGCTGAGTAAATCGGTGTTGTTGCGCTGCCACTCGTCGCTGACCAGCTTTTGAAGTTGTTCAAACGACAGGCGCGTCAGGCGCGTAAAGTCGCTCTGGTATTCGCCTTTGAGGAGGTTGAGCTCTCCCGCCAGCGCGCGGGCCAGCGCGGATTTACCGCTGCCGTTAGTGCCGACAAACGCCCAGCTTTCACCCGCGCGAATCGTCAAATCAGCAATCGTTAGCGTTCGGGTATCGCTAAGACGAAACGTGCCTTGCGAAATATGCAATGATGACATGATTTATCCCTGTTTTTGCAGCACCAGATATCAGGGATACGCACTGTCGGTTCGATTGTCAATGTGCTCAGCACAAAGTGGCGATAATCACCCGGTCCGCGTTGAAATAAGCGGTGACGACAGCACCTTCTTCTAAGTCGTCCGACTCGCTGAGCGGTATGGTCGCACAGAGCGGTTGCCCATCTGCCAGGGTCATAAGCACTTCGCATTGCGCCTGGCCGCGTTCGATATGGCTGATTGTGCCCGGCAGCTGGTTATCTGCTGCCTTTGCCGCGTCGGGATCGCGCGTGATAGTGACCCACGGCGCTTTCAGCAGCACCAGCACCTCTTTACCTTCATCAAGCTCAAGACGCTCTGCGCTCTGCGCCGTTATGGCGGCTTTCAGACGGGTGGTGCCATCGGCAAGCAGGATCTCAATATGCTGCTGTACCTGGAGATCGTCGCGCGCCGTCACCGTACCAAACCACTGGTTGCGGGCGCTGGTTTGTAAAGAGAAGCGGGAAATGGCGGCCAGCAGACTGTCCAGCGGAACGTTATCGTCATCGCTCAACACATCAAACGCTTTTTGCTGGATCTGCGCCAGCAGATCGTAAAGCTGAATAAGGCGCTGGCCATAACGCGTCACGATCGCACCGCCGCCGCCTTTGCCGCCCGTGGCTCTGTCCACCAGCGGGTGTTCGCTCAGGGTGTTCATCTCGTTGATGGCGTCCCAGGCGCTTTTATAGCTGATTCCCGCGTTTTTCGCCCCCTGGCTAATCGAGCCCGTTTGTTCTATTTGTTTAAGCAGGGCGATACGTCGCGGATCGGCGAAAAGCTTTTGCTGAAGTCGTAGAGTGAGGAGAATTTCGGCCTGCATAACAGTGTCCTGGCAAAAAGAGTATTGTGACCCAAATGGTGCAGGGCGCAAAGGGTACCGCACAAAAGGGGATGTTTTTCTCACTATTCAGGGTAGAATGAGTCATTCACAATATCTGGAGAAAACCATGTTAGAGTTGTTGAAAAGTCTGGTATTCGCCGTGATCATGGTACCAGTAGTGATGGCCATCATCCTCGGTGCCATCTACGGCCTGGGTGAAGTGTTCAACGTCTTTTCGAACATTGGTCACAGAGACCAGGCTAAAAAGCAGCATTGATTCCCCTCAAAACGCCCGGCTTGTCCGGGCGTTTTGCTCTCAAGATTTTCCCGTTTTCGCCGATATAATTTAACGCATCACACCGGTTTACCCATTCAGCGGTACGATTAAACGCTGGGATCTCCCTGACGTTATCGTTATATTAATTTGTATATAACGCTACTCACAGGAGTTACAGATGGCACGTTCATGGGTACGCCTTTTTGCAGGGGCAACATTGACGCTTTCCCTTACCGGACACGCGCTGGCGGACGAGGGTAAAATCACGGTCTTTGCGGCGGCGTCGTTGACTAACGCGCTGCAGGATATTGCGGCGGCGTATAAAAAAGAGAAAAACGTCGAGGTGGTCTCCTCTTTTGCCTCTTCCTCGACGCTGGCTCGCCAGATAGAAGCGGGCGCACCGGCGGATCTGTTCATCTCGGCGGATCAGAAGTGGATGGATTACGCGGCGGAGAAGAAATCAATTGATGCGACAACCCGCGAAACGCTGCTGGGGAATAGCCTGGTTGTCGTGGCGCCAAAAGGCAGCGCGCAGGCGGACATCACTATCAACAAACAGACCAACTGGACGAGCCTGCTGAACGGTGGCCGTCTGGCGGTGGGCGACCCGGCGCACGTTCCGGCCGGGATTTATGCCAAAGAAGCGCTGCAAAAGCTGGGCGCATGGGAGACGTTGTCGCCGAAGCTGGCCCCGGCCGAAGACGTGCGCGGCGCGCTGGCGCTGGTGGAACGCAACGAAGCCCCGCTGGGCATTGTGTATGGCTCTGATGCCGTAGCCAGTAAGGGGGTGAAAGTGGTGGCAACGTTCCCGGAAGACTCCCACAAGAAAGTGGAATATCCTGTTGCGATTGTTGATGGACATAAAAATGCGACCGTGACGGCTTTCCGCGATTATCTGAAGGGGCCTGAAGCGTCCGCTATCTTTAAACGTTACGGATTTACGACTCACTGATGATATTGACCGATCCTGAATGGCAGGCTGTTCTGCTGAGCCTTAAAGTCTCTTCCCTGGCGGTTGCGCTGAGTTTGCCCTTTGGGATCTTCTTTGCCTGGCTACTGGTTCGCTGTCAGTTTCCCGGCAAAACGCTGCTCGACAGCGTGCTTCATCTTCCGCTCGTGTTGCCGCCCGTAGTGGTCGGTTACCTGCTGCTGATTTCGATGGGGCGACGCGGTTTTATCGGCGAGAAGCTCTACGACTGGTTTGGGCTGACGTTCGCTTTTAGCTGGCGCGGTGCGGTACTGGCTGCGGCGGTGATGTCATTCCCACTGATGGTGCGGGCGATACGTCTCGCGCTGGAAGGGGTGGACATGAAGCTTGAACAGGCGGCCCGCACGCTGGGCGCCGGGCGCTGGCGCGTCTTTTTCACCATCACGCTGCCCCTGACGTTACCCGGCATTATTGTCGGGACGGTGCTGGCCTTCGCCCGCTCGCTCGGCGAGTTTGGCGCGACGATCACGTTTGTGTCGAACATACCCGGTGAGACGCGGACGATTCCGTCGGCCATGTATACGCTGATTCAAACGCCGGGCGGTGAAGGCGCGGCGGCGCGGCTGTGTATCATTTCAATTGTGCTGGCGCTGGTGTCGCTAATGGTGTCTGAATGGCTGGCGCGGCTCAGCCGCGAGCGGATGGGGAAATAAGCATGCTGGAACTCCATTTCACCCAGACGCTGGGAAACCATACCCTGACGCTTAATGAAACGCTGCCGGCAAGCGGAATCACCGCCATCTTTGGCGTGTCGGGGGCGGGAAAAACGTCGCTGATTAATGCCATCAGCGGCCTGACGCGTCCGCAGTCTGGCCGTATTGTCCTGAATGACCGGGTCCTGAATGACGTGGAGAATAAGGTTTACCTCTCGCCGGATAAACGCCGCATCGGCTATGTTTTCCAGGATGCACGCCTGTTCCCGCACTACAGCGTGCGCGGCAACCTGCGTTACGGCATGGCGAAAAGCATGGCCGGGCAGTTTGATAAGCTGGTGACGCTTTTAGGTATTGAGCCATTGCTCGACAGGCTGCCATCCTCGCTCTCCGGTGGAGAAAAACAGCGCGTGGCCATTGGCCGCGCGTTGCTGACCGCACCCGAACTGCTGCTGCTCGACGAACCGCTGGCCTCGCTGGATATTCCGCGTAAACGCGAACTTCTGCCTTATCTACAGCGCCTGACGCGGGAAATTAATATTCCGATGCTCTACGTCAGCCATTCGCTGGATGAGATCCTCCATCTGGCCGACAAAGTGCTGGTGCTGGAAGAGGGCAGCGTCAAGGCCTTCGGCAACCTGGAAGAGGTGTGGGGCAGCAGCGTGATGCACCCCTGGTTGCCCCGGGAACAGCAGAGCAGCATTCTGAAAGTAAGCGTCCTGGAACATCATCCGCACTACGCGATGACGGCGCTGGCGCTGGGCGATCAGCACCTGTGGGTCAATAAGATCGACAAGCCGTTACAGTCCGCGCTGCGTATTCGCATCCAGGCGTCGGACGTCTCGCTGGTGCTGCAGCCCCCGCTGCAAACCAGTATTCGAAATATCCTGCGCGCCAAAGTGGCGGAATGTTTTGATGATAACGGGCAAGTGGAAGTGAAGCTCGAGGTCGGCAGCAGGACGCTCTGGGCGCGCATCAGCCCGTGGGCCAGGGATGAGTTAGGGATCAAACCCGGACTGTGGCTTTACGCGCAAATTAAGAGCGTCTCGATCACCGCCTGATTACAGCAGGTGAGTGTAAATGTACTGCGCGATGCTGTCGGTGGTGTTGTCGCCAATCACCACGTTGGCGTGCGCTTTTACCGCGTCGTCGGCATTGCCCATCGCCACGCCGGTACCGGCGGCTTCCAGCATGCTTATGTCGTTGTAGTTGTCGCCGAAGGCGATCGCGTCCTGCATCGACCAGCCTTTTGATTCCACATACTGCGTCAGGCGTTTGCCTTTGCTGTTGCCTTTGCGGGCAATATCCACCTGATCGTGCCAGGACCATTCGCACTCCAGACCCAGCGTCTGTTCCACGTGTTTCGCGAAGGCATTCAGCTTGGTGGTGTCTTCATCCGTCAGGGCGAATTTCCATATAGCCTCAACGTCCTGGGCCGCCTGACGCAGGGAGGAAACCTGGGTAAAGACGGGACGCTGCGCTTCAGGCAGGGACAACGCCCAGTTGCTGGTGCGCACCACGTGGCCGGTAGGGCGCTCGTAGACCATCGCGTTATCCACATACATCAGGCCGTGAACGGCATGCTCATCCAGCAGATCAATCAGTTGCAGCGCCTGGGGAACCGGCAGCGGGTCGGATTCTAAAACCTTTTTTGCCTGATAATCATACAAATAAGTGCCATTACAACAAATTGCAGGTGTATCTAACGCCAGTGCCTGATAAAAAGGGTGAATGGCAACGTGATGTCGACCCGTTACGATAAGGAGTTGATATCCCGCTTCCTGCGCGCGTTTAAGCGCTTCCAGAGAAGAGGGGAGAAGGGTTTTTTGCGGCGTCAGTAAGGTACCGTCTAAATCCAGAGCAATCACACGCGAGGTCATCTGTTTTCCCGGGTTAATATTGAATTTACGTTTTGATGGGATGGTACACCGAGAGGCGAACGCTTCAAAATTCCTGTCGACAATTCAGCATTCACCGTCAAAAGTTAACTACTTTCATGCGCAGTGAGGAGTGAATATTCATGAAACAAACCGTTTATACCGCCAGTCCTGAAAGCCAGCAGATCCACGTCTGGCGTTTAAATACCGAAGGGACACTCACGCTGGTTCAGGTTGTTGATGTGCCAGGCCAGGTACAGCCGATGGTCATCAGCCCGGATAAACGTTTCTTGTACGTGGGTGTGCGCCCGGAGTTTCGCGTGCTGGCCTATCGCATTTCTCCGGACGACGGCGCGCTGACGTACACTGCTGAAGCCCCGTTGCCGGGCAGCCCAACCCATATCTCAACCGATCGTAAAGGTAACTTTGTCTTCAGCGGCTCGTATAACGCGGGCTGCGTCAGCGTAACGCGTCTGGAGGATGGCATTCCGGTCGAAACCGTGGACGTGGTGGAAGGGCTGGAAGGCTGCCACTCGGCGAATATCTCTCCGGATAACCGCACGCTGTGGGTACCTGCGCTGAAGCAGGATCGTATCTGCCTGTTTACCCTGAGCGACGATGGTCACCTGGTGGCGCAGAATCCAGCTGAAGTTACGACTGTTGAAGGCGCTGGTCCGCGTCATATGGTCTTCCACCCGAACCAGCAGTATGCCTACGTGGTCAACGAACTGAACAGCTCAGTGGACGTATGGGAACTGAAAGATCCAAACGGTCAGATTGAGTGCGTGCAGACGCTGGACATGATGCCGTCTGATTTCTCCGACACCCGCTGGGCGGCGGATATCCACATTACGCCAGATGGCCGCCATCTGTACGCCTGTGACCGTACCTCCAGCCTGATTACCGTCTTTAGCGTCTCTGAAGACGGCAGCGTACTGGCGATTGAAGGGTTCCAGCCAACGGAAACCCAGCCGCGCGGCTTTAATATCGATCACAGCGGCAAATACCTGATTGCGGCGGGGCAGAAATCCCACCACATTGCGCTGTACGAAATTAAAGGCGAGCAGGGACTGCTGGAAGAAAAAGGGCGCTACGCCGTAGGCCAGGGGCCAATGTGGGTGGTAGTTAACGCTCACTAAGCTGCTTAAAACAAAAAACCTCGCAAATGCGAGGTTTTTTTATGCCCGGTGGCACTGCGATTACCGGGCCTGCATCATCTGTAGGCCGAGTAAGGCGAAGCCGTCACCCGGCAAAACAGCTTACTGCTTCGGCTCAGCAACCACTTTGCTACCCAGACCGCGGTTGTTGTATTCCCACATGCGGTTGAAGTTAGCGTCGTTCAGGTTGCGCTGCACGTTCCCTTTATCATCCACCGCACCGGTGTTGCCGGAGAACGGACGTTTGGAGATCGCGGCATCCGCCCACGGTTTCGCCATGTTGAAGCCTTCGTTGATCACGCTGTCGCGGATCACAACCTGACCGTTGGTGGCTGAGTCCACGTCCAGGGAGCGTCCCAGCTGCGCCACGCCGTCACCGGCAGCATTAAAGCGGCTGTTCACGGCCAGGAAGCCGAAGAAGAGGTTCGACTGGGTTGCCGGAGCAAACACGTAACCTTCCTGCTGAGTACGTGAGTTCACCACGCGGAAATCGGTATTATCAAACACCACCGCGCCGCGACCAGACACCAGGTCCACGTCACCTTCAACGTAGCTGTTGGTCACAAGGGTACGGGTCAGACGGTTATTCTGCAGGGTGTTCTGCACGCCGCTGTTGGTCACGAAGAAGGTGTTCTGACGGCCTAGAATGTTGACGTTGTTAATCTGCACCTTATCGCCATCGCTACGCAGCGCAACGGCCTGGTGGTTACCGGCGTCAACGCTGTCACCCAGGGTATTCTGAATGGTCAGGTTCTGCAGCTGCAGACCGTTATTCTGAGACCAGAATACCGCCGAGCACATTACGCCAATGGTGGCAGAACGCTTGCTCTGGCAGTTATCAAACATATACCACGCCGGTTTGCCCGGCATATATTTACCGGCCGGGTTCACCAGGTGACGCCAGGTGTTGCTGTCGATTTCGGAATCAATCGCCAGGCCAATTTTTACGTCAATCGCTTTTTCGCCCAGACCGTAAAGCGTAATGCTGCCCGGTGCCGCCGGAACATACACGGTGCCTTCATATTCACCAGGCAGAATCGCGATGTACTGGCGAGACGCGCTGTGTTTAGTGATGGCAGCATCAACCGCAGCCTGAATTGAGGTATGCGTTACGCCCTGCGCACCCGCCGGGCCAACCACGAAGTCAGGCTGTTTCGGCAGATTAATAGACGACGGGGTCCACGGCGCAGCGTTAGGATCCATCGCTGAGAAGTAGTGTGCACGGTCGAAGTTTTTCGCTTCATCAGCGGACAAAATCGGGCGGGAGGCGGTACCGGGCGCAACCTGCTCAGAAGGTCGCTGATCCGGTGGTGTTGAACTGCAAGCGGATAAGGTCACGCCAAAGGCGAGTGCTAACGCCAGACGGGAAATCCTGGAAATGTTCAAGGTAGAGCTCCTGGGTATGCAAGTCTTTACGGGACAGACGAAATAGCCTGCTTTTTTATACTAAGTTGAGCGAAACGGGAAGATAAAAAGGGTAAAAGTTCCATTTTTAGCCCGAGAGCGGCAAGTAAGTGATCACAAATAACTAACATTTTCCTTCAAGGCGGTTGACAGTAGACGGTGGATGCAAATAAATGTCTATACAACCTATGACAAGTGGAATGCCCATGCAGCAGATTCATCCCGACGATGTGATATGGCGAAATGCGCGACTGGCTACGATGGTGCCGGACGTATCTGCGCCCTATGGATTGAAAGAGCAACATGCCCTGGTCGTAAGGGGTCAAACTATCTTGGCCGTGATCCCTGAATCTGACATTCCGGCCGGACACCGTCACTGCGTCGATCTCCAGGGGCGTCTGGTCACGCCTGGCATGATTGACTGCCATACCCACCTGGTATTTGGCGGCGATCGCGCGGCGGAATGGGAGCAGCGTCTGAACGGCGTCTCTTATCAAACCATCAGCGCCCAGGGGGGCGGAATTAACGCTACCGTGACGGCGACGCGCAGCAGCACAACCGAAACCCTGCTTAAGCTGGCGCAGCAGCGGCTTCAGCGTTTGATGAATGAAGGCGTGACGACCGTTGAAATCAAATCCGGATACGGTCTCAACGCCGAAGCCGAAGAGAAGATGCTGCAGGTTGCCCGCCAGCTGAGCCTCAATAATCCGATCGATATCAGCCCAACGCTGCTGGCGGCCCATGCGGCTCCGCCGGAATACCGACAGGATCCGGACGCGTACCTCACGCTGGTCTGTGAGCAGATATTGCCCACGCTGTGGCAAAAAGAGTTATACGAAGCAGTAGACGTGTTCTGCGAAAACGTCGGCTTTACCTCGTCGCAAACCGAGCGCCTCTTTAAGGCGGCAACCGCGCTCGGTATCCCGGTGAAAGGGCATGTTGAGCAGCTTTCAAATCAGGGCGGTGCGGCGCTGGTCAGCCGGTATAAAGGACTCTCCGCCGATCATATCGAATATCTCGACGAGGCAGGCATTCAGGCGATGGCGCAAAGCGGTACGGTTGCGGTACTGCTCCCCGGCGCGTTCTATTTTCTGCAGGAGCGCCAGCGTCCGCCGGTGGAACAGCTCAGAAAACACGGTGTGCCGATGGCGGTCGCCACCGACTATAACCCCGGCACCAGCCCGTTTGCCAGCCTGCACCTGGCGATGAACATGGCCTGCGTCCAGTTTGGCCTGACGCCTGAAGAAGCCTGGGCTGGCGTCACGCGCCATGCCGCGCAGGCGCTGGGCCGTGGTGCAACCCACGGTCAGCTGCGGGCCGGGTTTGTCGCTGATTTCATCGTCTGGGATGCTCACCATCCGGTAGAGATGGTCTACGAGCCGGGACGCAACCCGCTGTATCAACGTATTTTCCGTGGGGAGGCAGTATGAAGCTATGGCGGCCCGTAGCCGAAACGGTCTGGCAGGGGCGCGACGACAGCGCCGAGGCCAGCAACGCAACGCGCATTTTCCAGACGATAAAGCAGCAGGGAGCGTTCACGCCGCTGGCATCCGGCATTGCGCTGATAGGCTTTGAATGTGATGCAGGCGTAAAACGCAATCAGGGCAGGCCCGGCGCCGTACAGGCACCGGATATACTGCGAGAAGCGCTGGCGAATATGGCCAGCCATCAGGGACACGATCGGCTGGCGGATATGGGCTCGGTTTACGTTGAAGGTGACGAGCTTGAGGCGGCACAGCAGGCGTTAAGCGATGCCGTGACAGCCTGCCAACGCTCCGGGATGCGCACGCTGGTCTTTGGCGGCGGACACGAAACCGCGTGGGCGCACGGTCGCGGCGTGCTGGACGCCTTCCCGAACGAGCGGGTTGTCATCATCAACCTTGATGCCCATCTCGATCTGCGCAAGGCCGACCGGGCGACGTCCGGCACGCCGTTTCGCCAGCTGGCGCACTACTGCGATGAGCGCGGGCGGGAATTTCAGTACGCCTGCTTTGGCGTGAGCCGGGCGGCGAACACGCTGGCGCTGTGGGATGAGGCCGAACGCCTGAACGTCACGCTGGTGGAAGATCTCCATTTCAGGCGCGATGCGCTATCCGCGCTGGAAAAGGTGCTGGCCCAGGCCGATCGCGTCTATCTGACGATCGATCTGGACGTCCTGCCCGCCAGCGAAATGCCTGCCGTGTCCGCGCCGGCCGCGTTAGGCATACCGGCGCTGGATCTTCTCCCGGTTATCGAACAAATCTGCCGCAGCGGTAAGCTACAGGCCGCCGATCTGGTAGAGTTTAACCCGCAGTACGATCGGGACGGGCAGGGCGCAAAGCTTGCCGCCCGTCTGGCCTGGCAAATTGCTCACTGGTGGGCATAACACTATTCAAGGAGTCACGATGTTTTCACGCTCACCCCTGCCGCAGTCGAGCCCTCCCGCGCCTTTCTACGAAAAGGTGAAGCAGGCGATCAGTGAAAAAATCGCCACCGGCGTCTGGCGGCCGCACGACCGCATTCCCTCGGAGGCCGATCTGGTGGCGCAGTTTGGCTTTAGCCGGATGACCATCAACCGGGCGCTGCGCGAGCTGACTGACGAAGGGCTTCTGGTGCGCCTGCAGGGCGTGGGGACGTTTGTGGCGGAACCGAAAGGGCAGTCCGCCCTGTTT
This sequence comes from Enterobacter vonholyi, assembly GCF_008364555.1. Classification (GTDB taxonomy): domain Bacteria; phylum Pseudomonadota; class Gammaproteobacteria; order Enterobacterales; family Enterobacteriaceae; genus Enterobacter; species Enterobacter vonholyi. The sequence continues at coordinate 21,757 of NZ_VTUC01000002.1, forward strand.
GAAATCCGCAGTATTGCGGACGAAATTGCCGCGCGTAATCACCAGCACCGCTGTGAGGTACTGGTGCTCGAAGAGACCCAGGCCAGCGCCGAGCAGGCGGTAGAGCTGAATGTTAAAGAAGGCAGCCGGATCTTCCACTCGGTGATGGTGCATTTTGAGAACGACATTCCGGTGCAGATTGAGGATCGCTGCGTGAACGCTGAACGGATACCGGACTATCTGAACCAGGATTACACCCAGACCACGCCGCACGCCTATCTCTCGCTCGTCGCACCGCTGACGGAAGGGGAGCACATTGTGGAAGCCGTGCGCGCGACGCCGCAGGAGTGCGAACGGCTGCGAATTAAAGAGCACGACCCGTGCCTGCTGATCCGCCGTCGAACCTGGTCCTCGTCGCACATTGTGTCGCATGCCCGGCTGCTTTTCCCGGGGAACCGTTACCGGCTGCAGGGCCACTTTATGTCATAAGTTTTATAAGCGTGATCGCTAACGCAATATAACAAAATTGTATCTTTTTTGTTAAATCCGGCCTTGTGTGTGCTTGTCTATACAAGTATATCTAAATGCATCATCTGTCCCGTATGAGGAGCATACAATGTCGTCAGGTAAATACCGCCAGCAGGATGTCCGCGCCGCGCGTGGCACCACGCTTACCGCCAAAAGCTGGCTCACCGAAGCCCCGCTGCGCATGTTGATGAACAACCTTGATCCTGAGGTGGCGGAAAACCCCCACGAGCTGGTGGTGTACGGCGGCATAGGCCGCGCCGCGCGCAACTGGGAATGCTATGACGCAATTGTAAAATCCCTGACCGAACTCGAACACGACGAAACCCTGCTGGTGCAGTCCGGCAAGCCGGTTGGCGTGTTTAAAACCCACAAAAACGCCCCGCGCGTGCTGATCGCCAACTCTAACCTCGTGCCGCACTGGGCCACCTGGGAACACTTCAACGAACTGGACGCCAAAGGGCTGGCGATGTATGGCCAGATGACCGCCGGGAGCTGGATCTACATCGGCAGCCAGGGGATCGTGCAGGGCACCTACGAGACCTTCGTGGAAGCCGGTCGCCAGCACTACAACGGCTCGCTGAAAGGCCGCTGGGTGCTCACAGCAGGTCTCGGCGGCATGGGCGGCGCGCAGCCGCTGGCCGCCACGCTGGCCGGTGCGTGTTCGCTGAATATTGAGTGCCAGCAGAGCCGCATTGATTTCCGTCTGCGCACCCGTTACGTCGACGAACAGGCCGAGAATCTCGATGACGCGCTGGCGCGCATCAAAAAATACACGTCCGAAGGCAAAGCGGTGTCGATTGCCCTGTGCGGCAACGCGGCGGACATTCTTCCTGAACTCGTCGCCCGCGGCGTGCGTCCGGATCTGGTCACCGACCAGACCAGCGCCCATGACCCGCTGCACGGTTACCTGCCGAAAGGCTGGACGTGGGAAGCCTATCAGCAAAAAGCGGAAACCGATCCGGAAGGCACGGTGCTTGCCGCGAAGCGCTCCATGGCCGAGCACGTCTCCGCCATGCTGGCTTTCAGCCAGATGGGCATTCCGACCTTTGATTACGGCAACAACATTCGCCAGATGGCGAAAGAGATGGGCGTAAATAACGCCTTCGACTTCCCCGGCTTTGTTCCGGCCTATATCCGTCCGCTGTTCTGCCGCGGTATCGGTCCGTTCCGCTGGGTTGCCCTGTCCGGTGACCCGGAGGATATCTACAAAACTGACGCCAAAGTGAAGGAGATCGTCGCCGATGACGAACATCTGCATCGCTGGCTGGACATGGCCCGCGAGCGCATTAACTTCCAGGGCCTGCCGGCGCGTATCTGCTGGGTAGGGCTGGAGTGGCGGCAAAAGCTGGGTCTGGCCTTTAACGAAATGGTGCGCAGCGGTGAAGTTTCCGCGCCGATCGTCATTGGCCGCGACCACCTGGACTCCGGCTCCGTTGCCAGCCCGAACCGCGAAACGGAAGCCATGCGCGACGGCTCGGATGCGGTCTCCGACTGGCCGCTCCTGAACGCTCTGCTGAATACCGCCAGCGGCGCGACCTGGGTGTCACTGCACCACGGCGGTGGCGTGGGGATGGGCTTCTCTCAGCATTCCGGGATGGTTATTGTCTGTGACGGAACGGATGAAGCCGCCGCGCGTATCGCTCGCGTGCTGCACAACGACCCGGCAACCGGCGTGATGCGTCACGCGGATGCGGGTTACGAGATTGCCATTGACTGTGCCAAAGAGCAGGGCCTTAACCTGCCGATGATCCCTGCCACACAAGGAAAGCATGAATGAACGCGTTAACACTCACTCCCGGCTCGCTGACGCTTAAACAGCTGCGTAACGTCTGGCGTCAGCCGGTCACCCTTTCGCTTGATGAAAGTGCCCACGCCGCAATTAACGACAGCGTCGCCTGCGTTGAAGCCATCGTTGCCGAAGGGCGCACGGCTTACGGGATTAATACCGGCTTTGGGCTGCTGGCGCAGACCCGCATCGCGACGCACGATCTGGAAAACCTGCAGCGTTCGCTGGTGCTGTCGCATGCGGCGGGCGTTGGCCAGCCGCTTGACGATGAGATTGTCCGTCTGATGATGGTACTCAAAATCAACAGCCTGGCGCGCGGTTTCTCCGGCATTCGCCTGAGCGTGATCCAGGCGCTGATGGCGCTGGTGAATGCGGAGGTCTATCCGTGGATCCCGGCGAAGGGCTCCGTCGGGGCCTCCGGCGATCTCGCGCCGCTGGCGCACATGTCGCTGCTGCTGCTGGGTGAAGGCAAAGCGCGCTGGCAGGGCGAGTGGCTTCCGGCGAAAGAGGCGCTGAAAAAAGCCGGGTTAACGCCGATCACGCTGGCGGCGAAAGAGGGGCTGGCGCTGCTGAACGGCACGCAGGCATCGACAGCTTTCGCGCTGCGCGGCCTGTTTGAAGCGGAAGATCTGTTTGCCTCGGCGGTGGTGTGCGGTGCGCTGACCACCGAAGCGGTGCTGGGCTCGCGTCGCCCGTTCGATGCCCGCATCCACGAGGTGCGCGGTCAGCGCGGGCAGATCGATGCCGCCGCGATGTACCGTCACGTGCTTACCGACACCAGCGAAATTGCCGATTCACACCATAACTGCGAGAAGGTTCAGGATCCCTATTCCCTGCGCTGCCAGCCGCAGGTGATGGGCGCGTGCCTGACGCAGCTGCGCCAGGCGGCGGAGATCCTGCTGGTGGAGGCCAACGCGGTGTCCGATAACCCGCTGGTGTTCGCCCAGGAAAACGAGGTGGTCTCCGGCGGTAATTTCCACGCCGAGCCTGTGGCAATGGCGGCGGATAATATCGCGCTGGCGATTGCCGAAGTCGGCGCGTTGTCCGAGCGCCGTATCGCGCTGATGATGGATAAACACATGTCCCAGCTGCCACCGTTCCTGGTGCGTAACGGCGGGGTCAACTCGGGCTTTATGATCGCTCAGGTAACGGCCGCAGCGCTGGCAAGCGAGAACAAGGCGCTGTCGCATCCGCACAGCGTGGACAGCCTGCCTACCTCGGCGAATCAGGAAGATCACGTTTCGATGGCACCGGCTGCCGGGCGTCGTCTCTGGGAAATGGCCTCCAACACCCGCGGCGTGCTGGCGGTGGAATGGCTGGCGGCAAGTCAGGGTATCGATCTGCGTGAAGGGCTAAAATCCAGCCCGCTGCTGGAGCAGGCGCGTCAGGTGCTGCGCGAGCACGTCACGCATTACGATGACGACCGCTTCTTCGCCCCGGATATTGATAAGGCGATGCAGCTTCTGGAAGAAGGGCGGCTGGTGGGGCTGTTACCTTCGGTGCTGTGATTTTTTTGCCCGGTGGCGCTGCGCTTATCGGGCCTACGAATGCGAAATCCAGGCCGGGTAAGGCGTAGCCGCCACCCGGCTTTTTTCAGGAATACATCGCCGTAATCGATGCGCTCCCCAGGGAATGGAAATGCACGTTAAACCCGACCATTGCGCCGCTCGCGCCTTCATCGACCTCAATCTTCTCCACGTCCAGAGCGTGCACCGTGAAGATATAACGGTGGGTTTCCCCTTTTGGTGGCGCCGCGCCGCCGTAGCCCGCTTTACCGAAGTCAGTGCGCGTCTGAATGGCACCTTCAGGCAGGGCAACCAGGTCTGAACCCGAACCCTGCGGCAGGACGCGCGTGTCGGCAGGGAGGTTCGCCACAATCCAGTGCCACCATCCGGAACCGGTTGGCGCATCCGGGTCGTAGCAGGTCACGACAAAGCTTTTGGTGCCTGCCGGAACCTCGTCCCACGCCAGGTGCGGGGAGATGTTATCGCCCTGATACCCCATGCCGTTGAAAACGTGCCGTTCCGGCAGCTTTTCACCGTCGCGCAGATCTTTACTGATGATTTTCATACGGTTTACCCTCGTTGATCGCTCGTTCAGCAAGTGTAATGCATTGGGTTAAATCATGAAATGCGCGGGAATGTTAACGGCTGTTACAACCGCGTCGGTTAATTTTCGAAGCTGCTCTGGCGTGATGCTGTACGGCGGCATCAGATAGATAAGCTTGCCGAAAGGCCGCACCCACACGCCCTGGTCCACAAAGAAGCGCTGCAGCGCCGCCATATTCACCGGATCGGTGGTTTCAATCACCCCGATGGCGCCCAGCACGCGCACGTCCGCCACGAAATTCGCGCCCGAGGCGGCGCTCAGCTCCGTTTTCAGCTGCGCCTCAATCGCCGCAACCTGCGTCTGCCACTCGCCGCTCTCCAGAATCGCAAGGCTTTCACTCGCCACGGCGCAGGCCAGCGGGTTACCCATAAACGTCGGGCCGTGCATAAAGCAGCCGGCTTCGCCGTCGCTGATGGTGTCGGCCACCTGGCGGGTCGTGAGCGTGGCGGAGAGCGTCATGGTGCCGCCCGTCAGCGCTTTACCCAGACACAGAATATCCGGCGCAATGCCCGCATGTTCGCAGGCAAACAGCTTGCCGGTGCGGCCAAAGCCGGTGGCGATCTCATCGGCAATCAGCAGAATGCCCTCGCGGTCGCACATCCTGCGAATACGCCTCAGCCATTCCGGGTGGTACATCCTCATTCCGCCCGCGCCTTGCACAATAGGCTCAAGGATCACGGCGGCAATCTCATGACGATGCGCCGCCATCAGCCGCGCGAAGCCGACCATGTCCATCTCGTTCCACTCGCCGTCGAAGCGGCTCTGCGGCGCAGGGGCAAACAGGTTTTCCGGCAGATACCCCTTCCACAGGCTGTGCATGGAGTTGTCCGGATCGCAAACCGACATCGCTCCGAAGGTATCCCCGTGATAGCCGTTGCGGAAGGTGAGGAACCGCTGGCGCGTTTCGCCTCTGGCGTGCCAGTACTGCAGCGCCATTTTCATCGCCACTTCCACCGCCACGGAGCCGGAATCTGCCAGGAATACGCACTCCAGCGATTCAGGCGTCATCGCCACCAGACGACGGCATAAATCCACCGCGGGCTGATGAGTGATCCCGCCAAACATCACGTGCGACATCTGGTCAATCTGGGCCTTCATCGCCGCATTCAGGCGCGGGTGGTTGTACCCGTGAATCGCCGCCCACCACGAAGACATGCCGTCAACGAGCCGCTCGCCGCTGGCGAGGTGCAGCTCGCAGCCGTGGGCGGAGGCAACCGGATAGACGGGAAGGGGGCGGGTGGTGGAGGTGTAAGGGTGCCAGATATGCTGCTTGTCGAAGGCGAGATCGTCCTGGGTCATAATCGACTTGTAAACCATTTTGAAAAGTTTTAGGTTTACGAGTATAAACCGAACCGAAAATTAACAAAACCCTTTGGAGAAGCCCGATGGCTCACCACGCACGCTGGACGATGTCGCAAGTTACTGAATTATTCAACAAACCTTTCCTTGAGCTGATGTTCGAAGCCCAACAGGTGCATCGTCAGCACTTCGATCCCCGCCATGTTCAGGTCAGCACGCTGCTGTCGATCAAGACCGGCGCCTGCCCCGAAGACTGCAAATATTGCCCGCAGAGCGCACGCTACAAAACCGGTCTGGAGTCAGAGCGCCTGATGGAAGTCGAGCAGGTCCTCGACTCCGCGCGCAAGGCGAAAAACGCCGGCTCGACCCGCTTCTGCATGGGCGCGGCGTGGAAGAACCCGCACGATCGCGACATGCCGTATCTGGAGCAGATGGTAAAAGGCGTGAAGGAGATGGGTCTCGAAGCCTGTATGACGCTCGGTACGCTCAACGAGGAGCAGGCGCAGCGCCTCTCGGCAGCGGGGCTGGATTACTACAACCACAACCTCGACACCTCGCCGGAATTTTACGGCAACATCATCACCACGCGTACCTACCAGGAGCGTCTGGATACGCTGGATAAAGTGCGTGACGCGGGGATTAAGGTCTGCTCCGGCGGCATCGTGGGCTTAGGCGAAACCGTGAAAGACCGCGCGGGCCTGCTGCTGCAGCTGGCGAACCTGCCGACCCCGCCGGAAAGCGTGCCGATCAACATGCTGGTGAAGGTCAAGGGCACGCCGCTGGCGGACAACGACGACGTGGATGCGTTTGATTTTATCCGTACCATCGCGGTGGCGCGCATCATGATGCCAACGTCTTACGTTCGCCTCTCAGCGGGTCGCGAGCAGATGAACGAGCAGACCCAGGCGATGTGCTTTATGGCCGGAGCCAACTCCATCTTCTACGGCTGCAAGCTGCTGACCACGCCGAACCCGGAAGAGGATAAAGACGTTCAGCTGTTCCGCAAGCTGGGGCTGAACCCGCATCAGACCGAAGTGCTGACGGGCGATAACGAGCAACAGCAGCAGCTGGAGCAGCAGATTTTCAACGCCGACACCGAACAGTTCTACAACGCGGCAGCCGTATGACCTGGCAGGCACGTATCAACTCTGCGCTCGACGACCGTCGGGCGGCAGAGGCATTTCGCGTTCGCAGGGTGGTGGAAAACGGCGCGGGCCGTTTTCTTACCCGTGAAGGCCAGCGGTTCTGCAATTTCTCCAGCAACGACTATCTCGGGCTGAGCCAGCATCCGGCCATTATCCGCGCCTGGCAGCAGGGCGCGGAGCGATTTGGCGTGGGCAGCGGCGGATCGGGTCACGTCAGCGGGTACACCACGGCGCATCATGCGCTGGAAGAGGAGCTTGCCGACTGGCTGGGCTACCCGCGCGCGCTGCTGTTTATCTCCGGATTTGCCGCCAATCAGGCGGTCATTACGGCCCTGATGGGAAAGGACGATCGCATTGTTGCCGATCGCTTAAGCCATGCGTCCCTGCTGGAGGCTGCAAATTTAAGCCCGGCTCAGCTGCGGCGTTTTGCCCATAACGATGCGGGACAGCTCGCAGCGCTGCTGGATAAACCCTGCGAAGGACAACAGCTGGCTGTCACCGAAGGAGTGTTCAGCATGGACGGCGACAGCGCGCCGCTTGCCGCGCTGCACGAGGCCGCAAAGCGACAGAATGCCTGGCTGCTGGTGGACGATGCCCACGGCACCGGCGTGATGGGCGACGAAGGGCGCGGAAGCGCGTATCAGCAAAACGTGAAGCCTGAACTGCTGATTGTCACCTTTGGCAAGGGCTTTGGCGTTAGCGGCGCCGCCGTGCTGTGCAGCGAGTCCGTCGCCGACTATCTGCTGCAGTTTGCCCGACACCTGATTTACAGCACCAGCATGCCCCCGGCGCAGGCCGTTGCGCTGTCTGCGTCGCTGGCTGTGATACGCAGCGCGGAAGGGGATGAACGTCGCCAGCGGCTGGCAGAGCATGTTGCCCGCTTCCGTCAGGGATTAGCGGCGCTGCCTTTCCACAGTCCCGATTCGCAGAGCGCTATCCAGCCGGTGATTGTCGGAGAAAACGGCCGCGCGCTGGCGCTGGCACAGGCGCTGCGCCAGCGCGGCATGTGGGTCACCGCCATCCGACCGCCAACCGTCCCACCGGGCACGGCGCGTCTGCGCTTAACCCTGACGGCGGCGCATGAACGACAGGATATTGAGACGTTGCTGGAGGCGCTCCATGATGCCGGTGAATAAGCAGGCCATCGCGGCGGCATTTGGCCGCGCCGCGCAGAGCTATTCGCAGCACGATGAGCTGCAGCGTCTGAGCGCGCAGGGGCTTCTGGCCGCGCTTGGCGAGAACCGTTTTCCACAGGTGCTGGACGCCGGCTGTGGTCCCGGCAGTAACAGCCTCTACTGGCGCGGGGCGGGAAGCCAGGTCACGGCTATCGACCTCTCAGAGCAGATGCTCGACGAGGCGCGTCAGAGGCAGGCAGCTGATCGCTATCTGCTAGCCGATATCGAGGCGATCCCGCTGGCGGATGCGCAGTTCGATCTGGTCTGGAGCCATCTGGCGGTCCAGTGGTGCAGCAGCCTGCCGCAGGCCTTGCGCGAGCTTTATCGCGTCGCGCGACCGGGCGGGAAGGTGGCGTTTACCACCTTGCTGGAAAGTTCGCTGCCGGAGCTGAATCAGGCCTGGCAGGCAGTCGATGAACAGCCGCACGCTAACCGCTTTTTATCGCATGAGCAGGTGACGCAGGCGCTGGCAGGCTGTCGCTCACGCAGCGTGGTGCAGACCATCACGCTCAATTTTAGCGATGCGTTCAGCGCCATGCGTTCGCTGAAGGGCATAGGCGCCACGCACCTGCATACCGGACGCGAGAAAAAACCGCTCACCCGCGGTCAGCTGCAGCGCCTTGAGCTGGCCTGGCCGCAGCAGCGGGGTCAATTCCCGCTCTCCTATCAACTTTTTCATGGGATTATCGAACGTGACTGAACGTTATTTTGTCACCGGCACGAACACAGAAGTGGGTAAAACGGTGGCCAGCTCGGCGCTGCTGCAGGCGGCACGGCTGCTCGGGAAAAACACCGCCGGATATAAGCCAGTGGCGTCCGGCAGCGAGATGACGGCGGAAGGGTTACGCAACACCGACGCGCTGGCGCTCCAGCGTAACAGCACCCTTGAACTCGCCTATTCCGCGGTGAATCCGTACACTTTTGCCGAGCCGACCTCGCCGCACATTATCAGCGCCGATGAAGGTCGTCCTATTGATTTCGCCGTGCTGTCCGCCGGATTGCGGACGCTGGAAAATCAGGCCGACTGGGTGCTGGTTGAAGGGGCTGGCGGCTGGTTTACGCCGCTTTCGGACACGCAGACGTTTGCCGACTGGGTGAAGTCCGAGCAGCTTCCGGTCATTCTGGTCGTCGGCGTCAAGCTGGGCTGCATCAATCACGCCATGTTGACCGCGCAGGCCGTACAGCAGGCCGGACTGCGTCTGGCAGGCTGGATAGCCAACGACGTGGTTGCGCCGGGTAAACGCCATCAGGAGTATCTGGCGACGCTCAGGCGCGTCCTTCCCGCGCCGTGCCTCGGGGAAATCCCCTGGCTTGCTGACGGCGCGGAAAATGCCGAAACCGGGCGTTATCTCGATCTCAGCGTCTTGCTTCCCGCGACATCCAGTGAGCAATAAGCTCGTCATCCAGTTCGTTAACGTGGCCCTGCGCCACGTTACGCCCGCGATAGAGCATACAGAAACGGTCAGCCACCCGGCGGATAAACGACATCTGCTGCTCTGCTAACAGCACCGTCATGCCTAACTCCCGGTTTAAGCGCACCAACAGCTGTCCCAGCTTCTGGGCGAAGCTGTGCCCCGCGCCGTGCAGGGGCTCATCGAGGATCAGCAGGTGTGGACGGTTCACCAGCGCATTAGCCAGCGCCAGCTGATACTGGTCGTCCGGAGAGAGCGTGTTGGCACGGGTCTGTCGCACCCCATAGAGCGCCGGAAACAGGTCGTAAACGTCATTTTTTGCGTTCGGGTTAGGTTTCCCCGTCGCGCGCATGGCGATATGCAGGTTCTCCTCAATCGTTAGCTGGGAGAAGATCCGCCTGTCCTGCGAGACATAGCCAATCTCCGGGCCGGAACGCTGTTCTGGCGGCGGGTTTAGCAAATCACGCGGCGGCGCACCCGCCTCATACCAGATGATGCTGCCGCTTTCGACAGGCACCTTCCCGGCGATGCAATTCATTAGGGTGGTTTTCCCCATGCCCGGCAGGCCAACGACGCCTGTACACATCCCTTGCGGAAAATCTAAATCCACATTCCATAGCGTATGTTGACTTCCGTAAAACTGATTCACAGCACGCAGACTCAACATCTTTCTCTCCTTAAAAATGTGTGTAGGTGAGGCTCGCTGTTGATTCTGCAAAACCCCTGCCATAAAGCGGAAAGTGATTAAAAAAGCGACTTTTTTAGGAATAAGTCACCGGAAAGCGGTTTATAAAAAAACCGGATTGCACATTGACGGTGCCGACGGTGATGAGTTGTGGTGCAGAACCCGAAATGATGAAAATGTGAGCAAGATCCCATCGGTTGGTTATGAATGACGCAACTGTTAATCAGCAAAAAATAGCTATAAAAATTTTTTGTCGCCGTCTCGTGGGAAAATCCGGGAATTTGCAGAGCGCCAGTCTGTATGGGCTGGAAGCAGTTATCCACTATTCCTGTGGATAACCATGTGCATTAGAGTTAGAAAACACGCGATAAGCGAGAGAAGACGCGGCTTTCGCCCAAATTGACGCGAAACGCGGCTTTAGAAAATATCGTTTATTTTTTAACTGCTTAGATAAAAGCAATTCCCGTCATGAAAGTGTCACCGGTTGCCATAAAACTATCATTACCTGGCTTGACAAATGTTAAAAAAGAAAAAGTTCTGGGGATAACCTGACCTGACTGGTGTTTTATGTTGCCACTGTCCAAATTTTGGCCGCTATCGCGCTAATCATTCAGGCGCTATGCTAAATATCCTGACATGCTACTGGTTTTTCATCCAGTGTTTTTTACTGGCATTCCTGGCAACAAGGAGTAAAATTACACACCTGCCGCTTATAACGTCATCAGGTTGTCGCCCATGAGTAAACCGTTCAAATTGAATTCTGCTTTCCGTCCATCAGGCGATCAGCCTGAGGCGATCCGTCGTCTGGAAGAGGGGCTGGAAGATGGGCTGGCGCACCAGACGCTGCTGGGGGTAACCGGCTCAGGTAAAACGTTCACCATCGCCAACGTGATTGCGGATCTCCAGCGCCCAACGATGGTGCTGGCACCCAATAAAACCCTGGCGGCGCAGCTATACGGCGAAATGAAAGAGTTCTTCCCGGAAAACGCGGTGGAGTATTTCGTCTCCTACTACGATTACTACCAGCCTGAAGCCTATGTGCCGAGCTCTGACACCTTCATTGAGAAAGATGCCTCGGTGAACGAACACATCGAGCAGATGCGACTGTCGGCCACTAAGGCGCTTCTTGAGCGTCGTGATGTGGTGGTCGTCGCATCGGTTTCCGCGATCTACGGTCTGGGCGATCCGGATCTCTATCTCAAGATGATGCTGCACCTGACGCAGGGGATGATCATCGACCAGCGTGCGATTTTGCGTCGTCTGGCGGAGCTGCAGTACACCCGCAACGATCAGGCCTTCCAGCGCGGCACCTTCCGCGTGCGCGGCGAAGTGATCGACATCTTCCCGGCAGAATCGGACGATATGGCGCTGCGCGTCGAGCTGTTTGACGAGGAGGTCGAGCGCCTGTCGCTCTTCGACCCGCTGACCGGACACGTTGAGTCAGTGATCCAGCGCTTCACCATCTACCCGAAAACGCACTACGTGACGCCGCGCGAGCGTATCGTACAGGCGATGGAAGAGATCAAAGTGGAGCTGGCGGAACGCCGTAAGGTTCTGCTGGCGAACAATAAGCTGCTCGAAGAGCAGCGCCTGAGCCAGCGTACCCAGTTTGATCTTGAGATGATGAACGAGCTGGGCTACTGCTCCGGCATCGAAAACTACTCGCGCTTCCTCTCCGGACGCGGGCCCGGCGAGCCGCCGCCGACGCTGTTTGATTACCTTCCGGCCGACGGTTTGCTGGTGATCGACGAATCCCACGTCACGATCCCGCAGATCGGCGGGATGTACCGCGGTGACCGGGCGCGTAAAGAGACGCTGGTGGAGTACGGTTTCCGCCTGCCGTCAGCGCTGGATAACCGTCCGATGAAGTTTGAAGAATTTGAGGCGCTGGCGCCGCAAACCATCTACGTCTCGGCCACGCCGGGTAACTACGAGCTGGAAAAATCCGGCGATGAGGTGGTGGACCAGGTGGTGCGTCCGACTGGATTGCTGGACCCGATTATCGAGGTGCGTCCGGTGGCAACGCAGGTGGACGACCTGCTCTCTGAGATCCGCGCCCGTTCCGCCATTAACGAGCGCGTGCTGGTGACCACGCTCACCAAGCGTATGGCGGAAGACCTCACCGAGTATCTCGAAGAGCACGGCGAGAAGGTACGTTATCTGCACTCGGATATCGATACCGTGGAGCGCATGGAGATCATCCGCGATCTGCGTCTGGGCGAGTTTGACGTGCTGGTAGGAATCAACCTGCTGCGAGAAGGTCTGGATATGCCGGAGGTCTCGCTGGTGGCGATTCTGGACGCGGATAAAGAGGGCTTCCTGCGTTCTGAGCGTTCGCTGATTCAGACCATTGGCCGCGCCGCGCGTAACGTCAACGGTAAAGCGATTCTGTACGGTGACAAAATTACCCCGTCGATGGCGAAAGCGATTGGCGAGACGGAACGCCGCCGCGAGAAACAGCAGCGCTACAACGAAGAACACGGCATTACGCCGCAGGGGCTGAACAAGAAGGTGGTGGATATTCTGGCGCTGGGTCAGAACATTGCCAAAACCAAAGCGAAAGGCCGCGGCAAGGCGCGTTCAGTGGTGGGAGAAGATACCGTCGTGCTGACGCCGAAAGCGCTGCAGCAGAAAATCCACGAGCTGGAAGGGCAGATGATGCAGCACGCGCAGAACCTGGAGTTCGAAGAGGCGGCGCAGATCCGCGACCAGCTTCATCAGCTGCGGGATCTGTTTATCGCGGCATCGTGAGTTGGTTTTGCCCGGTGGCGCTGCGCTTTCCGGGCCTGCGGGATTCGCGCCTTTTGTCGCCCCGCTAAGTGAAGCGCCACCGGGTTTTATTGTCAGCCCAGCGCCTGAATCGCCTTCTCCAGCGCCTCGCGCAGCAGATTGCGGTCATGGCGATACTTGATGTCTGAGGCCTCCAGCGGCTCCTGAATCACCACACGATCGCCGATGCCGGACACATCTACCTTCGGCCCGACCACCACGCCGTCAATGATCTTCTTACCGACGTAATGCTCCATCAAATTGAGTTTATCCGCCAGCGACAGGCTTGCGGCTGCCGGGCTCAGCTCTCGCCCGAGGTTACCGATGTAAACCATTGGCGCTGGGGTGCGGCGCAGCGCCTGCGCCAGCTCTTTCACCAGCAGAATGGGCATCAGGCTGGTGTAAAAACTTCCCGGACCGATCAGGATAAGATCCGCTTCCCCGATGGCCTCCACCGCTTCTCGCGTGGCGGGCACGCTCGGATAGGTCATCAACTCCGCTGGCGGCAGGATGAGCTGGTCGATATTCACCTCGCCGTAAACTTCATGCCCTTCGGCGTCGATTGCCATCAAGTCAACCGGTTGTTCAGACATGGGGATCAGGAATGCGTCCACTTTCAGCAGATTACGGATCAAGTTGATGGCTTCCAGAGGCCGTACGCTCAGGTGATCCAATGCCTTTAACATCAGATTTCCGAGGTTATGCCCGGAAAGTTCGCCATTGCCTCCAAAACGGTACTCAAACATCGCCGATGCGACGCTCGGCTCGGTAATTAACTGGTTCAGGCAGTTGCGCATATCTCCCCAGGCAATGCCGCCTTCGGCACGACGAATGCGCCCGGTTGAGCCGCCGTTGTCGGTGGTAGTCACTATCCCTGTCAGCCTTGAGCCGAGCGACGACAAAGAGGACATAACCCGGCCTAAGCCGTGTCCTCCGCCAAGAGCGACCACTCGGTCAAGATCCGCAAAAGTGCGATTGCGCATACGTATTCCTTATCACGTTCGATCGCGTAACAGTAACCTAACTACCCCTAAAAGACGATGCCTCACCCGATGCAAAATGACGTATATCAATGTGAAAATGCGGTTTTTAGGTATTCTGTAGCGAAAATGCAGGATTGATTCGCTATATACATAATTATATAGCGAAAAGCGACAATGGCGCCGTGAGAATTTCCGCGCTACTATCGCCCTAACCACGTTTTCAAAAATGAAAACATACACTCTAGCCCTTGTGCCTGTGTCGAAAGATATGGCGCTCTGGCCGTGGCGAATTTGCCACCAGGGTACAGAAAGAAATGACTGTGCCTCCCGATCTGGAAAGGTGTACATGGCTTCACAACTTACTGATGCTTTCGCGCGTAAGTTTTATTACTTACGTCTGTCGATTACCGATGTGTGCAACTTCCGTTGCACCTACTGCCTGCCCGACGGCTATAAACCGGGTAGCGTTACCAATAACGGCTTTCTCTCCGTGGATGAAGTGCGCCGCGTCACGCGCGCCTTCTCTGAGCTCGGCACCGAAAAAGTTCGCCTTACCGGCGGTGAACCCTCGCTGCGCCGCGATTTCCCCGACATCATTGCCGCCGTGCGTGAAAACGAACGTATCCGCCAGATTGCGGTGACCACCAACGGTTACCGTATGGCGCGCGACGTGGCCACCTGGCGCGATGCGGGCTTAACCGCCATTAACGTCAGCGTGGACAGTCTGGATGCCCGCCAGTTCCACGCCATTACCGGCCAGGATAAATTCCAGCAGGTCATGGACGGTATCGATGCGGCATTTGCGGCCGGCTTCGAAAAAGTCAAAGTCAACACGGTGCTGATGCGTGATGTAAACCATCACCAGCTCGATACTTTCCTGGCGTGGATCCAATCCCGTCCCATTCAACTGCGTTTTATTGAGCTAATGGAAACCGGCGAGGGCAGCGAGCTGTTTCGCCGCCATCACATCTCCGGCATGGTGCTGCGCGACGAGCTGCTGAAACGCGGCTGGATCCACCAGATCCGCCAGCGCAGCGACGGTCCGGCGCAGGTCTTCTGCCATCCTGATTACGAAGGCGAAATTGGGCTTATCATGCCTTACGAGAAAGACTTCTGTGCCAGCTGCAACCGCCTGCGCGTCTCCTCCGTGGGCAAGCTCCATCTCTGCCTGTTCGGCGACGGCGGCGTGGACCTTCGCGATCTGCTGGAAGACGATGCTCAGCAGGACGCGCTTGAAGCACGCATTTCTGAAGCGCTGACGCATAAAAAACAGACCCACTTCCTGCATCAGGGCAATACCGGTATTACTCAGAACCTGTCCTACATCGGCGGGTAATCAGGCTTAAGAAGGAATCAGAAGATGAGTCAGGTAAGCGCAGAATTTATCCCGACACGCATTGCTATCCTTACCGTTTCCGACCGCCGTGGCGAAGAGGATGATACCTCCGGCCACTGGCTGCGCGATGCGGCCCATGACGCGGGACATAACATCGTTGATAAAGCGATCGTGAAGGAGAACCGCTACGCCATTCGCGCGCAGGTCTCTCAGTGGATCGCCAGCGATGAGGTGCAGGTGGTGCTGATCACCGGCGGCACCGGCTTTACCGCAGGCGATCAGGCCCCCGAAGCGCTAATCCCGCTGTTCGACCGCGAGGTGGAAGGCTTCGGCGAAGTGTTCCGCATGCTCTCCTTTGAAGAGATTGGTACCTCCACGCTTCAGTCGCGCGCCGTGGCGGGCGTGGCTAACAAAACCCTGATTTTCGCCATGCCGGGCTCGACCAAAGCCTGCCGCACCGCGTGGGAAAACATCATCGCCCCGCAGCTGGATGCCCGTACCCGTCCGTGTAATTTCCATCCCCATTTAAAGAAATAAGCTATGTCACAACTGACCCACATTAACGCCGCTGGCGAAGCGCATATGGTGGACGTCTCCGCCAAAGCGGAAACGGTGCGCGAGGCGCGCGCAGAAGCGTTCGTCACTATGTTGCCGGAAACCCTGACGATGATTATCGACGGCAGCCATCACAAAGGTGATGTCTTTGCCACCGCGCGCATCGCGGGAATTCAGGCCGCGAAACGCACCTGGGATCTTATTCCGCTGTGCCATCCGCTGATGCTGAGCAAGGTGGAAGTGAACCTGCAGGCGCAGCCGGAGCACAATCGCGTGCGCATTGAGTCACTCTGCCGCTTAACCGGCAAAACCGGCGTGGAGATGGAGGCGCTGACGGCGGCCTCCGTTGCCGCGCTGACCATCTACGACATGTGCAAAGCGGTGCAGAAAGATATGGTGATTGGCCCGGTGCGTCTGCTGGCGAAAAGCGGCGGCAAATCCGGTGATTTTAAGGTGGTCAGCCATGATTAAAGTGCTCTTTTTTGCGCAGGTGCGCGAGCTGGTAAATACCGACAGCCTGACGCTGGACGCGTCTTTTGACAACGTCGCTGCCCTGCGCGCGCATCTGGCGGCACAAAGCGACCGCTGGGCGCTGGCGCTCGACGAAGGCAAGCTGCTGGTCGCCGTTAACCAGACGCTGGTGGAATTCCCCCATCCGCTTAACGCAGGGGATGAAGTGGCCTTCTTCCCGCCGGTGACAGGGGGCTAAGATGGCTGAAACCCGAATTCTGGTGAGTCATGAGCGTTTTAACGTCGGGACCGAATACGGCTGGCTGGCGGAACGCGATGAAGACGGCGCGGTCGTGACCTTTACCGGCAAGGTGCGCAACCACAACCTCGGCGACAGCGTGAAGGCACTGACGCTGGAGCACTATCCGGGGATGACCGAGAAATCGCTGGCGGAGATTGTCGACGAGGCGCGAGGCCGCTGGCCGCTCGGGCGCGTCACGGTTATTCACCGCATCGGCGAGATGTGGCCCGGCGAGGAGATTGTCTTTGTCGGCGTTACCAGCGCCCACCGAGGCAGCGCGTTTGCGGCAGGGGAGTTCATTATGGATTTCCTCAAAACCAAAGCTCCGTTCTGGAAGCGCGAAGCCACGCCGGAAGGGGATCGCTGGGTAGAATCTCGCGACAGCGATAAGCAGGCCGCCAGCCGTTGGTAGTTGGTTTACGTGGATGTGTTACTCTTAACGAGTGTGTCTACTTAATCTTAATCAGGAGTGAATCATGGACCGATTTCCGCGTTCCGATTCAATAGTACAGCAGACCCGTAGCGGCCTGCAGACGTATATGGCTCAGGTGTATGGCTGGATGACGGTTGGCCTGCTGCTTACCGCGTTTATCGCGTGGTATGCAGCGAACACGCCGGAGCTGATGATGTTTATCTTCTCCAGCAAAATCACCTTCTTTGGGCTGATTATCGCGCAGCTGGCGCTGGTGTTTGTGCTTTCTGGTCTGGTGCACAAGCTGAGTGCCGGCATGGCAACGACCCTGTTTATGCTCTATTCGGCGCTAACGGGCCTGACGCTTTCCAGCATTTTCATCGTTTACACCTATTCATCCATCGCCAGCACCTTCGTGGTGACCGGCGGGATGTTTGGTGCGATGAGCCTGTACGGTTACACCACGAAGCGCGATCTGAGCGGCTTCGGCAGCATGCTGTTTATGGGGCTGATCGGGATTGTGCTGGCGTCGCTGGTGAACCTGTGGCTGAAGAGCGAAGCTCTGATGTGGGCTGTGACCTATATCGGGGTGGTGCTCTTCGTGGGGTTAACGGCCTATGACACCCAGAAGCTGAAAAACATCGGTGAGCAGATCGACGTGCGCGAAAGTTCCAACCTGCGCAAATACTCCATTCTGGGCGCGCTGACGCTGTATCTGGACTTCATCAACCTGTTCCTGATGCTGCTGCGAATTCTTGGCAACCGTCGTTAAGATTGCTTTGCCGGGTGGCGGTGCTGTCTGGTGCCCTCACCCTGACCCTCTCCCACGGGAGAGGGAACAAACACTAAAAACGGCAACAAGGTTGCCGTTTTGCTTTTATTTCGCCAGCGCCTTCTCGTTCTTCGCCCGTAACTTCTTCGCTCGGCTCTCCAGCACCAGATAGCAGACCGTTGCCAGCGCCAGCGGCAGGAAGTAATACAGCATGCGGTACGCCAGCAGGGCCGCAATAATCGTTCCCTGAGAGACATGCTCCCCGGCCAGCAGGGCAATAAACACCGCTTCCAGCACGCCGATCCCCGCCGGAATATGCACAATCACCCCGGCAATGCTGCTCACCAGCAGCACGCCCAGCACGAAGAAGTAGTTCACGTCCTCGCCGATTAGCAGCCAGATAATGGCCCCCATCGCCATCCAGTTGGCGCTGGAGACCGCCATCTGCAGCACCGCAAACTTCCACGAGGGCAGCACCAGCTTTTGCCCCTTGATGGTCATATGGCGGCGTTTAGCAAACGCGCAGGCCCACAGATAAACGGCGATAATCAGCAGGAGTACGATGCCCAGAATGCGCAGCGTGGCCTCATCGATATACCAGTGCGCGGGTAGCTGCACCACGCCGATGGTGAAGATCACCCCGCCGAGCAGAATATAGCCCAGCCAGTTGGTGGTGATGCTTAACGAGAAAATGCGCGTGATGGTCCCGCCCGGCAGGCCGAGCCGCGAGTAGAGGCGATAGCGCATGCCAATCCCGCCGACCCAGGTGCTCAGCGTCAGGTTAAAGGCGTAGCAGATAAACGACACCAGCATCACCTGACGTTTGGCCAGCTTATGGCCGCAGTAGGCGCGACCCAGCAGGTCATAGCAGCCGTACATCAGGTAGCTTACGATAACCAGCCCCGTCGCGCCCAGCAGCACCATCCGGTTATAGTTGCGGATAACCTTCCACACCTCTTCCCAGTCAACTTTCTGCGCGTAGACCACCAGCAGAACCGCGACCGCAATAAAAAACAGCCATGTCAGGATCTTTTTTGCCAGCCGCCAGCGTGGATGCGATTTCGACATCAGGGTTTGCCTCCGTCTTCCGCTTCTATGCGGTCCTGGGTTTCCATTTCGGGTTGTACCGGCGGGTCCACCTGCGCCAGCTTCGGCGTATGCGCCGGCAGCCAGCCGACCATCGCCGGGAAATGCCGCAGGAAGTGGAACACCACCACGCTGATGCCCAGGTTCCACCAGGTGCGTTTGGGAACCATGGACTCATCCACACGCACGCAGTCATTGACGATTAGCGCCTGCAGGTTATCCCGCAGGGTCTGATTAAACTGACGATCGTGAATGATCAGGTTAGCTTCAAGGTTAAGCGATAAGCTCAGCGGATCGAGATTGCTGGAGCCCACGGTGGCCCAGTGATCGTCCATCAGCGCGACTTTGCCGTGCAGCGGCCGACGGCGGTATTCGTAGATCTGTACGCCGCCCTTCACCAGATAGTTATAAAGCAGCCGCGCCCCGACTTTGACGATCGGCATATCCGGTTCGCCCTGCACAATCAGCTTCACGCGTACCCCGCGCCTGGCCGCATTGCGCATGGCGTGCAGCAGACGATAGCCGGGGAAAAAGTAGGCGTTAGCAATAATCACTTCGCGCTTCGCGTTGGCGAGCATCTTGAGATAATGACGTTCGATATCGTCCCGGTGCTCGCCGTTATCACGCCAGACGAAAAGGGCCTGCGCTTCGCCGGGCTTCCGGTTCTCTTCCGGGCGATGGCGGCGTCGCCACCAGCGGCGAACGGCCTCTTTCCCCGGCAGGTTCTCCAGCTCAAACAGCAAAATGTCCTGCACTACCGGGCCTTCAATGCGAATGGCGTAATCCTGCTTCGCTTCCGGGCCGTAGTCGGACATATGCTCCGCGGAGTAGTTAATGCCGCCGACAAACGCCACCGTCTCATCCACCACCACAATTTTGCGGTGCATCCTGCGGAAAAGGTTGGTCCGCATGCCGAAAAGGCGAGGGCCGGGATCGTAGTAGCGGAACACCACCCCCGCGGTGGTCAGTTCGTTGACGAACGCATCGCTGAGGTCCGGCGAGCCATAGCCATCCAGCAGCACTTCAATTTTGACGCCGCGCTGGGCGGCGCGCAGCAGCACGCTGTGCAGCTGCTTGCCGACGTTGTCTTCGAACCAGATAAAGGTTTCGAGGATCACCTTCTGCTGAGCGTTATCAATCGCCTTAAACACGGCCGGGTAATACTCGTCCCCGTTGACCAGCAGCGTGATCCGGTTGCCTTCCTGCCAGGAACATTTCATAGGTGGATCTCCGCGCTGAGCGGCGCATGGTCGGAAAGATGCCGCCAGTTGAGTAGCGCCAGGGCGGTTGGGCTGCTGGCGTGGGCATTTTTCACATAGATGCGGTCAAGCCGCAGCAGCGGGAAACGGACCGGAAACGTGCGCGCAGGCCTGCCGTTGGCGCGCGTAAAAATCTCCTCCAGTCCGGCCTCCACCTTCAGCGGATGGTTTGCCCGCTGTCGCCAGTCGTTGAAGTCGCCCGCGACCACCACCGGTTCACCTTCGGGAAGCGCATTGGTCCATTCGGCCAGCATTTTCAGCTGCGCCTGACGATGGGCTTCGCGCAGGCCAAGATGAACACAGCCCACGTGGATGGGCAGCTCAAGGTCGGGCGGGGTAATGCGGCAGTAGAGCAGGCCGCGTTTTTCGCTCTCCCCGACGGAAACGTCGCGGTTTTCATAATGTTCAATGGGATAACGCGACAGCACCGCGTTGCCGTGATGCCCTTCCGGATAGACCGCGTTGCGGCCGTAGGCGTAATCACTCCACATGGTGTCGGCCAGAAATTCATAGTGCGGCGTGTCGGGCCAGTTCTCAAAGTGAAGCGGATGCACTTCATGTGCGCCCATCACCTCCTGCAGGCAGACAATATCCGCGCTGACGGTGCGCACCGCGTCGCGCAGCTCCGGTAAAATGAAGCGGCGGTTAAATGCTGTGAAGCCCTTATGAATGTTTATCGTCAGCACCTTAAGCGAGAAATGCTGCATTTTTTTCGTCATAAGCTCCTTCCTGAGTGACTATCCCAATGAAAATAAAGTGTAGTCGGCGTCACAAAAAGATGCGGCGTTACGGAATTTTCCGTAAAGTGCGGTAGTCTGATTAAGCAGAGAAAAATCCTTCAGGAGACAAGCCATGAAGTGGCAACAACGTGTTCGTGTCGCAACTGGCCTGAGTTGCTGGCAGATAATGTTGCATTTACTGGTCGTGGCCGTACTGGTGATGGGCTGGATGAGCGGCACGCTGGTGCGCGTTGGCCTGGGGCTATGCGTCCTTTACGGCGTCACCGTGCTGTCGATGCTGTTCTTACAGCGACACCATGAAGCGCGCTGGCGCGAGGTGGGTGACGTGCTCGAAGAGCTCACCACCACCTGGTACTTTGGTGCGGCGATGATTGTTCTGTGGCTGCTGTCACGCGTGCTGCAAAACAACCTGCTGCTGGCCCTGGCGGGTCTGGCAATCCTCGCAGGGCCCGCGGTGGTCTCGTTGCTGACCAAAGAGAAAAAGCTACGCAATGTTGCGTCTAAACATCGCGTACGCCACTGAGCCCGTCGTGGCCGCTATGACCAGTAGCGGCCACAAACTTCCCCAGACGATATCCAGACTCGCATCCTTCAGATAGATTTGCTTGGTGATGTCCGTAAAGTGTCGAATCGGATTTACCCACGTCAGATCCTGTAGCCATACCGGCATGTTCTCGACGGGAGAAACATAGCCCGAGAGCAAAATCGCGGGCATCATAAAGACGAATACCCCGATAAACGCCTGCTGCTGCGTCGAGCAG
The DNA here is from genome assembly GCF_008364555.1 of Enterobacter vonholyi. Lineage (GTDB taxonomy): Bacteria > Pseudomonadota > Gammaproteobacteria > Enterobacterales > Enterobacteriaceae > Enterobacter > Enterobacter vonholyi. The sequence continues at coordinate 43,299 of NZ_VTUC01000002.1, forward strand.
AGCGCCGAGATCAGCAGCCCAAACCCCACCAGCGACAGCCCGTAAATCACCATCGTGAAGTAAAACAGCGCCAGCGAACCGGCGAACGGGATCTCATAGGCCCAAATACCGACTCCCAGCACGATGGTGGCCTGGAACGTCGCGACGATCAGCGCCGGCACCGCTTTGCCGACGAAAATTTGCCAGGTGGCGAGCGGGGAGACCAGCAGCTGATCCAGCGTGCCCTGTTCACGCTCGCGGGCGACGGAGAGAGAGGTCACAATCATCACCCCGATGGTGGTGATCATGGCGATCAGCGACGGCACCACGAACCACTTGTAGTCCAGATTCGGGTTATACCAGTTACGCACCACCAGCTCGCTGTTGTTGGGCTTCGGTTTGCCGTCCATCAGCTCCTGCTGGTAATCCTTCACCACCTGCTGCAGATAGTTGGCGGCTATCTGGGCGCTGTTGGAGTTACGCCCGTCGAGGATCAGCTGCATCGGCGCGGTCTGGAAGGTATCCAGATTGCGGGAAAAATCCGCCGGGAACCGCACCAGCAGCAGCGCTTTTTGCGTGTCGATGGTGGGCTGGATCTCCTGCGGGCTTTTCAGCAGCAGGATGTGGGTAAAGGCTTTCGCACGCGCAAAGCGCTGCGTTAGCTCGACGGAATGTTTGCCGTTGTCTTCGTTGTAAATGGCAATGGTGGCGTTGGTCACCTCCAGCGTGGCGGCAAACGGGAACAGTAAAACCTGGATCAGCACCGGCAACACCAGAATGGCGCGGGTTTGCGGCTCGCGCAGCAGGGATTGCAGCTCTTTGCGTATTAACGTCCATAAACGGTGAAACATGCGCGCTCCTTAATCTAACCGCCGTTTGGTTTTCATCCACGTCAAACCGATAAACATCACCGCCGAAGCCATTAAAAACAGCGTGTTGATAATCAGCACTACCGGAATATTCCCCGCCAGGAACAGGCTTTGCAGGGTACTCACGAAATAGCGCGCCGGGATAATGTAGGTCACGGCGCGGATGACGGCAGGCATACTGTCTATCTGGAAGATAAACCCTGAGAGCATGATTGACGGCAGGAAAGCGGCATTCAGCGCTACCTGCGCGGCGTTAAACTGGTTGCGGGTGATGGTGGAGATGAGTAGCCCCATGCCAAGCGTGCTGAGTAAAAACAGGCTGGTGATAAAGAACAGCACGACCAGCGAGCCGCGATACGGCACGCCGAGGATAAAGACTGACACCAGCATACAGAGCAGCATCGCCAGCATGCCGAGGAAGTAGTAGGGAATAAGTTTGCACAGCAGCAGCTCGACGCGCGTCACTTCGGTTGAAAGCAGCGCCTCCATGGTGCCGCGCTCCCACTCGCGGGCGATCACCAGCGAGGTTAGGATCGCGCCAATCACCGTCATGATAATCGTCACCGCGCCCGGAATAATAAAGTGCTGGCTGATGGCGGCGGGGTTAAACCAGTAGCGGGTCTGTACGTCGATCAGCGGTTTAAATTCTTCACCCCGATCTTCCGCCCGCTGCATTTGCCACAGCTGCCAGATCCCCTCCGCGTAGCCCTGCACGAAGTTCGCGGTGTTTGGCTCGCTGCCGTCGGTAATCACCTGGATCGGCGCATCGGTATTTGCCCGCGCCATGTTGGCGGCAAAATCCACCGGAATGACGATCAGACCGCGAATCTTCCCGGCCTGCATCTTCTGGATCAGTTCCTGACGATTGTCGCTGATGGTGGCGTCAATGTAGGGCGAACCGGTCATGGCGTGGGTAAAGTCCAGCGCCTCTTTGCTCTGCTGCTCCAGCAAAATCCCGACCCGCAGCTTGCTGGAATCCAGGTTAATGCCGTAGCCAAAGATAAACAGCAGCAGCAGGGGGATCACTACCGCAATCAGCCAACTGCTGGGGTCACGCACGATCTGCCGCGTCTCTTTAACGCACAGCGCGCGCACCCTGCGCCAGGAAATGGCCTTACTGCGCATGGGCATTCTCCTTATCCCAGTCGTGGATGAGGGTGATAAACGCCTGCTCCATGGTCGGGTCCGGTACCTCATCGTCGGCGGCCTGGTTTTTCAGGTCGTCCGGCGTGCCGTGGGCAATCAGCTTGCCGCGATACACCAGCCCGATGCGGTCGCAGTACTCCGCCTCGTCCATGAAGTGGGTGGTCACCATCACGGTCACGCCTTTTTCCACCATGCTGTTGATATGCAGCCAGAACTCGCGGCGGGTAATGGGATCAACGCCAGACGTGGGTTCATCCAGAAACAGAATATCCGGCTCGTGCATCAGCGAGCAGGCCAGCGCCAGCCGCTGCTTAAAGCCGAGCGGCAGCTCGTCGGTGGCGTGTGAAGCAATGTTCGTTAACCCGAAGGCATCGCTCATGCGGCGGATTTTGTCGTTCTGCGCCCGCCCGCGCAGGCCATACACGCCGGAGAAAAAGCGCAGATTCTGCTCGACCGTCAGGTTGCCATACAGGGAGAATTTCTGCGCCATGTAGCCCAGGTGCTGGCGCGCCTTGCCGGAGCTGACCTTCAGGTCCATGTCCAGCACCAGCGCCTTGCCGGACGTCGGCACCAGCAGGCCGCACATCATCTTAAATGTGGTCGATTTTCCCGCACCGTTCGGCCCGAGCAGACCAAAAATCTCGCCGCGCTTCACGGCAAAATTCACGTTATCGGTGGCGGCGAAATCCCCGAACTTTTTGGTGAGGGATTTGGCTTCGATCACCGTTTCGCCCGGCGTGCCTTCCACCGTGTGCAGAATCGCCCCAAGCGGCGATTCTGACGTGCCCGCGCCGCCCAGCAGGTCGATAAACGCGTCCTCAAAGCGCGGCGCGGTCTCTTCCATCTCTATCGTCGGCATGCCGGGCGCATGGCGAATATCGTCGATTGTGGCCTCTTTTTTGAGGATCACCCGTACCGAGCGGCCCTGAATCATCCCGTCGCTGACCTGCGGCAGTTTGAGCACCCGCTGCAGCAGCCTGCGGTTGGACTCCTGCGGGCTGTGCAGCAGGAAGCTGCGCCCGGCCATGCTCTGCGTCAGCGTCGTAGGCTCGCCCTGATAAAGCAGTTCACCTTCGTTCATCAGCAGCACGTCACGGCACTGCTCCGCTTCGTCGAGGTAGGAGGTGCTCCAGAGGATCAGCATCCCGTCACCCGCCAGCTCGTGCACCATCTGCCACAGTTCTCGTCGCGAAATCGGGTCCACGCCGACGCCGGGTTCATCCAGCAGCAGCACCTTTGGCTCGCCGACCAGCGTGCAGGCAAGCCCCAGCTTCTGCTTCATCCCACCGGAGAGCTTGCCCGCCAGCCGGTCGGTGAACGGGCCGAGGGAGGTAAACTCCAGCAGGCGGGCGAAGGTTTTCTCCCGGGTTTCGCCGGTGACGCTGCGCAGGTCGGCGTACAGGTTCAGGTTTTCCATCACCGTCAGATCTTCATACAGGCCAAACTTCTGCGGCATATAGCCGAGCATGGCGTGGAGCGCGCCGTCATCTTTTATCGGGTCAAGGCCCAGCACGCTGGCCGAGCCTTCATCCGGCTTCAGCAGTCCTGCCAGCATTCGCATCAGCGTGGTTTTCCCCGCGCCGTCCGGGCCGACCAGCCCGGTCACATAGCCCTTCTGGATAGTGCAGTTCAGCGGCGCGACGGCCGGTTTGTCCATTCCCGCGAAGCGTTTAACCAGATTGTTGAGCTGAATAACCGCGTCATTCATGTCGTTCCCCGTTGTCTACTTTTACGGTGACGGGCATGCCCTGGCGCAGCGCGTCGTCCGCATCGGTCACGATGATGCGCAGGCGATACACCAGGTCGGTACGCAGGTCCGGTGTTTCAACGGTTTTCGGCGTGAATTCAGCGGTAGGGGAGACAAAGCCCACTTTGCCGTGATACGGCTTGTCCGGGCGACCGTCGGTATAGAGCAGCAGCTCGCGGCCCGGCTGCATCTGGCCGAGATTGGGTTCATCAATGTAGGCGCGCACCCAGACCGGGCGAGTCAGAGAGAGCGTTAAGACGGTGCTGCCCGCGCTGAGCATGCTGCCCGGCTCCACGGCGCGGGTCATCAGCGTACCGTCAGACGGTGCGATTAAGGTGGTGTCGTGCAGATCGAGCTCTGCCTGCGCTAGCTGCGCCTGCGCCTGTTCAAGGCTGGCTTTCGCCTGGGCGATATCCTGCGGGCGGTTACCGGTGTGGTACTGGCTTAACTTATCCTGCGCGGATTTTAGCGTTGCCTGCGCCTGGTCGCGGGACGAGCGCGCATTTTCCAGATCGTTGGCGGAAATGGTGCGGCTTTTCCACAGCCCCTGCTGGCGCGCGTAGAAGTTCTGCGCGTAGTCATAGGCGGCTTGCGCCTGCTTAACGGCGGCGGCGGCCTGGGCAATCTCTTCGTCGCGATAGCCTGCCAGCATCAGGTCATACTGTGCCTGGGCGACGGACACGCCTGCTTTGGCCTGCAGCAGCGCATTCTCATAGGGCGCTTTGTCCAGCATCCCCAGCATCTGCCCGCTTTTAATGGCATCGCCTTCGTCCACGTTCAGCGAGGCGAGACGACCGCCTACGCGGAAGCTCATGTTCACCGTGCGAATATCCACGTTACCGTACAGCGTCAGGCCTTTATCCTGATGGCCTTGATACCACAGCCATCCACCGACGCCTGCGGCAAGCAAAACAACGACCACCAGAATGATGGCGACAGGTTTTTTCATGACTTCAGGCTCCTTTGCGTTAAGCCTTGCAGGATCAGATCGAGATGACAGGCGATGACCTGGCTAATCTGCGCGGCTTTATCCTCATCAAATTGTGTCCAGCCGGTGCGTAACAGGATGGTTTCCCTGCCCAGACGGAAGGCCAGAATTTCACCCAGCAGGGCGTGGGTATGCAAAATTGTCTCGGTATCACTGGCGTCCCGCCCGGTATAGGCGGCGATCAGCCGGGTCAGGTGGGTATGCATCGGAGCAATGACCCGATCGTGTACCCGCTGGTAGGCGGCAGTGGGGGAGAGCTGCTCGCGGGAGATAAACTTGCTCAGGTTGAGCGTATCGTCGTGCGTCAGCAGGCGGATCATGTTGTGGCAGGCTTTGAGGATCAGCTGGCGGATGGCCTCACGATCGGGCGAGGGCTGGCCGAGCAGCGCGGTGGCTTCCTCTACGTGCGGGTGAAACTGCGTGCCGATAAAATCGGCAATCCACTCGGCGCAGGCGAGATATAAATCTTCTTTTGAGCCAAAATAGTAGGTAATAGCCGCAATGTTCTGCCCGGCCAGCGCCGCGATATCGCGCGTGGTTGCATGCAGGCCGTACTCACCAAACTGCGCCAGCGCGGCGGCGATAAGCTGGTTTTTGGCCTGTTCACCTTTGGTTGTTGTGGGTGTCGTATTCATGGCGGCATTAAGAATTAATCAATCGATTGATTAAGATTATGCCTGATTCCCGCTAACGTCGAGGGAATGCGGAGGGATATTTTATGCGCCACGTCACAAAAGCTGCTACACTCCGCTCCTTCGCGACATTGTGGTTTTTGTCCTCTCAATTGTTATATCTCCCTGAAAACTACACCTGTGATGGTCGGGGCGGTTCGGAGTTTTTATGTCTTTTGATTCCCTTGGCCTGAACCCGGAAATTCTGCGCGCGATCGCAGAGCAGGGCTACGTTGAGCCAACCCCAATCCAGCAGCAGGCGATCCCCGCCGTTCTTCAGGGACGTGACCTGATGGCCAGCGCCCAGACCGGCACCGGTAAAACCGCGGGCTTTACCCTGCCGCTGTTAGAGCTGCTGGTAAAAAACCAGCCGCACGCCAAAGGCCGTCGTCCGGTTCGTGCCCTGATCCTCACCCCAACCCGCGAGCTGGCCGCGCAGATTGGCGAGAACGTGCGTGACTATAGCCGCTATCTCAACATTCGCTCGCTGGTGGTTTTCGGTGGCGTCAGCATCAACCCGCAGATGATGAAGCTGCGCGGCGGCGTGGACGTGCTCATAGCAACGCCGGGCCGTCTGCTTGATCTCGAACACCAGAACGCGGTGAAGCTCGATAGCATTGAAATTCTGGTGCTGGACGAAGCCGACCGCATGCTCGACATGGGCTTCATCCATGATATTCGTCGCGTGCTGGCCAAGCTGCCTGCGCGTCGTCAGAACCTGCTCTTCTCCGCCACCTTCTCCGACGAGATCAAGGCGCTGGCGGAAAAGCTGCTGCATAACCCGCTGGAAGTGGAAGTGGCGCGCCGCAACACCGCCTCCGAGCAGGTGACGCAGCACGTTCACTTTGTGGATAAAAAGCGCAAGCGGGAACTGCTCTCCCAGATGATAGGCCAGGGTAACTGGCAGCAGGTGCTGGTCTTTACCCGCACCAAGCACGGTGCCAACCACCTGGCTGAACAGCTGAACAAAGACGGCATCCGCAGTGCGGCGATCCACGGTAACAAGAGCCAGGGCGCGCGTACCCGTGCGCTGGCGGACTTCAAGTCCGGCGACATCCGCGTGCTGGTGGCCACCGACATCGCTGCCCGTGGCCTCGACATTGAAGAGCTGCCGCACGTGGTGAACTACGAGCTGCCAAACGTGCCGGAAGATTACGTGCACCGTATCGGCCGTACCGGCCGTGCGGCGGCCACCGGTGAAGCGCTCTCTCTGGTTTGCGTGGACGAGCACAAGCTGCTGCGTGACATCGAACGCCTGCTGAAGAAAGAGATCCCGCGCATCGAAACCCCGGGCTATGAAGTGGACCCGTCAATCAAAGCCGAGCCGATTCAGAACGGTCGTCAGGGCGGTCGCGGTCAGGGCGGCGGCGGTCGCGGCCAGCAGCCGCGTCGTGCCGAAGGTGGCGCGCCGAAGTTATCCGGCAAACCGCCGCGTCGTAGCAACGACGGCAAACCGGCCGGCGAAAACCCTTGGCGCAGCGGCGAAGGCAAGCCGGCAGGGGAAGGGCAGCGTCGACGCCGCCCGCGCAAGCCTGCTAACCCGCAGTAATATGGAAGCCCGGTCGTAAAGCCGGGCTTTTCTTTTTGCGGCAGAGAAGAGAAAGTGCCACAATAGTGGCTGTTTATACAGTGTTTCAGGTTTTCCGATGGCTTTAACCGCTGCGCTGAAAGCGCAAATTGGCGCATGGTATAAGGCGCTACAACAGCAGATCCCCGACTTTATCCCCCGAGCGCCACAGCGGCAGATGATTGCTGACGTGGCAAAAACGCTCGCCGGGGACGACGGGCGACATCTGGCGATTGAAGCCCCGACCGGCGTCGGGAAAACCCTGTCGTATCTCATTCCCGGCATCGCCATCGCGCGGGAGGAGGACAAAACGCTGGTGGTCAGCACCGCCAACGTGGCCTTGCAGGACCAGATCTTTAGTAAAGATTTACCGCTGCTGCGCAAAATCATCCCCGACCTGCGGTTTACGGCCGCCTTCGGCCGTGGGCGCTACGTCTGCCCGCGTAATCTGGCAGGGCTTGCCAGCAGCGAGGCGTCGCAACAGGATTTGTTGGCGTTCCTCGACGACGATCTCACGCCAAACAACAAAGCCGAGCAGGAGCTCTGCGCAACGCTTAAAGGCGATCTTGATGGCTATAAGTGGGACGGCCTGCGCGATCACACCGATAAAGCCATCAGCGACGATCTGTGGCGCAGGCTGAGCACCGACAAAGCCAGCTGTCTGAACCGCAACTGTCACTACTACCGCGAATGCCCGTTCTTCGTCGCGCGGCGCGAAATTCAGGAAGCCGAAGTGGTGGTGGCTAACCACGCCCTGGTGATGGCGGCGCTGGAGAGCGAAGCGGTGCTGCCGGAGCCGAAAAACCTGCTGCTGGTGCTCGACGAAGGACACCATCTGCCCGACGTGGCGCGCGACGCGCTGGAGATGAGCGCGGAAATTACCGCGCCCTGGTTCCGCCTGCAGCTGGATCTCTTCTGCAAGCTTGTCGCCACCTGCATGGAGCAGTTCCGCCCGAAAACCACGCCGCCGCTGGCGGTACCGGAGCGTCTGAGCGACCACTGTGAAGAGGTTTACAGCCTTATCTCGTCTCTGAACAACATCCTGAATCTTTATCTTCCGGCAACCCAGGAGGCCGAACACCGTTTTGCCATGGGCGAACTGCCGGACGAGGTGATGGAGATCTGCCAGCAGCTGGCGAAGCATCTGGAAAAGCTGCGCGGGCTGGCGGAGATGTTCTTAAACGATCTCAGCGAGAAAACCGGCACCCATGACGTTGTTCGCCTGCACCGTATCCTTCTGCAAATGAACCGTGCGCTGGGGATGTTCGAAGCGCAGAGCAAGCTCTGGCGGCTGGCCTCGATGGCGCAGGCATCGGGCGCGCCGGTCACCAAATGGGCCACCCGTGAAGTGCGGGACGGCCAGGTGCATCTCTTTTTCCACTGCGTGGGCATCCGCGTGGCCGATCAGCTGGAAAAACTCATCTGGCGCAGCGTGCCGCATGTGGTGGTGACCTCCGCCACGCTGCGCTCCCTGAACAGCTTCTCGCGGCTGCAGGAGATGAGCGGCCTGAAAGAGAAAGCGGGCGATCGTTTTGTCGCGCTGGATTCGCCGTTTAACCACTGCGAGCAGGGTAAGCTGGTGATCCCGCGCATGAAATTCGAGCCGCTCATCGACAATGAAGAGCAGCACATTGCGGAAATGGCGGCCTACTTCCGCGAACAGGTTGAGAGCAGGAAATACCCTGGCATGCTGGTGCTGTTTGCCAGCGGACGCGCGATGCAGTGCTTCCTGGAGCACGTCACCGATCTGCGTTTATTGCTGCTGGTCCAGGGCGATCAGCCGCGCTACCGGCTGGTGGAAACGCACCGCAAACGCATTGATAACGGCGAGCGCAGCGTGCTGGTGGGATTACAGTCCTTCGCGGAAGGTCTGGATTTGAAGGGCGATTACCTGACGCAGGTGCATATCCATAAAATCGCCTTCCCGCCTATCGACAGCCCGGTGGTGATCACCGAAGGGGAGTGGCTGAAAAGCCTCAACCGCTATCCGTTTGAGGTGCAGAGTTTACCTGCGGCATCGTTTAACCTGATTCAGCAGGTCGGTCGCTTGATTCGTAGCCACGGCTGCTGGGGGGAGGTGGTGATTTATGACAAACGTCTGCTCACCAAAAATTACGGCCAACGGCTACTGAACGCTCTGCCGATCTTCCCGATCGAGCAGCCGGAGGTGCCCGAGATAAAAAAACGCCCGGCAAAACCAGCCGCCGGGCGCAAGAAAAGCATCCGTGCTAAGGGGCGCAGTCCTACTGGTAAATGAAGGTTACCTGTACCACGCTGCTGAACGTTCCTGCCGTGACCGGCAATGAGGTGGCGTAATAGCGAGCGGCCAGCGGGAAATCCGCCGTGTGATTGTTCTGGTTGATCAGCACGCTGAAGCTGGCGTCCGGGGCAAGCGAGATCTGATCCTGCGGGTCGGCAAGCTCCAGCGCCAGTCCTTTCGCGGTTCCGGTGCTGGCGAATTTAGTCGGATGAAGGCTGTCTGGCTGACCGTGAAAGGTGGCCGTGGCCAGCACGGAAGTGGTTGGGCATTTTGACAGGGTTAAGTCGAATGATTTCCATTGTCCGGTATCGCCCACATCCTTAAAATCGCCGGTATTCGCGTTGCCCAGATTGACCGTCAGGTTCTGGCTGGCGCTGTCCACCTGGCAGGCGTTGGCGTAAATGTTTCCGCGAACATCGAGTTGAATTTCTTCCGCCAGGCTCTGGCTGGCCACTCCAAGCAGTAAAAGGGTTATTATCGTTTTCATTTGTAGGCTACCGTAATGGTTGCGACGGCATTCGCCGTTCCGGGCGTCACCTCCGAACTGGTTTGTTCGTAAGAGACGCTGAAGGGATATTGCGACTGGACATTGGCATAGGCGGTAAAGGTATTCATATATTGCCCGAAAACAGGTATCTGACCGTTAAAGAGCATTTTCACCCCCACGCCGGTGGCGACGCCGCTTTCCGGCGTTAATTTGATCACGCCGGGAAAATTCGTTTCATAGCCATTGGCACTGGTGATCATCATTTCCGGCTGTACATCCCGATCGCAGAGCATGCCGATATTGAATACCGACTGTGAGACCAGGGTTCCCGGACCGGTAAAACGGCTCACCGGAAAATCACCCAGCGTTACGGTCAGGGATTTAGGTGACACCGAACAGGTCACTGCTTTTACCTGAACATTACCTGAGTAAGAGAGGGTATTAGGGTCACCCAGGGCCTCATTGCGTCCAACTTCAAGGTTGAATTGCGTATTGCTCATCGTCAGTGCGCCTGAAGCCACGGTTTCGCTGGTTTTTACCAGTTCCAGCATCACGTCAAAGCTAAAGGGGATGGTAGAGTCGCTGTTTATCGTACCGGAGACCTGGCCTACGGGCACGTTCGCCGAACAAATCTGGTCCGCCGCGCCAGTCACGCGCTGTCCTTTATCATTTCTTAGCGAGATGCCGATACCAGCAACGCCTGTTTCATAGACGCCAGGGAGCCCGGGGATCTCTTTGCCGAAGCCGTTGTAGCACGCGATGATTGGCTGACCCGCATCTGGCGCGTAGTAACAGTTTCCCGATATTTGCACGGTGCGTTCAGTTCCCGGAATGGTCGAACCTACGGGCAGGCTGGTGGAGACTGAAACCGACGTTAATGATAGTAGCGCGGGCAGGCTCGGCGATTGGCAAGAAGCTTTCGCGTGCGGCATAAAGAGTGCCGCCGTCGCCAGAACTAAAAGTAAGAAAAATGATTTTGCTATCTGCATCATGATCGGTCCGGTGTTAATCAGTGACACTGCGCCGCAGCGTTAATAATGTTGGTGTTATCCTTCTCTTGCATCAGGGCGTAATCGGCGACGCAATGCTCGCTCCGCTCCTTACCCCAGGAAACGAAAAGGCGTCCGTGCTGCGGCAGTCCGGTGAGATACACCAGTCCATCGTTACCGACGATAAATTCACTGCTCTTATCTTCCGTGGTGACCGTTGCGCCGAAGGGCAGCGGTTTGTCTTTCCAGGCCAGCGTCATTAAGACGCGGTTGCCCACGCGAGTATCGAAGCTGGCGCGAACTATCGCGCCGCGTGTTGGCGTAACCGTCTGCGAGGCGTGCGTCACGTCGGCATCTTCTGGCAGTGTCTCCGTGTCCAGCGAAATTGGGGTGTGATGCCACGGAGTGACAAACGGCACCAGCGTATAGCCGCGATAGTCCGTTTCCACGCCCGTCTGGTTGGCAACGTGTGTGCCATGCGTGCCCGGCGCTTTAATCAGCACCACGGTTTCTCCCAGGGTCTGACCGAAGGTGATGCCGTCAGAGTGGGCGACAATGCCGCCCTGGATCCCGGCGTTCACGGTGTGCTGATGGCTGTCCTGGCTTACGCCGCCGTGCACTTCACCGTAGGTGCCTTTGTAATCCGCATTCATACTGGTGGCGGTGTTGTTATTGGCGCTGTCCAGCCCCTGCTGAACGTTCCAGCTCAGCTTGTCTCCCTCCAGCGCGGTACCATTCAGGCCCAGGTTGTGGGTGGTGCCGTCTTTACTGTTGTTCAGGCTGTAGTTTGCCCAGGTGTTAGGCAGCCAGCGGTCGAGTGGAACCGACACGTTGAGGCCGATTTGTCGGTCATAGCTGATGGATTTACCGTCCTCGTCCGTGTCGTTGCTGTTTTTATTGACGCTGTAGCTCAGGCTATAGCTCACGCCGTGCCAGCTGTTGTTGTAGTTAACACTCAGGGAGGTCATATCCTGACTCTGGCTCCAGTAACGCTCTTTCACCAGGCTTAGCGTCACCGAACCCCACTTGTCGCCCAGGGTCTGGTCGATGGTGGCCTCCGCCCGCGAGCGGCGCTGCTGTGGAGCGGACCAGTCGTTTGCACTGGTCCAGGACTCCATGGTGTCCTGCAGGGTATAAAAACCTTTGCTGTTGTAGCGATAACCCGCCAGCGAAAAGTTAGTGCCGGTCTCGGTAAAATTTTTGCTGTAGCGCAGGCGAAGGGATTGCCCTTTGCTGGTTTTGCGCTTTTTCAGTAACGCTTTGGCGCGGGTAACGTCGACGGAGAACGCTCCGAGATCGCCAAAGTTTTTCCCTGCGCCGAGCGCGGCGGAGTGGTAATGCGAACTCTGTTGCGTACCGCCGTAAACGGTGACGCCGTGTGACAGGCCATAGATGGCGCTTCCCTGGGCGAAAGGGGTCTTTTCAACCTCTTTATCGTATGAACGGTAGCGCCCCGCAGCGACGCTGTACTTCAGGTGTTTTTCCCGCTGCAGCACCGGCACGGAGGCAAACGGCACCACGAAATGACTCTCGCTACCGTCGGTCTCTTTTACCGTGACGTTCAGATCGCCGCTGCTGCCGGTAGGGTAGAGATCGTTAATCTCAAACGCGCCTGGGGCGACGGTGTTTTGGTAGATAACGTAGCCATTCTGGCGAACCACCACCTGGGCGTTACTGTGCGCCGTACCGCGTACCACCGGGGCATACCCGCGCTCGCTGTCCGGCAGCATGTCGCTTTCGGTAGCCAGCTGTGCGCCAGTGTAAGAGACACTGTCGAAAACGTCGGCCTGGGTGCTGCTCTGTCCCACGGTCAGCTCGCTCTTCAGCCCCACGATATCGCGCTGGGCATAGGTATAGACCGTGTTCAGCTTGCCGTCGTCCTGACCGCCATCCGAATTGTGGTTCCAGGTGCTGTAATTACGCACGCGCCAGGCACCAATGTTAAAACCGGGGCGCAGGTTAATAAACTGGCTGCTGTTGTCCGCTTCCCCTTGCTGGCGAGCGCGGCTTTGGCTGGCGTTAACGCTATAGTTCAGGATGCCCGCGGTGATCCCTTCGTCATACTCTTTCGGATCGATGTAGCCGCGAGGCACCTGGCCCAGAGCTGACTGGGGAATACTCAGCAGTAGTTGCTGGTTTTTGATGCGGAAAGTTGCCGAGGCCGAAGGAATGGCGCTGAGGTCCGCGCATTCCCCTTTTGCCGCCAGCTTTGGATAATCTTTGGTTTTGATGCCCAGACGCGTTAATTCATCCAGACTCAGGCAAGGCTGCAGGGAATCATCTCCCTGGGCATCTTTTTGTAATGTAAAAAGGACGTCACGTGTGTCGATTTTATTGTTATTGACGAACACCGTGACCTGATATTTACCTGGCGCCTGACCGGGACCTTTTTCATAAACAGAGAGATCGGTCTTTGCCTGTTCTGGATTATCAATATCCAGCAGGGCAGGGTTAAAATAATCATCAGCGTGGGCCTGCAGCGCGCAGCATGTCACCGCTATTCCAAAAAAAGTGGGCAGCATTTCACGCAGTCGACGTAATAGCGGCTTATTTGTGCTGTACATGATTATTCAGGCGTCAACAGAGTATTAACGAACGGATGCAGACCAGGTTTTACTGATGCTTCCGTAATCGGTAATGACCGACCAGCTTACGGTGTTACCGCTCATATTTGTCGGAAGAGCAAAGCGGGTAGAGGTATTTGGCACAGCCCAGGTCGCTTTTGCTACTTTTTGGCCGTTCAGCGTAACGCTCTGGAAATTCATATAGAAAGGCGTGGGGTTGTTTACCACCAGATCATTGCCTTCGCGGTGCCATTCCAGTTTGTCAGCAACTTCTTCGGGTTTTCCTTTAATCGATGCAGGGCGATACAGCAATTTAATTCGGGTGTTAATGGCTATTTGTAATGTATTAATGCCCTCTTCATGGCTTGAAGAAGGAATGGCTTTAATATTTAACCAGTACAACGACTCGCGGTCTTCTGGCATATTTCCGCCGGTACGAACCACACGCAACACGTTATCTTCTTTAGCGTTCAGACGGAACAGCGGTGGAGTAATCAGAAATGGCGCTTTACCGCCTTTTTTCAAACCGGTATCCACCCAGGACTGTACCAGATAGTTAATCTCATCCGGATTGGAAATCCCAATCGAAGACTCTTTTTTCTCTCCCTGATAAACCAGTCGAGTGCCATTAATAATCACACCTGCATGGGCTGTTACTGCGGTCAGTAAAAGTGCGCTTAATAAATAACTGTGTCGCATAAATCTGTCTCAATGAAAGAGGAAATATTAGCCTTCGCATGAAGAAGAATATCTCCTCATTGATCGTATCAGTTATAAATAACTGTAAAAGTAGAGGCTGAGTTAGCCTGGCCAGCAGTGATCGATGCCTGAGTCTGAATATAACGCGCGCCAAACTCCAGATTATTTACCGTCGTTCCAGCAGCTAAAGGATACTGCTTTGAAGGCGTATATAAACTGACAGGCTGTTCGGAAGAATCAACCAGCTGAATCGCCACGCCAGTTGCAGTCGTCGCACCCGGGGTCAAAGACAGCGTGGTGTTATTGTCCGCATCTGGCGTACCACCGAAATTAATGGCTGCAGACGTGACCGTTTCCGGGCAGTCTTTTAACTGAATATCAAATTTCGTTAAGGTGCTGGTAGAGCCTACACCAGTAAATGTTGTTTTGGATACTTTGCCCAGCGCAACATTCAGCGGACTGCTTAAGCCGTTAACGACCTGACAGGCGGAATCGATAATTTCACCTGTGAAGTTAATTTGCCCTTCACCGGTGGATGCTGCGAACGAAGATGCAGAGCATCCCAGCGCGGCAATAATGAATAAACCTAAAGTGACTTTTTTCATATTTAAACCTGTATATTTCTCCTTTCGACTTCTGCATCACGCATTATTCGAAGTTATGTCTCAACTACTCACCGCTGGTTATTTAATCAGAAAACTCGGGCTGGGAAAGGTCCCGCGCGGCTTCCAAATAATTCAATTAATTCTTGCAAAATAAATTTCCTCAACAAAACAATTAATTATAAAATTCAGCAGGGCGGCCAAAAAAACTAACGGCGGAGTCATTATCAGGGCTATATTGTTGATAACCTGCTGTAAGGAGAAATGTCGTGGATTATCGTAAAATTATCAAAGAGGTAGGGCGTGGGAAGCACCATGCCCGCGACCTGGACCATGAAACTGCTCGCGCGCTTTACACCCGTATGCTTAACGGCGAGGTTCCGGAGCTTGAGTTGGGCGGTATCCTTATTGCGCTGCGTATTAAAGGCGAAGGTGAAGCGGAGATGCATGGCTTCTATGAAGCCATGCAGGCACAAACGCTGCGCTTAACGCCGCCGGTGGCAAAACCTATGCCGATCGTGATCCCGAGCTACAACGGTGCGCGCAAGCAGGCAAATTTAACTCCGCTGCTCGCTATCTTATTACACAAGCTGGGATTCCCGGTGGTGGTGCACGGCGTAAGCGAAGATCCCACCCGCGTGCTGACGGAGACCATTTTCGGGATGTTGGGGATTGAACCAACGCGTCATGCCGGTCAGGCACAGGCTAAGCTGGATGGCCATCAGCCTGTTTATATCCCGGTCGGCACGCTCTGCCCGCCGCTGGAGAAGCAACTCGATATGCGCTGGCGCATGGGCGTGCGCAACAGCGCGCACACCCTGGCAAAACTGGCCACGCCGTTTGGTGAAGATGCCGCCCTGCGTCTCTCCAGCGTCTCGCACCCGGAATACGTGGCGCGAGTGGGGCAATTCTTTGAGGCAATTGGCGCAAGGGCGCTGTTGATGCACGGCACGGAAGGCGAGGTTTATGCGAACCCGCAGCGCTGCCCGCAGGTCATGCTGATTGATTCTTCAGGTACGCGCGCCATTCTTGAGCGTGGGGAAGAGAATACCGGCGTGATATTGCCTGAGGCAAAAGATCCCCATACTACAGCCCACTGGATTGAGCAGTGCCTCGCCGGAAATGTTCCTGTTCCGCATTCGATTAAGCTGCAAATGGCCTGCTGTTTGCTGGCAACCGGCGAAGTGGAATCTGTCCAGGCCGGGCTTGAACGTGTGGCGCAGGCGTTTTAGACAAAAAAAAGCCCGTCCAGTGGCGGACGGGCAAGCAAGGGTAACAACAACAGGGTCAATGAGGGTGGAGCAGCTCACCAGAGGGTATGGCGAGGGGACAGCATTCATTCAGTCGATTACTTGTAGATAACTGCGGTACCGCTCAGCTTGTTATTACCGTTAGCGGAAGTAATGGTGTATCCACTTGCACCAGCAGCAGCAGCTTTTTCAGCCAGTTTGGCTTCCAGGCCGTCCAGCGTGGTGGCGCCATCAGCACTGACCACACCGACTTTATTCATGTTCTGTGCCTGACTAGAAGAGACAGGCTCGACAGCGAAAGCGCCGAAAGACAGAGCGGACAGGGCAACAGCAGCTACAGCATATTTGATGGTTTTCATAATTAATCTCTCGCAGGTGTTTCTGTTAAGGGGACGATGTTCCGTCGATGTGATAAGTATCACGGTTTTTCTCGTGAGATAAAATCGAAGAGAATTGACGTGGTTGCTCAAAAAAATTGAATGACAAATAACTTATTGAATATTAATAAAATCAAATCACCGCTTTACACTTCTTGCGGATACGCTTTACAGAAGTGAAATGAAGGGCACATTTTGCTACGCGGTTCGCTAAAAATCGTGAGCGTAAAGCTAAGGGCCTGCGCGGTTAGCTTAGGTAAAGGAAAGTCAACGTAGCTGGCTGTCTTTCGAACCTCTGCGATTATATCCCGAGTGCGATGAGTTTTTCGAATTTTTATGCTGCTGGCAGGTAATACAAAGCCTTACGCCGGGAATGGCTTTTCGGCGCGCTTTCGGAATGGGGTCTCCGCATTCTTCACATTCAGTTAGGCTTTCGCCGCGCGGAATTTCACCGCGGGCACGCGCAACCGCATCTTCAATAGTACTGTTGATCTGTTCGTTAACAGCGTCGTCATTTGCCCAGCCGGAAGCCATAGCGCCCTCCTGAAATCGGTTTAAGCTATACGTTCACTATGGGGTTAAAAAATGAACAATCAAGGTGAAGGGAGAAGAGAACTGCACCCGTTGGGCAGATGCAGTCTTGTGGAAGAGAAAGATTATTTATAGATGGTCGCGGTGCCGTACATATGGTTGTCACCGCCAGCGGAGTTCACCACGAATCCTTTTGCACCCTCCTGGCGGGCTTTTTCAGCAAGTTTAGCCTGTAGATCGTCAAGGTTACTGGCGCGGCTAACCGAAACGGTGCCCGCAGGACGAAGCTGGCTGGTGTCGGTACTCTGGGTCAGCGACTGAACGGCCATGGCAGAAAATGACGCGGTCGTCAGGGCGGCTGCGATAACAGCAAGGGTCAGGTACTTTTTCATAATCACATCCTCATGAGGAAACAACAGGTGATTCCCCTTAAGTTTAGAAGCCTGACGAGTGTGACTTAGCGCAAATATTTGATGATGATCTGCTTATTTTTTGAACGATATAAGTTGACAATTCGCTGACGGATCATAGACATAAAGGTGCTTGATTTATGGCGAGTTTCTAAGCGCCGCAGAGAAAGATTTACCGTTGAGCCAGCACAGGGTATCTTACGCCGCTGTTTAAAGGAGAATGCCATGACTGCCCAAAAGCCGGGATTACACCCGCGAAATCGCCACCGCAGCCGCTACGACATGAACGCGTTATGCCTGAGCTGCCCGCCGCTGCAGGACTACCTAGTTCAGACCCCAGCGGGTGAGCCCTCGGTCAACTTTGCTGACCCGCAGGCGGTGAAAATGCTGAACAAAGCCCTGCTGGCGCATTTTTACGGTGTGGCGAACTGGGATATTCCGGAAGGCTTTCTCTGTCCACCCGTACCGGGCCGGGCTGATTACATTCACCACCTTGCCGACCTTCTTGCCGAAGGTAATGAGGGTGTTGTTCCACAGCAGGCCACTATTCTGGATATTGGCACCGGGGCAAACCTGATTTACCCGCTGATTGGCGCGCATGAATACCAGTGGCGCTTTACCGGAAGTGAAATCGGTGACGAGGCCTTTGCCAGCGCCCAGGCGATTATCAACGCTAACCCGGGATTAAGCCGCGCCATTCGCCTGCGTCGACAGAAAGATACGGCTTCGATCTTCAACGGCATTATTCACAAAAACGAAAGCTATGACGCCACGATGTGCAATCCACCTTTCCATGATTCGGCGGCATCGGCCCGCGCGGGCAGCGAGCGCAAGCGCCGCAACCTGGGTCAGGCTGAGGATGCCGCGCTGAATTTCGGTGGTCAGCAGCAGGAGCTCTGGTGTGAAGGGGGCGAAGTGGCGTTCATCCTGCGCATGATTGCGGAAAGCAAACAGTTTGGCCGTCAGGTTAAGTGGTTCACGACGCTGGTATCCCGCGGAGATAACCTGCCGCCACTTTACCGCGCCCTGACCGAGGCGGGCGCCGTAAAAGTGGTGAAAAAAGAGATGGCGCAGGGCCAGAAGCAAAGCCGCTTTATCGCCTGGTCGTTTATGGACAATAACAAACGTCGCAAATAGTACTCCGTCGTAGGCCGGGTAAGGCGAAGCCGCCACCCGGCAACCAGGCTACAGCGTCGGCTCCTGCGGAGGGAGCGGCGATGCGGGCGGCGGCAATACCTGATACGTCTGCACGGGCATCCGCACGTTCGCCAGATCGAAGTGTTTTTTCACCATGCTGTCGAGGGCAAAGCGCACCGTCCACTGCTTCAGCGGCTGGGTGGTGAACGACACGCGCAGGGTAAACGCCGTGTTCGTCAGCCCGACAATGCCGGCAAATGACGGCTCGCCAATCACCAGTCCGCGAATATCCTCCATCTGCATCAGCTCTTCTACCGCATCGCGCAGCGCCTGCTTCGCTTTATCGGCATCCTCATGACGATCCACATCGTAGTTCGCCACCACGGAGCCAATGCCGCGCACAAAGTTGGCGAAGGTGGTTATCGAGGACCAGGGAATGATGTGGTACGCCCCGGTGTCCTGGCGCACGCCAACTGAACGGATGGACATCCTCTCAACGGTGCCGGTTAACGGCCCTATGGTTACCAGATCGCCCGTGTTCATCCCGTTCTCAAACTGGATAAAGATGCCGGTAATAATATCCTTCACCAGCGTTTGCGACCCGAAGGAGATCGCCAGGCCCAGGGCACCGGCACCGGCCAGCAGCGGGGCGATATTCACCCCGATTTCCGACAGCACAATCATGATGGTGATGGTACTGATAATGACCGCCAGCGCGTTACGGAACAACGTTAACAGCGTTCTTGCCCGCGCGCTGGGCAGGGGACGGCCGTGAATATCCGACACCAGACGGTTCTCGATAAGGCTCGCCAGCAGCGTCCAGCCGACGGCAGAGAAGAACAAAATCAACGCGATGCGAATCAGGATGTCGACCGTTTTCTCACCCGCACCGTTGTGCAGCCAGTTCCAGAAATCAAACAGGCTCCAGGCATTCAGGAGCAGCATGATCGCCACGCAGACGGTGAGGATGCGCGCCACCTTCAGCGATACCGACATCCAGCCGTTTACCCGTTTTTGCAGTTCCGGGTAATTACGCTGTACCTGCGGCGACAGGGTGATGGTTTTCGAAATCCAGCGCGACAGCAGCCCCGACACAAACGCCGCGATCCCGATAATGGCCAGGCTTTTGAACGTCGCCCCCATCATAAATTTCAGGCTATTGCCTGGGTCGAACAGCGAGAAGAAGCACAATACGATGAAGTAGGCGCTTGCCAGCCAGTGCCACACCAGGGCGAAAGCGCGGATAAAGAGGCTAAAGAACGAAAGGGAGCGATCGGCCAGATTCAGCAGGCTTTGGGTAATGTTTTTTTTATTGTGGAAGATAAGATACAGCGACCAGAAGGTAATGCAGATCATGATAATGACGTTTGCCAGCGCGCCAAACTGGACGTTTACCTGGTTGGAGATGATCGGCACGGCAACCAGCAGACCGTAGCCAATCAGCCCGCTGAGCACGCTCAGACGCAGCGCCCAGTACCTGGCGCTCGCATCGCGAATTGAGAAGGGACGTAGCTCCGGTACGTGCGGACAAAAGAGTAACCGCAGCAGCGCCTTAAAGAACTCGATCAGGGCAAAGGCATTCAGGAAAAGCGACTGCTGAAATGCGATGGTTTTATTGCCCGCGTTCAGCCTGTCGGCGAGCATCTGGCCTAAAAACAGCGTCAAGGCCAGCAGCAGTAAATCGATGATAAACGCTGAGGCGATCATCAGCGGCAGGTGCAGCCAGCTGCTTTTATGCTGATTCTTCCTTCGTCCCCATTGTCCCATTTTGCGGTACAGCGGCCACGCGCACAGGCGCACCAGCCAGTAAAAAAGAAATACCGCACCGGCCAGCATCAGGAACTGCGCGGCTGCGGCGGTAAACGTGTGTGGATTAAACGGCTTATGCGGTGATCCAATCAGGTTGCGGTAGAGCTGAGCAAAGCGCGAGGAGAGGGCTTCCCCATAGTGGCGGCTTACGTCGGTGACATTTTCCAGCACCGTTTTTTGCTCCTCCACCTGGGGAGGGGTGATGACAGGCACCGGCTCCTGCGGCGGCGTGGCGGCCACTTTCCTCAGCTGGCTGATGAGTTCCTGCCGGGAGGTGTCGTTTTCGAGGACGTCGGCGAGGGCGCTGTAGGCGGCTTTTTTCTGTTCGACATCCGGTTCCGGCGGGGGAGTATTTTGCTGGCTGGCGGTTGTTCCGGTGGTCACGCCGGGGATCGCGACGGCGAACGATGGCGCACTAAACAGGCTAATCAACAGCAACAGGATCCACGGCACGGCGTCCTCCGGTGAAAATGTCGAACAAAATGATAAGTATAGAAGTCGAGGCGAGGTGGGGGATTTTTGGGAACAATCTGGCGT
This sequence comes from Enterobacter vonholyi, assembly GCF_008364555.1. GTDB lineage: Bacteria > Pseudomonadota > Gammaproteobacteria > Enterobacterales > Enterobacteriaceae > Enterobacter > Enterobacter vonholyi. Next base: position 63,918 of record NZ_VTUC01000002.1, read on the forward strand.
AAAAAAGCCGGGCATGCCCGGCTTACGTGTAAAGCGAGAGATCAGGATACGTGCTGCAGGAACTCCTGCAAACGCTGACTCGGCGGGTTCGCAATCAATTCCTGCGGGTTACCGTCTTCCGCTATACGGCCTTTATCAATAAAGATCAGGCGGGACGCCACTTTCTCAGCGAAGCCGATTTCGTGGGTCACGATCACCATCGTCATCCCTTCTTCCGCCAGATCCTGCATGACTTTCAGCACCTCGTGGCGCAGCTCCGGATCGAGTGCGGACGTAGGCTCATCAAACAGCATCAGTTTCGGTTTGACCGCCAGGGCGCGGGCAATCGCCACGCGCTGCTGTTGACCACCGGACAGCTCGGAAGGGTAGTGGTGCGCACGTTCAGCCAGACCGACTTTCGCCAGCAGGTCTTTTGCCAGCGCTTCCGCTGCCGCTTTGTTGGCACCGCGCACGCGCAGTGGGCCAAACATCACATTTTCCAGCGCCGTCAGGTGCGGGAACAGGTAGAACTGCTGGAACACCATGCCCGCTTCCTGACGAATCAGACGGTCATCCACTTTCGGGTCGTTCACCTTCAGGCCGTCGACGATCAGATCGCCGCTGGTGATCTCTTCCAGCTTGTTGATGCAGCGGAGCAGGGTGGATTTACCGGAGCCGGATGGCCCAATAATCACCACCACTTCACCCTGTTTAATGTTCAGATCGATATTGTGCAGCACCTGGGTTGGGCCAAAGTGCTTGGAAACGTTTTTAAATTCAATCACAGGATTTTCATCCTTCTTTCAAGACGACGCAGAACGAAGCTCAGAACCAGAGTAATGATCAGGTAGACAACGGCTACCGCACTCCAGATTTCCAGCGCGCGGAAGTTGCCAGCAATGATCTCCTGACCCTGACGGGTCAGCTCGGCCACGCCGATAACAATGAACAGCGACGTGTCTTTAATGCTAATGATCCACTGGTTGCCGAGCGGTGGCAGCATGCGACGCAGCGCCAGCGGCAGAATAACGTGGCGGATCGTTTCGCGACGTGAAAGGCCTAATGCCAGACCGGCTTCACTGAAACCTTTATGAATCGACAGCACCGCACCGCGGGTGATTTCCGCAATATAGGCACCTGAGTTGATCATAATGGTGACGACGGCTGCGCTGAACGGGTCGATGCGCAGGTCGGTGAATGCCATTGGCAGGGCGAAGTAGATGAACATGACCTGCACGACAATAGGGGTGCCGCGGATCACTTCGATGAAAACCAGTGCGATGTGGTTTGCGATCCAGCCGCCGTAGGTGCGAGCGAAACCGGCGACAAGACCGATAATCAACCCACCAACCAGACCCAGGACCGAAATCCACAGAGTCATTTTAGCGCCTTCAAGCAAGATAGGAATGGCAGGCCAGATGGCGCTCCAGTCAAACTGCATGATAATTTCCTGTTACTGTTACCGTGTTTCAAAAATAGCAGGGGCGAAAGGTCGCCCCCGAGTGAACGTCATTTTTACGTCTTATTATTTAGGCTCGGTACCGAACCATTTTTTGTAGATTTCGTTATAGGTGCCGTTCTCTTTCAGCGTTTTCAACGCGCCGTTAACTTTCGAGCGCAGATCGTCGCTGCCTTTCGGGAACGCGATACCGTATTGCTGTGCTTCCAGAGACTCGCCAACGGCTTTGAACTTACCGTTACCGGCTGTTTTGATGAAATACAGGATGTTAGGCGTGTCGTGCAGAACAGCGTCAGCACGGTTGGTGCCGAGTTCCATGTACGCGTTGTCGATGTTCGGGAACTGGCGCAGGTCTTTGGTTTTGATATTTGCTTTCGCGTAATCAACAGAGCCGGTGCCGCTCTTCACCGCAACCACTTTGCCGTCGAGATCTTTCACGCTTTTTACGTCGTTATTATCGGCTTTGACCATGACCAGCAGGCCGCTTTTGTAGTAGCCGTCAGAGAAGTCGATCGCTTTTTTACGTTCATCGGTAATGGTGATACCTGCCAGCGCCAGATCAACGTTCTTGGTTTGCAGTGCCGGGATAATGCCGCTGAAGTCCATAGGCTTCAGGGTGTAATCCAGTTTGAGTTCTTTTGCGATAGCGGCCCACAGATCCACATCAAAACCAACGTATTTATCACCCTGTTTGAATTCAAACGGAACGAACGCCGTGTCGGTCGCCACAACCAGTTTGTCGGCAGCCTGAGAGGACACTGCAAAAGCCAAGGTAAGTGCAGCCAGTGAAACTTTTAATACAGACTTCATAGCATTTCCTTTTATATCCACGGGGCGATCCCCTGCGAGAACAGCTGGCACAATGAAAAAATCGTGCCAACTTTACAAGCTATTGTTTTGCAAAGGGGATAATGTCATGCATTGCACAATTAATGGGGCAATGAGGTTTTATTGCACCAAAGTGGAGCACTGTTTTGGTGCGCTTCGTTTGGCTCAACTGACGGGGAGATATTTAGCGCAAATTCTGACGAAAAAACAATCTTCCGTTAACGGTTGTGTGAGGTGATTATTACATTTTTTTCACTTTTGCACTGTCTCAGGCAAAAAACGTGCACCATAGATGTGCAAAACCCTCACCGGAAGGCGAGGGTTGGATAGAAATTTCGTATGAATTATTCGATGTTAGATTCGATGAACCACAGGAATTGATCCAGGTCGCGGGATGCGGCGGTAAAGATATCTGCAGTATCTTCATCTTTAGCTTCGCCAATCGCTTTGCGCACATCGTTTGCCACAATCGCGTAGCGGTCCGCCAGCTCTTTCAGGTGATCCTGAACGGTATGGATATCGAGCGGATAACTCTTCAGAGGCGTTTTGCTGTTGATCACCTGCGTGGTGCCCAGCGCCACGCCGCCTAGCTGAACGGCACGCTCAGCCATCGTATCGAGGTGGGTAACCAGTGCTGTGCGGAAGCCATCCAGCATTTCATGAACGGCAATAAAGTTTGCACCGCGCATATTCCAGTGGGCCTGTTTGGTGATCAGCGAAAGATCGATGAACTGGATCACCTGGCGATTCAGCAACTCAATGGTCGCTTTTTTGTCGCTGTCCGGTACATCGTTACGGGTATAAAGCAGATTAGACGCTTTCGTTTTCACCAGTTTAGCGGTACTCATAATCTCATATCCTCTTGATGTTTATGTCCCAGGTAATTACGAAACTAAGTATAGCACCGGATTTTTTCTCTGCGGTTTGGCTGTGCCTATCGGTTTAATAGCGAGAAGTGGGTTGAGAATTTAACTTATTGAAATTAATGAGTAATTTTTAAATTTATACAGATCAATCTTAATTGCTGGATGGGGACACAAACGTAGAGGGATATTTCGAAAATAGAGCATAGTGTGTAAGAAATTATAACGTCTGTCTTTCTGGCCTTTATTCTGCATGGCGTGGAAGCCATGCAGAATATATGGCCTTAGCTGATATCCACCTTTTCAACTTTAGGTTCCGGGCGCATAGTGAGCGTAGAGCCCATTGAAGCCGCGATAATCGAGCAGAGCGCCAGCGTCTGGGTCAACGTGAGGGTTTCGCCGAGAAACACCATCCCGGAAATGGCAGCAAGAGCAGGCTCCATGCTCATCAGGGTGCCAAATATGCGTGTCGGCAGACGCGTAAGGGCAATCATCTCCAGAGAATAGGGGAGTGCGGTAGAGAGAATCGCGACTGCCAGTCCGATGGGCATGACGGACCATTGCCAGATAGATTCCGTCGCCTGCGCCATGCCGATGGGCACAAATACGATGGCCGCAATCAGAGAACCCAACGCCACCGTTGCCGGACCGTGCTCTTCGCCTGCACGCTGCCCCGTGAGAATATAGACAGCCCAGCAGGCGCCTGCACCCAGCGCCAGCGCGGCGCCCGTCAGATCGATCTCAGCGACACTCTGGCCCAGGGGAAGCAGGAACCATAAGCCCAGAACGGCTAGCACGACCCAGATAAAATCGACCGGACGTCGCGAGGAGAAAAGCGCCACCGCCAGCGGACCGGTAAACTCCAGCGCGACGGCGATCCCCAGTGGTATCGTCTGAATAGAGAGGTAGAACAGATAGTTCATTGCTCCCAGGGAGAGTCCATAAAACAGCAGGGGTAAACGCTGCTCCTTTTTGAAACGCAAACGCCAGGGTTTGAAAATGAACACCAGTATCGCCGTTCCCAGCACAATGCGCAGGGCGGTCACCCCTGGCGCACCGACCAGAGGAAAAAGTGATTTTGCAAGCGAAGCACCGCTTTGAATGGACAACATGGCAATGAGTATCACTGCGACCGGCAACCAGACCGACGATGTGCGGGATAACCCAGGCATCCTTTCTCCTGTCAGCTTATGTCAAATGAGGTAAAGGTTGCAGTGTAAAGGAAATATGCGGCAACGGTTGAGGCGCTGTTGAAAAAAAACCACGTGAAATCCGTAAAATGGTTAAGCGCTGGTGGATTTATCGCCTGTCAGATTAGGAATAATCTGGATGAATGTAACGGCGCAGACGCGCACTATGCGCATTAAGTAGTGAAAATTTCATGTGATTTGAAAGAGATAGCTTAGGCTGGAAACGTTCTGTTACAGGAAAGGTTTCATTAGACATCACGAATCACAAAGAGTTTCGCAAATTTTTTTGATATATTTAAAACTTACGGACTTACTTGAAGCACATTTGAGGTGGTTATGAAAAAAATTGCATGTCTTTCAGCACTGGCCGCTGTACTGGCTGTTTCCGCAGGTACCGCTGTAGCTGCTACTTCTACTGTTACTGGTGGTTACGCTCAGAGCGACTATCAGGGCGTGATGAACAAAGCTAACGGCTTCAACCTGAAGTATCGCTACGAGCAGGATAACAACCCACTGGGCGTGATCGGTTCTTTCACCTACACCGAGAAAGATCGTTCTGAAAACGGCGCATACAACAAAGGCCAGTACTACGGTATCACCGCTGGTCCAGCTTACCGTCTGAATGACTGGGCGAGCATCTACGGTGTTGTAGGTGTTGGCTACGGTAAATTCCAGCAGACTGAAAACCAGAGCGAAAGCCGCACTGCAAGCAACAGCGACTACGGCTTCTCCTATGGCGCAGGCCTGCAGTTCAACCCAATCCAGGACGTTGCTCTGGACTTCTCCTATGAGCAGAGCCGTATCCGCAACGTTGACGTTGGCACCTGGATCGCGGGCGTAGGTTACCGCTTCTAATCACTTCGGTGATTAAATAAAAAATCCGCCCACTGTGGCGGATTTTTTTTGTCTTTTTCCCTCCCCCCGTAGGCCAAGGTGAGAGCATCGAACCGCTACTTACTCTTAATATCAAAAATATCCGTACCCAGATGGTTGTAGTCAACTTTCTGTAACTTGAAGTTGGTAACGTACACTGGGGGAGCTTTCTTGTTAGAGACAAACGGGTAAGCCGTTTTTATCTGTTCGGCTGTAATCCCCGTCCACTGCGAGAAGAACTGCAGGAAATCATTTGCCGAACGGCGCGCTTTAATGACGCGATGCGTTTTATCATCACTCGACAGCACCATAAACGGCACCTGGAAGTTCTGCTGGAACTTGTCATCGTGCGCCAGATACTGCACCTCTTTACCACGCTCTTTAAACGCCAGCCCGTGATCCGAGAAATAGACCATAGAGAAGCTGTCGCCCGTATTGCGTAGCTGATCGTACAGCTTGCTCAGCAGATCGTCGGTTTGCGTCATGGTGTAGAGGTAGCACGAGGTCTCTTTGGACTGCACGAACTCCGCGTACTTCCCGCCAGTCCGATCGCAGGCCTGCGGATGCGACCCCATCAGGTGCAGGACGATCAGCTGAGGCTGCGTGCGCGGGGTGGCGAAGACCTGTGCCGTCATTTTCAGCAGCGCTTCGTCTTTGGTGTTTTTGTCGGCTTCAAAATCGCCGTTTTTCAGGAACTGCACTTCGTCAGCCCGTTTGGCGATGCTGGCGATGGCCGTATCGTATTCGCCAATTTGCCCCTGATTGGAGAACCACCAGGTCTGATAACCTGCACGGTTTGCCAGAGTGACAAAATTATCCTGATACTGCGGTTTACCATCCACCACTCGGTTAAGGGTCAGACCGAGCGATTTCTGCGTTGAGCCGCTGGCCGCGACATAATCGGTAAACAGAGTGCCTTTGACTGAACTCGCAAACGGGGTGTTGTCCCAGTGGCCGCCAAACGCCCCCATTGCATCGCGACGCGCGCTTTCGCCAATCACCACCACATAGGTGTGATATTTCGGCTTAACGGCCAGCACGTTCCAGGTGTCTTTCATATTGGAAAGCTCAGCCATGCGCGCCTGTTCGTCGAGAACCTCTTTATTATTTACAACAACGTCTTTAACGAAGCGGAAAACCGGATAGCCGATATTGATGAGCCTTAACTTACCGTCCCAGGGAATATTCTGGATGGGGGCGACAAACGCCACGGCAATGCTGAACACCAGACAGAGTATTTCGATCTTACCCCAGGATTTTTTCTCGCCCGACTGACGGCGGATGGCAATAACGCCCAACGCGAAGATAAAAAGCCCGACCACATAGCTGTACCACGGGAAGATCGTCAGGATCTCCGTCGACTCTTCCATATTGGTCGAGTGCAGCGCCAGCAGGGTATTAAAGTTTGGCGAGCCGTAAGCCTGACCGAACGGGAAATAGAGTGCAGCAATCAGCGAACAGATCCCGATTACTGTTTTTTGCACGCGCGGGGCGGCTCGCCACAGCACATGCAGAATGCAGGTGAAGGCTACCGCGTAGAGCAGACTAAAGGGATAACCCAGCGCAAAGTTAATCAGTAATGACTGCAAAAAGTAAAAACCCGTCCACGGGCTTAAGGCCCGGCTGCGGGTAACAACGGTATCTATCAGGGTTACATTCATAGGTCACTATCATGGATGAAAACGCCATGTGCTCACCCTGGCGTCAAGGGTCATAACCTGCCTGACAGTGCGTGGAGAGGGAATGAGGGTCCGCTTCAGCGAGCCGCAAATTGTGCAGGGCTGCAAGAAGATAGTGCGAGCGCTAAAGAATATCAACAGTTGCTAAGCAGATGTTTTGCGAAGGGGATTGCAAATCCGTAAAAAAGATCGGGAATAAGGCGGCTGAAAGCCAGTTTACAGCGAGAATGTGACGGGAAAATGAAGCGGCGTACCGCAACGCCGCTTAGTTGGAAGGTTTATCGTCCTGATGCGGTTTGTTGTTAAACATATCGCACAGCATGTTCAGCAGCATTAAGCGCACTTTAAAGGGGGAGTGGGTAAACACGGTCATGCACCTCTTGAATTCATTCATAAGACCTCCTGAGTTTTGATCCCTTCGATCCATGAAGGGTGACTGCATTACATACAGATATAGCACAGGCTATATTGTATAGCTATGGCTATTTCGTTAATTTTTTGTGCTTGCAGAGCTATGGTTTACAATGTGCGCTCTCGAAACCGGGCGCTGGAAGCGTCACCCCACTGAGGAAGTACAATGAACCGTCGCGCAGGTCATCCGACAATGAGGAAAACGACGCAACTGGTGAATGTTGAAGAACATGTCGAAGGTTTTCGCCAGGTCCGTGAAGCGCACCGGCGTGAACTGATTGATGATTATGTTGAACTCATTTCCGATCTGATTCGTGAGGTTGGTGAAGCGCGCCAGGTCGATATGGCCGCCAGGCTGGGGGTTTCACAGCCAACTGTCGCTAAAATGTTAAAACGCCTGGCCTCCGTGGGCTTAATTGAAATGATCCCCTGGCGCGGTGTTTTTCTGACGCCGGAGGGGGAGAAACTCGCGCAGGAGAGCCGCGAGCGCCATCAGCTTGTCGAGAATTTTTTACTGGTGCTGGGCGTCAGCCCGGAGATTGCCCGCCGGGATGCGGAAGGCATGGAACACCACGTCAGCGAAGAGACGCTGGTGAAGTTTCGCGAATTTACCCTTAAATATGGTCCCTCCGCTGAATGAAAATCCCTGGACTGCAGGCCCTGGCACGCGATCGTTTCTTCCATCTCCTATTACTCATTGGCGCAGGGTTAAGCCTCTTTGTGCCGTTTACGCCGCAGGCCTGGCCCGCCGCGATTGACTGGCGCACCATCATTACCCTGAGCGGCCTGATGATGCTCACCAAAGGGGTTGAGCTGAGCGGCTACTTTGACGTTCTTGGCCGTAAAATGGTGCGCCGCTTTGCCACCGAACGCAGGCTGTCCCTGTTTATGGTGTTTTCTGCCGCGGTGCTGTCGACGTTTCTGACCAACGATGTGGCGCTGTTTATCATCGTGCCCCTCACGCTTACGCTGCGTAAGCTGTGCGAGATCCCGGTCAGCCGGCTGATCATCTTTGAAGCGCTCGCCGTCAATGCAGGCTCACTTCTGACGCCAATCGGCAATCCGCAAAATATCCTTCTCTGGGGACGTTCCGGGCTGTCGTTCGCCGCCTTTACCTGGCAGATGGCCCCTCTGGCGCTGGTGATGATGCTGTCGCTGCTGGCGGTATGCTGGTTTGCGTTTCCTGATAAAAAACTGCAGTACCACAGCGGTACAACGGGCCCGCAGTGGCAGCCGCGTCTGGTGTGGAGCTGCCTCGGGTTATATATTGTCTTTCTCTTTGCGCTGGAGCTGAAGTATGAGCTGGCGGGCGTCCTGCTCGTTGCCGCAGGCTTTGTCGTCCTCGCGCGACGCGTGCTGGTCAGCGTGGACTGGACGCTGCTGCTGGTCTTTATGGCGATGTTCATCGACGTGCATCTGCTTATTCAGCTCCCGGTACTGCAAACCGTCCTGCACAGCGTCAGCAGTCTGCCGCAGGCAGGGCTGTGGCTGACGGCGATTGGCCTGTCGCAGTTTATCAGCAACGTGCCTTCCACCATTCTGCTGCTCAACTATGTTCCGCCGGACACGCTGCTGGCCTGGGCGGTGAACATCGGCGGGTTTGGGCTGCTGCCCGGCTCGCTGGCAAACCTGATTGCCCTGCGTATGGCCAACGATCGTCGTATCTGGTGGCGCTTCCATCTCTGGTCAATCCCGATGCTGGTTTGGGCCGCGGCGATCGGTTTCGGAATATTCCTTCTCATATAGTGCGCAATTTGTCAGTTTTTCCTGGCAAACGTATAGCAACGTCCTAGCTTTAGTGAACGGCATAGTGTGATGCCGCTCACTGACAGGACCGTTGCTGAACTATGGCTGAAGATCAAAACCCGCCTGCTGACGAGCAGGACAAAAACAATAATGAGCGTAAGCGCCCGGGCAAGAAACCGTTAATTATCCTCGGCATTGTCGTCGTGGTAATGGTCGTCGTGGCGCTGGTCTGGTGGTTTTTAACCCGTAACGAAGAGACGACCGACGACGCCTTTACCGACGGCGACGTGGTGACGATTGCCCCGAAAACGGCGGGCTACGTCACCGAGCTGCGCGTGCGTGATAACCAGCGCGTGAAAAAGGGCGATCTGCTGGTGGTCATCGATCCGCGGGATACCACCGCGCAGCGCGATCAGGCCCAGGCCCAGCTTGGGCTGGCTATCGCGCAGCTGCATCAGGCCCAGGCGCAGCTGGCGCTTTCAAAAGTCCAGTATCCCGCCCAGCGTGACGAAGCCAAAGCGCAGGTGCTGAAAGCGCAGGCCGATCTGGCTAACGCACAGGCGGAGTACCGTCGCCAGCGCGGCGTCGACCCGCGGGCAACCACCCAGCAAAGCATTGATTCCGCGAACGCTCAGCTGCGTAGCGCCCAGGCAGGGCTGGCCAGCGCCCAGGCGCAGCTGGAAGTGGCAGAGCAGGTACAGCTGCAAATCCGCCAGCAGGAAACCAACGTTGAAGCGCGCGAGCGTCAGGTCGATCAGGCGAAAGCGCAGCTTGAAACGGCCAATCTGAATCTCTCTTACACCGAAGTCCGCGCCCCGTTCGACGGATTTGTCACCAAACGCAACGTGCAGCCCGGCACGCTGGTGCAGGCGGGAACGGCGCTGTTCTCACTGGTTTCGCCGAACGTGTGGGTGGTGGCGAACTTCAAAGAGTCCCAGCTTGAGCGCATGAAGCCGGGCGATAAGGTCACCGTGTCAGTCGACGCGTGGCCGGATATGGAGCTTGAGGGGCACGTAGACAGTATCCAGCAGGGCAGCGGCTCGCGCTTCTCCGCCTTCCCGGCAGAAAATGCCACCGGTAACTTCGTCAAAATTGTGCAGCGCGTGCCGGTCAAAATCGTGATTGATAAAGGCCTCGATCCGAACAAACCGCTGCCGCTGGGGCTGTCGGTTGCACCGAAGGTGACGGTGGAATGACGGATCACAGCCACGACAGCTGGAAGCCCGCCAGCAATCCGTGGGCGGTGGCGATTGTCGTCACCCTGGCGGTGTTTATGGAAATTCTGGACACCACCATCGTCAACGTGGCGCTGCCCCACGTGGCGGGTTCGCTCTCGTCCAGCTATGACGAATCCACCTGGGTGTTAACCAGCTACCTGGTCGCGAACGGCATCGTGCTGCCCATCTCGGCGTTTCTGAGCCGCGTGTTCGGCCGCAAGCAGTTCTTCCTGATCTGCATCGTCATGTTTACCGTCTGCTCGTTTCTGTGCGGGATTGCCACCGAGCTGTGGCAGATCATCCTGTTCCGCGTGATGCAGGGCTTTTTTGGCGGCGGGCTGCAGCCCACGCAGCAGTCGGTACTGCTCGACTACTTCAAGCCGGAGGACAGGGGCAAAGCGTTTGGGCTCTCATCCATCGCGATTATCGTTGCACCGGTCCTCGGCCCGACGCTGGGCGGTTGGATCACCGACAACTACTCCTGGCGCTGGGTGTTCTTTATCAATATTCCGGTGGGGATTGTCACGGTGCTGGCGATCTACCAGCTGCTGGAAGATCCGCCGTGGGAGAGCAAATCAAAAGAGAAGCTGAGTATCGACTGGACGGGGATCGGCCTGATCGCGTTAGGGCTTGGCTGCCTGCAGGTGATGCTTGACCGGGGAGAGGATGAGGACTGGTTCTACTCGAACTTTATCCGTACCTTCGCGGTGTTAACGCTAATCGGCATTATCGGTGCCATTTACTGGCTGGTGTATGCCAAAAAGCCGGTGGTGGATCTGCACTGCATGAAGGACCGCAACTTTGCCATCTCCAGCCTGCTGATGGCGGGGATGGCGATGATTTTGTACGGCAGTTCCGTGGTGATCCCGCAGCTGGCGCAACAGGACCTGGGCTATACCGCCACCTGGTCCGGGCTGGTGCTGTCGCCCGGTGCGGTGCTGATTGTGCTGACTATTCCGCTGGTGCTGAAGCTGATGCCGGTTGTACAGACGCGCTGGATTATCGCCTTTGGCTTTACCTGTCTGGCGGTGTCGTTCTTCTGGTCGCGCACGCTGACCCCGGATATCGACTTCGAGACGCTGGTGCTGTTCCGCAGCGCCCAGTCGCTGGGGCTGGGATTCCTGTTTGTGCCCCTGACCACCATTGCCTTTATTTCGATCCCAAGACGGCTGAATGCTGATGCGGCGGCGCTGTTCACCATGTTCCGCAACGTGGCGGGCTCGGTCGGGATCTCGCTGTCGACGGCGGCCATCACCGAACGATCTCAGGCGCACAGTGCACACCTTGCGTACCACGCCTCGCCGTTTAACGAGCAGTTCCAGCTGGCAATACGCGAAAGCGCCCAGGCAATCCAGAACTTCACCACCCAGGTAGGGGACCCCACCGGCATCGCTACCGGGCGTATGTACCAGACCATGATTGAGCAGTCGCGCTTTTTGGCCTACATCGACGTCTTCACCATCCTGAGCGCCGTGGCCTTGTTACTGATTCCGTTTTGTTTGTTGCTCTCGCCGGTTAAGAGCGAGGGGAGTGCAGGAGCACATTGATGATACACAGACGTTTACACCCCCTGATGATAATGATGCTGCTGGCAGGCTGCGCCGTCGGGCCGGACTATCTGCCGCCCGCGCCGCCTGCCGTCACGCACTGGAACGATAAGGGCGACAGCACGGTGAAATCGCAAACTACCTCCGCCGCGACAAACCCGCGCTGGTGGAAAACCTTTGGTTCGCCGCAGTTAGATAGCCTGGTTGAGCGCGCCATCGCCGGGAACCTGACGCTGCAGCAGACGGTGCTGCGCATCGCCGGAGCGCGTGAGCAGATTAACCAGGCGGGCGGGGCGTTTTACCCGTCGGTGAACGGCAATCTGCAGGCGACGCGCCAGCAGCTCGGGCTGGAAGGGGAGCTGAAGTCCCACGGCGTGTACGACCAGCTGGATAATGTCGATCCTGAGCTGCGGGGCGCGTTAGGCCCTCTGACGCAGCCGATCAACCTCTACCAGGGCAGCTTCGACGCCCAGTGGGAAATCGACCTGTGGGGCAAGGTACGCCGGCAGGTGGAAGCCGCCGAAGCGCAGCAGAAAGCCGCTATCGAGCAGCGTAACGACGCGCTGGTGTCGCTGGAGGCGGAAGTGGCGCGCGCGTGGCTCCAGCTGCGCGGGGCGCAGAGCATTATCGCCACGCTGAACACCCAGATTAAAAGCGCGCAGCAGACGCTGGATCTGACCGAAAGCCGCCAGCGCGGCGGACTGTCTCCACAGATGGACGTGGAAAACGCCCGGGCGCAGCTGGGCAACCTCGAAGCGCAACTGCCGCAGTATCAGGCGCAGGAGCGGCAGGCGATGAACGGCCTGGCGATCCTCCTCGGCAAGCCGCCGGGGGCGCTGGATGCCGAACTACAATCCGCGCAGCCGATGCCCGCGCTGCCAGATATCGTGCAGACCGGCATTCCGTCGACGCTTGCGCGACGGCGTCCGGACGTGCGCGAAGCAGAAGCGAACCTCCATGCTGCCACGGCGCAAATTGGCGTCTCGGTGGCGGAGCTGTTCCCGAGCTTTACCCTCTCCGGGCAGTTTGGCCTGCGCAACAGCGAAACCAACTGGCTGACCGACTGGAGCAGCCACTTCTACAGCTTTGGCCCGCAGGTCTCCATTCCCATCTTCCAGGGCGGGAGGCTGGTCTCCAGCGTGAAGGTGGCGCGCGCGCAGCAGGGGGCGGCGGTGCTGGACTATCGTCAGACGGTGCTCACCGCGCTTGGCGATGTCGAAAATGCGCTGGTGAGCTATCGCACCGACCAGCAGCGTGAAGCGGGCCTGGCGAAAACCATTGATGCCCTGCAAAACGCCTTCGATTTAGCCAGCGATAGCTACCGCCAGGGGATCGCCAGCTTTATTGACGTGCTGGACGCCCATCGGCAGCTGGCGCAGGCCCAGCAGCAGCGCGCGCAGGCGCAGGTGCAAAGCGCCCTCGATCTGGTGGCGCTCTACAAGGCGCTCGGCGGCGGCTGGGAACCGTATCAGCAGGTGCAATTACCGGACTACAGCGTCTTTGGCGACGCCCCGCGCGGATAAATTCAGAGGATTGGGCAAGAAACGGACAGGAACACCACATTCGCGATGGCTGAGGGGCGGGTATAACTATCGGGTACCCAATCGACATGCGAGGAATAACTTATGCGTTATCAAAAACTGGGCAACACCGGTCTGTTTGTTTCAGAACTGTGCCTCGGCACCATGACCTTCGGCGGTGAAGGCGGCATGTGGGGCAAGATTGGCCAGCTCCAGCAAAGCGAAGCAGAACAGCTGGTGGGCCGCGCGCTGGATGCCGGGATCAACTTTATCGATACCGCGGACGTTTACTCGGAAGGGCGTTCGGAGGAGATCGTCGGCCAGGCGCTGAAAAACCTGAAAATCCCTCGCGAGAACGTGGTGGTCGCGACCAAAGTGTTCGGCGAAACCGGAACGGCAGGGGTGAACTCGCGCGGCAGCTCGCGCTATCACATCATCAGCAGCGTGAAGGAGAGCCTGCGCCGCCTGCAGCTCGATCATATCGATCTCTATCAGCTGCACGGCTTCGACCCGGCCACGCCGATTGAAGAGACACTGTATGCGCTGGATAACCTGGTGCAGCACGGCCACGTGCGCTATATCGGCGTCTCGAACTGGGCGGCGTGGCAGATTGCCAAAGCGCTGGGCATTTCCGAGCGTCTCGGGCTGGCGCGTTTCGCATCCCTCCAGGCGTATTACACCATCGCCGGACGCGATCTTGAGCGCGAGCTGGTGCCGATGATGCAGAGCGAAGGCGTCGGGCTGATGGTATGGAGCCCGCTGGCAGGCGGTCTGCTGAGCGGAAAATATGGTCGCGACGGGCAGAGCGAAGCCGGTAGCCGCCGTCTGGAGTTTGACTTCCCGCCGGTGAACAAAGACCGCGCCTTTGACTGCGTGGACGTGATGCGCACTATCGCCGAAAGCAAGGGCGTCTCCGTCGCGCAAATCGCGCTGGCCTGGCTGCTGCATCAAAAAGCCGTGACCAGCGTGATTATCGGGGCCAAACGCGTCGAACAGCTGGACGACAACATTGCCGCCACCGGGATCCGCTTAAGCGAAGACGAGCTCAAACAGCTGGATGCGGTGAGCGCGCTGCCGCGGGAATACCCTGGCTGGATGCTGGAGCGTCAGGGGGAATATCGCCGCAATCAGCTGGCGCAACAGTAACCTTTTTCATCAGGTGATTTTAAATTTCTTTGCCCATCGTTACAGCAATCGGCGAAAGCGGCTTATTTCACTGAGCATGCTTTTGCCGATTCAACGATGGGCTCTGGCGGAAATCAGCAACCGTCTTTGCAGGTTGCCGCTGGATTTTGCTCAAGAACTCTTACCAGTAGGGCTCGGGGTTCTCTTACTACATCCGTTCCAACTGACAGTACTTTGCCGTCCCGCTCTGCTGAATACTTCGCGACAACATCACCGAATGCATTTCGCTGCAGGGCGACTTCTTGTCCTGCTTTTACCGTATCGCCGGGCTTAACGAATACTTCCGCAAACCCACCCGTGGTCGCTCGTATTGAACTGATAGCATTACCAATATACGTTTTATTGCTGCTGGCGGTTGCGCCGATTTTGCCTTCAATCACCTTATAATGGATCAGTACATTACGGGCACCTTCTACACCCCGGGCAATCATATCCTGCTGGTAAATCCTCGGCTCTCCCGTCTCGGCCGTTATCGCCGGGATACCATTTTGAATAAAGGTGGTTTCCATTGAGCCGGCTTCACCGGGATCTTTCTTAATTTGATCTGCCGGAAAAAGTTCTGCAATAGTCCGGGCATCCGCATTGCGGTAGTCGGCATAAATGAACAGCGGATAAGCCGTTCCGGTAGACTGGGTGTGATAGTCAATCGCCAGGTCGACATTTCCCTTGTAAACGTTATTCCACATCATCCATGCCTGACGCTCGGCAGGGTTACCCGTTTCTTTTCCCGGATGCACGCGGTTGTAGTCGATCGTCTCACCCCCATCGGTTGAAACGGACCATGTCCGGGAGACCCTTTCAAGGCCAGAACGGTTTGGACCAATAATGGCAATAACGCTGCCGTTCATTTTTGCAGGGTCCAGTTGTTCCATCACTTTTTGTACGATGCGCACTCCGTTTAGCTCATCTCCATGGACGCCCGCCTGCAGCAGAACTTTCTTCCCGTCCGTTTTCCCTTTTGCCACCATGATGGGTACATACCAGCGCTGTCCCGTTCCTGTCTCAACCCCCTCGAACATGAAGCGATGTTGTCCTGCTGTCAGGTCTGATACATCCAGAGTCGAGATGACCGGCACTCCCTGTACCTTATCACCCGTATACACCGTTGCCGCGTAAGCCATTGAGCATGGCAGCGCTAAGCTGAGAGCGAATGCAATACGGCCAGTAGATATCTTCATGAGCGTCATTTTCCATTTGATAGAGTTAAGATTTTTATTTTCCGGCCTGGGCCGTGGTTCGTGCTCATTAAGTTAATAGTGATTTTATGAGGCCAGCCAGTGGCACGAGCGGGAAATGTGATTTTGCATAGGCTAAGGCACCGGCTTCAATAACAGGGTTTGCGCGATTCATTTCCTGCCCGACGTTTCTTTCCGACATGCCTCACAAAAAACGATCCTCCGCTTTGATCGACATGCCATCTTCACCTATATGACTAGTCATGAATTTTTAAATGACTAGTCATATAGGGAGAGACCATGAACAATCAGCTGCCGGCAAACTTTTTATGGGGCAACTCGGTATCGAGCATGCAGACGGAAGGAGCCTGGAACGAGGGCGGGAAAGGGATGTCGGTGTACGACATTCGTGAAGCCGGGGAGAATGTCTCCGACTGGAAAGTGGCGACCGACTCCTATCACCGCTACCGGGAAGATTTCGATCTGATGCAGGATCTGGGGATGAACTGCTACCGCTTCCAGATCTCATGGAGCCGCGTCTGCCCGCTGGGTGACGGCCCGTTCAACGACGAAGGCATCGCGTTTTACGACCGCTTTATCGACGATCTCATCGCCCGCGGCATCGAGCCGATGATCTGCCTGTACCACTTCGATATGCCGCTGGCGCTGGCGCAGGAGTACAACGGCTTTAACGACCGCCGCGTGATGGACGCCTTTATCCGCTACGGCAAAAAGATGATCGACTGCTATGGCGATCGCGTGAAGTACTGGCTGACCTTCAACGAGCAGAACATCTTCCATATGCCGGAAGCGTTTCGCATTTCTGGCTACATGAAAGGCGAGAAAACCCTGCGCGAGCTGTACGAGCTGCAGCACCACACCATGGTGGCGCACATGTCGCTGACCGAATACCTGCACCAGACCAAACCGGGCCAGCTGATGGGCGGCATGCTGGCGCACCAGCTGATCTATCCGGCCACCTGCAAACCGCGCGATATTTTCTGCGCCCAGCAGTATGACGAATTTCTTAACCAGAACCTGCTGCGCGTCTTTGCCGGGCAGGGCTACAGCCCGGCGGTGATGGCGGTGGTGGAGCAGGAGGGCTTCGGCGATATCTACCGCGCTGAAGATTTAGCGCTGCTGGCGCGCACCAAAAACGACTATATGGCCTTCAGCTACTACGCCAGTAAAACGCTGGACAGCGATGCGATCCCGGAAGGCACGCCCGTGAACTATTACCTGCTGCACGGCGAGAAAAACAATCCGTACCTGAAAGCCACCGAGTGGAACTGGCAGATCGACCCGCTCGGTTTTCGCACCATCATTACCCGCTATTACAACGACTGGCGCCTGCCGGTGTTCCCGATCGAAAACGGCATCGGGGTGATTGAGTCCTGGGACGGCGTGAACCCGATTGAGGACACCTACCGCATTGACTACCACCGGGCGCATATCAATGCCATGAAAGAGGCGATGTTCGAAGACGGAGCAGAAGTTATCGGCTACCTCGGCTGGGGGTTAATCGACATTCTCAGCTCCCAGGGCGACATGCGTAAGCGCTACGGCGTGGTCTATGTCAACCGTGAAAACCACGACCTGAAAGACCTGAAGCGCGTGCCGAAGAAGAGCTACGCGTGGTTAAAACAGGTTATCCATACCAACGGACGCGAGATGTAAGCCGTACGCTGCCGGGCCGTTTTTGTGACTGATTGATGGGAAATATCCGCTATGTCTGAAACAAAAATAACACCGCACATGCAGTCTTTTGTCGATAAATTTGTAGAGTTCTCGGCGCGCCTGGCAAACCAGGTGCACCTTCGCTCCCTGCGCGACGCCTTCGCCACGGTGATGCCCATTTTCATCCTCGCCGGTCTGGCGGTGCTGGTGAACAACGTGGTGTTTCCGTGGATTTTTCACGGCGACACGCTCGCGCAGTTTAAGGTGTGGGGCGAGGCGATTATCAACGGCACGTTGAACATCGCCGCGCTGCTGCTAGCCCCGATGATTGCCTGGTCGCTGGCGCGCAACAAAGATTTCGACAATCCGGTCTCGGCAGTGGTTATCGCCGTCAGCAGTTTTATCATCATGATGCCGATGCGCTTACAGGTTACGCCCGTTGGCAGCGACGCTGCGGTGAACGTCACGCAGGTGCTGACGTTCGCCAATATCGGCTCAACCGGCATTTTCGCCGGGGTGCTGATTGGGCTGCTCTCAACGGAAGTGTTTATCGCTATTTCGCGCCTGAAGGCGCTGCACATATCGCTCGGGGAAAATGTGCCCCCGGCGGTGAGCAAATCCTTTACCGCGCTGATCCCGACGATCCTCACGCTCTCCTTGTTCGCGGTGCTGGCGGCGATACTGGCAAACGTGCTGCATACGGACCTGATCCATCTCATTACGACCTTTATCCAGCAGCCGCTGCGGCTGATCAACACCAGCCTGCCGGGGACGATTTTTATCTACAGTTTCGGTAACTTCCTGTTCACCCTCGGTATTCATCAATCTGTCGTTAACAGTGTGGTGCTGGAGCCGTTCCTGCTGATCAACACCAACGAGAACATGCTGGCCTTCGCCAACGGCCAGCCGATCCCGCATATCATCAACAACATCTTCGTGCCGACCTTTGGCATGGTGGGCGGTACGGGCAGCACCATCTCGCTGCTGATTGCCATCTTTATCTTCTCCCGACAAAAGTCGGCGAAGCAGGTGGCGCGTCTGTCGCTGGCGCCGGGCCTGTTTAACATCAACGAACCGGTGATTTTTGGCCTGCCGATTGTGTTTAACCTGCCGCTGATGATCCCGTTTGTGCTGCTGCCCGCCATCGGCATTTACTTCGCCTGGCTCTGTACCACGCTGGGGTTAATGTCGCGCTGCGTGGTGATGATCCCGTGGACTACGCCGCCAATTCTCAGCGCCTGGCTGGCGACGGCGGGGGACTGGCGCGCGGTGGTGGTGCAGTTGGCAATCATTGTATTTGGTGTATTCTTCTACCTGCCTTTCCTCAAGATTGCCGAGAGAGTGGCGTTGAAAAACAACGGGATAGAAAACTAACTGAAAGGAAGGACGATGGCGGCGAAGTACATCACCATAGCGCGGGAAATCAAGAAACGCATTATCAGCCAGCAGTACGCCGCCCATGAACCGCTCCCGGACCAGTTTGCGCTGGCGGCGGAGTTCAGCACCAGCCGGATGACCATTCAGCAGGCGATGCGCCAGCTGATCGTCGAAGGTCTGGTCTATACCCGTCAGGGCCAGGGCACGTTTATCCGCAAAAACTTCCTCCAGCTCTCGCAGTGGGATCTCTCCGGCAGCGACTACTTCGGCGCGACTAAAACCTGGGAACACCTGGGCAAGGTAACCAGCCAGGTGGTGCATTTTGAGCTGCGCTTCCCGAACGAGAAAGAGCAGGCGTCGCTGATGATCAATGCCGATGCGCCGATCTATGACTTCATTCGCCTGCGTTTGCTGAACGGTGAACCTATGTCGCTGGATTCCACGGTAATGCCGGTGAATCTGGTGCCGGGCCTGACGAAAAACCATCTTGAAGGTTCAGTGTTCCAGTACGTGCAGGAGACGCTGGGGCTGAAAATTATGGGGTCGTATCGGGTGGTGCGGGCGCTTAAGCCCAGCGCGCTGGACAGGGAGCATCTGGTCTGCGAGGAAACCGATCCGGTTCTGGAGGTGGAGCAGGTCATTTATCTGGAAGATGGCACAGCGCTGGAGTATGCCCACTGTCACTATCGGTACGACCACGGCGGGATTGTGATCGTGAATAACGGGTAAAAAAAAGCGGGCAACGAGGCCCGCTTTTTTAATGCTTCTCTATCAGTTCAAACGCACCGGCATACCGGAGCGGTTCTGCACGGCCTGGTCAACAATCGCCGTTTCTACGTCAGGCTGAGAAGTCACCGCCTGTACCGCGCTGTTCAGCGTAACAGGGACGACTTCGTTGTTGTTGATCTGGTCTTCGCTGGTGGACAGCGGGTTGTGCACTTCGATGTAGCGGCTGCCGTCTGGCTCAGAGGTCGCTTTCACCGGTTCGTTGATGAACTGCACGCGCGTACCGACCGGCACGTTTTCGAACAGGAATTTAATGTCATCGTTACGCAGGCGCACGCAGCCGTGGCTCACGCGCAGGCCGATACCGAAGTTGGCGTTAGTACCGTGGATAGCGTACAGGCGACCAATGTACAGAGCATACAGACCCATCGGGTTATCCGGGCCTGCCGGTACTACGGCTGGCAGCGGTTCGCCCGCAGCGATGTATTCCGCGTGCATTTTGGCAGTCGGCGTCCAGGTCGGGCCCGCTTTCTTACGCTCGACTTTCGTGGTCCAGTTCATCGGGGTATCTTTACCCAGCTGGCCGATACCGATTGGCAGCACGATAACGGTGTTGGTGCCTTTCGGGTAGTAATACAGACGCATTTCGGCGCTGTTAATCACGATACCTTCATGAACGGTATCCGGCAGGATCAGCTGCTGAGGAATATTCAGCACGGTACCCGCTTTTGGCAGATACGGGTCAACGCCCGGGTTTGCTTCCAGCATGTTAGACAGGCCCAACTGGTACTGCGCAGCGAAATACTCCAGCGGCTGAGAGTTACCTTCTGGTACCGTCACAACCTGGTTCTGGCCTACCAGACGGCTACCGTCTGTTGGCAGGGGATACGTCACCGCAGACGCGGTCTTACAAAAACCTACTACGGCTAACGCCGCCGCAAAAAGCGTTGTTAATTTCATGTTCATGTTGTGCGAGGTATCTAAGCCATTCTGGCGATGAGTTGATAAGTCTGAATCTGTGATGGGAGCGCATTATATGTGCATTCCCGCTAACAGGGAATTCAGATGTGTACGAAATCACATTTTTTTCGATTTTGTTAAAGTTTAGTGGATTGCCGCAACACGGGATCTCAATTCGGAATTGTGGCATAATGCCGTGTTTATCACACTTTTCGCAGGAATCTCCCCGTGTTAGTTACCAGCAACGTCACTATGCAGTTTGGCAGTAAGCCGCTGTTCGAAAACATTTCCGTCAAATTTGGCGGCGGCAACCGTTACGGCCTGATTGGTGCCAACGGTAGCGGAAAATCCACCTTTATGAAGATCCTCGGCGGCGATCTGGAGCCGACCCTCGGCAACGTCTCGCTCGACCCTAACGAGCGTATCGGTAAGCTGCGTCAGGATCAGTTCGCCTTCGAAGAGTTCACCGTGCTCGACACCGTGATCATGGGGCACGCGGAGCTGTGGGAAGTGAAGCAGGAGCGCGATCGCATCTACGCGCTGGCCGAAATGAGCGAAGAAGATGGCTATAAGGTGGCCGATCTGGAAACGCAGTACGGCGAGATGGACGGTTATTCTGCGGAAGCGCGTGCGGGCGAGCTGCTGCTGGGCGTGGGGATCCCCGTTGAACAACATTACGGCCCGATGAGCGAAGTCGCGCCAGGCTGGAAGCTGCGTGTGCTGCTGGCACAGGCGCTGTTCTCTAACCCGGACATCCTGCTGCTCGACGAACCGACGAACAACCTGGACATCGACACCATCCGCTGGCTGGAGCAGACGCTGAACGATCGCGACAGCACCATGATCATCATCTCGCACGACCGTCACTTCCTGAATATGGTCTGTACGCACATGGCGGATCTCGACTACGGCGAGCTGCGCGTCTATCCGGGCAACTACGACGAGTACATGACGGCGGCCACCCAGGCGCGTGAACGTCTGCTGGCGGACAACGCCAAAAAGAAAGCGCAGATTGCCGACCTGCAGTCCTTCGTCAGCCGCTTCAGCGCTAACGCCTCTAAATCGCGTCAGGCAACCTCGCGTGCGCGTCAGATTGATAAAATCAAGCTGGAAGAGGTTAAAGCCTCCAGCCGTCAGAACCCGTTCATCCGCTTCGAGCAGGACAAGAAGCTGTTCCGTAACGCGCTGGAAGTGGAAGCTCTTACCAAAGGCTTCGATGAAGGCCCGCTGTTTAAAAACTTCAACCTGCTGCTGGAAGTGGGCGAGAAGATTGCCATTCTGGGCGCCAACGGCGTGGGTAAGTCCACCATGCTGAAAACCCTGGTCGGCGAACTGCAGCCGGACAACGGCACCGTGAAATGGTCCGAAAACGCGCAGATTGGTTACTACGCGCAGGACCATGAATATGAGTTCGAGAATGACCTGACCGTCTTCGACTGGATGAGCCAGTGGAAGCAGGAAGGCGACGACGAGCAGGCGGTACGCAGCATTCTGGGTCGTCTGCTGTTCAGCCAGGACGACATCAAGAAGCCGGCTAAAGTGCTTTCCGGTGGCGAGAAGGGACGCATGCTGTTCGGCAAGCTGATGATGGAAAAACCAAACATCCTGGTGATGGACGAACCGACTAACCACCTGGATATGGAATCGATCGAATCCCTGAACATGGCGCTTGAGATGTATCAGGGCACCCTGATCTTCGTCTCTCACGACCGTGAGTTCGTCAGCTCGCTGGCGACCCGCGTGATCGAAATTACGCCAGAGCGCGTGGTGGACTTCACCGGTAACTACGAAGATTACCTGCGCAGCAAAGGTATCGAGAACTAAAAACGCCGGGTGGCGGCTTCACCTTACCCGGCCTACGTTCTATCCCCTCTCCCTGTGGGAGAGGGTTAGGGTGAGGGCATCCGCCCGCACTATACCACCCACTCGCTCCCTTCAGTCCCGTTCACCAGCAGTTTGCGTTTCCCCCCCGCCGGTAACGACACTTTCAGCGCTTTCCACGCTGGACGATAATCCCCGCGCGCGTTCACCCTCAGGTTGATGGTTGCGCTGTCGCACACCATCTCCCATTCCACCCACAGCGCATTGCCGTTCTGGTAGCCCCAGCTTTCACCGTCGTCTTCAAACAGCAGCCCCGAGCTTGTGCCGACGCCTTTAATCGGGAACAGCTTAAGCTCGCGGGTCGTATCTTTTTCGGCACTCACATGCGTGATGCGCTCGCTCAGCGGCAAACCGGCCCCGGCGCGCACCAGCAGCGGCAGTTTTTCCAGCGGCGCATCGAGAACGATGGATTGTCCGCCCGCATACCACGCGTGGGTGTAAAAATCGTACCAGCCCGTTTCGTTATCCGGCAGCCAGACCCTGCGCTCGCGCTGCCCGGCTTCGACGACGCTGGCGACCAGCAGGTCGCGACCCAGCAGGAAGTCGTCGCACTCTTCGAAAGTCTGCGCGTCGCGCTCGTGGTCGAGGAAGGTCGGGCGCAGCATCGGCTCGTCGTCGGCGTGCGCCTGCCAGAGCAGGGTGTAGAGATACGGCAGCAGGCGGTAGCGCAGCTCAATCGCGCCGCGAATGGCAGGCGTGACGCCCGGATACATCCACGGTTCGTTGACGGTGTGGTCATCGTTCCACGAGTGAATGGTAAAGCGCGGGTGCATCACGCCGTTCTGCACCCAGCGCACGAACAGCTCGGCGTCCGGCTTGTCGCCGGAGAAACCGCCGACGTCGTGGCCGACGTTGAACAGCCCGGACAGGCTCATGCCCAGCCCCATGCGGATGTTATAGCGCAGCGTGTCCCAGCTGGTGCGGTTGTCGCCGCTCCAGGTCTGAACGTAGCGCTGCATCCCGGCGCATCCGGAGCGGGAGATGAGGTAAGGGCGTTTTTCTGGCGCAAAGCGCTGCTGCGCTTCCAGCGAGGCGCGCATCATCAGCAGCGGCATGACCGGGCGAATATGCTTGATGGCGATCTCCTTGCCGAAGCCAAAGCAGCGGGCTTCTCCGTCCCACACTTCGTACTCGTTGTTGTCGTTCCAGGTAGAGTCGATGCCCATCTCCAGCAGCTGCGTGGTGACGCCGTTCTGCCACCACTGCACCGTCTGCGGGTTGGTAAAGTCGAGGTGCGAGCCTTCGTCATCCCAGAAGCTGGAGCGTTCGGGTGCATCGGTTTCCGAATCGCGAATGAACAGGCCGCTCTCCGCCACTTCGTTGTAGCGCGGATGGTCCTGCAGCAGGCACGGCTTGATGTTAGCCGCAAGCTTCAGTCCCGCGTCGTGGAACGCCTGGCTCATTACCTTCGGCTGCGGCACCTTGCCGTAGTTCCAGTTGAAGACGTAGCGCTTGCCGTTGATGGAGGTATAGCCGGAGGAGAGCTGGAACGAGTCGCACGGAATGGCGTGTTCTTCGCACAGGCGGATGAAGTTCATCAGCTGGTTTTGCGCGTCCGGCGCGTCGGTATAGTGCATGGTCGAACCGCTGTAGCCCAGGCTCCATTTCGGTCCGAACAGCGTTTTCCCGGTGAGGCGAACAAAGGCTTTGGTAACGTCCAGCACGCGTTTGCCGGTAAAGATGTAGTAGTCGATATCGCCCGCTTCCGCCTGCCAGCGGCGATAGGCAGTATGGTAGTTGTCGATCTCGTTGCCCAAATCCAGCCAGCAGCTGCTCAGGTTGTCGTAGAACAGGCCGTAGCTCACGTCGTCGCGGCGGGCGATGGTGAACGGGATGTGCTTGTAGAGCGGGTCGGTGCTGGCCGCGTTGTACCCCATTGCGTCGAGGTTGCGCATCTCATAGCGCTTGCCGTTGCGCTGCAGATCGCCCGCTTTCTCGCCCAGGCCGTAGAAGCGCTCGTCCTTGCGGCGGCTCAGGTAGTGCGCCACGCCGTCGCCGTGGGCGTTCAGCAGGTAGGCGCTGGTGGGGCGGTCGTTGACCAGCGGCTGCCACTCGCCCGCGTCATTGCGATAGCGCCACTCCAGCCACAGCGGCTGGTGCACGGTGACGCGCAGCTGTTCGGTTGCCACGGTTAACGTGTCGTCCTGCTGCGTCAGCGTCCAGGTCGGGCAGGTGAAGCCGCTGATATCGTCACGACGGCGCCCTTCCCAGGAAACGTCTTGCTCCGGCGCGATGCTCCAGGTGCGGTCCAGCGCCAGCTCGCCCTTGCGTTTGATCAGCACGCGGAACAGGTTCTCTTCCAGCACATACAGGCACAGGCGGTGCTGGTTATCGACCAGCAGTTCCAGATGGTTTGCCGACTGCGTATCAACGGTCCAGTTTTTCAGGGTTTTCATATGCAATACATCCACTATCAGGCGCGCTTGGCGCGACGTTCAGCAATAAATGCTACCAGGAAGACGGCGCCAATCAGGTCAAAGAAGCCCATGGCGATAAAGAGCGGGTTAAAGCCGATTTTGTCGGCGGTCACACCGATTAACAGGGAGAACAGGAAGCTGGCGATCCACGCCGCCGAGCCGCGCATGCCGTTGACGGTCGCCATCTGGCCTTTGTCGAACGACTCCACGACCAGGGCGCTCAGCATGCAGGAAATAATCTGGTGCCCGAAGCCGCCTATGGAGATCAGCACGATGGTGATATACGGGTCGCGGGTAATGGCCACGATGGCCAGCGAGATCATCAGGAACGCGCCCGTCACGGAGCTGGCGACGACCGAGTTAACGCGTGAGCAGCCGAACATGCGGGTGTACAGACGCGTCAGGTAGCCGCTCGCCACGCTGCCGAGGTCAGCGGCGAGGAACGGCAGCCAGGCAAACATCGCAATCTGCTTCAGGTCCATGCCGTGCTCTTTGGCGAGGTACAGCGGTACCCAGAAGCTCAGCACCGCCCAGGCCGGTTCCGCCATAAAGGCGGGGATGGCGATACCGTAGAAGCGTTTGTTTTTTGAAACGGTTTTCAGCGCGGTCAGGAAGGGCAGCTTCACCGCAGGCGGTTCGTTGTCCTGCTTGATAAACGCCAGCTCGTCCTTGCTCAGATTCGGGTGCTGCTCCGGGTTGTGGTAGAACGCCCACCAGAGGATCACCCACAGCAGCGCCAGCACGCCGGTAAACATAAACGCGCCCTGCCAGCCAAACGAGGCGTGAGCAAAGTAGATGATAGGCGGAGCAAGCATCGCGCCGATGGAGAAGCCCACGCCCGCCCAGCCGGCGGCAACGGGTCGCTCTGATTTCGGGAACCATTCGCCGATGGTTTTGGCGTTCGCCGGGGTAGCGGCGGCCTCAGAGGCACCCATAAAGAAGCGCAGAATGGCCAGGTGCAGCCAGCTTCCGGCACCCGCGTGGAAAATACACATCAGAGCCCAGATCCCGGCGCAGACCATAAAGCCAATCTTCAGGCCAATGACGTCAATCAGCCAGCCGCACAGGGGCTGGAAAATGGTGTAGGCGATCTGGAAGGCTCCTACGATCCAGGAGTACTGCTCGGTGGTGATCCCGAGGCTCTCTTTCAGTTCCGGGGCGAGGATCCCGAGCGAGTTTCGGGTGATGTAGTTAACGGTAACGCCAAGTAAGAACAGCACCAGCACGTACCAGCGCAGGTTCTTGATGACGCGACGGGTTTTGCTTGTCGCAACGGTGTTATTGATGTCCTGACTCATTTTACTCTCCACAAGACGGACGGTAAGGGGACGGAGGTTCAGGTGTCACACGGATTTTTATGACTTTGATTTTTATCCGTTTAAAATTCTTTATCTGGTATACAACTAGTATGGAAGTTGTGTGACAAGTTCACCTTAAGGAAGAAAATGAGTGGGCAAAAGTGGATTTTGTGCAAAATTTCTCATAACTGACGAAAAGCCTCTGGCAAGATGGTATTTATGTCAGTAATTGCCTGACAAATACGCTATGAAAATTTTTTCATTTCGCAAATGGAGCCAGATCACAAAATGGACAAAAGGCTAAAAATCACCGAGATCGCGGCCCGCACGCAGCTCTCGATCAGCACCGTGTCGCGGGTGCTGGCGGGAAAAGCGAATACCAGCGAAAAGGCGCGCGCAAAGGTGCTGGCGTGCGCGCGGGAGCTGGGGGTGATGGAGGGTATGGCGGCGGGACGGCTGCTGCTCAATAGCCTGGTGGTTTTTGCCCCTCAGCGTGCGTTCGACGAGCGGTCCGACATCTTTTACTACCGTGTGATCCAGAGCGTGAGTAAAGGCCTTGCATCCCACGATGTGCGCTTGCGCTACTGCGCGCTGGAAGAGAACGATAGCGATGCCCAGCTGTTTCTGGCGCGCATGAACGAGGCGGATACCCAGGCGGCAATCCTTCTTGGCATCGACGACCCGCATATCCACGATCTGGCTGTGGATGTCGGCAAACCCTGCATGCTGATTAACTGCCGTGACCGCCACATGCGCCTGCCTGCCGTCGCGCCGGATCATCGCGCCATTGGCGAGCGGGCGGCGGAATATCTGTTTGAGATGGGACACCGTGAGGTCATGAGTGTGCTGTGCCTGCGCCGCTATACCATGGAGCTGCGCCTGGCGGGTATCCGCGACGCGTGGCAGTCTCACAACCTGAAATTCAACGACAAGCGCGATCTGCTGGTGGTGCCCAGCTTCAGCGCACGCGAAAGTGAACAGGCAGTCAGCAGCTGGCTCAGCGAAATGCAGGGCAAGGATTTGCCAACCGCATTTTTGGTTGGCGGCGATTTTATGGCGGCGGGCACCATCAGCGCATTACAAAAAAAAGGATTACGCGTGCCGCAGGACGTGTCGGTGATGAGCATTGACGGGTTTAACCTGGCGGCAATCCAGGATGTTCCATTAACGGCCGTGCACGTTCCCCGCGATGAGCTGGGAACGGAAGCGGTTTATATGCTCCAGCAGCGGCTCATGCGCCCGGACGCGCCGGTGGGGACGTTACTGCTTAACGGCACGCTGGCCGTTCGGGAATCGGTACGGCGGATACGTCAGGGGAAACGACGCACCGCCGTTGAGCGGGAAGGTTTGTATGACAGTTAAACCATGCCCAGCGCGCGCTTGCCGTGGATGTTGAGATCGTTCACGGTAAAGCGGTCCTGCCAGCTCTTTTCATAATCTTCGCGCGGGAAATCTCCCGGTGACGCGCCGGTTTCAAGCGCTTCCTTGACCTTTTTGGCGTACGCGAGGTTCTTCTCGCACATCGGCGCGGCAGGAATGTACATCACGTTGCCCCAGCCCTGCTGATTTTCCACCGGCGCGACGGAGTGGATCACATCGCAGTGCCACCACACGGAATCGCCCGCGTCGAGCGCCGGAATGCTGCTTAATGCTTCGATGAGCAGCGGGTGCCACTTCTCGGAAACCGGCAACACGCGCCCCGGCGCCACGCCGCACAGCTCGTCTTCCGGCACGTCGTCCAGCAGCGGACGCAGCAGAATGTACGCCATTGCTTCGGGGATTGGCACCACGTGCAGCAGCCCCTGACCGGGGATCATGTCCGACAGCGCCGTCCAGCCCTGGAAGGTGCGGAACACCGAGCATTTGGTGGTGTTATCGACGGTGTACTCTTCCACTTCGGTACGGTGCGCGGCGTTCCACGGATCGTATTTCTCGACGTTGCCGTCAAACACGCGGGCAAAGACCTGCTGGTAAGCCGGCAGCAGCCAGCGCTCCAGCGCGCCGGAGTCGGTATGTGCGCCAAGTCCTTTCGAGGTGGTTCCCGGCGGACGGCGGCGAATACGATCCGGATAAATCACGCTCACATCCGGGTCGAACCACTGCTTGCCGTTGCTCTCGAACGTCCATAAACGGTTCAGGAACGACTGCACCTGCGCCATCTCTTCGCTCTGACGCGCCTGCATTTGCGCCTGCGACCAGTAGATCGGGTAAATCTCCGGACGGGAGGCCGTTAAGGTGCCGAAGAAGTTATCGCCAGGCCCTTTGTACACTTCGTCAAACTTGTTCAGATCGAGGTAGTCGAGCATCGACTGATCCCACGCCAGCGCCTGCTCGCGGGGGAAGTGACCTTTAATCACCGCGCAGCCGCGGCGTTTAACGGCTTCGCGCTGTGCGTTGGTAATCGTGCCGTTTTTCACATCCGCAAACGGAATCACCGGCCAGACGGATTCGCCTTTGTTCTTAAGAGCGTTGATTTCCGCCACGCGGGTGGCAATTTTATCGCTGAGCTTATTAAACACCGCCTGCACGTCGCCGATCTGCGCGCGCAGCTCACGTTTCAACTGACGGATTGCCGCTTTGTGATCCGCCGGCAAAGTTTCACTGGTAAAGGTCATAACTGCCTCGCATCTTTCATTCGAAAGTGAAGATATCTACAAGTGATACTTTAAGTTAAAATTAAGTTAATGCAAGTTTAAAAACTTGACGCAAGCCACAGGACGGGAAAAGAGTGAGGCTGCCGGAGCAAGGCTCCGGCGAGGAGAAGATCAGGCGTCGAACGGGGAATGGTTGTCGAGCACGGCCTGAATGACGTTCAGCGCGCCCTGATGGTTGTTGTCGTCGGTGCTGTAGCGGCTGATTTCTTTGATGCTTTCCGCCGCGTTACCCATCGCAAAGGAAAATTTTACCAGCTTCAGCATCTCGGCATCATTGCCGCTGTCGCCAATGGCCACGCACTCCTGAGGGGAGATTTTCCAGCGCTTCAGCAGACGGCTGATGCCGTTGGCTTTGTGCAGGCCGGGGATAATCAAATCGACAAACCCAAAGCCGCTGGTGACCGGCTTCATGATGCCGTCCAGGGAGACGTGCAGCTTATCCACCAGATTCGGGATATCGCTATCCGGCAGGTTCAGGGAGAACTTGAACAGCACGTCGTCAATGTCGCGGTAATCGCTGATGCGCTTTAAGCGGTGGTAGTGCTTTGACATCAGCGCCACGAAGGCGTCCGGGGCTTTGTCGCTGACGTAGGCGCTCTCCAGCCCGCAGGCCACGAAGTTCAGCCCTTTGTCTTTCAGCAGTTCGCCAATCACGATCTGCGATTCATGGCGGGTCAGCTCGCCGTGAAAAATCTGTTCTCCGCGGTCGAACACCAGCGCGCCGTTTTCCGCCACGAAGGAGATCCGATCTTTTAGCGCCGGAAAGAAGGAGATGAGCTGGTAATACTGGTTGCCGCTGGCGACAACGAATTCAATATCGCGGGCTTTAAGCTGTTCAAACTGTGCCTGGAAGCGGTCACGATCGTACTGCTTGGCATCATCAAGGAAAGTTCCGTCCATATCGGTGACGATAACTTTAACGGTCATACTGTGCTCCTGGGTCACTGCGTTTTGAAACATTCTAATAACAAGGTGACGGGGAGCACAAATTTAATTTCATTCGAAAGTAAAAGCAAAACGGCAACCTCGGTTGCCGTTTTTAGTGTTTTCTCCCTCTCCCCGTGGGAGAGGGTCGGGGTGAGGGCATCAGCGTGCGCATTTCCCCTGAGGGGATGCACCGTTACAGCGTATGCTCAGTACGGGCAATAATATCGTCCTGTGCATCCGGCGACAGGGCGGTGAAGAACGCCGAGTAACCCGCGACGCGCACCACCAGGTCACGATACTGGTCAGGGTGTTTCTTCGCCTCCAGCAGCGTTTCGCGGGAGACAATGTTGTACTGAATATGCCAGCCCTTATGCACCTCGAAGAAGGTGCGCAGCAGCACCATCAGCTTCTGGCGATCGCTGTCGTTTTCCAGCGTTGACGGATTCAGCTTCTGGTTCAGCAGCACGCCGCCGAGAATCGCTTCGGTCGGCAGTTTGCCCACCGAGCCAATTACCGCCGTCGGGCCAAGGTGGTCGGTACCGGAAGCCGGGCTAGCCCCTTCCGCCAGCGGCGTATGCGCCTTACGTCCGTCCGGCGTTGCCATCGTCGCCGCGCCAAACGGCACGTTTGCGGAGATGGACGACGTGCCCGCGTAGTAGTTACCGCCAATCGGGCCGCGGCCGTAGCGAGGGTTGTGATACTGCTTAAGCTCTTCAATGTAGGTCTGATAAGCACGGGTCAGCAGCATATCCACGCTGTCATCGTCGTTACCGTACTTCGGCGCGCCGTTAATCAGACGTTGACGCAGCTGCTCGTGAGTCAGCCCGTCGAAGTCATCCGCCAGCGCCGCCGCCAGCTGCTGTTGGCCGATAGTGCCCTGTTCGAACACCAGCTTTTTCACCGCCGCCAGGCTGTTGCCGAGGTTGGCGATACCCACCTGCAGGCCGGAGACCCAGTCATACTTCGCGCCGCCCTGCTTGATGCTTTTCGCGCGCTCGATGCAGTCGTCCACCAGCGCCGAGCAGAGAATATCGTGGACGTTCTCTTCCAGCATGGTGTCTACCACGTACTCAATCTCAATGGATTTGCGGGTGTAGTAGCGGATCTGGCTATCCCAGGCTGACATCACCTCCTCGAAATTTTCGAAGTTACCTGCAGAGAGCGCTTTCTCCTGCGGCAGGAATACCTTGCCGCTGGTGGCGTCGCGGCCGCCTTCCAGCGCCGCCAGCATCACGCGGGCGAAGTTGATAAAGCTCATGCCGGTGCAGCGATAGCCCCACTTGCCGCCCACTGCGGTTTCGATACAGCCAATGGCCGCGTAGTCGTAGGCGTCGTCGCGTTCAACGCCGAGCTTGATGAATTCCGGAATGACGATTTCATCGTTGTTGAACGCCGGCATCCCGAAGCCGCAGCGGATCACCTGCACGCACGCATCGAGGAAGTCGTTGCTCATGCCCGCGTGATAGCGCACGCTCAGGTTCGGCTGGGTGGATCGCAGACGGCCGCAGGATTCCAGGATCGCGTAGGAGAGCGGGTTCACCGCGTCCATCGGCTCACCGTTGACCAGCTTCTGGCCGCCGATGGTGACGTTCTGGTACAGGGGGCTACCGGCAGAGGCTTTGGAGTGCGAGCCGGAGCGGATCTTGTTCACTTCAAGCAATTTCAGCCAGCAGCTGTGCAGCAGTTCAATGGCGTGTTCGCGGTCGAGGCTCTGGTTCAGCTCCACGTCGCGGCGGTAGTACGGATAGAGATACTGGTCCATACGCGCAAAGGAAACGGAGTGGCCGTTGGACTCAATCTGCAGGATCAACTGAATGAAGTAGCACAGCTGCAGCGCCTGCCAGAAGGTTTTTGGCGGCTCGTGGGCAATCACGTCGCAGTTTTCCGCCATTGCCAGCAGCTCGTCGCGGCGGCTTTCGCGGGTTTCGGTCGCGGCCATTTCACGCGCCAGGTCGGCAAAACGTTTGATGTGCAGGCTTACCGCTTCCAGCACGATATCGATCGCCTTCAGGAACTGATCGCCGTGCAGGTCTTCCAGCACCGTCAGGTTGATGCGCGAGCGGCGTTCGGCCACTTTGGCGCGCAGGCCATCGAGACCTTTCTCCAGCACCAGCGGGAAGTTCACCGCCAGGTGCGCGTCGCCTGAGGTCATGTTGCCTTCGGCTTTGATAATGCCGGTTTCCAGCAGGCCTTTCTGCTCGTCGGTGAACATGCCGTAGCAGCGATCCTGCACCGTCTGGCCGCGCCACCAAGGGCAGATCTCGTGCAGCACACGCTTGTTCTGTTCGCTCACCGCAAAGCCCGCGCCCGGGCGGTCTGCCAAGTCGTCGATCTCTTTCTCAATCCAGGAGACGGTGTATTCCGGGAAGATCGGCGCGGCGCGCACCTCGCTTGCCTGGTTACCGATAATCAGCTCGTCGTGTTTGATCCAGATGGTACGTTCGGCCAGGTGATGCGCCAGCGCCAGAGCGCGACGCACCGGGATCGGCTTGTCCATGTGCTGCTGGTACATTTCGGTGTAATGCTGCGCGCGCTCGGTACAGACCGGCGGCTTGACGATATGCACCAGGGCCGTTTTGTGCGCCTTAATGCGTTCGCTGAGGGTATTGAGATTCAGGGTGGTCATAAGTTTATCCTCGTAAGGTCGCGGTTAACCCTTTCTGGCGGGCGTACTGCTGCGCAAAGTCCAGCAGAGCAGGGTTATCCAGCGGTTTGTCAGGGGCAGAGTAGGGTTGGCCGAGCAGGGTGTATTTGTTCATGCCCAGCGTGTGATACGGCAGAAAATGAATATCGTCGACGCCGAGTTCATCAGCAGCGAAGTTGGTAATGGCGGTTATGGAGGCTTCATCTGCGTTGAAGCCCTGGATGAGCGGTACGCGGATGGTGATTTTTTTCCCTGCGGCGGCCAGGCGTTTCAGGTTATCCAGGATGCGCTTAGCCGAACCGTCCGTCCACTGCTTGAAAACGTCACCGTCGACATGCTTCAGGTCGGCGAGGAACAGATCGACGTACGGTAATGACGGCTCGATATAGTGCCACGGCACGTGAAGGCAGGTTTCCACGGCGGTGTGGACACCCTGTTCGTGGCTGGCTTTAAACAGGGCCTGCGCCAGATCCGGGTTCATAAACGGCTCGCCACCGGAGAGGGTGATCCCGCCACCGCTGCGGTCGTAGAAGGGCTTGTCGCGCAGTACGGTCGCCATGATCTCCTCGACCTGCTGTTCTTCGCCACAGACGGTCAGCGCCTGCGTCGGGCAGCAGTCGGTGAGGGCGTTAAGCGTCTCTTCACTCAGCTTTTCGCGGTGGATGATCGGGCCATTCAGCGCGCGTTCGATGCAGCCCGGCGCGGCCTGCTGGCACAGATCGCAGCCGTCCAGGCACTGACGTGCATCAAACAGCACGTCCCGGCTGCGGGAGCGGCTTTCCGGGTTCTGGCACCAGCGACAGCCCAGCGAGCAGCCTTTCAGGAACACCACGGTACGAATACCGGGGCCGTCGTGGGTAGAGTAACGCTGAATATTGAAGATCATGTTTTTGCCTCTCATATTGCATATGAAGATTAAATTACTTTCGAATGAAAGTTATCTTGATGCAGGTCAACTCTTCAGCAGGTTTTGTCGTGATAGGGTAAGTGCAGGCTAATTTTGAGGGTGACATCATGGAACTTTATCTCGACACATCTGACGTTGCGGCAGTCAAAAAGCTGGCGCGTATCTTCCCGCTGGCGGGCGTGACCACCAACCCAAGCATCGTAGCTGCCGGTAAAACGCCGCTCGATGAACTGCTGCCCGCGCTGCACGACGCGCTGGGCGGCAAAGGTCGTCTGTTCGCACAGGTGATGGCGACCACCGCCGAAGGGATGGTGGAAGAAGCGCGTAAGCTTCGCGCCATCATTAACGATCTGGTGGTGAAAGTGCCGGTAACCGCAGAAGGGCTGGCGGCGATCAAGATGCTGAAAGCGGAAGGGATCCCGACGCTGGGTACGGCGGTATACGGTGCTGCGCAGGGGATGTTGTCCGCGCTGGCGGGGGCGGAGTATGTGGCCCCTTACGTTAACCGCGTGGACGCGCAGGGCGGGGACGGGATCCAGACCGTAATTGAGCTGCAACAGCTGCTGACGCTGCACGCGCCGCAGTCAAAGGTGCTGGCCGCGAGCTTTAAAACCCCGCGTCAGGCGCTGGACTGCCTGCTGGCAGGGTGCGAGTCCATCACGCTGCCGCTGGACGTGGCGCAGCAGTTTATTATCTCTCCTGCGGTAGATGCGGCAATTGTGAAGTTCGAGCAGGACTGGCAGGGGGCGTTTGGACGGACGTCGATCTGACGGGTGCGGCCTGATGCCCTCACCCCAACCCTCTCCCACAGGGAGAGGGAGCAAACACTAAAACGGCAACCTGAAGGTTGCCGTTTGCTTTAACCTCCGCACACCTCACACCCCGGGTTACGCATCAGCTTCATCTCGCGGAACTGGCAGGTCATCGCGTCGTACATCACGATTTTCCCCGCGGCAGGCGTGCCGTAGTGTGCCAGCACCTTGATCGCTTCCATCGCCTGCAATGAGCCAATCACGCCGACGAGCGGCGCCATCACGCCCGCCTCAACGCAGGTCAGCGCATTCTCGCCAAACAGGCGGCTCAGGCAGCGGTAGCAGGGTTCCCCCTCGGCGTATGTGAAGACGCTGATTTGCCCCTCCATGCGGATAGCCGCGCCGGAAACCAGCGGCGTTTTATGGGCAAAACAGCCCGCGTTGAGCTGGTTTCGGACGGTGACGTTATCGGTGCAGTCCAGCACCAGGTCATGCTGTGCAATCTGCGCGAACAGCGCATCGTCATCCAGCATCGCGTCAATCAGGGTGAACTGTACGTTGGGGTTGATGCGCGCCAGCGCCGTGCGGGCAGAGTCCACTTTCGGCTGGCCCACCGTCGCGTCGCTGTGCAGCGTCTGGCGCTGCAGGTTGGACACCGACACGGTATCGAAATCCAGCAGCGTCATACTGCCCACGCCCGCCGCGGCAAGGTATTGCGCGGCGGCGCAGCCCAGCCCGCCCAGCCCGACGACTAGCACGCTGGCCGCCTTGAGCGCTTCCTGGCCTTCGAAGTCAAACCCGCGCAGCACAATCTGGCGGTTGTAGCGCATCATCTCCGGGTCGCTCAGCTCCACCGTCATATCAGCCTCCGAACAGGTGGTTAAAGCGCTCTATCTCAACCCATTCGCCGGCTTCCACGTTGCCGCGCTCGCGCTCCAGCACGATAAAGCAGTTGCCCTGGCTGAAGGAGCTGAAAATGTGTGAGCCCTGGTGCCCGGTGGTACTCACTTCGAGCTCGCCGTCCGCGTTGCGCGCCAGAATGCCGCGCTGAAAATCGAGACGACCCGGTGATTTTTTCATCCGCGTGGCGGCACGCACGCGCACGCGTTCCGGCAGCGGGCTGGCCTTGTTGCCGGAAAGCTTCGCCAGCAGCGGGATCGCCAACTGGTAAAAGGTGAGTGCCGCCGAGACCGGGTTACCCGGCAGGCCGCAGAACCAGCTGTGTGAAAGCTTGCCAAACGCAAACGGCTTGCCCGGCTTGATTGCAAGCTTCCAGAAGGCGATTTCGCCCAGCTCTTCAAGAAGGGTTTTGGTGTAATCCGCTTCGCCCACGGAAACGCCGCCGGAGCTGACGACCACATCGGCGGATTTATCCGCCTCGATAAACGCCGCGCGCAGTTTTTCCGGATCGTCTGGAATAATGCCGAGGTTAATGACCTCGCAGCCCAGCTGCTCCAGCATCAGGTGTACCGCCAGGCGGTTGGTATCGTAAATCTGGCCGTCCTGCAGCGGCTGGCCCGGAAGCTGCAGCTCGTCGCCGGTGGAGAAGACGGCGACGCGCACTTTGCGAATAACGTCGACTTCCGCGATGCCGAGCGAGGCCAGCACCGGCAGCTCCGCCACCGTCAGCCTTTGCCCGGCGGTAAAAATGGTCGCGCCGAGGGTAATGTCCTCGCCGGTACGGCGGATGTTCTGGCCTGCTTTGACGCTGGCGGTAAAACGCACGCCGTCGTCGGTCTGTTCGGTCTCTTCCTGCATCACCACGGCGTCGCAACCGGCCGGAACCGGCGCGCCGGTCATGATGCGCACGCAGGTGCCCGCAGGCCATTCACCGCTAAACGGCTGACCCGCAAAGGCTTTACCCGCCACCGGCAGGGCGTTACCCGTCTCGAGATCCGCCAGGCGTACCGCGTAACCGTCCATCGCTGAGTTATCAAACCCCGGCACGTTAAGCGGAGAGACGATATCGCGCGCGGCAATACGGCCAAAACAGCGCACGAGGGGCAGCGTCTCTACGTCATGCAGCGGGGAAACTCGGTCAAGCATCTGCGTGAGTGCCGTCTCAAGCGGCATCAGTCCGGCGGTAAAATCCATGGTGGGCTCCTGCGGAGTAACAACGAAAGCGTCCATTATGGCAGAAAAGTGCGGCTAACTGTATGACCGAAGGGTGCACGCTTTACATCACTGTTACGTCTTTCTATATTCAAAAATCATCTGAAGTTTCGTCGACGATAATGATATTTATAGAAAAAGCCGCAAAACAGGCTAACGGGTGATGCGAATGGTTAATGCGGTAATCGCAATTCATGGTGGCGCCGGGGCAATCACCCGAGCACAGCTCAGTCCCGAGCAGGAAAAGCGCTACATCGACGCGCTGTACGCCATTGTGGAAACGGGCCAGAGAATGCTGGAAGCGGGCGAAAGCGCGCTGGACGTGGTCACCGAGGCGGTGCGCCTGCTGGAAGAGTGCCCGTTATTTTATGCGGGGATCGGTTCGGTCTTTACCCGGAATGAAACGCACGAGCTGGATGCCTGCGTGATGGACGGTATTACCCTGAAAGCGGGCGCCGTGGCGGGCGTCAGTCACCTGCGTAACCCGGTGCTGGCCGCGCGTCTGGTGATGGAAGAGAGTCCGCACGTGCTGCTGACGGGGGCCGGGGCGGAGACCTTTGCCTTTGAGCACGGGATGGAGCCGGTATCGCCCGATCTGTTTTCCACGGAAGCGCGCTATCAGCAGTTACTGGAAGCTCGTTCGGCGGGCATGACGCAGCTTGACCATACTGCGCCGCTGGATGAGCGCAGCAAAATGGGCACGGTCGGCGCGGTGGCACTCGATAAAGCCGGAAACCTCGCGGCGGCGACGTCAACGGGCGGGATGACCAACAAGCTGCCTGGACGCGTCGGCGACAGCCCGCTGCCGGGTGCGGGCTGCTATGCCAATAACGCGACGGCGGCGGTGTCGTGTACCGGCACCGGGGAAGTGTTTATTCGCGCTCTCGCGGCCTACGACATTACCGCGCTGATGGATTACGGCGGCTTAAGCCTGAGCGAGGCCTGCGAGCGCGTGGTGATGGAAAAACTGCCTGCCCTGGGCGGCGTCGGCGGACTCATTGCGGTGGATCGTGAGGGCAACGTGGCCCTGCCGTTCAACAGCGAAGGCATGTATCGCGCCTGGGGCTATGCCGGTGATGAGCCGAGCACGGGGATCTATCGTGAATAAGGGGGCAGCGCGTGCCGCACAGTGAAGAGCTGGACAACCGCGAAGTATTGGCTGTCCATCAGCTGAATATTGCGTTTCAGGAAGAGCGGCAGTTCTTCCCCGCAGTACAGAATTTATCGTTCACGCTCAGGCGCGGCGAGACGCTGGCGATTGTTGGCGAATCCGGTTCCGGGAAATCGGTCACCGCGCTGGCGCTGATGCGCCTGCTGGAACAGACGGGCGGGCAAATCAGCAGCGAGAAAATGCTCCTGCGCCGCCGTAACCGTCAGGTCATTGATTTAAATGAGCTGAGCGGTGCGCAGATGCAGGGCGTGCGCGGGGCGGATATTGCGATGATTTTCCAGGAGCCGATGACCTCTCTGAACCCGGTGTTCCCGGTCGGGGAGCAAATTGCCGAGTCTATCCGCCTGCATCAGGGGCTGAGCGGCGACGAAGCGCTCAAAGAGGCCCGACGGATGCTGGAGCTGGTGCGCATTCCGGAGGCGCAGGCTATTCTGGGCCGCTATCCGCATCAGCTTTCCGGCGGCATGCGCCAGCGGGTAATGATCGCCATGGCGCTCTCCTGCCGTCCGGCGGTGCTCATTGCCGACGAGCCGACAACGGCGCTGGACGTGACCATTCAGGCGCAGATCCTGCAGCTCATCAACGTGCTGCAGCAGGAGATGGAGATGGGGGTGATCTTTATCACCCACGATATGGGCGTGGTTGCCGATATCGCCGATCGCGTACTGGTGATGCATAAGGGCTGCGCGGTAGAAACCGGCCCGGTCGAGCAGATTTTTCACGCGCCCGCGCATCCTTACACCAAAGCACTGCTGGCGGCGGTCCCGCGCCTGGGGGCGATGAACGGCAGCGATCTGCCGCGCCGTTTTCCGCTGATTTCCCTCGAGGCGTCTGAGCTGCAGGAGGATGAGCGCGAGCAGGACACCGTGGTGCCGGGCAAGCCCATTCTGGAAGTACGAAATCTGGTCACTCGGTTTCCGCTGCGCAGCGGCGTGTTGAACCGGGTGAAGCGCGAAGTGCACGCGGTGGAAAACGTCAGCTTCGACCTCTGGCCGGGCGAAACGCTGGCGCTGGTGGGGGAGTCCGGCTGCGGTAAATCCACGACCGGGCGCGCGCTGCTCCGTCTGGTGGAAACTCAGGAGGGCAGCATTACCTTTAACGGCGAGCGCATTGATACCCTTCCGGACAGCAGGCTGCAGGCGGTGCGGCGGGATATTCAGTTTATTTTTCAGGATCCGTATGCCTCCCTCGATCCGCGCCATACGGTGGGGTATTCGATCATGGAGCCGCTGCGGGTGCATAACCTGCTCGACGGCGAGGCGGCTCAGCGTCGCGTGGCCTGGCTGCTGGAGCGCGTTGGCCTGAAGCCGGAACACGCCTGGCGTTATCCGCATGAGTTTTCCGGCGGGCAGCGGCAGCGTATCTGCATCGCCCGCGCGCTGGCGCTGAACCCGAAAGTGGTGATTGCGGATGAATCCGTCTCTGCGCTGGATGTCTCTATTCGGGCGCAAATCATCAATCTGCTGCTTGATTTACAGCGGGATATGGGTATCGCCTTCCTGTTTATCTCGCACGACATGGCGGTGGTCGAGCGCATCAGCCATCGCGTGGCGGTGATGTTTATGGGGCAGATCGTGGAGATTGGGCCGCGAAGGGCAGTGTTCGAGAACCCGCAGCACCCGTACACCCGCAAGCTTATTGCGGCGGTTCCGGTTGCCGATCCCGCACATCGTCACGGCCAGCGTGTGCTGCTGCAGGATGATATGCCGGGCAATATTCATAAACTCGGCGAGGCCGTGGAGCGCGTGACGCTTCGCGAGGTCGAGCCGGGTCATTTCGTCGCTCCCCCGCGTCAGGACAATGCTTTTTCGCGGTTATAACTTACAACAGGCAGGAGAACACAATGGTTACATTTGTAGCGCGTAGATGGTTGTTAGCCGCGAGCGTGACGGCAGCCCTGGCCGCTGCCCCCGCGTTCGCTGCCAAAGATGTGGTGGTTGCCGTCGGCTCCAATTTCACCACGCTCGATCCGTATGACGCCAACGACACGCTCTCTCAGGCGGTGGCGAAATCGTTCTACCAGGGCCTGTTCGGCCTGGATAAAGAGATGAAGCTCAAAAACGTGCTGGCGGAGGGGTACACCGTGTCCGACGACGGGCTGGTCTACACCATCAAGCTCAGAACCGGCGTGAAGTTCCAGGACGGGACAGACTTCAATGCGGAGGCGGTGAAGATTAACCTCGATCGCGCCAGCAATCCTGAAAACAGCCTCAAGCGCTATAACCTTTATAAAAACATCGCCAAAACCGAGGTGGTCGACCCGGCGACGGTAAAAATCACCCTGAAAGAGCCGTTCTCCGCGTTTATCAATATTCTGGCGCATCCGGCAACGGCGATGATTTCCCCTGCCGCGCTGCAGAAATACGGCAAAGAGATCGGTTTCCACCCTGTTGGCACCGGCCCTTACGAACTGCTCACCTGGAACCAGACCGATTTTGTGAAGGTGAAGAAGTTCGCGGGCTACTGGCAGCAGGGGCTGCCGAAGCTGGATACCATCACCTGGCGCCCGGTGGTGGACAACAACACCCGCGCGGCGATGCTGCAAACCGGCGAGGCGCAGTTTGCCTTCCCGATCCCGTATGAGCAGGCCGCCATTTTGCAGAAAAACAGCAAGCTGGAGCTGGTCGCCAGCCCGTCGATCATGCAGCGCTACATCAGCATGAACGTCACGCAAAAGCCGTTCGATAACCCGAAGGTGCGCGAAGCTATTAACTATGCCATTAACCGTCAGGCGCTGGTGAAGGTCGCTTTTGCGGGCTATGCCACCCCGGCCACCGGCGTGCTGCCGCCGGCTATCGCCTATGCGCAAAGCTATCAGCCGTGGCCCTACGATCCGGCTAAAGCGCGCGAGCTGCTGAAAGAGGCGGGCTTCCCGAACGGTTTTAGCACCACGCTGTGGTCGTCGCATAATCACAGCACCGCCCAGAAGGTGCTGCAGTTTACCCAGCAGCAGCTGGCGCAGGTGGGTATCAAGGTACAGGTCACGGCAATGGATGCCGGACAGCGTGCGGCAGAAGTGGAGGGGAAAGGGCAGAAAGAGAGCGGCGTGCGGATGTTCTACACCGGCTGGTCGGCATCGACTGGTGAAGCCGACTGGGCGCTGTCGCCGCTGTTTGCCTCGCAGAACTGGCCGCCAACCCTGTTCAACACCGCGTTTTACAGCAATCCGCAGGTGGACAAAGACCTGGCCGATGCGCTGAAAACCACTAAACCGGACGAGAAAGCTCGTCTCTATAAGGACGCACAGGACATCATCTGGAAAGAGTCGCCGTGGGTGCCGCTGGTGGTGGAGAAACTGGTGTCAGCCCATAACAAAGCGTTGACCGGGTTCTATATCATGCCTGATACGGGCTTTAGCTTTGACGATGCGGATTTAAAATAACGCCCATGCTGAATTATGTTTGTAAACGCCTGCTGGGGCTTATTCCGACGCTGCTGATTGTGGCGGTGCTGGTGTTTTTGTTTGTCCATATGCTGCCGGGCGATCCGGCGCGTCTGGTTGCCGGGCCCGAAGCGGATGCCTCGGTCATTGATCTGGTGCGTAAACAGCTGGGTCTTGACCAGCCTCTGTATATGCAGTTTCTGCACTATATTGGCAACGTTCTTCAGGGTGACTTTGGTATTTCGATGGTGTCGCGTCGTCCGGTGTCGGAGGAGATCGCCACCCGCTTTATGCCGACGTTCTGGTTGACGATTGCCAGCATGAGCTGGGCAGTCGTGTTTGGGCTTGGCGCCGGTATTGTCGCTGCCGTCTGGCGCAACCGCTGGCCGGACAAGCTCGGCATGGCGCTGGCGGTCACCGGCATCTCTTTCCCGGCGTTCGCGCTGGGGATGCTGCTGATGCAGATCTTCTCCGTTGAGCTGGGCTGGCTGCCCACCGTCGGGGCCGATACCTGGAAGCATTACATCCTGCCTTCCATGACGCTTGGGGCTGCCGTGTCGGCCGTGATGGCCCGCTTTACCCGCGCCTCGTTCGTTGACGTGCTGAGCGAAGATTATATTCGCACCGCGCGGGCGAAAGGGGTCAGCGAGAAGTGGGTCATTCTCAAGCACGGGTTCCGCAACGCGATGATCCCGGTGGTGACGATGATGGGGCTGCAGTTTGGCTTCCTGCTGGGCGGCTCTATCGTGGTGGAAAAGGTCTTCAACTGGCCGGGGCTGGGACGCCTGCTGGTCGATTCCGTCGAGATGCGCGACTACCCGGTGATTCAGGCGGAAGTCCTGCTTTTCTCGCTGGAATTTATTCTTATCAACTTAGTGGTGGACGTGCTCTACGCCGCCATTAACCCGGCCATCAGGTATAAGTAAGATGCGATTATTGAACTGGCGACGTCAGGCCGTTTTAAACGCGATGCCGGGGCTCAAACCGGACCACGTCCGCACCCCGTGGTCTGAATTCTGGCGGCGTTTTCGCCGTCAGCCGGTCGCGATGACCGCGGGGCTGTTTGTGCTGCTGCTTATTGCAGTGGCGGTGATTGCGCCGTGGGTGGCGCCATTTGATGCGGAAAACTATTTTGACTACGACCGTCTGAACGACGGACCGTCGATGCTGCACTGGTTCGGCGTGGACTCCCTCGGGCGCGATATCTTTAGCCGCGTGCTGGTCGGGGCGCAAATCTCGCTTGCCGCCGGGGTGTTCGCGGTGCTGATCGGCGCGGCCATCGGTACCGTGCTGGGGCTCGTTGCCGGATATTACGAAGGCTGGTGGGACCGCATCATCATGCGCATCTGCGACGTGCTGTTTGCTTTTCCCGGCATTCTGCTGGCGATTGCCGTGGTGGCGATCATGGGCAGCGGCATGGCCAACGTCATCATTGCGGTCGCGGTGTTTTCGATTCCGGCGTTTGCGCGCCTGGTGCGCGGCAACACGCTGGTGCTGAAACAGCAGACCTTTATAGAATCTGCCCGCAGCATGGGGGCCAGCGACGCCACCATCCTGTTCAGCCATATTCTGCCGGGTACGGTGTCGTCCATCGTGGTCTATTTCACCATGCGTATCGGCGTGTCGATTATCTCGGCGGCCAGCCTGTCGTTTTTAGGGTTGGGGGCTCAGCCTCCAACGCCGGAGTGGGGCGCGATGCTGAACGAGGCGAGGGCGGATATGGTGATTGCACCGCACGTGGCGATCTTCCCGAGCCTGGCAATTTTTCTGACCGTGCTGGCGTTTAACCTGCTGGGTGACGGTCTGCGCGACGCGCTGGATCCGAGGATTAAGGGATAGCGCAGTGAAATGTGCCGGGTGGCGGCTACGCCTTACCCGGCCTACAAAAGAGGAGCAGGAAGATTAAACCCGGCTACCCCACAGGTCATACTCGTCGGCGTTTTCAACCTTCACGCGAATAATATCACCTGGCTTAACGTTGGTTTCGCCATTCAGGTACACCGCGCCGTCGATTTCAGGGGCGTCCGCCATGCTGCGGCCAATCGCGCCTTCTTCGTCAACTTCGTCGATGATAACCATTATCTCGCGGCCCACTTTTTCCTGCAGACGCTCGGCAGAAATCTGCTGCTGCAGCTGCATGAAGCGGTTCCAGCGTTCTTCTTTCACCTCTTCCGGCACCTGGTCCGCCAGCTCGTTGGCGGTTGCGCCTTCTACCGGGCTGTACTTGAAGCAGCCGACGCGGTCCAGACGCGCTTCTTTCAGGAAGTCGAGCAGCATCTGGAAGTCTTCTTCGGTTTCACCCGGGAAGCCGACGATAAAGGTGGAGCGCAGCGTCAGATCCGGGCAGATCTCACGCCACTGCTTGATGCGGGCCAGCTGGCGGTCAACGGAGCCAGGACGTTTCATCAGTTTCAGGATACGCGGGCTCGCGTGCTGCAGCGGGATGTCCAGGTACGGCAGAATTTTGCCTTCCGCCATCAGTGGGATGACATCGTCAACGTGCGGGTACGGGTAGACGTAGTGCAGGCGCGTCCAGATACCGAGTTTGGACAGCTGTTCGCACAGGCCAACCATGCTGGTTTTCACCGGCTCGCCGTTGTGGAAACCGGAGCGGTGCTTCACGTCCACGCCGTAGGCAGAGGTG
This sequence comes from Enterobacter vonholyi, assembly GCF_008364555.1. Taxonomy (GTDB): domain Bacteria; phylum Pseudomonadota; class Gammaproteobacteria; order Enterobacterales; family Enterobacteriaceae; genus Enterobacter; species Enterobacter vonholyi. The sequence continues at coordinate 107,119 of NZ_VTUC01000002.1, forward strand.
TCCTGGGAGATGACCAGCAGCTCCTTCACGCCCGCGTCGGCCAGACGTTTGGCTTCAGCCAGCACTTCGCCAATCGGACGGCTCACCAGATCGCCACGCATGGATGGGATGATGCAGAAGGTGCAGCGATGGTTGCAGCCTTCGGAAATTTTCAGGTACGCGTAGTGGCGCGGCGTCAGCTTCACGCCCTGTTCCGGCACCAGGCTCAGGAACGGGTTATGCTTTGGTTTTGGCACGTAGTGATGAACATGTTGCAGCACCTGCTCGTAGCTGTGCGGGCCGGTGATCTCCAGCACCTTCGGGTGCACTTCGCGGATCTGGTCTTCTTTCGCGCCCAGACAGCCGGTCACGATCACTTTACCGTTTTCCGTCAGGGCTTCACCGATGGCTTCCAGTGATTCCTGGACCGCGCTGTCGATAAACCCGCAGGTGTTAACGATCACCATATCGGCGTTGTCGTAGCTTGGCACCACGTCATAGCCCTCGGTGCGCAGTTCGGTCAGGATGCGTTCTGAATCCACCAGGTTTTTCGGGCAGCCCAGGGAGACGAAGCCGATTTTCGGCTGGTGCGTAACATTGCTCATAGGTTAAAAATTCATCAATTATGGAGTTATCAGGGCGGGATTTTACAGCGTATCGCGGGGGATTTATACACTCTTTGCAAGGTGGATGCGTCGGGCTGACGTTGTAACATTGTAAATAATGTTAATCAGTTAATAAAAATTGATCCCAGGCATTAAACTGTACAAAAAATGTACTTATCCTGACTATGCACCATGGCTGACAGAGGAGGAAAGAGCATGACCGTTGACAGACTAAAACGCGATCTGCTGAACAAGCTGATCAACGCCCGAATCGACCTGGCCGCGTACCTGCAGTTGAGGAAGGCAAAAGGGTATATGTCAGTCAGCGAAAGCGAACATCTGCGTGATAACCTGTTTGAACTGTGTAATTTCATGCGTGAAAAAGCACCGACCCTGAAGGCGAATTACGGCGAAAGTGAGCTGATCGCGCTGCGCCGCGCCGCTGAGGTGCTCTCTATCGCTGGGGTATGTCTGATGAACGGACGCCACGACTGCCCGAACTTTATCGCCGTAAACGCGGAGAAGCTTGAAAACTGCCTGACAACGCTCTCTCTTTGCATCATGTGCCTGAACGAGCACGAGAAGCTTGAACAGCACTGATCCAGGGGGAGGCGACTCCCCCTTCTGCTTAAGCTTTTGTAAAAGTGCTAACGCGCCCGGACGCAGTGGCTAATCTTTATGCCATATGCCGATAAAGGAGTGCGTTATGCCTCGATCCTCGCTGATTTCCCTGCCTGTATTATTCATTCCGTTTTCACTTCTTGCTGCGCCAGAGGCGGTGAAGGTCGAGGTGCTGCAAAACAGACTCGATCACCCTTGGTCCCTGGCGTTCCTGCCGGATAATGACGGGCTGCTGGTGACCCTGAAGGGTGGTCAGCTCAAACGCTGGCAGACCGGAAAAGGGCTCTCCGATCCGATTGTCGGCGTGCCGAAGGTCTGGGCAAACGGTCAGGGAGGGTTGCTGGATGTGGTGCTTGCCCCGGATTTTGAGAAGTCGCGCCGCGTCTGGCTGAGCTACGCCGAGGCCGGGCATGACGGCAAAGCCGGCACGGCGGTAGGCTATGGCCGCCTGAGCGACGACTATTCCCGCATCGAGGGATTCCAGGTGGCGTTTCGCCAGATGCCGAAACTCTCAACCGGTAACCATTTTGGCGGGCGGCTGGTGTTCGACGGCAAAGGCTCTCTCTTTATTGGACTCGGCGAGAATAATCAGCGTCCGACGGCGCAGGATCTGGATAAATTGCAGGGTAAAGTGGTGCGCCTTACCGAAGACGGAAAAGTCCCGCCGGATAACCCCTTTGTGAATACCCCCGGTGCGCGACCCGAAATCTGGTCTTACGGCATTCGCAACCCGCAGGGGATGGCGATGAACCCCTGGAGCGACACGCTCTGGCTGAACGAGCACGGCCCGCGAGGCGGGGATGAGATCAACATTCCGGAGAAAGGAAAAAACTACGGCTGGCCGCTGGCGACGCACGGCATTAACTACAGCGGCCTGAAAATCCCGGAAGCTAAAGGCGAGCACGTTGAGGGAACCGAAAAACCGCTGTTCTTCTGGAAAGTCTCACCCGCGGTGAGCGGCATGGCGTTTTACAACAGCGACGTTTTCCCGCAGTGGAAAAACAAGCTGTTTATCGGCGCGCTGAAGGAGAAGGACGTGATCGTGCTGAGCGTGGACGGCAATAAGGTGACGGAGGACGGGCGCATTCTGGGCGACCGGGACCAGCGTATTCGCGACGTGCGGGTGGGGCCGGATGGGTATCTGTATGTCCTGACCGACGAGACGGACGGGCAACTGTTGAAAGTCAGCCCGTCCGGCGCGTAATCAGGTGACCGGGATCATTACCACGTTGCGGTAAGCCGGGCGATCGCTCAGCTGTTTAAGCCAGCGCTCCAGGTGAGGGCGCGGCGTCCACTTCAGGCCCATATTGGTCAGGTTCCAGACGAACGGCGCCACGGCAATATCGCCCACGCCGAACGCCTCGCCGGAGAACCAGGCGTGCTTCGCCAGCTCGTCATCCATCATCGCAAACAGATTTTCGCAGGCATCCTGGGCGGCGTGAATTGCGGGATAATCGCGTTCGGCTTCCGGCGTGCGGATAAGCCCCATTAGGATCACGCGGTGGGTCGGGGACAGCGTCTGGTTCGCCCAGTCCATCCACTTTTCGCCCTGAGCGCGCCGGGCGGGATTCTCAACCCACAGGCGGCCCTGACCGTACTGCGCTGCGAGGTAACGCACAATGGTGTTGGACTCCCAAAGCGTCGCGTCTGTTTCATCATCGCGCAGCAGCGGCACCAGGCCGTTCGGGTTCATGGCCAGATAGTCGGCCTCTTTGTTCACGCCAAACGACATACCGGCCATAATTTGGTTGAACGGTAAATCCAGCTCCTCGAGCGTCCAGAGCACTTTCTTAACGTTGGTCGAGTTGTTCCTGCCCCAAAGCGTAATCATATTTACTCCTGATGAGATGTGAATCCGGGTCAGCTTTTGCCATGGTGAGATAAACCTAACAATTACGCAACAGAAGACAAAAAAATCGTCAGAATCAAAGCGTATCTGAATGTTATTGCATAAACTTTAATAACTTTACCCTCGTTGGGTTTCTTTAACCGTTTTAGTGCGCTATTACTCATCGCTTCTTGCGACACGGTGATGTGACGTAATTTTTGAATGGACACTCGGGTGGCATTTATGACGCGTAAAATGACTTCTCTGCGCAGCCTTGCGACAGGCTCTGCGCTCCTTTTCATGTTTGCACCAACTCTCTACGCAGCTGAGCAGGCTGCGCCCGAAGCGCCGCCTGTGGACGCGCGCGCATGGATCCTGATGGATTATTCCAGCGGTAAAGTGCTGGCGGAAGGTAATGCAGATGAGAAACTCGATCCGGCAAGCCTGACCAAAATCATGACCAGCTATGTGGTGGGTCAGGCGCTGAAAGCGGGCAAGATCAAGCTGGACGATATGGTCACCATCGGGAAGGATGCCTGGGCGACCGGCAACCCGGCGCTGCGGGGCTCTTCGGTGATGTTCCTGAAGCCTGGGGATCAGGTCTCCGTTTCCGATCTGAACAAAGGGGTAATTATTCAGTCGGGAAATGATGCATGCATCGCGCTGGCCGATTATGTTGCCGGCAGCCAGGATTCTTTCATTGGCTTGATGAATGGCTATGCGCAGAAACTGGGCTTAACCAACACCACGTTCAAAACGGTTCACGGTCTGGATTCGCCGGGACAGTTCAGTACCGCGCGCGACATGGCGCTGCTGGGGAAAGCGCTGATCCACGACGTGCCGGATGAATACGCCATCCATAAAGAGAAAGAGTTTACCTTCAATAAAATCCGTCAGCCGAACCGCAACCGACTGTTGTGGAGCAGCAACGTTAACGTGGACGGAATGAAAACCGGCACCACGGCGGGCGCGGGCTATAACCTGGTGGCCTCCGCGACCCAGGGCGACATGCGCCTGATTTCGGTAGTGCTGGGCACCAAAACCGACCGTATTCGCTTTAATGAGTCAGAAAAACTGCTGACGTGGGGCTTCCGCTTCTATGAAACCGTGACGCCGATTAAACCGGATGCCACGTTCGTCAGCCAGCGCGTCTGGTTTGGTGACAAGAGCGAAGTGAACCTGGGCGCGGGTGAGGCGGGCTCGGTGACCATTCCGCGTGGTCAGCTGAAAAACCTGAAGGCCAGCTACACCCTGACCGACCCGCAGCTCACCGCGCCACTGAAAAAAGGTCAGGTAGTCGGGACGATTGATTTCCAGCTAAACGGTAAATCAATTGAACAGCGTCCGTTAATTGTAATGGAAGCGGTCGAAGAGGGCGGCTTCTTTAGCCGGATTTGGGATTTCGTGATGATGAAATTCCACGGGTGGTTCGGCAGCTGGTTCAGCTAAACCTGATGGGTTTTCTCCCTCTCCCTGTGGGAGAGGGCTGGGGTGAGGGCATCAGACCGCACCCCTCTTAATACATCAATTTCACCTGCTGCGCCTTCGCGTGGGCCACAATCTCGTCGTCCGGGCGGCAGTCGCTAACGATGGCGTCGAACTGCGCCAGCTCGCCCATTCTTGCCGAACGGACCTTACCAAACTTGCTGTGATCGACCACCAGCACATGGTACTGCGCGGCGCTTAATGCCCAGTGCTTCACCGGTAGCTCTTCCAGGTTAAAGCAGGTAGCGCCCTGGCGCACGTTGACGCCCGCCGCGGAATAAAACGCGATATCCGGGCAGAGATTGCTGAGCGTGTCCTGCAGGTTGAGCGGCTTAAAGATGGCGTTGCTGGCGTGAAACTCGCCGCCGCACAGGATCACCCGGCACTCGGGTTTCTCCTGAAGCGCCAGAAAGGTGTTCAGGGAGTAGCACACGGCAGTAAAAGGAATGCTGCTGTCGATGGCCTCGATAATCCACGGCGTGGTGGTGCCGCAGTCAAAAAATAGCGTCTGGTGCGGCTGTACCAGCGAGGCTGCAAGCCGGGCGGCTTTGCGTTTCTCTTCCACCAGGCGCGTCTTCTGGTCGCTGATCAGATAATGGCTGGCGCTACGCGGCTCAAGCACAATATACCCGCCCAGCAGCACGACGGGCGCGCTTTCGCTGTTAAGATCCCGACGAATGGTCATCTCTGAGACGCCGAGGAGGTTGGCGGCTTCCTTAAGATGCAGCTTATCGCTGCGCTTCAGCGCCTGTAGCAGCTGAGCAATGCGGTCATCGCGACGTGTTTCCATAGTTCCTCGGGATAAAAAAGTGAACCCCCGCAGGGCGGGGGTTCAAGTGTAACCTGACAGGTTGGGGTTAGTCACGTATCCAGCCTTTGCGGATCGGGATAGCGAAAATGGCGCGATAGAGTGATGACAGCGTGCGGTAGAGCGCTTCACCGAAGAGGCTCCACAGGATAGCCGCGCTCACGCAGCCAATCAGCCCGACCAGGAAGCCGCCCACCATATCCAGCGGCCAGTGGACGCCCAGGTAAACGCGAGACCAGGCGATGGCCACGGCGACCACCATCAGCACCGCACCAGACCACAGGCGATGCCAGAACAGGAAGGCTAGCGCAAAGGTGAAGATCACCGTACCGTGATCGCTCGGGAACGAGTCATCCGGCGCATGATGCAGGAAGGTATAGCCGACGTGATCGACAAACGGACGATCGTGCGGGAACGCGTGGCCCAGAATGTAGCTCACCAGGACGCTTACGCCGAGAGCCATCGCCACTTTGATTACCAGCTTGCGCTGTGCTTTTACCTGGCTACGAGGCCCCCACAGCCAGAGAATGGCTGCCAGCGCGGGCACGATACCGATCAGGTCTTTTGCCAGAAAGGTGGCAAAGTCGATCATCCACTCGGGCGAGGCCGGTGTGGCGTTGATCAGATAAAACAGCTGATAATTCAGATTCTCTAGCATAGCGTTATCACTCTTTAGCAAACCGGGTGGAAATCAGCCCGTAGACCACCACCTGGGAAAACCAGACCCACCACCCGGCCCACAGGTTGTGAGAGAAAAAATGCGCCCCGCGCATGACCTGACCGAAGCCCATCGCCAGACCTAACACCACGCCCAGCGCGACGAAGAACCAGGCGAGACGCGGACGTTCGCGCCAGAAGGCAAAAAACAGCCCCATCACCATAAAGCCGCTGGAGGCATGACCGCCGGGGAAACAACGCCCCGGACCGCTGTCAGCAGGAATGGCGCTGAACAGGGGGTAGGACACGGCCTTCCCGCCATATTCCACCAGGTCCCACGGACAGCTGTGATGGCTCATGCTTTTCAGCAGGCCTACCACCAGCGCGCCAACGCCCATCAGCATCGCCGCCGTAACCAGCCTTGCGTTACGCTTGTAGGCGCCGTAAAACAGCGCCACGGCGCCTGAGGCGATGGCAATGTACTTCGCCAGTCGGTGGTTGAGCAGATCCAGCAGGTGGTCTTTCTGCAGCGGAAAGCTCTGCGTCGCCGCGTCATACCAAAAGCCGGTAATCCATCTGTCGAGCGCTTCATTGCGCGATAGCCACGTAAATACCACGGCAAGGGCAATCAGTATGAAAAGCTGATAACCATAAAAGCGGGACGGTAAGCGGTAAAGGCGTTTTGTCTTATTTGTCTGTAACTTAGACAATTCTGAACGGCTGGAGGTAAGTGCCATGATTTGGGGTCGTTGACGAGTAATGGGGCTATCATAAAAGTGTCAACTTAAGGAAACCTTAAACGAAGACGATATGTGCTTTATTTCTGTTTATCCTCGATAAATCACTATCTCGGGCTGCGGCATTTCATTACACTCGTCGCGATTTTGTCATTATAAAGAGATTGCATGTTAAACCGTTCTTCTTCTGGTTCACGTCTGGGTCGTCAGGCGTTGCTTTTCCCTCTGTGTCTGGTGCTCTACGAATTTTCTACCTATATCGGCAACGATATGATCCAGCCCGGTATGCTGGCCGTGGTGGCGCAGTACAACGCCGGAATCGAGTGGGTACCGACCTCCATGACCGCCTATCTGGCCGGCGGCATGTTTTTGCAGTGGCTGTTAGGCCCGCTGTCGGATCGTATTGGCCGCCGTCCTGTGATGCTGACGGGCGTGGTGTGGTTTATCGTCACCTGTCTTGCCACGCTGCTGGCGCAAAACATTGAACAATTTACCCTGCTGCGCTTCCTGCAGGGGGTGAGCCTGTGCTTTATCGGCGCCGTGGGGTATGCCGCCATTCAGGAATCGTTTGAAGAGGCGGTGTGTATCAAAATTACCGCGCTGATGGCGAACGTGGCGCTGATTGCCCCATTACTCGGGCCGCTGGTGGGTGCCGCGTGGGTGCATATGGCGCCATGGGAAGGGATGTTTGTGCTGTTTGCCGTTCTCGCCGCCATCGCGTTCTTTGGTCTGCACCGGGCGATGCCGGAAACGGCCACCCGCATCGGCGAGAAACTCTCGCTGAAAGAGCTGGGTCGGGATTATAAAGAAGTGCTGAAGAATGGCCGCTTTGTGGCGGGCGCGCTGGCGACCGGGTTCGTTAGCCTGCCGCTGCTGGCGTGGATCGCCCAGTCTCCGGTTATTATCATCAGCGGCGAAAAGCTCAGCAGCTATGAGTATGGTCTGCTGCAGGTGCCGATCTTTGGCGCGCTGATTATCGGGAACCTGGTGCTGGCACGTTTGACGTCACGCCGCACCGTGCGTTCGCTAATTATCATGGGCGGCTGGCCGATTGCGGCAGGGTTGATTCTGGCGGCGGTGGCGACCGTCGCGTCATCACACGCTTATCTGTGGATGACGGCGGGACTGAGCATCTACGCCTTCGGGATTGGCGTGGCCAACGCCGGTCTGGTGCGCCTGACGCTGTTCGCCAGCGAGATGAGTAAAGGCACGGTCTCCGCGGCGATGGGGATGCTCCAGATGCTGATTTTTACCGTAGGTATCGAGGTGAGCAAGCATGCCTACGCGATGGGCGGCAACGGGCTGTTCAGCCTGTTTAACCTCGCCAACGGCGTGCTGTGGGTTGCCCTGATGGTGGTGTTCCTGAAAGACAAACGCGTTGGAAACGCCCTGCAACCTTAATCTTTTTTCCCTCTCCCCTTTGGGGAGAGGGCCAGGGTGAGGGGCGAGGCCGCCAGACCGCTCGCGGTCAATTAAACGGCGCCTCCCCATCCAGCACCTTATCAATCACATCCAACACGCCTTCATCGTTATTGTGCGGCGCTTCAAAACGCGCCGCCGCTTTGATATGCGGTCTGGCATTAGCCATCGCAAAGCTGAACCCGGACTGGCGCAGCATCTCCACGTCGTTGCCGCTGTCGCCGAAGGCCACCACTTCGCTATCGGCTATGCCCCAGCGCTTTTGCAGGATCCGCAGGCCGTTTGCTTTGTGCACGCCGGGGATGATCAGGTCGATACTGCCGTGACCGGTGGTGACGGGCACCATGATGTCACTCAGCTTTTCATGCAGCAGCGCCTGAATACGCGGAATTTCATCGTCAGACACGTTGAGCCCGAACTTGAAGAAAATATCGTTCAGGTTGTCGAAATCGCTGACCATTTCCAGACGGTGATAGTACTTCGCCGCGATACCCTTAAAGCCTTCGTCATAGCACTTCAGCGTGTAGGCGCTGCTCTTCCCGCAGGCGATAATCTCAATGCCGGGAACGTCGCTTAACACGTTCGCAACGGTCTCGAAATGGGCTTTCGACAGTTCACCGTTAAAGACGTCTTCACCCTCACTTACGACCCAGCCGCCGTTTTCGGCGACGAATGAAATTTCATGCGCAATCTCCGGGAAAAAGGAGATCAGCTGGTAGAACTGGTTGCCGCTGGCGACCACGAAGCGAATGCCTTGCGCCTTCATGCGGGCGTACTGCGCCAGAAAGCGCGGACGATTGTAGGTCTTGGCATCGCTGAGGAATGTGCCATCCATGTCGACGGCAATCAGTTTAACGCTCATATCCCTTCTCCAGTGTCGTTTGATTCGTTTCCGGCTTTGCCACCGCGCGCGCCACCAGCGCCGCGATGATGACCAACCCTAACACCACCAGCATGGCGCTGCGCAGCCCGTAGTGCTCGCCGAGGAAGCCAAGCAGCGGCGGCCCGACCAGGAAGGCGAGATAGCCCGTGGTTGCCACCACGCTGACGCGCGTCGGGGCATCCGGGCCGGTATCGCTGGCGGCTGAAATGGTAAGCGGAAAGCCGAGCGACGCGCCCAGTCCCCAGAGGATCACCGAGACCCCGGCAATCCAGTCCACATCGACAAATATGATCATCGCGATACCCAGGCCGCCCAGCAGGGCGCTGGCGCGCACCACCGCTACACGGCTGTAGCGGTCGATAAACCAGCCGCCGGTGAAGCGCCCGATGGTCATCCCCAGCGTAAACCCGGCGTAGATCAGCGAGCCGGAGGTCGGGCTAAAGCCGTGACCGTCTACCATCAGCAGCGGCAGCCAGTCGTTGGCGGACCCTTCGGCGAAGGCCATAGCCAGCACCACCACGCCGATCAGCATCAACTGGAAGTCGCGGTAGAAGGGCAGCCCTTTTTCGGCCGAGTGCTGTTCGTCAGCGGAGTTCTTACCTGTGCCGTCCGGGATCGCCCGGATGCCGGTCAGAATCGGAATGATACACACCAGCGCTGCCAGCAGGATATGCAGATTGGCGCTCACGCCAGTGGCCGTCAGCGCCATTCCCACGCCCGCACCGGCCAGCGTGCCGAGGCTGTAAAAACCGTGCATCATCGGCAGCACGGTTTTGTTCATCTCACGCTCGACAGCCGCTCCTTCAACGTTGATGGCAACTTCCGCCGAACCGAAGCTGCCGCCAAATACCGTCAGCCCCAGCGCAAACAGCACCGGTGAGGCAAACCACAGCGCGACGCTGAGCACGATCATCCCGAATACCGCGAAGCACATGGTGGTGCGGATCACCGCCCGCGTACCGAAGCGCTTCACCAGCCACGCGGAGCAGAGGATGCCGCTCATGGAGCCTATCGACAGGCCAAACAGCACGATACCCATCTCAGCTGTAGAGACGGACAAAATGTCGCGAATGGCGGGGGTGCGCGTGGCCCAGGAGGCCATCAGCAGACCGGGAATAAAGAAGAACATAAACAGCGCCCACATGCGGAGCTGCAGGGCTTTGCGGGAAGAGGTCAGCGTCATTGGGGTAGCACCAGAAGTACAACAATAGCGACAACACTAGCAAGTTTGTGTACATTTGTACACAAACCAGGTGAGGAAATGATGAGCAGACCACCCAACGATCCGCATCGCCGGGAGAAAATCCTGCAGGCGACCCTCGACACCATTGCTGAACACGGTATTCACGCCGTCACGCACCGGAAAATCGCCACCTGCGCGGGCGTGCCGCTGGGGTCGATGACCTACTATTTCGACGGTATGGAGCCGCTGCTGGAGGAGGCCTTCACGTGGTTTACCCGCCAGATGTCGCAGCAGTACCGGGATTTCTTCGCGGGCGTCACCGGGCCGGAAATGGCGTGCGAATCCATTACCACTCTGATCCACAGCTCGCAGGTGACGACGCCGCACAACATGGCGCTGATGTATCAGCTTTACGCTTTTATGCACCGCAGCGCGGCGCTCAAAACGGTGATGCAGGACTGGATGAAGATGAGCCAGACAACGCTCGAGCAGTGGTTCGACCCGGTCACCACCCGCGCGCTGGATGCCTTTATTGAAGGAATGACGCTGCACTACGTCACCGACCGGGCGCCGCTATCCCGCGAAGAGATCCGGGCGATGGTGGGGAGAATTGCGGGCGAGGGGAACCCTTAGGTATCGCTCGCCCTGCCAGTTTTACCTGCGCTCGATTTTATTCCCGCTGGCGTCAACCACCGCTTCGCCATCTTCTTTCGTAAATGCCCCTTTCTGTGCGTCCGGCAGGATGTCGAGGACGACTTCAGACGGGCGGCACAGGCGAGTGCCCAGCGGCGTCACGACGATCGGACGGTTAATCAGGATCGGGTATTGCAGCATAAAATCGATAAGCTGGTCGTCGGTGAAGCTGTCTTCGGCCAGGCCGAGCTGTTCGTAGGGCTCCACGTTTTTACGCAGCAGATCCCGCACCGAGATCCCCATATTGGCAATCAGGGTTGTCAGCTTATCGCGCGACGGCGGGGTTTCCAGATAGAGGATAATCTCTGGCTCCGTGCCGCTGTTGCGGATCATCTCCAGCGTGTTGCGCGACGTGCCGCAGGCGGGGTTGTGGTAGATAGTGATGTGGCTCATATCAGTGGCTCATTACAGTGTGAAGGAGAGACGTAGCGCCAGCGCGGCGAGCGTCACAAACAGGACCGGCAGCGTCATAATGATGCCCGTCCGGAAATAGTAGCCCCAGCTAATCGTCATGTTTTTCTGCGCCAGCACGTGAAGCCAGAGCAGGGTGGCAAGGCTGCCGATAGGCGTGATTTTCGGCCCCAAATCGCAGCCAATCACGTTGGCGTAAATCATTGCTTCCTTGATTAGTCCTGTCGCCGTACTGCCCTCAATGGAGAGCGCGCCAATCAGCACCGTGGGCATATTGTTCATTATGGATGACAGGAACGCGGTGATGAACCCGGTTCCCAGCGTGGTGGCCCACAGCCCTTGCCCGGCCAGGTTATTCAGTACGCCTGAGAGATATTCCGTCAGCCCGGCATTGCGCAGGCCATACACCACCAGATACATCCCCAGCGAGAAGATCACGATCTGCCACGGTGCGCCGCGCAGCACTTTTCCGGTATTTATCGCATGTCCGCGTTTTGCAACGGCAAACAAAACCAGCGCGCCCGCAGTCGCAATGGCGCTGACCGGAATACCCAGCGGTTCTAGCACAAAGAAACCGACGAGAAGAAGGAGCAGCACGATCCAGCCCGTTCTGAAGGTCGGGAGGTCGTGAATGGCCCGCGCGGGCTCACGCAGTTTTGCCAGGTCATATTCCGGGGGAATTTCCTTGCGGAAGAACAGATGGAGCATGGCCAGCGTTGCGGCAATCGCGGCGACATCAACGGGAATCATCACCGAAGCGTATTCGCTGAACCCCAGCGTGAAGAAGTCTGCCGAGACGATGTTGACCAGGTTCGACACAATCAGCGGCAGGCTGGCGGTATCGGCGATAAAACCTGCCGCCATCACAAATGCCAGCGTAGCCTGCTTGCTGAATCCCAGCGCCAGCAGCATGGCGATAACGATAGGGGTTAGGATCAGAGCCGCACCGTCATTGGCAAACAGCGCCGCCACGGCTGCGCCCAGCAGCACGATATACGTAAACAGCAATCTTCCGCGGCCGTTCCCCCAGCGGGCAACGTGCAGTGCCGCCCACTCGAAAAAGCCGGACTCATCCAGCAGCAGGCTGATGATGATGACGGCGATAAACGTTGCCGTGGCGTTCCAGACGATATTCCACACAACCGGAATATCGTTTACGTGAATAACGCCGCTGGCGAGCGCCAGTACGGCACCAATAGTCGCGCTCCAGCCGATGCTGAGCCCTCTGGGCTGCCAGATGACCAGTACCAGCGTAAACAGAAAAATAGCCCCTGCCAGAAACATCTTTTACTCCATTATATCTGTTTTTGTGAATATGTTTTGCTTAGCACAAGCCCGGAAGTCGGTTTTTCAGCTTCATGCGCGTCTCTTCCCGCAGGCAGTTCCAGCTGTTGTCGATAATCGTTGCCGCCCACGCGGGCATGTTGGGAGAGAGACGGTAATAAACCCACTTACCCTCACGACGGTCGATAACCAGCCCGGACTCGCGCAGCAGCGCCATATGGCGGGAGACCTTCGGCTGCGATTCGGCGGTTGCGGCGCAGAGATCGCAGACGCACAGCTCGCCCGCTTCGCGGAGCAGCATGACGATGGCGAGCCGCGTTTCGTCAGAGAGGGTTTTGAAGAGCTGGAGCGGGTGGAGCATGAGGGTTCCTGTCGGCGTGGCTTTTATATGCGTTTAATCATATATGTTTTAATGGTTGGAGAAAAGGTGAAATTGAGTAAGGGGAATTTCAGGCAACAAAAAACCCATCAACCTTGAACCAAAACGGCGGGGTTGATGGGCTCCACAAATTGGGGACATCAAAGAAAAGCAGTGGCACTAGTTATGACTGCCCCCTGATAAAAAAGTTCTGCGCGTAACGAAAATAATTTCACCACGCGCAAACTTAGGAGTTATCCGAGTCCCGGCCAGATGATAATGATCAGCGTACCCGCCAGCGTCAGCAGCACGTTAGCGATAGCATACGTGCCCGCATAGCCCAGCGCCGGGATGTTGCTGCGCGCGGTATCGCTGATGATTTCCATGGCCGGGGCACAGGTACGCGCCCCCATCATCGCCCCGAAGAGCAGGGCGCGGTTCATGCGCAGCACGTAGGCGCCGAACAGGAAGCAGATCACCACCGGCACCAGGCTGACGATAAGTCCGGACACCAGCATCTGCCAGCCGACGGCGCCGAGGCTGTGACCAATCCCGCTGCCCGCGCTTAAGCCCACGCCTGCCATAAAGACCATCAGACCGAACTCTTTCACCATGTTCAGCGCGCCCTGCGGAATGTAGCCGAAGGTAGGATGGTTCGCTCGCAGGAAGCCCAGCATAATTCCGGCGAACAACAGCCCGGCGGCGTTACCGATGCCGAAGCTAAAGTTGCTGAACTGGAAGGTGATCATGCCGATCATCAGGCCAACGATAAAGAAAGCGCAGAAGGCCAGCAGGTCGGTGACCTGGCTGTGAATGGAGATAAAGCCGATGCGGTCGGCCACGGTTTTCACGCGTCGGGCGTCGCCGCTGACCTGCAGCACGTCGCCTTTGTTGAGCACCACGTTGTCGTCGATAGGCATCTCAATCTGGCTGCGGATCACGCGGTTGAGGAAGCAGCCGTGGTCCGTCAGCTTCAGCTGCGCCAGGCGGCGGCCAACGGCGTTATGGTTTTTCACCACGATCTCTTCGGTGACGATACGCATGTCGAGCAGGTCGCGGTCGAACACCTCTTTGCCGTTACGGAAGCTCGGGTCGAGGCGGGCGTGGGCGTCCGGGTAACCCACCAGCGCGATGTCGTCGCCCATCTGCAGCACCGCGTCGCCGTCCGGGTTCGCCAGAATGCCGTTGCGGCGGATACGTTCGATATAGCAGCCCGTCTGGCGATAAATCCCCAGCTCGCGCAGATTTTTGCCGTCTGCCCATGCCACCAGCTCTGGCCCAACGCGATAGGCGCGGATCACCGGGAGATAGACTTTACGTTTGGAATCGGTATCCAGACCGCGCTCGCGGGCGATTTGCTGGGCGCTGGTCTGTAGATCCTGGTGCTGCAGTTTTGGCAGATAGCGTGCGCCAACGATCAGGCTCACCAGACCAATCAGATAGGTCAGGGCATAGCCCAGGCTCAGGTGGTCGAGTGCGGCAGAAAGCTGTGCGCCGGCCATGCCGGAATGACGCAGGGTATCACCGGCACCCACGAGCACGGGAGTGGAGGTCATGGAGCCTGCCAGCATACCGGCCGTTAACCCGATATCCCAGCCAAACAGTTTACCCAGTCCTAACGCGATCAGCAGCGCGCTGCCGACCATCACCAGCGCCAGCATCAGATAATTTTTGCCGTCGCGGAAGAAAATTGAAAAAAAGTTCGGTCCCGCTTCCACGCCAACACAAAAAATAAACAGCATAAAACCTAAGTTGAGCGCGTCCGTGTTAATGCTGAAGTGCTGCTGACCTAATAATAAGGAGACGACTAAAACGCCAATGGAATTACCAAGTTGAACTGAACCCAGGCGCAATTTACCCAGGCAAAGGCCCAGCGCCAGTACCACAAATAATAACAGGATGTAATTCCCATTTAACAAGTCTGCGACGTTTATATTCACGGAGGCTAACTTCTTGTTTACCAGTAAGTTGTTGAATGAAAGGACTATTTGGGCTACTGTTTTCTGGGTCAGGGAAAGGCGTTAACGCTCCCTGTTTCCTGCTTTATTCCCTAAAACATTAGCTGGCGTGTAGTTTAATCGCATTAGCTACTGACAGCTACCTATTATCGCATCACCCTGTGCGTACTTTGGCAAGGATTGCCGCATTGCTTTATCTGACTGGGCGTCTACCCGACGAAGCTGTATTTGATAGAGATAAGTCAGGAGGATAGTTTGAACATTAAACGAAACTGGGCGGGGGTGATCAGCTGCTTTTTGCTGTTTACCGTCGTGTGCATGTCGCTCGCTTTTAACCTGAAAGGGGCATTCAGGGCTGCAGGACACCCGGAGCTGGGGCTGCTCTTTTTTACCCTGCCGGGAGCGGCAGCCAGTTTTCTTTCCCGTAAAGGGGAAGTGGTCAAGCCGCTAATTGGCGCCATGCTGGCGGCACCACTGTGTCTGCTGCTGATGCGCATGCTGTATGTTTCAACGCGAAGTTTCTGGCAGGAGCTGGCGTGGTTGATGAGCGCCGTATTCTGGTGCGCCCTTGGCGCGCTCTGCTACTTATTTGTGCGCAGTCTGCTTCAACGCCGACGGCACCACAAATAAAAACGCCCTCTCGGTGAGGGCGTCCTTTCATTACTGGGCAGCAAACAGGCCCAGGTGCTCTTTGGCGTAAGCTTCGAAGTCGGTGCAGCCGCCGATGTGTTTCTGATCGAGGAAGATCTGCGGTACGGTTTCAACCGGCTTACCGACGGTTTTTTCGAGATCCGCTTTCGTGATGCCTTCCGCGTGGATATCCACGTAGCGGAAGTTGAAGTCATCGCGCTCTTCGGTCAGTTTCTCAGCCAGCTCTTTCGCGCGCACACAGTAAGGGCACCCTGGACGACCAAAAATTACTGCAAACATTTCTCTCTCCTCAAAAAACAAGCCTGACGGCGAATGACACGTATAGTGCCCCATAACCTGTCGTCATTAAAGAAGGTTTCGCCTGTCGTTATAATATCTATGAGCTATGTTTCGCCAATTACACCGCGCATATCATTGCCTATACTGGCTGGCATACGTATTAAGCAAGACAAAGAGAGACAAGATGACGCCAACCATAGACCTGCTCCTTTCCCATCGTTCCATTCGCCACTTCACCGATGAGCCGATTACCGATGCGCAGCGCGAAGCGATTATTAACAGCGCAAGGGCGACTTCAAGTTCCAGCTTCCTGCAGTGCAGCTCCATTATCCGCATTACCGACCCGGCCATGCGTGAACAGCTGGTGACGCTGACCGGCGGGCAGAAGCATGTGGCTCAGGCAGCCGAGTTCTGGGTATTCTGCGCCGACTTTAACCGCCACCTGCAGATCTGCCCTGAGGCCGAGCTCGGGCTGGCCGAACAGCTGCTGTTGGGCGTGGTGGATACCGCGCTGATGGCGCAAAACGCCTTTACTGCGGCGGAGTCGCTGGGATTAGGCGGCGTCTACATCGGAGGCCTGCGTAACAACATTCAAAGCGTGACCGACCTCCTGAAGCTGCCAAAACACGTGCTGCCGCTGTTTGGCCTGTGTCTCGGCTGGCCGGCGGATAACCCGGATCTGAAGCCGCGTATTCCCGCGGCGATGCTGGTGCACGAAAACCACTACCAGCCGGTCGATCAGGACGTCCTGAATCAATACGATGAAGAGCTGGCGAACTACTACCTGACGCGCGGCAGCAATAACCGTCGCGACACCTGGACTGACCATATTCGCCGCACCATCATTAAAGAAAATCGCCCGTTTATTCTTGATTATCTGCACAAACAGGGCTGGGCGACGCGATAGTCCATTTATCCTGCGCCTGCCTGCGTATATGATACGCAGGCTTTTTCCATGTCTTCAGAGAGGTGCAGGGTGAAAATTGCCATATTGTCCCGGGATGGAACGCTCTATTCATGTAAGCGTCTTCGGGAAGCGGCGGCGAAACGCGGACATCAGGTTGAGATCCTCGACCCGATGTCCTGCTATATGAACATTGACCCTGCCGCCTCGTCGATTCACTACAAAGGCCGCAAGCTGCCTCACTTTGATGCGGTGATCCCCCGCATCGGCTCGCAGATAACCTTTTACGGCACCGCTGCATTGCGCCAGTTCGAGATGCTGGGCAGCTATCCGCTCAACGAATCCGTCGCCATTTCACGCGCCCGCGACAAGCTGCGCTCGCTGCAGCTGCTCGCGCGCCAGGGCATCGATCTTCCCGTTACCGGGATTGCCCATTCACCGGACGACACCAGCGATCTGATCGACATGGTGGGCGGTGCCCCTTTGGTGATCAAGCTGGTGGAAGGCACACAGGGCATCGGCGTGGTGCTGGCGGAGACGCGTCAGGCAGCGGAGAGCGTGATTGACGCCTTCCGCGGGCTGAATGCCCATATTCTGGTGCAGGAGTACATTGAAGAGGCCAAAGGGCGCGACATCCGGTGTTTCGTGGTGGGAAACGAGGTGGTGGCGGCCATCGAGCGCCAGGCCAAAGAGGGCGATTTCCGCTCTAACCTTCACCGCGGCGGCATTGCCAGAATCGCCGATATCAGCGACCAGGAGCGGGAAATTGCCGTCAAAGCGGCGCAGACTTTGGGGCTGGACGTGGCAGGCGTAGACCTGCTACGGGCGACGCGAGGGCCACTGGTTATGGAAGTGAACGCCTCGCCGGGGCTTGAAGGCGTGGAAAAAACCACAGGGGTCGATATTGCGGGTAAAATGATCTTATGGATCGAGCGTCATGCGACGCCGGGCTACTGTCTGAAAACGGGTGGTTAAATGGATTACCGCGCGCTTTTTAAGTACCCTATGCGAAGTTTTTATTAAAGAGGCTGCAACGCGATGGATTTACAGGTCGTACCTACACTGGATACGTTACGTCAATGGCTTGATGATGCCGGAATTACGTTTTTCGAATGCGATTCCTGCCAGGCGCTGCATCTGCCTCATATGCAGAATTTCGACGGCATTTTCGATGCCAAAATCGATCTGATTAACGACGTGATCCTTTTCTCCGCGCTGGCCGAAGTGAAGCCCTCTGCGCTGCTGGCGCTGGCTTCCGATCTGTCAGCGATTAACGCCAGTTCTTTGACGGTGAAAGCATTTCTCGACATACAGGATGATAATCTGCCAAAACTGGTCGTTTGCCAGTCTTTATTCTCCGGTGCCGGGCTGTCGTTCAAGCAGTTCTCATGGTTTATGCGCCTGAGCGAAGAGCAAATTTCGATGGTCATGATGGAAGCCAATGCACACCATCTGCTGTATAGCGCGGAAGATGATGCAGAGAATAATGATGCATCTCCCAATTTTCTTCACTAAGCCTGTCTGACTTTTGCGCAGTCGCTGCCATAGCGGCTGCAGAAGGCCATTTTTTCTGCTGCTTTTAACCTTTCTTTAAAGAATTATTCACCTCCCTGAAGGCCGTTTCGGCTTATCACGTAGACTTAACCTGCATAAAAAATTGATAAAAGGCGTTTTTTCGTCTGGGCTATAGCCGGGGACACGGGCTACAGTTATTCTTGCGATGCTTCAAAAAGCGAGCGGAAGCTGCCGGGTAAAGAGGTTTCTTTTTATTTTGAGCAGAGCGACAAACTATGCATGATTTTTGCATACATTCAGATTGCACAGTTTTAGTTCGTTTGTTAACGAGCTTTCAGAAGGAATAACACTATGATCGCCTTGAATAAAAAATGGTTATCGGGTCTGGTTGCGGGTGCTCTGATGGCCGTCTCTGCCGGCACGCTCGCTGCGGAACAAAAAACGCTGCACGTTTATAACTGGTCTGACTATATTGCGCCGGACACGGTGGCGAATTTTGAAAAAGAGACCGGCATTAAAGTCGTCTACGATGTGTTCGATTCCAACGAAGTGCTGGAAGGAAAACTGATGGCGGGCAGCACCGGGTTTGACCTCGTGGTGCCTTCCGCAAGCTTCCTCGAGCGTCAGCTGACGGCAGGCGTCTTCCAGCCGCTGGATAAGAGCAAGTTACCAAACTGGAAAAATCTCGATCCGGAAGTGCTGAAGCTGGTGGCCAAGCATGATCCGGACAACAAATACGCCATGCCTTACCTGTGGGCGACTACCGGTATCGGCTACAACGTCGATAAAGTCAAAGCCGCGCTGGGCCCGGACGTCAAGCTGGACAGCTGGGACGTGGTGCTGAAGCCGGAAAACCTTGAGAAGCTGAAAAGCTGCGGCGTCTCCTTCCTCGATGCGCCGGAAGAGATTTTCGCAACCGTGCTGAACTACCTGGGCAAAGATCCGAACAGCAATAAAGCCGATGATTACACTGGCCCGGCGACCGATCTGCTGCTGAAGCTGCGTCCAAACATTCGTTACTTCCACTCATCTCAGTACATCAACGACCTGGCGAACGGCGACATCTGCGTCGCGATCGGCTGGGCAGGGGACGTATGGCAGGCGGCTAACCGCGCGAAAGAGGCGAAAAACGGTGTGAACGTCTCCTACTTCATTCCGAAAGAGGGGGCGCTGGCCTTCTTCGACGTCTTCGCGATGCCGGCTGATGCGAAAAACAAAGATGAAGCGTATCAGTTCCTCAACTACCTGATGCGTCCTGAGGTGATCGCCCACATCAGCGACCACGTTTACTACGCGAACGGTAACAAGGCCTCCGTGCCGCTGGTGAGCGAAGAAATCCGTAATAACCCGGCTATCTATCCGCCAGCGGATGTGTTCGCCAAGCTCTTCACCCTGAAAGTCCAGGATCCAAAAATTGACCGCGTACGTACCCGTGCGTGGACCAAGGTGAAAAGCGGTAAATAACCCTTTGTTACAGGCCGGGCAAGCGAAGTGCCCCCGGCAACAGGCGCACCGTTCTGGTGCGCCTGCACCATGATTTGATTTCTGCCGGAGAGCACCCCGTGAATGACGCGATCCCCCGCCCGCAGGCGAAAGTCCGTAAAGCGCTGACCCCGCTTCTTGAAATTCGTAACCTCACCAAATCTTTCGATGGCCAGCATGCCGTGGACGACGTCAGCCTGACGATTTATAAAGGCGAGATTTTTGCTCTTCTGGGAGCTTCTGGCTGCGGTAAATCGACCCTGCTGCGTATGCTGGCCGGTTTTGAACAACCCACCGCCGGGCAGATCATGCTCGATGGCGTGGATCTGTCCAGCGTGCCGCCGTATCAGCGCCCGATTAACATGATGTTCCAGTCCTACGCGCTGTTCCCGCACATGACGGTGGAGCAGAACATCGCCTTTGGCCTGAAGCAGGACAAGCTGCCGAAGGCCGAAATTACCGCGCGCGTGGCCGAGATGCTGAGCCTGGTACACATGCAGGAGTTCGCGAAGCGTAAGCCGCATCAGCTGTCCGGCGGCCAGCGCCAGCGCGTGGCCCTGGCTCGCAGCCTGGCAAAACGCCCGAAACTGCTGCTGCTTGATGAGCCGATGGGGGCTCTGGATAAAAAGCTGCGCGACCGTATGCAGCTTGAAGTGGTCGATATCCTCGAGCGCGTGGGCGTGACCTGCGTGATGGTTACCCACGACCAGGAAGAAGCCATGACCATGGCCGGACGTATCGCCATCATGAACCGCGGGAAGTTCGTGCAGATTGGCGAGCCGGAAGAGATTTATGAGCATCCAACCACCCGCTACAGCGCGGAGTTCATCGGCTCGGTCAACGTCTTCGAAGGGCTGCTGAAAGATCGTCAGGAAGATGGTCTGGTCATCGAATCGCCGGGGCTGCAGCATCCGCTGAAGGTCGACCCGGATAACTCCGTGGTGGATAACGTGCCTGTCTACGTCGCGCTGCGTCCGGAGAAGATCATGCTCTGTGAGGATCCGCCTGCCGATGGCTATAACTTTGCCGTCGGTGAAGTGGTGCACATTGCCTATCTTGGCGACCTCTCCATCTATCACGTGCGCCTGAAAAGCGGGCAGATGCTCAGCGCGCAGTTACAGAACGAACATCGCTACCGCAAGGGGCAGCCGACCTGGGGCGACGAAGTGCGCCTGTGTTGGGATGCAGACAGTTGCGTTGTGCTGACGGTATAAGGAGCGGCCAATGAGTACACTTGAACCTCCAGCCCGCGCAGGCAAACCGGGCGGTTTTGCCCAGTGGCTGACGCGAATGCAGATGAAACACGGCCGCAAGCTGGTGATCGCCATGCCGTACGTGTGGCTGATCCTGCTGTTCCTGCTGCCGTTCCTGATTGTTTTCAAGATAAGCCTGGCGGAAATGGCGCGGGCAATCCCGCCTTACACCAACCTGCTGGACTGGGCCGACGGGCAGCTGACGCTGACCTTAAACCTGGGTAACTTCCTGCAGCTCACCGACGACCCGCTCTATTTCGAAGCCTATCTGCAGTCGCTGCAGGTGGCCGCCATCTCGACGCTCTGCTGTCTGGTGATGGGTTACCCGCTGGCGTGGGCGGTGGCGCACAGCAAGCCGTCGACCCGGAATATCCTGCTGCTGCTGGTAATTTTACCGTCGTGGACCTCGTTCCTGATCCGCGTTTACGCCTGGATGGGGATCCTGAAAAACAACGGCGTGCTGAACAACTTCCTGATGTGGCTCGGGGTTATCGATCAGCCCCTGACGATCCTGCACACCAACCTCGCGGTCTATATCGGTATTGTGTACGCCTATCTGCCGTTTATGGTGCTGCCAATCTACACGGCGCTGACCCGTATCGACTACTCGCTGGTGGAAGCGTCGCTCGATCTCGGTGCCCGTCCGCTAAAAACCTTCTTCAGCGTCATTGTCCCGCTGACTAAAGGCGGCATTATCGCCGGGTCGATGCTGGTCTTTATCCCGGCGGTGGGGGAGTTTGTGATCCCGGAACTGCTCGGCGGGCCTGATAGCATCATGATTGGCCGCGTGTTGTGGCAGGAGTTTTTCAATAACCGCGACTGGCCGGTGGCGTCAGCGGTGGCGATTATCATGTTACTGCTGCTGATCGTGCCGATCATGTGGTTCCACAAGCATCAGCAGAAACAGATGGGAGATCGCGGATGAACAACTTACCGGTAGTGCGCTCCCCGTGGCGAATCGCGATCCTGGTGATCGGCTTTACCTTCCTGTATGCGCCGATGCTTATGCTGGTGATCTATTCGTTTAACAGCTCCAAACTGGTGACGGTCTGGGCAGGCTGGTCGACGCGCTGGTACAGCGAGTTGTTCCACGATGATGCAATGATGAGCGCGGTGGGGCTGAGCCTGACCATTGCGGCGCTGGCGGCGACCATGGCGTCCGTGCTGGGCACGATCGCCGCGCTGGTGATGGTGCGCTTCGGGCGTTTTCGCGGTTCGAACGGCTTTGCCTTTATGATTACCGCCCCGCTGGTGATGCCGGACGTGATCACCGGTCTCGCGCTACTGCTGCTGTTCGTGGCCCTGGCGCACGCCATCGGCTGGCCGGCAGATCGCGGCATGCTCACCATCTGGCTGGCGCACGTCACTTTCTGTACGGCCTACGTAGCGCTAGTGATCTCCTCGCGCCTGCGCGAGCTGGATCGCTCCATTGAAGAGGCGGCGATGGATCTCGGCGCGACGCCGCTGAAGGTCTTTTTCATCATCACCCTGCCGATGATTATGCCGGCGGTGATCTCCGGCTGGCTGCTGGCGTTTACCCTGTCGCTCGACGATCTGGTGATCGCCAGCTTTGTTTCCGGCCCGGGGGCGACCACGCTGCCGATGCTGGTCTTCTCCAGCGTACGCATGGGGGTCAACCCGGAGATCAACGCCCTGGCTTCTATCATCCTCGGCGTGGTCGGAATTGTCGGATTTATCGCCTGGTATTTGATGGCGCGCGCGGAAAAACAGCGCGTGCGCGATATCCAGCGTGCAAGACGCGGCTGAAGGATTTAAAATTTCCAGTGATGTGCCGCGCATGACGCGGCACTGTTTTTCAGGGAAGTAAAACATTGGGATTATTAAAAAAATCACGTATTACGCACGCGCGTCCTAACGTACCTGCGCTGGTTCAGGTGGCGGCGCTCGCCATTATTATGATCCGCTGCCTGGACGTGCTGATGATTCTCAACACCCTGGGCGTGCGCGGCATCGGTGAATTCATTCACCGCAGCGTGCAGACGTGGAATCTGACGCTGGTCTTTTTGAGCAGCCTGGTGCTGGTGTTTATCGAGATCTACTGCGCGTTTTCGCTGGTTAAAGGGCGCAACTGGGCGCGATGGGTCTATCTGCTGACGCAAATTACCGCCGCAAGCTATCTGTGGGCCGCCTCGCTGGGGTATGGCTACCCGGAGCTGTTCAGCATCGCCGGTGAATCCAAACGCGAGATCCTGCGCGCGCTGTTTATGCAAAAACTGCCGGACATGCTGGTGCTCTTTCTACTCTTCGTTCCGGCTTCCAGTCGGAGATTCTTCCGCCTGCAATAATGTGTATAATCGCAGCCCTCGTGATTTTTAAGGTTTTCATATGCAGTGCGCACTCTATGACGCCGGACGCTGCCGCTCCTGTCAGTGGATAGAACAGCCGGTCCCTCAACAGCTCACCGCCAAAATGGCCGACCTGCAACAGCTGCTGGCAGAACACGCGGTGGGCGAGTGGTGCGCACCCGTCAGCGGCCCCGAACAGGGGTTTCGCAATAAAGCCAAAATGGTGGTCAGCGGCAGCGTAGAAAAACCGCTGCTGGGGATGCTGCACCGCGACGGCACGCCGGAAGACTTAACCGACTGCCCGCTGTATCCCGACTCGTTTGAGCCTGTCTTTGCCGCACTGAAACCGTTTATCGCGCGGGCGGGCTTAACGCCCTACAGCGTTGCCCGCAAGCGCGGCGAGCTGAAATACCTTCTGCTGACGGAAAGCCAGAAAGACGGCGGCATGATGCTGCGCTTCGTGCTGCGCTCTGAAACCAAGCTGGAGCAGCTGCGCGCGGCGCTGCCGTGGCTGCAGGCGCAGCTTCCGCAGCTGAAGGTCATTACGGCAAACATTCAGCCCGTGCATATGGCAATCATGGAAGGGGAGAAAGAGATTTTCTTCACCGACCAGCACGCGCTGGCCGAAAGCTTCAACGGGGTGCCGCTGTGGATCCGCCCGCAAAGCTTCTTCCAGACCAACCCGACCGTGGCAAGCAGCCTGTACGCCGCCGCCCGCGACTGGGTTCGTGCGTTGAACGTTCACCACATGTGGGATCTCTTCTGCGGCGTGGGCGGTTTTGGCCTGCACTGCGCCACGCCGGAGATGCAGCTCACCGGCATTGAGATCTCTGCCGAAGCGATTGCCTGCGCGAAGCAGTCCGCCGCCGAACTTGGGTTAACGAATCTGCACTTCCAGGCGCTCGACTCCACGCGGTTCGCGACCGGCCAGGGCAACGTGCCTGAGCTGGTGCTGGTCAACCCGCCGCGCCGCGGCATCGGCAATGCGCTGTGCGACTACCTGAGCCAGATGGCGCCAGAGTACATCATCTATTCCAGCTGCAACGCGCAGACCATGGCAAAAGACATTGCGCAACTACCGGGCTATCGCGTTGAACGCGTTCAGCTTTTTGATATGTTCCCGCACACCGCGCACTATGAAGTGCTGACGTTGCTCGTAAAATCTTAAACAAAATGTGAACTCTTCATCCCGGCGAAATCAGGTAAGCTTACGTCATAAGAAATGAATGAAGGCTTACCCATGAAGCAGATCCTGCTGGTGGAAGACGACCACGATATCGCGGCGCTTCTGCGACTCAATTTAGAAGACGAAGGCTACGCCATCACCCACGAACCCGACGGGGGCAAAGCCCTGCAGCGTCTTGAAGTCCAGACGTGGGACGCGGTGATCCTCGACCTGATGCTGCCCAGCGTTGACGGCCTGGAGATTTGCCGCCGCATCCGTCAGATGACGCGCTACCTGCCGGTGATCATCATCAGCGCCCGTAGCAGCGAAACCGACCGCATCACCGGGCTGGAAACCGGCGCCGATGACTATCTGGCAAAACCGTTCTCCGTGCAGGAGCTGATTGCGCGCATCAAAGCGCTGTTCCGTCGCCAGCAGGCGATGGGGCAGGCGCAAACCGACGGTCAAATTCAGGCTCACGGACTGACCATCGATCCGCTGGCGCGCAGCGTGCTGCTTCACGGCCAGGTGGTGGATCTCACCCCGCGCGAGTTCGAACTGCTCTACTTCTTTGCCCGTCATCCCGGCGAGGTGTTCTCCCGTCTGGCGCTGCTGGAGCAGGTCTGGGGCTACCAGCACGAAGGCTATGAGCACACCGTCAACACCCATATCAACCGCCTGCGCATCAAGATTGAGAAGGACGCCGCCGAGCCGGAGATTATTCGCACCGTCTGGGGCAAGGGCTATAAATTTGCGGAGCCAAATCATGATGCGCCGCTTTAGCCTGAGCCAGCGCCTGACGCTGCTCTTCATCCTGCTGATGATGCTCTGCGCCGCCGTTGCCTGCGCGGTACAGCTCTACAGCAGCATGCAGTACGGTAATGCGATGGTGCAGCGTTTGTCGGGCGGGCTGGCGCAGCAGATCGTTCAGCGCGAACCAATTCTGGACGCGCAGGGCAGGGTCGACCGCAGCGCGCTGAAACCGCTGTTTGGCCGGCTGATGACCTTTAATCCGAGCGTTGAGCTGTACGTTATCTCTCCTGACGGCGATATCCTCGCCGATGCCGCACCGCCGGGCCATATTCAGCGGCAAAAAATCGATCTGGCTCCGGTGCAGAGCTTCCTCAGCGGCACCGCCATGCCGGTGCTGGGCGACGATCCGCGCAGTCAAAATCAAAAAGTCTTTAGCGCCACGCCGCTGCGGCAGGACGGCGAGCTAAAAGGCTATCTGTACATTATTTTGCAGGGCGAGGAGTCAAATGCTCTTGCGGAGATGGCCTGGCATAAGGCGCTGTGGAGTACCGTCCTGTGGTCACTGCTGTGGGTCGCGCTGTTTGGCCTGCTGGCCGGTTTACTGGTCTGGTACTGGGTCACGCGCCCGGTTAAACAGCTGACGGTGGAAGTCGCCGGGCTGGAGCAGGACAGCATAAGCGCTATCAGACAGCTGGCGGCACAGACGCCGGACGCGGCGGCAAAAGATGAGGTGGCGATCCTGCGCAACAGTTTTATCGAGCTGGCGCGCAAAATCACCCAGCAGTGGGATCGGCTGGCCGACAGCGATCGCCAGCGCCGGGAGTTTATCGCCAATATTTCGCATGATCTCCGTACGCCGCTGACCTCGCTGCTGGGCTATCTCGAAACCCTGTCGCTCAAATCCGCCACGCTGACGCCGCAGGAGCACCAGCAGTATCTCGCCACCGCGCTGCGCCAGGGACAAAAGGTCCGTCATCTTTCGCAGCAGCTGTTTGAGCTGGCACGCCTGGAGTACGGCGGTATTAAACCCCAGCGCGAGCGGTTCGCGATGGGAGAGCTGATTTCCGACGTGGCGCAGAAGTTTGAGCTCACCGCCCGTACGCGAGAGGTCAACCTGCATATTGACGTGCCGGGGCCGTTGCCGCTGATAAACGCCGATGTGTCGATGATCGAGCGCGTAGTAACCAACCTGCTGGATAACGCGATGCGCCATACGCCTGGCG
This sequence comes from Enterobacter vonholyi, assembly GCF_008364555.1. Classification (GTDB taxonomy): domain Bacteria; phylum Pseudomonadota; class Gammaproteobacteria; order Enterobacterales; family Enterobacteriaceae; genus Enterobacter; species Enterobacter vonholyi. Next base: position 133,559 of record NZ_VTUC01000002.1, read on the forward strand.
GCGGGGAAATTCGTCTGGCGGTGTGGCAGGAAAATGAACGGCTGCAGGTCGAAGTGTCCGATAGCGGAGCGGGCGTGGATGCCGCGCTGCGTGACGATCTGTTCCAGCGGCCGTCGGCGCTCAATACTCAGGCGTCGAGAGAGAATCGCGGCGGGTTAGGGCTGCTGATTGTTAAACGGATGCTGGAGCTGCACGGGGGTGGGATCAGGCTGATGGAGTCGGCGAGCGGAGCACGGTTCAGGTTCTTTGTGCCACTCTGAGAAATTGCCGGGTGGCGGCTTCGCCTTACCCGGCCTACAGACTACCACCCCCGTAGGCCGAGCCACCCGGCAAAAAAATCTTACTGCGGGAACCACTGCTCGCTAATTTTCTGGTAAGTACCGTCTGCTTTAATCGCCTTCAGCGCGCCGTTCAGTTTTTCCAGCAGGGCTTTGTTATCCGGACGTACCGCGATACCCAGACCCGTGCCGAAGTACTGTGGATCGGTCACTTTCTCGGTAGCCGTGCCCAGCTGCGGATTGGTTTTCAGCCACTCGTTCACCACGGCGGTATCGCCGAAGACGCCGTCGATACGGCCATTTTTCAGGTCGATAATCGCGTTCTGGTAGCTGTCATAGGCCACGGTCTTCACTTCAGGATGTTTGTCCTGCAGGTATTTCTGATGCGTGGTGCCGTTTTCCATCCCGATGCGTTTGCCTTTCAGCTGATCGAAAGAGGTATAAGCGCCTTTCTTCGCAATCACCACCGCCGAGTTGGCGTAGTACGGGTCGGTGAACGCGACCTGCTTGCTGCGCTCAGGCGTGATGTCCATCCCGGAGATCACCGCGTCGTATTTTTTGAACTTCAGCGACGGGATCAGGCTGTCAAAAGCATGGTTAGTAAAGGTGCAGTCGGCCTGCATCTGTTTGCACAGCGCTTTCGCCAGATCGATATCGAAACCGACGATCTGGTTGCTGGCATCCAGCGACTCAAACGGCGGATAGGTGGCGGACACGCCGAAATTGATTTTATCCGCAGCGGATGCGCCAGCGGCGAAGGTGGCGAGTAATGCGGCCAGAACTAACTTTTTCATTGTAATGCTCCCGTCTGTCTTATTGATGCGCCGTGTCTGCGGCCTGGATGTACAATGCCAGTTAATGAATTTATATGCAATAAAAATGATTAAGTATTATCTTTATCGCAAAAAAAAGCGGATAACCCATCAGGTTACCCGCTTCATGAATACCATTTTATGCATTTTCGTGGTTAATTTCTGCGCTCAAACGCCAGCGCTTTACGCTCGATCAGGCGCATCATCAGCGTCAACAGGCCGTTAACCACCAGATAGACCACGCCTGCCGCACCGAACACCATCACGTCATAGGTGCGTCCGTACAGCAGCTGTCCGTGACCCATCACCTCCATCAGGGTGATGGTGTAGGCCAGAGAGGTACTCTTGAACACCAGCACCACTTCGTTGGAGTAAGAAGAGAGCGCGCGCTTAAAAGCGTACGGCAGCAGGATCGCCAGCGTGTCTTTCTTGCTCATGCCCAGCGCTCCGCAGGACTGCCACTGGCCTTCCGGGATGGCGCGGATCGCGCCGTAGAACAGCTGGGTGGTATAGGCCGCACTGTTCAGCGAAAGGGCAATCAGGGCACACAGCCACGGTTCAGAAAGCAGATGCCAGATAACCGGATACTCCTGCAGCGACGGGAACTGGCCCGGGCCGTAGTAAATCAGGAAGATCTGCACCAGCAGCGGCGTACCGGTAAACAGGGTGATGTACCCGCGCACAATCCACACCAGCACCGGCGTTTTCAGCGTCAGGATGATGGTGAAAATAAGGGCCAGGATCAGCGCCACGATAATGGACGCCACGGTCAGCGTCAGGCTGGTATGCAGCCCTTTCATCAACTCGGGGAAATATTCAAGCATCAGCCTGGTCTCCGTTCAAAGCGCGTCGCACGCAGGTCAATACGCTTGAGGATGTACTGACTGAGCAACGTGATCACCAGGTAGATCGCCGCCGCCACAATGTACCAGGTAAAGGGCTCCTGGGTACGGGTGGCGATGCTTTTGGTTTGCAGCATTAAATCATTGACGCTAATCAGGCTCACCAGCGCGGTATCCTTCAGCAGCACCAGCCACTGGTTGCCGAGCCCAGGCAGGGCATGACGCCACATCTGCGGCATGACCAGACGGAAGAAGATGGCTGATTTCGACAGACCTAACGCCTGACCCGACTCCCATTGACCCTGCGGCACGGCTTTCAGCGCACCGCGCAGGGTTTGCGACGCGTACGCGGAGTAGAGCAGGGAGAGGGCAATCACGCCGCACAGGAACGGGCTGACGTCGAAGTTTTCGATCTGCATCTGCACCGGGATCTGCGCAAAGCCGAGATTGAGGGTGAAGCCGTCCGACAGCGTGAGCAGCAGCTGTGAGGAACCGAAATAGATAAACAGGACCACCAGAATTTCCGGTAGCCCGCGCAGCACGGTGACCAGCGCGGAGCCTGTCCAGGCGACGGGGAACCATTTCGCGGATTCCCACACCGCAAAGAACATCGCCAGCACGAGGCCGATAATCAGTGCGCAAACGGCAAGGCCGACGGTCATCCCGGCGGCGCTTGCTAAAGGAAAAATTTCATTCATCAGGAATTACTTCTGGAACCATTTTTTGTAGATGGTTTCGTAGGTGCCGTCTTTCTTCACTTTTTCCAGCGCAGCGTTGAATTTCTGCTGTAGCTCAGTGTTGCCCTGACGAACGGCAATCCCCAGACCGGTACCGAAATAATCCTTATCGGTCACTTTGTCGCCCACTGGCGCCAGCTTGTCGTTAGCTTTCAGCCACTCGGTCACTACCGCGGTATCACCGAAAACGCCGTCGATACGGCCATTCTGCAGATCCAGCTTGGCGTTCTGGTAGCTGTCATACGGAACGGTGGTGATTTCCGGATGCTTATCCATGATGAATTTCTGGTGGGTGGTACCGTTCTGCACGCCCACTTTTTTGCCTTTCAGCTGATCGACAGAGGTGAATTTGCCTTTCTGACCAATAAACAGGGCGGAGTTGTCGTAGTAAGGGGTGGTGAACAGCACCTGCTTTTCACGCTCAGGGGTGATGTCCATACCGGCCATTACGGCGTCGATACGGCGGAACTTCAGGCTTGGGATCAGGCTGTCGAACGCCTGGTTGCTGAAGGTACAGGTTGCATCGATCTCTTTACACAGGGCGTTAGCCAGGTCCACGTCGAAGCCAACAATTTTGTTGTTCGCATCGATGGACTCAAACGGAGGGTAAGAGGCTTCCGTAGCAAAACGAATGGTCTGAGCTGCGGTAGCGGAAAGGGTAACGCCAGCAAGCAGCACGGCAAGTAATACTTTTTTCATTATATTTCCCCTGACACAATCAATGAGATAAATAGTTTTTGAAGGCATCGGTTTGCGGGTTAGCGAAGCAGCTCGCATCACCTTGCTCAACGATATACCCGTTTTCCATGTAGACCACACGGCTGGCGGTTTTGCGCGCCACTTCCACTTCATGGGTGACGATAACCTGCGTAATGTTGGTTTCCGCCAGCTCGCGAATGATGCTCACGATCTGGGCGGTGATTTCCGGATCCAGCGCCGCGGTCGGTTCATCAAACAGCAGTACCGCGGGCTCCATCATCAGCGCACGGGCAATGGCCACACGCTGCTGCTGACCGCCGGACAGGTGCAGCGGGTAGCGGTCGCTGTAGGGCTTAAGGCGCAGACGATCCAGCAGCTTTTCAGCACGGGCGATCGCCTGATCCTTGCTTAACCCCAGCACGCGGCACGGGGCTTCAATCAGGTTCTGCAGCACGGTCAGGTGCGGCCAGAGATTGTATTGCTGGAAGACCATGCCGACGTTTTGACGCAGCTCGCGAATCGCTTTATCAGACGGCGTCTTTGCGAAATCAAAGTGGTTACCGGCAATCGCCAGCGTACCTGAACGGGGCATTTCAAGCAGATTAAGGACGCGCAGAAGGGAGCTTTTGCCTGCACCGCTTGGGCCAAGCAAAACCAGCGTTTCGCCTTCCGGGCAGTTCAGCGTGATGTCAAACAGCGCCTGGTGTGCGCCGTAGAAGCAGTTAATGCCGTTTAGTTTAATACTCATCGGGGCAGTCTTTACTCATCCAGGCAATCTATAGCAATTGAGGCCGCAGATAGTACCGTTGACAGAATAGTTATGCAATATTTCTGCGTTAAAAGTTAAATATAACCCGTATTTCCTCTTAAACATAGCACAAAATAGCGAACGGCAAGGTCGGCGAGTATAAATGTCGGCATTCCGCAAGAAATGCCGCACATTTTACGGGGGTTACCAGGTTATATCGGCGGGTTTAGCGATTTTCAATCGACTGGCGCAGCGTGCCTGCCGGGGCATGAACGCTGCCGCCCACGTAGCGCACGTCGTCTACCGCCCAGCACTGTCCTTCACGGATCATCAGCACTTCATCCTGCCAGGTTTGGGTTCCCTGCGTCAGCTTCACGCGCAGCGGAATATTGCGGGCATCCGTGTTCGGAATGGTTGACGCGCTCGCCACTTCGGCGCTGTCCGGCAGCGTGGCGCGGCTGGAGAACGGATCGGATTTCAGTAGGGCGTTATGCTGAGGATCGCGGGTGGCATCGTTAAGCAGTTTTGCCAGACCATCGCTCAGATACGGGCGCAGACCGGTGAGATCGTTGCTGCGGTGCTGAATGCGATAATCATAGAACTGCTGCGCCACGGTGTCCGGGCCGCCCTCAATGCAGGGGCCGCTGCGGGTACCGATATCCTTAAAGGCAGGCGTGACCGTGGTAGTACAGGCGCTGAGCACCAGCGCGCAGGGCACTAAAAGTGTTAAAGCTGAATAGCGCATGTTGATTTCCTTATTTATTAACTATCCTTTCAATCATAGCGTAACGAACCGATAATGCTGTGCCTAAGGCATTGAACGCTAAAGAAGGAGAGAAACCATGCAGTTTTCAACAACGCCAACCCTGGAAGGGCAGACTATCACCGAGTACTGCGGCGTGGTCACCGGCGAAGCGATTCTCGGCGCGAATATCTTCCGTGACTTTTTTGCCGGCATCCGCGATATCGTTGGCGGCCGCTCGGGCGCATATGAAAAAGAGCTGCGTAAAGCGCGTGAAATCGCCTTTAAAGAGCTTGGCGAGCAGGCGGAAGCCCTCGGCGCTGATGCGGTCGTGGGGATTGATATCGATTACGAAACGGTCGGGAAAGATGGCAGCATGCTGATGGTGAGCGTAAGCGGTACGGCGGTGAAAACCCTGAGATGAGGCGTTCGTTTGCCGCGCTGCTGCTGGCGCTGCTGCTGGCAGGATGCGCCACGGAAAAAGGGGTTATCGACAAAGGCGCCTACGAGCTGGATACGCGTCATCAGGCTCAGGCGGCTTATCCGCGCATCAAGGTGCTGGTGATCCACTACACCGCGGATGATTTTGACAGCTCGCTGGCCACGCTGACGGATAAAAACGTCAGCTCTCACTATTTGATCCCTGCCAGGCCTCCCGCACCGGACGGTAAGCCGCGCATCTGGCAGCTGGTACCCGAGAGCGAACTAGCCTGGCATGCGGGCATCAGCTTCTGGCGCGGCACCAACCGCATCAATGATACGTCTGTCGGCATTGAGCTGGAGAACCGTGGCTGGCAAAAAACGTCGGGCGTTAAGCGCTTTACCCCTTTTGAGCCAGCGCAGATTGCGGCGCTGGTGCCGCTCGCCAAAGACATTATCACCCGCTACAACATCAAACCTGAAAATGTGGTGGCCCATTCTGATATCGCCCCGCAGCGCAAAGACGATCCCGGCCCGCTGTTCCCTTGGCGTCAGCTGGCGCTGCAGGGGATTGGCGCATGGCCCGACCCGGCGCGGGTGGCGTTTTACCTGAACGGCAAGCCGCGAGATGAGCTTGTGGAGCCGAAGGTGCTGCTCGATCTGCTGGCGCGCTACGGCTATGAGGTGACCGATAAGATGACGAACGCACAGCAGAAGCGCGTGATCGTCGCGTTTCAGATGCATTTTCGCCCGGCGCGCTGGGACGGCGTGGCCGATCGCGAAACGCTGGCAATCGCGGAGGCGCTGTTAGAGCGCTACGGGCAGGGGTAATCCCTCGGGTTACCCGACTCCACTTTTACACGGTCTCCTTTTGGACTAATTTTCTAATCACATTCGCGGAGTAAATGTTTATAGTTTCCTCAGTCGAAATTACTCGCTAACGTGTTTGACAATATATCAGCACGCGAAATCAGAAATACTGATGTGCTGACGTCTTAGCTTTATTTACATTTATTAAATGGACTACGCATTTATGCGCTGTGATTGCACACGTTCATCTTTTCCAATTTAATATTAATGGGTATAACTATGTTAAGTATCTATAGTAAAAATAGCCGTCCACAAGAAGAACTTGACGCCATTATCGCGGCAACTGAAGGTTTTGAAGAAAGAACCTTACGCAAATGGCAGCGTATCAGTACCGAGAATAACGAAGATATTCATTTTATCATTAGCGGTGAAGTTGAATTCCGCCGCAAGTCGGATGAACTGTGTGTATTCACCTTACATAATAAATGTATTTTCGGTCTCTCCTCTATTTATTACAATTCAGCGCATATGTACGGCCTGGTTCGTGCCAATACCGTGGTGCGCACTATTAAAAAAGATGATTTTTTCCGTCTGATGAGCGAAAAAAACCTGTGGGAAGCCTTGAGCAAAGTCCTCTCCTGGTATATTTGCATGCTCAGCAAACGTGACGAAGTGCTCGTCGCCCGCAGCGCGTACTCGATTGTTCGCGAGTTCTTGCTGGAAATTAACGAACTGATGGTGCACCATCAGCACGATATTAATATTTACGACTATATTCAGGAATATACCAGCCTTGCCCGCAGCACCATTATTAAAATCCTCGCTGACCTGAAAAAAGGTAATTATATTCAGGTTGATAAAGGTCGTCTGATGTATTTGTCGACACTGCCAGAGAAATATTAATCGCTTTTTACCTCCCCTTTTAACTGGAAGAGGGACTATGTGTCAGTGAATTATTTGCCTGCGTTCCTGCCGTGGTTTCTTCCACGGGGGACGTGGGTATTTTCCCTTGCGAATAATCTTTTTCCTGCTCTTTTAACGCCTTCATCAATAATGCCTTGATTGCCCCATCATCAAGTGTGTGACTGGTATTATCCTGTTCGGGAGTAGCAGAAACGTTCATTTCGGTCCCTGGCAATGTATCTCGGGATATATCATGCGGTAATTCACCGTCTGGCGCCTGCTGCCAGTCGGTATCGCCGCTATCAATTGGCATCTCCTGCAGCGGCGGCATCTCTTTTGTCATCGGTTCTTGCTTTGCTTCAGGCTGCGGGAACGGTTTACTGACATAGACATAATGCATGTCCGATAGCTTCGTTTCTGGCTTAACGGCGCTCGTTTTTATTGGCTCTGGTACCGGATGGCGCAGATCCCAGTAAAGATGAGCATAGAGTCCCGCAGCGATCGTCATCACTATTCCCACCACCCAGATCAGGGTGGCACAGACCATTTTTTTCAGCGAGGGGCGCCGGTAAGAAAACCAGACCGGTGCGTTCAGGGTATAGCTGCGCTGGGCAGCCAGAGTGATCGTCGACATTATAAATGCTTCTCCTGCGCGGTGGGGGTCGCAGATATATTTGCGGACTGAATAAGCACGCTTGGCGTAGTCCTGGTTTCACGCATTAACTGCATCAATGTCTCTTCACCCGCAATCCCGTCCACATGCAGATGCATTTTCTGCTGAAACTCGCGGGTACGTTGCATTAGTTCCGCCGTCCACACCTTTGCGTGGGTTTCGGGCAGATTCAGCGCCAGGCTAAGCTGCTGATCCATCCAGCCCAAATCTTTGACGCTACTTTCGGCGCTCACGGCATCTTTCCCCTGCGGCGTAAGGCGGTGCAATAGGGTGTAATTGCCCGTTGCATGCTGGTTAAACCATCTGCGGCTCACCTGCCAGGTGCGATTATTCATCAGCAGATCCAGCGAGTTATCATCTACTCTGGCCACCACGGCATAGTTCAGGTGATCGCCCGTTTTGATCTCGCCGATCCACGGGTAACCCTCTTTTGCCAACTCCTCGACCGGAGCGCTGCCCTCCTTACACATCAGGTTGACCCGCCCGGCGTTCTGGCAGAGCGCCTCTTCCATCGTGGTGTCATAACCCCACATGGTATAGAGCTGATGCATCGCATCGGGCTTATTCACCACTTCATTCTCAATAACCGGCACCACTGGGGCGTCGGTTTTTGGGGTCTGCGGTTTCCAGCTTGCCATCACGGGCAGCTGTACCGGCAGTCTGGCGGTAATGGCGGGCATCAATGTCCAGCCGCAGGCGGCAAACAGTACAGAGGCAAAAAGGCCCATAACGGCAAGGCGTTTGCCCTTCGGTTTTGCCGGCAGAACTTCTCCTGCGGCGAGGCGCAGATGGCGCGGCGATACCTGCGCTGAACGTTCGGTCCAGGCGGCGAGCATCGCAAGGTGCGCCAGCTCGTTGAGTTTGCCTGCCTGTCCTTTGGTCAGAACATGCATCTTGCGCACGCGGGCCCGGGTGAACGGCGTCGCGTCGCTGCCATGCGCTTCACACTGGGCCTGAACATAGCTCAGGGATTCGCGGCAGGTGAGAGGCCGGAGCGTGTGACGCGTATGAAGAGATTCACGCAACCCGGACTGCTGGAGGGCGGCTTCCTGGTCGGCCGATCCCATCAGCACAACCGACAGAGGCACATCCAGCTCCTGCGCGCGGGTTAACAGCATTGACAGTGCTTCATGGCAATTCGCTTTCATCGACTGAATATGCGAGATGACCAGCACTTTACGTGAGGTTTTGCGGGACAACATCTCGTCCTGCCACTGACGCAGCACAGCATCAATAGCCTGGATCCGGGTTTTGCTCTCTTTAGTGGTGGTGTTGAGTTTATAGAGCAGGCCGCTGGCGCTGAGTTTCGGGAAGGCGTTAATGGCAATCAGCGTGCCGTCATGCTTTTTAAGCGCATCGCAAAACTGCGAGGTGAGATAGCTGTCGTCGCTAAAGAGCGCAGTAACGCCTGTTGTCTGGCACTTCTCTTTCAGCAAACCGAACACATCCTGATGATACGGAACAAAAAAATCACCTGGCATCCGGCTGATAGTCCGGAAAGGCTGGGTAGTGAAATTAAAATGGCGCATATACATAGCGTATTACCGTCTCTTTCATTCATAACAAGGAGACGGAAAAGTAAAGGATACGGGCGGAAGGGGCAATTTGAATGCAGGATAAAAATATTCGGCCTGCGCTTTTAGCATAGGTTTATTTAATGTTCAATCTTTTTCTAAATTATTGTTGGCGGAAGTATAAATGGGCGGGGGATAGGGAACTCATTAGTATTTACGCCACTTAATCATACAGCCCTGTGCTGTGAATTACTGACTGGCAGAAAGGCTCGTTAAAAAATGCGGATGTCATTTGTTAATCAATTGATTATGCCCTGCGTCATGTTTGTGCTGCTCATTTTCTGCGGCCAGCAAGGGTATATGGTTTATAAAGATTATAAGAAAGTTACGAACAGATTGTCTGATCCAAAGCAGAAGATGCAAAAAAAAAGTCATGATGAAACTCAGTTTGTACTTTTTACGCCGGCGGTGATGCCAGCGAAACAGCCAGCGGCGTTGAAAAAGCCGCTCAGTGCGGAAATCGAAGGTATTCTCAGCAGCGACGAAGCCTGGCTGTCCTTTGCGGTGATAAAAACCCCCTCCGGACAAAAGAGCTATCGCGAGGGCGAAATGCTCGCCGGTTTTGACAATGCCTATATTGCCGAAATTCATCCCGATAATGTGGTGGTGAATTATGAAGGCGCACCGCAGGTTATTTCACTTAAAAAACCAGACTATTTTAAAGGCGGCGTTAACAGCAGCCCGGTAACCAAATCGAAGAAAGATGCAGGATTGGATAATCTGCATCTGGATGATTACCTGGTGTTAAAACCATTAATCGAGAAAGGCCAGCTGGAAGGCTACAACATTAATCCACGCAATGCGTCTCCTTTCTACAGCCATGCTGGCCTGGAAAAAGGTGATGTAGTGGTAAAAGTTGACGATGTGGATATGACTAAAGAGGCGCAGGCAAAAGAGATCGTTGCCCGCTGGTCAAAAATGAAAGAGGCGGATGTCATTATTCGGCGTCACGCTCACCTTGAAAATATTCGGGTCAATGTTCTAAACAATTAATAAGTGTACAGACATGAAGAAATTTCCATGGGCGTGCGTAGCGCTGACCGCATTGTCATTATATTCCGGTTCGCTGTTCGCGGCGAACTTTAGCGCCAGTTTTAAAAATACCGATGTCCGCGAATTTATCGATACCGTCGGGCGTAACCTCAATAAAACCATTCTGGTCGATCCTTCCGTTCAGGGAACGGTGTCGGTCCGTACCTACAACGTGTTGACGGAAGAGGAATATTATCAGTTCTTCCTGAGCGTGCTGGATCTCTATGGTCTGTCGGTGATCCCGATGGATAACGGGATGGTGAAAGTCGTGCGCTCTTCGGTGGCCCGCATGTCGGGCGCACCGATTGCCGACAGCAAAAACCCCGGCAAAGGCGACGAAATCATCACCCGCGTGGTGCGGATGGAGAACGTCCCGGTACGTGAGCTGGCCCCCCTTTTGCGTCAGTTGAACGACGCCTCCGGCATCGGCAACGTGGTTCATTTTGAACCGTCAAACGTGCTGTTGTTAACCGGCAAAGCCTCGGTGGTAAACCGCCTGGTCGATCTGGTGCAGCGAGTGGATCAAAGCGGCGTCCAGCGCCGTGAAATCGTGCCACTGCGTTTTGCCTCGGCCAAAGATCTTTCTGACATGTTGAACAATCTCAACAACGAAGAGCAGAAAGGGCAAAACGCCCCGCAGCTGGCGACCAAAGTGGTCGCCGACGATGAAACCAACAGCCTGGTGATTAGCGGCAGCCCTGACGCGCGTCAGCGCACGCGGATGCTGATCTCCCAGCTCGATCGCGAGCAGAACAACGAAGGCAACACCCGCGTCTTCTACCTGAAATACGCCAATGCCAGCAAAGTGGTGCCGGTGCTGACGGGGATCGGAGAGCAATTGAAAGATAAAGCGGGCGGCGGTAAGAGCAAAGCCGCGCCGATGGCAGGCGACCTGAATATTACCGCCGACGAGTCTACCAATTCGCTGGTGATCACCGCCCAGCCAAACGTCATGAATTCGCTGGAGAAAGTGATCGACAAGCTGGATATCCGCCGTCCACAGGTGCTGGTGGAGGCGATCATCGCCGAAGTTCAGGACGGTAACGGCCTGGATTTGGGCGTGCAGTGGACCGGTAAACACGGTGGGGTTCAGTTTGGTTCGACCGGCCTGCCGATCAGCCAGATCAAGAAGTCAAAAGTCATTGGCAGCTATACGGGCCTGGCGACCGGTTTCTTTAACGGCGATTTTGGTGCGCTGATGACGGCGCTGTCCACTAACGGCAAAAACGATATTTTGTCGACACCGAGCGTGGTGACGCTGGATAACAAAGAGGCGTCGTTCAACGTCGGTCAGGATGTACCGGTACTCTCCGGTTCGCAGACCACCAGCGGCGATAACGTGTTTAACTCGGTGGAACGTAAAACCGTCGGTACTAAGCTGAAAATCGTACCGCAGATCAACGATGGCGACATGATCCATCTGAAGATTGAGCAGGAAGTTTCCAGCGTGGATAACACCTCGACGGCCGATGCCAGCCTGGGCCCAACGTTCAACACCCGCACCATCAATAACGAAGTGATGGTCCACAGCGGACAGACGGTGGTACTGGGAGGTTTGATGGAAAACGTCACTAAACAGTCGGTCTCGAAAGTACCGTTGTTGGGCGATATTCCGGTCGTGGGGCAGTTGTTCCGCTATACCTCGCAGGACAGCGCCAAACGTAATCTTATGGTGTTTATCCACACCACCGTACTGCGCGACGACGACAACTACAGCGCGGCGTCGAAAGAGAAATACGATCAGATCCAGGCGCGTCAGCAGCAGCGTATGGAAGAGCACAAGCTGGGCATTGTAGAGAATTCTGATTCCCCGATGCTGCCGGCCTATCCGTCCCAGAGCCGCGCCGCGCCGGTGAGCGCCAGTGCGCCGGTGTCGTCCCGCAACCCGTTTAAAGAGTAAGGCGGACGCGACATGACCGAGATGAGTAATGCGCTCTGTACCAGCACCTGGGCGAAAGAGAACGGGGTCCTGTTCTATAACGACGAGGTTTATATCCGCGAGGATGCGCAGGCGTATGCCCTGCTGGAGATGCGCCGCGTGCTGGGGCGCTCCTATGCCCCGACGATCTTGACGGCGGAAGCGTTTGACGAACTGCTGACCAAAATATGGCAGCAGAACAGCGGCGTCTCGCAGCAGCTGGTGGACGACATGGACGCCGATATTGACCTGATGGCGTTAACCGAGGAGATCCCGGACAACGAAGATCTGCTCGATAACGACGAGAACTCACCGGTGATCCGCCTGATCAACGCCATTATGGGCGAAGCGGTGAAAGAGGGGGCCTCCGATATTCATATCGAGACCTTCGAGCGCACCCTGAGCATTCGTTTTCGCGTTGACGGCGTGCTGCGTCCGGTGCTGCAGCCGGCGCGCAAGCTCGCGCCGCTGCTGGTGTCGCGTATCAAAGTGATGTCCAAACTGGACATCGCCGAAAAACGTCTCCCCCAGGACGGTCGTATTTCGCTGCGCATTGGTCGTAAGGCTATTGACGTGCGTGTCTCCACTATTCCGTCTCAGTACGGAGAACGCGTGGTGATGCGTCTGCTGGATAAGAGCAACCTTAAGCCGGACATCAACAAGCTCGGTCTGATTGACGAAGAGCTGGTGAAGTTAAAGGGACTGATTGAACGTCCGCACGGCATCATCCTGGTGACCGGCCCGACCGGTTCGGGGAAAAGTACCACCCTGTACGCGCTGCTGTCGGCGCTTAACGGTCATGAACGCAACATTCTGACCGTGGAAGATCCGATCGAGTATGAACTGGAAGGTGTAGGACAGACCCAGGTCAACCCGCGCGTGGATATGACCTTTGCACGCGGGCTGCGCGCCATTCTGCGCCAGGATCCGGACGTGGTAATGATCGGGGAAATTCGTGACGGTGAAACCGCGCAAATCGCGGTGCAGGCGTCCCTCACCGGTCACCTGGTAATGTCTACCCTGCACACCAACAGTGCGGCGGGCGCCATTACCCGTCTGCGTGATATGGGGCTGGAGTCATTTTTAATTGGTTCGTCGCTGCTTGGCGTCATTGCCCAGCGTCTGGTGCGTCGGCTGTGTCCACACTGCCGCACGACCAGTCCGCTGGATGACAATGAGAAAGCGCTGTTCACCTTTATGGAAACGCCGCCCAAAGCGATTTATCGCGCCGTGGGCTGCGAACAGTGTCGCCAGAGCGGCTACCAGGGACGCGCAGGCATCCATGAATTTCTGGTGGTCGACAGCGCCATGCGCCGTGCGATCCATGAAGATAAAGATGAGATGTCCATCGAAACGCAGCTTTTCAAAGAGGCCTACAGCCTGCGTGAAAACGGTCTGCTGAAGGTGATCTCCGGCGTGACCTCGCTGGAAGAGGTGATGCGCGTCACCGCCGAGCGCGGAGGGGATGCGTAATGGCCTGGTATGCGTGGTCCGCGACGGACGCCGCCGGGAAAACCCAGCGCGGCAACCTGCAGGCCGAAGGGCCAAAGCAGGTGCGCCAGATGCTGCGCGAACAAAAGCTGATACCGGTGAATATCTCCCCAACCAGCGATCCGGCGGCGGGGAAAAACGCCCGTAAAGGGGCAAAACTGTCGATTCCGGTGCTGTCGATGTTTACCCGACAGCTTGCGACGCTGGTCAATGCCGCGCTGCCGCTGGAGAGTGCGCTAAAGGCGATTGCGAAGCAGACGGAAGATAAAACCCTGGCGGCGATGGTGACCGAGATCCGCGACAAGATCGTGGAAGGCCACACGCTGTTCGACGCCTTCAGCCAGTTTCCGCGCAGCTTCGATAAGCTCTACTGCACCCTGGTGATGGCCGGTGAAAAGACCGGTCATCTCGGGGGCGTGCTGGAAAAGCTCGCCGAATACAACGAGCAGCGCCAGAAGATGAAAAGCAAGCTCACCCAGGCGATGGTGTACCCCATCACCCTGACGGTAGTGGCGATCGCGGTGATCTCCATTCTGCTGGTCGCCGTGGTGCCGCAGGTCATCGACCAGTTCACTCATATGAAACAAGAGCTGCCGATGACCACCCGCACGCTGATTGCGGTGAGCGACTTTTTACAGGCATGGGGCATCGTTATCGCCGGCGGCCTGTTCGGGGCGTCGGCGAGCTTTAAATTTTGGATAAAAAAAGAAAAGAACCGATTTGTTTATCATCGGTGGCTGTTGCTAAATTCACCGCTGAAAAAACTGGTCTGCGCCATCAACAGCGCGCGCTACATCCGCACGCTGAGTATTTTGCAGGCCAGCAGCGTTCCGCTGCTGGAAGGGATGTATATCGCGATGGACGGGATAGAAAACCTCTATGCCCGGCAGGTGCTTGAGCAGGCGGCGGACACCGTGCGCCAGGGGGCATCTCTCTACAACGCGCTGGAACAGGCGAAAATTTTCCCACCCACCATGCTTTATATGGTGGCCTCCGGGGAGGAGAGCGGCGAGCTGGGCTCGTTGATGGATCGCGCGGCGGAAAACCAGGAATCTGCATTACAGCATCGAATTACTTTAACGCTGTCGGTATTTGAGCCGGCACTGGTAGTAACTATGGCGACCGTTGTTCTATTTATCGTTCTTTCAATATTACAACCGCTTCTTCAACTTAATAATATGGTAGGTTAATCATGTCTTTGAAAAAGAATAGCCTGAAGCGTCAGGCGGGATTCACGCTGCTCGAATTAATGGTGGTTATCGTTATTCTCGGTGTGCTGGCCAGTATGGTCGTGCCTAATTTAATGGGCAATAAAGAAAAAGCCGATATTCAGAAAGCGACCAGCGATATTGTGGCGCTGGAAGGTTCGCTGGATATGTACAAGCTCGACAACCATCGCTATCCGACCACCGAGCAGGGGTTGCAGGCGCTGGTGACCAAACCTGAAATTGCGCCCATTCCGAAAGGCTACCGTGACGACGGCTATATTCGCCGCCTGCCGCAGGATCCATGGGGCAATGACTATATTCTGGTCAGCCCGGGAGAGCATGGCGCTGTCGATATTTTCTCAGCCGGTCCGGATGGAGAAGCGAATACAGCCGACGATATCAGCAACTGGTCTTTTGATAAAAAAGATAAGTAATGAATAAGCAACGTGGATTTACCCTGCTGGAAATTATCGTGGCGCTGGTGATATTCGCCCTGAGCGCCATGATGGTGGTCACCACCATTCCATCACGCAGCGGCGCAGATACATTTGGTCAGCAGCTAAAATCCCTCGTTGAATATGGTTCTGACCGTGCGGTAATGGACGGAAATATTGTCGGGCTGGTGATGACCTCGTCAGAATTTGAACTGGTGACACAGGTTGGAAATAACGGCGAAAGCCACTGGGCACCGCTAAAGGCGGGACGGATCGCGACCCGCGGCGAGTTTCCTGAGGAGATGCACGTCTCCCTCTCGCCGCGAACGCTGGCGGCCACGCTGGACGATGAACCGCAAATCATTTTTTTGCCGGACGGCGAGCTGAGCCGCTTCACGCTCAGCTTCGAAAGCCTCGATAAAAAGCAGCGCTTTCACGTGACGTCACAGGGCTCTGTTCCCGTGGTGGTGGAAAACGATGACTAAACGCAAAACCAAAGAGCAGGGGATGACCCTGCTGGAAGTGATGGTGGCGCTGGTGATTTTCTCCACCGCGGCGCTGGCGCTGATGAACTCCGTCACCCTGAACGTGCGCTTTACCCACAGCCTGTCGGAAACACTGCAGGCCGGCTGGGTGGCGGAAAATCTACTGGCACAAGCTCAGCTTGCTCAGACCGATTTTCCGGATGCCGAGCAGGTGGGTACCGAAACCATGGGCGGACAAACCTGGACCTGGCATATCCAGCGGGTAAAAACCGCCGAAAATACCTTTGCCGATGAGGTAAGGGTTTACAGCGAAGGAAGCGATGCGCAACCGGTGGTGGCACTTCAGCTAGACGAACCGGAGGTGGATCGTGAGTAAGGCGCAGCGTCAGCAGGGCTTTACCCTGCTGGAAATTATGATTGCGCTGACCATCTTCGCGGTGATCAGCATTCTCGCCTGGCAAATTCTTGACGGTGCGATGCGCACCTCGACGGCCAGCGACGAGGCGGCGACAAAAGTGACGGCGCTTCAGCGCACGTACAATCTGCTCTCGCGTGACTTTTATCAGCAGCAGGCGCGCGCGCCGCGCAACAGCGGCGAGGTGTTCGTTCAGCAGCAGAATGGTCTGGAAATGACAACCCTTAACGGCATCAGCGGTCAGGTGCAGCTAGAGCGGGTGAGCTGGACATTAAAGGACAAGCGCCTGTGGCGCAACGTCTGGGCTGCTATCGATGGTCCCGCCAGCGCGCAGCCGGAAGAAGTGCCGATTCTGAACGATGTGAAAGCGATGAAATGGCGTTTCTGGCACGAAGGCTGGCAGGAGAAATGGACCGACATCGCCCATCAGCCTGATGGCGTTGAGCTGAATCTGACTATGGAAAACGGCGAAACCTGGCGCTGGGTTTTTATCACTCCCGGCGATATGCCCGAGATCCAGACCGCGCCAAAAGAGACGAATGCGGACCCGGCGCAGCCGGCAGCGGAGAATGCGGCGCAACCCGTAACCAACCCGCAGCCCGATACGGCAGCACAACCAGGAGTGAGTTCATGAGCGGCAAACCTGCGCGGAAAGAGCGTGGCGTGGCGCTACTGGTGGTCCTGATCCTGCTGGTGATGATGTCCGCCCTGGCGGCGAAAATCAGTCAGCAGTTCTGCCGCCACCTGCAAAAAACGCATTATCAGGTCAGCCAGCAGACGCTGCGCTGGGCCATTGCCCGTCAACAGAAGGTACTGGAAAACGTATTGCAGAAAGCGGCCAGTTCAGAAGGGGCGGGGCTGTCGCCGCGAGGTGACTGGGCACAGCCGATGGAAACCCATGGAGATAATTACACCGTGGTGAGTCAGGTGGAGGATGCCCGGACCTGCTTTAACGTCAATAGTCTGCTGGCCGTTGATGCGGCGCCAGCGGCCCCGGCCGACGCCACTGCGCTGCCGGAAAAACCGGTCAAAGAGCAGATTGTCGAACAGCTGCTGGCAGAAAGCGGAGTCGGTACGCTGGCGGCAGAAGAGATTTACCAGCAACTGGTGGATTATCTTGACGCCGACGACGTGACGGCGAAACAGGGCCAGGAGGCCGATGCCTGGGCGAGCGTGACGCCCGCCCGTGGTCCGGCGAATCAAATGATGCGCACCATCAATGAAATCAGACTGCTGCCCGCCTTTCCGCAGGCCGCATGGCCGAAGGTCAGCAAACTGCTGTGCGCCTTGCCGGATACGGATGGCACCATAAATGTGAATACCTTAACACGAGAACAGTCGCCGCTGCTGGCGGCGGTTTTTACCGGCGTGTTAAGCACGGACGATGCTGCCCGCCTGATCGATTCACGCCCGGAAGAGGGCTGGGAGTCGCTGGAGGCATTCAGCAAAGTGCTGGAGAGCAACTATCCGCAGACCAAAGATATCCTGGCGCAGATTCAGGACAGGGTTGCGGTCAACAGTCGCTATTTTCGGGTGGATACCACCGGCAATACCGATGATTTAACGCTGCGCGTCGTCAGCCAGCTTCACGTTGACAGTGAGGCGGGCAAGGTCGTTACCTGGCAACGCCGCTACCGAATGGTTGAATAAGATAAGTAGAAGATGATGAAAAAGGTGCTTTTTATTCGTCCCGATACCCGTGAGGACGGCAAAATTTGGTGGTGTGAATCCGGTAACGATCGGGTGGAATATCTGACGGGCTGGAGCGCACTGAGCGAACTTTCCTGCCATCCGCTTTCTCAGCAGGTGTGCCTTTTGCTGCCGGCGAGCGAGACGATTTTTCGTCATTTTACCCTGCCGAAAAAAGGACTTTCAGCCCAGACGGCGCAGTTCTCGTGGATGGCGGAAGAGACATTGCTCGGCGAGGTGGAGACGCTGCACTGGACGGTGCTGAACAAAAAGGGGCCAGAAGTGGATGCCGTGGCCATCGACGCTGAACGTCTGCGCCACTGGCTTGAGCTGTTCGCTCAGGCGGGGCTCACGGTGATCCAGGCGCTGCCGGATGCCTGGCTGCTGCCGGTGAGCGAAGGGGGCACTACGCTGGTGAGCCTGGAAGAGAGCTACTGGCTGCGTTTTTCTCCCAGCAGCGCTGGCGAAGCCGATGCGGTCCTGCTGCCGCTGCTGTTGAGTAAATGCCCGACGGGTGAGGTGTGCTGCTATGGCGATGCGCCGCAGGAGGTGCAGGTGGATGAACTGCTGGCGTGGCAGCATCCGCTGGTGTTGATCCAGCCCCAGTGGCAGGGCTGTCGTATCAACATGCTGCACGGGGAGTTTTCCGGGCGCAGCGCCAGCGGTCCGCGTTTTCGCCACGCGAAAACGGCCCTCGTTGCGGCGGCGCTGGTTTGCGTCGGCCTGCTGATCGGCCCCCGCGTTGGTATGGCGGTGATGCTCACTCACCAGCAAAACGAGATCCACCGCGAGATGACCACCGTAGCGCAGCACTATTTCCCGACCCTGCGCCAGACCAGCAACCTGAAATACTACGTCGGGCAGAATATCAGCAAGGCTAAGAAAGGGGTCTTCCTGCAGCTCGAAGCGCTGAATCAAATCAAGCAGTCACTGCCGTCTCTGGAGATCAATAACGTGGAATATGACGAAACGCAAAATCAGCTGACGTTGAATGTGAAATCCATGGATAAACAGACCCTGCAGGATTTTGTCGCCCGCAGCGCCGATACCTTTGAATTTGCGATGCAGCCGATTTCCGGCGAGGCGCCTTATACCGCCATTATTACCGGGAGCTATAAATGAAAACGCAAATAGCCCAGTTAAAAAAACGTTGGCAAAATTATAGTCCACGCGAGCGTAATTTATTTAAACTCTGCGGCGGGGCACTCTGCTGTGCGATGGTTTATTACGGCGCGATGATGCCGCTCGATACTCTGATCAAAAATAACGAGGCCGTGTTATTTAAGCAGAAGCAGACGCTGAACTGGATGCGCCAGGAAATTGATAAAAACCATCTCCAGTCCAGAATAGTCAATACCCCGAATCCGCGCAGCGTGGTGGAAGAAAGTGCCAAAGTCGTGCACGTCGCGTTGACAGACGTGCGTCAGGAAGAGCAGTCGCTAACCTTTGTTGTCGAACGCGTCAACATTTCTGCCCTGCAAAACTGGCTGCGTGAGATGAACGTCTCTTCCGGTATACATCTGGAAAAACTCGCGTTAACGCCGGTGGATCGTCAGAGTGAGGTGAAAGCGCACATTACGCTGAGCTGGGCGAAAAGCGCATGAACCTGCTAATGCTGTTGCAGCAAGCGAATCTGCCGGGACTATGCGTGATGAGCGGAGCGCTGGGGGCAATCCTCGGCAGTTTCCTGGGCGTAGTCGGGGAGCGTATTCCGCCGCTGGTAATGGAAGAAGAGGGGGCAGGCAATCTGCTGTTTCCCGCCTCTCACTGCCCGGAATGCCACCATACCCTGAGCGCGTGGGAAAATATTCCCATCATTAGCTGGTGTGCGCTGCGCGGTCGCTGCCGTCACTGCCATAGCGCGATTCCGCTGCGGCTGCTGCTGGTGGAAGTCTGTAGCGCTGCCTTTTTCGCCGCCAGCGCCGCGCTGGCACCGTCGTTTTCGGCGCTAATCGCGCTGTGGGTGATGTGGAGTTTTCTGCTGCCGCTGGCGGTGATCGATGCGCGCCATATGCTGCTGCCGGACTGCCTGACCCAGCCGCTGCTGTGGACGGGGCTGATGTTCCATGCCCTGTTCCGGACGCTACCGCTGACCGATGCTATCTTTGGCGCGGTGGCGGGGTATCTGTCGCTCTGGCTGGTTTACTGGGCATTCCGTCTGCTGACCGGTCGGGAAGGGTTAGGCTATGGTGATTTTAAGCTGCTGGCAGCGCTAGGCGCGTGGTGCGGATGGCAGGCGTTACCCTCTATTTTGCTGATCGCGGCGCTGGGGGGTATTATTATGCATTGCCTGTTAAAACCCTTTGAGAATAAAAATAACCTTATTTCCTTTGGCCCATACATTGCGTTTTCCGGGCTGGCTGTATTTATTTCTCAAATCCCCTATCTCATCTTTTAAATAATGCAGTCAAGTTTTTTTTGAGGTTTTTTCATTGAGGGAAGAAAAGGAGAAAATAAATTCCCCATTGTATTCTCTTCTCCGCAATAACAGATTTGTTGAATGTTTTATGAGTGGAGGAAGGTACGGCGTAATAATAAGTAGGTCTTTGGTGAACCAGAAGCGTTCACGATTAATTTATCAGTAAATAACGTTCGTCCATGTTTAATGGAAAAGCATGGGTATTTAATTTCACAAATCGTATTATCAGGATCAAATAATGAAATTTCTGAAGCCTAAATATCTGGCACTCTTCGTTGCAGCGGCTGCAAGCCCGGTGTTCGCAGCAGTGCCCGGTAAAGCAACTATCGCCAGTGGTAATGATAAATTTGCCATTGTCGAAGTTGATCAGTCTGCTTCTGCTTACAATAGCCTGGTCAAAGTCCATGATGGCGCCGATGTTAAAGTGCAGTGGGACGTCTGGAGCGGCGCGGCGCCGACTTCAGCGAAAGTGCTGCTCGACGGCAAAACCGTCTGGACCGGCGCAGGCAGCATGTCCGGCACGGCTACGTTTAAAGTGAAGAAAGGTGGTCGTTATCAGGAAACGGTTGAGCTCTGCAATGCCAGCGGCTGCAGCACCAGCGCCAGCAAACTGATTATCGTCGCGGATACCGACGGTAGCCATCTGCTGCCACTCAACACCACCATGCAGGAAAATAACAAAACCCTCTCTAAGCACACCGATAAAGTGGTGGGTGCTTATTTCCCTGAGTGGGGTGTTTACGACCGTAACTTCCCTGTAGACAAAATCCCGGCGGCTAACCTTAACCACATTCTTTATGGCTTCATTCCAATCTGCGGCGGCGACGGCATCAACGACAGCCTGAAAACCATCGAAGGCGGTAACAGCTTCGAAGCGCTTAAGCGCGCCTGTGCTGGCCGTCAGGACTTCCAGGTGGCGATTCACGACCCGTGGGCCGCACTGCAGAAGCCTCAGGCTGGCGTAAGCGGCTGGGACGATCCCTACAAAGGTAACTTCGGCCAGCTGATGGCAATGAAGAAAGCCAACCCGGGCCTGAAAGTGCTGCCTTCTATCGGTGGCTGGACCCTTTCCGATCCGTTCTTCAAAATGCATGACAAAGCGATCCGCGATCGCTTCGTGGCTTCCGTTAAAGATTTCCTGAAAACCTGGAAATTCTTCGACGGTGTGGATATCGACTGGGAATTCCCGGGCGGCGGCGGTCAGAACGAAACGCTGGGCAACCCGCAGCAGGATAAAGAGACTTATACCGCACTGATGCGCGAACTGCGCGCCATGATGAATGAACTGTCAGCCGAAACCGGCCGTACCTTTGAACTGACCTCAGCAATCGGCTCAGGCAGCGACAAAATTGAAGACGTTGATTACACCACTGCACAGCAGTACATGGATCACATCTTCCTGATGAGCTACGACTTCTACGGCGGCTGGAGCAACACCGATCTGGGTCACCAGGCGGCACTGCGTGCGCCGGCGAACAAACCGGATACTAATTACACCACCGAAAACGGCGTGAATGCACTGCTCGCGCAGGGTGTACAGCCTGGCAAAATTGTCGTGGGGACGGCCATGTATGGTCGCGGCTGGACCGGCGTTCACGGTTACAGCAATAACAACCCGTTCACCGGCACGGCAACGGGCATGGTGAAAGGGACCTGGGAACCGGGCGTGGTTGACTATCGTCAGATCGTTAACGAGTACAAAGGCAAAGCGGGCTGGGAATACAACTATGATGCTACCGCTGAAGCGCCGTATCTGTTTAACAAAACCACCGGCGATCTGATTACCTATGAAGATGCGCGTTCCGCAACGGCGAAAGGTCAGTATGTGCTCGCGAAAAACCTGGGCGGTCTGTTTGCCTGGTCTATCGACTCCGATACCGGAGACATTCTGAACGCGATGAATGAAAGCCTGACAGGCGGTGGCGCTGCGCCGGTTGATCCGGTAGTGACCAACCATGCGCCTGTGGCGACTGCCGCTGACCAGAGCGTAACCGGTCCGGCGACGGTGACCCTGGATGGCTCGGCTTCCACCGATCCGGATGGCGATGCCATCACCTACAAGTGGACGCAGATCTCTGGCCCGTCGGTGACTATCACCAACAGCACCAAAGCGAAAGCGACCTTCAACGTTGCCGCTGTCACCAGTAACCAGACTCTGGCGTTCCGCCTGACGGTTACTGACGCGAAAGGGTTGAGCAGTACTGCTGACGTCCAGGTCGTGAACAAAGCGCCGAAAGCAAACCAGGCGCCGGTTGTGAACCAGATGGAAGCCGTGACGCTGGAAGCGGGCCAGAGCTACTCTCTGCACGCTCAGGCTAACGATCCTGATGGCGACGCGCTGACCTACTCCTGGAGCGTTCCTGCGAATATGCAGGCGACAGGCGCAGATACCGCGAACCTGAACATCACCGCGCCGGACGTGGACACGGAATCAACTTACACGCTGAGCGTGCTGGTAAGCGATGGCAAGTCCAGCGTACAGACTAACGTACAGGTGACGGTAACGCCTAAAGCAGCGGAAACGCCGTCTGACGAAGGCAACACCCCATCCGATGAAGGCAACGCGCCGTCTGACGAAGGAAATACCCCATCCGATGAAGGCAACACGCCATCTGACGAAGGTAACACCCCATCAGATGAAGGCAACACGCCGTCTGACGAAGGTTCTGCCACCAATAGCTGCGATAAGCCTGTTGACGCCAACGCCAGTAAATATGCTGCCTGGAGCGCAAGCAAGGTTTACAACGCGGGGAATACCGTCAGCTTCGACAACCTGGTCTGGAAAGCAAAATACTGGACTCAGGGCAACCAGCCGGGCTTCGGTGTGGATGCATGGGAGCTGGTAAGTCAGGTGAAATTCAACTGGCGCTCCGACGTGGTTTATAACGGCGGCGACACCACTACCTACAACGGTTACACCTACACCGCGAAATGGTGGACGAAGGGTGATAAACCAGGTAGCAGCGATGTATGGGTGAAAAAAGGCCCGGCGACTGACTGCCAGTAAGCCACTGCTATAACGATGCGGGTAAGAAATTTGCCCGCTATTACGGTCCACGTCCCGAGACGGACGTGGGCCGTAAATCAGGAAAAGAGTAATAACCGCGTAAGGAGACAATGAAAAAGAGCCGGACTGAAAATGAAAACGTTATTTTTATTGTTGCTGGTAATAAGCCATAGCGTCTTTGCCAACTGCTGGGATAAAGCCGCCAGTTATTATCATGTGGATCCTTATCTGTTATATGCCATTGCTAATGTTGAATCGGGAATGAATCCGAATGCGATTGGACTGAATCACGATGGCACGCGTGATGTCGGCCTTATGCAGATTAACAGTTCACATTTTTCCGAGCTGGAGCGAAAAGGCATTAATGAGTACCGATTAATTACCGAGCCCTGCACCTCGATTATGGTTGGCGCATCGATATTATCCGGAATGATTAAAATTTATGGCTATAACTGGGAGGCGGTCGGCGCCTATAACGCGGGCCTGAGAAAAGAGAATTTCGCGCAGCGCATGGTCTATGCCCGTAAGGTCTGGAATAAATATCAGAAGTTAAAACGTAGCACCCGCACCCATTATTATTGATTTTTGTTTTTTGAAGAGTACCGAATGGTGTTCTTCATAAAACGAAAACTGCTCCCGGGTTTATTTATTAAATGATTAATAAATAAACCGCGAAAATTAACTTTTATTGACCCTTAATATAATTAAGAGGACTAGTGACATGAACAAAAGGACATTACTCAGTGTTCTTATCGCGGGCGCATGCGTTGCACCGTTTATGGCTCAGGCAACCCTGCTGCAGGCCAGCAGCGAACCTTACACCGTTAAGGCCAGCGATCTGCAGAAGAAAGAGCAGGAGTTGACCAACTTCCCGCTTATGGCTTCAGTGAAGTCAACCATCCGCACGCTGGACAACAGCCTGGTGGAACAAATTGAGCCGGGTAAATCGACAAACCCGGAAAACGTCAAGCGCGTGGAAGGGATTATCAAGGCCAGCGACTGGGACTATCTCTTCCCACTGCGTGCGCCGGAATATACTTACAGCAACTTCCTGAAAGCGGTCGGTAAATTCCCTGCACTGTGCCAGACCTATACCGATGGTCGTAACAGCGATGCCATCTGCCGTAAGTCTCTGGCAACCATGTTCGCGCACTTCGCGCAGGAAACCGGAGGCCACGAGTCCTGGCGTCCGGAACCCGAGTGGCGTCAGGCACTGGTCTACGTGCGTGAGATGGGCTGGAGCGAAGGTCAGAAGGGCGGCTACAACGGTGAATGTAACCCGGATGTCTGGCAGGGTCAGACCTGGCCGTGCGGTAAAGACAAAGATGGCGATTTCGTTAGCTACTTTGGTCGCGGTGCGAAACAGCTCTCCTATAACTACAACTACGGCCCGTTCTCTGAAGCGATGTACGGCGACGTACGTGTACTGCTGGACAAACCTGAGCTGGTGGCGGACACCTGGCTGAACCTTGCTTCCGCGATCTTCTTCTTCGCCTACCCGCAGCCGCCAAAACCGAGCATGCTGCAGGTTATCGACGGCACATGGCAGCCGAACGATCACGATAAGGCGAATGGTCTGGTACCAGGCTTCGGCGTGACCACGCAGATCATCAACGGCGGCGTAGAGTGTGGCGGCCCGACTGAGATCGCCCAGTCTCAAAACCGTATCAAATATTACAAAGAGTTCGCCAACTACCTGAAAGTACCAGTTCCTTCTAACGAAGTGCTGGGCTGTGCCAACATGAAACAGTTCGACGAAGGCGGTGCCGGCGCGCTGAAGATCTACTGGGAACAGGACTGGGGATGGAGTGCGGATACTCCATCAGGCCAGACCTATTCTTGCCAGCTGGTGGGTTACCAGACGCCATTCAGCGCCTTTAAAGAGGGGGACTACACCAAATGCGTGAAGCATTACTTCAATGTGAACGTGGTGGGTGAAGACGGGACTTCCGACGGCGGTAACGTCACGCCAACCCCGGCGCCAACACCTACCCCGACCCCTGTCGACCCAACGGACGAAGGCAACACCACGCCGGTGCCAGACGATAATACTCCAGCGCCTGTAAACCATGCGCCAGTAGCAAAAATCTCCGGCCCGGTGGGAGCGGTTGAAGCGGGTAAATCAGTTTCTCTGAACGCGTCTGGCTCGACTGACGAAGACGGTAACCACCTGACTTATACCTGGACGGCTCCGAACGGCCAGACCGTAAGCGGCGAAGATAAAGCGATTATTACCTTCAATGCGCCAGACGTGGCAGCGGCGACGCAGTACCAGATCAACCTGACCGTCAGTGACGGCGAGCTGAGCAGCAGCACCAGCTATACGCTGAACGTACAGCCGAAACAGGCCAGCGGCGGCCAGACCGGGACTTACCCGACCTGGACGTCCAAAACCAAATGGAAAGCAGGCGATATCGTTAACAACCGCGGCCAGCTGTTCCAGTGCAAACCTTACCCATACAGCGGCTGGTGCAATAACGCGCCATCCTACTACGAGCCTGGTAAAGGGATTGCATGGCAGGACGCGTGGACTGCGCTGTAATCAGCAAAATGACAAACGGCAACCTTCGGGTTGCCGCTTTTTTCATCGTAAAAATGCCGGACCCAATCTACCGAGGAAGTTTCCCGTGATCCCGCAGCCACGCCGCGGTGCGCATAATCCCTTCATCCAGCGTCACAATCGGTTTATACCCTAGCTCATTCTCCGCACGCGAAATATCCAGCGTGAAGTCAAAGTTAAGTTTAGAGACGCCGTAATGCGTCAGCGCAGGCTCTTTGGCTGATTTACTGCCAAAGCGCTCCATGCTGCGGGCAATCATATCCAGCATTGGATAGGGAACAGAACGGATACGGCAGTCGATCTGCAGCTCGTCAATTAAGCGCTGCACAATGCTGCGCAGCGTGCACGGTTCGCCGTTGGTGATGTTGTAGGCGCGACCGGAGGTAAGCTTATCGCAGTCCGGCTGGCTGGCCAGCCACATGGCGTGAACGGCATTTTCGTAATAGGTCATATCGACCAGCGCATCGCCGCCGCGCGGCAGCAGCACGCTGCCGTAGTGGTGCATCATCTGCGCCAGACGAGGAATAAACACCTTGTCGTGCGGCCCGAACAGGCTCTGCGGACGCAGGACCGTAAAGCGGGTATGCGGGTTTGACTGCGCCAGCAGGTCGATGACCTCTTCGCTGGCCGCCTTGCTGCGGGCAAACTCGCAGGCAAAGCGAGCAGGGCGGAAATCTTCCTGCACGTCACGATGGTGGTGATAGTCGAAATAGAGTGACGGTGACGAGATATGAATAAAGTTACGCACGCCCCAGGCAACGGCCCATTCACCCAGACGGCGGGTAGCCCGCACGTTGGCGAGATCGAAGGCTTCCTGGGTTCCCCACGGGGAGGTAAAACTGGAGCAGTGCCACAGCGTGTCGATACCGGCGAGCATCATTTTCGCCTGCGAGGAGACCAGCTCCGTCAGGTCGGCATGGACGAACTCTGCGCCCATTTTTTGCAGCAGTTTTCCCATCGCTTCGTTGCGACCGGTAGCCCTGACGCTGATGCCCTTGTTGCGCAGAAATTCGACCGCATTTCGGCCTAAGCCGCTGGTCGCCCCGGTAACCAGTACCTTCATATCAATCCACTGTGTTGAAAAGAATTTCGTGCGCATTCTTTCGTGAATTACGGCGCTATGCAATGGGAAAGGTGAAAGAAAGAGAGTTTTATTTAGATCTTTTCCGTCTTTTGTTCTGCCAGTTGCGCAATGCGTTTCGCCATCCCACGGAAGATAAACAGGTGGGCAGGGATCATCAACAACCAGTAGAACAGACCCGGCATTCCGTGCGGATGCCACCAGGCGCGCACGTCCAGTTCACGATAATCCCCTTTGTCTTTCAGGGTAAAGCAGAGTCGACCCAGCCCCGGGGCTTTCATACCGAACAGCAGCGCCAGCTGTTTTTCCGGCTCGACGATGATCACCTTCCAGCTGTCTACCGTGTCGCCCACCGCAAGATACGGGTTTGCCGGGCGGCCTTTTGCCAGCCTGTGGCCCACCAGCAGGTCCATCGCCCCGCGCGTTTGCCAGAGGATATTACCGAAGAAATACCGATCTTTGCCGCCAATCTGGTTCACCACTCCCCACAGCGCGGCCAGGCTGGCATTGGTTTTCACCGTGCAGCCCGCCTGTTTCGGGTAATAGCCGTATTCCGGGCGCCAGCGGGCAAACGCCTGAGCGTCGTAACCCCAGTCGCTGGAGTTCACCAGCTGTTCTTCTTCCTTGAGCGTTTTGCGCACGGCATCGTCAAAGCGGATCAGCTCCTGGGGAATGAGTGCCCGCAGTTCGCGATCGTCCGCCAGTAAATCGTGCTTCAGCCCCTGGATCAGCGCTTTGGCGGTCGTCGGCGGCACGGAGGTGATCACATTCAAAAACCACACCGAAATCCAGCGGGTCGGGAAGGGAATGGGGATCAGCCAGCGGCGGCGGCCGCTGACGCGCATGAAGTGTTCGAACTGCTCCTGATAGCTCAGCACTTCCGGGCCTGCCGCCTCCAGCACGCGGTGCTGCTCCGCCGGGCGATCCAGCAGGGCTACCAGATAATGCAGCAGGTTCTCCAGCGCAATCGGCGTGGTGCGCGAACGCACCCAGCGCGGCGGCGTGAGTACCGGCAGGTTGTAGACCATATCGCGCATCACTTCGAAGGCGGCGGAGCCTGCGCCAACGATGATCCCGGCGCGCAGTTCGGTGACGGGAATATTGGCGCCGCGCAGGGTCTCAGCCGTTAGCTGGCGGGCACGCAGATGATCGGATTGCTCATGCTCGGGAGCCTGAAGCGAGCTTAAAAAAATCACCTGCTTAACCGGGGTTTGCAGCAGCGCATCGCGGACGTTCATCGCCACCTGTCGCTCGTGGGCGATGAAATCCCCGCCTTCGCCCATGCTGTGCACCAGGTAGTAAAGCGTGTCGACCCCTTCCAGCAGGGCGGGAAGTTCCTTCGGCCAGTTGAGGTCAACGCTGTGGCAGGTAACGCCAGGCAAACCGAGTTTTTGCAGGCGTTCGGTGTTGCGTGCCGCAGCCAGCACCTGATGTCCCTGCTGGCTTAACGCCGCGGTGAGATGCTGACCGATATACCCGCTGGCGCCGAGCACCAGAATGCGTTGCGGCACGTGATGCTCCTTATCGCTGTAAAAACGCCTGCCAGTGTTTCACCACGTCCGCCAGCTGTTCGCGGCTCACGTCGAGATGCATGACCAGGCGCACGACAGGAGAGGCGTTGATCAGCACGCCACGTGTTTTCATAAATTCGCCAAGCGCAGCGGCGCGATCCTCGCCCACTCGGACGAACAGCATGTTGGTGTCGTGGCGCATCACGTCGGCGCCAATCTCGCGCAGCTGCGCCGCCATCCACGCGGCGTTGTCGTGATCGTTCTTCAGACGCGCCACGTTGTTTTTCAGGGCATACAGCCCGGCAGCCGCCAGAATACCCGCCTGACGCATCCCGCCGCCGGTCATTTTGCGCCAGCGGTTGGCGCGCTTGATGTAGTCCGTATTGCCAACCAGCAGTGAACCTACAGGCGTGCCCAGTCCTTTTGACAGGCAGATAGTGAACGAGTCGCAGTACTGCGTAATCTCTTTCAGCTCGCAGCCATACTCCACTACGGCGTTAAAGATACGCGCGCCGTCCACGTGCAGGGCGAGTTTACGCTCGCGGGTAAATTCCCACGCCGCCTTCAGGTACTCGCGCGGCAGCACTTTGCCGTTGTGGGTGTTTTCGAGGCTGAGCAGTTTAGTGCGGGCGAAGTGAATATCGTCGGCTTTGATTTTCGCCGCGACTTTATCGAGCGGCAGGGAGCCGTCCGGCGCGGCGTCAATCGGCTGCGGCTGAATGCTGCCGAGCACGGCCGCACCGCCGGCTTCGTAGAGATAGTTATGCGCGCCCTGGCCGACGATATACTCTTCACCTCGCTCGCAGTGGCTGAGCAGCGCGACCAGGTTCGCCTGTGTGCCTGTCGGCATAAACAGGGCGGCCTTCTTGCCGCTCAGTTCTGCCGCATAGCGCTGCAGTTCGTTTACCGTCGGATCGTCACCGTAGACGTCGTCCCCGACCGGAGCGGCCATCATCTCTTCGAGCATGGCCCGACTCGGGCGGGTAACGGTATCACTGCGTAAATCAATCATTTCACATCCCTTTAATTTAAGAGGTCATGCGAAATGTTTTACCTGAGCCAGTTGGTTTTTGCCAGTTCGATCACCTCGTCGCCTCGGCCGCTGATGATTGCGCGCAGCATGTACAGGCTAAAGCCTTTGGCCTGCTCAAGCTTAATCTGCGGCGGGATCGCCAGCTCTTCTTTGGCGACGACGACATCCACCAGCACCGGGCCGTCGATGGAGAAGGCGCGCTGCAGGGCTTCATCTACCTCGGAGGCTTTCTCCACGCGAATACCGGTGATGCCGCAGGCCTCGGCGATGCGCGCGAAGTTGGTGTCGTGCAGCTCGGTACCGTCCGTGAGATAGCCTCCGGCCTTCATCTCCATCGCTACGAAGCCCAGCACGCTGTTGTTAAATACCACGATTTTTAGCGGGAGCTTCATCTGTACCACCGACAGGAAATCCCCCATCAGCATGCTGAACCCGCCGTCGCCGCACATCGCCACCACCTGACGCTCCGGCGCCGTGGCTTTTGCGCCCAGCGCCTGCGGCATGGCGTTGGCCATCGAGCCGTGGTTGAACGAGCCGAGCAGGCGACGCTTGCCGTTCATCTTCAGATAGCGTGCCGCCCAGACGGTTGGCGTGCCCACGTCGCAGGTAAAAATGGCGTCGTCGTCCGCGAAATGGCTGATTTGCTGCGCCAGGTACTGCGGGTGAATGGCTTTGTCGCTTGGTTTTGCGAGGTCGTCCAGCCCCTTGCGGGCATCGCGATAGTCGCTTAGCGCCTTATCAAGGAACTTGCGGTCGGTTTTCTCTTCCAGCAGCGGCAGCAGGGCGGCAAGGGTAGATTTGATATCGCCCACCAGCGCCATATCGACCTTGCTGTGCGCGCCGATACTGGCAGGGTTGATATCAATCTGAATGATTTTGGCATCCGTCGGGTAGAACGCGCGATACGGGAACTGGGTACCAAGCAGGATCAGCGTGTCGGCGTTCATCATGGTATGGAAGCCGCTGGAAAAACCGATCAGTCCGGTCATGCCAACATCGTAGGGGTTGTCGTACTCGACGTGCTCTTTGCCGCGCAGGGCGTGGACAATCGGGGCTTTCAGCTTTCCGGCAAATTCCAGCAGCTCCTTGTGCGCGCCAGCGCAGCCGCTGCCGCACATCAGGGCGATATTGCTGGAGTAACGCAGCAGCTGCGCCAGCTTTTTCAGCTCCTCTTCTGCTGGTGTGACGACGGGCTGCGGGGCGTGATACCAGTGAGTGCTTGCCCCTTCTGGCGCAGCCTTGAGGGCCACATCGCCCGGAATAACGACCACAGAAACGCCGCGATTCAGCACGGCTTTACGCATGGCGATCGCCAGCACCTGAGGGATCTGCTCCGGGGATGAAACCAGTTCGCAATAGTGGCTGCATTCACGGAACAGCTCCTGCGGATGCGTCTCCTGAAAATAGCCGCTGCCGATTTCGGACGAGGGGATGTGGGCGGCAATCGCCAGCACCGGCACGTGATTGCGGTGACAGTCGAAGAGACCGTTGATCAGATGAAGGTTACCCGGTCCGCACGAGCCCGCACACACGGCCAGTTCACCCGTAAGCTGCGCTTCAGCGCCTGCGGCGAAGGCGGCAACCTCTTCATGGCGGGTCGGCATCCATTCGATGGTCTTCATCTTGTTAAGGCTGTCGCTGAGTCCGTTCAGGGAGTCGCCGGTGACGCCCCAGATACGTTTTACGCCAGCCTGTTCGAGCGTTTTCGCTATATATGCAGCCACGGTTTGTTTCATGGTTGTCCGTCTCCTTTTTGTGATAACGCTTACAAGCTTAGAAGAAAGTCTCCGTATTGCCCGTCGCATCCCCACAATTAAAAGGTGCTTTTCACGCGCAATTATTCGGCATAATCTGGCAGTGTCTCAGTTAAAACAGGAATAATTTCAAATGGTTAAATCATTGTTAATTGCTGTTAATGAAAAGCTATCGTGCGACGATCTTGGCAAACTCTTGTTACGACTTGCCGTCGGCGGGCTGATGCTTTTTCACGGTTTGCACAAGCTTTTTGGCGGCGTGGGGTTTATCAGCGGCATGCTGGTGGAAAAAGGGCTGCCGGGATTTATCGCCTACGGCGTGTTGGTTGGCGAAGTCGTGGCGCCGATCCTGATTATTGTCGGGCTGTTTACGCGGCCGGCCGCGCTGGTACTGGCGTTTACGATGATTGTGGCGTGGCTGATGGTGGGAATGGGTGAAACGTTCGCCCTTGATAAGGTTGGGGCATGGGCGATTGAAAGCCTGGTATACTTCTTTATCGGCTCGCTGGCTGTCGCGTTTTTAGGGGCAGGGCGGTTTGCGCTGGGTAAAGCGCCCGCGTGGCGGTAAAATTGTTGGTCGGGTAAACGCAGTACCGCCCGGCAAAAAAGCCCGGTGGTGCTGACGCTTACCGGGCCTACGAACGAACGTTTATCGTTTATGCGAGGACCAAATCCCCCAGCGGATGGCACGAGCACGCCAGCACGTAACCCTCGGCAATTTCCGCGTCGGACAGCGTCATGGTGCTGGTGACGGTGTACTCACCGGAAACCACTTTGGTTTTACAGCAGCCACACACGCCAGCACGACAGGCAGCTGCTACCGGCACCTTGTTGCTTTCCAGCGCCTCCAGCAGCGTGGTCCCCACGCGGCCAAAGAAGGTCTGGGCAGGCTGCAGTTTGGTGAACTTAACGCCGCCGTTGCTTGCCGCTTCCGCCACCGGCGTGAAGAACTGCTCTTTGAAGAAGCGGGCTACGCCAAGCGCTTTCACTTCTTCTTCCACGATAGCCATGTACGGCGCCGGGCCGCAGGTCATCACCGTTCGGTTCGCAACATCCGGCACGCTTTGCAGCAGCTCGCGGCTCAGGCGACCAGGCACAAAACCGTGGGTCGCGTTGTGTTCCGCCACCAGCGTCACCGGATATTCACGCCACTCCTCGGCAAAAATCACATCTTCCGGGGAACGGACGCTGAAGATCGTCTGCACGTCGGCCTGGGGGCGGTTCTTCGCCAGCCAGCGGCGCATCGACATAATTGGCGTTACGCCACAGCCCGCCGCCAGCAGCAGGAATTTATCGTCATCTTTGTCGTCACAGGTGAATTCCCCCTGCGCGTCGGACAGCCAGATGTAATCCCCGCGCTTCACGTCCTGCGTCAGCCAGTGGGAGCCCGCGCCGTCGTCAATGAGGCGGACGGTGAGCGTAATGTATTCGCTCACGCCCGGCGTCGAGGAGATCGTGTAGGCGCGCAGGGTGTCCGCCGAATTGCGAATGCTGACCAGCGCATACTGGCCTGCACGATATGGATAGTAGTCATGGCACAACAGCGACAGAGTCCACACATCCGGCGTCTCCTGATGGATGTGATGAACCTGCATCCGCCACGGGCATAGTGAGGTTGGCATGGTCATGAATCCCTCCTTACGCGCTCAGCAGCTGCTTCATATCGTCTTCAACGTTGGTCACGGAACGCAGACCGAATTTCTCGTTCAGCACGGCCAGCAGGTCCGGCGTCAGGAAGCCTGGCGCGGTCGGTCCGGTCACGATGTTGGTGACGCCAAGAGAGAGCAGGGTCAGCAGGATGACAATCGCTTTCTGCTCAAACCATGACAGCACCAGGGACAGAGGCAGATCGTTCACGCCGCAGCCCAGTTTCTCCGCCAGGGTGACCGCCAGAATGATGGCCGAGTAAGCATCGTTACACTGGCCCGCATCAATCAGGCGCGGCAGGCCTTCGATATCGCCGAAGTCCAGCTTGTTGAATCGGTATTTACCGCACGCCAGGGTCAGGATCAGGCAGTCTTCCGGCACGCTGGTGGCGAAATCGGTGAAGTAGTTACGCTCGCCGCGCGCGCCGTCGCAGCCGCCGACGAGGAAGATGTGGCGCAGCTTTTCACGGCTGACGAGATCGATCAGTGAATCGGCGGCGCCGAGAAGCGTCTCGCGACCGAAGCCGACGGTGATCAGGTGCGGGATCTCGCTGTACGGGAAGCCCGCCATCTGCTGCGCCTGGGCGATAACCGGACCGAAATCATCACCTTCAAGATGGCTCACGCCCGGCCAGCCGACGATGCTGCGGGTCCAGATGTGGTCATCGTACGCGCCGACGGTAGGGTCGATGATGCAGTTAGATGTCATCACGATAGGGCCCGGGAAGCGGGCGAACTCAACCTGCTGATTCTGCCAGCCGCTGCCGTAGTTACCGATCAGATGCTTAAATTTACGCAGCTCCGGGTAGCCGTGCGCGGGCAGCATTTCACCGTGGGTGTAGACGTTAACGCCGGTGCCTTCGGTTTGCTTCAGCAGGTTGTAGAGATCTTTCAGGTCGTGACCGGAGATCAGGATGCACTTGCCTTCGGTAGCCTTGACGTTGACCTGCGTTGGCGTCGGGTGGCCGTAGGTGCTGGTTTCACCGGCGTCCAGAATGCTCATCACCCTGAAGTTCATCTGGCCGATTTCCATTGAGCACTCAAGCAGGGCATTCATATCGGCAGGCCAGGTGCCCAGCCACGCCATGATTTTGTGGTACTGCGCATAAATCTCATTGTCGTACTGACCCAGAACGTGCGCGTGCTCCATATACGCCGCAGCGCCTTTCAGGCCGTACAGGCACAGCAGGCGCAGGCCGAGAATGTTCTCCCCAATTGCCGCTTTGTCTTTGTTCGGGGTGAATTCTGCCGCCTGGCGCTGGAGGTCGCCGAGATCGTCGCTGACCAGCTGAAGTTCTGACATCGGGTTTTCCACGCGGGCGCTGGCATCCGCCTTCAGACACTGTGCCTTCAGCGCTTCACGCAGGGCAATCGCTTCGCGGGCGTAGCCGACAATGCGCGGAGAGTCGAAGTTAACGTTGGTCAGCGTGGAGAAAAACGCGCGCGGGGCGAAGCTGTCGACGTAGTGGTCGACTATGCCGTATTCGCGGGCTTTGAACGCCCAGGCGGAAAGGCCTTGCAGAGCCGCAATCAGCAGGTCCTGCAGGTCAGATGTTTCTGCGGTTTTGCCGCACATACCCTGTGCGTAGGAGCAGCCGTTGCCTGCCGGGGTACGGATGGTTTGTTCACATTGCACACAAAACATAATCACACCTGTTAAAGTTATATTTGATATACATGTTTAAGGTTATGCTCGTGCCGGAACGGTGAAAAGGGCTTTCTGCTACAAAATAGAGGGAGATTGATTTAGCGCAATTTTGGCGGCAGGAAACCTACCGCCAAAGAAGTATCAGGCCGA
This sequence comes from Enterobacter vonholyi, assembly GCF_008364555.1. Classification (GTDB taxonomy): domain Bacteria; phylum Pseudomonadota; class Gammaproteobacteria; order Enterobacterales; family Enterobacteriaceae; genus Enterobacter; species Enterobacter vonholyi. The sequence continues at coordinate 168,278 of NZ_VTUC01000002.1, forward strand.
GAAAAAGGCCATCAGAACCGGAACCAGCAGGCTTAAAATAAAGCCGTGAACGATAGCCGCGGGCACCATCTCCAGCCCCCCGGAGCGTTGTAATACCGGCAGGGTAAAGTCCATCGACGTCGCACCGCACAGGCCCAGCGCGGTAGAACGACTGCGGCGAACCAGGCTCGGGATCAGCATGATGGCGATCAGCTCTCGCGCCAGATCGTTAAAGAAGGCAGCGCTGCCGATCACCGGGCCGAATGATTCAGTAAGCAGAATACCGGAGAGGGAGTACCAGCCAAAACCTGATGCCATCGCCAGGCCGGTTTTCAGCGGCAGATCGAGCACAAAGGCATTAATGACGCCCGCCACCATTGAACTGGCGACAACAATGACGGCAACCATCATTCCCCGACGGTTCAGGACAATTTGCCTCAGGGTCATGCCATTATTTCGCAGCTGAATACCAATAAGGAACAGCAGGAAGATCAGCGTATATTCGCTGGCCTCAGTTGCGTGCTGCAAAAAAGCCCAACCGGTCAGCCCAAGAAGAAAACCGAGCACCACGACGCCGCATAATTTTAATGATTCAAGCGCCATTGCAATTCGTGAAGGAAGCTTTTCCTGATGATGGTGATTTTTCCATGGAATAGTGCGTTCCAGCCACAGCAGCGCGGCAATATTGCACAGCAAAATAACGACTACGGTGACGACAGAATAATGGAGAATTGAGAGTAAATTCGCTGACAGGTTGTCCAGAAATGCTAGGCTAATCCCCATAAAGAAAAGAATCACGTAGACAATCCAGCTCAGGAATCGATTAATGAGCCTTAATGCGGATTCACGATGGAGCGGAATAAGATAGCCCACGATCAAGGGCAACAAAATGATGAGGAGTCCTGAAAACATGAACAGCCGGTCCTTTTTGAGTATCGGTTAAGCGCCAGAGACACTACCCAATAAAGGCTGTTCAGTAAAGCGACAAAAGAGAGCCGGGTAGCGGCTACGCCTTACCCGGCCTTCAAGTGCACTCTCACGTAGGTCGGGTAAGCGTTAGCGCCACCCGACACCGCGAGCAATTAATCGCGTTTTTCCAGCAGGGTGCGGTACAGCACGCCGCCCAGGATACCACCGATAATTGGCATCACCCAGAACAGCCACAGCTGCTCGAGCGCCCAGCCGCCCTGGAAGATGGCGACGGCGGTACTGCGTGCCGGGTTAACGGAGGTGTTGGTGACCGGAATAGAAATCAGGTGGATAAGCGTCAGCGCCAGACCAATGGCAATCGGGGCAAAACCAGCTGGCGCATGTTTGTCGGTTGCGCCGTGGATCACCAGCAGGAAGCCGGCGGTCAGCACAATTTCAATCACGATGGCAGACAACATGGAGTAGCCGCCCGGAGAATGCTCGCCGAAGCCGTTAGAGGCAAAGCCGCTGGCCGCCGCGTCGAACCCGGCTTTACCGCTGGCAATTACGTACAGAACGCCAGCCGCAATAATACCGCCAACCACCTGCGCCACAATATAACCAATTACCTCTTTCGCCGGAAAACGACCGCCGGCCCATAAACCTAATGTCACGGCCGGGTTAAAATGACCGCCGGAAATATGCCCGACGGCAAACGCCATGGTTAATACGGTTAAACCAAAAGCCAGCGCGACGCCGACAAAACCAATGCCTAATTCCGGGAATGCTGCTGCCAGAATGGCACTACCGCAGCCACCAAATACCAGCCAGAATGTACCAAAGCATTCTGCTGCCAATTTTCTAAACATAACCACCTCAAAAATTTTCCGCACGCTTTCCCGCGCGCGGGATATATCGCCATAAAGGGATGACGACTCGAAGAGCCCGTATTTTAGAAACCAACAACATCCCTTCGCCACTTAAATAAATTCGATTAATTTGATTTAAGGCAATGTGATGTCAATCCTTGTTCAAATCAGCGGTAAATAGAGCATAGACCAATTCTTGTAAGGGTGAATGTTATGCTGTCGTGACAGAGCACCTCCCGCTATACTGCTGATAACTTGAAGGAAAAAGTGATCATTTGTCGGGGGATTTATGCTTCTCGAACGTGTGGAAATTGTCGGGTTTCGCGGTATTAACCGCCTGTCACTGCAGCTGGAGCAAAACAACGTCCTGATCGGCGAGAACGCGTGGGGCAAGTCCAGCCTGCTGGATGCATTGACGCTACTGCTTTCGCCCGAGGACGATCTGTATCACTTTGTCCGCGACGATTTCTGGTTTCCACCCGGCGACGTGACGGGGCGCGAGAAGCACCTGCACATCATCCTGACGTTCCGCGAATCCGAGCCCGGACGTCACCGCGTGCGTCGCTTCCGCCCGCTGTCACCCTGTTGGGTGCCGTGCGATGACGGTTTTCAACGGATTTTCTACCGGCTGGAAGGTGAGATGGCGGAGAACGAGGGGGTACTCACCCTGCGTGATTTTCTCGATGAGAAAGCTAACCCCATCCCGCTGGACAATATCGACGATCTGGCCCGTCACCTGATCCGTCTGACGCCTGTGTTACGCCTGCGCGATGCGCGTTTTATGCGGCGTATTCGTAACGGTACCGTACCCAATATGCCGGAAGTGGAAGTCACCGCCCGCGAGCTGGATTTTCTGGCAAGAGAGCTGGTGTCGCGTCCGCAGAATCTTACTGATGGCCAAATTCGTCAGGGGTTGTCCGCAATGGTACAGCTTCTGGAGCACTATTTTTCCGAACAGGGAACGTCTGAGTCGCGCCATCGCCTGATGCGCCGCCGCTCTCATGATGAGCAGCGAAGCTGGCGTTATCTCGACATCATTAACCGGATGATCGACCGGCCCGGAGGTCGTACCCATCGGGTGATTCTGCTGGGGCTGTTTTCAACGCTTCTGCAGGCCAAAGGCACCGTTCGTCTTGACCGGGACGCCCGGCCGCTGCTGCTGGTGGAAGACCCGGAAACGCGCCTCCATCCCATCATGCTCTCCGTGGCATGGCATCTGCTGAATCTGCTGCCGCTCCAGCGTGTCACGACCACCAATTCCGGGGAGCTATTATCGCTGACGCCGGTAGAACACGTCTGTCGCCTGGTGCGTGAATCCTCCCGCGTCTCCGCTTTCCGGCTTGGGCCGGGCGGTTTGAACGCGGAAGACGGGCGGCGCATCGCTTTCCATATTCGCTTTAACCGGGCGTCGTCGCTCTTTGCCCGATGCTGGCTGCTGGTTGAGGGGGAAACGGAAACCTGGGTCATCAACGAACTGGCGCGCCAGTGCGGCCACCATTTTGATGCGGAAGGCATCAAGGTTATCGAGTTCGCCCAGTCGGGATTAAAGGCACTGATAAAATTTGCCCGCCGGATGGGGATCGAGTGGCACGTTCTGGTCGACGGCGATGAGGCGGGCAAAAAATATGCCTCGACCGTGCGAAGCCTGCTGAGTAACGAGCGAGAGGAAGAGCGCGACCATTTAACTATGCTGCCCGCCATGGACATGGAACACTTTATGTATCGTCAGGGGTTTGACGACGTATTCCACCGAATTGCCATGGTGCCGGTCGATGTCCCGATGAATATGCGGCGCGTGATCGCCAAAGCTATTCATCGTTCCTCAAAACCGGATTTAGCCATTGAAGTGGCGACGGAGGCGGGGAGGCGGGGCGTGGAGGCGGTACCGACCCTGTTGCGGAAGATGTTCTCCCGCGTGCTGTGGCTGGCTCGCGGGAGAGCGGATTAACGTTGGGTCGCCTGTTTCACCTGCTGAATCAGGCTATCCAGCAGCTCGTAGCGGCGGCGATATTCGGAACGCTTTTTGCTGGCGATCTCTTCCATCGGTTTACGCGGCATGACGAGCGGCAGCATAAAGTTACCGCTGTCCTGCTTTTCACCGCCGATGGAGATCCAGAAACTGTCGTAATCGGCCAACAGTTTCCCCTCTTTTTTCTTGCGGTAGCGCCAGCTGCGATAAATGTGCGTATCGTTACTGACGGCGACAATTTGCTCTACCGGGAACGCGGCGCCGAGGGTCATGGCGGCCTCGACCAGCAGACGTTTTGGGAACAGGCCATGGCAGGCTTTTGTCGCACCCTGGATCAGCTCATGCGGAACATGCGCTTTTGCGCCCTGCAAACCGCCAATGAACAGCGTCGATTTTCCCTCAAACTGGCAGAGGGTAAAGGTCATCTCCGCCAGCGCCGTATTTTGACCGTCACAGAAAACGAGGGTAGCTTCTCCCTCTTTATCCATAAACGCATCGGCACACAGACGGACGGTAAATTGCTGTTCATCTTTTCCGGTTAAGGTCAGCAGAGTCACGCCCTGCTTTGAAAGATAACCACTGGTCAGCTTTGCCGGCAGCTGGCGACACATCATCTGATAGTGCCATGACAGCGATTCCAGCGTACGCTGTCTATCCATATTGACCGTCAACCACGGACGATGAAGGCGGCAGGGCAGTCCCGGCTGAACCTGGAGCATTTGCATCAGGTGCGGATGTTCTGCAAGGTCAGACAGCAGGCGAGCGGTGCTGAGCGGTGTCGCCAGTGAACGCAGCATGAACTTACGTCTGTAGGCGGTTTTTTCCCATGCCAGCCCGGGCGCGAACTCACCGAAAGCCAGTTTTTTGAAGAGCTGCCAGCCGGATTTAGGCTGCGGCAGGTTTGAAAGTGATGTGTCGACGATAGATGACATGGTAGATCCTGATCCTTTTGGAATATCGCTATTTCAACAGGAGAAATGTCAACGTCTCGTAAACAAATTAGGGCGATTTCAGAGAACAGGGGTTTCGTTGAGGAGTCGTTTAGATAGAATCAACATTTATAATTGCCAGAACATTTATTTGGAATATTTATGAATCTCAAGGGAAAACGCAGAACGCTGTTTCTGCTGCTGGCGGTCGTGGTTTTAGCCGGTGGGTACTGGCTATGGCAGGTACTGAATGCGCCGGTACCGCAGTATCAGACACTGATTGTTCGCCCGGGCGAACTGCAGCAAAACGTCCTTGCGACGGGCAAGCTTGACGCTTTGCGCAAGGTTGACGTCGGCGCGCAGGTTAGCGGCCAGCTGAAAACGCTGTCTGTTGAGATTGGCGATAAGGTGAAAAAAGGCCAACTGCTCGGCGTTATCGACCCTGAACAGGCTGAGAACCAGATCCGCGAGGTGGAAGCCACGCTGATGGAGCTGCGCGCGCAGCGTGCGCAGGCGCTGGCAGAACGTAACCTGGCGCAGGTGACGCTGACCCGACAGCAGGCACTGGCCAAAACCCAGGCGATTTCGAAGCAGGATTTAGACACGGCCACCACGGAACTGGCGGTGAAACAGGCACAGATTGGCACGATTGACGCGCAAATCAAGCGCAATCAGGCCTCGCTGGATACGGCAAAAACCAACCTCGACTACACCAAAATCGTCGCGCCGATGGCGGGTGAAGTGACCCAGATCACCACGCTGCAGGGCCAGACGGTGATTGCCGCGCAGCAGGCGCCAAACATTCTGACGCTGGCGGACATGAGCACTATGCTGGTCAAAGCCCAGGTTTCAGAGGCGGATGTTATCCATCTTAAGCCGGGACAGAACGCCTGGTTTACGGTGCTGGGCGACCCGCAGACGCGCTACGAAGGCGTGCTGAAAGACATTCTGCCGACGCCGGAAAAAGTTAACGACGCTATTTTTTACTATGCCCGCTTTGAGGTGCCAAACCCGCAGGGCGTGCTGCGTCTGGACATGACCGCACAGGTGCATATCCAGCTGACCGGCGTGAAGAACGTGCTGACCATTCCGCTCTCTGCGCTCGGCGAATCCGCCGGGGATAGCCGTTATAAAGTGAAAGTGCTGCGCAACGGCGAAACGCGCGAGCGTGAGGTTGTGATAGGCGCGCGCAACGACACCGACGTGGTGGTGGTGAAAGGACTGGAAGAGGGCGAGGAGGTTGTTGTCAGCGAAAGCCTGCCCGGAGCCGCCAAATGACGGCGCTGCTTGAGCTGAAGGACATTCGTCGCAGCTATCCGTCGGGCGACGGCCCGGTGGAGGTGCTGAAGGGCATCTCTCTGCGCGTGGATGCGGGCGAGATGGTGGCGATTGTCGGGGCATCGGGTTCAGGTAAATCGACGCTGATGAACATTCTCGGCTGTCTGGATAAACCCACCAGCGGCACGTACCGCGTGGCCGGAACGGATGTCTCCACGCTGAACGGTGACGCGCTGGCGAAGCTGCGCCGGGAACATTTCGGCTTTATCTTCCAGCGTTACCATCTGCTTTCTCATCTTAATGCGGCGCAGAACGTTGAAGTGCCCGCGGTTTATGCGGGCGTCGAGCGGAAAAAGCGACTTGAACGCGCGCAGATGCTGCTGACGCGTCTGGGGCTGGCGGAGCGGGTTGAATACCAGCCCTCGCAGCTGTCCGGCGGCCAGCAGCAGCGCGTGAGTATTGCCCGTGCCCTGATGAACGGCGGGCAGGTGATCCTCGCGGATGAGCCGACCGGGGCGCTTGACAGCCATTCCGGCGAAGAGGTGATGGCGATCCTGCATCAGCTTCGCGATCGGGGGCACACGGTTATCATCGTGACCCACGATCCGCAGGTGGCGGCACAGGCGGAGCGCATTATTGAGATCCACGACGGCGAGCTGGTCAGCAACCCGCCGCCGCGTGAGTCCAGAGCAGCGGCATCTAAAGAAGCGTTGCCAGCATCAACCGGCTGGGGACAATTTTCCAGCGGCTTTCGTGAAGCGCTGACCATGGCCTGGCTGGCGATGGCGGCCAATAAAATGCGTACCCTGCTGACGATGCTCGGCATCATTATCGGTATCGCCTCGGTGGTGTCGATTGTGGTGGTGGGCGACGCGGCCAAGCAGCTGGTGCTGGCAGATATCCGCGCTATTGGCACCAATACCATTGACGTCTATCCCGGCAAAGACTTTGGCGACGACGAGCCGCAGTATCAACAGGCACTGAAATACGACGACCTGGCGGCCATTCAGAAGCAGCCATGGGTCAACTCCGCCACGCCTGCGGTGTCGCAGAACCTGCGCCTGCGCGTGGGCAATGTTGACGTGGCAGCCAGCGCGAACGGCGTGAGCGGTGACTACTTCAACGTCTACGGTATGACCTTCAGCGAAGGCGCCACCTTCAACGCCGAGCAGCTGGCGGGCAGGGCGCAGGTGGTGGTGCTGGACGCGAATTCGCGCAGACAGCTCTTCCCCAATAAAGCCAACGTGGTGGGCGAAGTGATCCTGGTCGGCAACATGCCTGCCACGGTCATCGGCGTGGCGGAAGAGAAGCAGTCGATGTTTGGCAGCAGCAAGATCCTGCGCGTCTGGCTGCCCTATACCACAATCTCCGGGCGGATTATGGGGCAGTCCTGGCTCAACTCCATCACCGTGCGCGTGAAGGAGGGCTACGACAGCGCGCTGGCCGAACAGCAGCTTGAGCGGCTGTTAACCCTGCGCCACGGGAAGAAAGATTTCTTCACCTGGAATATGGACGGCCTCTTGAAAACGGCGGAAAAGACCACACGTACTCTTCAGCTGTTCCTCACGCTGGTGGCGGTTATTTCGCTGGTCGTCGGCGGTATCGGGGTGATGAACATCATGCTGGTGTCGGTAACCGAGCGTACCCGGGAGATTGGCATCCGCATGGCGGTCGGGGCCCGGGCCAGCGACGTGCTGCAGCAGTTTTTGATTGAAGCCGTGCTGGTGTGTCTGGTCGGCGGTGCGATGGGGATTGCGCTCTCGATGATGATCGCCTTCGCGCTCCAGCTCTTTTTACCCGGCTGGGAGATTGGCTTCTCGCCGGTGGCCATTATTACCGCATTCTTGTGTTCAACCTTTACCGGCATTTTGTTTGGCTGGTTGCCCGCCCGCAACGCGGCGCGGCTGGATCCGGTGGACGCGCTGGCTCGGGAATAACCCGAAAATAAAAATGCCAGCCGATCGGGCTGGCATTTTGACTGCGGGATGTACACAATAAAACAGAGAGCTATGCAACCGTCTCAGCTTCAATGGGGACGATAAGGCTGGCATGATTGCCTTTTGGTCCCTGGTGAACATCGAACCGGACGGACTGCCCGGCTTTGAGCGTTCTGTAACCATCCATCTGAATGGTGGAATAGTGAGCGAAGATATCCTCGCCGCCGCCTTCGGGGCAGATGAAGCCAAACCCTTTGGCGTTGTTGAACCACTTAACAGTACCCATTTCCATGCTTCGACATCCTTCGTAAATCTTATAAGTTAAGATGGAATGAACCGGTGGTGGAGTGGGGGCTGTTCAAAACCTCGCCATCTCACGCTTGTACAATTTAGAGAAACGAAAGAAGTCGTCAAGCGTTTGGCGCTGGAGATGGGACAATAATCAACCAAAGTTTGAAGCAGTTAACGCTATTGCAACAGTTTGTGACAGACATCGCGGATGACAGTAATAGATGATTGTTATCTAACATCTGAGGTAGATTCAAAGTGGTTATGCATAATGGGTAAGACCAACGATTGGCTGGATTTTGACCAGCTGGCGGAAGACAAAGTGCGCGACGCGCTAAAACCGCCATCTATGTATAAAGTTATGTTAATGAACGATGATTACACGCCGATGGAATTTGTTATTGACGTGCTACAAAAGTTCTTTTCTTATGATGTAGAACGTGCAACGCAACTGATGCTTACCGTTCATTATCGTGGCAAAGCTATCTGCGGCATCTTCACAGCCGAAGTGGCGGAAACCAAAGTGGCGATGGTGAACGACTATGCGAGGGAGAACGAGCATCCGTTGCTGTGTACGCTGGAAAAGGCCTGATAAGGCATAAAATTGGGGGAGGTGCCTATGCTCAATCAAGAACTGGAACTCAGTTTAAACATGGCTTTCGCCAGAGCGCGTGAGCACCGACATGAGTTTATGACCGTCGAGCATTTACTGCTCGCACTGCTTAGCAACCCATCTGCCCGCGAAGCGCTGGAAGCCTGCTCCGTGGATCTGGTGGCGCTACGTCAAGAACTCGAAGCCTTCATCGAACAAACCACACCGGTGCTGCCAGCCAGTGAAGAAGAGCGCGACACGCAGCCGACGCTCAGCTTCCAGCGCGTGCTGCAGCGCGCGGTATTCCACGTCCAGTCTTCCGGGCGTAGCGAAGTGACTGGCGCAAACGTCTTGGTCGCCATCTTCAGCGAGCAGGAGTCACAGGCTGCCTATCTGCTGCGCAAACACGAAGTCAGCCGCCTCGACGTGGTTAACTTTATCTCTCACGGAACGCGCAAAGACGAGCCTAACCAGGCATCGGATTCCAGCAATCAGGTCAATAACAATGAAGAGCAAGCAGGCGGGGAGGATCGTATGGAAAACTTCACCACCAACCTTAACCAGCTTGCTCGCGTTGGCGGTATCGACCCGCTGATTGGTCGCGATAAAGAGCTGGAGCGTGCGATCCAGGTGCTGTGCCGTCGCCGCAAGAACAACCCGCTGCTGGTGGGGGAGTCAGGCGTGGGTAAAACCGCGATTGCCGAAGGGCTTGCCTGGCGCATTGTGCAGGGCGACGTGCCGGAAGTGATTGCCGACTGCACCATCTACTCGCTGGATATCGGCTCGCTGCTGGCGGGCACCAAATACCGCGGTGATTTTGAAAAACGCTTCAAGGCGCTGTTAAAACAGCTGGAGCAGGACACCAACAGCATCCTGTTTATTGATGAAATTCACACCATCATCGGGGCAGGTGCAGCCTCCGGTGGCCAGGTGGATGCCGCGAACCTGATCAAACCGCTGCTCTCCAGCGGCAAGATCCGCGTGATTGGCTCCACGACCTACCAGGAGTTCAGCAACATCTTTGAGAAAGACCGTGCGCTGGCGCGCCGCTTCCAGAAAATCGACGTGACCGAACCGTCCGTCGAGGAAACGGTGCAGATCATCAACGGCCTGAAGCCGAAGTACGAAGCGCACCACGACGTGCGTTACACCGCGAAAGCGGTACGTGCGGCGGTGGAGCTGGCGGTGAAATACATCAATGACCGTCATCTGCCGGATAAGGCGATTGACGTGATTGATGAGGCCGGGGCGCGTGCGCGCCTGATGCCAGCCAGCAAGCGTAAGAAAACCGTTAACGTGGCGGATATTGAGTCCGTGGTGGCCCGCATCGCGCGTATCCCCGAGAAGAGTGTTTCTCAGAGCGACCGCGACACGCTGCGCACCCTCGGTAATCGCCTGAAAATGCTGGTCTTTGGTCAGGATAAAGCCATTGAGGCCTTAACCGAAGCGATCAAGATGGCCCGTGCCGGGCTGGGGCATGAGCACAAGCCTGTCGGTTCCTTCCTGTTTGCCGGCCCGACCGGCGTGGGGAAAACCGAGGTAACGGTTCAGCTTTCCAAAGCGCTGGGCATTGAGCTGCTGCGCTTTGATATGTCCGAGTATATGGAGCGTCACACCGTCAGCCGTTTGATTGGTGCGCCTCCTGGCTACGTGGGCTTTGACCAGGGCGGCCTGCTCACCGACGCGGTGATCAAGCACCCGCACGCGGTACTGCTGCTCGATGAAATCGAGAAAGCGCACCCGGACGTGTTCAACATCCTGCTGCAGGTGATGGACAACGGGACGCTGACCGACAACAACGGGCGCAAAGCTGACTTCCGCAACGTGGTGCTGGTAATGACCACTAACGCCGGGGTGCGAGAAACCGAGCGTAAGTCCATCGGCCTGATCCACCAGGATAACAGCACCGATGCGATGGAGGAGATCAAGAAGATCTTCACGCCGGAGTTCCGTAACCGTCTGGACAACATTATCTGGTTCGATCACCTGTCTACCGAGGTGATCCATCAGGTCGTGGATAAGTTCATCGTCGAGCTGCAGGTTCAGCTGGATCAGAAAGGCGTGTCGCTGGAAGTGAGCCAGGAGGCCCGAAACTGGCTGGCCGAGAAAGGCTACGACCGTGCGATGGGCGCCCGTCCAATGGCGCGTGTAATTCAGGACAACCTGAAGAAACCGCTGGCGAACGAGCTGCTGTTTGGCTCGCTGGTGGACGGCGGCCAGGTGACCGTGGCGCTGGATCAGGCGAAGAACGAACTGACGTACGATTTCCAGAGTGCGGCGAAGCACAAGCCGGAAGCGGCTCACTGATTTCTTACGTAGGTCTTAAAAACCGGGCAATAGCCCGGTTTTTTTATGCCTGCCTTTCGCCCTCTCTCTGTGGGAGAGGGTATCGGCTGCCCTAAAATATATCTTCCCGCAGACCCACTTTAAAGCCACAAATAAAAAAGGCCGGGATTAACCCGACCTTTTATATATTCATCTGCCATTACAGGCGAAAACAATTAGCGACTACGGAAGACAATGCGGCCTTTGCTCAGGTCGTACGGGGTCAGTTCAACAGTCACTTTGTCGCCCGTCAAAATGCGGATGTAGTTTTTGCGCATTTTACCGGAGATGTGCGCAGTTACCACGTGACCGTTTTCCAGCTCTACGCGAAACATGGTATTAGGCAACGTATCAAGTACGGTACCCTGCATTTCAATATTGTCTTCTTTGGCCATCTAATCCTCTGGGGTATCACTACCAAGTTTTGAACCGGCAAGATAATGCCGAAATTCATCAATTAAGTAAAGAATTGCGCGATTAAAACGCAGCAAAACAGTTTCGGCGCATTGCCCAAGCGTCACGGTACAACCGAACAGGAAACGCATTCGTAAAGGGGAGACAACAGGATAAACGTCAGAACGTTATCTGAAGCGAGGGTCCCAAACGGCGGCGGGGCAACAGGCAGAAGCTACTCTGCGGCATAATTATAACACCCTCACAAAAAATATGCGGAAAACATTTAGGCATTGGGCATAAAGAGCGTTCTCGGTATCCAGAAGTCGCGGGGGAGCTTCTCCTGACGGCTGGCATCCAGATGCTCAATGTACTGGCGTCGCGGGATCTCAACGGCACCGAGAGAGGCCGTGTGCTCGTTGAGCACCTGACAATCGATCAGGCGTCCGCCGCGCTGGGCAAATGCCTGGCAGAAGACCAGCAGCGCCGTTTTCGAGGCGTTAACCGCGCGGGAGAACATCGACTCGCCGCAAAACAGCGTACCCTGCGCCACGCCATACATGCCGCCGACGAGTGCTCCGCCGTCCCACACCTCGATTGAGTGGGCGTAGCCAAGCTCATGAAGCTGGTGGTAGGCGGTAATAATATCTCGGGTTATCCATGTTCCCTCAAAGCGGTCTTCGGCACAGCCTTCAATGACCTGACCAAAGGCGTGATTAAGGGTGACGCGGTACGGTGATTTTGCATGGAAACGCTTCATGCTGCGGCTCAGGTGAAACTGATCTGGCCACAGCACGGCGCGCGGATCGGGAGACCACCATAAAATCGGATCGCCGGGAGAAAACCAGGGGAAGATACCGCGCTGGTATGCCATCAATAGTCGAGCAGGACTGAGGTCACCGCCAAGGGCCAGCAGCCCATTGGGCTCACGCAGCGCCCCTTCCGGAGAAGGGAACGCGATGTTATGACGAGAAAGCTGGACCAGGCGCATGACAGCAAAACTCCAGTACGCGAGTGAGGACGCTACAAATATAGTCTACAGACGCTGTTTAAACTGGTAGTAGCGACCCTGTTTCGCCAACAGCTCTGCGTGACTACCTTGCTCAATAATGTGTCCGTTGTCCATCACAATTATCCGATCAAAACTCGCCAGTCCGCGCAGGCGGTGCGTGACCATCAGGACGGTTTTACCGGTCATGACATTGGCCAGCAAATCAAGGATTTGACTCTCGGTCGTGGCGTCCAGCCCTTCGGTGGGCTCGTCAAGCAGCATCAGAGGCGCATCGTGCAGCAGCGCGCGCGCAATTGCCAGACGGCGCAGTTCACCGCCGGAGAGCTGACGGCCGCCTTCGCCCAGCCAGCTGTTCAGCCCGTCGTCCTCAAGCAGTTTTTGCAGCCCGACCTGCTCCAGCACGGCGCGAAGCGTATCATCAGTGGCCTCTGGGGCTGCCAGCAGCAGGTTATCGCGCAGTGTGGCGCTAAACAGATGCACGCGCTGCGGAACGACGCTGACGGTTTTGCGCAGGGCTTGCTCGCTAAAATCGGTCAGCGACGTGTTATTAAAACGAATCTGACCGCGCTGCGGATCCCAGGCGCGGGTCAGCAGCTGCAGCAGCGTCGATTTACCGCAGCCGGTACGGCCGAGGATCGCAATCCGCTGTCCGGCATTAACAGAAAGGGTGATACCCTCCAGCGCGTTCTGTGCCTGTTTGTCATAGCTGAAGGTGACATCGTCAAGCGTCAGCGCAACCTGCTCAGGTACCGCGGTCTGCCCGGCACTGAACGTAACTTCCGGTTCCTGCTCGGCGATCTGGGTGATGCGCAGGGCAGAGGCGATCACCTGACCCAGGTGCTGGAAGGCGCCCGTCACCGGAGCCAGCGCTTCAAATGCGGCCAGCGCACAGAAAACGAAAAGGGCAATAAGAGGACCCGGCTGTGTATTTCCCCCGATATCGCCGGAAGCCAGCCACAGCATGGCAATCACCGCCACACCGCCGATTAGCATCATTAGCGCCTGAGAAAAGGCCGTCAGTTCCGACTGGCGGCGCTGGGCTTCATGCCAGTTTAGCTCCGTACTTTCCATGCGGGCGCGGTAGCACTTGCTGGCACCAAAAATGGTCAGCTCTGCCTGGCCCTGAAGCCAGGAGGTCAGCTGCTGTCGATAGTCCCCACGCAGACGAGTCAGGTTTTCCCCGGTGGATTTCCCGGCGCGGTAAAACAGCGGCGGCAGAACGATAAGCGTTAACAGCATTATCCCGCCCAGCGTCAGCGCAACGGGAACATCCAGAACAGACAGCCCCAGCGTGACCACCAGAATCACCACAAACGCGCCCACGATAGGGGAAATTACGCGCAGATAAAGGTGATCCAGCGTGTCGACATCTGCCACCACGCGGTTAAGCAACTCGCCCTGACGAAAACGCGCCAGCCCGGCAGGGGAGAGGGGCAGCAGTTTGCTGAAGGTGTAGATACGCAGGTGCTGCAGCACGCGGAAGGTGGCGTCGTGGCTCACCAGGCGTTCGAAATAGCGTCCGGCAGTACGGGTGATGGCGGTACCGCGAACCCCGGCCGCCGGAAGCATATAGTTGAAGCTGTATAATCCGGCGAACCCCGCGACGGCCGAGGCCGACAGAAACCAGCCAGAAAGCGTGAGCAGGCCAATGCTGGCGAGCAGCGTGACAATCGCCAGCACAATCCCCAGCGTCAGCATCCATTTATGGCGTTTATAGAGCGCAAGATAAGGCAGCAGAGCGCGCATCAGATATCCTCCTGACGGTTCGCCAGCAGAGCGGCAAATGGTCCCTGGGCTGCAACGAGAGAGGCGTAATCGCCTTGCTCAACAATACGACCGTTCTCCATGACCCAGATCTGGTCCCAGTCGGCAATGCCTTCCAGCTGGTGGGTAACCATCAGCGTGGTTTGCTGCCGGGAGGCAGCGTTCAGGGCCTCCATTACGCGCTGCTCGCTGTGGGCATCCAGGCTTGCTGCGGGCTCGTCCAGCAGCATCAGCTGGCATGGGTTAAGCAGCGCTCGGGCAACGGCCACGCGCTGCGCCTGCCCGACCGACAGCCCGGCGGACTGATCGCCGACCACGGTATCCACCCCTTTCGGCAGCAGCGGCAGAAATTCGCTGACCCAGGCGCGGTCGAGAACCGATTGCAGCTCATCTTCACGCGCGTCCGGGCGCGCCAGAAGCACGTTTTCACGCAGCGTAGAAGCCGGGAGCTGCGGGTTTTGTCCTACCCAACTGAGCTGTTTACGCCAGGCGTCAGGCTCGAGGTTGCGCAGTTCGGTTTTGTTGATCCGCAGTGAACCCGTGTAGGCCATAAAACCGGATAGCGCGTTCAGTAGAGAGCTTTTCCCGGAACCGCTGGTGCCGACGAGCACCACGCGTTGTCCGGCAGGTAAGGTAAAGTTCAGCGGACCGGCGAGGACTTTGCCTTCGGGCGACAGAATGGAAAAGTCCTGCGCTTCAATCGTCACCGGATCTTTAGCATTCAGCGTTACGTCACCCCGCTCCGGGTGGGCCAGCGGCGTTTCCAGAAACGTTTTCAGGCTATCGGCGGCGCCAACCGCCTGCGCTTTGGCGTGATAGAAGGTTCCCAGATCGCGAAGCGGCTGGAAAAATTCCGGTGCCAGGATCAGCGCCAGGAAACCGGCAGAAAGGGTCACCGCCGTGCCGTAATGACCAAAATCCAGCGCGCCAAGGTAGGAGAAGCCGAAGTAGACCGCCACGAGGGCAATCGACAGAGAGGTAAAGAATTCCAGTACGCCGGAAGATAAGAAGGCGAGGCGTAAGACTTCCATGGTGCGCTGACGGAAGTCCTGTGACGCCATGCGAATATTTTCGGTTTCCGCTTCACCGCGGCCAAAAATGCGCAATGTCTCCATGCCGCGAAGACGATCGAGGAAATGGCCACTCAGGCGACCCAATGCCAGGAAGTTACGGCGGTTGGCATCCGCTGCCCCCATCCCGACCAGCGCCATAAATAGCGGGATCAGCGGGGCGGTTCCCATCAGAATCAGCGCCGCCATCCAGTTCACCGGGAAGATAGCGATAACGATCAGCAGCGGAACGAAGACGGCAAGGGCCATCTGCGGCAGATAGCGCGCGTAGTAGTCGTGCATATCGTCAATCTGCTCAAGGATCAGCGTCGCCCAGCTACCGGCCGGTTTACCCTGGATCCAGGCGGGCCCGGCTTCCTGAAGACGATCGAGCACCTGACGGCGGATCTCGTAACGGATGTGCTGTCCGGCGTGAAAACCGACGCGCTCACGCAGCCATACCACCCAGGCGCGCAGAACAAAAATCAGGATCAGGACAATAAAGGGCAGCAGGAGCGCTTCGCGCGGAATGTTCTCCATGATCATGTGATTAAGAATGCGGGCCAGCAGCCATGCCTGGGCAACAATCAACAGACCGCTAACGAACCCCAAAAGACGGGAAATCGTAAGCCAGCGGCGGGAAATAACGCTTTGCTGTTTCAGCCAGCGTGTTAACTCTTGTTGACGGGTTTTTTCCATTGCGTACTTTGCAGGTGACGTTATTAGAAGTTGGGCAGCGCAATGTTACAACGGGGAGACAATAAAGGCGACTTATCGCCGCCTTTATTTACGTTTGTTACTGACTTGTAAAGATTATTTACCTTGTTCAGCCAGTCCATCGAGGTAGCGTTCAGCGTCCAGCGCGGCCATACAGCCGGTTCCCGCTGAGGTGATCGCCTGACGATAAATATGGTCCATCACGTCGCCGGCCGCAAAGACGCCCGGGATGCTGGTCTGAGTCGCATTACCGTGAATACCGGACTGCACTTTGATGTAGCCGTTTTCCAGCTCCAGCTGACCGTCGAAGATCGCGGTGTTCGGACTGTGACCGATCGCCACAAACAGGCCCGCCACTTCCAGCGTTTCAACGTTATCAGTGTTCTGGGTATCACGGATACGCAGACCGGCAACGCCCATCTGGTCGCCCGTCACCTCTTCCAGGGTACGGTTGGTATGCAGCACGATGTTGCCACTTGCTACTTTATCCATCAGACGTTTGATCAGGATCTTCTCCGCGCGGAAGGTTTCGCGACGGTGGATCAGGTGCACCTCAGAGGCAATGTTTGCCAGATAGAGCGCTTCTTCCACTGCGGTGTTGCCGCCGCCGATGACCGCGACTTTCTGATTACGGTAGAAGAAACCGTCGCAGGTTGCGCAGGCAGAGACGCCGCGGCCTTTGAACGCTTCTTCGGATGGCAGACCGAGGTAACGGGCAGAAGCACCCGTGGCGATGATCAGCGCGTCGCAGGTGTATTCGCCGCTGTCGCCCGTCAGGCGGAACGGACGGTTCTGCAGATCGACCTTGTTGATGTGGTCGAACAAAATTTCGGTTTCGAATTTAGCGGCATGCTCGTGCATACGTTCCATCAGCAGCGGCCCGGTCAGGTCGTTCGGGTCCCCTGGCCAGTTTTCCACTTCGGTGGTGGTGGTCAGCTGACCGCCTTTTTCCATACCGGTAATGAGTACCGGGTGCAGGTTAGCGCGTGCAGCATAGACCGCTGCGGTATATCCCGCAGGTCCAGAACCAAGGATTAGCAGCTTACTGTGTTTGGCCGTGCCCATGAGATCCCCATTGTTGTTGGCAGACATTTGGCTGGATTGTAGGGAATTTGTTGCCGTAAAAAAAGAGCGCAGCAATTTTGATATCAATCTGTGTAATAGCCATGGACGATGAATAGCGCGCGATAACCTCACGCTTTCTCGATAAAAGCGGTCGTTTCTAAGGCAATAAAATGAGGATTAATACCCTGCCGTAATGAATATCCGGCATGTTGTACTAAAAAACGATGTTTTGCTTTGACAATCCCCTGCGCTTTTGCGAAAACATTCAAGGAAGAAAAAAAACCGCGTTAACCGTATGCCGCATAGGCATGCACGTAAATGCCATTTTTACCGGGTCAGTGAAATCTACGCATGGCGTGGACAGACGCCATACGTGATGTCGGTGACAGCCTTCGGGCAACGGTCTTCTTACCAACAGAACCCGAATCCGCATCGCGTCTATTACATAATCAGGCGATGTGATGACTAACGGGTACAGGCTCTGAACAGTGATGTGCACAGGGTCCAGGCAGGAGTAGGGAAGGAATACAGAGAGACAATAATAATGGTAGATAGCAAGAAGCGCCCTGGCAAAGATCTCGACCGTATCGATCGTAACATTCTTAATGAATTGCAAAAGGATGGGCGTATTTCCAACGTCGAGCTTTCAAAACGTGTGGGACTTTCCCCGACGCCGTGCCTTGAGCGTGTGCGCCGACTGGAAAGACAGGGTTTCATTCAGGGCTACACTGCTCTGTTGAACCCGCATTATCTGGATGCCTCACTTCTGGTATTTGTTGAGATTACTCTGAATCGTGGTGCGCCGGATGTGTTTGAACAATTCAACGCCGCTGTACAAAAACTTGAAGAAATTCAAGAGTGTCATCTGGTGTCCGGTGATTTCGACTACCTGTTGAAAACCCGAGTGCCTGATATGTCCGCCTACCGTAAGCTGCTGGGGGAAACCCTGCTGCGTCTGCCAGGCGTGAACGACACCCGTACATATGTGGTGATGGAAGAGGTCAAACAGAGCAATCGTCTGGTTATTAAGACGCGCTAACACGGAACAGGTGCAAAATCAGCGTAGTTTGATTACACTCCTGTTAATCCATACAGCAACAGTGCCGGGGAGTCCCGGCGCTGTTGTCCGTTTTAGCAAAAAGGCAGGATATGCCTGATACCTGGAGAGCCTTTTTTGAGCCAGGAATACACTGAAGACAAAGAAGTCACACTATCGAAGCTAAGCAGCGGACGTCGTCTCCTCGAGGCTTTGCTGATTGTTATTGCCCTTTTTGCCGTCTGGCTGATGGCAGCCTTATTCAGTTTCAATCCTTCAGATCCCAGCTGGTCACAAACTGCATGGCATGAGCCTATCCATAATTTAGGCGGTGTCCCTGGTGCCTGGCTGGCGGATACGCTGTTTTTCATTTTCGGTGTGATGGCCTACACCCTCCCCGTTATTATCATTGGCGGCTGCTGGTTTGCGTGGCGTCATCGTCAGAACGATGATTACATCGACTATTTCGCCGTGTCGCTGCGCCTGATTGGCGCGCTGGCGCTGATCCTTACTTCGTGCGGGCTAGCGGCAATCAATGCGGATGATATCTGGTACTTCGCCTCTGGCGGTGTAATCGGCAGCTTACTCAGTTCTGCGCTACAGCCGATGCTGCACAGCAGCGGCGGCACGCTGGCGCTGCTGTGCATTTGGGCGGCCGGGCTAACGCTATTTACCGGCTGGTCCTGGGTGAGCATTGCCGAGAAAATTGGTAGTTTTATCCTCACCATTCTGACCTTCGCCAGCAACCGTACCCGCCGTGACGATACGTGGGTTGATGAAGACGAGTACGAAGATGAAGAGGAAGATGACGCGCCTGTGCAGCGTCGCGAATCTCGTCGCGCGCGTATTCTGCGCGGCGCGCTGGCGCGTCGTCAGCGTGTTGCTGAGAAATTTGCCAACCCGCTAGGTCGTAAAACCGATGAGGCGCTCTTCTCCGGTAAACGCATGGATGAAGACGAGCAGGTGGCGTATCGCGCTGCGGGTGTCGCAGTCGATCCTGACGATGTGCTCTTCTCTGGCAGCCGGGCCACGCCCGGGGACTTTGACGAATACGACCCGCTGTTAAACGGTCACTCGGTCACTGAACCGGTTGCGGCAGCCGCAGCCGCGACAACCGCAGCGCAGGCGTATGCCGCGCCTGTCGACGCCGTGATGCCATCCGCGCCGGTTTCGCCGCCGGAATCCGTTATTCAGCAACCTCAGGTTGACTGGCAGACTGCTCCCGGTGTTCACACGCCGGAGCCCGTTATCGCGCCTGAACCAGAGAGCTATGTCCCTGTGCAGCAGGAGCAGTGGCAGCAGCCATATCAGCCGCCGCAGCCTGCGTATGAACCGCAAGATTACCCTCACTTTGAACAGCCTGTGGCCCAGCCGTATCAGGAGTATGTGCCAGAACCGGTTGAACCTGTGCAGCCTCATGTAGCGCCGCAGCCTGAACCTGAAATCGTGGAAGAGGTGAAGCCTGCCCGTCCACCGCTGTACTATTTTGAAGAAGTCGAAGAGCGCCGCGCGCGTGAACGCGAACAGCTGGCCGCCTGGTATCAGCCTGTGCCTGAACCGGTGCAGGAGCCGGTGACGAAAGCGCCTTCTGTCCCAGTTCCACCGGTCGACTCGACACCTGTAGTTGCACCCGTAGCGGAAAGCGTGAAGCAGGCTACCGCGGCCGCTGCCGTGGCTGCACCTGTCTTTAGCCTGGCAACAGGGGGCGCGCCACGTCCTCAGGTGAAGGAGGGGATTGGTCCGCAACTGCCTCGTCCTAACCGCGTTCGCGTACCAACCCGTCGTGAACTTGCCTCTTATGGTATCAAGCTGCCTTCCCAGCGCATGGCAGAAGAGAAAGCGCGCGAGCCAGAGTACGAAGATGACGCCGATGAGATGCAACAGGACGAGCTGGCCCGCCAGTTCGCCGCGCAGCAGAATCAACGCTACGGTGAAGAATATCAGCACGGTGAACCTGTGCCTGAAGACGAAGATGACGCTGCAGAAGCGGAATTAGCGCGCCAGTTCGCCGCCACCCAGCAGCAGCGTTATTCCGGTGAACAACCGGCTGGTGCAAATCCGTTCTCACTGTCTGATTTTGAATTCTCGCCGATGAAGGATCTGGTGGATGATGGCCCGAGCGAGCCTTTATTTACCCCGAGCGTGATGCCGGAAGTTGAGCCTGTGCGCCAGCAGCCAGCACCACAGGCCTATGCACAGCCGCAACAACCTGTTCATCAGCCGTATGCGCAGCCGCAGCAGCCCGTTCAGCAGCCATATGCGCAACCGCAACAACCAGTTCAGCAACCGCAGCCGCCGCAGTTCCAGCAGCCTGCGCCTCAGCAGCAAGAGAGCCTGATTCACCCGCTGCTGATGCGTAACGGTGACAGCCGTCCGCTGCAGCGTCCAAGCACGCCGCTGCCGTCTCTTGATCTGTTAACGCCGCCGCCGTCGGAAGTGGAACCCGTCGATACCTTCGCGCTGGAGCAGATGGCGCGTCTGGTGGAAGCCCGTCTGGCCGACTTCCGTATCAAGGCTGACGTGGTGAACTACTCGCCGGGCCCTGTTATCACCCGTTTTGAACTGAACCTGGCGCCAGGCGTTAAAGCCGCGCGTATTTCTAACCTGTCCCGCGACCTGGCGCGTTCCTTGTCGACCGTTGCGGTACGTGTGGTGGAAGTGATACCGGGCAAACCTTACGTTGGTCTTGAGCTGCCGAACAAGAAACGTCAGACCGTCTACCTGCGTGAAGTGCTGGATAACACCAAATTCCGCGATAACCCATCCCCGCTGACAGTGGTGCTGGGTAAAGATATCGCTGGCGATCCGGTGGTGGCAGACCTCGCAAAAATGCCTCACCTGCTGGTCGCGGGTACTACCGGTTCCGGTAAGTCTGTCGGTGTGAACGCCATGATCCTCAGCATGCTCTATAAAGCGCAGCCGGAAGATGTGCGTTTCATCATGATCGACCCGAAAATGCTCGAACTTTCGGTCTACGAAGGCATCCCGCATCTGCTGACCGAAGTGGTCACCGACATGAAAGACGCCGCCAACGCCCTGCGCTGGAGCGTCAATGAGATGGAACGCCGCTACAAGCTGATGTCTGCGTTGGGCGTACGTAATCTGGCCGGTTATAACGAGAAAATCGCCCAGGCTATGCGTATGGGACGTCCGATCCCGGATCCTTACTGGAAGCCAGGTGACAGCATGGATGCCCAGCATCCGGTGCTGGAAAAACTGCCTTATATCGTCGTGCTGGTCGATGAATTCGCTGACCTGATGATGACCGTTGGTAAGAAAGTGGAAGAGTTGATTGCCCGTCTGGCGCAGAAAGCGCGTGCGGCTGGTATTCACCTTGTGCTGGCGACCCAGCGTCCTTCCGTGGACGTTATCACTGGTCTTATCAAAGCGAACATTCCGACGCGTATCGCCTTTACCGTATCAAGCAAAATTGACTCCCGTACCATTCTTGATCAGGGCGGCGCAGAGTCGCTGCTGGGAATGGGGGACATGCTCTATTCCGGCCCGAACTCCACTTCTCCGGTGCGTGTTCACGGTGCGTTTGTCCGCGACGAGGAAGTTCACGCTGTCGTGCAGGACTGGAAAGCGCGCGGTCGTCCACAATATATTGACGGCATTACCAGCGATACGGAAAGCGAAGGCGGCGGCGGTGGCTTCGACGGTGGTGAAGAGCTGGATCCGTTATTCGATCAGGCGGTTAACTTCGTTACCGAAAAACGCAAAGCGTCCATCTCAGGCGTGCAGCGTCAATTCCGCATCGGCTATAACCGCGCAGCGCGTATCATCGAGCAGATGGAAGCGCAGGGCATTGTGAGCGAGCAGGGGCATAACGGTAACCGCGAGGTGCTGGCGCCGCCGCCGTTTGATTAACCTTCAGCGTTTGCAAAGAAGGGTAAATCAGCCAAAATTAAGCATTTTCTTCTGTCGCCTGCCTTCGGGCAGGTCCAGAATAGAAGACGGAAATCCCATATCGGGAAGACGTATTTTAAGGAATAACAATGAAAAAAATCGCCATCGCCTGTGCATTACTCACCAGTTTTGTTGCCAGCAGCGTCTGGGCTGATGCAGCCAGCGACCTTAAAAGCCGACTGGATAAAGTAAGCAGCTTCCACGCCAGCTTCACGCAAAAAGTGACGGACGGCAGCGGCAACGCGGTGCAGGAAGGCCAGGGAGATTTGTGGGTAAAACGCCCAAATCTGTTCAACTGGCACATGACCCAGCCGGATGAGAGCATCCTGGTGTCTGACGGTAAAACCTTATGGTTCTACAACCCGTTCGTTGAGCAGGCTACTGCGACCTGGCTGAAAGATGCCACCAGCAATACGCCGTTTATGCTGATTGCCCGAAACCAGGCCAGCGACTGGCAGCAGTACAATATTAAACAGACGGGTGACGAGTTCGTCCTGACGCCGAAAGGCAGCAACGGCAACCTGAAGCAGTTCACCATTAACGTGAGCACCAACGGTACCATTAATCAGTTCGGCGCGGTTGAGCAGGACGATCAGCGCAGCAGCTACCAGCTTAAATCTCAGCAGAACGGCGCCGTTGATGCATCGAAATTCACCTTTACCCCGCCGAAGGGCGTGACGGTGGACGACCAACGCAATAAGTAAGAGGCGTGAGTGGGCAATCTGTCGCTCGATTTTTCAGATAACGCGTTTCAACCTCTGGCCGCCCGTATGCGGCCAGAAAATTTAGCGCAGTACATCGGCCAGCAGCACCTGCTGGCTGCCGGTAAGCCATTGCCACGCGCCATTGAGGCCGGGCATCTTCACTCCATGATCCTCTGGGGGCCCCCTGGCACCGGCAAGACCACGCTTGCAGAAGTGATCGCCCGCTATGCCAACGCGGACGTTGAACGCATCTCGGCGGTGACCTCCGGCGTGAAGGAGATCCGTGAGGCGATCGAGCGTGCGCGGCAGAACCGCAATGCCGGGCGGCGCACCATCCTCTTCGTGGACGAAGTCCACCGCTTCAACAAGAGCCAGCAGGATGCCTTCCTGCCGCATATTGAAGACGGCACGATCTTCTTCATCGGCGCGACCACCGAGAATCCGTCGTTTGAATTGAACTCGGCGCTACTCTCCCGCGCGCGCGTTTATCTGCTCAAATCGCTGACCACCGAGGATATTGAAAAGGTTCTCACCCAGGCGATGGACGACAAAGCGCGCGGCTACGGCGGGCAGGATATCGTTCTGCCCGACGACACGCGTCGTGCGATTGCGGAGCTGGTCAACGGCGATGCGCGTCGGGCGCTGAATACGCTGGAAATGATGGCCGATATGGCCGAAGTCGACGATGCCGGGAAGCGGGTGCTTAAACCGGAATTGCTCACCGAAATTGCTGGTGAACGCAGCGCCCGTTTCGACAATAAAGGCGACCGTTTTTACGACCTGATCTCGGCGCTGCATAAGTCGGTACGCGGCAGCGCGCCGGATGCGGCGCTTTACTGGTACGCGCGCATTATCACTGCGGGCGGCGATCCGTTGTATGTCGCGCGCCGCTGTCTGGCGATTGCGTCTGAAGATGTTGGCAATGCCGATCCACGCGCTATGCAGGTCGCGCTGTCGGCCTGGGACTGCTTCACCCGCGTTGGACCCGCGGAGGGCGAACGTGCCATTGCGCAGGCGATTGTTTATTTGGCCTGCGCGCCGAAAAGCAATGCGGTTTATACCGCGTTTAAAGCGGCAATGTCGGATGCGCGTGAACGCCCGGACTACGATGTGCCGGTTCATCTGCGTAATGCACCGACCAAACTGATGAAAGAGATGGGGTATGGGCAGGAGTACCGCTACGCTCATGATGAACCCAATGCCTACGCCGCAGGGGAGGAATATTTCCCGCAGGAGATGGCACAAACGCGCTATTATCGCCCCACAAACAGAGGTCTTGAAGGCAAGATTGGTGAAAAGCTCACCTGGCTCGCCGGACAGGATCAAAATAGCCCTATAAAACGCTACCGTTAGTTCAATCGTTGCGGTAATGTTGGCGTAGTATCCTTGTGGCCGCAGGCTGTGGTCACATTTCCCTATTTTAATTCGATAAGCACAGGATAAGCATGCTCGATCCCAATCTGCTGCGTAATGAGCCAGACGCAGTCGCTGAAAAACTGGCACGCCGGGGCTTTAAGCTGGATGTAGATAAGCTACGCGCTCTTGAAGAGCGTCGTAAAGTACTGCAGGTACAAACTGAAAATCTGCAGGCAGAGCGTAACTCTCGATCGAAATCCATCGGCCAGGCGAAAGCGCGCGGGGAAGATATTGAGCCATTACGCCTGGAAGTGAACAAGCTAGGTGAAGAACTGGATCAGGCGAAAGCTGAGCTGGACGTTCTTCAGGCCGAGATTCGTGATATTGCCCTGGCTATCCCGAATATTCCTGACGACAGCGTGCCTGTCGGCAAAGATGAAAACGACAACGTTGAAGTGAAGCGCTGGGGTACGCCTCGTGAGTTT
This sequence comes from Enterobacter vonholyi, assembly GCF_008364555.1. Lineage (GTDB taxonomy): Bacteria > Pseudomonadota > Gammaproteobacteria > Enterobacterales > Enterobacteriaceae > Enterobacter > Enterobacter vonholyi. The sequence continues at coordinate 192,843 of NZ_VTUC01000002.1, forward strand.
GACTTCGAAGTACGCGATCACGTGACGCTGGGCGAAATGCACGCGGGCCTGGACTTTGCGGCAGCGGTTAAGCTGACAGGTTCTCGCTTCGTGGTGATGAAAGGCCAGATTGCCCATCTGCACCGCGCGCTGGCGCAGTTCATGCTGGATCTGCACACCGAGCAGCATGGCTACAGCGAAACCTACGTGCCGTATCTGGTCAACCACGATACGCTGTACGGTACGGGCCAGTTGCCGAAATTTGCCGGCGACCTGTTCCATACCCGCCCGCTGGACGAAGAAGCAGACAGTAGCAACTACGCGCTGATCCCAACCGCGGAAGTGCCGCTGACTAACCTAGTGCGTGATGAGATCATCGACGAAGACGATCTGCCGATCAAACTGACGGCACATTCACCGTGCTTCCGTTCTGAAGCCGGTTCTTACGGTCGCGACACGCGCGGTCTGATCCGTATGCACCAGTTCGACAAAGTTGAGATGGTGCAGATCGTTCGTCCAGAAGAATCTATGGACGCGCTGGAAGAGATGACCGGCCACGCGGAGAAGGTTCTGGAGCTGCTGGGTCTGCCGTACCGTCGTATGGCTCTGTGTACCGGTGATATGGGCTTTGGCGCCTGCAAAACCTTCGATCTGGAAGTGTGGGTGCCTGCGCAGAACACCTACCGTGAAATCTCCTCCTGCTCTAACGTCTGGGATTTCCAGGCGCGCCGCATGCAGGCACGCTGCCGCAGCAAATCTGACAAGAAAACCCGTCTGGTACATACCCTGAACGGTTCTGGTCTGGCTGTGGGTCGTACCCTGGTTGCCGTGCTGGAAAACTATCAGCAGGCAGACGGTCGTATCGAGATCCCTGAAGTGCTGCGTCCATACATGAAAGGCCAGCAGTACATCGGTTAATATTTGTCTTAAAACAAAAAAGCGCCTCAGGGCGCTTTTTTTTATGCTTATGAATTGATACGACGCAATACCCCCTCCCTCTAAAGTAGTAATACTCCTCCGAATGAAAGTCAGCATAAAACGCTGATAACGAAAATATTCGTTATATATAAAACTACATAGCGGTTTGCGCCGCCTCTCTTTTCTTTGTGAGCAACCAAAGTGAGTCTCTATGAAAATCAACGCGCCTGAAGCATTAATGGCTGCCGAGGTCACTCGCCGTGGTTTGATGAAAACCACGGCTATAGGCGGCCTGGCCGTAGCCAGCAGTGCCTTCACGCTCCCCTTTACCCGACTGGCGTCGGCGGCTGATGCTCTGTCTCCGGCCACTTCCCCGGAAAAAGTGGTGTGGAGTGCCTGTACCGTCAACTGCGGTAGCCGTTGTCCGCTGCGTATGCATGTGGTGGATGGTGAAATTAAATATATCGAAACCGACAATACCGGGGACGATAACTACGAAGGGTTACATCAGGTCCGTGCCTGCCTGCGCGGTCGCTCCATGCGTCGTCGTGTCTATAATCCTGACCGCCTGAAATACCCGATGAAGCGCGTCGGTAAGCGTGGGGAAGGGAAGTTCGAGCGGATTAGCTGGGATGAAGCCTACGATATCATTGCCACTAACATGCAGCGTTTGATTAAAGAGTACGGCAACGAATCCATCTACCTGAACTACGGTACCGGGACGCTTGGCGGCACGCTGACCCGTTCCTGGCCACCGGGTAAAACGCTGGTGGCGCGCCTGATGAACTGCTGCGGCGGTTATCTCAATCACTATGGTGACTACTCATCGGCGCAGATTGCTGCTGGCCTGAACTACACCTATGGCGGCTGGGCGGACGGAAACAGCCCGTCTGATATCGAAAATAGTAAGCTGGTGGTGCTGTTCGGCAATAACCCGGGTGAAACCCGCATGAGCGGCGGTGGGGTAACCTACTACCTCGAACAGGCCCGCGCCAAATCCAATGCCCGCATGATCATCATCGACCCACGCTACACTGACACCGGCGCCGGACGTGAAGACGAGTGGATCCCCATTCGTCCGGGGACCGACGCGGCGCTGGTCTCCGCCCTGGCGTGGGTGATGATCACTGAGAATCTTGTCGATCAGCCTTTCCTGGATAAATACTGCGTCGGCTATGACGAGAAAACTCTGCCAGCCAGCGCGCCGGCAAACGGTCACTACAAGGCGTATATTCTCGGACAGGGCAGCGACGGCGTGGCGAAAACGCCGGAGTGGGCGTCCACCATCACCGGCATCCCGGCTGATCGTATCGTTCAGCTGGCGCGTGAAATTGGTTCAGCCAAACCGGCCTATATCAGCCAGGGCTGGGGTCCGCAGCGTCATGCGAACGGCGAAATCGCGACCCGTGCCATCTCCATGCTCTCCATTCTGACCGGCAACGTCGGCATTCACGGCGGTAACACCGGCGCGCGTGAAGGTTCATATGAAGTGCCGTTCGAACGTATGCCGACGCTGGATAACCCGGTTCAGACCAGCATCTCCATGTTTATGTGGACCGATGCGATTGAACGCGGCCCGGAAATGACCGCCCTGCGCGACGGCGTGCGCGGCAAGGACAAGCTGGACGTGCCGATCAAGATGATCTGGAACTATGCCGGTAACTGCCTCATCAACCAGCATTCAGAAATCAACCGTACCCATGAAATCCTGCAGGACGACAAGAAGTGCGAGATGATTGTGGTGATCGACTGCCACATGACCTCTTCGGCGAAATATGCCGATATCCTGCTGCCAGACTGCACCGCCTCTGAGCAGATGGATTTCGCGCTGGATGCATCCTGCGGCAACATGTCCTACGTGATTTTTACCGACCAGGCGATTAAACCGCGCTTTGAGTGCAAAACCATTTATGAGATGACCTCCGAGCTGGCGAAACGTCTTGGCGTTGAGCAGCAGTTTACTGAGGGGCGGACTCAGGAAGGGTGGATGCGCCATCTGCATGAACTCTCCCGTAAGGCCATTCCTGACCTGCCGGACTTTGACACCTTCCGCAAGCAGGGGATGTACAAACAGCGCGATCCGGAAGGGCACCACGTGGCGTACAAAGCGTTCCGTGAAGATCCGCAGGCGAACCCGCTGACCACGCCGTCGGGCAAAATCGAAATCTATTCCGAAGAGTTGGCAAAAATTGCGTCAACCTGGGAACTGCCGGAAGGGGACGTTATCGATCCGCTGCCGATCTACACGCCGGGCTTTGAAAACTACAACGATCCGCTGACGGCGAAATTCCCGCTGCAGCTGACCGGCTTCCACTACAAAGCGCGTGTTCACTCTACCTACGGTAACGTCGACGTGCTGAAAGCCGCCTGCCGACAGGAGATGTGGATCAACCCGATGGATGCCAAAGCGCGAGGCATCAGCAATGGCGATCGCGTGCGGATCTTCAACGGTCGCGGCGAGGTTCACATTGAAGCCAAAGTGACGCCGCGCATGATGCCAGGCGTAGTGGCGCTGGGTGAAGGTGCCTGGTATAGCCCTGATGCAAACCGCATCGACCAGGCTGGCAGTATTAACGTACTGACCACGCAGCGTCCGTCGCCGCTGGCGAAAGGCAACCCATCCCACACAAACCTTGTCCAGGTTGAAAAGGTTTAAGGAGTAACCGATGACAACCCAGTATGGATTTTTTATTGATTCCAGCCGTTGCACCGGGTGCAAAACCTGCGAGCTGGCCTGTAAAGATTACAAAGACCTGACCCCTGACGTCAGCTTCCGCCGTATTTATGAATACGCCGGGGGGGACTGGCAGGAAGATAACGGCGTCTGGCATCAGAACGTTTTTGCCTATTACCTGTCAATTGCCTGTAACCACTGTGAAGATCCGGCCTGTACTAAGGTCTGCCCGAGCGGGGCGATGCACAAGCGTGAAGACGGTTTTGTGGTGGTGGACGAAGATGTCTGCATCGGCTGTCGGTACTGCCATATGGCGTGCCCGTACGGCGCGCCGCAGTACAATGCCGCCAAAGGTCATATGACCAAATGCGATGGCTGCCACACCCGCGTAGCGGACGGCAAAAAGCCGATTTGCGTCGAGTCCTGCCCGCTGCGCGCGCTGGACTTCGGTCCGATTGAAGAGCTGCGTCAAAAACACGGGCAGCTCGCTGCCGTGGCGCCGCTGCCGTCTGCGCACTTCACGAAGCCGAGCATTGTAATTAAACCTAACGCCAACAGCCGTCCTACAGGGGACACCACCGGCTACCTGGCAAATCCGAAGGAGGTGTGAGATGGGAAGTGGATGGCATGAATGGCCGCTGATGATCTTCACGGTCTTTGGTCAGTGCGTGGCGGGTGGTTTCATTGTGCTCGCGCTGGCGCTGTTGAAAGGTCGCCTTAATGCTGAACAGCAGCAGCGTTTAGTGTTGAGCATGTTTGGCCTGTGGGTGCTGATGGGGATTGGGTTTATCGCCTCTACGCTTCACCTGGGGTCGCCTATGCGCGCGTTTAACTCCCTGAACCGCGTGGGTGCCTCATCCCTCAGTAATGAGATTGCCAGCGGAGCAATTTTCTTTGCCGTCGGTGGGCTGGGCTGGCTGCTGGCCGCCATGAAAAAATTGCCTGCGGGTCTGCGCAGCCTGTGGCTAATCGTGACCATGGTGTTAGGCGTGGTGTTCGTGTGGATGATGGTGCGCGTCTATAACACCATCGATACCGTTCCAACATGGTACAGCGTCTGGACGCCAATGAGCTTCTTCCTGACGATGTTGATCGGCGGACCGCTGCTGGGCTACCTGCTGCTGCGCGTGGCGGGCGTAGACGGGTGGGCAATGCGTTTGCTGCCCGCAGTTTCTCTGCTGGCGCTGGTAGTGAGTTCGATAGTCGCCCTGATGCAGGGTGCAGAACTGGCAACCATTCACAGCTCTATCCAGCAGGCTTCTGCCCTGGTACCGGACTACGGTGCTCTGATGGCCTGGCGCATCGTTCTGCTGGTCGCCGCGTTGGTATTCTGGATTGCTCCTCAGCTCAAAGGTTATCAGCCCGCGCTGCCGCTGCTGTCACTGGCTTTTGTGCTGGTACTGGCGGGTGAACTGATTGGTCGCGGCGTGTTCTACGGGTTGCATATGACTGTAGGTATGGCTATCGCCAGTTAACGTTGTATTTGGTTATATCAAGCCGGGCCTGAGTGCCCGGCTTTTTCTTTTTTCGATCATGAAATTTTTCGACTGTCGTTTTGTTTTAATTTTGCCCATTAATAAATGAAAACAGAGACATAATTAATATCTATAGCAGGCGTGGCATTAGCAGGATAAGTTTTTTAAATCGACAGGGAACATATTGTGCGAGGCGGCTAAATCAGTGGATTGACTTTGTTTTTGCCAGTGGCATGATGCGCACGAAATCTGAACTTCCTCACGGCTTTTTAATCCATGACCACCTATACCCGGCCAGTGCTGCTGTTGCTCTGTGGCTTGCTTCTGTTGACCCTGGCGATCGCAGTGTTAAATACGCTCGTCCCGCTGTGGCTTGCCCATGAAAACTTACCGACCTGGCAGGTGGGTATGGTTAGCTCGTCCTTTTTTACCGGCAACCTTCTTGGAACCCTGGTGACCGGGAGCCTGATTAAGCGCTTTGGCTTTAACCGCAGCTATTATCTGGCTTCGCTGATTTTCGCTGCCGGGTGTGCGGGGCTGGGCCTGATGGTCGGCTTTTGGAGCTGGATGGCATGGCGCTTTATCGCCGGTGTAGGCTGCGCGATGATTTGGGTAGTCGTTGAAAGTGCGCTGATGTGCAGCGGCACCTCCCGTAATCGTGGACGCCTGCTGGCAGCCTATATGATGGTTTATTACGTCGGCACCGTACTGGGGCAACTGATGGTCAGCAAGCTGCCAACCGACCTCATGAGCGTTCTGCCGTGGGTAACGGGTATGGTGCTGGCCGCGATCTTGCCTTTGCTCTTCACGCGCATCGTGAACCAGAACAGCGAACACCAGGAAGCAACCCACGTCTGGCCAATGCTCAGACTGCGTCATGCGCGTCTGGGCGTTAACGGCTGCATTATATCGGGGATTGTACTGGGCTCGCTCTATGGCCTGATGCCGCTCTATCTGAATCATCAGGGCGTCAGCGATTCCGGAATTGGCTTCTGGATGGCGGTCATGGTGAGTGCGGGGATCGTCGGGCAGTGGCCGATTGGCCGACTGGCAGACCGCTTCGGTCGTTTGCTGGTGCTGCGCGTTCAGGTCTTCGTGGTCATCATGGGATGTCTTGCCATGCTCAGCAATGCCGCGATGGCGCCTGCGCTGTTCATTCTCGGGGCCGCCGGCTTTACGCTCTATCCGGTGGCAATGGCCTGGGCCTGCGAAAAAGTTGAGCATCACCAGCTGGTGGCAATGAACCAGGCGCTGTTACTGAGCTATACCATCGGCAGCTTATTAGGGCCGACGTTTACCGCGATGCTGATGCAGAATTACTCCGACAATTTACTGTTTATCATGATTGCCAGCGTGTCGTTTATATATCTCTTAATGCTGCTGCGTAAAGCAGGTGAGCATCCAACGCCTGTGGCACATGCCTGATTAAATTAAAGCCTGTCGATGACAGGCTTTTTTGTCCCCATCACAACTAAGAGTTTTACTTATTGTTTGTTTATTGCGCCAGGCGATAATTCATGTGAGTCCTAACACTATAAGGCAGCAATCATGTCTATTCGTCGTTTTTCCACTACCGCACTTGCCGTAGTGTTGTCTTTAACGTTTGCAACTGCTCCGGTCATGGCTAATCCTGGAAACGGGAACGGCGGTGGTCACGGAAACGGTGGCGGACAAGGTAATGGCGGTAATCATGGTAACGGGAATTCTGGTAACTCCGGCAACCATGGAAATAAGCAAAATAGCGGACAGGATAACCCTGGAAAATCGAATAAGAGCTTCAAAAATAGCAAAGATGTCGGTAATGATGTTGATGCTCGCGTGAGCTTCGATCATGCGCGTCACCTGGCGCTGAATTATGGCTTAACGGGCTATGACTCTCTGCCTCCGGGCATCGCGAAAAACCTCGCCCGTGGTAAACCGCTTCCTCCGGGCATTGCGAAGAAAACCGTGCCAGCCTCTATGCTGGACCAGCTTCCTTCCTACCCAGGCTATGAATGGCGCGTGGTCGGGGACGACCTGGTCTTAATTGCGCTGAGCACAGCCATTGTGACGTCCGTTATTAACGGTGTATTTAAATAGAATATAAAAAAGGCCCGGTTTTACCGGGCCTTTTCTTTAATACATGACCTTGTGGTCATACTGCTCGAGAATACCTTTCACGCGTTCCATCGTCTCTTTTTTCGGCGGCTTCACGCCATCGAGTTTGTACTCTTCGCCCATGGCCACCCATTTATGTTTACCCAGCTCGTGATAGGGCAGAAGCTCGATTTTCTCGACGTTGCCCATGTCACGGGTGAATTCCCCCAGGCGGTGCGCGGAGTCGTCATCGTCTGACCAGCCAGGAACAACCACGTAGCGGATCCAGGTTTTGATGCCTTTGTCGGCTATGTATTTGGCAAACTCCAGCGTGCGGTGGTTTGAGACACCAACGAGGTTCTGATGGATCTCATCGTTCATCTGTTTGAGATCGAGCATCACCAGATCGGTCACTTCAAGCAGTTCATCAATCACCGGATCGTAGCGACGTACAAAGCCATTGGTATCCAGGCAGGTATGAATGCCTTCTTTGTGGCAGGCGCGGAACCAGTCACGGACAAATTCAGCCTGAAGAATGGCTTCACCGCCGGATGCGGTGACGCCGCCCCCGGACGCGTTCATAAAGTGGCGGTAGGTCACCACCTCTTTCATCAAGTCTTCAACGGTCACTTCTTTGCCGCCGTGCGTGTCCCAGGTATCGCGGTTATGGCAGTACAGGCAGCGCATCAGGCAGCCCTGGAAAAAGGTGATAAAGCGGATGCCCGGGCCATCAACGGTGCCACAGGATTCAAAGGAGTGAATACGACCAATAGTTGACATTGCGGTGATATCTCCATCATCGGCCCGTCCCGGGCCTGTGTATGCACAGCTCAAAGCCGGCTGTGTTAAGTCTGTTTTGGCTGTTATCCATTAAGTATAGATAGCGGACAAAAGAGACTGAGGTGGAGAGGGTGCTAAAAAGGCCCCACTGAAGTGGAGCCTTTATTGTACGCTTGTTAACGCGTGATTTCAGTCAATTCCACTTACATGGACTGAGTGAAAGTACGGGTGATAACGTCCTGCTGCTGTTCTTTAGTCAGGGAGTTAAAACGTACTGCGTAGCCAGATACGCGGATGGTCAGCTGAGGATATTTCTCAGGGTGTTCCATCGCGTCGAGCAGCATTTCACGGTTCATTACGTTCACGTTCAGGTGCTGACCACCTTCGATGGACGCTTCGTGGTGGAAGTAACCATCCATCAGACCCGCGAGGTTGGTTTTACGCACTTCGTCGTCTTTACCCAGCGCGTTTGGCACGATAGAGAAGGTGTAAGAGATACCATCTTTCGCGTAGGCAAACGGCAGTTTAGCTACGGAAGTCAGAGAGGCAACAGCACCTTTCTGATCACGACCGTGCATTGGGTTAGCACCTGGGCCGAATGGCGCGCCAGCACGACGACCGTCTGGGGTGTTACCGGTTTTCTTACCATACACAACGTTAGAGGTGATGGTCAGAACAGACTGAGTCGGGATAGCGTTACGGTAGGTAGTCAGTTTCTGAATTTTCTTCATGAAACGTTCTACCAGGTCAACCGCCATGTCATCAACGCGAGAGTCGTTGTTACCAAACTGAGGATATTCGCCTTCGATTTCGAAGTCGATAGCCAGACCGTCTTCGTCACGAATTGGTTTAACTTTCGCATATTTGATTGCAGACAGGGAGTCAGCAGCAACGGACAGACCAGCGATACCACACGCCATGGTGCGGATAACGTCACGGTCGTGCAGCGCCATCAGAGAGGCTTCGTAGCTGTACTTGTCGTGCATGTAGTGGATAACGTTCAGTGCAGTGACGTACTGCTTAGCCAGCCAGTCCATGAAGTGATCCATGCGGTCCATGACTTCGTCGAAGTTCAGAACGTCGCCTTTGATCGGCTCAGATTTAGGACCAACCTGCATTTTCAGTTTTTCATCAACGCCGCCGTTGATAGCGTACAGCATGGTTTTCGCCAGGTTTGCACGCGCACCGAAGAACTGCATTTGTTTACCAACAACCATTGGGCTTACGCAGCAAGCGATAGCGTAATCGTCGTTGTTGAAGTCCGGACGCATCAGGTCATCGTTCTCGTACTGCAGAGAAGAGGTATCGATGGACACTTTAGCGGCGAATTTCTTGAAGTTCAGAGGCAGTTTTTCAGACCACAGAACGGTGATGTTCGGCTCCGGAGAAGGACCCATGGTGTACAGGGTGTTCAGGAAGCGGAAGCTGTTTTTGGTCACCAGAGTACGGCCGTCAACGCCCATACCGCCGATAGATTCTGTTGCCCAGATTGGGTCACCAGAGAACAGTTCATCATATTCAGGAGTACGCAGGAAGCGAACCATACGCAGTTTCATGACCAGGTGGTCAATCATTTCCTGAGCGTCTTGCTCGGTGATTTTGCCTGCTTTCAGGTCACGTTCGATGTAAGCATCCAGGAAGGTGGATACGCGACCGAAGGACATTGCTGCGCCGTTCTGAGACTTAACTGCGGCCAGGTAGCCGAAGTAGGTCCACTGGATAGCTTCCTGAGCGTTGGTAGCAGGACCAGAGATATCGCAGCCGTATTTAGCAGCCATCTCTTTGATCTGACCCAGCGCGCGGTGCTGTTCAGCGATCTCTTCACGCAGACGGATAGTCGCTTCCAGGTTTACGCCGTTTTCCAGATCGGACTGCAGGGAAACAAACTGCGCGTACTTGTCTTTCATCAGGAAGTCGATACCGTACAGCGCAACGCGACGGTAGTCACCGATGATACGGCCACGGCCATACGCATCTGGCAGACCAGTCAGAACGCCAGATTTACGGCAGTTCAGAATGTCTTTGGTGTAAACATCGAATACGCCCTGGTTGTGGGTTTTGCGGTATTCGGTGAAGATTTTTTTCAGCATTGGGTCCAGCTCGCGGTTATACGCTTTGCAGGAACCTTCAACCATTTTAATACCACCAAACGGGATGATTGCGCGTTTCAGTGGTGCTTCAGTCTGCAGACCAACGATTTTCTCAAGGGCTTTGTTGATATAGCCAGCATCGTGAGAAGTGATGGTGGAAGCAACGGAGGTGTCAAAATCAACTGGCGCGTGAGTGCGGTTTTCCAGTTTAACGCCTTCCATTACGCTGTCCCACAGCTTGGTTGTCGCGTCAGTTGCGCCAGCCAGGAAGGATTCGTCACCTTCATACGGGGTATAGTTTTTCTGAATGAAGTCACGTACGTTTACTTCATTCTGCCAGTCACCTTTCGCAAAACCTTCCCAGGCTGTGGCTAACTTTTCATTAAGCTCGGACATGTAACACCTACCTTCTTAAGTGGATTTTTTATTTACTGCCTGAGAAAACCATCAATGATGATCGTCGCCACGCAGGTAAATGACCCAGTATGTCAACCCAACTAACAGACCCCCACCGATAATGTTCCCGATAGTGACAGGGATCAGGTTATCAGTAATGAAATTCATAATAGTCAGGTGTGAGAAACTTTCCGGGGATGAACCAACTGCGGTCCAGAACTCCGGGCTCGCAAAGTCGCGGATGACAATGCCCATTGGGATCATGAACATATTCGCGATACTGTGCTCAAAGCCGCTGGCAACAAACATCGCAACCGGCAGAACCATAATTAAGGCTTTGTCCATCAGGCTACGACCCGAGTAGCTCATCCATACAGCCAGGCAGACCATCAGGTTAGCGAGGATGCCGAGAGCAACGGCTTCGATAAATGTGTGGTGCATTTTGTGGTCGGCGGTTTGCAGGACGTTAAGGCCCCAGCCACCGTTGGCGGTCATGTACTCGCCAGAAAGCCACATCAACAAAACAAAGAGCAGACAGCCAACCAGGTTACCCACGTAAACATTAAGCCAGTTACGTGCCAGCTGACCCCAGGTAATTCTTCCGCTGGCCTTTGCCACGACAATCAGCACCGTTGAGGTGAAGAGGTCGGCGCCGCAGATGACGCAGAGAATCAGACCCAGTGAGAAACAAATGCCGCCAATCAGTTTGGCCATGCCGAAAGGCATTCCGGCAGTACCGGTGGTGGCGGTGATGTAGAAGACGAAAGCGATAGAGATGAACACACCAGCCGTGATTGCCAGATAGAACGTCTTCATCGGGTGTTTCGTTGCTTTATAGACACCCGCTTCTTCGGCAACTTTGGCCATCGCAGCGGGGAGTAAAAGATCAAAAGGGTTGTCAGCTTTCACACTAACTCTCTCTTTATTAAGTCGGCGACGAGATACTAACAAAGCATTATAGAAGAGAAATTGATATAGATCATATCTCGCCTGGCTTATAGGCCCGCAGTGTGTATGGTTTTACAACAAATGCGGAGTAAGTATTTGATTATCCGTATAAAAATAAATTTTAAAAGTTATGAAAAGAGTTGAATTTTTTCGTTCAGCCACCTCGGAGACAGTTAATTAATATGGAGTATTTACCATAAAAAGTAACAGTAAAGCCCAGGTAAATATTATTATATTTACCCATGTTTAACTTTATTATTACAATCAACAGTCATTGCCGAAGAAAATAAAAAACGGGGCAATGAAATTGCCCCGTAATATAGCCCAGACGATTGAATACGCCTACTGCTGGTAATGTTATGTGCGCTTATTTTGACCAGTAAGCGGCTTTTGCTTTCTGCAGTTTTTCGTAGGCCTTCAGCAGCGACTGGTGCGCCGGGAAGGCTTTCAGATCGCTATCAACAGCCTGCAGGCCATAGAACGGCGCTTCACCGCTCAGGGCCGCGCTGGCTGCTTCTACAGCCTCAGCACCGTACATGCGCACGAAAGCATTCAGGTATTGCAGCGGCTCGCGATCCTCTTCCTGTGCCAGCAGGAGCAGGGTTTGCAGGCAACGGTAATAGTTGGTGCGCTCGGCAGAGAAGACCGACTGGTTGAACTCCATGGTCCACTCGGTCCAGGCCAGGGCCTGATCCAGGTCGCCACCCGCCAGGGACAGCATCGCTTTCAGTTCACCGATACGCAGGGTATACCAGCCGTTATCTTTACCGGTCGCCAGACCCAGGAGTTCGCGTACGCGGGTGAAGTCATCGTGGCCTTCCTCGTCCAGTTGGGCGATCAGATTCAGATAATCTTCTTTTTCCCACTCGCTGCCAGGCAGAGCCAGCAGCGTTTCGCGCAGATGTGCACCCATGCTGTTATTCGCCAGCCACAGATCTTCTGCAGGGTAGATGTCGGACATGCCGGGAACAATAATGCGGCATGCATAGACGCCCAGGTGCTCGTAGTCGGCGATATAGACGTCCTGGTCTTCGGCTTTGAAAATCGCCATCAGCGTCGCGAACTCTTCTTCCGTTGTCCCTGCAAAGCTCCAGTCCACGAACGGATAGTCTGCGTCCTGTTTGAACATATCCCAGGAGATCAAACCGCTGGAGTCAATGAAGTGGGTTTCGAGGTTGGTATGTTCAGCCACCTCTTCATCGTCAAACGTTGGCGGGGTGAACACGTCGAGATCTTTCAGGCTACGGCCCTGCAGCAGCTCGGTGACGGTGCGTTCCAGCGCCACGCCGAAGTCAGGGTGCGCGCCAAAGGAGGCGAAACAGGTGCCGTTTGTCGGGTTGAACAGCACGACGCAGATAACCGGGTACTTGCCGCCCAGCGAGCCGTCATAGGCAAAGATTGGGAAACCTTCTGCTTCCAGCTTAGCGATGGACTCCACCACGCCCGGGTAGCGCGCCAGCACGTCGGCCGGAATTTCAGGCAGGCTAATGGATTCGGCAATGATGCGGTTTTTAATGTGGCGTTCAAAGACTTCGGACAGACCCTGCACGCGCGCTTCATTGCGGGTGTTACCGGCGGACATGCCGTTGGACACATACAGGTTGCCGACGATGTTCATCGGAATATAAACGGTCTGCTCGTCAGACTGGCGGGTGAACGGCAGGGCGCAGATCCCACGGTCTTCATTGCCAGACTGCAGATCGATCAGCATGCTGGCGGTCAGTTCGTTGTCTGGATCGTAGAAGGCACGCAGGCGTGAGTCGAGAATACCTTCCGGCAGTTCGTCGTCTTCGGTCAGCGGGAACCATTTTTCATTTGGATAGTGAACGAACGGGCCGTTAGCGATAGTCTCGCCCAGCCAGAAGTCAGCGAAGAAATAGTTGGTGGACAGACGCTCAAAATACTCACCCAGCGCAGAGGCCAGTGCCGCTTTTTTTGTCGCGCCTTTACCGTTGGTAAAGCATAGGGCACAGTCTTTATCGCGAATATGCACGGACCAGACGTGAGGCACCGGATTGAGCCAGGAGGCTTCTTCGATGTTAAAACCCAGGTCGGTCAGTTTCTGCTGGAAGCGAGCGATGGAATCTTCCAGAGCGGCATCTTTGCCGGGGATAAACGTTTGAGTCATGGCGTTCACTTTTATCGTACGTAAAGCGCGCAATGATACGGGTTTTGCGTGACGGGTGCTATCTTCGGCGAAAATAAATGGCTGGGCTATGCTTAGTGGCAGTAACTGACTGTTAAGGCATAGAAAAATGAAAGCATTTGATCTCCAGCGGATGGCGTTTGATAAAGTTCCTCCTGAATTTCTGGGCGAAGTGGCGCTGCGCAGCCTGTATACCTTCGTACTTGTCTTCCTGTTTCTTAAAATCACCGGCCGTCGCGGCGTACGGCAGATGTCGCTCTTTGAGGTGTTGATCATCCTGACGCTGGGTTCAGCGGCGGGGGATGTCGCCTTCTATGATGATGTGCCGATGGTGCCGGTGTTTATCGTTTTTGTTTCACTGGCGCTTCTTTATCGCCTTGTCATGTGGCTGATGTCGAAAAGCGAAAAGCTGGAAGATCTGCTTGAGGGGAAGCCGGTCGTTATCGTCGAGGACGGGCAGTTGGCCTGGGAAAATGTACAAAGCGCCAATATGACCGAGTTTGAGTTCTTTATGGAGCTACGACTGAATAGCGTTGAACAGCTCGGGCAGGTGCGTCTGGCGATCATGGAGACCAACGGGCAGATCAGCGTCTATTACTATTCTGACGACGAGGTGAAGCCGGGACTGTGTATCCTGCCGGATATGCTGATCGAGCGTTTCAGAACCGTACCTGAGTCAGGCGAGTATGCCTGCGTGAGATGTAGCCATGTGCTCGCGATGCAGCCGGGGGATCGTCAATTATGCCCCCGCTGTGCAAATCCGGAATGGACGAAGGTTAGCCGGGCCAAACGCATCACCTGACAGCCATTTTGTCGGTTTTGTCATGGCGAGGCGGCAGATTGTTTTGTGTGACGCGGGGCACATTTCACGGGTCATAAGTTTTAGACATTGCGGCGCGTGTCACTGAATGATAAAACCGATATCCACAGTTATAACTTATGGCTTTTAGCGTGGTGAGGGGAAATGGCTCAAGTCTTTAATTTCAGTTCAGGTCCGGCAATGTTACCGGCAGACGTGCTTAAACAGGCTCAACAGGAACTCTGTGACTGGAACGGTCTCGGTACGTCGGTGATGGAAATCAGCCACCGTGGTAAAGAGTTTATTCAGGTGGCCGAAGAGGCAGAAAAGGATTTTCGCGATCTGCTGAATATTCCCTCGAACTACAAAGTATTGTTCTGCCACGGCGGTGGACGCGGCCAGTTTGCAGGCGTTCCGCTGAATATCCTCGGTGACAAAACGACGGCTGACTACGTTGACGCGGGCTACTGGGCTGCGAGCGCCGTTAAAGAAGCGCATAAATACTGCACGCCGAATGTTATCGACGCAAAAGTGACCGTTGATGGCCTGCGCGCCGTGAAGCCAATGAGCGAGTGGCAGCTTTCTGATAACGCAGCCTATCTGCACTACTGCCCGAACGAAACCATTGACGGGATTGCCATCGACGAGACGCCAAACTTCGGCAGCGATGTCGTGGTTGCCGCCGACTTCTCCTCCACCATTCTGTCTGCGCCAATTGATGTCAGCCGCTACGGCGT
The DNA here is from genome assembly GCF_008364555.1 of Enterobacter vonholyi. GTDB lineage: Bacteria > Pseudomonadota > Gammaproteobacteria > Enterobacterales > Enterobacteriaceae > Enterobacter > Enterobacter vonholyi. Next base: position 207,861 of record NZ_VTUC01000002.1, read on the forward strand.
TATCTATGCGGGCGCGCAGAAAAATATCGGTCCGGCCGGTTTGACTATCGTCGTCGTGCGTGAAGACCTGCTGGGTAAAGCACATACATCCTGCCCGTCGATTCTTGATTACACCGTGCTGAACGACAACGATTCTATGTTCAACACCCCACCGACGTTTGCCTGGTACCTTTCCGGCCTGGTCTTCAAATGGCTGAAGCAAAACGGCGGCGTGGCGCAGATGGACAAGGTGAATCAGCAGAAAGCTGAACTGCTGTATGGCGTGATCGACAAAAGCGATTTCTATCGCAACGATGTGGCGAAAGCTAACCGTTCCCGCATGAACGTGCCGTTCCAACTGGCGGACAGCAGCCTGGATAAAGTGTTCCTGGAAGAGTCCTTCGCGGCAGGCCTGCATTCGCTCAAAGGTCACCGTGTCGTTGGCGGCATGCGTGCCTCCATCTATAACGCGATGCCGCTGGAAGGCGTTAAAGCTCTGACAGATTTCATGATCGACTTCGAACGTCGCCACGGTTAATAGCGCTGTTTTCACCCCCGTAGCCCTGCTGCGGGGTTTTTATTATGTTGAGTTGAGAGTTAAGTTTTCATGGAATCCCTGACGTTACAACCTATCGCGCGGGTAGATGGCACCATTAATCTGCCTGGTTCAAAAAGTGTCTCGAACCGCGCTCTACTGCTGGCAGCACTGGCAAACGGCACCACCGTCCTTACAAACCTGCTGGACAGCGATGACGTACGCCATATGCTCAATGCGCTGAAAGCGTTGGGTGTTCATTACATTCTCTCCGACGATCGTACCCGCTGCGAAGTGACCGGCAGCGGCGGCGCGCTGCAGACGGATGAAGAGCTTGAGCTGTTTCTGGGCAATGCGGGTACCGCGATGCGTCCGCTGGCGGCGGCCCTGTGTCTTGGGCGCAACAACATTGTGCTGACCGGCGAACCTCGCATGAAAGAGCGTCCGATTGGCCATCTGGTGGATGCACTGCGTCAGGGCGGCGCGCAGGTTGAGTATCTGGAGCAGGAAAACTATCCGCCACTGCGTCTGCGCGGTGGTTTTAACGGCGGTCACGTCGAGGTTGACGGCAGCGTCTCCAGCCAGTTCCTGACGGCACTGCTGATGACCGCGCCGCTGGCACCGCAGGATACGGTTATTACGATTAAAGGCGAGCTGGTCTCCAAACCTTATATTGATATCACGCTGCACCTGATGAAAACCTTCGGTGTCGAGGTGGAAAACCAGTCTTATCAGCGCTTCGTGGTGCGTGGGGCACAGCAGTACCAGTCTCCGGGCAGCTATCTGGTTGAAGGCGACGCTTCGTCGGCTTCTTACTTCCTGGCTGCGGGCGCGATCAAAGGCGGTACCGTGAAGGTCACCGGTATTGGTCGCAATAGCGTGCAGGGCGACATCCGTTTTGCGGACGTGCTGGAAAAAATGGGCGCGGTTGTGACCTGGGGTGATGACTTCATCGCCTGTACCCATGGCGATCTGAAGGCCATCGACATGGACATGAACCATATTCCGGATGCGGCGATGACCATTGCCACTGCGGCGCTGTTTGCAAAAGGCACCACCACGCTGCGTAATATCTACAACTGGCGCGTAAAAGAGACTGACCGTCTGTTCGCGATGGCGACTGAGCTGCGTAAGGTCGGCGCTGAGGTGGAAGAGGGCGAAGACTACATTCGCATCACGCCTCCTGCAAAACTGCAGGTTGCCGAGATCGGAACCTACAACGATCACCGTATGGCGATGTGCTTCTCGCTGGTGGCGTTGTCAGACACGCCTGTGACCATCCTTGACCCGAAATGTACGGCGAAAACGTTCCCGGACTACTTCGAACAGCTGGCACGCATTAGCACGCTGGCCTGATAACACCTTGCCGCATCGCCTGATGCGGCATTTCCTTACGCTTCCTGACGAACACTTCCGTTCATTTCTTCTACACTCTGCTTCAATCAATCCGTAATTTGCACGCAAAGGTAACAGTTGCGCACGTTGACGCGTATAATGCGCGGCGTTCATGTAAACGGTATGCCTTATTTAAGGAGAAAAAGATGACGGCAATTGCCCCGGTAATCACCATTGATGGGCCGAGTGGCGCAGGGAAAGGGACTCTGTGCAAAGCGATGGCGGAAGCATTGCAATGGCATCTTTTAGATTCGGGAGCAATCTATCGCGTGCTGGCTCTGGCTGCGCTACATCATCACGTGGACGTGGCGTCAGAAGAAGCGCTGGTTCCGCTGGCCGCGCATCTTGATGTGCGTTTCGTGTCGACCGATGGCAACCTGGAAGTGATCCTTGAAGGGGAAGACGTGAGCGGGGAAATCCGTACTCAGGAAGTGGCGAATGCGGCCTCTCAGGTAGCGGCCTTCCCGCGCGTTCGTGAGGCGTTGTTACGTCGTCAGCGCGCGTTTCGTGAAGCCCCGGGTTTGATCGCGGACGGACGCGATATGGGAACCGTGGTATTCCCTGATGCACCTGTGAAAATTTTCCTTGACGCCTCTTCAGAAGAACGCGCTCAGCGCCGCATGCTTCAGTTGCAGGAAAAGGGGTTTAGTGTTAACTTTGATCGCCTTTTATCCGAGATAAAAGAGCGCGATGACCGCGATCGTAACCGCGCCGTCGCTCCACTTGTTCCAGCAGAAGATGCATTAGTTCTGGATTCAACCAGTTTAACTATTGAGCAAGTGATTGAAAAAGCGCTACAATATGCGCGCCAAAAACTGGCACTCGCGTAATCGCGACCGATTTAGCAGTACCCCCGCTGCAATGGATTGACGGCGGGTATGTGAAACAACCCCATCCGGCACGGAGCCAGGTGGACGTTAATATTAACCTGAAGATTAAACATGACTGAATCTTTTGCTCAACTGTTTGAAGAATCCTTAAAAGAAATCGAAACCCGCCCGGGTTCCATCGTTCGCGGTGTTGTTGTTGCTATCGACAAAGACGTAGTACTGGTTGACGCCGGTCTGAAATCTGAGTCCGCCATTCCGGCAGAGCAGTTCAAAAACGCCCAGGGCGAGCTGGAAATCCAGGTTGGCGACGAAGTTGACGTTGCTCTGGACGCAGTAGAAGACGGCTTCGGTGAAACCCTGCTTTCTCGTGAGAAAGCGAAACGTCACGAAGCTTGGATCACGCTGGAAAAAGCTTACGAAGAAGCTGAAACTGTGGTCGGTGTTATCAACGGCAAAGTTAAAGGTGGCTTCACTGTTGAGCTGAATGGTATTCGTGCGTTCCTGCCAGGTTCTCTGGTAGACGTTCGTCCAGTCCGTGACACCCTGCACCTGGAAGGCAAAGAGCTTGAGTTCAAAGTAATCAAGCTGGACCAGAAGCGTAACAACGTTGTTGTTTCCCGTCGTGCCGTTATCGAATCTGAAAACAGCGCAGAACGCGATCAGCTGCTGGAAAACCTGCAGGAAGGCATGGAAGTCAAAGGTATCGTTAAGAACCTCACTGACTACGGCGCATTCGTTGACCTGGGCGGCGTTGATGGCCTGCTGCACATCACCGACATGGCGTGGAAACGCGTTAAGCACCCAAGCGAAATCGTGAACGTGGGCGACGAAATCACTGTTAAAGTGCTGAAGTTCGACCGCGAGCGTACTCGTGTATCCCTCGGCCTGAAACAGCTGGGCGAAGATCCATGGGTAGCTATCGCTAAGCGTTACCCAGAAGGTACTAAACTGACTGGTCGCGTAACCAACCTGACTGACTACGGCTGCTTCGTTGAAATCGAAGAAGGCGTTGAAGGTCTGGTGCACGTTTCCGAAATGGACTGGACCAACAAAAACATCCACCCATCCAAAGTTGTTAACGTTGGTGATGTAGTGGAAGTAATGGTTCTGGATATCGACGAAGAACGTCGTCGTATCTCCCTGGGCCTGAAACAGTGCAAAAACAACCCATGGCAGCAGTTCGCGGAAACCCACAACAAGGGCGACCGTGTTGAAGGTAAAATCAAGTCTATCACTGACTTCGGTATCTTCATCGGCCTGGACGGCGGCATCGATGGCCTGGTTCACCTGTCTGACATCTCCTGGAACGTTGCAGGCGAAGAAGCAGTTCGTGAATACAAAAAAGGCGACGAAATCGCTGCAGTTGTTCTGCAGGTTGACGCAGAGCGTGAGCGTATCTCCCTGGGCGTTAAACAGCTCGCAGAAGATCCGTTCAACAACTGGGTTGCACTGAACAAGAAAGGCGCAATCGTAAACGGTAAAGTAACTGCTGTTGACGCTAAAGGCGCAACCGTAGAACTGGCTGACGGCGTTGAGGGTTACCTGCGCGCTTCTGAAGCTTCCCGTGACCGCGTTGAAGATGCCACTCTGGTTCTGAACGTAGGCGACGACGTTGAAGCTAAGTTCACCGGTGTTGACCGTAAGAACCGTGCAATCAGCCTGTCTGTTCGTGCTAAAGACGAAGCTGATGAGAAAGATGCAATCGCAACTGTTAACAAACAGGAAGATGCAAACTTCTCTAACAACGCAATGGCTGAAGCTTTCAAAGCAGCTAAAGGCGAGTAATATCAGGTTCTCAGCATCATTTGAGCTGTAACGCATTTACAGCGTGAAGGATGAGGAGCAAACTTGACAGATTGCAGGATTCGTCCTGTAATCAATAACAAAGGGCGGCTACGGCCGCCCTTGTTTAATGAGCTGTTCAGCTAATTGGTTTGAAAGGAACCGGAGGAATCATGACCAAGTCAGAATTGATTGAAAGACTTGCCAGTCAGCAACCGCATATCCCTGCCAAGGCAGTGGAAGATGCCGTAAAAGAGATGCTGGAGCATATGGCCTCCACTCTTGCCCAGGGCGAGCGCATTGAAATCCGCGGTTTCGGTAGTTTTTCTCTGCACTATCGTGCTCCACGTACCGGGCGTAACCCGAAAACTGGCGATAAAGTCGAGCTGGAAGGTAAGTACGTTCCACACTTTAAGCCGGGTAAAGAACTGCGCGATCGCGCCAATATTTACGGTAACTGAGTTTAGCCAGCCGGTTAAACTGGGTTCGAAAGAAAGCACCTGCGGGTGCTTTTTTTGTGTCTGTCGCTTTTATTCTGAAGATGTCCCGCATTTTCAGTTTCGTTTTCTGTAAGCCGATAAAAACAACACAGCGCGCGCTGTAAAACGCATTCTTCTCATCTGACATTTCGCACTGCTTGCATACATACTGCCGCTCTGAAACAGGGAGGTAGCAATGGGAATTCCCACGCTTAGTATCTGCGCCATTCTGGCGATAGCCCCGTTACTCTGGTTACCTGAACTGCCATCACCTTACACCGTGTGGGTCATGGTGGCTGGCGGGATAGTGCTTGCTGCATGGCAAAACCATCGAGTGAAGTATGCTGGTATTACGTTGTTATTTTGTGCGTGGGGCATTCTGGCCGCGCAGGAGAGCGTCTGGCCGATGCAGCATTTAACCACGGGGGCCGTGCAGGCTGAGGTAGAGCTCACATCGACCGACGGCGCTACTTTGCATCAGGGAAACATTCGCAGCATTGATGGCAAGCGCTGGTGGGCTTCAACCGGCGTAACGCTGTATGGCAACTATCTGGCACAGAAAGCGTGTGCCGGTCAGCGCTGGACCATGACGCTCAGGCTCAGGCCTGCCCATGGCGAACTGAACGACGGCGGTTATGATTCTCAGCGCAGCGCCTTTGCCCAACATCAAACGCTGAGTGGGCGCTTCACCCGTGCTGAACTCGTCGATGGGCGCTGCAGCCTGCGAGCGCAATACCTGATGTCACTGCAAAACCGACTTTCTGCTTACCGCTGGGGTGCGGTTATCCTCGGACTTGGGATGGGTGAACGTCTGGATGTTCCCCGTGAAATAAAAGACCTGATGCGTGAAACCGGGACGCTGCATTTGATGGCGATTTCGGGCCTGCATATCGCGCTGGCAGCCTCTCTCGTCTGGTTACTTGCACGTGGACTCCAGTTTTTATTACCCAGCCATCGGGTCCACTGGCAAATGCCTCTCCTGGCTGGGTTATGCTTTGCCGCCTTCTATGCCTGGCTTACCGGTCTGCAACCTCCTGCGCTACGAACGGTCATCGCGCTTTCTGTGCTTGCAATGTTGCGGATCGCTGCCCGCCAATGGTCTCCCTGGCAGGTATGGGGATGCTGTATCGCAGCGATCCTGATAAGCGATCCCTTAGCCGTACTTTCGCAGAGTCTTGCCCTGTCTGCATTTGCCGTCGCCGCGCTGATTTTCTGGTTTCAGTGGCTGCCTCTTCCTGACTGGCAACGGGCCCGACGTATACGGCCGCTGCTGAACCTGCTCTATCTGCAGGTCGGTATGCTGATGCTGCTGATGCCATTACAGGTTCTGATTTTCCATGGCTTCAGCTTCACCTCACTGGTCGCGAATCTCTTTGCCGTTCCTCTGGTGACGTTTGTCTCCGTACCGCTGATCCTGCTCGGCATGCTGCTTCATCTGCTGCCGCTGGAAGCACTGGAAAGCGTTGTCTGGTTTGCAGCCGATAAGTCACTTGCGGGGCTATTCTGGCTCCTCATGCGCCTGCCTGATGGCTGGCAGAGTGTAGATCAACGCTGGCAGTACATGACACTACTGCCCTGGCTTATCATCATTGGCTGGCGTTTTCGTGCCTGGAAAACCCTTCCCGCCGTTTGTTTTGCAGGAAGTGTCTTACTGACATTTCCTCTCTGGAGAACGGAAAAAAGCGAGAGCTGGACTTTGCATATGCTGGATGTGGGGCAGGGGCTGGCAATAGTCATTGAACGGCAGGGGAAGGCCATTCTCTATGATACCGGGCTCGCCTGGCCGGGCGGGGACAGCGGACAGCGGTTACTAATCCCGTGGCTTCGCTGGCATCACCTGCGGCCTGAAGGCGTTATTCTCAGTCATGAGCACCTCGACCATGCGGGAGGTCTCGCATCGTTGCAAAAAGCGTGGCCTGACCTGTGGGTAAGAAGCCCATTGCGCCAGGCGGGGCATCACCCCTGTTTTCGCGGGGAGAGATGGAGATGGCAGGGACTCTCCTTCACCGTACACTGGCCCCCTGAAAATTACCCGGCTCAGGGAAACAACCATTCCTGCGTGGTAAAAATCGACGACGGTGAGCAGAATGTTCTGCTAACAGGAGATATTGAAGCGCAGGCGGAACAGGCTATGCTTAGCCATTACTGGCGTTATCTGACCTCTACCCTCATACAGGTGCCCCATCATGGCAGCATTACTTCTTCTTCCTTGCCGCTGGTACAGCGCGTGGAAGGTAAAATCGCTCTGGATTCAGCGGCCCGCTATAACGCATGGCGATTCCCGTCAGCAAAAGTTGTCCGACGCTATCGAAAAGAGGGGTATATCTGGCACGATACCCCTCATTCTGGACAAATATCGGTGACATTCTCGCAACATCACTGGCAAATCCGGCGCTTGCGAGAGCAATTTTTACCCGTTTGGTATCATCAGTGGTTTGGCGCGCCCGTCGATAACGGGTAGAATATGCGGCTATTTCAACGAATGCTGGTTTTTTGAATGCATAACGACAAAGATCTCTCCACGTGGCAAACCTTCCGCCGTCTCTGGCCGATGATTGCGCCCTTTAAAACAGGCCTGATCGTGGCGGGAGTAGCGTTAATCCTCAACGCAGCCAGCGATACTTTTATGCTATCGCTTCTCAAACCGTTACTGGACGACGGTTTTGGTAAAACGGATCGCTCAGTGCTGCTATGGATGCCTCTGGTGGTTATCGGACTGATGATCTTACGCGGTATCACCAGCTACATCTCCAGCTACTGCATTTCCTGGGTATCCGGGAAAGTGGTGATGACCATGCGCCGTCGCCTGTTCAGCCACATGATGGGCATGCCGGTCTCGTTCTTTGACAAGCAGTCTACCGGGACGCTGCTGTCGCGTATTACATACGACTCCGAGCAGGTTGCCTCCTCGTCCTCAAGCGCACTGATCACCGTTGTGCGTGAGGGCGCGTCAATCATCGGCCTGTTCGTGATGATGTTCTATTACAGCTGGCAGCTGTCGCTCATCCTTATCGTTCTGGCGCCGGTAGTTTCTATTGCCATCCGCGTCGTCTCAAAGCGCTTCCGCAATATTAGTAAGAATATGCAGAACACGATGGGGCAGGTTACCACTAGCGCGGAACAGATGCTGAAAGGGCATAAGGAAGTGTTGATCTTCGGCGGTCAGGAAGTCGAAACAAAACGCTTTGATAAAGTCAGCAACAAAATGCGTCTTCAGGGGATGAAAATGGTCTCAGCCTCTTCCATCTCTGACCCGATTATTCAGCTGATTGCGTCACTGGCGCTGGCATTCGTCCTGTATGCGGCAAGCTTCCCAAGCGTAATGGAGACGCTGACTGCAGGTACCATCACCGTGGTCTTCTCCTCAATGATCGCCCTGATGCGTCCGCTGAAATCCCTGACAAACGTCAACGCCCAGTTCCAGCGTGGGATGGCTGCCTGTCAGACCCTGTTCAGCATTCTGGATTCCGAACAGGAAAAAGATGAAGGTAAGCGCGTCATTGAGCGTGCAAACGGCGACGTTGAGTTTCGCAATGTGACCTTTACCTACCCTGGCCGCGAAACACCGGCCCTGCGTAATATCAACCTGTCCATTCCGGCGGGTAAAACCGTGGCGCTGGTAGGCCGTTCCGGCTCGGGTAAATCGACCATTGCCAGTCTGATCACCCGTTTTTACGATATTAACGAAGGTGAGATCCTGTTAGACGGGCATGACCTGCGGGAGTATACCCTTCAGTCGCTGCGTAACCAGGTTGCTCTGGTTTCTCAGAACGTGCATCTGTTTAACGATACGGTCGCCAACAACATCGCTTACGCGCGCACTGATGAGTACAGCCGCGAGCAGATTGAGAACGCCGCGCGTATGGCCTACGCAATGGACTTTATCAATAAGATGGATAACGGCCTGGATACGATAATCGGTGAAAACGGGGTACTTCTTTCCGGCGGTCAGCGTCAGCGTATCGCCATTGCGCGTGCGCTGTTGCGCGATAGCCCGATTCTGATTCTGGACGAAGCGACCTCTGCGCTGGATACGGAATCAGAACGTGCTATTCAGTCTGCACTGGATGAGCTGCAAAAGAACCGTACCTCGCTGGTGATTGCACACCGTCTGTCGACTATCGAGCAGGCTGACGAAATCGTCGTGGTTGAGGACGGTATCATTGTTGAACGCGGAAGCCATGCTGACCTGCTGGAGCACCGCGGCGTTTACGCCCAGCTTCATAAGATGCAGTTTGGCGAATGATTGCACGCATTTGGTCCGGTGAGAACCCGCTGTGGCTGCTGCTTTTGCCGCTATCCTGGCTATACGGCCTGGTAAGCGGCATTATCCGTCTGCTTTACCGTCTGGGGCTGAAGCGTGCCTGGCGCGCGCCGGTGCCGGTTGTGGTTGTCGGTAATCTTACGGCAGGGGGCAACGGTAAAACGCCGGTGGTGATCTGGCTGGTGGAGCAATTGCAAAAACGCGGCATCCGCCCAGGGGTGGTATCGCGCGGATATGGTGGCAAAGCGGCGCGTTATCCGCTGCTGCTGACGGCGGAAACCACGACAGCCGAAGCGGGTGATGAACCGGTATTGATTTTCCAGCGTACCGGCGCGCCGGTTGCGGTCTCTCCGGTGCGCAGCGACGCCGTTCAGGCACTGCTTGCCGAACAGGCGGTACAAATCATCATCACTGATGATGGCTTGCAGCACTATGCCCTGGCGCGTGATAAAGAGATCGTGGTCATCGACGGTGTTCGCCGTTTCGGTAACGGCTGGTGGCTGCCTGCCGGCCCTATGCGTGAACGTGCTTCGCGACTGAAGTCCGTTGATGCGGTGATTGTGAACGGTGGAGAGGCAAAATCGGGCGAAATCGCGATGCACCTGCAGCCGGGTCTGGCGGTCAACCTGGCGACGGGTGAACGCCGGTCGGTTGCTGAACTACCTTCACCGGTGGCGATGGCGGGAATTGGTCATCCCCCGCGCTTCTTCGCGACGCTGGAACAGTGTGGTGCCCGGCTTGAAAAACGCGTTCCGCTGGCCGACCACCAGGCGCTGGTGGAAGGGCAGGTTGACGCCCTGACTGTGCCCGGACAGTCGCTGATCATGACTGAAAAAGATGCGGTAAAATGCCGTGCCTTTGCGAAAGATAACTGGTGGTATCTGCCGGTTGACGCTGAACTCAGCGGCGAGCAGCCGGAACACTTGCTCCAGGAACTGATTGCGTTGGTGCAGTAAAGGCTTACGCGGTTCCGGTGGCGCTTAGACTGACAGGAAAACGCATGTCATTACCGCAACTCTCGCTTTCAGCCGCACGTCATTTACACCTTGCCGCGCAGGGGCTGCTCAAAAAGCCCCGCCGCCGCGCACAGCCTGCCGATATTCTCTCTACCGTCCAGCGCATGTCGCTGCTTCAAATCGACACCATTAACATTGTGGCCCGTAGCCCTTACCTGGTCCTGTTTAGTCGACTGGGGAATTATCCTTCGCAGTGGCTGGATGAAGCGCTAAGCAAGGGGGAGTTGATGGAGTACTGGGCGCACGAAGCCTGCTTTCTGCCCCGCAGCGATTTTGCCCTGGTTCGTCACCGCATGCTCGCGCCGGAAAAGATGGGCTGGAAATACCGACAGGCGTGGATGCAGGAACATGCGGCTGAAATTGAGCAGCTCATCGCGCATATTCAGGAAAACGGTCCCGTACGTTCCGCCGATTTTGAACACCCGCGCAAAGGCACCAGCGGCTGGTGGGAGTGGAAGCCGCATAAACGTCATCTCGAAGGGCTGTTTACCTCTGGCAAAGTGATGGTGATTGAGCGGCGTAATTTTCAGCGCGTCTACGATCTTACGCCTCGCGTGATGCCGCACTGGGACGACGAGCGTGACCTGCTTACCCAGGAGGCGGCTGAGGCCATCATGCTGGAGAACAGCGCCCGCAGCCTGGGGATTTTCCGCACCCAATGGCTGGCAGACTATTACCGCCTCCGCCAGCCTCCGCTGAAACCTTTGCTGGACATGTGGCAAAGCGAACAGCGCATCATTCCCGTCACGGTGGAAACGCTGGGCGAAATGTGGCTGCATGCGGATCTCCTCCCGCTACTGCCTCAGGCCCTGGAGGGGAAACTTCAGGCAACACACAGTGCGGTGCTGTCGCCTTTCGACCCGGTCGTCTGGGACAGAAAACGCGCCGAGCAGCTGTTCGATTTTAGCTACCGGCTGGAATGTTATACCCCGGCTCCAAAGCGCCAGTACGGCTATTTTGTTTTACCGCTGCTGCACAAGGGGCAACTGGTCGGGCGTATGGATGCCAAAATGCACCGCAAGACCGGAACGCTTGAAATCATTGCGCTTTATCTGCAAGAAGGCGTCAGGGTGACGGCGAGCCTGGAAAAAGGGTTAACGTCCGCCATTAGCGAATTCGCGCGCTGGCAGGGTGCCCGCGACGTGACGCTGGGCCGGGTACCTGATGGATTGTTTACATCCTGTCGAAGTGGCTGGGAAACAGGCACGCCCTGAAAAGGGAATGTGTTAAGCTTTAGCTATTACCCATACGGAGGAACTATGGATCACCGTTTACTTGAAATTATTGCCTGCCCGGTATGCAACGGCAAACTCTACTACAGCCAGGACAAACAGGAGCTCATTTGCAAGCTCGACAGCCTGGCTTTCCCGCTGCGTGACGGCATTCCGGTACTGCTGGAAAATGAAGCCCGTTCCCTGGTAGCAGAAGAGAGCAAACCATGAGTTTTGTTGTCATTATCCCTGCGCGTTATGCCTCAACGCGTCTGCCGGGTAAACCGCTGGTGGATATCAACGGCAAGCCGATGATTGTGCATGTTCTTGAGCGTGCAAGGGAATCCGGTGCCGACCGCGTGATTGTTGCTACCGATCATCCTGACGTCGCCCGTGCGGTTGAGGCAGCAGGCGGTGAGGTATGCATGACCCGCGCCGATCACCAGTCCGGCACCGAACGTCTGGCGGAAGTGGTTGAGAAATGTGGTTTCAGTGATGATACGGTCATCGTAAACGTGCAGGGTGACGAGCCGATGATCCCGGCGGTGATTATCCGTCAGGTGGCCGAAAACCTGGCCCAGCGTCAGGTCGGAATGGCCACGCTGGCGGTACCCATTCACCACGCTGAAGAGGCATTCAATCCGAATGCGGTGAAGGTCGTCATGGATGCGGAAGGCTATGCGCTCTATTTCTCCCGAGCTACGATTCCGTGGGATCGCGATCGCTTTGCGCTTTCTAAAGAGACCATCGGTGATACCTTCCTGCGTCATATTGGCATCTACGGCTATCGCGCCGGCTTTATTCGCCGCTATGTGGCCTGGGCGCCGAGCCCGCTGGAGCATATCGAAATGCTGGAGCAGCTTCGCGTGCTCTGGTACGGCGAGAAAATTCACGTTGCCGTTGCTGAGGAAGTTCCCGGCACGGGCGTAGACACCCCTGAAGATCTTGAGCGCGTTCGAGCCGAATTGCGTTAATCTTACCGGCATCTCTCCGCAGTGAGGGATGCACTCTCCGCTTTATTTTTCACTTTCTTTTTCCTGATTGATCTCTTCCGGGTGACATCTTCATTAAGGACGCTCATTATAAAAGCAGTAGTCTTAATGGGGGTAATCTCATATGGAACAGCTGCGTGCCGAACTTAGCCATCTGCTGGGTGAGAAATTAAGCCGGGTAGAATGCGTGAGTGAAAAGGCCGATACCGCGCTTTGGTCATTGTATGACAGTCAGGGCAACCCAATGCCGCTGATGGCCAGAAGTTTCACCTCGCCGGGAGTAGCCAGGCAGCTTGCATGGAAAATGTCGATGCTGGCGCGGGAGGGGACCGTCCGTATGCCGACGGTGTACGGCGTGATGACCCACGAGGAACACCCCGGCCCGGACGTGCTGCTGATTGAGCGTTTACGCGGTGTGTCCGTTGAAGCGCCTGCGCGCACGCCGGAACGCTGGGAGCAGTTAAAAGACCAGATTGTCGAGGCGCTGCTGGCCTGGCACCGTCAGGATAGCCGCGGGCTTGTTGGTCCGGTCGACAGCACTCAGGAAAACCTGTGGCCGCAGTGGTACCGCCAGCGGGTGGAAGTGCTCTGGGGGACGCTTAACCAGTTCAACAATACCGGTTTAACCATGCAGGACAAACGCATTCTGTTTCGCACCCGCGAGTGCCTACCGGCACTGTTCGACGGTTTTAATGACAACTGCGTTTTGATCCACGGTAATTTCACCCTGCGCAGCATGCTCAAAGATGCCCACAGCGATCAGCTTCTGGCGATGCTCGGGCCGGGGATCATGCTCTGGGCTCCGCGCGAATATGAGCTCTTCAGGCTCAGCGACAGCGGGGCGGCGGAAGGTTTACTGTGGCATTACCTTCAGCGCGCCCCTGTTGCGGAAGCATTTCTCTGGCGGCGCTGGCTGTACCTGCTCTGGGACGAAGTCGCGCAGCTGGTGAACACCGGACGTTTTAATCGCGCAAACTTCGATCTGGCAACAAAATCACTGTTGCCCTGGCTCGCCTGACGATCCTTTCAGCCACTGCCAGAGGCGTCCAAGCGTCTCATAGCCGACGCGGTCGCTATGCATCAGCCACGCCGGGGAGGGGATAGCCCGCTCCCACGGGTTGAGCGGCGCGTCGACGGCCATCTGGTTTGCCGGCGCGGGAAGCGGGTGCAGGCCTTGCTTCTCAAAGAAAATCATCGCGCGCGGCAGGTGTGAGGCGGAGGTCACCAGTAAGAACGGGGCATCGCCAATCGCCTGCTTCACAGCGGCAGCCTCTTCTTCGGTATCTTTTGGGCTGTCGAGAGTGATTATTGAAGAACGCGGTACGCCGAGCGATTCCGCGACCCTGGCGCCCGCTTCAGCCGTGCTCACCGGGTTCGTTTTGGCCGCCGCGCCGGTGAAGATCATTCTTGATCCCGGATTCGCCAGCCAGAGGCGAATACCTTCGTTCAGCCGCGGCAGGCTGTTGTTGATCAGGTTTGAACTGGGGGCCCAGTCAGGATCCCAGGTATATCCGCCGCCCAGCACCACGATATACGCCACTTTCTGATTTCCCTGCCATGTCGGGTACTTGTTTTCGATGGGGCGTAACAGACCATCCGCGACCGGTTGCAGGCTTAACAGCAGCAAGACTAACCAGCCGAGCGTGATAAGCGTTTTGCCACTTTTCTGAAAGCGACTGAACCACACCAGCGCCAGCCCCAGCGCGATGATGATGAGCAGCAGCGGAAGGGGAAGCATCATCCCTCCAATGTATTTCTTAAGGGTAAAAAGCATCCTTTTTGGTTCCTTTTTTGACCATATAGCAGGTGATTACCCGTGATATTACACCAGAGAGGTTCATTCTCCGCGCGGGTGTGACAAAATAGCAGTTTTGCAGTTAGCGGGTGGAACTCTCCCAATGCGGGATCGCAATTTTGATGACATCGCGGAAAAGTTTTCGCGCAACATTTATGGCACCACGAAAGGGCAGCTCCGTCAGACGATCCTCTGGCAGGATCTGGACACCATTCTGGCTACGTTCGGTGGTCAAACGTTGCGCGTGCTGGACGCCGGTGGCGGTGAAGGGCAGACGGCCATAAAAATGGCTGAACGCGGTCATCACGTCACGCTTTGCGATCTTTCTGCTGAAATGGTCGCCCGGGCGACGCGTGCGGCAGAAGAGAAAGGTGTGAGCCACAACATGCATTTTATACAATGCGCCGCTCAGGATATCGCACAGCATTTGGAAACCCAGGTTGATCTGATATTGTTTCATGCGGTGCTGGAGTGGGTTGCCGATCCGCAAAGCGTGTTACAAACCCTGTGGTCGATGTTGCGCCCGGGCGGCACGCTGTCGCTGATGTTCTACAATGCTAACGGCTTTCTGATGCACAACATGGTTGCAGGAAACTTCGACTATGTTCAGGTCGGGATGCCCAAAAAGAAAAAGCGCACGCTTTCCCCGGACTATCCGCGCGATCCACAGCAGGTTTATGGCTGGCTTGAAGCGATTGGCTGGCAGATAGTCGGGAAGACGGGCGTCAGGGTGTTTCATGATTATCTGCGTGAAAAACACAAACAGCGTGACTGTTTTGACACCTTAACAGAATTAGAAACGCGGTATTGCCGTCAGGAGCCTTTTATCAGCCTTGGCCGCTATATTCACGTCACCGCGCACAAGCCGCAGATGCAAGGATAACCTATGAGTGAATTTTCCCAGACAGTCCCCGAACTGGTTGCCTGGGCCAGGAAAAACGATTTCTCCATCTCGCTGCCGGTAGACAGACTCTCTTTCCTGCTGGCGGTTGCCACGCTGAACGGCGAACGGCTGGATGGTGAAATGAGCGAGGGTGAACTGGTGGATGCGTTCCGCCATGTCAGTGATGCGTTTGAGCAAACCAGCGAAACCATTAGCGTGCGTGCCAACAACGCAATCAACGATATGGTGCGTCAACGTCTGCTGAACCGCTTTACCAGCGAGCAGGCGGAAGGAAACGCCATCTATCGTCTGACGCCACTGGGCATCGGCATCACCGATTATTATATCCGCCAGCGTGAATTTTCCACGCTGCGTCTTTCCATGCAGCTCTCGATCGTGGCGGGTGAGCTTAAGCGCGCCGCCGACGCGGCGGATGAAAACGGTGACGAATTCCACTGGCACCGTAACGTCTACGCGCCGCTGAAATATTCGGTGGCCGAGATTTTCGACAGTATCGATCTCACCCAGCGCCTGATGGACGAGCAGCAGCAGCAGGTGAAAGACGATATCGCACAGCTGCTGAATAAAGACTGGCGAGCGGCCATCTCCAGCTGTGAACTTCTGCTGTCAGAAACCTCCGGCACGCTGCGTGAGCTCCAGGATACGCTGGAAGCCGCAGGGGATAAGCTTCAGGCGAACCTTCTGCGCATCCAGGATGCGACCCTGGCGCACGACGATCTGCACTTTATTGACCGTCTGGTGTTCGACCTGCAGAGCAAACTCGACCGTATTATCAGCTGGGGCCAGCAGTCGATCGACCTGTGGATCGGCTATGACCGACACGTGCATAAATTTATCCGTACCGCGATCGATATGGATAAAAACCGCGTCTTTGCTCAGCGTCTGCGTCAGTCGGTACAGACCTATTTCGATGCGCCGTGGGCGTTGACCTACGCCAATGCCGATCGTCTGTTGGATATGCGTGACGAAGAGATGGCGCTGCGCGATGAAGAGGTGACCGGTGAACTGCCGCCGGATCTGGAATACGAAGAATTTAACGAAATTCGCGAGCAGCTTGCGGCGATGATCGAAGAACAGCTCGCGGTCTACAAAACCAGACAAGCTCCGCTGGATCTTGGACTCGTGGTGCGCGACTATCTGGCGCAATATCCTCGTGCGCGCCACTTCGACGTCGCCCGCATTGTGGTAGACCAGGCGGTACGCCTGGGTATCGCGCAAGCAGATTTCACCGGACTGCCGCCGAAGTGGCAGCCAATTAACGATTACGGAGCCAAGGTACAGGCGCATGTCATTGACAAATATTGAACAAGTGATGCCGGTTAAGCTGGCACAGGCGCTGGCGAATCCGTTATTTCCGGCGCTGGACAGCCAGCTGCGTGCCGGTCGTCACATTGGCTTAGACGAGCTGGATAATCACGCCTTTTTGATGGACTTTCAGGAGTACCTGGAAGAGTTTTACGCACGCTACAACGTGGAGCTTATCCGCGCGCCGGAAGGGTTTTTCTACCTGCGCCCGCGCTCCACGACGCTGATTCCGCGTTCCGTGCTCTCCGAGCTGGACATGATGGTCGGCAAAATTCTTTGCTACCTCTACCTCAGCCCGGAACGTCTGGCGAATGAAGGGATCTTCACCCAACAGGAACTTTACGACGAGCTGTTGACGCTGGCAGATGAAAGCAAGCTGCTCAAGCTGGTGAACAACCGTTCCACGGGTTCGGATCTTGACCGTCAGAAATTACAGGAAAAGGTTCGCTCTTCCCTGAACCGTCTGCGTCGTCTGGGGATGGTCTGGTTTATGGGCCACGACAGCAGCAAATTCCGCATTACGGAATCTGTCTTCCGCTTCGGCGCCGACGTGCGTGCGGGCGATGACGCGCGTGAAGCGCAGCTTCGCATGATCCGCGACGGTGAAGCGATGCCGGTGGAAAACCATTTGCAGCTCAATGATGAGCATGAAGAGAATCTGCCGGATAGCGGGGAGGAAGAGTAATGATTGAACGCGGTAAATTTCGCTCACTGACGCTGATTAACTGGAACGGCTTCTTTGCCCGAACGTTCGATCTGGATGAGCTGGTCACGACGCTCTCCGGCGGTAACGGGGCGGGTAAATCCACCACCATGGCGGCCTTTGTCACGGCGCTGATCCCTGACCTGACGCTGCTTCACTTCCGTAACACCACCGAAGCGGGAGCAACAAGCGGCTCCCGTGATAAAGGTCTGCACGGTAAGCTGAAGGCCGGCGTCTGTTATTCGGTTCTGGACGTCATTAACTCCCGCCATCAGCGTGTAGTCGTGGGCGTGCGCCTGCAGCAGGTCGCTGGCCGTGACCGTAAAGTGGATATCAAGCCGTTTGCGATTCAGGGCTTGCCGACCTCCGTGCAGCCGACGGCGCTGCTGACGGAAACCCTGAATGAACGCCAGGCGCGCGTGCTGACGCTGCAGGAGCTGAAGGATAAACTGGAAGCCATTGAAGGCGTCCAGTTCAAGCAGTTCAACTCGATTACCGACTACCACTCGCTCATGTTCGATCTGGGCGTGGTGGCGCGTCGTCTGCGCACCGCATCAGACCGTAGCAAATACTACCGCCTGATCGAAGCGTCTCTGTACGGCGGTATCTCCAGCGCCATTACCCGCTCCCTGCGCGACTACCTGCTGCCGGAAAACAGCGGGGTGCGTAAGGCCTTCCAGGATATGGAAGCGGCGCTGCGTGAAAACCGGATGACGCTGGAAGCGATTCGCGTTACCCAGTCCGATCGTGACCTGTTTAAACACCTGATCAGCGAAGCCACCAACTATGTGGCGGCGGACTACATGCGCCACGCCAACGAGCGCCGCGTGCATCTCGATCAGGCATTAGAATACCGTCGCGAGCTGTTTACCTCCCGTAAACAGCTGGTGGCCGAGCAGTACAAGCACGTCGAAATGGCGCGCGAACTCGGTGAGCACAACGGTGCCGAGGGCGACCTGGAAGCCGACTACCAGGCCGCCAGCGATCACCTGAACCTGGTGCAAACTGCGCTCCGTCAGCAGGAAAAAATCGAGCGCTATGAAGCGGACCTCGACGAGCTGCAGATCCGTCTCGAAGAGCAAAATGAAGTGGTGGCCGAAGCCGCCGACATGCAGGAAGAGAACGAAGCCCGCGCCGAAGCCGCCGAGCTGGAAGTGGATGAGCTGAAAAGCCAGCTTGCCGATTACCAGCAGGCGCTGGACGTGCAGCAGACGCGTGCGATTCAGTACACCCAGGCATTGCAGGCATTGCAGCGCGCGAAAGAGCTGTGCCATCTGCCTGACCTGACGCCGGAAAGCGCCGACGAGTGGCTGGATACCTTCCAGGCCAAAGAGCAGGAAGCCACCGAGAAACTGCTGTCCCTCGAACAAAAAATGAGCGTCGCGCAAACGGCGCACAGCCAGTTTGAGCAGGCTTATCAGTTAGTCGTTGCGATTAACGGCCCGCTGGCGCGTAGCGAAGCCTGGGACGTTGCCCGTGAGCTGCTGCGCGACGGCGTGAACCAGCGCCATCTGGCCGAGCAGGTTCAGCCGCTGCGTATGCGTCTGAACGAGCTGGAGCAGCGCCTGCGCGAGCAGCAGGAAGCCGAGCGTCTGCTGGCGGAATTCTGCAAGCGTCAGGGAAAAAATTACGATTTCGACGAGCTTGAGGCCCTGCATCAGGAGCTGGAAGCGCGTATCGCTGCGCTTTCAGACACGGTCTCCAGCGCCAGCGAACAGCGTATGACTCTGCGTCAGGAGCTGGAGCAGCTTCAGTCCCGTTCGAAGACGCTTCTGGAGCGGGCGCCGGTCTGGCTGGCGGCTCAAAGCAGCCTGAACCAGCTCAGCGAACAGTGCGGCGAGCAGTTCGAATCCAGTCAGGAAGTGACAGAATACCTGCAGCAGCTGCTGGAGCGCGAGCGCGAAGCCATTGTTGAGCGTGATGAAGTGGGCGCGCGCAAGCGTGACGTCGACGAAGAAATTGAACGCTTAAGCCAGCCGGGCGGGTCAGAAGATCCGCGCCTGAATGCACTCGCCGAGCGTTTTGGCGGCGTGCTGCTGTCCGAGATTTATGACGATGTAGGTCTTGATGATGCCCCGTACTTCTCCGCGCTGTACGGTCCATCCCGCAACGCGATAGTGGTCCCGGATCTGTCGCTGATTTCTGAGCAGCTTGCCGGCCTGGAAGATTGTCCGGAAGATCTCTACTTGATCGAAGGGGATCCGCAGTCGTTCGATGACAGCGTATTCAGCGTCGACGAGCTGGAAAAAGCGGTGGTGGTGAAAATCGCCGACCGTCAGTGGCGCTATTCCCGCTTCCCGGAACTGCCGCTGTTTGGCCGCGCCGCGCGCGAAAGCCGCATCGAAAGCCTGCACGCCGAGCGTGAAACGCTGTCTGAACGTTTTGCGACGCTGTCGTTTGACGTGCAGAAAACCCAGCGTCTGCACCAGTCTTTCAGCCGCTTTATCGGCAGCCATCTCGCCGTAGCGTTTGACGCGGATCCGGAAGCCGAAATCCGCAAGCTCAATACCCGCCGTGGCGAGCTTGAACGTGCGATTGCCAGCCATGAAAATGATAACCAGCAGAGTCGCGTTCAGTTTGAACAGGCCAAAGAGGGGGTTGCTGCCCTTAACCGCATTCTGCCGCGCCTGAATCTGCTGGCGGATGACACCCTGGCCGATCGCGTGGACGAGATCCAGGAGCGTCTGGATGAAGCGCAGGAAGCTGCGCGCTTCGTGCAGCAGCACGGCAATCAGCTGGCGAAGCTGGAGCCTGTTGTTTCTGTTCTGCAGAGCGACCCGGAACAGTTTGAGCAGTTAAAAGAAGATTATGCCTGGTCGCAGCAGGTGCAGCGCGAGGCGCGTCAGCAGGCGTTTGCCCTGACGGAGGTGGTGCAGCGTCGCGCCCACTTCGGCTACTCCGATTCGGCGGAAATGCTGAGCGGTAACAGTGACCTGAACGAAAAGCTGCGTCAGCGTCTTGAGCAGGCTGAAGCGGAACGTACTCGCGCCCGCGAAGCAATGCGCAGCCACTCCGCTCAGCTGAACCAGTACAATCAGGTGCTGGCCTCGCTGAAAAGCTCCTTCGACACCAAGAAAGAGCTGTTAAACGATCTGCAGAAAGAGCTTCAGGACATCGGCGTTCGTGCCGATAGCGGGGCAGAAGAGCGCGCGCGTATCCGTCGTGACGAACTGCATTCGCAGCTCAGCAATAACCGTGCGCGTCGTAATCAGCTGGAAAAAGCGCTGACCTTCTGCGAAGCGGAAATGGATAACCTGACCCGTCGCCTTCGCAAGCTGGAACGCGATTATCATGAAATGCGTGAGCAGGTCGTGACCGCCAAGGCGGGCTGGTGCGCGGTGATGCGCATGGTGAAAGACAATAACGTCGAGCGTCGTCTGCACCGTCGCGAGCTGGCATATCTCTCCGCCGATGAGCTGCGTTCCATGTCGGATAAGGCGTTGGGTGCCCTGCGTCTGGCGGTGGCGGATAACGAACACCTGCGCGATGTCCTGCGTATGTCTGAGGATCCGAAACGTCCTGAACGTAAAATCCAGTTCTTCGTGGCGGTTTACCAGCACCTGCGCGAGCGTATTCGCCAGGACATCATCCGTACTGACGATCCGGTCGAAGCCATCGAACAGATGGAAATCGAGCTGGGCCGTCTGACGGAAGAGCTGACCTCCCGCGAGCAGAAGCTGGCAATCAGCTCCCGCAGCGTGGCGAACATTATTCGTAAAACCATTCAGCGCGAGCAGAACCGTATCCGCCAGCTCAACCAGGGGCTGCAGAGCGTGTCGTTTGGTCAGGTGAACAGCGTGCGCCTCAACGTTAACGTGCGTGAAGCGCATGCCACCCTGCTGGAAGTGCTTTCTGAGCAGCATGAGCAGCATCAGGATCTGTTTAACAGTAACCGTCTGACCTTCTCCGAAGCGCTGGCGAAGCTCTATCAGCGCCTGAACCCGCAGATTGATATGGGACAGCGTACGCCGCAAACCATCGGTGAAGAGCTGCTGGACTACCGAAACTATCTGGAAATGGAAGTTGAGGTAAACCGTGGCTCAGACGGCTGGCTGCGTGCGGAATCCGGAGCGCTCTCTACCGGTGAAGCGATCGGTACCGGTATGTCAATTCTGGTGATGGTGGTACAGAGCTGGGAAGACGAAGCGCGCCGCCTGCGCGGCAAAGACATCTCCCCTTGCCGACTGCTGTTCCTTGATGAGGCTGCGCGTCTTGATGCGCGCTCCATTGCCACGCTTTTTGAGCTTTGCGAACGTCTCGATATGCAGCTCATCATTGCGGCACCTGAGAACATCAGTCCCGAAAAAGGGACAACCTACAAGCTGGTGCGTAAAGTGTTCCAGAACAGCGAACACGTTCACGTTGTTGGGCTGCGTGGCTTTGCACCGCAGCCGCCAGAATCATTGCCTGAAACCACGGCGGACGCTTCCTGAAGCGTCTTCTGACCCGAAGCGGCGCCCTGGCGCCGCTTTTTTTTAAACTTAACTTGTGCTTAGGGCTGCGTTATCTTTAAACTTCTTTACATAAGGTAAGGCAACAGCTTAGCCGTCTACCTATAATGAAAGAAAGCCCCAACGTGATGGGCATGTCGTGAAAACAGGGGGCAAGGGATGTTGCTTAAGAAAGAATGTGGTCGTCAGCTGTCGGCGCTGAGTTTATGCCTGGCAGTGATGTTTGCTCCGCTGTTAACCGCCCAGGCCGACGAGCCTGAAATTGTGCCGACTGACAGCTCGGCAACGACAGGCGCGCAGCCAACGTCGTTGTCCCAGCCTCTGGACCAGTCTCCGGCAACGGCTATCATGGCCGGTATTAAGCCGCTGCCGGAAGGCATCGACGCAGAATCGCTCAGCCAGCAGCTGCAGTCGGGGCTGCCGTCCGGGTACGCGCCTGTCTATCTCAATCCGCTCACGCTCCTTTATGCTGCCCGCGATATGAAACCGATGTGGGAAAACCGCGATGCCGTTCGCGCCTTCCAGCAGCAGCTGGCGGAGGTTGCGATTGCAGGGTTTCAGCCGCAGTTTACAAAATGGGTTGAGCTGTTAACCGATCCTGCCGTCACCGGGCAGGCGCGAGACGTGGTGCTTTCCGATGCCATGATGGGCTACCTGCAGTTCGTGGCGGGTATTTCGGTCAACGGCAACCGTTGGCTTTACAGCGATAAGCCGTACAAGCTGGCGACGCCGGCGCTGTCGGTGATTAACCAATGGCAGTTAGCGCTGGATAACGGCGAACTGCCGCGCTTTATCGCCAGCCTCGCACCGGCGCACCCACAATATGCCACTCTGCACCAGTCGCTCCTCGCGCTGGTGGGTGACTCGCGCCCATGGCCTCAGATGCGCGGCACCGCGACGCTGCGTCCGGGGCAGTGGAGCAGCGATGTGCCTGCCCTGCGCGAGATCCTGACTCGTTCCGGTCTTCTTGATGGCGGGCCACATATTGCGTTGCCAGGCGACGATCCGCAAAATGCGGCGGTCAGCCCGTCAGCTCCCGTGAAAGAGAAAAAAACGATTGCCGTCAGCAATAAACCCGCAGCATACGATCGCGAGCTGGTTGCGGCAGTGAAGCAATTCCAGACCGCACAGGGGCTGGGGGCCGATGGCGTCATTGGCCAGACGACGCGAGACTGGCTGAACGTATCGCCTGCGCAGCGGGCAGGTGTGCTGGCGCTCAATATCCAGCGTTTGCGCCTGCTGCCTGGAACACTCTCTACCGGAATTATGGTTAACATTCCGGCTTATTCCCTGGTCTATTATCAGGACGGTAGCGAAAAACTGGCGTCGCGCGTGATTGTCGGGCGTCCGGATCGTAAAACACCGATGATGAGCAGCGCGCTGAATAACGTGGTGGTTAACCCACCGTGGAACGTGCCGCCGACGCTGGCGAGAAAAGACATTCTGCCGAAGGTCTGGAACGATCCGGGGTATCTGGAACGTCATGGCTATACGGTGATGCGCGGATGGAACAGTAAAGAGGCCATCGATCCTTATATGGTCGACTGGTCGACAATTACGGCTTCTAATCTGCCGTTCCGTTTCCAGCAGGCACCCGGGGCGCATAACTCTTTAGGGCGCTACAAATTCAATATGCCGAGTTCAGACGCTATCTATCTGCACGATACGCCGAACCACAATCTGTTCCAGAAAGATACTCGCGCGCTGAGTTCTGGCTGCGTACGCGTGAACAAAGCCTCGGAGCTGGCCAATATGCTATTGCAGGATGCGGGCTGGAACGATACGCGCATTTCCGATGCCCTGAAGCAGGGGGATACGCGTTACGTTAATATTCGACACAACATTCCGGTCAATCTTTACTATCTGACGGCGTTTGTTGGCGAAGACGGGCGTACTCAGTACCGTACAGATATTTACAATTATGATCTCACCGCGCGATCCGGCGCACAAATTTTGCCAAAAGCGGAACAATTAATCAGGTAAATGAAGCAGTTCGGGAAAAATGATTGTCGTAAGTTAGGGTGAATAAGGGGCAATATCGCTGCAAGCCGCGTATTCACTGGGGTTGGGCGCCTTGACGTACCCGGTTTTGCCAGTTAAGGTGCCCTTCGTGCGCTAAGCATATTACGATTTCTTTTACCTGTAGACCTGATTATCATGGACAAATTTGACGCTAATCGCCGCAAACTGCTGGCGTTAGGTGGTGTTGCGCTTGGCGCAGCGGCCATCTTGCCGACGCCAGCATTTGCCACCCTCTCGACACCTCGTCCGCGAGTTTTAACGCTCAACAACCTGCATACCGGTGAGTCGCTAAAAGCGGAGTTTTTCGATGGCAGAGGCTATATTCAGGATGAATTAGCAAGACTTAACCATTTTTTCCGTGATTTCCGCGCGAATAAAATAAAAGCCATCGATCCAGGACTGTTTGATCAGCTTTTCCGCCTTCAGGGCCTGCTGGGCACCAGCAAGCCGGTTCAGCTCATTTCTGGCTATCGTTCGATTGATACCAATAATGAACTGCGCGCCCACAGTCGCGGGGTAGCGAAAAAAAGCTATCACACGAAGGGACAGGCAATGGATTTCCATATTGAAGGCGTTTCGTTAGCCAATATTCGCAAAGCTGCGTTATCTATGCGCGCAGGTGGTGTAGGATATTACCCCAGCAGCAACTTTGTGCATATTGATACCGGTCCGGTTCGGCACTGGTAATAACGAAACACAGGAGCAGTATGAACTATCGTATTATTCCGGTTACCGCGTTCTCCCAGAATTGTTCTCTCATCTGGTGCGAACAGACTAAACTGGCCGCGCTTGTCGATCCCGGCGGTGACGCTGAGAAGATCAAGCAGGAAGTCGCCGACAGCGGCGTGACGCTCATGCAGATTTTACTGACGCATGGTCACCTCGACCATGTGGGTGCAGCGGCTGAACTGGCTGAACACTACGGCGTGCCGATAGTTGGTCCGGAAAAAGAAGATGAGTTCTGGCTGCAGGGGTTACCCGCCCAAAGCCGCATGTTTGGCCTGGATGAGTGTCAGCCTTTGACGCCCGATCGCTGGCTGAACGAAGGAGAGCGCGTTAGCATAGGGAATGTGACTTTACAGGTGTTGCATTGTCCTGGGCATACGCCAGGCCATATCGTCTTCTTTGATGACCAGTCCCGTCTGCTGATTTCCGGCGATGTGATTTTCAAAGGTGGCGTAGGACGCAGCGATTTTCCGCGCGGCGACCACGGTCAACTGATTCAGTCGATTAAACAGAAGTTATTGCCGCTGGGTGATGATGTAACGTTTATCCCTGGACACGGTCCGATGTCGACGCTGGGCTATGAACGGCTCCATAACCCGTTCCTTCAGGATGAAATGCCTGTCTGGTAACCCGAATAAAAAAAGCCTGCATAACGCAGGCTTTTTTATGGGCGCAAATTACAGTACGGCGACAATCGCTTCGCACAGTGGCGCCATGTTGTCAGGCGTCATGCCTGCAACGTTCACGCGGCCAGAGGCCACGGCGTACACGCCAAACTCTTCACGCAGACGCAGAACCTGCTCTTTGGTCAGACCGCTGAACGAGAACATACCATTCTGTTTGATGATAAAGCTGAAGTCGCGATCCGCGCCTTTCTCAGCCAGGGTGTTCACAAACAGCAGGCGCATGCGCTGAATACGCTGACGCATATCGTTCAGCTCTTGTTCCCAGATAGCGCGCAGCGCATCGTTGCTCAGGATAGTCGCAACAACAGACGCACCGTGTGCCGGTGGGTTAGAGTAGTTAGCGCGGATAACCGATTTCATCTGGCTGAACGCACGATCGACGGTCTCTTCGTTAGCGGCAACCAGCGTACAGGCACCCACGCGCTCATTGTACAGACCGAAGTTCTTTGAATATGAGCTTGCGACAATCAGCTCCTGGTGCACGGCTGCGAACGCGCGCAGGCCTTCGGCATCTTCTTCCAGACCACGGGCGAAGCCCTGGTAGGCAAAATCAAACAGCGGCAGCCAGCCTTTCTCTACGGACAGCTTCGCCAGGTGTTGCCACTGCTCAAGCGTCGGGTCGATACCGGTTGGGTTGTGGCAGCAGCCGTGGAACAGCACCACGTCACCTGCCTGCGCCTCGCTCAGGCTCGCCAGCAGGCCGTCAAAGTCGAGAGAGTGGTTTGCCGCGTCGTAGTAGGCGTATTCACGCACTTCCAGACCCGCAGAGTTAAACACGCTCTTGTGGTTCGGCCAGCTTGGGTTGCTTACCCATACGCGCTTAACAGAGGTGTTTTTCGCAAGGAAATCCGCCGCCACGCGCAGCGCACCGGTACCGCCTGGGGTCTGTGCTGTGCGGGCACGTTTGTCACTCACAATTGCACTGCCTTTACCGAACAGCAGCTCCTGGGTGCAGCGACCAAATTCAGGGATACCATCAATACCGAGGTAGTTTTTGGTGGTTTCGTTTTCCAGCAGATACTGCTCAGCTTTCTTAACGCTGGTCAGTACCGGAGTTTTGCCGGTTTCATCTTTATATACACCAATACCCAGGTTGATTTTGCCAGGGCGGTCGTCGGCACGAAACAGATCGGCCAGGCCCAGAATCGGGTCGGCAGGAGCGGCGGTAATGTTCTCAAACATGACGAAGTTCCATTGTGATTACAGAAGTGAAATCCGCTATCAGGTTAACGGTAGATTTACAAAATGCCAACCGTTTGCGACGAAAAGCGTGCGGCTTTTCAAAAGTCGCCATTATTTTCTGTCAGGCATAAAAAAACAGGGCCGAAGCCCTGTTCATTAAGCATATAACAAAGTGGTGTTCTGATTAGAACTGGTAGGTTACGCCAACGGTAGCCTGGTTGTCAGAGCCAACCCAGCTGGTGGACGCATCTTTGTCGTCCAGCAGGTTGAAGCGGTAGTCACCGTACACGTTGAAGTTCTTGTTGAAGTAGTAAGTCGCACCAGTGGTGATGTATTTCGCCAGGTCACGGTCGCCGATGCCGTTCAGGTCTTTACCTTTGGACTGAACGTAAGAAACGGAAGGACGCAGGCCGAAGTCGAACTGGTACTGAGCGATAACTTCGAAGTTCTGA
The DNA here is from genome assembly GCF_008364555.1 of Enterobacter vonholyi. GTDB lineage: Bacteria > Pseudomonadota > Gammaproteobacteria > Enterobacterales > Enterobacteriaceae > Enterobacter > Enterobacter vonholyi. Next base: position 234,570 of record NZ_VTUC01000002.1, read on the forward strand.
GTCTTGTTAGCAATGTTATAAACATTACCATCATCATTCGGAACATAGTTTTCGCCGCTGTTACCCAGGCGGCTCATGTTGCGAGTCTCTGCATAAACGGTCGCGAGGTAGATGTTGTTTGCGTCGTATTTCGCGCCAACAGCCCAGGATTCAGCTTTATCGCCTTTACCATCTTTTTTCTGCTCAAGCGTACGGTTAGCGGTGCTGTAGGCACCGATCAGACCGAAGCCTTCACCGAACTCGTAACCCAGTGACAGACCAACGCCGTCGCCGTTTGCTTCATTCAGGTTTTTACGATCGTTTTTACCCTGGTATTGAACGCCAAAGTTCAGACCATCAACCAGACCGAAGAAGTTGTTGTTACGGTAGGTCAGCAGGCCAGTAGAACGGCTGGTCATGTAGTTATCAACATAACCGCCACCCCAGGTTTCGCCAGAGAAGGATGGAGCCATATCGGTGTAGGATTCTACGTCATACACGATACCGTAGTTACGACCGTAGTCCAGAGAACCCGCGTCAGCGATTTTCAGGCCAGCGAAAGCCAGACGGGTTACGTTAGTCTGGTCACCTTCAGCTGCACCGGCGCGAGCACGGTATTCCCACTGGCCGTAACCGGTCAGTTGATCATTGATCTGAGTTTCGCCTTTGAAGCCGATCTGGCCATAAGAGGAGTCAGCGTTTTTGTGTACGCCAGAAGTGGTGAAGCCGTGTTCACCCACAACTTTACCGTAGAAGTCCAGCTTGTTGCCGTTTTTGTTATAGATTTCTGCAGCGTTAGCTGCACCGGCTACCAGCAGGGCAGGGATTACCACTGCCAGAATATTGCGCTTCATCATTATTTATTACCCTCATTGGTTTTTTTATGACACTCGCCACTGCCGTCAATAAATTCTGTCAATAAATATTTCCGGAACTATTGATGAGAGTTAGGTGTCTTTATGTATCTGACAGGCATCTTTCCATTCGCCGAAGCGTTTCGCTAGCCTGAAAGTGCTACAATTCTCAAGATTGAGTAACAGAAAGAAAATATGTGTAACTAAATATGTATTTTTGGGAACTTTGTGAACCACCTCAAACTTCAGAGTGCCCTGGCGAATTAAACAACAGAGCATATCCTATATATATGAATTCCTTATGATTAATTTGGATAAAGGCAATTCATATAAACAGACGCTAAACGACCCGGTTTTTCTTATGACTACTGAAAGCCTTCTGGATGGCTGTAAAAATGGTTGAAATTTGTGCTATTGCCCGATGGTGAAATAATCGCAATAAGACTAGGGTTTATTTTTTGTGGCTGGATGTTTCGCGGAAACAAAACGTAACAGGTAGTGGTTGTGACGGGGCGAAGGTTTAAAGACGCTGACTTTAAGCTGACGAAAACTGACAATACAGAATAAAATAATGGCCAGCAGATGCTGGCCATTTTAGTCTTTTAGCGATTAGAAGCTGGCGTTACGTGGAGTACGTGGGAACGGAATCACGTCGCGTACGTTCTGAACACCGGTAACGTAGGCAATCAGACGCTCGAAGCCCAGACCAAAACCGGCGTGCGGTACGGTACCGTAACGGCGCAGATCGCGGTACCAGCTGTAGTCAGCTGGGTTGAGCCCCATCTCTTCCATACGCGCGTCCAGCACATCAAGACGCTCTTCACGCTGAGAGCCACCGATGATTTCACCAATGCCCGGTGCCAGAACGTCCATCGCTGCAACGGTTTTACCGTCTTCGTTAAGGCGCATATAGAAGGCCTTAATGTCTTTCGGGTAGTTTTTAACGACAACCGGCGCTTTGAAATGCTTCTCGGCCAGATAGCGCTCGTGCTCAGACGCCAGGTCAACGCCCCAGTAAACCGGGTTCTCGAACTTCTCACCGCATTTCTCGAGGATCGCCACCGCGTCGGTGTAGTCCACCTGCGCAAAGTCGGCAGACACAAAACGCTCCAGACGCGCTACTGCATCGCTGTCTACGCGTTCTGCAAAGAATTTCATGTCGTCAGGACGCTCTTCCAGCACCGCTTTGAAGACGTACTTGAGCATCGCTTCCGCCAGGCCCGCAACATCGTCCAGGTCGGCGAACGCCACTTCCGGCTCCAGCATCCAGAATTCCGCCAGGTGACGGCTGGTGTTGGAATTTTCTGCACGGAAGGTAGGGCCGAAGGTGTAGATCTTAGACAGCGCACAGGCGTACGTTTCGCCGTTGAGCTGACCGGAAACGGTCAGGAAGGCCTCTTTACCAAAGAAGTCTTTGTCATAGTCCACTTTACCTTCCGGCGTGCGCGGCAGGTTTTCGAGATCCAGCGTTGAGACACGGAACATCTCACCGGCACCTTCCGTATCGGACGCGGTAATCAGCGGGGTCGACACCCAGAAGTAACCCTGTTCATCGAAGAAACGATGCAGCGCCTGCGCCAGCGTATGACGCACGCGCGCCACCGCACCAATCAGATTGGTACGCGGACGCAGGTGGGCCACTTCACGCAGATATTCGATGCTGTGACGTTTAGCCGCCATCGGATAGGTGTCCGGATCTTCAACCCAGCCGGTGACTTCAATGGCAGAAGCCTGAATTTCGAAGCTCTGGCCCTGGCCCGGTGATGCTACAACCACGCCGGTGACAATAACGGAACAACCCGTTGTCAGGTGCAGAACGTCATCATTGTAATTGGGCAGAGAATTATTAATGACGGCCTGTACAGGATCAAAGCAGGAACCGTCATAGACGGCGAGGAAGGAGATGCCAGCTTTAGAATCTCGGCGGGTACGCACCCATCCGCGCACGGTGACTTCCTGGTCAACGGCGACACGGCCCTGGAGTACGTCGGCTACAGGCACAACGCTCATAATATTCTCTCTGTTAATAGTCGGAAAAAATAAACACTTGTCCACCCTTATGGGGGGATATCTATGTTACCTGCCATCCGCTATCAGACAAGTAAATTTCGCAGTCAAAAGAGAAGAATTGAGAAATAAATAAGGGAAGGGAGCCATAAAGGCTCCCGTAAGCGCTTAACTGGCTTTTTTAATCAAGGGGAGATCGAACGCTTTGCGCAATGCGCGGACAAACGCTTTGTCATGGCAGATGGTTTTACCCGGGCTGTCGGAGAGTTTCGCCACAGGCTTGCCATTACATTCCACCAGCTTTATCACGATATTCAGAGGTTTTACCTGAGGAATGTCGCAGGTCAACCGGGTACCAATCCCGAAACTCAGGTTCACTCTGGTGTTGAAATGACGATAGAGTTCGACCGCTTTCGCCAGGTCGAGATTATCCGAGAAGACGAGCACTTTGCTCATCGGGTCAATGCCAAGTTTCTCGTAATGGGCAATCGCCTTCTCGCCCCACTCGATCGGATCCCCTGAATCGTGGCGTAACCCCTGATATCGCTCTGCAAATTCAGGTCCAAAGTCGCGAAGGAAGGCATCCATCGTAATGCAGTCGGTGAGGGCGATCCCGAGTTGATTCGGGTACTCCTCAAGCCATGCGGCCAGCGCCGCTCGCTGGCTGTTGGCCAGGTCAGGGCTGATCTGCTGATGCGCCTGGAACCACTCGTGCGCCTGGGTGCCCATCGGCGTCAGGTTGAGGCGACGGGCCAGATCGTAGTTACTGGTACCCACGAACCACGGCTCCTGCTGCAGACGTTTAACGATGGCCTCCTGTACGTCGCGCGAAAAACGGCGCCGCGTACCAAAGTCCATCAGGCGGAAGCGGGACATGTCCAGCCCTGCGGTCAGCGTGGAGAAGCCAGCGAGTTTGTTTTCCAGCGCGGCGACCGCCTGCTCGACGCCTTTTTCCGGCGAACGGTAGCGGTGAGCCAGTTCACTGATCACCGCCAGAAGCGGCACTTCCCACATGATCACTTCGCGCCACGGGCCTTCAAGGCGAATATCCAGCTTGCCGTTATCGTTAAGCACGGTGACCTGCTCCGGCTTATAGCGGAAATCGCGCAGCCAGTTCAGATAGTCGGCTTTGAAGAAAGGCAGGCCAGAAAGCCACTGATATTCCTCGTCCTGCAGCGTCAGATGCTGCATAGCATCGACCTGTTCACGAATGGCGTCAGCATAGATACCGAGCAAGTCGTCGCCACGACAGCGGAATTCCGCCGCGACGTGAACGTCATAGTAGTGGTGGAAAACGGCTTGCTGCATATGCAGTTTATACGCGTCGGTATCCAGCAACGTATGCAGAACTGGAGAAGCGAATTGAGTCATAGGTGCGCAGTAGCATCCTCTCACAGGAGCGTTTAGTACAATAAACAACTCCGGAGTATACCTTGTTTAGTGATTTATTGAACCCCGATCACAACATAAGCGCGTTTTATGGTCGAGGGCATTTTGTGCCCCGTGTTATACAAATGTAGCAAAAAAGGGTGTTGACCCTGAAAAGATGAACATTCTGCATAGCGCGATTTGCGCAACAGGAATATATTGAAACGTTACTCGACAAACGATGCATAAGGTTTTCTATGACACAACAGCCACAAGCCAAATACCGCCACGACTACCGTGCGCCGGATTATCTGATTAGCGAAATCGATCTGACTTTTGACCTGGATGCCACTAAAACCGTTGTTACGGCGGTGAGTCAGGTGACGCGCCACAGCGCAACCGCCGTTCCGCTGCGTCTGGATGGCGAAGACCTGACGCTGGTCTCCCTGCATATCAATGATGAAGCCTGGTCGGACTATAAAGAAGAAAACAACCAGCTGGTCATCGACAACCTGCCGGAACAGTTTACGCTGCGCATCGTGAATGAAATCAGCCCGGCCGCCAATACCGCGCTGGAAGGGCTTTACCAGTCTGGCGTGGCGCTGTGTACCCAGTGTGAAGCGGAAGGGTTCCGCCACATTACCTGGTATCTCGACCGTCCGGACGTCCTGGCGCGCTTCACCACCAAAATAATCGCCGATAAAACCCTGTATCCCTTCCTGCTCTCCAACGGCAACCGCGTAGGTGAAGGCGAGCTGGAGAATGGCCGTCACTGGGTTCAGTGGCAGGATCCGTTCCCGAAACCGTGCTACCTGTTTGCGCTGGTGGCGGGGGACTTCGACGTGCTGCGTGACACCTTCAAAACGCGCTCAGGACGCGAGGTGGCGCTGGAGCTGTTCGTAGACCGCGGTAACCTTGACCGCGCGCCGTGGGCGATGACCTCGCTCATCAACTCCATGAAGTGGGACGAAGAGCGCTTCGGCCTCGAATATGACCTCGACATCTATATGATCGTCGCCGTCGATTTCTTCAACATGGGCGCAATGGAGAACAAAGGGCTGAACGTCTTTAACTCCAAATACGTGCTGGCGCGCACCGATACCGCCACCGATAAAGATTATCTCGACATCGAACGCGTCATCGGCCACGAATATTTCCACAACTGGACCGGTAACCGCGTCACCTGCCGCGACTGGTTCCAGCTGAGCCTGAAAGAAGGCCTGACCGTCTTCCGTGACCAGGAGTTCAGCTCCGATCTGGGGTCACGCGCGGTGAACCGCATCAACAACGTGCGAACCATGCGCGGCCTGCAGTTTGCAGAAGATGCCAGCCCAATGGCGCATCCGATCCGCCCGGATAAAGTCATTGAGATGAACAACTTCTACACCCTGACGGTGTACGAAAAAGGCGCAGAAATTATCCGTATGATCCACACCCTGCTGGGGGAAGAGAACTTCCAGAAAGGGATGCAGCTCTACTTCGAGCGTCATGACGGCAGCGCGACCACCTGCGACGATTTTGTGCAGGCAATGGAAGATGCTTCTAATGTCGATCTTTCCCACTTCCGCCGCTGGTACAGCCAGGCCGGTACGCCAATTGTTACCGTCAAAGACGACTACAATCCGGAAACCGAGCAGTACACGCTGACCATCAGTCAGCGCACGCCGCCGACGGCAGAGCAGGAAGAGAAATATCCGCTGCATATTCCGTTCAGCATTGAGCTGTACGATAACGAAGGCAAAGTCATCCCACTGCAGAAGGGCGGCCACCCGGTACACCACGTATTGAACGTGACCCAGGCCGAGCAGACCTTTATCTTTGATAACGTCTACTTCCAGCCGGTGCCTGCTCTGCTGTGCGAATTCTCCGCGCCGGTGAAGCTGGAGTACAAGTGGAGCGATCAGCAGCTGACGTTCCTGATGCGTCACGCGCGCAACGATTTCTCCCGCTGGGATGCGGCGCAAAGCCTGCTGGCGACCTACATCAAGATCAACGTAAACCGTCACCAGCAGGGCCAGCCGCTGTCGCTGCCTGTGCACGTGGCTGACGCGTTCCGCGCGATCCTGCTGGATGAGAAGATTGACCCGGCGCTCGCCGCTGAAATTCTGACCCTGCCGTCAGCAACGGAAATCGCCGAGTTGTTCGAGATTATCGATCCGATCGCGATCGTGGCGGTGCGTGAAGCGCTGACCCGTACGCTGGCTGCTGAACTGGCGGACGAGTTCCTCGCCATTTATAACGCCAACAAGCTTGACGCTTATCGCGTTGAGCACGCGGACATTGGTAAACGTTCTCTGCGTAATACCTGTCTGCGCTACCTGGCGTTTGGTGAAACCGAGCTGGCGAACACCCTTGTGAGCAAGCAGTATCATGAAGCGGATAACATGACCGACGCGCTGGCAGCGCTGGGTGCAAGCGTTGCCGCTGAGCTGCCGTGCCGCGACGCGCTGATGCAGGAGTACGACGACAAGTGGCATCAGGATGGCCTGGTGATGGACAAGTGGTTCATCCTGCAGGCGACCAGCCCGGCGGCCGATGCGCTCAGCAACGTGCGCAGCCTGCTGAAGCATCGTTCCTTTACACTGAGCAACCCAAACCGCGTGCGTTCGCTGATTGGCGCGTTTGCAAGCAGCAACCCGGCCGCGTTCCACGCCGAAGACGGCAGCGGTTATCAGTTCATGGTGGAAATGCTGACCGAGCTGAACAGCCGTAACCCGCAGGTGGCGTCGCGCCTGATTGAGCCGCTGATCCGTCTGAAACGCTACGATGCGAAGCGTCAGGCGAAAATGCGTGCCGCGCTTGAGCAGCTGAAAGGGCTGGAAAACCTGTCTGGCGATCTGTACGAGAAGATTGCTAAAGCCTTAGCGTAATAAAAGTTAACCCGGCCCTCTCCCTGTGGGAGAGGGCCGGGGTGAGGGCATCAGGCATTAGCCTTAGCTTGCTGTAACTCCGTACCTCCACGCTTCATCACCCGATCCAGCACTTCCGCTTCCAGCTCCGCCAGTCTTGCCGAGCCCACGCGACGAGGCCGCGGAAGATCTACCGTCAGATCCAGACCTATTTTGCCATCTTCTATTAAAAGCACCCGGTCGGCCATTGCGACGGCTTCGCTCACGTCATGCGTCACCAGCAGTACCGTAAAGCCGTGTGCCTGCCAGAGAGATCCAATCAAATCCTGCATTTCGATTCGCGTCAGGGCGTCGAGCGCGCCCAGCGGTTCATCAAGCAACAGCAGGCCCGGACGGTGAATTAACGCGCGCGCCAGCGCCACGCGCTGCTTCTGCCCACCCGAAAGGGCTGCAGGCCATTCATCGGCTCGATTTTCCAGCCCAACGGCGGCCAGCGCCTGGCGGGCTTCATCCCTCCAGTTGCCCTTAAGACCGAGCCCGACATTGTCGATAACCGTTTTCCACGGCAGCAGGCGCGCGTCCTGGAACATCATGCGGGTATCGTACTGGATATTCGAAAGCGGCGTTGTCCCTGCCAGAATGTCGCCGCCGTTGGGGGCTTCCAGTCCGGCCAGAAGCCGTAGCAGGGTACTCTTTCCACCGCCGCTGCGCCCGACAACGGCCACAAATTGTCCGGCGGGAATATGCAGATCCAGCCCGTTAAGAATGGTGTTTTCACCGTAGCGTTTGGTGACGCCGTTCAGCAGTAGCGGTGTCCCCTGATTCAGTCGTGCAGTATTCATGCTTTCGCCTCCTGAAGGGTATAGGCCGGGTTCCAGCGCAGCCAGATGCGCTCCAGCCACTGGGCGCTGACGTCGGCGAGTTTGCCGAGCAGGGCGTAAAGGATAATCGCAACCACCACCACGTCCGTTTGCAGGAATTCGCGGGCGTTCATCGCCAGGTAGCCAATCCCGGAGTTGGCCGAGATGGTTTCCGCCACAATCAGCGTTAGCCACATCAGGCCGAGCGCGAAACGCACCCCGACCATAATGGAGGGCAGGGCGCCCGGCAGGATCACGTGAATAAACAGGGAAAAACCGGACAAGCCGTAGCTGCGCGCCACCTCGACCAGACCGCGATCGATATTGCGGATGCCGTGCCAGGTGTTGATGTAAATGGGGAAAAGCGTGCCCAGCGCCACGAGGAAAATCTTGGCGCTCTCATCAATCCCAAACCACAAAATGACCAGCGGGATCAGCGCCAGATGCGGCACGTTGCGCAGCATCTGGATGGAGGTGTCCAGCAGCCGCTCGCCCCAGCGTGAAAGACCGCTGATCAGGCCCAGAACCAGACCAATGCTGCCGCCGATGGAAAACCCGATCGCCGCGCGCCAGGAGCTGATCGCCAGATGCTGCCACAGCTCTCCGCTGACGCTCAGCGACCAGAACGCTTCTACAACGCCCTCCGGAGAGGGCAGAATGCGGCTCGACAGCCAGCCGGTGGACGATGCGAGCTGCCAGAGCGCCACAATGCCGACGGGTAAAAACCACGGCGCGGCGCGCAGCAGCCATTTTTGTGAGGTGGCAGACATGGTCCCTCCTTAGCTCTGTGCGGCTTTGCGTGGAATAAATTCGTTTGCCACGGCTTCGCCCTGCAGCTGGAGCTGCTGCGGCTGCGGAACCTCCGGAATGGCGACATCAAGATGCGGGAACAACAGCTCGCCGACCTTGTACGCCTCTTCCAGGTGCGGATAACCGGAGAGAATAAAGCTGTCGATACCCAGTTCGGCGTATTCATTGATGCGCGCGGCCACGGTCGGGCCGTCGCCGACCAGCGCCGTCCCCGCACCGCCGCGCACCAGACCGACGCCCGCCCACAGGTTCGGGCTGATCTCCAGATTCTCGCGCTTGCCGTTGTGCAGGGAGGCCATCCGGTGCTGCCCGACAGAGTCGGTTTTGGCAAACGCGGCCTGCGCCTTTGCGATGGTCTCGTCGTCCAGATGGGAAATCAGGCGGTCAGCGGCCTGCCAGGCTTCTTCATTGGTTTCGCGCACAATCACGTGCAGGCGAATACCGAAGCGCACCTTGCGGCCATGGGCGGCCGCTTTCGCGCGAACCTGAGCGATTTTTTCTTTCACCAGCTCAGGCGGTTCGCCCCAGGTCAGATAGAGGTCGACCTGCTCCGCCGCCAGATCCTGGGCTACATCCGACGACCCGCCAAAATAGAGCGGCGGGCGCGGCTGCTGCACCGGAGGGAAGTAGAGCTTCGCGTCGCGAACGTGAATATGCTTGCCTTCAAAGGTGACGGTTTCCCCTTCCAGCAGGCGTCGCCAGACGCGGGTGAACTCGGCGGAGGCTTCATAGCGTTCGGTATGGTCGAGGAACACGCCGTCACCCGCCAGCTCCTGTGGATCGCTGCCCGTTACCAGGTTAAACAGGGCGCGGCCGTTGGACAGCCTGTCCAGCGTGGCCGCCTGACGTGCCGCCACGGTAGGGGAGACGACGCTCGGGCGTAACGCGACAAGGAACTTCAGACGCTGGGTGACCGGGATCATCGACGCGGCGACCAGCCAGGCATCTTCACATGATCGTCCGGTCGGGATCAGCACGCCGGTGAAGCCGATTCGGTCCGCCGCCTGCGCAATCTGCTGCAGGTAGCCGTGGTCAACCGGGCGCGAGCCCTCTTCTGTACCAAGATAGTGTCCATCACCGTGGGTGGGTAAAAACCAGAAAAGATTCAGACTCATGATTTAGCTCCTTCTTTGCCTGCGGGCTGCCAGATGCGTTCGCGAATAGTGACCTGTTTTGGCACCAGGTGGTTTTGATAGAAAAGGTCAGCCGTTTGTTGCTGAAGCGCGGCGACGTGTGCGTCCACCGGGGTAATGGTGGTCGGCGGACGGTGGTTGAGATAGCTCGCGATCACCGGCTCAGGTAAGCCCATGGTTTTCGCCAGCAGGGCAATGCTCTCCTGACGCTGGCTCTGAGTCAGGGCATCGGCCTGGGTAAAGGTATCCAGCACGCCCTGAATAAATGCGCCGTTCTTTTCCGCATAAGGGCGCGCGGCCAGATAGAACGAGCCGGTCTGCTTCAGCGTGGTACCGTCTTTCAGCACGCGAACGCCGCCCTGCAGCAATGCGGCGGAGTAGTACGGGTCCCAGATGGCCCAGGCATCAACGTTCTTCTGCTGGAACGCGGCGCGCGCGTCGGCAGGTGTCAGGTAAACGGGCTGAATGTCGGTGAACTTAAGCCCGGCCTCTTGCAGAGCGCGCAGCAAAAGGTTGTGTGAGCTGGAACCTTTCTGGAAAGCGACCTTATGGCCTTTAAGATCGGCGACGCTTTTAATGTCGCTGTTTTCAGGCACCAGAATGACTTCGGCCTTAGGCTTGGGCGGCTCAACGCCAACGTAGACGAGGTCCGCTCCTGCGGCCTGGGCGAATATAGGTGGGATATCGCCCGTGCTGCCGAGATCGATACTGCCCACGTTCAGGGCCTCCAGCATCTGCGGGCCGGCCGGGAACTCCACCCAGGAGAATTTGGTGTCCGGGAAGCGTTTTTCCAGGAGCTGGTGGCTTTTTGCCAGCACCATGCTGACGCTGCCTTTCTGATACCCGATGCGTAAACTTTCCGGAGCCGTTTCTGCGGCATGGGCCAGCGAGGTAAGGGCCATCAGACCTGCCAGACCGATACGGGTGAACGTTTTAAACATGTGCGACTCCTTGAGGCTGACCAAACGCCGGGGCCTGGATATCTCTGCGGTGAAGGGCATGCCAGAACGTCTCCAGGGCGTTATCGAGGCGGGTTTGCAGGTTGGGCGTAAAGTGTGGTTTGTGTTGATAGTCAATGACCTGTGAGTCATCGGCGAAAACCCCATGGAGGATCTCCTGCGCTTTCAGCGCGTTCAGTACCGGCTTCAGGGCGTAATCCACGGCCAGTAAATGGGCAACCGTACCGCCCGTTGCCAGCGGCAGCACGACTTTGCCGTCCAGGGCGCGTTCCGGAAGCAGATCGAGCAGGGTTTTCAGCGCGCCGGAAAAAGAGGCTTTATAAATGGGCGTTGCCACTATTAAGCCGTCAGCGCCGTTAAGCTGCTCGATGAGGGTTTTCAGCGCGGGGCTGTCGAAACGGGCGTAGAGCAAATCTTCAGGTTCGAAGTTATGCAGGTTCCAGTGGCACACTTCCACATCCAGAGCATTCAGTTTTTCACGGGCATATTCCAGCAGGGCGCTGGAGCGCGACGGGAATCGTGGACTTCCGGCCAGGGTAATGACGCGCATACTTCCTCCTTATAACTAATTGTTTGCTTTTATCTAACATTCATAACAATTTTAAGGAGTGTGACACCGCGCGTTTATTCCACTAAATGATTTATCTGCAATTAAAATGCAAAAAAGTGCATAAGAAATGGACGGGGAGGTAAACGATTGCGTTTTACGAGGGTTTTTTGCCGCAGGTCAATTCCCTTTCGCGATGGGATCGCCCATAATCCCCTCCCGGTTTGCACACCGGGAATCCAGGAGAGTTCATGTACTACCCCTTCGTTCGTAAAGCCCTTTTCCAGCTCGACCCTGAGCGCGCTCATGAATTTACATTCCAGCAATTACGTCGTATTACCGGCACGCCTCTGGCCGCGCTGGTGCGCCAGCATGTGCCGGTAAAACCTGTGCAGTGCATGGGGCTGACCTTTAAAAATCCGCTGGGTCTGGCGGCCGGTCTGGACAAAAATGGCGAGTGCATTGATGCCCTGGGCGCGATGGGCTTTGGCTCCATTGAAATCGGTACCGTCACCCCGCGCCCGCAGCCGGGAAATGACAAGCCGCGCCTGTTCCGACTGGTGGAAGCCGAAGGGCTGATCAACCGCATGGGCTTTAATAATCTCGGTGTTGATCACCTGGTTGAGAATGTAAAAAAAGCCCATTTTGACGGGATATTAGGCATCAATATCGGCAAAAATAAAGACACGCCGGTAGAGCAGGGTAAAGATGACTATCTGATTTGTATGGAAAAAGTCTACGCCTATGCCGGTTATATTGCGGTGAATATTTCTTCACCCAATACCCCGGGGCTGCGCTCTTTACAATATGGCGAAGCGCTGGACGATCTTCTGAGTGCCATTAAAAATAAACAAAATGAGCTTCAGTCGATCCACCATAAATATGTTCCGGTCGCGGTTAAGATCGCCCCGGATCTTTCTCCCGAAGAATTGATCCAGGTTGCCGACAGTTTGGTTCGCCATAATATTGATGGTGTGATTGCAACCAATACCACCCTCGATCGTTCCCTCGTGCAGGGAATGAAAAACTGTGACGAAGCGGGTGGGTTAAGTGGCCGTCCGGTACAATTAAAAAGCACCGAAATTATTCGCGCCCTGTCTGCGGAATTAAAAGGTCGTCTGCCGATTATTGGCGTCGGCGGCATTGACTCCGTGATTGCTGCGCGCGAGAAAATGGCGGCGGGTGCGTCGCTGGTGCAGATCTATTCCGGCTTTATTTTTAAAGGACCGCCGCTGATTAAAGAAATCGTTACTCATATCTAATCTTTTCTCTTAATCAGACAACCAGGGCTTTATTTCCAGCCCTGGTTGTTTTATATTCCGTCACTGTTGCTTATTTAGTCATTATAGTCTTTTATTAATGGTGTTATAAACGAGGCGGCAAACAGGACATTTTTAGTACAGGACGTTTGGGGACGGGAGAGACACATGCGAATTAAACCTGACGATAACTGGCGCTGGTATTTTTGCGACGAGCATGACCGAATGATGCTCGACTTAGCCAATGGCATGTTGTTTCGTTCTCGTTTTGCCCGCCGAATGTTAACCCCGGATGCGTTTTCCCCGTCGGGCTTTTGCGTTGACGATGCAGCGCTTTATTTCTCCTTTGAGGAAAAATGCCGCGATCTGGTGCTCTCTAAAGAGCAGCGCGCCGAGCTGGTATTAAATGCGCTGGTGGCTATCCGTTTCCTGAAACCGCAAATGCCAAAGAGCTGGCATTTTCTGCCCCACGGCATGAACTGGACCCCGGCAACGGGCGATGCGGCGAGCGTAAATCTGAGCGATACCGCAGAAGAGGTGAGCCTGCTGGTGGTTGAGCCTGGCGAAAATGCTGCACTCTGTCTGCTGGCGCAGCCCGGCGTAACGATTGCCGGGCGGACGATGCAGCTTGGGGATGCTATTAAGGTCATGAACGACAGGCTGAAGCCCCAGCTTCGCGTGGATGCCTTCAGCCTCGAGCAGGCGGTTTAAGCTTCCAGCTGTACGGACGTTTTCGGGACGCAGCTACAGCACAGAATTGTGCCGTCATTTCCAATTGCTGATTTTTTCAACGCACTCACTTCGCCATCCACCAGCCTGATGCGGCAGCATCCGCAAATGCCTGCGCGACAGGAATACGGTACACGAATACCAGCCTGCTCCAGTTGCTCCAGTAATACCTGCTGGTTGTTGCCACGGATGACGTTGCCCTGCCAGTGAATATCTATCGCGGAGGCGACATTCGTCACAACGTCGACCATTTCTTCTTCCTGCCCTGAGCCGTACACCCTTGCAGGCCCTCGGGCAAGAATCTCTACCTCATCACCGACGCGGATAGCGCCGCTGGAGCGCGGGATGAGGTTCTGGCCGAAATCCACATCGCCGTTGTCCTGCGCGGTGCGGAATGACTGCAATGTCTTCAACGGTTCGCCGGAAGGGTGCTTCTGGCCTTTCTCCGGGCTAACCGTCGTGAAAATGCAGCGGCTGCACGGCTTCACCACGTCAAAAATGACGCTGCCAATGCGGATCACTTTCCAGGTGTCTTCATCCCAGGCGTCGGCGCCCGTCACTACCAGGTTTGGACGGAACTGTTCCATCTGAACGCTGGCTTTACAGCGGCCTTGCAAATCACGCAGTGAAGCTTCGTTAGTCAGCAGGAACGGGAAGCCATCGGCGAAGGAGAGAGGAACGGCGTCGTGGCGCTTCACGCGACGCGTCAGTTCAGGCCCAACCCAGCGCAGCTGCACGTCGCGGGAGAAGAAGCCGCTCAGCCAGCGGTTGATCTCATCCGGGGCGATGCGCGCGGTAAAATGATTGCCCCACACTTCCGTCGGCGCATCGACAGGCGCAAAATCAGCAAAGCGAATTATCGCGCTGGAACCGTCCGGCGCGGTAAGGTGCAAACCGTCATGAAGCGGGGAAGGGGTAAAGCGAACCATCTGAGGGAACTGGCGTGCGGTAATGAACGTTCCGTCAGGCTCGGTGACCATAAAAATACGATCGAAGGCAAATCCGCTCATGTCGGCAAGCGCGTGAGAGACGCCGATGCCGCGCATGGATTTCACCGGATGAATAAAAAGCCTGGATAACGTCGCCACTGCACACTCCCTCGAATGAAAATAAGCCTTCAACTTTATGACATACACGCCATATTAGCTATAATGCGCGACAATTTTCTAAGAGTAAAAGTGACGATATGAATTCTCTGTTTGCCAGTACGGCCCGTGGGCTGGAAGAGCTGTTAAAAACTGAACTGGAAAGCCTGGGCGCGCAAGAGTGCCAGGTGGTTCAGGGTGGTGTCCATTTTGAGGGCGACACGCGGCTTATTTACCAGAGCCTGATGTGGAGCCGCCTGGCGTCGCGCATCATGCTGCCGATGAAGGAGTGCAAGGTCTATAGCGACCTTGATCTCTATACCGGCGTACAGATGATCGACTGGACAGAGATCTTCACCCCGAATGCCACCTTTGCGGTGCATTTCAACGGCGTGAACGACGAGATCCGTAACAGCCAGTATGGTGCCCTGCGCGTAAAAGACGCCATTGTGGACTGCTTCACCCGTAAAAATAAGGAACGTCCCAACGTCGATCGTGAAAACCCCGATCTGCGTATTAACGTCTGGCTGAACGGCGACACGGCAAGCATCTCTCTCGATCTGAGCGGCGCGGGCCTGCACCTGCGCGGCTACCGCGATCGTACCGGTATGGCACCCATCAAAGAGACCCTGGCGGCCGCCATTGTGATGCGCTCCGGCTGGCAGCCGGGCACGCCGCTGCTCGACCCGATGTGCGGTTCCGGTACCCTGCTGATTGAAGCGGCCATGCTGGCCACCGACCGCGCGCCGGGACTGCACCGCGGCCAGTGGGGCTTCAAAGGCTGGGCGCAGCACGATGAAGCGCTCTGGAAAGAGGTCAAAGACGACGCGCAGACCCGCGCACGTAAGGGGCTGGCGGAATATACCTCTCATTTCTACGGCTCCGATAGCGACCCTCGCGTCATTGAGCGCGCGCGCAGCAACGCCCGCCGTGCCGGTATCGGCGAGCTGGTCACCTTCGAAGTAAAAGACGTGGCAAACCTGACCAACCCGCTGCCAAAAGGCCCGTACGGTACCGTGATCAGCAACCCGCCATACGGCGAACGTCTCGACAGCGAACCGGCGCTGATTGCCCTGCACAGCCTGCTGGGCCGCAACATGAAGGACCACTTTGGCGGCTGGAACCTGTCTCTGTTTAGCGCCTCGCCGGAACTGCTGAGCTGCCTGCAGCTGCGTGCCGATCGCCAGTTTAAGGCGAAAAACGGCCCGCTGGACTGCGTGCAGAAAAACTACCATCTGGCGGAGAAGGCGGCCGACAGCAAGCCGTCCGGCGTGGCGGAAGATTACGCTAACCGTCTGCGCAAGAACCTGAAGAAATTTGAGAAGTGGGCGAAGCAGGAGGGCATTGAATGCTACCGCCTGTATGATGCCGACCTGCCGGAGTACAACGTGGCGGTTGACCGCTACGCGGACTGGGTGGTGATTCAGGAATATGCCCCGCCGAAAACCATTGATGCGCAAAAAGCGCGTCAGCGCATGCTGGACGTCATCGCCGCCACCATCGCCGTGCTGGGTATTGCGCCAAACAAGCTGGTGCTGAAAACCCGTGAACGGCAGAAAGGCAAAAACCAGTACCAGAAGATGGGCGAGAAGGGCGACTTTATCGAAGTGGGCGAATACAACGCGCGCCTGTGGGTCAACCTGACCGACTATCTGGATACCGGTCTGTTCCTCGACCACCGTATCGCCCGCCGCATGCTGGGCCAGATGAGTAAAGGCAAGGACTTCCTGAATCTCTTCTCCTACACCGGCAGCGCCAGCGTGCATGCCGGTCTGGGCGGCGCGCGTAGCACCACCACGGTAGATATGTCACGTACCTATCTGGAGTGGGCGGAGCGCAACCTGCGCCTTAACGGCTTAACCGGACGTCAGCATCGCCTGATGCAGGCCGACGTGCTGGGCTGGCTGCGCGATACCGACGAGCAGTTCGACCTGATCTTTATCGATCCGCCGACCTTTTCCAACTCCAAGCGTATGGAAGATAGCTTTGACGTTCAACGCGATCACCTACGCCTGATGACCGACCTGAAGCGCCTGCTGCGCAAAGGCGGCACCATTATGTTCTCGAACAACAAACGCGGCTTCCGTATGGATCATGACGGCTTAGCAGCCCTGGGACTGAAAGCACAAGAAATCAGCCAAAAAACGCTGTCTCAGGACTTTGCCCGTAACCGTCAAATCCATAACTGCTGGTTGATTACCGCGGTCTGAAAGGAAAAATAAATGTCTTTAATTAGTATGCACGGCGCGTGGCTCTCTTTCAGCGACTCACCGCTTCTCGATAATGCAGAGCTGCACATCGAAGATAACGAGCGCGTCTGTCTGGTGGGCCGTAACGGCGCGGGTAAATCCACGCTGATGAAAATCCTTAACCGTGAACAGGGCCTGGATGACGGACGCATTGTTTACGAACAGGATCTGATCGTCTCCCGCCTCCAGCAGGACCCGCCGCGTCACGTGACCGGCAGCGTTTACGATTTCGTTGCGGAAGGGATCTCCGAGCAGGCCGAATACCTGAAGCGCTATCACGAGATTTCGCATCTGGTGATGACCGATCCGAGCGACAAAAACCTCAACGAACTTGCAAAAGTGCAGGAGATGCTCGATCACCACGGTCTGTGGCAGCTTGAAAACCGTATTAATGAAGTGCTGGCACAGCTCGGTCTGGAACCCGATATGGAGCTGTCGGCGCTCTCCGGCGGTTGGCTGCGTAAGGCGGCCCTGGGCCGCGCGCTTGTTAGCGGGCCGAAGGTGCTGCTGCTGGACGAACCGACTAACCACCTGGATATCGAAGCGATCGACTGGCTGGAGGGCTTCCTGAAAACCTTCAGCGGCACCATTATTTTCATCTCACACGACCGTTCGTTTATCCGCAATATGGCGACGCGTATTGTCGATCTCGACCGCGGCAAGCTGGTCACCTATCCCGGCGATTACGACACCTATCTGCTGGAGAAAGAAGAAAACCTGCGCGTGGAAGAGCTGCAGAATGCCGAGTTCGACCGCAAGCTGGCGCAGGAAGAGGTCTGGATCCGCCAGGGCATCAAAGCCCGCCGTACCCGTAACGAAGGCCGCGTGCGCGCCCTGAAGGCGATGCGTCGCGAGCGCAGCGAACGCCGTGAAGTGATGGGCAGCGCCAAAATGCAAGTGGAAGAGGCGTCCCGTTCCGGCAAGATTGTCTTTGAAATGGAAAACGTCAACTATCAGGTTGACGGTAAAGTGCTGGTGAAAGACTTCTCCGCACAGGTCCAGCGCGGCGACAAAATTGCCCTGATTGGCCCGAACGGCTGCGGTAAAACCACGCTGCTGAAGCTGATGCTGGGCCAGCTGCAGGCCGACAGCGGACGCATTCACTGCGGGACCAAGCTCGAGGTCGCCTACTTCGACCAGCACCGCGCGGAGCTGGATCCGGACCGTACGGTGATGGACAACCTCGCCGAAGGTAAGCAGGAGGTGATGGTAAACGGCAAGCCGCGCCACGTGCTGGGCTACCTGCAGGACTTCCTGTTCCATCCGAAACGCGCCATGACGCCGGTGCGCGCGCTGTCCGGCGGTGAGCGCAACCGTCTTCTGCTGGCGCGCCTGTTCCTGAAGCCAAGTAACCTGCTGATTCTCGATGAACCAACGAACGACCTGGATGTCGAAACGCTGGAATTACTCGAAGAGCTGATCGACGGCTATCAGGGTACCGTGATGCTGGTTAGCCACGATCGTCAGTTCGTTGACAACACCGTGACCGAGTGCTGGATCTTCGAAGGTGAAGGGCGAATTGGTCAATACGTAGGCGGTTATCACGATGCAAAAGGGCAGCAGGCACAGTCGCTGGCGACGAAGCAGTCAAAGTCCAAAATTGGTCCTGAAGCTACTGTAACAAAAGCAGAAACTGTCAAGAAAACCTCGGCTAAACTAAGCTATAACCTGCAGCGCGAACTGGAGGGACTGCCGCAGCGTCTTGAAGAGCTGGAGGCCGCGCTTGAGGATCTGCAAAATCAGGTTGCTGATGCGTCATTCTTTACCCAATCGCATGACTATACTCAGAAAGTACTGTCAGAAATGTCCGCGGCTGAAAAAGCCCTGGAAGAAGCATTTGAGCGCTGGGAGTACCTTGAGTCTCTGAAAAACGGCGCATAAACAGGGATAACATATGTGTGACCAGCACCATGCCGACAGGCATATTTTATGCTCGCAATGCGATATGCTCGTGGCGTTGCCAGAGCTTGGTCACGGACATAAAGCCCTGTGTCCACGTTGCGGTGCGACGTTGACAACCGAGTGGGACGCGCCGCGGCAGCGTCCCACTGCTTACGCTCTTGCAGCACTTTTTATGCTGCTGCTCTCCAATCTCTTCCCCTTCATCTATATGAAGGTGGGTGGGATAACCAGCCAGGTGGATTTGCTTGAGATCCCGGGCGTGATGTTCTCAGAAGATTACGCCAGCCTCGGCACCTTTTTTCTCCTGTTTGTCCAGATAGTCCCGGCTTTTTGCCTGGTCGTAATCCTTTTGCTGGTCAACCGCGTCAGGATGCCCGCATCACTGAAAATCCGGCTTGCGCGTATCCTTTTTCAGCTCAAAAGCTGGGGCATGGCCGAGATCTTTCTGGCGGGCATTCTGGTCAGTTTCGTGAAGCTCATGGCATACGGCGACGTGGGGATCGGCAGCAGCTTTATTCCGTGGTGTCTGTACTGTGTCCTCCAGCTGCGTGCATTCCAGTGCGTTGACAGGCGCTGGGCGTGGGACGATATCGCCCCGGCACCGACGCTTGCACAGACGGTGAAGGTCGGCGTGCCCGGAATTCGTCAGGGGTTACGTTCCTGCCCATGCTGCACCGCCGTGCTGCCCGCCGATCTCGACGTTTGTCCGCGCTGCGAAACGAAAGGGCATGTGCGGCGTAAAAATAGTCTTCAGTGGACGATGGCGCTGCTGGTCACGTCCATCATGCTGTATCTGCCTGCCAATATTCTGCCAATTATGATCACCGATTTGCTCGGTGACAAAATGCCCTCAACGATCCTGGCCGGGGTGATACTGCTTTGGGGCGAGGGTTCCTATCCGGTCGCTGGCGTCATCTTTATCGCCAGTATTATGGTGCCAACCTTAAAAATGATCGCCATCGCCTGGCTCTGTTGGGATGCGAAAGGCCATGGAAAACGCGACAGCGAACGCATGCACCTGATTTATGAGGTGGTCGAGTTTGTCGGACGCTGGTCAATGATAGACGTGTTTGTCATCGCCGTTCTCTCTGCGCTGGTGCGGATGGGCGGTTTGATGAGTATTTATCCCGCGATGGGGGCTTTAATGTTTGCACTGGTCGTGATCATGACCATGTTTGCGGCCATGACCTTCGACCCTCGTTTATCGTGGGATCGTGAGCCTGAATCAAGCCATGAGGAAGAGTAAGAGCATGGAAAATAAGAGTGGAGAGGCGAAAGTGCAGAAGGTCAAAAACTGGTCACCGGTGTGGATTTTTCCCATCGTGACCGCGCTGATCGGTGCATGGATCCTGTTTTATCATTACAGCCATCAGGGACCGGAAGTCACGCTGATAACCACCAATGCCGAGGGGATTGAGGGCGGTAAAACGACCATCAAAAGCCGTAGCGTGGATGTGGGCGTGGTCGAAAGCGCAACCCTGACCGACGATTTAACCCATGTGGAGATTAAGGCGCGCCTTAATGCCGGCATGGAGAAACTGCTGCACGGCGATTCCGTTTTCTGGGTCGTTAAACCGCAGGTGGGGCGTGAAGGGATCAGCGGCTTAGGAACGCTGCTTTCGGGCGCCTACATAGAGCTGCAGCCCGGCGCTAAGGGTAACCAGCCTGCCAAATACCAGCTTCTGGATTCACCGCCGCTTGCGCCGCCTGATGCCAAGGGCATCCGCGTGATCCTCGACAGCAAAAAAGCAGGTCAGCTCACGGCGGGCGACCCGGTACTGTTTCGCGGCTACCGCGTCGGGTCGGTTGAGAAAAGCACGTTCGATCCGCAGAAACGCGCAATTAGCTATCAGCTCTTCATCAATGCGCCAAACGATCGTCTGGTCACCAGCAACGTCCGTTTCTGGAAAGACAGCGGGATCGCGGTGGATCTGACCTCGGCAGGCATGCGCGTTGAAATGGGTTCGCTGACCACGCTGTTTGGCGGCGGCGTGAGTTTTGACGTGCCGGAAGGCCTGGATTTGGGGCAGCCGGTCGCAGAGAACACCGCTTTCCGTCTCTTTGACGACCAAAAAAGCATTCAGGATGCGCTCTATACCGATCACGTTGACTTCCTGATGTTCTTCAAAGACTCCGTTCGCGGCCTGCAGCCGGGGGCGCCCGTTGAGTTCCGCGGCATTCGTCTCGGTACGGTTGGACAAGTGCCGTTCTTCGTCCCGGGCCTTCAGCAGGTGCTGGATGATGATTACCGTATTCCGGTGCTGATCCGCATTGAACCAGAGCGTCTGCTTAACCAGATTGGTGAAAATCAGGATATCGCTACCCATATCACCCAACTGATGGAACGCGGTCTACGCGGGTCGCTGAAAACCGGCAACCTGGTAACCGGCGCGCTGTATGTGGATATGGACTTCTACCCGAAAGCACCGCCGATTACCGGTATCCGTGAATTCGGCGGCTACAAGATCATCCCAACGGTGAGCAGCGGTCTGGCGCAGATCCAGCAGCGTCTGATGGAGACGCTGGATAAGATCAACAATCTGCCACTGAATCCGATGATTGAAGCGGCGACAAACTCGCTGAGCGAAAGCCAGGCAACGATGCGCCGTCTGCAAACCACGCTGGATAACATCAACAAGATCACGGCGAGCCAGAGCATGCAGCAGCTGCCGCAGGACATGCAGAAAACGCTGCGTGAGCTGAACCGCAGTATGCAGGGCTTCCAGCCGGGCTCTGCGGCCTATAACAAGATGGTGGCAGATATGCAGCGTCTTGATCAGGTCCTGCGTGAACTGCAGCCGGTGCTGAAAACGCTCAACGAGAAGAGCAATGCGCTGGTGTTCGAAGCAAAAGATAAAAAGGATCCTGAGCCGAAGAGGGCAAAAGAATGAAAAAATGGCTATTGATGGTTGGCGCTCTGCTGTTAACGGCGTGCAGTTCAGGGGGCGATAATAAAAGTTATTATCAGCTGCCTGTGGCAACCCACAGCGGTGGGCAAAGCACGGCGAGTCAGGGAAACCGCCAGCTGTGGGTTGAGCAGGTCGCCGTGCCGGATTATCTGGCAGGGAACGGCGTGGTCTATCAGACCAGCGACGTTAAATACGTGATTGCGACCAACAACCTGTGGGCCAGCCCGCTGGATCAGCAGCTGCGCAACACGCTGGTGGCTAACCTGGGCAGCCAGCTTCCGGGCTGGGTAGTCGCGTCGCAGCCGCTGGGTAACGATCAGGATACGCTGAACGTCACCGTAACGGGCTTCCACGGCCGCTATGACGGTGCGGTGGTGATCAGCGGGGAGTGGTTGCTGAACCATCAGGGGCAGCTGATTAAGCGTCCTTTCCATCTGGAGCTGAAGCAGCAGAAGGATGGCTATGACGAAATGGTGAAAGTCCTGGCTCAGGGTTGGGCGCAGGAGTCGGCCAGTATCGCGAGGGAGATTTCCCGGCTGCCATAAGTAAAATTCATCATTAAAAACCGCAGTTGGCCTGTCGCTGATTGCGGTTTTTTTTCGTTTTCAACTCAGGTTGTTACTTGTGCCACGTCACAATTTTTGTACAAATGAACTTCCATGTAGCTCACAAATATGACACCCGTATGAATTTTGAACATTGACGATGCGACTAATTCGGGGTATTCGTTATCTGTGCCTGTGCAGATAGCGCAGACACTGTTTTCTTTCCACCAGACAAAAGAATGAGGGAAACGAGGCATGAAGAGACAGAAACGAGATCGCCTGGAACGGGCTCATCAACGTGGTTATCAGGCCGGCATCGCTGGACGTTCTAAAGAAATGTGTCCTTATCAGACGATAAATCAAAGGTCACAATGGCTTGGAGGCTGGCGAGAAGCCATCGGCGACAGGGCACTCATAGCCTGATAACGTCTCTTTCAAAAAAGAAACCTCCGCATTGCGGAGGTTTCGCCTTTCCGGGGTTCGAAAAGCACGATCAGAACGCAGAAGTGTCCTGGAACAGGCCAACCTTCAGGTCGCTTGCGCTATAGATCAGACGACCGTCGACCAGTACTTCACCATCTGCCAGGCCCATAATCAGGCGGCGGTTTACGATGCGCTTGAAGTGAATACGATAGGTCACTTTCTTCGCTGTAGGCAGAACCTGTCCAGTGAATTTCACTTCGCCCACGCCCAGTGCGCGGCCTTTACCTTCGCCACCCAGCCAGCCCAGATAGAAGCCAACCAGCTGCCACATGGCATCCAGGCCCAAACAGCCAGGCATTACCGGATCGCCAATAAAGTGGCAACCGAAGAACCACAGGTCCGGGTTGATATCGAGTTCTGCTTCTACGTAACCCTTATCGAAGTTGCCGCCGGTTTCGGTCATTTTCACGACACGGTCCATCATCAGCATGTTCGGGGCCGGCAACTGTGGGCCTTTTGCGCCAAACAGTTCGCCGCGACCAGAGGCAAGAAGATCTTCTTTTGTATAGGATTCGCGTTTATCTACCATGTTCTCAGTAAGCCTTATTTTAGTGAAGGACGCAGGATAGCTAACACGTGTACGCTGAACAAGTCCGATCAGTTCGAACTAAACCAGCCCAGCCAGCGTAACGGCCATGGATAACGGTGACGAGCATCCTGCTGTGTTGCCTGAGCAATGCGCTCCTGGATAGTCTGCATCAGGGTGGTTTGCCCTTCGCCATCCCATACCAGGTTTGTCAGTAAGGGTAGTGCATCCTCAATCCCTTCGATGGCCCAGATGGCGAACTGCTCTTGTTCAACCGCATCCAGAATCTCCTGGCTGAGGCTTAAATGGCGTGCGTTGGGAGCAGGAATAATCACACCCTGCTTGCCGTTTAAACCGCGCTGCTGGCAGATAGAGAAGAAGCCTTCAATTTTTTCGTTGAGGCCGCCGACAGGCTGGGCACGACCGAATTGGTCCACCGAGCCGGTGATCGCGATGTTCTGATTGATGGGCACTTCCGCCAGGGCGCTGATTAAGGCGCACAGTTCAGCCATAGAGGCGCTATCGCCATCCACTTCGCTGTAGGATTGCTCAAACGTCAGCGAGGCGGAGAAGGGGATCTGTTGCTCAAGCTGCAGCTCAGACATCAAAAACGCCTGCATGATCATCATGCCTTTGGCGTGAATGTTGCCGCCCAGCTCGGCTTTGCGTTCGATGTCGGTAAATTCGCCATCGCCAATATGCACAACGCAGCTGATACGGGACGGTTCCCCGAATGCGCGCGGATGGCCAGGAAATTCAATCACCGACAGGGCGTTGATCTGCCCGACGCGTTCGCCTTCGGTTTCCACCAGAATTTGTTCCAGCAGAATTTCATCCTGCATACGGTCAGCAAGATAGCCTTCTCGCCACTCTCGCTGAGCCAGCATCTGGTTGAGCTGCTCTCCGGTGAACGCACCGTTACCGCTAATCACACCCACTTCACGCAGCTGTTTGCCGATCCAGAGCGGGCAGAGTGGCAGCGTTTCCTGGTCACCGGTATAGCGCACCGCTTCGCGTATCAGGCCTGGCCACGCGTCAGCCGCAGGTGTTGGCAGCGTAAAACGTTCAGCAATGGCCATCACCCACTGGCACCACTGCGCCATATCGTCGGCATCGGCAATCTGGATATTATCTTCGTATTCGCTGTATACCGCCTGCTCAGCCAGTTCAGGCTCCATTTCCTGGAAGTCCGCCAGCGACTCACGGTCGCCCGTCAGCACGACGGTTAACGACAGCGGCATAGACGGAACCGAGACAGGCAGGGGACGAGACTCATCGTAGCCGACCCAGTCGAAACGCTGCTGATGCACGATGGTTTTCAGACGCATCCACAGCAGCGGCTGCGAGAGGAGGGTACGCAGTGAGATGATGAGAACACCGCCATTTGCGCGATGTACCAGCCCCGGCTGCAGCGAAAGTTCGCCGTTAAACTGGCGCAGACAACCAAAGAGTTGTTCCGCCTCGACCCAGTTAGCGATAACCACCTCGCCCTTAGCGGCAAAACCGCCATCGGCCTGCGCCGCAGGTTCGAAAGTGACATCATGTCCTGCAATACGATACTGCCCGCCAAAAACGGCGTTCGCTTCCGGCTTCAGCTGGCGCACAGCATCTCCGAGCAGCGTCAGGTATTCCGCTTCTTCCGGGGCTTTGAGCAGCATGAAGGGTGCTGTTGCCCATGGGCTTAACATCTGCTCCAGCGCGTAATGCAAACGAGGCTGCGTATAGCTAAGGATGAATTCGTGGTCTTTTGCGAGTTCGGGCTGTGCAAACAGTTCCTGGTAACTTTCGGTATCCGGAACAAGGTCACGCCATGCAAGTTTCGTAATGGTCAAAGTTGATGTTTTTTAGTCAGATGTAAAAGCGTGGAGTATACCGTAAGCGGGGGGCTGTACCCAAGCAGGATTGGGGATTTCGACAGGGCGAATGCCTGCATTCACTCACAGGATATGATTTCTTTTCAGCAGATTGCTAAAAAACTGATATTCTGAACAGAGTTACGTGGTAACACTGAGATCGCAATGAAATATCAACAACTGGAAAATCTCGAAAGCGGCTGGAAATGGAAATACCTGGTCAAAAAGCACCGTGAAGGGGAGCTGATCACCTGCTACATCGAAGCCAGCGCTGCGCAAGAAGCCGTGGATATTTTGCTGACCCTCGAAAATGAACCGGTACAGGTTAACGGGTGGATTGAGAAACATATCAATCCTGCGTTGTTAAACCGGATGAAGCAAACTATCCGCGCGCGACGCAAACGGCATTTTAATGCTGAGCATCAGCACACTCGCAAAAAATCAATCGACCTTGAGTTCGTTGTCTGGCAGCGCCTGGCCGGGCTGGCACAACGACGGGGTAAAACGCTGTCGGAAACCATCGTGCAGCTGATTGAGGATGCAGAACATAAAGAGAAGTACGCCAACCAGATGTCGACGCTGAAGAACGACCTTCAGGCTCTGTTGGGTAAAAAGTAGATTTTTTACTTTTCTTCAGACAATAAAAAACCCCGCATGGCGGGGTTTTTTTATAAGACGATAACTTATGCCGCTGGCTGAGTTACAACGTCTTTGATGCCTTTAACTTCGATCTCTACGCGACGATCTGGAGCCAGGCAGTCGATCAGTGCAGCGCGAGCTTTCACGTTGTCACAGGTGTTGCCAGTAACTGGGTTAGATTCGCCCATACCACGTGGGGAGATCTTGTTAGCTGGGATACCTTTAGAGATCAGGTAATCAACAACAGACTGAGCACGTTTCTCAGACAGTTTCTGGTTGTAAGCGTCAGAACCGATACGGTCGGTGAAGCCCAGAACCACTACAGAACCGTCTTTAGGATCCAGGTTGCTCAGCTGGGTGTACAGCTGATCCAGTGCCTGCTGACCTTCTGGTTTCAGAGTCGCTTTGTTGAAGTTGAACAGAACGTCAGACTTCAGAGTGAAGTGCTTGGTCTGTACTTCTGGTGCTGGAGCCGGCGCTGGAGCAACAACTGGTGCTGCTTCTTCCTGCTGGCCGAAACGGTAGGAAACACCTACGCTCAGCATGCCGTTGTCTGGACGAACACCAACGGTGTTGCCGTCGCCGATGTTGTTAACCCACTGGTATTCCAGACGGGTAGCGATGTCACGGGTCATAGCCCACTCAACGCCACCAGCGAATACTGGGGAAACACCGGTGTCATGGTTGTCGCCAGAAATGTTGTTGCTGGAGTCAGCACGCCATACCATGCCGCCCAGACGGGTGTACACGTCCAGATCGTCAGTGATTGGGTAGCCCAGTTTAGCGGTCAGTTGAACGCCCTGTGCTTTGAAAGCGCCGTTGATGGTGTCGCCTTTGTATGGCATACGACCTAACCAGTCGTAACCCATTTCAAAACCAACATACGGGTTAACCTGATAGCCACCGAACGCACCTGCACCAAGCTGGCTCTCGTGAGTTGGGCCATCATTGTTCAGGCTGCTGTTGTACCAGCCAGTGTCGTGGAACTGAGACCAGCCCAGTTTACCACCTGCATACCAGGTATTATCTTTCGGAGCGGCCTGCGCTACGGTAGCGAAGCCAGCCAGTGCCACTGCAATCGCGATAGCTGTCTTTTTCATTTTTTGCGCCTCGTTATCATCCAAAATTCGCCATGAAAGTCTCAAGAGAGAATCACGGTTAAATCCTTCACCGGGGGGCGTGGTCAAATATAAATCTACCGATATCTTCGGCTTAGGCCGAGCACCCCTGGCGATGTAAAGTCTACAACGTAGCTGAAAACTTACAAGTGTGAAGTCCGTCAGGCATATGAAAAAAAAAGTTCCGTATACCGATTATTTAACATTTTTCGAACGAATTTTGTGCAATAAAATTAAGGAGAACCGCACCAGACAAGCCTTGCCGCAATTTTCAGGTCGGGAACTTAAATCCCATCTTGCGGTCAAAAAAAATTCCAGGAAAAATCTTAATTTCACTCAATGATACAAATTTGAGTGAATTTTTAGCCCAGAAAGTTGTCCTCTGCGGTAAGAATCCGATCGAACCGGACGCATAATGAACCCGATCGCATTCCCTTCTTCAGCGGCTTCAGTCAGACGGAAATGTTCTTCTTCAGTCAATTCTTCCGGTAACCATCCAATCACCACGCTGTAATTCCCTGTGCGTAACGCGCGAATCATCGACTCAACGGTATCGCAAGGCGAGAGTTGATTAATTTGCATGACTTTCGTCAGCGGCAGGCCGGCGGACTGAACCCACTCACGGCTCAGCTTTTGCTGAGGCGTGAGCCAAAGCTGCCAGCGCGATTGCTGACCGAGCTGTTGTAATAACGGCAGTAACAGAAGTTGCGTTAACAAGGGCTGGTCTTCACGATAAACCACTTCACTGATAAGCCCCGTGGAAACACGCTCGATGGAATTCTGCGAGACATTGCCTGCGGCAGAAGAGAGAGAGGTAGCGCGATTTGCATAGCCTGAAGTGTGCATATTCATTCCAGCCCTGTAGTTACTGTATGGATATACAGTAACCCCTGTATGCCCAAAGATCAACCTCATTTTCGGAAAGCGACTCGCAAAATTCATTCAATCTTGATGCTCCTCGAAAAATCATCTTGCTCAACGACGATAAGTTGCCTATTTTCCTGCTAACGGATCCGCTAGTAAGAAATTTGGTTGTTACTTTATGATTTTGAAGGGAAATATCATGAAAAAGATATCTTATGAACGGATTTATAAATCTCAGGAATACCTCTCCCCGTTGGGTGAGATTCATCACCGCGCGTTGTTTGGAGGCTATACCCTCGCGGTGGATGATGCGGTTTTTGCCATGGTCTCAGACGGCGAGCTTTATCTTCGCGCCTGTGAGGAAAGTGCGAAATACTGTGTAAAAAATGCCTCCTCTTTTTTGACGTTGATGAAGCGAGGCCGCCCGGTGCTGCTCAACTATTATCGTGTGGATGACGGATTATGGCAGGACAGGGAGCGGTTACTTCAGCTCTCCTCGTTTGCGCTCAGTGCGGCAAGAAAAGAGCGTTATCAGCGCCATCAACGAAACCGACTCAAAGATCTGCCAAACCTGACCTTTCAGCTTGAAGTCTTGCTCTTTGAAGCTGGCATCACCAATGAGGAAATGTTGCGGGAGCTTGGAGCCAGGGCGAGCTGGCTAAAGATGCGGGCAAAAAACAAAGCGCTGAGTATAAAAGTTCTCTTCGCGCTGGAAGGGGCTATCGAGGGGCTGCATGAAGCGGCACTCCCGGCAGACATTCGCCGGGAGCTCACGGAGTGGTTTAATGCGTTGACTGAGCCACTGGAGAATCACTCCTCCAGCTAGCGATGTGTTGTTGCAGCCGGCAAATTTCAGGCAGCAGAGCGATAAGCAGGCCTATCTGCTGAAGCACCAGAGGTGCTTTACTGTCGTTTCCCGGGTCTAGATGCGCAATGCGTTGAGCCAGTTCATCCAGCGCCTGTTGAACGCGCGGCTCATCGGCTGGTCGATGATGAAGCGCGTCATCGACATAACAGACGGCGTCATCAAGCAGGTTGAGAATACCCGAGTTGGTGAGTTTCTCACGGTGAGCACCCAGCGTCGAAATATAGCTGGTGAACGTATGGTTCAGGCAGAGCAGGCGGAACGCGGTCTCTCGAATATCCGCCGTGGCGCGAGGCTCCGTCGACATGTTAGAGACTACGGAGGCCAGTTCCGCATCACTGTTGTGCGCGTCGCGGCGGGCTATCCGGTAAGCCAGGCGGTTATCGCGGCCCTGATGATATTGCTCCAGGATCGCGTCAAGGTATCGACAGTTGGCGTTCATCGCCCTGTCTACCACGCGCGGCAAATTTCGGAAACGCCAGTCCGGCCAGATAAAGCTGACCGCGGCCCAGGCAATCGCACAGCCAATCAGCGTATCGATCACTCGGGGCAGGGCGACTTCAAACCCTTCACCCAGCAGGTTAAAGCAGAGCAGCACCAGCAGCGTGATGAACATGGTGGCATGGGCGTACTGCACGTTGCGAAACGCGAAGAACAACACGCCGGTGATCACGATCAGGATCAATTGACCTTCAACGGAGGGCACGAAATAGAGCACCGGAAGGCCAATCGCGACGCCAACCAGCGTGCCGATAATACGCAGCGCAAGACGATGTCGGGTGGCATTATAGTTCGGCTGGCAGACAAACAGGCTGGTCAGCAGGATCCAGTAGCCGTGATGCAGCCCGGTAATCTGGATAAAGGCATACCCCACGCACAGCACCAGCGACATTCGCACGGCGTGCCGAAAGAGAGCCGACTCCGGCGTAAAGTTGCGGCTCAGCCGTAGCCACATATCGCTAACGCTGTGTACGCTGTCATCAGCAAGCTGGTTTTCCACCTCACTGCCTGGCAGCGCCATCGCTTGTTCGGACTCAATGGTTGCCAGCTGGGCATCAATCGCACGCAGGTTGTTAAGCAGAAAACCCAGCGCTTTGATGTGTTCCGGTGACGTTCCGCTGGCCCGAACGCGGTCGAGTGCCGCATCAAGATGGCTGAATACGCGTTCAAAGCGGGGGTCATGCTGATAGGGCGTTCGCAGCAGAATGGAGTGCGAGAGCTGTTGGCACGCCTGGGATTGCATGGACAGCAGACGCTGGAAACGGAACATCACGTCGCTGTAGCGGAACTTCTCGCGCAGGGCGGCATACTGAACGTGCGAGGAGCTGGCGCGTTCATGAATGTCCTGGGCTGCAAAATAGTAGTGAAGCGTCCGTCGTGTTCCGCGCTGACCGCGATCGCCGCGCAGACGGGTAAGCAGGGAAGCTTTTGTCTGATTAAGGGTGGCGACCAGCTGGCCATTTGCCAGGGCCAGATCGTAGAGCGGTGCCTGGCTTTCTTCCTCGATGTCCGGGTCGAACAGCCGGGATTTCAGTTCCAGATAGCGGGCTAGCTGCTCAAAGCTGCGGGCAAGGTTATCCTGCAGCGGGCGAACCGGGAAAAGCAGATGACCGGTTAGCGTCAGCAGGTTATACCAGATGGCGCCCAGCAACAGCAGAACCGGCTGCTGGTACCACTGGTCGTACAGGGAAACGCCCAGCATGGTGTAGATAGCGATCAGCAATGCACCAAAAGCGATGGTGGCATAGCGCTGCCCAAGCCCGCCCAGCAAAATAAACCCGCTGGTTGAGAGCGTAAGGCCCAGGGCAAACAGCCAGGGCCACGGGAAAAGCAGCTCAACGGAAGCTGACGCAATAAAAAAGCAGACGAGCGTAATGACCAGGTTACGTAAACGCCCGGCCAGACGGTCGTCCAGATCCGCCAGCGCCCCGGCCACCACCCCCAGCGTGAGCGGAATGGTGAGCTTGACATCATTCAGCCACCAGGGCAGGGCAACCGTGCCGCAAAGCGCGATAAATATCCTGACGTTATAAAGCCAGGTGCTGTTCCAGGTATAACGGCGAAGCAGTGGGCTTAGCATAAACGCGGCCAGTCCTTATTTACTGAAAACGACGACGAGCGTTTGCTTCGCGCGCCGCTCTGGCCACTTCTACCGGAACAACCCTGCGACCAACGGGCCAAAGGGCGATAGTGGCGATCTTGAAGTTTGCGATCCCCACAGGAATACCAATAATCGTGATGCACTGTGCAATACCGGCAAAAATATGCATGATGCACAGCCACCAGCCAAAGAAAATCAGCCACAGAATGTTAAGCAGGGTTCCGCCCGTATTCAGCAGGGCGTTTTTGCTCTCCGGATTCAGCTCGTCAACGTGGATAGCTTCATTCCCGTAGGGGATTAAGGAGAGTTTTGTGATTTCCCAGCAGGAACGGGTCAGGGGAAGCGTGAAAATCAGGACGATGCTCACCAGCGTGGCAAAAAGCCAGGAAAGGGTGGTGGCAAAACCGCCCAGCACAAAATTCAACACATTCAGAACGGTACGCATAAACGCTCACTTCCTTTCGATATAATTAACGCCCAATGATTGTAACGTTTTTTTAGGCTGGAGCACCTTAAAACTGGCAGTTAAACTGTCAGGTAAATTATCTCTTCGTGGATTTGGCGGAACATGGAACTGAAAGCAACGTCGCTGGGCAAACGCCTGGCACAACACCCTTACGACAGGGTTGTTCTCCTTAATGCCGGGGTGAAAGTCTCCGGGGAACGCCACGAATACCTTATTCCGTTTAATCAGCTTCTGGCTATTCATTGCAAACGCGGTCTGGTGTGGGGCGAGCTGGAGTTCGTTCTGCCTGACGATAAAGTCGTGCGCCTTCATGGTACCGAGTGGGCGGAAACCCAGCGTTTCCATCATCATCTGAACGCACTCTGGCAGCAGTGGAGCCAGGATATGAGCGTGATTGCCGCCCAGGTGCTGCAGCAGGTGCTGGACGATATCGCCCAGAGCAACGCGCAGCAAGCGTGGCTGACCCGTCAGCAGACTGCCGGGCTGCAGCAAAAGATCCGGCAGGCACTCTCGGCGCTGCCGCTCTCCGTGACGCGTCTCGACGAGTTTGACAACTGTCGCGACGCCTGGCGCCAGTGTCAGGCCTGGCTGAATGATAAGGATAAAAGCCGTCTCGCCCATAACCAGGCCTGGACGGATGCCATGCTTACCCAATACGCCGATTTTTTCAGTACGGTGGAATCGTCACCGCTCAATCCGGCTCAGGCGCGAGCGGTGGTCAACGGCGAGCAGTCGCTGCTGGTGCTGGCGGGAGCCGGTAGCGGTAAAACGTCGGTGCTGGTCGCGCGTGCCGGCTGGCTGCTGACGACCGGAGAAGCGGTCGCCGATCAAATTCTGCTTCTGGCCTTTGGCCGTAAGGCCGCGCAGGAAATGGACGAACGGATCCAGGAGCGCCTGCACACCCGGGATATCACGGCCAGAACATTCCATGCTCTTGCGCTGCATATTATTCAGCAGGGCAGTAAAAAAGTGCCTTCCATCAGTAAGCTGGAAAACGACGCGCAGGCGCGTCAGGAGCTGTTCATCAAAACGTGGCGCCAGCAGTGCAGTGAGAAAAAGGCGCAGGCGAAAGGGTGGCGTCAGTGGCTGGAAGAGGAACTCAACTGGGAGGTGCCTGAGGGCAGCTTCTGGCAGGATGACAAACTGGCGCGTCGGCTGGGTTCGCGACTTGACCGTTGGGTCAGCCTGATGCGAATGCACGGTGGATCGCAGGCTGAGATGATTGAAAGCGCGCCGGAGGCAATCCGCGAGCTGTTTTCGAAGCGGGTCAAGCTGATGGCTCCGCTGCTGAAAGCCTGGAAAACAGCACTGAAAGAAGAAGATGCGGTCGATTTCTCCGGTTTGATCCATCAAGCCATCATCATTCTTGAAAAGGGACGTTTTGTCAGCCCGTGGAAACATATTCTGGTGGATGAG
The DNA here is from genome assembly GCF_008364555.1 of Enterobacter vonholyi. Classification (GTDB taxonomy): domain Bacteria; phylum Pseudomonadota; class Gammaproteobacteria; order Enterobacterales; family Enterobacteriaceae; genus Enterobacter; species Enterobacter vonholyi. The sequence continues at coordinate 266,945 of NZ_VTUC01000002.1, forward strand.
TTCCAGGATATTTCTCCACAGCGTGCGGCTCTGCTCTCGGCGCTGCGGGCACAAAATAAACATACCTCTCTGTTTGCGGTGGGGGATGACTGGCAGGCCATCTATCGCTTCAGCGGGGCACAGCTTTCGCTGACGACCGCATTCCACCACTATTTTGGCGAAGGCGATCGCAGCGATCTGGATACGACCTACCGCTTCAATTCACGGATTGGTGAAATCGCCAACCGCTTTATCCAGCAGAACCCGCATCAGCTGGCAAAACCGCTCAATAGCCTGCGGCCTGGGGATAAAAAAGCAGTGACCCTGCTGGCGGACGATCAGCTGGAACCGCTGCTGGACAAGCTCAGCGGCTACGCGAAGCCCGATGAGCGTATCCTGGTGCTGGCACGCTACCATCACCTTAAACCTGAGGCGCTGGAAAAAGCCGCCACCCGCTGGCCGAAACTGCAGCTTGAATTTATGACGATTCATGCCAGCAAAGGGCAGCAGGCCGATTATGTGATCGTGGTGGGGCTGAAAGAGGGGAGCGACGGTTTCCCGGCCCCGGCCCGCGAGTCGGTGATGGAACAGGCCCTGCTGCCGGAGCCGGAAGATTTCCCGGATGCCGAAGAGCGGCGTTTGCTGTATGTGGCAATGACCCGCGCGCGCCATCGCGTGTGGCTGCTGTTCAATAAAGAGGAGCCATCCGCGTTTGTCGATATTTTGAAGAGTATAGATGTGCCGGTGGCGCGGAAGCCATAACGCCGCCGGGCAAGGATGGCTAGGCCGGGTAAGGCGTAGCCGCCACCCGGCAAAAAAGCTACTTCAGTCTGTCGGAAAGATAACGCTGGTAGTCCGGAATAAGGATATCAACCGGCGAGTTAAACTGCGGCGATTCGATGATGAAATCCGCCGTCGACAGGTTCGTCGCCACCGGAATATTCCACACCGTCGCCAGGCGCAGCAGCGCTTTGACATCCGGATCGTGCGGAACCGCGTTCAGCGGGTCCCAGAAGAAGATCAGCACATCAATTTTCCCTTCGGAAATCTGCGCGCCGACCTGCTGATCGCCGCCCATCGGGCCGCTCAGCATCGCATTCACCTGCAGACCCGTTTCGCGCTGGATCAGGTTACCGGTTGTACCGGTCGCCGACAGGGCGTGTTTTTCCAGCAAAGACTGATGGCGGCGAACCCAGTTAAGCAGCATTTGTTTACAGTGATCGTGCGCCACGAGAGCAATGTGTTTGCGCTCAGGTAGCGTGCGTGTTGTCAGTTCCATAATCATATCCATCAGGTTAACTGACTACACGATGACGGGAACCGTCTGACGCTGCAAGAGAAAGGCGTAAAAAATGTGGCTTATGATGAAGGTTGTTGTTTTGCCCACTGTAAAAAACGGGCCCGCGTGTCGGGATCGGCCTGCTGGAACCAGAATTTAAGGCGCTGTTCCGTCAGTGTCTGGGACTGAGGAGGAATGACGTCCAGTTCAGAGACGCCGGACAAAAGCGTACTGTCGTCCGCCATCATGGTCGCAAACTGCGGAAGAGAGGCGCGTTTACCCGCTTTGTTATAGGTCTGGGTCGCTGCCTCGTAATCCGGGCCTTTCGGTGAGGTCGTCAGCGCCAGAATATCCAGCTTCACCGGAATCGGCATCGCATCCCCGTCCAGCAGTTCAACGCGGGGTGAAGCGTCGAAGGCCGCAGACTCTTTCTCCGTTTCAAGGCGAGGCAGAGTGATGTTCACCTGACTGATTTGCCGGGTGTTAAAGCTGACGATCAGCGGCGGCGAGATGTACATCCTTTGTTCGTGATTCGCAAGCCCGATCGATTTTTCCACCCGGAAGACCAGCTGATGCGGCCCGTTATCCAATTCGATGCTGTCCGCACCGCGCAATAACGAGCTGGAGACCTTTTTTCCGTCCAGTACAAGGAGATCAATGTCGGTAGAGAGCCGGAGCGTGGTAGCAAAAACCCAGACCGGCATCACTAACGCAATCAGAGCAGTGGCAATACCGGTTTTCATAAAAGGCTCCCGTCAGAAATCCTGTCGCCGCATTAATGTATCTAAATTTTTCGATAATCACGTTTACTAACATATAGACATATTTCGCCGTTTTGCCCTCATGCATCTGTATGGGATGGATGGTTGAGATGTGCGGTTTGGCGTACACTTTTAAAAAAGCCAGGAGAAAAACCATGAAAGAGAACGATATTGCCGAGATTCTGACATCTACGCGTACCATTGCGCTGGTGGGCGCGAGCGATAAACCCGATCGTCCAAGCTATCGGGTAATGAAATACCTTCTCGATCAGGGCTATCACGTCATCCCGGTCTCGCCAAAAGTGGCGGGAAAAACCTTACTGGGTCAGCAGGGGTATGCCACGCTCGCTGACGTGCCGGAAAAAATTGATATGGTTGATGTCTTTCGAAATTCCGAGGCAGCGTGGGAAGTGGCGCAGGACGCTATTGCCGTCGGGGCGAAAACGCTGTGGATGCAGCTGGGCGTGATTAACGAGCAGGCTGCGGTGCTGGCGCGGGATGCGGGGCTGAACGTCGTCATGGACCGCTGTCCGGCGATCGATATCCCCCGTCTGGGGCTGGCGAAGTAATAAAAAAAAGCCCGTTCATCGGGCTTTTTTTACACGCTTAGTTCCGCAGGCGCGGAGCCTGTAACTGTTTGCGGATAGTCTGAGCAAGTTCATCCATAGTGGGTTGCTCCGGATGCTCATCCTGCAGCTCGCTACTCAGCTGCGCTTCGGCAAGGTAGGTGTGGACGGGTTGCCCGTCATCACCTTCCATCACCACATGGTACCAGGGCGCGGCGCGAAGCTCTGCGTTGACCGCCAGCTCGTCTGCTGACGGTTCATCAAGGGAATACTCCGGGTCGATATCCACGACCACACCCAAATACCCGAGCAAAGTGTGGCGGACCTGCTGGCCGATACCGAATTTGCTGGCAATCATAGTCACCTCCCGGGAAATACGACTTACACGTTATGTGCGGGCAATATTTCTCTTTTCAAGTTACATGACGCGACAGGCAAACCCTTTCAGATACAGTCCTTCCGGGTAGGTAGCAATCACGGGATGATCGGCTGCCTGACGGAACTGCTCTATAAATTGTACATCACGGCCAGCATCTATTGCGGCGTCGGCGATGATTTTCTGAAATAAATCTGTGGTCATCAGGCCGGAGCAGGAGAACGTGAGCAGAACCCCGCCCGGGTTCAGCAGCTGGATTGCCAGCATGTTGATATCTTTATACCCACGGCACGCGCCCATCAGCTGGCTTTTATTTTCCACAAACTTTGGTGGATCCATCACGATGACGTCGAACTTCTCGCCCTGATCGCGATATTTACGCAGCAGCTTGAACACGTCATCGCGTACAAATTCCGCTTTGCTCAGATCCAGCTTGTTGAGCTCGACGTTCTGTTTTGCCACGTCCAGCGCTTCCTGCGAGGTATCCACGCTGACAACCTGGGCGCAGCCGCCCATCAGAGCTGAAACGGCAAAACCGCCGGTATAGGAGAAGCAGTTCAGCACGCGTTTGTCGGCAACGTACTGACGCGTAGCCAGACGACTGTCTCGCTGGTCGAGGTAATAACCCGTTTTGTGCCCGCCCTGAATATCCACTAGCAGCTTCATGCCGTGCTCTTCAATCGGCAGCAGGGCAGGCGGCAGTTCGCCGGTCACTGGGCCTTGCGTCAGCTCCATGCCCTCTTTTTTGCGCACCGCCACATCGCTGCGGTCGTAAATGGCACACTGCGGGAACAGGGTTTGCAGGGCGCTAATCAGCGCGGCACGCTGGTATTCCGCCCCGGCGCTCAGAAGTTGCAGCACCAGGAAGTTGCCGAAGCGATCGATGGTTACACCTGGCAGCCCGTCGGACTCACCGGCAATCAGGCGGTAGCTGTCCAGCCCGTCGCGTTTTGCCAGCCATTCGCGCCACTGCTGCGCCTGCTGCAGGCGGCGGACGAAGAAGTCGATATCGATGGTTTCATCTTTATCGAAGGTCCAGACGCGGGCACGGATCTGGGACGCTGGCGAGTAAGCGCCTCGCGCTAACCATTTCCCCTGATGGTCAACGATATCAATGGTTTCACCGAGGCTGGCTTTACCTTCCATACGGGCAACCGCGCCGGAAAAGACCCAGGGATGACGGCGCAGTAATGATTTCTCGCGCCCTTTGGCTAACACTAAACGTACACTCATAATTTGCTGTTCTGTCGATTTCAGGAAATGGCGCGTAGATTACCACATTCAGCAAGGCGCAATCATCTGCGGATGCCGTTGAGCGTTTCGGCACAAAATCAAATCGCTTAGGCACATTACGATATTGCAGCTGGCTTTAGAGTGGGGCTTCCGGTACAGCAAAGGGAGCACCCATGAAAAAGCGCAGTGTAATAGCCATAGCCGCTCTGGCGGCAATGAGTTCTCAGGTTTTAGCGGCAACGCCTTTCGGTATCACCAGCCGGGATATTTCCGGCGAACGGCGGTTAGCGACACAGCAGGTGTTTGAGGGGTTCGGCTGCCACGGTGGAAATACTTCACCACAGCTGGCATGGAAGAATCCCCCCGCCGGTACGAAAAGTTTTGCCGTTACGGTATATGACCCGGATGCACCTACCGGCAGCGGCTGGTGGCACTGGACAGTAGCCAATATTCCGGCGAAGACAATGACGCTGCCTGCTGATGCCGGTAATCCGAACGGCGAGAAATTACCTGCCGGCACTGTGCAGGGGCGTAATGATTTCGGCTATTCTGGATTCGGCGGCGCATGTCCACCCGCCGGGGATAAGCCTCATCGCTATCAGATTACCGTCTGGGCGCTGGACGTGGATAAACTGCCCGTCGATAAAAATGCCAGCGGCGCGCTGGTCGGTTTTATGCTCAATAGTCACGCTCTGGCAAAGGCTCAGTTAACAGCAACCTATAGCAGATAAGGATGGCAGGGTGCAGGAGTTTCATTTTCGACATAAACATCTTACAGCGGGTGAAGTGACTGCCAGCAAAATGCATCGCCTGCACCAGGTTAAACTTTTTTTTCCGGCTATTTGTCATATCACTCACGGCAGTAAGGTGATTGTTCAGGATGATAACCGCCTGGAGGCGACACGGGATGAACTCATTATTATCCCTGCCAATACGTCGATGGAAATTATCAATCAGCCTGTAAACGGGCTGTTTCACTCGGATTTGCTAATGTTATCGCCGGAAATTGTTGCCGAGTTTAAAGCGCATTACCTGAAATCCTGGCCGCGCACGACGCTGCATTCGCTCTGTGCTCCGCTGAGCGAGGGGCTGGCATTTATGTGGGACAACCTGCTGCACGCCGTGCGTCAGGAGTTACCGGAAGCGCTACAAAAGCATCAGGCCTTCGGTCTGTTGCTGGCCTTGCTGCATGATGGCGTGGCGGGTCCGCTGCTTGTTGAGCGAAACAGTAACCTGACCGAGCAGGTGCGGCAGTTCATTATGCTGTCGCCCGCCAGAGACTGGACCGCGCAGGACGTTGCCAGCCGTCTCGCATTAAGCGTGCCGACGCTGCGCAGGCGGTTGCGTGAAGAGTCGCAGAGTTTTCGCCAGATTGTGGAGGAGGTGAGGATGGCCGTGGCTTTGTCACAGCTACAGTCAACACGATTACCGATCGGCGAAATCGCATTACAATGTGGATATCTTTCCAGCTCTCGTTTCACTGCCCGTTTCCGGCAACACTATGGCTGCTTACCGAAAACGCTACGTTAAGGAGAAGAAGAATGTCTAAAGTCTGCACTATTGCCTGGGTTCACGGCGTTGTTCAGGGCGTCGGGTTCCGCTACAGCACCCAGCGCGAAGCGGTTGAGCTTGGGCTAACGGGATACGCGCGCAACATGGACGACGGAAGCGTCGAAGTGGTCGCCTGCGGCGAAGCGGAGCAGGTCGACAAGCTGGTGGCGTGGCTGAAAGCGGGTGGGCCGCGCAGCGCGCGGGTTGATAAGGTCTTAACTGAACCCCATCAACCGGGGCGCGAATACGTAAACTTCGGTATTCGGTATTAAATGCACTTCACCGGCTTAGGCAGGCCAGCAATTTTGGTGGCCTGTTTTGCCGGGCCTTTCGGGAACAGACGATACAGATAGCGGCTGTTGCCTTTCTCTTCACCGAACTTATTGGCCATCGCCTTGACCAGCATGCGGATGGCCGGAGAGGTGTTGAATTCAAGATAGAACTCGCGAACAAAACGCACCACTTCCCAGTGTTCTGGAGAGAGGGTTATCCCTTCGTTTTCCGCAATTTTCTCCGCCAGCGGTTCGCTCCAGATCGTCGTATCTTTCAGATAGCCTTCGCTATCGGTCTCAATTTCCTGGCCTGCAAAAATGAACATAATTTTCTGTCGTGTGTGAAAAAACCGGCGACAGTGTAGCAAAAAAGAGGCCGCAGGATAAACCGTGCCCTACAGGAGGAGCTGCAGCAGATTATTGGCATTAAGCTTTTTCAGCGCGTTGCATTTATGGGTCGAAACCTGTTTCTCAGACATACGCGTCATGATGGCAATGTGGCGTACCGGCAACCCGGTAAGCATCAGATCGAGCACGTTGAATTCAAGGCCGGTAAGACAGCAGTCAAGACTTCGAACGCGACGGGGCTCTTTTGCCAGCAAATACGCCGCATCTGCAACGGCGATCCTGTCGTCGATGATATAAAGCGTTAGCGTACCGAAACGCTTGCGTAAATGCGTCGCCAGCGCCCACCCTTTTTCATTGCAGACCAGATAAAGGCTGCCTTGCCAGCGGGCGGCTTCCAGTCTGAGTAAAATGTTAATCAGTGCCTGATGCGTACCCGCAACGGAAAAACGACAGCGTACGACAACCACGCGGCGGGAAAGCAGAGTTGGCTGCCATTGTACGGTATCGCTTATGACCTCTGGCTGGACGCCCCGACGCAGCAGCGCATAGCGCAACCCTTCGGCGTAAAATCGATTGTTGTCGAGAATGGCGTAACTCACGGTGACCTCGTTATAACGTGCTGGGCGTATATATAACGCGCAGCGTGCCGGTGTAGTCGCCCGCGTTTTTGCTGCTAGCAGCAAACGCGGGGGTTTTCAGGATAATCGGTGCAGGAATGCACAGTACGCTCTCGCGTCCGCCGGGCAGCAAGACCTGACGCAGATACTGCGGATCGTTCGTGCCTTGCCAGACAAGGGTTTTACCGTTCGAGACGGTTTCGGTTGCGCCTGTTATTGGATTGGTGACGGAGACCCTATAATCGAGACGATCCCGCGCATCGGTCTGGCTACCGCCACGTCGCCTGATAGAAAACGCGCCATCTGCACGGCCCGCTGACGTAAGTCCGTCGTCCTCAAACCGAAGGTAGGCGCGGGTGCTGGTACTGTTATTGCCGTCGTACAGGCACATATCCAGCGAGTTCTCACCCTGGATCTCACTGCCTCCCGGTCGCCCCGGGAAGTTGGTCAGGTTGAGGTTAACGATGGGCGTTGAGTGCGGAAAGGCTGGCAGATATATCTGCTGGTTTCCCGGGTCGACCACCTCAATGCGAATATTTGCCTGCCATTTGGCGATGGTGAGATAGCCAGGACAACCGACATTTACGTCATTGAAGTTGCCGCCGCAGTCGGCGCTTCCCCACTGACGCAGGTTCTGCTTCAGCGTGGCGGTCCAGATCCCCGGCAGGGCGAGCTTATCCAGTTCGCTTTTCACGATATAGAAATCGAAATAAGGCTCTCTGTTCCAGTCAGCGATGGTGGCCGTTCCCCCTGTCACGAAGCTGGCAAAGGTAAACACTTTGTTGTTGATAAACATGTAGTGATCGCCATACACCTTGATATCCGCCGTCTTGCCGGTGAGGGTATGCGTGAAACGTAAATTGATGGCATAGGGCGCGGCCGGGTTTGCCGAGAACCAGACCGGTGAGTTCATGCAGGCGCCGTTCGTGGTATCGGTACGGGACTGACAGGTCAGGGTATTGCGTCCCCACTTTTGCGGATCTGCGGCGTCAAAGCCGCCCGATTCATGAAACCAGATGTCAAAACGCGCGGGCGGCGCGGTGCGATCGAAGCTGATCCCTACGCTGGTGTTTCGTCCCGCGGGAGAGCCTGCCAGCGTCTGGCTGGCCCACAGGCTTATGAACAGTAAAATAAAGAGGCACTTAATCACATCATTTCCCTTTAGTGAGGCTATCGGTGTTCATGGCAGTCGGGCCAGCAGGAACCGACCGTCCGGCCAGCATCAGCTGTGCCTGCTGCTGGACGGCATCCGGCAGGGCGGAGAAGGTTAACTCCTTACAGGGGATCGACCCGACATAACGCACCACGTCGCGCATACTCTTCACGTTCAGCGCACACTGATAAAACTGCTGCTGACGCACCAGGTAGAGGTTATGCAGCAGGGCGTCGCTTTGGGCGCTAAACCCGCCGTTGCCAAGGTCGCTCCAGCCGTTCACGTTCAGCGGCACGCCGCCGATAAACGGCGAATGACGCTCGTCGGTTAACTGGCCGAGCCAGGTGTAGCTTGCGGTGGTTTGCACGTCCCGGCGCAGCAGTTTGCCAGGCACCATAAACAGCGTTCTGCTGCCCGATCCTTGCGTGATTTCACTGCTGGCTCCTCGTGAGACATCCAGCGATTCGTTAACCGTCAACGTTGTCTGCTGATAGCCCGGCACCGCGAAGAGGGCGCGGCTATTGCCCGGAATATCTGCGCTGCCGCCGTTATCCAGCGACACGGCCACGCGCGGATCCTGAGCATCTTCCGGCGTGGTCACGTTCACCGCGACGGCGGAAGCAGGGCGACCGTCGCTCCAGCGGCCCAGCCACAGGCCAGAACGCGACAGCGCAAGGGTCGAGCTGTAGTTGCCGCTGCTGCTCAGCGTATGGCGCCGATCCTGACGATCCCAGGCGTCGCTGACGGTAAGACTGCCGTTGCCATATCGCCCGCCCTGGCGCGTATAGGCTGAGGTATTCAGCGAGTCGCTGTTAATGCCCGACGCGCTAAGGCCGTACTCATTTTCGCCGCGGGCATCGGCATACCAGTTATGCGCCACGCTGTAGCTCAGCTGGTTTTTTTCACGTTGCTGGTGCTGCCATGTCGCGCCCAGAGAGGTGTAGCTTGATGCATCGCCCTGACGGTTATGCGTCATGGACAGGCTCACGCTCAGGTAGCCGCCTTTATCCCTGCCTTCGCGTGAGTCATCGTTACGCATGAACAGGTTAATGCTGCTGTTAATGTTCAGACCATGGGTGCTGAAGGCCTTGCTCAGGCCACCCTGCCAGGCCCGCGTACGCGAGCGGGTCATGTAGACTGATTCCCACGGCAAACCCGCATCGTGGCGATCGTCGCTGTCCGGGAGCTCCCGACGTGAAACGTACCGTCCTTCGTTGCGGTTATCCGAATACCCCAGGCTCGCATACCAGGCGCCGACCGGGACGGAGAACATCACCGAGAGGGTGCGATAACAGCCGTTCACGGCATCAAACCCTGTACTTCGGGTGTTGCAGTTTTCCGCTGATAGCGCGTTGCGATAGAGGCTAAGTGAAAAACCGTCGTTGTAGCTGATTTGCTGGATATTGCCTCGCTGGCCTTCGCTGCCGTAAAGGTAGCTAAACCGGGTACTCAGCACGCCATCGATCGGGCCCGCGTTGAAGCCCCGGCTCCAGTCGATCGCATTTTCCAGGAAACGCTGGTTTTTCTTGAACGTTGCGCCGCTGGTTAGCGCCAGCGACGGGGTCAGGGGCAGGCGTACGCCCGCCTGCGCAACCGCACGGCGTTCTTCGTTTTGTTCGCTGTTGTCGGTTTCGCCCGCCTGCAGGAACCACTCGACGCGGTCGAATGGCGTAATGCCGGTTCGGGTAAACGGCACCTGCTCGGTGCGCGTCAGCCGGTTATTTTCATAGATGGAGAGCGTCACGGTGTAGCTCCCGTCCGGGAACGATCGCGTGTCCAGGGTTTGCGCCCCGGCATTCAGATAAAAGCTCGCCAGAAGCTGATTGCCCCGGCGGGCGTCGATACGCGCGTCATGGGAAAGTAGCACGGTAACAGGGGTTCCCTTCGACTGCTGAACCGGATTTATCCACGCCCTTGTCGATCCCGTGCGCAGGCCGCGAATTTTGCCCAGCGGCAGCTGGCTGAGGTTAATATTTCCGCCAGCATTACTGAACAGATCGCGGGTATCCATCTCGCCTAGCTGGACATAGTACTGACGCAAGATATCCTGGCGGAACCAGGCGTTGTTGACGGTTATCTCCTGCTGCTGCTGACGCCGTGAACGCTGTCCCAGCCAGGTCCAGTCGAGATTAACATAGCCGTCCTGCGTGAGCGCCAGCGCGCCGTTGCCCTGCACGGTAGCCGACTGATAATCCCTGTCGGCAACGAAGTTAATGTTCTGCTGATGGATCAGCGCATTTTCAGTGTCCTGCGTGGGCTGATACCACTGATTTTCCGCGATGGCTTTAGGCAGAAATTTCTTGTCCAAAAACAGGCTAATGCGGGCGTTATTCTCGTCATAGATAATGGCCGCGCGGTCGGTATCAATGTAATCGCAGCCTGCTGCGGAGCCGTTGCTGCTGCAGGCCAGGTTGCCGTTACGGGCAAGCGGAACGGCCAGCGCGGCAGACACGGTGGCAACGAGTGCAGGGGCGTCATTGAACCGTCGTTTGATGGCCGCAACCACGGTTTCAGGTGCGACAAAGCTCACCGTTTCAAGGGTGATATCCGTTTCAAAAAGTCCAAGCGACTCGCCGTAGAGGTTGACCTCTGTCCACAGGCGCTGCGTTTTCGCCAGATCTTCAAAACCTGCCGGGACGGCCATCCCGGCGCAGGCGAGTTGGATGGAAGCGGGTAACAAAGCAACAAAGAGGAGGGTATTTCTGTGAAACGCCATGAACGAGCCTCGACATCATCCTGACGTCAGAGGGTGGGCACCCTCTGACGTTATTCCTTAGGTGCTGTGGTGTTACGCACCGCCTTCCGTGGTAGTCGCCTGCGTCAGCATCAGGCTGACAACGCCGCTGTACTGACCGGTTTTCAGAATGCCTTTGGTGGTCTGGGAAATGGTCAGCGGAAGTACCGCTGAACCGTTTTCGATGCTTCCCGGGAACAGTTCGGTACCGGTGTATTCAACATCTGCGGTAGAGAGGGTTTTATCGCCCAGCTTCACCGTCATTGGGATGGTCTCAGCGCCGTCGGCATTCGCCAGCTTCGCGGCGCTCACCAGACGGACTTTCACGTTGCTGGTGGCGGAGTTAGACCACACCTTGGTATTCAGACGATAGCTTTCCAGACCGCGGCCAGGCAGGTACTGCATATCGATGCTTGCCGGCAGCGGCGTGTTATCGGCCTGGGTCATATCCAGCTGTGAATCAACGCTGGCGTTGACGGTAATATCTTTTTGAATCGCCAGCGCGCTAACGGACGTGGTCATCGCGGCAACAATCATTAGAGGTTTAAAGTACTTACGCATTGATATCTCCATATTTACAAATGAGCACCCTGGCTCTTTAAACAAACCCTTTGGGGTCTTTACGGTGACGTCGTGTTATTGCACGACGGGTAAATCAGCTTCTTCAGCGGTTTTATTCACCCAGTTGAAGTAGCGGAATTTATATTTCTGGCCTTGTGTCTTTGTGAGCGTTTTTAATTTCCGTTCGGTGTCCGGATAAATCGTCGCGTCTTCTTTAACCCATTTACACGACGAATCTGCGTTACAAATACCGATCTCTCTCAGCGGCACGCGCAACGTGCCGTTGTTTTTTAACGTGCCCCTGCGAGGGTCTATCGTCAGTGAAACCACACTTTTTTCCGGTGCGAGATGGATCAGGGCGCCCCAGATCACATTGACGCCCAGTCTTGCCGTCGCCGCAGGGCTTTCTGCCTTGCCCGGAATAATGCTGTCAGGCTGCTTTACTCCTTCAAAATAGACGCGCCAGGTCGTCTCTTTTTCCGGGGGCGTAAGCGATACCAGACGAACCACTCGCATTGCACCTGCCGCAAGGGCGAATTTTTCCGGTGTGACAACAACACCGCCTTCTTTCCACGAGGCCACATCAATCTCTTTTTCCTGGGCCGTGCCGGGATTAAGAATTTTCTTTTGCCTCACCCGAATGAACTGAATATCATCCGTTTTTGACGCCACCTTAATTTGCGCCGCACCGGACTTATCCACGTTAAGTTCCATGGGATACACGCTCATATTGGCGAGTGCCATTTCTGAGAAAAATGGCAGTGACAGCGCAGCGATATAAAAGGCAGTTGTCTTATTCACATTTTTTTTCTGTTTCACTTTCGGTCCGCCTGCGTTGAGTTCATTCCCGGAGCATTCACAACGGGACACCCTCTGCTAACGTATCGCTTCAGGGCAGGGAAACTTTAACCAGAACAGCGGTTTGTGAAAATTTGTATTAATTAACTCGTTACATACAGTTTTTTATCCTGCTTTTCTGGCTTTAAGGTTGTATAGTTAAGCGAAAATACCGCGACCAGGGATGGAGAGAAAATTCCTTCTGATGAAAAAATAAGCAGATCGGGAGGCGATTTTCATGTCGATGTACCAGGGATTAAAAAGCATGCGGTAACAGCCGAGAATAAAAGATGTTTTTTATATGCAATAATTCGTTGTTATTTGATCCTGAAGCACATGCAATAAGTCTTGTTGGACACCCGGAATCTGTATTAACGCTTTCGGCACCCGCCGTTCGCCTCTTACAGGAATTTATTAAACACAAAGGGCACGACCTGAGTCGGGAGGAATTGATTACCCGCGTGTGGGAGGAGTTTGGCTTTACGCCATCGGGAAATAATCTCAATAAAGCGGTGAGCGAATTACGGAAAAGCTTCCAGGCGCTGGGAGAGAGGTATGAATTTATCGTAACCGTGCCCCGTTATGGGTTTCGCTTTGAGGCCGATGTGATTTTTCAGCCTGGAGAGAATATTCAAACCGCCGAGCCGCAGCCTCCGTCTGCACCGCAACAGGAAAAGCGGCGACCCGCTTCCCTGAAAAGGTGGGGGATTCCTGCCGTATTGATTGTCGCTGTATTGGGAGCGAGCTTCTGCTTTAGCCGACAGCAGGGGATATTCGTCCCGGCGAAACTCATGCCGGTTAAGGAGAAAATCGCGCGTTGCAGCATCTGGATTATCAACGATCACGGAAGACCGCTGGTGTTATCGAAATTAGCGGAGCGGCTGACGGCCAATAACGTGGCGTGCGAACGTGAGGAATACGACATTTATTATTTCAGCGCCCGTTTTTCTATTGCCACTGCAGATGAGGTGTTCATTGGCGCTTGCCCGGTCAGTAAATCCAGCCTGTGCAAAACCATCCGTTATAAAAGTGGGGCACAAAAATGAAAATAAAACTTCTTTTTGGGCTGGGTGGCGCATTGGTCGGCAGTGCCCTGGCGCTATTTTACTATTCCGGCTGTGTGTTTAAAAAGGATGTGCTGGCCTGCAGCACTGAATTTAACTTCACGCGCAATGAGGGAAAAGCCAGCGAAGTAAAGGTCAATACCGTTGCTCAGTTCTATTTTCACCGGGATGGTACAGGGGTAACTACCTATAAAGGCGCGGCAAGGGCTGACGGGCAAAATATGATCGTTGACAGGGACGTGGACTTTACCTGGCAGCAGCGGGACGACGATAAGGTCATTGTATTGAGCTACACCGAAACCTGGCGTCGGCACAATGACAATACGCCTGACGCACAGTGGGGGAGCTTTGCCAGTCCTACCGCACGTTATTACCTCACGATCTCTGAACTCTCGCCATCCGTGTGGCTGATTCAGGACCGGCGTTACCCCACCTATATTTGCCGGGGTGAGTAGGGCATAAAAAAAGGAGAATGCCAGAGGCATTCTCCTTTTTAATATCCGTTGTGCTTAATCGCGGCTGGCGAAGCCCAGGATGCTCAACAGGCTGACGAAGATGTTGTACAGCGACACGTAAAGGCTGACGGTGGCGCGGATATAGTTCGTCTCACCGCCGCGAATGATGTTGCTGGTTTCAAACAGGATCGCGCCGGAAGAAATCAGAATAAACACGGCGCTGATCGCCAGGTGCAGGGCAGGCAGCTGCAGGAAGATGTTAGCCACCATGCCCACCAGCACCACAACAACACCCGCCATCAGCATACCGCCGAGGAAGGACATGTCCTTACGGGTGGTCAGCACGTAGGCCGAGCAGCAGAAGAATACCAGCGCGGTACCGCCCAGCGCCATGCCGATAAGGTCGCCCATACCGGCAGACAGATACGCGTTCAGCATCGGTCCCAGGATGTAGCCCAGGAAGCCGGTGAAGGCAAAGGCCGACAGAATACCGACCGGTTTGTCAGCGGTTTTGTAGGTCAGGAACATCAGACCATACATACCCACCAGCGTCAGGATCAGCCCTGGAGACGGCAGCATCAGCACGGTGCTGGCTGTGGCGGTGATCGCTGAGAATGCCAGCGTCAGGCTGAGCATGAAATAGGTATTGCGCAGCACCTTGTGGGTGCTGAGTAGCGATGTGCGGTCGCGTGAGGAAGTAATTATACGATCCATGAGTCACTCTCTTATGACAGATGTAATTAACGGAAAGAATAGGAAACGGGGCGCCAGTCTCAAAGTGGTTTTACCCATCTTTACTCAGCAGGTTAGCGCTGGAGCTGGTTGTTTCTTCTGCATAAATACATTTCACCAGTATGAACAGCGGTTTGGCGCGATTAATCAGATCAACCTCTTATAGGTTACTGAAAATTATTGCGTTATTACCATAAGGCCGCTAAGAGTTATTTCCGGATCGTCACAAAAACAGACAATAAGGCGAAGGAAATGAAACCACAAACACGCACGCGCTTTACGCTCTCTTTACTTACCGCAGGGATCCTGTGCGCCAGCACGGCTACCTGGGCGGCTAACGTGCCGGCAGGAACGCAGCTGGCCGATAAGCAGGAACTGGTCAGGAACAACGGTAATGAGCCCGCTTCGCTCGACCCGCATAAAGTCGAAAGCGACGTCGAATTCAATATTATCAGTGACTTATTCGACGGGCTGGTCAGCGTTTCCCCGTCGGGTGAAGTTCAGCCCCGACTGGCGGAAAAATGGGAGAACAAGGACAACACCGTCTGGACGTTCCATCTGCGCCCGGGCATCACCTGGAGCGACGGTACTGCCATCACCGCGGAAGATGTGGTCTGGAGCTGGCAGCGTCTGGTTGATCCTAAAACCGCTTCACCATATGCCAGCTATCCAGGCAACATGCACATCGTAAATGGTGCGGACATCGCTCAGGGGAAAAAAGCCCCCGATACGCTGGGCGTGAAAGCCATTAACGACACCACGCTGGAAGTGACATTGACTCAGCCTAATGCGGCATTCCTGGCAATGCTGGCGCACCCGTCACTGGTGCCTGTGGATAAAGTCCTGATTGGCCGCTTTGGCGACAAGTGGACCAAGCCTGAACATATCGTCACCAGTGGGGCGTATAAGCTATCACAGTGGGTGGTCAACGAACGCATTGTGGCGGAGCGCAACCCGCGCTACTGGGATAATGCTCATACCGTGATCAACAAGGTGACGTATCTGCCTATCACCTCCGAAGCCGCGGATGTGAACCGCTATAAAGCGGGTGAAATTGATATCGTGTACACGGTGCCGATCAACCAGTTTGCCCAGCTTAAGAAGACTCTGGGCAGCCAGCTGGATGTCTCTCCGCAGCTGGCGACCTATTACTACGAATTCAATACCACCCGACCGCCGTTCAACGACGCCCGGGTGCGCAAGGCGCTGAACATGGCGCTCGATAAAGACATCATTGCCGGGAAAGTGTTAGGGCAGGGGCAGCGCCCGGCGTGGCTCATCAGCCAGCCGGATATCGGCGGCGTTAAGCTTCAGAACCCGGACTACGCCAGCTGGCCGCAGGACAAGCGCATCGCTGAGGCGAAAAAACTGCTCAACGAGGCCGGGTACAACGAAAGCCACCCTCTGAGCTTCAACCTGCTCTATAACACCTCTGAATCGCACCAGCGTATCGCGATTGCGGCCAGTTCCATGTGGAAAAAGAACCTCGGCGTGGAGGCGAAGCTGCAAAATCAGGAGTGGAAAACCATGCTGGATACCATGCACACCCACAACTTTGACGCGGTGCGGTACGCGTGGATTGCCGATTACGACGATGCGGCGACCTTCCTGAACACCTTCCGCACCGGCGACAGCGAAAACACCAGCCAGTACAGCAATCCGGAATACGACCAGGCGCTGGTGAATGCCGCAAAAGCCAAAACAACGGAAGAGCGGGGTAAGTTCTACCAGCAGGCGGAAGATCTGCTGGGTCGTGATGTGCCGGCCATTCCGGTTTATCACTACGTTCGCACGCACCTGGTGAAACCGTGGGTGGGTGGGTTTACGCCGGATAAGCTGGGGTACTATTACACCAAAGATATGTACATCAAAAAACACTAAGCCTGAGCGCGGGAGACTGTGCTGATAAAATCGTCGATGTGTCGTCAGTTCAACCGATTAAACACGTTTTGACTATTTTTACAGCGAACGAGTGCAGCCACTCTTTACAGCACGCGGTGAGGTGTTTATAGTTCGCCTCACTTAGGAAGTGTGGCCGAGCGGTTGAAGGCACCGGTCTTGAAAACCGGCGACCCGAAAGGGTTCCAGAGTTCGAATCTCTGCGCTTCCGCCAGATATAAACCCCAGGTTACTCGTGAACCTGGGGTTTTTGTTTTGGATTGACCGATCCGCCTCACACTTTCAAGACCCCGTTATTTCCCCGCAAAAATCAGGCGCTATTATTCACCCCGTAAATACCTTTTCATCTCTCATCGAGGCTTTGATGCTGGAGAATGTTTTCATCAGATAATCAGTTTCCCGACCTTTTCAGGACGGACTGGTTATCGCTGCGCTTAAACCTTACGCACGCACCTGCGGGTGTGGGCTCGTTTTTACGCATGATGATTACACAGGTTTTCCAGTATGAATTTATCCCGTCAGGAACAACGTACCTTACACGTTCTCGCCAAAGGTGGGCATATTGTGCACGTCCGCGACAGTTCCGGCCGCGTTACGTCCGTAGAGTGCTATACCCGTGAAGGGCTGATACTGAGCGACTGCACGCTCAGCGTCTTCAAAAAACTCCGCACCAAAAAGCTAATCCGCTCCGTGAACGGGCAGCCGTACCGGATCAACACCACCGGGCTGAACAACGTTCGCGCCCAGCTGGATAATCGCTAAGCGGAATAGACAACGCCACCCTCGGGTGGCGTTCATGCATTAAACTGAATATTGTGGCGGAATGTAGGCCGGGTAAGCGCAGCGCCACCCGGCAAGAAACGCAGCGTTATGAGCGAATGAAAGCCAGAATGTCCGCGTTGATAGTATCCGCATGGGTGGTATGCATCCCGTGCGGGAACCCCGGATAAATTTTCAGCACGCTGTTCGCCAGCAGCTTGTCCTGCAGCAGGGCGGCATTCTTATACGGCACGACCTGATCGTCGTCGCCCTGCATCACCAGAACGGGAACCGTGATGGTTTTTAAATCTTCCGTCTGATCGGTTTCAGAAAACGCCTTAATCCCCTCATAGTGGGCCTTGGCGCTGCCGATCATGCCCTGACGCCACCAGTTCTGAATCGTACCCTGTGAAATCTCGGCTCCCTCACGGTTAAAACCATAGAAAGGACCGCTGGCGACGTCGAGATAAAACTGGGCGCGGTTAGCCGCCAGCGCTTTGCGGAAGCCATCGAAAACCTCGATCGGCGTTCCGCCGGGGTTAGTCTCCGTTTTGACCATGAGAGGCGGAACAGAGCTGACGAGCACCGCTTTGGCAACGCGCCCCTGCGGTTGGCCGTACCGGGCAACATAGCGGGCGACCTGGCCGCCGCCGGTGGAGTGACCGACGTGCACGGCATTACGCAGATCCAGGCTTTCAACCACGGCTGACGCATCGGCCGCATAATGATCCATATCGTGCCCTTCACTCACCTGGTCCGAACGCCCGTGACCGCGGCGATCGATAGCGATAACGCGATAGCCTTCAGCAAGGAAGAAGAGCATCTGGTTATCCCAGTCATCGGCACTCAACGGCCAACCGTGGTGGAAGACAATGGGCTGGGCCTCTTTGGGGCCCCAGTCTTTGTAGTAAATGTTGACGCCGTCTTTCGTGGTTACGAATGCCATACTGCAGACTCCTCTGTTAAAGGCAAAACGATCGCAACCCGAGCGGAGAGCGAATCATTAATGCCTTAATTAAGTTGGCTTTTTTCTGTTTCCCGTACCGACAGTACCCCTAAAGTGTAGGTGAAATAGTAAAAGCAGTGGGTTTCATTCCTGTGAAAGGCAGCGTTTTGCTTTCAGGCGGGAGGGGGAACGAAAAAAGGCTCTGGGGAGATCCTCCAGAGCCTTCAGGGCAGGATTAACTGCAGGGGCGTTTAGCGGTTTTCTTCAATATAGCGGGCCAGGTCAGCCGGGGTTTTCAGCACCGTCGCTACGTCAGTTGGCGGGATCATACAGCCGTAAACGTCCTGCACTTCCAGCACCATATCGACCGCCAGGATGGAGTCGAGAATGTCGGATTCAATCAGTTCATCGTGAAAGCCCACCTTACGGGATAACACTTTTTCGAACAGGGCGAGAATTTCTTGTTCCATAATTTTTCCTGGAGTCATTAATTTGTGCGGGCGTAAGCGTCCAGCAGCTTGCGGTCAATTTTGCCGTTGGGATTCAGCGGCAAAGCGTCTTTTACGATAATTTGTGAAGGCACCATATAGTGCGGAACCACCTTAGACAGCGACGTTTTGATGGTATCCGGCGCCATATCGGTCACGCAGAACGCGGCAATGCGCAGCACGCTGCCGCAGGATTTCATCAGCGGCAGAACCACCGCTTCGTTGATGCCGGACATGGCCAGCAGGCGGTTTTCAATCTCGTTAATTTCAATACGGTAGCCATTCAGTTTGACCTGGCTATCGTTGCGGCCCTGGCAGTAGATAAGTCCCGCTTCATAGCCCAGATCGCCGGTCCGGTAGCCGCGAAATGCTTCATTTTCCCGACGGAGTAATTTTTCTGCGTTCTCCTGCGGTAGGCCCAGGTAGCCGCGCATGACGTTTTTACCCCAGATAATCAGCTCGCCTTCAGCGGAAATTTCCATTCTGCTCTCTGGCATCATGACCCCCACCGGCAGCACGGCGCTGTCGCTGTTCAGGATCTCATCCGTGATTTCAACCACGGTGGTCGCGATGGTCGCTTCCGTTGGACCATAGGAGTTAATGATTTTTGCCTGCGGGAAGCGGCGGCGAAGCTGTTTAACCAGCGCTTTATTCAACACTTCACCAATGAAGATAAAGACGTTGAGTTCAGGTAAATACTCGCTGTTAAACTGCGGGGAAAGCAGCTGCTGGTAAGCAAAAGAGGGGGTGGAAATCCAGGCGGAGACGGCATTGCTTTTCAGTCGTTCCAGCCAGTTCTCTTTTTGAATGTCTTCTTTGGCGTTCAGCACGATGTGTCCACCCATCGCCAGATTCGCCAGCAAAGGGATCAGGGAGAGGTCAAAACTGAACACCGCGTGGTTCATCAGCACTGGTTTTTCCGGCAGCGAAAAGTCCTGGCTGACCCATTTCATGAAGTGCCATACGCTTTCACGTCCAATCTGCACCCCTTTAGGCTTGCCGGTGCTGCCTGAGGTAAACATGATATAGGCCAAATCCTGCTCCTCCAGCACCTTGCCCGGTTCACCGGTGGCGATAAACTGCCGGGTCGCGACGTCGTAATAGTAAGGGGCGCTGGCCAGATGGCAGATCTCCCGCAGGCGCTCCTGCGGGTAAATGCAGTCCACCGGAATGTACGGAATGTTGTGCAGCAGGCAGCTATAAATCGCCACGGCGAACTCGGCCTGCTGGTGTCCGTACAAGACGACCGGCGTACCGGCAACAGGCTGGCAACGCTCATAGCGCTGCGCCCAGTCCGTCACGGCCGCGGAAAGCTGCAGCCAGCTTAAGGCTTCGTCGCTGCCGCTGATGGCCAGCTGCTGCGGGGAGGCGGGATCGCATAATGCCGCACGCAAGAAATCGTGCATTTCCTGAAGATCGGAGTGATTTTTCATAGAGGTGACATTCCACTAAAGATGTAAAGGGAGCCCGCGGCGCTTCCCAGCGTCAGAATGCGTCCCAAAAATGCAACGGCCGGATACTGCAAGCCCCGGTGCAATGCCGGGCTGCGTTTGGCTAACCACAGCAGCATGTTATGAGTGACGGAAATCGCGCCAAACAGCGCGCCGCTGATGACGTAATGGCGTTCCAGGCCATTCCATGCCCCCATGCAGAACAGGGTGCAAAAAATACCGATATTTTGCGCCAGCGTTTTGTTCTGACGGAAAAAGTTGAACTTCATCAGGTTCATATAAACGGGCATAAAGACCACATCGCGCAGCCATTCAGACAGGCTGATGTGGAAGCGGCGCCAGAAATCCTGCGGGTTCTTTGCCAGAAGCGGCATATTGAAGTTTGCCGGAATGTTGAGTCCAAACAGGCGGCCTGCGCCGATGGCCATATTGCTGTAGCCCGCAAAATCAAAGTACAGATAGGCGCTATAGGCAATCGACATCACCACGCCCACGGTCAGCGTAAACGGCTTATGGCTCCAGGGCTGCACGACAAGTGAGTCAACCAGCATCGCAAACAGGAACTTCTGGATAATGCCGGTAATGATTTGCTCCAGCGCCACTAAAAACTGTTCGCGAGTAAGGGCAAAGACGGGCTTGCTGACGTCGCTCATCCATGTCCGCCAGCGGTACATTGGGCCCGCCAGAATAATAAAGGGCATAAACAGATAGCAGAAATAGTGCAGGAAATTCTGCCCTTCTTTTTTACTGCGATAGAGCAGCACGTCCACCGCGCGGAACGTCATAAAAGAGAGGCCGATCATGCCGAGATGGTGATTAACGTGCAGTTTCACCAAAAATAAAGGAAGCAGCGTTAACACAATCGCCTGCCAGGTTTTTAACCATCCTTTTTCTTTTAACGCGGCGACAAGGTAAAAACTAAAAAAAACGACCGCGGGAACACGGTAATCACCCTGAAAAATATAGCCCCAGCCTAATGCGGCCAGGACGGATAAGGCCGATAAATAAGTCAGGCGATGGCGTAATACGCGATTGACCAGCGCAAACGCCAGCGCGGATGAAAACAAATAAACAAAAAACATTCCTGAGCTATACATCATTCGGCCTCAGAATTTTTGATATTCAAAATGCAGCTGCATACTCATGCTGTCATCGACAGAGGTCCACGCGACGACGGTAATCGCCAGCAGGAGATAAAGGAAAAAAAGACGGATCGCAATTTTCATCATTTAAAACTCTGTGCAATAAAGCGAATCATAGGAACCCAGGCCAGTTCGGAAGGGTGCAAACGATCCCAGTTCCAGCCATTCTGATAAGGCATGGCGTACATATCTAAATAGGGGATCTGGTTCTTTTCCAGAATGGTTTTAATTTGCTTATCAACCGGGCGGAAGGTATCGGTGTTGTAAAGCGCCCAGGGGTTAACCGGGTCGACGATAGCAATCACCTGCACGTGATGTTCTTTCAGCAGCTGGACGGTTTTACTGAAAGCGGCGATTTGCGCAGGCACGACCGGCGTGTCGTCCCACTGTTGCCGCGTACCGTCCTCTTCGTAAATCGTTTTGTCCATCCACAGGGTGGCCGCGCTCTGCTGGCGTTTTTTATTTAACTCGCGGGCATTCGCCAGCTCTTTATCCCAGTCAGGGATAATGTGGGTGGCTGGCTGCGGCGGCCAGGTCTGAACCGTCTGGGGCCTAATGTTGAGCAGCGACAGCCAGTCGTTTTTTATCATGGTACAGACGTTCGCAAACTGGAAGCTCAGCTCGTCCCAGATCAGATCGGGATGCCAGCCAAAGACGCGCATTTGGCCAAAGGTTAAATGGCTTATTTCTTTACTATCAATATGCTTTAAATAATTAACCAGCAGCGGGCGCGCCTGCGGATCCTTCACCAGTGGATTAAAAATAGAGCCGGGGAAATTATCGGCATAAATAGCCGGTGGCAGCCCTTTTGAGTAAAAGCTGTCAGGCGCCAGCAGCAAAACAACTTTACTGTTTGCGTTAAGGCTATTTTTAAAGCGTGAGAATAGTAAAAATTGCGTTTCATCATCGACAAACGCATCGCCATACGCCACGACGGGTTTGTGTAATTGCTTATTAAAGTAATTATATACAGCGTAATGTTCATCTTCTGAGGTGGCAACCTCAGACGCGCCAATGAAGAAAATAGCATTCCCTTCTAAGGCATGAGAAATAGTGGCAATTTTTTCCGCCTGTTCTTTAGGCGTACCCGCCATTGATTTAATCAGCGGCTGGAAAGTGAGCGGTGGATCGAAACTCGTCACCAGCGGGTGAACACAGAGAAACAAAATGGCCAGCGTCGCCATCAGGAAATGTAAGCAAAGCGAATTTTTGATTTTCATCATCAACCAGTAACACTGCATGGCAGTAATTTCTAAATCTGTGGCTACTCAGATTTATAACAATTACACAACAAATGACCGTTTATTTTTGTGGCATTCTATACCAGAGAGTTTTAAAACGATGAGTGTTGCTATGTTACGGTATGTACAAGGTCGCGGAGAGTGATGTGAAGTCAGCGTTTGGGTGACTTTTTGCGCAGTCAAACGCCTGTGGGGAAAAATAGAAAAATTCCTGCTTTACAAGGCGCTAATAGATGTTTATAGTGCGCCTCACTTTGGAAGCGTGGCCGAGCGGTTGAAGGCACCGGTCTTGAAAACCGGCGACCCGAAAGGGTTCTAGAGTTCGAATCTCTACGCTTCCGCCAAATTCGAAAACTCTGCGATAGCAATATCGCAGGGTTTTTTTCGTTTTACAGCCCAATCACCAGCTCCCCGGAATGGCTTCGCGAACAGCACAGCGCCACCTGCTGGTTCGTCGCGCTTTTTTCCGCCTCCGACTGCACGCTATCCCGGTGATCCACCACGCCGTCAATCACCGGCGTCAGGCACGCGCCGCAGATCCCCATTTCGCATGACAGCGGAATGTCCACCCCGTTTTCCTGTAATACCTGGGCGATGGTCTTATCCGCAGGCACCGGCCAGCGCTCACCGGTGGAGGCCAGTTTGACCGTGAAAATCTCCCCGGTTTCACCGCCTGCGGCGGGCGCAACGGGTTGAAACGCCTCGCTGTGAAGTTGGGCGTCATCCCATCCCTTTGCAGTGGCGACCTCACACACTTTTTCCATAAATCCTGCCGGTCCGCATATCCAGGCGTGAAGCCCCGCCTCGGGCGCGGGGAGATGCTCTGCCAGCGTTATGCGCGGGCTGGCGGTATGAATGAGGCACTCATCGAACCGGGAGAGTTCACGCGTAAACGCCGCGCTTTCGCGGTTTCTGACGTAATAGTGCAGCGTAAACGGCGTTCCGGTCGCCTTCAGCTGCAGGGCCATCGCGTACAGCGGCGTAATGCCAATGCCCGCCGCCAGCAGCAAAACCCGCTCAGCCTGCTGAAGCGGAAACAGGTTGCGCGGGGCCGATATCATCAGCTTCTGCCCGGGACGCAGCGTCTCGTGAACGTAGCGCGACCCGCCGCGCGAGGCGGTTTCACGCCCCACGCAAATAAGATAGCTCTCGTCCCCACATGCTCCGGTCAGTGAATACTGGCGCACCACGCCGCAGGGCAGGTGGACATCAACGTGCGCGCCGGCCTGCCACGTCGGGAGCGCTTCGCCGTTTTCAGCCACCAGCCTGACGGCGAGGCTTTTGTCGCCCTCACGCCACAGCCCGTCAACAATTACGCTCAGCATATCGGCCTCCGTCATACCAGGAAAAATTCGCCAAAGCCCATCTTCTTCAGCCCCCGACGGTAGGCAATTGAGCTTTTATCTGCGGGAATATGGGCTTCCAGCGTCAGATCCAGCGGCAGGCTTTCCGGGCGCTGGGTTTCGACCATCAGGCGATCCTCTTCAAAAATGCGCAGGTTAAAGGCATGCACATCCTCCACCGGAATATGCAGGTCAAAGTTGCGGGCGATAGGGGCGAACATGCGGGTCACGCGCGACGACACGGGCGACGCGGCGTTCATGATCGCCAGCCGCGATTCACCCGGAAAATGAATCGTCAGGGTAGCGGTAAACGGCAGGTGCATTTCAAAATGGCGCAGCCACTGGAACCCTTCTGGTGCCTGCACGTCCGAACTGGCGGGATAGTTGCTCACGGAGCTCCAGTAATCCGCCACGAAGCCGAACGGCGTCTCCTGCGGCTGATAGGCAGGTACAAGCTGATTATTGGGGTCGGCAAAGGTTTCGGTGTGGATCCACGCAAAGTGCGCCACGTCCAGAAAACCCTCTACCTGACGTCCGGCAAAGCCGTTTACCTCAAACGCCGGGCAGTTAATCTGCTGAAATCCGTCGTCATCCCAGTGCGGCATGGCGGGCAGCGGCGCGGGGTTATCCGGATCAAAGGCCAGGCAGGTCCAGATCAGCCCGTACCGCTCTTCCACGGCGTAGTTAATCAGGTTCAGCTTCGCCGGAACGGGCTGGTCGGGGCTGGAGGGAATACGGTTGCAGCGCCCGTCCTCCCCAAAGCGTAAACCATGATAGGGGCAGATAATCCCGTGCTCATCGTGAAAGCCGAGCGTCAGCGGCACGCCGCGGTGCGGGCAAACGTCACGGGCGACCACAACCTGGTCGTTTATCCGGTAAATCACCAGCTGTTCATCCAGCAGCGTCGCTTTGATCGGCGCCGGACCGACGTCGCAGGCGCGCGCGACCGGATGCCAGCATTTCGCCAGACGCAGCCAGTCCTCTGGCTCAAACGTACAGTGGGCGGGTGGAGTCGGTTCTCTTTTCATCATTATCCCTCTTGCGTTCAGCCTAACGGGCCGCCCTGAATGGTCTCGCACAGACCGTTGATGATGCGCTCTCCGGTCTCTTCGCTAAGCTCCTGATACCAGGCCTGCGTCAGCGCCATGTCTTTCCCGTGGGTGACGTCGCAGCGCTTACGCGCCTTCAGCACCAGGTCGCGCACCCGGTCGCAGCGCAGCGCCTCGTACTGCCGCAGCGCCAGCGTAATATTATGGTTTTCACGCAGGCATTCCCCCAGCACTACGGCATCTTCCATCGCCGCGCAGCCGCCCTGGCCGATATCCGGCGTAGTGCTGTGCGCGGCATCGCCGAGCAGCGCGACGTTGCCGCGCACCAGGCTGTCGAACGGCTCGATATCGTGGATTTCGATGCGGTTGGTCGTTTCAGGATCCAGCGCCGCGATAAGCTTCTGCACCGGCGGCGCCCAGCCGCGGAAGTAGCCAGTGAGATCGGCGCGCAGGGTGGTGCGATCTTCCGCCAGGCCTGCGGGCAGCGGCACGTCAAAAAAGAAGTAGAAGCGTCCGCCGGAGACGGGCATCAGCGACACGCGTTTGCCTTCGCCAACGAACATGGTCCACTGGTGCGCCGGGGCGATCTCTTCGTCAATCTTCACCAGCCCGTTCCAGTTTACGTACCCGGCGTATCGGCGCTCCGGCGTGTATCCCAGCACGTACGGGCGAACCGCCGAGTGGCTGCCGTCGGCGGCAATCAGAAAATCGCCGGTTGCCGTGGTGCCATCGGTGAAGGTGACGTTCACGCCCGCGTCGTCTTCATGGACGTGTTCCACGCGCTTGCCGAACTGCACCCTGTCGCGCCCCCAGAAGTCCAGCATTTCGCGCTGGAGTTCAGCGCGCGAGACGGGGCAGGGACGCCCGCCGGTACGCTCAACCAGCGGGGCAAGGCTAAAGCGGGTCAGGGTATCGCCGCGCCGGTAATCCTTGTAGGCCATAAAACGCATCGGCCCGCCATAGGTCTCGATGATGTCGCCCATGCCGAGGTGCTGCATGCATTTCACGCCGTTAGGCCAGATGGAGATGGCCGCCCCGACGGGCCTGATCTCCTTTACGGCTTCAAACACGGTACAGTCGATGCCCGCTTTCTTCAGCGCCACGGCGGCGCTCAGGCCGCCAATGCCCGCGCCAATCACGATTGCTTTCATGCTTCTCTCCTTTTGCAGGGTGTAAAGACATTCAGCAATTTGCGTACCAGGCTGCAGCATGGCGAAAACGGCGTTGTAAGGGAGACGTTTGCACTGCTAAGGTGCGTAAACGCGGTGAGCGTGCCTTTTTATGAATCAAAAATTTCCAGTTGAGCTATACGGAATCGACTGTTTCACGCCCGCGTTCAGGGTGGCGTGGTTTGTGCAATAGCCTGGAGAAGGATAATAAAGGAGACACTATGATCGCACTGCACGACTTCAATCAGCTTCCTGAGAAAGATGCTCTTACGCTGCTTCTGCCCTGCGTGGCGATACCCGGCTGGGCCGACGCGCTGGCTCTGGGGCGGCCATACGCCAGCCGGGACGAATTACTCAGTACGGCAAACGCGCTGACGCAAAACTGGGACGAAGCGGAGCTGGCGCAGGCCCTGAGCGCCCATCCGCGCATCGGGGAAAAGTCCGCGGGTTCAGCGGCGGAGGCGGCGCTGTCGCGTCAGGAGCAGGGCGCTGTGAACGATCGCGATGGTGCTCTTGCCCAGGCGCTGCGCGAGGGCAACGCCCGCTACGAGGCCCGCTTCGGACGCGTGTTTCTGATCCGCGCGAAGGGCCGCAGCGGCGAGGAGATATTGCGGGCCCTGCACGCGCGGCTGGAGAACAGCGACGCGCAGGAAGTCCGTGCCGCGCTGGAACAGCTGCGGGAAATTACGCTGCTTCGGCTGGAAGGAGTTATTAGCGAATGAGCACACTCAGCACCCATATTCTCGATATCTCAACGGGCAAGCCCGCGGAGGGCGTAACGGTTCATCTGCAACAGGACGGGAAGACGCTGGCCACGGGCGTGACCAACGCCCAGGGGCGCATCGCCGCGTTCGTTGCCTCTCTGCCCGCGGGCCGCTATCGGCTGGTGGCGGAGATCGGGGCGTGGTTTAGCGATACCGGCCGGGAGACAATCTACCCCTGTGCGCAAATTGATTTTGTGACGGGAGAAACGGCAGACGAGCATTTCCATCTGCCGTTTGTGATTGCCCCCGGCGGGTGGTCAACCTACCGGGGCAGTTGACCACACCCGCTCGCCGTTGACCCAGGTCTCGCTGATGTTGCGCTCGTCTCCGAGGGTCATCAGCACAAAAAGCTGCTCGTAGATATCCTGACAGCGGCGATTGCGCAGGCGCTGCAGCGGCGTCACGTCGGGATCGATGACCACAAAATCAGCCTCTTTGCCGGGTGTGAAGTTGCCAATCTTATCGTCCAGCCGGAGGGCGTGCGCGCCGCCCAGCGTGGCGTGGTAAAACGCCTCGCTGGCGCGCAGGCGGTAGCTTTGAAGCTGGCCGACCTTGTAGGCTTCCCCCAGCGTGCGCAGCATGCTGAAGGTCGTGCCCGCCCCAACGTCGGTGCCGATGCCCATCCGCACCCTGTGCTGCCAGCAGGCGGGGAGGCGAAACAGCCCGCTGCCGAGAAACAGGTTAGAGGTGGGGCAAAACGCCACCGCCGAGCCGGTGTCATGCAGGCACTGCCACTCGCTGTGGTGCAGATGGATCGCGTGGGCAAACACGCTGCGCTCGCCGGTCAGGCCGTAGTGGTGATACACGTCCAGATAGCGCTCGTGCTCCGGCCAGAGGTCGCTTACCCAGGCCACTTCGTTGGGGTTTTCGCTCAGATGGGTCTGCAGCCAGGTGTCCGGGAACTCCTCTCTGAGCAGGCTGACCGCCGCAAGCAGCTCGGGGGATGACGTCGGGGCAAAGCGCGGCGTAATGGCATAGCCCAGCCGTCCCCGATGGTGCCAGCGCTGGATTAGCGCCCGCGTCTGCCGGTAGCTCTGCTTCGCGTCTTCGCTCAGGTAGTCCGGCGCGTGTCTGTCCATCATCACCTTTCCGGCGATAAGGCGCATGTTGAGGCGCAGGGCCTCGGTAAACAGCGCTTCGACCGATTCCGGATGCAGCGTGCAAAACACCAGCGCGGTGGTGGTGCCGTTGCTAACCAGTTGCTGTATGAAAAATTCGGCGATCTCTTTCGCGTAGGCCTCATCGGCAAACTGGCTCTCCACCGGGAAGGTGTAGGTGGTCAGCCACTCCAGCAGCTGTTCGCCAAAGGCGCCGATCATCTCCGTTTGCGGGTAATGGACGTGGGTGTCGACAAAACCGGGCAGCAGCAGCCTGCCGCGCAGGTCGGTATAGCCTTTGTGCGGGTCAAGATACTGCTCGCCCTCCTGCCACGGCATCTGCGCCAGAATTTTTCCGCTCTGTATAAACAGCAGCCCGTCCTCAAGGTAGCGCGCGTGTTGAGCAATGGCGTCTGCGCTGTCGCAGACCCGGGCAATATCAAAAAATGCACCGCGTATCGCAGTCTGGTATTCCATCATGGTTCCTGCCTTCGTGTTTGCGTAGCGGGGGTGAGAAGGCTCAGCAAGAACGGTGCCAGAATGAAAGGGCCGCAGATAAGCTGCGGCCGGAGGACGAGGGTTACTCTTTTTGCGTTGCCACGCGGGAGCTGAACGACGTCGCGCCCGCCGTCTCACGATCTTCCCGCGCCAGCCAGCGGTAGGTCACGCCGCCGAGGAAGACGCCGATAAACCAGCTGAAGTTCGCCACCTCATGCAGGGCCGGGATAAAGCTAATCACCAGGCCCACGGCAACGGATGGGATCAGCGCGCCAATAGCTTTCGGGTTAAAGCCGTTGCGGTACCAGTATTTACCCTTTGGCGTGTCGTCGAACAGATCGTCAACCGACACCTTGCCGCGCTTAATCAGGTAGAAGTCGGCAATCAGAATGCCGAACAGCGGGCCGATGAACGCCCCGAGCACGTCCAGGGTGTAGTGGATAAGCTCCGGCGAGTTGAACAGGTTCCACGGGGTGAGCAGGATCGAGCCGACGGCGGCAATCATGCCCCCTGTGCGGAAGCTGATTTTCTGCGGCGAGCAGTTAGAGAAATCAAACGCCGGGGAGACGAAGTTTGCCACGATGTTGATCCCGATGGTGGCGGTGATCATCGTCAGCAGGCCAATCGCCACGGCCAGATCGTTGCCCACGCGGCTGACGGTCTCAATCGGGTCAGTGATCATGCGGCCAAACAGCGACTGGGTGCCGGAGACAATCACTACGGTGACGATGGAGAACAGCAGGAAGTTAAACGGCAGGCCCCAGCGGTTGCCGCGGCGGATCTCGCCCATGCTTTTGCCGTAGCGGGAGAAGTCGCCAAAGTTGAGCAGCGGGCCGGAGAAGTAGGAGACCACCAGCGCGGTCGCGGTGATCATCTGCCAGGTCTGCTCGCCCGCGCTCAGGGATTTGCTGGCGAGGGTAAAGGAGATCCCGTCAAAACCGGTCTTGTATACAATCCAGCCTGCGAGGGCAAGCATCACCACGTAGACCGCCGGACCGGCGATATCAATAAAGCGCTTGATGGCGCTCATGCCGTGCCAGAAGACCATCGCCTGCAGGACCCACATAATAGCGAAGCAGATCCAGCCCAGATGAGACAGGCCCAGGAACGCGCCGGCGGTGAGCGAAGAGAGCGATGGCCAGAACTTCAGCGCCACCAGCATCAGGGCGTTGGCGGCAAGATAGGTCTGGATGCCGTACCACGCGAAGGCAATCAGCCCGCGGATCACCGCCGGAATATTGGCTCCGAAGACGCCGAACGCCTGACGGCTGATCACCGCATAGGGCACGCCAGCCATCTGGCTTGGTTTGGCCACCAGGTTGGCGCACAGCTGCACGATGCAAATCCCCACCAGCAGGCAGAGCAGCACCTGCCAGCTTGCCAGCCCGAGCGTAAAGAAGCTCGCGGCGACAACATAACCCCCCATGCTGTGAACGTCCGACATCCAGAACGAAAAGATGTTGTACCAGCTCCAGTTCTGGTCACGCGTCGGTGCCAGATCCTCATTGCAAAGACGTGGGCTGTAAACCGCACCGGAATCAGCGGCCGTACCTTGCTGTGCGTTTTGACTGTTTGGCATGAAACCTGCTCCTGTGAATGAAAACCCGTTAAGCGGGAGTGCAAACGGTGTTGCAGGATCCAGGCCAAAATAATAAATCTTGTATGCAATATTTTATTTTTATGTATACGATTCGATAACGAAGAGTAAAAGACGGAGTGGTGAATGAACAACATAAACGCCCTGCAGACCGCGCCAGACCTGCATGACAAAGACGAATCGATCTTTCAGGCGCTGATGACCGCGATTGTCGAACATCAGCTGCTGCCGGGGAGCAAATTGCCGGAAGAGGCGCTGGCCGAGGTGTTTGGCGTAAGCCGCACGGGCATCCGCAAGGTGCTTCAACGACTCGCCGCTGTGCAAATGGTCACCCTGACGCCCAAGCGTGGTGCACACGTCGCCAGTCCGACGGTGGAAGAGGCGCGACACATCTTTCGCACCCGCGCGCTGCTGGAGGTCGCTAACCTTCCGGACGTGCTGGCGCACTGCCAGCCGCCGCACCTTGCCGCGCTGGAGACCATTATTCGCCAGGAGCAGCAGGCGCACGAGGCCTATGACGGCCCGGCGGCGATTCGCCACTCCGCCAATTTCCACATTCAGCTGCAGGCCATCTCCGGCAACCAGGTGCTCACTGAGATGGTGACCAGCCTGAGCCAGCGTTCTTCGCTGGTGATTGCCACCTGGGGCGCGCCGTGGCGTCAGGGCTGCCGCTGCAACGATCACGAACAGCTTGTGGATCTGCTGCGCCAGAAGGCGCTTGAGCCATTAAGCGATGCCCTCATGCACCATTTTGAACATATCGTCGCCAGCCTCTGCTTCGAGCGGGCGGGCGAGTGCCTGCCTGATTTTGCCCGGCTGTTTGCCGGCCACAAGGAGTCGTAATGTCTGTCTGTATACAAGTGATCAACCCCAACACCAGCCTCGCCATGACGGAAACCATCGGCGCGGCGGCGCGCGCGGTGGCGGCGCCGGGGACGGAGATCCTCGCAGTCTGCCCGAGCGCGGGCGTGCCGTCTATAGAAGGCCACTTTGATGAGGCCATCGCCGCCGTCGGTGTCCTGGAACAGATCAAAAAAGGCAGGGAACAGGGCGTGTCGGGTCACGTGATTGCCTGCTTTGGCGATCCGGGCCTGCTGGCGGCGCGCGAGCTGGCCCAGGGGCCGGTTATCGGCATTGCCGAAGCCGCGATGCACATGGCGACGCTGGTGGCGACGCGTTTTTCGGTGGTTACCACGCTGCCGCGCACGCTGATTATTGCCCGTCATCTGTTGCACCAGTATGGCTTTCAGGACCATTGCGCGGCGCTGCACGCCATCGACCTTCCGGTGCTCGCGCTGGAGGATGGCAGCGGTCTGGCGCAGGAAAAAGTGCGCGCGCGCTGTATACAGGCGCTGAAAGAGGATGGCTGTGGCGCCATCGTGCTGGGCTGCGGCGGCATGGCAACGCTGGCGCAGGAGCTGACCCGCGAGCTGCGCGTGCCGGTGATAGACGGCGTCAGCGCGGCGGTGAAGATGGTGGAATCGCTGGTGGCGCTGGGGCTGTCGACCAGCAAGCACGGGGATCTGGCATTCCCGGAGAACAAACCGTTAAGCGGGCATTTTCAGGCATTGAATCCATTTTAATTTTTGGGGGTGGCAATGGGGCTTTTTGAACAGGATTATCCGCGGGATCTGCGCGGCTACGCGGGCAACCCGCCGCACGCGCGGTGGCCTAATCAGGCGCGCATCGCCGTGCAGTTTGTGCTCAACTATGAGGAAGGGGCGGAAAACCACGTTCTGCACGGCGATGCCGGATCCGAGCAGTTCCTGTCGGACATTATCGGCGCGGCCAGCTACCCGGATAAGCACATGTCGATGGACTCCCTCTACGAATACGGCAGCCGCGCCGGGTTCTGGAGGATCCACAATGAATTTCAAAAGCGCGGCCTGCCGCTAACGGTCTTTGGCGTGGCGATGGCGCTGGCGCGTCACCCGGAGATCGTTGAGGCGATCAAAGCCGCAGATTACGACGTGGTCAGCCACGGCTGGCGCTGGATCCATTATCAAAACATGGACATCAGCCAGGAGCGCGAACACCTGCATAAGGCGGTGCACGTTCTGACCGACCTGTTCGGCAAGCCGCCAGCGGGCTGGTACACCGGGCGCGACAGCCCCAACACGCGCCAGCTGGTGGTGGAGCACGGTGGTTTTGACTACGACAGCGACTACTACGGCGACGATTTGCCCTTCTGGACGGAAGTAGCCTGCAGCGACGGCACCCGCAAGCCGCACCTGATTGTGCCGTATACGCTGGATGCGAACGACATGCGCTTCGCGACCGCGCAGGGGTTTAACACGGCCGAGCAGTTCTATACCTACCTGAAGGACAGTTTTGACGTGCTGTACGAAGAGGGAGAAAGCGCGCCGAAGATGATGTCCATCGGCATGCACTGTCGCCTGCTGGGGAGACCGGGGCGTTTTCGCGCGCTGCAGAAGTTCCTGGATTATGTGCAGCAGCACGAGCGGGTATGGGTCTGTACCCGCCAGCAGATTGCCGACCACTGGCGGGAGGTGCATCCGTTTCAGAAATAACTGAGCCGTCTTTAGCCGGGTGGCGGCTGCGCCTTACCCGGCCTACGACTACGACATCAAACTCACCTGCGCCGCCACGATCCGCCACCCGTAGGCAAACCGTACCCACGTCTGCTGCTGGCGGCCAATGCGTTCCGTCCCCGCGCGGGTAAACTCGGTGCTGCACACGGCATAATCCTCCCCGAAGGTGGTAATCACTGTGTGGCGCAGCGTCCGCTGCAATCCGGCGGACGGGCGCGCCGCCCGAAAGGCGCGGATTTCATCAATCCCGTACAGGTTTTCACCCGCTCCGAGACGCACCGTGCTTTTGTCGTGCCAGAACAGCTCGTCCAGCACCGCAACGTTGTTGCTCACCAGCGCGTCCTCATAGCGGTAAAACGCGGCGGTCACCTCGGCAACCACCCACGGGAGGTTAATGTCATCGTGATTCATCATGCTGCTATCTCCGCCGGGCGGGCATCGGTGATGCCGTTCTCTTCCAGAACCCGCGCGACGCGCAGGCAGGCCTGCTCGTTAAACGGCGCGGCAATCAGCTGCAGGCCGATGGGCGCACCCTGCGCGGTGCGCAGGGGAACGGTGGTCACGGGCAGGCCCAAAAACGAAATTGGCTGGGTCAGCATCCCCATGCTGGCGCGAATGGGCAGCGGCTGGCCGTTAATCTCCATGGTCTGCTCACCCGCCAGCGTGGCGCTGCGCGGAGTGGCCGGGGCGATCAGCACGTCGGCCTGCGCGAACAGGGTTTTGAACGCCTGCCGGGCGTGAGCGCGAAACCGCTGGGCCTGAATATACCAGGCTGAGGGGATCATCGCCCCGGCGAGCAGCCGTTCGCGAGAGTGCGGCTCAAAACGCGCCGGTTCATGGCGAAGCGCGGGCAGGTATTGATTTCCCCCTTCGGAGGCGCTGATGATAAACGCCGCCGAACGCGCCAGCTCGGCGTCAGGGAACTGCAGCTCATCCTGCACGTCGAGCGCCTTCGCCACCCGCGCCACGGCGGCTCTGGCGTCTGCGTCGCACCAGGTGGTGAAATAGCCGCCGAGCACCGCGCAGCGCAGGCCATCAAGCCCACGATCGAGCAGGGGGCGCGTCTGTTCCCGGGAGCACTCGGCCTGAAAACCGTCGCTGGTATCCCGTCCCTGCAGCGCATCATACACGGACGCCAGGTCGCACACGCGGCGGGCGAAGGGGCCGATATGATCCAGGCTCGCGACAAACGGATGGCTGCCGGATCGCGACAGGCGGCCAAAGGTGGGCTTCAGGCCATAGATACCGCACAGGGAGGCCGGAACGCGAATCGAGCCGTTGGTGTCGGTGCCGAGCGAAAAGTGCACCAGCCCGGCGGCCACCGCGGCGGCTGAACCGCCGGACGACCCGCCCGCAATGCGCGTCAGGTCGTGCGGGTTACGCGTCGTGCCGTAGTGGCTGTTCTCGGTGGTAAAACCGTAGGCGTAGGCGTCCATATTGACCATCCCGGTCAGCAGCCCGCCCGCGCTGCGCAGCTGGCGCACCGCAAAACTGTCAGCGGCGGCGGCAGGGCGCTGGCTGAACAATTCGGCTCCGGCGAGGGTGGTGTGACCGGCAACGTCGAACAGATTTTTTACCGCGTAGGGCACGCCCGCCAGCGGCGGCAGGGGGCGCTTTTCCCGTCGCAGGGTATCGATATTGTCGGCCTCGGCGAGCATGCGTGCTTCCGTCACGGCGGTCCAGGCGCCGATCTGCGGGTTAACGCGCGCAATCCCCTCCAGCGTCTGTCGGGCGATCTCGCGAGCGCTCAGCTCCCCAGCGCTTAGCGCCTGCTGGATCGCGCTGATACTCATCTCGTGTAGCGTCATGCTTTATAAACTCCTGCAATCTCCAGACGGTCGTCGAGCGGCAGCGCCATCAGCGGGGCGGCCATGGTGGCTATGCGGCTGAACTGCAGCTGCAGCTCGGCGCGGCGGGCGTCATCCAGCGTCACGCCGAGTACAGTTTCCATTTGCGCCAGGTATGCCTGCCAGTCGGGTTGGTGTGTCGTCATTTTTTTTCTCCTCAGAATCCGGCGGCCGCGCCGTTGCTGCGCGGGTCAAATGCCCCTTCGAACAGCCCGTTGGGGTGGCGGACAATCGCGCCCGCGTGGCCCATGGCTTCACTAAAGTCAGGGAAAAGCTCCACCTCGTGACCGAGTGCCCGCAGGCGCACGACCGTCTCGGGTGGAAAACGTCCTTCAAGCTTTAAGGTGTCCGAGGTTTGTCCCCAGGTGCGCCCCAGCAGCCAGCGCGGGCGGGAAATGCTCTCCTGTAAAGGCACGCCCTGAATCGCGTAGCGGGTAAAGATCGCGGCCTGGGTCTGCGGCTGTCCGTCGCCGCCCATCGATCCGTAGACCATCACGCGACCGTCCTTCAGACGCGCCGCCGCCGGGTTCAGGGTGTGGAACGGCTGTTTGCCCGGCGCGAGGGCCAGAAGATGGGCGGGATCGAGGCTGAATGATGCCCCTCGGTTCTGCCAGACGATGCCGGTATCGGGCAGCACCACGCCGCTGCCGAACTCGTGATAAATGCTCTGGATAAACGACACGGCAAGCCCGCTGCTGTCCATCACCCCCATCCACACCGTATCGCCGGGGCCTTTTCCGGTTCCCCACGGTGCGGCCCGGCCGTCGTCAACCCTGTTGGCAAGCGCCTGCAGGGCGGCGGGATCCAGCAGATCCTGAATATCGGTTTTCAGCTCGCGCGGGTCGGTGATGTGGGCATCACGCAGGCCAAAGGCCAGCTTGGTGGCTTCAACGATGCGGTGAAGGGTTTCGGCGTCGTCGGCCTCCGCCATGTTCAGTCGGTCGGTGATGCCGAGTATCGCCAGCGAGACCAGCCCCTGCGTCGGCGGGGCGTGGTTAAAGATCTCCCCCTGCTGATGCTGCAGCGTCAGCGGCGCGGTGCGTCGGGCTGCGTGGGCGTGTAAATCGGCCAGCGTAACGGGCAGGCCCAGCGTCTCCATGCCGTGCGCCAGCACGTCCGCCAGCGGGCCGCGATAAAAACTGTCCAGACCGTCTTCCGCCAGGCGCCTCAGGGTTGTAGCCATGGCGGGCTGGTAAAAGCGGCTCCCGGCCTGCGGCGGCTTGCCGTCGACCAGCCAGGTTTCCGCGAAGCCCGGCACATCCTTCAGCTCGTCGAACTTGCTGGCAGTGGCGTGAGCCTGAGAGGCCGTGACCGGCGTGCCGTTCTGCGCGTAGTCAATGGCGTCGGCCAGCAGGCGGGCCAGCGGCAGCGACTTGCCGGTCATCTCACGGGAAACCTTCAGCGCCTCGTCCCAGCCGCTGACCGTGCCGGCGACGGTTAGCGCCGCCTGCGGTCCGCGATGGGGGATCTGCGTGAGCCCATCGTAGGCGGCCAGCGTCGCGTGCGATCCCGCCGCGCCGCTGGCGTCAATGGCGATGGGGTCGCCTTCCGGCGGCACGATAAGCCAGAAGCCATCGCCGCCCAGCCCGTTCATATGCGGGTAAACCACGGCGATGGTGGCCGCCGCCGCGACCATCGCTTCTATCGCGCTGCCGCCTTCGCGTAGCACCGTCAGCGCGCTCTGGCTGGCGAGGTGGTGCGGCGCAACCGCCATACCGTGTGTGGAGACATTACTTTGCATGAAGAATCCTCGTAACCCTGAAAGTCACAAGGCGCTGCAAAAGCTGTTCCAGTTCTGAAAGAAAAGTTTCAGTAAACTGGCACGTATAATGAAAGGTAGAATGAAAACCAAAATGTAATGAAACAAAAGTTACAGAGGCGCTATGGAACAACTGGATGAACGTCTGAAAGCACAATACCCGTCGCTGTCGCCGCAGGAGCAGCGGGTGGCGGACTTTATTTTTGATCATTTTGACGATCTCATTAGCTACAACAGCGCCGAGCTGGCGCAGCTGAGCGGGGTATCGAAAGCCACGGTGAGCCGTCTGTTTAAGCGTCTGGGCTATGAGAAATATAAGGACATGCGCGAAGAGCTGCGCACCCTGCGCCAGAGCGGGATGCCGCTCACCGATAACCGCGACGCGGTGCAGGGCAACACGCTGCTGGCACGCCACTACAAGCAGGAGATGGCGAACCTGACCCAGTGGATCAATGCCCTCGACGCGCAGCAGTTTGCCGACGCCATGGCCTGCATGGTGAAGGCGCGGCGGATCGTGATTATCGGCATGCGTAACGCCTATCCGGCGGCGCTCCACCTGCGCCAGCAGCTGCTGCAGGCGCGCGGTCAGGTGCTGGTCCTGCCGCAGCCGGGGCAGAGCCTGAGCGAGGAGCTGGTGGACTTAACGCCGGACGATCTGGTGGTCATGATGGCCTTCCGCCGCCGTCCGCGCATCATTCGCCCGCTGATGCAGCAGCTTCAGAGCAGCGGTATTCCGGTGCTGCTGATGTGCGAGCCGCAGGCCCACAGCCTGTTTCCGTTCGCCAGCTGGCAACTCTGCGCCCCGCTGGACAGCGTCTCGGCCTATGACAGCTATTCCTCGGTTAACAGTCTGATCAACCTGCTGGCGAACGCCTTCCTGCATGAGATCCTCGATAAAGGCCGTCCGCGCATTCACGATATTGCCTCCCTCTATCAGCAGCTGGACGAGCTCGAACAGCGATAATGGGGCATCAGGCTGGTGCTTTGCATTAAAATGGTGCGTAATGGCGGGGCGAAAATGGAGAGCATTTCCGCCCCGTCCGCATTTTATCAGGCTTTACAAGAATATTTCCCGCTTCGCCTTATCTGGCACATTAGTTGCAAAATCACATTCAAAGAATCTTTTGTTTCATGTTAACGTTACGGGGAAGCACCATGAAAAAATTGTTGATTGCACTGGCCGGGGCAGCATGCCTCTTCACGCAGCTGCCGGCAAAGGCTGACCAGCTACAGGATATCGAGAAGCGCGGTACTATCCGTATTGCCGTTCCGCAGGACTTCCCGCCGTTTGGCTCGGTGGGGACCGATCTGCAGCCCCAGGGGTACGACATCGATATGGCGCGCTATCTCGCCAAACAGATGAAGCTCAAGCTGCAGCTGGTGCCGGTGACCAGCGCCAACCGCGTGCCGTACCTGCAAACTGATAAGGTGGACCTGGTCATTTCCAGCCTCGGTAAAAACCCGGAGCGCGAGAAGGTGATCGACTTCAGCCGCGCCTACGCGCCGTTCTTCCTTGGCGTGTTTGGTCCAAAAGGGGCCGAGCTGAAGGACGCCGCCGCGCTGAGCGGAAAAACCATCGGCGTGACGCGCGGGGCGGTGGAGGACATGGTGCTGACTGGACTGGCGCCGAAAGACGCGGACGTGAAGCGCTACGAAGACAATAACACCACGCTCTCCGCTTACCTGTCGGGGCA
The DNA here is from genome assembly GCF_008364555.1 of Enterobacter vonholyi. GTDB lineage: Bacteria > Pseudomonadota > Gammaproteobacteria > Enterobacterales > Enterobacteriaceae > Enterobacter > Enterobacter vonholyi. The sequence continues at coordinate 304,758 of NZ_VTUC01000002.1, forward strand.
GGTGCAGTACGTGGCAACCGGTAACCTCGTGGTGGCGGCCATTTCGCGCCAGAACGCGGATAAAGCCCCGGTGCCGAGCTTTATGCTGAAAGATTCGCCGTGCTTTATTGGCCTGAAGAAAAACGAACCGGCCCTGAAGGCAAAAGTGGATGCGCTGATTGAGCAGGGCATCAAGGACGGCACGCTGAACGGCCTGTCTGAGCAATGGCTGAAGGCCCCGCTGCCGGCAAACCTTGGCGCCTGAGCCGATGACTGAGCAACTTGATTTCTCCGCGCTCTGGCCGCACTGGCCGGAGCTGCTGGCAGGGCTGTGGGTCACCGTTCAGCTGACGGTGATGGCGACCGTCGGCGGGCTGGCGATAGGGATTTTCGGGGCGGCGATCCGCAGCGGACGCACGACCTGGTTCAGCCGGATCTGGGGCGGCTACGTGGAGATCATCCGCAACACGCCGTTTGTGGTACAGCTGTTTTTCATTGTCTTCGGCCTGCCAAATCTTGGCCTGAAGATGACGGCGGGTGAAGCGGCGCTGCTGGCCATGGTGGTAAACCTGGGCGCCTACAGCACCGAGATTATCCGCGCGGGCATTCAGGTCACGCCGAAAGGGCAGTGGGAAGCCGGACGCGTGCTGGGGCTCACCCGCCTGCAGACCTTTATTCGCGTGGTGCTGCCGCCCGCGCTGCAGCGCATTTACCCGGCGCTGGTGAGCCAGTGCATCATCGTGATGCTCGGCTCGTCGGTGGTGTCGCAGGTCTCCTATGAAGAGCTGACCTTCGCCGCCAACCTGATCCAGTCCAGAACGTTTTTGAGCTTTGAGGTTTATCTGGTGACAACCGGGATTTACCTGGCGCTGTCGATAACCCTGCGCCAGCTGATGATGGCGGCAGGACGCAAATGGCTGGGGGTGCAGGCATGATGACCACCTTTACCGACTGGGACATTATTCGCAACCTGCTGCTGGCCGGACGCTGGACGGTGCTGCTGTCGCTGGTGGCGTTCGTCGGCGGGGCGGTGGTAACGCTGCCGCTCCTGCTGCTGCGCCTGACGGGCGGGCGCACGGTGAAGCGCATTATCCGCGGCTATATTGAGCTGTTTCAGGGCACGCCGCTGCTGATGCAGCTGTTCCTGGCCTTCTTCGGCGTGGCGCTGTTCGGCATCGACGTCTCGCCGTGGACCGCCGCCTCGCTGGCGCTGACGTTTTACACCAGCGCGTTTCTGCTCGATATCTGGAACGGCTGCATTCGCGCTTTACCGAAGGGGCAGTGGGAAGCGTCGCGCTGCCTGGGGCTGACCTTCGGCCAGACCCTGTTTCGCGTCGTCGCCCCGCAGGCGCTGCGCATCGGCATTGCGCCGACGGTCGGCTTTGCCGTGCAGGTGATCAAAGGCACCGCGCTGGCGTCGATTATCGGTTTTGTCGAGCTGACCAAGGCCGGGACCATGCTGACCAACGTGACCTATCAGCCGTTTAAGGTCTTTGCGCTGGTGGCGCTCGGCTACTTTATTCTGTGTTATCCGCTGTCGCGCTACAGCCGCTATCTGGAGACGAAATTCAATGCCTCTCATCACCATTAATCAGGTGCAGAAGTACTACGGCGATAACCACGTGCTCAAGGGCGTCGATCTGGATATCGACATGGGCCAGGTAATCTCCATTATCGGGCGCAGCGGATCGGGCAAAAGCACGCTGCTGCGCTGCATTAACGGTCTGGAAGGCTATCAGGACGGCAGCATCAAGCTGGGCGGCATGACCATTACCGACCGGGATTCCCAGGCGCGTGAAATCAGCCGCTCGGTGGGGATGGTGTTCCAGAGCTTCAATCTGTTCCCGCACATGACGGCGCTGGAAAACGTGATGCTCGCCCCGCGTCGGGTGCTGAAGAAAAGCGCCGCCGAATGCCGCGAGCTGGCGCAGCGCATGCTGGAGAAGGTTGGCCTCGGCGATCGTCTGGATTACTACCCGTCGAGCCTCTCCGGCGGCCAGCAGCAGCGCGTGGCGATTGCCCGCGCGCTGGCGATGTCGCCGAAAGTATTGCTCTGCGACGAGATCACCTCCGCGCTCGACCCGGAGCTGGTGGGCGAAGTGCTCAAAGTGCTGGAGCAGCTGGCGGCCGAGGGGATGACGCTCATACTGGTTACCCATGAAATGAATTTTGCCCGCGAAGTGGGCGACCGCGTGGTGTTTATGCACCAGGGGAAAGTCTGGGAGCAGGGCGACAGCAAAACGCTGTTCGCCAACCCGCAGACCACGGAACTGAAGCAGTTCATCTCCTCCGTGCGCGGCCTCAACTGATAAGGACTTAACAATGGATATCGCACACTTTCCGCAAATCAACCCGCCGCAGCGCCTGCTGATGGGGCCGGGCCCGATCAACGCCGACCCGCGCGTGCTGCGCGCCATGTCGAGCCAGCTGATCGGGCAGTACGATCCGGCCATGACCCACTACATGAACGAGGTGATGGCGCTTTATCGCGGGGTATTCCGCACCGAAAACCGCTGGACGATGCTGGTGGACGGCACCTCCCGCGCGGGAATTGAAGCCATTCTGGTCTCCGCCATCCGCCCGGGAGATAAGGTGCTGGTGCCGGTCTTTGGCCGCTTTGGCCACCTGCTGTGCGAAATTGCCCGCCGCTGCCGCGCGGAGGTGCATACCATCGAGGTGCCGTGGGGCGAGGTGTTTACCCCGGACCAGGTCGAGGATGCGATTAAGCGTATTCGTCCGCGCCTGCTGCTGACCGTGCAGGGCGACACCTCCACCACCATGCTGCAGCCGCTCGCCGAGCTGGGCGCGATCTGCCGCCGCTACGACGTGCTGTTTTACACCGATGCCACCGCGTCGCTCGGCGGTAACGCGCTGGAGACCGATGCCTGGGGGCTGGATGCCGTCTCGGCCGGGATGCAGAAATGCCTCGGCGGCCCGTCTGGCACCTCGCCGATCACCCTGAGCGCGCGCATGGAGGAGGCGATCCGCCGCCGCAAATGCGTTGAGGAAGGCATACGCACCGACGCCCACCGCGACGGCGACGAGGAGATGATCTACTCCAACTACTTCGATCTCGGCATGGTGATGGACTACTGGGGGCCGGAACGTCTTAACCACCACACCGAAGCCACCACCGCGCTGTTTGGCGCCCGCGAGTGCGCGCGTCTGATCCTGCAGGAGGGGCTGGATAACGGCATCGCTCGCCACAGGCTGCACGGCGATGCGCTGCTGAAGGGCATTCAGGCGATGGGGCTGGAGACCTTCGGCGACCTGAAGCACAAGATGAACAACGTGCTGGGCGTGGTGATCCCGCAGGGCATCAACGGTGACCAGGTGCGTAAGCTGATGCTGGAGGATTTCGGGATTGAAATCGGCACCTCGTTTGGCCCGCTGCACGGCAAAGTTTGGCGCATTGGCACCATGGGCTACAACGCACGCAAGGACTGCGTGATGACCACCCTGAGCGCGCTGGAGTCGGTGCTGAACTACCTGAAATTCTCCACCACGCAGGGGGCCGCCATGCAGGCCGCGTGGGACCACTATCGCCGCGAGACGCCGCAATGAGCCCGGCGGCAGAGCGAGTGATGGCGCGCGCCGACGCGCTGGCCGCCATCAGCGAAACCCCGGACGGCCTGACGCGAGTCTATCTCTCCACGCAGCATCTGCAGGCTAACCAGCTGATCGGAGAGTGGATGTGCCAGGCGGGCATGACCGTCTGGCAGGACAGCGTGGGCAATATCTGCGGACGCTATGAAGGCCAGCAGGAGGGGGCGCAGGCGGTGCTGCTCGGCTCGCATCTCGATACCGTGCGCAATGCCGGGCGCTACGACGGCATGCTCGGCGTGCTTGCCGCCATTGAGGTGGTGGACAGCCTGCACCAGCAGGGTGTGCATCTGGCGCAGGCCATCGAGATTGTCGGCTTTTGCGACGAAGAGGGAACCCGCTTCGGCATTACGCTGTTAGGCAGCCGGGGGCTGACGGGCACCTGGCCGCAGGGCTGGCTGGAGAAAGCCGACGCCAGCGGCATCAGCGTGGCGCAGGCGATGACTCTGGTGGGGCTCGATCCTGCACGCGTGTTGCATGCCGCGCGCCGTCAGGAGGATTTCAGCGCCTATCTGGAGCTGCATATTGAGCAGGGGCCGTGCCTTGAGCAGGAGGCGCTCGCCCTGGGCGTGGTGCAAGCCATTAACGGCGCGCGTCGTCTGAACTGCCGCTTTACCGGCGAGGCCGGGCACGCGGGAACCGTGCCGATGCACCACCGCAGGGATGCGCTGGCCGCCGCCGCCGAGTGGATGGTCATCATTGAAAACGCTACCCGACAGCAGGGCGGAAACCTGGTGGCGACGGTTGGCGAACTGCGCTGCCTGCCGGGGGCGGTGAACGTGATCCCCGGCGAGGTTCAGCTCTCGCTGGATATTCGCGGCCCGCAGGATGCGCCGCTGGATCGGTTGCTTAACGACCTGCTGGAGCATGCGCAGGCGATCGCATCGAGCCGCAATCTGGACTTCAGCGCCGAGGAGTTTTACCGCATTGCCGCCACGCCGTGCCATATCCACCTGCAAAACGTGCTGGAGGAGGCGGTCAAATCGGTACAGGGTCGCTCGCTATCGCTACCCAGCGGTGCGGGCCATGATGCGATTGCCATCGCGGAACGCTGGCCGGTCGGCATGCTGTTTGTGCGCTGCAAAGGAGGCGTCAGCCACCATCCGGCGGAATCGGTGATGGCTGAAGATGTCGCCCTGGCGATTGAGGCGTTTTCGCGAGCGGTGATCCAGCTGGCGGACCGCGTTACTCCAGCCCCAGCGTATATTGCGCGATCTTAAAGTAGATAATCAGCCCGGTACCGTCGATAAGCGTCGCAATAAACGGCGCGGAGACGACAGCCGGGTCAATGCCGCAGCGCTTGAGCACCATCGGAATGACGGACGAGACAATCGCACTCCAGAGCGTAATGCACACCAGCGTCAGGCTGACGATGAGCGTAATCTCCAGCCCAATCCCCATCATCCAGGCGCGGATACACCCTGCGATACCGAGCGTGGCGGCAATCATCAGCGAGGTGGTCATCTCTTTACGCAGTACGCGGCCAACGTCGCGCAGACGCACTTCCCCCAGCGCCATGGCGCGCACCAGGGTGGAGGTGATCTGCGTCCCGCTGTTGCCGCCCGTGCCGATCAGCAGCGGAATAAAAAACGCCAGCGCGATGGCGGACTCCAGCGCCTCTTCGAAATGCTGGATCACCGAGCTGGTGTAGGCTTCTGCGACAAAAAGCAGCAGCAGCCAGACGGAGCGTTTCTTCCACAGGCTATACGGACTGGTATCCAGATAGGGCTTCTCCAGCGGTAGCGTCGCCCCCTGAAGCTGGGCGTCTTCAGTGACGTCATCTTCCAGCAGATGGGCGATTTCGCGCTCCGTCAGGCAGCCGACGAGCTTGCCGTGGGTGACCACAGGCACCACATCCGCGCCGCCGTGCGCCAGCAGTCCGGCAACGTCGGCACGTTCATCCTCCGGTTTGACCTGCAAAAACTGCGAAATCATCAGCGATTTCACCGGCTGGACCGTGTCGGCGGTTTGCAGCAATTTACGCACGGCAATCATGCCCGCCAGGCGACCATTGTCTTCAATAAAAATATGAGACGGAATATCGTCGTCTTTTAATTTTTCGAAGAATTGCTCGCGCGCCAGCGCCACGCATAATGAAATATCAAGGACAATAAAATCGGTATTCATATATTGCGCGACAGCGCTGTCATTGAATGCCAGGTTTTGGTTGTGAATCGCGTAAGACATAGTGAATTCCCTTTGAATAATAACATCTCTCAGGGGCGAGCAAGACAGGGCATGTCGAAGAGGAGATCCCCACGTCCTGGGTTCAGCACTGTACACCGTATCCCGTGAGGGAAGTTATACTGACAAAGCCTTGATTCGACAGTGCCTGTTTTACCCTGTGCCGGTTCTCTCGAACCTACCAGAGCGATAACGTGTATTTGTACAGGAGCCTCGCCATAACGAGATCGTTGTAAAACGAGGGAAATAATACGCCTGTTTAAATTTACCGCTCAGGAAATTAAATAATGTTTAAGAACGGTTTAGATAAATATTATTAATAAAGCGTTGAGGGTTTATTTAGGTTTATTCATTTTAAATGGAGGATTAAATAATTAACGGAGGAGAGAAAATGGCGTGGCTTGATAATCTGCTGAATCATTTTGCGCTGTATCCGGCACATCTTTTCGCGCTGTTATTTGTGATGGCGCTGAGTAAATCGACGGTGCTGATCTCCTCCGTGCTGCCGCCCGCGTCGGTGATGCTGCTGGCGGGCATTACCGTCAGCCAGGGGAGCATGCATCCTGCGTTGGCATGGCTGGCTGTAGTGATGGGGGCAACGGCGGGATCGGTGCTGAACTACCACTTAGGGCAGCTGATGGGGCACACCCGGCTGGTCACGCGCTTTACGTCGAAGCATGCCGCTACGTTTTTACGGGTACAGCATCAGCTGCAAAAGAACGGCGTCATCGCACTGTTTACGTCGCGCTTTCTGGCGGTGCTGCGTTACATCGTGCCGCTGGCAGCGGGTATGCTCAGGCTGAATGCAGCAAAGGTCTACGCCGTCAGCCTGCTTTCCGCCTGCGCGTGGGCGGCGCTGTATGTCGGCGCGGTCACCGGCATCAGCGCCTTTTGAGTTACAGGCTCCCCATTCCACCATCCACCAGAAGCTCCGTTCCTACAGTGTAGCTCGACTCGTCGGACGCCAGATAGAGCGCGGCTTTTGCCAGCTCCGCCGTTGAGCCCATTCTGCCCAGCGGCACCATCTTGATGATTTCCGCCATCATCGCGTTAAGCGCCTCGTCGCTTAAGCCCGTTTTCGTAAACGCCGGGGTCTCCACCGGACCGGGGCTCAGGCCGTTGACGCGTATCCCGCGCGGCAGCAGTTCCGCCGAGAGCGTGCGCGCCAGCGACAGCAGGGCGGCCTTGCTCGCGGCATACACGCTGCTGGTGGGCAGGCCGATGCGCGCGCTCACGGAGCCGCAGAGGATCACCGACGACGGGTTATTCAGCAGCGGCAGCAGCGCCTGAATCAAAAAGAACGGTCCCTTCAGGTTGATGCCCATCAGGCGATCCCAGGTCTCTTCCCGCCACTCTTCCAGCGGCGCGTGCGTTACGTCGCCGGCGTTGAGAAACACCGCGTCCAGGCGTGGCCAGCGGGCGGCGAGGGTTTCCGCCAGGGCTTTTTGCGACGAGATATCGCCCGCATCGGTTGGGATCACCCAGGCCTTATCGCCAAGAATACGTTCTGCTTCGGCGAGGGTGTCCGGGTTACGCCCGGTCACGGCGACGCGCGCGCCTTCGGCGATAAACGCCTGCGCGGTGGCGAGGCCGATGCCGCTGGTGCCGCCGGTAATCAGCGTATATTTATCTGTTAAACGACCCATATTCTTCTCCTGAAATGTCACTGGAGAAAGCACTATAGAAACGTTAGTATCGAAAGGAAACCAGGTACCAAATGGATACTTAAGAGGCAAGAGGTGTGCTATGGCAGAAATGCTGGAGGTGTGCTGCGAAAAAAAATCTGAGGCGTATACCTGCCCGATGACGCAGTTTGTGAACCTGATTTCCGGTAAATGGGCGATCCCCATTCTCTATCGCCTGATTGTCTTTAATACGCCCGTACGCTTTGGCGATCTGCTGCGGGCGGCTGCCCCCATCACGCAGAAAGAGCTGACGAAGCAGCTGCGCCTGTTTGAGCAGCGCGGGCTGGTGACGCGGACGGTCTACCCGGAGATCCCGCCGCGCGTGGAGTATCAGATAACCGAGCTGGGGTTAACCCTGCAGGACGCACTCTCCCCGCTGGCCGCCTGGATGAGCGAGTACGGCGACCAGCTTGAGCGTTAGGCTACTGTTTTACGTAGCGCGGTGCCGGAATGCCGGTGCGCGCGCTGTTGAACAGCTCAAGACGCGCCGCTTCGTAGCGATCCCACAGGCCAGCGTCATGCATCGGCGGGATGGTGATCGGTTCACCCTGATCCAGACCCGCCAGCGACGCATCCACCATATCGTCGGTGGTCATCACCGATCCTTCCGGCAGATCGTTCACCGTGACGCCCGAATGGCTCCAGATTTCTGTCGCCGTGGCGGCGGGCAGCACGGCCTGAATGCGCACGCTGCTGTCGGCAAACTCTTCCTGTAACCCACGGGTAAAGCTCAGAACCCACGCCTTGGTGGCGCTGTAGAGCGCGCTGCCCGCCCGGACGTGCAGGGCCAGCACGGACGCGATATTGATCAGCGTGCCGCGATTGTTCTGCGCCAGGCGGGGCAGGATGGCGTAGGTCAGACGCATCAGCGCCGTGGTGTTCAGGGTGTTAATAGCCTGATGCTGCGCCACCTCGCCCGCGAGGAACGGTGCCATCTGCGCGGTGCCCGCGTTGTTAACGAGCGTATCAATGGCGATATTGCTGCGCAGCTCTTCTTCCACTGCGCGGATCCCGGCTTCATCGGTGAGATCGGCAACCAGAATATCAACGGCCACGCCATAGCGCGCGCGCAGGTCGGCGGCGAGGATTTTCAGGCGATCCTCGCGACGGGCGACCAGCACCAGGTTAGCGCCGCGCGCGGCAAGGCGGTCAGCATAGACGGCACCGATCCCGGAAGAGGCACCCGTAATCAGGGCTGTGGTGATTTGCGTAGTCATCGTGTGTTACCTCAAAGCAAAGTGGGTTATTTGGTTTCAATATGAAACTGAATAAACTCTCTGCTATTTGGTTTTATAATGCAACCATATTTGCGAGCATTTTGTGCTTTTGCCGTCGGGAACGGTCAGGAGGGGAGTTTAGCCACGATCTCTTCAGGCGTCAGTTCGCGCCCGTCGTCGGCGATAAGCGCCAGTTTACGCAGGGGTTTGCGCTGTTCGGTATCGACCAGCACGGTGCCGCATTCGTTTTCCGCGAACAAAAACTCGTTGCCCCACTGGGAGAGGGCAACCAGCACCGTTTGCAGGGCGCGCCCTTTATCGGTCAGGACATACTCCTGCCAGGCGCTGCCGTCAGACGCAGGCTGAAGCCGGAGGATGCCCTCGTCGACCAGCAGTTTTAGCCGCGTAGTCAGCATATTTTTTGCGATACCGAGGCTTTTCTGGAACTCGCCGAAGCGTTTAATCCCGCGTAGCGCGTCGCGAACAATCAGCAGCGACCACCAGTCGCCTATAATATCCAGCGAACGGGCGACGGGGCAGGTGCTCTCTTCAAGGCGGGTACGTTTCACAGCGAATTCTCCGGTGGGGTGTGGTTTTATTATAAAACTAATCTGCACGCGTCGTAAGCATGTTAATCATCAGTTTGAGAAATGCTTCCCGGAAAATTGTCACGAATCTGTCACACTGAACGCGACATTTTAAAACGAGTGAGGAATTAGGGATGAGAAAAGCACTACTCGCGCTGGCAGTCGCCGGTTCCATTTCAGCAACGTTTGGCGTGCAGGCGCAAGAGACGCCGGAAGGGTATCAGCTGGAGCAAGTTTTAATCATGAGTCGCCATAACCTGCGCGCGCCGCTCGCTAATAACGGCAGCGTGCTGGAGCAGTCCACGCCGAAGCAGTGGCCGGAGTGGGAGGTGCCGGGCGGTCAGCTCACCACCAAGGGTGGCGTGCTGGAAGTCTATATGGGCCATTATATGCGCGAGTGGCTGGCGCAGCAGGGGATGGTGAAGACGGGAGAATGTCCAGCGGCGGATAGCGTTTATGCTTACGCCAACAGCCTGCAGCGTACCGTCGCTACCGCGCAGTTCTTCATTACCGGCGCGTTCCCGGGCTGCGATGTGCCCGTGCACCATCAGGAAAAAATGGGCACCATGGACCCGACGTTCAACCCGGTGATTACCGATAACACGCCGGAATTCCGCGAAAAAGCGCTCAAGGCGATGGAGACCGAGCGGCAGAAAATGCAGCTTGGCGAAAGCTATAAGCTGCTTGAGCAGATGACGAACTACGCCGATTCGCCGTCCTGCAAAGAGAAAAAAGTCTGCTCTCTGGCGGACGCAAAAGATACCTTCAGCGCCGACTATGAAAAAGAGCCTGGCGTATCCGGGCCGCTGAAGGTGGGTAACTCGCTGGTGGACGCGTTTACGCTACAGTATTACGAAGGCTTCCCGGCTGACCAGGTGGCCTGGGGAGAAATCAAAACCGACCAGCAGTGGCGCGTGCTGTCGAAGCTGAAGAACGGCTATCAGGACTCGCTGTTTACCTCAACCGAGGTGGCGCAAAACGTGGCGAAGCCGCTGGTGAAATATATCGATAAAACGCTGGTCACCGACCAGGCTAAAGCGCCTAAGATCACCCTGCTGGTGGGACATGACTCGAACATTGCTTCCCTGCTGGCGGCCCTGGATTTCAAACCGTATCAGCTGCACGACCAGCAGGAACGCACCCCGATTGGCGGCAAGATTGTCTTCCAGCGCTGGCATGACAAAAATGCCAACCAGGAGTTGATGAAAATTGAGTATGTCTATCAGAGCTCAGAGCAGCTGCGCAACGCCAGCGTGCTGTCGCTGCAGTCGCCTGCACAGCGCGTGACGCTGGAGCTGAAAGGCTGCCCGGTAGATGCGAACGGCTTCTGTCCTGTCGACAAATTCAATGCGGTGATGAATAACGCGGCGAAGTAAAAGAGAACCCCCCGCTGCGGCGGGGGGAAACGCTTAGACGTTTTTACGTTCGATGGTTTGCTCGCCCCAGAAGAGCGAGTCTTTATCCGTTTTTTCGAAGGCGCGCACCAGCACCTCATCGTTACCTTCCTCCCAAATCTGCTCGGCCAGCTTTTCATCGTATTTCGCGACTTCAAAGATAGCTTCGGCAATCTCCGGAGAGGTGTTGCGTAAACTTGCCCATTCGCCCACGTGGTGAGCTTTGGATTCTTGAGTTGGCATGCTTGTCCTCCTGTTGGGTGTTAGCCGTTCAGTTTTTTGGCCAGACCCGCGACGTATTCACCCTGATAGCGGGCGATAGACAGTTCTTCATTGCTTGGCTGACGTGAGCCATCCCCACCGGCAATGGTGGTTGCGCCGTACGGCGTACCGCCACGCACCTGGGAAATGTCAAACAGCTCCTGCGCGCCGTAGCCAATTGGCACAATCACCATCCCGTGATGAGCAAGGGTAGTCCAGGTTGAGGTAATCGTCTGCTCCTGACCGCCGCCGGTGCCGGTAGAGCTGAACACGCTGGCGAGTTTGCCGTAGAGCGCCCCGGATGCCCAAAGTCCGCCGGTTTGATCGAGGAAGGTGCGCATCTGGCCTGACATATTGCCGAAGCGGGTCGGGGTGCCGAAGATAATGGCATCATAATCCGCCAGCTCCTGCGGGGTGGCGACCGGGGCGTTTTGCGTTTTCCCCCCGGCTTTCAGGAAGGCTTCCGCCTGCATGGTTTCCGGTACGCGTTTCACCACAACCTCAACGCCGTCAACCCTGTTTGCACCTTCTGCTACCGCGTGAGCCATGGTTTCAATGTGTCCATACATGGAATAATAGAGCACCAGAACTTTTGCCATTTTGCTTCACTCCTCGTTGGTTTCTCTGACAGCGGATCGCTGCGCTCTTTTAAAGATATGCCATCACGGCCAGACTGCAAAAATGAACGCCATTTATTTGATTTATAACAACATGAGTAGAAAAATGGCTTTGTAGCAAAATGATACAACTTTCCAGGCGCGGATTTTTAAAATGATAAGAAAGGCTTATGCATCCACGCCGCGTCATCTCATCCGAAAGACTGAGATCATGTTGCAGGATATTACCTCTGGCTTGCCGGACAGCCTCAGTCCACTAAGCTTAGTTTCACGCGGCACAGATACAGGCGTTGTCCTTGCGCCGCGAGGTGAAAGAATCCTCTTTTACTGAATGCAATATGATGTCTAATGTTTCACACTCTGGAGGTTAGAGATGGCAAACCATCGTGGTGGTTCAGGTAATTTCGCTGAAGACCGTGAAAGAGCATCAGAAGCAGGTCGTAAAGGTGGCCAGCACAGCGGGGGCAATTTTAAAAATGACCCTCAGCGCGCATCAGAAGCTGGTAAAAAAGGGGGGAAAAACAGCCACGGCAGCAGTAAGTAATACGCCGGGTTGAACCTCTGCCGCCGGGATCTCCCGGCGGTTTTTTATTTCTGCAACATTGAACTGTAACTAAAGGCAACGCACACTACAGAATTGTTTTCTCTTTCTGGTGCCGCATGTCTGTCTCACGCTTCAAATTCTCCGTTAAACCGCAGGAAGCCATCCTCATTCTCATCACCATGTTCTGGGGTGGGACGTTTCTGGCCGTTCAGTACGCGGTGACACTCAGCGATCCGTTCTTTTTTGTTGGTCTGCGCTTTGCGACGGCGGCGCTTGCCGTGGGGCTAATTTCGCTTAAAACGCTTAGGGGGCTGACGCTGAAAGAGCTTAAGGCCGGCGTGGCGATTGGGGTGGCGATAGCGATGGGCTACAGCCTCCAGACGTGGGGATTGCAGACCATCTCCAGCAGCAAATCCGCATTTATCACCGCCATGTATGTGCCCCTGGTGCCGCTGCTGCAGTGGCTGTGCCTGGGTCGGCTGCCGGGGATGATGTCCTGTATTGGCATCGTGCTGGCGTTTATCGGTCTGATTTTGCTGGCCGGGCCGGAAAACAATCTTCTGGCGCTGGGGCCGGGCGAAATCATTACCCTGATTGGGGCGATCGCCATTGCGGCGGAAATTATTCTGATTAGCGCCTGGGCGGGCAAGGTCGACGTCAAACGCGTAACGGTGGTGCAGCTCGCGACGGCGTCTCTGGTGGCCTTTGCGACGATGGTTCCGGCAGGGGAGTCCGTGCCGCAGATGTCCACCGGTCTGGTGGTAGTCGCACTGGGACTGGGTATCTTCAGCGCCATTATCCAGGTCACCATGAACTGGGCGCAGCGCAGTGTCTCGCCGACGCGGGCAACGGTGATCTACACCGGTGAGCCGGTCTGGGCAGGCATTTTCGGGCGACTCGCCGGCGAGCGTTTGCCGCTGCTGGCCCTGGTGGGCGCGGCGTTTATTGTCGCCGGGGTGCTGGTGAGCGAGCTGAAGCTCAAGCGGAAGAAAAACGCGCTGCCAGAAGATGACAGCGCGACGTTAAATCACGAATCCTGATGTACAACCTCGCCCTGCGGCGCAGCGGCCATCCGGCGGCTCAGCAGGGCGTTAAGCAGGATCGCGCCGAAGGTCGCGGTGCCAATCCCGCCGATCGTAAACCCGCCCAGCGTCAGGGCAAAATCGCCTGCGCCCAGCACCAGCGTGACGGCCACCATAATCAGGTTGCCGTTCTGGCTGAGATCGACCCGATGCTGCACCCAGATACGCGCGCCAGCCACGGCGATCAGCCCAAACACCACGATTGAGGCCCCGCCGATGACCGGTGACGGAATGGTGTGGATCAGCGCGCCGAACTTCGGCGAGAAGCCGAGCAGCATCGCCATCACCGCCGCCGCCACGAAAACCAGCGTCGAATAGACTTTGGTTACCGCCATCACGCCGATGTTTTCGGCATAGGTGGTGACGCCGCTGCCGCCCACGGAACCGGAGAGCATGGTCGCCAGCCCGTCGCCGACGAAAGCGCGGCCCATGTACGGATCCATACTGCGCCCGGTCATCCCCGCGACCGCCTTCAGGTGGCCCAGATTTTCCGCCACCAGGATCACCGCCACCGGTGCGATAAGCATCATCGCCTGGGTGTTAAAGGTGGGCGAGGTCACCTTCGGCAGACCGAACCAGGCGGCCTGATGCAGCAGCGTAAAATCAACCGGCTTGCCGAGACCAAAAACGTTCGCCAGCAGGGCATACACCAGACAGGCAACAATCAGCCCGACCAGGATCAGCAGCCGCTGGATCATGCCTCGCGTAAACACCGCCACCAGGCCGATGCACAGCACGGTCACGACGGCCATCCAGCTTTCAAACGGCGAGCCGGAGACGCTTTTCACCGCAATCGGCGCAAGGTTCAGGCCAATCGCCATCACCACGGCGCCGGTGACTACTGGAGGCATCATACGTTCGATCCAGCGCGTGCCGATCTTCATTACCACCAGACCTATCAGGGTATACACCAGACCGCAGGCGATGATGCCGCCGAGGGCCACGCTCAGGTTGGGGTTGATTCCCTGGCCGTTAAACCCGGTGGTGGCGATCACCACGCCGACAAAGGCGGCGCTTGATCCCAGATAGCTGGGCACGCGCCCGCCGGTGACAAAAAAGAACAGCAGGGTACCGATACCCGACATCAGAATAGAGAGGTTGGGATCCAGTCCCATCAGCATCGGCATCAATACCGTGGCGCCAAACATGGCGACCGCGTGCTGGACGCCCATCACCATCGTCTGCCCGAGCGGGAGTCGTTCATCCGGCGCGACCACGCCAGCTTCTGTGGAGGTCGATTTCAACTGCCAGTGGGGAAATCCGAACATGGTCTGTCTCCTTAAAGCGGGTTAACAGGCGGGTCGCATAAGCGCGTGGTAGCCGCGGTCAAACCACACCAGGCCTTGCGGCGCGGGGTGGCGAATAATCGAAACGATGTCGCAAAAAAGAATGTCGTGCGTACCGACGCTCACCACCTGGCTGATCCGGCAGTCAAACGAGGCCAGCGCCTCCTCCAGGCGCGGACAGCCCGTGTCGCCCGTTTGCCAGCGGGCGGCGGCGAAGCGTTCTTCCATCGGCGTTTTGCCGCCAAACAGGTTTGAGAGCGGCTCCTGTCCGGCGCTGAGGGTATTGACGCACAGGGTGCGGTTCTCGCTGAACGTCGGCCAGACGGACGCGCCGCGGTTCAGGCACACCAGCAGGGTGGGCGGTGAATCCGTGACGCTGCACACCGCGCTGGCGGTGAAGCCTGCCATCCCCGCCGGGCCGTCGGTGGTGATGATATTCACCGCCGCGCCAACGCAGGCCATAGCATCGCGAAAGGTTTGTTTATCCGGTGTCGTCATCATCGCTCCTTACGCCAGCCCGCAGGCATCGTCGAAGGTCAGGCGCGGCAGGCGCCCGTAAAGTTTGCCCGGGTCGCCGTAGCCAATGTTGATCAGCAGGTTGCTTTTAAGCGTCGTGCCGGTGAAAAAAGCCTCGTCGACCTTTTGGCGATCAAAGCCCGACATCGGGCCGGTATCCAGCCCCAGCGCGCGACAGGCGAAAATCATGTAGGCGGCCTGCAGCGAGCTGTTGCGAAAGGCGGTCTCTTCCGCCAGCGCGGGGCTTGCGGTAAACCAGCTTCGGGCATCGCCGTGCGGGAACAGTTCAGGCAGGCGCTCGTAGAATTCACCGTCCCAGGCGACAATCGCCGTGACCGGAGCGGTAAGCGTTTTCTCCAGGTTGCCGCTGGAGAGCGCCGGGCGCAGCTTCTCTTTTCCCTCAGCGCTTCGCACAAACACAATCCGCGCCGGGGAGCAGTTGGCGGACGTGGGCCCCCATTTCATCAGGTCGTAGATTTCGCGCAGCGTCTCGTCGCTGACGGCAATATCCTGCCAGCCGTTATGGGTGCGGGCGCCGGTGAATAGCGTTTCCAGCGCGGCGGGGGTAATGGCTTCGCTCATTAAATCTCCTTATAAAGCGGGTTCAGGGCTGTGCAGCAGGCTGGCCAGCCCGTTCAGCAGCAGGGTGTTAAAGGTGTCCGGCTCGGTGACGTTGCAGGCATGCCCTCCCTGGCGCATAACCGCGCTGTGGCTGTTCGGGATCGCAGCCTGCAGCTCAGACGAGCAAACAGAGGGCACCAGCATGTCGTCGGCGGAACAGATGATCTGGACCGGGCAGCGGATGCGCGCCGCATGGCGGCTGAAGTCGGCCTTTTTCAGGGCGCTGAGCCTGTGCAGCAGGTTGGCTTTTCCCTGAAAGTGGGCCAGCGCCAGCGCTTCTTCGGCCTCCAGGCGGGGCGCGCGAGCGGCCATCCAGTCTGCCGGGTAGAGAAACAGCGGCTGCGCCTCAACCCACGCCTGTGGGCCACCGTAATGCAGCAGGCGCTCGCGGATCTGAAAGCAGCGGCGGGTGTGGGCGTTGAGGGTCAGCCAGCCGTTGACGCACACCAGCGCGGTGAGGGCGTCGGGCCTGTCGAGGGCCAGCTGCAGGCCGACCAGCGCCCCCAGCGCGTGGCCGACGACGCTGTAGCGTGCAATTCCGGCCTCAGCCAGCGCCTGGTCCAGTTCGTCCGCCATCTCTGCAAGGCTGTACCCTTCCGGCAGGACGTCGGGGTTATTGCCCGTTCCACGCTGGTCATAACACACCACCTGATATTCCGGCTCCAGCGCGGCCAGCTGTGGCAGCCAGTAGCTGCCGCTGCCGCCGAGCCCGGCAATAAGGACCACCACGGGCGCACCCTCATACGGGGACGGTGAGACGGAAAGTTTCATGCCTGCCTCACTTCGCGATGTGCGCAACGGTGGCGATCTCAACCAGCGCCTCCGGCTTCACCAGGCCGCACTGAATGCAGAACCGGGCCGGCTTATCGCCGGGGAAGAACTCGGCGTAGATTTCGTTAATCGCGGCGTAGTTTTTCCAGTCGGTGATAAAGATGCTGTTGAAGGTCACGTCCTCCATCGTGCCACCGGCCGTTTCGATCACGGTTTTGATCGTCTCCAGCACGTGGCGGGTTTGCGCCTTTGGGTCGTTGATAAACACCACGTTGTTGTCTTTATCAAACGGCAGCGTGCCGGAGACATACACCACGCCGTCGGCAAGGGTGCCGGGGACAAACGGGGCGATGGGCGTGCTGGTGCCCGGCGGGATGATTACGGATTTCGGCATCAGATGTCTCCTCAGGCGATACGGGCGAGCGGGGGATTCAGGGCGTCGCAGAACTCGGTGACGCTGCTGACCCAGCCAAAAAAGGTTTCGATATTGAACAGGGCCGCCTTCTGGGCGAATTCCGGCCCGGCCTGATGGGTCGCGTCTTCCAGCACCACGCCAAAATACTCGAGGAAAAAGCCGTCGCGCAGGGTCGACTCCACGCAGACGTTGGTGGCAATGCCGGTGAAGACCAGGTGGCGAATGCCCCGGCTGCGCAGCAGGCTGTCGAGCGGCGTGTTGAAAAAGCCGCTGTAGCGCGGTTTGGGCAGGACGATATCACCCGCCTGCGGGACCAGCTCATCCACCAGCTGATAGTCCCAGCCGCCTTTCGCCAGCAGCTTGCCCTGCAGTTCGGGCCGTTTGCGCATGGTTTTCAGGGCGTTCGACTTGTGGAAGTTGGGCGAGCCGGGGCCGCCGGCCTCGACGTACTGCTCGTCCCAGCCGTTCTGGAACCAGATGATGAGCATGCCCGCGGCGCGCGCGGCGGCGACGGCGGTTTTAATGTTCGCGATCACCGGCTGCGTAGCGGAGACGTCGAAGCCCGCCAGGTCCAGATAGCCGCCCTGGCTGGCGTAGGCGTTTTGCATGTCCACCACGATCAGCGCGCTCTGCTCCGGCGTGAAGGTAATGGCTTCCGGGCGTGCGTTAAGGGTCGTCATTATGCCACCTCCTTCGTGACGGCAGGAACGTGGGCGCGGCACTGCATCAGCGGCTGGATGCGCTCGCCGAAGGTTTCCACGCCGGTGAGGAAATCATCGAAGGTCAGGAGGACGCCTTCCGCACCGGGCACGGCCGCCACTTCGTCAAGCATTCTGGCGACGCTGGCGTACGAGCCGACCAGCGTGCCCATGTTGATATTGACGGCAGAGGTCGGGTCGGCCATCTGGCGCACGTTTGTGTCTGCGCCGGAGCGGGTATCCTTCTGGCTCTGCTCGGTAAGCCAGCTCAGGGCCTCCTCGTCGGCGCCGTCCTTATAGCGCTCCCATTTCGCGCGCGCGGCGTCGTCGGTTTCGTCTGCTATCACCATGAACAGCACGTAGGAGCCCACGTCGCGCCCGGTTTTGTCGGCGGCCTCTTTCATGCGAGCGGCGGTCGGGGCGAAGGCGGCAGGCGTGTTAACGCCTTTACCGAAGCAGAAGTTGAAGTCGGCGTATTTGGCGGAGAATTCCATCCCCGCGTCGCTCTGTCCGGCGCAAATCACCTTCATCGGCACCGACGGCTGCGGGCTGACGCGACAGTCGTTCATGGTGAAGAAGTCACCCTTAAAATCGCTTTTGCCGGTACCCCACAGGTCGCGCAGAACCTGCACGTATTCGGTCAGGTAGTCGTAGCGACGCGAGAAGTAATCGTCACCCGGCCAGAGCCCCATCTGCTCGTACTCGGGTTTTTGCCAGCCGGTAACCAGGTTGACGCCAAAGCGTCCGCCGGAGATGGAGTCAATGGTGGATGCCATGCGCGCGACGATCGCCGGGGGCAGGGTAAGCGTGGCGGCGGTGGCGTAGATCTGGATCCGCGAGGTGACTGCCGCCAGCCCAGCCATCAGAGTGAAGGACTCCAGGTTGTGATCCCAGAATTCGGTTTTGCCGCCAAAGCCGCGCAGCTTGATCATCGAAAGCGCAAAGTCGAAATGGTAGTGCTCCGCTTTCTGCACGATGGCTTTATTGAGCTCAAAGGTCGGCATGTATTGCGGTGCAGTGGTCGAGATAAGCCAGCCGTTGTTGCCGATGGGTACAAATACGCCAATTTTCATCACGAACCTCTCTTCATTACGTCGCAGGTGTAACGGTGATTTTGCAAAGGCAGTGCCAGTTTTGAAAATGGCAGTGTTATTAGTGTGTTAATCAGAAGTTGGTGGATTGATGCAGCTAAATGTGGACTAACTGGTCAAAAACATTGCACAGAAAACAGGCATTCATGCGCGATCGGAGTGCAGGATGTCGTGGTGAGACGGGGGTTTTGCTATGCTGAGGGCAACGCAGAATAAGGAGAGCGGGAATGACACAAGGCGCAGTGAAAACACCAGGTAAACGTTCGCAGGCGGTGAGCGCCAAGAAGCAGGCGATCCTCAGCGCGGCGCTGGAGACGTTTTCGCAGTTTGGCATTCACGGCACGCGCCTGGAGCAGGTGGCGGAGCAGTCCGGGGTATCCAAAACCAATCTGCTCTACTATTACCCGTCGAAAGAGGCGCTGTATGTCGCGGTGATGCAGCAGATCCTCGATATCTGGCTGGCGCCGCTGAAAGCGTTTCGCGAAGAGCTGGCCCCGCTGGTAGCGATCAAGGAGTACATTCGCCTGAAGCTGGAGGTGTCGCGCGATTACCCGCAGGCATCACGGCTGTTTTGTCTTGAGATGCTGCAGGGCGCGCCGCTGTTGCAGGCGGAGCTGACCGGAGATTTAAAACAGCTGGTGGATGACAAGTCGGCCATTATTGCCGGATGGGTTGCCAGCGGAAAGCTGGCCCCGGTCGATCCGCATCATTTGATCTTTATGATTTGGGCCTCCACCCAGCATTACGCTGACTTTGCGGCCCAGGTCGAGGCGGTGACCGGAAAAACGCTCCAGGACGAAGCGTTTTTCCACAGCACCCTGGAAAACGTGCAGCGGATGATTATTGAAGGGATCCGCTTACGTTAGTTTGCCGGCGGGAGAGGGCAGCTTAAGTCGCCCTCTTCACACTGCATCAGCGAGGCCAGAAACGCTTCGCGCTCCACGGTTTTTTCCGCCAGGCACTGGTTAACAATCATTGGCTGAACGCTCCCGCCTTCCGTACCCGAACCGATAAACGCGCAGTCCGCATCGCGCAGGGTAATCCACGCCTGCTGCGCTTTTTTCAGCAGATCTCGCTGAGGGTCTGCCGCACGCTTAACGGCCGCCTGGTACGTCTGGTTGAGCTTTTTATCGGCAGCCTGGTACTGCTGCGCGCTACAGGTATTCAGTTCAAGCTGGGTGGTCGCTTTGTCGCACTCGTCGGCCAGCGCGCTGGCGCTCAGCAGCAGCGCTGCACAGGCGATAAGATATCGTTTCATATATTCCCCAATAAAATAAGGCTCCGTCTCCGGAGCCTTATTAGCACAGCGTTAACCTATTGTCATCAGACTGGCGTTACCGCCCGCCGCCGCGGTGTTGACGCTGAGCGAGCGCTCCACGTACAGACGCTCCAGCAGCAGGTTGGTTTCCCCGCGCGCAAAGCCCTGCACCGAAACAATCGCCCCGCTGCGGGCCGCAACCTGCTCGCACAGCTCGCGGAGCTGATCGGAATCACCGTGGTAGATCACCGCATCAAACGGCTGGGTAAGCAGGATATCGGCTTTCGCAAAGCGAATGCGGGCCGAGACCGCTTTCGGCAGCTGTTTGGCGAGATCGCGATGCAGAGCATCTTCCGGCCACAGCACTTCACAGCCGGTGGCCATGGCGGCGGCCAGCTGTACCAGCGCGTCCTGCTCGTTATCCGCCACGCACAGCACGCGCTCGCGCGGCATCAGCGTCCAGGTGTTGCGCTCGCCGGTTGGTCCCGGAAGCAGACGCTGCGTACCGGCCTGCGCCAGCTCGCCGTACTGCTGTGCGACAGCACGCAGTTCAGGACGTTTTTCCGCCCAGGCGATCAGCGCCTCCAGCGGCTGGGTCAGTACGGTTTTCAGCTGTGCATCGACCGGATACTCCGCATCCTGGCGAGCCAGGGTGACGCCCAGCGCGTTCTCCGGACGGTTCGCCAGCAGACGGTACAGGTAGAGCGGACCGCCCGCTTTCGGACCGGTGCCGGAAAGGCCTTCACCGCCGAACGGCTGTACGCCCACGACCGCGCCAACCATGTTGCGGTTAACGTACAGGTTGCCCACTTTGGCGCTGCCGGTCACCTGCGCAATGGTCTCGTCGATACGGGTATGCACGCCGAGCGTCAGGCCATAGCCGGAGGCGTTGATCTGCTCAACCAGCTCGTTGAGGTTGTTACGGTTGTAGCGCACCACGTGCAGTACCGGACCGAAGACCTCTTTTTTCAGCTCGTCAAAGCTTGCCAGCTCGATAAGCGTAGGTGGCACAAAGGTGCCGGTCCGCCACTCGCGGGTATCTTCGCTGTTCTCGCGCACCGCCTGGAACACCGGGCGGCCTTTCGCGCGCATGCTCTGAATGTGGTTTTCAATATTGGCTTTGGCTTCCGCGTCGATCACCGGCCCAATGTCGGTGGTGAGACGGCCCGGGTTGCCCATGCGGCATTCGGCCATCGCGCCGCGCAGCATCTTCAGCGTGTGGTCTGCCACGTCATCCTGCAGGCACAGCACGCGCAGGGCGGAGCAGCGCTGACCCGCGCTGTCGAAGGCGGAGGCCAGGACGTCAACCACCACCTGCTCGGTGAGGGCGGAGGAGTCAACGATCATGGCGTTCATGCCGCCGGTTTCCGCGATGAGTGGCGTAGGACGACCCTGCGCATCCAGACGGGTGGCAATGTTGCGCTGCAGCAGCGAGGCCACTTCGGTCGAACCAGTAAACATCACGCCGCGCACGCGGTTATCGGAGGTCAGTTTGGCGCCCACGGTTTCACCGCGGCCCGGCAGCAGCTGGACCACGCCCGCCGGTACGCCTGCCTCCAGAAGAATGTTGATGCCCTGCGCGGCAATCAGCGGGGTCTGCTCTGCCGGTTTTGCCAGCACGCTGTTGCCTGCGGCCAGGGCGGCGGCAATCTGGCCGGTGAAGATCGCCAGCGGGAAGTTCCACGGGCTGATACAGACGACCGGACCCAGCGGACGGTGGGTTTCGTTATCGAAATCATCGCGCACCTGACCGGCATAGTAGTGCAGGAAGTCGACGGCCTCGCGTACTTCGGCGATGGCGTTGCTGAAGGTTTTACCCGCTTCGCGCACCAGAATGCCGATGAGCGACTGCATCTGATCTTCCATCAGCACCGCCGCGCGTTCCAGAATGGCGGCGCGCTCCTGCGGCGGCGTGGCGAACCAGATAGGGGCGTTATTCACCGCGCTGTCCAGCGCCTGATCCACTTCCGCTTCTGTCGCTTCACGCACGTAGCCGACGATATCTTTTGGCTCTGCCGGGTTGATGACCGGCTGCATGTCGCCGTCATCAACGGGCTGCTCCAGCATCGGTTTGGCCTGCCACTTCTGCAGCGCGCTGTTGAGCAGGGCAGAGGAGAGGGACGCCAGACGGTGTTCGTTGGCGAGATCCAGACCCGCCGAGTTAACGCGGCCTTTGCCGTACAGCTCGCGCGGCAGGGCAATTTTTGGATGCGGCAGACCAATCTGGCCTTCCTGCGCGGCCATCTTCTCAACGGCCTGTACCGGGTCGGCCACCAGCTCGTCCAGCGGCAGCGTGGTGTCGGCGATGCGGTTAACGAAGGAGGTGTTCGCGCCGTTTTCCAGCAGACGACGAACCAGGTACGCCAGCAGGGTTTCGTGCGTGCCCACCGGAGCATAGATACGGCACGGGCGGTTTAGCTTGCCATCCGCCACTTTACCTGTGACCTGCTCGTAAAGCGGTTCACCCATGCCGTGCAGGCACTGGAACTCGTACTGGCCCGGATAGTAGTTTTGCCCGGCCAGACTGTAGATCGCCGCCAGGGTGTGTGCGTTGTGGGTAGCGAACTGCGGATAGATCAGGTTCGGCACGCCGAGCAGCTTTTTCGCGCAGGCGAGGTAAGAGACGTCGGTGTAAACCTTACGGGTATAGACCGGATAGCCTTCCAGCCCTTCCATCTGGGCGCGTTTGATTTCGCTATCCCAGTAGGCGCCTTTCACCAGGCGGATCATCAGGCGACGACGGCTGCGGCTGGCCAGGTCAATCAGGTAATCAATGACGAACGGACAACGCTTCTGGTAGGCCTGGATAACGAAACCGATGCCGTTCCAGCCTGCCAGCTCCGGCTCGAAGCACAGTTTTTCCAGCAGATCGAGGGAGATCTCCAGACGGTCGGCCTCTTCGGCGTCGATGTTAATGCCGATGTCATACTGGCGCGCCAGCAGGGTCAGGGATTTCAGGCGCGGGTAGAGCTCTTCCATCACCCGGTCGTACTGCGCGCGGCTGTAGCGCGGGTGCAGGGCGGAGAGCTTAATCGAGATGCCCGGGCCTTCATAAATACCGCGACCGTTGGACGCTTTACCAATGGCGTGGATCGCCTGCTGGTAAGAAACCATGTAGGCCTGCGCGTCGGCGGCGGTCAGGGCCGCTTCACCGAGCATGTCGTACGAATAGCGGAAACCTTTGTCTTCCAGCTTGCGGGCGTTCGCCAGCGCTTCGGCAATGGTTTCTCCGGTCACAAACTGTTCGCCCATCAGACGCATCGCCATGTCCACGCCCTTGCGGATCAGCGGCTCGCCGCTCTTGCCGATGATGCGGTTCAGGGAGCGTGACAGGTTGGCTTCGTTATGGGTCGAAACCAGTTTGCCGGTAAACAGCAGGCCCCAGGTTGCCGCGTTAACGAACAGCGACGGGCTGCGGCCAATGTGCGAATGCCAGTTGCCGTTGCTGATCTTGTCGCGGATCAGCGCGTCGCGGGTGGCTTTATCCGGAATACGCAGCAGCGCTTCCGCCAGGCACATCAGCGCCACGCCTTCCTGAGAGGAGAGGGAGAACTCCTGCAGCAAACCCTGAACCATTCCGGCGCGGCCGGTGGCGGTTTTCTGGTTGCGCAGCTTGTCGGCTAACTGATACGCCAGGCTGTGCGCCTGTGCGGCAATGGCTTCCGGCAGGCGAGCCTGCTCCAGCAGCATCGGCACGGCGTCGGTTTCGGCGCGGCGGTAGGCGCCGGTAATGGCGGCGCGGCTGACGGACTGCGGCAGGATCTGCTCGGCAAATTCAAGGAACGGCTGATGGCTTTCGTCGCCAGCGGCCGGCGCGTCCTCGCTTTCATTGGCGGCGCCGGCGAGCAGGGCAGGCAGCTCCGGCAGGCCCTCGTCGCTCTCGAGTCTTTCGAGATAGTTAAAAATCGCCTGCTTAATTAACCAGTGCGGCGTGCGGTCAATGCGGGTTGCTGCGGTCTTAATCCGTTCGCGGGTCGCGTCATCCAGCTTAACCCCCATGGTGGTCATACCCATGCCAAAGCTCCTGTTGTTCTGTAATAGCGTTCTGTAGATAGCGTGAAATATCCTCCATGTTGCAACTTTGTGCAACCGTGTTAAATGTGACCTGGTTTGCAACCCAGAAAATGAATGGATTGTTAACGAATGGTTAGCTGGAAAAACGTGCTGGCTTTGTCGCGGAAAGCCTGGTTTTATGCGGAAGTTAACACTTTTCAAAGGTGCAACCCGTAAAAGCGTGAGCGAGTGCAACCTATAGGAAACTCGTATCAAACCGGGGATGAAATTGATGTAAATGCAGTGTTAAATCGTTTGTCAGCGGAGGGCGCATACGGCAGGATAGCGCGCCCAACCGAAACACAAGATACCGTCACCTCGTTCCGGTGATCATATAACAAGGCAACCCGGACGGTTGTCGCTCGACACTTTTGGAGAATTTGAATGGCTATTAGCACACCGATGCTGGTGACATTTCTCGTTTATATTTTTGGCATGATCCTGATAGGGTTTTTGGCGTGGCGTTCCACGAAAAACTTTGACGACTACATTCTGGGCGGACGCAGTTTAGGCCCGATGGTGACCGCACTCTCTGCGGGCGCATCCGACATGAGCGGATGGCTGCTGATGGGTCTGCCGGGTGCGATTTTCATCTCCGGTATCTCGGAAAGCTGGATCGCCATCGGTTTGACCGTCGGCGCGTGGATCAACTGGAAGCTGGTGGCAGGCCGTCTGCGCGTGCATACCGAAGCCAATAACAACGCCCTGACGCTGCCGGATTACTTCACCGGACGTTTTGAAGATAACAGCCGCATCCTGCGTATTATCTCTGCGGTGGTTATCCTGCTGTTCTTCACCATCTACTGCGCCTCCGGCATCGTGGCCGGCGCGCGCCTGTTCGAAAGCACCTTCGGCATGAGCTACGAAACCGCCCTGTGGGCCGGTGCCGCTGCGACCATTCTCTATACCTTCGTGGGCGGGTTCCTGGCGGTAAGCTGGACCGACACCGTGCAGGCGAGCCTGATGATCTTCGCCCTGATCCTGACTCCGGTGATTGTGATTTTCACCGTTGGCGGCTTTGGCGAATCGCTGGAAGTGATCAAGCAGAAGAGCATTGAAAACGTCGACATGCTGAAAGGGCTGAACTTCGTGGCCATCGTCTCCCTGATGGGCTGGGGTCTGGGCTACTTCGGTCAGCCGCACATTCTGGCGCGCTTTATGGCGGCGGATTCTCACCACACCATCGTACATGCTCGTCGCATCAGTATGACGTGGATGATCCTGTGTCTGGCGGGCGCGTGCGCTGTTGGCTTCTTCGGTATCGCCTACTTCAGCAACAACCCGGCGCAGGCGGGTGCGGTGAACCAGAACGCCGAGCGCGTGTTCATTGAGCTGGCGCAGATTCTGTTTAACCCGTGGATTGCCGGTATTCTGCTCTCCGCGATCCTGGCGGCGGTGATGTCCACCCTGAGCTGCCAGCTGCTGGTCTGCTCCAGTGCGATCACCGAAGACCTCTATAAGGCCTTCCTGCGTAAAAACGCAAGCCAGAAAGAGCTGGTGTGGGTCGGGCGCTTCATGGTGCTGGCGGTTGCGCTGGTGGCGATTGCGCTGGCGGCCAACCCGGAAAACCGCGTGCTGGGTCTTGTTAGCTACGCGTGGGCGGGCTTCGGTGCGGCATTTGGTCCGGTCGTCCTGTTCTCCGTCATGTGGTCCCGTATGACCCGCAACGGCGCGCTGGCGGGGATGATTATCGGTGCGGTGACCGTTATCGTCTGGAAACAGTTCGCCTGGCTGGGCCTGTACGAAATCATCCCGGGCTTCATCTTCGGCAGCATCGGTATCGTGGTGTTCAGCCTGCTGGGTAAAGCGCCGTCTGCCTCCATGCAGAAACGCTTTGCGGAAGCCGACGCGCATTACCACACTGCGCCGCCGTCTAAGCTTCAGGCAGAATAATTTTTCTCGCTGCACAATACATGCCGGGTGAGCGTAAGCGCACCCGGCTTTTTTCTTGCCAAAATCCGTAATTTCCTGTGATATCCATGTGCTTATAACAATGAGGATAGCGAAGCATGACAATCAAAACAGGGTTAATGGCGGCGGCATTATTGATGCTGGCGGGCTGCAACGCCCCATCGCAGCATGCTGCGGTGGAGACCTGCAAAGCGGATAACCAGATGCAGCAAACCACGCTCTATTTCGGCTTAAATCGTCCTGCCGGGGCGCAGATTACCAGCAACGAGTGGCAGCAGTTTGTTGACCAGGACGTGACGCCGCGTTTCCGCGATGGCTTAACGGTGTTTGATGCGCGCGGGCAGTGGCTGGGGAACGACGGGAAAGTGGCGCGCGAGCCGAGCAAGGCGTTGATGCTGATACATGGAAAAGATGCGCAGAGCGAGAAGAACATCGAAGCGTTGCGCGGGATTTATAAGTCACGCTTCGCGCAGGAGTCCGTGATGCGTGTCGACCAGCCGGTGTGCGTGCAGTTTTAATGAAAACGGCGGGAATTCCCGCCGTTGTTGTTTTGTAGGCCGGGTATGCGAAGCGCCACCCGGCATTGCATCAGAGCACCAACCCCGCAAAGCTCGCCGACAGTAAACTTACCAGCGTTGCTCCATACACCAGACGCAGACCGAAACGCGACACTACGTTCCCCTGCTGCTCGTTAAGACCCTTAATCGCTCCGGCCACAATGCCGATGGATGCGAAGTTCGCGAACGACACCAGGAAGACGGATAAAATCCCCAGCCCGCGCGGGGACATCTGATGAGCGATTTTTTGCAGCTCAATCATCGCCACAAATTCATTCGCCACCAGCTTGGTCGCCATAATACTGCCCGCGTTCAGGGCGTCACCCAGCGGAATACCCACCAGCCACGCCAGGGGATAAAATACATAGCCTAGGATCTGCTGGAAGCTCATGCCAAATACGCTGGAGAAGAGGGCGTTAACGGCGCTAATAAGCGCGATAAAGCCAATCAGCATCGCCAGAATAATCATCGCCACTTTAAAACCGGCCAGAATATACTCGCCGAGCATTTCGAAGAAGCTCTGCGATTCATGCAGTTTTTCCAGCTTGATATCCGGCTCCGCTTCCGGGCGTGCCGGGTTGATGACCGAAAGAATAATAAAGGTGCTGAACATGTTCAGAATCAGCGCCGCGACGACAAAGTTAGCATCGAGCATGGTCATATACGCCCCGACAATCGACAGGGAGACCGTCGACATCGCCGTGGCTGCCATGGTGAAGAGACGACGGGAAGAGAGATCCCCCAGCACGCCCTTGTAGGCAATGAAGTTTTCCGACTGGCCGAGTATCAGCGAGCTAACCGCGTTAAAGGATTCCAGCTTACCCATGCCGTTCAGTTTCGACAGCAGCGTACCGATCACCCGAATAAAAATCGGCAGGATCCGCCAGTGCTGAAGAATACCAATCAGCGCGGAAATAAAAATAATTGGGCAAAGCACGCCGAGGAAAATGAACGCCAGCCCTTTTTCACCCATACCGCCAAAGACGAAATTGGTGCCTTCGCCAGCAAATTTGAGCAGTGACTCAAAAAATCCCGAGACGTATTTAATCAGGAATAACCCGCTTTCGGCGTGCAGGAAAAAGAACGCCAGGGCAATTTCAATGACAATCAGCTGTAAAACAAAACGAATGCGAACTTTTCGGCGGTCGAAACTTACCAGCCAGGCAAGCGCGAGAATAATAACCAGCGCCAGCAGGAAATGGACAATTTTAAACATAATTTATTTTCACCAGGTGTTTGAGGCGGATATTTAGCCACAGCCCTGAATCAGCGTAAATGGGCATTTTCGTTATAACTTATAAAGTTGAACGTAACGTATGTAACTATTATCAGGCTGGGCGTTTACAACTCGTCATCAAAACACCGCACATTTCGCTTGTTTTTCTTTTCGCCGTAATGATAATCACTATCACAAGAATTTACCTTTCTTTGCATCAGTTGACCGCGATAAACATTTAAGGTGTCGGCATGTTTGTTCCATTTCTCATTATGTTACGTGAAGGGCTCGAAGCCGCCCTTATCGTGAGCCTCATCGCCAGTTATCTGAAGCGAACCCAGCGCGGACGCTGGATTGGCGTCATGTGGGTCGGGGTATTCCTTGCCGCGGCGCTCTGCCTGGGCTTAGGTGTCCTCATCAACGAAACCACCGGCGAGTTCCCGCAGAAAGAGCAGGAGCTGTTTGAAGGTATCGTCGCCGTGATTGCGGTGGTGATCCTCACCTGGATGGTGTTCTGGATGCGTAAAGTCTCGCGTAACGTGAAGGTGCAGCTGGAGCAGGCGGTGGACAATGCCCTGCAGAAGGGGAACAACCACGGCTGGGCGCTCATTATGATGGTCTTTTTCGCCGTCGCGCGTGAAGGCCTGGAGTCTGTTTTCTTCCTGCTGGCGGCGTTTCAGCAGGATGTGGGGATCTGGCCGCCGCTCGGGGCCATGCTGGGTCTCGCCACGGCCGTGGTGCTTGGTTTCCTGCTGTACTGGGGCGGTATCCGCCTGAACCTGGGCGCTTTCTTCAAGTGGACCAGCCTGTTTATTCTGCTGGTGGCGGCAGGGCTGGCGGCAGGGGCGATTCGCGCCTTCCATGAAGCGGGCCTGTGGAACCACTTCCAGGACGTCGCGTTCGACCTTAGCAACGTGCTCTCCACGCACTCTCTGACCGGCACTCTGCTCGAAGGTATCTTCGGCTATCAGGAAACGCCGAGCGTCAGCGAAGTGGCGATTTACTTTATCTATCTGGTTCCGGCGCTGGTGCTGTTCGCAATGCCGCCGCGTACCGGCACGCAGGCGTCTCGCGTTACGCCATAATAGTTGATTTAGTTACAACATACTTTTTAAAGGGAAGAGTCATGGCAATTCAGTTCCGTCGTAGTGCGTTATGCGCAGGCATTGCCGCGCTGTTCGCTTCTGCATTCTCCGCCTGGGGCGCGGATGTTCCTCAGGTTAAAGTCACCGTTAATGATAAGCAGTGTGAGCCGATGACCCTCACGGTGAACAGCGGCAAAACCCAGTTTATTATTCAGAACCACAGCCAGAAGGCGCTGGAATGGGAGATCCTGAAAGGCGTTCTGGTGGTGGAAGAGCGTGAAAATATCGCTCCTGGCTTCAGCCAGAAGATGACCGCCAACCTGCAGCCGGGCGAGTATGAGATGACCTGCGGCCTGCTGACCAACCCTAAAGGGAAGCTGATCGTCAAAGGTGAAGCGACGGCCGATGCGGCGAAAGGCGCTGCGGTGCTGAGCCTGGGCGATGCGATTACCGCGTATAAAGCGTACGTCACGAAAGAGACGGCAGATCTGGCAGCGGCAACCAAAGCCTTTACCGATGCGGTGAAGGCCGGTGACATCGAAAAAGCGAAATCCCTCTATGCGCCAACACGTCAGCACTACGAGCGTATCGAGCCGATCGCCGAGCTGTTCTCTGACCTTGATGGCAGCATCGACGCCCGCGAAGATGATTTCGAGCAGAAGGCCGCCGATCCGAAATTCACCGGTTTCCACCGTCTGGAAAAAGCCCTGTTTGGCGACAACTCCACCAAAGGGATGGAGAAATACGCTGAGCAGCTGAACGGCGACGTGCTGGAGCTGCAAAAGCGCATCAGCGAGCTGGCCTTCCCGCCGTCAAAAGTGGTGGGCGGCGCGGCCGGCCTGATTGAAGAAGTGGCCGCGAGCAAAATCAGCGGCGAAGAAGATCGCTATAGCCATACCGATCTGTGGGACTTCCAGGCCAACGTCGACGGCGCGCAGAAAATCGTTAACCTGCTGCGTCCTCAGCTGCAGAAAGAGAACGGCGAGCTGCTGGGCAAGGTGGATGCCAACTTCAAAAAAGTCGACACTATTCTGGCGAAGTACCGCACCAAAGACGGGTTTGAGACCTACG
Source organism: Enterobacter vonholyi (assembly GCF_008364555.1). Taxonomy (GTDB): domain Bacteria; phylum Pseudomonadota; class Gammaproteobacteria; order Enterobacterales; family Enterobacteriaceae; genus Enterobacter; species Enterobacter vonholyi. The sequence continues at coordinate 334,460 of NZ_VTUC01000002.1, forward strand.
ACAAGCTGACCGACGCCGATCGTAACGCGCTGAAAGGCCCGATTACCGCCCTGGCGGAAGATCTCTCCCTGCTGCGTGGCGTACTGGGTCTGGACTAAGCACGATGAATAAGCATAGCGAGAACGACGTGGTTGAGCCTTCACGTCGTCGGTTGTTAAAAGGGGTAGGGGCGCTGGGGGGCGCGCTTGCTCTGGCTGGCGGGTGTCCGGTAGCGCATGCGGCAAAACCGCAAAGCGCGCCCGGCACGCTGTCACCCAATGCCCGCATGGAGACGCAGCCGTTTTATGGCGAGCATCAGGCGGGCATCCTGACGCCGCAGCAGGCGTCGATGATGCTGGTGGCCTTTGATTCGCTGGCCAGCGATAAAGCCGATCTGGAACGTCTGTTCCGCCTGCTGACGACGCGCATCGCGTTTCTCACCGCCGGTGGACCGGCGCCCGATACGCCGAACCCGCGTCTGCCGCCAATGGACTCCGGCATTCTGGGGCCGTTTATCGCCCCTGACAACCTGACCATTACCGTTTCGCTGGGGGAATCGCTGTTTGATACACGCTATGGGCTGGCAAAACAGAAGCCGAAAGCGCTGCAGAAAATGACGCGTTTCCCGAATGACTCGTTGGACGCTGCGCTGTGTCATGGCGACCTGCTTCTGCAAATTTGTGCCAACACCCAGGATACGGTGATCCACGCCCTGCGCGACATCATCAAGCACACGCCGGATCTGCTAAGCGTGCGCTGGAAGCGGGAAGGGTTTATCTCGGACCACGCCGCCCGCAGCAAGGGGAAAGAGACCCCGGTGAACCTGCTGGGCTTCAAGGACGGCACGGCCAACCCGGACAGCCACGATGGTGCGCTCATGAAGGAGGTGGTGTGGGTCACTGCCGATCAGGGCGAACCGGCATGGGCGGTGGGCGGCAGCTACCAGGCGGTGAGGATTATCCAGTTCCACGTGGAGTTCTGGGACCGCACGCCGCTCAAAGAGCAGCAGACGATCTTCGGCCGCGATAAGCAAAGCGGCGCGCCGCTCGGCATGAAGAACGAGCATGACGTGCCCGACTACGCCAGCGATCCTAATGGCGATGTGATTGCGCTGGACAGCCACATTCGTCTGGCCAATCCGCGCACCAAAGAGACGCAGTCCAGTCTGATGATGCGTCGGGGATACAGCTACTCGCTCGGCGTGACTAACTCCGGTCAGCTCGATATGGGGCTGCTGTTCGTCTGCTACCAGCACGATCTGGAAAAGGGCTTCCTCACCGTGCAGAAGCGCTTAAACGGAGAGGCGCTGGAAGAGTACATTAAACCTATCGGCGGAGGCTATTTCTTTGCCCTGCCGGGCGTGCGCGACAGCGGCGCGTATCTCGCTCAGGGTCTTATTGAAGCCTGATAATTGTCCCCGCAACCGTTCGCGGGGACATTATTTTTTCATATGACTATCCTGCTGTTATATTTCTGTAATATTTCTATATGAGACTGATTTCAACTGTAGGGACAGTCCTAAAAGTTGCATTCAGGTAAAATAAATGTTGCATTTATGATAACTCCTGATGTACTTAAGATAAGACAGCGGTAGTTCCCGGCAGTGATGCTGAATCACTATGGAGATCGCGAATGGTTGCGTCCTGTACTGGACAAGGTAAACATAACAACCGCAGCACCCGGCGCGGAGGCTCAGACTCCGGCAGCGATTTCCTCACCACTAAATTTTCCCCCCTCCCTCAAGAATCTGATTCGACCGACGTGCAGAACGGTGCGCGTAGCTGTTCCGTATCGTCATCCGATAGTGCAAGCAATGGCTTACAAGGAAGCCAACCCTCTGATGTTCGTGCGCATAATCGTGCCGACGCTGGCGCGTGTGATGAATACCAACAACTCAAGGTGCTATCCATGGGAAGACAAAAAGCAGTGATCAAAGCTCGTCGCGAAGCAAAACGTGTGCTGAGACGGGATTCACGTAGCCATAAACAGCGTGAAGAAGAATCGGTCACCTCGCTTGTGCAGATGAGTGGCGTAGAAGCAATTGGCATGGCCCGAGACAGCCGTGATAATTCTCCAATTGTGGCGCGCAATGAGGCTCAGGCGCACTACCTGAATGCTATCGAGAGTAAACAGCTCATCTTTGCAACCGGTGAAGCCGGATGCGGGAAAACCTGGATCAGTGCAGCCAAAGCGGCGGAAGCGCTGATCCATAAGGACGTGGAAAGAATCATTGTTACCCGTCCGGTACTGCAGGCTGATGAAGATCTCGGCTTCTTGCCCGGTGATATTTCGGAGAAATTTGCCCCGTACTTCAGGCCCGTCTATGACGTGCTGGTGAAGCGGCTGGGTGCATCCTTCATGCAGTACTGCCTGCGGCCAGAGATTGGCAAGGTGGAAATCGCGCCGTTCGCCTATATGCGCGGACGTACATTTGAAAATGCGGTCGTCATTCTTGACGAGGCTCAGAACGTGACCGCTGCGCAAATGAAGATGTTTTTAACGCGCCTCGGGGAGAACGTGACGGTTATCGTTAACGGCGATATTACCCAGTGTGACCTGCCGTCCGGCGTGAAATCCGGACTGAGCGACGCCATGTCACGTTTTGAGGAAGATGAGATGATTGGGGTGGTACGTTTCACTAAAGAGGACTGCGTGCGATCGGCGCTCTGCCAGCGCACGCTGCAAGCGTATTACTGAGTTTGCTGTTGCGTTCAAGGCCCGGGAAACCGGGCTTTGTTTTTTGTGCGGGCAGCCTGTTCGCTGCGCTCACAGTCTGTCCAACTGGCTGCGCCAGTTGTCGAACCCCGGTCGGGGATTCTCATCCCCCCTTTTCGGAGAATATAAAAGAAAAAAGCCCGTACTTTCGTACGAGCTCTCATCTTAAATATGGCGGTGAGGGGGGGATTCGAACCCCCGATACGTTGCCGTATACACACTTTCCAGGCGTGCTCCTTCAGCCACTCGGACACCTCACCATATTGTTTTGCTGCCTCACAGCTTGGGGGGCAACGGGGCGCTACTATAGGGAGTTGCGCTGACACGGTCAAGCAGATTTTCAGCTTTAGTGCCTGTTCGGTTAAGCAATAATCAGCTCCACGGTTTTTCGCCGTGGAGCAGGGGATTAACGCTGCGAATCGAGAACTTAACGGTTTAAGCGGGCGCTGGATCTCGGAGATCACAGCGGCAGTCCTCCTTTATTACGTTCAGATCTGGCCGAAGCGGCCGGAATTGAAATCACGAATGGCTTCGTTGATTTCACTCTTAGTGTTCATCACAAACGGGCCATAGCCCACGATCGGTTCATTCAGCGGCTCGCCGGCCATCAGCAGCACTTTTGCATCGCTGTTCGCCTCCTGGTGCAGTTTGTCACCTTCCTGACTCAATACGACCAGCTGGGCTTCACCCGCCTGAGTTGCACCGTTCACCGTGATGCTGCCTTCAAGCACGACCAGCGCCGTGCTCCAGCCTTCAGGCTGATTGAGCGTCAGATGGCTTCCCTGGTTCAGAGCGATGTCCCAGACGTTAAGCGGCGAGAAGGTGTGCGCCGGGCCGGTCACCGTGTCGTAGCGACCGGCAATAACTCGCAGCGAACCGCTGTTATCCGGCAGCGTCACCACCGGGATGTCGGCTTTCGTGATGCTCTGGTAGCCCGGTGCCGCCATCTTGTCTTTCGCCGGCAGGTTGACCCAAAGCTGCATCATTTTCAGTTCCCCGCCTTTCTGTGAGAACGCGCTGGAGTGGAACTCCTCGTGCAAAATGCCTGCCCCTGCGGTCATCCACTGCACGTCGCCGGGACCAATGACGCCGCCTTTACCCGTGGAGTCGCGATGCTCCACTTCACCGGCATAGACGATAGTGACCGTTTCAAAACCCCGGTGAGGGTGTTGACCCACCCCACGTTTCGCACCATCAGCCGGAAAGGTATATGGGCCCGCGTAGTCCAGCAGCAGGAACGGGCTGAGCGGCTCGCCGTGCGTCTGATAAGAAAACATTGAACGGACCGGGAAACCATCGCCAACCCAGTGCTGGCGGGGAGCGGTATAAACGCCTGTTACGTTTTTCATGATTAACTCCTGATGTTCTGTTGATGTAATTAGCTTATATTCAGGGTCAATATCCCGGTAGATAGTGAAAATGGCATTCACTGTTCTGAAAATAGAACGATGAGGTTTTATGCAGGATCTCAATGACTTTGTCTGGTTTGTGAAGGTGGTGGACTACGGTGGCTTTGCTGCGGCGGGAAGGGCGCTTGATTTACCGAAGTCCAGGCTAAGCCGCCGGATTGCGCAGCTGGAAGAGCGGCTTGGCGTACGGCTCATCCATAGAACAACCCGGCATTTTACGGTGACCGAGGTCGGCCAGACGTTCTATCAGCACTGCAAAGCGATGATGGTGGAGGCCGAGGCTGCCGAGGAAGCCGTGGCGGCACTGCAGGCCGAACCGCGCGGTATCGTCAGGATCACGTGTCCGATAACCTTACTGCATGTCCACGTTGGTCCGATGCTGGCAAGTTTTATGGCGCGCTACCCCGGGATCAATCTTCAGCTTGAGGCGACTAACCGGCGGGTAGATCTGGTGGGAGAGGGCGTGGATATCGCGATCCGCGTACGCCCGCGTCCGTTTGATGACAGTGACCTGGTGTTAAGGGTGCTGGCTGACCGGGGGCATTGCCTGGTGGCAAGCCCGGCGTTGATTGCCCGTCTGGGGGAACCGTCAATGCCGTCTGAACTCAGCGCCTGGCCTGGATTAAGTATGGGAGAGGGAAAGCACAACCATAAGTGGGCACTTTCCGGACCCGACGGGGCGAAAGCGGAGATCCATTACCATCCCCGTTTGATCAGTACGGATATGCTCGCGCTGCGTGAAGCCGCCATGGCAGGCATTGGCGTGGTGCAGTTGCCGATTTTGATGGTGAAGGATCAGCTTGCGTCCGGTGAGCTGGTCCGGGTGCTTGAGGCATGGGAACCCAGACGGGAAGTGATTCATGCCGTTTATCCTTCAAGACGCGGTTTGCTGCCCTCCGTTAGGGCGCTGGTGGATTTTCTGACCGAAGAGTATGCGAAGATGGTGGAAGAGTAGTTTTTTCCGGGTCGGGTAAGCGCAGCGCCACCCGACATGAGTTTCGCACAGAGCCACAAGGTTCGAATCCCCCCTGCATGCGTACAATATGCGAAAAAAAAGCCCGCATTTTCATGCGAGCTCTTCTTTAAATATGGCGGTGAGGGGGGGATTCGAACCCCCGATACGTTGCCGTATACACACTTTCCAGGCGTGCTCCTTCAGCCACTCGGACACCTCACCATATTGTCA
>NZ_VTUC01000002.1:339846-453626 GCF_008364555.1 Enterobacter vonholyi
TCGAACCCCCGATACGTTGCCGTATACACACTTTCCAGGCGTGCTCCTTCAGCCACTCGGACACCTCACCATATTGTCATCCCGTTGTTGACGGGACGGGCGCTAATGTAAGGAAAAGCCGAACTGCCGTCAACTCACTTTTTCAGTAATTTAGCGCGTTTAGACAAACTTCAGGCAACATGATTCTTAAATGTGCATAAAATGCCTCTTTTATCAGCAACGCGGTTTCCTTATAAATTTGTTATGCTGACAATCCACTTGAAAATGAAAGCAAAACAGCGCAATAAAAGGCAGGAATGACCATGGATATTCTCTTCTATCACCCTACATTTGATAACGCTTACTGGATTGACGCACTTTCGGCGGCGCTGCCCGGCGCACGCGTACGCGAGTGGAAGCGCGGCGATAATGAACATGCTGACTATGCGCTGGTCTGGCATCCTCCGGTAGAAATGCTCCAGGGCCGCAAGCTGAAGGCCGTTTTTGCCCTGGGAGCCGGCGTGGATTCCATTCTGAGCAAACTTAAGGCACACCCTGAAATGCTGCCGGAAGACGTTCCACTGTTCCGCCTGGAAGATACCGGAATGGGCCAGCAGATGCAGGAATATGCCGTGAGCCAGGTTCTGCACTGGTTCCGCCGCTTTGATGACTATCAGGCATTTAAACAGCAGGCCCGCTGGGAGCCGCTGCCGGATTATCGTCGTGAAGACTTTACCATCGGCATCCTCGGCGCGGGCGTGCTTGGCTCAAAAGTGGCTGAAGCCCTTGCTCCGTGGGGCTTTCCGCTGCGCTGCTGGAGTCGCAGCCGCAAAGATTATCCGGACGTAGAGAGCTTTGCCGGGACGGATGAACTCCCGGCCTTTCTGAACGGGACGCGCGTGCTCATCAACCTGCTGCCCAATACGGCGGAAACGGTCGGTATCATTAATGAAGCGTTGCTCAATCAGCTCGTCGATCGGAGCTACCTGATGAACCTGGCGCGCGGGGTGCATCTGGTCGAGCCCGATCTGCTGAAGGCGCTGGACAGTGGAAAGCTTAAAGGTGCCATGCTGGATGTCTATAGCCGTGAGCCGCTACCCGCGGAAAGCCCGCTTTGGGCGCACCCGCGCGTCGCGATGACCCCTCACGTGGCCGCCGTGACGCGTCCGGCAGAAGCGGTGGCGTATATATCACATACCATCAGCGAACTGGAAAAGGGTAACCCGGTCACCGGCCAGGTCGACAGACAGCGCGGCTACTGAGATAAACCCGGCGTTCGCCGGGTTTTTGCTAATATTCGCCGCTGATAACTGCTATCCTTTGGAAAAACCGCAGAGGAGAGAGAGATGTATCCCGTTGACCTGCATATGCACACCGTCGCCAGTACCCACGCTTATAGCAACCTCCATGATTATATCGCCCAGGCGAAGCTTAAAGGCATCAAGCTGTTCGCGATCACCGATCATGGCCCGGATATGGCTGATGCGCCGCACTACTGGCATTTTGTGAATATGCGGATCTGGCCACGTCTGGTGGACGGCATTGGGATACTGCGCGGCATTGAGGCAAACATCAAAAATACCGACGGTGAGATCGACTGCACCGGCCCGATGCTGACGTCTCTTGACCTTATCCTCGCTGGCTTCCATGAGCCGGTTTTTGCTCCTCAGGATAAAGAGACCAATACCGCGGCGATGATTGCCACCATTGCCAGCGGCAATGTGCACATTATCAGCCATCCCGGTAACCCAAAATATCCGATTGATATTCAGGCTGTCGCGCAGGCGGCAGCGAAGCACCGCGTGGCGCTGGAGATTAATAACTCCTCTTTTGTTCACTCGCGTAAGGGCAGTGAAGCCAACTGTCGCGCCGTGGCGGCCGCCGTGCGTGATGCGGGCGGCATGGTGGCGTTGGGCTCAGATTCCCATACCGCGTTCACGCTGGGTGATTTCAGCGAGTGCCTGAAAGTGCTGAATGATGTTAACTTCCCGGAAGCGCAAATCCTGAACGTGACCCCACGCCGCATGCTCGATTTCCTTGAGTCCCGCGGAATGGAGCCGATTGCCGAATTTGCCGATCTTTAATTGTGTAATGGAATAATAAAAATGAACGAGTTTTCCATCCTCTGCCGCGTGCTGGGTACGCTCTATTATCGCCAGCCGCAAGACCCGCTGTTGGTTCCGCTTTTTACGTTGATTCGTGAAGGCAAACTGGCGCAGAACTGGCCGCTGGAACAGGATGATTTACTGGAACGTCTGCAAAAAAGCTGCGACATGCAGCAGATTGCGACGGACTACAATGCGCTGTTTGTCGGCGATGAGTGCCGCGTTTCGCCATACCGCTCAGCCTGGCAGGACGGGGCGACGGAAGCCGAAGTCCGCGCTTTCCTCTCCACCCGCGGTATGCCGCTGAGCGATACGCCGGCGGATCATATCGGTACGCTGCTGCTTGCTGCCTCCTGGATCGAAGACAACGCCGGGGATGATGAGAACGAAGCTATTGAAACCCTGTTCGAAACGTACCTGCTGCCGTGGGTCGGAACATTCCTTGGTAAAGTCGAAGCGCATGCTACCTCGCCATTCTGGAGAACGCTGGCACCGCTGACCCGCGACGCGATCGCGGCGATGTGGGATGAGCTGGAAGAAGAGAATGAAGAGTGATTTAGATCACATAAATTCTGCAACTACGCATTTCAATTTGCACATAATGTGCTTCTGATCGCATTTCTATGGTGCGCTTCTGCTAAGATGCGCGCCATGAACATATTACTTTGTATCGCAATAACGACGGGCATTCTCTCCGGGCTTTGGGGATGGGTGGCCATGTCTCTCGGATTACTCAGCTGGGCCGGATTCCTTGGCTGTACGGCCTATTTCGCCTGCCCGCAGGGGGGCGTCAAAGGGCTCTTTATCTCTGGCTGCACCCTGATGAGCGGCGTTATCTGGGCGCTGGTGATCATGAAAGGCAGCGCGCTGGCGCCGCATCTGGAGATGCTGGGATACGTGATGACGGGCGTTGTTGCCTTTTTAATGTGCATCCAGGCTAAGCATCTGCTGCTTTCATTTGTTCCTGGAACCTTTATGGGGGCGTGTGCGACCTTTGCAGGGCAGGGTGACTGGAAGCTGGTGGTCCCCTCACTGGTGCTGGGGTTGCTGTTTGGCTATGCCATGAAAAACAGTGGTCTTTGGCTGGCGTCGCGGCGGGAAAAAGCGCAAAACGTCACGGCAGTGAGCGAATAAAAAAAGGCGAGATAATCATCTCGCCTTTTTTATGCGCTTCCTGTCAGGATTCCGGAGGGACTGACATATCGCGGTATTTCACCAGTATCGGGTTCTGCACGTCTGCTTTGTTTTGCAGATCCCACAGCCCGCGGTCAATACCGTCGTTGATTAAGAAGATCACGCCGGTTTCAATGGCTGACATCAGACACATCATGACCGGCTCGTTGGAGGTGTAGCCAATTTCACCCTCCAGCAAACGCTGGTAATCGATGAAGCGGAATACCCCTGCCTGAACTTCATAGGACAGTATGGTTTTGCTGGTGTTCACCGAAGAGAGCACTTCGCCTGTACTGACGTTGACCACACGCAGGTTAACGGCAATTTGGTCGAGCTGGTATTGGGTATCCGCGCCGATACCGAAATACCGCGCGCCCGCTCCACCCGATTTAACGTTACTTTCGTAGCCAATAATCGATCCTTCAATCATCACGTTCGCTGCCGCCAGAGATTCCAGAGGCGTACGGTTATTGGCCGCGACGGTACCATTTTCCTGTGCTGCACGAATGATTTTACGTTCATTCAACAGGTTCTGGAGACCCTGACGTTCCAGGGGAATAAACCAGTGCGAATCCTTGAGCGCGGTAACCAGCATCGCGGTGGCGCTTTGCGGCACGGCCGTGGAGAAGTTACTTGCCGGGTAAGGTTTGAATTGCCCGGTTTCATCCTGAATGTTGTATACGGAGACAAATATTTTCCCCGTTGGAGCAGGTAAATGCGTTAAATCACGATAACTCTGGGCCCGAGGCATTAATGTAGGTTTTGCAGCTTCTTTAGGTGGAGCAGTTAAACAACCGCTCAATAAGCACACTGCAACAAAAATCAGGAAGCGCTGCATGATCGTTGTCCTTATTTAGCTATTGTTTAAAAGTCAGTTGAATTACTTTGTAGACCGGAAACCTGAATGGTGGAGATTCTTCCGGTTTTACGATCGGTCACGTTCAACTGAAGCTGTCCGTCAGTGTTGGCGATATCAACGATAAAGTCGTTGGTCACCATCCGGCCGGGTTTACCGGTATTAATGTTGGTCAGTAACCCACCTAAAATCTGCGACTGAATAGCTTGAGTGAAGTTGTCCAGTGCGGACGGGGTATCAATGCTAAAATCCTTTAAGCTGGGATCCTTATAGGAGTTTTGCGCCTGAGCTTCATTCAGCAGGAACGCGCCGTTGTTAGGGTTACCGCCAAAGTTAGGGTTACGGAACTGAAACGTCATGTTTCCGGCCCAGCTTATGGGTGTTATTAGCATTATCGAAACAACTGCATATGCAATACGCATGACAGCCTCCGCATATCGGTTCGCTAGAACTCGTCTTTTGCTAAATCGCTGGTGCTTAATAGGGCTTTATCTATTTGCAGGCGATTAATAGCGTCTTCTGATTGTGCCAGTGCCAGGGCTACGTTTTTATCGAAGTCCATTTTTGTGGGGAATAAAAACGTTTGATAAATAACGTACTGATTAGCCGTTATTGTTATCCAACTTCCCCATCGTGCACTGGGCCGCTCGTTGATTGTTATATTACCGGTATAAGTACTGTCCCATTTATCACTAAAGGCACGGTAAAAACTGTGCCCGACCGATGAGACAGTGTGGTCTGTTAACAATCCGGGAACTTCGACCTCGACGGCCTTCAGATTCCCGGCAGCGAGCAGGAAACTCGCTGCGGCGATCCAACTCAACGTGCGCTTCATGTGATTAACGCCTGAGGTTATCGTTTGCCCACGAAACAGCCTGAGTTCTGTTTTTTACAGCTATCTTCTTGAAAAGATTATAAAGGTGCGTCTTTACCGTATTTTCGCTGATAAATAACGAACGGGCGATTTCAATATTTGAAGCACCAATGCGTAACTTATTCAGGATCTCTTTCTCACGGTGCGTGAGCAGTGCTGACTCTGAGCTGTTATAACGATAATTTCCCGAGTGCGTGATGAGATAACTGGCAAGCTTTTGCGAAAAATAACACTCTCCGCGCAATATACCTTGCAGACCCTCAACTACCCGGTCTTCTTCTTCTGTGACGTAGAACACGCCATTGATATGCGGCCAGCTTTCAATATCTCTGAAAGGATATTCGTCAGGCGTATTCAACAATAGCACTCGGATATTGTTGTTTTTCCTGCTTAAAATATCTTGCCAGTAATGGACAAGTTTTTTATCTGCTTCCATCATATCGAAAAGAATGATGCTGCCAGGTGCAATATCATCAAAAGAACGTTGAATATTATGCAATTTCCCGTTCAGTGATAAAGATTGCTTTAAATGTTGTAATAATGCTGTCGCTTGCAGAGAAGGTTTTGTGATCAACAGTAATGTATGACCATGTAAACTATGGACTTCATTATACATGATGAAACCCCACTTTTTTTTGGCACCTGGCAGCTGCCCTCCTGTTTAAAAGAGGACACCAGAAGTACTGACAGATGTTGCACTGCTGTGTGTAGAATCAGACCATAACCTCCACGGGGAGGTAAATATAAAACCAATTTCGTACATCTAATTTCAATCTAGCTTTTACGAAGTTTAAAGCAAGTGTTAAACATGTAACATAATGTAAAAATCAATATTAATTTGTGAAATTCGGTTGTTTTGAATGGCGAGAATTGATGAGAAAGTTGTACACATAAATAGAGATGCACAGATTTTAAAAATCATACAAATATTTCCAATTGTTTGATTTGTATTGGTATTTATTATTTTTATAAAGCGATAATTTAGTATGAGTTACAGGTTGTTTCTAAGTTCACGAATGAGCATGAGTCTGGCTTAAGAAAAGAAGTTTCGTGTCACGTGCTGAGAAAAAATGTTCTCATGCCGTTACGTTTAAACACCCCGGGGGGAGGCGTGGACAGCTTTTGTCTTGCTGTACAACCTTTTCGAAAAACGCATTTAATAAAAAATATAAGCTGGCCTGAATAAAGTGGTTTTTGATGTAAATTACGACTTTGTGGTGATCTGAAAAATAAAAATAAGCCGCGCGGGTGAGATATTTAAAATGTTTCAGCGGACATACTCTTCACCGTAACGACGCGTTAACACAATACGAATCGTTTTTACATGTGACACTGTTATAGGGTTATGGAGTTATTCAATAACCAGGTCCAGGGTGACAACATGAAATACACATCGTTATTTATGATGTTTACATTACTGGGTGCGCCTGGATTTGTAACCGCAGCGAATTCAGATTTAGCAAATGCTGAATATAACTTTGCGGTTAACGAATTAAGTCTTTCATCACTCAATCAGGCAGCCATTATTGGTCAACAGGGTGTTTTCAATGACGCTCAGGTTCGCCAGGAAGGTTCGAAACTATTGTCCATTGTTTCCCAGGATGGGGCAGGCAACAGAGCGAGAGTTGATCAATCAGGGAGTTACAATATAGCCTGGATCGATCAGAGCGGAAACGCGAATGATGCAGGTATTACGCAAGATGGATACGGTAATAGCGCGAAAATTATCCAGAAAGGGTCGGGTAATAGAGCAAATATTACGCAGTACGGTACGCAGAAAACCGCAGTTGTAGTGCAGAAACAGTCGCAAATGGCGATTAACGTTATTCAACATTAGCGCTTTCGCGACGACTTTAATCAATCCGATGGGGGTTTACCATGAAATTTCTCAAAGTGGCAGCGCTTGCAGCAATCGTAGTTTCTGGTAGTGCTATGGCGGGTTCTATTAATCAGGGCGGCTGGGGTCATGGGCATGGTCATGGCGGATACAGTGGTCCAAATTCAACCCTGAATATTTATCAGGACGGTGGCGGTAACTCCGCGGTTGCTCTGCAGACAGACGCCAGAAATTCCGTGCTGAATATTACCCAGAAAGGTGGCGGTAACGGCGCTGACGTTGGTCAGGGTTCTGATGACAGTAAAATCAACCTGACCCAGAAAGGATTCGGCAACAGTGCAACACTTGATCAGTGGAACAGTAAAAAATCTGTTATGAACGTTAGCCAGTCCGGCGGCTTTAACGGCGCACTCGTTGACCAGACTGCCTCTAACTCTACTGTCAACGTTACCCAGATCGGCTTTGGTAACCACGCGACAGCTCATCAGTACTGATACTGAAATCTGTGCTACAAAAAAACAGGGCATCAGCCCTGTTTTTTTTCGGGAGTTCATCATGAATACCTTAATTCTCCTGGCCGCGCTTTCCAGTCAGATCACCTTCAAAACGTCGCAGCAGGAAAATATGACCACCATTATTCCTCAGGTCACTCTGGCGCAGTCGTGTGATTGTCAGGTTCAGATTGTTTCTTTACGAGAAGGGCAGGGGGGGCAAAGTTCTTCCCGGCAGCAAAACACACTTTTTATACCCGCTAATCAGACGATTGATTTAATGCGCCTGAGTTTAAATATTAATGCAGGAGACACGGTAAAAATCGTTGTCACCGTTACAGATGGAAAATCGCTTCATTTATCACAACAGTGGTCGCCAGCGGAACGTTCGCTATAAAAATGTATTAAATCAATATGTTGTGAATGTTGCGGGTCTGTGACGTTGAGCTATGCTGATATCAGGGACCAGGTCGTTATGTTCCGTAACGTGAAACTTCGTTTGCCGTAATAAATGAAGCGCGTTTACCCCTCATGGACGATTTTCATTTAGGAGTACCTATAATGAACAACTATTTTGCTCGACTCGTAGCAGGTCTGGGTCTGGTCGTTTCTGCTTTGAGTATCCCGGCTTATTCGGCCACAGTTGTTGACGGCGGTGTCATTCATTTTCGCGGTGCTATCGTCGCCGACCCTTGTGAAATCACTCCGCAGAAGCAACAATTTGCAATGTCATGTCCAAATAATAACCGTATGCAAACGCGTATGGTCAGCTATGAAGAGGCGCTTAACGGGAAAGTGAGCGACTCAAACCTGGCAACGCTCAATATGAAATACCTTAATCCTGAAAAAACGCTTGCAGTTATTGAAATCCAGTATCGCTAATGCGCGTTCTCCCCGCCCTGCGGAGGAAGAGGATTTTTTCTGATAGTTTTTTCTCCCGGTCACCTCTGCGATACACTTAAGAAAAAGGCGGATTGCAGAGGGGCTTTATGAAACCGCAAATTGAAATTATTCAAGGCGATATTACGACAATGCACGTCGACGTCATCGTCAATGCGGCCAATCCTTCCCTCATGGGGGGAGGCGGTGTAGACGGGGCGATTCACCGTGCTGCCGGACCGCAGCTGCTCGAAGCCTGTAAAACCGTGCGGCAACAGCAGGGCGAATGTCCTCCCGGTCATGCGGTAATTACGCTGGCGGGCAATTTGCCCGCCAGAGCGGTTATTCATGCCGTTGGGCCCGTCTGGCACGGTGGCGATCGGCACGAAGCGAGTATTCTGGAAGAGGCTTACCGGAACTGTCTGCGACTGGCCGCCGACAACGGTTATAAAACGATGGCGTTCCCGGCTATCAGCACCGGCGTGTATGGTTATCCTAAAGCGGCAGCCGCAACGATCGCTGTAGAAACCGTTTACCGCTATCTGTCGTTAAAACCGCTGCCAGAGAAGGTGATTTTTGTCTGTTTTGACGACGACACCACGCATCTTTATCAGCGGCTTCTGACTCAGCGCAGACAAGAGCTGGAAAGCTGAAGCAAACGCGGCGCATCTGGTGCGCCGCGTGGTTTATGAGGCTTTTGCCTGCGGTTTTCCTGAAAAGAGGAAACGCAGGAGCGGGATCCGCAGATGGATTTCGTAAAGTACGATCGCCACCCCTACCACAAAAACCAGCCCGGTAAAGAAGCCCAGCGTGTTGGAGGCGATGTGCGGTGTGATGTAAGCCCCGAAGAAAAGCGTCAACGGATGATGCACCAGATAGATAAACAGTGATGCATTAACGAAGTAAGTCACGCGGCTGGACTTAAAGTTCAGCAAGCGATGGCCCAGCGCGAATACCACGTTCACCATCCACAGGCCCAGCAGCATCGTGATCACGCTTTCCGTTTCATACATCCAGGCGTCGCCGCTGCCGTAGCGCTGATTCAGCAGATATGCAGCGAACGCGAAGGTTGCCCCCAGCGCGCACCACGGTGACGGGGTGACAAACAGCGATTTAAGCTTTGGATGAATAAAAGCCAGCGCGCCGATTAAAAAGAACGGAATGTAGAACAATGACTGCATCACCACGAAATTGAATAACCCGTCGCTCAAAATAGGCGGGTAAACGATAAGCAGCGTCCGTCGCACGGCGGCATAAGCGATCCCCAACAGCAAGAAGAGCACTGACAATTTGCCCATCGTAACGTTGGCGAAGAAGGTGTCGGCTTTTGTACTCAGATGGTGGCGCAGGCGGCTAAAAATCAACAAACTTACCGTTGTCAGCACTACAAGGACCAGCAGGAACCACAGGTGAGACACCAGCTCCCAGACCAGCGTATTGTACTTTTCATAGAGCGTCAGATTCGGCCAGTTCTCCGCTTTGCCTTTGACGTATTGCAGCATAATGAACTGAGGCAGCGTCAGCAGCGGAATTGCGGTCAGCATCGGGATGCCCACGCGCTCCACGCGTACTTTCCACCATCGCTTAAGCGGGTATCGCAGAAACAGCATGTAAGAAAAATAGCCGGATATGACGAAGAAAACCTGCATTCGAAAGGCGTGAATAAAGTCATTAAACAGCGTCAGCCACCAGGAGGGCATCTGGCTATTCACGTGCCAGGTGTGGCTGGAGTAAATCAGTGAAATGTGAAAGGGGATCCCCAATAGCATCAGCCAGGCCCTGATCGAGTCGAGGAAATATTCACGTTCTGTTGGTGTTGTGCTCATATAACGTTGTGCATTCTCAGACTTTTCGTCTTATCCCTAAGACTCATAATGGTTACATTCGAAGCCAACCCTACACCAAGACCGACACCCTGTCTCCAGGATAAGCACGCAAAGTGAATAGCGGGTTCTTTCATTTGCTTAATCCATGAGCCAGCAGCTGAACAAAGCAGTGATAATGTTGTCGGATTGCCTGAGTTTCCATTAAAATGGATCGGATCGATATAAGCACACAAAGGGGGAAGTGCTTACTTATTATGAAACATAAACCACAGATGATGAAAATGCGTTGGTTGGGTGCTGCAGTAGTGTTATCACTGTATACCTCATCGGCACTGGCCTTTAACATCGACGATGTCGCAAAACAGGCAAAATCGATGGCAGGCAAGAGCTACGAAGCGCCGAAAAGTAACTTGCCCTCCGTTTTCCGCGACATGAAGTATGCGGACTATCAGCAGATCCAGTTCAATCACGACAAAGCGTACTGGAGCAATATTAAAACCCCGTTCAAGCTTGAGTTTTATCATCAGGGTATGTACTTCGATACGCCTGTTGCCATCAATGAAGTGACGGCAACAGCGGTACGTAAGATCAAGTACAGCCCGGATTACTTCAATTTTGGCAATGTGCAACACGACAAAGATACGGTGAAAGACCTGGGCTTCGCAGGCTTTAAGGTGCTTTACCCGATCAACAGCAAAGATAAAAACGACGAAATCGTCAGCATGCTTGGTGCCAGCTACTTCCGCGTGATTGGCGCGGGGCAGGTATACGGGCTTTCTGCGCGCGGACTGGCTATTGATACCGCGCTGCCATCAGGTGAAGAGTTCCCACGTTTCCGTGAGTTCTGGATTGAACGTCCAAAACCAACGGATAAACGTCTGACTATTTACGCGCTGCTGGATTCGCCGCGTGCGACCGGGGCCTATCGCTTTGTGATTATGCCGGGCCGCGACACGGTGGTTGACGTACAGTCTAAGGTTTACCTGCGTGATAAAGTGGGCAAACTGGGCGTTGCGCCGCTGACCAGCATGTTCCTGTTTGGGCCGAACCAGCCGTCACCGGCAACCAACTTCCGCCCGGAACTGCACGACTCCAACGGTCTGTCGATTCATGCCGGTAACGGTGAGTGGATCTGGCGTCCGCTGAATAACCCGAAACATCTGGCGGTGAGCAGCTTCGCGATGGAAAACCCACAAGGTTTTGGCCTGCTGCAGCGTGGTCGTCAGTTCTCCCGTTTTGAAGATTTGGACGATCGCTATGACCAGCGTCCAAGCGCCTGGGTCACGCCAAACGGTGACTGGGGTAAAGGTAAGGTCGAACTGGTAGAAATTCCAACCAACGACGAAACCAACGACAACATCGTTGCTTACTGGACGCCGGATCAGCTGCCGGAAGCCGGTAAAGAGATGAACTTCAAGTACACCATTACCTTCAGCCGCGACGAAGATAAGCTGCATGCGCCGGATAACGCGTATGTGATGCAGACTCGCCGCTCAACGGGTGATGTGAAGCAGTCTAATCTGATTCGTCAGCCTGACGGCACCGTGGCGTTTGTCGTGGACTTCACAGGCCAGGATATGAAGAAACTGGCACCGGACACCGCCGTTGCCGCTCAGGCCAGCATCGGTGATAACGGTGAAATCGTTGAGAATACCGTGCGTTACAACCCGGTAACCAAAGGCTGGCGTCTGACCCTGCGCGTGAAAGTGAAAGATCCGAAACAGACCACTGAAATGCGTGCTGCGCTGGTCAGTAACGATCAGCCGCTGAGTGAAACCTGGAGCTATCAGCTACCTGCCAATGAATAATACATCTGAATATATTGATG
Organism: Enterobacter vonholyi; assembly: GCF_008364555.1. GTDB lineage: Bacteria > Pseudomonadota > Gammaproteobacteria > Enterobacterales > Enterobacteriaceae > Enterobacter > Enterobacter vonholyi. Next base: position 351,695 of record NZ_VTUC01000002.1, read on the forward strand.
CCATGCCGCTGACGGATATCGAAAAAGCGGCACTGCCTAAGAGCGACATCCGCGCGGTTCACACCGCGCTGGATGGTGAACATCGTCAGTTTTCCCGTGATGATGATACGCCGCTTGGGTCAGTCAAGGCGCGTCTGGAGCAGGCCTGGCCGGACTCGCTGGCGGAAGGGCAGTTGATTAAAGACGATGAAGGACGCGATCAGCTTCAGGCGATGCCGAAGGCCACGCGTTCCTCTATGTTCCCCGATCCGTGGCGCACCAACCCGGTGGGTCGCTTCTGGGATCGCCTGCGTGGACGTGATGTGACGCCGCGCTATCTGTCACGCCTGACGAAAGAAGAGCAGGCGTCTGAACAGAAATGGCGTACCGTGGGGACAATCCGTCGCTATATCCTGCTGCTTCTGACGCTTGCGCAGACGGTCGTCGCGACCTGGTATATGAAAACCATCCTGCCGTATCAGGGCTGGGCATTCATAAACCCGACGGACATGATGGGCCAGGATCTCTGGGTCTCCTTCATGCAGCTGCTGCCGTACATCCTGCAGAGCGGCATCCTTCTGCTGTTCGCGGTTCTCTTCTGCTGGGTTTCAGCCGGCTTCTGGACCGCGCTGATGGGCTTCCTGCAGCTGCTGATGGGGCGTGACAAATACAGCATTTCGGCGTCAACGGTCGGGGATGAACCCCTCAATCCTGAGCACCGTACCGCGCTGATTATGCCTATCTGTAACGAAGACGTTGACCGCGTATTCGCGGGCCTGCGTGCAACCTGGGAGTCCGTAAAGGCCACCGGCAACGCGGAGCATTTCGACGTTTACATCCTGAGCGACAGCTACAACCCCGATATCTGCGTGGCAGAACAAAAAGCGTGGATGGAGCTGATTGCAGAAGTGCAGGGCGAAGGTCAGATCTTCTACCGCCGCCGTCGTCGTCGGGTGAAGCGTAAAAGCGGTAACATTGATGACTTCTGCCGTCGCTGGGGTAACCAGTACAGCTACATGGTGGTGCTGGATGCTGACTCCGTCATGAGCGGAGATTGCCTGAGTGGTCTGGTGCGTCTGATGGAAGCCAACCCGAACGCGGGTATTATCCAGTCCTCCCCAAAAGCGTCCGGAATGGACACCCTTTATGCACGCTGCCAGCAGTTCGCCACCCGTGTTTACGGGCCGCTGTTTACGGCAGGTCTGCACTTCTGGCAACTGGGTGAATCGCACTACTGGGGTCACAACGCCATTATCCGCGTGAAGCCGTTCATTGAGCACTGTGCGCTGGCGCCGCTGCCGGGCGAGGGTTCGTTTGCCGGCTCTATTCTGTCGCACGACTTCGTAGAAGCGGCGCTGATGCGTCGTGCTGGCTGGGGCGTCTGGATTGCCTACGACCTGCCGGGATCGTACGAAGAGCTGCCGCCGAACCTGCTGGACGAGCTCAAGCGTGACCGCCGCTGGTGTCATGGTAACCTGATGAACTTCCGCCTGTTCCTTGTTAAAGGAATGCACCCGGTTCACCGTGCGGTGTTCCTGACGGGCGTGATGTCGTATCTCTCCGCACCGCTGTGGTTTATGTTCCTTGCGCTCTCCACTGCGCTGCAGGTCGTCCATGCCCTGACGGAGCCGCAATACTTCCTGCAACCGCGGCAGCTGTTCCCGGTTTGGCCGCAGTGGCGTCCGGAGCTGGCGATCGCGCTGTTTGCCTCGACCATGGTGCTGCTGTTCTTGCCTAAGCTGCTCAGCATCATCCTGATCTGGTGCAAAGGCTCGAAAGAGTACGGCGGTTTCTTCCGCGTGACCCTTTCACTGCTGCTGGAAGTCCTGTTCTCCGTGCTGCTGGCGCCGGTGCGTATGCTGTTCCACACCGTGTTCGTGGTCAGCGCATTCCTGGGCTGGGAAGTGGTCTGGAACTCACCGCAGCGTGATGACGACTCCACGCCGTGGAGCGAAGCCTTTATGCGCCATGGTTCACAGCTGCTGCTGGGTCTGGTGTGGGCGGCCGGGATGGCGTGGCTGGATCTGCGCTTCCTGTTCTGGCTGGCGCCGATTGTCTTCTCGCTAATCCTGTCGCCGTTTGTCTCCGTGATCTCCAGCCGTTCGACGGTGGGGCTGCGGACCAAACGCTGGAAGCTATTCCTGATCCCGGAAGAGTATTCCCCGCCGCAGGTGCTGGTGGATACCGATCGTTACCTGGAGCAGAACCGCAATCGCACGCTGGATGACGGCTTCATGCACGCCGTGTTTAACCCGTCATTCAACGCCCTGGCAACGGCTATGGCGACGGCGCGTCACCGCGCAAGCCAGGTGCTGGAGATTGCCCGCGATCGTCACGTTGAGCAGGCGCTTAACGAGACTCCGGAAAAACTTAACCGCGACCGTCGTCTGGTCCTGCTGAGCGACCCGGTCACGATGGCGCGTCTTCACTACCGCGTGTGGTCCGCTCCGGAGAGATACTCTTCGTGGGTAAACTACTATAAGGAACTGAAACTTAACCCGCTGGCGTTGAAGGCGAAGTAAGTTGTTAAGTAGGGTGGGCAAGCGAAGCGCCTCCCGCCAAATAAAATACCGGCTTAATCGCCGGTATTTTTTTAGAGGTTACTCATGAAAATAATCATCGTCGTACTGATGGCATGCCTGCTCAGCGGCTGCGGCAGTATCATCAGTCGCACCATTCCAGGGCAAGGCCACGGGAATCAGTATTACCCTGGCGTGAAATGGGATCTCCGTGATTCCGCATGGCGCTACCTGACCGTGCTCGATCTGCCGTTCTCGCTGATTTTCGACACGCTGCTGCTGCCGATTGATGCCAGCCACGGCCCTTACGAATAACCTAAATTAACGTTCGTCCCACTCATCGGCTGCGGTTTGACCTTCTTCCGTATCAAGCGGCGGCTCAAGCTGAAACTCACCCTCATCCCACTCGTGCAGGGTGTTCTCTTCCAGCCATTCCTGCCGCAGTTCGATTTCGTCATAGTCGCCGTCAAAGACTGCCTGCGCACCTTCACCACTTAATATCGGCAAACATTCCCCTTCTTCACCTTCATCGGCAAAGAATTCGGCCTGCCACATAATATCCCCATCCTGCAGAACGTATTTCTGGATATTAAGCTGTTGCACGTCAGCATCTTCTTCTTCAACGCCGGGGTTGTCGGCGAGGAACTCTTCACGAGCGGCATCAATAGCTTCTTCCAGCGTGGCGTACATGGTCATTGGTGTCTCCCTGTTTTCCAGAAGGTTTCAGGGAAAGAATAGCTGAATATCCGATTCTGCAAGTATGAATACGAAAATAAGCTGTCAGGCGTTCGTCTTATTCCGTCACCGGCCGTAACGCGCGGGATAAACTGAACCATGAATAAATGGCATTGAACAACACGACGCCCGCCGTCACGATAAAGACGGCGCGAAAACCGAAGCTGGCGGAGACCCCAGCCCCGAGCAGCGGTCCGGTGACGTTACCGATGTCTCGGAACGACTGGTTATAGCTGAAAATACGCCCGGCAATCTGGTTTGTAGAGTTGTAGACCAGCAGGGTCTGAACGGCGGGCAGTAACGCGCCGTCGGCGGCTCCCAGTAAAAAGCGCAGGACGCCCAGCTGCCATGGCGTTTGCACCATCGACATCGGGATAAGCAGCAGGACGGAAATCACCAGCGCGCAGATCAGTATTTTTTCCGGACCCACCCGGTCCCCCAGTTTTCCGAGCCTCGGGGCGCTCAGCAGCGCTGCCACGCCGGGTACGGAGGCAATCAGCCCGCTGATGAACGCAATGTTGCTGACGTTACCCGCCAGATCGCGAACGTAAAGCGTCAGAATAGGGGCAATCGACCCGGTGGCTACCTGAATAATCAGTGTTGTTACGAACAAGCTCAGCACCAGCCTGGGGTTTTTGAGCGAGGTCAGCACTTCCCTGGCGTGGAGCATCTCTTTTTTGGCGACAGGCGTGAAGTTTTCACGAATACAGAGCAAGGTGACGATGAAGCACAGGAACAACACGCTGGCGGTGATAAAGAAAACCGGCCGCAGTCCATAGCTATCGGCCAGGAGTCCGCCGGCCAGTGGCCCCAGCAGGGCACCGCTCACGCCGCCGGTTGAGAGCGTGCCCAGCGCCCAGCCGCTTTTATGGCGGGGGATTTGTGTGGCAATCAGGGCATTCGCGTTGGGAATAAATCCTCCCAGCAGGCCCAGCAGCGCGCGCAGTATTAGAAACTGCCAGACGTTTTGCGCCACGCCCATCAGCGCCATGATGATGGCCATCCCCAGCGCCGAGCGCAGCAGCATGATTTTTCGCCCCTTGCGGTCTGCAAGGCCGCCCCAGAAGGGTGAGGCCATCGCGGAAAAGAGAAACGTGATGCTGAATACCAGGCCAGACCACATATTGAGCGCGCTGTGGCCCGTCACGCCAAGCTGTTCGACGTAGAGCGGCAGGAAGGGCATGACCAGGCTAAAGGCCGCGCCGGTAAGAAAACAGCCAAGCCACGCAACCGTGAGGTTACGCTTCCAGTTTATGGGGGCGTCTGAGGGTGACATAACAATCCGCATAATGAGGTGCTGAGCACCTGAAGCATGAAGTAATAAGCCTGCTAATTATGCGCCTGGGTTATGAATGCCGCAATGAGGGGGAGTTTTTAAAGCTAAAACAGCATGCGGCCCTGAGGGCCGCATGAGGATTAATAGCGAGACGGCGTGCCTTGTGGCCGCGTTTTAAAACGGCGGTGCAACCACATGTACTGCTCGGGCGCCAGCATGATGCACTTCTCCACAACGCTGTTCATCCAGCGCGCGGTGGTTTCCGCATCGTCGAGCGGCGGCGCGAGTTCCGGCTCCAGCATCATCAGCTCGTAGCCTGAACCATCGGGCTTGCGGCGGGGAACAAAAGGCACGATGGCGGCTTTGGACATCCGCGCCAGCATCCAGGTTCCGGTCGTTGTGGCGGCCTCTTCAACGGCGAAGAAGGGGACAAATACGCTGGCCTGCGGGCCATAGTCGTGGTCGGGGGCGTACCAGACCACTTCACCGGATTTCAGCGCGCGGATCATTCCCTTCAGATCTTTACGGTCGATCATGCTTTTGTTGGAGCGCATGCGGCCATTGGTCTGGATTAAATCGATGACCGGGTTATCGTTAGGGCGATAAACGCCAATGCCCGGCGCCTGCATGCCGAACATGCGCGCCCCGATTTCAAGCGTCAGGAAATGGACGCCAATCAGCAGAACGCCCGTCTGGTTGGCCTGAAGCGTATGCACCGGATCCATGCCGGTGCCCGTCACCTCGCTCCAGCGAGCCATGCGTTTGTCCGGCCAGAACCACGCCATGCCGGTTTCCATAAGGCCCATCCCGACGGATTCGAAATTCTTCGCGACCATATCGTGATGCTCTGACTCGCTCATCTGCGGAAAACAGAGCTCAAGATTGCGGTACGCGATTCTGGCTCGACGTTTCATAAACAGTTGCGCGAAACGGCCCAGAAATTTACCCAACCGAAAAATAACAGGGTAGGGAAGCTGTACCAGAAGCCATAAAAAGCCGATGCCAAGCCAGGTCAACCAATAGCGGGGATGCAAAAGGGCGGCAGTAAATTTTGGTAACTGGGTCATGTCTTTCCTGTGTTCAAACGTCCTGTTTTGCTAGTGTCTCATTTTTTGAGACGTAGCCAAAATATCTGCTTTCGAAGCGTGCACGAATACAGCAATTGTTAAGCCTGATTAATCAGGGTGTGTGAAATGTAGCGTAAATTGTGTGGATGTAAATTGGTTTTGTTTGCTATATGATGCCGACCGATTTTTCATTCTCTCTAACGATTCCAGGACTGTACACCATGCCAGTGTTACACAACCGCGTTTCGAATGAGATGTTAAAAGCGCGTATGTTGGCTGAAACCGAACCGCGCACAACCATCTCATTCTATAAATACTTCACGATCGACGATCCGCAGGCGACCCGCGATGCGCTTTATCAGGCGTTCACGGCGCTTAACGTTTTCGGCCGCGTCTACCTTGCCCGTGAAGGCATCAACGCGCAGATTAGCGTACCGGAAAGCAAAGTCAGCGCCTTCCGTGACGTACTTTATCAGTTTGACCCTGCCCTTAACGGCTTACGCCTGAACATTGCCCTGGATGATGACGGGAAATCCTTCTGGGTGCTGCGCATGAAGGTGCGTGAACGCATCGTGGCAGACGGTATCGACGATCCTGAGTTTAACCCGTCGGACGTCGGTGAATACCTCAAGGCGGCGGAAGTGAATGCGATGCTGGACGATCCGGATGCCGTATTCATTGATATGCGTAACCACTATGAGTACGAAGTGGGGCATTTCGAGAACGCGATGGAAATCCCGGCTGATACCTTCCGCGAGCAATTGCCCAAAGCGGTTGAGATGATGCAGGAGCATAAAGATAAAAAGATCGTTATGTACTGCACCGGCGGTATCCGCTGCGAGAAAGCCAGCGCGTGGATGAAGCACAACGGCTTCAATAAGGTCTGGCACATTGAAGGCGGCATTATTGAGTACGCTCGTCGCGCCCGTGAGCAGGGGTTGCCGGTACGCTTTATCGGGAAAAACTTTGTCTTTGACGAGCGGATGGGTGAGCGTATCTCTGAAGACGTTATTGCCCAGTGCCACCAGTGCGGCGCGCCGTGCGATACCCACACCAACTGCAAAAACGACGGCTGCCATCTGCTGTTCATTCAGTGCCCGGCCTGTGCCGAGAAGTTTAACGGCTGCTGTAGCGAGCTGTGCAGTGAAGAGAGCATCCTGCCGGAAGAAGAGCAACGTCGCCGTCGCGCAGGACGTGAAAACGGCAACAAGATTTTTAATAAATCACGTGGTCGTCTGAATACCAAACTGGGTATCCCTGACCCGGAATGATAATAACGCCCGGCACGGTGAAAACCTGCCGGGCGAAGTTATTATGATTTCTGCTGTACCCCTTCAACGGAAATAATCAGCTCCACGTCCTGAGACGCCGGGCCTAAATCCGTTGTGATATTAAAATCTTTCAGGTGAATTTTCCCTGCCGCTTCAAAGCCTGCGCGTTTACCGCCCCACGGATCGTCACCCTGGCCCAGTAATTTAGCATCAAGCGTGACCGGTTTGGTTACGCCGTTAAGCGTCAGGTTGCCGGTAATATTCAGCTTATCACCGTCTTTCTTCACCTCAGTAGAAGTGAAGGTCGCCTGCGGGAATTTCGCGACGTTGAGGAACTCCCCACTTCGCAGGTGTTTATCGCGCTCTGCGTGGTTCGTGTCGACGCTGTTCGTATTAATCGTCACATTGACTTTATCGGCCGCGGGATTTTTCTCGTCAAAGGTGAACGTGCCGTCAAAATCCTTAAAGGTGCCGTACAGCCAGCTGTAGCCCAGGTGCTGAATACGGAAATTGACGAAAGCGTGCTGGCCCTCTTTATCAATTTTATACTCCGCCGCCACGGCATTACCGGCGGTGAATAACAGAGAACCCAGGGCGATACCCAGCAGGTGTTTTTTCATTTTATGCTCCAGAGTCAACTGACGAGCGGCCAAGCATGCGCTTTAGCGTATCGTCTTTATCAATAAAATGGTGCTTGAGGGCGGCAAGCCCGTGAAGTACGGACAGGATCACCACGCTCCAGGCAAGCCAGAGGTGAACTACCCCCGCCGTATCGGCCTGCGCCCCGGCATCGCTAAGCGTTGCCGGAACCTCGAACAGGCCAAAAACGTTAATCGGCTTACCGTCAGCCGTCGAAATGAGATAGCCGCTAATCAGGATGGCAAACAGCAGCGCATAGAGGGCAATATGCGCGGCGACTGCACTAACGCGGGTAAATTTGCTGTGAGACGTTGGCGCGGCGGGCGGCGGGGAGATATGTCGCCAGATCACTCGGAAGACCAGCCCCAGCATCAGCAGGACACCAATACTTTTATGCAACTCTGGCGCCTGGTGATACCAGCCATCGTAATAGCTGAGCGTGACCATCCAGAGCCCAAGTCCAAACATACCGTAGACGGCAAGAGCAAATATCCAGTGCAAACTTATGGATATTATTCCGTAGCGCCGGGAGGAGTTACGCAATTGCATAAGAATGTCCATTTCAAATAAACCGAAGGGTAAAAATGAACGGGAAGAGTTGATATTGCAACTGAAATAATTGTCTATTGATTTTTATTTTATTTATTTCAGCATTTTTGAACAGGATCAATAAATGTAATTCAATGTCTTCGTGCAAGATGAAATTGAGAGTTTCAGCAAAGCTAAATAAACGTCAATTATTGTCAATCATGGTTTTCAATAAAATACGATGTAAACAAAATCAATAATGGCCAGCAGCGCCCACAGTAAGATATAGAGCATAAAATGCTCGCGAATATTATTCATAAGAAAGTTAACGATCCTGCGCATAACGCCCCAACATGCAGTGTAAATGAAACGGGCTCCGGGACGTCCGGAGCCCGTGGCGGATTATCCGTTAAATCGCGAGAGGGAGAAGGGCGTCAGATCAAACTGCGGCGTGATGCCCTGGGCAAACTGCGCGGCGATTTCACCCAGCACGGAAGCAAACTTAAAGCCGTGGCCGCTCAGCCCGGTAATAAGCAGGACGTTGTCATGCCCCGGCAGGGTGTCAATGATAAAGTCTTCATCCGGCGTGTTGTCGTAGGTACAGGCCGCGCCATACAGCAAGCCACCGACGCCGGGAAGAATATTGCGCAGGAACGAGAAGGCCTCTGAACCATCCTGTGGGAAGGCGCCGAAGGGCTTACGCTCGTCAGGAGAGGCGATAGCCTGGCCCCCGTTGTGTTTACCGATTTTCAGCGCGTCTTTCTCGGAAGGGAAACCGTAGAACTGATCGCCATTCGGCAATTCGCCGGTAAAGGCCGGGAATTTATTCTGCGCGCTGTAGCGCCCATCCGACTGGAACCAGGAGAAGACCTTACGCACCGGCTGGACAGGCAGTTCCGGCAGCAGGCGCGTGACCCAGGTTCCTGCGCTGACGAGCAGGCGGGACGCTGAATAGTCGCCGTCAATAGTCGTTACCGTGACGCCATTCTCGTCATCGGTGATAGCCTCTACCGGACAGTTAAACAGCTGCGCGCAGCCGGCTTTCGCGGCAAGATCGATCCAGGTTTTGATCGCTGTTTCACAGTGCAGCACGCCGGAGTGGGCTTCAAAGAGGCCAATGTAATCGTCGGGGACGGTAATTTCAGGCCAGCGCGCGGTAATGCCCGTCGCGTCCAGCTTCTCGACATCAAGATTAAAGGCTTTTGCGCTGCGCTCGACGCTGGCGAGAAAATCAGAATGGGAAGGGCCAAGGTTGATGACGCCGGTACGCTCGAAAATACGCTCTTCGGTCTGCTTCGCCAGTTCATCCCACAGCGTCTGGGCGCGAAGCACCAGCGGTACATAGCGCTCGCCTTCTCCATACGCGTGGCGCATGAGGCGGGTATCGCCATGATGGCTGCCCTCCGAATGAGGAGGAAGGTGGGCATCGATCATCAGGACCTTCAGGCCTGCCTGTGTTGCGTAATAACCGGCGGCGGAACCCACGGAGCCGCTACCAATAATGATTAAGTCGTATTTCATATGCATCTCATAAACTGACGTTTTGTTAGCAGAGTAATTAACAACGCGGGGTTAGACAAGGGAGAAATAAATAAGGCACCGCGAGGGTGCCTGTAGAGAGAAAAGTGGGCATAAGCTTAGTGCCGTTTATACTCATTTTCCTGATAGTCGCCAGATTCTATTTTTGCAATACCTGCTTCTAAAATAGAAATAAACTGACGGGCGACGTCTGTTGTTAGCCACAGCGTCTGTCCAACTTCCGCTTCTTCACGGTTGAGTTGATTCGGGGTCTGGTAGTGCAAACGCAGCATCAGCGCATCGTAGCTATCTACGGTACTGATATCCCAACCAACCAGTGGATGGGTCTGGATCACTTCACTATTCTTTTCCATTATAACCCCCTTAATGCGTGTTAGAAGACAACGGCTTTGAGGTTCAATGCATGTTTTTCTGAAAGCATCTTCAGTATACCAAGTAATAAGGGTTCCGACGGGAAAAATAAACAGCTGGCAACACATTTTTCTGCTTTTTAGGATTGTTCGAACAATAAAACACCATCTTGTTCACGATTCTTAAAGAAGATGCCGAATTAATTTGAACTTGCAGGATTTTTAGACAAAAAAAAGCCGGGGCGACCCGGCAAAAAACACAATGAGGGAGCAGTGTTAATCTGTGATAAACCAGTCGTCTGCGCTTTCCCACGTTTCCTGCAGGATTTCGCTGATGCGATCTTTATCTTCTTTCGCAGCACCAATGACGGATAGGTTGTTCGCCGCGGCGTAACGCACCGTTACGGCACCCGCGTTATCGGGAAAGGTGTTGTTAATACGGCGGGATAATTCGCCTGCCAGTGCATCAAGCGCGCCGGCAGGCAGAACGGTAGTTTTGGCTATGGTGACTTCAATACGCATAAATGCCCCCTGTGTAATATACTGTTTATTTATACAGGTATATTATCTGTTTGACAACAAGGGGGATTGATTTTTTAACGTTTTACCGTCCAGTTAACGGTTTCACCCGCCAGGAATGGGATCAGCGTATCATCCGTCAGGGCAATGGACTCCTCAACGTGGCTCGCTTTCCGCTCCAGCTCGATGAAGGTGTCGTTGACCGGCAGGCCGTAGAAGCGCGGGCCGTTAAGGGAGCAGAATGCTTCGAAATGTTCCAGCGCGTTCATCTCTTCAAATACTGTTGCGTAGCTGGCAAGCGCCGTTGGGGCGTTGAAACAGCCTGCACAGCCGCAGCTCGCCTCTTTACGATGGCGGGCGTGAGGTGCGGAGTCGGTACCGAGGAACGCGCGGGAGAACCCGCTGGCGACCAGCTCGCGCAGCGCCTGCTGGTGGATGTTGCGCTTGAGGATAGGCAGACAGTAGAGGTGAGGGCGCACCCCGCCCACCAGCATGTGGTTACGGTTAAACATCAGGTGCTGTGGCGTAATGGTGGCGGCGATAAGATCGTTGCCGTCACGCACGTACTCTGCCGCGTCTTTGGTGGTGATATGTTCAAAAACCACCTTTAGCGCTGGCAGGCGCTGGCGCAAAGGCTCCATCACGGTCTCGATAAAACGGGCTTCACGGTCGAAGATGTCAATCTCCGCGTGCGTGACTTCACCATGGACCAGCAGCGGCATACCCAGTTTCTGCATGCGTTCCAGAACCGGCATGATGGCATCAATGCTGGTGACGCCGTGGCTGGAGTTGGTGGTGGCATTTGCCGGGTAGAGTTTCGCTGCCGTAAAGACGCCTTCGTTAAACCCACGCTCCACTTCGTTCGGGTCCAGCGAGTCGGTCAGATAGCAGGTCATCAGCGGGGTAAAATCGTGTCCCGCAGGCACGGCATCCAGGATGCGCTGGCGATAGGCTATCGCGGCATCGACGGTGGTGACTGGTGGAACCAGGTTAGGCATGACAATCGCGCGGCCATAAATTTCGCTGGTATAAGGCACGACGGTTTTCAGCATATCGCCATCGCGCAGATGGATATGCCAGTCGTCAGGGCGGCGGATTTTAAGAACCTGGGGTTGTGCAGTCATGGAAGCTCCGGCTTGTCAGGAATCAGTCATAAGGATGGCTGTTTTTGCCGGACACAAATCATAAGCGGAAACGTTTTCGTTTGCACACTTTTCCGTGAAAAAAAAGGGCGCCGCAGCGCCCTTCAGGTTAATCGGTGAAAGGAATGATAATTTCGCCCGGTTTCACCTCTATGCCTTTTGCGTATTTTTTCGCCAGGGCTTCACCCTTGCTTTTGTCTTCACTTAAGACGTACGCGGGCTGCTGGTTAAAATAATTACGCAGCGACTGGTTCAGATAGGGCATCAGGGTTTGCAGAACCGGTGCCATCTTGTCCGGAGACACCTTCGCATCGACCACTTCCATCTCCTGCAGGAAAATCGCCCCTTTCTCTTTGTTGAAAACAGGGAGTGCCTTCAGCTTGAGCTTGATGTTGGCTTTCTGATTGCCAAACAGGGAGGACATATCGAGGTCCGCATCACCGGCCAGGGTGACTTTGTTTGGCTCTTCACGTCCGATCTGGCTACTCAGGTTTGTGAGCACGATATGCGCGTCCGCCAGTCCCGGCACGCCAATGTCTTTAGAGAAATTGTTATGTTTTTCCAGCGCCTGATTAATTTCCTGTTCACTGACGGTATATTGCGTGAGCTGGTTACAGCCAACCAGCAGGCCGCTGAAAACTAATGCAGCGGCAAAGACAATTTTCTTCATAGTGTTCCTCAACGAAAATCGGCGCTTCTGTCCTGTTACGCCAGTATGTCAGCGTGAATGGGCAGAAACCAGCAGAAAAAACTGAGAAGTGGGGCGGGAGGCGCTCCCGCCCGAGGGAAAGGCTACGCGCCAGGCTCGAGCATGCCGCTCGCGCTGCGTTTTTGGCTGAACTGCCACCACAGGGCCAGTAGCGTCATAAAGCCCACCACGCCGAGCATCATCCATGGTAGCTCGGGCTGGTTTAGCGCTTTGCCGGCATCAAACAACCAGCCGCCCCCGGCGTAACCTAATGCACCGCCGAGCGCCAGCCCCAGGCGGCTGAACCCCATATAGCTGCCGCGCGCACGCGCATCCGCAAGCGAGGCGCTCAGCGTTTCGCGGGCAGGCTCGGCGATGATTGACCCAATATAGAACGTGCAAATCAGCGTAAACAGCTGCTGGAGAGAGTTCACCAGGCCGATCGGCATCATGCTCAGCGTCATCAGGAAAAGTCCGGCCATCAGGCGATGCTCCAGACGAAAACGCCGCTCGCTCCAGCGGGCAATCGGATAGAGCAGCGTTAACGACAGGCAGGCTTCAATGGCGTACATCCATTTTACGGCTGCAGGAGTGCCCGCAATATCGTTAACCATGATCGGCAGCATCAGCATGACCTGTACGGCCAGCATGTAGTAGCCCGTCAGGGTCAGCACATAGGTGACAAAACGCCTGTCGCGCAGGACCCGGCCAAGCCCTTCCCGGACCGGCGCTTTGACCGTCGACAGCTTCCAGGCGGGCAGGAACAGGCCATTAAACAGCGCGCACAGAATAAAGAGCACCGCCCCAGCCGCACAGACCAGACGGAAGTCATACTGCAGCAGCCAGCTTCCCAGCAGGGCGCCGACAACCGCCCCGGCACTGTCCTGCATCATCAGAATCGAGAAGAAACGGCCGCGGTGCTGAGGGCGAATAAGCTTCACCACCAGCGCGGTACGTGGCGGATCGAACAGCGTGCCCCCGATGCCGGAGAGAAAGCAGGAGAACCAGAGCAGCCAGGGCTCCTGGGCGACCGCCATCGTGGCAAACCCTGCCGCGCGCAGCAGCATACCGGTAACGATCATCGGTTTAGCGCCAAAGCGGTCGGCGATAGCCCCGCCAAAGACGCCCAGACCCTGCTGGACAAACTGGCGTAGCCCCAGGGCAATGCCGACCATTAATGCCGCCCAGCCCATTTGATCGACAAAGCGGATCGATATAAGGGGAAATACGACAAAAAAGCCGAGCACGACCAGCATGTTATCGACGAGCAGGAAATATTTACCCAGGCTCCTGGCCTGTGATACGCGGGACATTTTCCCTCCAGGGAAAATAAGATGGTGAGCACGCTAACATTCTGCGGTGTCGCCGCGTTTTTTCCCACCCCCGGGCGTGACAATATTTTTTTATCAAAAGGCTGCTTTGATAGAGAGTTCTCATCGAAAATAGTGAAAAGCGACCAAAATGGTATGTCACTGTTTTCACAGACGGCGCAGGCGCAGGTATAGTAAAGCTAATGGGTAAGCAGAAGTGACGGGAAGGAGTGGGATCGATGTTTGGCTATCGCAGTAATGTGCCAAAAGTGCGTCTGACAACGGACAGGCTGGTCGTTCGTCTGGTGCATGAGCGTGATGCCTGGCGTCTGGCGGATTATTACGCCGAGAATCGCCAGTTTTTAAAACCATGGGAACCCGTTCGGGATGAGAGCCATTGTTACCCTTCCGGCTGGCAGGCGCGCCTCAGCATGATTACGGAATTTCACAAGCAGGGCAGCGCGTTTTATTTCGCTCTGCTGGATCCCGAAGAGAAAGAGATTATCGGGATCGCCAATTTTTCAAACGTGGTGCGCGGGTCGTTTCACGCCTGCTACCTTGGCTACTCCATCGGCCAGAAATGGCAGGGACAGGGGTTGATGTACGAGGCGTTAACGGTGGCGATCCGCTATATGCAACGCACGCAGCATATCCATCGCATCATGGCGAACTATATGCCGCATAATCAGCGCAGCGGCAATTTGCTGGCGCGTTTAGGGTTCGAGAAAGAGGGTTACGCCAAAGACTATCTGTTGATAGACGGAGAGTGGCGCGACCACGTTCTGACGGCGTTAACCACCCGGGACTGGACCGCAGGTCGTTAAGGAGAAAAGATGAAGTATCAGCTAAACGGTACAGAAGCGCGCGTGATTGGGTGCTTACTCGAAAAACAGGTCACCACGCCGGAGCAGTATCCGCTCTCCGTCAACGCCGTGACCATGGCCTGCAACCAGAAAACCAACCGCGAGCCGGTGATGAACCTCAGCGAGCATGACGTTCAGGACGTGCTGGATGCGCTGGTAAAACGCCACTATTTGCGCACCGTCAGCGGCTTCGGCAACCGCGTGACCAAGTACGAACAGCGCTTTTGTAACTCCGAATTTGGCGACCTGAAGTTGAGCAGCGCGGAAGTGGCAGTCATCACCACGCTGCTGCTGCGCGGGGCGCAGACGCCGGGGGAACTGCGCACGCGCGCTTCCCGTATGCATGAGTTCAGCGATATGCAGGAAGTTGAGCAGACCCTCGAAGGGCTGGCTTCTCGTGAAGACGGCCCGTACGTGGTGCGTCTGGGGCGCGAGCCGGGCAAACGTGAAAGCCGCTATATGCATCTGTTCAGCGGCGACGTCGATGTCGCTACCGTGGAGAGCGACGCGGTATCCTCAGCAGGCACAGACACTCTTGCCGCGCGCGTAGAAGCGCTGGAAGAAGAGGTCGCCGGGCTGAAACAGCGTCTGGATGCCTTGCTGGCACATCTGGGAGACTGACGGTGAAAAAATTACGCGTAGGCGTGGTGGGGCTGGGCGGCATTGCGCAAAAAGCCTGGCTGCCTGTTTTAGGTGCGGCGACGGACTGGACCCTGCAAGGGGCATGGTCACCCACGCGAGAAAAGGCAGAACGTATCTGCGAAACCTGGCGCATTCCGTACGCTGCCTCCCTGCAGGTTCTGGCCCGCGAGTGTGATGCGGTTTTTGTGCATACCTCAACGGCAACTCACTATCAGGTGGTGAGCGAGCTGCTCAATGCGGGGGTTCACGTCTGCGTGGATAAACCGCTGGCGGAAAATGTTCCGGACGCGGAACGTCTGATCGAACTGGCGGCGCGCAAAAAACTGACGCTGATGGTGGGCTTCAACCGCCGCTTCGCGCCGCTTTACCAGCAGCTTAAGGCGCAGTCGGGCACGCTTGCGTCGCTGCGAATGGATAAGCACCGTACCGACAGCATTGGGCCAAACGATCTGCGGTTCACCCTTCTGGATGATTACCTGCATGTGGTGGATACGGCGCTGTGGCTGACCAACGGTAATGCGCAGCTGAAAAGCGGCACCCTCGTGACAAACGATCAGGGGCAAATGGTCTACGCTGAACACCACTTTTCCGTTGAGCATCTTCAGATTACCACCAGCATGCACCGTCGGGCGGGTAGCCAGCGTGAATCCGTGCAGGCGGTGACCGACGGCGCGCTGTACGACATTACGGACATGCGCGAGTGGAGGGAAGAGAAGGGCAACGGCGTGGTGACGCTCCCGGCGCCAGGCTGGCAGAGCACCCTCGAGCAGCGCGGTTTCGCAGGATGCGCCCGCCACTTTATCACCTGCGTGCAAAATCAGACGGTTCCTGAAACGTCCGGCGAGCAGGCCATTATGGCGCAGCGCATTGTAGAAAGGCTCTGGCGCGATGCCATGAGTGAATAACTCGCTGTAACATCTGCGGATAGTAATTCGTTGAAATCCGGGTAGACTAAGCGCCGCTTGTAGGCTTTGCCGGGTGGCGCTTACGCTTGCCCGTCCTGGAAATCCGTATGGTTCTGGAAATTCACGTTAATGAACTTATTAAAATCGCTGGCGGCCGTCAGCTCGATGACCATGTTTTCCCGCGTGCTGGGATTTGCACGCGACGCCATTGTGGCAAGGGTATTTGGTGCAGGGATGGCCACGGACGCCTTTTTCGTCGCCTTCAAATTGCCGAACCTGCTGCGTCGTATTTTTGCTGAAGGGGCGTTTTCCCAGGCATTCGTGCCCATTCTGGCGGAATATAAAAGCAAGCAGGGTGAAGACGCGACGCGCGTCTTTGTTTCTTATGTCTCCGGATTGCTGACGCTGGCTTTAGCTGTGGTGACCGTACTCGGGATGCTGGCCGCGCCCTGGGTGATTATGGTGACCGCGCCCGGGTTTGCCGATACGGCTGACAAATTTGCCCTGACCTCGCAGCTTTTGCGCATTACCTTCCCCTATATTCTGCTCATCTCGCTGGCTTCGCTGGTGGGGGCTGTCCTGAATACCTGGAACCGCTTCTCTGTCCCGGCGTTTGCGCCGACGTTTCTCAACGTCAGCATGATCGGTTTTGCCCTGTTCGCCGCGCCGCACTTCAACCCGCCGGTGCTGGCGCTGGCCTGGGCGGTCACCGTCGGCGGCGTGCTGCAGCTGGCGTATCAGCTGCCGCATCTGAAAAAAATCGGCATGCTGGTGCTGCCGCGCATCAATCTCAAAGATGCCGGGGCGATGCGCGTGATCAAGCAGATGGGGCCCGCCATTCTCGGCGTCTCAGTCAGCCAGATCTCGCTTATCATCAACACCATCTTTGCCTCTTTCCTCGTGTCCGGTTCGGTTTCCTGGATGTACTACGCCGACCGCCTCATGGAATTTCCGTCCGGGGTGCTGGGCGTGGCGCTGGGGACCATTCTGCTGCCGTCGCTGTCGAAAAGTTTTGCCAGCGGCAACCATGATGAATATTGCCGCCTGATGGACTGGGGATTACGTCTCTGTTTCCTGCTGGCCCTGCCAAGCGCGGTGGCGCTGGGTATTCTGGCTAAACCGTTAACGGTGTCGCTCTTCCAGTACGGAAAATTCACCGCTTTTGATGCTGCCATGACCCAGCGCGCGCTGATTGCCTACTCGGTCGGATTGATGGGGCTGATCGTCGTCAAGGTGCTGGCGCCAGGGTTCTACTCGCGTCAGGACATCAAAACGCCGGTGAAAATTGCCATCGTGACGCTGATTATGACGCAGCTGATGAACCTGGCGTTTATTGGTCCGCTGAAGCATGCAGGCCTGTCATTATCGATTGGTCTGGCGGCCTGTCTGAATGCCGGGCTGTTATACTGGCAGCTGCGCAAGCAGGATATTTTTACGCCGCAGCCGGGCTGGGGGAGTTTCCTGGCGCGTCTGATCGTTGCGGTACTGGTAATGTCTGCCGCGCTGCTTGGCATGATGTACGTGATGCCGGAATGGTCCCTGGGCACCATGCCTTACCGTCTGATGCGGCTGATGGCCGTGGTAGGCGTCGGGGTGGTGGCTTATTTTGCCACGCTCGCGGTGCTGGGGTTCAAAGTGAAAGAGTTTGCCCGCCGTACGGCATAAACGCCAAAAGGGGAGTTCACCTTATGGTGCTCCCCGCTGCATGATTTGTCGCTCAGGCGTCAAATCGAAATCTTTTTAACTCCCGCAATACGCGCAGTCGCTGTCTGACCATCCGCACCGTACAGTCCGGTTTCTTTATGCGGTTTCAATACCTCAAGCGCCTGCTGGTTACGTTCAATCTGACCTTCCAGTAGCCAGCCGTTGTGCTGGTTAAGATCGCGCAGATGCTGGGTTTTTTCGGTAATGGTTTGCCAGCGCTCAATAATATCGTCATTGGCGCTACGCTTAGTATCCTGCTCAGCACGGCGCTGCTGCTCCAGATAATCCAGCGTCGCCAGGAGTGAACTCTTATCTTCAGTAATACGCTGCAGCGCACTGCCGTTGATATGACCGGAAGAGAGATGCTGTTGTTCAGCGTCCATTACCGTTTTCAGGTCGTTAAGAACAACCGTCATTTGATCCAGTATTTCTGACAGTCGACTCATACGGTTAGTTACTCTGTAAGAAACTCTGTGCTTCCTGAATCAGGGCGTCAGCGATTTTGCTGGTGTCCATTTTCAGCTCACCGTTACGAATAGCCGTTTTCAGCGCTTCAACACGTTCCATATTGATATCGTTGCTGCCTGGCTGCATCAGTTTTGCCTGCGCGTCGCTCAGGGTAACGCTGGTGCTGTTGGACGTTGACGGTTTTTCCAGACGCGTTTTCTGCGCAGGAGCGTCATTCGTTTCGCGAGGTTGTACAGCGCTTACCGGCTTCAGGGCTGATGTACGATCAATGCTCATAGTGTTGTCCTCATCGAGGGTTCGCGGCGTTTGCGCCTGATATCATCATTAGTGGAATATTTATCGGCACGCGCCGCGAAATCTTTAAAAAGATTATAGGTTAATCAGAATATTCCCATCAGAATCGACGGTTCCGCTCACCACCTGGCCTGAGGACATTCTGACGCGGGCGTTTTGCGCAACCGCGGCATTGTTTAACGCTTTCCCTTCACTGTTGATGCTAAAGCCATCTCCGTTGGCCACCACCATCACCTGTTGACCCGCTTTTACCCGCCACGACTGACGCAGCATTGAAAGCTGTATCGGCTGGCCGGGGGCGACATCACGCAGGCTGACGGCGTCCTGTGCCTGGTTCATTTCAAGCATGGTGCGTGGCGGCAGCTGATCCAGACGCCCGCGTTTTAACGTCACGCTGTTCGTCTGCAGGACGCTGCCGCGCGCAATGGGCACGGCGGCGACAACATAATTGCCCGTCGCCTGAACTGCAACCTGTAAATAGCGTTTTTCGTTCGCGCAGCGTGCCAGCACGTTCACATTCCCCCACAGCTTGGTAGTCCCCGTCACGCTGAATGACGGTTGGTCACAGGTTGGGTACAGATTCGGTGGGGTGCGCACGGTAACGTTAACCTCGTCGGAAAAGCCCGCCAGCTTTTCAGCAAAAAAAGCCGTCAGCCGATCCTGTAAGCCATCAGCCTGCACCAGAGGGCTAAACAGCAAGAAAGTTGCCACCAGGCCACGTTTTAACGTTTGCATCGCAAGTTCCACCGTTTCCAGAATTGAATGAATTCTACCTGCAGTGGTTTTGCATCAACGCAATAAATAGCGACGCATTTTGCGCTTATTCCGTCGATAGGGGAGACCGGGTGAGATTTAAGCTGTGAACTGAAATTTTGCCATCAGCGGAGGAGACATGCTCGATAAACTCGACGCCGCGTTACGTTTTCAGCAGGAAGCGCTCAACTTACGCGCCCAGCGGCAGGAGATTTTAGCCGCCAACATCGCTAACGCCGATACCCCGGGGTTTCAGGCGCGCGATATTGATTTTTCCAGTGAACTCAAAAAGGTGATGGAGCGTGGACGTGCCGAAGGAACGGGTGTTGCACTCGCCATGACATCCTCTCGCCATATTCCTGCTCAGGCGATGACCGCGCCAGCGACCGATTTACTTTACCGTATTCCCGATCAGCCCTCACTCGACGGTAACACCGTGGATATGGACCGGGAGCGTACACAGTTTGCCGATAACAGCCTGAAATACCAGACGGGCCTGACCGTACTCGGCGGACAAATCAAAGGCATGATGAACGTCCTGCAGGGGGGGAACTGATAGATGGCCTTGTTGAATATTTTTGATATTGCCGGTTCGGCGTTAACCGCGCAGTCCAAACGCCTGAACGTGGCCGCCAGTAACCTGGCGAACGCCGACAGCGTAACCGGACCCGACGGCCAGCCTTATCGTGCCAAACAGGTTGTCTTTCAGGTCGATGCGGCGCCAGGCGCGGCGACGGGCGGTGTGAAGGTGTCTGATGTGGTAGAGAGCCAGGCGCCGGACAGGCTGGTGTATGAGCCGGGTAACCCGCTCGCGGATGCCAGCGGATACGTGAAAATGCCAAACGTGGATGTGGTGGGTGAGATGGTGAACTCCATGTCGGCTTCCCGTAGCTACCAGGCCAACGTCGAAGTGCTTAATACCGTGAAGAGCATGATGCTCAAAACACTCACTCTCGGCCAGTAAAGGAGACATGCATGTCCATCGCCGTAAATGTGAATGATCCTACGAACTCGGGTGTTAATAACACGAAGAGTACGACGGGTTCTAACTCCCTGACCGGGAGCAATGCCTCCGATCTTCAGGGCAGCTTTCTGACGCTGCTGGTGGCGCAGCTTAAGAACCAGGATCCCACCAACCCAATGCAGAATAACGAACTGACCACGCAGCTTGCGCAGATCAGCACCGTGAGCGGCATTGAGAAGCTCAACACTACCCTCGGTGCCGTTTCCGGCCAGATTGGCAGCAGCCAGTCTCTGCAGGCCGCGAGCCTGATTGGTCACGGGGTGATGATCCCTGGAACCACGATTCTGGCGGGCACCAGCACCACTGAAGGGAACACCACAACGACCACCACGCCGTTTGGCGTTGAGCTGCAGCAGGCGGCGGAGAAAGTTACCGCAACCATTACCGACAGCAACGGCACGGTCGTGCGCACCATTGATATCGGTGAGCTGAAGGCGGGCGTTCACACCTTTACGTGGGATGGCAGCCTGACCGACGGCACTAAAGCACCAAACGGTTCTTACAAAGTAGCGATCAGCGCCAGCAACGGGACGACCCAGCTGGTGGCGCAGCCGCTGCAGTTCGCGCTGGTCCAGGGCGTGATTAAAGGAAGCGACGGCAACAAACTGGATTTGGGAACCTCTGGTTCCACCACACTCGACGAAGTTCGGCAGATTATCTAAGCCTTAACACTTATCAGGAGTAAGTCATGGCCTTTTCTCAAGCGGTCAGCGGCCTGAATGCTGCGGCCACCAACCTGGACGTCATTGGCAACAACATCGCCAACTCCGCGACCTATGGTTTTAAATCCGGTTCTGCTTCTTTTGCAGACATGTTTGCCGGTTCCAAAGTGGGTCTGGGCGTAAAAGTTGCAGGCATCACTCAGGACTTTAGCGACGGCACCACCACCAACACCGGCCGTGGCCTGGACGTTGCCATCAGCCAGAACGGGTTCTTCCGTATGGTCGATTCTAACGGTTCTGTGTTCTACAGCCGTAACGGCCAGTTCAAACTGGATGAAAACCGTACGCTGGTTAACATGCAGGGCATGCAGCTGACGGGCTACCCGGCAGCAGGAACGCCTCCAACCGTTCAGACCGGTGCGAATCCTCAGGCGATTACTATCCCGAATACCCTGATGGCGGCGAAATCAACCACCACCGCCACGCAGCAGATCAACCTGAACTCAACCGATCCTGTTCAAACCGCCCCCTTCGATGCGACCAACCCGGATACCTATAACAAAAAAGGTACCGTGACCGTATTCGACAGCCAGGGTAACGCCCATAACATGTACGTCTACTACGTTAAGACGGCCAACAATAAATGGGATCTTTACACTCAGGACGGCAGCGTTGCGGGTTCTGCTGCGACGAAAGCGGCGCAGATGAACTTTGATGCGAACGGTAACCTGGCGGGTGTCTATAACTACGACGCAGCGGGCGTGCTGAGCGCAGCGCCAAACGCCACGCCGGCCATTAACATCACCACGGGTTCTGTCAGCGGTGCGACGGCGGCGACCTTCTCCCTGAGTTTCCAGAACTCCATGCAGCAGAACACCGGTGCAAACAGCGTGGTGGCAACCAATCAGAACGGCTACAAGCCTGGCGACCTGGTGAGCTACCAGATCAACGACGATGGCACCGTGGTGGGAAGCTACTCTAACGAACAGTCTCAGGTTCTGGGTCAGATCGTGCTGGCAAACTTCGCCAACAACGAAGGCCTGAAGTCTGAAGGCGACAACGTCTGGTCTGCCACACAGTCTTCCGGCGTGGCGCTGCTGGGCACCGCAGGCACCGGTAACTTCGGCAAGCTGACCAACGGCGCGCTGGAAGCCTCCAACGTGGATATGAGTAAAGAACTGGTGAACATGATCGTCGCGCAGCGTAACTATCAGTCGAACGCGCAGACCATCAAAACCCAGGACCAGATCCTCAACACGCTGGTTAACCTGCGTTAAGCGGCTAACAGGAAAGCGCAATGGATCACGCAATATATACCGCGATGGGCGCGGCAAGTCAGACGCTCAATCAGCAGGCCGTTACCGCCAGCAACCTGGCAAACGCCTCAACGCCGGGCTTTCGCGCCCAGCTTAATGCGCTTCGCGCGGTGCCGGTAGAAGGGCTTTCCCTGCCGACCCGTACGCTGGTGACAGCATCAACCCCTGGCGCCGATATGACGCCAGGGCAGATGGATTACACCTCACGCCCGCTGGACGTTGCCCTGCAGCAGGACGGCTGGCTGGCGGTGCAAACGGCGGACGGCAGCGAAGGCTATACCCGTAACGGCAACATTCAGGTGAGCGCGACGGGCCAGCTGACGATTCAGGGGCATCCGGTGATGGGGGAAGCGGGTCCGCTGACCGTGCCGGAAGGCTCCGAGCTCACTATCGCTGCGGACGGCACCATTTCGGCGCTGAATCCGGGCGACCCGGCCAACACCGTTGCGCCCGTCGGACGTCTGAAGCTGGTGAAGGCGGAAGCCAAAGACGTGCAGCGTGGCGACGATGGCATGTTCCGTCTGACCCAGGCGGCTCAGGCGACGCGTGGCGCCACGTTACAGGCCGATCCGAGCATCCGCGTGATGTCCGGCGTTCTGGAAGGCAGTAACGTCAAGCCGGTCGAAGCCATGACCGACATGATCGCCAGCGCCCGTCGTTTTGAAATGCAGATGAAGATCATCAGCAGCGTGGATGAAAACGCGGGCAAGGCTAACCAACTTCTGGCTATGAGTTAACAGGACTCCTTATGATCAGTTCCTTATGGATCGCGAAAACTGGCCTGGACGCCCAGCAAACCAATATGGACGTGATTGCCAACAACCTGGCAAACGTGAGCACCAATGGTTTCAAGCGTCAGCGTGCCGTTTTCGAAGATTTGCTTTATCAAACCATCCGCCAGCCGGGCGCGCAGTCTTCTGAACAGACGACGCTGCCATCGGGTCTGCAGATCGGTACCGGTGTTCGTCCGGTGGCCACCGAACGTCTGCACAGCCAGGGCAACCTGTCTCAGACCAACAACAGCAAGGACGTGGCAATCAAAGGCCAGGGCTTCTTCCAGGTGCAGCTGCCTGACGGGACCTCTGCCTACACCCGCGACGGCTCGTTCCAGGTCGATCAGAACGGCCAGCTGGTGACGGCGGGCGGTTTCCAGGTTCAGCCTGCGATTACCATCCCGGCGAACGCCCTGAGCATCACCATCGGACGTGACGGTGTGGTCAGCGTGACCCAGCAGGGACAGGCCGCGCCGGTTCAGGTTGGGCAGCTCAACCTGACCACTTTCATGAACGATACCGGTCTGGAAAGCATTGGTGAGAACCTCTACACCGAAACGCAATCCTCCGGTACGCCGAATGAGAGCACCCCGGGCCTGAACGGCGCGGGTCTGCTGTACCAGGGTTATGTTGAAACGTCCAACGTGAACGTGGCGGAAGAGCTGGTGAATATGATCCAGGTCCAGCGCGCGTATGAAATTAACAGTAAAGCAGTGTCGACGACCGACCAGATGCTGCAGAAACTGACGCAACTCTAAGGTGTAGCCCGGTGCGGTAAACGCCGCGCCGGCTCCCTGTTTTCGAAGATGAAGGCAATGCAAAAAAACGCGGCGTTTCGTTATCCGATACTGACTGTTCTGGCTGTCACCCTTAGCGGGTGTGCTTTGATCCCGTCTAAACCATTGGTCCAGGGTGCGACGACTGCCCAACCCGTTCCTGGCCCCGCGCCAGTGGTAAACGGCTCCATTTTCCAGACCGCGCAGCCGATTAATTACGGCTATCAGCCGCTGTTTGAAGATCGCCGCCCGCGTAACGTCGGCGATACATTGACCATTGTGCTGCAGGAAAACGTCAGCGCGAGCAAGAGCTCGTCGGCGAACGCCAGCCGCGATGGCAAAACCAATTTTGGCTTCGATACCGTGCCACGCTATCTGCAGGGCCTGTTCGGCAATGCCCGTGCGGATGTTGAGGCCTCCGGCGGCAACACCTTTAACGGTAAAGGCGGTGCCAACGCCAGCAACACCTTCAGCGGCACGCTGACGGTCACGGTTGACCAGGTACTGGTTAACGGCAACCTACACGTTGTGGGTGAAAAACAGATCGCCATCAACCAGGGCACTGAATTCATTCGCTTCTCGGGCGTGGTTAACCCTCGCACCATCAGCGGCACCAACACCGTTCCATCTACCCAGGTGGCGGATGCGCGCATTGAGTACGTCGGGAACGGCTATATCAATGAAGCGCAAAATATGGGTTGGCTGCAGCGCTTCTTCCTTAATTTATCGCCAATGTAAGCGAGGTGACCCATGTTTAAATCGATCTTCGCCGTGGCGCTCGCGCTGGTGGCAACATTTGCCCAGGCTGACCGTATTCGCGACCTCACCAGCGTTCAGGGAGTACGTGAAAACTCCCTGATTGGCTATGGCCTGGTGGTTGGCCTGGATGGTACCGGTGACCAGACCACCCAGACGCCGTTCACTACCCAAAGTCTGAACAACATGCTTTCCCAGCTCGGCATTACCGTGCCGGCGGGAACTAACATGCAGCTGAAAAACGTGGCCGCGGTAATGGTCACCGCGTCCTACCCGGCGTTTGCTCGTCAGGGGCAGACCATTGACGTGGTGGTCTCCTCAATGGGTAACGCCAAAAGCCTGCGCGGCGGTACGCTGCTGATGACCCCGCTGAAAGGCGTCGACAGCCAGGTCTATGCACTGGCGCAGGGGAACATTCTGGTTGGCGGTGCGGGCGCTTCCGCAGGCGGAAGCAGCGTGCAGGTGAACCAGCTTAACGGTGGACGTATCACCAACGGGGCGATCATTGAGCGTGAACTGCCGACCCAGTTTGGCGCGGGCAACACCATCAACCTGCAGCTCAATAATGAAGACTTCACCATGGCGCAGCAAATTGCCGATACCATCAACCGCAGCCGCGGCTACGGTAATGCAACGGCACTCGATGCGCGCACCGTGCAGATCCGTACCTCTACCGGCAGCAGCAACCAGGTGCGCATGCTGGCAGATATCCAGAATATGGAAGTGAACGTTCCGGTTCAGGATGCCAAGGTGATCATCAACTCCCGTACCGGCTCGGTGGTCATGAACCGGGAAGTGTCGCTGGACAGCTGTGCCGTAGCGCAGGGCAACCTCTCCGTAACGGTAAACCGCTCCGCGAACGTTAGCCAGCCGAATACGCCATTTGGTGGCGGTCAGACGGTGGTGACGCCGCAAACGCAGATTGATATGCGTCAGAGCGGCGGGTCGCTGCAGAGCGTTCGCTCCAGCGCCAACCTGAACAGCGTGGTGCGTGCCCTGAACGCCCTGGGTGCAACGCCGATGGACCTGATGTCCATTCTGCAATCCATGCAAAGCGCGGGCTGCCTGCGCGCCAAACTGGAAATCATCTAATGCTGACCGATAGCAAACTGTTGACCAGTGCAGCCTGGGATGCCCAGTCGCTCAACGAACTGAAAACCAAAGCAGGAAAAGACCCAGCGGCGAACATCCGCCCGGTCGCCCGCCAGGTGGAAGGGATGTTTGTACAGATGATGCTGAAAAGCATGCGTGAAACCCTGCCGAAAGACGGGATGTTCAGCAGTGATTCAACGCGTCTCTACACCAGCATGTATGACCAGCAGATTGCGCAGCAGATGACCGCCGGTAAAGGCCTCGGTCTGGCTGACATGATTGTCAAACAGACCGAAGCCGCGCAGGGCATTCAGCCTCAGGATCAGACGCAGCAGGTGCCGATGAAGTTCGACCTGGAAACGGTGACCAGTTATCAGAACCAGGCCCTGACGCAAATGGTGCGTAAAGCGATGCCAAAAGCCACGGGCAGCGGCGATGAGCCGCTCTCCGGTGACAGCAAAGACTTCCTGGCGCAGCTTTCTCTGCCTGCGCGTCTTGCCAGCGAACAGAGCGGCGTGCCGCATCATCTGATTCTTGCGCAGGCCGCACTGGAGTCGGGCTGGGGCCAGCGCCAGATCCGCAAGGAAAACGGCGAGCCGAGCTTCAACATCTTCGGCGTGAAGGCCACCTCCAGCTGGAAGGGGCCAACAACGGAGATCACGACCACCGAATACGAGAACGGTGCGGCGGTGAAGGTCAAAGCAAAATTCCGCGTCTACAGCTCTTATCTGGAAGCATTGTCCGACTACGTTGGCCTGCTGAGCCGAAATCCGCGTTATACCGCCGTTACGCAGGCGGCGACGGCGGAGCAGGGCGCTCAGGCCTTACAAAACGCGGGCTACGCGACTGACCCGAACTATGCACGCAAGCTCACCAGCATGATCCAGCAGCTGAAATCCATGGGCGAGAAAGTCAGCAAAGCCTATAGCACAGATATTGAAAATCTGTTCTGAAAGTTCTCAAGTCCCGGTGGAGGTTGCCGATAACCTTCATCAGGACTCGTGTCTGAACGTATAAAAGGAACCCCCATGTCCAGTTTGATTAACAGCGCCATGAGTGGCCTCAGTGCTGCGCAGTCGGCACTCAATACCGTCAGTAATAATATTTCAAGCTATAACGTGGCAGGTTACACCCGCCAGACCACGGTGCTGGGCGCATCTAACAGCACGCTGACCGGCGGTGGCTGGGTGGGTAACGGGGTGTATGTCTCCGGTGTCCAGCGTGAGTATGACGCCTTCATCACCAACCAGCTGCGCGCCGCGCAGACGCAGAGCAGCGGTCTGACGACGCGCTATCAGCAGATGTCAAAAATCGACGATGTGCTCTCTGATACCACCAACTCGCTCTCCACCACCCTGCAGGATTTCTTCAAAAGCCTGCAAACGCTGGTGAGCAACGCGGAAGACCCGGCTGCACGTCAGACGGTGCTGGGTAAAGCGGGTGGTCTGGTCAATCAGTTCAAAACCAACGATCAGTATTTGCGTGACCAGGATACGCAGGTCAATACCGCCATTGGGACCAGCGTGTCTCAGATCAACAACTATGCCAAACAGATTGCGAACCTGAACGATCAGATTTCTCGTCTGACCGGCGTCGGTGCGGGCGCATCGCCTAACGATCTGCTCGACCAGCGCGATCAGCTCGTCAATGAGCTGAACAAAATCGTCGGCGTGGAAGTGTCTGTTCAGGATAGCGGTACGTTTAACATCTCTTTCGGCAACGGTTACAGCCTGGTTCAGGGCAGCAAAGCTAACCAGCTGGCTGCCGTGAAGTCGAGTGCAGATCCGGCTCGTACCACCGTGGCCTATGTCGACGACGTGGCGGGTAATGTCGAGATCCCGGAAAAGATGATTACCACCGGTTCTTTGGGCGGTTTACTGACCTTCCGCACGGAAGATCTTGATAAAGCTCGTAACACCCTGAACCAGATGGCGCTGGCCTTTGCAGATTCAATGAACACGCAGCATGAAGCCGGCTTTGATGCGAACGGTGATGCGGGCGGGAAGCTGTTCAACTTCGGCTCTCCGGCGGTCCTGTCCAGCAGCAAGAACGGCGGTTCGGCGGTTGTTACGGCTTCTGTAGCGGACAGCAAGCAGGTCCAGGCGACAGACTATAAGCTGCAGTTTAACGGCACTGACTGGACGGTTACCCGTACTTCAGACAAAACCAGCTTTACGATGAGCCCGGATGCCAGCGGCAATCTGTCGTTTGATGGCCTTAACGTCAACGTAAGCGGTACGGCAAACACCAAAGACAGCTTTACCGTGAAGCCTGTTTCCAACGTCATCATGAACATGGAACTCGCGATCAGCGACGAGTCCAAGCTGGCGATGGCATCGGTGCAGAACGGCGGCGAGAGTGATAACCGTAACGGCCAAAAACTGCTCGATCTGCAAAACGGCAAAGTGGTGGGGGGAAACAAAACCTTCAACGATGCGTATGCCTCTCTCGTCAGTACCGTCGGTAGCTCAACGGCGTCACTGAAGGTGAGCAGCCAGACGAAAGCCAACGTGGAAACGCAGTTAATCAAGCAGCAGCAGACCATCTCTGGGGTAAACCTCGACGAAGAGTATGGCAATTTGCAGCGTTATCAGCAGTATTACCTGGCTAACGCCCAGGTTCTCCAGACTGCCAGTACGCTCTTCGATGCAATTATCAACATTCGTTAAGGTTGAGGTGAACAATGCGTATTAGCACCCAGATGATGTACGAGCAGAACATGCGTGGGATCACCGATTCCCAGAGCAGATGGCTGAGCTACGGTGAGCAGATGTCCACCGGCAAGCGCGTCAATCGTCCTTCGGACGATCCTATCGCCGCGTCGCAGGCCATCGTTCTGTCACAGTCTCAGTCGCAAAACAGCCAGTTTGCGCTCGCGCGTACCTTTGCAACGCAGAAGGTCTCGCTGGAAGATAACGTGTTAACCCAGGTCAACACCGCGATCTCGAGCGTGCGCGAGAAGCTCGTTTATGCGTCGAACGGCACGTTAAGCGATGACGACCGTCTTTCTCTGGCGACCGATATTCAGGGGATCCGCGATCAGCTTATGAACCTGGCCAACACGACGGATGGTAATGGTCGCTTTATCTTTGCGGGATACAAAACCGAGAGCGCACCGTTTGATGCCGCGACCGGGGATTATAACGGCGGCGCAGAGGCCATCACGCAGCAGGTTGATACGGCGCGAAATATGACCATTAGCCATACCGGCCAGCAAATTTTCGAAAGCATTACCAGTAATGCAGAACAGCTGCCGGGCGGTGGATATGGCCAGACGAACATGTTCAAAATACTGGATTCTGCCATTGCCTCGCTGAAGACGCCGATTGAAAACGATCCGGCTGCTGCAACGGCGCAAAGCCAGGTGATTGCCAATGCGCAAATCGGCATCAAAAACTCCCAGAACAATGTCCTGACGGTCGTTGCGGATGTGGGAACCAAGATGAACGAGCTGGAAAAACTCGATACGCTGGGTGATGACCGCGCGCTGGGTCAGACCAAGCAGATGAGCGACCTGGTTGATGTCGACTGGAACGAAGCGATTTCCTCTTACACCATGCAGCAGGCGGCCTTGCAGGCGTCTTATAAAGCGTTTAGCGATATGCAGGGCATGTCTCTGTTCCAGCTGAACAAATAACATCTTGACCTCTTGGAACATGTCTTGAAACTGGGCATGTTTTACTGCCCAATCCGCCTGGATTGGGCATTTTTTTTATGCAACTTCTGCTGATGCGGAGGCGACACGCGCGCTTTCAATCAGACGAATTGCCAGTGCAATGACGCCACAGACCGTCGCCAGCGCGACCACACCCGTCCAGCCAGCCAGCGAGTAGATATTGCTGCCTAACGCGGAACCCAGCGCCATCCCGATAAAGACCACCGTAAAGAGCAGGGCGTTGAGACGACCCCGAGCCTGTGGTTCAAGGCTGTATACCAGATTCTGGTGAGCGACCAGGCTTGACTGCAGACCCAGGTCGAACCCGACGGCAGAGATGGCGATCAGAATCAGCTGTCCATGAACGCCCAGCGCGGGCATCAGGAACATCAGGGCAAATGAGACGGTCACAAGAACGGCACCAAGCTGCGTGACTTTTCCTGCGCCCAGTTTATCCGCCAGACCCCCTGCCAGCGGGGCAGCTAACGCACCGGCGGCACCTGCAATACCAAAACCACCCGCTACGGCACTGCCCAGGTGATAGTGCTCAAGCAGCATGACCGCAAGCGTAGACCAGAAGGCGCTAAAGGCAATCGACAGAAAGCCCTGAGCCAGCGCCGCACGGCGCAGCGCCGGATAGCGACGCCACAGGTGTTCCATTGAGCGCATCAGCGCGGGGTAGCTCAGCGTGGAGTGAATGGCAAAACGGGGAAGCACAAACCACATCATCACCCCGATGAACGCAATGCTCGCCGCAGCCAGCTGGTACATGACGCGCCAGCCAAACGCTTCACCCACCACGCCGCTCACGGTTCTTGATAATAAGATACCCATCAGCAGCCCGGTCATTACCGTGCCCACGGTTTTCCCCTGTTTACCTTCCGGCGCAAGGATGGCCGCGGCAGGGACGATATCCTGTGCCATGGTGGCGGCCATGCCGATGAGCAGGCTTGCCAGCAGCAGAGAGTGGATCTGCCCGGTCAGGCTACAGCTGAGAAGAAACAGCGCCAGCGCCGCACTCTTTATCAGGATTAACGTCCTGCGGTCGTGGCGATCGCCGAGCGGAAGCAGGAACAGGATCCCCAGGGCATATCCCGCCTGGGTGAGCGTCGGGACCATGCCCATTCCTTCGATACTCAGATGAAGGTCTGCGCCCATCAGCGGCAGCAGAGGCTGGGCATAATAGATTGATGCCACGCTGAAACCTGCACCGATCGCCAGCATTAAAATCACCCAGCGGCTCACGGCATGGGCGGCGGTTGTTGTGTTCATAAGAAGTTCCTCATTCGTCGTGTGAGGCTATTTTTTATCAGTACGCCTTGCGACGGTAGCGGGCCCGGTGGTAAAACGCTTATACGTTGAACGTATAAGTGAAAAGGCGATGAAAAGAGCTGAGCGTATAGACAGGGTGGAGCTAATGCGGACGTTTGTTCGCATCGTGGAGGCGGGTTCCCTCTCTGCGGCGGCACGGCAGCTGGCCACCACCCAGGCCACTGTGAGCAGACGGTTACAGTCGCTTGAGACCATGCTGGGCGTACGCCTGATATTGCGCACCACCCACACGACGCGGCTGACGGATGACGGCGAGCGCTGCTATCAGCACGCCCGTCGGGTGATTGACAGCTGGCTGGCGCTGGAAGATGAGGTGGGGCAGACAGAAGATGAGCCGGTAGGCGTGCTGCGGGTGCGCGCTCCCCACGCGTTTGGTCAGGATCAGCTTCTTAAACCCGTAACCGAATTTTTGCAACGCTATCCGCAGCTTTCGATTGAGTGGATGCTCAACGACAGGTCGGCGGATTTCCTCGGCGACAATCTTGACTGCGCTATTCGGGTAGGCGTGGAGGTCGATCCGGCGACAGTATCCGTGCTGCTGGCGGAAGTACCGCGCTCGGTGGTGGCTTCACCGGCACTGCTGGCCCGTTTTCCAGCGGTTACCACGCCGGAGGATTTGCAGCAGTTTCCCTGGATAGCCATCAGCTCTTTCTACCAGCGTCATGTGGAGCTTTTTCACGATACTTCGCCCGCCACCGCGCGGATTGCTATTACGCCACGGCTAAGTACCGACAGCCTTTATGTCGCACGTAACACTGCACTCACCGGGCTTGGCGTGGCGGTGGTTTCCAGCTGGACGGTACAGAACGATATTCAGGACGGACGGCTGGTGCATTTGCTGCCGGAGTGGCAGCCAGCGGCGCTACCGGTGCATCTGGTTTATCCCTGGTCCCGTTATTATCCGGCACGCTTGCGGCGTTTTCTGGAGTTGATGCGGCAGGTCATGCCGGAGGTGACCGGGATGAGGAAGCCCGTGCAGCAGCCATAAAAAAAGCCGACCTTAAGGTCGGCTTTTTACTTTCAGCGTCGTTTGTCGTTATTCGACAGACTGCGGACGCGTTGCAGGTGCAGTCGCCTGATGCGTTGCACTGTGGCCACCGGCTGCGCCTTTACCTTCGAAGCTGAATGCCGGGCGAACCCAATCGCTGTGACGCGGTGCTTCAGGCACGTAATCCGGCGCCGGAGCGCGCGTCATTGGTGCTGTCGCCACGTGGGCAGCGGCTGGCGCAGAAACAACCGGCTCTGGTTTCACTTCAGGCGCTTTCGGTTCTTCAACAACCGGCTCAACCTGAATCTCAACGTCCTGAATGACTTCTTCAGTGGTAGTTTCGACAATGGCTTCAGCGGTGTCTTCCACTGCGGCTACAGGTTCAGCCTCTTCAGCGATTTCCTCAGCCACCACGACATCTTCTTCAGCAATAAGCTGCGGTGCGGCATCAACCGGCGCTGCAATCACTTCCGGATGCGTGGTTTCGACTTCAGCTACCTGAGGGGCTGCAGTTTCAACAGCCTGAGGTTCCACCACGGTTGCCGCTTCAGTCACGACCTCTTCTACCGCTGCCGCAGGTGCAATAACCTCTTCGGTTACTGGCTGTTCTTCAACAACCTGCTCCGGACGCGCTACCGGGTAGCGGATCCAGACTTTGCCGGAGGCCATTTCTGGTGAAGCACAGGCTATGGTCAGCGGCATTGGCGACTGAGTTGGGTAACGCTCGTCACGATAGCGACGACGGCGCTGGCCGCTGACGCGCAGATGACGTGGGGAACGACGTGAACGGCGCGGCATGCCGGCGTTATCACGGTTTTCACCGTTATCATCCTGCTCAACGTTGTTATCAACGACGGCTGGCAGGTCAACTTTTGCAAGCTGAGTACCGGCTGCGCTCTCGCGGGTTTCAACCGGGACAATTGCTGACTCTTCGGTTGCTTCGGAGGCGAAACGAACTTTCTGAGCAAGCTGGCGCTGCTTACGACGTGGCATTACCTGAGTACGTTCTTCCTGCTCGCCGTCCTGCTGTTCAACAGGCTCTTCGCGGTTCAGGTTTTTGACTTCCTGCTGTGCCTGACGCTTCTCGTCGTTACGGCGACGGTTGCGTTCACGGCGCGGCTGCTGGTCGTCACGCTGTTTGCTCTTCTCAGACTCATCGCCCGCCTGCTGGCGAATTTCACGATCTTCAACATTCTGCTGCTGTTTCTCGCGACGGTTGCGACGGTTGTCTTCGCGTTGCTCACGGCCTTCGTTATTCTCAGAGCGGTTATCACGGTTGTCACGACGCTCGCTGCGGTCATTGCGCTCGCTGCGGTCGTTACGGTCGCGGCGGTTGTTCTGACGCTTACGGCGGTCCTGCTGACGCTCAGGCTTGGCCGCTTTTGGCTCTTCTTTCGGCTGCTCAGGCTGAACTTCCTCACCGGCAAACATCTTCTTCAGCGCGCCAAAGAAGCGGCTCAGCAGACCCGGCTGGGCCGGCTGGGCTTTCGCTGCCGTTGCTTCTGGTTTCTGAGCCGCAGGTTTGGCCGCCGGTTTTTCCAGGGCTGCTTCAGGCGGTGCTTCAGGCATGATGAAGGTCGCTAACGCAGGCTGCTCAGGCAGCTTGCGCTCGGCTGGCTCTTCATCGGACGGCAGGGCCATCTCTTCTTCATGCAGCTTCGGCAGCAGGTAGCTGAGCGTTGACGTCTCTTCGCCTTTACGGACACGCAGCACGTGGTAGTGCGGGGTTTCCATCTGATCGTTTGGTACGATAATGCAGCGAACGCCGCCCTGACGAGCTTCAATTGCACTTACTGCTGCACGTTTTTCGTTCAGTAGGTAGGAGGCAATTGGCACAGGAACAATCGCGTGAACCTCTTTGGTGTTCTCTTTCAGCGCTTCTTCTTCAATCAGACGCAGAATAGAGAGGGACAGAGATTCGTTATCGCGTACGGTACCGGTGCCGGAGCAGCGCGGACAAACGTGATGGCTGGACTCACCGAGTGACGGGCTCAGACGCTGACGGGACATCTCCAGCAGGCCAAAGCGTGAGATATGGCTAATCTGGATACGCGCTCTGTCCTGACGCACCGCTTCGCGCAGACGGTTTTCAACCGCACGCTGGTGGCGAACAGGGGTCATGTCGATGAAGTCGATAACAATCAGACCACCCAGGTCGCGCAGGCGGAGCTGGCGGGCGATTTCATCAGCGGCTTCGAGGTTAGTGTTGAAAGCAGTCTCTTCGATATCGCCACCGCGAGTTGCACGCGCGGAGTTGATGTCGATAGCGGTCAGCGCTTCAGTGGTATCAATAACGATAGAACCGCCGGATGGCAGACGTACTTCGCGCTGGAAGGCGGACTCAATCTGGGATTCGATCTGATAGTGGCTGAACAGTGGGATTTCGCCGGTGTACAGTTTAATTTTGCTGGTGAAATCCGGACGACCCAGCGCGGCAATGTGCTGGCGAGCCAGCTCAAGCACTTTCGGGTTATCGATCAGAATCTCACCGATGTCCTGACGCAGGTAGTCACGGAAGGCACGCACGATAACGTTGCTTTCCTGGTGGATCAGGAACGGAGCAGGGCGGCTTTCCGCTGCTTTCTGAATGGCTTCCCAGTGCTTCAGACGGAAGCTCAGGTCCCACTGCAGCGCTTCGGCGGATTTGCCAACGCCTGCGGTACGCACGATAAGCCCCATGCCATCAGGCAGCTCGAGGCTTGCCAGCGCTTCTTTCAGCTCGGTACGGTCATCACCTTCGATACGGCGAGAGATGCCACCCGCACGCGGGTTGTTTGGCATCAGAACCAGATAGCTCCCTGCCAGGCTGATAAAGGTTGTTAGTGCGGCACCTTTGTTGCCACGCTCTTCTTTATCAATCTGAACGATAACTTCCTGACCTTCACGCAGCACATCTTTGATGTTTGGGCGGCCATGGGCGTTGTAGTTTGCAGGGAAATATTCGCGGGCAATTTCTTTCAGAGGGAGGAAACCATGACGCTCAGCACCGTAATCGACAAATGCAGCTTCAAGGCTTGGTTCAATGCGGGTGATTTTACCTTTGTAAATGTTCGCTTTTTTCTGTTCGTGTCCAGGACTTTCGATATCCAGATCGTACAGGCGCTGCCCATCCACAAGGGCGACACGCAACTCTTCTTGCTGAGTTGCGTTGATTAACATTCTTTTCATCGTAACTTACTCGTTATTCTTACATTGACGACAAAGCTGCGGGCAAGGTGACGCTTTCCGGGGTATGAACCGATGGCCTCGTGTCTGTTCACGTCGCCAACCTCACGGTTGTCGCTCGCTTAAGAGGCGCAGAGTGTCGGTTGCCTGTATTTCATACGGAAACACAGCGCAATTATCAGGGGAATTGTCTGGGTAGAACTCTCCAGAGAACAATCCTTATACCGGGAAGTACTGCAACCCGCAGCCCGCTAACTGCCTGAAAGATCAATACGTCTTACGCCATTGCTGCGTGGATGATCGGTCAGACAAAATTGGTCATTCCGTCAACATCCTTACTTAACCAGGATTTAACACGGAAAACAGCCTCATTATTCCACTGCTCGCCGGGTTATAGCAAGATGACTTTTACCAATTATCACCCGGTTACTCACAGTTTCTTCACTTCAGAATGGAGATTGGTTTAATAACCACCAAATCGGTTGCGCGAAACGGGTAGCAGGCCGGATAAAAGTAAATATAAGCATAGAAAAATGAGTGGCGCTAATGGCTGACGATATTTAGAATCGCCAACCATGAAAACAGAGACTCCAGCCGTAAAAATGGTTGCCATCGCCGAAGATGAAGCGGGGCAGCGTATCGATAACTTTTTGCGCACCCAGCTAAAAGGGGTGCCAAAGAGCATGATTTACCGCATTCTGCGTAAGGGTGAGGTGCGGGTTAACAAAAAACGCGTGAAGCCCGAGTACAAACTCGAAGCCGGTGACGAAGTTCGTATTCCACCGGTGCGCGTGGCAGAGCGTGAGGAAGAGACCGTTTCACCGAAGCTACAGAAAGTGGCGGCCCTGAGCGATGTGATCCTTTATGAAGACGACCACATTCTGGTGCTGAATAAACCGTCAGGGACGGCTGTTCATGGCGGTAGCGGTCTGAGCTTCGGCGTGATTGAAGGGCTGCGTGCCCTGCGCCCGGAAGCGCGCTTCCTTGAACTGGTGCATCGTCTTGACCGCGACACCTCTGGCGTACTGCTGGTGGCGAAAAAGCGTTCCGCGCTGCGTTCTCTGCATGAACAGCTGCGTGAAAAAGGGATGCAGAAAGACTATCTGGCGCTGGTGCGCGGCCAGTGGCAGTCCCATGTAAAAGTGGTGCAGGCGCCGCTGCTAAAGAACATTCTGCAAAGCGGTGAGCGTATTGTCCGCGTGAGCCAGGAAGGGAAACCGTCTGAGACGCGCTTTAAGGTTGAAGAGCGCTATGAGTTTGCCACGCTGGTGCGCTGTAGTCCGGTGACCGGCCGCACCCACCAGATCCGCGTGCATACGCAGTTTGCAGGGCATCCAATTGCGTTTGATGACCGCTATGGCGACCGCGAGTTTGATAAGCAGCTGGCGGGAACGGGGCTGTCGCGTCTGTTCCTGCATGCGGCAGCGCTGAAGTTTACCCATCCTAATACGGGTGAAGTGATCCGTATTGAAGCGCCGCTGGATGAGCAGCTGAAACGCTGTCTTAAGGTTCTGCGCGGCTGATTTGCCTTCCTCCCTCTCCCAGTGGGAGAGGGGCGGGTGAGGGCATCAGGCCGCAACGTTCCAGTCACATCGTCAGCGGATTACTCTCTTCTCGTCGTAACATCTGACACAGGGCAATTAGCGGTAACCCCACCAGGGTGTTGGGATCCCGACCGTCCAGCTTGTCGAAAAGCGCAATCCCCAAGCCTTCACTTTTAAAGCTTCCTGCGCAGTTCAGCGGACGTTCGCAGCGCACGTAATCCATAATCTCCTGCTCGCTGAGATGGCGGAAGTGCACGTCGAACGGTTCGCATTCAGTTTGCAGATGACCGGAAGCGGAGTTGTAAAGCGCCAGGCCGGTATAAAAGGTCACGATACTGCCTCGTGCACGCAGAAGTTGCTGGCAGGCGTTCTCCTCCGTATGGGGCTTGCCGGTGATTTCGCCGTCCAGTACGCAAACCTGATCGGAGCCTATAATCAAATGTGCGGGGTAACGTGCGGCCAGCGACTGCGCTTTCTCTTTAGCGAGACGCGTCACCAGATGACGCGGTGATTCACCCGGCTGTGGCGTCTCATCAACCTCTGGCGCGGCGCATTCAAACGGGATCCCGAGCTTTTCCAGCAACATTCGGCGATAGGGAGACGTGGAAGCAAGGACGAGATTTGGCATATTTTTATCACCAGATATAGCGTATCGATGCCAGCCATTTTAAACTACAGGCCGCAATGTGTGCGAATAATTGGCAAAAGGCAGCTCTGGTTGCCTTTTTCTTTGACTCTATGACGTTACAAAGTTAATATGCGCGCCCTATGCAAAAGGTAAAATTACCCCTGACTCTTGATCCGGTTCGTACGGCTCAAAAACGTCTCGATTATGAAGGTATCTATACTTCCGATCAGGCTGAGCGTATTGCCGAATCCGTAGTCAGTGTGGACAGTGATGTAGAATGCTCCATGTCGTTCGCTATCGACAACCAGCGTCTCGCCGTTTTAACCGGTGATGCGAAGGTAACGGTAACGCTCGAGTGTCAGCGTTGCGGGAAACCGTTTGTACAGCATGTTCACACAACGTATTGTTTCAGTCCGGTCCGTTCTGACGAACAGGCTGAAGCACTCCCGGAAGCGTATGAGCCGATTGAGGTTAACGAATTCGGTGAAATCGATCTTCTGGCTCTGGTTGAAGATGAAATCATCCTCACCTTGCCAGTAGTTCCGGTGCATGATTCTGAACACTGTGAAGTGTCCGAGGCGGACATGGTCTTTGGGGAACTGCCTGATGAAGCGCAAAAACCAAACCCATTTGCCGTATTAGCCAGCTTAAAGCGTAAGTAATTGAGGAGTAAGGT
This sequence comes from Enterobacter vonholyi, assembly GCF_008364555.1. Classification (GTDB taxonomy): domain Bacteria; phylum Pseudomonadota; class Gammaproteobacteria; order Enterobacterales; family Enterobacteriaceae; genus Enterobacter; species Enterobacter vonholyi. The sequence goes on from NZ_VTUC01000002.1 coordinate 389,273, forward strand.
CCATGGCCGTACAACAGAATAAACCAACCCGTTCCAAACGTGGCATGCGTCGTTCCCATGACGCGCTGACCGCAGTTACCAGCCTGTCTGTAGACAAGACTTCTGGTGAGAAACACCTGCGTCACCACATCACCGCTGACGGTTTCTACCGCGGCCGCAAGGTTATCACTAAGTAATCACGCGCAAGCGTGATTAGGCTTAGTGAGGATTTCCCCGTGTAAACGGGGAATTTACCGAACCAGGCTGCGACGATACCTTGACACGTCTAACCCTGGCGTTAGATGTCATGGGGGGAGATTTTGGCCCTTCCGTGACAGTGCCTGCAGCATTGCAGGCACTGAATTCTAATTCGCAACTCACACTTCTTTTAGTCGGCAATCCCGACGCAATCACGCCATTACTCGCAAAAGCTGACTTTGAACAACGTTCGCGTCTGCAGATTATTCCTGCGCAGTCAGTTATTGCCAGTGATGCCCGACCCTCGCAGGCTATTCGCAATAGTCGTGGCAGCTCTATGCGGATAGCGCTGGAGTTGGTGAAAGAAGGGCGAGCCCAGGCTTGCGTTAGCGCGGGGAATACCGGCGCGCTGATGGGGCTGTCGAAATTACTGCTCAAACCTATTGAAGGTATTGAGCGCCCGGCGCTGGTGACGGTATTACCGCATCAGCAGAAGGGCAAGACGGTGGTGCTCGATTTAGGCGCTAACGTCGACTGTGATAGTACTATGCTGGCACAGTTTGCCGTGATGGGATCGGTGCTGGCAGAAGAAGTTGTCGGGATCAACACTCCCCGTGTTGCGTTACTGAACATTGGTGAAGAAGAGACCAAAGGCCTGGACAGCATTCGCGAAGCGGCTGAATTGCTCAAACAGGTTCCCTCCATCAACTATATTGGTTATCTCGAAGCCAATGAGTTGTTGACGGGGAAAACGGATGTTCTGGTGTGCGATGGCTTCACCGGAAACGTCACGTTGAAGACCATGGAAGGGGTTGTGCGCATGTTTCTTTCTCTGCTGAAATCTCAGGGAGAAGGCAAAAAAAGCGCCTGGTGGCTCATTTTATTGAAGCGTTGGCTACAAAAGAGCCTGACGCGGCGATTCAGTCACCTCAACCCCGACCAGTATAATGGCGCCTGTCTGTTAGGATTGCGCGGCATCGTGATTAAGAGTCATGGCGCCGCCAATCAGCGAGCATTTGCTGTCGCGATTGAACAGGCAGTGCAGGCGGTGCAGCGACAAGTCCCTCAGCGGATTGCCGCTCGCCTGGAATCTGTATTAGCTAAAAGTGACTGAGCGTACATGTATACGAAGATTTTAGGTACCGGCAGCTACCTGCCAAAACAAGTGCGTACCAACGCCGATCTGGAAAAAATGGTAGATACGTCTGACGAGTGGATTGTCACGCGCACAGGTATCCGTGAACGTCGTATTGCCGCGCCAGACGAAACCGTGTCGACCATGGGTTACGAAGCCGCACAGCGTGCTATCGAAATGGCGGGCATTGATAAAGAACAGATTGGTTTGATCGTGGTCGCCACGACGTCTGCCACGCATGCATTCCCAAGTGCAGCGTGCCAGGTGCAAAACATGCTCGGCATTAAAGGCTGTCCGGCGTTTGACGTCGCTGCAGCGTGCGCAGGCTTCACCTATGCGCTGAGCGTTGCCGATCAGTACGTGAAATCCGGTGCCGTTAAATATGCGCTGGTGATCGGTGCTGACGTGCTGGCGCGCACCTGCGATCCAACCGATCGCGGAACGATCATTATTTTTGGTGATGGCGCAGGCGCGGTGCTGCTGGGGCAGTCCGAAGAGCCGGGTATCATCTCTACGCATCTGCATGCTGATGGCAGCTACGGCGAGCTGTTGACTCTGCCTAACGCCGATCGCGTTAATCCGGACAACTCGATTTACCTGACCATGGCAGGGAACGAGGTGTTCAAGGTGGCGGTGACTGAGCTGGCACACATCGTTGATGAAACGCTGGAAGCGAATAACCTTGAGCGTTCCTCGCTCGACTGGCTGGTGCCGCATCAGGCGAACCTGCGCATCATCAGCGCGACCGCGAAAAAGCTGGGCATGTCGATGGATAACGTTGTTGTGACCCTGGATCGTCACGGCAACACTTCTGCGGCGTCGGTACCGTGCGCATTTGATGAAGCGGTACGCGATGGACGAATCAAACGGGGCCAGCTGGTCTTGCTTGAAGCCTTCGGTGGCGGGTTCACCTGGGGTTCCGCGCTGGTTCGTTTCTAGGATAAGGAATAAAAAATGACGCAATTTGCTTTTGTGTTCCCGGGCCAGGGCTCTCAAACCGTTGGGATGTTGTCTGAAATGGCAGCAAACTATCCGGTCATTGAAGAGACTTTCCGTGAAGCTTCTGATGCACTGGGTTATGATTTATGGGCGCTGACCCAGCAGGGGCCGGCCGAAGAGCTGAACAAAACCTGGCAGACCCAGCCAGCGCTGCTGACCGCATCTGTTGCGCTGTGGCGCGTCTGGCAGCAGCAGGGCGGTAAAGCGCCAGCGCTGCTTGCCGGCCATAGCCTGGGTGAATACTCTGCGCTGGTGTGCGCCGGCGTGATCGCGTTTGCTGACGCGGTACGTCTGGTGGAACTGCGCGGTAAATTCATGCAGGAAGCGGTGCCGGAAGGCACGGGCGGCATGTCTGCCATTATCGGTCTGGATGATGCTGCAATTGCAAAAGCGTGTGAAGAATCTGCTGAAGGCCAGGTTGTCTCGCCGGTGAACTTCAACTCGCCGGGTCAGGTGGTTATCGCAGGCCATAAAGAAGCGGTTGAGCGTGCCGGTGCGGCCTGTAAAGCAGCGGGCGCTAAGCGTGCGCTGCCGCTGCCTGTCAGCGTGCCGTCTCACTGCGCGCTGATGAAGCCTGCTGCCGAGAAGCTGGCGGTTGAGCTGGAAAAAATTACCTTTAACGCACCGACGATTTCTGTCGTGAACAATGTCGATGTGAAATGCGAAACCGCGCCGGAAGCTATCCGTGACGCACTGGTTCGCCAGCTCTATAGCCCGGTACAGTGGACCAAAACCGTTGAGTTTATGGCCGCACAGGGCGTTGAGCATCTGTATGAAGTCGGCCCAGGTAAAGTCCTCACCGGTCTGACAAAACGTATTGTTGACACCCTGACAGCCTCGGCGATTAACGAGCCGGAAGCGATGTCAGCGGCACTCTCGCAATAAAAGAGGAATACCATGAGTTTTGAAGGAAAAATCGCCCTGGTCACTGGCGCAAGCCGCGGTATCGGGCGTGCAATTGCTGAAACACTGGTTGCGCGCGGCGCGAAGGTGATTGGTACAGCAACCAGCGAGAATGGCGCTCAGGCCATCAGCGAGTATCTGGGTGCAAACGGTAAAGGTCTGGTACTGAATGTGACTGAACCTGCATCTATCGAATCTGTTCTGGAAAATATTCGCGCAGAGTTTGGCGAAGTGGATATTCTGGTAAACAATGCCGGGATCACTCGCGATAACCTGTTAATGCGAATGAAAGACGACGAGTGGAACGATATCATCGAAACCAACCTGTCATCTGTATTCCGTCTGTCAAAAGCGGTAATGCGCGCTATGATGAAAAAGCGTCATGGTCGTATTATCACTGTCGGTTCTGTGGTAGGTACCATGGGAAATGCTGGTCAGGCTAACTACGCTGCGGCGAAAGCAGGTCTGATTGGTTTCAGTAAGTCGCTGGCGCGTGAAGTTGCGTCCCGCGGTATTACGGTAAACGTTGTTGCTCCGGGCTTTATTGAAACGGACATGACGCGTGCGCTGACTGATGAGCAGCGTGCGGGTACGCTGGCGGCAGTTCCGGCGGGTCGTCTTGGCGACCCTAAAGAAATCGCCAGTGCGGTTGCATTTTTAGCCTCTGACGAAGCGGGTTACATCACTGGTGAGACCCTCCACGTCAACGGCGGGATGTATATGGTTTAACCACGATAAAAAAATTTGCGTTATTTGGGTAAAAGGCCTCAAAATAACGTAAAATCGTGGTAAGAACTGCCGGGATTTAGTTGCAAATTTTTCAACATTTTATACACTACGAAAACCATCGCGAAAGCGAGTTTTGATAGGAAATTTAAGAGTATGAGCACTATCGAAGAACGCGTTAAGAAAATTATCGGCGAACAGCTGGGCGTTAAGCAGGAAGAAGTTGTGAACTCCGCTTCCTTCGTTGAAGACCTGGGCGCAGATTCTCTTGACACCGTTGAGCTGGTAATGGCTCTGGAAGAAGAGTTTGATACTGAGATTCCGGACGAAGAAGCTGAGAAGATCACCACCGTTCAGGCTGCCATTGATTACATCAACGGTCACCAGGCGTAAGTGAACATCTCCAGGCGGTCATTCGACCGCCTGAGTTTTATCTTTTTTAGTCCCACGAATCTCTTTTTTTATCCCTCCCTGGAGGACAAACGTGTCTAAGCGTCGTGTAGTTGTGACCGGACTTGGCATGTTGTCTCCTGTCGGCAATACCGTAGAGTCCACCTGGAAAGCTCTCCTTGCCGGTCAGAGCGGCATCAGCCTAATCGACCATTTCGATACTAGCGCCTATGCAACGAAATTTGCTGGCTTAGTAAAGGATTTTAACTGTGAAGAGATCATCTCGCGCAAAGAACAGCGCAAGATGGATGCCTTCATTCAATATGGAATTGTCGCTGGCGTTCAGGCCATGCAGGATTCTGGCCTTGAGATTACGGAAGAGAACGCAACCCGTATCGGCGCCGCTATCGGCTCCGGGATTGGCGGCCTTGGCCTGATCGAGGAAAACCATACATCTCTGATGAATGGCGGCCCGCGTAAGATCAGCCCGTTCTTCGTTCCGTCCACGATTGTTAATATGGTGGCGGGTCACCTGACCATCATGTTCGGCCTGCGTGGGCCAAGCATTTCTATCGCGACCGCCTGTACGTCTGGCGTACATAACATCGGCCAGGCCGCGCGCATTATTGCGTACGGCGATGCAGATGCTATGGTTGCCGGCGGTGCTGAAAAAGCCAGTACCCCGCTGGGTGTTGGCGGTTTCGGCGCAGCCCGTGCGCTGTCTACCCGTAATGATAACCCGCAGGCGGCAAGCCGTCCGTGGGATAAAGACCGTGACGGCTTCGTGCTGGGCGACGGGGCGGGCATGATCGTACTGGAAGAGTACGAACACGCGAAAAAACGCGGTGCGAAAATTTATGCTGAAGTCGTTGGCTTTGGTATGAGCAGCGATGCGTACCACATGACGTCTCCTCCGGAGAACGGTGCAGGTGCTGCGCTGGCGATGGAAAACGCAATCCGTGATGCGGGTATTACCCCGGCTCAGATTGGCTATGTTAACGCGCACGGCACGTCTACTCCTGCAGGCGATAAAGCTGAAGCTCAGGCGGTTAAGTCTATCTTCGGCGAGTCTGCCAGCCGCGTACTGGTGAGCTCCACGAAGTCCATGACCGGTCACCTGCTGGGCGCGGCGGGTGCAGTAGAGTCTATCTACTCTATCCTTGCGCTGCGCGATCAGGCTGTTCCGCCAACCATCAACCTGGATAACCCGGATGAAGGTTGCGATCTGGACTTCGTTCCTCACGAAGCGCGTCAGGTTAGCGGTATGGAGTACACCCTGTGTAACTCCTTCGGCTTCGGCGGCACCAACGGTTCTCTGATCTTCAAAAAGATCTGATCCTGACGTCCCGATAGCTTTTAAAAAGGTCCGCTTGCCGGGCCTTTTTTATTAAGGCTAATCTTCTTGTCGGCTGCATGACATCCTGCCAGACTAAACGTCCACGCATAAGGAGCCACCATGTTTTTAATCAATGGCCTTGAGCAGGACACGCTGCCTGCCAGCGACAGGGCAATACAGTTCGGTGATGGTTGCTTTACGACGGCGCGCATTCTGGATGGCGATGTCTGCCTGCTGGAGGCGCATATTCGACGCCTGCAGCATGGCTGTGAAAAGCTAATGATCCCTTTTACGCACTGGGACATGCTGCGTCAGGAAATGTGCCAGCTGGCTACGGAGAAGGACAGCGGTGTACTCAAAGTCATTATCAGCCGCGGTAGTGGTGGCCGGGGTTATAGCGCTGCATCGTGTCTCAACCCAACGCGAATCCTCTCCGTATCAGCTTATCCCGCGCATTACTCTCGCTGGCGAGAAGACGGCGTCACGCTAACGCTGAGCCCGGTGCGACTGGGACGAAACCCGATGCTGGCCGGGCTTAAGCATCTCAATCGCCTGGAGCAGGTGCTCATTCGTACTCATCTTGAACAGACGGACGCCGATGAGGCGCTGGTTCTTGACAGCGAAGGGTTCATTACGGAATGCTGTGCGGCTAATTTATTCTGGCGGCAGGGGGGAGAAGTGTTCACTCCGTCGCTGGAACACGCTGGCGTAAATGGGTTAATGCGTCAGTTTTGTCTGGAACAGCTGGCACGCTCTGACTTTCGCGTTGTCGAAGTTAGTGCAGGAGAAACCGCACTAAAGGCCGCAGATGAAGTCATCATCTGCAACGCGCTGATGCCTGTTGTACCCGTCCGTGCGTATGGCCAACAACGCTGGTCCTCGCGCGAGCTGTTTCAGTTTTTAGCCCCGATATGTGAGCAAATCAGATAGTCATGAAAAAAATGTTGCGCTTTGTCCTTATCCTCATCGTCGCGCTGGGCATCGCTGGCGGAGCAGGCGTATGGAAAGTACGCCAGCTGGCGGACAGCAAGATCCTGGTTAAAGACGAAACGATCTTTACCCTGAAAGCGGGAACCGGCCGTCAGGCGCTTGGGGAACAGCTCTATGGCGACAAGATTATTAATCGTCCGCGGGTATTCCAGTGGCTATTGCGCGTGGAGCCTGAGCTGTCACATTTCAAAGCCGGCACCTATCGCTTTACGCCAGGAATGACCGTCAGAGAGATGCTGCAGCTGCTCGAAAGCGGCAAAGAAGCCCAGTTCCCTCTGCGATTTGTGGAAGGGATGCGCCTGAGCGATTACCTTAAACAGCTGCGCGATGCGCCGTATATCAAACATACGTTAAAAGACGATAGCTATCAGACGGTAGCAGAAGCGCTGAAGCTTGAGCATCCGGAATGGGTGGAAGGCTGGTTCTGGCCAGACACCTGGATGTACACGGCAGGCACGACCGATGTGGCCATCCTTAAGCGGGCGTACAAAAAAATGGTCGCCGCAGTGGATGCCGCCTGGCAGGGGCGAATGGAAGGATTGCCTTACAGCGATCAGAACCAGTTCGTAACCATGGCCTCGATCATTGAGAAAGAGACCGCCGTTGCCGCCGAGCGCGATCGGGTGGCGTCGGTGTTTATCAACCGCCTGCGTATCGGCATGCGTCTGCAAACCGATCCTACCGTTATCTACGGCATGGGCGAGAGCTACGCCGGCAAGATCTCACGAAAAGATCTGGAGACGCCAACGGCGTATAATACCTACGTGATTAGCGGTTTACCGCCAGGCCCGATTGCCACGCCGAGCGAGGCGTCGCTAAAAGCAGCCGCGCATCCGGCTAAAACACCGTATCTCTATTTTGTGGCTGATGGAAAAGGGGGGCACACCTTTAACACCAACCTTGCCAGCCACAACCGCTCTGTTCAGGACTATCTGAAGGCACTTAAGGAAAAAAATGCGCAGTAAATACATTGTCATTGAGGGACTTGAAGGGGCGGGTAAAACCACTGCCCGCAACGTGGTAGTGGATACGCTCAAATCACTTGGCGTGGCGGACATGGTGTTTACCCGTGAGCCGGGCGGCACGCAGCTGGCTGAAAAGCTGCGCTGCCTGGTGCTGGATATTAAATCCGTCGGCGACGAAGTTATCACTGACAAAGCCGAAGTGCTGATGTTCTACGCGGCGCGCGTGCAGCTGGTTGAGACGGTGATCAAACCCGCCCTGGCCGAGGGTAAGTGGGTGATCGGTGACCGTCACGATCTGTCGACTCAGGCGTATCAGGGCGGCGGACGCGGCATCGACCAGACCATGCTGGCAACGCTGCGTAATGCCGTACTGGGAGATTTTCGCCCCGACCTGACGCTCTATCTGGATGTAACCCCGGAAGTGGGCCTCAAGCGTGCCCGCGCGCGCGGCGAGCTGGACCGCATAGAACAAGAGTCGTTTGATTTCTTTAACCGCACCCGTGCGCGCTATCTTGAACTGGCCGCACAGGACAGCTCAATTTGTACCATCGATGCGACGCAATCCCTGGACGACGTCACGCGTGACATTCAGCAAACCGTGACGCAGTGGATGCAGGAGCAGCAGGCATGAAATGGTATCCATGGTTGCGCCCGCACTTTGAACAGCTGATCGGCAGCTATCAGGCGGGGCGGGGGCATCATGCGTTACTGATTCAGGCATTGCCGGGAATGGGCGATGACGCGTTGATTTATGCCATCACCCGTTTTCTGATGTGCCAGCAGCCGGAAGGGCATAAGAGCTGCGGCAAATGCCGCGGCTGCCAGCTGATGCAGGCGGGTACACATCCTGACTACTACACCCTTGAGCCTGAGAAGGGTAAAAGCGCGCTGGGTATCGATGCCGTGCGGGAAGTCAGTGAAAAATTGTATGAACACGCGCGGCTGGGCGGCGCTAAAGTGGTCTGGCTTAAAGACGCCACGCAGCTGACCGAGGCGGCCGCTAATGCCCTGCTGAAAACCCTGGAAGAGCCACCGGTGAAAACGTGGTTTTTCCTCTCGTGCCGCGATCCGGGACGATTACTGGCGACGCTGCGTAGCCGCTGTCGTCTTCATCACCTTGCGGTTCCTCAGGAATCGTGGGCGCTGAGCTGGCTGGAACGAGAGGTGACAACGTCACCTGAGAGCGCGCTGTCCGCCTTGCGCCTGAGCAGCGGCGCGCCTGCGGCGGCGCTGGCATTACTGCAGCCTGACGTCTGGTCAGAGCGAGAAACGCTCTGCCGTGCCATCGAAACGGCACTGAATAACCACGACTGGCTAAGTTTACTGCCTGCGCTTAACAGCGAGCGGGCCGTTGATCGGCTGCACTGGCTGGCCTCCTTGCTGCTGGATGCGCTCAAAATCCAGCAAGGGGCAACGCTTCTAACCAACCCGGATGCGTGGGCGCTGGTGAATACGCTGGCGAACCGCCTCTCAGGGACGGTTCTTCACGCTATGCTTCATGAAATTTGCCAAAGCCGTGAACAGCTTTTAACCGTGACGGGGCTTAATCGCGAGCTTTTACTGACCGACCAGTTACTGCGTATCGAACATTACCTGCAACCCGGCGTCACACCGCCTGTTTCCCATCTCTGAGAGAGACATTATGTTTTTAGTCGACTCACACTGCCATCTTGATGGCCTGGATTATCAATCCCTGCATAAAAACGTGGATGACGTGCTGGCAAAAGCCGCTGCCCGCGATGTGAAATTTTGCCTTGCGGTGGCGACGACGCTGCCGGGCTATCGCTCCATGCGTGAGCTGGTGGGCGTTCGCGATAACGTGGTGTTCTCCTGCGGCGTGCACCCGTTGAATCAGGACGAGGTCTACGACGTTGAGGATCTTCGCCGCCTGGCAGCAGAAGAGGGCGTGGTGGCGATGGGCGAAACCGGGCTGGACTATTTTTACACGCCGGAAACCAAATCTCGCCAGCAGGAGTCCTTCCGCAACCATATTCGCATTGGCCGTGAACTTAATAAGCCGGTTATCGTCCACACCCGCGATGCACGTGCGGATACGCTGGCGATCCTCCGGGAAGAAAACGTGACGGATTGCGGTGGCGTACTACACTGTTTCACAGAAGACAGAGAAACGGCGGGTAAACTGCTTGATTTGGGATTTTATATCTCGTTTTCGGGGATCGTGACGTTCCGTAACGCTGAGCAGCTCCGGGATGCCGCGCGTTATGTTCCGCTCGATCGCATTCTGGTGGAGACAGACTCTCCGTATTTGGCCCCGGTACCGCATCGCGGTAAAGAAAACCAACCGGCGATGACGCGAGACGTGGCCGAGTACATGGCCGTACTGAAGGGCGTCAGCATCGATGAGCTGGCCCGCGTGACGACGGAAAACTTCTCCGCGCTGTTCCATATTGACCCCGCCCGCCTGCAATCTGTCTGATACACCTGTTTTTTTTAGGCTCGTAATTAATAAGTAAAGCGAGTAAAGTTCACCGCCTCATTTGGGGCGGTGAGGATGTTTTTAGACACATCCGGACATGCTTTTTGTAAATAACTGAAAGTTTTTCGACCGCCTTAAGCTGAAACGTGATAGCCGTCAAACAAACTCAGAGGGAATTATTTTACTCTGTGTAATAAATAAAGGGCGCTTAGATGTCCTGTCCACGGCACGGTACTCCCCCCGGGCCAATGCGTGAAAGCGTAAAAAAAGCACAAATACTCAGGAGCACTCTCAATTATGTTTAAGAATGCATTTGCTAACCTGCAAAAGGTCGGTAAATCGCTGATGCTGCCAGTATCCGTACTGCCTATCGCAGGTATCCTGCTGGGTGTCGGTTCTGCTAACTTCAGCTGGCTGCCAGCCGTAGTGTCCCACGTGATGGCCGAAGCAGGCGGTTCTGTCTTTGCTAACATGCCACTGATCTTCGCGATCGGTGTGGCTCTGGGCTTCACCAATAACGACGGCGTTTCTGCGCTGGCTGCAGTGGTTGCCTACGGCATCATGGTGAAAACCATGGCTGTGGTTGCGCCGCTGGTTCTGCATTTACCGGCAGAAGAGATCGCCGCGAAACACCTGGCAGACACCGGTGTTCTGGGCGGTATCATCTCCGGTGCGATTGCAGCGTATATGTTTAACCGCTTCTATCGCATCAAGCTGCCTGAGTATCTGGGCTTCTTTGCGGGCAAGCGTTTCGTTCCGATCATTTCTGGTCTGGCAGCGATTTTCACTGGCGTGATCCTGTCCTTCATCTGGCCACCAATTGGCTCTGCTATCCAGACCTTCTCTCAGTGGGCTGCTTACCAGAACCCGGTCGTGGCGTTTGGTATCTACGGCTTCATCGAGCGTTGCCTGGTGCCATTCGGTCTGCACCACATCTGGAACGTTCCTTTCCAGATGCAGATTGGTGAATTCACCAACGCAGCAGGCCAGGTATTCCACGGCGATATCCCACGTTACATGGCGGGCGACCCAACTGCAGGTAAACTGTCTGGTGGCTTCCTGTTCAAAATGTACGGTCTGCCAGCAGCGGCGATTGCTATCTGGCACTCTGCTAAGCCAGAGAACCGTGCAAAAGTGGGCGGTATCATGATCTCCGCAGCGCTGACCTCGTTCCTGACCGGTATCACCGAGCCGATCGAGTTCTCCTTCATGTTCGTTGCGCCGATCCTGTACGTTATCCACGCGATTCTGGCGGGCCTGGCGTTCCCAATCTGTATCCTGCTGGGTATGCGTGACGGTACGTCCTTCTCTCACGGCCTGATCGACTTCATCGTTCTGTCCGGTAACAGCAGCAAACTGTGGCTGTTCCCTATCGTGGGTGCGTGCTATGCCGTTGTTTACTACACCATCTTCCGCGTGCTGATTAAAGCACTGGACCTGAAAACTCCGGGTCGTGAAGATGCGACAGAAGACAGCAAAGCTGGCGCTACCAGCGAAATGGCTCCGGCACTGGTCGCAGCGTTCGGCGGTAAAGAGAACATCACTAACCTGGACGCGTGCATCACTCGTCTGCGTGTGAGCGTTGCCGACGTAGCGAAAGTAGACCAGCCGGGTCTGAAAAAACTGGGCGCAGCGGGCGTAGTTGTTGCAGGTTCTGGTGTACAGGCAATCTTCGGTACCAAATCCGATAACCTGAAAACCGAAATGGATGAGTACATCCGCAGCAACTAAGTTGTGACCTGGGGAGACTAAGGCAGCCGAATGGCTGCCTTTTTTATTTGTGTCTTAAAAAACGCCACTGAGGCACAAGAGCGGTCACTCTTCAGTCAGCTGATGAACATTCAGGAAAGAAATCGAGGGAGGAGGTTGAAAGGACAGGAGAAACTCGCTCATACTCTTGCATTGTGTCACACACCGATCCCGGGAGTGTGTTTACAGCGGACGCATTGCGCCAGATTAAACAAAAAAGGAAAAGGTCATGGCTGAAGAAACGATTTTCAGTAAAATTATCCGCCGCGAAATTCCGTCGGATATCGTCTATCAGGATGAACTGGTGACGGCTTTCCGGGACATTTCCCCTCAGGCCCCGACGCACATCCTTATTATTCCCAATATTCTGATTCCGACTGTAAACGACGTAAAAACCGAGCATGAAGTGGCGTTAGGTCGTATGCTGACGGTGGCCGCGAAAATCGCTGAACAGGAAGGCATTGCACAAGACGGTTATCGTCTGATCATGAACTGCAACCGTCACGGTGGCCAGGAAGTTTATCATATTCACATGCATCTGCTGGGTGGACGTCCTCTGGGACCGATGCTGGCACATAAAGGTCTTTGACATGCTTAAAGGGCGTATTGCAGCGCTGATAATGACGATGATGATTGTTGGGTGTAGCTCACGCCCGGCGATCCCCGTGAATGATGAACAGACGCTGGTCATGGAATCCTCCGTGCTTGCCGCGGGCATCACTGCGCAACAGCCCGCGTTGACTATCAGTGAAATCAACTCATCTGCCTCCTCTACGCTCTTTAATGAAAGACATGAGCCCGTGACGGTCCACTACCGTTTTTTCTGGTATGACGTAAGAGGTCTTGAAATGCATCCGCTGGAGGCGCCTCGCAGCGTCACGATTCCGGCCAGGTCGTCGGTAACGCTCTATGGCAGCGCCAACTATCTGGGTGCACATAAGGTGAGACTTTATCTTTATCTCTGAGGGGTGAACCTTGATTAAAAATTTGAGCCGCTATGCGCTCGTGACAGCTTTCGCTCTGTTCCTGGCAGGGTGTGTGACCCGAACTGAACAGCCAGCGCCTGTGGAAGAGGCGAAACCGGGCACTGAACAGCCGACGCCGCCAACGCAGCAGCAGCCAACCGTGCCGTCTGTGCCGTCTATTCCGTCACAGCCAGGCCCGATTGAACATCCGGACCAGACGTCGCAACCCACGCCGCGCGTGCGTCATTACGACTGGAACGGCGCAATGCAGCCCATGGTCGGCAAAATGCTGCAGGCACAGGGCGTGACGGCAGGTAGCGTGTTGCTGGTTGATAGCGTGAACAACCGTACCAACGGTTCGCTGAATGCGGGTGAAGCGACGGAAACACTGCGCAATGCCCTGGCAAACAACGGTAAGTTTACGCTGGTCTCGGCTCAACAGCTCGCGGTAGCCAAACAGCAGCTGGGCCTTTCGCCGCAGGATAGCCTCGGTACCCGCAGCAAGGCGATCGGTATTGCCCGTAACGTTGGCGCACAGTATGTGCTTTACTCTAACGCCACCGGTAACGTGAATACACCAGCCCTGCAGATGCAGCTGATGCTGGTTCAGACAGGCGAAATTATCTGGTCAGGTAAAGGTGCGGTTACGCAACAATGACAGCACGCGTGAAGAGATTCTGACGCGCTATTTTCCTCAGTACCGCTTTATCGCGCCGCAGGCCCATTCCGGGCTTGGCGGCGCGAGTTGCATTATAGCGCAGGGCGAACAACGTCTGGTCTTGCGGCAAAACCATGACCCCGATGCGCCTGCCTCCCATTTCCGTCGTCAGTTTCGCGCCCTGAGGCGTCTACCGTCAGATCTCGTGCCTGCCCCTCGTTTTTTCAGACAGGGCTGGATGGCCGTCGACTATCTGGAAGGTGATGTTAAAAGCGCGCTGCCGGACACGCCTGTGCTCGCGGCGATGCTGTATCATCTGCACCGGCAGCCACGTCTGGGATGGCGAATCACGTTATACCCGCTGCTGGAACGCTACTGGCTGCAGGCCGCGCCTGACAGACGCACCCCAATGTGGCTGGCGCATCTCAAGCGGCTGCATAAAACGGGCGAGCCGCAGCCGATTCGGCTCTCGCCGCTGCACATGGATGTTCATGCCGGAAATATTGTGCATACGTCAGCGGGCATCAGGCTCATCGACTGGGAATATGCCGGAGATGGCGATGTCGCGCTGGAGCTGGCGGCCGTCTGGACGGAGAGTGAAGCCGCGCGGCAGATGCTCATCATGGATTACGCCCAGGTGGCACACATTAACGCCGACGCGCTGAAGCGTCAGGTCAAACGCTGGCGGCCCTGGGTCGTCATGTTAATGGCTGGCTGGTTTGAAATGCGCTATCGGCAGTCCAGAGACAAACAATTTATTGCGCTGGCAGACGATGCCTGGCGTCAGTTACAAACTAAAGGATAAGAGAGGTGGATGTGGGTCCAGTCATGTTGGATGTAGAAGGGTTTGAGCTGGATGCGGAGGAGCGTGAAATTCTGGCGCATCCGCTGGTGGGGGGGCTTATCCTGTTTACCCGCAACTATCACGATCCGGCGCAGCTGCGTGAGCTGGTGCGTCAGATCCGCGCCGCGTCGCGCAACCATCTGGTTGTGGCCGTCGATCAGGAAGGCGGACGCGTGCAGCGTTTTCGCGAAGGGTTTACCCGCCTGCCGGCAGCCCAGTCTTTTGCCGCGTTGCTCGGCACGGAAGAGGGCGGGAAACTGGCGCAGGAGGCCGGCTGGCTGATGGCCAGTGAAATGATTGCCATGGATATCGACATCAGTTTTGCCCCGGTTCTGGACGTGGGGCATATCAGTGCCGCCATTGGCGAGCGCTCGTACCATGACGATCCGCGCATTGCGCTTGCCATGGCGACCCGGTTCATCGACGGTATGCACGATGCCGGGATGAAAACCACCGGGAAACACTTCCCGGGCCATGGGGCGGTTACGGCGGACTCGCACAAAGAGACCCCTCGCGATCCGCGCCCGGAAGCGGAAATTCGCGCGAAAGATATGTCGGTGTTCAGGTCGCTCATCACTGACAACAAGCTGGATGCCATCATGCCTGCGCACGTGATTTATAGCGACGTTGACCCGCGCCCTGCCAGCGGCTCTCCGCACTGGCTGAAAACCGTTCTGCGTCAGGAGCTGGGCTTCAATGGCGTGATCTTCTCTGATGATTTATCGATGGAAGGGGCGGCGATCATGGGCAGCTACGCTGAACGCGGTCAGGCGTCGCTGGATGCAGGTTGCGATATGATCCTGGTCTGCAATAATCGTAAAGGTGCCGTTAGCGTGCTGGATAACCTGTCGCCGATCAATGCTGAGCGTGTTACACAATTGTATCATAAAGGTTCATTTAGCCGTCAGGAGCTGATGGATTCGGCGCGCTGGAAGACGGTCAACGCCCGGCTTGAAGACCTGAATGAGCGCTGGCAGGCACATAAAGCCAGCCTGTAAACCCTCCCGGAAGGCGTAGCGTGGTGAGAAGACGATGATCATCTATTTACACGGTTTTGACTCAAACAGCCCTGGTAATCATGAGAAGGTGCTGCAGCTGCAGTTTATCGATCCGGATGTACGGTTGATCAGCTACAGCACGCGCCATCCGAAGCATGATATGCAGCATCTGCTCAAAGAGGTGGACAAGATGTTGCAGCTCAACGTCGACGATCGCCCGTTGATCTGCGGCGTGGGGCTGGGCGGCTACTGGGCGGAGCGCATTGGCTTCCTGTGCGACATCCGTCAGGTGGTATTCAATCCTAACCTGTTCCCGAACGAGAACATGGAAGGCAAAATTGACCGCCCGGAAGAGTATGTCGATATTGCAACCAAGTGCGTGAGTAATTTTCGTGAGAAAAACCGTGACCGCTGTTTGGTGATCCTGTCGCGTAACGATGAGGCGCTCAACAGTCACCGGGCGGCAGAGCTGCTGCATCATTATTACGAAATTGTCTGGGACGAAGAACAGACCCACAAGTTCAAAAACATCTCCCCGCACCTGCAGCGTATCAAAGCATTTAAAACGCTGGGTTAATTCCTTACCTGCAGGCGTCGAAGCCCGGCCGTGAAAGCGTGCCGGGCTTTCTTTTTGACCAGAATTGTCTACTTTTAAGCCATCAAAACTTGATGCATATCAATTTTGGTATGACCAATGCGCCTGACGTGGTATTCTCAATGCACCTGAATGGTTTCAGTGCTGTAACCTATTGTTAATTAAGGGTTATTTTTATAACTTTTAATTAACAATTGGTTAATAATTTGAGGGGGTCACGTTGACTACGCCATTGAAAAAGATAGTGATTGTAGGCGGTGGTGCTGGCGGGCTGGAGCTGGCGACACAGTTGGGTAAGAAGCTGGGTCGCGGTAAAAAAGCCAAAATCACGCTCGTGGATCGTAACCACAGCCACCTGTGGAAACCGCTGCTGCACGAAGTGGCGACCGGCTCTCTGGACGAGGGCGTGGACGCGCTCAGCTATCTGGCGCACGCGCGCAACCACCATTTCCAGTTCCAGCTGGGCTCGGTGGTTGACATCAACCGTGAAAGCAAAACCATCACTCTGGCAGAACTGCGTGATGAAAAAGGTGAGCTGCTGGTTCCCGAGCGTAAACTGGCGTATGACACGCTGGTCATGGCGCTGGGCAGTACCTCCAACGACTTCAACACGCCGGGCGTGAAAGAGCACTGTATCTTCCTCGATAACCCGCACCAGGCGCGTCGTTTCCATCAGGAAATGCTGAACCTGTTCCTGAAGTACACCAGCAATATGGGTGCGAACGGTAAGGTAAATATCGCCATTGTCGGCGGCGGTGCGACGGGCGTTGAGCTGTCTGCGGAGCTGCACAATGCGGTGAAGCAGCTGCACAGCTACGGTTACAAAGGATTAACGAATGAAGCGCTGAACGTCACGCTGGTCGAAGCCGGTGAACGCATTCTGCCTGCGCTGCCTCCGCGTATTTCCGGTGCGGCGCACAATGAACTCACCAAGCTGGGCGTGCGGGTGCTGACGCAGACCATGGTGACCAGCGCCGACGAAGGCGGTCTGCACACCAAAGACGGCGAGTATATCAAAGCGGATCTGATGGTCTGGGCGGCCGGCATCAAAGCGCCTGACTTTATGAAAGATATCGGCGGCCTGGAAACCAACCGCATTAACCAGCTGGTAACCGAGCCAACGCTGCAAACCACGCGTGACCCTGAAATCTTTGCTATCGGTGACTGTGCCTCCTGCGCGCGTCCTGAAGGTGGATTTGTGCCGCCGCGCGCGCAGGCCGCTCACCAGATGGCAAGCCTGGTCCTGCACAACATTCTGGCGCAGTACAAAGGCAAGCCAATGAAGGCCTATGTCTACAAAGACCATGGTTCTCTGGTATCTCTGTCAAACTTCTCTACCGTCGGCAGCCTGATGGGTAACCTGATGCGCGGCTCGATGATGGTAGAAGGGCGCATTGCCCGCTTCGTGTATATCTCCCTGTATCGTATGCACCAGATTGCGCTGCACGGCTATTTCAAAACCGGGCTGATGATGCTGGTCGGCAGAATCAACCGCGTGATCCGTCCGCGTCTGAAGCTGCACTAATCTTTCACTCCCTCCGGGCTCTCCGGAGGGAGTTTTTAGCATTTCATGCTGTAGATCACAGATCGAGTGCTTAAGAGTTCTCCTAAATACAATATATCTCCTCTGAACGTCCTTTTTTGATCCTTTATCTGATTGGCGAAGCCGTGCCTCCATTGCAAAATTGTTACCAATAGCAACAAAGGAGGAAGTCCCGTGAATAAATCAATGTTGGCGGGTATAGGGATTGGCGTCGCGGCTGCGTTAGGTGTGGCTGCCGTTGCCAGTCTCAACGTATTAGATCGCGGCCCGCAGTATGCGCAGGTGGTTTCTGCTACACCGATTAAAGAAACGGTAAAAACGCCTCGTCAGGAGTGCCGTAACGTCTCCGTGACGCATCGTCGTCCGGTGCAGGATGAAAACCGCATTGCCGGTTCTGTTCTGGGCGCGGTAGCGGGTGGCGTGATTGGTCACCAGTTCGGCGGCGGCCGGGGTAAAGATGTGGCGACCGTGGTCGGCGCGCTGGGTGGCGGCTATGCCGGTAACCAGGTGCAGGGTGCGATGCAGGATAACGATACCTACACCACGACTCAGCAGCGCTGCAAAACCGTCTATGACAAGTCGGAAAAAATGCTGGGCTATGACGTGACGTACAAAATTGGCGATCAGCAGGGCAAAATCCGCATGGATAAAGACCCGGGCACGCAAATTCCACTGGATGGAAATGGCCAGCTGGTTCTGAATAACAAAGTGTAAAAAAGATGTTCTCTGAATTTAGCTCCTCATGCGCTCAGGCTGAGGAGCTTTTTTTGCTTCAGATTTTCAGTAGCTCAGGCCACAGCCGCAGCGTGGTTTCGCTTATATTCTGCAGTTTTTCCAGCGTAGCCCCTTCACGGGCGCTGATCGACATCCCCTGCAAAATACAGCTCAGGTATTGCGCCAGCAGCTGTGGGTTGCACTGGGCAGGGATTTCACCGCGCTGCTGGCGCTGAGCCAGAAATGCGCTAAGCGTCTCCTCCTGCATGGCATGCCGCGATTTCACCGTATTGGCAATCTCTTTAGAGGACGCCGCCAGGGTGGCAGAGGTATTAATCATAAAGCAGCCCGCAGGCGTCTCTTTACTGGTGAAGCAGGTCGCGACGGCGGTGAAATAATCCCGAAGCGCCTGTTCGACGCTTTTCTCTTCACAAAACAGCTGGGCTTCGTGTTTCGCCGCAAAGCGCGAAATGTATCTGTCCAGCACCGCCCTGAACAGCCCCTCTTTATTGGTAAATTCGGCATACAGCGTCGGCGCTTTTGCTCCGGTAGCTTCTACCAGATCGGAAAGCGAGGTTGCTTCATACCCATGTTGCCAGAAGAGAGTCATGGCCTTATCAAGCGCTGCATCCCTGTCAAACACTTTTGGTCGGCCACGGCTTTTCTTCGCACAACTCGTGACGTCGGTTGTCATGTGCCGTTGGTCCTCTGTTGGTTTGTTGAATGACCATTATAAAAATAAACGCAAGTCACCACCAGCGCTGAATGCTTAAAAATAAATTAATCATATGAGTATGAAAAATAACGACTTTAA
The DNA here is from genome assembly GCF_008364555.1 of Enterobacter vonholyi. Classification (GTDB taxonomy): domain Bacteria; phylum Pseudomonadota; class Gammaproteobacteria; order Enterobacterales; family Enterobacteriaceae; genus Enterobacter; species Enterobacter vonholyi. The sequence continues at coordinate 408,211 of NZ_VTUC01000002.1, forward strand.
AATTAAGTTAATGGTCATTATAAAATTATGTTGACGCGTGATGTGGATCACATTTATGATTTACCTATCGATCGTTAACTAAATGATTAACGACCTCCAAATTCATCTGCTAAAGGTAAACATCATGAAAAACGTAAAAACCCTCATCGCTGCCGCTGTTCTGAGTTCACTCTCTTTCGCAAGCTTTGCTGCTGTACAGGTACAGTCGACCCCGGTCGATCAGCATAAAGTCGGGACCATTTCTGCGTCTGCCGGTACTAACCTGGGTTCCCTGGAAGATCAGCTGGCACAAAAAGCGCAAGAGATGGGCGCAAAATCTTACCGCATCACCTCTGTGACCGGTCCTAACACCCTGCACGGCACCGCCGTCATCTACAAATAAGCCGGGCATAAACCCTCATTTATGCCACTGCAATAGAAAACGCCCTGCTGAGCAGGGCGTTTTTTTATTTCTGATTTACATCGACTGCTGGGCAACATCGTGATGCCGGGTGACATCGGTCGGCATGCCTGAGCGGGCCTCCATTGCGCGCTCCATCACCTCGCTGTTGGTATTCGCATTCGTTTTGAAGCTTACCATCGCGGCATTCAGGTTAATGGGCAGCGTCTGCGGATCGTCGCCAATGTTTTTCGATAGCGGCTGATGAATTTCAACCAGCCGCACGCCGCCCGGCTCCTCAGAAACCTTAATCGGCGTATTGATAATATTCACTTTGGTACCCGGCGTAACGACGTTAAACAGCGTTTTGATATCGTCATCGCGCAGACGAATGCAGCCGGAGCTGACGCGCATGCCGATGCCAAAGTCCGCATTCGTTCCGTGCAGCAGGTAAACGCCGCCGTAGGCCGCCAGACGGATTGCGTGGTGACCCATCGGGTTATCCGGGCCTGCTGGCACCACGGCCGGAAGATCGATGCCCTGAGCTTTATAACGGGCACGAATATTGGCCGTCGGGGTCCAGGTTGGATTCGCGCGTTTATCCGAGACGGTGGTGACCATCGTCGGCGTCAGGGTGTCGCCGCCCAGCTGACCAATACCAATCGGGTAGACGGTCACCTCATTTTTACCCGGCGGATAATAGTACAGGCGTAGCTCCGCCAGGTTTATCACGATCCCCTCGCGCGGGGCGTCCGGAAGGATAGTCTGTAACGGGATTGTCAATACGCTGCCCGCGCGCGGGACGTACGGGTCGACGCCGGGGTTCGCCTGCAGCAGAGCCAGAAAACCGACGTTATATTTTTTGGCAATGGCTTCCAGCGAACCGCCATTATTTTCAACCACATGAAAGCGGTTTTCACCCACCACCTTGCTGCCGGGCGGAGGAAGGGGCCAGGTATTTGCGCGAGCGGGAAGCGCCACCGCGACGGTGGCTGCCAGCGCAATCAGGGTTAACCAGCGAGTAAAACGCGAAGAGGTCATCATCACCATAATCCATGCAAATGATAAGGTTATTGTTTTATAAGGCGTTAACAATAATTATGGCGAATGGGTGTGTCGGGAAGATCGGGTGAAGTGCAAAGAGTTTGTAAATTGTCCCCCGTTAGCGCTGGGCTAACGGGGGAAGGGAGGTCAGGCGATCGCGTTCTCTTCCAGCTGGCGCATAAAGTTACGCACCCAGTCCATGCGGGTTTTGCGCTCCGTCAGCTCCTGGGTAAATTTCAGACGCGTTGGGCCATCCAGACGGAAATGCTGCGGCTGTTTTTGCAGCAGGCCGATCAGCCACATCGGGTTGACGTGGTTCTTCTCCGCGAACTCAATCACGCCGCCTTTTTCGTTGCCTTCGAGCTTACGAATGCCCAGCTTCTGCGCCTGCTGGCGCAGGCGCGCGATATCCAGCAGATTTCGCGCCGCATCGGGCAGCAGACCAAAGCGGTCGATCAGCTCAACCTTAATCTCTTCCAGCTCGTTTTCCGTCTTCGCACTGGCGATGCGCTTGTAGAACGACAGTCGGGTATTCACGTCCGGAATGAAATCATCCGGCAGCAGGGAAGGCATACGCAGCTCGACCTCGGTCTGCTGGCTGGTGAGATCTTCCAGCGACGGCTCGCGACCGGCCTTCAGGGCATCAACCGCGTTCTCAAGCAGCTCCATATAGAGCGAGAAGCCGATGGTCTCCATGGAGCCGCTCTGGTCCTCACCCAGCAGCTCGCCGGCGCCGCGGATCTCGAGATCGTGCGTGGCCAGCGCGAAGCCTGCGCCGAGGTCTTCCAGCGAGGCGATGGCTTCCAGACGCTTCTGCGCGTCGGTGGTCATCGCTTTCGGGTGCGGCGTCAGCAGCCAGGCGTAGGCCTGATGGTGCGAACGCCCGACGCGGCCGCGCAGCTGGTGAAGCTGCGCCAGGCCAAAGTGATCCGCACGTTCAATGATGATGGTGTTCGCCGTCGGAATGTCGATCCCCGTTTCGATGATGGTGGTGCACACGAGCACGTTAAAGCGCTGGTGGTGGAAGTCGTTCATCACCCGTTCCAGCTCGCGCTCGCGCATCTGCCCGTGACCGATAGCAATGCGCGCTTCCGGCACCAGCTCCGCCAGCCTGTCGGCCGCTTTCTGGATGTTTTCCACGTCGTTGTACAGGTAATAGACCTGACCCCCGCGCAGGACTTCACGCAGTATTGCCTCACGCACCACCAGATTATCGTACTCGCGGACGAAGGTTTTTACCGCCAGACGGCGCGCCGGCGGCGTGGCAATAATCGACAGATCGCGCATGCCGCTCATCGCCATGTTCAGGGTTCGCGGGATCGGCGTTGCGGTCAGGGTCAGGATGTCGACGTCGGCGCGCATCGCTTTGATGCGCTCTTTATGGCGCACCCCGAAGCGATGCTCTTCGTCGACGATCAGCAGCCCCAAATCTTTCCACTTCACGTCGCTTTGCAGCAGCTTGTGGGTGCCGATCAGAATATCGATTTTGCCTTCGCTTGCCTGTTCGAGGATCTGCGTCTGTTCTTTGGTGCTGCGAAAACGCGACAGCATCTCGATTCGTACCGGCCAGTTGGCGAAGCGGTCGCGGAAGTTGTCGAAGTGCTGCTGAGCGAGCAGGGTGGTCGGCACCAGCACCGCCACCTGCTTGTTGTTTTCCACCGCAAGGAAGGCGGCGCGCATCGCCACTTCGGTTTTGCCGAAGCCGACGTCGCCGCAAACTAAGCGGTCCATCGCCAGCGGCTGGCACATGTCGCTCAGCACGGCGTTGATAGCCTGAGCCTGATCCGGCGTGGTTTCAAACGGGAAGCTGTCGCAGAACAGCTGATACTGTTCCTTATCATGCTTAAAGGCGAAGCCCTCTTTGGCCGCGCGCTGGGCGTAGATATCCAGCAGCTCGGCGGCCACGTCGCGCACTTTTTCCGCGGCCTTCTGGCGCGCGCGCGCCCAGGCATCGCCGCCCAGCTTGTGCAGCGGCGCGTTCTCTTCGGCACCGCCCGCGTAGCGGCTGATCAGATGCAGGGACGACACCGGGACATACAGTTTTGCGTCGTTCGCGTAGGTCAGCATCAGGTATTCACCTTTAATGCCGCCCGCTTCCAGCGTGGTCATCCCCTGATAGCGCCCAACACCATGCTCCAGGTGCACAATCGGCTGGCCCGGATGCAGCTCGGCCAGGTTGCGGATCAGCGTGTCCGGGTTGATGGTTCGACGGCTGTCCTGACGGCGGCGCGCGACGCGCTCGCCCAGCAGGTCGCTTTCGCAAATCAGCGCCAGGTTGTTGAGCGTGTCGATGAACCCGTGCTCGGCGGCGCCAATCATCAGGTAACGACCGTTTCCGGTCGCTTCGCTCAGGCGCAGGATGCGCTTCGGCGCCACCTTTATGCGTCCCAGCAGCTCACCCAAAGCTTCGCGGCGGCCTTCACTCTCAACGGAGAACACCACCGGGCCGGTAAAGGACTCCAGGAACTTGCGCAGATTATCCAGCGGGGATTTCTGCTGCGCCTGTACGGCCAGGTCCGGCAGCGTCCGGAAGGCGAGGTTGGTGTTGGCGGCCTTGTCGGCAAGCGAATCGGTTTTCAGCTGCATGCGCGGCCAGCGCTTCAGCTCGGCGTTGAGCTCGTCGGTACGCAGCCACAGCGCTTCCGGCGGCAGCAGCGGACGCATCGGGTCAACGCCCCGGTTTTCAAAGCGGGCGCGGGTTTCGCTTTCAAAGCGGCTGGCGCTGGCGTCGATATCCCCGGTGTTAACAATCAGCGTATTCGCCGGGAAGTAGCTGAACAGGGCAGGCAGCGGCTCGTTAAAGAATAGCGGCTGCCAGTATTCGATCCCGGCAGGCAGCGTGCCTTTGCTGACCTGCTGATAAATATGTTCCGCGTCGCGCTTCACCTCGAATCTATCGCGCCACTGGCTGCGGAACAGTTCGATAGCGGTTTTGTCCGTGGGGAACTCATGCGCGGGCAGTAAATTGATGGACTCCACTTCCTCCAGCGTGCGCTGCGTGTCGGCGTCAAAGACGCGCAGGCTGTCGATTTCATCATCAAAGAAGTCCAGACGATACGGCTGGTCGCTGCCCATCGGGTAAAGGTCGAGCAGCGCGCCTCGGGTCGCGTATTCCCCGTGTTCCATCACCTGGTCGACGTGGCGATAGCCGGCCCCGTCAAGCTGCGCCCGCAGGGCATCACGGGACAGGCGCTGGCCTTTTTTCATCACCAGCGCGTGGCCGTGCAGGTAGCTGTGCGGACAGACGCGCTGCATCAGGGTGTTCACCGGTACAATCAGCACGCCGCGCTGCATGGTCGGAAGCTGGTAGAGCGTCGATAGGCGCGAGGAGATGATCTCCTGGTGCGGAGAGAAGCTGTCATAGGGCAGCGTTTCCCAGTCGGCCAGGCTGAACACCAGATTATCGGTGAACTGGCGAATTTCATCGTGCAGGCGCAGGGCGTTTTGCATATCCGGGGCAACCAGGATCACCGGCCCTTGATGACGCTCGGCGATTTCCGCCACCAGCGTGGCGCACGCCGCGCCCGTGAGTTCACCCAGCTGGCGCTGGTCGCCCGCTTTGACAGGTAAGGAATAACGATAGTGTTCAGGCATGGCTATGTCAGAGTCTCTTATGGATATACCAACAGTATTGGGGCATATCACTGATACGCAATGTCTTTATTATCCTCGATCGTTTTGCATAAGCAAATCGTAACCGCACGGCAGGGCTAAACGCCCCCGTAGCGGGGGCGGAGAGGGCATTAACGCGTTGAGGGGGACAGGGTCAGCGTAGACGGAGGAGAGAAGAAAACGTCGCCAAACAGCGCGGTGGAGATCGTACGGACCCCGAGTCCGGCCAGGGCACAGATCAGCAGGCTGGCAAACGGGTAGACCAGAATTAAGGTGAGTTCAGCCCAGACCGGCCAGTAAGCGGCATTCATCTCGCCAATCAGGAACAGGCTGAAGGCCTCAATTAAGATGCGGTGGGTGGTATAAATCGCAATGGTATTGGAGCCAATCACGTTCAACAGGTTGTCAGGGTGAACGGCATAGCGCTGCTCAAAGCTGTAGAATAGCTTCATAATCAGCACAATCGACAGCAATGAGAGCAGCAGCGGAACGTTAGCAAACCACAGCACCACGGAGACGGCGGCGAAAGCGACGGTTGCCAGCCAGAGGCGGCGCAGGCTGACGCTTTTCATCCACGCCATCAGCGTCGCGCCATACCACGCCCCGAGGCTGTAGTAGATCATGTTGCGGACCACGCTGTTCATTCCCCACCACGGTAGCGGCAGGAAGTTGATCGCGATGCTTGCCAGCGCCAGCAGTCCCAGCATCGGCAGCTTCCAGCGGCTCAGCAGTTTACACAGCGTGAAGTACACGACCAGGGCATACAGATACCACAGGCTTGTGCTGGCGGTGAGCATGCCTTGCACAAATCCCGAGAGCGAGTCGGCGTAGGCCGCGTTCGACGAGGTGGCAAGCTCGCGATCGGGCGCCAGCCAGGCATTCAGGTGGGTCAGCGCCTGCCATTGCAGAATCCCCCACAGCGCCAGCACCCAGACAATGCTCCAGATTCGCTTGTCGAGACTGGTTCGCCAGTCCACTTCGTCAATATAACGACGGATCAGATAGCCGGAGATAAAGAAAAAGACCGGCATACGGAAGGGGGCAAGATAGAGATTAAAATAGACCCAGCATTTGGCGAGAAGGCCGGAGAGCGGGTGTTGCAGCCCGATCAGGTGCGGATAAAACGTGATAACCGAATGATAGATAACCACCAGGCAGATACACAGCCCTTTTATCTGGTTAATCCATAATGCTTTTTGCTTCATTGTTCGCAACTACCTTATTGCCATAGACGAACGAGCAATTGTTGTTAAACGAAACCGTGCTGTAATGGGTAACAGTCTGTATCAGGAGGTTTTTCGGAAAAGGTGGAGGTTATGAGATGCGGTTTCAGATATTAGTACCCTGATTTGTCTGAATTTTTTGGAAAAATGATTACCAAAGCTTACGGTTTCAGTCATTTACGCTTAACGGATTCGCTTATATACTCGTGGGTCTGCTATCAGCAAACAGACGGACTTCATGTATCAACCTGTCGCACTCTTCATAGGCTTACGCTACATGCGTGGGCGCGCCGCGGACCGCTTCGGTCGCTTTGTCTCCTGGCTATCGACTATTGGCATTACGCTTGGCGTGATGGCTCTGGTGACGGTGCTTTCCGTCATGAATGGCTTTGAGCGCGAGCTGCAAAACAACATCCTGGGGCTGATGCCGCAGGCCGTTCTCTCATCGACTAACGGCTCGGTTAACCCGCAGCAGCTGCCGGAAAGCGCGGCGAAGTTACAGGGCGTCACGCGCGTAGCGCCGTTGACCACCGGCGACGTGGTGCTGCAAAGCGCCCGCAGCGTGGCGGTCGGCGTGATGCTGGGTATCGACCCGGCGCAAAACGATCCGCTGACGCCGTATCTCGTTAACGTGAAGCAGACCGACCTGGAAGCCGGGAAATACAACGTGATTCTGGGCGAGCAGCTTGCCGGACAGCTTGGCGTCAACCGTGGCGATCAGCTGCGCGTAATGGTCCCTTCTGCCAGCCAGTTTACGCCGATGGGGCGCCTGCCAAGCCAGCGTCTGTTTAACGTGATTGGTACTTTTGCTGCCAACAGCGAAGTCGATGGCTACCAGATGCTGGTTAACATTCAGGACGCGTCACGCCTGATGCGCTACCCGGCAGGAAATATCACCGGCTGGCGACTGTGGCTCGACGCGCCGCTGAAGGTCGATACTCTCAGCCAGCAAAAACTGCCGGACGGCACCAAATGGCAGGACTGGCGCGAGCGTAAAGGCGAGCTGTTCCAGGCCGTGCGGATGGAGAAAAACATGATGGGGCTGCTGCTGAGCCTGATCGTCGCCGTGGCGGCATTTAACATCATCACCTCGCTGGGTCTGATGGTAATGGAGAAGCAGGGCGAGGTTGCTATCCTGCAAACCCAGGGGCTGACGCCGCGCCAGATCATGGCCGTGTTTATGGTGCAGGGCGCCAGCGCCGGGATCATCGGCGCGCTGCTCGGGGCGGTGCTGGGGGCGCTGCTTGCCAGCCAGCTTAACAATTTAATGCCGATCATCGGCGCGCTGCTCGACGGCGCGGCGCTGCCGGTGGCTATCGAGCCGCTGCAGGTGGTCGGTATTGCGCTGGCCGCGATGGCCATTGCGCTGCTTTCTACGCTTTATCCTTCCTGGCGCGCCGCCGCCACTCAACCCGCTGAGGCTTTACGTTATGAATAAGATCCTGTTGCAATGCGACAACCTGTCCAAACGCTATCAGGAAGGCACTGTGCAAACCGACGTGCTGCACGATGTGAGCTTCAGCGTGGGCGAAGGCGAGATGATGGCGATTGTCGGCAGCTCCGGCTCGGGCAAAAGTACGCTGCTGCATCTGCTGGGCGGGCTGGATACGCCAACCAACGGCGACGTGATTTTCTCCGGCCAGCCGATGAGCAAAATGTCCTCGGCGGCGAAGGCCGAGCTGCGCAACCGCGAGCTGGGCTTTATCTACCAGTTCCACCATCTGCTGCCGGACTTCACGGCGCTGGAAAACGTCGCGATGCCGCTGCTGATTGGCAAAAAGAAACCGGCAGAGATTAACGCTCGCGCCAGCGACATGCTGAAGGCGGTAGGGCTGGGTCATCGCGGTAACCACCGTCCGTCGGAGCTCTCCGGCGGCGAGCGCCAGCGCGTGGCGATTGCCCGTGCGCTGGTCAACAACCCGCGTCTGGTGCTGGCGGATGAGCCCACCGGGAACCTGGACGCGCGCAATGCGGACAGTATTTTCCAGCTTCTGGGCGAGCTGAACGCCTCGCAGGGCACCGCGTTTCTGGTCGTAACCCACGATCTGCAGCTGGCAAAACGTATGGGGCGTCAGCTTGAAATGCGCGACGGCCATCTGAACGCGGAACTGACCCTGATGGGAGCAGAGTAATGGCGTCACCGTTATCGTTACTCATCGGTTTACGTTTTAGCCGCGGCCGCCGTCGCGGCGGCATGGTGTCGCTGATCTCCGTTATCTCGACCATCGGTATTGCGCTGGGTGTGGCGGTGCTGATTGTGGGCTTAAGCGCCATGAACGGCTTCGAGCGCGAGCTGAATAACCGCATTCTGGCGGTGGTGCCGCACGGGGAGATCGAGCCGGTTAACCAGCCGTGGACGAACTGGAGCGATGCGCTCGCCAAAGTTGAAAAAGTGCCGGGCATCGCCGCGGCCGCGCCCTACATTAACTTTACCGGGCTGGTGGAAAGCGGGGTAAACCTGCGCGCCATTCAGGTGAAAGGGGTCAACCCGGCACAGGAAGCGCGTCTCAGCGCGCTGCCGAACTATGTGCAGAACGGCGCTTGGGCCAACTTTAAAGCTGGCGAGCAGCAGATCATCATGGGTAAAGGCGTTGCCGATGCTCTGAAGGTGAAGCAGGGCGACTGGGTGTCAATCATGATCCCGAACGCCAGCACCGACCACAAACTGCAGCAGCCAAAACGCGTGCGCCTGCACGTTACCGGTATTCTTCAGCTGAGCGGTCAGCTTGACCACAGCTTTGCGATGGTGCCGATGGAGGATGCGCGGCAGTATCTCGACATGGGCGACAGCGTGACGGGCATTGCCATCAAGGTGAACGACGTCTTTAACGCCAACAAACTGGTGCGTGACGCGGGCAGCGTGACCAATAACTATGTCTACATCAAAAGCTGGATCGGTACTTACGGGTATATGTACCGTGATATCCAGATGATCCGCGCCATCATGTATCTGGCGATGGTGCTGGTGATTGGCGTGGCGTGCTTTAATATCGTTTCGACGCTGGTGATGGCGGTCAAGGACAAGAGCGGCGACATCGCCGTGCTGCGTACGCTGGGGGCGAAAGACGGTCTTATTCGCGCCATCTTCGTCTGGTACGGTTTGCTGGCGGGTCTATTCGGCAGCCTGTGCGGCGTAGTGATTGGCGTGGTGGTTTCCCTGCAGCTGACGCCGATTATCAACGGGATTGAAAAGCTTATTGGCCACCAGTTCCTGTCGGGTGACATCTATTTTATTGACTTCCTGCCGTCTGAACTGCACTGGCTGGATGTTTTTTATGTGCTGCTTACAGCACTTTTACTGAGTCTGCTGGCAAGCTGGTATCCGGCGCGTCGCGCAAGCCGAATTGATCCGGCGAGGGTATTAAGTGGCCAGTAATTACGTCATGATCTAGCGGCTTTCGGGCCGCCAGGTTAAAAGAGGAATGCGTTATGTATTACGGATTTGATATTGGCGGCACCAAGATTGCGCTCGGCGTGTTTGATAAAAACCTCAAACTGCAGTGGGAAACCCGCGTTCCCACGCCGCGCGAAAGTTATGACGAATTTTTAACCGCCATTGCCGCGCTGGTGGCTCAGGCGGATGAACGCTTTGGGGTCAAAGGCAGCGTCGGCATTGGCATTCCGGGCATGCCCGAAACCGACGACGGTACGCTTTACGCGGCCAACGTGCCTGCCGCTAGCGGTAAACCGCTGCGCGCCGATCTCTCCGTGCTCCTTGAACGCGACGTGCGTTTAGATAACGACGCCAACTGCTTTGCGCTCTCCGAAGCCTGGGATGATGAGTTCCGTCAATATCCGCTGGTGATGGGGCTGATCCTCGGTACCGGCGTCGGCGGAGGAATCGTCATCAACGGTAAGCCCATCACCGGCCGCAGCTACATCACCGGCGAGTTTGGTCATATCCGCCTGCCGGTGGATGCGCTGGAGGTCGTCGGCCGTGATTTCCCGCTGACCCGCTGTGGCTGCGGGCAGCACGGCTGTATTGAGAACTACCTGTCAGGCCGCGGGTTTGCATGGCTTTACGAACACTTCTATCATCAGAAACTTGAGGCCCCTCAAATCATTACCCTGTGGGAGCAAGGGGATGCGCAGGCACGTGAGCACGTCGAGCGCTATCTGGATCTGCTGGCGGTGTGTCTGGGAAATATTCTCACCATCGTCGACCCGGATCTGCTGGTGATCGGGGGAGGGCTTTCAAACTTTACCGCGATTACGGAACGGTTGTCCGGGCGTTTGCCCCGACATTTATTGCCGGTTGCCCGCGTGCCGCGTATTGAACGCGCGCGACACGGGGACGCAGGAGGCATGCGCGGAGCCGCATTCCTTCATCTCACCGATTAGTTTACGAGGTTTCTATGCTGTCGCGTCGCCAGGGTCGACTCAGCCGTTTTCGCAAAAACAAACGCCGCTTGCGTGAGCGCTTGCGCCAGCGGATCTTTTTCAGAGACAGAATGATGCCAGAAGCGATGGATAAACCCAGAGTGGTGGTGCTGACCGGAGCGGGGATCTCGGCCGAGTCAGGAATTCGAACCTTCCGCGCGGCGGACGGACTGTGGGAAGAGCACCGCGTGGAGGATGTCGCCACGCCGGAAGGCTTTGCCCGCGACCCGGATCTCGTGCAGGCGTTTTACAACGCACGCCGTCGTCAGCTTCAGCAGCCTGACGTCGCGCCGAATGCGGCGCATCTGGCGCTGGCAAAGCTGGAAGAGGCGCTGGGCGATCGTTTTCTGCTGGTGACGCAGAATATCGACAATCTCCACGAACGGGCCGGTAACAAGAACATCATCCACATGCACGGCGAGCTGCTCAAGGTTCGCTGCGCCTGGAGCGGTCAGGTGCTGGACTGGAAAGAGGACGTGCTGCCAGAGGATAAGTGCCACTGCTGCCAGTTCCCGTCGCGCCTGCGTCCTCACGTGGTCTGGTTTGGCGAAATGCCGCTGGGAATGGATGAGATCTACAGCGCGCTGGCGATGGCCGACGTGTTTATCGCCATCGGAACATCCGGCCACGTTTACCCTGCGGCAGGGTTTGTCCACGAAGCGCGACTGCACGGTGCGCATACGGTAGAGCTCAACCTTGAGCCAAGCCAGGTGGGCAGCGAGTTTGAAGAGAAACACTACGGCCTGGCAAGCACGGTCGTCCCGGAGTTTGTCGACAAGCTGCTGAAAGGGCTGTAACGGCAATCGCCTGAAAAGGCACCCGCCCAGCGGGTGCCTTTTTGTTTATGAATGGAAGAACGCCAGCGTCTTCTCGAGAGATTTAGCCTGCTCATCAAGCGAGAGCGCCGCAGCGGAGATCTGCTGAACCAGAGAGGCGTTCTGCTGGGTCGTGCTGTCCATCTGGTTAACGGCGGTACTGACCTGGCTTATCCCGCGGTTCTGCTCGTCCAGCGCCTGGACAATGTCGTTGATGACCAGATGCACGTGCGACACCGCCTCAATCACCTGTTTCATCATTACGCCGGTTTCATTGACCAGCTCAACGCCTTTGCTGACGCGGCCTGAGGACTCGGCAATCAGCTGGGAAATTTCTTTAGCCGCGTTAGCGCTTCGCTGGGCAAGGTTGCGCACTTCACCTGCGACAACTGCGAAACCGCGACCCTGTTCGCCCGCGCGCGCCGCTTCAACGGCCGCATTCAGCGCCAGAATATTGGTCTGGAAGGCGATGCCGTCGACGATGCTGTTAATCTCACCGATCTTACGCGCGCTCTCGTCAATCTCTCCGATCACCATCACCACGTCGTTTACCAGCGTTTCGCCATGCCCGGCGAGGCTCGCGGCGCGATCGGTCAGCGTGGTCGCCTTGTGGGCGTTGTCGGCATTATTTTTCACCGTGACCGAAATCTCTTCCATGCTGGCTGCTGTTTCAACAATCGCCGCCGCCTGTTCTTCGGTACGTGAGGCGAGGTCAAGGTTGCCCGCCGAAATTTCGCTGGTGCCGCCGTGCACGGAGTGGCTGGCTTCGCTGATGTTGTCGACGATGCGCTTGAGCTGCGTCTGCATGGTGTGCAGGGCATAAAAAATGCTGTGGGTATCCCCGGAACGAACCGGGATGGTGTTATTCAGATCTCCCCGGGCAACGGCCAGGGCGATCCCGGCGGCCTCCGAAGGTTCCCCTCCAACCGGACGGTCAACCTTGCGGGTAAAGATCTGGGCCATCACCAGGCTGACCGCAACGATGCTTAACATCATCATCATGATGGCTTTCAGTAAAAATGCCCGCGCTTCGGCCATCACTTCGCTAACCGGAGTAATAATGGCCAGCTTCCACGGCGTCTGGCTGTTACCGACGGCGATGTCCTGCCAGGTGATGAACACCTCTTCCATCAGCAGCGGATCGTATACCCGGGTGACGTCATGACCGGCAATCTGACCCGCGTATGGCTTGCCTGCCGCCTGTTTGTCCGGGCTGGACACCACGTTATTACCCGCTGAGAGGAGCAGGGCGTAGCCTGTGCCGTTCCACGGTTTAATCGCGCCGATCGTGGACTGCAGCGTGGCGAGGGAGAAGTCAGAGGTGACCGAGCCCAGAAACTGGCCGTCACGCATGATGGGTGCGGCAATCGAGGTAAGCATCACGTCCACGCCGTTGTAGGGGTAAATATAGGGCTCGATGATCACATCTTTATGCCGCTGTTTCGGCAGCAGGTAATAATCACCGCTGCCGGGGGTTTCGATGTCAGTCAGCAGGTGTAATGCCGGTTTGCCGGTGGCATCGCGGTCGACGTAGCGGGCGTAGCGTCCGGCAGGATCTTCACCGCTCTGACCGGCAAAGGCGGCATCTTTATCGTCGAACGCGTTGGGCTCAAAGGCCATCGACATGGAGAGAAACTGTGGGTGAGCCGAGAGGTAGTGGATAAGCAGCTGGTTCAGGCTCTGGCGGTCGGATACGCCCGCCTCGCGCAGTGCCAGGGCGCTGTTGCCCATATCCCGGGCGGCAGTCAGGGCGGAATCCAGCTGTTTGCTGACCTGTAAAGCCTGTACCTCGGCTATCTGGCGGATATGTTTTTTGGCCAGCACCTCCTGCTGCGCCATCCACTGCCACATCATAAACCCGATCGTTGCCGTAAAGCCCACCGTCACGGTGAGGAAAATGGACAATAGCATCAACGTCTTGACTCTTATTTTTTGTTTTCGGACCATGGCGTCTTTCATTCTCATCTCCCGTAATGTTGTGCATGTCGGGCAGGCACACAGTACTTATCGGATATTTCATCCTCTTTCTGTAGAGCGCCGGATATATTTAATTTAAATTCCAGAATATTTAATCCCGTTAATTAGTGTGGATGCTTTTATTTTGTGCATTCAATCAAAATAGCGCTCGATAATGCTCGTTATCATCGTGTAGAAAGAGGATGCTAATAAATATTAAGTGGTAAAGGAGGATGGGATATGTACGGATTTATTGCGCGACAACCCATTTTTAACCCTGAGATGAAGACGGTGGCCTATGAGCTGCTCTTCAGAGACGGGATGACAAACCGTTTTCCGGATGTGTCGGCGGAATATGCCACCTCCAGAATGATATCCGATCAGTTTTTATGCGTGCCGTCCCAGCGCATCGCCGGGGCACATACTTCGTTTATTAATTTCCCTTCGCGAATGGTCATAGACCGCAGTGGAGAAGCGCTGGATAAAGAGAGCGTGGTCATTGAGATCCTTGAAGATGCTGTGCCGGGAGCGGAACTGCTGCAGGCCGTCAGGGAGATGAATGCGCATGGTTATCAGTTTGCGCTTGATGATTTCACCCTTGCACCAGAATGGGATGCTTTTTTACCCTATATTTCAATACTGAAATTTGACGTCAGAAATTACACCTTAGCGCAAATTAAACAGTATCTGAAAACGCGTAAACATCTGACCGGTCATATTAAATATCTCGCTGAAAAAATTGAGACTAAAGAGGAATTCAACCAATACAGGGACGAGGGGTTTTCCCTTTTTCAGGGCTATTTTTTCTGCCGCCCGGAGGTCATTAAATATAAACGGCTGTCGCAAAATCAGCTGGCGATTTTTCGACTGCAAATGGAGGTCGGACGCAATAAGCCTGATTTTCGAATTATCGAGTCGTTGATAAAAACCGATCTTACGCTCTCTTATAAAATCATGCGCTATATGAAGCATACGGCGTTTAAGCATGTCGGCGCCTGTAATTTCAGCAAGTTAACCCTGAGCGAGGTGCTCAGGTATCTTGGCGAAAATCAGCTCCGACGGTTTGTTGCCGTCGTGGTCCTCGCCAGTGCGGGCAATGATACCGTCAGCGAGCTTTATCCGCTGAGCATGATGCGCGGTAAGTTCTGCGAGCTGATCGCAGAGACGATGAACGAACCGATTCTGGCTGAAAATGCGTTCATGTGCGGCCTGTTTTCTCTTCTGGATACCCTCCTTGAGCTGCCGATGGCAGAGTTGATGAAGCAAATTGCGGTCCCGCAGAGCGTGAGCAACGCGCTTTGTCATCAGGAGGGACGGTTAGCCGATATGATTAACCTTTGCCGTTACTATGAACAGCAGCAGTGGGGCGAAGCGACCAGAGTACGCCAGAGGCTGGGGCTGTCGGATGAAGAAGTGGTTGAGGCGATGCGAAAGGCGACGATCTGGGCAGGAGAGAATGCGGTCAGTTAATCCTTCCTCACGCCGTACAGGCGGCGTGAGGAAGAACGCGATACCGTTACCGGCCCGCTTTTAACTTCTGGTAATACTCTTCGTAGAGGCGGCTGGCGTCGCCGACATCGTTCTGCCATTCGCCTTTGCTGATGGTTTCGGCATCCGGATAGAGCGATTTATCGTTAGCCACTTCAGGCTTCAGCAGCTTGCGTGCGGCGAGGTTTGGCGTCGGGTAGCCAATAGTCTCGGCAACCTGTTTCGCCACGTCCGGGCGCAGCAGGAAGTTAATCAGCTTATGCGCCCCTTCAACGTTTTTCGCATTGGCCGGAATAGACAGGCTGTCCATCCAGAAGATCCCACCTTCTTTCGGCCAGACCACCTCAAGCGGCGTACCGGCCTGACGGGCAACATACGCGGAGCCGTTCCAGACCATCCCCAGATTCACTTCGCCTTCCATATACGGGTTTGCCGGGTTATCAGAGTTGAATGCCGCCACGTTAGGCATCAGCTTTTTCAGCTCGGCATACGCCGCTTCAATCTCTTTAGGATCCGTCGTATTGCCCGAGTAGCCCAGCTTGCGCAGTGCCACCTGGAACACTTCGCGCGCGTCGTCTGTCAACAGCAGGCTGCCCTTGTATTCCGGTTTCCACAGATCGGCCCAGCTTGTCACCGATTTCGGATCGACGGCCTCGCTGTTAACGCCAATCGCGGTTGCCCCCCAGATATACGGAATGGAGTAGTCGTTATTCGGGTCGAACGGCTTGTTGAGCATCTCAGGATCGAGGTTTGAAAAATGGGTTAGCTTCGTTTTATCGATCTTCTGAATCATGCCCTCTTTGCGCATTTTGTCGACAAAGTAGGTGGAAGGAACCACCAGATCGTACGCGCCATCTTTGTAAGTTTTCAGCTTGGCGTACATGGTTTCATTCGACTCGTAGGTCGAGTAGATCACTTTGATGCCCGTCTCCTTTGTGAACTGTTCCAGCAGGCCCGGCGGCACGTACTCGGTCCAGTTGTAGAAGTAGAGCGTTTTGCTGTCATCAGCGTGCGCGGAACCCATGCCGAGCACCAGCGCCGCAGCGGCGAGCATTTTTTTCATTTCATTGTCCCCTGAGATTTTGTTTTATCACGAGCAATAACCTGGCTGGCGATCACCAGAACCAGCGAAAATACCAGCAGAATGGTTGCCAGCGCGTTCACCTCGGGTGAAACGCCGACTTTCACCATCGAATAGATTTTCAACGGCAGAATTTCATAGCTCGGCCCGGTCACGAAGGAGGAGACCACCACGTCATCCATCGACAGGGTAAAGCTCAGCAGCCATCCGGCCGCCACGGCGGGCATCGCCAGCGGCAGGATGATTTTGCGCAGGATGGTCATCTCGCTGGCGCCCAGATCTTTCGCCGCCTCCAGCATGCGCACGTCGAACCCTTTCAGGCGCGCAAAGACGGTCACCACCACAAACGGCAGGCAGAAGGTGATATGGGAAAACAGCAGCGACCAGAAGCCAAGCTGTACGCCCAGCAGCATAAACAGCACCAGCAGCGAAATCGCCATCACGATATCCGGCGACATCATCACCACAAACAGCATGCCGCTGACGAACGGTTTACCGCGAAAGCGGTAGCGGTAGAGCGCCACGGCGGTCAGTGAACCAATTAGCGTGGCGAAGGTGGCGGAGAAGATCGCCATCGTCAGCGAGTGCTGAGCGGCCTGCAGCAGGCTGTCGTTGTTCATCAGCAGGCTGTACCAGCTGGTGGTAAAGCCCTGCCAGTTAATCCCGAAGCGTGAGCTGTTAAACGAGTTCACGATCAAAATAACGATCGGGATATACAGGTAAGCGTAAATGGCGGTCATAAAACCGCCGCGAAGCAGTCGACCGATCATTCGAGTTCCACCTTCTTGTTCAGCAGCCGTGAAGCGCGCCAGTAGACCAGCAGCATCAGACCCATCACCACCGTCAGCGTGATGCTGGTGGCGGACCCGAACGGCCAGTCGCGAATGTTCAGGAACTGACTCTTGATCACATTCCCAATCAGCAGGTTTTTCGCGCCACCCATCAGGTCAGAAACGTAGAACAGACCCATGGCCGGAAGCATTACCAGCAAACAGCCCGCGATAATGCCGGGCATGGTCAACGGGATGATAATGCGGATAAAGGTCTGGAGCTTGTTGGCTCCCAGATCTCTTGCCGCTTCCAGCAGCGGTTTATCCAGCTTCTCAATGCTGGAGTAAAGCGGCATTACCATAAACGGCAGCAGGATATAGACCAGGCCGATAATGACCGCGCTCGGGGTAAACATGATGCGGATCGGCGTATCAATCACCCCCAGCCACAGTAGAAACTCATTGAGGTAGCCTTTGGTGCTGAGGAAGATTTTCAGCCCGTAGATGCGGATTAACGAGTTGGTCCAGAATGGAACAATCAGTAAAAACAGCAGCAGGGGCCGCACCTTTTGCGGCAGGCCCGCGAGGAACCATGCGAAGGGATACCCGAGCACCAGGCAGGCAACGGTGGCAATTAGCGCCATATTGAGCGAGTGCAGCAGCACGTCAAAATAGAGCGGATCGAGCAGGCGCGCGTAGTTATCCAGCGTAAAGACCAGCGAAACGAAGTTTGCGTCGTCGCGGGTCAGGAAGCTGGTGGCGATGATCATCAGGTTGGGTAAAAAGACAAACAACACAAGCCAACCGACGATCGTGGCAATCACCACATTCTGGAACTTACTTGTGTTCTTCATCAGCCAGCACAACCTCCCAGCTTTCTACCCAGTTGACAACCATTTTCTGGTCGAGCGAGTGGTCGAAGTCAGGGTCGTCCTCGTTAAAGAACTCGCTGACCATCACCATTTTGCCGTTCTCAAGCTCGACGACAGACTCCAGGGTCATCCCTTTGTAGTTGCGCTCGCGGATATAGCCGATTAACCCTTCGGCCTCGGTATTGCCGTGGATTTCATCGACGCGCAGATCTTCCGGGCGCAGCAGAACGTTGAGCTTTTGTCCCTTCTCGACGGGGAAATTCACCGTGATATTGCATTCGCGTCCTTCGACGCTGGCGAGCACGCGCTGGTCGTCCAGACGTTCAATCACCGTGGCGTCAAAGATATTGATCTCGCCAATGAAGCTGGCGACAAACAGGTTCTTCGGCTCTTCGTAGATTTCGCGCGGCGTGCCGTCCTGCTCGATTTTGCCGTCGCGCATCACCACGATGCGGTCTGACATGGTCAGGGCTTCTTCCTGATCGTGGGTGACGAAGACAAAGGTAATGCCGAGTTTGCGCTGCAGGGCTTTGAGCTCGTTCTGCATCTGTTTGCGCAGCTTGTAATCCAGCGCGGAGAGGGATTCATCCAGCAGAAGCAGACGCGGCTTGTTAACCACGGCGCGGGCGATGGCCACGCGCTGCTGCTGGCCGCCGGAAAGCTGATGGGGTTTACGCTGGGCAAACGTCTCAAGCTGTACCATGCGCAGGGCGTCGGTGACGCGCGGTTCGATCTCATGCGCCGGGGTTTTTTGCATCCGCAGGCCAAACGCCACGTTTTCAAAAACGGTCATGTGCGGGAACAGGGCATAGCTCTGAAAGACGGTATTAACGTGGCGATCTTCGGCAGGAACCCGGGTAATGTCCTGGTTCTCTAGATGGATATGGCCGTTATCGACGCTTTCCAGCCCGGCGATAAGGCGCAGTACGGTTGTTTTGCCGCAGCCGGAGGGGCCAAGCAGCGTCAGAAACTCACCGTCATTGATGGTAAGAGTGAGGTCGGAAATAACGTCTTTGCCATCAAAACTTTTACGAATTCGTTCCAGTTTCACCAGCGGTGAACGGGTTTGTGTATTCAATTTTTGCGCTGTCCCATATAGACGCCTCAGGCAGCAGACTGAAGCGGGGTTTGTGTGTAACCACCTTGGTGACTCGTAATGAGGGCGGACATTCTACGGCAATCCCCGGTAATCGCCAATCCTTGTCACTGATTCATAAGCTACATTTACTAACGCATAACGATATAAACGGAAAATATTCTCGTTTGCGGGATAAAAGTGACCTGACGCAATATTTGCGTTTTGATGCTTATTGATAATGTTGTCACAAAAAGTGAGGGTGACTGCATGGATAAATTACTTGAGCGTTTTTTACAGTACGTTTCGCTGGATACCCAATCTAAACCGGGTGTTCGCCAGGTGCCGAGCACCGAAGGCCAGTGGAAGTTATTAAACCTGCTGAAAGAGCAGCTTGACGCCATGGGGCTGGTCAACGTCACGTTAAGCGAGAAAGGCACTGTGATGGGAACGCTGCCGGCGAATGTCCCGGGTGACATTCCGGCGATTGGCTTTATCTCCCATGTCGACACCTCTCCTGATTTTAGCGGTAAAAATGTGAACCCGCAGATTGTGGAAAATTACCGCGGCGGTGACATTGCGCTGGGCATTGGCGACGAAGTGCTCTCGCCCGTGATGTTCCCGGTGCTGCATCAGCTGCTGGGCCAGACGCTGATCACCACCGACGGGAAAACCCTGCTGGGGGCGGATGACAAAGCGGGGATCGCGGAAATCATGACGGCGCTGGCGGTGCTGAAGGGCAAAGATATTCCGCACGGCGACATCCGCGTGGCCTTTACGCCGGATGAAGAGGTCGGCAAGGGCGCGAAGCACTTCGACGTGGACGCCTTTAACGCCCAGTGGGCCTACACCGTCGACGGTGGTGGCGTCGGTGAGCTGGAATATGAAAACTTCAATGCCGCGTCCGTCACGATCAAAATTGTCGGCAACAACGTTCACCCCGGTTCGGCGAAAGGCGTCATGGTGAACGCGCTGTCGCTGGCGTCGCGAATTCATGCGGAAGTCCCGGCGGAAGAGAGCCCCGAACAGACCGAGGGGTATGAAGGTTTCTATCACCTGACCAGCATCAAAGGCACCGTGGACAGCGCGCAGATGCACTACATCATCCGCGATTTCGACCGTAAAGCCTTTGAGGCACGCAAGCGTAAGATGATGGAGATCGCCAAAAAGGTGGGTAAGGGCCTGCATCCCGACTGCTACATTGAGCTCATCATCGAAGACAGCTATTACAATATGCGCGAGAAGGTGATGGCGCATCCGCATATTCTCGATATCGCCCAGCAGGCGATGCGCGACTGCGATATTGAACCGATATTAAAACCGATTCGCGGCGGCACCGACGGTTCTCAGCTGTCATTCATGGGGCTACCGTGCCCGAACCTGTTTACCGGTGGCTACAACTACCATGGCAAGCATGAGTTTGTGACGCTGGAAGGAATGGAAAAAGCGGTGAAGGTGATAGTGCGGATAGCGGAGTTGACCGCGAAGCGGTAAGAAAAGCCCGGTGGCAAAGCGCCACCGGGCATTAAGGCGACTCAGTCCTCAAAGAACCAGTACCCGCTGTTAACCAGCGCGGCCAGCATCGCGAGGAAAGACGGGTCTTCCAGCGCATCGCCAAAGGTATCGGCAGTCAGCACCAGATGGCTGGCTATGGATTCGAGCGCTGGACGGTGCGGAGAGTCCAGCTTCTCGCCGTTGACGAATACCTCCTCGCCAATGCGCAGCACGCGCAACCCGCCCAGACGTACCAGCTTGTCGCCCTGCTGGAGCGCATCATAAATCTCGTCAGCCTGATAAGGCGGCTCCGGTGGCGCAACGTCCAGCTCATGACGAGACTGGCTGATAAACTCGCCAAACCACTGACGGAAATGTTCCGGTTCGTTGATCAAATCCAGCATCATGCCGCGCAGCTTATCCAGCTCTGCAGGCAGGATATCGGCCGGATGCTCGCGTGCAGGCACATCGGGGTCGCTGTAACGATAGCTGCCCAGCTCGCGTTGCAGAACGTAGTCGGCAAATCCGCTGATCATCTCGCGGCCGCTTGGCGCGCGGAACCCCACGGAGTAGTTGAGGGAGTTTTCCAGCGAGTAACCCTCGTGAGGGAATCCAGGCGGAATGTAGAGAATATCGCCCGGCTCCAGCTCTTCGTCGATAATCCCTTCAAACGGATCAACCTGCAGCAGGTCCGGATGCGGGCAGTGCTGCTTCATAGGTACTTTTTCGCCCACGCGCCAGCGGCGGCGGCCCGTACCCTGAATGATGAATACGTCGTACTGGTCCAGATGCGGGCCCACGCCGCCGCCAGGCACGGAGAAGGAGATCATCAGATCGTCCATGCGCCAGTCGGGCAGGGCGCGGAACGGACGCATTAAGGCGGCAGTTGGCTCGTGCCAGTGGTTGACCGCCTGCACCAGCAGCGACCAGTTGTTTTCACCGAGGTGATCGTAGCTTTCGAAAGGACCGTGGCTAACCTGCCATTTCCCGTCCTGGTGGCTGACCAGACGGCTGTCGACTTCGTTTTCCATGGCCAGACCGGCCAGCTCGTCAGGCGAGATGGGGTCGACAAAATTGCTGAACCCGCGTTTCAGAACCACCGGGCGTTTTTGCCAGTAACGTTCAATAAACTCGGGCCAGTTAAGCGTTAAGTGATAATCCATAATTTTTTTATTCCGCAGGCTCTTACTGACTCGGATTATAACGGAAGCTCAGCCCCCCGGCTGCGAGATCCTCGCATTTTTCACATAACGGGTTAACTATCGTTCGATGTGGGCTGCTGGCGACCAAAAATGACCTCCATTCTGGCGCCGCCCAGTAAGCTTTCGCTGGTTTCGATTTTCCCGTCGTACTGATCGACAATCTCGCGCGCGACGGCTAATCCTACGCCCTGTCCTGGACGTAACGTATCGGCGCGCTGACCGCGATCGAACACCACGTCACGCTTATTGCGCGGGATCCCCGGGCCATCATCCTCAACGATAATATGCAGCTCGGTTTCCGTCTGGCGCGCAGAAACTTCCACGAACTCCAGGCAGTATTTGCAGGCGTTATCCAGCAGGTTACCCATCACTTCCATGAAGTCATTTTTTTCACCCACAAAGCTTATCTCTGGCGAGATATCGAGGCTGATATTCACCCCTTTACGCTGATACACCTTGTTGAGGGCGGACGTGAGGTTATCCAGAAGCGGGGCAACCGGGTGCAGCTCACGGCTCAGCAGCGCGCTGCCGGAACGCATGCTGGCGCGATGCAGGTAATAGCCAATTTGCTGGGAAATACGGCTGATCTGTTCCAGCATCACCGGCTCGGCATCGTCGACGCTCAGCTTCGAACTGCGCATTGAACGGAGGGTACTTTGCATGACCGCGAGCGGGGTTTTCAGGCTGTGGGTCAGGTCGGTAAGCGTCGTACGGTATTTATCATAGCGTTCGCGTTCACTTTTCAGCAGGCGGTTGAGGTTTCGCACCAGGCTGGTGAGCTCGCGCGTGGTTTCCGGGTTCAGCTTCTCGCGATGATGTTCCTCCAGCTCGCGAACCTCTTTCGCCAGTGATTCAATGGGGCGCAAGCTCCACCATGCCGCCACCCACAGCAGCGGGATCACCAGCAGGAGATTCGCAGCCAGAACATAGATGAACCAACTCCAGACCATATAAGAACGCTTCAGCTCGACCGGAATGGTGTCGATCACCACAATGGTCAGCTGCGGCATGTTTAGCGTCGCCGGATAGAGGTTAATCGCGACGGAGTGCGTCATCTCCGTTTCGGCATTGTCGGCGCGGATCTCGTTCAGCTTTTGCTGCAGGGAGCGATCTTCACGGATCAGCGAGCTGGTGGTGTTGAGATCGGCTTCAATTTCATGAAACCCGTTGGTTCTGAGCCAGTCCGGACGAATGCTTTTGACCAGCCATGGGATGTCACGCTGCGCCCACAGTAGCTTGCCCTTTTCGTCATAAATCAGGGCCAGCGTTGGACTCTGCTGGTTGAGGTTTTCCGGCATTTCGACGGTGATTTGATTGTTTTCCCACTTCGCCAGGGTATAAAAAAGATTGCTTTCGCCACGCAGCAGCCGAAAGGTGGTTTTATCAAAGCTGACGCTATAGCCCACCAGGGCGACCATGCCGTAGGAGAGTGACAGCACCAGCACGACGGCGGCCGTTGCCAGTAAGAAACGAACCCTCAGGGAGAGGGGCAGAATATGGCGTAAAATCCGTCTCATTTAGCGTAATTCGAACAGGTAGCCCTGGCCACGGACGGTGGTAATCACATCCTGCGGATACTGCGCCTGAATTTTCTTGCGCAAACGCCCCATCAGCACGTCAATGGTATGGCTCTCGCGCAGTTCCGCATCAGGGTAAAGCTGGAGCATTAAGGAATCTTTGCTTACCACTTTGCCGTTGTTACGGATCAGCGTTTCCATAATGGTGTATTCGAAGGCGGTAAGCTTGATCACTTCATCATTGATCGCTAACTCCCGACGGGAGAGATCGACCTGGAAAGGCGGGATGGAAATAACCTGTGAAGCCAGCCCGCTATTGCGGCGTAACAGCGCCTGCATGCGCGCCGCCACCTCTTCAATATGAAACGGCTTGGTGACGTAATCATCCGCACCCGCGCTCAGCACTTCGACCTTATCCTGCCAGCCTTCACGGGCGGTCAGAACCAGAACCGGTAGGGAGACATCATGGCTGCGCCAGCGGCGAATCAACGACAGACCGTCTTCGTCAGGCAGCCCTAAATCGACAATGGCGATATCCGGCAGGTGTTCATTGAGATAATAATCGGCTTCTTTTGCGTCTTCAGCATCGTCCACCTGATGTCCCATCTCCTGAAGCTGAACCTTCAGGTGATGACGTAGCAATGCGTTATCCTCAACAACCAGTACGCGCATCATCTCTTCTCCCTAAATAATTGGTATGAATAGTTTAACGCTGATTATGTTGTTTTGGGGATAAACATTGAGTAAACCGGGGAAAAGCATCCCCCTTTTCGGGCGAAAAGGGGGAGAGGGGCGTTACTTCAGCTCGTCAACCATGGTGATGGCGCGGCCAATGTAGTTCGCCGGGGTCATCGCCTTCAGGCGCGTTTTCTCTTCCTCCGGCAGCGCCAGACCGTCGATAAACTGCTTCATGCCTTCGGCGTCAACGCGTTTGCCGCGGGTCAGCTCTTTCAGCTTCTCGTACGGTTTTTCGATACCGTAACGGCGCATCACGGTCTGGATTGGCTCCGCCAGAACTTCCCAGTTGTGATCCAGCTCGTCCAGCAGACGGTCACGGTTCACTTCCAGCTTGCTCACGCCTTTCAGGGTGGACTGATACGCGATCAGCGCATAGCCAATGCCCACGCCCAGGTTACGCAGTACGGTGGAGTCGGTCAGGTCGCGCTGCCAGCGGGATACCGGCAGTTTGCTCGCCATATGCTGCAGCACGGCGTTTGCCAGGCCCAGGTTGCCTTCTGAGTTTTCGAAGTCGATAGGGTTTACTTTGTGCGGCATGGTGGAAGAGCCGATTTCACCGGCGATGGTTTTCTGCTTGAAGTGGTTCAGGGCGATGTAGCCCCACACGTCACGATCGAAGTCGATCAGGATGGTGTTGAAGCGCGCAATGCAGTCAAACAGTTCGGCGATATAGTCGTGCGGCTCAATCTGGGTAGTGTACGGGTTCCACTGAATGCCCAGAGAGGTCACGAACTCTTCGCTGAACTGGTGCCAGTCCACTTCCGGGTAGGCGGCGATGTGGGCGTTATAGTTACCGACCGCGCCGTTGATTTTGCCAAGAATTTCAACCTGTTCCAGCTGACGATACTGGCGCTCCATACGGTACGCTACGTTGGCCATCTCTTTACCCATCGTGGACGGGGTGGCTGGCTGGCCGTGGGTACGGGAGAGCAGCGGAATATCGCGGTATTCCACGGACAGCGCTTTCACCGCGTCGATGATTTTACGCCAGTAAGGCAGCACTACCTCTTTGCGCGCGGTGGAGAGCATCAGCGCATGGGACAGGTTGTTGATGTCTTCAGAGGTACAGGCGAAGTGGATGAACTCAGACACGGCGTGCAGCGCAGGGACGCTTTCCACTTTCTCTTTCAGGAAGTACTCAACCGCCTTAACATCGTGGTTGGTGGTGCGTTCAATGGTTTTAATGCGCGCGGCGTCTTGTTCGCTAAACTCGGCAACGATTTTATCAAGGTAATCGTTTGCCTTTTCGTCAAAAGCAGGAACTTCCTTGATTGCTGCCTGGGCGGCCAGCTTTTGCAGCCAGCGTACTTCAACCTGAACACGGAACTTCAGCAAACCATATTCGCTGAAGATCCCGCGCAGCGCGCTGACTTTATCGCCGTAGCGTCCATCGACAGGGGATACGGCGGTCAGTGAGGATAATTCCATAATTCGCAACTCCGGGAGGTTAACAATGAGCAAGAATTTGTTTTGCCTGAGTGGTCAGGCGATTACGAGAAAACATTAACTGCAGGCGGCCACCACCGACCTGGTGCCACAGCACGGCGGCGCGGATACCTGCCAGCAGGGACGCGCGCACTTTTGCCTGTACCTGCGGGCTTTGCAGTACGGCAGGGGATCCGGTGACCTGAATACGCGGGCCCAGCGGGCTGATGACGTCAACATAAATGCCGGCCATGGCGCTGAGCAGCGTTTCGGACTGCAGGTCAAAATGGTCGAGCTGACGCTGCAGCCCGGCAATACGATCGCCCAGGGTATTGAGCGCGCCTTTTGCTGCGCTCAGCTTACGCTCCAGCACCATCAGGCTCAACGTGTAGCGTGTGAGCTCCGCGTTTAATCCCTGACGGCTGCTGGCGTTTAGCACGCCCAGCAGGGTTTCAAGACCGAGACGAAGATTGGTTTCACTGCCGCCGAACACGCCCAGGGTCGAGCCGGGGTTAAGATCGATAACGCTGTTCAGTGAAACGTGCAGGGCATCAGCGTCGCAATGACCCTGATGCGCCAGCTGTTGCACCAGACGGGCTGACTGGCAAATTCCCGCCAGCGCCAGGGTGATGTCATAGTAGTTCTTCGCCACACGGTCTCCTTTATGTGTGCAATCGTATTAAACAGCAGGCAGCGGCAGGCGCTGTTCAATGATCCCGCCGCCCAGGCAGATCTCGCCGCTGTAGAAGACAGCAGACTGACCTGGGGTGACGGCGGCAACCGGCTCGTCGAAGCGCACGTCAATGCGATCGTCATCGAGCGCGGTAACGGTGCAAGGAATATCGGTCTGACGGTAGCGTGTTTTCACCGTGCAGCGCAGCGTGCCTTTCAGCGGCTCACGATCGACCCAGTGCAGCTGTTGCGCGATCAGGCCAACGGACATCAGACGCGGATGGTCGTGACCCTGAGCAACAACCAGAATATTGTTTTCGACATCTTTGTCGACTACGTACCACGGATCTTCGCTACCTTCTTTCGTTCCGCCGATACCCAGGCCTTTACGCTGGCCGAGCGTGTGGTACATCAGCCCCTGGTGCTGGCCAATCTCTTCCCCGTCGACGGTGACAATTTTACCCGGCTGTGCGGGCAGGTAGCGCCCCAGGAAATCGCGGAATTTACGCTCGCCGATGAAGCAGATGCCGGTAGAGTCTTTTTTCTTCGCGGTGATCAGGTCCAGCTCTTCGGCGATTTTACGCACCTGCGGCTTTTCCAGCTCGCCGACCGGGAACAGGCTCTGGGCGATCTGCTCGTGGCTCAGCGTATAGAGGAAATAGCTTTGATCTTTGTTGCCGTCCAGACCGCGCAGCAGCTGGCTTTTACCATTCACGTCTGCACGACGCACGTAGTGGCCGGTCGCGATGTAGTCAGCGCCCAAATCTTCCGCGGCGAATTCCAGGAAGGCCTTAAATTTGATCTCTTTGTTGCACAGAATATCCGGGTTCGGCGTGCGGCCCGCTTTGTACTCTTCCAGGAACAGTTCAAAAACGTTGTCCCAGTATTCTGCGGCAAAGTTAACGGTGTGCAGTTCAATGCCGAGCTTATCGCATACGGCCTGCGCGTCGGCAAGATCCGCTGCGGCAGTGCAGTATTCCTCGCCATCATCTTCCTCCCAGTTCTTCATGAACAGGCCCTCCACCTTATAGCCCTGTTGCTGTAACAGGTAGGCGGAAACGGAGGAATCGACACCGCCGGACATGCCGACGATCACTTTTTTCTGGCTGTTATCTGACATGGAATACTCACGACATTGAACTTCAAGGCGGCGTATTCTATCACGCCCCCCCACCATTGGCACCCTCTGTAAACGGCCAGTTAAATGCGCCGATGACATCCAGCGGCAGGCGTCCGCCTGACTGCCAGCAGCGAATGCTTTCCGCAACCAGCGGCGAGCGCAGGTTTGGCGCGTTCAGGATCTCGTCGGCGGTGACCCACAGACAGCGGTCTATATCGTCATCGTGCGGCTCAGTGGCGCACGTTTCGCTAAGCTCAACGGCGAATAAAAAGCGCAGGAACGGGGTGCTGTCGGGCGCAATCCACTGGTGCATACGGATGAAGTGCTGGGGTTCAGCGTGAATGCCTGTCTCTTCCCACAGCTCGCGTTTTGCTGCCTCCAGCAGGGTTTCATTGGCTTCAAGGTGTCCGGCAGGCTGGTTCCACAGCGCTTTGCCGTTAATGCTCTCTTCGACAACCAGGAATTTACCCCGGGCGTGGACCACGCAGGCAACCGTAACATGAGGTTTAAACATCATTTCTCCTTAAGGGGCAGCGTCGCGCCATTCGCCGTTTGCCAGCGTATCCAGGGTGTAGCTGCCCATGGCGTAGCGAATCAGACGCAGGGTAGGGAAGCCGACATGTGCGGTCATGCGGCGAACCTGACGGTTGCGGCCTTCGTAAAGGGTGATTTTGAGCCAGCTGGTCGGGATGGATTTGCGTTCACGAATCGGCGGATTGCGCGGCCACAGCCACTCCGGTTCATTCACGCGTTCAATACCTGCGGGCAGTGTTGGGCCGTCGTTCAGCGTGACGCCTTTGCGCAATTTTTCCAGCGTTTGTTCGTCCGGCTCGCCTTCGACCTGGACGAAGTAAATTTTGCCGGTGCGTTTGCCCGGCTGCGTGAGCCTCGCCTGCAGCGCGCCGTCGTTGGTTAAGACCAGCAGGCCTTCGCTGTCGCGGTCCAGACGCCCGGCCGCGTAGACCCCCTGAACGGGAATAAAATCCTTCAGCGTGCTGCGCCCGGCTTCATCGGTAAACTGCGGCAAAACATCGTAGGGTTTATTGAACAAAATAACCCGCTTTGGCTGGGTTTCTTGCGGTCTTCTGGCGGCTTGTCGTGAGCTGAATCGCTCAACCCGGTGTTTTGTAAAAGAAGTTTTCTTCATGGTATTTTCAGGCGTTATCAATTGCCGCATTATAGCCTAATAACGAAGACCTTTCATGGCGCAGGACAATCAGGTACTATCGAAGGGCTCATTACAATTTATTAACATAAGATCAGTAACAACCAGAAGCGCTCGAAGGAGAGGTTAATGGAAAGCAAAGTAGTTGTTCCGGCGGAAGGTAAAAAGATCACCCTGCAAAACGGCAAGATTAACGTTCCTCACAATCCGATTATCCCGTTCATTGAAGGTGACGGAATCGGTGTAGACGTTACCCCGGCGATGCTGAAAGTGGTTGATGCCGCTGTTGAGAAAGCCTACAAAGGCGAGCGTAAAATTTCCTGGATGGAAATTTACACCGGTGAGAAATCTACTCAAGTTTATGGCCAGGACGTCTGGCTGCCAGCAGAAACGCTGGACCTGATCCGCGACTACCGCGTTGCTATTAAAGGCCCTCTGACGACGCCTGTTGGCGGCGGTATCCGTTCCCTGAACGTGGCACTGCGTCAGGAGCTGGACCTGTACGTGTGTCTGCGTCCGGTTCGTTACTATCAGGGCACCCCAAGCCCGGTTAAGCACCCTGAACTGACTGATATGGTTATCTTCCGCGAAAACTCAGAAGACATCTACGCGGGTATCGAATGGAAAGCGGACTCTGCTGACGCAGAAAAAGTGATTAAATTCCTGCGCGAAGAGATGGGCGTGAAGAAAATTCGCTTCCCTGAGCATTGTGGTATCGGCATCAAGCCATGTTCCGAAGAAGGGACCAAGCGTCTGGTGCGTGCGGCGATTGAATACGCTATCACCAACGACCGCGACTCTGTGACCCTGGTTCACAAAGGCAACATCATGAAGTTCACCGAAGGCGCGTTCAAAGACTGGGGCTACCAGCTGGCGACCGAAGAGTTCGGCGGTGAGCTGATCGACGGCGGCCCATGGCAGAAGATCAAAAACCCGAACACCGGCAAAGAGATCGTCATTAAAGATGTGATCGCCGATGCGTTCCTGCAGCAGATCCTGCTGCGTCCTGCAGAATACGACGTGATTGCCTGTATGAACCTGAACGGTGACTACATTTCTGACGCCCTGGCAGCGCAGGTTGGCGGTATCGGTATCGCCCCTGGCGCGAACATCGGTGACGAATGCGCCCTGTTCGAAGCGACCCACGGTACTGCACCAAAATACGCGGGTCAGGACAAAGTGAACCCGGGCTCTATCATCCTGTCCGCAGAGATGATGCTGCGTCATATGGAATGGTTCGAAGCCGCAGACCTGATTGTCAAAGGTATGGAAGGCGCGATTAACGCGAAAACCGTCACCTATGATTTCGAACGTCTGATGGAAGGCGCTAAGCTGCTGAAATGCTCAGAGTTTGGCGACGCGATTATCGCGAACATGTAATCCAGATTCTAGGTTAAACTGGAACGGGAGCCGATTGGTTCCCGTTTTTATTATTAGTTTTCGAATGGTTATCAACAATTTATCAAAATAGATTATCAAAACCCTCTCTTAATCAGATGTTTTTTCCTATTATTTCCGCATTGGCCATAACAATTTACCGGACGGCATACAGGTTGCTATAAGCATATAATATGTATTCGGGCGTTGTAGTCTCCAAACTATCAGAAATGTATACAAACTCGGTTCTCATATCCTTTTGCTATTTTATCTGGGAATCACTGGTTCCTGCTGGTTTCCTTAGTCAATGTACAAAAATATACATTTCATTGTGTGATTATGATTTTTTTTTGCGTATTTATATGCTGGTAACACAATTTTATCTCTGTATATTTAAGAGAAATCTTTGGAGGATCTATGCATAAAATTAAGCTTGCAGTGCTATTTCTTTTTATTTTCGTTTTTAACACGACTGTATCTGCTAGTAATTCAATGTCTATGAATTATGCTATAGGCAAGAAAAATGGGGCAGAAAATATGCATGGATTGAATATCATGTTTAGACACGATATGAATGATTTCGCACTGGTCGCATCAGGCACTTATATACAGAATACCAGCGGCTCTGGATATTCTTATTTAAAGAATAAATATGCATCTATTATGCCGGGTATAGCATTTAACATTACGCAAGATATAAACTTATATGGGCTTGCTGGTCTTGCTTCTGGCTCAAAAATGACACCTAATCAAACACATGAGGTTTACGGGGCTGCTTTTGGTGCTGGTTTTTTTTACAATTTAACAGACAACATTCAATTTAATTCAGGATATGAATTGGGTCTTATTGATAACAAAGAAATAAATACTTTCATCATTGGGATAGGATATTTGTTTTGATTTTGAAGGTGAATAAAATGATCTCTAAAAAATTATTAAGAATATACGTTATTACTGACAATTATTTTTTATATCACGGCATCAGGGAACTTATTGAAGATTCAAAAGTTTTTGAATCTTATACATATAACGTTGAGCAAACCACAAAGCTTCCAACACTTATTTTTTATCATAAGTATCATACTCAAGATATTATTATTACAGATAACTTTTTACATTGTTATGCAGTTTCAAAATACAGACCAGAAAAAACTTTGATTTTACCATGTAATTACGACTTGGATAAATACATTGAGTGTTTTAATGATTTAACAGACCAAAATGACTTTCATGATATGCTTCATTTTAAAAAACTATCATCACAAGAGACTCTTTTGTTCACTTTGTTTTCTGAAGGAACAACAGATGACAACATTGCAATTATTCTTAACATAACAAAAAAGACAATAAGCACACATCGACGTAATATTTTGCAAAAGTTGAATTTAAAAAATAGACATGAACTTTATATGTATGCTCTGGCAACAA
Source organism: Enterobacter vonholyi (assembly GCF_008364555.1). GTDB lineage: Bacteria > Pseudomonadota > Gammaproteobacteria > Enterobacterales > Enterobacteriaceae > Enterobacter > Enterobacter vonholyi. The sequence continues at coordinate 439,044 of NZ_VTUC01000002.1, forward strand.
AGGAGGGGGTTTATGAGCATGTATAATACAATATCTATTTTATCGATAATGGTATTGATTCCATTCTCAATCTATTGTCTTTATGCTAATTATCGCATAAACGAAAAGAAGAGTATTGCATCAGAAACAACACCATTGTGGAGAAAGATTTTTCTGCCGCCTAAGTGATTAGTATTTTAGCGGTAGATTTTTAATGTTTAAAAGTTTTCCTCTGTGAATTTTAATATACCCCCCATCATTGAGGTCTTTTAGAACTTTATTTAAGGAGCTACGAGATATTGTACTTCTAGATAAAATAAATTTGAAAACTGAAATTTGAGATCTTTCATTTTCTGGTAATTCCCATATAGCTTCTAAGTTGTTTTTTATAATATCGTAGGCATTTTTTGATGAAAATCTTTGATCCCTTTTGAAAAAGTTTGAAGCGATTTCACAAGTCATTAAGAAAAAATGTTTCCACAAATTATTACTATCAGCTAGGCAGTTCAGTTCTATAGTTGGTATTGCTGTAAAGGTTGCATCCGTCGAAGCTCTGAAATAATGATAATCATTCTTTTCGAACATAAAAAATAACCCTAAAATATAAGGTGCATATACAGTGAAAATTAAAATATCGTCTGTTTTCCTATAAATATCTACTCTACCTTCGGTGAGAAAGTAAACATGTGGTTTATTATTGAGTGTGCTGTGTATCTGCTGTCCATTTGACGCATAAATGCGTATAAATTTGTTAGAAGCTTCAACAATCTCTAAGATATGGTCAAACATGATTTAATGCCTCTGCTATTATTTTCATTCTTAAAGTTTGATGTTAGGCAATCATATGATCTTTTTAGGGGATGGCAAGTTTAAATTTAAATATGTTCTTGTGTAATTATACATAATTTATTTATGAGTTAAATTACCAGCAGTTAATGCTGGGTTCGTCAAATATTATCAACCTATCATTCTCAATAGTCGTTAGGATGTGTGTTTTGTGTTAGTTGATTGTTTGGTAGGGTGCTAACAATTTATTTTATAACTATTTTAATATATAGTTTGCATACTAATGTTTTCCATGATTGAGTTTTGCTAAAAAACACTTCTGCAATTATATTTTTTGCGATATTTATACTAGTCTACTCATTCTGCTTTGAATTGTATTGGTTTTGAATTCAATGTTAAAAAGAGGATTGAATATGTTATTTCTACTTTCATGTATTGTCTTATTGATACTGATAGTTGCTGTTGTTTACGTTATGCTATTTAATAAAAATAGCATGGATATTACGCAATTCATAGATTTACTATATAAAGATAATGAAGAGAAATAAATATTTAAAAGAGGTTGAGTAGGTGTTAACTAAAACTCAAAAAAATATCATTTGGATGATTACAGAAAAATCAATAGGCATAATTGGTCTTTTCTTTATAAACGCTTTAGTAGCTAAATACTTGGGGCCTGTAGTAATTGGGCAAATAGCAATCGCAACTGCGATTTTTCAAATTATTCAAGTTGCCGCGGTTTTTGGTAGCGATAGTATTTTCTATAAAAGAATAACCACAAACTTACTGGGCGGCATTCAATTAATGTTGCCTATATTCATATTGAGGAGTGCGGTATTTATATTTTTTGCATGTACTTGCATCATGATTTTAAATGTGCAAATGGATTTAACAGGTATGGTGTTAGTGCTGTCAATATGTTTGGCATATTACTTTTACACAATTGATACATATACAAGCTTTAATGAGTCATTGCTGAACTCTAGAATGAATGCTCTTGCAAACGTAACCGGACTTATTTTCGGTTTAGTAGTCAGAGCATTAATGGTTAAATATAAAGCTCCGGTTATCTTATTTGGGCTGCCTCTTATAATTATAAGCGCCACCCCTTACTTTTTGAAATTATTTATATTCCGGAAGGAATATAAAAGTAAAGTGACAATAAAATACAAAGTATTAAGAAAAAGGTTTTTTTACCTGAGTTATGCGGGTAGTATTCTCGTTATTCCTTCTGTTATTGCATCAATCTATCCGAGATTGAATTTACTTGTAATATCATTTTTGTATGGGGATCATGATGTCGGCATATATTCAGTTTCTCAAACTCTTGCTACTAGTTGGAATTTCATTTTGTTATCGTTGCTAACCTCTTGTCTACCGGCAATATTTCGAGAGAAAAACAAATCAAAAATAATCAATCTTGGTGCAAGACTGCATTTGAATATCATTTTACTGTCAATTCCGGTAATATTTCTGATGACGTTTTTGATAAGCTATATAATCTTCTACATATATGGTGGTGAGTATAATGAATCTATAGCGCCCTGCATTTTATTATGTTTTGCAACATTATTATCTACACTTGGAATGGCTTCATCAAAAATAATTGTTAAGCTTTCTGGATATAGATTTTTGCTATATAAAACTATATTTATTTTGGTTTTTAGTTTGGTGCTTTCTTATTTTTTTTCTCTAAGGTTCGGATTGATTGGTGCTGCCTTAGCGGTTATCATTACTGAAATTTTTTCTCTAACAATTTTCAACTACTTGTTCATGCAAGGTTTTATGTTGTTAGTGCATGTCGAAATAATCAAGGTTATTTGCGGATGCGTTCGGAAATTATTTAAAAAAAGCGTTAGATAAAGGTTAATAAAATGCAATCTTTATCTGAATGGGTTAAGATAAAAGTTTAAGTCTAAAATCTATTCTTTATAAAAGATATTAATCGTTATGTTTAATTAATTGGTAAGAAGTTTTGCAGTCCGATGGGGTTTTAAAAAAATAAATATAAAGGAGTGTATACTCCTTTATATAAATATTTTTATCCAATCTTTACCCCGATCATCATGATATCGAGCCGTTTGATTCGGTGACTTATGACCTAGCAACTTCTGAGTATCTATCCCTTGAATCTCATATAGTCTTTCCGCTAACGAGCGTTGTTCATGGAAAGTAGCTGGCGTGCCATCCCCCCAATTTATGTCTGATTTATCACGAGCCTTACTGAAGTTCATTGTTATTGTGTTCGACTTTACCTGGGCACCTCGTTCTGCCATTGAGGTTGCCCGAAAAAAGTGGATTAGGTATGGACTCACTGCATAGTCACGGCAACGTGCAACTACATCCCTCAAACTCCAGTCAATCGCGTTAAGCCTTAGGGATAGAGGGAGCGCTAGCTTGCTCCCTGTTTTCTCCTGAACGACATGCAGATGGTCATCCCAAATATCGCAAAACTTCATGTTGGAAATATCCCCAAGGCGTTGACCAGTAACGAGAGCCAATAGCATTGCATTGCCCATGTATTGATGTTGGGCATCAGCTATCGCGAAAATCTTTTGCCATTCGTCGAGGTTTAGACGTTGTCGGGTAACTCGCCGGCGCGGTTGTTTTGTAGCAAGAGCCGGGTTATAACCCGGCGGTACCTCGCCATAATGTTGGGCTTCCTTGAAAACATCGATTAAAACAGAGCGGATTACCTGGGCCATCCTTGGTTGACCTTCTGCAACATAGGACTCCAGTATCTGGGCAACATCCCGAACATCGACGGATGAAATCAATTTCATTCCCACGCTCTCACGAAGTAGGGCTACTGGTTTAGCCTTTTGCTTATGAGTGTTCGGCTTGATATCACCGTTCTCCAGTCTTTCATCCTGAATTTTCCAATAACGATCTAACCACGTATTTGTTGTTATCGCCTTTCCTTTGCTGGAGGCGATCTTGTCGCTTATAGCCAAAACCTGCCTGGTGCGCTGTTCAGCTAGTCGCTCATTGGCTTCGATTGCTATTGCTGTTGCTTCGGCCTCGTTAGTTCCAAGACTATGAAACTTACCTGTAACGGGATGCTTATACCGCCAGTAGATTTTATTTACCTTACGACTGTAGAGTGGATAAAGATTAGGTATCTTAACGTTGTTTTTACGTGGTCGGGCAGCCATCAGACAGTATCCTTTGAAGCATAGGAGAATCAGATTTTTTAATAACGGGCTGGGTTAAATTACCTGTAATCTCGGCATCTTCTCTTACCCGCCAGTATCTTCCTTCTTTGGTGGCCGGGGGAGTGAACATGCTCTCTTTAGCGTATCGGCGTAAAGTATTCAGGCTTGGAGGGTTACTCCGGTATTTTTCCGCAGCCCATTCTTCTAAAGTCAGCATTTGAAGCATGTGATTTACCTCATAATGGCCCATATTCGGGCCATATTCTGAAATTAAAAAATCAGTGTTCAGTCAGACGCTGCCAGATTGCTGACACGTATTTGACCTGGTGAAGCGCATCCGAAATAGCCTTGTGAGGTTCTCCATCAAATAGGATTTCATAGCGAGGCTCGCAGCCAACGGCTTTACCCAACTCGACAACAGTTCTTACATCCCGGTTATTCCAGAACTTCCATGGGCAGGTGATCCCCGTTCGGTCATAAGATGCCTCAAGCAGGACATTGTCATAAGTGGCACCATTCCCCCAGACCTGTACAGAATCAGGACCGTTATCCGCATTCTCGGCTATAAACTCATTTAGCTGCAGTAAGGCATCATCGAGCGGAATAGCATCATCTATCACTAATTCTGAACGAGCTTCAGGCGACGCTTTAAGCCAGAAGATTATGGTAGATGCTTCAGGAACCCCGCCGCTGGCCATGGAAGATTCCAGGCTAATCACTTTGTAAAACTCCGAACCGGTATTACCTGTAGATGGATCAAAGAACACGGCTCCGATAGATACGACTGGTGAATCAGCCTTTTTGCCAAAAGCTTCAATGTCGATCATAAGGTGTGTATAGAGCATTTCAGGCTCGGTATGATTATGATGACCGGAATCATTATTTATGGCAGTTGTGCTGCTATAACTTTCAGTCGCGCTTGCGCTTGAGATAGTTTCTTCCGTGCCTTCTGATAACGCATCACCGTTCAGGGTTTCATCATTGCCAGTTTCTTCCATCTGCACATTATCAACGTACTCCGCCGCGGTATTTTGTCGGTCGATTACAGCGTTGCTGGTGGCCAGCCCTTCAATAGAAAAAAGACCATTACCAACTTTTTCGAGAACCGGTAGCGTGCCGCCGTCGACTTGTGCCCCTTCATTCTGGCCGCCAGTTTCAAAAGCAGAATCAGTCACTACCTCGTTTGTCCAGCTCACTTCAGGGTTATGGCGCGCAGCCGCAAGAGTTTCGTCTGATGGAGCAGAATGATCGCTTTCAGTCAGGTTTGCGTTAATGAATCCGCTGAGACGTGACGGATACAGGTAATGCTCCGGGTGAGCGCTACGGATAAGTGCAAAGATAGCCGCACGCGAGTAATCCAAAACTCCCGGGGTTGCACGAAGGGCTTTAGACCATTCCTTGAACGGACTTTCTTTTTTACTAACAATCTCTTTTGCACGACGGAAAACACCACCAGGGATATCGTAAATGTTGAAATCCATTGGTAGCGTTGCCAGTGCAATCTCTAAATCGAGAGTGTCAAGATCATGTTTAAGGTCAGGGTTTCTGTCAGTCTTGTTGCCTCCGCCAGCATTCGTACCGCTTTCAGTACGCTGTATTTCTGCAACGCGATTGCCTTTGGCCCATTCTTTTACCAGCAGGCCGCGGTCAATGTAATCAGTCGCCGCCCAGATTCTGGTGAATCGGAGAACCAAAGCGAGTTCGTGACGCTTTTCCTGGTTGAACACTTTGCGAATGGCGTCGGTATAGCGCCATAGGTCTTTGGTGTCGTAACCTTTAACCTGTTCGCAGTTTTCTGCCGCCAGCAGCAGGTTCTGGACATAGCTGTTGTCAGTGTCCATCTCCAGCGCGCTGATACCTTCGTATTCTTCGCGGCTTAAGTGGTGGCGCAGTTCGTCGGCGGTGAACTGGGCGAGTACCTGCTTGCGGAAGGGCATGCGAACGACTGGATAACGTGTGGTTTCATCATCATTCTCGTCAATCTGGATACCGTTATCAGGTTCAAGACCCTGATTTGCTATAACACCGGTGTCGCTGGTGCTTTCAGATTTCACATGGGTAAATTTGCCGCTGCGCCAGGCTTCCACTAATTGGTTGCGATCGCTGGCATCTGCTTTAGCCCAGTCAGCCATGAATGCAGCGATATTTTCAGTTTCGTGTGCTTCATCTGGCGCGAAAACCAGCTTAATCGCCTGAACAAGTTTCCACTCAGCGTTCAGGCTGAGTTCGGCAACTTCAGGGATGTCGCTCTTCGCCAGCAGCAGGTTCTTAAGATAGGTGTTGCCTTCATCCAGTGACATTTCGCTGGCAGCCAGCTGCTGCTCTTTTGTGATGTGTGATTGATACTTGTCGCTGGTCAGGTGAACGGCAAAACGTACTGATGGAGTGCGGTTTTCAAGCGGGACACTCTCGACGGTTGTTTCAACTGTACTGGTCGCTTCCGGAGCGGCAGTGTTGTTGTCCACGGCTCCAGTAGACTCAGCACCAGCCTTTGGCAGCCAGGTGCGTCCATCGTCCTGGAGTTCGTAGCGTTTGCACCAGGTGTAATCCACTGTGCATTCTTCAGGCAGGTCGTCATAAACCGGAAAATCGGTACGTACAGGCTTGCTATAATCCTTGCCCCGGCCGGTTTCAATACCAGCATCTTCCAGCTCAACATCCAGCTGCAAATTGGCTCGTGCTTCTGATTTAGCCGTGAACCAGATAACGGCATCTTCTTTGCCGGATTTCTGCGTTGCCTTGATTAAATGAAAGAATTCCATATCGGGTCCTTAATTTTGGTTGTAAGATACCCGCAGCTAGTGATTGCCGCCTTGGGTAGTGGTCATTGGTCGAAACTCGATTCCGGTAAGCTTTGGTCGGCTGACCGGGTACTTAACCCGCCTTGCGCGGGTTTTGTGCTTTAAGGGGCTGGTAGCAGCCATTGGTCACAACTCGATTAAAATTTGAAAGCTGGCTGATGGTCGTCAGCTGATTTGTACGGGTAACACTCTCCTTTAACGTGCTGCTCTTTGGCAGCTGAATTACAACCAGCTTCTGTTTGGTAAACACCAAGCATGATGTCTGAGCATTCCCCGGTGAGGGCACAGACGGTAACGATCAGGGCAAAGAACGAGCTCATGCTTTAAGCTCTGGATTGCCTTTCTGTGCCAGTAAGTAGCAAAGCTTACGAACCAGAACTTCAAACAAATTTAAGCGAACGGCTTGGCAGCCAGCTTTTTTGCGTGCGAAATCGATCATGGTTAACTCCTGTGTGCCTTTAAGGCCAAACTGGCGGAACGGTAAACCTGCTGCGCGATTGTCTTTCCATCTCATCCGGTGTTTAGTATGTCGCCGGCAGCTACTTCATGGGCGTCCTGCTTGTTCGCTCTGTTTACCCTTATCGCCGGGTAGGCGGAACGTTTACTGATTACTGCTGTTAAGTTTTGATAACGCTAATTGTTATTTAAACCTAACAAATCGTCAAGTATAAATTTCGCAAAACCTAACATAAGGGGGCGGAAAACGCAAAAAGGCCGCTGTTGGAGCGGCCTATGAGGGTGAAAATTATTTGATGTCGAGGTTTTTGAGGATCTGCAGGATTTCTTCTTTGCTTTTGGTTTTTATGAGGTCATTGAACGTTTGATCATAGTCCTTGACCTTGTCCCGCAAATTGATGATGTGTTGTTCTTTCTCTGCATTAGGAAGCTTGTCGAAGAGCTCTAAAAGCTGATGCTGCTGTGGGGATAACAATCTGTAGGATTCGGCTGGTGGTGGTTCATACCCCTCATCACCCTTAATAATCCAGCCCGGCTCTACGTTCAGTGCTGCAGCTAGTTTGAATAGGTTATCGCCTCTCGGTGAGGTTTCATCACGTTCCCACTGAGAGATTGTGACATGGGCAACCCCAGCCTGTTTACCTAGGCTGCGCTGGGTATATTTCAAGGCAGAGCGTCGCTCTTTTATACGCTGACCGATCGTTTTCATAGTTCGGAAATCCTAACGCGCATTGACTCTTGTTTCCTTAACATATAAAGTTAGGAAAACTTACCAAGGAGAACCCAATGAAAACCGAAGATGTAATAAAACACTTTGGGAAAAAAGCCAATGTAGCGAGAGCTCTCAACATCGCTCGATCCTCTGTCAGTGAATGGGGTGAGTTGGTCCCTGAACGACGAGCCGCGCGACTAGAAAAGATAACGGGTGGTGCATTGAAGTACGACTCAGTTTTGTATGAGCACAAAGATAACCCAAAAGATTCAAAGGAGTCTGAGTGATGGAAATCAAAAAACTAGCATGTGAGCTGGAGTCCTGGGCTCAGGAAAAGGGATGGAAGACGGTCACGCAGCTTATAACCCCGCATCACTTTGGCGATCTGCTTCAGCCATTGGATAACGTGACGGACCCTGACGAGTACGCGCGGCGCTTGCACAACAACAAGCAAATTATTCAGCGTGCATTCCGCAACAATACGCCTAACTACCTGAAACAGGCGGAAGTCCTGAGCTATGCCATCCGCACAGCCATTGATAACGAGCTGAAGCAGAAAGACTGCATGCTCTACCGGGCCGCCAAGGTTAACAAAGAGTGTATCGAAGCCACCAACGCGGTATTCACTGGGAAACCGCAACCGGTAATCCGCCGCGAGACTCTGGAAGCTATCGACGCGCTGGCGCAGCTGGTCGGCGTCAAAGTGAAGCTGGTTTCTACTTCTTCAAACGTAGCCTAGTTCAGCTGTATCGAGGTGTTCTATGAGCATGGAACTGATGGTTCAGGCGATGAAGGTCAAGGTAGGAAACCCGCTTCGTAAGCTTGTCCTGCTAAAGCTGGCCGATAACGCAAGTGACCAGGGCGAATGCTGGCCGAGCTATCAGCATATCGCTGATCAGTGTGAGATCAGCCGTCGTTCCGTTATGAATCATGTTGCCGCGCTTTGCGAGTCTGGACTGATGCGAAAAGAAACCAGATCGGGGCCGAAAGGCAATGGCAGCAACTTCTACCGACTAACCCTGAGCGGTGCAAATACCAGTGCGAGGGTAGTGCAGGAGATTCACCAGGATGGTGAAGCAAATTCATCAGGGGCTGGTGCAGGAAATTCACCAGATGGTGCAGCACATTCACTAGGGGATAGTGAAGGAGATTCACCCAGAATCAGTCACTCTTCTGAACCAGTCAAAGAACCAGAAAATAATTCTAGTCCGGATGCTTCGCAGTCCGACGGGAAGATTTCAAAAGCAGAATTTTTAAATCGTCACCCGGAAGCAGCGGTTTGTAGCCCTGCTAAACGCCAGTGGGGTAGCCAGGAAGATTTGACCTGTGCGCAATGGATTTGGAAGCGCGTGCTGAAACTCTACGAGGAGGCCGCAACCTTTGACGGCGAGATCGTTCGTCCGAAAGAGCCGAACTGGACGGTCTGGGCGAATGACGTTCGTCTGATGCGCACCCTTGATGGCCGTAGCCACAAGCAAATTTGTGAAATGTTCAAGCGCGTTCAGAGCGATACGTTTTGGGTTCGCCAGGTGAAATGCCCGGCCAAACTCCGCGAAAAATGGGATGACCTGATTATCCGCCTGTCGGCACCGGGCACAGGACATTACCAGGCTGGTGGACGGGATATCAATCAGATCTCCCGTCCAGATAACACCGTTCCGCCAGGATTCAGGGGGTAAGCATGCAAAACGCAGGTTCCATTCTCGATCGCCTTCGCCGCGTAATTCCGCAAGGCGTAGAACCCAAATTCAAGAACGCTGCAGAGCTGATGGCCTGGCAGCGTGAGGAAGGGCAGAAACGTGCGGCTGAGGTGGACAAACTCAACCAGCAGGCACGAGCAGAGAAAATTTTCGGGCGATCCGGGATCCAGAACCTGCACCGCAGCTGCAGTTTCGCGAATTACACGGTGAACGGCGATGGACAGCGCCATGCCCTGAGTATGGCAAAGAGTTATGCGCAAAATTTTGGAACCGGCTTTGCGAGCTTCGTTTTCACAGGAAAGCCAGGCACGGGGAAAAACCACCTCTCAGCGGCGATCGGAAATTATCTGCTGAAACAGGGGCGAACGGTTCTGATTGTGACCGTGCCGGACCTGACCCTGCGCGCCAGGGCCTGTTATGACGAAGGTCGTTCTGAAGCCGCGCTGCTGGATGACCTCTGCAAAGTGGATTTGCTGGTGCTCGACGAAGTAGGTATTCAGCGCGACAGCCGCGGCGAGAAAGTTTTGTTGAACCAGATTATCAATCGCCGGCTGGCCGCTATGCGCCCCGTTGGCGTTCTGACCAACCTGAATTACGACGCGTTGGTAGAAACCCTGGGTGAAAGGGTTATTGACCGCCTGCGCATGGATAACGGCATTTGGGTGAACTTTGACTGGGAGAGCTACCGCGGAAACGTTAGCCACCTGAGGCCTGTTAAGTAAATTTTGAGGAGAAAATTATGGAATCAGTAATCGACGCACTGAAAGCAATGGGTAAAGCAACCTACCTCGATGTAGCAGCCCGCCTGGATATCGAGCCCGTAGAGGCACTGAAAATGCTTCGCGAGCAGAAAGAAGAGGGGTTGTGCGATTTCTTCGATGGATCATGGTCGGTGGGGACCGCGAAGGAGCAAAAGCCGAAGCGTATCCGAGCCAAGCAACCATCGCCGCTGGTGGAGAGGATATTGTCAGCAATGCAGGGGCAGGGAGCTATGAGCGCTAATCAGGTCGCAGAAAAGCTGGGTATGTGCTGAGGTTCCCGCATGTTCTGGTTCAACAAACGCGATACGCGCACGCTCTTCGCCGATATTCGCAGCGAAGAGCACGAATTATTCGACGGCCGCCGCCTTGTTATCCGTCCTGATTTGATTGCTGACTTCCGCGCGCTGCCGTTCGCAGATGCGTCGTTTCCGGTTGTTGTGTTTGATCCTCCACATCTTGAGCGTGTCGGTCAAACGGCATGGATGGGGAAAAAATATGGTCGATTGAACAAAAATACATGGCGTTCAGATCTGCGCGCCGGTTTCAAAGAGGCATTCCGAGTTTTGCGGCCACATGGTGTGCTTATTTTCAAATGGAATGAAACGCAAATCCCGGTGATCCAGATTTTGGAGCTTACTGACGAGAAACCTGCGATCGGCCAGCGTACCGGGAAGAACGACAAAACCCACTGGATTATTTTCGTGAAGGGGCCTGCAACACACTTGCAGTAGGTGAAACAGTGTATCTGATGGAGCTGTTATCAGGGGCTATATGGCTGGTGGTTTTAATCCTGCTGGTGGTGCTGGCTATGAGAAGAATTGATTACTGATTAAGCACTTACCCGCTTCGGCGGGTTTTTTGCGCCCAATATCTTGACCCTCGTTTTTTTGATGTTACTGTATAAATATACAGTTAATTATCAGGGGGTGGTTATTATGGGTTTTCCATCACCAGCAGCAGACTATGCAGTACAGACTTTCACTATCGCCAGCCTTCACGGCTATGACGGCAACTGCCGAACCATCGAAACATCAGCCGGGTACGCGATCATAAACGTCGCCAGAAAGCCGGAAGTGGGTGACACCATCCTGATTTCGTTCTGCGGCAGTCTGGATTTCGCAAAAGTCCAGGGGAAAGCGCTGATCACTCAGGATGGAGAGGCTATCGAGGGTGATGCGCTGGACGATGCAACCGTAATGGGCGTGATAACGCACCTCCTAAATCGTGTGACAGATACCGATGATCGGCCTGTGATTTAAAAAGCAGGACCTGAGTACTGTGTTTTGAAAGCAGATCGGTTAGACAGGTCAATTATGGTTAATTGATCTTTCTAACCTATTAGACATCTGGTTAGCGGAAACCTAAATGAAATCAGTTACAGGGAGAAAAGGACCGCCCCCGCAAGGGGAAATCCATTTTTAGGGAATTGCCCATGAAATTGAATGAATTTGCTGCCGGTCTCACCAAAGACGGAATGCTTGTTTTATGTCTTACTGATGGTGAAATAACAGACTACCTGGTGACCAGCAAGGCATTACGCACACTGATTCGCCGGGAAGGAGGCGGGCTTTCAGCCCAGATTCTGGATGATGAAGATCGGATTATCAACTTGAACTCCCTGCCAGAAGCACTTAAGGTTCTCAAGCAGTAGGTGTTGATTTATAATAATCAAACGGGCTGAACACCCACTGATTACTGCGCCAACCTGAGGAATCAAAATGGCGCAGAGCATTACCCTAAACAACCCTCACCGCCCGTCTATGTGCGGTGTTTCTGCTTATGCTGGTGGTCCAGCATGAAGAAAGCAGATAGCCTCCATCTTTCGCGTGTGGCCGCATTGGGCTGCATCGTGTGCAGAAATCAGAAACTGGGCGAAACGCCTGCGGAAATCCACCACATCCGAACCGGGCAGGGCGCAAGCCAGCGCGCTGACCATCGGAAATCAATTCCTCTGTGCCATATGCACCATCGCAACGGCGGTTATGGTGTGGCCATTCATGCTGGTCGTAAGCAATGGGAGAGAAACTTCGGTACCGAGTTGCAGCTGCTGGAGCAGGTCCAGTTAGAGCTGGGAGTGTTCTATGCCTAAATACATCATCACCCCAGTTGGAAAACCCCGCATGACACGCCGCGATAAGTGGAAGCAGCGTCCGCCGGTGATGCGCTATCGCATGTTCTGCGATGAAGCCAGTCTGCATGGAATCCAGGTACCGGAGAGCGGCGCCCATATCACCTTCGTTTTGCCGATGCCGACGAGCTGGAGCAAGAAGAAGCGCGCAGCTATGGACGGTCAACCCCATCAGCAAAAGCCCGATCTGGACAACTTAAAAAAATCTCTGTTGGACGCCTTGTTTGAGGATGATTCCCACATTTGGGACGCTAGGACATCAAAACTATGGGGCGAAACCGGAATGATACTTATCGAAGACATTGGAGAGAAAAATGCGTGACATGTACGAGGTAATGGATCGCTGGGGAGCCTGGGCTGCTGCTGATAGCAGTGGTGTCGACTGGCAGCCTATCGCTGCTGGTTTTAAAGGATTACTACCGCACGGTAAAAAGTCACGCCTGCAATGTGATGACGATGAGGGAATTAAGATTGATGGTTGCGTTACACGACTAAAGTACTACGAGCCTGAAGAGTATGAGTTGGTTATTGCTCATTTTGTGATCGGTATTTCACTGAGAGCTATTGCGAAAAAAAGGAAATGCTCAGATGGAACGATTCGAAAAGAGCTACAAACCGCATTAGGATTCATTAGCGGTGTTATGCTTATGGTAGAAAGTAGATAATATTAAGGAGTCGCTTATACTACGGCGACTCCACTATTTAATGTTTAATACCACCATTGAAAATCGTCGACCTGCTTCTATAAGATAAAGGATACTTATACAAAGGAAAAATATTATCATGTAGAAGAAACACTTGATCAAATAGTCTTGGGATACGAGACATATTAGACAAACTACAATCAGTGAAAGTAGAAATGCACATGTCATTATTGTATCCGCGATCAACCGTCTGTAGTGGCCAGTTTTGATCATATTTATAACTAGTCTTTTGTCCATCAATGCCGTTATTAGAGACATAGACGTGATCAAGAAGCCTAAGAGAGTTCCCGCTAATCCAGTAATAACCCCTGAGGCGCTCACTAACACCTCAACTTTTACACTATCTGATTTTAACCAAAATAATCCTACCACTAAGGCGCTTATAACAGACCTAGAGCAGAGCGTCTTCCATTGCACCAAAGTACCCATCTAACGCCTCCTGACATTCTGCTTTAGCTGTGTCAATGATACCATACATTGTAAAACTTGGAGGAAAATGAGAATTCGTCTCAACAGACTGCCACGAAAAAACCCGGTCAGCAACAAGATCGATAGGGTATTCAATACCATCCTCAAAAACATGAGCTCGAGCTGTAGTAGCCCCGGTACGCATCAAATTTCTTAAAGTCCTTTTTAATCGGTTAGTTAATCTTCCTTCAGTGTCTGCTCTTCTTAAATCCACCCCCATGCTGATTTTTAAGCTATCTGCATCTGCATCATTCATCATGCCGAGAATGCTGGAACCGAAATCATCATCTGGATAGAGTGCTGGATTTGTAGGCCTTGGCAAAGTGATTTCAATTTTTTTCAATTCAATATCACCGCTCATAAGACGCGCAATTGCGTCTGACTGTAAAATTGGCCCTGCTGAAACCCTGATACCAGCTGTACTACTTAAGAAATTGACGAATTGATTGATTCCACTGGAATGGTTGTTCCTGTGCCAGGCGAGAATATTGTTTTCTTCGTAGTATATGAAAAAGTTCTTTTCAATAAGCCCTTCGCCATCCTCTAACTCTATCTGTTCTGCATCTTCGCCGGGGAGGCCAATCTCAGGGATGTCTGTATCCCTGAATTTCCGAAACTGTCCGCAAACACTCTCAGGGAACCGATCGAATACTAACCCCCAAACCTCACGTGTAAACCCGCCAATTTCAAATGATGTATCATATTCTTCATCTCTCAAAGCTTCGAAAAGATCGCGAACTGAAGCTAAATTTTGATTTGGCACAAGATTCAATTGAAAGAATTCAATTTTATATGAACGCTGAGGCATGTACTTTCCCTTTACAATTCTATAGGAGGTTTCCTAAAGCAGGCTGATTGAATCGCCACGGGTTTAACAGACACCTCAGAGTCATTTAAGATGACTTAAAGAGAGGTGCCCATGAGCGGTAAGCG
>NZ_VTUC01000003.1 GCF_008364555.1 Enterobacter vonholyi
TCGGGTGTGTAAGCGCAGCGATGCGTTGAGCTAACCGATACTAATGAACCGTGAGGCTTAACCTTACAACGCCGAAGATGTTTTGGCGAAGAGACAGAACAATCAAATTTCAGCCTGATACAGATTTAACAGAATTTGCCTGGCGGCTTTAGCGCGGTGGTCCCACCTGACCCCATGCCGAACTCAGAAGTGAAACGCCGTAGCGCCGATGGTAGTGTGGGGTCTCCCCATGTGAGAGTAGGGAACTGCCAGGCATCAAAATAGAAGAACCCCGTACCGAAAGGTGCGGGGTTTTTTGCTTTTGTTTTCCCACTCTGGCCTTTCTCTTAATCCCTTATCCTGCTAATGGAATGTGTGATCTCTGTCTCAATGTGATTTATAACAAAATTATAACATTTCATTTACGAGGTTATTGAGTCTCCTGGCTCAATACGCCGCAGTTTATGGCAGGAGCATAATCACAATGACAGAAAGCATGACATCAAACGGGACGCTGGGTCACAGTGATACCCGAAGAAGGGTATGGGCAATCGTCAGCGCCTCTTCAGGGAATCTGGTTGAATGGTTCGACTTTTACGTCTACTCATTCTGTTCACTCTACTTCGCACATATCTTCTTCCCCTCCGGCAACACCACAACGCAGCTGCTTCAAACGGCAGGGGTATTTGCCGCGGGGTTCTTGATGCGACCCATCGGGGGCTGGCTGTTTGGCCGCATTGCGGATCGTCGCGGGCGTAAGGCCTCTATGCTGATCTCTGTGTGCATGATGTGCTTTGGCTCGCTGGTGATCGCCTGCTTACCGGGATATGAATCGATTGGCACCTGGGCACCGGCGCTACTTTTGCTGGCCCGCTTATTCCAGGGATTATCGGTGGGCGGTGAATACGGTACCAGTGCGACCTACATGAGTGAGATTGCACTGGAAGGCCGTAAAGGTTTTTACGCCTCATTCCAGTACGTCACGCTGATTGGCGGTCAGCTGCTGGCCATCCTTGTGGTGGTGATCCTGCAGCAAATTCTGACGGACGAACAGCTTCATGCCTGGGGATGGCGGATCCCTTTCGCAATGGGCGCAGTACTGGCGGTCGTTGCACTTTGGCTACGCCGTCAGTTAGATGAAACCTCTCAGAAAGAGGTCCGGATGCTGAAGGAGGCGGGAACATTCAAAGGGTTGTGGCGTAACCGCAAAGCTTTCCTGATGGTGCTGGGCTTCACCGCGGGCGGCTCTCTTAGTTTCTACACGTTCACCACCTATATGCAAAAGTACCTGGTGAACACAACCGGTATGCACGCCAACGTCGCCAGCGTGGTCATGACCGTGGCGCTGTTTGTCTTTATGCTCATACAGCCGATCGTCGGTGCGCTCTCGGATAAAATTGGTCGACGTACGTCGATGCTGATTTTTGGCGGGCTGTCGGCGTTATGTACCGTTCCTATTCTGACTGCGCTTCAGCATGTCTCTTCACCGTATGCCGCCTTTGCGCTGGTGATGGTGGCGATGGTGATTGTCAGTTTCTATACCTCAATCAGCGGGATACTGAAAGCCGAGATGTTCCCGGCGCAGGTTCGTGCGTTAGGAGTAGGGCTTTCTTATGCGGTAGCCAACGCGGTGTTTGGCGGATCGGCGGAGTACGTTGCGTTGTCGCTTAAGTCATGGGGAAGCGAAACGACATTCTTCTGGTACGTAACGGGTATGGGGGCTCTGGCTTTTATTGTTTCCCTGATGCTGCATCGCAAAGGGAAAGGTATCCGACTTTAATAGCGCGCCATCTGCCACACGGCGTAGCCGGTCGTTGCGCCGGCAACATCCCAGGCGAAATCTTTCCAGCTCCAGCCGCTCCCTGCGGGGCGGCTATCCCACAGTTCTTTTGATGCCCCAAGACCTACTGAGAACATCAGCCCGATCGCCGCGCTATGGTCCCGGCTGTATCCCTGATGCTGGGCATATTCATTACCGGCTGCGGACAACATCGCGGAAGCGAGGAAATGCTGTGCTTTATCCTGTCCGGACCAGCTATCGTTGGCCATATGGCTACAGCCACTCAGGAAAAGGACACTCAGTAACAGAGGAATACGCATCAACGGGCTCCATAAAAAAGCCCTGCGGGTGACAGGGCCTGGATATTACAGAATACGGCTGATAAGTCGGTCGATACGGATACGACGTAAGCGGCGAATAAGCTTGCGAACTTTTACCGGATAATCGGCAATGCTCTGCAGTTCGCGGTAGTGATTCACCACGGTCGTATGGGTGCGAATCAGCTCCAGCTCGCGTTCACGTTGGGCGGCTAATTCATGCTGCGGGTCATGGATCAGGATAGCGTTTTCCAGATCCAGTCGCCATGCGCGCGGGTTCAGGTTGTTACCGGTCAGCAACATCCACTCATCGTCGACCCACATGCCTTTCAGATGGTAACTATTGTCTTCATCTTTCCAGAGACGCACAACCAGTTGGTCAGTGTTGACGTAATACTGTAAGCGGCTCAGGAAACGACGCAGGTTAATCTCATAGAGATAAGGCAGCGCACCGATGATTTTGAACGGCTGATCTTCAGGAATGAAGAAGTCGTTTGCCGTTTTATCACCAACGATAATTTCCACTTTTTTACCGTCGCGCAGCAGCTGAATGATATTACGCACCAGCACGGCAGGAAGGTTAAAGTACGGCGTACAGATGGTGAGTTTCTGCTCCGCACACGGCATCAGATGGAAGATCGTTTTGTTCAGCTGGCTTGATTTGCCGAGTCCTACCAGCGGGGTAACGGATAACTCTTCGTTGTTCGCATCGCCCTGGAAATGATAGACCGCATCACGCAGCTCCTGGCGGAAGGCGCGAACATCGTTTTTAATTTCCGGGCTTTTAGGGCGCTCGGGATCGTCAAGACGGTTAACACCACGGCCATGGACCAGATTTTTATCAACCCAGTTAAACATGATATCGGCCATCTGCGGATTACGGATCAGATGATAGCGGTCGTAGCGATATTTATCGAGTTGATGAAGGTAGACATCATTGAGGCTGGCGCCGCTGTACAGCACGCTGTCATCAATGATGAATCCCTTGAAATGAAGGACGCCGAGCGCTTCACGGGTATTAACCGGGACGCCATAAACAGGCACATCGACGCCAGGATTTTCCTGCGCCGTACGGCAATACCAGTCAGCATTGGTGTTTGACGCGGCAGCGCCAATACGGCCACGCTGAGCTCGATGCCAGTCTACCAGCACGCGAACATCAAGTTCCGGGCGCTGACGTTTGGCGTCATAGAGCGCGTTCAGGATCGCGCGCCCGCCTTCATCCTGTTCAAGATACAGTGCCACAATGCAAATGCGTCGTGTGGCGCTGGCAATCTTTTCCAGAAGCGTCTCCCGAAAATGAGCGGGAGCGTAAAAGAACTCTACATCATCAACTGACTGAGAAATCTTCGGTAGTTGAGCAAGGTGTTGTTGATGTTTATTACGCTTAAATTTTGACAACATCACAGTGCGTATCTTCTCTGTTCATTGAAGGGTTGTCTGTACTATGCAAACAACATAAGCGGACAATGATACCACCAGTCCCGTCCAAAGTGGGTAACATTTCCAGTAGCTTACTCGCGTTTGCTTGCTGATGTCAGACTAAGGGACAAGGCAACAATACCTTCGTCAAGCTGAATATCAACGTCAAACCCAAGTTTTCGCGCCAGGGTCACCATACCGCGATTGTTAGGCATAGTAATGCCATTAAGGCGTAACAATCCGTGATCTCGCGTATAACTGATGAGTTTTTCCAGCAACCGTCTTCCCAGACCCAGGCCTTTAAGATCGGAGCGCACCAGCACCGCAAACTCCGCATCGACGTTATCCGGGTCAGAAATCGCACGCGTAACGCCGAGGATCTCATCACCCTTATCGGAGCGACGAACGGCAACAAACGCCATTTCTCGATCGTAGTCGATCTGGGTCATATTGGCTAAATCATCGTGGGTAAATTCGTTGATTTCGCTAAAATAGCGATAATAAAGATCCTCTTTCGTGACCTGAGAGATAAAGGCTCGCAGCTGGGGCTCATCTTCCGGCAGAATAGGGCGGAACAAGGCGCGTTCACCATTTTTCATCTCAACCCACTCCTCCAGCTGCAGGGGATACGGGCGGATTGCCAGGCGACTCTCTCTGTCTCCTTCGAATGGTGCGATATCCAGAGTCACGTCCAGCGCCGTAAACTCATTGCCGGAGGCGAGCAGCGGATGAATGTCCAGCCGCTGGATCTCGGCACAATCCACAATCAGGTTAGAGACCTGCACCAGGAACTGGCTTAGCCCGGCAATATCGAGCGGACGCAGCGCACTCCGGCCGCGGATCTTTTTACTTTTAATCGCCTGAATGATCAGATAACGCGCCAGATTCATGTTAAGAGGCGGCAACGCCACCACGGCCTGCTCTTCCGGGCGCCACTCAACGCCGCCTTCTCCCAGCATGATGAGCGGACCGAAGACGGGATCGTGTTCAACCACCACCCGTAATTCCTGAGCACCAGCGCGGTTGGCCATGCTTTGCACCAGCAATCCGTGGATTCTTGCCTGCGGCCAGGCCATTTTGACCCGATCGAAAATGGCATCAGCTGCCTGCTGCACCTCCGTTGCCGTGCGCAGGTACAACATGACCCCCTGCACATCCGACTTATGCGGGATATCCGGGGAACGTAGCTTCAGGGCAACCGGATAGCCAATCTGCTCGGCAATATGCACGGCCTCAGCGCTGTCGCTGGCGATCCAGGTCGGCAGGGTTTGCATCCCGTAGCTGCCCAGAATCGGCTGGACCTCATGTGTATCCAGCGACGTTGCGCCTTCTTCAATGGCCTGCTGCAACAGCCGGTGAACGTCAACGGTGTTGGCCGTCAAATTCCCGGGCAAGGCCGGCGTCTCGCGGAGCTGTTTCTGGTTACGGCGATATTCCACCATATGCATAAACGCGGTGATGGTGCCTTCCGGCGTGCGGTAGGTTGGCAGCCCGGCCTCGCTGAACAGGCGCCGCGCCTCCTGAGAAGAAAACTCACCGCACCAATTGGTGAGCAGGGTGACATATTTGCCTCGCGGATGGCTGCGCACGGCGTCAATGAGCGCGCGCGCGCTTTCACTGCCCGGCGCGACCGCGCTGGGTGAATGGATAATCATCAGCGCATCGAAATCCTGGCTATCCAGCAAAATGGAGATCGCCCTGATATAGCGGTCGCTGCTGGCGTCATCGCGCAAATCAAGCGGGTTGCCGGGCGTCACGCTGGTCGGAAGCGCTTCTTTCAGGCGCTGCAGCGTCTCTTCACTTAGCGTTGCCAGCTTGCCGAAGCGCCGCCATAGCTCATCCAGAGCGAGCGCGGCAGGGGCGGCACCGTTACTAACGATCATTAGCTTCTCGCCGCGCAACGGGCGCATATGGCTTAACGTCTCAACGGCGGAAAAAAGTTCGTGTGTATCCTGCACCCGCAGCAACCCCGCGCGCTGGATGGCGGCGTCCCAGGCGGGATCCATGCCGGAATGCGAATGCAGCAGGCGCTGTGCCGCAGGGCTTCGCCCGCTTTTGATCACCAGGATCGGCTTATTGCGCGAAGCGCTTCGAGAAGCCGAGACAAAACGACGCGCGTCGCTGAGGTGCTCAAGATAAAGCAGGATTGCACTGGTTTTGCCGTCACGTGCCAGAAAATCAAGTAGCTCATCAACGTCGATATCCAGGCTGTCGCCCAGGGCAATGAAGTAGGAGAATCCCATTTCACGCTGCTGCGCCCAGTCGAGGATAGTGTTCGATACCGCAGCCGACTGCGAGATAAACGCGAGTTTACCTTTGCGGATCGGAACCGGAGAGAAACTGGCATTTAAGCCCTGCCAGGGAGCGAGCAGACCCAGGCTGTTTGGTCCAAGAATACGCATTTGATAGCGGCTGGCGCAGGCCAGAAGCTCGGCTTTTTGTTCAGGCGGAGACGAGAGAATAATGCAGGTTTTACATCCCTTCTTGCCGAGTGATTCCAGCAGTTCCGGGTTACGCTTCGCGTTTGTACAAAGTACGGCAAGATCCGGTACGAAAGGCAGGCTCTGTACATCAGGCCATGCAAGGACTCCCTGAACGGCCTTATACGCCGGTGTGACGGGCATGACTGGGCCATTAAATCCCCCGGCCAGCAGGTTGCGCATCATCAGATAGCCAGCACGATCCGGTTTCATTGATGCGCCGATGACGGCAATGGATTTAGGACGAAGTAGCGCTTCTAACCCTCGCTGGCTCATGCAGGCCTCCTGTGAATGCAAGCGACCTGATGATTTTAAACGCTTTCCGCCTCGGCTGCTGTGACGCTGCCCTTATGAACGGTTTTTCCCGCCAGATAGCGTTCCCGGAAACAGGAGAAATGGTTGCCCAGGGCGCCAGCCGCAGCGGTATCACCCGCCAGATCCAGAAGCGCAATGGCCACTTCGGCGGTGCAGTATTGTCCGTCAGCATGCGCTTCACGCAGGCGGTAGGCGGAGACGCGGGAAAGATCGACAGAAATCACCGGAAGTGCGTCGAGATACGGGCTTTTGCGAAACATTTTTCGCGCTTCGGTCCAGGTGCCGTCCAGCATAATAAATAGCGGCGGTTTACCGGATGGCGGCGTCGAAAGCACCTGGCGATCCACGCCTGCATAAGAGGCGGGGAAAACGACCATCGGCTGATAGTCCGGGCTAGCCACTAAGTCGAGCAGGGCCTCAGGTGGCTCCGTTCGGGACCACTGAAAAGCCGCAGTATCCGGGAGAATATCGGCGATAAGGCGTCCCGTATTGCTGGGTTTCATCGGCTCGGTATCGAACATGACCAGACAAAAACGGCTCTGTGCCGTACTCGGAGTCAGCGTCTCGCACAGGCAAACCTTCAGCGGCAGCAGGCAGCGCTGGCAGCGGCGAATACGGTTGCCTCGGGCGAGGAACGGTCGAGTGGCGCGCGCAAGGCGTTCGGCGCGTAGTTGAAGAACAGCGTTATCAGTCATGGGCGAAATGCAGGAAAAACCCTATTTTCGCAGAGGCGGCAGCGGGGCACAAGATGTGCCCCGTGAATGTTACAGCGACTCGTTTAACCAGCTTTCAAAAGGTGCTTTTGGAACTGCACCGTTGAGCATATCGATCACCTCACCATTTTTAAAAATCATAATGGTCGGGATGCTGCGGATGCGAAAACGGGCGCTCAGTTCGGGCTCAGCTTCAGTGTTGACCTTAACGAACCGCATTTTTCCGTTTCGCTCTTCGGCCACATCTTCGAAGATTGGCGCGAAGCTACGGCAAGGGCCGCACCATGGCGCCCAGAAATCGACCACGACAGGAAGATCGTCCTTGAGGAGTTTGTCCAGCGTAGCACCCGTTGCGTTAATGACGTCGCCATCAAACAATTCATGGCCGCAACGTCCGCATTTCGCACCATCTTCCATCCGATCGTCCGGAATGCGGTTAAGAGCCTGACAGTTGGCACATACGGTATTCATAACTAACCTCTGATAGAGCCGTGGGACAGCGGCGGAACGCCGATAATGTTTCTAATATGTTACATATTATCAATGAGCCTGTTTGAAACAACAATGCGTTTTATTCAATGAGAACAATAGTCACAGGCTTTTGTACGAAATTATGGCTATGCGCTGGCACATCGGGTAATCTGCGCGCTTCGCGCAGCGCTGGTGGAGAAAAGCATGAACGACGAAATGAAAAACAAAAGCGGCAAGGTCAAAGTGATGTATGTCCGCAGTGATGATGACTCTGATAAACGCACCCAAAATCCGCGTACCGGAAAAGGTGGCGGGCGTCCGGCGTCTTCTTCTCGTGCTGACGGTGGCCGTCGCCCCGCCCGCGATGACAGAAATAACCGCGGTGATGACCGCAAACGTGACGATCGCAAACGCGATGACCGTCCGCGTTCCGACCGCCCGCGTAGTGACCGTCCACGCGATGACCGGCCGCGGGAAGACTTCTCACGTGATAATGCCTCCCCGTGGCGTACCGTTTCTCGCGCCCCTGGCGATGAGACGCCGGAAAAAGCCGATCACGGCGGTATCAGCGGTAAAAGCTTTATCGACCCGGAAGTGCTGCGCCGCCAGCGTGCGGAAGAGACCCGCGTGTATGGTGAGAACGCCTGCCAGGCGCTATTCCAGAGCCGTCCTGAGTGTATCGTCCGCGCCTGGTTTATCCAGAGCGTAACCCCGCGCTTCAAAGAAGCCCTGCGCTGGATGGCCGCGAATCGTAAAGCCTACCACGTGGTTGATGACGCTGAGCTGACCAAAGCCTCCGGTACTGAACACCACGGCGGCGTCTGCTTCCTGATCAAAAAACGTAACGGCACCACCGTTCAGCAGTGGGTCAGTCAGGCGGATGCCGATGACTGCGTGCTGGCGCTGGAAGATGTGGGCAACCCGCATAACCTGGGCGCAATGATGCGTAGCTGCGCGCACTTTGGCGTGAAAGGCGTGCTGTTGCAGGATGCTGCACTGCTGGAATCCGGTGCCGCGATCCGTACTGCGGAAGGCGGAGCCGAGCACGTGCAGCCGATCACCGGCGACAGCGTGCTAGATGCTCTTGAGCAGTTCCGTAAAGCGGGCTATTCCATCGTAACTACTTCAAGCCATGCCGGTACGCCGCTGTTTAAAGCGACGCTGCCGCGTAAAATGGTGCTGGTATTAGGTCAGGAACGTGATGGTCTGTCTGACGCGGCGCTCTCCAGTGCGGATCTGAGCGTCTCTATTGATGGGACAGGCAATGTGGAAAGTCTGAACGTATCCGTTGCGACCGGCGTACTGCTGGCCGAGTGGTGGCGTCAGAATAAGGCATAAGCCTCTTCATGTGCCGGGTCATACC
The DNA here is from genome assembly GCF_008364555.1 of Enterobacter vonholyi. Classification (GTDB taxonomy): domain Bacteria; phylum Pseudomonadota; class Gammaproteobacteria; order Enterobacterales; family Enterobacteriaceae; genus Enterobacter; species Enterobacter vonholyi. The sequence goes on from NZ_VTUC01000003.1 coordinate 8,841, forward strand.
CGGCACATTCAATTATTACTCGCTCTCAGCCGGTAGCACGGGCATCCAGTCAATTGGCGTTTCGCCACGTTTTTCCAGCCATTCGTTCGCCAGAACAAAATGATTACAGCCAAAGAAACCGCGATGCGCAGACAGCGGTGACGGGTGCGGTGCTTTCAACACGTGATGACGCTGACGATCGATAATCGCCCCTTTCTTCTGCGCGTGAGAACCCCACAGTAAAAACACGACCCCTTCACGATGCTCGTTGATAAGGCTGATGACTTTATCGGTAAAGGTCTCCCACCCAAGGCTGGCGTGCGAGTGCGCCTGGCCCGCCCGTACGGTAAGCACCGTATTCAGTAACAGTACGCCCTGGCGCGCCCAGCTTTCCAGATAGCCGTGGTTTGGCCGGGTAAAACCGGGCACAGTTCCCTCAAGCTCTTTATACATGTTGAGCAGAGAAGGGGGGATCGCCACGCCGGGACGTACGGAAAACGCCAGCCCATGCGCCTGGCCCGGGCCGTGATAGGGATCCTGGCCCAGAATGACCACTTTCACATCGCTCAGTTCGGTGTAGCGAAAGGCGTTGAAAACATCTTTCTGCGGCGGGTAAATCGTCTGTCCGGACTGACGCTCAGCGGCAACGGTGCTGAGCGTATTGATAAAATATGGCTGCTGCTTTTCTTCTGCCAGCACGTCATGCCAGGTTAAAGGTGTCGTCATCTCGCTCTCCTGCGAATCTCAATCTCTTACTAGCTTACCTTCTAAAGCCCGGTGAGCAAAATTACACGCTGAAATGCGCGCTAAGTGGCTAAATTTATGTTGAAAATGTGCAGGTAAAATTGAATTGGTAAGGTCGTGAAATTGATCTAAAGCAATAAATTCAAACCACACTCTTTATGTGGTTGGTGTTTTTGTTGATTTAAATCAATAAATCACCGTGGTGTGAATGATATATATACACACAAGAAACAATGGTTTTACCAATTGGCCGCGAGAGGCCGACATCAGCTAATGTAGCCTAAGGGAGGCAACACATGATTACAGGTATCCAGATTACTAAAGCTGCAAATGACGATCTGCTCAACTCTTTCTGGCTGCTGGACAGCGAGAAAAACGAAGCGCGCTGTGTCGTTGCGAAAGCGGGTTTTGCTGAAGATGAAATCGTGCCGGTGAGCAAACTGGGCGAAATCGAATACCGTGAAATTCCAATGGAAGTAAAACCGGAAGTGCGTGTGGAAGGTGGTCAGCACCTGAACGTAAACGTACTGCGTCGCGAAACGCTGATGGACGCGGTTGAGCACCCAGAAAAATATCCACAGCTGACCATTCGCGTGTCCGGCTATGCGGTCCGCTTTAACTCACTGACTCCAGAACAGCAGCGCGACGTCATCGCCCGTACCTTTACTGAAAGCCTGTAACGGCTTCAGCAGGGGGGAATAAAAAAGCCGGGGATTTCCCCGGCTTTTTTATTACTCTTCAGTTTTCGTCTCTGGTGCGGCAGAGCTTGGCTTACGTCGCTTACCAATATTCTTGGTATCGCGGTGGCGCTGCTTCACGCGCGGTTTCTCTTTTTCTTTCTCTTTTCTCTCAGCACGTTTCGCGAGCGCTTTCTTGGACGGTTTACCCGTCATTTTTTCACTCGGCGCACGTGTGGTTGGGCGCAAGCCGTCAATAACGCGCGCTTTCAGCGGCTCGTCAACATAGCGGCCAATTTTCTGCAACAGCAGGTAGTCATGCGCTTCGACCAGTGAGATAGCAATCCCTTTGCGGCCCGCGCGGCCGGTACGGCCAATACGGTGCAGATAGGTATCGCCGCTGCGCGGCATATCGAAGTTAATGACGTGGCTGACGTCAGGGATGTCGATCCCGCGAGCGGCAACGTCTGTGGCAACCAGCACGTTAACGCGGCCATCGGTCAGGCGCTTAATGCCTTCGGTACGCTTGATCTGCGCCATCTCGCCTTCAAGATAGCAGTTGTTGATCCCGGCGTTACGCAGCATTTCTGCCAGCTCGTGCACGCGCTCGCGCTTACGCACAAACACGATTGTGCGCAGCGCATCTTCCTGCTTCAGCAGGTGTTTGAGCAATTCGACCTTGTGCTCAAGGTTGTCCGCGCGGTAGTACCACTGGTGGATCTTCTTACGCTCACGGGTGGACGGCGTCGCCGACACTTCTACCGGATCTTCCAGCAGACGCTCTGCGAAGTCTTTAATCGCTTCCCCTTCGAGGGTGGCAGAGAACAGCATCGTCTGGTTACGCCAGCGTGTTTCCCCTGCAATGTGCTCGATATCCTGTGCAAAACCCATGTCCAGCATGCGGTCGGCTTCGTCGAGGATCAGCGTTTCAACCGCGCGGCAGTCGAAGTTCTCTTCTTTAATGTACTGCAGCAGGCGGCCCGTCGTCGCAACGACGATGTCCTGGTTTTCGCTGAACACTTCGGCGTGGTTCATATACGCAACGCCGCCGGTGATGGTAGCGATATCCAGATGGGTATTTGCCGCGAGTTCACGCGCGTGATCGGCCACCTGCATGGCCAGTTCGCGCGTCGGCGTCAGGATTAAAATACGCGGCGGGCCAGATTTTTTACGCGGAAAGTCGAGCAGATGCTGCAACACAGGCAGCAAATAGGCTGCTGTCTTCCCCGTGCCGGTTGGCGCAGAACCGAGCACATCGCGGCCCTCAAGCGCAGGCGGAATGGCCGCTGCCTGAATGGCGGTCGGGCGTGTAAAGCCTTTGCTCTCAAGTGCATTGAGCAGGCTTTCATCGAGTTCAAGTTCGGAAAAAGTCGTTACAGTCATGTTCTACCTCTGTGTGGGGCGCTGATTATAGACGTTACGGCTGTAATCTTCATCTGTTTGTATGGATATCGCTTTTCGGCCACTTCGCTTTCCCCTATGCTACTCCAGTTTCACTTAGAAGGTTGCCCCGACATGTCTCAACTCAAAGCGCAGCTGCGCCGCGATGGTTTTACGTTCAAACAATTTTTTGTCGCTCACGATCGCTGTGCCATGAAGGTCGGTACAGACGGCATTTTACTGGGAGCGTGGGCGCCTGTCGCAGGTGTTAAGCGTATTCTTGATATCGGTACCGGCAGCGGGCTGGTGGCGTTAATGCTGGCGCAGCGCACGGAAGAGCATGTCACCATCGATGCCGTCGAGCTGGATGCGCAGGCGGCAGAGCAGGCGAATGAAAATGTAGCCGAATCCCCCTGGGCTGCCCGCATGAAAGTGGAATGCGCAGATGTGCTCGCCTGGGCGCCTGAACAAACCGCGCGTTACGATCTGATCGTCAGCAACCCTCCTTACTACGAGCCCGGCGTTGAGTGCGGTACCCCCGAGCGTGAGCAGGCGCGTTATACCGGTTCCCTCGATCACAAGGCCCTGCTCACCAGTGCGGCCGAGCTTATCTCCGAAGAAGGTTTTTTCTGCGTGGTCCTGCCTGAGAGTACCGGCAACACGTTCATTGGTATCGCGCAGGAGATTGGCTGGACGTTACGCCTGCGTACCGATATTTCGGATACGGAAGGCCGACTGCCGCACCGCGTGCTGCTGGCGCTCTCGCCGAAAGAGGGGGAATGCTTTAACGATCGAATGGTGATCCGTGGGCCAGACCAGCGTTATTCCGAAGATTACACTGCCCTGACCCAGGCGTTTTATCTGTTTATGTAAACCTGCGGGGCGAGTATCGACGGGCCGGACTCAGCAAGCTGATTCGGGTAGTCCAGGGTGTAGTGCAGCCCGCGGCTCTCTTTACGCATCATCGCGCAGCGAACGATCAGCTCGGCAACCTGCACCAGATTGCGCAGCTCCAGCAGATTATTGGATACGCGGAAATTGGCATAATACTCATCAATTTCCTGCTGCAGCATGGTGATGCGGCGCAATGCGCGTTCAAGACGTTTCGTGGTGCGCACAATTCCGACGTAGTCCCACATAAACAGCCGCAGCTCATGCCAGTTATGCTGGATCACGACCAGCTCGTCCGGGTTATCCACGCGGCTTTCATCCCAGGCTGGCAGGTGCTCAGTCTCACGGGCGTAGGGCATGCGCTTCGTGATGTCTTCTGCGGCCGACCAGCCGTACACCAGACATTCAAGCAGCGAGTTAGAAGCCATACGGTTCGCGCCGTGAAGCCCGGTATAGCTGACCTCACCGATAGCATAAAGTCCGTCCACATCGGTACGCCCATGATCGTCAACCATTACGCCACCGCAGGTATAGTGGGCGGCTGGCACAATCGGCACCGGATCGCGCGTTAAATCAATGCCAAGATTGAGCAGCTTTTCATAAATCATTGGAAAATGCTGGCGAATAAACGCTGCTGGCTTATGGCTGATATCAAGATACATGCAGTCCACGCCAAGGCGCTTCATTTCATGATCGATGGCGCGAGCAACGATATCGCGGGGGGCCAGTTCGCCACGGGCGTCAAAGTCCGGCATAAAGCGGGTGCCGTCAGGGCGTTTCAGATAGGCCCCTTCGCCGCGCAGGGCTTCCGTCAACAGGAAGTTGCGCGCCTGAGGGTGGAACAGGGCGGTTGGGTGAAACTGATTGAACTCAAGATTCGCCACCCGGCAGCCGGCGCGCCAGGCCATAGCGATACCGTCTCCGGAGGCAATGTCCGGGTTCGTGGTGTACTGATACACTTTTGAGGCGCCGCCCGTAGCCAGTACTACAGCCTTTGCCTGACAGGTTTCCACCTTCTCTTTATTACGGTTCCAGACCCAGGCGCCCACCACGCGACGCGTGCCGGGCAGGCCAATCTTGTCAGAGATAATCAGGTCAACGGCATTACTCCGCTCAAGAACCCGAATATTAGGATGCTTCAGCGCTTTGCCGACCAGCGTGGTTTCCACTTCTTTTCCGGTAGCATCTGCTGCGTGCAGGATGCGGCGGTGGCTATGGCCGCCTTCGCGCGTCAGGTGGTAGCTCTCTTCACCGTTGGGTTGAACCTGCGTATCGAACAAGACGCCCTGGTCGATGAGCCACTGCACGCAATGACGGGCATTGCTGGCGACAAACTCTGCGGCGTGTGCATCCACGATCCCGGCCCCGGCAATCAGCGTATCTTCAACGTGGGATGCAATGCTGTCTGTCTCATCAAACACCGCGGCAATGCCACCCTGGGCATAAAACGTGGAACCCTCGCTTATCGGCCCTTTACTCAGAACGATAACGTTTTGATGCTCGGCCAGGCGCAGCGCCAGAGAGAGACCGGCAGCGCCGCTGCCGATGATCAGTACATCACAATGGAGTTCAGGTGTTGTGTTCATGATTGTTGTTTAATTTACTAAACAGTGTTGAGTCAGAATAGCACTCGAATGCGATATATCGCACGTATTTTTTTAGCGACTGTTGCAATGGCTAAACTCTTAAGTTGAGGTAAACGGAGGGTAAATGAGTGAAATTATTTTGCGAAGCAGATCGTTAGCGTCAGATTTTGTGGTGAAATAAAGCCTGTGTTGCGTTACTCTTCTGGCGGGAAAAAGATGTTTCTTGTCAGAAACTGGTGCGTATCGTGAACAGACTTATAATGAGAGAAAATGAACAGTCTGCGGCGCGATGAACAAAAACAAAGGCGTTACGGAACTTATTGAAGATCAGACACTCTAATTTGTGCTTGCTCAAAGTGCGGTATTTTTAGAGTGGCGTTTCGAATAACGCGTGGAATTTAGGTTTGGGGAGACATTACCTCGGATGAGCGAGCAGTTAACGGACCAGGTCCTGGTTGAACGGGTCCAGAAGGGAGATCAGAAAGCCTTTAACTTACTGGTGGTGCGCTACCAGCATAAGGTGGCGAGCCTGGTTTCCCGCTATGTACCGTCAGGCGATGTGCCTGATGTGGTGCAAGAGTCTTTTATTAAGGCCTATCGCGCGCTGGATTCTTTCCGGGGAGATAGTGCTTTTTATACCTGGCTGTACCGTATTGCGGTCAATACGGCAAAGAATTATCTGGTCGCTCAGGGTCGTCGTCCGCCTTCAAGTGATGTGGACGCAATTGACGCCGAAAACTTCGAAAGTGGCGGAGCATTGAAAGAAATTTCGAACCCTGAGAACTTAATGTTGTCAGAAGAACTGAGACAAATCGTTTTTCGCACGATCGAGTCGCTCCCGGAAGATTTACGCATGGCAATTACGTTACGGGAGCTTGATGGTCTGAGCTATGAAGAGATAGCCGCTATCATGGATTGTCCGGTCGGCACGGTACGTTCACGAATTTTCCGTGCGCGAGAAGCTATTGATAATAAAGTTCAACCGCTTATCAGGCGTTGACGATAGCGGGATACTGGAAAAGGTATTAGGCATGCAGAAAGAAAAACTTTCCGCTTTAATGGATGGTGAAACGGTAGATAGTGAGCTGCTCAACGAGCTGTCTCATTCTCCCGAAATGCAAGAGACCTGGGAGAGTTACCATCTCATCCGTGACACCCTTCGCGGTGACACCGGCGAGGTTCTCCATTTCGATATCTCAGCCCGCGTCATGGCGGCGATTGAGAATGAGCCTGTTCATCAGACCACTCCGCTGATTCCTGAAGCTCAACCCGCACCTCACCAGTGGCAGAAAATGCCATTCTGGCAAAAGGTGCGCCCGTGGGCCAGCCAGCTTACCCAAATGGGTGTGGCTGCATGCGTATCGCTTGCAGTTATTGTTGGCGTCCAGCACTATAATACTCAGTCTGAAACTAATCAGCAGCCAGAAGCGCCAGTGTTTAACACACTGCCGATGATGGGCAAAGCCAGCCCGGTAAGCCTGGGCGTACCGGCTGATGCTTCCGCCAGCGGCGGCCAGCAACAGCAGGTTCAGGAGCAGCGCCGTCGCATTAATGCGATGTTGCAGGATTATGAGTTGCAGCGTCGTCTGCACTCTGAACAGCTTCAGTTTGAGCAGGCGCAGACACAGCAAGCTGCTGTGCAGGTGCCCGGAAACCAAACTTTAGGAACGCAATCGCAGTAATGAAGCAACTTTGGTTCGCCATGTCTCTGATGGCGGGTAGCCTGTTCTTCTCTGCCAACGCCTCGGCTGATGTATCATCCGGGGCGTTGTTGCAGCAAATGAATCTGGCCAGCCAGTCACTCAATTACGAGTTGGCATTTATCAGCATCAACAAGCAGGGCGTCGAGTCGTTACGCTATCGCCATGCCCGTCTTGATAACCAGCCGCTCGCCCAGCTTTTACAGATGGATGGCCCGCGTCGGGAAGTTGTCCAGCGTGGTAACGAAATCAGCTATTTCGAGCCCGGCCTGGAACCTTTCACGCTGAATGGCGACTATATCGTTGATTCCCTGCCGTCACTCATTTACACCGACTTCAAACGGCTTGCCCCTTACTATGATTTTATTTCGGTAGGGCGTACGCGTATTGCGGACAGACTTTGCGAGGTGATCCGCGTTGTCGCCCGGGATGGAACGCGCTACAGCTATATTGTCTGGATCGACGCTGAAACTAAACTCCCGATGCGTGTAGACCTGCTTGACCGTGACGGTGAAACGCTGGAACAGTTCCGCGTTATTTCGTTCAGCGTGAACAATCAGGTTGGTAACAGCATGCAGAATCTGGCTAAGGCCAGCCTGCCGCCGCTGCTTTCTGTTCCTGCCGGGGATTCCGTTAATTTCAACTGGGTACCTGCCTGGATCCCACAAGGGTTTAGCGAAGTGTCCAGCAGCCGTCGTCAGCTGCCAACGATTGAAACGCCGGTGGAATCGCGCCTCTATTCAGATGGTTTGTTTAGCTTCTCGGTGAATATCAATCGCGCAACGGCAAACAGCGCTGAACAAATGCTGCGTACCGGGCGCCGTACGGTGAGTACAACGGTACGCGATAATGCAGAGATCACCATTGTGGGAGAACTCCCTCCGCAAACGGCGAAGCGTATTTCCGACAGCATTAAATTCAGGGCTGCACAATGATCAAAGAGTGGGCGACAGTTGTCTCATGGCAGAACGGCATTGCGCTGGTGAGCTGCGATGTTAAAGCCTCATGTAATAGCTGTGCATCCCGCGCTGGCTGTGGCAGCCGCGTGCTGAACAAGCTCGGGCCACAAACATCGCACACGATTTCAGTGCCAAGCGAACAGCCGCTGATGGCCGGGCAGAAGGTGGAACTGGGCATCGCGGAAGGCAGCCTGCTCAGCTCCGCTATGCTGGTGTATCTCTCTCCGCTGGTCGGTCTGTTTATCATGGGTGGTCTGTTTCAGATGCTGTTTGGTACCGATGTGGCCGCTATATGCGGTGCCGCATTGGGTGGCGTGGGGGGATTCTGGCTTGCCAAAGGTCTCTCCCCAACGCTTGCCGCGCGCGAGGAGTGGCAGCCTGTCATTCTCAGCGTTGGGCTGGCGCCAGACCAGCTTCGTGTTGAAACGCTTTCTTCTGAGGCCCGGTGATCCATCGGGCTTTATCTTTTTTTACACCCTAAAACAGAAAACGTCCTTTCTTCACGCTATACCAGTCTCTAAGTGCATTTCCAGGTAGCGAGGATGTAGTGTAGAATGCTGCGTTTTCGCACTGAAAAACGTCAGGCTAAGAACAGCGGCCTCCAGGAATTCGTAAGGCATAATTATTTAACTATATGAAGAACATACGTAACTTTTCGATCATTGCTCACATTGACCACGGTAAGTCGACGCTGTCTGACCGTATTATCCAGATTTGCGGTGGCCTGTCTGATCGTGAAATGGAAGCCCAGGTTCTGGACTCCATGGACCTGGAACGCGAACGCGGTATCACCATTAAAGCGCAGAGCGTTACGCTTGATTACAAAGCGGCTGATGGTGAAACCTATCAACTGAACTTTATCGACACCCCAGGCCACGTTGACTTCTCCTATGAAGTTTCACGCTCGCTCGCGGCCTGTGAAGGCGCGCTGCTGGTGGTGGATGCCGGGCAGGGCGTTGAAGCCCAGACCCTGGCAAACTGCTACACCGCGATGGAAATGGATCTCGAAGTTGTGCCGGTTCTGAACAAGATCGACCTGCCAGCCGCCGATCCTGAGCGCGTAGCGGAAGAGATTGAAGATATTGTCGGCATTGACGCGACCGATGCCGTGCGCTGCTCCGCGAAAACCGGTGTCGGCGTCACCGACGTGCTGGAACGTCTGGTGCGTGATATTCCGGCCCCGGAAGGCGATCCGGATGCCCCGCTGCAGGCGCTGATTATCGACTCCTGGTTCGATAACTATCTGGGCGTTGTCTCCCTGGTGCGTATTAAAAACGGCACCATGCGCAAAGGCGACAAAATCAAGGTAATGAGTACCGGACAGGTCTACAACGCCGACCGTCTGGGTATCTTCACGCCAAAACAGGTTGACCGCACCGAGCTGACATGCGGCGAGGTTGGCTGGCTGGTCTGCGCCATCAAAGACATCCTCGGCGCGCCGGTGGGTGATACCCTGACGGGTGCGCGCAACCCGGCAGATAAAGCGCTGCCAGGCTTTAAAAAGGTGAAACCGCAGGTTTACGCGGGCCTGTTCCCGGTCAGCTCTGACGACTACGAAAACTTCCGTGATGCGCTTGGCAAGCTGAGCCTGAACGATGCCTCCCTGTTCTATGAGCCAGAAAGCTCAACGGCGCTGGGCTTCGGCTTCCGCTGCGGCTTCCTTGGTCTGCTGCACATGGAGATCATTCAGGAGCGTCTGGAGCGTGAATACGATCTGGACCTGATCACCACCGCGCCGACGGTAGTATATGAAGTTGAAACCACCTCGAAAGAAGTGATCTACGTCGACAGCCCGTCCAAGCTGCCGCCGTTGAACAATATTCACGAGCTGCGTGAGCCGATTGCCGAATGTCACATGCTGCTGCCGCAGGAGTTCCTGGGCAACGTCATTACGCTGTGTATTGAGAAGCGCGGCGTGCAGACCAACATGGTTTACCACGGTAACCAGGTGGCGCTGACCTACGAAATCCCGATGGCGGAAGTGGTACTCGACTTCTTCGACCGTCTGAAGTCGACCTCCCGTGGCTATGCGTCACTGGATTACAACTTCAAACGCTTCCAGGCCTCCAACATGGTGCGTGTGGACGTGCTGATCAACGGCGAGCGTGTGGATGCGCTGGCGCTGATCACCCACAACGACAATGCGCCATACCGTGGCCGCGAGCTGGTTGAGAAGATGAAAGATCTGATCCCGCGTCAGCAGTTCGATATCGCGATTCAGGCGGCCATTGGCAACCATATTATCGCGCGTTCCACCGTGAAACAGCTGCGTAAAAACGTTCTGGCGAAGTGCTATGGCGGTGACGTCAGCCGTAAGAAAAAGCTGCTGCAGAAGCAGAAAGAAGGTAAGAAGCGTATGAAGCAGGTCGGTAACGTCGAGCTGCCGCAGGAAGCATTCCTTGCCATCCTTCATGTTGGTAAAGACGGCAAATAACCCTAAGGAGTTGGCATGGCGAACATGTTTGCCCTGATCCTGGTCATTGCTACCCTGGTGACAGGTCTGCTGTGGTGTCTGGATAAGTTTATCTTCGCCCCAAAACGTCGCGAACGTCAGGCTGCCGCACAGGCAGCCACTGGCGATGGGATTGACGCGAAAACCCTGAAGAAAGTCGGCCCGAAACCGGGCTGGCTGGAAACGGGCGCCTCGGTATTTCCGGTGCTGGCGATTGTGCTGGTGGTACGTTCGTTTATTTACGAGCCGTTCCAAATCCCATCAGGTTCAATGATGCCAACGCTGCTGATCGGTGATTTTATTCTGGTAGAGAAGTTTGCCTACGGCATTAAAGATCCTATCTACCAGAAAACGCTGATCGAAACCGGTCATCCGAAACGCGGCGACATCGTGGTGTTCAAATATCCGGAAGATCCGCGCCTGGACTACATCAAGCGCGCGGTAGGTCTTCCGGGTGATAAAGTGACTTACGATCCGGTTGCGAAAGAAGTCACCGTTCAGCCGGGCTGCAGCTCCGGTACCGCATGCGAAAACGCGCTGCCAATCACCTACTCAAACGTTGAGCCAAGTGATTTTGTGCAGACCTTTGCTCGTCGTAACGGCGGCGAAGCGACCAGCGGATTCTTCCAGGTACCGAAAGGTGAAACCAAAGAGGACGGCATTCGTCTGGTTGAGCGTAAAGAGACGCTGGGCGATGTGACGCACCGAATCCTCACCGTGCCAATCGCGCAGGATCAGCTGGGTATGTACTATCGCCAGCCGGGCCAGCAGCTCGCGAGCTGGATTGTACCGCCAGGGCATTACTTCATGATGGGTGACAACCGCGATAATTCAGCTGACAGCCGTTACTGGGGCTTCGTGCCGGAAGCGAATCTGGTCGGTAAAGCTACCGCCATCTGGATGAGTTTTGAGAAACAGGAAGGCGAGTGGCCGACCGGTGTTCGACTGAGTCGTATCGGCGGAATCCATTAATTCTCAATAAATGAACGCGTAGCCGCTTTAATTAGCGGCTACGTGAATTATTTCCACGATAAATCTCTTCGAACTAACGACATCCCCTGTCGTTGTGTATAGAATATTCCCCCGAAGTTTAAGGTTGGCCCTGCAAGGGTGCCACGGCACACGAAACCGCGTTGGTTTTCTCAGGTCGGTTTCGTGTGCTGCATTTTTGACGCATTCATTTATTGGTATCGCATGAACCCCATCGTAATTAATCGGCTTCAACGGAAGCTGGGCTACACTTTTCATCATCAGGAGTTGTTGCAACAGGCATTAACCCACCGCAGTGCCAGCAGCAAACATAATGAGCGTCTCGAGTTTTTAGGCGACTCTATTTTAAGTTTCGTGATTGCGAATGCGCTTTATCATCGTTTCCCGCGTGTGGATGAAGGGGATATGAGCCGCATGCGCGCCACGCTGGTTCGGGGTAATACCCTTGCGGAAATCGCGCGCGAATTTGAACTGGGCGAATGTCTGCGTCTTGGGCCGGGTGAACTGAAAAGCGGCGGCTTCCGTCGTGAATCTATTCTTGCCGATACGGTCGAAGCATTAATTGGTGGTGTGTTCCTGGACAGCGATATCCAGACCGTAGAAAAGCTGATCCTTAACTGGTATCAGACCCGTCTGGACGAAATCAGCCCGGGCGATAAACAAAAAGATCCGAAAACGCGTCTGCAGGAATATTTGCAGGGTCGTCATCTGCCGCTGCCGTCTTATCTGGTGGTGCAGGTTCGTGGCGAAGCGCACGATCAGGAATTTACCATCCATTGCCAGGTCAGTGGCCTGAGTGAACCGGTGGTGGGCACAGGTTCAAGCCGTCGTAAGGCTGAACAGGCTGCCGCCGAACAGGCGTTAAAAATGCTGGAGCTGGAATGAGCGAAGAAAAGACCTATTGCGGATTTATTGCCATCGTCGGACGTCCGAACGTTGGCAAATCCACTCTTCTGAATAATCTGCTTGGGCAGAAGATTTCTATCACCTCGCGTAAGGCGCAGACCACGCGTCACCGCATCGTCGGTATCCATACTGAAGGCGCGTATCAGGCGATCTACGTCGATACCCCGGGCCTGCACATGGAAGAGAAGCGTGCCATCAACCGTCTGATGAACAAGGCAGCGAGCAGCTCGATTGGCGATGTGGAGCTGGTGATCTTCGTTGTGGAAGGCACCCGCTGGACGCCGGACGACGAGATGGTGCTGAACAAGCTGCGTGACGGCAAAACGCCGGTCATCCTCGCGGTCAACAAAGTGGACAACGTGCAGGAAAAAGCCGATCTGCTGCCGCATCTGCAGTGGCTCGGTAGCCAGATGAACTTCCTCGACATCGTTCCGCTGTCTGCAGAGACGGGTCTGAACGTGGACACCATCGCGGGCATCGTGCGTAAACATCTGCCGGAAGCGATTCATCACTTCCCGGAAGAGTACATCACCGATCGCTCTCAGCGCTTTATGGCGTCTGAAATCATTCGTGAAAAGCTGATGCGTTTCCTGGGCGCTGAACTGCCGTATTCTGTGACGGTGGAGATCGAGCGTTTCCAGAGCAACGAGCGTGGCGGCTACGACATCAACGGCCTGATCCTCGTTGAGCGTGAAGGGCAGAAGAAGATGGTGATCGGCAATAAAGGCGCCAAGATCAAAACCATCGGCATTGAAGCCCGTAAGGACATGATGGAGATGTTCGAAGCGCCGGTTCACCTCGAACTGTGGGTGAAAGTGAAATCTGGCTGGGCCGATGATGAGCGTGCTCTGCGCAGCCTCGGTTACGGCGAAGACCAGTAACTCAAGACGACGAGTATGATGGAAGGATGGCAGCGCGCCTTCGTTCTGCATAGTCGTCCCTGGAGCGAAACCAGCCTAATGCTGGACGTCTTCACGGAAGAGTCGGGCCGCGTGCGCCTTGTTGCCAAAGGCGCACGTTCCAAACGTTCTAACCTGAAAGGCGCCCTACAGCCTTTCACGCCGCTGCTGGTTCGCTTTGGTGGGCGAGGTGAAGTTAAAACCCTGCGCAGCGCCGAAGCCGTCTCCCTGGCGCTTCCTCTCTCCGGCATCACGCTCTACAGCGGTCTGTATGTCAATGAACTCATTTCACGCGTTCTTGAACATGAGACTCGCTTCTCTGAACTTTTCTTTGATTATCTGCACTGTATCCAGGCGCTGGCTGGCGCAACCGGCACGCCCGAGCCTGCGCTGCGGCGTTTTGAACTGGCGCTGCTGGGCCATCTTGGGTACGGGGTCGATTTTCTGCACTGTGCGGGCAGCGGTGACGAAGTGGAAGACACCATGACCTACCGCTACCGCGAAGAAAAAGGCTTTATTGCCAGCGTCGTGATCGACAACAGCACCTTTACCGGGCGCCAGCTCCGGGCGCTGTATGAGCGCGAGTTTCCCGATCGGGATACCCTGCGCGCAGCAAAACGCTTTACCCGGATTGCCCTCAAGCCGTATCTTGGCGGCAAGCCCTTAAAGAGCCGCGAATTATTCAGGCAGTTTGTGCCGAAACGTTAGACCACAGAATCGAAAAGAAAACCGAGGATTGTCATGGCTGAATTACTGTTAGGCGTCAACATCGATCATATCGCCACGCTGCGTAATGCGCGCGGCACGGCGTATCCCGACCCGGTTCAGGCGGCGTTTATCGCTGAACAGGCTGGCGCCGACGGCATTACCGTTCACCTGCGCGAAGACCGCCGCCACATCACTGACCGCGACGTGCGCATTCTGCGCCAGACGCTGGACACCCGTATGAATCTGGAGATGGCGGTCACCGAAGAGATGCTGACCATTGCCTGTGAGACTCAGCCGCACTTCTGCTGCCTGGTGCCGGAAAAACGCCAGGAAGTGACCACCGAAGGCGGTCTGGACGTGGCCGGCCAGCTCGACAAAATGCGCGATGCCTGCAAGCGCCTGGCGGATGCCGGTATCCTGGTTTCTCTGTTTATTGACGCTGATTTCGCCCAGATTAAAGCGGCGGCCGACGTGGGCGCACCCTATATCGAAATCCACACGGGCTGCTATGCTGATGCCAAAAACGATGCCGAGCAGGCGAAAGAGCTGGAGCGTATTGCTAAAGCGGCCACGTATGCCTCAAGCCTGGGCCTGAAGGTCAATGCCGGTCACGGCCTGACCTACCATAACGTGAAGGCCATTGCCGCCATTCCGGAAATGCACGAGCTGAACATCGGTCACGCGATCATTGGCCGCGCGGTAATGAGCGGCCTGAAAGAGGCGGTCGCCGAGATGAAACGCCTGATGCTGGAAGCGCGTCAGTAATGGCCATTCTGGGCTTGGGTACCGATATCGTTGAAATAGCCCGCATTGAAGCGGTGATCGCCCGCAGCGGCGATCGCCTCGCAAGGCGTGTGCTGAGCGATAACGAATGGGCCATCTGGGAAGCGCATCAGCAGCCGGTGCGTTTTCTGGCGAAGCGTTTTGCGGTAAAAGAGGCGGCCGCCAAAGCCTTCGGGACCGGCATTCGTAACGGTCTGGCGTTCAACCAGTTTGAAGTGTTTAACGATGAGCTGGGTAAGCCAAGCCTGCGTTTATGGGGCGAGGCGCAAAAGCTTGCAGAGAAGCTGGGCGTGAATCACATGCACGTGACGATCGCGGATGAACGCCACTATGCCAGCGCGACGGTGATCATCGAAAGTTAAAGTTTGTCCGCGTGGTGCATCAGGACAAACTTATCCCACAGCTGCTCTTCGCTCTCGACGTGCGCCGGATCCTTCAGAATGGTATTCGGGATCGGGCACACTTTCTGACAGGTCGGCGTTTCATAGTGGCCGATGCATTCGGTGCAGCGGTCGCTGTTAATCTCATAAATGCTGTCGCCCATCGAAATGGCCTGGTTCGGGCATTCGGGCTCGCACATATCGCAATTAATGCATTTTTTGGTAATTAACAGCGCCATCAGGAAATTCTCAGAAACAACACAAACTGGGCGGGCATTATACGCGTCAAACCAGTTTCTTTACCAGTTCTTCGCTGTGGCGAATGCGCTCTGGCGCTCGCTCCAGATCCTGCTGCACCAGCGCCATAAACAGCAGGTCCGTCAGCATCATTTGTGCGCTGGTGGACGAGATAGCCGCGCTGCGCGTGGCCTGCTCCTCGGCAATGGTATATAAACAGCGCGTGGCCCGCTGCTGCAGGGCATTTGGCGTAAAACCGGTGATTGCCAGAATTTTACCGCCGACGCGCAGCGCTTCATCAGTTGCCATGTTGATTTCACGACGCTCGCCGGAGTAAGAGATGGCCAGCAGCAGATCGTCAGGATCCATCGCCTGTACGGTCGCCAGCAGGGCGTGCATATCCTGTTCGACGATGGCGTTAAGGCCAATTTTCGTCAGCTTCCAGCCAAAGTTACGCGCCACAAGTCCGGACGCGCCGATGCCGGTCAGAACGATCCGCCGCGCGCTACGCAGCATCGCCACGCTCTCCAGCAGCTTCTCTTCCGTATTCACATCGAGCGTCGCATGCATGGCGGCCACGTTCTCTTTGATCAGCTTTTCGCCGACCAGCCGCATTGGGTCATCGCCGCGGATCTGATTATGCACCGGCATGGACTGCGGATTGGGGTTGCTGACCAGCGCTTCGCTGATCGCCAGCTTGAGGGCAGGGAATCCCTTAAAGCCAATCTTCTGGGCAAATTTCACCACGCTGGACTGGCTCACGCCGGCTTCACTCGCCAGCTGCTGCGAGCTGAGATGGCGCGCGCGATCGGGTTGAGAAAGCAAAAAATCCGCCAGCTTCTTGTCGCTTTGGGCAAAGCCTGCGTAGCGCTGGCGAATGCGAATTAAACAGTTCATACGGTCTCCTGGCGAAAATGTGATTATCTGCGCAAATACGAATTTTGCTCGCCTGAATGAATTTTATATTCCATTATAGTGTGATTATTATGAATTAAAAATTCTTGAGGTACAAAAATGAATCTTGGCTCACTTGTTTCTGAAACGCGTAACCCGCAAACCATGGATCTGGATGCGCTCTCCACCCTGGAGCTGGTTAACCGCTTTAATCAACAGGATACGCTGGTCGCGCAGGCAGTGAAAGAGACATTACCCGAGGTGGCGAAAGCGGTCGATGCGGCGGCGGAAGCCCTCAAGGCCGGTGGACGCATTATTTACATGGGCGCGGGGACCAGCGGGCGTCTTGGGGTTCTGGACGCGTCAGAATGTCCGCCCACCTTTGGGGTGCCGCATGGTCTGGTCGTTGGGTTAATTGCCGGTGGACCCGGTGCGCTGCTGAAAGCCGTTGAAGGGGCGGAAGATAACAAACAGCTGGGCGAGGATGACCTGAAGGCGCTGAATCTGACGGAGAAGGATCTGGTGGTCGGTCTGGCGGCATCCGGGCGCACGCCGTACGTCATTGGCGGCCTGGAATACGCCAACCAGACCGGCTGCACGACGGTGGCCATCTCCTGTAATCCTGGCTCCCCGATTGCGCAGGTGGCCGCTATCGCTATCTCTCCGGTGGTCGGGCCGGAAGCGCTCACCGGCTCCACGCGCCTCAAGTCAGGGACCGCGCAAAAGCTGGTGCTCAATATGATTTCCACCGGCGCGATGGTTAAGTTCGGCAAGGTGTATCAGAACCTGATGGTGGATATGCAGGCCACCAACGTCAAGCTGGTGGACAGAGCCTGCCGCATGGTGATGGAGGCGACGGGCGCAGGCCGTGAAGAGGCCGAAGCGGTACTCAAACAAACCGATCATGATGTTAAACCTGCCATTCTGATGATCTTAAGCGGGCTGGATGCGGCGACCGCGAGAGCAAAACTCGATGCGCATAACGGCTTCTTACGGGCGGCATTAGAAAACTAACAGAGGCGTCTATGGACAAAACAGCAGCGCTCGCCAGCGATATCCTTCAGGGGATAGGTGGGGAAAAAAATATTCAGCGTCTCGAAAACTGCATGACGCGCGTGCGCGTCGAGGTGCATAACGACGACCAGCTTGACGTGTCGCGTCTGAAGCAACTGTCCGGCGTCAGCGGTTACGTGAAGCAGGGCCAGCAGCATCAGCTGATCGTCGGGCCGGGGAAAGCGGCGCAGGTTGTTGACGCCATGCGCGCGCTGATGGGCGTTAGCGCGAGCGTGTCGATTGACGATACTGAGCGCACCAAAGCGCAGGCGAAAGCCAAATATAAAGCCCCGATGAGCGATGCGCTGCGACAGCTGGCAAACGTCTTTATTCCGCTAATCCCGGCGTTTATTGCCTCGGGCCTGATCACCGGGATCATCAATATCCTCAAGCGACCGGATATTGTGGGGGATTTCGCCACGCAGTATCCGAACCTGCTGGGGATTCTCGGGATCTTCGGCAGCGCGGTGTTCGCCATCATGAACATTATTGTCGGGGTCAATACCGCGAAGGTGTTTGGCGGATCGCTGGCGATGGGCGGGGTGATGGCGGGCATTTTGTCCAGCCCGCAGTTGGCGC
This sequence comes from Enterobacter vonholyi, assembly GCF_008364555.1. GTDB lineage: Bacteria > Pseudomonadota > Gammaproteobacteria > Enterobacterales > Enterobacteriaceae > Enterobacter > Enterobacter vonholyi. The sequence goes on from NZ_VTUC01000003.1 coordinate 26,638, forward strand.
AGATTACGCTGTTTGGTGAGGCGCTTCAGCCGGGCCGTGGCGGGGTGATTGCGGTGCTGCTGGTGGTCATCCTGATGTGCTGGATCGAGAAACGGCTGCGCGCGATTTTGCCCGGTTCGATTGAGCTTATCCTCAACCCGCTGCTGACCACGCTGATTACCGGTAGCGTAGCGATTGTGGCCCTCCAGCCGTTAGGCGGGTGGATCTCTGAAGCCATCGCTCACGGTGCGTCTCTGGCGATTGACCGCGGCGGGCTGCTGGTTGGCGCTGTGCTTTCCGGTACCTTCCTGCCGCTGGTGCTGACCGGCCTGCACCAGGGGCTGGTGCCGATCCACGTCGAGCTGGTGCAGGCGCACGGCTATAACGCGCTGCTGCCTATCCTGTCGATGGCGGGCGTGGGGCAGGTCGGCGCGGCGATTGCCGTACTGATGAAAACCCGCAACGCGCGTCTGAAGAAAATGATTAAAGGCGCACTCCCGGTCGGACTGCTCGGCATCGGCGAGCCGCTGATTTTCGGCGTTACGCTGCCGCTGGGTAAACCTTTCCTCGCGGCCTGTCTGGGCGGAGCGGTAGGCGGGGCGCTGATCAGCTACTGGAAAGTCGCCACCGTGATCACCTTTGGGCTTTCCGGTTTACCGCTGGCATTAACCATCGTGACCGGAAAAGTGATGCTCTATCTGTTAGGCTATTTAGTAGCGGTGATCGCCGGGTTCCTTTTTACCTGGCTATTAGGATTCAACGACCCAGAGGAGTAAGGTTTGGCAAATCACGCGCGTCGCGTTGTCTTTTTCGATCTGGATGGAACGCTGCATCAGCAGGATATGTTTGGTACGTTTATGCGTTACCTGCTGCGGCGTCAGCCTTTGAATGCGCTGCTCGTGCTACCGCTCTTACCCGTTATCGGTATCGCGCTGCTGGTGAAAGGCCGTGCGGCGCGATGGCCGATGAGTCTGCTGCTGTGGGGATGTACCTTTGGGCACAGCGAAGCGCGGCTCAAACAGCTCGAAAAGGATTTTGCGCACTGGTTTCGCGGTCACGTTGCGGCCTTTCCTGTTGTACAGGCGCGCCTGACCAGCTACCTCGACGCGAACGATGCCGACATCTGGCTGATTACAGGCTCCCCGCAGACGCTTGTGGAGCAGGTCTACTTTGATACCCCCTGGCTTCCGCGCGTGAATCTTATCGCCACGCAAATTGCCCGCGGTTACGGCGGCTGGGTGCTAACCCTGCGCTGTCTGGGGCATGAAAAAGTGGTCCAGCTGGAGAAACGCATCGGTACGCCGCTGCGCCTGTACAGCGGCTACAGCGACAGCAAACAGGACAACCCGCTGCTCTATTTTTGCCAGCATCGCTGGCGCGTCACGCCGTCAGGTGAACTCCAGCAACTCGAATAGTCTTATCCATAAGGGGTGTGTATAATGCCGCCGCTTTTCGACTGGAGAATCAACCGTTGTCCATCCCTGAATACAATCATGAATACTGGATGCGCCACGCGCTAACGCTCGCTCAGCGTGCCTGGGACGAGGGCGAAGTGCCCGTAGGCGCCGTGCTGGTCCACAATAACCAGGTGATTGGCGAAGGGTGGAACCGTCCGATTGGCCGCCACGACCCTACCGCGCACGCCGAAATTATGGCGCTTCGTCAGGGCGGTCTGGTGCTGCAAAACTATCGCCTGCTTGATACCACGCTGTATGTGACGCTGGAGCCGTGCGTGATGTGTTCCGGGGCGATGGTGCACAGCCGGATCGGGACTCTGGTTTTCGGGGCGCGGGATGAAAAAACCGGCGCGGCCGGCTCACTGATGGACGTGTTGGGGCACCCCGGAATGAACCACCAGGTGAAGACTATCGGCGGGGTGCTCGCACCAGAGTGTTCGGGGCTATTAAGTGATTTCTTTCGAATGCGCCGTCAGCAGAAAAAGCAGCAAAAGGCAGAATTGAAGCTGTTGGGCGATTAAGTTCGTCCGGCGCCACGACAGGGTAGCTTTGAGCCAGCCGTTTGGCCTCTGTCGCCTCTTTCTCTTTCTCCAGCAGATACCCGACCAGGCTAATCTGATATTTACGGATATTTTCCACGTAGGCGTAGGCTTCATGCCCGCGCGCGTAGCCGTATGTCAGTTTGTTATACCATGGCTTCTGGCTCAGCAGCGGCAGGCGCTGCTTTACGTCTGACCAGCTGTCCGGGTTGCCTTTCGTTTTGGCCGTTAATGCTCGCGCATCCAGCATATGCGCATAGCCCATATTGTAGGCCGCCAGCGCGAACCAGATCCGCTCCTCTTCCGGCACCGTTTCCGGTACTTTGGCCATCATATCCTGCAGATAACGCGCGCCGCCGCTGATGCTTTGTTCGGCATCGGTACGGTCATTCACGCCCAGGCTCAGCGCGGTATTTTTGGTTAACATCATCAAACCACGCACGCCAGTCGGGGACGTGGCCTGGGTATCCCAGTGGGATTCCTGATACGAAATAGCCGCCAGCAGTTTCCAGTCAATTTCCTGGGCGTATTTTTCGAACAGCGGCTGCAGGTCCGGCAGGACGCTGTCTACCGCGCGCAGGAAGCTGCGGGTGTCAACGTAGTCAAAGTCATCGCCGTGCCCGAGGTACTTCTCCTCCAGACGCGCCAGGGTACCGTCTTCATTGATGGTGTTGAAAAAATCAAGCATCGCGGCAGAGAAGGTCTGATCGTCATCAAGCTGGCTAAACCAGGTCACGGGCTGCTCGTCGGTAACGTCCAGCGCCACGGCGATTTCAGGGTGCACGCGCTGGAACAGGCTGATTGCGACCGAATCGGCAATGGTGTAGGGCACTTTCTGGTCTTTTACCTGCTCAAGCAGCTCCGTCGTGCCGAGTTTCGGATCCACCGTCCAGCTCAGGTCGGGATATTTTTTCTCCTTGAGCTCACGCAGGTCGTCAATCACCACGTGGCCGGGCGCAATCGTCAGCTGCCGATCGTTAATCGAAGCCAGCGAGCGCGGGCGCAGGCTCCCGACGCGGTAAACCAGCTGCTGCGAAACGGAATAGTAGGTCGGGCCCGGCTGGTAGTTCTTGCTGCGCTCGCTGTTATACACCAGCCCGGCGGCAAGCATGTCGGCATCGTCGTTATCGAGGTCGTCAAAAAGCTGATTTATATTCTGGCGGACGGTGATTTTAAGCTTCACGCCAAGATAATCGGCGAACTGTTGTGCCAGCTCATAATCCAGACCAATGATTTTGCCGTTGATGTCGCTGTAAATGAGCGGGGAGTTAAGGGTACTGACGCGCAATTCCCCCCGCTCCTGAATGGCGGCGATACGGTTTTCGGCTTTGCCGAACCAGGGGATAGAAGGCCAGAGGGCCACTGCCAACAGCAACGTTACAATGCCGATGAGCAGATAATTAATCTTTAATTTTTTCAATTAGTTAATTCTCTGCGACGCCGGTTGCCTCAGTTTGCTGTAGCCATGTTAATAATAAGGTTTGCCATTGAATGAGCGGCATTTTGCGTAAACTTGCGCCACTTGGCAACCAATTAGAGAGACAGGTCACATCTATTGTTAAACCTCTGGGCAAATTTTATTTCGACGCAAACGGTTTCGTCGGCGCTCAGGATTCTCTATAATGACGCCCGTTTTCCCCCCTTGCGCACACTGTAAGCGCCCCGGCGCTTCGAAGACGAGAGACTTATGATGGAAATTCTGCGTGGTTCGCCTGCACTGTCTGCCTTCCGTATCACTAAACTGCTGGCACGTTTTCAGGCGGCCGACCTTCCGGTAAGCAATATTTACGCTGAGTATGTCCATTTTGCTGACCTGAATGCCCCCCTGAATGCAGAGGAGCGCGTACAGCTGGAACGCCTGCTCAAGTATGGCCCAAGCCTCAGCAGCCATACGCCAACCGGCAAACTGATCCTTGCGACGCCGCGTCCGGGCACCATCTCCCCCTGGTCTTCCAAAGCCACCGACATCGCCCACAACTGTGGCCTGAGCCAGATTAACCGTCTGGAGCGCGGCGTGGCGTACTACGTGGAAGCCTCAACCCTGAGCGACGCGCAGTGGCAGGCGGTTGCGGCTGAGCTGCACGACCGCATGATGGAGAGCGTATTTGCCTCTCTCGATGACGCACAGAAGCTTTTCTCCCACCATCAGCCTGCGCCAGTACAGAGCGTGGACCTGCTGGGGCAGGGCCGTCAGGCACTGATCGACGCCAACCTGCGTCTCGGCCTGGCGCTGGCAGAAGACGAAATCGACTACCTGCAGGATGCGTTCGTTAAGCTCAACCGTAACCCGAACGACATCGAACTTTACATGTTCGCGCAGGCTAACTCTGAGCACTGCCGCCATAAGATTTTCAACGCCGACTGGATTATTGACGGCGAACAGCAGCCGAAGTCGCTGTTCAAAATGATCAAAAACACCATGGAGCAAACCCCTGACCACGTGCTGTCTGCCTATAAAGACAATGCCGCGGTGATGGAAGGCTCCGAGGTGGGCCGCTTCTTCGCCGATCGCGAAGCAGGGCGCTATGACTTCCATCAGGAGCCCGCGCATATCCTGATGAAGGTTGAAACCCACAACCACCCGACGGCGATCTCCCCGTGGCCGGGTGCGGCTACCGGCTCCGGCGGTGAAATCCGTGACGAAGGGGCGACTGGTCGTGGTGCAAAACCAAAAGCGGGTCTGGTCGGTTTCTCCGTCTCCAACCTGCGTATCCCGGGCTTTGAACAGCCGTGGGAAGAAGATTTCGGCAAGCCAGAGCGCATTGTAACCGCCCTGGATATCATGACCGAAGGTCCGCTGGGCGGCGCGGCGTTTAACAACGAGTTTGGCCGTCCGGCGCTGAACGGTTACTTCCGTACCTATGAAGAGAAAGTGGACAGCCACAACGGCGAAGAGCTGCGCGGCTACCACAAACCGATCATGCTGGCAGGCGGGATCGGCAACATCCGTGCCGATCACGTGCAGAAAGGCGAGATCGTCGTCGGCGCGAAGCTGATCGTACTCGGCGGCCCGGCGATGAACATCGGTCTGGGCGGCGGTGCGGCCTCTTCGATGGCCTCCGGCCAGTCTGATGCGGATCTCGACTTCGCGTCCGTGCAGCGTGACAACCCTGAGATGGAGCGCCGCTGCCAGGAAGTGATCGACCGCTGCTGGCAGCTGGGTGATGCCAACCCAATCCTCTTCATCCACGACGTGGGCGCGGGCGGCTTATCCAACGCCATGCCGGAGCTGGTGAGCGACGGCGGCCGCGGCGGTCGCTTCAACCTGCGCGACATCCTGAGCGATGAACCGGGCATGAGCCCGCTGGAAATTTGGTGTAACGAATCCCAGGAGCGCTACGTGCTGGCCGTTGCGGCGGACCAGCTGCCGCTGTTTGACGAGCTGTGCCGCCGCGAGCGCGCGCCGTATGCCGTCATCGGTGAAGCGACCGAAGAGCAGCATCTCTCCTTGAGCGATACACATTTCGACAACCAGCCGATCGATCTGCCGCTCGACGTCCTGCTCGGTAAAACGCCGAAGATGACCCGCGACGTGCAGACCCGCAAGGCTGCGGGAAAAGCGCTGGATCGTCAGGGCATCACCGTGGCAGAAGCGGTTAACCGCGTGCTGCACCTGCCTGCTGTGGCAGAGAAAACCTTCCTGGTGACCATTGGCGACCGTACCGTGACCGGTATGGTATCCCGCGACCAGATGGTCGGCCCTTGGCAGATCCCGGTGGCGAACTGCGCCGTGACCACCGCGAGCCTCGACAGCTACTACGGCGAAGCGATGGCGCTGGGCGAACGCACCCCGGTGGCGCTGCTGGACTTCGCCGCCTCTGCCCGTCTGGCGGTCGGTGAAGCGCTGACCAACATCGCCGCGACGCAGATTGGCGATATCAAACGTATCAAGCTCTCCGCAAACTGGATGGCCGCAGCCGGCCACCCGGGCGAAGATGCTGGCCTGTATGAAGCCGTGAAGGCGGTGGGTGAGGAGCTGTGTCCAGCACTCGGCCTGACCATTCCGGTGGGTAAAGACTCCATGTCGATGAAAACCCGCTGGCAGGAAGGTAACGAGCAGCGCGAGATGACCTCTCCACTGTCGCTAGTGATCACCGCGTTTGCCCGCGTGGAAGACGTGCGTCACACCGTTACGCCGCAGCTGGCGACCGAAGATAACGCCCTGCTGCTGATTGACCTGGGTAAAGGCCACAACGCGCTGGGCGCCACCGCGCTGGCGCAGGTTTACCGTCAGCTTGGCGATAAGCCAGCCGACGTGCGCGACGTGGCGCAGCTGAAAGGCTTCTACGACGCGATTCAGGCGCTGGTGGCGCAGCGTAAGCTGCTGGCCTACCATGACCGTTCCGACGGCGGCCTGCTGGTGACCCTGGCAGAGATGGCCTTCACCGGCCACTGTGGCGTGGAAGCCAACATCGCTACGCTTGGCGAAGACCGTCTGGCTGCGCTGTTCAACGAAGAGCTGGGCGCCGTGATTCAGGTGCGTGCGGCGGATCGCGATGCGGTTGAAGCGATTCTGGCGAAGCACGGTCTGGCAGACTGCGTCCACTATCTGGGTAAAGCCGTTCAGGGCGACCGCTTCGTCATTGAAGCAGACGGTCATACGGTGTTCAGCGAAAGCCGAACCACGCTGCGCATGTGGTGGGCGGAAACCACCTGGCAGATGCAGCGCCTGCGTGATAACCCGGAATGTGCCGATCAGGAGCACAACGCGAAGTCCAATGACCAGGATCCAGGCCTGAACGTGAAGCTCTCCTTCGATATTAACGAAGACATCGCTGCGCCGTACATTGCGACCGGCGCGCGTCCAAAAGTGGCGGTGCTGCGCGAGCAGGGCGTTAACTCCCACGTTGAGATGGCTGCGGCCTTCCACCGCGCGGGCTTTGACGCTATCGACGTCCACATGAGCGACCTGCTGGCCGGACGTACCGGTCTGGAAGATTTCCAGGCGCTGGTGGCGTGCGGCGGCTTCTCCTACGGCGACGTGCTGGGCGCAGGCGAAGGCTGGGCGAAATCCATTCTGTTCAACAGCCGCGTGCGCGACGAGTTCGAAACCTTCTTCCACCGTCCGCAGACCCTGGCGCTGGGCGTGTGTAACGGCTGCCAGATGATGTCTAACCTGCGTGAGCTGATCCCGGGCAGCGAAGCCTGGCCGCGCTTTGTGCGTAACCAGTCTGACCGCTTCGAAGCGCGCTTCAGCCTGGTGGAAGTGACCCAGAGCCCGTCTCTGCTGCTGCAGGGAATGGTCGGTTCACAGATGCCAATCGCCGTTTCCCACGGCGAAGGTCAGGTAGAAGTGCGTGATGCTGCGCATCTGGCTCAGCTGGAGAGCAAAGGCCTGGTGGCACTGCGCTTTGTCGATAACTTCGGCAAGGTCACGGAAACCTACCCGGCTAACCCGAACGGCTCCGCCAACGGTATTACGGCGGTGACCAGCGAAAGCGGTCGCGCGACCATCATGATGCCGCACCCGGAACGCGTGTTCCGCACCGTGAGCAACTCCTGGCACCCGGAAAACTGGGGCGAGGACAGCCCATGGATGCGTATCTTCCGCAATGCGCGTAAGCAATTGGGTTAAGTTTTAGTCCCACATCCTTCCAGGCCCGGTAAGCGAAAGCTCAACCGGGCTTTTTTATTTGTGTCGCATAATTGCGACAGACCGGCAACTTAAGTGTCTCCAAAAAGAGACATTTAAGTTATTGATTTATATATGGCAGGAAAGGTTTCCGTTAAGGTGTTGCTTAATAGCGACACTTAGCCTGAAAATCATTCAACCGATAATTAACAAGCTTAACGAGTAAAAATGTTATATTTCAATATGTTAATATTTTGTTTTGCATTCTGGCACGGGTGTTGCATAATATTAGCCAGTGGCTCATTCACCTTCTTATGTCAGCCCCTTCGGGAAGCGCTACATAAATTTCGAATGACGCACAAAAAGGTGCCTGCCGTCCAACTACTGATCATAGCGATGCTTTATCAGGCCAGGGCGAAACGTCGAGTTAGGCACCGCCTCATTCCATGACAAAGCCGGGTTTTTACCCGGCTTTGTTGTATCTGAAGGGCAGACTCAGTTACGCTCTGCGTAAACCCCCATTAAGAGAGTAATGCGTTGAAACGCTGGCCCGTTTTCCCCCGCTCCCTGCGGCAGCTCGTCATGATGGCCTTCCTGCTGATTCTGCTGCCGCTGCTGATCCTTGCCTGGCAGGCGTGGCAAAGTCTGAACGCGCTGAGCGCGCAGGCGGCATTGACCAACCGCACGACGCTCATTGACGCCAGACGCAGTGAAGCGATGACAAACGCCGCCCTGGAAATGGAGCGTAGCTATCGTCAGTATTGCGTGCTTGACGATCGAACGCTGGAAAAGGTTTATCAGAGTCAGCGCAAACGCTACAGCGAAATGCTGGACGCTCATGCGGGGGTTTTGCCTGACGACAGGCTGTATCAGGCGTTACGTCAGGATTTGAACGATCTCGCGCAGCTGCAATGCAGTAACAGCGGCCCGGATGCGGCGGCCGCCGCACGCCTCGAAGCTTTTGCCAGTGCCAACACCGAGATGGTGCAGTCAACGCGCACGGTGATCTTCTCCCGCGGTCAGCAGCTTCAGCAGGAGATTGCCGAGCGCGGACAGTTCTTCGGCTGGCAGGCGCTGGTGCTGTTCCTGGTGAGCCTCGGGCTGGTTCTGCTCTTTACCCGCATGATCATCGGCCCGGTGAAGGGTATCCAGCGGATGATCAACCGCCTGGGGGAGGGGAAATCGCTCGGGGATACGGTCGCCTTTAAAGGTCCCCGCGAGCTGCGATCCGTCGGCCAGCGCATTATCTGGCTGTCCGAGCGCCTGGCGTGGCTTGAATCACAGCGCCATCAGTTCCTGCGCCATATCTCCCATGAGCTTAAAACGCCCCTGGCCAGCATGCGCGAAGGGACGGAACTGCTGGCGGATGAAGTGGCAGGGCCACTTACGCCCGAACAGAAGGAAATTGTCGAGATCCTGGATAACAGCAGCCGGAATCTACAGAAGCTGATTGAGCAACTGCTGGATTACAACCGCAAGCTGGCAGATGGGGCGGTCGTACTGGAAAACGTCGAGATTGAACCGCTGGTGGATATGGTGATATCCGCCCATAGCTTGCCAGCAAGAGCTAAAATGATGCATACCGGTGTAGAGCTGAATGCGCCGACCTGTCTCGCTGAACCCATGCTGTTAATGAGCGTGCTGGATAATCTTTATTCCAATGCGGTGCACTATGGTACTGAATCCGGTAACATTTATATCCGAAGCTATACGAAGGGTTCCCGGGTGTTTATCGACGTCGCTAACACCGGCACCCCGATCCCCGATGACGAAAAAACCATGATCTTCGAGCCCTTTTTCCAGGGGAGTCATCAGCGGAAAGGTGCGGTGAAAGGAAGCGGTCTGGGCTTGAGCATTGCCCGGGACTGCATACGACGCATGCAGGGTGAGCTAAACATTGCCACGGACGAACGTTCGGATGTTTGCTTCCGTATTGAACTGCCCCTGAGCCGGAAAAATCAATAAAATGAATCTATGTCTGGTGAGTATGTCACACGTTTTTTCCCGCGCCGTACGCGCGGTGTTTTCCCGCCGCACGCTTCGCCTGAGCCTGCCCTGTTTATTTCTGGCAGGGTGTGTTTCCCATGTGCCGCAAAGTGCCATTAGCGATAAACAAGAAGATAAATGGCCCGATAACCAGCTGGCCGATTTCCTCTCGACCCGCTGCGAAGACATCTGGAACCTGTCAGGGCATGACGTCGAAAGCAACCCGCTGTTCTGGCTGCGTGGAATAGATTGCGCCCAGCGCCTGGCGCCGGTAGACGCCCGCTCGAAGGCGGCGATGCTGGATGACGACACCTGGCAGGACGCTTTCAAGCGTGGGATTTTACTCGCAGATGCGAAAATTACCCCCGTTGAACGCCGCGTTAATGTAACCCGACTGGACACGTTTGTGGTCAATCTACCCGTACAGGTACGCCCGGTATACCAGCTCTGGCGCGATAGCCAGACGCTACAGCTTCAGCTTTCTGAAGAGCGCTCCCGCTACAGCAAGCTGCAACAGTCAACCGACAGCGAGCTTGATACGCTGCGTCAGCAGCAGCAACATTTACGAACCCAGCTGGATACCACGACGCGTAAGCTGGAGAACCTGACCGATATCGAAAGACAGCTCTCTTCGCGTAAATATCAGCCGGGGAGTTCATCCGCTGCGCCGGACAGCGATACGCCGAAACAAGAGGACGTGAAGCATGACGAGCCGTAAACCAGCCCATCTCTTACTGGTGGATGACGATCCCGGGCTATTAAAGCTGCTGGGGATGCGTCTGGTGAGTGAGGGCTACAGCGTCGTGACCGCGGAAAGCGGGCTGGAGGGGCTGAAAATTCTCAGCCGAGAGAAAATCGATCTGGTGATAAGCGACCTGCGGATGGATGAAATGGATGGCCTGCAGCTGTTCGCGGAGATCCAGAAGCAGCAGCCGGGTATGCCCGTAATTATCCTTACCGCGCACGGGTCGATCCCGGATGCGGTTGCCGCGACGCAGCAGGGAGTATTCAGCTTCCTGACCAAGCCGGTGGACAAAGACGCGCTTTATAAGGCTATCGACAGCGCGCTGGAACATGCCGCCCCGGCGGGGGATGAAGCGTGGCGGGAGTCTATCGTCACCCGCAGCCCCGTGATGCTGCGCCTGCTAGAGCAGGCGAGGATGGTGGCGCAGTCTGACGTCAGCGTGCTCATCAACGGCCAGAGCGGAACCGGGAAAGAGATCCTGGCGCAGGCGATTCATAACGCCAGCCCGCGCAGCAAGAACGCTTTTATTGCGATTAACTGTGGCGCGCTCCCGGAGCAGCTGCTTGAATCGGAACTGTTTGGTCACGCCCGCGGCGCATTCACCGGGGCGGTAAGCAGCCGGGAAGGGCTATTCCAGGCCGCGGAAGGTGGCACGCTGTTCCTGGACGAGATTGGTGACATGCCCGCGCCGCTGCAGGTCAAGCTGCTGCGCGTGCTGCAGGAGCGCAAAGTGCGCCCGCTGGGCAGCAACCGCGATATCGATATTAACGTGCGAATTATTTCGGCGACCCACCGCGATCTGCCAAAAGTGATGGCTCGCAACGAGTTTCGCGAAGATCTCTACTACCGTCTGAACGTGGTTAACCTGAAGATCCCTGCGCTTGCGGAACGTGCGGAAGACATTCCGCTGCTGGCGAACCATCTTTTGCGCCAGGCGGCCGACCGCCATAAACCGTTCGTGCGCGCGTTTTCCACCGATGCGATGAAGCGGCTGATGGCCGCAAGCTGGCCGGGTAACGTGCGTCAACTGGTGAACGTGATTGAGCAGTGCGTGGCGCTGACCTCGTCACCGGTGATCAGCGACGCGCTGGTGGAGCAGGCGCTGGAAGGGGAAAACACGGCTCTGCCGACGTTTGCAGAAGCGCGCAATCAGTTCGAACTGAACTATCTGCGCAAGCTATTGCAGATCACTAAAGGCAACGTGACCCACGCTGCGCGCATGGCCGGACGCAACCGTACCGAATTCTACAAGCTGCTGTCACGTCATGAGCTTGAAGCGAACGATTTTAAAGAGTAGTACCGCAAAATTCGCTTGAATATGATACTGTGAGCAATCGATTACGAGGCAGCTTACAGGCAAGAGTTTAAGGACCCACCATGAAAAAGATTGATGCGATTATTAAACCTTTCAAACTGGATGATGTGCGTGAAGCGCTGGCGGAAGTCGGCATCACCGGGATGACCGTGACGGAAGTGAAAGGTTTTGGTCGTCAGAAGGGCCACACCGAGCTTTACCGTGGCGCAGAGTACATGGTCGACTTTCTGCCGAAAGTAAAAATTGAAATCGTGGTCAGCGACGATATCGTCGATACCTGTGTGGACACCATTATCCGCACGGCGCAGACCGGCAAGATTGGCGACGGTAAAATCTTCGTCTTCGACGTGGCGCGCGTGATCCGTATCCGTACCGGCGAAGAAGACGACGCGGCGATTTAAATATTTTCCAGGCCGGGTAAGGCGCCGCCGCCATCCGACGAAAAAAAGCCCCTCAAACGAGGGGCTTTTTGCTTTACAGCACCTTATGCGGCCCGAAGCATTCGTAATGAATGTTGTCCTTGTTCACGCCCAGCTCAACCAGCTGCTTCGCGGCATACTGCATAAACGCCACCGGTCCACAGACGTAGAACTGCATCTCCGGTGCGCTGAATAGGCCTTCGTGCTGGCTAAGATTCATCAGACCTTCGCTGTCAAAGCGGGCAGCTGCGCGGTCAGCTTCCGTCGGCAGGCGATACCAGGTGTGCGCGGTGAAACGCGGCAGGGAGGCCCCGAGCGTTTTCACTTCATCTGCAAAAGCGTGCACGTCGCCGTTCTCGGCCGCATGGAACCAGTTAACCTGCGCCCCGTGGTGTGATCTTGCCAGCGTATCAAGCATCGCCAGCATCGGCGTTTGGCCGACGCCCGCAGAGATCAGCGTGACCGGCGTATTGGTGTCAACGGCCATAAAGAAATCGCCCGCCGGCGCGGCCAGATGCACCACGTCGCCCACGTTAGCTTCGTTGTGCAGCCAGCTGGAAACCTGACCGCCGTCCTCACGCTTCACCGCAATGCGGTAGCCTTTGCCGTTTGGCTTGCGGGTAAGGGAATACTGGCGGATCTCCTGATGCGGGAATCCTTCAGGCTTCAGCCACACGCCCAGATACTGGCCTGGCTGGTAATCGGCCACCGGCTGTCCGTCCACCGGTTCAAATTCGAAGCTGGTGATTAAAGCGCTGCGCGGCGTTTTCTCAACGATGCGGAACGCGCGCGTGCCTTTCCAGCCGCCGTTCTTGCTGGCGTTTTCGCTGTAGATCTGCGCTTCACGGTTGATAAACACGTTTGCCAGTACCCCGTAGGCTTTACCCCAGGCGTCCAGCACCTCCTGACCCGGGCTGAACATCTCGTCCAGGGTTGCCAGCAGGTGTCCGCCCACAATGTTGTACTGTTCAGGTTGGATCTGGAAGCTGGTATGTTTCTGCGCGATTTTTTCCACCGCAGGCAGCAATGCTGGAAGGTTTTCAATATTGCTGGCGTAGGCCGCGATGGCGTTGAACAGCGCTTCACGCTGATCGCCGTTACGCTGGTTGCTCATGTTGAAAATTTCTTTGAGCTCCGGGTTGTGCGTGAACATGCGATCGTAGAAATGGGCGGTGAGTTTAGGGCCGGTTTCCACCAGCAGGGGGATGGTGGCCTTTACGGTAGCGATGGTTTGAGCGTCGAGCATAGCTGCTTCCTTCCGATGTGACTTTAATGATGTATTTTAAATGCATCTTATAAAAAATACCCCTGCGTTGTAAATGGTTCTTTGCAAGATGAAAAATATGCATCACAAACCTGAAAAGAAATCCGCTGGAAAGGGCGAGAGCTTTATTCCTCAAACCCTTGCGTGGCGGGTAGGAAAACGTTTGCGTAAAATCGTTTGTCAAGACCTGTTATCACAGAACTAATCAGTTATACTGTTGCCCGTCGTCCAACAGGACTGCCTTTTCAGGCCAAAATTTACTTGTTAGCTGAGTCAGGAGATGCGGATGTTAAAGCGTGAAATGAACATTGCCGATTATGATGCCGAACTGTGGCAGGCTATGGAGCAGGAAAAAGTACGTCAGGAAGAGCACATCGAACTGATCGCCTCCGAAAACTACACCAGCCCGCGCGTTATGCAGGCGCAGGGTTCTCAGCTGACCAATAAATACGCTGAAGGTTACCCGGGCAAACGCTATTACGGCGGTTGCGAGTACGTTGATATCGTTGAGCAGCTGGCTATCGACCGTGCGAAAGAACTTTTTGGCGCTGACTACGCAAACGTGCAGCCGCACTCTGGCTCTCAGGCTAACTTCGCGGTCTACACCGCGCTGCTGCAGCCGGGCGATACCGTTCTGGGTATGAACCTGGCGCAGGGCGGCCACCTGACTCACGGCTCCCCGGTTAACTTCTCCGGCAAACTTTACAACATCATCCCTTACGGTATTGATGAGTCCGGTAAAATTGACTACGAAGACATGGCGAAGCAGGCTAAAGAGCACAAGCCGAAGATGATCATCGGTGGCTTCTCTGCATACTCCGGTATCGTTGACTGGGCAAAAATGCGTGAAATCGCAGACAGCATCGGTGCTTACCTGTTCGTTGACATGGCGCACGTTGCGGGCCTGATCGCCGCAGGCGTTTACCCGAACCCGGTTCCACACGCTCACGTTGTGACCACCACCACCCACAAAACCCTGGCGGGTCCACGCGGTGGCCTGATCCTGGCGAAAGGCGGTGACGAAGAGCTGTATAAAAAACTGAACTCCGCGGTGTTCCCAAGCGCGCAGGGCGGCCCGCTGATGCACGTTATCGCAGCAAAAGCGGTAGCGCTGAAAGAAGCGATGGAGCCAGAGTTCAAGGTTTACCAGCAGCAGGTTGCTAAGAACGCCAAAGCGATGGTGGAAGTGTTCCTGAACCGCGGCTTCAAAGTGGTATCCGGCGGGACTGAAAACCACCTGTTCCTGCTGGATCTGGTTGATAAGAACCTGACCGGTAAAGAAGCTGACGCTGCCCTGGGCCGCGCCAACATCACCGTGAACAAAAACAGCGTGCCAAACGATCCGAAGAGCCCGTTCGTGACCTCCGGTATCCGTATCGGTTCTCCGGCCGTGACTCGCCGCGGCTTCAAAGAAGCGGAAGTGAAAGAGCTGGCTGGCTGGATGTGTGACGTTCTGGACAACATCAATGACGAAGCGGTTATCGAGCGCGTCAAAGGTAAAGTTCTGGATATCTGCGCACGCTTCCCGGTCTACGCATAATTCCTCTGCCCTGCAGAAATAAAAAAGGCCGCGCTTGCGGCCTTTTTTTATGGCTTAGCGCCGGTCCAGGGAAATAGCTCCTGGACCGACAATGGCGAGCAAAATAAAAGCACCAGCAATGCTGACGTTCTTGTAGAAGTTAATCATATTCGGTACGACCGCATCACCGGTCATATCCCAGTAATGGTGACCGATAATCGCCGTGCCCAGGGTATAGAACACAAACAGTACCGCGAGAGGACGGGTGAAAAACCCCAGTACGATCAGAATGGCGGCAGGCACTTCCATCACCACCGCAATAATGGCCGCCAGCATGGGCATCGGCGTCCCCAGCGAGGTCATGTATTGTACGGTGCCGCTAAACCCCGTCAGTTTGGGATAACCAAAGATAATAAACAGCACGACAAGGGCTATGCGGCCAATGAGCAGCAGCAGGTGACGTGACTGGCCGAAATCGAGATAACGTAGTGAGTTCATGGCAGAAAAACCTCTGCAAGTGGAGTAATTTAAACGTAATACATATTTTCATTCCCTGCCATAAGCCAGACGATTGCACAAGATGTTAAATTTTTGTTAATTTATAGCAGGCTATCTACTTGCTTAATTTTTATATTCTCGCCAGACTATGGCCTCGATTTCGGGAGGGATTCATGGTCTTGCATTCCACGCGCTGGCTGGCGCTCAGTTATTTCACCTATTTCTTTAGCTACGGCATTTTTCTGCCTTTCTGGAGCGTCTGGCTTAAGGGTATCGGCCTGACGCCCGAGACCATCGGCGTCCTGCTCGGGGCCGGGCTGGTGGCGCGTTTCCTCGGCAGCCTGCTGATTGCCCCGCGCGTCAGCGATCCCTCCTTACTGATCAAGGCCGTGCGCATTCTTGCTCTGCTGACCCTGGTCTTTGTGGCCTGCTTCTGGGTCAGCCACCAGTTTGCCTGGCTGATGGTGGTGATGGTCGGCTTTAACCTGTTCTTCTCACCCCTGGTACCGCTGACGGATGCCCTGGCGAACACCTGGCAAAAGCAGATCACCATGGACTATGGACGCGTGCGCCTGTGGGGCTCTATCGCCTTTGTGATTGGCTCTGCGCTGGTGGGGAAACTGGTCAGCCTTTACGATTACCGCGCCATTCTTGCCCTGCTGAGTATCGGTATTGCCTCGATGCTGCTGGGCATGCTGCTGCGACCGTCGGTGATGCCGCAAGGGGAAAGTCGCCATCAGGAGAGCGCGGGCTGGCCCGCGTGGCGGAGCCTGGTTGCACAGAGCTGGCGTTTTCTGGCGTGTGTCTGTCTGCTGCAGGGGGCACATGCGGCGTACTATGGCTTCAGCGCCATCTACTGGCAGGGAGCGGGATATTCTGCTTCTGCAGTGGGCTATCTTTGGTCGCTGGGCGTGGTGGCCGAAGTCATTATTTTCGCCCTGAGCAAGAAGCTGTTTCGACGCTTTGGCGCACGTGACCTGCTGCTGCTTTCCGCCGTGTGCGGCGTGGCGCGCTGGGGGATTATGGGCTGGACAACCGATCTGCCGTGGCTGATTGTGGCGCAAATTCTTCACTGCGGTACCTTTACCGTGTGCCATCTGGCGGCCATGCGCTATATCGCAGCGCGCGAGGGCGGAGACGTTATTCGTCTGCAGGCCGTCTATTCTGCGGTAGCCATGGGGGGCAGTATCGCGATCATGACGGTCTTTGCGGGGTTCCTTTACCAGCACCTGGGGCATGGCGTGTTCTGGGTAATGGCGCTGGTGGCGCTACCGGCAATGTTTGTTCGACCGAAAGTGGCCGCACGCGCGTAACTACGATTCCAGCATGGCGCGAATATGTTCTTGCTGCTGCGCGTTTAATGTCTCAACGGCATGAATCAGCGGTGGCGAGAACAGCGGCAGGGCCGTAGGGTAGGGGGTGATAACCAGCGCGGCTTCGCGCGGTGCCCCCTCTTTCTGGAAAGCCTGTAGCGTCAGATAGCGAATGTTGAGCGGCAGCAGCGTCAGCTCGCGAAGCTGCTGTTCAATCAGGTCCTCACTGGCTTTATCGTCTCCCGTCAGCAGGATCACCTGTTTTTCGTGCAGATCGGTCTCCTGCATCAGCCAGGCACCGAAAATCACAGCCACCAGACTCATCTCTTCATCGGAAAAACGCAGCCCAAACTCCGCTTCCAGCTCAAACAGCGCTTCCTTCGTGGTGCGTAACAGCCGGGGATAGAGACGGTGGATCTCCTCCGGCAGGTTATTGTCGATGCCGATCTCAAACAGCGAGCGGTCCAGCGCCTGAGCAAGGTGGATATACAGCTGATCGGTGAGCCCTTGCTCATCGCTGAAGTTCATCCCGGTCTGCGAGCGAAAGCGGGCGACCATGCGTACGATGGCCCGGCGCAAACGCTGATCCTGCTGGTGTTTATCGAGCACCGGGTCGGGCGTGCGGAGCATCATAAACAGCAGCGCCAGAAACAGCTGTTCATCCCCGTGGGCACCCTGCGGGACGCGCCGTCTCCAGTGGCGCACGATCTCCTGCGCTGTAAAATACTCCCCTCTTGACTGGGTCCAGCTGCGCTGAACGTGAGAAAACTGCGGCGTATTCCCGAGCTGGTGCTGAATAAGGCAGTATTGCAGATAGAGCTGTAAAAACTGGACGTCGCGGCATTCAAACTGGCGCTGCAGCTTGCGAGAGCAGAAGCCGATCAGCGCCCGCAGGTTCGCATCGTCGTAAAGCGGACGCGCGATGCCGTGTTGTTTAAGCGCGGTTTTTAATGCGGGGGTAAACTGGTGCGAGACAAACTGCGGGCAAAGCCGCAGCGCCCGGCGCAGCCAGTGCAGCAGGCATAAACGCTGATTCAGGGCTGTGCCTTCAATCCGGTAGCTGCCGTCGTGGTGCGTGACGATATCCAGCCGGTGATAGCGCTGGATTTCATCGCGCGTCTCGGCTATATCTTGCCGTGCCATCGCGTCGTCCACGCCGTTGGCAGCAATTATGCTCTGTGCGGTGACGGCAGCATCGGGCAGGTAAAGCATCAAAAGCACCTGGCAGCGGCGCTGCGAACTGGAAAGCACAGATGGAATTTCAAGCGTCGTCATCATCTGTCGGGTATCCAGTGTGAATGTTTGATAAGAATAGCTAAAGGATGAACGCTGAAAAGCGCGCCGGCAGGCCTTTCATTCAGGATTGCTGGGGAACATCACAGAATTTTTGACGTGAGGAATTGATGCAAATAGTTAAACAAAGTGCGATGGCGTTATTTTTGGCGGTTATCAGCTTCACCGCCAGCGCACATCCTCACAGTTTTATTGACCTCCAGACCGAGCTGGTCACCGACGGCACGCAGCTCAGCGGCCTGAAAATGCGCTGGACGATGGATGAAATCACCTCGGCCGATCTGCTCTATGATGCGGGAAACGCGAAGCCCGGTGACGATATCTGGAAAATGCTGGCGGCAGAAGTGATGGCTAACGTGCTCGGCCAGCACTATTTCACCGAGTTCTGGCATAACGGGCAAAAGGTCAAATTTCTGAACCGACCCACGGAATACGGGATGACGCGCGACGGGCACCGGGCGGTGCTGACGTTCGTGCTCCCGCTGGCGCACCCTCAGCCGCTGGCGGGGCAAACGTATCGCTTTTCCACCTTTGACCCTACCTATTATGTCGACATGCGCTATGACAAAGACAGCGACGTGCGGCTGCCGGACGCGCTGCAAAAAAGCTGCAAAATCGGCGTTCATACCCCTAAGCCCAGCGAAGAGACGCTGAACTTTGCGGTCTCCCTCGACAAGGAAGATGCCCCGCCTGAGGACATGGAATTGGGTAAACAGTTCGCGCAGGAGGTGACGTTACAATGTCAGTGATCTCTTCTCCGGTTCGAAAACAGCGCCGCTGGCTGCACCTCTGGCCGCTGGCGATCTTTTTGCTGTTCGCCGTTTGCGGCGCGATGTGGCTGTGGCAGGCCTGGCCGCAGGTCATGATGAAAAGCATTATCTGGCAGCGTGAGGTCAACCAGCAGATGAGTGGTCTGCTGAAGGCGGTGGCGGAGAATCCGACAAAGGCGGGCGGTTCCCTGCTTGCGTTCAGCTTTATCTATGGCGTGCTGCACGCGCTGGGGCCGGGGCACGGCAAAATTGTCATCACAACCTGGCTCGCCACGCATCCGTCAAAGCTGAAATCAAGTATCGGCCTGACGCTGGCCTCCTCGCTGCTTCAGGGCGGCGTGGCGATTGCGCTGGTCGTGGTCGTCCTTTCGCTGTTACAGCTTCCCGCGCGCCAGCTGCACATGAGCAGCTTCTGGCTGGAGAAGGGGAGCTACGCGCTGGTGGGCGTGCTGGGGCTGATCCTGTGCTGGCGGGCGCTGAAAAAGCTGCGCGCGCTGCTGCGAAAGCCAACGTTCAAATCCTTTACGCCGCACCACGTTCATGATGAACACTGCGGCTGCGGGCATCAGCATTTGCCCACGCAAGAACAGTTGCAGAACGGCGACGACTGGCGTGCGCGGCTGATGATTGTTCTCTCGATGGGTATGCGCCCGTGCTCGGGTGCCATCATGGTGCTGCTTTTCAGTAAGGTGATTGGCGTGTTCGGCTGGGGCATGCTGTCCGCGCTGGCGATGGCGGCAGGAACCTCTCTCACTATTTCGTCTTTAGCGCTGTTGGTACACAGCTTCCGTCAGCTGGCGGTCAAACTCAGCGGCAATAAAACGCCGGTGCTGTGGCGACAGGTAGGGTGGACCACGCTTGCGCTGGCGGGCGGGGTCATTTTGCTGGTGGCTGCGGTAACAATGTGGATGAGTGCGGTGCCGGTGGGAAGGGGATTACGGCCGTTTTAGTTGGGATCCCCTCTCCCACAGGGAGAGGGGATTACCGGGATTAACGCTTCAGCGCATCGCTCAGTTCATCACGCATGTTGGCCAGCATGGCTTTAACAACGCGTGGGTTACCCGCAACGATGTTGCCGGTAGACATATAGTTATGGCCGCCGGTGAAGTCGCACACAATGGCGCCTGCTTCACGCGCGATCAGCTCGCCCGCAGCAAAATCCCATGGCTTCAGTGAGAGTTCGAAGTAACCGTCAACGCGGCCGGTTGCCACGTAGGCCAGATCCAGCGCAGCAGAACCGGTGCGACGGAAGTCCGCGCATTCGGTGAACAGTTTGCCCAGGATATTCATGTAGGTGGTCGCGTGCTGTTTCGCCTTGAACGGGAAACCGGTCGCCAGAATGGTGCCGTCCAGATCGCGTGCGTTGCTGCAGCGCAGACGGTAGCCGTTCAGCTGTGCGCCCTGACCGCGGGTCGCGGTGAACAGTTCGTTACGCATTGGATCATACACAACGGCGACTTCAGTACGGCCTTTAATGCGTACTGCGATAGACACAGAGAAGTGTGGCAGGCGTTTAACGAAGTTGGTGGTGCCATCCAGTGGATCGATAACCCATTGAACATCCTGATCGGTACCTTCATGTTCACCGCTTTCTTCGGTGATGATGGTGTGCTGTGGGTAAGATTTGCGGATCGTTTCGATAATAATCGCTTCTGCGGCTTTATCGACGTTAGTCACGAAATCATTGCTGCCTTTCTGGCTGGTTTCTACGGAGTCTGGCGTTTCGTAGTGTTTGGCAATTACATTACCCGCCTTGCGCGCTGCGCGCACGGCGATGGTCAGCATCGGATGCATCGGTCTCTCTCACTGGATGTTAAAGAACAGGAAAATCGGCGCAGAGTATAGCAGCGGGATCGGATTATGTCTCCCGTTTATGATAATATGCCCGAATATTCTTCAGACACTGAATTCAGACATTAAAAATTATGCTGCAAAACATTCGAATTGTGCTGGTCGAAACATCGCATACCGGCAACATGGGCTCCGTTGCCCGCGCTATGAAAACCATGGGCTTAACGAACCTGTGGCTGGTTAACCCGCTGGTGAAGCCTGACTCTCAGGCGATTGCTCTGGCGGCCGGTGCCAGCGACGTAATCGGCAATGCCCAGATCGTCGATACCCTTGACGAAGCGCTGGCCGGCTGCAGCCTCGTTGTCGGTACCAGCGCGCGTTCACGCACGCTGCCGTGGCCAATGCTCGATCCGCGTGAATGCGGCCTGAAAAGTGTCTCGGAAGCAGCACAGGCACCGGTTGCGCTGGTGTTTGGCCGCGAGCGCGTAGGCTTGACTAACGACGAGCTGCAGAAGTGTCATTATCACGTCGCGATTGCGGCAAACCCGGAGTACAGCTCGCTAAACCTGGCGATGGCGGTGCAGGTTATCGCTTACGAAGTACGAATGGCGTGGCTGGCGACGCAGGAGAAAGAGGTCGAGCCAAAAGAAGAGACGGCTTACCCGCTGGTGGATGACCTTGAGCGCTTCTACGGTCATCTGGAGCAGACGCTGCTCTCAACCGGCTTTATTCGCGAAGGCCACCCGGGGCAGGTGATGAACAAGCTGCGCCGTCTGTTTACCCGCGCGCGTCCGGAAAGTCAGGAGCTGAACATCCTGCGCGGGATTCTTGCGTCGATTGAGCAGAAGAATAAAGAGTAGTGTCGATTTCCTCCTCTCCCTGTGGGAGAAGGGCGGGGTGAGGGCATCAGCCCGCACCTGGGTTATGAAGGCACAGAAGGTTAAATACCTGACTAAAACAGTCAAGTAAATAGTTGACCATTTTAGTCAGGAATGTCAGACTTGGCCCTGCTATGCAATACCCCCATTTTACAATAAAAAACCCCGGGCAGGGGCGAGTTTGAGGTTAAGTAAGACATGAGACTGACATCTAAAGGGCGTTATGCCGTGACCGCGATGCTGGACGTTGCGCTCAACTCCGAAGCGGGCCCGGTTCCGTTGGCTGATATTTCTGAACGACAAGGGATCTCCCTCTCTTACCTGGAACAGCTGTTCTCCAGACTGCGTAAAAATGGACTGGTTTCCAGCGTTCGTGGCCCAGGCGGCGGTTATCTGCTGGGTAAAGACGCGGGCAGTATTGCAGTTGGCGAAGTGATCAGCGCAGTTGACGAATCCGTTGACGCGACCCGTTGCCAGGGTAAAGGCGGCTGCCAGGGCGGCGATAAGTGCCTGACCCACGCGCTGTGGCGCGATCTGAGCGACCGTTTGACCGGCTTCCTCAACAACATCACCCTCGGTGAGCTGGTGAATAACCAGGAAGTTCTGGACGTATCGGGCCGTCAGCACGGCCATGATTCCCAACGCAGCACCCGCGCGCAGGACGCTATCGACGTCAAACTGCGCGCGTAATAAAACGATAAGTATTTCAGAATCAGGCCGGGGCGAAGACTCGCCCCGTGTACTCGGTCGTACATCCAGCCGGTTGCCTGATTCCTTGCATTGAAGCGATGTACGGAGTTTATAGAGCAATGAAATTACCGATTTATCTCGACTACTCCGCAACCACGCCGGTGGACCCGCGTGTTGCCGAGAAAATGATGCAGTGTCTGACCCTGGACGGAAACTTTGGTAACCCAGCTTCCCGTTCACACCGTTTTGGCTGGCATGCTGAAGAGGCGGTTGATATCGCCCGTAATCAGATTGCTGACCTGGTCGGTGCCGACCCGCGTGAAATTGTTTTCACCTCCGGCGCGACCGAATCCGACAACCTGGCGATCAAAGGTGCAGCCAACTTTTATCAGAAAAAAGGCAAGCACATCATCACCAGCAAAACCGAACACAAAGCCGTGCTGGACACCTGCCGTCAGCTGGAGCGTGAAGGGTACGAAGTCACCTATCTGGCGCCACAGAGCAACGGCATTATCGATCTGAAAGAGCTCGAAGCGGCCATGCGTGATGACACCATTCTGGTCTCCATCATGCACGTTAACAACGAAATCGGCGTCGTGCAGGACATCGCGACCATCGGCGAAATGTGCCGCGCGCGCGGTATCATCTATCATGTGGACGCGACTCAGAGCGTGGGCAAACTGCCTATCGACCTGAGCCAGCTGAAAGTGGACCTGATGTCCTTCTCCGGCCACAAAATCTATGGTCCGAAAGGGATCGGCGCGCTGTACGTTCGTCGTAAACCACGTATCCGCATCGAAGCACAGATGCACGGCGGCGGTCACGAGCGCGGCATGCGTTCCGGTACGCTGCCTGTTCATCAGATCGTGGGCATGGGCGAAGCCTACCGCATTGCAAAAGAAGAGATGGAAACCGAGATGGCACGCCTGCGCACGCTGCGTAACCGTCTGTGGGATGGCGTGAAAGATATGGAAGAAGTGTATCTGAACGGCGATCTCGAGCAGGGCGCACCGAACATCCTCAACGTCAGCTTCAACTATGTTGAAGGCGAATCGCTGATCATGGCGCTTAAAGACCTGGCGGTTTCTTCCGGTTCTGCCTGTACCTCTGCAAGCCTTGAGCCATCCTACGTGCTGCGTGCGCTGGGTATGACTGACGAGCTGGCACACAGTTCTATCCGTTTCTCTTTAGGTCGTTTCACTACCGAAGAAGAGATTGACTACACCATCAAGCTGGTTCGCAACTCCATTGGCCGTCTGCGCGACCTTTCTCCACTGTGGGAAATGTTCAAGCAGGGCGTGGATCTGAACAGCATTGAATGGTCACATCACTAATCGGTACATAAGGAGAATTCAATCATGGCATACAGCGAAAAAGTCATCGATCATTACGAAAACCCACGCAACGTTGGCTCTTTTGACAACAGCGACGAATCTGTTGGAAGCGGCATGGTCGGTGCGCCAGCGTGTGGCGACGTGATGAAGTTGCAGATTAAAGTCAACAATGAAGGTATCATTGAAGACGCGCGCTTCAAGACCTACGGCTGCGGTTCTGCAATTGCGTCCAGCTCCCTGGTTACCGAATGGGTTAAGGGCAAGTCTCTGGACGAAGCACAGGCAATTAAGAACACGGATATTGCTGAAGAACTCGAACTGCCACCGGTGAAAATTCACTGTTCAATTCTGGCAGAAGACGCGATCAAAGCCGCCATTGCGGATTACAAAAGCAAACGTGAAGCAAAATAATTGAGGTTTGAGTATGTCGATTACCCTTAGCGACAGCGCTGCCGCGCGAGTAAGCTCTTTTCTGGCGAACCGTGGTAAAGGCTTTGGCCTGCGACTGGGCGTACGTACCTCCGGCTGTTCTGGTATGGCTTACGTACTGGAGTTTGTTGACGAACCGGCGTCTGACGACACCGTGTTTGAAGACAAGGGCGTGAAGGTGGTGGTCGATGGCAAAAGCCTGCAATTCCTCAACGGCACTCAGCTGGACTTCGTTAAAGAAGGCCTGAACGAAGGGTTTAAATTCACGAACCCGAACGTCAAAGACGAGTGTGGTTGCGGCGAAAGCTTCCACGTTTAACCGCGCGTCATCCGAAACCCCACCGTGGCGTACCCGCTGCGCGTGGGGTTTGTTCTAACAGGCTACCCCTGAGATTGTTATGGATTACTTCACTCTCTTCGGACTACCCGCTCAATACCCGATCGATCTCCAGGCGTTGACGATCCGCTTTCAGGATCTGCAGCGTCAGTACCATCCGGACAAATTCGCGAGCGGTACTCAGGCAGAGCAGCTGGCTGCGGTTTCCCACTCTGCCACCATCAACCAGGCCTGGCAGACGCTGCGTCACCCGCTGGCGCGCGCTGAATATCTGCTCTCGCTCAACGGTTTTGATCTGGCGAGCGAACAGCACACCGTGCGCGACACGGCGTTTCTGATGGAGCAGCTGGAGCTTCGCGAAGAGCTCGATGAGATTGAACAGGCCAAAGACGAAGCGCGTCTGGAAAGCTTTATCACGCGCGTGAAGGGCATGTTCGATACCCGCCATCAGCAGATGGTGGAGCAACTGAACAACGAGACCTGGGACGTGGCGGCAGACACTGTGCGCAAACTCCGTTTTCTCGATAAACTGCGAAGCAGTGCTGAACAACTCGAAGAAAAGCTGCTCGATTTTTAATTTCGGAAGCAATTATGGCCTTATTACAAATTAGTGAGCCTGGCTTAAGTGCCGCACCGCACCAGCGTCGTCTGGCGGTGGGTATCGATCTGGGCACCACCAATTCCCTCGTGGCGACCGTGCGCAGCGGCCAGGCGGAAACGCTGGCTGACGAGCAGGGCCGCCATCTGCTGCCTTCCGTGGTCCACTACCAGCAGCAGGGTCACGCGGTAGGCTATGACGCCCGCGCTAACGCCGCGCGCGATCCGGCCAACACCATCAGCTCCGTCAAGCGCATGATGGGCCGCTCGCTGGCCGATATTCAGACCCGCTACCCGCATCTGCCGTATCAGCTGCAGGCCAGTGAAAACGGCCTGCCGATGATTGCGACCGCGGCCGGTCTGCTGAACCCGATTCGCGTTTCCTCCGACATCCTCAAAGCGCTGGCTGAGCGCGCTACGGCGACGCTCGGCGGCGATCTGGACGGCGTAGTCATTACCGTTCCGGCCTATTTTGACGATGCACAGCGCCAGGGCACCAAAGACGCCGCGCGTCTGGCGGGCCTGCACGTGCTGCGTTTGCTGAACGAACCGACGGCGGCTGCGATTGCCTACGGCCTCGATTCCGGTCAGGAAGGGGTGATCGCGGTTTACGATCTCGGCGGCGGGACGTTTGATATCTCTATCCTGCGCCTGAGCCGCGGGGTGTTTGAAGTGCTGGCGACCGGCGGGGATTCCGCGCTGGGCGGTGATGACTTCGACCACCTGCTGGCGGACTACATCCGCGAGCAGGCGGGCATCAGCGATCGCAGCGATGCGCGCGTACAGCGTGAACTGCTTGATGCGGCCATTGACGCCAAAATCGCCCTGAGCGATGCGCAGTCCGTAAGTGTGAACGTTGCGGGCTGGCAGGGAGAGATCACCCGCGACCAGTTCAACGAACTGATTGCGCCTTTAGTTAAACGCACCCTGCTGGCCTGCCGTCGCGCATTGAAAGATGCGGGCGTTGAGGCGAACGAGGTGCTGGAAGTGGTCATGGTGGGCGGTTCGACCCGCGTGCCGCTGGTGCGCGAGCGCGTGGGCGAATTCTTTGGCCGCACGCCGCTGACCTCCATCGACCCGGACAAAGTGGTTGCCGTGGGCGCCGCGATCCAGGCCGATATTCTGGTTGGCAACAAGCCGGACAGCGAAATGCTGCTGCTGGACGTCATCCCGCTGTCGCTGGGCTTAGAAACCATGGGCGGCCTGGTGGAGAAAGTGATCCCGCGTAACACCACCATTCCGGTGGCGCGCGCGCAGGAGTTCACCACCTTTAAAGACGGCCAGACCGCGATGTCCATCCACGTGATGCAGGGTGAGCGCGAGCTGGTGCAGGACTGCCGCTCTCTGGCGCGCTTTGCGCTGCGCGGAATTCCAGCGCTGCCTGCGGGCGGGGCGCACATTCGCGTCACCTTCCAGGTGGACGCCGACGGCCTGCTGAGCGTCACGGCGATGGAAAAATCCACCGGCGTGGAATCGTCCATTCAGGTGAAGCCGTCCTACGGCCTGACCGATGGCGAAATCGCCTCCATGATTCAGGACTCAATGAGCTACGCCGAGCAGGATGTGAAGGCGCGTATGCTGGCGGAACAAAAAGTGGAAGCCGCACGCGTGCTGGAAAGCCTGACCGGCGCGCTCGCTGCCGACGCCGCGCTGCTCAGCGCCGCTGAGCGCCAGGTGATTGACGACGCTGCCGCGCGCTTAAGCGCCGTGGCCGAAGGCAATGACGCTGACGCAATAGAAGAAGCCATTAAAAACGTTGATAAACAAACCCAGGACTTCGCTGCTCGCCGCATGGACAAATCTGTCCGCGTCGCGCTGAAAGGCCAGTCCGTGGACGAGGTTTAATATGCCAAAGATTGTTATTTTGCCTCATGCGGACCTCTGTCCGGATGGCGCTGTTCTGGAAGCGAAGACCGGTGAAACCATTCTCGATGTAGCCCTGCGTGCAGGTATCGAAGTGGAACACGCCTGTGAAAAATCCTGTGCCTGCACCACCTGCCACTGCATCGTGCGTGAAGGTTTTGACTCTCTCGCCGAGAGCACCGAAGATGAAGACGACATGCTGGATAAAGCATGGGGTCTGGAGCCAGACAGCCGCTTGAGCTGCCAGGCCGCGGTGACCGATGAAGATCTGGTCGTGGAATTCCCACGCTACACCATCAACCACGCACGCGAGCATTAATATGGGACTGAAGTGGACAGACAGCCGTGAAATCGGCGAAGCGCTCTACGACGCGAACCCGGATCTCGATCCGAAGACCGTACGATTCACCGATATGCATCAGTGGATCTGCGATTTAGAGGATTTCGACGACGATCCAAACGCATCCAATGAAAAAATTCTGGAGGCGATTCTGTTAGTCTGGTTAGATGAAGCAGAATAAATAACAAAACGGGCTGCCTTCAGGCGGCCCGTTTGCTAGTTGCTAATAAGGAAAAATAAAATGACCGAAGCGATGAAGATTACGCTCTCCACACAGCCTGCTGACGCACGCTGGGGCGAAAAAGCCACCTACAGCATCAACAACGACGGCATTACCCTGCACCTGACGGGCAACGACGATTTGGGTCTGATCCAGCGTGCTGCCCGCAAAATCGACGGTCTGGGCATTAAGCATGTTTCTCTGGAAGGCGAAGGCTGGGACACCGACCGCAGCTGGGCATTCTGGGCGGGTTACAAAGGGCCGAAAGGCAGCCGCAAAATTGAGTGGGCGAACCTCGACGAAGCCGGTCAGAAAGAGCTGGAAAGCCGCCTGCAAATCATCGACTGGGTACGCGACACCATTAACGCTCCGGCGGAAGAGTTAGGCCCTGAGCAGCTGGCGCAACGCGCGGTTGACCTGCTGTGCGGCGTGGCGGGCGACAAAATGTCTTACCGCATCACCAAGGGGGAAGACCTGCGCGAGCAGAACTACATGGGTATCCACACCGTGGGCCGCGGCTCCGAGCGTCCTCCGGTCCTGCTGGCGCTGGACTACAACCCAACCGGCGATAAAGCAGCGCCGGTCTTTGCCTGCCTGGTAGGTAAAGGCATCACCTTCGACACCGGCGGCTACAGCCTGAAGCAGAGCGCGTTCATGGACTCCATGAAGTCCGACATGGGCGGTGCGGCAACCATCACCGGCGCGCTGGCGTTTGCGATTACCCGCGGTCTGAAAAAGCGCGTGAAGCTGTATCTGTGCTGCGCGGACAACATGGTGAGCGGTAACGCCTTCAAGCTGGGCGACATCATTCGCTACCGCAACGGTAAAAACGTTGAGGTGATGAACACCGACGCCGAAGGCCGTCTGGTGCTGGCCGATGGCCTGATCGACGCGTCTGCCCAGAAGCCTGAGCTGATCATCGACATGGCGACCCTGACCGGCGCGGCGAAAACCGCCCTGGGCAACGATTACCATGCGCTGTTCAGCTTTGACGACAAGCTGGCTGCTCGCCTGCTGGCAAGCGCCGCTGCGGAAAACGAACCGTTCTGGCGTCTGCCGCTGGCCGAGTTCCACCGCAGCCAGCTGCCGTCCAACTTTGCCGAGCTGAACAACACCGCGAGCGCGGCGTACCCGGCGGGTGCAAGCACCGCAGCAGGATTCCTGTCCCACTTCGTTGAGAATTATCACGAAGGCTGGCTGCACATTGACTGCTCCGCAACCTACCGTAAAGCGGCGGTTGAGCAGTGGTCCGCGGGCGCGACCGGTCTGGGCGTGCGTACCGTGGCGAACCTGCTGACGGCTGAGTAATCTTCATTGCCCTCACCCTAACCCTCTCCCACGGGGAGAGGGCCGGGGGG
The DNA here is from genome assembly GCF_008364555.1 of Enterobacter vonholyi. Classification (GTDB taxonomy): domain Bacteria; phylum Pseudomonadota; class Gammaproteobacteria; order Enterobacterales; family Enterobacteriaceae; genus Enterobacter; species Enterobacter vonholyi. Next base: position 55,144 of record NZ_VTUC01000003.1, read on the forward strand.
AGGGGGAAATGCATCATCTGGAATTGCTATGTCCGAAACCAAAAACGAATTAGAAACCCTGCTGGAGCAGGCGGCGACCGAGCCCGCCCACCGTCCGGCATTTTTCCGCACCCTGCTGGAATCCACCGTCTGGGTGCCGGGTATCGCCGCGGAAGGTGAGCAGGTCGTAGAAGACAGCGCGCTGGATCTGCTGCACTGGGAGAAAGACGACGGCACGTCGGTGATCCCGTTCTTCACCTCGCTGGAAGCGCTTCAGAAAGCGGTAGAAGACGAACAGGCGTTCGTGGTGATGCCGGTGCGTACCCTGTTTGAAATGACGCTCGGCCAGACGCTATTCCTCAACGCGAAGCTGCCGACCGGGAAAGAGTTTACGCCGCGTGAAATCAGCCACCTGATTGGCGAAGAGGGCAACCCGCTCAGCACGCAGGAAGTGCTGGAAGGGGGCGAAACGCTGCTGCTCTCTGAGGTGGCCGAGCCACCCGCGCAGATGATTGATTCCCTGACGACGCTGTTCAAAACGCTCAAGCCCGTCCGGCGCGCGTTTCTCTGCTCCATTAAAGAGCGTGCGGACGAACAGCCGGTGCTGTTGATCGGTATTGAAGCCGATGGCGATATCGACGAAATCATTCAGGCGACGGGCAGCGTGGCAACCGACACGCTGCCAGGCGATGAGCCGATTGATATCTGCCAGGTGAAAAACGGTGAGAAGGGTATCAGCCACTTTATAACCGAGCACATCACCCCGTTCTACGAGCGTCGCTGGGGCGGTTTCCTGCGCGATCTCAAAACTAACCGCATCATCTGATTACGGCGGGGTGAATATCACCCCGTTGCTTCCAGCAGCAGTAAATCCATCAGCAGCACCAGATTCGACTCAAACGACGTCACCCCTGCCGCTTCGGCGGCGAAGTGTACCGCTTCGTCATAGAGAGCAAAATGCACGTCCGCCATTCCCGCCAGCGTATTGGCGGAGGCGCGGGTAAACGCGACGATCGTCATACCGACGTTTTTGGCTATCCGCGCTTTATCCAGCACCTGTTCCGTTTCGCCGCTGCGCGAGACGGCAATAAACACCTGATAGCGGGCGGCGTTGCTGAGGAAAATATTCCGGCTGTCTCCCGGCCCGGAAATAAACGCCGTTTTGCCCAGTACCTGCAGCTTCTTGGTCAGGTACTCCGCAAACAGATAAGAAAACCCGGCGCCGTAGAGAAAGAAACTCTCTTTCTGGCGCAGCAGGTTAGCAAACTGCTGGCGTTTCTCCTGAGTAACCCACTGAAAGGTATGCTGATAGTTGGCTATAAACTGATTAAACAGCACCGGGAGTTCAGGACGCGACTGCGCCTGAGCGGCAATATGCGGCGTGTCGGATAGCAGCTGCTTGCAGTGCCAGATAAACTCGCTAAAGCCGCTGAACCCCAGCTTCTGGCACAGCCGCATAATGGTGGCGGTAGAAACGAACGTCGCCTGCGCCAGCTCGCGAACCGTGATGTTGCCTACCAGCAGCGGATGCTCCGTGAGGTGGGCGAGGACGCGATACTCCGCGCGGGTCAGAGACGTCCCGCGCGTTAACAGCGTGGCCAGGCGGTTATCCATTATTTCGCGGGTTCGACAGGCAGATCGTCTCGCGCACCCCATTCGCTCCAGGCGCCGTCGTAGAGCGTGACGTCGCTTACGCCGAGCGTGGCGAGCGCCAGAATCACTACGCAGGCCGTTACGCCGGAACCGCAGCTGGCAATAATCGGACGATGTAAATCAACCCCTGCCTGGTCAAAAATAGCGCGCAGCTCGTCGGTGGTTTTCAGCTCGCCCTCAAACACCAGATCGCCCCACGGCACGTTCAGCGCGCCCGGAATATGTCCGCGCTTCAGCCCCGGACGCGGTTCATCCGCTTGGGCATTGAAGCGCGGAGCAGGGCGGGCATCAACGATTTGCGCCGTTTTTTCATGGCTCACGACCAGCACGTCGGTCAGGCGTTTCACCACGTGGGTGTCAAAGGTCGCGTCGAATTCGCCTTCCGGCAGCGTTACGCCACCCTGCTGAAGGGGCAATTCGTCGCGCTTCCAGCCCGCCAGCCCGCCCGCCAGAATCGAGACTTTTTCCACGCCGAAGTTTTTCAGCATCCACCACGCGCGCGGTGCGGAGAAGAGGTTACCTTCATCATACACAACGAGGTGCTTATCTTTGCTGATGCCCAGCTCGCGCATCGCCACGGAAAACGCTTCCGGGCGCGGCAGCATGTGCGGCAGGGGAGAGTTGTGATCTGAAAGGGCTTCGATATCAAAAAATACCGCGCCAGGCAGATGCCCGGCACGGTATTCACCGGGCACGTCACGATGCTCTTGTCCCGGAGGGGCCATACGCGCGTCAATAATCTGAACTTCCGGATCGTCGCCGTGCTCAATCAGCCAGTCGGCAGCGACAAAATATGAGGTGGACATGGGTTGCCTCCATTCTTTTCCGTAAAAAAGGATTGTCGGTGTTTTTTCTGACACCGACAAGCAAACCACGTTCAACTCGCGAGCAAGCCCCTATTTTTTCATCGGTTCGCCGTCCTGCCAGGCTTTTTGCAGCGCAGGCCAGTAGTCGCGGTTGGCCTCGATCATCTCGTCAAGAATCGCTTTCGCATGTTCCATGGTCGGCATGGTGCGGTTGAGGGTGAACGCCTGCAGGGCTTTCTCATAGCTGCCCTCGATGGTCGCCTCCACCAGAAGCTGTTCCGAGGCGAGCTGCTGTTGCAGCAGGGTCTGATGGAACAGCGGCACCTGACCGAGGCGAATCGGTTCCGGGCCTTCGGCGGTGATATAAGCGGGCACTTCGACCACGGCATCATACGGCAGGTTGGCGATCGCCCCACGGTTTTCCACCATTACCAGATGTCGGCTGCGCAGGTTAAAGGCCAGCGAGCAGGCGACATCAACAATAAACTCGCCGTGGACGCCCACGTGGAAGGCATCCGGTAGGATCCCGGTTCGCTTATATTCTTCGGCAGCGGCGAACAGCTTTTTCTCACGCCCGTCCATCACTTCATTGGCGCGGGTATAGTCCGGGTTCTGATGCTCCACAATCTGGTTCGGCATCAGGTAGTACTGCAGATACGGGTTCGGCAGATACTCCGGGAAGTTGTCCATGATCGGCTTGATATTGCGCCAGGTCTTCACCCATGAAGGATCGGAATGCTGCGGATCGGTTTTAGCCGCGTCTTCCGTCAGCAGGCCAAACTTTGCGATATGCTTACGCAGCTCGGGCAGCTTGTCTTCGCCGTCCACCAGCACGCGGGTAAACCAGCCGAAGTGGTTCAGGCCGAAGTAGTCGACCTCCAGCTTGTGGCGATCGACACCCAGAATTGCCCCCATATTGCGCATCGCGGCCACCGGCATATCGCAGATATTCAGCACCCTCGCGTTCGGGCGCAGACGCCGCACGCCCTCCGCGACGATCGCTGCCGGGTTGGAATAGTTCACGATCCAGGCTTTTTCATGCGCGTAGCGATCGACCAGATCGATAAGCTCCACCATCGGCAGGATCGTGCGCAGGCCGTAGGCAAGCCCTCCGGGTCCGCACGTTTCCTGGCCCACCACGCCGTGACGCAGCGGGATCTTCTCATCCTGCTCGCGCATTTTATACTGGCCGACGCGCATCTGGGCGAAGACGAAATGCGCGCCGCTGAAGGCCACTTCCGGATCGCTGGTGACGGTAAATTTGATGCTCTGACTGTGGTCGCGAATCACCTTCTCGACGACGGGCGCAATGGTGTTTTGACGCGCCTCGTCGATGTCATAAAGGCGGATTTCGGCCAGAGGGAAATCCTGCAGGCGCACCATCAGGCTTTTCACAATACCCGGCGTGTAGGTGCTGCCGCCGCCGGCAATCGACAGAATGAATGGGGGTGTAAACATCTTTAGCTCCTTTCAGAGAAACGTCTCAACGGCTTCTCGCATTTTTTTGACGTGCAGCCCGTAGACCACCTGAACGTTGTTACCTTGTTTGATAATCCCTTTCGCGCCGGTCGCCTTCAGCCGCGGCTCGTCGATAATAGCGACGTCCTTCACCGTGACGCGTAAGCGGGTGTAGCAGTTATCCACGACCTGAATATTTTCCCGGCCGCCGAGACCTACCACGATGGATTCGCCCAGCCCGTCGTTATTCCCCTTCGCCTGGTATTCCTGCTTGCTGTAAAGGCGCGTTTCCTTGTCGTCATCCTCACGGCCCGGCGTTTTCATGTTGAAGCGCAGGATCAGGAAGCGGAACACCACGAAGTAGAGGGCAAACACGATCATCCCCACCACGATGTACATCGGCCAGTTGGACTTCTCCGTGCCGAGCGGCAGGTTGTAAAGGATGAAGTCGATAATCCCGTTGGCGCCGATGGCGTGAACGCCCAGCAGCGAGAACAGCATCATGCCGATGCCGGTCAGCACCGCGTGCACCACGAACAGCAGCGGGGCGACGAAGAGGAATGAAAACTCAATCGGCTCGGTCACGCCGACCAGCAGCGAGGTCAGCGCCGCGGGGATAAGAATGGCTTTCGCAATGACTTTACGCTCCGGCTTTGCGGTCATATACATCGCCAGCGCGGCGGCAGGCAGGCCGAACATTTTGCTGATGCCGCGCGCGTCCCACACCACCGTGCTGCTGAGCTGCTTCACGTCCGGGCAGGCCATCTCGGCGAAGTAGATATTGCGCGCGCCCTGATAGGTTGCGCCGCACACCTCCTGCGTACCACCCAGCTCGGTATAGAGAAACGGCGTATAAACCAGATGGTGCAGGCCAGTGGGAACCAGAATGCGTTCCAGGAAGCCGTAGATGGCCACGCCAAACGGTCCGGAACCTTTGATGGCCAGCGCCAGGGCGCTAATACCGTGCTGGGCAAACGGCCACAGTTCACTCATCACCACGCCGAGCAGCATGGAGACCGGAAGCATTACAATGGCGACAAAACAGTGGCCGGAGTAAATCGCCATCGCGCCGTTAAACTGTACGCCGGAGTATTTATTGTACAGATATCCGGAGAGCGCCCCGGTCAGGATCCCGGCAAAGACCCCCATCTCCAGCACCTGCACGCCCAGCACCATGGTCTGTCCGGCCGCTTTCATCTGGGCTGCTGGTGCCAGCGCGCCCTGCAGCAGCAGCGTGACGTTCATGGCGTTGATGAACACGATAAAGGTGACAAGGCCAATCAGTGCGGCATAGCCTTTATCACGCGTCGCCAGACCAATCGGAATACCGACGGCAAACACTAGCGCCAGGTTAACCAGCACCGACACGGCAGATTTCGCGATAAGCTGACCAGTATGCTGAATCAGAGGATGTCCGAGAAACGGCAGGTACTCCGCGAGATTACCGTTACCCAGCACGTTACCAAAGGCGATAAACAGACCGACGATCGGTAAGATAAGTACCGGTCCGTACAATGATTTTCCGAAATTTTGTAGGGCGTTCACGGCTCGTTTCATGGCTTTCTCTCTTATTGAACCGCGCACTCGGGGTGCGTCATGGTCATAAAACTAGCAGTCTTCAGGCACGTTTATCCAGCTATCTTATTGTTTTAAAAACAAATGACTTGGAAAGTAACATGTGACGTTATGTCTTGTGATCGCGGTTCCATCACGGCGTAGCGGCGTGATGCCATTCTGCGAGGCGCTTTCCAGACTCTAAAATTGGACTTTTTGAATTAATGAAACTTGCGGATAATACTTATCCGGACGACGACCAACAGGCCCCCTGGGCCAGGGACAAAGGATGAAACCGTTTCGCTTAGCCGCGCTCTCTCTTGCGCTGCTTACCACGTTTACGCTTGTCGGCTGTGATAACAGCGACGATAAATCTCAGGCTGCGGCTCCCGCGGCATCCACCGCATCCACACCAAAAGCCGCGGAAAAGCCCAATGCTGAAACGCTGGCTAAACTGGCCGCCCAGAGTCAGGGAAAAGCGCTGACCTTGCTGGATGCCTCTGAAGTCCAGGTAGACGGTGCTGCCACGCTGGTGCTGACCTTTTCTGTTCCGCTGAATCCCGAACAGGATTTCGCGAAAACAGTGCATGTCGTGGATAAGAAAAGCGGCAAGGTTGACGGGGCGTGGGAACTTGCGCCTAACCTGAAAGAGCTTCGCCTGCGCCATCTGGAGCCTAACCGCAACCTGGTCGTCACCGTTGAACCTGGCCTGCAGGCGCTGAACAAAGCGACGTTTGGTACTGATTATGAGAAAGCCCTGACCACCCGGGACATTGAGCCCACCGTCGGTTTTGCCAGCCGCGGCTCGCTGCTGCCGGGTAAAGTGGTGGAAGGTCTGCCGGTTATGGCGCTCAACGTCAACAATGTCGATGTCAACTTTTACCGCGTGAAGCCTGAATCGTTGGCCTCCCTTGTTAGCCAGTGGGAGTACCGTAACTCGCTGACCAACTGGGAATCCGACAACCTGCTGAAGATGGCGGAACTGGTTTACACCGGTCGATTCGATCTTAATCCGGCGCGCAACACGCGCGAAAAATTGCTATTGCCTCTGAAGGATATTAAACCGCTCCAGCAGTCTGGCGTTTATATCGCGGTCATGAACCAGGCCGGGCACTACAACTACAGCAACGCCGCGACGCTCTTTACCTTAAGCGATATTGGACTCTCCGCTCACCGTTATCATAACCGCCTGGACATCTTCACCCAGAGCCTGGAAAACGGGGCGGCGCAGTCCGGGGTTACCGTTACCCTGCTGAATGACAAAGGGCAGACCCTTGCCGAAGCAAACAGCGATGCCGACGGCCATGCGAAGCTTGAAACCGACAAAGAGGCCGCGCTGATTCTGGCCAGCAAAGACGGCCAGACCACGCTGCTTGACCTCAAGCTGCCGGCGCTCGATCTGGCGGAGTTCGATATTGCCGGTAGCCCCGGCTACAGCAAGCAGTTCTTTATGTTTGGCCCGCGCGATCTCTACCGCCCGGGTGAAACGGTGATCCTCAACGGCCTGCTGCGCGACAGTGACGGTAAGCCACTTCCGGATCAGCCCGTGAAGCTTGACGTGCTGCGTCCGGATGGACAGGTCGCGCGTACCATTGTCGTCAAGCCAGAGAACGGGCTCTATCGCTTTAACTATACGCTGGACAGCGGAGCGCAGACCGGCATGTGGCATATCCGCGCCAACACGGGCGATAACCTGCAGCGTCTGTGGGACTTCCATGTCGAAGACTTCATGCCAGAGCGCATGGCGCTCAACCTGAGCGGACAAAAAACGCCGCTATCACCGCAGGATAACGTCGACTTTAACGTGGTGGGCTATTACCTGTATGGCGCACCGGCCAACGGTAATTCTCTGCAGGGCCAGCTTTTCCTGCGTCCGCTGCGTGACGCGGTGTCTGCGCTGCCGGGCTTCCAGTTTGGCGATATCGCCGAAGAGAACCTGAGCCGCAGCCTGGATGAAGTGCAGCTTACGCTCGATGAGCAGGGGCGTGGGCAGGTTTCTACCGAAAGCCAGTGGAAAGAGGTGCATTCTCCGCTGCAGCTGATATTGCAGGCCAGCCTGCTGGAGTCCGGCGGCCGTCCGGTAACGCGTCGTGCTGAGCAGGCTATCTGGCCGGCGGCTGAGTTGCCGGGGATTCGTCCTCAGTTCGCCAGTAAAGCCGTTTATGACTACCGCACCGATACCACCGTCAACCAACCGATTGTTGACGAGAACGGCAACGCCAGCTTCGACATCGTGTATGCCGATGCCAGCGGAGCGAAAAAAGCGGTTTCCGGGTTACAGGTTCGCCTGATCCGCGAGCGCCGCGACTACTTCTGGAACTGGTCTGAGAGCGAAGGCTGGCAGTCTCAGTTCGATCAGAAAGACCTGGTCGAAGGCGAGCAGGAGCTGACTCTCAAGGCCGATGAGACGGGTAAAGTCACCTTCCCGGTGGAGTGGGGTTCTTATCGTCTGGAGGTGAAAGCGCCTGATGAGATGGTCAGCAGCGTGCGTTTTTGGGCGGGGTATAGCTGGCAGGATAACAGCGACGGCACTGGGGCAGCGCGCCCTGATCGCGTGACGCTGAAGCTGGATAAGCCAGCCTATCAGCCAGGCGACACCATTAATCTGCACATTGCAGCGCCGGCCGCAGGCAAGGGCTATGCGATGATCGAATCCAGCGAAGGGCCGCTGTGGTGGAAGGAGATCGACGTACCGGCAAACGGGCTTGATCTCGCTATCCCGGTCGACAAAGCCTGGAGACGTCACGATCTTTATCTGAGTACGCTGGTGGTACGTCCTGGGGATAAATCCAAATCCGCTACGCCGAAACGCGCGGTCGGCCTGCTGCATCTGCCGATGGGCGACGAAAACCGTCGCCTGAATATTGCGCTCGATAACCCACAGAAAATGCGTCCAAACCAGACGCTCTCGGTGAAGGTGAAAGCCAGCGTGAAAGAGGGTGCCGTGCCGCAGAAGGTTAACGTCCTGGTATCGGCGGTGGACAGCGGCGTGCTGAACATTACCGATTACGTGACGCCGGATCCCTGGCAGGCTTTCTTTGGTCAGAAGCGCTACGGCGCGGATATCTACGACATTTATGGTCAGGTCATTGAAGGGCAGGGCCGCCTGGCTGCGCTGCGCTTCGGTGGTGATGGGGATGAACTGAAGCGCGGCGGCAAACCGCCGGTGAACCACGTCACCATCATTGCCCAGCAGGCACAGCCGGTCACGCTGGATGCCAACGGGGAAGGCACGATTACGCTGCCGATTGGAGACTTTAACGGTGAGCTGCGTCTGATGGCGCAGGCCTGGACGGAGGACGATTTCGGCAGCAGTGAAAGCAAGATTATTGTGGCCGCGCCGGTTATTACCGAGCTTAATACCCCACGCTTCCTGGCAAGTGGAGACACCTCGCGGCTGACCCTGGATCTAACCAACCTGACCGACCAGCCGCAAACGCTGAACGTTGCCCTGACCGCAACAGGCAAATTATCGCTGGAAGGCGGGCAACCGCAGCCGGTGCAACTGCCCCCGGGGGCACGAACCACCCTCTTTATTCCGGTGCGTGCGCTGGAAGGCTATGGTGACGGTGAGGTGACAGCACAGGTTACCGGCCTGCAGCTTCCGGGCGAGACTTTTGCGCCACAGCAGAAGAGCTGGAAAATCGGCGTGCGTCCGGCGTTCCCGGCGCAGACGGTGAATACCGGTGCCATGCTGAACCCTGGCGAATCCTGGACCGCACCGGCGCAGCACAGTAACGGTTTCTCTCCTGCCACCCTGCAGGGGCAACTGCTGCTGAGCGGAAAACCACCGCTCAACCTGGCGCGCTACATTCGTGAGCTGCAGGCCTATCCGTATGGCTGCCTGGAGCAGACCGCCAGCGGCCTGTTCCCGTCGCTCTACACCAACGCGGCGCAGCTTACTGCACTTGGCATCAAGGGCGACACCGATGACAAGCGCCGTGCCGCCATTGATATCGGTATTTCCCGTCTGCTGCAGATGCAGCGTGAAGACGGCGGGTTCGCGCTGTGGGATAAAAACGGTCCGGAAGAGTACTGGCTGACGGCCTACGTGACCGACTTCCTGGTGCGCGCGGGCGAGCAGGGTCACAGCGTACCTGCCGATGCGGTGAATAACGCCAATAGCCGCCTGCTGCGCTACCTGCAGGATCCGGGCATGATGTCCATTCGCTACAGCGACGATACTCAGGCCAGTAAATTTGCCGTGCAGGCCTATGCCGCTCTGGTGCTGGCACGTCAGCAAAAAGCACCGCTGGGCGCGCTGCGTGAAATCTGGGAACGTCACGCTCAGGCGGCGTCCGGGCTACCGCTGATGCAGCTGGGCATGGCGCTCAAGCTGATGGGCGATGCGCCGCGCAGCCAGCAGGCGCTGGATCTGGCGCTCAAAACACCGCGTAACGACAGCAAAACCTGGATGGCCGATTACGGCAGCCAGCTTCGCGATAACGCGCTGATGCTCTCCCTGCTGGAGGAGTACAAGCTGCTGCCGGATGCGCAGAATACGCTGCTGAATGCTCTGTCTGAACAGGCCTTCAGCCAGCGCTGGCTGTCAACGCAGGAGAGCAATGCGCTGTTCCTGGCCGGACGTTCGCTGCAAACCTTGTCCGGTACATGGCAGGCGAAAACCTCTCTGTCTGAGACCGCATCAGGCGGCGATAAGTCACTGGTACAAAACGTGAGCGGCGACCAGCTTGGCGCGCTGCAGGTGACCAATACCGGCACGACTCCGCTGTGGGTGCGTCTGGACAGCACCGGCTATCCGGAATACGCCCCTCAGCCGAGCGCGAACGTGCTGCAGGTTGAACGTCATATCCTGGCAACCGACGGCAGTACTAAATCACTCTCTTCCCTGAAGAGCGGTGAGCTGGTGCTGGTGTGGCTGGAAGTTAAAGCCAGCCAGAACGTGCCGGATGCGCTGGTGGTGGATCTCCTCCCTGCGGGTCTGGAGCTGGAAAACCAGAACCTGGCAAGCAGCAGCGCCAGCCTGCAGGACAGCGGTAGTGAAGTACAGAACCTGCTCAGCCAGATGCAGCAGGCGGACATTCAGCATATGGAATTCCGCGACGACCGCTTTGTGGCCGCCGTGCCGGTAAATGAAGGTCAGCCGGTCACGCTGGTCTATCTGGCGCGCGCCGTGACGCCGGGAACCTACCAGGTGCCGGTTCCGATGGTCGAGTCCATGTATGTGCCGCAGTGGCGGGCAACGGGGGCGGCCAGTGGCCCGCTGATTGTTGTTCCGTAATATGCGAATGGCACGTTTGACACGCTCCCGCTGGCTCTGGCTGGCGGGAGCGCTTCTCGTTTTATGGGGGCTAATTGTCGCCGCCGACCGCCTGTGGCCGTTGCCTCTGAAAGAGGTTAACCCTGCCCGGGTGGTGGTGGATGAGAAGGGCACGCCGCTCTGGCGTTTTGCCGATAGCGATGGGATCTGGCGCTATCCGGTGACGATCGAAGAGGTATCTCCCCGTTATCTTGAGGCGCTGATTCAGTATGAAGATCGCTGGTTCTGGGATCACCCCGGCGTAAACCCGCTTTCTGTTCTGCGCGCTGCCTGGCAGGATCTCACTTCCGGAAGAGTGGTTTCTGGCGGCAGCACGCTCACCATGCAGGTCGCGCGACTGCTGGACCCGCATCCGCGCACCGTTGGCGGCAAAATTCGCCAGCTCTGGCGTGCCATGCAGCTGGAGTGGCATCTTTCCAAGCGTGAGATCCTCACGCTCTATCTCAACCGCGCCCCGTTTGGCGGTACGCTGCAGGGCGTGGGGGCTGCAAGCTGGACGTATCTGGGCAAGCCGCCGTCGCAGCTCAGCTATTCCGACGCGGCGCTGCTGGCGGTGCTGCCGCAGGCACCGAGTCGTTTACGCCCGGACCGCTGGCCTGAGCGGGCCGAAGCGGCACGCAACAAAGTGCTCGACCGCATGGCGACGCAGGGCGTCTGGTCCGCAAAGCAGGTCAAAGAATCCCGTGAAGAATCAGTATGGCTGGCGCCCCGGCAGATGCCGCAGCTGGCGCCGCTCTTTGCACGGATGATGCTCGGCAAAAGTCGCGACACGAAAATTGTCACCACGCTGGATGCCGGACTGCAGCGGCAGCTGGAAGAGCTGGCAATGAACTGGAAATCCCGCCTGCCGGCACGCAGCTCGCTGGCGATGATCGTGGTCGATCATACCGATATGAAAGTGCGCGGCTGGGTGGGGTCGGTGGATATCAACGATGACACGCGTTTCAGCCACGTGGATATGGTCAATGCGATCCGATCGCCGGGATCGGTGTTAAAGCCCTTTATCTACGGCATGGCGCTGGATGAAGGACTGATCCATCCCGCCTCGCTGCTTCAGGACGTTCCAAGAAAAACCGGTGATTATCGCCCGGGAAATTTTGACAGCGGTTTCCACGGACCGGTCAGCATGAGTGAAGCGCTGGTGCGCTCTCTCAACCTGCCGGCCGTACAGGTGCTGGAAGCCTACGGACCAAAACGGTTTGCCGGGATGCTGAGCAATGCAGGCTTGCCGCTGATCCTGCCAGCGGGGGCGCAGCCAAATCTGTCTCTGATCCTCGGCGGGGCAGGCGCGCGGCTGGCAGATATCACCGCTGCCTACAGCGCCTTTGCCCGACACGGTAGGGCGGGAAGGCTGCGCCTGCAGCCGGGCGATCCGCTGACTGAACGTCCGCTGTTATCACCGGGCTCGGCGTGGATTATTCGCCGGATTCTTGCCAATGAAGCGCAGCCGCTGCCGGATAATGCGCTACCGCAGGTTGCGCCGCTGGCGTGGAAAACCGGCACCAGCTACGGCTACCGTGATGCCTGGGCCATCGGTCTGAATGCCCGTTACGTGATAGGCATCTGGACCGGGCGACCGGACGGTACGCCCGTGGCGGGACAGTTTGGGTTTGCCAGCGCGGTGCCGCTATTAAACCAGGTCAATAACCTGCTTCAGTCGCGCTCAACGGTAGACGAAGCCCGCCTGCCGCGCGATCCGCGTCCGGAGAGCGTCGGGAGGGGCGTAATCTGCTGGCCGGGCGGCCAGTCGCTGCCGGAAGGCAGTGAAAACTGTCGACGTCGCCTGTCGACCTGGCTGCTGGATGGGAGTGAACCGCCCACGCTGCTCTTGCCCGAACAGGAAGGCATACGCGGGATCCGTTTCCCGGTCTGGCTGGATAAATCAGGTAAACGCGTGGCGGCAGATTGCCCGGATGCTACAGAGAAGGTCCTGGATGTCTGGCCGCTGCCGCTGGAGCCGTGGCTACCCGCAACCGAGCGTCGTGCGGTACGGGTCCCTCCTTCATCAACAACCTGTCCTCCGCTGTCGCAGGACGCACCTGCGCCACTCATTCTGACCGGCGTGCGCGAAGGGGCCGTCATCAAACGTCTGCCGGGGGAACCCCGCGTTTCGCTGCCGCTTCAGGCGACCGGCAATAGCGGTGAGCGCTGGTGGTTTTTGAACGGTGAACCGCTGAATGTGAAGGGAAGAGTTTACACATTACAGCTTGATAAACCGGGCGATTATCAGTTACTCGTTATGGATGAGACCGGGCAGGTCGCGACGGTGAATTTTACGCTGCAGTGACCTGAAAAAAGCTTTCCGATGTGAGCTGTTGCTAAAACTCGTCTTATTTTAAAAAAATGTTACCTGAATCCATAGGCAATGTCGCCATTGCTCATTATAATCCGCGCCACACCATACTCAGGTATGCAAAACAACAGAACATTGACAGAGGTTATCATGGCTATTGAACGTACTTTTTCCATCATCAAACCAAACGCGGTGGCAAAAAACGTTATTGGCAGCATCTTCGCTCGCTTTGAATCTGCAGGGTTCAAAATTGTTGGGACCAAAATGCTGCACCTGACCGTTGAGCAGGCTCGCGGCTTCTACGCTGAGCACGAAGGTCGCCCATTCTTTGACGGCCTGGTTGAGTTCATGACCTCCGGTCCAATCGTGGTCTCCGTGCTGGAAGGCGAAAACGCAGTGCAGCGTCACCGCGACCTGCTGGGCGCAACCAACCCGGACAACGCGCTGGCTGGTACTCTGCGCGCTGATTATGCAGACAGCTTCACCGAGAACGGTACCCACGGTTCTGACTCTGTTGAATCTGCTGCACGCGAAATCGCTTTCTTCTTCGCTGAAGGCGAAGTGTGTCCACGTACCCGTTAATTTAACGGTTTCGTTTACACATTATTTTCGTAAATGCCGCGTCCAGACGTGGCATCCCTGCGCCAGACTTTGTACAATGCAACGCCCCGGACGAGCAGACCGCTTTCCGGGGCGTTTCTATTTAACCCTCCATGGGCCATAACGTGTAACAACGAGGCCGGTAAATATTATGTCTGAATTAGTGAATACCTCCGAAGTCGCCATTCCTGCGGTTCCCAATAAAAATGGAAAAATCAACCTGCTGGATCTGAACCGTCAGCAGATGCGCGAGTTCTTTAAAGAGATGGGCGAAAAGCCGTTTCGTGCCGATCAGGTCATGAAGTGGATGTACCATTACTGCAGCGACAATTTTGATGACATGACTGACATCAACAAGGTGCTGCGCAACAAGCTCAAAGAAGTGGCTGAAATCCGCGCACCAGAAGTGGTGGAAGAGCAGCGCTCCGCGGATGGCACCATCAAATGGGCGATTGCGGTTGGCGATCAGCGCGTTGAAACCGTCTACATCCCGGAAGAAGACCGCGCTACGCTGTGCGTCTCCTCCCAGGTTGGCTGCGCGCTGGAGTGCAAATTCTGCTCAACCGCGCAGCAAGGCTTTAACCGTAACCTGCGCGTTTCAGAAATTATTGGCCAGGTCTGGCGTGCCGCGAAAATCGTGGGCGCGGCAAAAGTAACCGGTACGCGTCCTATCACCAACGTGGTGATGATGGGGATGGGTGAGCCGCTGCTGAACCTGACCAACGTCGTTCCGGCGATGGAAATCATGCTGGATGACTTCGGTTTTGGTCTGTCCAAGCGTCGCGTCACGCTGTCTACTTCTGGCGTTGTGCCTGCGCTGGACAAGCTTGGCGACATGATTGACGTCGCGCTGGCGATCTCCCTGCACGCGCCAAACGATGAAATTCGTGACGAAATTGTGCCGATCAACAAAAAGTACAATATCGAAACCTTCCTCGCTGCGGTGCGTCGCTACCTGGAGAAATCCAACGCCAACCAGGGCCGCGTCACTATCGAGTACGTGATGCTTGACCACGTCAACGACGGTACTGAACATGCGCATCAGCTGGCTGAATTGCTGAAAGATACGCCATGCAAAATCAACCTGATTCCATGGAACCCGTTCCCGGGCGCGCCGTATGGCCGTAGCTCGAACAGCCGTATCGACCGTTTCTCCAAGGTGCTGATGGAGTATGGTTTCACCACCATCGTGCGTAAAACCCGTGGTGATGACATTGATGCCGCATGCGGACAGCTGGCGGGCGATGTTATTGACCGTACCAAACGTACCCTGCGTAAACGCATGCAGGGCGAGACGATCGCGGTTAAAGCTGTTTGATTATTATGCACTCACGGCGCATTATCTGCGCCGTGAGGCATAGTCTTATGAATAATCAGTCAGATTCGTGATGACTGAACAATAATTACGGTGCGTTTCATCCGAGTTTCGGGCAGTATGTAACGACGTAACAACAGTTTAGCCGTACGGGCAGGGCTGTACTGTCATCTCCGGGCTGACAGTCTTATACTCTCTGTTCAAGGTTAACTGACCAGAAGTTTCGCGGTGCGGGTAGCATTGTGACTCACCGGCACCTGAACCCTTATTTTTCACGTACCAGTAGTTGTAGCGAATGAATACTGAAGCCACTCACGACCAACATGAAGCACTCTCCACTGGCGTTCGTCTTCGCAACGCCCGTGAACAACTCGGACTCAGCCAGCAAGCCGTTGCGGAACGCTTGTGCCTGAAGGTTTCCACGGTTCGCGATATTGAAGAAGATAAGGCACCTGCCGATCTGGCTTCAACGTTCTTGCGCGGTTATATCCGCTCTTACGCAAAACTGGTGCATATCCCCGAAAACGAATTACTGCCAATGATGGAGAAGCAGGCGCCGGTCCGTGCAGCAAAAGTTGCGCCGATGCAGACCTTCTCTCTGGGAAAACGTCGTAAAAAACGTGACGGCTGGCTGATGAGCTTTACCTGGCTTGTGCTGTTTGTGGTGATCGGTCTGACCGGTGCATGGTGGTGGCAAAACCACAAGGCGCAGCAGGAAGAGATCACCACCATGGCCGATCAATCGTCTGCTGAACTCAACCAGGCCGGAAATGATAACGCCCAGAGCGTGCCGCTGAATACCGACGGTGCGGCGTCCTCCAGCGAACCACAGACCGCAGCGCCAGACGCGTCTGCAACCGGTGCGGCACAGGCTCCTGCAGCAACGGCTGACACCACTGCGCCGCAGGCTCAGGATCAAAACGCGGTTGTTGCCCCTTCTCAGGCAAATGTTGATACGGCGGCGAACGCGCCTGCGGCTACTCAGCCTGCAGACAATACCGCAGCGTCTTTGCCAACCAGCCCGGCGGATACTGCGACAGCAGCCGATCCTAACGCACTGGTGATGAATTTCAGCGCCGACTGCTGGCTGGAAGTTACTGACGCGACAGGTAAAAAACTGTTCAGCGGCCTGCAGCGTAAAGATGGCACGTTAAATCTAATCGGCCAGGCTCCTTATAAACTTAAAATCGGCGCTCCGGCAGCGGTACAGATCCAGTATCAAGGAAAACCTGTCGACCTGAGCCGCTTTATCAGAACTAACCAGGTTGCACGTCTTACCGTTAATGCCGAACAATCAGCAGCACAGTAACAGACGGGCAACGCGGGAGATTTTTCATGCATAACCAGGCTCCGATTCAACGTAGAAAATCGAAACGGATTTACGTTGGGAATGTGCCAATCGGCGATGGGGCACCTATCGCCGTTCAGTCGATGACCAACACGCGCACCACCGATGTGGAAGCGACGGTCAACCAAATCAAAGCATTAGAGCGTGTAGGTGCGGACATTGTTCGCGTCTCCGTCCCGACCATGGATGCCGCAGAGGCGTTCAAACTGATCAAACAGCAGGTCAGCGTTCCGCTGGTGGCTGATATCCACTTCGACTACCGCATCGCACTGAAAGTGGCCGAATACGGCGTCGATTGCCTGCGTATTAACCCGGGCAACATCGGTAACGAAGAGCGTATCCGCATGGTCGTGGACTGCGCCCGCGATAAAAATATCCCTATCCGTATTGGCGTTAACGCCGGTTCCCTGGAAAAAGACCTGCAGGAAAAATACGGCGAGCCTACGCCACAGGCGCTGCTCGAATCCGCGATGCGTCACGTCGATCATCTTGATCGTCTTAACTTCGAACAGTTCAAAGTCAGCGTAAAAGCGTCCGACGTGTTCCTGGCGGTAGAGTCTTATCGCCTGCTTGCAAAGCAGATCGACCAGCCTCTGCACCTCGGGATCACCGAAGCGGGCGGCCTGCGCAGCGGCTCGGTAAAATCCGCGATCGGTCTTGGGCTGCTGCTCTCTGAAGGGATCGGTGACACCCTGCGCGTCTCGCTGGCGGCCGATCCGGTCGAAGAGATCAAAGTCGGTTTCGATATCCTGAAATCACTGCGTATTCGCGCCCGCGGGATCAACTTCATTGCCTGCCCAACCTGCTCACGTCAGGAGTTTGATGTGATCGGGACGGTGAATGCCCTGGAGCAACGTCTGGAAGACATTATCACCCCGATGGACGTCTCCATCATCGGCTGTGTGGTAAACGGCCCGGGTGAAGCGCTGGTGTCAACCCTGGGTGTAACCGGCGGTAACAAGAAAAGTGGTCTCTATGAAGATGGCGTTCGTAAAGATCGTCTGGATAATAGCGACATGATCGACCAGCTTGAAGCCCGCATCCGCGCCAAAGCCGCCATGATGGACGAGACACAGCGTATCAGCATCCAGCAGGTTGAAAAATAACGTGATGGGAAGCGTGCAGCTTCCCATGTATGATTGAACCCATTCTTTGGGTTTTTTTTGTATATAGAAAGAGAATAAACGTGGCAAAAAACATTCAAGCCATCCGCGGCATGAACGATTATCTGCCTGGCGAAACCGCCATCTGGCAGCGCATTGAAGGCACGCTGAAGCAGGTGCTCGGCAGCTACGGTTACAGCGAAATCCGTTTGCCGATTGTAGAGCAGACCCCGTTATTCAAACGCGCGATTGGTGAAGTCACCGACGTGGTTGAAAAAGAGATGTACACCTTTGAGGACCGCAACGGCGACAGCCTGACCCTGCGTCCGGAAGGGACGGCGGGCTGCGTACGCGCCGGCATCGAACATGGTCTTCTGTACAATCAGGAGCAGCGCCTGTGGTATATCGGCCCGATGTTCCGCCACGAACGTCCTCAGAAAGGTCGTTATCGCCAGTTCAATCAGCTGGGTGTGGAAGTCTTTGGTCTGCAGGGCCCGGACATCGACGCCGAACTGATTATGCTGACCGCCCGTTGGTGGCGCGCCCTGGGTATCGCCGATCACGTTTCCCTTGAGCTGAACTCTATCGGTTCTCTGGAAGCCCGCGCTAACTACCGCGATGCGCTGGTGGCGTTCCTGGAACAGCATAGAGAGAAGCTGGACGAAGACTGCAAACGTCGCATGTACAGCAACCCGCTGCGCGTTCTGGATTCCAAAAACGCGGATGTTCAGGCACTGCTGAACGATGCGCCTGCGCTGGGTGACTACCTGGATGAAGAATCTCGCGAACACTTCGCGGGCCTGTGCAAGCTGCTTGAAGCTGCAGGCATCGCCTATACCGTGAATCAACGCCTGGTACGCGGTCTGGACTACTACAACCGTACCGTGTTTGAGTGGGTGACCACGAGCCTCGGCTCTCAGGGCACCGTGTGCGCGGGCGGTCGTTATGACGGTCTGGTAGAGCAACTTGGCGGTCGCGCAGCACCTGCTGTTGGCTTCGCGATGGGTCTTGAGCGACTTGTTTTGCTGGTTCAGGCAGTTAATCCGGAATTTAAAGCAGATTCCGTTGTCGATATATACCTGGTGGCCTCAGGCGCGGAAACGCAGTCTGCGGCGATGCAGCTTGCCGAACGCGTGCGCGATGCGCTGCCGGGCGTTAAGCTGATGACCAACCATGGCGGCGGCAACTTTAAAAAACAGTTTGCTCGTGCCGATAAGTGGGGCGCAAGTATTGCACTGGTGCTGGGTGAGTCCGAAGTGGCCAACGGCGAAGTGGTGGTTAAAGACCTGCGCTCTGGTGAGCAGACAACGGTAACGCAGGACGGCGTTGCGGCGCACTTGCGCACTCTATTGGGCTAAGGAGAAGGACTGCGTGGAAATTTACGAGAACGAACACGATCAGGTCGACGCGATTAAGCGCTTCTTTGTTGAAAACGGCAAAGCGCTGGTTGTTGGGGTTGTTTTAGGTATCGGTGCGCTGGTGGGCTGGCGTTACTGGAACAATCATCAGGCAGATTCCGCGCGCGGCGCGTCTCTGTCCTATGAAAATACCGTGAGCGCAATTCGTGCCGATCAGCCTCAAACGCTGACGGCGGCAGAAAAGTTTGCGGCTGACAACAAAAACACCTACGGTGCACTGGCTGCGCTGGAAGTGGCTCAGCAGTACGTTGATAAGAACGAACTGGATAAAGCCGCTGCACAGCTGTCTCAGGGCCTTGCTGCCGCCAGTGATGAAAACCTGAAAGCGGTAATCAATCTGCGCCTGGCACGTATTCAGGTTCAGCAGAAGAAAGCTGACGATGCGCTGAAAACGCTCGATACCATCAAAGGCGAGGGCTTTGCTGCCATCGTTGCCGATCTGCGCGGTGAAGCACTGCTGAGCAAAGGTGACAAAGCGGGCGCGCGTAAAGCGTGGCAAGCTGGCGTAGAGAGCAATTCTTCACCTGCGCTGAGCGAAATGATGCAGATGAAAATAAATAATTTGTCCGTCTGAGAGGGACCCGATGCAATTGCGTAAATTACTTCTGCCAGGACTGCTTTCTGTTACGTTATTGAGTGGTTGTTCACTGTTCAGTGGCGAAGAAGACGTTGTGAAAATGTCCCCACTGCCGACGGTTGAAAACCAGTTTACCCCATCCACCGCGTGGGATGTCTCCGTGGGCAATGGGATTGGTGATTTCTATTCCAACCTTCATCCAGCGTATGCAGACAGCGTTGTCTATGCCGCTGACCGCAAAGGTACCGTGAAAGCGGTGAACGCCGATGACGGGAAAGAAGTGTGGTCCGTTAACCTGGCGGAAAAAGACGGCTGGTTCTCCCGTAAACCTGCACTGCTCTCTGGCGGTCTGACCGTTGCTGGTGGCCACGTCTACGTGGGTAGCGAAAAAGCGCAGGTTTATGCGCTGAACAGCAGCGACGGCTCCATTGCCTGGCAAACAACCGTGGCGGGTGAATCCCTGTCGCGTCCGGTAGTAAGCGACGGCCTGGTGCTGATTCATACCAGCAACGGCCAGCTGCAGGCGCTGAACGAAGCGGACGGTCTGGTGAAATGGACCGTTAACCTGGATATGCCTGCGCTCTCTCTGCGCGGCGAATCCGCGCCGGCTACCGCATTTGGTGCTGCCATTGTGGGCGGTGATAACGGTCGCGTGAGCGCCGTGCTGATGCAGCAGGGCCAGATGATCTGGCAGCAGCGTATCTCTCAGGCCACTGGCTCAACGGAAATTGACCGTCTGAGCGACGTAGACACGACGCCGGTTATCGTTAACGGTGTGGTTTACGCGCTGGCCTATAACGGCAACCTGACCGCGCTGGATCTGCGCAGCGGCCAGATCATGTGGAAACGTGAGCTGGGCTCGGTGAACGATTTCATCGTTGAGGGTAACCGTATTTATATGGTTGACCAGAACGACCGTCTGCTGGCTCTGAGCACCGAAGGCGGCGTGACGCTGTGGACGCAAAGCGACCTGCTGCACCGTCTGCTGACCGCACCGGCGCTGTACAACGGTAGCCTGGTTGTCGGCGACAGCGAAGGGTATATGCACTGGATCGATCCGGATAACGGCCGCTTTGTTGCGCAGCAAAAAGTCGACAGCTCTGGTTTCCTGACCGACCCGGTTGTGGCCGACGGCAAACTGCTGATTCAGGCAAAAGACGGCACGCTGTACGCGATCACGCGTTAATTACCCGGCGGTTGTAGTATACTAAACGGCTCCTGTTCACTCAGGAGCCGTTTTGACATTTTTAAAAACGCCGCGAAAGCGACGTTATTTTGAATTTTATGAGGCTTCAAACATGGTACCTGTGGTCGCGCTTGTCGGGCGCCCTAACGTTGGAAAATCCACTCTTTTTAACCGTTTAACACGCACCCGTGATGCGCTGGTTGCGGATTTCCCGGGGCTGACGCGTGACCGTAAGTACGGTCGTGCAGAGGTGGAAGGACGCGAGTTCATCTGTATTGATACCGGTGGTATTGACGGCACGGAAGACGGCGTGGAAACCCGCATGGCGGAACAGTCGCTGCTGGCGATTGAAGAAGCGGACGTGGTGCTGTTCATGGTGGATGCACGCGCTGGCCTGATGCCGGCGGACTCCGCTATAGCTAAACACCTGCGTTCACGCGAAAAACCAACCTTCCTGGTGGCGAACAAAACCGACGGCATTGATGCCGATCAGGCCATTGCGGATTTCTGGTCTCTGGGCCTGGGTGAAATCTATCCTATCGCGGCATCGCATGGCCGTGGCGTTACCAGCCTGCTGGAAACCGTTCTGCTGCCGTGGGTTGACGAAGTGAACCCGCCGGAAGAGGTGGACGAAGACGCTGAATACTGGGCGCAGTTTGAAGACGGAGAAGAGGGCGAAGAAGAAGAGCCTGAAGACGACTTCAACCCGCAGGATCTGCCGATCAAGCTGGCTATCGTCGGTCGTCCAAACGTAGGTAAGTCTACACTTACTAACCGTATTCTGGGCGAAGAGCGCGTGGTTGTTTACGACATGCCGGGCACCACCCGCGACAGCATCTACATTCCTATGCAGCGCGATGAGCGTGAATATGTCCTCATCGACACCGCCGGGGTGCGTAAGCGCGGGAAAATCACCGATGTGGTGGAGAAATTCTCCGTTATCAAAACCCTGCAGGCGATCGAAGATGCTAACGTAGTGCTGCTCGTCATCGACGCACGCGAGGGTATCTCCGATCAGGACCTCTCTCTGCTCGGCTTTATCCTCAATAGTGGGCGCTCACTGGTTATCGTGGTCAACAAATGGGATGGCCTGAGCAACGAAGTGCGTGAGCAGGTGAAAGAGACCCTCGACTTCCGTCTGGGCTTTATCGACTTTGCACGCGTACACTTTATCTCTGCGCTGCACGGCAGCGGCGTGGGTAACCTGTTCGAATCCGTGCGTGAAGCTTACGATAGCTCCACCCGTCGTCAGAGCACCGCCATGCTGACCCGTATCATGAATATGGCTGCGGAAGACCATCAGCCGCCGCTGGTGCGCGGTCGTCGCGTGAAGCTGAAATACGCCCACGCCGGTGGTTATAACCCGCCAATCGTGGTGATCCACGGCAACCAGGTGAAAGACCTGCCGGACTCCTACAAGCGTTACCTGATGAACTACTTCCGTAAATCGCTGGACGTGATGGGCACGCCTATCCGTATCCAGTTTAAGGAAGGGGAAAACCCGTTCGCCAACAAGCGCAACACCCTGACGCCAAACCAGATGCGCAAGCGTAAGCGTCTGATTAAGCACATTAAGAAAAGCAAATAAGCTTTGCTGAACACACAAAAGCCCGCGACTATCGCGGGCTTTTTTTTGTCCAATCATACCGCCGGTTTTCTCTGTGTGAAGTCAATCACTATTCACTTTTAACCATGTTTAAATCTAAGAAAGTAGACAATCGTCGAATTTTCATCTTAAAGTCCAGGGTCCGGTACTAGACAAAACTAGCGCCTGGTTATCAAATGGTTAACTAACTTTTCGCCGCATGTAAAAAATCGGCCAGATACGTAACTGGCCGGCGTACCTGCTGGTGTTTACAAGCACGACGACATACCTTTCGGGAGAATTATGCAATCCACTGTTAATCAAAAAGAGAGCCGAACGTTCTTCGGCCACCCGTATCCGCTCGGTTCGCTGTTCTTCACCGAGATGTGGGAGCGTTTCTCGTTTTACGGCATTCGTCCGTTACTGATCCTGTTTATGGCCGCCACCGTCTATGACGGCGGGATGGGCCTGGCGCGTGAAAACGCCTCGGCGATTGTCGGTATCTTTGCCGGTACCATGTACCTGGCCGCGCTGCCGGGCGGCTGGCTGGCGGATAACTGGCTCGGTCAGCAGAGAGCCGTCTGGTACGGTTCGATCCTGATTGCGCTCGGTCACCTGTCGATTGCGCTCTCGGCGGTGATGGGGAACAACCTGTTCTTTATCGGCCTGATGTTCATCGTGCTCGGCTCCGGGCTGTTCAAGACCTGTATTTCAGTGATGGTCGGTACCCTGTATAAAAAAGGCGACGCGCGTCGCGACGGCGGTTTCTCGCTGTTCTATATGGGTATCAACATGGGCTCGTTCATCGCGCCGCTGATTTCCGGCTGGCTGATTAAAACCCACGGCTGGCACTGGGGCTTTGGTATTGGCGGTATTGGGATGCTGGTAGCGCTGATTATCTTCCGCGTGTTTGCCGTTCCGGCCATGAAACGCTATGACGGCGAAGTTGGCCTCGACTCCACCTGGAACAGCCCGGTGGTGAAGCGTAACGGCGTGGGCGTTTGGCTGCTGGCGCTGGCGGCAGGCGTGGCAACGCTCGTGACGCTGATTGCGCAGGGCGTGATTGTGATTAACCCGGTCGCGGTAGCCAGCGTGCTGGTCTACGTGATTGCGGCATCCGTTGCCCTCTACTTTATTTATCTGTTTGTTTTTGCAGGCCTGAACCGTAAAGAGCGCGCCAGGCTGCTGGTCTGCTTTATTTTGCTGATCTCCGCGGCGTTCTTCTGGTCCGCGTTTGAACAGAAGCCAACCTCGTTCAACCTGTTTGCCAACGACTACACTAACCGCATGATCGGCGATTTCGAAATTCCGGCGGTGTGGTTCCAGTCAATCAACGCCCTGTTCATCATCCTGCTGGCACCGGTGTTCAGCTGGGCGTGGCCAAAGCTGGCGAGCATGAACATTCGTCCGAGCAGTATCACCAAGTTTGTTATCGGTATTCTGTGTGCCGCAGCGGGCTTTGGCCTGATGATGCTGGCGGCACAGAACGTGCTGAGCAGCGGTGGGGCGGGCGTATCGCCGTTCTGGCTGGTGGGCAGCATCCTGATGTTGACGCTCGGCGAACTGTGTCTCAGCCCGATTGGCCTGGCAACCATGACGCTGCTGGCGCCGGAGAGAATGCGCGGCCAGATGATGGGGCTGTGGTTCTGTGCGAGCGCGCTGGGTAACCTGGCGGCGGGTCTGATTGGCGGCCACGTGAAGGCCGACCAGCTGGATATGCTGCCGGATCTCTTTGCGCGTTGCTCCATCGCGCTGCTGATTTGTGCTGCGGTACTGATCGTCCTCATTGTTCCGGTACGCCGCATGCTGGAAAATGCGCAGACTAAACCGGCAGCTGAAGCCTGATAAAATTCACCCTGGCGGGGCAGTTATCTTGCCCCGATAAAACCCAACAGGAGAGAATATGACGATTACCTGCCCGGATTGCCAGGCACCGCTTGAGCCCCTGAACGGGGTGGCACACTGCGAAAGCTGTAATAAAGATATTGTGCTTGAAGCCCGCTGCCCGGAGTGCCATCAGCCACTCCAGGTCTTAAAAGCCTGTGGGGCGGTGGATTATTTCTGCCAGAACGGCCACGGTCTTATCTCTAAAAAACGCGTGGAGTTCGTTCGGGCCGAAGGTTAATCGCACACGCAGCCTTCGCCTTTCTTCCACAGCTCGACCAGCGACTCAGGCGCTTCCTGCTCCGGTACCAGCACGATGATATCGGTGTAGTGCGCCTGATTTTGCCCGGTCCAGATAATCTGGATGCGGAAATAGCGCTGGTCGCCGCTGCCGGGTGACGAGGCCTGTCCCGGCGGCTGACCGCGTGGAAAGGCCTGCTCCAGGATGCTTACCAGGCGCTGGCGCTGGGCCTCATTGAGCGAGGAGAGCGCGATGGTGCGCTGTCCGCTCAGCTTGGGAATAAAAGCGACGCCGCCTTCCCGGGCCAGCTCAACAACGGCGTCATCCGTCAGTTCCGGAACCTGCATTTACAACACTCCCACCTGTTCCCATGCTTGTTTAATGGCCGCCCCCACGTCGCCGCCGGAACGTTTCTCTCCGTGCGCGATCGTCAGTTTTGCGAAAGTCTCAAAATCCGCATCCTGCGCCAGATTGCGATCGCAAACCGTGTCGTACCAGGCATAACCCGCTTTTTTCCAGGCGTAGCCGCCGATCGCCGTTGCCGCCAGATAAAAAGCCCGGTTGGGGATGCCGGAGTTCAGATGCACGCCGCCGTTATCCTCGCGCGTTTTAATGAAATCTTTCATGTGCGCGGGCTGCGGGTCTTTGCCAAGCAGCGGATCGTTGTAGGCAGTGCCCGGTTCAGACATCGAGCGCAGCCCTTTGCCGTTGATACCTTTTGCCAGTAATCCCTCGCCAATGAGCCAGTCCGCTTTATCGGCGGTTTGCTTCAGATGGTACTGCTTAACCAGTGAGCCAAACACGTCCGACAGCGACTCGTTCAGCGCGCCGGACTGCTCAAAGTAGATAAGCCCGGCTTCGGTCTCGGTCACGCCGTGGCTCAGCTCGTGCGCCACGACGTCTATGGCGATGGTAAAGCGGTTAAATATTTCCCCGTCACCGTCGCCGAATACCATCTGCTGTCCGTTCCAGAAGGCGTTCTGATATTCCCGGCCATAGTGAACGGTGCCGGTTAAAATAAGCCCTTTATTATCGAGCGAATCGCGCTGATATTCTTTCCAGAAGAAATCATGGGTAATACCTAAATACTCGTAGGCCTCATCCACCGCTATATCGCCGTTCGACGGCTGGCCTTCGTAACGCACCTGCGTACCTGGTAGTTCCTGAGTCTGCTTCGCGTCGTAAATATCACGCTCAAGCTGCCCGGCTTTATTCACGTGCGGCGCAGCGGGTTTGCCGGGCATATGTGCCATCAGCGTCTGGACATGGGTTAAGGTCTGGCGGGCACAGCGCTGCTGCGGTTCGGAACCGCTTTCGATAATACGACGAAGAATATACGGCGGAATAACGCTATTAAGATGGGTCATGCTGCTCTCCTTATTAAAAAAGGGAATAGCAGCAGTATAGTAAGTAACCGGCGAAGAATTATCCGGTTTTACGCTGACGCGTTTTTTTCACCGGTTTAATTGATTTCACTTCGCTTTCTACCCAGCCGTCTGACAGGCGCGTCGTCAGCACATCGCCTGTACTCACCTGTTTGGTTTGCTTCAGCACTTTGCCGTCCGTCGCCGTCGTCACGCTATAGCCGCGCGCCAGCGTGGAGAGGGGGCTAACCGCTTCAAGGTGGGTCACCGCATTGCCAAAGCGTTCGCGGGTGGTGCTCAGTCGCGCACGGATAGTTTCCGCCAGACGATACTCCAGCTGCTGAATTCGCGTTTGCGCGCGATAAATTTTCGGCTGCGGGTTCTGCTGGTTCAGGCGCTGGGTCGCGCGCTGCTGGCGCGATATCGCGCGCTTAAGCTGCGCGTCCACCGCAACGTTCATGCGCTGACGCAGACGTTCCAGAACGGTCTGCTGACGCGCCAGACGCAGCTGCGGGTGCTGCTGCTGTAGACGGTGGTGAAGCTGGGTAAAGCGCCGGGTCCGGTTGGCGAGGTAGTAGTCCATCGCCATCTCAAGACGCTGCTGGCCGTTCTGAATCTGACGCAGCAGCTCCAGCTGGTTGCGGCTGACCACTTCCGCCGCCGCGGACGGCGTCGGCGCGCGGAGATCCGCGACAAAATCGGCGATCGTTACGTCCGTTTCGTGGCCGACGGCGCTCACCACGGGGATCTGACTTGCAAAGATTGCCCGCGCCACGCGCTCGTCGTTAAAGCTCCACAAGTCTTCCAGCGAGCCGCCACCGCGCCCGACGATTAGGACGTCGCACTCCTGACGGGCGTTCGCCAGCTCAATGGCGCGCACAATCTGGCCCGGCGCATCGTCACCCTGCACGGCGGTCGGGTAGATGATGACGGGCAGGGAAGGGTCGCGACGCTTCAGCACGTGCAAAATATCGTGCAGTGCCGCACCGGTTTTCGAGGTGATGACCCCAACGCAGTGGGCGGGGGAGGGCAGCGTCTTTTTGTACTGCTGGTCGAACAGCCCCTCGGCAGAGAGTCGGGCTTTTAACTGTTCATACTTCTGCTGCAGCAGGCCTTCGCCCGCGGGTTGCATGCTCTCGACGATAATCTGATAGTCGCCGCGCGGCTCATACAGGGTGATATTGGCGCGGACCAGAACCTGCTGGCCGTGCTGAGGGCGAAACGTCACGCGACGGTTGCTGTTGCGGAACATTGCGCAGCGCACCTGGGCGGTGTCGTCTTTTAAGGTAAAGTACCAGTGACCGGAGGACGGCTGCGTGAAGTTAGAGATCTCACCGCTGATCCAGACCTGCCCCATTTCCTGTTCAAGCAGCAAACGCACCGTCTGATTCAGGCGGCTGACGGTATAAATTGAGGGGGATTGAGAGGATAACATGTGAGCGGGATCAAATTCTAAATCAGCAAGTTATTCAGTCGATAGTAACCTGCTGAGAGGCAATCGCAAGCTTTTTTATAAAAAAGTGTAGATGCAATCGGTTACGCTCTGTATAATGCCACGGCAATATTTAACCACCCAGGTCAGAGATATTGCCCATGCTACGTATCGCTAAAGAAGCACTGACGTTTGACGACGTCCTCCTCGTTCCCGCTCACTCCACCGTTCTGCCGAATACTGCCGACCTCAGCACGCAGTTGACGAAAACCATTCGCCTGAACATTCCTATGCTCTCTGCGGCAATGGACACCGTGACTGAAGCGCGCCTGGCTATTGCCCTGGCACAGGAAGGCGGCATTGGCTTTATCCACAAAAACATGTCCATCGAACGTCAGGCAGAAGAAGTTCGCCGCGTGAAGAAGCATGAATCCGGCATCGTGTCTGACCCACAGACCGTTCTGCCAACCACCACCCTGCACGAAGTGAAAGCCCTGACCGAGCGTAACGGCTTCGCCGGTTACCCGGTGGTGACCGAAGAGAACGAACTGGTTGGTATTATTACCGGTCGTGACGTGCGTTTCGTGACTGACCTGAACCAGCCTGTTAGCGTGTACATGACGCCAAAAGAGCGTCTGGTTACCGTTCGCGAAGGTGAAACCCGCGACGTGGTGCTGGCAAAAATGCACGAAAAACGTGTTGAAAAAGCGCTGGTTGTTGACAGCAACTTCCACCTGCGCGGCATGATCACCGTTAAAGATTTCCAGAAAGCAGAACGTAAGCCTAACGCCTGTAAAGACGAGCATGGCCGTCTGCGCGTCGGCGCTGCGGTTGGCGCAGGTGCCGGTAACGAAGAGCGCGTTGACGCGCTGGTTGCTGCGGGCGTTGACGTCCTGCTGATTGACTCCTCTCACGGCCACTCCGAAGGCGTTCTGCAGCGTATCCGTGACACCCGTGCCAAATACCCTGACCTGCAGATCATCGGCGGTAACGTGGCGACGGGCGCAGGCGCTCGTGCGCTGGCTGACGCCGGCTGCAGCGCGGTGAAAGTGGGTATCGGCCCTGGCTCTATCTGTACCACGCGTATCGTGACCGGCGTGGGCGTTCCGCAGATCACCGCGGTCTCTGACGCGGTTGAAGCGCTGGAAGGCACCGGTATTCCGGTTATCGCTGACGGCGGTATCCGCTTCTCTGGCGACATCGCGAAAGCGATCGCAGCGGGCGCAGCTGCCGTAATGGTAGGCTCCATGCTGGCCGGTACCGAAGAATCCCCGGGTGAAATCGAACTCTACCAGGGCCGTTCTTACAAATCTTACCGCGGGATGGGCTCCCTGGGCGCGATGTCCAAAGGCTCCTCTGACCGTTACTTCCAGACCGATAACGCCGCAGACAAACTGGTGCCGGAAGGTATCGAAGGTCGCGTTGCCTATAAAGGCCGTCTGAAAGAGATCATCCACCAGCAGATGGGCGGCCTGCGCTCCTGTATGGGTCTGACCGGCTGTGGTACCATTGACCTGCTGCGTACTAAAGCGGAATTCGTACGCATCAGCGGTGCGGGTATCCAGGAGAGCCACGTTCACGACGTGACGATCACCAAAGAGTCCCCGAACTACCGTCTGGGCTCCTGATAAGTTTCCGCGCCCGGCTTCTGCCGGGCGCTCTGTTTTTGTTTCACTTGCCTCGGAATTAGCGTCAATGACGGAAAACATTCATAAACATCGCATTCTCATCCTGGACTTCGGTTCGCAGTACACTCAGCTGGTGGCGCGTCGCGTGCGTGAACTGGGCGTTTACTGTGAACTGTGGGCGTGGGATGTCACGGAAGCACAGATTCGCGAATTCAATCCAAGCGGCATCATCCTGTCCGGCGGCCCGGAAAGCACCACCGAAGAGAACAGCCCGCGCGCGCCGCAGTACGTATTCGAAGCTGGCGTGCCGGTATTTGGCGTCTGCTACGGTATGCAGACCATGGCAATGCAGCTGGGCGGCCACGTAGAAGGCTCCAGCGAGCGCGAGTTCGGCTATGCGCAGGTTGAAGTGGTTAACGACAGCGCGCTGGTGCGCGGTATCGAAGACTCCCTGACCGCAGACGGCAAACCGCTGCTGGACGTGTGGATGAGCCACGGCGACAAAGTTACCGCCATCCCGTCTGACTTCGTGACCGTTGCCAGCACCGAAAGCTGCCCGTTTGCCATCATGGCGAACGAAGAAAAACGCTTCTACGGCGTGCAGTTCCACCCGGAAGTGACCCACACTCGTCAGGGTATGCGCATGCTGGAGCGCTTCGTGCGCGACATCTGCCAGTGTGAAGCCCTGTGGACCCCGGCAAAAATTATCGACGACGCCGTTGAGCGTATCCGCCAGCAGGTTGGCGATGACAAAGTGATCCTCGGCCTCTCCGGCGGCGTGGACTCCTCCGTGACCGCGATGCTGCTGCACCGCGCCATCGGCAAAAACCTGACCTGTGTCTTCGTGGACAACGGTCTGCTGCGTCTGAACGAAGCCCAGCAGGTTATGGACATGTTTGGTGACCACTTCGGTCTGAACATCGTTCACGTGGAAGGCGAGCAGCGCTTCCTGGACGCGCTGAAAGGCGAGAACGATCCGGAAGCAAAACGTAAGATCATCGGCCGCGTGTTCGTGGAAGTGTTCGACGAAGAAGCGCTGAAGCTGGACGACGTGAAGTGGCTGGCGCAGGGTACCATCTACCCTGACGTGATCGAGTCTGCGGCTTCCGCAACCGGTAAAGCGCACGTCATCAAATCTCACCACAACGTGGGCGGCCTGCCGAAAGAGATGAAGATGGGCCTGGTTGAACCGCTGCGCGAGCTGTTCAAAGACGAAGTGCGTAAGATCGGTCTGGAACTGGGTCTGCCGTACGACATGCTCTACCGTCACCCGTTCCCGGGCCCGGGTCTGGGCGTGCGCGTGCTGGGTGAAGTGAAGAAAGAGTACTGCGACCTGCTGCGTCGCGCGGACGCTATCTTCATCGAAGAGCTGCACAAAGCTGACCTGTACAACAAGGTAAGCCAGGCGTTCACCGTGTTCCTGCCGGTTCGCTCCGTCGGCGTGATGGGCGATGGCCGTAAGTACGACTGGGTTGTTTCCCTGCGTGCGGTGGAAACCATCGACTTCATGACCGCGCACTGGGCGCACCTGCCGTACGACTTCTTAGGCCGCGTGTCTAACCGCATCATCAACGAAGTGAACGGTATTTCCCGCGTGGTGTATGACATCAGCGGTAAACCACCGGCTACGATTGAGTGGGAATAATTTCCCTCTGAATTAACCCAAAACCCTCTGCCCGTGCAGGGGGTTTTTTATTTTCCTATTTCCCTTCACCCAGCCGATACGCCAGCGCCACCACCAGCGACTGCACCAGGCACAGCGTCGCCGACTGAGACCGAAACGCGTCCACCTGCGCCTCTTTCACCACAAAGCAGAGGTCGCTGAACGTCGCCAGGGGGCTTATCTGGCTGTCCGTAATCACGATCTGCCGCGCGCCGACGCTGGCGGCGGTTTCGCTGACCATCACCGTCTCTTCCGCGTACGGCGAGAAGCTGATCGACACCACGATGTCGCGCGCCTTAATGCGGCTGATCTGTTCGCGCAGCATCCCGCCCATGCCGTCGAGCAGAATAGGGCGACACTCCAGGTGGCTCAGGGCATAGGTGAGGTACGCGGCGACGCTAAAGGAGCGGCGCAGTCCGGCGATGTAGATGGTGTCGGCCTCGGCCAGCAGCTGTACTGCGCGCTCCAGCATCTCCGGCTCGGCGCGGGCGGCCAGCTGCTGCAGCGCCTGCGCGTTCGAGCGGGCAAACTCCTGCAGGATATCGAGCGGCGTTTCCGGCACGGCCTCGCTCTCCATCTCGCGGAACATTCGGGCGCGGTCGCTGTAGCTGGCGGTCTCCTCCACTAGGTTCATGCGAAACAGCTGTTTCATTTCGTTGAAGCCGGTGAAGTCAAAGGCGTTGGCAAAGCGGATCAGCGTCGAGGGCGGCACGTCGGCGCGTTCGGCAATGACGGCAACCGTATCAAAGGCCACGCTGTTGGTGTTGTCCAGCACGTAGCGGGAGACCTGCTGCAGCCTCTTGCTCAGGCTATCGTAGCGATCGCGGATTTGCTGCTGCAGTTCGTTCAGGCTGGTTGCTGTCGTCATCTTATCCCCCAAATACAGTCTTATGATTCTAAACGCAAAACCGCGTCTTTTAAATATCGGCCATCCATCTGGCAGCAAAAATGAAACAGAAGATTCAGTCATTTCCTCGCCCGAGATCCCTTAATAGCGCACGTGGCGTCAGTGGTGCTGGCTGTTAACATAAAAATCCATCCTTGATCACAATAATCATCATTTATTTTATTTCAACTTAAAATGGAATATTTGTTTCATGTATAGTGTTCAGTACACAGCGTTCAGGTAACAGTCACGAATCAACAGCGAGAGGTTAAGGATGGAGACGGTAGCGAATTTTATTCACGGCGAATGTGTCACCGGTTCAGGCCAGCGCGTTCAGGCGATCTTCAACCCGGCCACCGGCGAGCAGATCCGCCAGGTGGTGATGAGTACGGCACAGGAAACGGAGCAGGCGATTGCCGCCGCGCAGCAGGCGTTTCCGGCGTGGGCGCGTCATGCTCCGCTTAAGCGCGCGCGCGTGATGTTCCGCTTCAAAGCGCTGCTTGAAGAGAACATGGATCGCCTGGCCCGCCTCATCAGCGAAGAGCACGGCAAGGTCTTCTCCGACGCGGTGGGCGAACTGACCCGCGGCCTGGAAGTGGTGGAGTTTGCTTGCGGCATCCCGCATCTGCAAAAGGGAGAACACTCGGCGAACGTCGGTACCGGCGTCGACAGCCACTCGCTGATGCAGCCGCTCGGCGTCTGCGCCGGGATCACGCCGTTTAACTTCCCGGCGATGGTGCCGATGTGGATGTTCCCGATTGCGCTGGCGACCGGCAACACCTTCGTGCTGAAGCCGTCGGAAAAAGACCCTTCTCTGGCGCTCGCGCTGGCGCAGCTGCTGAAAGAAGCCGGCCTGCCGGACGGCGTCTTCAACGTGGTGCAGGGCGATAAAGAGTCCGTTGACGTGCTCCTGACCGACCCGCGCGTGCAGGCGGTGAGCTTTGTCGGCTCCACGCCGATTGCGGAATACATTTACCAGACCGCGTCCGCCCACGGCAAGCGCTGTCAGGCGCTGGGGGGCGCGAAAAACCACTGCATTTTAATGCCGGATGCCGACATGGAGATGGCGACCAACGCCATCATGGGCGCGGCCTACGGCGCGGCGGGGGAACGCTGCATGGCGCTCTCGGTAGTGCTGGCGGTGGGGGATAAAACCGCCGATGACCTCTGTACTCGGCTGGAGAAACAGATTGCCGCGCTGCGCGTCGGGCCGGGCCTGGACCAGTCGCCGGAAAACGAAATGGGGCCGCTCATCTCCTCCGCGCACCGCAGCAAGGTGCTGGGCTATATCGACAGCGGGGAAGCGCAGGGAGCAAAACTGCGCGTGGACGGTCGCGGCTTCAGCGTGAAGGGCCATGAGCAGGGCTACTTCGTTGGGCCGACGCTGTTCGATAACGTCACTCCTGAGATGACCATCTATAAAGAAGAGATTTTTGGCCCGGTGCTTTCTGTGGTGCGCGTAGCAGATTACGCCAGCGCGGTGGATCTGATTAACCGCCATGAATATGGTAATGGTTCGGCGATCTTCACCCGCGACGGCGGCTGCGCGCGCCGCTTCTGCGAAGAGGTGCAGGCGGGCATGGTGGGGGTCAACGTGCCGATTCCGGTGCCGATGGCATTCCACAGCTTCGGCGGCTGGAAGCGTTCCATCTTCGGTGCGCTCAACGTTCACGGCAGCGACGGCGTGCGTTTCTACACCCGAATGAAAACCATCACCGCGCGCTGGCCGGAAATGCAGCAGGAGACAGGCGCTGCGTTCTCCATGCCGACGCTGGGCTGACAGGAGGCGTTATGCAAACCGAACGTATGACCATGGCTCAGGCGCTGGTCCGGTTCCTTAATCAACAGTACGTTAGCGTGGATGGCGATGAAACTCCCTTCGTGGAGGGCGTCGCCACCATCTTTGGGCACGGCAACGTGCTGGGCATTGGCCAGGCGCTGGAGCAGGATCCCGGCCATCTGCAGGTGATGCAGGGCTGCAACGAGCAGGGCATCGCCCATATGGCGACGGGATTCGCCAAACAGCACCGTCGTCAGCGCATCTTTGCCGTCACCTCCTCCGTCGGGCCGGGCGCCGCCAATATGGTCACGGCCGCGGCAACCGCTACGGCGAACCGCATCCCGCTGCTGCTGCTTCCGGGCGATATCTACGCCAGCCGCCAGCCGGACCCGGTACTGCAGCAGATCGAGCAGTATCACGATCTCAGCATCAGCACCAACGACTGCTTCCGTCCGGTCTCCCGCTACTGGGACCGCATCTACCGTCCCGAGCAGTTGATGAGCGCAATGCTTAGCGCGATGCGAACGCTTACTGACCCGGCAGATACCGGTGCGGTTACGATTTGCCTGCCGCAGGACGTGCAGGGGGAAGCGTGGGATTACCCGCTAAGCTTCTTTGCGCGTCGCGTGCACCACATCGAGCGTCGTCCACCCGATCCGCAGCGTCTGGCGCAGGCGCGGGCGCTGATCGCCCGCAAGCGTCGCCCTCTGGTGGTGTGCGGCGGCGGGGTGCGTTATTCCGGCGCGCATGAGGCGTTTCGCGACTTTGTCGAGACGCTGCAGCTGCCGTTTGCCGAAACTCAGGCCGGAAAGGGGGCGCTGGTAAGTGACCACCCACTTAACCTCGGTGGCGTAGGGGTGACGGGCGGAATGGCGGCCAACCAGCTCGCGCCGCAGGCTGACCTGGTGATTGGCATCGGCACGCGCCTGACCGACTTTACCACCGGCTCCAAGGCACTCTTTTCCCATCCGGACGTCGAATTTCTGCTACTGAACGTGGCCGAGTTTGACGCTCTGAAGCTGGACGCTACGGCGCTGATTGCCGACGCTCAAACCGGACTCCAGGCATTGACCCACGCGCTCGGTGATTACCGCAGCGGCTGGGGAGAGGCGATCGCTGAGGCGAAATCCGCCTGGCGCGACGAGTGCCGCCGCCTGTGGGATCGCCAGTGGCGTCCGGACGACGCACCCGAAGTGGCGGGGCACCTGGATACGCAGCTGGCGGAGTACGGCAAGACGCTCAACACCCGCCTGACCCAGACGCGGGTGCTGGGGCTGATCAACCAGCATGTGGAAGATAACGCCATCGTGGTGGGCGCGGCCGGTTCGCTGCCGGGCGATTTACAGCGCCTCTGGCAGGTCAAAACGCCGGACAGCTATCACCTGGAGTACGGCTACTCCTGCATGGGGTACGAGATTGCGGCGGCCATCGGCGCGAAGCTCGCCAGACCCGGGCTGCCGGTGTACGCCATGGTGGGAGATGGCTCCTACATGATGCTGCACTCCGAGCTGCAAACCGCCGTGCAGGAGGGTATTAAGGTTACCGTTTTGCTGTTTGATAACGCCAGCTTCGGCTGCATTAACAACCTGCAGATGGGGCACGGCATGGGCAGCTTTGGCACGGAAAACCGCCACCGCAACCCGGAAACCGGACGCCTTGACGGTCCGCTGGTGAAGGTCGATTTTGCGCAAAATGCGGAGAGCTACGGCTGCCGCGCGTGGCGGGTGAACGATGAGCAAAGCCTGCTGGCGGCGCTGGAGGCGTCCCGTGCGCATCCCGGCCCAACGCTGCTGGACATCAAGGTGCTACCGAAGACCATGACCCACGACTACGCCTCCTGGTGGCGAACCGGTGATGCGCAGGTGGCGGAATCGTCTGCCGTGCGTGAAGCCGCGGAGCAAACGCAGGCGCAGGTGATAAAAGCCCGTCAGTATTAAGTTTTTCCGCCGTAACGAAATTTTCATTTCATTTTTATTTTCCCCTCACCCCAGCCCTCTCCCCAAAGGGGAGAGGGAGAAAAGACCGCGCCGTACCGTCCCCTCTCCCCTTTGGGGAGAGAGTTATGGTGAGGGGCACATCTTCCGCGATGTTGTGAGATTGATAACAAAATTTATCTCATTCATCTCAAAAGTGTTAACCCGCACTCAAAAACATAATTTTCACTATTTATAAAAATGAAATAAATGTTTTATTTATAGGGTCGTTAGTTCACAGCATTCACCAACACCGGGAGCCGTTATGTTTAACATTGCTTTACTGGGCGCTGGCCGAATTGGCCAGGTACATGCAGCTAACATCGCCAGCCACGGCGCGACCACGCTCTGGTCCGTGGTTGACCCGAATCAGGAATTTGCCACCCGCCTCGCCACGCAGTATCAGGCCCGCCAGCAGAGCCTGGATGAAGCGATGACCGACCCTAACGTTCACGCCGTGCTGATCGCCTCTGCCACCGATACCCACGCGGACCTGATTGAAATGGCCGCCCGCCACGGCAAGGCCATCTTCTGTGAAAAGCCGGTACACCTCGACCTCGCCCGCGTGCGCGACTGCCTGAAGGTGGTCAAAGAGTATGACGTGCCGCTGTTCATTGGCTTTAACCGCCGCTTTGACCCGCAGTTCCGCCGCGTGAAAACCGACGCGCAGGCCGGGTGCATCGGCAAACCGGAATCGTTGCTCATCATCTCCCGCGACCCGTCTCCGCCGCCTGCGGAGTACGTGCGCGTTTCCGGCGGCATGTTCCGCGATATGACCATTCACGACTTTGACATGGCCCGCTTCATCATGGGCGAAGAGCCGGTGTCGGTGTATGCCCAGGGCAGTAACCTGGTCGATCCGGCGATTGGCGAGGCGGGGGACATCGATACCGCGTTTATCGTTCTGAAATACGCTTCCGGCGCGATGGCGACCATCGTTAACAGCCGCCGTTCATCTTACGGCTACGACCAGCGCCTGGAGCTGCACGGCTCCGAAGGGCTGCTGTGCGCGGGCAACATTCTGGAAAACCAGGTGCAGCACTACGGCAAACAGGGCTGCACCAGCGCGCTGCCGGAACACTTCTTCCTGCAGCGCTACAAATCCGCTTACGCCGCGGAATGGGAACACTTTGTCGCGGTCCTGCGCGGCGAAGCGGTACCTGACTGCAGCGGCGATGATGGTGAACGTGCGCTGTACCTCGCGGATAAAGCGCTGGAGTCACTCCGCAGCCAGCGCGAGATCGTCCTCTAAACACAACTACCCTACACAGAGAGACATAATAATGAAAAAACTGATCGTAGCCGCCCTCATCGCCATGACGTCCGGGGCCGCCCTCGCCGAAAACGAGCAAATTGTTTTCAGTACGCCAAACCTGGCCATGCCGTTTGAAGTTCACATGCAGCGCACGGCGGTGAAAGCCGCAAAAGAGATGGGCGTGAAGCTTCAGGTACTGGACGGGCAGGGCAGCTCGCCGAAGCAGGTTGCTGACCTGGAAAACGCCATCACCCGCGGGGCGCAGGGCTTTATCGTTTCCCCGAACGATGTGAACGCGGTCTCCAGCGCGGTGGATGAAATTCAGGATGCGAAGCTGCCGGTGGTCACCCTTGACCGCTCCGTCGACAGCCAGAAGAAGGTGCCGCACTTTGGCGCCAACAACTACAAGGGCGGCCAGGCGATTGGCGACTTCGTTAAAACCAAATTCCCCGACGGGGCGGAGATCATTCTGCTGACCGGCCAGCCGGGCTCCTCCTCCAACATCGAACGCACCAAAGGGATCCGCGACAGCCTGAAGGCGGGCGGGGATAAGTACAAGATTGTCGCCGATCAGACCGGCAACTGGATGCGTTCTGAAGGGATGCGCATCGTGGAAAGCGTGCTGCCCTCGCTGCCGAAACGTCCTCAGGTGATCCTCTCCGCTAACGACGACATGGCGCTGGGGGCGATCGAAGCGCTGCAGAGCCAGGGCGTGAAGCCGGGCGAAATTCTGGTCACAGGCTTTGACGCGGTACCGGAAGCGCTGGCCCGCGTGCGCGACGGCTGGCTGGCGGTGACGGCGGACCAGCGTCCGGGTTTTGCGGTGCAGACGGCGATGAGCCAGCTGGTGGCCAACGTGCGCGAGAAGAAAGCCATCACCGGGGCCGACTACCCGCCGACGCTGATCACTAAAGAGAACCTGCAGCAGGCTGAGCGTATCGGTGAGGCCGGTAACTGATTTATCCGCAGCCGCCGCTGGCGCGGCGGCTCACTCTAAAGGAGGAGCAGACCGATGTCGCAACCCTTACTGAAAGTGACCGACCTGGCAAAAAGCTTTTCCGGCGTCTGGGCGTTAAGCAGCGCCCAGCTGACCGTCGGCGCGGGCGAGATCCACGCCCTGCTGGGGGAAAACGGGGCGGGTAAATCCACGCTGCTGAAGGCGCTCGCGGGGGCGCAGCCGCAAACCCGCGGGGATATCTGGTTCAACGGCGAAACGCTGCCGGTGGACGACTCCCCGGTGGAGCGCCAGAACAAGGGCATTATCACCATCTATCAGGAATTTAATCTGCTGCCCAACATGACCGTCGCGGAAAACATGTTTCTCGGGCGCGAGCCGCGTAAACGCAACCTGATCGTCGACGAAAAGGCGGTTAATCAGGAAGCGCAGGTCATTCTCGACTATCTGCAGCTGAACGTTGCGCCGACCACGCCGGTCGCCCGTCTGAGCGTTGCCCAGCAGCAGATGGTGGAGATCGCCCGGGCGCTGACCCTCAACGCCAGGCTGATCATTATGGACGAACCTTCCGCCGCGCTGAGCGACAGCGAGGTGGAAAGCCTGCATCGCGTGGTGCGGGAGCTTAAAAACCGCGGCGTAAGCATTATTTACGTTACCCACCGCCTGCACGAAGTTTTCCAGCTCTGCGACCGCTTCACCGTTTTCCAGGACGGCCGCTTCACCGGCACCGGCGCGGTGGCGGAGACCAACGTCGAACAGCTGATCCGCCTGATGGTCGGGCGCGACGTGGCCTTTAACCGTCGTCCCGCCAGCGAAACCCATCATGAGGACAAACCCGTCCGCCTGGCGGTGAAGGGGCTGAGCCGCGAAAAGCCGCCGCTGGATCCGCACGGCATTGCCCTGCATGACATCAGCTTCCACGTTCACGCCGGGGAGGTCTTAGGCATTGCCGGACTGGTGGGCGCCGGGCGCACCGAAGTGGCCCGCTGCCTGTTTGGCGCGGACGCGTTTACCTCGGGCAGCTTTGAACTGGACGGCGTGCCGTACCAGCCGCGCGACCCGCTTTATGCGCT
This sequence comes from Enterobacter vonholyi, assembly GCF_008364555.1. Taxonomy (GTDB): domain Bacteria; phylum Pseudomonadota; class Gammaproteobacteria; order Enterobacterales; family Enterobacteriaceae; genus Enterobacter; species Enterobacter vonholyi. The sequence continues at coordinate 93,434 of NZ_VTUC01000003.1, forward strand.
CGATCAGGGCGTGGCGCTGGTGCCGGAAGACCGCAAAAAAGAGGGGGCGGTGCTGGGGCTGTCGATTCGCGACAACCTGTCGCTCTCCTGCCTCTCTTCGCTGCTGCAGTGGCGCTGGTTCGTGAACACCCGCAAAGAGGACGATCTGATCGAGTCCTACCGCAAGGCGCTGCAGATCAAAATGGTCAACAGCGCGCAGGAGGTGCGCAAGCTCTCCGGTGGTAACCAGCAAAAGGTGATCCTCGCGCGCTGCATGGCGCTCAACCCGCGGGTGCTGATCGTAGATGAGCCGACGCGCGGCATTGACGTGGGGACCAAATCAGAAGTGCACCAGGTGCTGTTTGACATGGCGAAAAAGGGCGTGGCGGTGATCGTGATCTCCTCCGATCTGCCTGAAGTGATGGCGGTGTCAGACCGGATCATTACCCTGAGCGAAGGGCGAGTGACCGGCGAGATCCACGGTGACGACGCTAACGAAGAACGGCTGATGACGATGATGGCCATCAACCACAACGCCCTGAACGCGGCATAACGGAGTTTCTCATGACGCAGATGATTTCTAAAACGCAGGCCCCGGTCAAACGCGCCGGACGCATCGATCCCATCGCCTTCTTCGAGCGCTTCGGGGTGCTGATTTTCATGATCTTGCTGCTGATCTTCTTTCAGTCGCAGAACAGCAATTTTTTCTCTGAACGCAATATTTTCAACATCCTGACCGAAGTCTCCATCTACGGGATCATGGCCGTGGGGATGACCTTTGTCATCCTGACCGCCGGGATTGACCTTTCCGTCGGCTCAATTCTGGCGGTCTGCGCCATGACCGCGGCGTACGTGATTAAGGGCGACAACTTCACCACCGTCGACCCGAACGCCTGGGGCGGCATGAGCTGGCTGATTGGGCTGGGGATTTGTCTGGCGATGGGCACGGCGATTGGCTTCCTGCACGGTCTGGGCGTAACCCGTCTGCGCCTGCCGCCGTTCATCGTGACCCTCGGCGGGATGACCATCTGGCGCGGCCTGACGCTGGTGATCAACGACGGCGCGCCGATTGCCGGTTTCGATCAGGGCTACCGCTGGTGGGGGCGCGGGGAGCTGCTCGGCATCTCCATTCCGATCTGGATCTTCGCCATCGTCGCCCTCGGCGGCTATCTGGCGCTGCATAAAACCCGCTGGGGCCGATTCGTCTACGCCATCGGCGGTAACCCGGAGGCGGCGCGCCTGGCGGGGGTGAACGTCAAGCGCGTGCTGGTCAGCGTCTATGTGCTGATCGGCTGTCTGGCGGGACTGGCGGGCTTCATCCTGAGCGCGCGTCTGGGGAGCGCCGAGGCGGTGGCCGGGATCTCTTTTGAGCTGCGCGTCATCGCCTCGGTGGTGATCGGCGGTACCTCGCTGATGGGCGGCTACGGGCGCATCGGCGGCACCATTATCGGCTCCATCATCATGGGGATTCTGATTAACGGCCTTGTGCTGATGAACGTCTCGGCCTACTACCAGCAGATTATCACCGGATTAATTATCGTTCTGGCGGTGGCGTTTGATACCTACGCCAAGAGCCGTCGCGGCGCACTGTGAGGATCACGATGAAAGAGGTTCGTATTGGATTAATTGGCACCGGGTATATCGGCAAGGCGCACGCTATCGCCTATGCCCAGGCCCCAACGGTGTTCAACCTGCGCGGCAGGCTGGTGCGCGAGATGGTGGCGGAAGTCACGCCGGAGCTGGCGGCAGAGCGCGCGCAGGCGTTTGGCTTCAACCGCTCCACCGGCGACTGGCGGGCGCTGGTGGCCGACCCGGCTATTGATGTGGTGGATATTTGCTCACCCAACCATCTGCATAAAGAGATGGCGCTGGAGGCGATCCGCCACGGCAAGCACGTCTACTCGGAGAAGCCGCTGGCGCTGTACGCCCACGACGCGCGGGAGATGGTTGACGCCGCGAAGCGGGCCGGGGTGAAAACGCTGGTGGGGTTCAACTACATGAAGAACCCGACGGCGCAGCTGGCGAAGGAGATTATCGCCCGCGGTGAAATTGGCGAGGTGATCCACTTCTACGGCACCCACAACGAAGACTATATGGCCGACCCGCTGTCGCCCATTCACTGGCACTGCTTTAAAGAGACCGCCGGGCTGGGGGCGCTGGGCGACCTCGCGGCGCATATTGTCAATATGGCCCAGTACCTGGTGGGGGATATTGAGCAGGTCTGCGGCGACCTGAAGATCGTGGTCCCGGCGCGCCCGGCGAAGGCCGGATCGTCGGACATGATTGCCGTCGAAAACGAGGATCAGGCCCACGCGATGGTGCGCTTCGCGGGCGGGGCGCAGGGCGTGATTGAAACCTCCCGCGTCGCCTGCGGCCGCAAGATGGGGCTGTCGTACGTCATCACCGGGACGAAAGGCGCCATCAGCTTCACCCAGGAGCGCATGGCGGAGCTGAAGCTCTATCGGCATGACGATCCGGTGAACCGTCAGGGATTCCGGACCTTACTCGTCGGCCCGGCGCACCCGGACTACGCCGCGTTCTGCATGGGCGCAGGACACGGGATTGGCTTTAACGATCAAAAAACGGTGGAGGTGCGCGATCTGGTGGACGGGATTGCCGCCGACGCGCCGATGTGGCCGGACTTCGAAGAGGGCTGGAAGGTATCGCGCGTGCTGGATGCAATCGCGCTCTCGCACCGGGAAGGCCGCTGGCTGAACGTGAACGACATTGTCTGATGAGGTATCAACGTGGAAAAGCAGTTTGATGTGATATGCATGGGCCGCGTGGCGGTAGACCTCTACAGTCAGCAGATTGGTGCCCGTCTGGAGGATGTGTCGAGCTTCGCCAAATACCTCGGCGGCTCGTCCGGCAACGTGGCGTACGGCACCGCGCGCCAGGGCCTGCGCTCGTCGATGCTGGCACGCGTCGGCGATGAACATATGGGCCGCTTCCTGCGCGAAGAGCTCAACCAGGTGGGCTGCGATACCAGTCATCTGATTACCGATAAAGACCGCCTCACGGCGCTGGTGCTACTCGGCATTAAAGACCGGGACACCTTTCCTCTGATTTTTTATCGCGATAACTGCGCGGATATGGCCATTACGGCTGGCGATGTGGACGAAAGCTACATTGCCTCCGCACGTTGTCTTGCCATCACCGGGACTCACCTTTCTCATCCTCAGACCCGCGAGGCGGTGCTGACGGCGCTGGGCTATGCCCGCCGTCACGGCGTGCGCACGGTGCTGGACATCGACTACCGTCCGGTGCTGTGGGGGCTCACCGCCTTAGGCGACGGTGAAACGCGCTTTATCGCCGCCGATAAGGTCACCCGCGAGCTGCAGGAGGTGCTGCACCTCTTCGACGTCGTTGTCGGCACCGAGGAGGAGTTTCACATTGCGGGCGGCAGCACGGATACCCTGCAGGCGCTGGGGCAGGTGCGTGCAGTCAGTGACGCAGCGCTGGTCTGCAAACGCGGCGCGCTCGGCTGCTCGGTCTATACCGACGCCATTCCGCCCCGGCTGGACGACGGCCTGACGGTGACCGGCGTGCGCGTGGAGGTGCTGAACGTCCTCGGCGCAGGGGACGCGTTTATGTCCGGCCTGCTGCGCGGTTACCTGAACGACGAGGGCTGGGAGCAGGCGTGCCGCTACGCCAACGCCTGCGGCGCGCTGGTGGTTTCGCGCCACGGCTGCGCCCCGGCGATGCCGAGCAAAATCGAGCTGGATGACTATCTTTCGCGCGCTGCAGATGTGCCGCGCCCGGATCTTGACCCGCGTCTTAACCATCTCCACCGGGTGACCACCCGACGCCGCGAGTGGCCGGAGCTGTGCGTGATGGCCTTCGACCACCGCAGCCAGCTTGAGGATATGGCGATGCAGTGCGGCGCGTCGCTTAAGCGCATTCCGGCGCTGAAGCAGCTGATCCTGCAGGCCAGTCGCGAGGCGGCAAGCCGCGCCGGGCTGGAGGGCAAAGCCGGCCTGCTGTGCGACGGAACCTTTGGTCAGGACGCGCTGAACGCCATCACCGGCGAGGGGTGGTGGATTGGCCGTCCCATCGAGCTGCCGGGCTCCAGGCCGCTGGAGATGGAGCATGGCAACATCGGCACCCAGCTCATCAGCTGGCCGCAGGAGCATGTGGTGAAGTGCCTGGTCTTCTTCCACCCGGAAGACGCTCACGGCCTGCGCCTGGAGCAGGAGCAGAAAATCGCCGAGGTGTACCACGCCTGCTGCCGGTCCGGGCATGAGCTGCTGCTGGAGGTGATATTGCCCGCCAGCATGCCGCGCAGCGACGAGCTCTACCTGCGCGCCATCTCCCGTTTCTACAACCTCGGCATTTACCCCGACTGGTGGAAGCTGCCGCCGCTTTCCGCCGAGGGCTGGACGGCGCTGAGCGAGATTATCGAACGCCGGGACCCGCACTGCCGCGGGGTGGTGATCCTCGGCCTGGATGCCCCGGCGGAACAGCTGCGCGCCGACTTCAGGGCCGCAGCAGGGCAGACGGTAGTAAAAGGCTTCGCCGTGGGGCGCACGCTGTTTGGCGATGCCTCCCGCGCGTGGCTGAAGCACGATATTGACGATGCGCAGCTGGTGGCACGCATCCGGGACAACTACCTGCAGCTTATCGCCTGGTGGCGCGAGCGCGGACACGCATAATGGAGAAGACAATGAGTGTACAACTGGGCATTAACCCGCTGACGTGGACGAACGACGATCTGCCTTCTCTGGGCGCGGAGACGTCGCTGGAAACCTGCCTGAGCGAAGGTAAGGAGGCCGGTTTCGCCGGCTTCGAGCTGGGCAATAAGTTCCCGCGCGAAGCGCGCCTGCTCGGCCCCATCCTGCAGCGCCACGACCTGCAGCTGGTCTCCGGCTGGTACTCCGGTCGCCTGCTGGAGCGCAGCGTGGAGGAGGAGATCGCCGCCGTGCAGTCCCACCTGACGCTGCTGCGCGAGCTGGGGGCGAAGGTGCTGGTCTTTGCGGAAGTGAGCGGCTGCATTCACGGCGACCAGCAGACCCCGGTGCATCTGCGCCCGCGCTTCCCGCAGGCGCGCTGGAAGGAGTACGGTGAGAAGCTTACCGAATTTGCCCGCTACACCCAGCAGCAGGGCGTGCAGATTGCCTACCATCACCATATGGGCACGGTGATTGAGTCCGCCGACGATGTGGACAACCTGATGACCCACACCGGCGATGCGGTGGGGCTATTGCTCGATACCGGCCATCTGACCTTTGCCGGGGCCGATCCGCTGGCGGTGGCGCAGCGCTGGGCGTCGCGCATCAACCACGTCCACTGCAAAGACGTGCGTGCCGACGTGCTGGCGGACGTGAAAAACCGTAAAACCAGCTTCCTCGACGCGGTGCTGAGCGGCGTGTTTACCGTGCCGGGCGATGGCTGCGTCGATTACCCGCCGATTATGCGGCTGCTGAAGGCGCAGGATTATCACGGCTGGCTGGTGGTGGAGGCCGAGCAGGACCCGGCGATTGCCCATCCGCTGACCTACGCCCGTCTGGGGTATAACAATCTGAGCCGCCTGGCGCGCGACGCCGGACTGATTTGAGGAGGTGACATGTCACGTCTGTTATCACGCTGGCAACAGCCGAACGCGGAGGGGCGCACCCAGTCCGTCATGCCGGAAAGCGCAGGGTGGGGGTACGTCGGCTTTGAGGCGTATGAACTGCAGGAGGGGCAGACGCTGACGCTGCCCGCCGTCCGCGAAGAGCGCTGTCTGGTGCTGGTCGCCGGGCGCGCCTCCATCACAACGCCTTCCGCGCAGTTTAACGATATTGGCGGGCGGATGAGCCCGTTCGAGCGCATCAAGCCGTGGGCGGTGTACGTCACCCCGCAGGAGACGGTACAGGTGAAGGCGCTTACGAAGCTTGAGCTGGCGGTCTGCGCCGCGCCTGGCAAAGGCACGTATCCGACGCGGCTGATTGCGCCGCAGGATATCGACGGCGAAGCGCGCGGTAAGGGCCACAATCAGCGCTACGTGCACAACATTTTGCCGGAAGACAAGCCCGCCGACAGCCTGCTGGTGGTGGAGGTGTGGACCAATGAGGGCTGCACCAGCTCGTATCCGAGCCACAAGCATGACACGGATAATCCGCCGCAGGAGACGTATCTGGAGGAGACCTACTACCATCGCCTCAACCCGGAGCAGGGGTTCTGCATGCAGCGCGTCTACACCGACGACAGAACGCTGGATGAGTGTATGGCGGTCTATAACCGTGACGTGGTCATGGTGCCGAAGGGCTACCACCCGGTGGCGACGATGGCCGGGTATGACAGCTACTACCTCAACGTGATGGCCGGGCCGGTGCGCAAATGGATGTTCACCTGGGAGGAGGACCACGCGTGGATTAATCGCGATTATCCCGCAGATGGCGGGCACTGAGGCTATTTTTGCCGGGTGGCGCTGCGCTTACCCGGCCTACAATTTACAAAATATTATTTTGCTTCAATCGCCTGCTCAATCGTCCGGGCAACGATCTGCGGCTGGCTGACCATAGACACGTGGCTTGCCGCCACCTCGGTGGTTTTCGCGTGGATCGTCTTCGCCATCGCCCGTTCAAGATCGGGGTTGATCATTCGGTCATTCTTGCTAACCACATACCAGCTCGGTTTGTCATGCCACGCCGCGTGGGGGACTTTTTCACCAAAAGCCTCAGCCTTAATTGGCCCCTGCGTGGCTGCAATCGTATCTTGAATGGCTGGCTTCACGTCAGGCGCGAAATCCTTCCTGAGGGCTTCCGTCGGCAGGTATAAATAGCCGTCCGCCGTTTTGGCAATGACTGCGCTACCCGGCGGCGCAGGGTAGCTTCCTGCCAGGTCCGCCGTCGACTGGCCGGAATCAGGCGCGAATGCCGCCACATACACCAGCGATTTTACCCGCGCATCGTTGCCCGCCTCGCTAATCACGGTGCCGCCCCAGGAGTGGCCCACCAGCACTACGTCACCCTGCGCGCGGGCGATGGCCCGCTTTGTGGCGGCAACGTCATCGTTGAGCGACGTGAGCGGGAGCTGGACGGCAATGACCTCGGCGTGCTGCTTCTGCAACAGGGCAATCACCTTATTCCAGCTGCTGCCGTCGGCAAACGCGCCGTGAACCAGCACGACGCTGGTTTTACCCTGCGCAAAGGCGCTGGCGGAAAGCGCCAGCAGGCCTGCCGTTAGTACAGTCAGTGCTTTCATCTTGAGACTCCTTAAAAATGGTGGACTTCCGCGTGGGGCGGTACGGTGAATTCAATGGTTTTGTGGTCGAGCGGCTTGTGCGTCGGGTCGGCCAGAATAATCGTCACCTTGTGTTTACCGGCGGGGAGTCCCACCAGAATTACCGGCTCTCCGCTGGCGTCAGCCCAGTGCCAGGGCGCGTCATCCACCACCACGTGAATGTGTCCGATGCGCGGGGTGACCTTGAGCGCTTCAGGTCCGAATACCGGCTCGATGCGCAGGTTTTCGGCACGGTACTGGATAAACACCGCGCCTTTGCTCAGCGGCCCGGCAAGCGGGGGATCGACGATCAGCTTTGCGGGCGGCTGCGGCTGCGCCAGCGGGGCAACGGCGGCGGGGCCGTTAACGTCCCCGGCGCTCAGGTTGTCCAGCGGCGTGGCCTGGGCATGGGCTACAGATGCCAGGACAAGCAGGGTGATAAGTGCATAACGACGGGTCATCGGTCTCTCTCCTCATCGGTTCTGAATGGCGACAGGGAAAGAAAACCATTTTTATGTATCGGAGATATTTGCCGGAGGCGGCGTTTTGTACCCGTTTGTCAGCGTGGCGCTCTTGATACAGTGCGATACAGTTTGCTTCCCGGGACAGCGCACGATCGCTATCGCCAGCCCGGCAATCACCAGCGTCAGCCCCGTCGACACCCCCATTGCGCCAGCGATCCCCAGCGTTTTGTTCAGCCACGCATAGGCAAACGGTGAGGCTGCGGCCATAAGTTGGCCCGGGATAAGCAGCATGCCCGTACGGCGGGCATAGCTTTCGGTGTTAAACAGTTCCAGCGGCAGCGTGGCTTTCACGATGGTGACCAGCCCGTTGATGGCACCGTAACCCAACACAAATCCGGCCGCGCACCAGACAAACTGGGAACTGCTTAGCCCAACCAGAAAGCAGAGCGGCATGGCGAGCGCGGTAAAAAGCGTGAGTTTGAAGGGGGTTAAGCGGGCGCCCGCCAGCACTTCCAGCGAGCGAGCACCCGTCTGGCCGATCCCCCACAGCATGCCGATGGCGACAGGCAGACCGAAGTGGGCAATAAACTCCGGCAGATGGGTGGACGTGCCGTTCGAAACAAAGGTAATGAGGGCAATGAAGATGGCATAAAGCCAGCCGTGACGCCGCTCGTTGTTCAAAGGCGGCGCGGTGACCTTTGTCGTCACCGTTAGCCGCTGACGGGGAAGCGTTCTTATCAGCGCCGCGCTCAGCAGGCCGAACAGAGCATAGACGCGCAGCGCGTCCTGCCAGCGCATAACCTGAAGCAGAGCATCGCCCAGCGGCCAGAAGACGGCGGAGGCCAGTCCACCCGCCAGCGTGACGCGTGAGATTGTTCTGCGCGCCTGCTGCCCGTAGAGGTTCACCAGCGCGGCGAACAGCGCATCGTAAAGCGACAGGCGCATGCCTGTGCCGGCGACCAGCCAGGCACAGTACCACCCAAAAAGCGTCTGGGTATACGCCATCCCTGCGCAGCTTGCGGCGATCAGCAACGTTCCGCTCATCACCACCGTCTGACCGCCAAAGCGTGCCAGCAGGCGGGCGACAAAAGGGGATACCGCCGCCATCACCAGCATCGCCAGCGTCAGGCCGAGGTAAATCTGCGGTGAAGACCATCCACGGTCAGCTGAAATGGCCAGCGCAAAGGTGCCCGGCATATAAAACGAGATCCCCCAGTTGATGAGTTGATTACATCCGGCAGTGAGGGCGAGGTGGCGTGGCAGGGCAGGTGTTTCCATTATTTTTCATTCCGCTATGCAGTTGTCCTGAGCATAACGGGCGCGGTATTGTGCTGGCAGGGCAGCAACCTTATGCGCGGTATAAGAGAAACTTTGAATGACGACGCTTAATCTGGGCTTTCTCGCCACCTTCCGTCTGGTGATCCAGCGCGGCAGCTTTTCAGCGGCAGCGGATGTGCTGGGTATCTCTCAGCCCGCCGTCAGCCTGCAAATACGCCAGCTGGAGCAGTTTTTGCAAACGCGGCTGGTAGAGCGTACCGGGCGAGGGATAAAGGCGACGGCTGCCGGAGAGGCATTGCTGGCGCATGGGGAGCGTATTCAGCAGGTGGTGGATGACGCTATTCGGTCCGTGAGCGCATTCAGCCACGATGTGAGCGGCACCATTACGCTTGGCACGGGGGCAACGGCCTGCATCCATTTTCTGCCGCCTCTGCTGGAGCAGCTACGACGCGACTATCCGCTCCTGAACGTGGGGGTGACGACGGGCAACACCCGCGATATCGTCAGGGCCATCGAAGAGAACCGTCTCGATATGGGGCTGGTCACGCTGCCGGTGAGTGGCAAGGCGTTGGACGTCATGCCGGTGATGGACGAAGAGTTTGTTTTTATCGCCTCGCGGGAGCTGAAGGATGTTTTCAGGGACTTTACCCCGGATGCGCTGCACGCTCAGCCGCTGATTGCCTTTGAATCAGGTAGCGGAACCCGGACGCTGATCGATGGCTGGTTTGCGGCTAATGGATTAGCGATCGCACCGGTGATGCAGCTTGGCAGCATCGAGGCGATCAAACGCATGGTTCGCGCGGGGCTGGGCTACAGCATCGTGCCTCGAATGGCGGTAGAACAGGATGACGATCGCGAAGGACTATGCGTGATGTCGCTTACGCCCATGCTGCAGCGGCAGCTGGCGGTGGTGATGCGACAGGATAAAATCCTCAGCAAAGGGATAGCGGCCATTATTCGGCTCGTGTAGCATCCTTCGGCGGTTTAGCGGTCAGCGGTATCGACGGTCAGGCCGGATTGCTGCGACTGGGTTTTGTCCTGATGGTGGTACCAGGCGCCAATCGAGGAGTAAACGAAGCGGCCAAAGAAAAACAGAAAGCTTATGAGCAGTATGATGCGGGTCATTCGGGTGTTAAATCGATGTCGTTTGCGCATACGCGTGACCTGACTCACTCTGTTTATCCTGGGTAAGCCCTTTTGGGCGATAGGGATATTAAGGCACAGCGGGAAGAAGGGGTCAATTCTGCAGTGTGTAAATAACCGTCAATGTATACATTAATTAATGTTATTGAATTTAATTAATGCATTTACCATATTGATAATATGAAGAAAATTATTTCAAAAAAAGCGCCACAAAGAGTAATTTGCGTAAAGTAGTTTGATTTAAGTCAACGGATTCCCGGCCCTGATATTTAAAATCCTTCCTCCACACAGTTCGCCCCGCACGCCGCCGGGCGGCGCGTACGTCAGGTTGGATGCCTGTCTTTATTTTCCCTCTGGAGCGAAAGGGGTTTAACCGGGCATCTATGAACATTCTCGCTTTCCTGAAAAAAAATGAAAACCGCTGGTGGGCATTGCCGCTTATTTTGCCTGTGGTGTTACTTCCCGTGCTGAGCATCGCGAATACCTTCACGCAGCTGGGCGACGGCATTGCGGCACTCTATTATTTACCCCTCTCATTTTTGCTTTCGCTGATGATGTTCTTTGGGCTGGAAGCGCTGCCTGGGATCGTATTGTCGCTGTTTATCCGCTATTACCCCTCGGTCGGCATGTTCGAAACGGTCGCTGGTATGCTCCATTTTGTCGTCCCTTTAGTGCTGAGCTGGGGCGGCTACCGGGTGTTTGCGCCCAGACGGAATATGACCGCATACGGCGACATCCGGCTGATGGCGCAGCGCATCTTCTGGCAGGTCTTCTGCCCCGCGACGCTATTTCTGGTGCTGTTTCAGTTTGCGGTGTATTTAGGCGTGTATGAGAGCCGGCAGAGCCTTGCGGGATTAAACCCTCTTAATATTCGCACGCTCATCAACTATCAGACGCTGCTGGTCAGCGGGCTGACGGGCGTGCCGCTGAGCTATCTGCTGATCCGCCTGATTCGCCATCCGCGCTATCTCAAAAGCCTTCTCTCGCAGATCCGTGCCCAGATAGATAAAAAGGTGACGGTCATTGAGTTTCTGATGTGGGCGATTGCGCTAGGCGGGCTGCTTACGCTGCTGCTGCTCCCGATGAATGAAAACAGCTCCATTTTCACCACGAACTACACCCTGTCGCTGCTCATGCCGGTGATGCTCTGGGGCGCGATGCGTTTTGGCTATAAGCTGATTTCGCTTATCTGGACGCCGATACTGCTGGTATCTATTCACTATTTTTACCGCTATATCCCGGTGAACCCGGGGTATGACATTCAGCTGGCGATCACCTCTTCCAGTTACCTGGTCTTCTCGTTCGTGGTGGTTTTTATGTCGATGCTGGCAACCCGGCAGCGCGCGGTGAACAAACGCTCGCGCAGGCTGGCGCTGCTCGATCCGGTCGTCCATATGCCTAACCTGCGGGCGCTGTCGCGCGATCTGGCGAAAAACCCGTGGTCGGCGCTCTGCCTGCTGCGTATTCCGGAGCTGGAAATTCTGGGCCGAAATTACGGCGTGTTGCTGCGGATTCAGTACAAGCAGCAGCTGGCGCAGTGGGTGAACGGTACTCTCCAGCCCAACGAGCAGGTGTACCACCTGACCGGGTACGACATGGCGGTACGCCTCAACGCGGAATCGCACCAGCAGCGGATTGAAACCCTGGACGAGCATATCAAACAGTTCCGCTTTGTCTGGGACGGCATGCCGCTTCAGCCGCAGGTGGGAGTGAGCTATTGCTATGTCCGGTCCCCGGTTAACCATCTGTATCTGGTGCTGGGTGAACTGGGCGTGGTTGCCGACCTGTCGCTCGCCTCCAACCATCCGGAAAATCTTCAGCAGCGTGGGGCCGTCCATTTGCAGCGTAACCTGAAGGATAAAGTTGCAATGATGAGCCGCCTGCAAAAGGCGCTTGATAACGACGAATTCACCCTGCTGGTTCAACCCGTTCGCGGCCTGCGTGGCGATTGCTATCACGAAGTCCTGCTCCGGATGCCGGATGCCAACGGGCTATTGATCTCTCCCGATCGGTTCCTGCCCGTCGCGCAGGAGTTTGGCCTCTCCTCGCGGGTGGATTTGTGGGTGCTGGAGTATACTCTGCGCTTCCTGGCCGCGCATCGCGAAAGGCTGCCCGGCCAGCGTTTCGCCATTAATCTGGCCCCCTCAACCGTATGTCGGGTGCAGTTTCCGCTTGAGGTCAGTCGCCTGCTGGCGAAATACGCCATTGAGCCGTGGCAGCTAATTTTTGAAGTGACGGAGTGCAGCACCTTTTGCAATGCGGAGCAGGCGCTACACATCCTCCGGCAGCTGCAGAAAATGGGGGTACGTATTGCGATTGATGATTTTGGCACCGGCTATGCGAGCTATGCGCGGCTGAAAAGCGTGGATGCGGATATTCTCAAGATCGACGGCAGCTTTATCCGCAATATCGTCAACAACAGCCTGGATTATCAGATTGTGGCGTCTATCTGCCATCTGGCGCGCATGAAGAAGATGCTGGTGGTGGCGGAGTACGTCGAGACCGAAGAGATACGTAGCGCGGTTCACGCGCTAGGCATCGATTATGTGCAGGGCTATCTGATTGGCAGACCGGCGCCGCTTGAGTCGCTGCTGGAAGCTGAGGCGTCCTGCGCGGACGCCTGAACCGTTACGCGGCGACGTCGGCGCTCTCTTCTTCGATTTTGAGCAGCCAGCCGGTGACGGCTTCCCAGTACTGCTGTTCTTTTTCCAGGTCCAGCAGGACCAGCGCGTTCTGGCTGAACCAGTCGTGCGGGAAGCTCAGCGTCCAGTGATGGTCGTCGGTTTTAAGCTTCAGCGTGGGCGGCGTGGTGGTGGCCTGGCGCTGGTTATTGAGCAGTACGCCCAGACGCAGCAGCTGTATAAGCGGCAGGAACTGTTTTTTCTTGAACAGCGTGAAGCGCGGCAGGTCGTCGAGCTTGATGGCTTTGCGGTGATAACGCACCAGGGTCGCCATCATGGTTTGCTGCTCCTGGTTGAAGCCAGGCAGATCGCTATTTTGCAGAATGTAGGCCGAATGGCGATGCATCCCGCTGTGGTTGATGTTGAGCCCCACCTCGTGGAGCATTGCGGCCCATTTTAACAGCGCGGCAAGCTGCGGGTGCGCGAGCTTCGGATTCTGCTCTTCCCACTGCTCGTACATCTGCACCGTGGTGTCCAGCACGCGCTTCGCCTGCTCGCGGTCTATGTTGTACTGGTTAGCCAGGCTTTGTGCGGTGCGGCTGCGAATATCCTGATGGCGGAAGCGGCCTTCCATCTCATACAGCACGCCTTCGCGCAGCGCGCCGTCGGAAAGGCGCAGCTCTTTAATGGCGAGGGCATCAAACACGCCGCAGAGGATGGCCAGCCCCGGTACGAAGACCACCTTACGCTCGTCGGAAAGACCTGGCAGGCTTAAGGCGTCAAAACTTTTATGCTTCAGCACCTCTTCGGCCAGCAATGTCAGGCGTTCGGGCGTGATAAACCCGTCTTTTTCACCCATCGCCAGCAGCACTTCATGCGCCGCTTTGATGGTACCCGACGCGCCCAGCGCCACGTTCCAGCCCTGGATACGGTACTGCCAGGCCAGGTTTTCCAGCTTCTGGACGGCCGCCATCCGCGCACGCTGGAAGTTCTCGCGGGTGATGCAACCGCCCGGGAAATACATCTGTGCGAAGCTGACGCATCCCATACGGCGGCTTTCCACCAGGCGCGGCTCAAAGTCTTCGCCGATCACAAGCTCCGTAGAACCGCCGCCGATGTCGATCACCAGCTTGCGCCCTTTTTCCGGCTGGGTGTGCTCGACGCCCATGAAGATCAGACGCGCTTCCTCGTTGCCGGAGATGATCTCAATCGGGTAGGGGATCACCTTTTCGGCCCGCTTGAGAAACTCAGGTGCGTTCAGGGCCTGGCGTAGGGTGTGGGTGCCCACGATGCAAACGCTGGAGGGCGAGAAGCCCTGCAGGCGTTCAGCAAACAGCGACAGGCAGTTTAACCCGCGCTCCATCGCCTCTTCGCTGAGCATGCTGCGTTCATCAAGACCATCCGCCAGGTGTACGCGCTGCTTCAGACGACCGATGATCTGCAACGCGCCATCTACCTCACGGGCGATGACCATGTGGAAACTATTAGAGCCAAGATCGACCGCGGCGAATTCCTGCGGGCGTGGGGTCTTATCATTTATCGGCATAGGTTAATCGGGTTGCTCGAGTGATTTGATATAGTCGTAAATCGCCAGTTGCGACCGCACTTTACGGCGGTTGCCGCGCGGTACATAGCGGTTACTGAGTTCTTTGTCGATATAGCGTGCTTTCACGGTATCGCTAAACAGAATCTCGATGATGTCGAGGATCTGCTGCTTCAGGCGCGGATCCAGCAGCGGTGCCGCGACTTCAATTCGGTAGTCAATATTGCGCGTCATCCAGTCTGCCGAAGAGAGATAGACCTGTTTATCACCCGCATTATCGAAAATATAGACCCGATCGTGCTCCAGGTAGCGGTCAACAATGCTGATCACGCGAATATTGTCGCTGATGCCTTCCAGTTCCGGGATCAGCGAGCACATGCCGCGGATCAGAAGATTAACCGGTACGCCGGAGCTGGACGCCGCATACAGCCTGTCCACCAGCCCTTTATCGACCAGGTTGTTAAGCTTCAGCGTGATGCCGGACGACAGCCCTTTCTGGGCATTGGCGATCTCTTTATCGATCATATCGTACAGCAGACGGCGCGAGTTCTGCGGCGAGACCAGCAGATAGTCGAAGCTCACCGGACGGTACGGGTTTTCGATAAAGTTAAAGACCCGGCGCACTTCGTTAGTGATGCGGGCATCGGCAGTTAAGAGCGAGTAGTCGGTATAAATTCGCGCGGTTTTCTCGTTAAAGTTCCCGGTACCGATGTGGGCATAACGCACCACCTCATCGCCCTCTTTACGAGAGATGAGGAACAGCTTGGCGTGAATTTTCAGCCCTGGCGCGGAGAAAATGACGTGCACACCGGCTTCCGTCAGACGACGCGCCCAGTGAATGTTCGCCTCTTCGTCGAAGCGCGCCTGCAGCTCAACCACCACTGTGACTTTTTTGGCGTTGTGCGCCGCGTGGATCATCGCATCGATGATGCGAGAATCTTTTGCCACGCGGTAGATGTTGATTTTGATCGCCAGCACGCTCGGGTCGAACGAGGCCTGACGCAGCAGTTCCAGCACGTGCTCGAAGGTGTGGTACGGATAGTAGAGCAGGACATCGCGTTCGCGGATGGCGTCGAATCCGTTGCGGAATTTATCGAACCAGAGATGGCGCAGGCGCGGCAGCGGCTTGTTCACCAGGTTGGCTTTGCCGACGTTCGGGAAGCCAATAAAATCTTTAAAGTTGTGGTAACGACCACCCGGAACGATGGAGTCATAGCGCGAAATGGTCAGTTTCTCACGCAGCATCTCCACCATGGCGTCCGGCATATCGCGCTGATAGACGAAGCGCACCGGTTCAGCCGTCAGGCGCTGTTTCAGGCTGGATGACATCAGCTCCATCAGGCTGGCTTCCATCTCGTGCACCAGGTCATATTCGGCGTCACGAGTCATTTTCATCGAGTAGGCGTTTAACGCATCGTAATCGAAGAAGCCTTTGAAGATGTCGTCCAGACAGTAGCGCAGGATGTTATCCAGCAGGATCATTGGTTTGCGTCTGCGCGGAGTTTCCGGCGGCAGGTTCACAAAGCGCGGCACCTTGTCGGATGGGATCTCCAGCAGCGCGTAACGGATAGACTCACCGCGAATAATTTCCACCGCCAGGTAGGTGTAGTCATCTTTCAAAAACTGCACCAGATCGGTTTCGCGGTTGATCAGAATGGGGGTAATGTGCTGGCGCAGATAGTGTTTGAAGTAGTGGCGCAGCCAGTTTTGTTGGTTAACGGAAAGCTGGCGTTCGTTAATCAGGAAGATTTGATTGCGCGCCATCTCCAGCAGCAGTTCGTTATACAGGCCGTCAAATTCCTGATCGGCTTTCAGCACGCGGGACTGGATTTTGCCCAGCAGATGCCGCGAGTGCGAGTTTAAGCCCTGTTCTTCGCTGATGATGATGCGTCTTTTCAGCTCGGCAAAGCGAACTTTGTAGAACTCATCCAGGTTGTTCGAATAAATACCCAAAAAACGCATGCGCTCGATCAGCGGGTTACTTTTGTCTGCCGCTTCCTGGAGTACACGTTCGTTGAATGCTAACCAGCTTAGCTCTTTCTCGATATATAACTTTTCCTGACCCATTACAGCTCACACTCCAGTTCAATCACAGGACGTGGTAAATCCGTCTCGTCCTTATTATGGCGAGCATTTCCACGATATGTCCAACAGTGCCAGAAAAGTATGACAGTTATTTTTTTTATTGGGGAATTTAGAGGGTTGGGGAGGGGACATTCGGGTAATGCATCAGGCAGGTCGGGTAAGCGCAGAAGCGCCACCCGACATAATAAACTACTCTTCCGCCGCATGGCCCTGCGGAGGTAACTTAACGCCGTCCAGCCAGGCAGCGCCGTCGCGCATCTCGAGACGTCCGTCGACAAACCAGCTTACCACCAGCGGGTAAATGGCGTGTTCCTGGGTCTGCACGCGTTCGGTCACGTCTTCTTCGCTATCGCCGTCAAAGACCGGGACTTTCGCCTGCAGGATAACCGGGCCGCCGTCCAGCTCGTCGGTAACGAAATGCACGGAGGTGCCGTGCTCCTCATCGCCATTTTCCAGAACCTGACGATGGGTATGCAGGCCGGGATATTTCGGCAGAAGAGAAGGGTGAATATTCAGCAGACGTCCGGCGAAGTGTTCTACAAAAGCCGGGCTCAGAATGCGCATATAGCCCGCCAGCACGACTACGTCCGGCGCGTAGGCATCAATCTCATGCACCAGCTCGCGGTCAAAGGCTTCACGCCCGGCGAACTGGCTGGCTTCCAGCGCGTGCGCGGGAATGTTCGCTTCCCGCGCGCGCTCAAGGCCGAACGCGTCGGCCTTGTTGCTGAATACTGCCCGAATGGTGCCGTTGATTTTCTTCTGCTTGCAGGCGTCTATGATGGCCTGCAAATTGCTTCCGTTGCCGGAAATGAGCACCACGATGTTTTTCATTCAATGACCACACGCTGTTCGGAATCGGAGGCTTTAATCGTACCGATTTTCCACGCGTTTTCACCTTTCTCCGTCAGCAGCTTCACTGCTTTATCCGCTTCGCTTGCCGGCAGGGCGATAACCATGCCCACGCCACAGTTAAAGGTGCGGTACATTTCGTGAGAGCTCACGTTGCCCGCGGTCTGCAGCCAGTTAAACACGGCTGGCCACTGCCATGAGGATTCGTCGATCACCGCCTGGGTGTTGTCCGGCAGAACGCGCGGAATATTTTCCCAGAAGCCGCCGCCGGTCAGGTGGGCAATGGCGTGAACGTCGACGTTCTCGATAAGCTCGAGCACGTTCTTAACGTAGATACGTGTTGGCGCAAGCAGATGGTCAGCCAGTGGTTTACCGTCAAGCTCGGTGGTCAGCGGATCACAGCCGCTCACTTCGAGGATTTTACGCACCAGGGAGTAGCCGTTAGAGTGCGGGCCGCTGGAGGCCAGCGCGATCAGCACATCGCCATCGGCCACTTTGCTGCCGTCGATAATTTCTGATTTTTCTACTACGCCGACGCAGAAGCCCGCGACGTCATAATCTTCGCCGTGATACATGCCCGGCATTTCTGCGGTTTCACCACCGACCAGCGCGCAGCCAGACTGCAGACAGCCTTCGGCGATACCGTTAATCACGCTTGCCGCGGTATCTACGTCCAGTTTGCCAGTCGCGTAGTAATCGAGGAAGAACAGCGGCTCTGCGCCCTGTACCACCAGGTCATTCACGCACATCGCGACCAGATCGATACCGATCGTGTCGTGACGTTTTAAATCCATCGCCAGGCGCAGCTTGGTGCCTACACCGTCAGTACCCGAGACCAGAACAGGTTCACGATATTTTTGCGGCAGCGCGCACAGTGCGCCGAATCCACCCAGACCACCCATCACTTCCGGGCGGCGGGTTTTTTTCACCACACCTTTGATTCGGTCAACCAGCGCATTACCTGCGTCAATATCAACACCGGCATCTTTGTAGCTGAGAGAAGTTTTGTTGGTCACGGCTTAAATCCCCACGCGATTGCATAGCTAGTAAGAAAAATCGGCGCAATTCTAACAGTCCAGGCAAACGTTTGCGAGCCTATTCTGGACGTGGAGATCTTTTTTTCTGTGCACCCCGTGAATGCAGCCAAACTTGACTCTGTTCACGAAAATGAAACCGGTTTCTGAGAACTGCTTGCAACGGTTATTCCCTTTGCACATCATCGAACTGAAACCGGTTTCTGTAATTGTTTTTGCAGAAAATAACGCAGAATGAGGGAAAGCGAATGTCAGGATTTAAAGCAGATTTTCTGTGGGGTGGGGCCGTTGCGGCGCACCAGCTGGAAGGCGGCTGGAAAGAGGGTGGCAAAGGCGTGAGCGTGGCCGATGTCATGACCGCGGGCGCGCACGGCGTGCCGCGTGAAATCACCAACGGCGTGCTGGAAGGGAAAAATTACCCTAACCATGAAGCCATCGATTTCTACCACCGCTATAAAGAAGACATCAAACTCTTTGCCGAGATGGGGTTCAAATGCTTCCGCACCTCTATTGCCTGGACGCGGATCTTCCCGAAAGGCGACGAGCTTGAGCCTAACGAGGCTGGCCTGAAATTCTATGACGACCTGTTCGACGAATGCCTGAAGTACGGCATCGAACCGGTTATCACCCTGTCTCACTTCGAGATGCCTTTCCATCTGGTCACGGAATACGGCGGCTGGCGCAACCGTAAGCTGATCGACTTCTTCGTTCGTTTTGCAAAAGTGGTATTCCAGCGCTATCAGCATAAAGTGAAGTACTGGATGACCTTCAACGAGATCAACAACCAGGCCAACTTCCACGAAGACTTTGCGCCGTTCACTAACTCCGGGCTGAAGTACGCGCCAGGTGAAGACCGTGAGCCGGTGATGTTCCAGGCGGCGCACTATGAGCTGGTGGCCAGCGCCCTGGCGGTGAAGGCGGGGCGTGAGATTAACCCGTCGCTGCAGATTGGCTGCATGATTGCCATGTGTCCTATCTACCCGCTCACCTGCGCGCCGGACGATATGATGATGGCGATGAATGCCATGCACCGCCGCTACTGGTTCACCGACGTGCACGTGCGCGGCAGGTACCCGCAGCATCTGCTCAACTACTTTGCGCGTCGCGGCTTTACGCTGGATATTACCGAAGAAGATAAAGCCGCGCTGACGCAGGGCTGCGTGGACTACATCGGCTTCAGCTACTATATGTCCTTCGCCACCAAGGCGACGTCGGATAACCCGCAGCTGGATTACGACGAGAGCAAGAGCCTGGTCACTAACCCGTACGTGCAGAAATCGGACTGGGGCTGGCAGATTGACCCGGTGGGGCTGCGCTACTCCCTCAACTGGTTCTGGGATCACTATCAGCTGCCGCTGTTTATCGTTGAGAACGGCTTTGGCGCGATCGACGTGCAGGAGAGCGACGGCACGGTGAACGACCAGTACCGCATTGACTACCTGTCCGCCCACATCCGCGAGATGAAAAAAGCGGTGGAGGAAGATGGCGTGGATCTGATGGGCTATACCCCGTGGGGCTGTATCGACCTCGTTTCTGCCGGTACGGGCGAAATGAAAAAACGCTACGGCTTTATCTTTGTCGACAAAGACAATGAAGGCAACGGCACGCTGAACCGCAGCAAGAAGAAATCGTTCGACTGGTATAAGCAGGTAATTGCGAGCAACGGCGATAGCCTGTAATTGCCGGGTGGCGCTAACGCTTACCCGACCTACACTACACGTAGGTCCGCGTAAGCGCAGCGCCACCGGGCAGAACCCGCACCCAAGCCGGAGTCTCGCCTCCGGTTTTTTTTGTCTCTAAATCACTTTGCTTGATATACGTCAAGCAAGATGGGTATGGCCTAATCCGAAAAAAGCGGTATAATCCCGCGATTTTTTTGCGGACGCCGCCTCAGAGGAGAAAGAGAATGAAGATTGTGGAAGTGAAACACCCACTCGTTAAACACAAGTTGGGCCTGATGCGTGAGCATGACATCAGCACGAAGCGTTTTCGCGAACTGGCATCTGAAGTCGGCAGCCTGCTGACATACGAAGCGACCTCCGATCTGGAAACGGAAAAAGTCACCATCGAAGGCTGGAACGGCCCGGTGCAGGTTGAGCAGATCAAAGGTAAGAAAATTACCGTGGTGCCAATTCTGCGTGCCGGTCTCGGCATGATGGAAGGCGTGCTGGAGCACGTGCCAAGCGCGCGTATCAGCGTGGTGGGTATCTACCGTAACGAAGAAACCCTTGAGCCGGTTCCTTACTTCCAGAAGCTGGTGTCTAACATCGACGAGCGTATGGCGCTGGTGGTTGACCCGATGCTGGCGACCGGTGGTTCGATGATCGCCACCATCGACCTGCTGAAAAATGCAGGCTGTAACAGCATTAAGGTGCTGGTGCTGGTTGCGGCTCCGGAAGGGATCGCGGCGCTGGAAAAAGCGCACCCGGACGTTGAGCTGTATACCGCCTCTATCGACCAGGGCCTGAACGAGCACGGATACATCATTCCGGGGCTCGGCGATGCCGGCGATAAGATCTTTGGTACGAAATAATCGAATAACGATAAATAAGCCGACTTTGATAGTCGGCTTTTTTTTGAATAAAACACCAACAACAATACTACTCAGAGGAAAACACTATGACGCGCCGTGCTATCGGGGTGAGTGAAAGACCGCCGCTTTTACAGACTATCCCGCTTAGTTTGCAGCACCTGTTCGCCATGTTTGGCGCAACCGTGCTGGTGCCAATCCTGTTCCACATTAACCCGGCAACCGTGCTGTTGTTCAACGGCATCGGTACGTTGTTGTACCTCTTTATCTGTAAAGGCAAAATCCCGGCGTATCTGGGGTCAAGCTTCGCGTTTATCTCGCCGGTTTTGCTGCTGCTGCCGCTGGGTTATGAAGTCGCGCTGGGCGGCTTTATCATGTGTGGCGTCCTGTTCTGCGTGGTGTCCTTCATTGTGAAGAAAGCCGGTACCGGCTGGCTGGACGTGATGTTCCCGCCTGCGGCGATGGGCGCCATCGTTGCGGTCATCGGTCTTGAACTGGCGGGTGTGGCGGCGAATATGGCCGGTCTGCTGCCTGCTGACGGCCAGTCACCGGATTCCAAAACCATTATCATCTCGCTGGTAACGCTTGGCGTAACGGTGTTTGGTTCCGTCCTGTTCCGCGGCTTTATGGCGATCATCCCGATCCTGATCGGCGTGCTGGCGGGCTACGCGCTCTCCTTCGCGATGGGCGTGGTGGACACCACTCCGATTGCCGAGGCGCACTGGTTCGCGCTGCCAACCTTCTACACCCCTCGCTTCGAATGGTTTGCGATTTTCACCATTCTGCCTGCGGCGCTGGTGGTGATTGCGGAGCACGTCGGCCACCTGGTGGTGACGGCGAACATCGTTAAGCGCGATTTGATCCGTGACCCGGGTCTACACCGTTCCATGTTTGCGAACGGTTTCTCCACCATTATCTCCGGTTTCTTTGGCTCAACGCCAAACACCACCTACGGTGAGAACATCGGCGTGATGGCGATTACCCGCGTCTACAGTACCTGGGTTATCGGCGGCGCGGCGATCATCGCCATTCTGCTCTCCTGCGTCGGCAAGCTGGCGGCAGCGATTCAGATCATCCCGGTGCCGGTGATGGGCGGCGTGTCTCTGCTGCTGTACGGGGTAATTGGTGCCTCCGGTATTCGCGTGCTGATTGAATCCAAAGTGGATTACAGCAAGGCGCAGAACCTGATCCTGACCTCAGTAATCCTGATTATCGGCGTGAGCGGCGCGAAAGTGCACATCGGTGCGGCCGAGCTGAAGGGCATGGCGCTCGCGACCATCGTCGGCGTTGGCCTGAGCCTGATCTTCAAGCTGATCTCGGTGATCCGCCCTGAAGAGGTGGTACTGGACGTTGACGAAAGCGAAAAAGCGTCACATTGATCGAAAAGTCGGGCGAGGGATCGCCCGGTTCTCTCCTTGCAGGTTCCGTGTTAAACTCCTTTCCGATTTTACGTAGGATCTCTGGTTGAGGTATTTCTGAACGGACCGGCACAGCTCTCTCTGCCACTTTATCTCCCTGACGACGAAACTTTCGCGAGTTTCTGGCCGGGTGATAACCCCTCTTTACTGGCTGCACTGCAAAACGTGCTGCGCCAGGATCACAGCGGATACATCTATATCTGGTCACGCGAAGGCGCGGGGCGCAGCCATCTGCTGCATGCCGCCTGCGCGGAGCTTTCAGCGCGCGGTGATGCAGTAGGCTACGTGCCGCTGGATAAACGTACGTGGTTCGTGCCTGAGGTGCTGGAGGGAATGGAACATCTCTCGCTGGTCTGCATTGATAATATCGAGTGCGTGGCGGGGGACGAGCCGTGGGAAATGGCGATCTTCAACCTCTACAACCGCATCCTGGAGTCGGGCAAAACCCGGCTGCTGATCACCGGCGATCGTCCACCGCGACAGCTGAATTTGGGGCTGCCGGATCTGGCGTCTCGTCTGGACTGGGGGCAAATCTACAAGCTCCAGCCGCTGTCGGATGAAGATAAGCTTCAGGCGCTACAGCTGCGCGCAAAACAGCGCGGATTTGAGCTGCCGGAGGACGTGGGACGTTTCCTGCTCAAGCGTCTGGATCGCGAAATGCGCACGCTGTTTGACACGCTCGATCAGCTCGATCGCGCCTCCATTACCGCCCAGCGCAAGCTGACCATTCCGTTTGTGAAAGATATTCTCAAGCTTTGAGTTTTTTGCCGGGAGGCGGGCGGGGTTTGTAGGCCCGGTAAGCGTAGCGCCACCGGGCTAAACCATCACAGGATCTCGAGCACGTCTTCCGGCGGACGTCCAATGCGCGCCTGGCCGTTCGCCACCACAATCGGGCGCTCAATCAGCTTTGGATTTTCAACCATCGACTGGATCAGCTCAGCCTCGGTGAGACGGCTGTCATCCAGGTCGAGCGACTTATACAGATCTTCTTTCTGACGCATCAGCTCTCTAGCGCTGCCCATTCCCAGCATGCGCAGCAGCTGGCGGAGGGTTTGCGCGTCAGGTGGTGTATCAAGGTAAAGCACCACTTCCGGCTCAACGCCGTTAGACTTCAGCAGGCTCAGGGTATCGCGGCTCTTGGAGCAGCGAGGGTTGTGATAGATTTTTACGGCGTCTGTCATGACGTGAATTCTCCTTTATTACATCTTCTCGTACGGCTTAAAGCGCTGCTGCAGGCCGCGAAGCTGATCGATACGCGCGTCGTAACGGGCCTGCTGTAGGCTACCAAGCTTGACCTGCGAGCTGGCGCTGCTGAGCGCGGAAATCGCCTGATCGAGGCGGCCCACCAGGGCAAAGCCTTCGGCACGCGCCGCAAGCTCCTGATCGCGGTTGCCGAGCTGGGCTTCCGCCTGAGCGAGCAGATCCCAGCCGTTTTGATCGTCTTTATTATTAAAGGTGTAGCGGTTCAGGATAGTCGCCGCTTCACCCGGCTGGCCGCCCTGCAGGTAAGCATTCGCCAGGTTAAGCTGCAGCACCGGGTTGGTACGGACATCTTTCGCCCCTTTCAGACGGTTAATCGCATCGGCGGTTTTCTTCTGCCCCAGATCGATATCCGTCGAAAGATCGAGATACCACGGGTTGTTCGGGTCGGCAGCCAGAAGCGGTTGCAGCGCTTTACGCGCCTCGTCGTATTTGCTGGCTTCCATCGCCTGAAGCGCCTGACCATACTGCGCGGCGTTTTTCTCACGCACGTTGCCTTTCGCCAGGGTATCCAGCAGGTCACTGGTGAGCTGGTTACGCCCGGAATTGTACATTCCAAGCGTTCTCACTTTCGCCATGTAGAAATCCTGCGAAGACTGGACCACCACAGGACGCATCTGGTTTGCACGGTTACGCGCGTCCGATAGTCGGCTTTCAGGCAGCGGGTGCGTCAGCAGGATTTCCGGCGGACGGGAAGAGTAACGCGCCTGATCGAGCAGTTTTTCCAGGAAGCTCGGCATGGCCTGCGGGTCAAAGCCCGAGCGCTGCAGCACCTGAATCCCGATGCGGTCCGCTTCCTGCTCGTTTTGTTGGGTGAAGCTGATCATCCCCTGACGCGTTCCCGCCAGCGTACCGGTCAGGGCCGCCATCCCGGCCTGCGGGCTGGCCATCGCCAGCAGAATAGAGCCCAGTGCACCCACCCAGGTGAGGGGAGCGTTACGTTTCTGGTCTTCCATCGCACGCGCCAGGTGACGCTGTGTGACGTGCGAAATTTCGTGCGCCATTACCGAGGCCAGCTGGCTTTCGTTGTCTGAATAACGGAATAACGCTGAATGCAGCACCACGTTACCGCCAAAGAAGGCGAAGGCGTTGATTTCGTCATTATTGATTAAATAGAAATGGAAGGGGGTCTTTACCGAGTCGGCGTGCGCTACCAGACGCATCCCCAGCCCGTTTATGTACTGCACCAGCAAAGGGTCGTTGATCAGCGGGGCGCTGCCGCGCAGTTGGCGAACATAGTAATCCCCCATTTGCATCTCTTGCCCAATAGAGAGCGTGCTTCCTGCTGTGGTGCCCATGTCCGGCAATGAATCGGACGAGTCAGCAAAAGCGGGCAACACCTGACCGACCGTCACCGCGGCAATCAGTGTTGCAACCAGTGTTTTTCTCAATTGCCTGAACATAACCACTGTCCTGTATGTTGGATGTGCTAATTTGACCGATGAACCGGCATATCGTTCATCTCTGCTGCCCTGCGAGTGTAGCCGTGTTGTAGCATGAAGAAAATCCCATTCATCAGGGTTTTGCGGATTGCGATCGGGATACAAAAAGCGAAAGTCTTTTTTGTGACAGTTAGATACAATTCACCGTCTCACTCCCGCCATTCGATTCAGGGAAGGGTTGTATGCTCGAAATGTTAATGCAGTGGTACCGGCGTCGGTTCAGCGACCCGGAGGCCATTGCTTTGTTGGTTATTCTGGTTGCCGGGTTCGGTATTCTGTTCTTCTTCAGCGGCCTGCTCGCCCCTCTGCTGGTGGCGATTGTGCTGGCATACCTGCTGGAGTGGCCCACGGCGCGTCTGGAACATATCGGCTGTTCCCGCCGCTGGGCGACCAGCATCGTGCTGGTGCTGTTTGTCGGCATCCTGCTGTTAATGGCTTTTGTGGTGATGCCGGTCGCCTGGCAGCAGGGAATTAACCTGATCCGCGACATGCCCGGCATGCTGAACAAGCTGTCTGATTTTGCCGCCACGCTGCCGCGCCGTTATCCGGCTCTGATGGATGCCGGAATTATCGACGCGATGGCCGAAAATATGCGCGCTCGCATCATGACGATGGGTGATTCGGTGGTGAAGTACTCTCTGGCGTCCCTGGTCGGACTGCTGACGCTGGCGGTTTACCTTGTGCTCGTGCCGCTGATGGTCTTCTTCCTGGTGAAAGATAAAGATCAAATGCTCAACGCCGTGCGCCGTATTCTGCCGCGCAACCGCGGGCTGGCGGGGCAGGTCTGGGAAGAGATGAACCAGCAGATCACCAACTACATTCGCGGCAAGGTGCTGGAGATGATTGTCGTGGGGGTAGCGACCTGGATTGGCTTCCTGATTTTCGGCCTGAACTACTCGCTGCTGCTGGCGGTGCTGGTGGGACTGTCGGTTCTGATCCCGTACATAGGCGCGTTTGTGGTGACCATTCCGGTTGTTGGGGTCGCGCTGTTCCAGTTTGGGCTGGGGACAGAGTTCTGGAGCTGCTTCGCGGTGTACCTGATTATTCAGGGCCTGGACGGTAACCTGCTGGTGCCGGTGCTGTTCTCCGAAGCGGTGAACCTGCATCCGCTGGTGATTATCTTATCCGTGGTGATTTTCGGCGGGCTGTGGGGATTCTGGGGCGTGTTCTTCGCCATTCCGCTGGCAACGCTGATTAAAGCCGTGGTCCACGCGTGGCCGGATGTACCGGCGGTGGAAGAGAAGTAGAGGGTGTGCGGCCTGATGCCCTCACCCCGACCCTCTCCCACAGGGAGAGGGCGAAAACACGAAAAACGGCAACCTGGGTTGCCGTTTTGCTGTTTATCAGGCGCTTTGTTTCAGCCAGTTCAACACCACGTCGTGGTGGTTGCTGGTTTTGAAGTCGTCAAACACGTGTTCAACTTTACCGTCAGCGTCAATCAGGAAGCTGATGCGGTGGATGCCGTCGTAGGTTTTACCCATAAACGTCTTCTCGCCCCAGACGCCGAACTGCTCGCATACCTGATGATCTTCATCAGAAAGCAGCGTGAAGTTCAGCAGCTCTTTTTCAGCAAATCGTGACAGCTTTTCTGGTTTATCGGTGCTGATACCCAGCACTTCCACGCCGACTTTTTTCAACTCGTCCATGTTGTCGCGTAAGCCGCAGGCCTGTACGGTGCAGCCGGGGGTCATGGCTTTCGGGTAGAAATAGACCAGAACACGCTGTCCCTGGAAGTCGGTCAAATTTACTTGCTCGCCGTCTTGATCCGGTAAGCTAAATTTCGGTGCGATGTCACCGGCTTTCAGTGGGTTCATTACTCAACTCCATCCTGTTCGTGCTGCGAATAATTGACGACGCTTATACTGCCCTGCGCGTTTAATTCTGTACAGAGGGCTTTGAACGCTTGCTCGATATTTGACGCATCCTGTGAGGCAGGGCTGTGCGCGGTAATTTGAATAAACAGCACCGGAAGACCATGGTCATCGCTTGTCTGCGTACGGGAAACCAGTTCGGCAATATTCATCTGATGACTGTCAAAAAGCGCCGTGAAACGCTCAATCAGATGCGGAGAATCAGGCACTTCAACCTGTACCCAGACGGTAGAAGGCAGTGCCGGACGCGGACGCGCAGTGGTGCGCTTCATGACAATCAGCAAATCCAGTTCGGCCCCTTTCAGCGGCAGGGTCGATTCAATCAACGTGATGGCGTTCCATGTCCCGGAAAGTAACATAATAAATGTGAACTCTTCGCCGAGCATCGCCAGACGGCTGTCTTCGATATTACAGCCGCAGCTGCTTACGTGGCGGGTGATGGTGTTCACGATACCCGGCCTGTCGGCACCCAGCGCAGTGATAACCAGGTAATGTTGTGATGAGGTTGTCAAACCTGTTCTTCCTTTGCATGGTTAAGTCTTCCTAAGGAAAGCATAAAAAAAACATGCATACAACCGCCTGAGAGCCTCAGGTCGCTTGCTTTTATTACAGTTCCAAACGTAACATTGAGGCTCTTGTTCGCACAGAGGATGGCTCATGTTCACGGGAAGTATTGTCGCGCTTGTTACACCGATGGATGAAAAAGGTAATGTCTGCCGGTCAAGCATGAAGAAGCTCATTGATTACCATGTCGCCAACGGAACCTCGGCGATCGTTTCGGTAGGGACTACCGGTGAATCCGCAACGCTGAGCCACGACGAGCACGGCGATGTGGTGATGCTGACCCTGGAACTGGCTGACGGACGTATTCCGGTCATCGCGGGCACAGGGGCTAATGCAACAGCAGAAGCTATCAGCCTGACCAAACGTTTTAACGACAGCGGCATCGTTGGCTGTCTGACGGTGACTCCTTACTACAACCGTCCTACTCAGGAAGGTTTGTTCCAGCACTTCAAAGCCATCGCTGAACATACTGACTTGCCACAAATTCTGTATAATGTGCCGTCCCGTACCGGTTGCGATATGCTGCCGGAAACCGTTGGTCGTCTCTCGGAAGTAAAAAATATTATCGGTATTAAAGAGGCGACAGGGAACTTAAGCCGCGTTCATCAGATCAAAGAGCTGGTTTCAGACGACTTTATCCTGTTGAGTGGTGATGATGCGACCGCGCTGGACTTTATGCAGCTCGGTGGCCATGGCGTGATCTCCGTAACGGCAAACGTTGCGGCGCGCGACATGGCTGAAATGTGCAAACTGGCCGCAGCAGGTCATTTTGATGAAGCGCGCGTCATTAATCAGCGTCTGATGCCGCTGCACAATAAATTATTTGTCGAACCCAATCCGATCCCAGTGAAATGGGCATGCAAGGAGTTGGGTCTTGTAGCAACCGATACGCTGCGTCTGCCAATGACACCGATCACCGACCACGGTCGTGATATCGTCAGGGCTGCGCTGAAGCATGCCGGTTTGCTGTAGAGTTTAGGGAGATTTGATGGCTTATTCAGTACAGAAGTCGCGCCTGGCGAAGGTTGCGAGTGTTTCGCTTGTTATGCTGCTCGCTGCCTGTAGTTCAGACTCGCGCTACAAGCGCCAGGTGAGCGGTGATGAATCCTATCTGGATGCGACCCCGCTTGCTGAACTTCACGCACCGGCTGGTATGATCCTGCCGATTCAGAACGGCGATTATAATATTCCCGTGACCAACGGCAGCGGCCTGGTCGGTAAAGCGCTTGATATTCGTCCGCCAGCACAGCCTCTGGCGCTGGTTAGCGGGGCGCGTACCCAGTTCACCGGTGATACGGCGTCTCTGATGGTTGAGAGCGCGCGCGGTAGCAATCTGTGGCCGCAGGTTGTCAGCGTCATTCAGTCGAAGAACTACACCATCGATAAACGCGATGACGCCAGCCAGACGTTAACCACCGACTGGATCGAATGGAACCGTCTGGATGAAGACCAGCAGTACCGTGGTCGCTATCAAGTCTCCGTTAAACCACAGGGTTATCAGCAGGCGGTCAACGTTAAGCTGTTGAACCTGGAGCAGGCTGGTAAACCGGTTGCGGATGCCGCGTCCCTGCAGCGTTACAGTACCGAAATGTTGAACGTAATTGCCGCAGGTCTGGATAAGACCGCTACCGATGCCGCCAACGCTGCGCAGAGCCGTAACGGTGTGACCTTCGATGTTCAGAGCGGCGCGGATGATACCGGCCTGCCAATGCTGGTGGTGCGTGCACCGTTTAACCAGACCTGGCAACGTCTGCCAGCGACGCTGGAAAAAGTGGGCATGAAAGTGACCGACAGCACGCGTTCAACCGGCAGCATGACGGCAACCTATAAGCCGCTCTCCGACAGCGCGTGGCAGGAACTGGGTGCGAAAGATCCTCAGCTTGCCTCCGGTGACTACAAAATTCAGGTCGGTGACCTTGATAACCGCAGCAGTCTGCAGTTTATCGATCCAAAAGGTCACACGCTGACCCAGTCGCAGAACGATGCGCTGGTCGCTGTCTTCCAGGCAGCATTCAGCAAATAAATACGAGGGCTGGTGAATCCAGCCCTTTTTATTTTAGTGCTACGCAAACGTGTGCGTGGCATAATATCCCCAGTTTTGAACACAAATCATCACACCAGGAGTAATGAAGATGCAGAAGCAAGCTGAGTTGTATCGTGGCAAAGCGAAGACCGTATACAGCACGGAAAACCCGGATCTGTTGGTGCTCGAGTTCCGCAATGATACGTCAGCAGGGGATGGCGCACGCATTGAGCAGTTCGATCGTAAAGGCATGGTGAACAACAAGTTCAACCACTTCATTATGACCAAACTGGCCGAAGCGGGTATCCCGACCCAGATGGAAGCGTTGCTGTCCGATACGGAATGTCTGGTGAAAAAACTGGATATGGTTCCGGTTGAGTGCGTTATTCGTAACCGTGCGGCGGGCTCCCTGGTGAAGCGTCTCGGCATTGAAGAAGGTATCGAACTGAATCCACCGCTGTTCGACCTGTTCCTGAAAAACGATGCCATGCACGATCCGATGGTCAATGATTCCTACTGCGAAACCTTCGGCTGGGTGAACAAAGAGAACCTGGCGCGCATGAAAGAGCTGACCTACAAAGCCAACGACGTGCTGAAAAAACTGTTTGATGACGCGGGCCTGATCCTCGTCGACTTCAAGCTGGAGTTTGGTCTGTTCAAAGGCGAAGTGGTGCTGGGCGATGAGTTCTCACCAGACGGTAGCCGCCTGTGGGATAAAGAAACGCTGGATAAAATGGACAAAGACCGTTTTCGCCAGAGCCTGGGTGGCCTGATTGAAGCGTACGAAGCGGTTGCTCACCGTTTAGGCGTTAAGCTCGACTAACTCCCTCACTTGCCAAAGGATGTTCGCATCCTTTGGCGTCTTACCTTTGTTTCCTATGGTAATCTTGCCGTTAACCGCCTACGATCATAGCTATTATAAATGGAATAGTTAGAGGTGGTTATGCGCTGGCAAGGGCGTCGTGAAAGTGACAATGTAGAAGACAGACGCAGTGATGGCGGCGGCGGTCCTTCAATGGGTGGACCCGGCTTCCGGTTACCCAGCGGTAAGGGCGGCATCATCCTGCTGATTGTGGTTTTAGTCGCGGGTTATTACGGCGTTGACCTCACAGGGTTGATGACCGGTCAGCCGCTGCAACAGCAGCAATCTCAGCACTCCATCAGCCCGAATGAAGATGAAGCGGCCAAATTTACCTCCGTTATCCTCGCCACAACGGAAGACACCTGGGGTCAGCTGTTTGAGAAGATGGGGCGTACCTACCAGCAGCCGAAGCTGGTGATGTACCGGGGCGCAACCCGCACCGGATGCGGCACCGGACAGTCCGTGATGGGGCCGTTCTACTGCCCGGCGGACGGCACCGTCTATATCGATCTCTCCTTTTACGATGACATGAAACGCAAGCTTGGCGCTGACGGTGATTTTGCCCAGGGCTACGTGATCGCGCATGAAGTCGGCCATCACGTGCAAAAGCTGCTGGGGATTGAGCCTAAGGTGCGCCAGCTGCAGCAAAATGCCTCGCAGGCAGAAGTTAACCGACTGTCCGTCAAAATGGAGCTGCAGGCGGACTGCTTCGCGGGCGTCTGGGGCCACAGCATGCAGCAGCAGGGCGTTCTGGAATCCGGCGATCTTGAGGAGGCGTTAAACGCCGCTCAGGCTATCGGTGACGACCGTCTTCAGCAGCAGAGCCAGGGGCGCGTCGTGCCGGACAGCTTCACTCACGGTACCTCACAGCAGCGCTACAGCTGGTTCAAACGCGGCTTCGATAGCGGCGACCCGGCGCAGTGTAATACCTTCGGCAAAGCGATGTAATGCTGGCGTTTGAACAGCTGATACGCGAGCTTGAGCGCACCGGCCATCGTCGGCTGGTGGTGCTCAGCGGCGAGGCGCAGTGGACGTTAACCCAGGCACTTGCCCTGCGTGCTGCCTTGCCCGGAGACTGGGTTTGGCTGGAAGAACACCCTTCAAAAGCCATCAGCGGCCTGCTGGGACGCGAGTTCCGGCATGCTGTTTTTGACGCCAGCGCCGGGTTTGATGTCGCCGCGTTTGCCGCCCTGAGCGGAACGCTGAGTGCCGGAAGCCTTCTGGTGCTAAGGGTTCCGCCACTCGACGCGTGGGCCGGGTTGCCAGACAGCGATTCACTGCGCTGGAGCGACAGCGCGGAAGCAATAGCCACGCCGCATTTTGTCCACCATTTCTCCCGGACGATTGCAGCCGATCCCGACGCGATTGTCTGGCTTCAGGGCCGCGCGTTATCCCTTCCGCCTTTACCCGGCGCGCCAGACTGGCAGCCTGCCAGCGGCGCCCCGCAGCGCGAGCAGGCTGAGATCCTGGATGTGCTGCAGGGGATGTCGGGTGGCATCGTGGCCGTCACCGCCGCGCGCGGGCGCGGAAAATCAGCCCTGGCAGGAATGTTGCTAAGCCGCATTGCTGGCAGCGCCGTGGTTACCGCGCCGTCGAAGGGGGCAACGGATATCATCGCCCGCTTTGCCGGAGAGCGTTTTCATTTTATGGCCCCGGACGCGCTGCTTGCCTCTTCGCGCCAGGCAGACTGGCTGATTGTTGATGAAGCCGCTGCGATCCCCGGACCTCTGCTGGAAAAGTTAGTTGCCCGTTTCCCCCGCGTGCTGTTGACCACCACGGTGCAGGGCTATGAAGGGACGGGCCGCGGATTTTTGCTTAAATTCTGCGGTCGGTTTGCCGGGCTGCAGCGCTACAGCTTATCTACACCTGTACGCTGGGCGGCGGGCTGCCCGCTTGAGCGTATCGTCGCCAGCGCGCTGCTGTTTGACGATACGCTGATCGACCGTCGCCCTGAAGGAGAGGTGCATTTAACGTCTCTGGCGCCGACGGCATGGGAAAGCCGCCCGGCGCTTGCCGCGAGCGTGTATGAGCTCCTCTGTGCGGCGCATTACCGCACCTCGCCGCTCGATTTGCGCCGCATGATGGACGCGCCCGGGCAGCAGTTTGCCGTTGCCGAAACGAACCCGGTTATCGCCGGGGCGCTATGGCTGGTGGAGGAGGGCGGGCTGTCCCCTGAGCTTAGCCGCGCCGTGTGGGCGGGGTTCCGGCGTCCGCGCGGGAACCTGGTGGCGCAGTCTCTGGCGGCACACGGCGGCTCTCCGCTGGCGGCGACGCTCAGAGGACGGCGGGTGACCCGCATTGC
Source organism: Enterobacter vonholyi (assembly GCF_008364555.1). Lineage (GTDB taxonomy): Bacteria > Pseudomonadota > Gammaproteobacteria > Enterobacterales > Enterobacteriaceae > Enterobacter > Enterobacter vonholyi. The sequence goes on from NZ_VTUC01000003.1 coordinate 125,905, forward strand.
CGTGCACCCTCGCCGTCAGCGGGAAGGGATTGGCCAGGCGCTTGTTCGCAGCGCCTGCGGCGAAGATTATCTGTCGGTGAGCTTTGGTTACACCGATGAACTTTGGCATTTCTGGCAGCAGTGCGGCTTTGTGCTGGTGCGGATGGGCAGCCATCGTGAAGCCAGCAGCGGCTGCTACACGGCGATGGCGCTGCTGCCGCTTAGCGAGGCAGGGCGTCGGCTGTGCGCGCAGGAACATCAGCGTTTGTGCCGGGATATGCGCGTCCTGTCTGCCTGGAACGGTGAAAAGATCCCCGTGGAAGACCGATGGGAAGCTACCCTTAATAGTGACGACTGGCTGGAGCTGGCGGGGTTTGCTTTTGCACATCGGGCGTTTTCAACCTCGGTTGCCGCGCTGACGCGGCTGTTGTTAGCCGTGGACATGCCTCTTCCGGCCCTGCGTGGGAAAATGGCAGGAAAAACGGAAGACGTCGGGCGAAAAGCGTTGCTGGCAAAGCTGCGCAGTGAAACCGCGCAAGCGCTTGAAAGCCTTGATTATCCCCGCTGCCAGCAGTTGAAAGATGACATTTTGCAATGGCAATTTTTTCAATGACTTCTTCAGTAAAGTGGCATGGTCATTCACGTCGGGAGGCGTAGAATCCAGGTCATCTATTAAGGAGACCACCATGAAACACGATCATTTTGTTGTTCAAAGCCCTGACAAACCGGCTAAACAGTTACTGCTTCTGTTTCATGGGGTTGGCGATAATGCCGTCAATATGGGGCAGATTGGCAGCTGGTTTGCGCCCGTTTTCCCCGAAGCGCTGATTGTCAGCATCGGTGGCGTAGAGCCATGCGGCCCGAACGGGCGCCAGTGGTTCTCGGTTCAGGGCGTGACGGAAGAGAACCGTCAGGCGCGCATTGACGCCATCATGCCGACCTTTATCGAGGTCGTCCGCTACTGGCAGCAGCAGAGCGGTGTAGGAGCCGATGCCACCGCGCTGATTGGCTTCTCGCAGGGGTCAATCATGTCGCTGGAAAGCGTAAAGGCGCACCCGGGTCTGGTGTCACGGGTGATTGCGTTTAACGGCCGTTTTGCGACGTTACCGACGAGCGCGACCACGCAAACCACGATCCACTTAATCCACGGCGGTGAAGACCGGGTGATTGAGCTCTCGTATGCGGTTGACGCGCAGGAAGCGTTGATTCGCGAAGGCGGAGATGTGACGCTGGATATCGTTGACGATCTGGGCCACGCGATTGACGACCGCAGCATGCAGTTTGCGCTCGATCGTTTGCGCTATACCGTACCGAAGCACTACTTTGATGAAGCGCTCAGCGGCGGTAAGCCGGATAATGATGATATTGTTGAGTTTATGTGAGGTTATCCCCTCTCCACAGGAGAGGGGATACAGACCGGTTACTTCTTCTGGTCTTTCTTCGGCCAGTCGTCATCATCGTCCCACTTGTCGTTGAAATCACGGTGCGGGGGAAGATCCGGTTTGTTGGCGAGAAATTTTTTATGGTCCACGCGCTTAAGGTCTTTAATCACGTTAAGCAGTACGCCGACCAGAAAAACCAACACCAGAACCCACCAGTACTTTGAAAGCCAATCCATTCGCTATTCCTCTCAGAGCGTTCGTCAGGCGACGATTTGCTCCATAATACGTTGATACATACGGGCCAGCAGTTGCAAATCTGCCGCATTGACACACTCATTTATTTTATGAATGGTTGCGTTCACTGGCCCCAGTTCGACAACCTGTGCACCCATACGGGCGATAAAGCGTCCGTCTGAGGTGCCACCCGTTGTCAGCAGCTGTGGCTTAATTTCATTATAGTGCTCGATGGCGTTCACCACCGCATCCACCAGTTTGCCGCGCTGCGTCAGGAACGGCTGGCCGGAAAGCCACCACTCCACGGTGTAGCGCAGTTGATATTTTTCCAGCAGGGCGACAACGCGCGCCTTGATCATCTCATCGGTCAGTTCCGTGCTGAAGCGGAAGTTGAACTGGACGAAGTAATCCCCCGGGATCACGTTATTGCTTCCGGTCCCGGCCTTGACGTTCGCAATCTGCATGCTGGTCGGCGGGAAGAACTCGTTGCCCTTATCCCACTCAATCGCCACCAGCTCGCTCAGCATTGGCGCGGCGCGGTGGACCGGGTTATCGGCCAGATGCGGATACGCAACGTGCCCCTGAACGCCGTGAATGGTCAGGTTACAGGTCAGCGAGCCACGGCGTCCGTTTTTGACGACGTCACCCACCACTTCGGTGCTGGACGGCTCACCGACCAGGCAGTAGTCGAGACGCTCGTTGCGTGCCATCAGCGCTTCAACAACCTTCACGGTACCGTTGTGCGCGCTGGCTTCTTCGTCGGAGGTTACCAAAAACGCGAGACGGTTTTTGTGGTTCGGATGCTGCGCCACAAAGCGCTCTGCCGCCACGACCATCGCCGCCAGAGAACCTTTCATGTCTGCCGCGCCGCGACCAAACAGCATGCCGTCGCGAATGGTCGGTTCAAACGGTGGGTTAATCCAGCGGTCCGCGTCACCGGCGGGAACGACGTCAGTATGCCCGGCGAAGGCCAGCGTTTCGCCCTGTCCGCGCCACGCCCAAAAGTTCTGGGTATCGCCAAAATCCATGCGTTCAACGGTAAAACCGATGGCACGCAGGCGTTCAATCATAAGAGCCTGACAACCTGCGTCGTCCGGGCTAAGGGAAGGACGGCGAATAAGCTGCTGAGTCAGCTCAATGACCGGGCATGACATAAACTACACCTCAACGAAAAAAGTCGGAATAAAGGGTTTCACTGAAACCCAGCAGCATAGGCTGCCCTGGCGCGCAGAGCAATGGGCGTTTGATAATTGCCGGCATCTCGAGCATCAGTTTTGCCGCGCTGTCGGCATCGGTGATGCTGGCGCGCAGAGATTCGTCCAGTTTACGCCAGGTGGTGCCACGGGTGTTCAGCAGAGCTTCCCAGCCCAGTTCGCGGATAGCGCTATGCAGAAATTCTGCATCAAGCCCATCGGCGCGGTAATCGTGGAAGCGGTACTCCACGCTGTTAGCTTCCAGCCATCGACGGGCTTTTTTGATGGTGTCGCAATTTTTAATGCCGTACATCACAACCATGGTGAATCCTTTTGACCTTATGATGATTAAATGTTCAGTAAATTCGAAGATATATCCTTAAGTGGAATATAACACATTCAGGAATCGTCTGGATTTACACTTTATATTAATTCAACTCACATCTGTACGCTGAATATTCTTTCACCATTTAAGCATAGATGTCCATAAAATTTAAAAACCCAATAAACTCAGCAAATAAAATAAATCTCACCCATCCGTAGGGTTATTTCAAAATATTGCTGGCCGTCACAAAAAATTGAGGTCTCACCGTTCATATTTATCATAAATCCCCGCAGGACGTGGGGTACAATCACAGCAATTGGTTAAATAGTCTTCACAATGATGGCCCGTTTTTGTAGAATGCGCATAATAATAAGAGAGGTAGTTATGATTGAACGTGAACTGGGGAACTGGAAAGATTTTATCGAAGGCATGCTTCGTAAATGACATTCAGTAAGAATTGCAAGAGCACTAAAATAAGTAAAATAACCATAGTGTGAATTAATCACACAATAAAAAGGCGGCCGATAAAGCCGCCTTTTTTATTTCAATCACTTACTCAGCACGTTCCTTTAGCGGGAAGCGACGACGCACCAGCACAAAGAATAGCGGAACGAAATAAATGGCCAGGATGGTGGCCGAAATCATGCCGCCCATGACCCCCGTCCCGACGGCATGCTGGCTGCTGGAGCCTGCTCCCGTACTGGTTGCCATCGGCAGTACGCCAAAGACAAACGCCAGTGACGTCATCAGGATCGGGCGTAAGCGCTGACGGCAGGCGTGCAGCGTGGCCGCCATCAGCTCGTGGCCTTTGGCATTCATCTCGTTGGCAAACTCAACGATCAGAATGGCGTTTTTCGCCGACAGCCCAATCACGGTGAGCAGACCCACCTGGAAGTAAACATCGTTCTCCAGACCGCGCATCCAGGTCGCGAGCAGGGCACCAATGACGCCAAGGGGCACGACCAGCATGACGGAGAACGGGACCGACCAGCTTTCATACAGGGCGGCGAGGCAGAGGAAGACCACCAGCAGAGAGAGTGCGTAAAGCGCGGGAGCCTGTGCCCCGGAGAGGCGCTCCTGGTAAGACATGGCCGTCCACTCCAGACCAAAACCGGCGGGCAGCTGTTGCACCAGTTTTTCCATAGTGTCCATGGCGGTACCGGTGCTGACGCCCGGCGCGGCTTCCCCGACGATTTCAACCGCAGAGTAGCCGTTATAGCGCTCCAGGCGTGGCGATCCGCTCTCCCAGTGCGAAGTCGCAAAGGCAGAGAACGGCACCATGCCGCCAGCGTTATTCCTGACAAACCAGCGGTTTATATCATCCGGCAGCATGCGGAACGGCGCGGCGGACTGGACATAGACTTTTTTCACGCGGCCGCGATCCATAAAGTCATTCACATAGCTCGAGCCCCACGCCGTTTGCAGGGTATCGTTGATATCGTTGATCGACACGCCCAGCGCCTGCGCCTTACGCTGATCGATATCCACCTGAAGCTGCGGGCTGTCATCCAGACCGTTATGGCGAACGCGGGTCAGGCCGGGATCGTTGCCCGCCAGCGCTAACAGCTTATCGCGTGCCGCCATCAGCGCCGTGTGTCCCGCACCGGCGTGATCCTGCAGCTCCATGTCAAACCCGGCGGAACTGCCAAGGCCGCTGATTGCCGGCGGGCTGCTGGCAAAGACGCGCGCCTCTTTGATGTGCGCGAAGGCTTTGGTCGCGCGTTCAATGATGGCAAATGATGTTCCCGTTCTGGTATCGCGCTCGTCCCAGTCCTTCAGGCGGACGAACATGCGGGCGACGTTCTGCCCGTTCCCGCCCGGCCCGGAACCGACGGTAGAGAAGACGGATACGACGTTATCTTTCTCTTTAGTAAAGAAATACTGCTCCACTTTCTGGACCACTTTCAGCGTCTGCTGCTGCGTTGCGCCGCTCGGCAGCTGCACCGAGGTGGTGAACATCCCCCGGTCTTCCATCGGCAGGAACGAGGTGGGCAGGTGCAGGAACAGCCACACCATCCCGCCCAGCAGCACGACGTAAACCATCATCCAGCGCAGGCTGCGGTGGAGTACACGCCCAACGGCAGATTCATACCGCGCGGCGTTGCGGTCGAACATGCGGTTAAACCAGCCGAAGAACCCTTTCTGCCCGTGATGCTCCCCTTTATGCAGCGGTTTCAGCAGGGTGGCGCACAGCGCGGGGGTGAGGATCAGCGCGACCAGCACGGAGAGCACCATCGCCGAGACGATGGTGATCGAGAACTGGCGATAAATCGCCCCGGTGGTGCCGCCAAAGAAGGCCATCGGGATAAAGACAGCCGACAGTACCATCGCGATACCGACTAGCGCCCCCTGAATTTGACCCATGGATTTACGCGTTGCCTGGCGCGGAGAGAGCCCTTCTTCGCTCATGATGCGCTCGACGTTTTCAACCACTACGATGGCATCATCCACCAGCAGGCCGATTGCCAGCACCATCGCAAACATCGTCAGGGTATTAATGCTGTACCCGAACGCGTAAAGCACCGCAAAGGTCCCAAGCAGCACCACGGGGACTGCAATGGTGGGGATCAGCGTCGCGCGGAAGTTTTGCAGGAACAGGTACATGACCAGGAACACCAGCGCGATGGCTTCCAGCAGGGTCTTCACCACGTCCTCAATGGAGGCTTTAACGAAGGAGGTGGTTTCATAGGCGACTTTGTACTCCAGCCCGTGCGGGAAATACTGTGAAAGCTCGTCCAGACGGTCTAACACCAGTTTTGCCGTCGCCATTTCGTTCGCGCCGGAGGCCAGTTTAATCCCCAAACCGGAAGCCTGATTGCCGTTAAAGCGGCTAAGGTAGTCGTATTTTTCGGCCCCCATTTCCACCGTGGCGACATCGCCCAGACGCACTTCCGACCCGTCCTGATTCACGCGCAGGGTGATATTGCGGAACTGGTCCGGCGTCTGCAGCAGGGATTGCGAATTGATGGTGGCGTTCAAGGCTTGCTTATCAACGGAAGGCGTTCCCCCCAGCTGTCCCACCGCAATCTGGGCGTTCTGGGCTTTGATGGCATTCGTTACGTCGGTCGCCGTCATCTGATAGCTGTTGAGCTTGTTGGGATCGAGCCAGATGCGCATGGAGTATTGTGAGCCGTAGGCGTCAATATCCCCGACGCCGTTAATCCGGCTGATGGGATCCTGAATATTACTGGCGACGTAGTCCGCGATGTCCTGTTTATCCATTGAGCTATCTGTCGAGACAAACGCGATGGTCAATATGTTGGTATCACCGGTTTTACGCACGGTTACGCCCTGGTTCTGCACCGCCTGGGGCAGCTTGCGCATGGCCGACTGCAGCTGGTTTTGGACCTGCTGCACCGCTTCGTCCGGGTCGGTGCCCGCCTTGAAGCTCAGGGTCACCGTCGCCTGTCCCGTGGCGCTACTCTGCGAGGACATGTACATCAGGTTATCCAGACCCGTCATGTTCTGCTCGATAACCTGCGTGACGGTATTTTCCAGCGTCTGTGCCGACGCGCCGGGGTAGTTTGCGGTGACGCGCACGTTCGGCGGAGCCAGGTCGGGGTATTGCTCAACGGGAAGTGAAGTAATCGCCAGGACGCCTGTCAGACACAACAGGATGGCAAGCACCCAGGCAAAAATGGGGCGATCGATAAAAAAATTCGCCATGAAAGTGTGACCTCGTTTTGCTGCACGTCATTATTGTTTATTGCCCGCATAACTTTAGCGGTAAGGCCCAGGTCAAACGTGGAGAAATAAAGGAGATAATGTAAATTATCATGCGCTTTTCCCTGCGCTTCCCTCTTTACCGTTATTTACCCGTTAACGGCGTGGGCGCCGGAAACGTCACGCTGACCAGCGTGCCGCCGTTTTGCGGCTGCGAGAAGTGCAGCATCCCGCCGAGCCGTTGCGCGCGTTCGCGCATAATATTCAGGCCGTAATGTCCCGGCGGCTCGCTGGCCTCGCCAATCCCAATGCCGTTGTCACGAATGCTGACGCTGTGCGTCCCGTCCACTGAGGTCACGCAGCTTACGGTGATCTCGCTGGCCTGCGCGTGCTTAATGGCATTCAACACCGCCTCACGCACGATCTGTAACAGGTGCACCTGCTTTTGCGCGTCGAGCGCCAGCGAGGAGAGGCGGCAGTCGAGATGCAGTTTCGCCTGCGTCTGGCTCTGCAGCACGTCGAGGGACTCCTGCAGCGCCGCGGGTAAGTTCGCGTGGTTCAGCGTCAGGCGGAAGGTGGTCAGCAACTCGCGCAGCTGCTGCCAGGCATTGTTCAGCTCGCGGGAGAAGTCGGTGATGATGGTCTGCGCCGGGGTATTTTCCTCGGGCACGGCGCGTTTGAGCAGCGCAAGCTGAATGCGTAGATACGACAGCACCTGCGCCAGCGAATCGTGCAGTTCGCGGGCAATGGTGGCGCGCTCTTCCATCAGGAGCAGCTGCTGGTAGTGCTTTTGCGCCTGGTTAAAGTACAGCCCGCGCCCGAGCATGGTCGCCACGCTTCTCATCAGCGGAAGGGGGACGCTGTCCGTCTCGCTTTGCCAGCGCAGCTCGCCGTAAAGGGTATCCTGCATCAGTACCGGCAGGTTTTGCAGAGGAGTGCCATGTGCCTCCGTCCCTTCACACAGCCGCCAGTCGTCGCTGGTACGCAGTTCCAGATAATTCATCTGCGTATAGTCATGGACAATCTGCAGGATATGCCGGAAGCAGTGGCTGTCTATCTGGCCGGTATTCAGCGCCTGAGAGCACTTGAACAACATGTCGAGCTGCTGGTGGGCTTCATGCAAATGTCGCGTCTTTTCAGCGACCGAGGCTTCGAGAGAACGGTAGAGCGTATCCAGCTCGGCTGACATGTGGTTAAAGGCGCGCGAAAGCTGGCCCAGCTCGTTCGGCAGGGCGCTATCCGGCGCAGGCGTGGCAAACTCGCCGCGCTCAATGCGTTCGCTGGCCGCCACCAGGTTATTCAGCGGTAGCACCACCTGGCGGCGGATGCGTCGCAGGGTAAACAGCGTCAGCAGCAGGATCCCGAGTGCGCCAGCCAGCGAGAGCAGGGTGACCGTCTGAATTTTATGTTCAGTGTAGTGCTGCAGGGCGAGCACAAAGGCATCAATGCGGCCGACAAAATCTTCAATATTGCGTTGATACCACGCGCTGTCGCCGCGGGCGATGCGCGCATCCATCTCCTGCCAGGCCACATGAAGCTGCTGATATCGTGCTTTAACATTGTCGGGGACGTACCAGCGGTTCAGCTTTTGCAGGGCAGGCGCGCCGAGCGTCTGTTGCCAGCTCTCGCGATGTGCCGCAAGAGAAGGGCTGTTGCGCTGCATCTCGTAACCCATGCGATAGCTCTGCATGCGCAGCGAACCGGCGATATTGATGGCTTCGGCATCACGCTGGCTGCTTGCCAGCGTCAGCAGCGCGACGGTGCTGGTCAGCACGGACAGGGCTATGATCGAAAAGAAAGCCCAGGCAAGGCTTCCGGAAACGGGTCGTTTAACGGTCACAGAACGGCTCTCTGAATAAAATTGATTTGCCACAGGTTCACTGGAAATAATTGGGCGCTTCAGGCATTTGAACGTTGCCCGATCGCACCGTGATGCGTAAATACCATACTCTTATAAAGAGAAAGGTTATTGAACCAAAAACAGGTGTGGTTATGAATCGTTTTATTATGGCTAACAGCCAGCAGTGCATTGGGTGTCACGCCTGCGAAGTGGCCTGCGTGATGGCGCACAACGATGAGCAGCATGTCGTGAGCGAGCGCCATTTTCATCCGCGTATCACGGTCCTGAGAGCTGGCGAGAAGAGCCGCCCCGTGACCTGTCATCATTGCGAAAACGCGCCCTGCGCGCAAAGCTGCCCGAACGGCGCCATCAGCAAATGCGATGACAGCGTACAGGTGAATCAACAAAAATGCATCGGCTGTAAGGCCTGCGTGGTGGCCTGCCCGTTTGGCACGATGGAGATTATCGTCACCCCGCTCGACAACGGCAGCGTGAAGGCTTCGGCGAATAAATGCGATCTCTGCCTGACGCGTCCACACGGCCCGGCCTGTATCGAAAATTGCCCGGCGGATGTCCTCTCCCTGGCGACGTCTGCCGCGCTGGACAATCTGACGAAATCACGCCGAGAGCGCACGGCCTGCCTGGAGGCGCAGCCTTGGCATGCGGAGGTCGTCGGCGTGGACGCGCCGCGTACCAAACTGCAGCAGATGCAGGCGACGGCGCCGCGCGGCGAGCCCGACAAGCTGGCTGCTGCAGAACGCGTGGGCCATTTTAACGAAATTTACCTGCCGTTCCGGGCCGAACAGGCCGTTCGCGAGGCGTCGCGCTGCCTGAAATGCGGAGAGCACAGCATTTGCGAGTGGACCTGCCCGCTGCACAACCACATTCCGCAGTGGATCGAGCGCCTCAACGCGGGAGATATCGCCGGCGCGGCCGAGCTTTCTCATCAGACTAACTGTTTACCTGAAATTACCGGCCGCGTCTGCCCGCAGGATCGATTATGCGAGGGTGCCTGCACAATACGTGAAGAGGCAGGATCCGTGACCATCGGCAACATCGAGCGCTATATCTCCGATCGGGCGCTGGCGATGGGCTGGCGGCCGGATATGTCCGCCGTCACGCCGTCAGGTAAACGCGTCGCGATCGTCGGCGCGGGGCCTGCCGGGCTGGCGTGCGCCGACGTGCTGGCGCGCCGCGGCGTGAGCGTGACGGTCTATGACCGGCACCCGGAAATTGGCGGATTGCTGACCTTTGGCATCCCGGCGTTCAAGCTGGACAAATCGCTGCTCGCGCGGCGCAGAGAGATATTTACCGCGATGGGGATCCGCTTCGAGCTTAACTGCGAGGTGGGCCAGGACGTGTCGATGTCGCAGTTAAAGCACGATTACGACGCCCTGTTTATTGGCGTGGGAACCTATCGCTCGATGAAGGCGGGTATCCCACATGAAGACGCGCCAGGGGTCTACGACGCGCTGCCTTTCCTGGTGGGCAACACGCGCCATGTTATGGGGCTGGAGGCAACGGCCAGCGAACCATACATCGACACCCATGGCTTAAACGTGGTGGTGCTTGGTGGGGGCGATACCGCGATGGACTGCGTCCGAACCGCGTTACGCCACGGTGCGGCGAAGGTGACCTGCGCCTATCGTCGGGATGAGGCCAACATGCCGGGCTCGAAGAAAGAGGTGAAGAACGCCAGAGAAGAGGGGGCGGCGTTTGAATTTAACGTCCAGCCGGTTGAGCTGACGCTGGATCCGAACGGAAAGGTCAACGGTATCCGGATGCTGCGTACCGAGCTCGGAGAGTCGGATGCGCAGGGACGGCGGCGACCGGTTCCGGTGGCGGGCAGCGAGTTTGTGATGGCCGCGGATGCGGTCATCATGGCGTTTGGTTTTAACCCGCACGCGATGCCGTGGCTGCAGGCGCAGGGTGTCGAAACGGATGACAGGGGGCGGATCGTGGCCTCTGTCGAGAGCCGCTACCGTTACCAGACGACCAACCCGCAGATCTTCGCCGGGGGCGATGCGGTACGCGGCGCGGATCTGGTGGTAACCGCAATGGCGGAAGGGCGCCATGCCGCGCAAGGGATCCTCGACTGGCTTGGGGTTAACGCGCCAAAACATCATTAAACCTGCGGGCGACAAAGCGGGATTCACGGCGTAGTATAGGACGACTCATTGTGCTGTGGAGCCCGTATGACCCTGAAAATTGACGTTATCAAAGACAAAATTCTCTCTGAAAACTACTTTGTCCTGCGTAACATCACCTATGATCTTACACGTAGCAACGGTGAGGTTATCCGCCACAAACGCGAGGTCTACGACCGCGGCAACGGAGCGACCATTCTGCTCTATAACCGTGACAAGCAGAGCGTGGTGCTAATCCGTCAGTTCAGGGTGGCGACATGGGTTAATGGCAACCCTGATGGACGTTTGATTGAAACCTGCGCGGGCCTGCTCGATGACGATGAGCCGGAAGTTTGTATCCGCAAAGAGGCCGTGGAAGAAACCGGCTTCGAAGTGGGTGAGGTCAAAAAGGTCTTCGAGCTGTTTATGTCTCCGGGCGGCGTAACGGAAATTGTGCATTTCTTCATTGCCGAATACAGCGACGCCCAGCGCACGCACCGGGGCGGTGGCGTAGAGGATGAAGATATTGAAGTGCTGGAGCTTCCTTTTACCCGGGCGCTGGAAATGATGCGTTCAGGCGAAATCAGGGATGGTAAGGCAGTGATATTACTGCAGTATTTACAGACGACCGGGTTGATGAACGCTGCTTCCGAACGGATGTAGTGCATTTTTCGGGTATATCTGATAAATCCGATTGAGCAACCCCGCCGGGAACACGAAGATACTGCCCAGTTAAGCGTTTTCGTTCCGGGATTGTGTCATTCATGCGCAACAGCGTCTTTTTGTTTTACCTGTTTTGTGTGCTTCTCGCGCCGCAGGTGCGGGCTGCACCTGCGCAGCAAGCTTTCTCTGACTGGCAGGTAACCTGCAATAACCAGAATTTTTGCCTTGCACGCAACACGGGTGAACACCGTGGTCTGGTCATGACGCTCACCCGTAGCGCCGGGGCGAAAACGGATGCCACGCTCCGTATCGATCTTGGCGGTCTTGATACTCCCTCGATCAAAGAGCCAGAGATTGCCCCCCGGCTGCTGCTGGATAGCGTTCCTCTGAAGCTGGACAAACAGCGCTGGCAGCTCACGCCATGGCATCTGAAAACGGACGATGCGGCCACCATCACCGCCTTTCTGAAAAATATCCAGGAAGGGAAGGCCCTGACTCTGCGCGGCGGTAAGCAGGTCATTTCACTGACCGGGCTTAAGGCCGCACTACTGTTCATTGATGCGCAGCAAAAGCGCGTCGGCAGCGAAACCGCGTGGATCAAGAAAGGTGACGATCCGCCGTTAAGCGTTCCGCCTGCACCCGCCTTAAAAAAGGTGGCGGTCGTCAATCCGACCCCGACGCCACTCTCCCACGCCGAACTGAACGACCTGCTGGACTATGGTACCGGACGGATGAACAGCAGCCAGTGCTCGCTGGATCCTAACCGCCGGGAAGTGCGCGTCACCGCGTTAACCGATGAGAAAGCGCTGCTGATCGTCAGCTGCGAGGCGGGGGCCTATAACACGGTCGATCTGGCGTGGCTGGTATCACGTAAAAAACCGTTCACCGCACGCAGCGTCAGGCTTCGTCTGCCGTTTACGCCGTCAGGCGACGGGAGCGAAATGGAGTTGATGAATGCCAGCTTCGATGAAAAGACGCGCGAGCTGACAACGCTGGCGCTGGGGCGCGGTTTGGGCGATTGCGGAGTCCAGACGCGCTGGCGTTTTGACGGACAGCGATTCCGCCTGGTGCGCTACGCCGAGGAGCCCAGCTGTGATAACTGGAACGGGCCAGATGCCTGGCCCACGCTGTGGATCACGCGCTAGTTTTGCCCGGTAAGCGTAGCGCCACCGGGCACGCAGACAGCGCTACAGCACGCTCAACGCCTTCTCAACCACGTTCTCAACGGTAAAGCCGAAGTACGGGAACAGCTTGTCGGCGGGGGCGGACTCACCGTAGCCCCTCATGCCGACAATCGCCCCTTTCAGACCCACATATTTGTACCAGTAGTCGGCGATACCGGCTTCCACCGCCACGCGCGCTGCGACGTTTGAGGGCAGTACCGATTCGCGGTACGCCTCGTCCTGGGCATCGAAAATATCCGTAGAAGGCAGGGACACCACGCGCACAGCGTGACCTTCGGCGGTCAGTTTCTCCGCCGCTTTCACCGTGATTTCCACCTCGGACCCGGTGGCAATCAGGATCACGTCCGGCTTGCCGCCGCTGTCCTTGAGGATGTAGCCGCCGCGGGCGATGTTTTTCACCTGCTCCGGAGTACGCTCAATCTGCGCCAGGTTCTGTCGTGACAGAATCAGTGCAGTCGGGCCGTTATGGCGTTCTACCGCCAGCTTCCAGCCCACCGCAGCTTCGACCTGATCGCAGGGACGCCACGTGCTGAAGTTCGGCGTCAGGCGCAGGCTCGCCAGCTGTTCAACCGCCTGGTGGGTGGGGCCGTCTTCTCCCAGACCGATGGAGTCGTGGGTATAGACCATAATCTGCCGCGCCTTCATCAGCGCTGCCATGCGCGCCGCGTTACGGGCGTACTCGACGAACATCAGGAAGGTGGCGGTGTAGGGCACGAAGCCGCCGTGATGGGCGATGCCGTTGGCAATCGCGGTCATCCCGAACTCGCGCACGCCGTAGTGGATATAGTTCCCGGCGATGTCCTCTTTCAGCGATTTCGAACCCGACCAGATAGTCAGGTTACTCGGCGCCAGATCCGCCGATCCGCCGAGCAGTTCGGGCAGAAGAGGGCCGATTGCATTCAGGGTATTTTGCGACGCCTTACGGGTGGCGATTTTCGCCGGGTTGGACTGCAGATTTTCAATCAGCGCCTGGGTTTTATCGTCCCAGTCTTCCGGCAGGCCGCCGCTCATGCGGCGGGAAAACTCGGCCGCCAGTTCAGGATGCGCTTTTTTGTAGGCGGCAAATTTATCGTTCCATGCGTGCTGCGCTTTCTCACCCTCTTCGCGGGCATCCCATGCCCGGTAGATCTCTTTCGGGATCTCAAACGGCGGATGTTTCCAGCCCAGCTTCTGCCGGGTCAGCGCCACTTCCTCCTCGCCCAGCGCCGCGCCGTGCGCCTCTTCTTTACCCGCCTTGTTCGGCGAGCCGAAGCCGATCGTGGTGCGGCAGATAATCAGGGACGGTTTGTCCTTCACGCTTTGCGCTTCCTGAATCGCTTTTTTCACCGCCTCTGGGTCGTGACCGTCGATCTCATGCACCACGTGCCAGTGGTAGGCTTCGAAGCGTTTTGCCGTGTCGTCGGTAAACCAGCCTTCGGTTTCCCCGTCGATGGAGATGCCGTTGTGATCGTAGAACCCGATCAGCTTGCCGAGCCCCAGGGTGCCCGCCAGGGAGCAGACCTCATGGGAGATCCCCTCCATCAGACAGCCGTCACCCATAAACACGTAGGTGTAGTGATCGACAATCTCGTGGTCCGGTTGGTTGAACTGTGCCGCCAGCGTGCGTTCGGCAATCGCCAGCCCGACCGCATTTGCCAGCCCCTGGCCGAGCGGCCCGGTGGTGGTCTCCACGCCTGGCGTATAGCCGATCTCCGGGTGCCCCGGGGTTTTGGAGTGCAGCTGGCGGAAGTTTTTCAGCTCCTCAAGCGGCAGATCGTAGCCGGAAAGGTGCAACAGGCTGTAGAGCAGCATTGAGGCGTGACCGTTGGAGAGAATAAAGCGGTCGCGATCGTACCAGGTGGGGTCATTGGGGTTGTGCTTCAGAAAGTCGTTCCACAGTACTTCGGCAATATCAGCCATGCCCATCGGCGCGCCGGGGTGGCCGGAATTGGCTTTCTGCACGGCATCCATGCTGAGGGCGCGGATGGCATTGGCTAGCTCTTTACGGGACATAGTTCACTCCGTGGCAAGGTTAAAGTTTGGCGGCGAGAAGATCTTCTAGTTTGCGCTGGTCAACAGCGAACTGGCGGATACCGTCCGCCAGTTTTTCCACGGCCATGGCGTCCTGGTTGTGCTCCCAGCGGAACTCCGCTTCGGTCATGGCTTTCGGTTTTGGCAGAACGGTGGAGGTCGGCACCAGCTTGCGGATCACCGTTTCTTCTTTGTCCTGTAGCTCCTGGAGCAGGTTGGGTGAAATTGTCAGGCGGTCGCAGCCTGCCAGGGCGAGGATCTGCTCGGTACGGCGGAAGCTGGCACCCATCACGATGGTTTCGTAGCGGTGCTGCTTGTAGTAGTCGTAGATATTACGGACCGATTTCACGCCCGGATCCTCATCCACCACGTACGGATCCATCGGCTGTTTCGCCTGGTACCAGTCGTAGATGCGCCCGACAAACGGTGACACCAGGAACACGCCCGCTTCGGCACAGGCGCGCGCCTGGGCAAACGAGAACAGCAGCGTCAGGTTGCAGTGGATGCCCTCTTTTTCCAGTACCTCTGCCGCGCGGATGCCTTCCCAGGTGGAGGCGAGCTTGATCAGAATGCGTGATTTATCGATCCCCTGTTCCTCGTACAGTTCCACGAGGCGACGCGCCTTATTGATGCTCTTTTCTTTATCGAAAGAGAGGCGGGCGTCGACTTCGGTCGAGACGCGGCCCGGGATGCTTTTAAGAATTTCCGCACCAAAATTAACCGCCAGCTTGTCGCTGGCTTCGGCGACCTGCTGCTCCTGCGTCTTCCCGCGCTTTTTACCGTAGGCAATGGCGTCATCAATCAGATGACTAAAATGGGTAAGCCCGGCAGCCTTGAGCAGTAGCGAAGGGTTGGTGGTCGCATCCTCCGGCTGATAGTGGCGAATCGACTCGATATCGCCGCTGTCTGCCACCACCGTGGTGAATTGTTTGATGCCGTCTAGCTGGTTCATAAATGATTACTCCTTGGAAATAAAAGAGTTAGATGAGTGCGTTAGTTCACACTTCTGGAAAAATCATGATGGACTTAACAAAAAAGCATAGCAGACGGGGGAGGCATTGCTTTTGAGACGGGTAACATGGCTGTTATAAATTGATAACAATTTTTAATGTGTGATGGTGAGAGTTTGGCTGCCTTCAAAGTTTAGGAGGCGGCCTGAGGCGATACTAGGCGGCACACCAGGGTGTGCATCAGGATCGCTTACGTCACCCTTTTGACCGATACGTGAAAGGAAAAATAAGATGGATGAGCAGTTGAAACAGAGTGCCCTCGATTTTCACGAGTTCCCTGTCCCGGGCAAAATCCAGGTCTCCCCAACCAAGCCGCTGGCAACTCAGCGCGATCTGGCACTGGCCTATTCCCCGGGCGTAGCTGCCCCGTGTCTGGAAATCGAAAAAGACCCGCTGGCGGCCTACAAATACACCGCGCGCGGCAATCTTGTCGCCGTGATCTCTAACGGCACGGCGGTGCTGGGGCTGGGCAACATCGGCGCGCTGGCCGGTAAGCCGGTGATGGAAGGCAAGGGGGTGCTGTTCAAGAAATTCGCCGGTATCGACGTGTTCGATATCGAGGTGGATGAACTCGATCCTGACAAGTTCATCAACGTAGTGGCCGCGCTGGAGCCGACTTTCGGCGGGATCAACCTGGAAGACATCAAAGCGCCGGAATGTTTCTATATCGAGCAGAAGCTGCGCGAGCGTATGAACATTCCCGTGTTCCATGATGACCAGCACGGAACGGCCATTATCAGCACCGCTGCGATTCTGAACGGCCTGCGCGTGGTAGAGAAAAACCTCTCCGACGTGCGCATGGTGGTCTCCGGCGCCGGCGCCGCGGCCATCGCCTGTATGAACCTCCTGGTGGCGCTGGGTATGCAGAAACACAACATTGTGGTCTGTGACTCCAAGGGCGTTATTTATAAAGACCGCGAGCCGAACATGGCGGAAACCAAAGCGGCGTATGCGGTAGAAGACGACGGCAAGCGCACGCTTGAGGACGTCATTGACGGCGCGGATATCTTCCTCGGCTGCTCGGGTCCGAAGGTGCTGACCCAGGAGATGGTGAAGAAGATGGCGCGTGCGCCAATGATCCTGGCCCTGGCGAACCCTGAGCCGGAAATTCTGCCGCCGCTGGCGAAAGCGGTGCGTGAAGACGCCATCATCTGTACCGGGCGTTCCGACTACCCGAACCAGGTCAACAACGTGCTCTGCTTCCCGTTCATCTTCCGCGGCGCGCTGGACGTCGGCGCAACGGCGATCAACGAAGAGATGAAGCTTGCAGCCGTTCACGCCATCGCGGAGCTGGCCCACGCCGAGCAGAGCGAAGTGGTTGCCTCAGCCTATGGCGATCAGGATCTGAGCTTCGGCCCTGACTACATCATTCCAAAACCGTTTGACCCGCGTCTGATTGTCAAAATTGCCCCTGCGGTGGCCAAAGCGGCAATGGACTCCGGCGTGGCGACGCGTCCGATTGAAGACTTCGACGCTTACGTCGATAAGCTCACCGAGTTTGTCTATAAAACCAACCTGTTCATGAAGCCGATCTTCTCTCAGGCGCGCGCCGACGCGAAGCGCGTGGTGCTGGCGGAAGGGGAAGAGGCGCGCGTGCTGCACGCCACCCAGGAGCTGATCACCTTAGGTCTGGCGAAGCCGATCCTGATTGGTCGTCCGAGCGTGATTGAAATGCGTATCCAGAAGCTGGGCCTGCAGATTAAGCCGGGCGTCGACTTCGAGATCGTAAACAACGAATCCGATCCGCGCTTCAAAGAGTACTGGAGCGAATACTACGCGATCATGAAGCGTCGGGGGATCACCCAGGAGCAGGCGCAGAAAGCCGTCATCAGCAACACGACGGTGATCGGCGCGATCATGGTCCATCGTGGCGAGGCGGATGCGCTGATTTGCGGCACCATCGGCGATTACCACGAGCACTTTAGCGTGGTGCAGGAGATCTTCGGCTATCGCGACGGCGTGCATACCGCCGGTGCGATGAACGCCCTGCTGCTGCCGAGCGGCAACACCTTTATCGCTGACACCTACGTTAACGACGATCCGAGCCCGGACGAGCTGGCAGAGATCACCGTGATGGCCGCCGAGACCGTGCGTCGCTTTGGTATCGAGCCGAAGGTGGCGCTGCTGTCGCACTCAAACTTCGGATCTTCCAAATCTGCGGCGGCGTGCAAAATGCGTGAGACGCTGGCGCTGGTGCGCGAGCGCGCGCCGGAGCTGATGATTGACGGGGAAATGCACGGCGATGCCGCGCTGGTGGAGAGCATCCGTAACGAACGTATGCCGGACAGCCCGCTGAAGGGATCGGCTAATATCCTGATTATGCCGAACGTGGAAGCGGCGCGTATCAGCTATAACCTTCTGCGCGTCTCCAGCTCTGAAGGGGTGACCGTAGGACCGGTGCTGATGGGCGTGGCGAAACCGGTGCACGTGTTAACGCCGATTGCCTCCGTGCGTCGTATCGTGAATATGGTCGCGCTGGCGGTAGTTGAGGCGCAGACGCAGCCGCTGTAATTTTTACCCTCACCCTAACCCTCTCCCTTTGGGAGAGGGCCGGGGTGATGGGAGGGTTACACCCAGTCCCGAACCTGAATAAACTCTTTTAAGGCAGCCTCCGGGCTGCCTTCTTTTGGCTCGTAGCAGTACTCCCAGCGCACCAGCGGCGGCATCGACATCAGAATTGACTCCGTGCGCCCGCCGGTCTGCAGGCCGAACAGCGTCCCGCGATCCCACACCAGGTTGAACTCTACGTAGCGCCCGCGGCGGTAGAGCTGGAACTCGCGCTCGCGCACGCCGTAGTCGGTGTTTTTACGGCGTTCGACGATGGGCAGATAGGCGTCGGTATAGCCTTCACCCACCGCGCGCATAAAGCTGAACGCGGTATCAAAATCAGGCATGTTGAGATCGTCAAAGAACAGTCCGCCAATGCCGCGCTGCTCGTCGCGATGCTTCAGGTAAAAGTAGTCGTCGCACCACTTTTTATATTTCGGGTAAATGTCTTCGCCAAACGGCAGGCAAAGATCCCGCGCGGTGGTGTGCCAGTGCACGGCATCCTCTTCGAAGCCGTAGTAGGGCGTCATGTCGAAACCGCCGCCAAACCACCAGACCGGATCGACCCCCGGCTTTTCCGCAATGAAAAAGCGCACGTTGGCGTGGCTGGTTGGCACGAACGGGTTGTGCGGGTGCACCACCAGCGAGACGCCCATCGCTTCGAAGCTGCGGCCCGCGAGTTCGGGACGATGTGCCGTCGCAGACGCGGGCATGGCGTCGCCGTGAACGTGGGAAAAATTCACGCCAGCCTGTTCGAAGATGCCGCCGTTACGCAGCACGCGGCTGCGCCCGCCGCCGCCGGCCTCGCGCTGCCAGGTATCTTCCTGAAATTCTCCGCCGTCTGCGGCGGCCAGTTTCTGGCAAATCTCATCCTGCAGCTTCAGCAGGAAAGTTTTGACCAGTTGTGCATCGGGTTTCATCAACGTTTCCTGGAGTGCGCTTTTTGGTTATCGAACCAGTTGAAATAACTGATAATGCCGGAGGCGATAGCGTTGGCGATCTTCTGACGAAATGCCGTGGTGCCAAGGAGTCGCTCCTCTTCCGGGTTGGTGATGAAGGAGGTTTCCACCAGCACGGATGGGATGGACGGTGATTTCAGGACCACGAACGCCGCCTGCTCGGTGCCTTTGCTGTGCAGGCGATGCACCGGCTTAATCTTCTTCAGGATGTGCGAGCCAAGCGTCAGGCTGTTTTTGATCGTATCCGTCTGCACGAGGTCGAACAGCACCTGCTGTAGCAGGTGGTCTTTGTCGGTGGCTTTTTTCCCGGCGACTTCATCCGCCCGGTTTTCGCGATCGGAGAGGTATTTCGCCATGGCGCTACTGGCGCCGCGGTTGGAAAGCGCAAACACCGAGGCACCTGCCGCAGAAGGGTTGGTAAAGCCGTCCGCGTGAATCGACATAAACAGATCCGCACCGTGCTGGTGGGCGATCTCTACGCGGTCATACAGCGGAATAAAGGTATCGCCAGAGCGCGTCAGACGGGCATCAATGCCGTTACTGCGTAAAATCGCCCGCACATTTTTTGCAATCGCCAGCACGACGTGTTTTTCCTTCGACCCGTTTTTGCCGATTGCGCCGGTATCAATGCCGCCGTGCCCAGGGTCGAGCATCACCAGACGCTTCGCGCCCGGCTTTTTGGTTTTCGGTTTGCTGTGTCCGTTACTGGTTTTAAGCGTGCTCTCGTCTTTCGCCTGAGCCTGCTTTGCGATACCCGTTAACGTTAAGGCCGCCAGCCCCGCTTTGAGAACCTGACGACGCGATGTGAGTGCTTTTAATGGTTTGAATGTGCTCATGCGGCCTGAATACTAAAAAATGGGGTCCTGGTGTTATATCGTATCGTGTTTCCCGTTACGACAGTCCATGTTGAGAATTGTTTTACTTTTCATTTCAATACGTGACAAAGTGACATTATGCCAAATTTTGGCGAGATTTTCCCCGGTTATTGGCTAAAGGCGAGCTTCGCGCCATAATCACTGTTTTTAAACCCGAAAAGGCGGTTAATACCATGGAGATACGCGTTTTTCGCCAGGAAGATTTCGAAGAGGTGATTACCCTTTGGGAGCGCTGCGATCTGCTGCGTCCGTGGAACGATCCGGAAATGGATATCGAACGTAAGGTGAATCACGACGTCAGTCTGTTTCTGGTCGCGGAAGTCAATGGCGAGGTTGTGGGGACGGTAATGGGCGGTTACGACGGCCACCGCGGCTCGGCCTATTATCTGGGCGTCCATCCGGAATACCGTGGTCGCGGCATTGCCAATGCGCTGCTTAACCGGCTCGAGAAGAAGCTGATCGCCCGCGGCTGCCCGAAAATCCAGATTATGGTGCGGGAAGATAACGATGTGGTGCTGGGCATGTATGAGCGTCTGGGCTACGAGCATTCTGACGTGCTGAATCTGGGAAAGCGTCTGATCGAAGATGAAGAGTACTGAGATCCATCCGGCAGACTATGACGCGCAGGGCCGCGTCAGGCTGCCCTTTTTATTCTGGTGCGTTCTGCTGCTCCAGGCCCGTACCTGGGTGCTGTTTGTGATGGCCGCCGCGTCGCGCGGGCAGGGCGATACGCTGCTGAATCTTTTTTATCCCGATCACGATGCTTTCTGGATCGGATTACTGCCGGGCATTCCGGCCGTACTGGCTTTTTTGGTCAGCGGACGGCGGCACCTGATCCCTCGTTTTTGGCGCACGCTTCGCTGGCTGTTAATCCTTGCCCAGACTGCGCTGCTCTTATGGCAGCCGGTTCTCTGGTGGTACGGTGAACCGCTGACGGGCACCGGCGTTGCGCTGGTGGTTGCTGATATTGTGGCGCTGCTGTGGCTGATGACCAACCCGCGTCTTCGCGCCTGTTTTGCGCCTCAGGATGATTAATCCGGCACTTTTTGCCGATGTCGCACTCCAACAAGCGTTGATTTAACAAGTAAGGACGTTTTAATGAAATCGCTGCGTTTACTCTTATGCGCTCTCCCGCTGGTATTGACCGGCTGTTCGACGCTCTCCTCCATTAACTGGTCCGCTGCGTATCCGTGGAACTGGTTTGGCTCATCAACGGAAGTAACCGAGCAGGGCGTGGGGAAAATTACCGCCGCGACGGCGCTGGATCAGAATGCTATCCAGGATGCGCTCAGCAGTGATTACCGCCTGCGCAGCGGCATGAAAACGGAGAATGGCAATATTGTTCGCTACTACGAGGCGCTGAAGGGCGACAAGCTGGCGCTGGTGATTAACGGTGACAAAGGCACGGTCAACCGAATTGCCGTGATGGATGAAGATATTCCGACGGCGAGCGGTGTGAAGGTGGGGACCCCGTTTAGCGATCTTTATAAGCAGGCCTTTGGCAACTGCGCCAGCGTGCCGTCTGACGACAAGGTTGCGGTGGAATGTAAGGCTGAAGGCAGCCAGCACATCAGCTATGTCTTCACCGGCACCTGGAGCGGCCCGGAAGGACTGATGCCGTCTGACGACACGCTTAAGAGCTGGAAAGTGAGCAAAATACTCTGGAAGCAGTAATTTGCGCCTGAGCAAACCGCCTCGCTGAAATCCGGGTATAATACCCGCTATCAATGCCACGCTGACGTGGCATCTTTATTTCAGGAGGAGCGATGTCTCAGGTTCAGAGTGGCATTTTGCCAGAACATTGCCGCGCGGCGATTTGGATTGAAGCCAATGTTAAAGGGGATGTGGATGCCCTGCGTGCGGCCAGCAAAGCGTTTATTGATAAACTGGCGACCTTCCAGGCCAAATTCCCGGAAGCACACCTCGGCGCCGTTGTCGCCTTTGGCAATAACGTCTGGCGTCAGCTGAGCGGTGGCGAAGGGGCGGAAGAGCTGAAAGACTTCATCCCATACGGCAAAGGTCTGGCTCCGGCAACCCAATACGACGTGCTGATCCACATTCTCTCCCTGCGTCACGACGTGAACTTCTCCGTTGCCCAGGCGGCGGTAGCGGCTTTTGGCGACAGCATTGATGTGCAGGAAGAGGTTCACGGCTTCCGCTGGGTCGAAGAGCGCGATCTGAGCGGCTTCGTCGACGGTACCGAAAACCCGGCGGGCGAAGAGACGCGTCGTGAAGTGGCGGTGATTAAAGACGGCGTGGATGCGGGCGGCAGCTACGTGTTCGTGCAGCGCTGGGAGCACAACCTCAAGCAGCTTAACCGCATGAGCGTGCACGACCAGGAGATGATGATTGGCCGTACGAAAGAGGCTAACGAAGAGATCGACGGCGACGACCGTCCCGTTACCTCGCACCTGACCCGCGTTGACCTCAAAGAAGACGGCAAAGGGCTGAAGATTGTCCGCCAGAGCCTGCCGTACGGTACTGCAAGCGGAACGCACGGCCTTTACTTCTGCGCCTACTGCGCGCGCCTGTATAACATCGAGCAGCAGCTGCTGAGCATGTTCGGTGATACCGACGGCAAGCGCGACGCCATGCTCCGCTTCACCAAACCGGTGACCGGCGGCTACTACTTTGCGCCGTCCGTTGAGCGTTTGCTAGCGCTGTAATGGCATTTCTCCCTCTCCCTGCGGGAGAGGGCCGGGGTGAGGGCACCAGGCCTCACCCTTATTCCCTTTTCTGCTTCTAAATCACCAAACGGTATATAAAACCGTTACTCCTTTCATCCCCGTTATAAATATTATGACTATAAGATAGTCATCACATTTATAAGGGTGCGCAATGGCCGTTACTGTACTGAAAAAAGGAACTCTGGCGCTGGCAGGTTTACTGCTGGTGGCACAGGCGCAGGCGACTGAACTGTTGAACAGTTCGTATGACGTCTCCCGCGAGCTGTTTGCCGCCCTTAATCCCCCGTTCGAACAGCAGTGGGCGAAAGACAATAACGGCGATAAGCTCACCATCAAGCAGTCCCACGCCGGGTCGTCCAAGCAGGCGCTGGCCATTCTTCAGGGACTGAAAGCGGACGTCGTGACCTACAACCAGGTGACTGACGTGCAGATCCTGCACGACAAAGGCAAGCTCATCCCGGCGGACTGGCAGAGCCGTCTGCCGAACAACAGCTCGCCGTTCTACTCCACCATGGGTTTCCTGGTGCGTAAGGGCAATCCGAAGAATATCCACGACTGGAGCGACCTGGTGCGTTCCGACGTGAAGCTGATTTTCCCGAACCCAAAAACCTCCGGTAACGCGCGTTACACCTATTTAGCGGCGTGGGGCGCGGCGGACAAGGCTGACGGTAACGATAAAGCCAAAACCGAGCAGTTCATGACCCAGTTCCTGAAAAACGTCGAAGTGTTTGATACCGGCGGCCGTGGAGCGACCACGACCTTCGCAGAACGCGGTCTGGGCGATGTGCTGATAAGCTTTGAGTCGGAAGTGAACAACATCCGCAAGCAGTATGAAGCGCAGGGCTTTGAGGTGGTTATCCCGAAAACCAACATTCTGGCCGAGTTCCCGGTCGCATGGGTGGATAAAAACGTGCAGGCGAACGGTACCGAGAAAGCGGCAAAAGCCTATCTCAACTACCTGTACAGCCCTCAGGCGCAGACCATCATTACC
This sequence comes from Enterobacter vonholyi, assembly GCF_008364555.1. Classification (GTDB taxonomy): domain Bacteria; phylum Pseudomonadota; class Gammaproteobacteria; order Enterobacterales; family Enterobacteriaceae; genus Enterobacter; species Enterobacter vonholyi. Next base: position 149,573 of record NZ_VTUC01000003.1, read on the forward strand.
GATTACTACTACCGCGTAAACAACCCGGACGTGATGAACAAGCTGAAAGATAAGTTCCCGCAGACCGCGCTGTTCCGCGTCGAAGATCATTTTGGCTCCTGGCCTGATGTGATGAAAACGCATTTTGCCAGCGGCGGTGAGTTAGACAAACTGCTGGCGGCGGGGCATAAGTAATGTTTGCAGTTTCGACAAAACGCGTGCTGCCGGGCTTTACCTTAAGCCTCGGGACCAGCCTGCTGTTCGTCTGCCTGATCCTGCTGTTGCCGCTCAGCGCGCTGGTGATGCAGCTTGCTCAGATGAGCTGGGCGCAGTACTGGGACGTGGTCACCAACCCGCAGGTGGTGGCGGCCTATAAGGTGACGCTGCTGTCGGCGTTTGTCGCCTCCATTTTTAACGGCGTGTTTGGCCTGCTGATGGCGTGGATCCTGACCCGCTATCGCTTCCCGGGCCGCACGCTGCTTGACGCCCTGATGGATCTGCCGTTTGCGCTGCCGACGGCGGTGGCAGGCTTAACCCTCGCGTCGCTCTTCTCTGTAAACGGGCTGTACGGCGAGTGGCTGGCGAAATTTGATATTAAAGTAACCTACACCTGGCTCGGTATCGCGGTGGCGATGGCCTTCACCAGCATCCCGTTTGTGGTACGTACCGTGCAGCCGGTGCTGGAAGAGTTGGGTCCGGAATACGAAGAAGCGGCGGAAACGCTGGGCGCCACGCGCTGGCAGAGCTTCCGCAAGGTGGTGCTGCCGGAGCTCTCTCCAGCGCTGATGGCAGGTGTCGCGCTGTCGTTTACCCGCAGCCTCGGTGAGTTCGGCGCGGTGATTTTTATCGCCGGGAACATCGCCTGGAAAACGGAAGTGACCTCGCTGATGATTTTCATCCGCCTGCAGGAGTTTGATTATCCGGCGGCGAGCGCGATTGCTTCGGTGATCCTCGCCGCCTCGCTGCTGCTGCTGTACTCGATTAACACTCTGCAAAGTCGCTTTGGTCGACGTGTGGTAGGTCACTGATGGCGGAAGTTACGCAATTGAAGCGATACGATGCGCCCCGCATCAACTGGGGTAAATGGTTTCTGATTGGGGCGGGCGTGCTGGTTTCCGCCCTCATTCTCGTCGTGCCGACGATTTATATTTTCGTTCAGGCGTTCAGCAAGGGTCTGATGCCCGCGCTGGAAAACCTGGCGAACCCGGATATGCTCCATGCCATCTGGCTCACCGTGCTGATTGCCCTGATCACCGTTCCGGTGAACCTGGTGTTCGGGACCCTGCTGGCGTGGCTGGTGACGCGCTTTAACTTCCCCGGACGTCAGCTGCTGCTGACCCTGCTGGATATTCCGTTTGCCGTGTCGCCGGTGGTGGCGGGCCTGGTGTACCTGCTCTTTTACGGCTCCAACGGCCCACTGGGCGGCTGGCTGGATGCGCATAACCTGCAGATCATGTTCGCCTGGCCGGGCATGGTGCTGGTCACCATCTTCGTGACCTGTCCGTTCGTGGTGCGCGAGCTGGTGCCGGTGATGTTAAGCCAGGGGAGCAACGAAGACGAAGCGGCGGTGCTGCTGGGTGCTTCGGGCTGGCAAATGTTCCGCCGCGTGACGCTGCCGAACATCCGCTGGGCGCTGCTTTACGGCGTGGTGCTGACCAACGCCCGCGCGATTGGCGAGTTCGGTGCCGTTTCCGTTGTTTCCGGCTCCATTCGCGGTGAAACCCTGTCGCTGCCGCTGCAGATTGAACTGCTGCAGCAGGACTACAACACCATCGGCTCGTTTACTGCCGCAGCGTTGCTGACGCTGATGGCCATTTTGACCCTGTTTTTGAAGAGTGTGGTGCAGTGGCGTTTAGAAAATCAGGAAAAACGTCAGCATCAGGAGGGAAATCATGAGCATTGAGATTGCCAATATTAAGAAGTCTTTTGGTCGCACCCAGGTGCTGAATGATATCTCGCTGGATATCCCTTCCGGACAAATGGTGGCGCTGCTGGGGCCGTCCGGCTCGGGCAAAACCACGCTGCTGCGCATTATCGCCGGGCTTGAGCATCAGACCAGCGGGCATATCCGCTTCCACGGCACCGACGTGAGCCGCCTGCACGCCCGCGATCGTAAAGTGGGTTTTGTGTTCCAGCATTACGCGCTGTTCCGCCACATGACCGTGTTTGACAACATCGCGTTTGGGCTTACCGTGCTGCCGCGTCGCGAGCGCCCGGATGCGGCAACCATTAAGGCGAAGGTGACCAAACTGCTGGAGATGGTGCAGCTGGCTCACCTGGCGGATCGTTTCCCGGCCCAGCTGTCCGGCGGGCAGAAACAGCGCGTAGCGCTGGCTCGCGCGCTGGCCGTTGAACCGCAAATTCTGCTGCTGGACGAGCCCTTCGGCGCGCTGGATGCGCAGGTGCGTAAAGAGCTGCGCCGCTGGCTGCGTCAGCTCCATGAAGAGCTGAAATTCACCAGCGTCTTCGTGACCCACGATCAGGAAGAGGCGATGGAAGTTGCGGATCGCGTGGTGGTCATGAGCCAGGGCAACATTGAGCAGGTTGACGAACCGGAGCAGCTCTGGCGTGAACCGGCGACCCGCTTCGTGCTGGAGTTTATGGGCGAGGTGAACCGTCTGCAGGGCACTATTCGCGGCGGTCAGTTCCACGTGGGCGCGCACCGCTGGCCGCTGGGCTATACCTCCGCGCATCAGGGGCCGGTCGATCTGTTCCTGCGTCCGTGGGAAGTGGACGTGAGCCGCCGAACCAGCCTGGATTCACCGCTGCCGGTGCAGGTGCTGGAAGCGAGCCCTAAAGGTCACTACACCCAACTGGTGGTACAGCCGCTGGGCTGGTATACCGAGCCCCTGACCGTGGTCATGCGCGACGACGTGCCGCCGCACCGGGGGGAGCGCCTGTTTGTCGGGCTGCAGCATGCCCGGATTTATCACGGGAAGGAGCGCATCGAGACGCGAGAGGATATTGCTCTGGCGGAGTCAGCCTGATAGGTTATTAGGATGTTTATCGCCCGGTGGCGCTGCGCTTACCGGGCCTACAGTTATCACTGCGTCTTGTAGGCCGGGTAAGCGAAACGCCACCCGGCTTTTTTATTGAGTAAAAAACGTGAATACACTCGAACACACCATCGGCAACACCCCTCTGGTCAAACTTCAGCGCATGGGGCCGGCTAACGGCAGCGAAATCTGGGTCAAACTCGAAGGCAATAACCCGGCGGGGTCGGTAAAAGATCGTGCCGCGCTGTCGATGATTGTCCAGGCTGAAAAGCGCGGAGAAATTAAGCCGGGAGACGTGCTGATTGAAGCCACCAGCGGTAACACCGGTATCGCCCTGGCGATGATTGCGGCGCTGAAAGGCTACCGCATGAAGCTGCTGATGCCTGACAACATGAGCCAGGAGCGCCGCGCCGCGATGCGTGCCTACGGGGCCGAGCTGATTCTGGTGAGCAAAGAGCAGGGGATGGAAGGCGCGCGCGACCTGGCGTTAGAAATGGCCGAGCGCGGCGAAGGTAAACTGCTCGATCAGTTTAATAACCCGGACAACCCGTACGCGCACTACACCACAACCGGCCCGGAAATCTGGCAGCAAACCGACGGGCGAATCACCCATTTTGTCTCCAGCATGGGCACCACCGGCACCATTACCGGCGTATCGCGTTTTCTGCGCGAGCAGGACAAAGCCGTCACCATTGTGGGCCTGCAGCCGGAAGAGGGGAGCAGCATTCCGGGCATTCGCCGCTGGCCGGCGGAGTATATGCCCGGCATCTTTAATGCGCAGCTTGTGGACCAGGTGCTGGATCTTCACCAGCGCGAGGCGGAAAATACCATGCGTGAGCTGGCCGTGCGCGAAGGTATCTTCTGCGGCGTCAGCTCGGGCGGCGCGGTAGCGGGCGCGATTCGGGTAGCGCAGGCAAACCCGGGCGCTGTGGTGGTGGCGATTATTTGCGATCGAGGCGATCGCTATCTGTCTACCGGCGTCTTTGGTGAAGAGAGTTATTCGCAGGGGGCGGGGATTTAAGCGTCATGGAGATGATTCTATTCCGGGATAATACCCGGGCGCAGCAAACTGATATTGTCGCGGTACAGTCTCAGGTGGTGTACGGCAGCGTGGGTAACAGCATTGCGGTGCCGAATATTCGAACCCACAGGCTGAACGTCACCGCCGTGCCAACGGTACTGTTCAGCAACACGCCACACTATGACACCTTCTATGGTGGCGTGATCCCCGATGAGTGGTTCAGCGGCTACCTGAAGGCGCTGGAAGAGCGAGAGATTCTGCGCGAGCTTAAGGCGGTTACCACAGGCTATATGGGCAGTGCCAGCCAAATAGTCCTGCTGGCGCAGTGGCTGAAGGCGGTCAAGGCACAGCATCCTGATCTGCTGGTGCTGGTTGACCCGGTTATTGGCGATATCGACAGCGGGATGTACGTGAAGCCAGATATCCCGCAGGCGTATCGGGAGCACCTGCTGCCGCTGGCGCAGGGGATTACGCCAAACGTCTACGAGCTGGAAGTGTTAAGCGGCAAGCCGTGCCGCACGCCGGAAAGCGCCATCGCGGCGGCACAGGGACTGCTCTCAGACAGCCTGAAATGGGTGGCGATCACCAGCGCGCCGGTCGCAGACGACCCGCAAAACATCCACGTGGTACTGGTGACGAATGAGGGCGTGACTGTCAGCGCGCACCCGCGCGTAGAAACCGATCTGAAAGGGACGGGAGACCTGTTTTGTTCAGAGCTGGTGAGCGGCATTGTTGAGGGAAAAACCGTTGCCGATGCCATTCGCATGGCCGGCGATCGGGTGACTGACGTCATGCTCTATACCCAGTCGAAAGGCTACGACGAGCTTATCCTCCCCGCATAAACAAAAATGGCGCCCGAAGGCGCCATTTTTCTGTGCGGGCAAGAATTACTTCTTGATGCGGATAACCGGGGTTTCACCCACGGTGACGCTGCCAGACAGTTTGATCAGTTCTTTGATTTCGTCCATGTTGGAGATAACAACCGGCGTCAGGGTAGACTTGGCTTTTTCTTCCAGCAGTGGCAGATCGAATTCAATCACCGGGTCGCCAACTTTAACACGCTGGCCTTCTTCCGCGATACGTTTGAAGCCTTCGCCTTTCAGTTCAACGGTGTCGATACCGAAGTGAACGAACAGTTCGATACCGCTATCAGATTCGATAGAGAACGCATGGTTGGTTTCAAAAATTTTACCGATGGTGCCGTCAACTGGAGCAACCATTTTGTTGCCAGTTGGTTTGATAGCAATGCCATCACCAACGATTTTCTCAGCAAACACTACATCCGGCACGTCTTCGATGTTGACGATCTCGCCGGAGAGCGGAGCAACAATCTCAATAGTTCCGGAGTCTTTCTTATCATCAGAAACCAGAGATTTCAGTTTATCGAACAAACCCATGATCTTCTCCTAAGCAGTAATTTGGGCCGCATCTCGTGGATTAGCAGATTGTTTTTTCTTCAATGAACTTGTTAACCAGCGTCATTAACTCGTCCGTTGTCGGTTGAGCAAGAGCCTGCTCTGCTAACACCTTCGCATCTTCGAAGTTCGTGTTACGGATAATCTTCTTAATGCGCGGGATGGAAATGGCGCTCATAGAGAATTCGTCCAGACCCATACCCAGCAACAGAAGTGTAGCACGTTCGTCGCCTGCAAGCTCACCACACATGCCAGTCCATTTACCTTCTGCATGAGAAGCATCAATAACTTGCTTGATCAAGTTCAGTACGGACGGTGACATTGGCTGGTAGAGATGTGAAATCATATCATTACCACGGTCAACTGCCAGGGTGTACTGCGTTAAATCATTGGTGCCGATACTAAAGAAATCAACTTCTTTGGCTAAATGACGCGCAATGGTCGCCGCCGCAGGTGTTTCCACCATTACGCCGATCTCGATTGACTCGTCAAACGCTTTACCTTCGTCGCGCAGTTCCTGCTTGTAGATTTCGATCTCTTTCTTCAGTGCACGCACTTCTTCAACAGAGATGATCATCGGGAACATGATGCGCAGTTTACCGAAAGCAGAGGCACGCAGGATCGCGCGAACCTGGTCACGCAGGATCTCTTTACGATCCATCGCGATACGAATCGCACGCCAGCCCAGGAACGGGTTCTCTTCTTTCGGGAAGTTCATGTACGGCAGCTCTTTATCGCCACCAATGTCCATAGTACGGACGATAACCGCCTGAGAGCCACACGCTTCAGCCACGGCTTTATAGGCAGCAAACTGCTCTTCTTCCGTTGGCAGCGCGTCGCGGTCCATGAACAGGAATTCTGTACGATAGAGACCTACGCCTTCCGCACCGTTGCGCTCAGCGCCATCAACGTCGCGAACGGTACCGATGTTTGCGCATACTTCTACCTGATGGCCGTCAAGGGTGATAGCTGGCAGGTCTTTCAGCTTAGCGAGTTCCGCTTTTTCAGTCGCAACCTGCTCCTGAACCGCGCGCAGTTTATCGATCTCTTCATTAGTTGGGTTGACGTAAACCAGATTGTTTACGGCATCCAGAATCAGATAGTCGCCGTTTTTCACCTGAGAGGTGACGCTACCGGTACCCACGATGGCAGGCAGTTCCAGAGAGCGCGCCATGATAGAGGTATGGGAGGTACGGCCACCCGCGTCGGTGATGAAACCGAGGACCTTTTTCAGGTTCAGCTGTGCGGTTTCAGACGGGGTGAGGTCCGCGGCAACCAGGATCACTTCATCCTGAATTGCGCTCAGGTCGATAATGGCCAGACCCAGGATGTTGCGCAGCAGGCGCTTACCGATGTCACGTACGTCAGCCGCACGCTCTTTCAGGTATTCATCATCCAGTTCTTCCAGGGCAGTTGCCTGACCTTCGATAACTTCATGCGCAGCCGCGTCGGCCGTCATGCCTTTATCTTTAATCAGGGCTATGATTTCCTGCTCCAGCTCCTCATCTTCGAGCAGCATGATGTGCCCTTCGAAGATGGCTTCTTTTTCTTCACCGAAAGTTTCGCCAGCTTTAGTTTTGATTGCTTCCAGTTGCGCAGATGCCTTGGCACGACCGCTCAGAAAACGTTCAACTTCCTGATCAACCTTGTCGGCAGAAATTTTTTTCCGGTCGATGACGATCTCGTCTTCTTTCAGCAGCAGTGCTTTGCCGAAAGCGATACCCGGGGATGCTAAAATGCCTGAAATCATAACCCTACCTTACTTGTGACTGATATTTAAAAGAACCCGGAAACTTACTCGAGCTCAGCCATCAGTTTTACCAGATGCTCAACTGCTTTCTGCTCGTCTTCACCTTCCGCAGAGATGGTGACAACGGTGCCCTGAGTCAGGCCTAGAGTCTGCAGTTTGAACAGGCTTTTTGCGCTCGCGCTTTTGCCGTTGGAAGTCACAGTGATTTCAGAAGAAAAGCCTTTTGCTTCTTTAACAAACTGAGCAGCAGGGCGGGTGTGCAGACCGTTCGGAGCGGTAATGGTAACTTCTTGCTGGAACATTGTATTTCCCCAACTTATAGGTTTAGTGTTGTGGAACTAAAGTCTAGCCTGGCGACTGAACTTTAGCCTGTATTGTTAGCGCTGACGTTTCGATCGTCATTAAACATTATGCAGCGAAAGCAAGACTTGAACCAAATCATAAAATCGATTCAGCAAGGCTATTTCATTCACCGATTAATTTCACGCATCAAAATAATTGCTGGTTTAAATACCAGACCCAACGGGGTGAAGCAATGCCAGGAGGGGTAAAAGTTTGAAGCAGGCCACAAAAAAGCACCTGAAAAGGTGCTTTTTTACGCGTTATTAACATGCTGGCACTACTGTTGCAGCTCTTTTTCGGTAAACAGATCGGCAAACAGTGCGGTGCTCAGGTAACGCTCACCCGAGGACGGAAGGATAACCACAATATTCTTATTGGTAAAGGCTTCGTCTTCCTGCAGCTTGAGCGCTGCCGCAACGGCCGCACCGGAAGAGATACCCGCCAGAATGCCTTCTTCATCCATCAGGCGACGCGCGGTAGAGATGGCCTCTTCGTTAGTGATGGTGACCACTTTATCGATCAGCTTCAGATCCAGGTTGCCCGGAATGAAGCCTGCGCCAATACCCTGGATTTTATGCGGGCCTGGTTTGAGCTCTTCACCGGCCAGGGCCTGGGTGATAACCGGTGAGTCAGTCGGCTCAACGGCAACGGTGATCAGGTCTTTTTTACCCTTTGTGCCTTTAATATAGCGTGACACGCCGGTCAGCGTACCGCCGGTACCCACGCCGGAGATAAAGACGTCAACCTGGCCGTCGGTATCTTCCCAGATTTCCGGACCGGTGGTCTTCTCGTGAATTTCCGGGTTTGCCGGGTTGCTGAACTGCTGCAGCAGCAGATATTTCGCCGGATCGCTGGCCACAATCTCTTCGGCTTTCTGAATGGCGCCCTTCATGCCCTTCGCGCCTTCGGTCAGAACCAGGTTCGCGCCCAGCGCTTTAAGCAGCTTACGACGCTCGATGCTCATCGTTTCTGGCATAGTCAGCGTCAGCTTGTAGCCGCGCGCGGCAGCAACATAGGCCAGAGCAATACCGGTGTTACCGCTGGTCGGTTCCACCAGCTCAACGCCAGGCTTCAGCACGCCACGTTTTTCAGCATCCCAAATCATGTTTGCACCGATACGGCATTTAACGCTGAAGCTCGGGTTACGTGATTCGACCTTCGCCAGAATGCGTCCATTACCGATACGGTTCAGTCGAACCAGGGGCGTATGACCGATAGTCAGCGAGTTGTCTTCATAAATCTTACTCATGGCCTGTCCTTAACTGTATGAAATTGGGATACCGACCCAGCATACCTGTTGAGCAGGTAGGGGGAAGTAAGGAATTCGCATATCTATATACTGCAAGGAAATAATGGGGATCAGTATGGAATAAGGGGCGGCATAAGCCACCCCTGCTTTACACATTTTTGCATTATTTCCATAACGCGTGCTTAGCACGGTAGCAGTCGACCCACATCGCCGTCGCGCCGCAAACGGCTACGGGCATGATGAACAGATTCAGGAAGGGAATCATGGTGAACAGGCTGGTCAGTGCGCCAAACTGCATATTGGCGACCTTCTGGCTGCGCAGGGCGGTGCGCATCTCTTTAAACGGTACCTTGTGGTTATCGAAAGGATAGTCGCAGTACTGAATGGCCAGCATCCAGGCGCTGAACAGGAACCACAGCACCGGTGCCACGGTCTGGCCAATGCCTGGCACAAAATAGAGGATAAGCAGCACGAGCGCGCGGGGCAGGTACCAGGCAAACTTCTGCCATTCGCGCTTCATAATGCGAGGGAGGTCTTTCATGATCCCCCATATCCCTGTGTCCGGCGGCGTCGCACCGGTAAGCCGCGCTTCCAGCTGTTCCGCCAGCAGACCGTTAAACGGTGCGGCTATCCAGTTTGCAATTGTCGAGAAGAAGTAGCCAAACACCAGCAGCACGGAGATCACCGCCACCGGCCAGAGCAGGTAGTTAAGCCACTGCAGCCAGTCCGGCACGTAACTCATCAGCGACGGGATCCAGCTCTCCAGCTTTGTAAACAGCCACCAGAACGCGCCGCCCATAAGAATAATGTTGATCAATAGCGGCAGAATGACGAAGCGTCGAATCCCCGGCAGGGAGACCAGTTTCCAGCCCTGAGAAAAATACCAGACGCCGCTGCGCGTGGGGGTAGAAGATGTTGAAACCATAGCCAGGCTGTACTCCTTTTTACACAACCAGTGGAATTGCACGCCTATATTATCCACTTACGGAGCAATGACCAGTTCGGAAATGTTCGAAAAACCAGCAAAAAGCACGATTTCCTTCATCTTTATGCTGTGAATGCTCTGCACACACTTGCACTTGACGTAAACGGCAAATACTCTTAGTGAGTAAATGTTTGCCGTGGTGGCAAGGTGTTAGAACAACAGAGAATATAATGATGCAGGATTTGCGTCTGATATTAATCATTGTTGGCGCGATCGCCATAATCGCTTTACTGGTACATGGTTTCTGGACCAGCCGTAAAGAGCGTTCCTCGATGTTTCGCGATCGCCCACTGAAGCGCATGAAGTCCAGTCGTGACGACGATGACAGTGAAGATGACATCGACGGCAGCGATGACGACGGCGTGGGTGAAGTTCGTGTTCATCGGGTCAATACTGCGCCCGGCGCAGGCCATGGGGAGCATGAAGCGCCTCGTCCTTCGCAGCACCAGTATCAACCGCCGTATGCTTCTGCACAGCCGCGCCAGCCAGCGCCGCAGCCTGTGGAAGAACCGGTGCGCCAACCGCCGCAACAGCCTGTCTATCAGCAGCCTGCTGCGCCACAACCGGTTCAACAGCAACCGGTTCAGCAGCCCGTGCAGCAACAACCTGCTCAGCCGGTACAACAACCGCAGCAGCCTGTTCACTTACAGCCTGCTCCTCAGCCTGCTCCGGCCCCGCACGTTGAGCCTGAGCCCGTTGCAGAGCCAGAGCCGGTTGTTGAAAAACCGCAGCGTAAAGAAGCGGTGATCATCATGAACGTGGCCGCGCATCACGGTAGCCATCTCAATGGCGATGTGCTGCTTAACAGTATTCAACAGGCAGGCTTCAAGTTTGGCGATATGAATATTTTCCATCGCCACCTGAGCCCTGACGGTAGCGGTCCGGCGCTGTTCAGCCTGGCCAACATGGTTAACCCTGGCACCTTCGATCCGGAAATGACCGGTGATTTCGTGACCCCAGGCGTCACTATATTTATGCAGGTGCCGTCATACGGTGATGAACTGCAAAACTTTAAGCTGATGCTGCAGTCCGCTCAGCACATCGCTGACGAAGTCGGTGGCGTGGTGCTCGACGATCAGCGTCGAATGATGACCCCGCAGAAATTGCGCGAGTATCAGGACCGCATCCGCGAAGTTAAGGAAGCTAACGCGTAATCGCCGCGTTGACTTCAACTCCTCCTCAACCCCCGCATGTCGGGGGTTTTTTCTCATTGATGGTGCGATATGGACTCAATCGAACAACAACTCACTGAACTGCGAACCACGCTTCGCCATCATGAATACCTCTATCATGTTATGGACGCGCCGGAAGTGCCGGATGCGGAGTATGACCGCCTTATGCGCGAGCTGCGCGAACTAGAGGCGCAGCATCCTGAACTCATCACGCCGGATTCCCCCACCCAGCGCGTCGGCGCTGAGCCGCTGGGCGCTTTCAGCCAGGTGCGTCATGAAGTGCCGATGCTGTCGCTGGATAACGTCTTCGATGAAGAGAGCTTCCTCGCGTTTAACAAGCGCGTGCAGGATCGCCTGAAAAGCAGCGACTCTCTCACCTGGTGCTGCGAGCTCAAGCTGGATGGCCTGGCGGTCAGTCTTCTCTATGAAAACGGCGTGCTGGTGCGTGCCGCGACGCGTGGCGACGGCACGACGGGCGAAGACATCACCACCAACGTGCGTACCATCCGCGCGATCCCTCTGAGGCTGCAGGGTGACAACATTCCTGCTCGTCTGGAAGTGCGCGGCGAAGTGTTCCTGCCGCAGGCGGGCTTCGAGAAAATTAACGAAGAGGCTCGTCGCACCGGCGGGAAAGTGTTTGCTAACCCGCGTAATGCGGCGGCGGGCTCGCTGCGCCAGCTTGACCCACGTATTACCGCGAAGCGACCGCTTACTTTCTTCTGCTACGGTGTGGGTATTCTGGAGGGCGGCGAGCTGCCGGATACGCACCTCGGACGCCTGCTGCAGTTTAAAGCGTGGGGCCTGCCGGTAAGCAATCGCGTCCAGCTCTGCGACTCGCCGGAAGCGGTACTGGCGTTCTACCACAAGGTGGAAGAGGACCGTCCGACGCTCGGTTTTGATATTGATGGCGTCGTCATCAAGGTGAATTCACTGGCGCTGCAGGAGCAGCTGGGCTTTGTGGCGCGCGCGCCGCGCTGGGCGGTGGCGTTTAAGTTCCCTGCCCAGGAGCAGATGACCTTCGTTCGCGACGTGGAGTTCCAGGTCGGTCGAACGGGGGCTATTACACCGGTCGCCCGTCTGGAACCAGTGCAGGTGGCGGGCGTGCTGGTGAGTAACGCCACGCTGCACAACGCCGATGAAATCGAACGCCTGGGCCTGCGCATTGGTGACAAAGTGGTGATTCGCCGCGCAGGGGACGTGATCCCGCAGGTGGTTAACGTCGTTGAGTCAGAGCGTCCTGACGATACGCGCGAAGTTGTCTTCCCGACCCATTGTCCGGTGTGCGGCTCGGACGTTGAGCGCGTAGAAGGTGAAGCGGTGGCGCGCTGTACGGGCGGCTTAATCTGTGGCGCGCAGCGTAAAGAGTCACTGAAGCACTTCGTTTCCCGTCGCGCAATGGACGTTGACGGAATGGGCGATAAGATTATCGATCAGCTGGTTGAGAAAGAGTATGTTCACACGCCAGCGGACCTCTTCAGGTTGACCGCTGGTAAACTGACCGGTCTGGACCGCATGGGACCTAAGTCTGCCCAGAACGTGGTTAACGCGCTGGAAGCCGCAAAAGAGACGACTTTCGCCCGTTTCCTCTACGCGCTGGGCATTCGTGAAGTGGGTGAAGCAACCGCAGCAGGTCTGGCAGCATACTTTGGTACGCTGGAGGCGCTGGAAAAAGCGAGCATCGAGGAGCTGCAGAAAGTCCCGGACGTAGGTATTGTCGTCGCCACGCACGTCTTTAACTTCTTCGCCGAAGAGAGCAACCGTAACGTCATCGGCGAACTGCTGGAAGAGGGCATTAAATGGCCCGCGCCGGTGGTGGTTAACGCTGAAGAGATCGACAGCCCGTTCGCCGGTAAAACGGTGGTGCTGACCGGCAGCCTGAGCCAGCTTTCACGCGACGATGCCAAAGCACGTCTGGTGGCGCTGGGGGCAAAAGTTGCGGGCAGCGTGTCGAAGAAAACCGACCTGGTGATCGCCGGTGAAGCGGCGGGTTCGAAGCTGGCGAAAGCCCAGGAGCTCGGCATTGCGGTTATCGACGAAGCGGAAATGATGCGTCTGTTAGGAGAGTAACGTGGAGAAAGAGCAGCTCGTTGAGATCGCCAATACGGAGATGCCGTTTGGTAAATACAAGGGCCGCAGGCTGATTGATTTGCCGGAGGAGTATCTGCTGTGGTTTGCCCGTAAGGATGAATTCCCAACAGGGCGACTGGGCGAGCTGATGGCTATCACGTTATTGATCAAAACCGAGGGGCTGACCCAGCTGGTGCAGCCCCTGAAACGTCCTTAACTTAAGCCTTCGCGGCGCGGGTCTCTTCCTGCGCCAGCTTTTCGGTCTGGCGCTTGTAGCGACGCGCCAGCACCGCGCAGACCATCAGTTGGATCTGGTGGAAAATCATCAGCGGCAGCACCATCATCCCAATCACCGAGGTCGGGAACAGAATGTTGGCCATCGGGATGCCGTTCGCCAGGCTCTTTTTCGAACCGCAGAACACAATCGTGATTTCATCCGCTTTGTTGAAGCCGCACTTGCGTGCCACAAAGACGTTTACCGCAATCACAATCGCCAGCAGGACGATGCTGACCACCACGATAAACAGCAGCGAGCCTGCCCCCACCTTGTGCCAGATCCCGTTCACGACCGCTTCGCTAAAGGCGGAGTAAACCACCAGCAGAATCGAGGTCTGGTCGGTTTTTGAAATCCATTTTTTATGCTTCGCCACAAACGCCCCGGTCCACGGTCGGGAAAGATGCCCCAGCACAAACGGCAGCAGCAGCTGCAGACAGATTTTGCCCACCTGCTCAAGGTTACCTTCCGCACCGTGCATGTTCATCAGCAGGCCTACCAGCAGCGGGGAGACGAAAATTCCTAACAGGCTGGACGCGGATGCTGAACAAACCGCCGCCGCTACGTTGCCGCCAGCCAGCGAGGTAAACGCAATGGCGGACTGCACGGTCGCGGGCAGAATGCACAGATAGAGGAAGCCCGTATAAAGGGCCGGATCGACGTTTACCGGTGCCCACCAGGCAAACAGCACGCCGAGGATCGGGAACAGAATGAACGTGCTGCACATCACCCACAGGTGTAGTCGCCAGTGGCTACCGCCCGCGATAATGGCTTCGCGGGAGAGCTTTGCGCCGTGCATAAAGAACAGTAGCGCGATGGCGGCCGTCGTCAGCCCTTCAAAAAACGGGACGAAACCGCCGCGAGCGGGGAAGAAAGAGGCCAGTAAAACGGTAACTACCAGGGTGAGCGTAAACGGATCAACAATACGAAATAGTTTCATAATGACTCCTGAAAACAGATGACGCTATTGTGCTTTTTTCCATTTGAGAAATAAAATTGATTTATTGCATCCATTCATGAATTAAACAGATGAATTATTCACTACGTCAGCTTCGTGTTTTTGTCACCGTGGCGCAGGCTCGTAGCTTTAGCCGGGCAGGAGAGATGATTGGCCTGAGCCAGTCGGCGGTTAGCCACAGCGTGAAAGAACTGGAAAATCAGACTGGCGTCCGGTTACTTGACCGAACCACGCGCGAAGTGGTGCTGACCGAAGCGGGGCAGCAGCTCGCTCTGCGCCTTGAACGGTTGCTGGATGAGCTCAACAGCACGCTCAGAGACGTGGGGAGGCTGGGCCAGCAGCTTTCGGGTACCGTGCGGGTCGCGGCCAGCCAGACGATATCCGCACACCTTATACCTCAGTGTATTGCCGAGGGAAGCCATCGCTACCCGGACATTGATTTTGTGCTGCATGACAGGCCGCAACAGTGGGTGCTGGAGAGCATCCGCCAGGGGGATGTCGATTTTGGTATTGTTATCGATCCCGGTCAGGCAAGCGATCTGGCGTGCGAAAGCGTACTTTCTGAGCCTTTTTTGCTGCTCTGCCGTGACGACGATCCGCTGGCCTCGTTGCCGGAGGTCAGCTGGCAGTCCCTGCAGGGCGCGAATCTGGTATTACAGGATTATGCCTCGGGCAGCCGTCCGTTGATTGATTCCGCGCTGATGAATCAGGGCGTAAAGGCAACAATCGTGCAGGAGATTGGTCACCCGGCGACGCTGTTTCCCATGGTGGAAGCCGGCATTGGCATCAGCGTATTGCCCGCCCTGGCGCTCCCCCTGCCGCAGGGAAGCAGACTGGCCGTCAGGCGATTAACGCCCGTTGTCGAGCGAAAGCTGATGCTGGTGCGGCGAAAAAATCGTTCACTCTCGGGGGCGGCGCAGGCTATCTGGGAAGTGGTGCGTATCCAGGCACAACGATTAACCGAAGCCCGCATACGCGACCCACTGTTTAACGCATCAGAAGATCAGATGTAGATATCAATCTGATTATTGTCTGACGGGCTATTCACGCCTTCCACTTTGCCCAGTTTTTGTTCCTGCTTCTTCTGGGCCTCTTCGGCCTGCTGGCGCTGCAGCGCCGCGAGCTGAGCCTGCAGCACTTTGAGCTGGGTCTGAATAAGTTCCTGCTGCTTTTTCTTCTCGTCGGTGCTGATGGGGCTGTTCGACAGCTCTTTTAACTGCTGGGTCAGTTTTTTGATCTTGTCGAGAATGCGGGTGATTTGCGCAGAGATATCGTTACTGCTCGAAGTTCCACTCGCGCCGCTGGTTTGAATCTGTTGGGTTGAAGCCTGAATGGTCGTCATACTTTTTCCTCGTGTTATAAAACAGAGGTATCGGCACCAATGGGATTAGCTTGAGCAAAACTGCCATATCTGGCAGGGAGTTGCATCGATACACAATCAGTATTGATTGCGACGTTGAAGGCAGGGAAGTAGACAAACTGCGGATAGCAAAAAAGCGCCTTTAGGGCGCTTTTTTACATTGGTGGGTCGTGCAGGATTCGAACCTGCGACCAATTGATTAAAAGTCAACTGCTCTACCAACTGAGCTAACGACCCGAAATGGTGGGCGATGACGGGCTCGAACCGCCGACCCCCTCCGTGTAAAGGAGATGCTCTACCAACTGAGCTAATCGCCCATTTCGGAACTGCTGCGATAAGGTGAGAATGGTGGGCGATGACGGGCTCGAACCGCCGACCCCCTCCGTGTAAAGGAGATGCTCTACCAACTGAGCTAATCGCCCAATCTCAATTCTTATCTACACTGCGGGTCTACCGAAGTAGATGGTGGGTGATGACGGGCTCGAACCGCCGACCCCCTCCGTGTAAAGGAGATGCTCTACCAACTGAGCTAATCACCCCCGCTGTGTGGAGTCGCATTATAGGGAGAGTTGAAAATGAGTCAACGCATTTTCTAAAGTTTTTATTCGTTCGTCGTAAAATTAAACAAAACGATCGCGAAACGGGCTGTGGCGCATGATTTCTAAACAAAAATCGCAAACTCGGTCACGATAAAGGGATCAACATTGAGGAATCCCCCCACAGTGATAGAATATTGCCCATCGTTTTTTCCCCAGGATTTGCCGATTGCCGGCATCTTTATAACGTAAGGCCATTTCATGAAAATCAAAACTCGCTTCGCGCCGAGCCCGACAGGCTATCTGCACGTCGGTGGTGCACGTACCGCTCTCTATTCCTGGCTTTTCGCACGCCACAACAAAGGTGAGTTCGTGCTGCGTATTGAAGACACCGATCTTGAGCGCTCCACGCCGGAAGCAATTGAAGCCATTATGGATGGGATGAACTGGCTGAATCTGGAATGGGACGAAGGCCCTTATTTCCAGACCAAACGCTTTGACCGCTATAACGCGGTCATTGATGAAATGCTGGTCGCGGGCACGGCGTATAAGTGCTATTGCTCCAAAGAGCGTCTGGATGCGCTGCGCGAAGAGCAGATGACGAATGGTGAAAAGCCGCGTTATGACGGCCGCTGCCGCCATGACCACAGTGAGCACGCTGCTGATGAGCCTTGCGTGGTGCGTTTTGCTAACCCGCAAGAGGGGTCTGTGATCTTTGACGACCAGATCCGTGGCCCGATCGAATTCAGCAACCAGGAGCTGGACGATCTGATTATCCGCCGCACCGATGGTTCCCCAACCTACAACTTCTGCGTGGTGGTTGACGACTGGGATATGGAAATTACTCACGTTGTCCGTGGTGAAGACCACATCAACAACACGCCACGTCAGATCAACATCCTGAAGGCGCTGAACGCCCCTGTGCCTGTTTATGCGCACGTCTCCATGATCAACGGCGACGACGGGAAAAAACTGTCTAAACGTCACGGCGCGGTCAGCGTCATGCAGTATCGCGATGACGGTTATCTGCCAGAAGCGCTGCTGAACTATCTGGTGCGTCTGGGCTGGGCTCACGGTGACCAGGAGATCTTCAGCCGCGAAGAGATGATCGAACTGTTCTCTCTGAGCTCTGTCAGCAAATCAGCGAGCGCGTTTAATACCGACAAGCTCCTGTGGCTGAACCATCACTACATCAATACCATGCAGCCAGAATATGTAGCGACTTACCTGCAGTGGCACATTGAGCAGGCAAATATTGATACCCGCACTGGCCCTGAGCTGGCGGATCTGGTGAAACTGCTCGGCGAGCGCTGCAAAACTCTGAAAGAGATTGCTGAAAGTTGCCGCTACTTCTATGAAGAGTTTGCTGAGTTCGACGCGGACGCCGCGAAGAAACATCTCCGTCCGGTTGCGCGTCAGCCGCTGGAAGTGGTGCGTGACAAGCTGGCTGCGCTCACCGAATGGACCGCTGAGAATGTGCATCACGCCATTCAGGCGACGGCGGACGAGCTGGAAGTCGGCATGGGTAAAGTCGGTATGCCACTGCGCGTTGCGGTGACCGGTGCAGGTCAGTCTCCGGCGCTGGACGTAACGGTTCATGCCATCGGCAAATCACGCAGCGTGGCGCGCATTAACAAGGCGCTGGACTTTATCGCTGAACGAGAAAATCAGCAGTAATAACGTCTCAGATAAAACAAACGGCAGGGGAACCTGCCGTTTTTTTATGCTTCTTCTTCTGCAATACCCAGACGCTTAAGAAATCCGTGTATGCCTTCGCGCTTCAATAACGCATCCAGACGCTTCTGCTCCGGCTTAGTCATACTCTCCAGCGTCTCAATAATGCCCGGATACAGGTTTGAAGAGGGGGTATTGTAGGAAGACGTGGCCTCCGCGAGATGGTAAACCTCGTGAGGGGTGCGAATTGCCGGAAGGCTCATAATATGTTCCTTCACGCGCGCATCGACATGAATGAGTCGCGCGCGACCGCCTTTCACGCCGTTGAGCCCTTCGGTTTTCCATCCCTGCTGGCGTATCCAACGATTAACCGTTTGCCTGGCAACGCCCAAACTCTCCGCCAGCTCTTCCGTGGTCATTTTGCTCCGTAATCTTTTCATATCAATCCCGATCGCGAATCCCTAAACGTTGCAACAATCCGGTGATACCTTCCCGCAGTAATAGCGATGTCATCTGCTTCTGCTCTTCCGGCGTCATTTCATTGGCTAGCGTCAGGAGCAGGGTGTGAAGTGAACTATCATGACTGACGCCTTCTGGCAGTTCGGATGTTTCGCTTGCCCGACGTGCACTGCGGATAAATTCACGGACTTTTTCGTTCACATGTACCAGACGCGCTTTCCCGCCCTGGACGCCTGGCTTTGGTGACGTAATCCAACCCTCTTTGCGTACCCATTTATTGATGGTCTGTCGGCTATAGCCAGTGAGGAGGGCTAACTCTTCTGGCGTCATTCGTTCCTTGATCATGCAATTTCCTGAATATCTGTGGGGTTAATTAGCGGCTCATTTTATAGCACCCTTTAACGTGAAAACGTGACAGGCTTAACTCCTGACTGCGAGCAGGCTCGCAAAGTGATTCATTTGCATGATTTTTCGGCGATTGAATAGCTGGAATTGATTTTGCCGTTGACACTCCGCAGCGGAATTCATATTATGCCGCCCGTCAACATGACAGCTTTACGATGGGGCTATAGCTCAGCTGGGAGAGCGCTTGCATGGCATGCAAGAGGTCAGCGGTTCGATCCCGCTTAGCTCCACCAAACTCTGAACCCAACAGAGTGCGGTCAGTAAAGTCATATGTGGGGCTATAGCTCAGCTGGGAGAGCGCTTGCATGGCATGCAAGAGGTCAGCGGTTCGATCCCGCTTAGCTCCACCAAACTCTGAACCCAACAGAGTGCGGTCAGTAAAGTCATATGTGGGGCTATAGCTCAGCTGGGAGAGCGCTTGCATGGCATGCAAGAGGTCAGCGGTTCGATCCCGCTTAGCTCCACCAAAATTGTAAACCCTCGTCGAATGACGGGGGTTTTTTTTATCTGTTTGTAACACCCTTTACCGCATTTTGTTATCAAAAAGAAGGTATTTCTGTACCTCACCTCAATCGTAATCAATAAACCGGTCTATAAATAGACTTGAACTTGATTCGCGCAATTAATAAACCTATTATCCATCCGGTCAATGATTCTCCTGGAAAATAACGTCCCTGATTAATGAATAAAAATACGTATGGTAATGTAAAGATATTTATGATTGCCCTGGCACTTTGCCTGATTGCGGTACCTGTCTCCCGTTATCTTTCTCCACGCGCAATTGTTAATGGTCACGACGTTTATTTAGCATGGTTGCCACTCAGCGTTATGCTGGCGGTCATTCTGATATTTGGGCGCAGAGCAATTCTTCCCATTCTGTTAGGTTTTACTGTCACTAATTTATTCTATATTAATTTAGCACCGCTACAATATCCAGTTTTACTGTTCTGTCAGACCTTTGCGTTATTCGCGGGGTGCGGCCTGCTACGCCTTATGCTGGGCAAGCGCTGGCGCTACAGTATCCCTAACAAACACATCGGGCTTCGTATATTCTGGCTCGGTTTTGTCGTGCCATTAGGTATTAAGCTGTCGATGTATATGGCAGGCTATTTCTTTGATTTTCCGGTGACAATTTCGACCTATTTCGGCGAAGGTACGGTAATTTATAACGTTGTGGATATTCAAAGCCTGATATGCGCGGCGCTGATTTTTACCATGATGTTCTATTACCCGTTAAGAATGATAATTAATCCTCGTTATGCCGTCACCTTCTGGCGGCGAAGCGTGAAGCCCGTGTTTTATCACAAGAATCCATTATATATTTTTGTCTGGTTAGCGCTTTTAAGCTTCATTCTTGTCATTTTATGTGGTCCTTTTGAGTCACCGGTCATTGCGGGCTATTTGATGCCGCTGATATTTATTCTTTTTACCTTAGCGATAAGCCGCCTGACCTATGCGTTGATTTCTCTGCTGTGGGCCACATCAGCGCTCCTGCTGCTGACATACAACTATAATTTCCTTAACGGGGTGGAATCGGGACATTCGCTCTCCTTTATCCTCTCCGTGCTGATTTCTTTCGCCATCTGTTTGCTTTACATGTCTCGCATTTACCAGCGCAGCGAGTGGCTGAAGCGGGGCTGGCAGGACAGGGCACTGACCGATCCTCTTACCGGTCTGCCTAATATTCGTGCGCTGGAGGATTACCTTGAAATTCATCCGGATGCCAAAGTGTGCATTTTGCGCATGGATAATCTGGAGTTTTTGAGCCGCCACTACGGGATTATCATGCGGGTCCATTGCAAACGAACGATCGCCACGTCGCTCCAGCCGCTCCTGCAAAAAGATGAGATGCTCTTCCAGCTGCCCGGAAGCGAGCTGGTGCTGGTATTGCTTGGGCCAGAAATTGCTGAACGACTCCAGCATATGGTCGATCGGCTCAACAGCAATAAGATTTTCTGGAACAACACCGGGCTGGATATTGAGTTTGGTGCGTCATGGGGAATGGTCGAAGACGGCGAGAAACTGCATCACACGCTGGGGCAGCTAAGCTGGTTGGCAGAGCAGGCAGGCGGAGCGCAAAACGTTCTCGCGCTGACGAATAGCCTTGAGGTGGCATCAGGGCAAACGACAGAGCGTGTCCTGATGCTGGCCCGGATTAAGCATGCGCTTGAGGCGGGGCAGTTCCATTTATATGCGCAGCCGATCCAGAAGGCGGACGGGAGCGGGTACTATGAAATTCTGACGCGAATGGAAAGTGAGGGGGAGATTATTACTCCTGACCGCTTTATTCCGCTGATTGCGCAGTTCAACCTCAGCCATCGGTTTGATATATCCGTCATGGAAAAATTACTGATGTGGCTGCGAGATAACCCTGCAACGCACGCTGGCACCCGTTTTTCCATCAATCTGATGCCGCTGACGCTGATGCAAAAAGAGGTGGCGACCGAGATTTGCGCGCTGTTTGAACGGTACGGCGTTGCGCCTCAGGCAGTCGTTATTGAGATTACCGAAGAGCAGGCTTTCTCAAATTCAGGCACGAGTATCAACAATATTCAGCAATTACGGGAGTATGGTTTCCGTATTGCCATCGATGATTTTGGTACTGGCTACGCTAACTATGAGCGTCTCAGACGCCTGCAGGCGGACATCATTAAGATTGACGGCTGCTTTGTGAAAGACATTTGTACAGACGACATGGATGCAATGATTGTGCAGTCGATGTGTAATCTGGCAAAGACAAAATCGCTCTGCGTCGTCGCGGAATATGTGGAAACACCGGCGCAGCGGGAGATGCTGCTCCGCTTCGGTGTGGATTACCTGCAGGGCTACTTGATAGGCAAACCCAAACCGCTGGAAGAATTACGGACATAAAAAAACCGGGAGCCAGGCTCCCGGTTTTTGTTTCACGGTAAACGTTACAGGACCAGTGCCGCAATGGACGCTGACAGGACGCTAACCAGCGTAGAGCCGTAAACCAGTTTCAGGCCGAAGCGAGATACCACGTTACCCTGTTCTTCGTTCAAACCTTTAATCGCACCCGCGATAATCCCGATGGAAGAGAAGTTCGCGAAGGAGACCAGGAACACGGAGAGAATACCTTCCGCACGAGG
This sequence comes from Enterobacter vonholyi, assembly GCF_008364555.1. GTDB lineage: Bacteria > Pseudomonadota > Gammaproteobacteria > Enterobacterales > Enterobacteriaceae > Enterobacter > Enterobacter vonholyi. The sequence continues at coordinate 171,325 of NZ_VTUC01000003.1, forward strand.
AGAAAGCGTACTGGCAATTTTCTGCAGATCCATCATTGCAACGAATTCGTTAGAAACCAGCTTGGTTGCCATGATACTGCCCACCTGCAGCGCTTCGTGAGCCGGAACACCCATCACCCATGCAACCGGATAGAAGATGTAGCCCAGAATCCCCTGGAAGGAGATACCCAGCACCGCGGCGAACAGGGCGTTCAGCGCAGAAATCAGCGCAATGAAGCCGATCAGCATGGCGGCAACGATAATCGCGACTTTGAAACCGGCCAGAATGTACTCACCCAGCATTTCGAAGAAGCTCTGGCCTTCGTGCAGGTTTGACATCTGAATGTTCTCTTCACTTGCGTCAACGCGGTACGGGTTGATCAGCGACAGAACGATAAAGGTGCTGAACATGTTCAGAACCAGTGCAGCAACCACATATTTTGGCTCCAGCATAGTCATATACGCGCCCACGATAGACATGGAAACGGTAGACATTGCGGTTGCCGCCATGGTGTACATGCGGTTGCGGGACATCTTGCCGAGAATATCTTTATACGCGATGAAGTTCTCAGACTGACCGAGGATCAGGGAACTGACGGCGTTGAAGGATTCCAGCTTGCCCATACCGTTCACTTTGGATAACAGGAAACCAATTCCACGAATCACGAACGGCAGAACGCGGATGTGCTGCAGAATACCGATCAGCGCGGAGATGAAGACGATAGGGCAGAGAACCTTCAGGAAGAAGAACGCCAGACCTTCGTCGTTCATTTTACCGAAGACAAAGTTGGTCCCTTCGTTGGCGAATCCGAGCAGTTTTTCGAACATTTCGGAGAAGCCTTTCACGAAGCCGAGGCCTACGTTGGAGTTCAGGAAGAACCACGCAAGTAAAACTTCAATGACCAGCAGTTGAACAACATAACGGATACGAATTTTTTTGCGGTCTGTGCTGACCAGCAATGCAAGTGCAGTAACGACAACAAGTGCCAGGACAAAATGAAGGACGCGGTCCATATTTGCTCCAAATATGAGGCAGGTTTAATTTTCGTGCACATTCTATGTAACAACCGAAAAGAAAACGAGATCGAGGACACACTATAGTTACATCCTGTGACGAGTCTCAAAAATAGTGATCCACAATACATTTTTGTTATGTTAGGTAAATGCGTGAAAAGTTAAGTTTGTGTGCTAGTCTTCACAAAAGCATGCGCGATTTCAGTTTCGGTTAGATCGCCCCACTTACCCGCCCGTCTATCGTTCAAAGCTATCAGAGAAATCACTGCAAACTTTATAAATGATCTTGATAATCATTCTCATTTTGATAGCATTAAACATAGCAAAGGCTATATTTCAGAGGCAGAAATGACAAACAGTCGCGTAGAGGGTAGCAGTGGCAGAGCCGCGCGCAAGTTGCGGTTCGCATTAATGGGACCTGCGTTCATCGCTGCCATTGGCTATATCGATCCAGGAAACTTTGCGACCAATATTCAGGCCGGGGCCAGCTTCGGCTATAAGCTGCTGTGGGTGGTGGTCTGGGCTAACCTGATGGCGATGCTGATTCAGATGCTCTCCGCAAAGCTGGGGATTGCGACGGGTAAAAACCTGGCGGAGCAAATTCGCGACTATTACCCGCGTCCCGCAGTCTGGCTCTACTGGGTTCAGGCTGAAATCATCGCCATGGCCACTGACCTCGCTGAGTTTATCGGTGCAGCGATCGGCTTTAAGCTGATTCTGGGCGTGTCGCTGTTGCAAGGGGCGGTGCTGACCGGGATTGCCACTTTCCTCATCCTTATGCTGCAGCGTCGGGGCCAAAAGCCGCTGGAAAAGGTCATTGGTGGTCTGCTGCTGTTTGTGGCGGCGGCCTACATTGTCGAGCTGATTTTCTCACAGCCGAATCTGGCACAGCTCGGTAAAGGGATGGCGATCCCAAGCCTGCCAACCTCGGAAGCGGTGTTCCTGGCCGCCGGGGTGCTAGGGGCGACCATCATGCCGCACGTGATTTATTTGCACTCCTCGCTGACGCAGCATCTCCACGGTGGGACGCGTAAAGAACGTTACTCCGCCACCAAGTGGGACGTCGCGATCGCTATGACTATCGCGGGGTTTGTAAACCTGGCGATGATGGCGACTGCAGCCGCGGCTTTCCACTTTAACGGTCATACCGGTATTGCCGATCTCGACCAGGCGTATCTCACGCTGGAGCCGTTGCTGAGCCATGCTGCCGCCACGATATTTGGTCTCAGCCTGGTAGCTGCCGGCCTCTCTTCTACGGTGGTGGGCACGCTGGCAGGCCAGGTTGTGATGCAGGGGTTTGTCCGCTTCCACATTCCGCTGTGGGTTCGTCGCTCCGTCACCATGCTGCCGTCATTTGTGGTGATTCTGATGGGTCTCGACCCAACGCGAATTCTGGTCATGAGCCAGGTTCTGCTGAGTTTTGGTATCGCGCTGGCGCTGGTGCCGCTGCTGATCTTTACCAGCAACAAAACTCTGATGGGCGAGCTGGTTAACTCAACGCTGGTAAAACGAACAGGATGGGCCATCGTGGTGGTGGTCGTTGCGCTGAACCTGTGGTTGTTGGTGGGAACCGCACTGGGTCTTTAACAAAAAAAGGAGCCTCCATGGCTCCTTTTTTTGTTAGTGGTGATGGCCGTGACCATGACCTTTCCCGCGACCCCAGCCGCCGCGACGGTCGTCACGATCGTTCCAGCCTTCACGGTAGCCGCGCTCATACGCGTTGTCTTTATACCAGCCGCGGTGTCTGCCGTTATCATGTTTCCACCAGCGATCGCCGCGCCATTCATAATGACGGTGCCAGTAGTCACGGTCGCGCCAGTAGCCGCCGTCCCAGTATCTGCCGTAGTCGTCACGATCGCCAATTTGTAATTTTACTGATGGCAACAGGGTGATTTCGCCCGCAGTGGCGATCAGCGGCGCCGAAGCCAGTAATACCGCTGCAAGAATCAGTGACCTGAACATACTCTTTCTCCTTCACGATCGGGGCCTTTGGTGGGCCTGTTAACGCAATTTTACGAGTTGGTAAAGCTTCGTATCATCGCCTCAACTCCGAATTCCTGGGGGGAGAGCACTTTTTGCTAAAAACGGTTTTATATTGAACTGCTCAGGATCGCGTCTATACGGGCCAACTCATCCACAGAGAAATGGCGGTTTGCCAGCATCCCCACGGCGTCATCAATTTGAGCCGCTTTACTCGCCCCAATCAGCACTGAGGTCACATTCTCATGACGTAATACCCAGGCCAGCGCCATCTGGGACAGCTTCTGGCCGCGCTCTTCCGCCATGGCGTTCAGCTTTCTAATCTTCTCCAGCTTCTCTTCGGTGAGCTGGTCGGGGTTAAGGAACTGACTGCCGCTTGCCGCGCGTGAGTCTGCGGGAATGCCGTTCAGATAGCGGTTGGTCAGTTGCCCACCGGCCAGCGGCGAGAAGGGAATACAGCCGACTCCTTTTTCCTGCAGCACGTCCAGCAATCCCTCTTCCGGCGCACGCTCAAACAGGGAATATTTCGGCTGGTGGATCAGGCAGGGCGTACCGAGATCGTCAAGGATATCAATCGCCTTGCGGGCCAGTTCAGCGGGGTAGTTGGATAATCCAACATACAGAGCCTTCCCCTGGCGCACCGCATGGTCAAGCGCTTTCATGGTTTCCTGCAGCGGCGTCTGTGGGTCAGGACGGTGATGATAGAAGATATCCACATACTCCAGCCCCATCCTCTTCAGGCTTTGATCGAGGCTTGCCAGCAGGTATTTGCGTGACCCCCAGTCGCCGTAAGGACCCTCCCACATGGTATAGCCCGCTTTGGTAGAGATGATTAGCTCGTCGCGCCAGGGCTGGAAGTCCTCCTGTAAAATACGGCCGAAATTACGTTCGGCCGATCCCGGTGGCGGGCCATAGTTGTTGGCAAGGTCGAAATGCGTAATGCCCAGATCGAACGCACGCTGTAAAAGTTGACGGCTGTTTTCGATAAGCGTGGTGTCACCAAAGTTATGCCATAGCCCGAGCGAGATGGCGGGCAACCTGAGCCCGCTCTGCCCACAGCGGCGATACTCGATTGTCCTGTAACGGTTTTTGTCCGGCTGATAACCCATTTTCGAAACCTCTGGCGCTGAAGTGAAAAATCAGTGTATGCGTTTACATTTTTAGGAAAAAAAGCAGCATAGCGCAGCCTTTTTTGTAAAGCATTCTTTCCATGCCCTTCTTATCGCCAATTCTGGACAGCCATCACGCTTATTTAATACTCAAGGTGAGGTCAACATTAGAAGGATACCTGTTCATGCGTACCCCATACTGCGTCGCCGATTACCTGCTGGACCGTCTTACAGATTGTGGAGCCGATCATCTGTTTGGCGTGCCGGGCGACTATAACCTGCAGTTTCTCGACCACGTGATAGACAGCCCCGATATCTGCTGGGTGGGCTGTGCCAACGAGTTAAACGCCTCTTATGCCGCGGACGGATATGCCCGATGTAAGGGCTTCGCCGCGCTGCTGACGACATTTGGCGTAGGAGAGTTAAGCGCCATGAACGGCATTGCGGGCAGCTATGCCGAACATGTTCCGGTACTGCATATTGTGGGGGCGCCGGGTATGGCGTCACAGCAAAGAGGGGAGCTACTGCACCACACGCTGGGCGACGGTGAGTTTCGTCATTTTTATCATATGAGCGAGCCGATTACTGCTGCACAAGCGATCCTGACCGAACAAAACGCCTGCTATGAAATCGACCGGGTGTTAACCACTATGCTCCGGGAGCGTCGCCCCGGCTATCTGATGTTGCCTGCCGACGTGGCAAAAAAGGCCGCCACGCCTCCTGTAAGCGCTCTCACGCTCCGCCATGCGCATGCCGATAGCGCCTGCCTGAAAGCGTTCCGGGAGGCCGCTGAGAACAAGCTTGCCAGAAGCAAGCGTACTGCGCTGCTGGCCGATTTCCTTGTCCTGCGCCATGGCCTGAAGCATGCGCTACAGAAATGGGTTAAAGACGTGCCGATGGCACATGCCACCATGCTGATGGGCAAAGGAATATTTGACGAACGTCACGCTGGTTTTTACGGCACCTACAGCGGCTCGGCGAGCGCCGGCGCGGTAAAAGAGGCGATTGAAGGGGCTGATATCGTGCTGTGCATCGGGACGCGATTTACCGATACCCTTACCGCCGGCTTCACGCATCAGCTCACCCCGGCACAAACGATAGAAGTTCAGCCTCATGCTTCACGCGTTGGTGATATCTGGTTTACCGGCATCCCCATGCTTCAGGCAATCGAAACGCTGGTGGAGTTGTGTAAACAGCACGTGCACGGTACGCCCGTACCGTCCTCTCAAAACTTGATGGCCTACCCGCAGCCGGATGGCTCGCTGACGCAGGCGAATTTCTGGCAAACGCTGCAGACGTTTATTCGTCCGGGAGACATCATTCTTGCGGATCAGGGCACATCGGCCTTCGGCGCGATCGACCTTCGTCTGCCGGCGGACGTGAATTTTATCGTCCAGCCGCTGTGGGGATCGATTGGCTATACGCTGGCGGCGGCCTTTGGCGCACAGACGGCCTGCCCGAACCGGCGCGTGATTGTTCTGACGGGGGATGGCGCGGCGCAGCTCACCATCCAGGAGCTCGGCTCGATGCTGCGGGATAAACAACACCCCATCATTCTGGTTCTTAACAACGAAGGGTACACGGTGGAAAGAGCGATCCATGGGCCTGAGCAGCGGTATAACGACATTGCGCTATGGAACTGGACGCAAATCCCGCAGGCTCTGAGCCTTGATCCTCAGGCCCAGTGCTGGCGGGTCAGTGAAGCGGAGCAGCTGGCGGACGTCCTTGAAAAAGTAGCGCACCACGAGCGGCTCTCGCTGATTGAGGTGATGCTGCCGAAAGCGGATATCCCGCCGCTGCTGGGGGCGATTACCAAAGCGCTGGAGGCGCGCAATAGCGCCTGATTATTTGTCGTTTCGCCAGGCCATCATCATCGGTTTGCCCGCCAGCAGGAGCCAGGCGGGCAACATCACGATACAAAGCAGAGGGAAAAGCGTCGAATCCGGTACGACTACCGCCGCCATAAACAGGCTTAGCCAGGCGTCGCGCGTGACCACCAGAACCAGCCCCAGAATAGAACAAGAGACGGTAATCGCCGCAGGGACCGCATCGACATGCTCGTGCAGCATCAGCCCCAGCGCGACGCCGACAAAGACCGCCGGGAAGATGCGTCCACCGCGGAAACCACAGGCGGCGGCCACCACCAGCGCTGCCAGCTTGATTACGGCAAACAGCAGATAGTCGGAGACGCTAAATACCTGGCTGAAGGCCAGCTGCTGCATCTCGTCCAGACCTTTGAACAACGTCACCGGCCCACCGATTGCCCCTAAGATACCGAGGATCAAACCGCCGGCTCCCAGAATCAACACCGGGTGTTTGAGTCTGTGCATTAGCCGGTGCAGACGTGGAAGACACCATACCGCCACCATGCCCAGCGCAATGGCGATGGCGACGACGATGGCGCCGCTGAAAATATCAGCGATTTGCATCTGGCCGTAGTGGGGCAGGGAGAGTGAAAAATGGGGATGGAAAAACAGGCTGGTGGTCAACGCCCCGGCTGCGGCGGCCATCAGCGGCGCAAACAGCTTATCCCACAGCGGGACGTCGTTATTGCTACTGAGCGTCTGCGAAAAGATCAGTGCTGCCGCAACGGGCGTGCCGAAAAGCGCCCCGATGGTGCCTGCGGAGGCGAGAATGGTCCAGTCCAGCGCGCCGACACGAGGCAAAATGCGTGAACCGAGAAAAACCGCCAGGCCAATATTCACGGCCATAATCGGGTGCTCAGGACCCAGACTGACGCCGCCGGCAAGGCCCAGAATCAACGCAATGATTAGCCCTGGCAACGCCGAGGGCGCAACCGGGGCACCAATCAACGGTTCCTGTGCCGGATCGGGGCCGGCATGGCCGGGACTGAAACGGATCACCAGACCCACCGCTATACCGGTTAACGTCAGCATTCCAACGATCCAGGCAGGAGAATCAGCGGGGACGCCCAGTCCTGCAGGAAGCGCGTTCCATAATAGTGTTTGCAGCACCGACGCGACTTTCATCACGACAATGAGCACCAGACTTGAAACCACGCCAATGATGAGCGCCGGAATGGCCAGCAATAGCATGGTTCTGGCTCGCGGGTGGAGCATGATGATTTCCTTGTACAAAACGGTATTACGTTACTTTGCACATTAAGCCTTATGGCAATAGTGCAAAAGGTGCTGAAACGGTAAAGTTATTCTGTGACGAAGATCGATAATCCATGGGCATTCACCTTCCGGTCGTTGTTGTTATCACGCCTTGAATTTACAGTGTCCCAAAGATTTATTTTGACTTTAGCGGAGCAGTTGAAGAATGACAAAGTATGCGTTGGTAGGTGATGTGGGCGGCACGAACGCGCGCCTCGCATTATGCGATGTAAGTAGCGGTGAAATTTCCCGGGCGAAAACCTATTCCGGGCTGGATTATCCAAGCCTTGAGGCCGTTGTCCGCGTCTATCTGGAAGAACATCAGGTGAGCGTTGAAGATGGCTGCATCGCAATTGCCTGCCCGATAACCGGCGACTGGGTCGCCATGACCAACCATACCTGGGCATTCTCCATCGCCGAAATGAGAAAAAACCTCGGCTTTGCGCATCTTGAAATCATCAATGACTTCACCGCTGTGTCCATGGCGATCCCGATGCTGAAGCCTGAGCATCTGATCCAGTTTGGCGGCGCTGAACCGGTCGAGGGTAAGCCGATTGCGGTCTACGGGGCCGGTACCGGCCTGGGCGTTTCACATCTGGTGCATGTCGCTCAGCGCTGGGTGAGCCTGCCGGGTGAAGGTGGTCACGTGGACTTTGCGCCTAACAGCGAAGAAGAGGGCATTATCCTCGAAGAATTGCGCGCGGAGATCGGCCACGTCTCCGCCGAGCGCGTCCTTTCAGGTCCGGGACTGGTGAACCTGTACCGGGCGATTGTGAAATCAGACGGTCGTCGGCCGGAGAATCTACAGCCAAAAGACGTTACCGAACGCGCGCTGGCGGACAGCTGCATTGACTGCCGTCGTGCCCTGTCGCTGTTCTGCGTGATTATGGGACGCTTCGGCGGCAACCTTGCGTTGACGCTGGGTACCTTCGGGGGCGTTTATATCGCGGGCGGCATTGTGCCGCGCTTCCTGGAGTTCTTCAAAGCCTCCGGCTTCCGCGGCGGGTTTGAGGATAAAGGGCGATTCAGAAGCTACGTGCAGGACATCCCGGTTTATCTGATCGTGCATGATAACCCGGGTCTGCTGGGTTCGGGGGCCCATCTGCGTCAGGTTCTCGGTCAAATCCTCTGACGTATAGCCCTCTCCCGCGGGAGAGGGCTTTTTCGTTACAGGTGCATGAGCTGGCGGAACTCTTTCACCTTGCTGCGGCTCACCGGCACCTGAAAATCCAGATCCTTCAGACGCAATATATAGGTATTGTTAAACCACGGTTCGATCTCGCGGATCTTGTTTAAATTCACGCAGAACGAGCGGTGGCAGCGGAAAAAGTGCGACGCAGGCAGCTTGCTGCAAAACTCGGTGATGTTCATCGCCATCACGTAAGATTCCCGCCGCGTATAGACAAAGGTCATCTTTTCATGGGCTTCGGCATAGTAGATATCATTGACCGGCGTCACGATGATGCGCTCATCTTTGACCAGATTAATGGTGTCGTTGTCCCTTACCGTTGGGCTGGCGTTAGCAGGGGCTGTCTGCTGCTGCCATGCGGCCTCCAGCTTTTGCAGCATGCTGACAATCCGCGATTCCTGGTAAGGCTTAAGGATATAGTCAAACGCCTCCAGCTCGAAGGCCTCTACGGCGTGCTCTTTCCAGGCTGTAACGAAAACAATAAACGGCTTATGGGCAAACTGATTGATGTTTTGCGCCAGCAATACGCCATCCAGCGACGGAATATTGATATCCAGAAAAATGGCGTCGACCCGGTTATGCTGCAAAAACTTCAACACGTCCAGACCGTCATCAAACGTACCCACAATGTCCATCTGGCTGTGGGTGTTGATAAGCCAGGTTAGCTCCAGTTGAGCCAGAATTTCATCTTCGACAATAATAACTTTCATGGGTTACTCCACCTGGGGCAACAGTGATGTTGTCGAATGGACCGGAGAGCGCTCATTCGGGACGTAAAAAGCAATTTCGGTGCCCGGTTCAAGACGCTGAATGTGCAGTCCATCGCCGTAAAGCAGCTTGACCCGGTGGTGCACGTTCAGCAGGCCGATTTTATTTCCGGGCATCTCGTTAGACTCGACGCGCTCAATGACTTTAGGATCAATTCCGTGGCCGGTATCGCGCACGGCAATCCTCACCCGGTTTCCGCTTTCGGTGATGCTGATAGTGACCACCCCTTTGCCTTTACAGGGTTGAATGCCGTGAACAATCGCGTTTTCGACCAGCGGCTGGATAAGCAGGCTCGGGATCACGCAGTTGACCTCTTCATCAATATCGTAAATGACCGTGAGCTTGTCGCCAAAGCGCGCCTGCTCAATCGCGATGTAGTCTTTTATCTGATACAGCTCTTTTTTGATGTCGATCTGCTCGTCATCTTTCAGCTCGATGTTGTAGCGCAGATAGCGCGACAGATTAAAAATCAGCTGGCGCGCGGTGTCCGGATTAAGACGAATGGACGAGGAGATCGCGTTCAGCGCGTTAAACAGAAAATGGGGATTGATTTTGCTCTGCAGCGCGCGAAGCTCTGCCTTATTTGCCATCTCACGCAGCTGTTCTGCCCGCGAAACCTCCAGCTGAGTCGAGATAATCTGCGACAGGCCGATGGCCATCTCCTGCAGCGTGGAGGTGATCTGATGCGCGTGGCAGTAATAAATTTTCAGCGTGCCCGTCACGACGCCTTTCTCCCACAGCGGGATCACCAGCATGGAGTGGATTTCCGGCGTTCGGTGGGCTTCATCATTGTTTTTGATAATGATTTTACCGTAGTTAATCGCCTGTCTGGTGGTCGGGCTAATGGTGTCATCGTTGTCGCGATAGTTGTGTTCCCCCACGCCGACGTAGGCCAGCACGTGGTCAATATTGGTGATGGCGACAGCGTCAGCATGAATGTCGTGGCGAATGATCTCGCAGACCTGACGCAATGATTCCGCGTTAACGTGACGGAAGAGCGGCAGCGTTTTGTTGGCGATATCCAGCGCCAGCTTGGCCTGACGTGCGGCGCTTGCTTCTTTTTCGCCTTCAACGCTTTGCACCAGCAGCACAATAAAGCCGATGCACACGCTGCCCAGAATCATCGGAATACCGATTTTCGAGACGATATCCAGCCCCAGCGCGGTGGTGGGGGCCCAGATAACGACCAGGATCATGGTCAGCGTTTCGCACACCATGCCCGCCACGATCCCGGCGCGCCAGCGCTGTTTTTTCGGGATTTTTCGGCTGATCCAGCCGGATAGCACCCCGGCGATAATGCTGGTGATAAAGCAGGGCACCGCCGTCACGCCGCCGATATCAATCAGATAGCGATGGGTTCCGGCAATCACGCCGGTGATGACGCCCACCCACGGGCCAAACAAAATTCCGCCGGACATCACCGCGATAATGCGCACGTTAACCAGCGAACCCTCTACCGGCACGCCTGACCAGGTGCTGAACAGGGCGAACAGGGAAAAGATAGCGGTAACGGCCAGCAGCTCTTTTGGCGAGTGTGCGGATTTGTGCAACAGCTCGCGAAACAGGCGAATGCGAATGAGGAAGAACAGGCAAATCAGCATTAATGCCGCACGGTCAAAAACCGCCAGCAGCATAGTGAATATTTCGTGCACGAGTAGACCTGGGAAAACGGGAAAGAGCCATGATAAAAAACCTGGCGCGTATTGACCAGCTATCCGTCAGGTTTATCAAATGAGGAAAAACCACAATTTCTAAAGGGGATTGTCTGTCGGTAACGGACACGTCCTGATTTTTTATAGCCTGCGTATCGTCAGGTAACTGTTTTGATATCATCCTGTTAAATAACGGCTATCAGAAAGCCAACCCTGAAACAGGGGCTTCCGCTTTTCGTCACAGCAGGGTTCCGGTTTTCAGGCGATTGCTTTTTTTTCACTTCCCTCTCGACAGCATGATTTTTTTCAGGTTATTTTCTAAACATGCCACATCGGTGGCAACGTCGCTCGGACGGTCCGGGCGCTAACGTTAATCTGAGGAATCTATGGCTGAATTCAGTCCTGAACGCCGTTTTACGCGTATCGATCGTCTCCCCCCTTATGTTTTCAATATCACAGCTGAACTGAAAATGGCTGCGCGTCGGCGCGGCGAAGACATCATTGATTTCAGCATGGGTAACCCTGACGGCCCAACGCCACCGCATATCGTTGAGAAGCTCTGCACGGTTGCCCAGCGCCCGGATACGCACGGCTACTCAACCTCTCGCGGTATTCCCAGGTTACGTCGCGCGATCTCGCGCTGGTATCAGGATCGCTATCAGGTTGATATCGATCCGGAAAGTGAAGCGATTGTCACCATCGGCTCGAAAGAGGGGCTGGCACACCTGATGCTGGCTACGCTGGATCATGGCGATACGGTGCTGGTGCCTAATCCAAGCTATCCGATCCATATCTACGGCGCGGTGATTGCCGGCGCCCAGGTCCGCTCTGTGCCGCTGGTGGAAGGTGTCGATTTCTTTAACGAACTGGAACGTGCGATTCGTGAAAGTTATCCGAAACCGAAGATGATGATCCTCGGCTTCCCGTCGAACCCAACGGCGCAGTGCGTGGAGCTTGATTTCTTCGAGAAAGTTGTTGCGCTGGCTAAGCGTTATGACGTGCTGGTGGTTCACGATTTAGCCTATGCTGACATCGTCTATGACGGCTGGAAAGCCCCGTCGATTATGCAGGTCCCGGGCGCGCGTGACGTGGCGGTAGAGTTCTTTACCCTGTCGAAAAGCTACAACATGGCGGGCTGGCGTATTGGCTTTATGGTGGGTAACAAAACGCTGGTGAGCGCACTGGCGCGCATTAAGAGTTACCACGATTACGGCACCTTCACGCCGCTGCAGGTCGCGGCTATCGCTGCCCTGGAGGGCGACCAGCAGTGCGTTCACGAGATTGCCGCCCAGTATAAGCGCCGCCGTGACGTGCTGGTAAAAGGCTTGCATGAAGCGGGCTGGATGGTGGAAATGCCGAAGGCGTCTATGTACGTCTGGGCAAAAATTCCGGAACCGTACGCGGCGATGGGATCGCTGGAGTTTGCCAAAAAACTGCTCCAGGATGCAAAAGTGTGTGTCTCGCCTGGCATTGGATTCGGTGATTATGGCGACACCCATGTGCGATTTGCCCTGATTGAAAACAGCGACCGTATTCGTCAGGCGGTGAGGGGCATCAAGAGTATGTTCCGTGCCGATGGTCTTCTCACCTCAAAGAGCGTCGCAGAACATCCCGCATCGTCATGACATAAAAAAACAGGAGCCGATGGCTCCTGTTTTTTTGACTGCATGTTCTTCACTAAATCATCAGGGCAAAGGTTCCGGCCCAGACTAAAACAATCACCGAAATGCCCATAAAGAAATATTTCACGTTTCATCGCTCCGCGTATCTTGTGGTACGCATTTAAAAACAGAGTCCACCTGATTATAGAGAGCTGAAATCCGGTCAAAACGAAAATGAGAATTTTCCCGTTACGCCGCCGACTCCAGCTCAGAATTCTGTGCTTTCCTGTTGCCAGACGGCGCTAATGTACGCCTAAAAATGAAGGGTGACAAGAGGGATTTTTTTAAATAATTTCCGCTACTTACGAGTGTCGTGGAACGGCGACAGTTTGATTTCACAACGCAATAAATTCACTTTGAGCGACGCAATGAGTGACGGGTTTTCAGCGGGAAGACAGGTGATTGAAAAGGTTAGTTTCTTAGCGAAACTAACCTTCATGAAGAGCTTAAATATAGAGCGAGGCTTCGCCAAGAGGGCGTGTTTTGAAACGACGATGCATCCACAGATACTGCTCTGGAGCACGCATGATTTCAGTTTCGATGACTTTATTGATAAACGCTGCGGCTTCGCACTCGTTTTCCGGATAGTTAGCCATTTCAGGGGAGATGTGCAGACGGTAGCCTGATTTATCTGCTTTTCTCACCATCGTCACGGTCAGCATGGAGGCGCCCGATAACCGAGAAATAACAAAGGTACCGTTAGTCGTCGCAACGTCTTTCACCGCAAAGAAGGGGGCAAAGCTGCTGCCTTTACGTCCATAATCCTGATCGGGTGCAAACCAGACGGCCTCTCCTTTCTTGAGAGCGCCGACCATACCGCGCAGGTTATTACGACTGATCATCGCCTTATTGGAACGCATGCGGCCACGCGTTTGCACCCACTCCATCAGAGCGCTGTTGTGCGGTCTGTAAGTTGCCATCATTGGCTGACAAAGCCCCATCACGCGGCCACCCAACTCCAGCGACATAAAGTGAACGCCGACGACCATCACGCCGCGTTTTTGCATCTGCGCGCGTTTCAGATTATCCAGTCCTTCCACGTCAAACCACTTGCGGACACGCTCATCCGGCCAGAACCAGGCCATGCCCGTTTCAAGCAGCGCCATGCCGATAGACTTAAAGTTTTCAGCAATGAGTTTTTCGCGCTCTTCGGCATTGTACTGCGGAAAACAAAGCTCAATATTTTTACGCGCGATGGATTCGCGACGTTTCAGGAAAACGCGGGAAGCGCTGCCCAGTTTCGACCCTAGCAAGCGCAGGACCGGGTATGGAAGTTGAACCAGCAGCCAGAGTACGCCAAGACCAAACCATGTAAACCAGTAACGCGGGTGTAAAAACGCGCGTTGAAATTTGGATTGAGACAAAATAGTAGAACCTATATGAAGCCTGTAAAGGTAGCGCAGAGTTTGCGATACGACGTGCCGATAAGACCGTTCTTCAAGGTGATGGTTGCAGGCTTTACCGAACTTTACGGCGTTGCCTGGCCACTGCTGATTTGGGCGGGCGGCGTAATGTAGCACCGTTATACGATATGTGCTATTACTCGTTTTTGATTAAAAAAGCGGCAGCCCGAGAGGTCCTTGATTTTACAGATTTTATCGACTTTCACATGGAAAGCGCCTTTCCTGCCTCAGCGGAACGCAGTAGCGTTAGCGTTCAGAAAGAAAGCGTAACGAAAAAAATGCGTCGTTGATTTTCGCCAAATTAAATATTTACGCGTTTATTTACCCCTTCATATAATACTTAAGAATTTTCTTTATGAAAATTCTTAAGTATTATTCATGCTGTCAATGGAGTGGTCGCCTTCTATCCTCGATTACGTTCCCCTTTTAATCGTGCCGCAATAAGATATTGCAGTTCTTTAGCGTTTTTTGGCGTGGTGCTGTGATGCAAATCAAAACAAGATGTTTTTATTAACATCTCTCTGGCTGCAATCCCTTCTGCGATACAAATATTCGATTTGTGCGAAAAGAGCAGTTTCTTTTTCTGAGTTAATTAGGCAATTTGCGATAATGTATTAGAGAAAAATTCTTAAGAAAATTCTTGTCATGGATAAATGATCTGTGTATTTGATTTTGTTTCGATCATTATTCTATTATTGCGCATCAAGAACGATACCGTGAAGTTGGCATAGCTAAACAAAGAGGGATGATAAAATGGCTGACAGTTTTCAGAATGAGGTGCCTAAGGCACGTATTAACCTGAAGCTTGACCTGCATACTGGCGGAGCAAGCAAGAAAATGGAATTACCCTTGAAATTGCTTGTTACAGGTGATTTCAGTAATGGACAGGAATCTGCACCAATATCGGAGCGTGAAAAAGTTAATATCAACAAAAATAATTTTGATAGCGTTCTTTCCGAATATTCCCCAAAAGTTAATCTGGCCGTTAAAAATACGCTGTCTGAAGATGGCGGTGAGGACAACATTCAGCTGACTTTCCAGAGCATGAAAGATTTCACGCCAGAGCAGGTGGCGGCCCAAATTCCACAGCTGAAGGCGATGCTGGCAATGCGCAACTTGCTCCGCGATCTGAAGGCCAACCTGCTGGATAACCAGACTTTCCGAAAAGAGCTGGAGAAAATCGTTCTTGACCAGACGCTTAGTGCTGAGTTGCGAAATGAGTTATCCGCGCTGGCTTCAAAAAAACCTTAATCATCATGCTGTTTTAACGGATTAATCAAGGAATGCTCATGTCTGTACAAAATAATACTGCTGGCGGGGAAAGCGTGGTGCTGGAACGCCCTGCTGTGGGTGGGGTGTACGCCTCACTGTTTGAGAAAATCAATCTGAACCCTGTCTCTGAGCTGAGCGCGCTGGACATCTGGCAAGATGCGCAGGCAATGTCGGATGCGACCGCAGACGAGCGTCTGACCGCAGGTATGCAGGTCTTTCTGGAATGCCTGACCAAGGCAGGCTCGAAGGTCGAAAAACTGGATAAAAGCCTGATCGATCACCATATCGCTGAGCTCGACTACCAGATAAGCCGCCAGCTGGACGCCGTTATGCACCATGAAGAGTTTCAGTCGGTTGAGAGCCTGTGGCGCGGAGTGAAGTCGCTGATTGATAAAACAGATTTTCGCCAGAACGTGAAAATCGAGCTTCTGAGCATGTCTAAAGAAGAGCTGCGCCAGGACTTTGAAGACAGCCCGGAAGTCATCCAGAGTGGTTTGTATAAACACACCTACATTGATGAATATGATACCCCAGGCGGCGAGCCGATTGCGGCGTTGGTTTCCGCTTATGAGTTCGATGCTTCAGCGCAGGATGTCGCTCTGCTGCGCAACATCTCAAAAGTATCTGCGGCTGCACATATGCCATTTATCGGCTCGGCAGGCCCGAAATTCTTCCTCAAAGAATCAATGGAAGACGTCGCTGCGATTAAAGATATTGGTAACTATTTTGATCGCGCCGAGTATATCAAGTGGAAATCGTTCCGCGATACGGACGACGCTCGCTACATCGGTCTGGTGATGCCGCGCGTACTGGGACGTTTACCGTATGGCCCGGATACCGTTCCGGTTCGCAGTTTCAACTATGTAGAAGAAGTCAAAGGTCCGGATCACGACAAATACCTGTGGACGAATGCGTCGTTTGCCTTCGCTTCCAACATGGTGCGTAGCTTTATTAATAACGGCTGGTGTGTCCAAATCCGTGGCCCGCAGGCCGGCGGTGCGGTTCAGGATCTGCCTATCCATCTGTATGACCTGGGTACCGGCAATCAGGTAAAAATACCGAGCGAAGTGATGATCCCTGAAACGCGTGAATTCGAATTCGCGAATCTGGGCTTTATTCCGTTGTCCTACTACAAAAACCGCGACTACGCCTGCTTCTTCTCAGCAAACTCCACTCAGAAACCGGCGCTGTATGACACCGCTGATGCAACGGCCAACAGCCGTATCAATGCGCGTCTGCCGTACATCTTCCTGCTGTCGCGTATTGCCCACTACCTGAAGCTAATTCAGCGCGAGAACATCGGTACCACCAAGGATCGTCGACTACTGGAGCTGGAACTGAACACCTGGGTCCGCAGTCTGGTGACCGAAATGACCGACCCGGGCGACGAACTCCAGGCGTCTCATCCACTGCGTGATGCAAAAGTGGTGGTGGAAGATATTGAAGATAACCCAGGCTTCTTCCGCGTGAAATTGTATGCGATTCCACACTTCCAGGTGGAAGGGATGGACGTCAACCTGTCGCTGGTTTCCCAGATGCCGAAAGCGAAATCGTAATAACAGGCAGGAAGCCGATGAAAACGGAACAACCGTTATGGGGTAGGGGCATTATGGTCGCTCCCCAGCATTTTCAGCAACAGGTCGCTTATGCGGCCTGGTCTGCCGAGTGTATTGCCCGGCTGGGCCTCTCCTGCCCGTGGGGGGTTATAAATGCTACCTTCGAGCCGGAAGCTCTCAGGCTTGGACGTCTGCAGGCCCGTCATCTGCATGTCCGTTTTCAGGACGGTACGCTGATTGATACAAACAATGCTGATTCGCTGCCACCGGTACTGTCGCTTGAAAGCGAAACGCAGGAGGTGACGGTGGTGCTGGCGCTCCCGCTACTGCGGGCGAACGGCGGCAACTGCCTGAAACCCGATGAGGTGGCCGAGCGTCCGGTGCGATATCGTCAGCGCTGGCGGGATGTACGCAATACCTTTGGGGAAGACACTCGTCAGATTGCCGTGATGCAGCCGGAACTGACGCTGCGTTTTGCGCATCAGAACAACAGCGATTATCTGACTTGTCCGGTCGCCCGCCTGCAGCAGGACTCACAGGGGATGTGGTTACTGGATGAGACGTTTCTCCCTCCGTTGTTGACCCTCCAGGGCAGCCGTTGGCTGGTAACTCAGCTGGAACAGCTGATGACCCAACTGCGGGCCCGACTGTGCCGTCTGATGGCAATGCGGCGTGAAAGCAATGAGCGTATGGCAGACTTCGCCGTGGCTGATGTATCACTGTTCTGGCTGCTAAATGCGCTGAACAGCGCCGAGCCCGTGCTCGGACAGTTTCAGCGATACCCGCAAAGCCCACCGGAGCGTCTATATCCGGAACTTTCTCGCCTGGCGGGGAGCCTGCTGACCTTCTCCCTGGAGCATCAGGTGAGCGCCATTCCGGCCTGGCATCATGAGCAACTCAATGCAGTGTTTCCACCGCTGTTTGACTTGCTTGGCGATCTGCTTGAAGCCAGCCTGCCGTCACGGGTGGTGGCCCTGGCACTCGACTATGACCCACGGCTGCACTTCTGGCAGGCTCGCCTGCATGACCCGCGTCTGCGCGAAGGGGCGGATTATTACCTCTCAGTGCGTTCACCGATGCCGGTGGCACAGCTGCAGGAACAGTTCCCACGTCAGTGTAAGGTCGGCAGCCCTGACCATGTCAGGAGTATCGTCAATTCATCACGGGTGGGGGTGCCCCTGGTGCCACTGCGCCATGTGCCGGCTGCCATTCCGCTTCGCCTGGAAAATCAGTATTTCAGTCTCGATCTCTCCCATCCTCTGGCGACTGAAATGCTCCAGAGTGGGACATGTATGTTTTACGTCCCGGGCATGCTCGGCGAGCCTGAACTTGAACTCTTTGCGGTATTGAGAACATGAGTGAACGTAAACACGGAGCGGTCGTGTCTGTTGATATTGACGCACTGCTGCAGGATACCTGGCTTCAGGTCATCAGCCTTCGCTATGGCCCGCAGTTTCAGGAAGGCGAAGGTCGGGTCTTGTGGGAACGCTGTATCGCTGATGTGGAACGCGTTCAGCGTGAACTGAAAGCGAGTGAACTCGATGAAGCCAGCTGTAAGCATATCATCACTGCACAATGTGCATTGCTTGATGAGGCGGTCAAAGGGCGCGGTGTAGAGGATGATGCCTGTGTGCAGTGGTATGACATTCCTCTGCAGGGACACTTCCTCGGCACAATGGACGCGGGTGACACTTTGTGTGACAGGATGCGCGATGTGCTTCGTGAACCTGCATCAGACAATGCCGTACTGACCTGTTTTCAGCGTGTAATGATGCTCGGATTTCTGGGAAACTTTCGCTCGCTGAACGATCCAGAACGCCAGAAGCTGGTCAGCGCCCTCAATGAACGTGTTACGCCGTTCAGCTATCCGCAGACTCACCCTGTTCTGGCAGAAAGCCGCACGGGGCGCGGGGCGGGTGGCTGGCTGGCGTCATGGCCCGCGCGCATAGGCCTGAGCGTGATTGTTCTTGCCGCACTCTGGTGGGGACTGGATCGCTGGCTCGATCAGATGCTGCTGACCCTGTTGCCGGGAGTCGCAAAATGAGTCCTGTACAACAGCGCGTTCTTGCGCTGTGGGCCGCCCTGCTGAGTGCCGTGGTCTGTCTGGCTTTTCTGCCGGTATCCCGGCTGGCTTCAGTGCTCGTTTTGCTGGCGATGTTCGGGGTTATCGTCGCGTTCTGGTATATCGCCAGATTTCGTAGGGAGCATGACGTCACCCTGCATCTGGATGACCTTCCTGAAACCACTTACCGTCAACCTGTGGTGCTGGTTTGTGGCGATATGCCTCTGACCTGGCCGCAACAGTCACCGGTACTGATGGTCACGCAGGGATGCTGGATCCGCGTTGAGGACCATCAGGATCTGGAACATGTAGCCCGTCAGATTCTGTGGCAGCGTCCGGACTGGGGGCGTCAGCTGTCGGTGATGGTCAGTGTCTGCCCGCAGAAACACGTCGACAGCGAAGCCCTGACAAGTCGTCTGCTGGCTCTGCGCTGGCAAATCAGCCAGTTGCGTAAAGAAACGGGACATTCTGTGCCATGGATTCTGAATGGTCAGATCGGCAGTGGGATGACGGATGACATGCTCTGGCAGGCCGCTATTCCGGATGAAGGGTGCACTGTCTGGCGTGAGTCGAATGCGCCTTGTTCGATCGCCGCGTGGGTCACCACTGGTGGTGCGCCTGTGATGCAGCAGCAGGTGCTGATGAATAGCCTGATGAGTTGGTTCCATCAGCATGTCCAGGCGGTATTCATCGATGAGAATCCTGATGTTCCGGCCATTGCACCTGCAGCGTTGCTGTGGGGAATGGGGCCGATTCTTGCCGGAAGCCTTGCGTCCTCTGCCTGGACGGCGTGGTTATCGCGTCATACTGCCATGCAGCAGGTAGCCGGCTGGCAACCGGTAGGGACGGACAGTACGGTGATATCACCCTTCCCGGATTTCATCCTGCCGCTGTTACCGGAAGGAAGTGGACTTACTCCCCGGACCCGCATCTGGCGCTGCGCCCTTGGTCTTTTCACCCTGGCGGCCATCGCCGCGCTGCTCAGCAGTGGCTGGAACAATCGCCAGCTGCTGCATCGCGTGAGCTTCGATATAGCCCGTTACGACAGCCTCTCCATCGATGATTATGGCCCGAAGGCTACCGCCGTTGCGGTCCTTCGCGAGAATGCGGCGCTGCTGGACGACTATGCACGTAACGGTGTACCGGCCCGGTTGGGTCTGGGGCTTTATCAGGGAGAACGTCTACGGATGCCCCTTCTGGACGCGATCCGCTCGTATGTGCCGCCGCCTCCTAAACCGCAGCCAGCACCAAAACCGGTTCCGAAAATAGTAAGGCTGGACAGTATGTCGCTGTTCGATACCGGCAAGTTCGTGCTGAAAGCCGGCTCTACCAAAATGCTGGTGAATTCACTGGTTGGCATTAAAGCGAAGCCGGGCTGGCTGATTGTCGTGTCAGGGCATACCGATAACACCGGCAATCCGCAACTGAACCAGACGCTGTCTCTGAAGCGTGCCGAAGCGGTGCGCGGCTGGATGCGTGACACCGGCGACGTACCCGAAAGCTGTTTTGCGGTGCAGGGCTATGGCGAAAGTCGCCCTGTCGCAACCAACGACACCCCGGAAGGGCGTGCGCTTAACCGCCGTGTCGAAATAAGTCTGGTACCTGAAGTGCTTACACCTGTTCAGCAAGACGCGTTAGCGCAGCGAGGCACCATTCCGTCCACGTTTATCACCGACACGCAGCAGCAGCTTGCCCGACTGGATAAGCTGCCACCAGACTGGAATATTTCCTACAGCCTTCAGTTGTTAGCGCAACTCCAGACATTGCAGCCGGAGGAAGCGAAGTCGCTCACCGTGCAGTGGAAGCAAAAATTTAACGCGGCAGCGTTGCCTGTCGATTCCATGAACAGCTGGTATCTGGGAATGATGAAGCTTCAGCAACTGAGCCATAGGCTGAGTAGTCTGGATGAGCAAAAAGGAAAATATATCACGGTGAGTGAGCTTAAATCGGTGGTTTTTTCGACAATACAGTCCTTTAACCAAACCATACCGGCTGAAGAACAACTCCGGCGCCTGTCAGAGCATAGTGCTGAAAGTGCGCTTCCTGAAGCCGAAAAGACCCAGCTGGAGTTGCGTCTAAGACAGCTGGCAACGCGTTATGCTCAAATCAAACAGGATTTTTCTGCTCAGTGAATGCGGGTAGTGGATAAACGATGTGCAGAAATAAGCGGGAGGGTAAAGTGTCCCCTGCAGGAATCGAACCTGCAACTAGCCCTTAGGAGGGGCTCGTTATATCCATTTAACTAAGGGGACGAGGCGGCACGAGTATAGCCTTATTTACACTTTGCGTTAAGCGCATCGCCGCCTGACTGCTCAAAGAGTCACCATTCAGGTCGATTTTTTTGTCGATTTATCATCATTTTCCCGTGCCTTAAGCTCAGCTTTGCGTTTGTTTGACATGTCGTTACGGATTTGGGCATGGCTTAACAGCGCGAAGATAAACGTCCCGCCGCAGATGTTTCCCGCCAGCGTCGGAAGGGCAAACGGCCAGAAGAAATCGCTCCAGTGAAGCGTACCGTTGAAGACCAGATAGAGGATTTCAACGGTACCGACCACAATATGCGTAGTGTCCGCCAGCGCAATCAGCCAGGTCATCAGTACGATCACGACAATTTTGGCGCTGCCTGCTGAAGGGAACATCCACACCATCGTGGCGATAATCCAGCCGGAGATGATGGCATTCGAGAACATCTCGACCGGCGTGTTTTTCATTACATCCATGCCGATTTTTACAAACGCATCCCGTGTGGGTTCATCAAATATCGGCATATATTCAAACGCCCAGGCCGCGATGCCCGTGCCAATGATATTTCCCAGCAGGACCACGCCCCAGAGCCGAATCAATAAACCGAAATTCCCGAGTGTGGGGTTTTGCATCACCGGCAGAACCGCGGTCACCGTGTTTTCAGTAAATAGCTGCTGGCGGGCCATGATGACAATAATAAAGCCGAAGGTATAACCGAGGTTCTCGAGTAAAAAACCGCCGGGTACGCCCTCCAGCTGCACATGAAATATCCCTTTCGCAAGCAGAGATGCGCCCATTGAGAGCCCTGCAGCGATGGCTGACCAGAAGAGAGCCATCGCGTCGCGCTCCATCTCTTTTTCACCGTCCTGGCGGATATGCTCGTGAATGGCCATCGCGCGGGAAGGGAGGCGATCTTCATCAATTTCTATTTTCTCGCCGCGCGCTTTCTCCTCGCTTTCAATTTCAAGTTCCTCATTGCTCTCGCCAATTTTTTCTTCGCCCACTTCTTTCATATATGCTCCCGGAGATTGATCTTTCTGTTAAGCGTAGCGGCTTTTGCCGGGATGCCTGTGGGGATGCTCTTAAATTGGCAGCAATGACAACAAAGGTGATACATCTCTTTCAAAGACATTATAAAATTGCCAGCGAAACGAATTCTAAAAGCCAGGCTATGCTGAGATCAGAGTCACGGTGGTTACTGCCCGTAATTGTGCTCATAGACATCGGTAAACGTGCTGTTACAATCGCTTGCACGTTTACAGACGGAGCATCAGGCTCCGTTACGGATGGCAATCAACGATAGCCATACTGAACAGGGAGATATTTATGAAACTTCGGCTGTCGGCGCTTGCGCTGGGCGCGACGATGCTTGTGGGCTGCGCCAGCTCTGGGGAGCAAACGGGCCGCTCCGATCCTCTCGAAGGATTTAACCGCTCCATGTATAGCTTCAACTACAACGTGCTGGACCCGTATGTGGTTCGCCCGGTGGCAGTGGCATGGCGCGATTATGTTCCACAGCCCGCGCGTAACGGGTTAAGTAACTTTACCAGTAACCTCGAAGAGCCGGCGGTAATGGTGAACTATTTCCTGCAGGGCGACCCTTATCAGGGGATGGTCCACTTTACCCGCTTCTTCCTGAATTCCATTCTGGGGATGGGCGGCTTTATTGACGTCGCAGGCATGGCGAACCCGAAACTGCAGCGTGAACAGCCGCACCGTTTTGGTAGTACGCTGGGGCATTATGGTGTCGGTTACGGCCCTTACGTTCATCTGCCGTTCTATGGCAGCTTCACCGTGCGTGATGACGGCGGTGATATGGTCGATACGCTGTATCCGGTTCTGTCATGGCTGACCTGGCCGCTTTCGGTGGGTAAATGGACGGTAGAAGGGATTGAAACCCGCGCGCAATTGCTCGACTCTGATGGCCTGCTGCGCCAGTCTTCCGACCCGTACATTATGGTACGTGAAGCGTACTTCCAGAATCATGACTTTATTGCCAACGGCGGTAAGCTGAAGCCGGAAGAGAATCCAAACGCGAAGGCGATCGAAAACGAACTAAAAGATATCGATTCTGAGTAAATAAAAAAGGTGAGCAATGCTCACCTTTTTTGATTCTGTCGCGGTTAGAACGCGTAGTTGAAGTTCGTACCGAACAGCCAGGCTTTACCTTCAGAGGTAAACTCGTAAGGGCCTTCCTGGAACGTCACTTTCTGACCGTGCATATAAGATACGCCCGCATCGATGGATGCATTCTCGTTGAACGCATACGTCGCGCCCGCGCTTAACCAGAAACGGTCCTGATCCGGAATGGAAATGGAACGTTTGTCTGCCGGAACCGGGCTGTCGTCAAATGCGATACCGGAGCGGAAAGTCCAGTTTTTATCGTAGTAGTAGGTGGTACCCAACGCAATACGATAGGCGTCGTGGAAGCTTTCGTCCTTATAGAACAGCGTCTGGCCATTGGTTCCGGTCGCTTTCAGCTCCTGGAACTGGCTCCAGCTGGTATAGGCCAGGCTATAGTGGATAGCCCATTGCGGCGCAACACGGTTGTAACCGGACACTTCCCACATTTCTGGCAAATGCAGTGACAGTGAACCTGGAACGGTCTGGTTGGACGTTCCCCAAGGAATGGTTGTACCCGCACCAGGAACCAGGTTGTTCACAGGCGTCAGGATGCCGCTCTTGTAATCGCCGTCGAAGTCAATTTTCACTTCGGAACGATAGGTCAGGCCCCAACGGTTGTTTTTGTCCAGCTCGTACAGGATACCGGCGTTCCAGCCATAGCCCCATTCATCACCTTCAAGACTGGCAATTTTATTGCTGTTTTTAGGCAGGCGTGCAGTCTGTTCCCCGGAATAACGTTCGATTTTGGCATCGGCGTAGACGGCATCAAAGCCC
Organism: Enterobacter vonholyi; assembly: GCF_008364555.1. GTDB lineage: Bacteria > Pseudomonadota > Gammaproteobacteria > Enterobacterales > Enterobacteriaceae > Enterobacter > Enterobacter vonholyi. The sequence continues at coordinate 195,231 of NZ_VTUC01000003.1, forward strand.
AGACCAAAGCTCCAGTTATCGTTCAGGCGATACGCACCGCTCAGGTTGAGGTTCAGCGTAGTAAGGTCTGTTTTACCGCCGTATTCACCAGCCGGGTAGTTGTTATTGAACTCGGTAGCCAGGCCGTAGTTAGACGTTACGGATGCACCCCAGCCAAACTGTTCGTTAATAGGCGCAACGAAGTGCAGGTTGGGGATCCATGCTGTTGGGGCAATATTGTCCGCTTTAAGGCTCGCACCCGTATAAGGCGACTTGCCAGAAACGTTGACATCAGGGTCGATATAAACCGCACCGGCAGAGAAAGTCGGACGATCGAACATCATGATCAACGCGGGGTTACGACTCGCGTTACCCGCATCATCAGCAATAGCGCCTTCCCCGGAATACGCACGGCCAAGGCCAGAGGAAGAAAATTCGTTTAACTGAAAGCCCGCTGACCAGGCGGAAGTGGAGACGAGTGCCACTGCGACTGCCAGCGCAGTCTTGTTGAACAGGGTTTTCTGGCTCATGACCATAACCTCATTGAGTTATTTTTATTCAATAATTGTTACATACCGTAACAGGAGCGCGAAGTGTAGGGTCTGAGGTATGACAGACAAATCAGACCAGTGGCCAGAGTATAGGTCTGACCAGCCAGAATGTTGCAAGTTTGTTTATTAATATTTTCAAACATGTTTCGCGAAACGAGATCTGGTTGGCAAAATTGTGACCATCGCGACTCACCCAAAAGGGTGGTTTTTGTTCTGGATCATTTTTTAGTGTGATATTGGTCACTTATCCGTTTTTGCGCCATTAACGGCTGGAGAGAGCCCGCGCCGGGGCGTAAAATATCAGCATCGTGTTTATCTCGCGCGCTGCGCGAATACAGAGGAAATTGAGCTATGAGTAAATGCAGTGCTGATGAAACCCCGGTTTGCTGCTGTATGGATGTTGGGACCATCATGGACAACTCCGATTGCACCGCGTCTTACAGCCGTGTGTTCACTAACCGTGCCGAAGCGGAAGAGACCCTGGCCGCGCTGAGCAAGCGTGCGCGTGATGTTGAATCCGATCCGTGTGAAATCAAGTCGACCTTTACCGAAGTGGAAGGCGGCGTGAAGCTGGACATCGACTTTGTTTTCTCCTGCGAAGCAGAAACGCTGATTTTCCAGCTGGGTCTGCGTTAATTTCTGCGGCCTGATGCCCTCACCCCGACCCTCTCCCACGGGAGAGGGCGCAAACATTAAAAACGGTAACCGACGGGTTACCGTTTTGCTTTTACCTTTCGCACCCGGCAACAAACCGCACAAATGCCCCTGCCATGCAGGGGCATTTTCTTTTTCTTCTCTGTGTTTTAGCTCGCACTTTTTCGTTTCCCCGATTGGCTGAATGTAAAAAAATGGTTAAGACTATTATCAGGTCAGACCACTTTATGTTTGCGAAAAATTTTTTACAGGGGAGTGTTATGAGTCAGGCATTACCGCTAATTACCCGTCAGGGCGATCGCATTGCCATAGTTAGTGGATTGCGTACGCCATTTGCGCGTCAGGCAACGGCGTTTCATGGCATACCGGCCGTTGACCTGGGGAAAATGGTAGTGGGGGAGATGCTGGCTCGCAGTGAAATTCCGCCTGAGGTCATCGAGCAGCTGGTGTTCGGTCAGGTTGTGCAGATGCCTGAAGCTCCCAATATTGCGCGGGAAATCGTACTCGGTACCGGGATGAACGTGCATACCGATGCCTACAGCGTCAGCCGCGCCTGCGCAACCAGTTTCCAGGCCGTTGCTAACGTCGCCGAAAGCCTGATGGCGGGCACTATTCGCGCCGGAATTGCAGGTGGGGCAGACTCTTCTTCGGTGCTGCCGATTGGGGTCAGTAAAAAGCTGGCGCGTATCCTGGTCGATGCCAACAAAGCCCGTACAACGGGTCAAAAACTCAAACTCTTCTCGCGTTTACGTCTGCGCGACCTCATGCCTGTCCCCCCTGCCGTCGCGGAATACTCCACTGGCCTGCGCATGGGCGATACCGCCGAGCAGATGGCTAAAACCTACGGCATTACCCGTGAGCAGCAGGATGCGCTGGCGCATCGTTCACATCAGCTTGCGGCAAAAGCCTGGTCGGAAGGCAAGCTGACCGATGAGGTCATGACCGCCTATGTTCCCCCCTACCGTGAACCGCTTGCGGAAGATAACAATATTCGCGGCACCTCGACGCTGGAGGATTACGCAAAGCTGCGCCCGGCGTTTGACCGCAAGCACGGCACGGTGACGGCGGCGAACAGTACGCCGCTGACGGACGGGGCCGCCGCCGTGATCCTGATGACCGAATCCCGCGCGAAAGAGCTGGGCATCACTCCCCTGGGCTATTTACGCAGCTATGCCTTCACCGCCATTGATGTCTGGCAGGACATGTTGTTAGGTCCGGCATGGTCCACGCCGCTGGCGCTGGAGCGCGCGGGGCTGACGATGGCTGATTTAACCCTGATTGATATGCATGAAGCGTTTGCCGCGCAGACTCTGGCAAACGTTCAGCTACTGGCAAGCGAGCGTTTCGCGCGCGATGTGCTGGGCCGCGCCCATGCCACAGGCGAAGTGGATCAGAGTAAGTTCAACGTGCTGGGTGGTTCTATCGCCTACGGTCATCCGTTTGCCGCCACCGGTGCGCGAATGATCACGCAAACATTACATGAACTCCGTCGCCGCGGCGGCGGGTTTGGCCTCGTAACCGCCTGTGCGGCGGGTGGCCTTGGCGCAGCAATGGTTCTGGAGGCTGAATAATGGATATGCCATCTGCATTTAATCTGACGGTTCGCCTCGATAACGTGGCCGTTATCACTATTGATGTGCCTGATGAAAAGATGAATACACTGAAGGCCGAATTTGGTGTTCAGGTGCGCGCGATGCTAAAGCAGATCCGCGAAAACAAAGCCATTCGCGGCCTGGTGTTTATCTCAGCCAAACCCGACAACTTTATAGCCGGGGCGGATATCAACATGATCGACCGGGCGCAAAACGCACTGGAAGCCGAAGAACTGGCGCGTCAGGGCCAGCAGGTAATGTCGGAGATCAACAGCCTGCCGATCCCGGTTATCGCAGCGATCCACGGCGCCTGTCTGGGCGGTGGGCTTGAGCTGGCGCTGGCATGTCACAGCCGGATTTGTACTGACGATGCAAAAACCATTCTGGGCCTGCCGGAAGTGCAGCTGGGTCTGCTGCCTGGTTCTGGTGGAACGCAACGACTGCCGCGCCTCGTGGGCGTCAGCACGGCGCTGGAGATGATCTTAACCGGTAAACAGCTGCGCGCCCGTCAGGCGCTAAAAGCCGGTCTGGTCGATGACGTCGTGCCGCAGTCTATTTTACTGGAAGCCGCCGTCGAGCTTGCGCTGAAAGGGCGTCAGGCAAAACGTCCTTTGCCGGTACGCGAGCGCGTGCTGGCTGGCCCGCTGGGGAGAACGCTTCTGTTCAACATGGTGGGTAAAAAGACGGAACAAAAAACCAAAGGCAACTACCCGGCGGCAAAGCGGATCCTGGAAGTGATCGAAACCGGGCTGTCGCAGGGAAGCAGCAGCGGCTATGCCGCGGAGGCCAAAGCCTTCGGCGAACTGGCGATGACGCCGCAGTCACAGGCGCTGCGCAGCATCTTCTTCGCCAGCACAGACGTGAAAAAAGATCCCGGCAGCGAGGCTGAGCCTGCACCGCTGCGTGCCATTGGCGTACTGGGTGGGGGGCTCATGGGCGGCGGTATCTCTTTTGTTACCGCCAGCAAAGGCAAATTACCTGTACGTATCAAAGACATCAATCCGAAGGGTATCAACCACGCGCTGCAGTACAGCTGGCAGAACCTTGATCAAAAGGTGAAACGCCGCCATATCAAGGCAAGCGAGCGTGATAAAACCCTGGCGATGATCTCCGGTACGACGGATTACAGCGGTTTTGCGCACCGCGATCTGGTGATTGAAGCCGTGTTTGAAGATCTGGCGCTTAAGCAGCAGATGGTGGCAGACGTTGAGCAACATTGTGCTCCGCATACCATTTTTGCCTCCAATACGTCGTCATTACCGATTGGCGATATCGCGGCGAAAGCCGCGCGTCCGGAGCAGGTGATTGGGCTGCACTTCTTTAGCCCGGTCGAAAAAATGCCGCTGGTGGAAGTCATTCCACACGCGACGACCAGCCCGCAAACTGTTGCCACCGTGGTGAAGCTGGCGAAAAAACAGGGCAAAACCCCGATTGTAGTAGCGGACAAAGCTGGCTTCTACGTCAACCGCATTCTGGCTCCCTATATTAATGAAGCCATGCGGTTGCTGACGGAGGGCGAGAAGATCGAGCACGTCGACGAGGCGCTGGTAAAGTTTGGTTTCCCCGTAGGTCCAATCCAACTTTTGGATGAGGTGGGAATAGACACCGGCACTAAAATTATACCAGTGCTGGAAGCCGCATATGGCGATCGTTTCAGCCCACCTGCAAATATTGTTTCTGCGATTTTGAAGGACGATCGCAAAGGCAGAAAAAATGAACGCGGTTTCTATCTTTACGGCGCGAAAGGGCGTAAAAGCAGGAAACAGGTCGACCCTTCGGTTTATGGACTTATTACGACTTCTGGTCAGGGAAAACTCTCCGCCGTTCAGTGCGCTGAGCGCTGCGTGATGATGATGCTCAATGAAGCGGCGCGCTGCTTTGGTGAGCAGGCGATCAAGAGCGCGCGCGATGGCGACATTGGTGCGGTATTTGGCATTGGTTTCCCGCCGTTCCTTGGCGGCCCGTTCCGTTACATGGATACGCTCGGCGTGGGTGAAGTGGTTGCAATCCTGCAACGTCTGGCTTCGCAGTATGGTCCACGGTTTACACCGTGTGACCAATTATTGCAGATGGCGGAACGGGGCCAGACATTTTGGCCAGCAAGGGAAACTGTCCTCGTAAGCTGAGGTCAAAGAAGGGTAAATCCTGAGGTGAAGGAACCTGTTCTGGCGATTTTGTAAACAGAGATTGACTATACTTACGCCATTGAGGTAAAAAACAGCGTTTCATTCACCGAATGGATCAGGCACAATGCCCGGCCATCGGGTTTTCTACCTCACAGCATTTATCGCGGGTAGTTAACGCCGGTGATTCTGGTTAACAAAAGCGGTGCAATATGCAAGTTTTTATCATGCGTCACGGCGACGCGGCACTCGATGCCGCCAGTGACTCAGTACGTCCTTTGACCGTCTGTGGCTGCGACGAATCTCGTCTGATGGCGACCTGGCTTAACGGTCAAAAAGTGGACATCGAACGCGTTCTGGTGAGTCCGTTCCTGCGTGCAGAACAGACGCTGGACGTGGTAGGGGAGTGTATGAACCTACCATCCAGCGTGGATGTTCTCCCTGAACTCACCCCGTGTGGCGATGTAGGCCTTGTCAGCGCTTATCTTCAGGCGCTGTGCAATGAAGGTGTCGCTTCCGCACTGGTCATTTCCCACCTGCCACTGGTTGGCTATCTGGTATCTGAGCTTTGCCCTGGCGAGACCCCGCCTATGTTCACGACATCCGCTATTGCCAATGTTTCTCTCGACGAAACGGGCAAAGGTGTCTTCAACTGGCAAATGAGTCCGTGCAACCTGAAGATGGCAAAAGCGATCTGACGTGACGTGCGATATGGCGGGGTGCAATGTGCTTCCCGCCATTCTGTCAGGGCAACTCTGGCGGTTGCCACTCTTCCACTTCAATCAACACCAGCAACGCGGCATCTCCGCCGTACTCTTTCGGTGCCTGATGAAAAGCCATCACGTGCGGGTGCTGCGCCAGCCACAGGGGCGTCTGTTGCTTGAGAATATGTTTACCGTGGCCATGCATTACGCAGGCGCAAAAAACATGTTCGCGACGGCAGGCGGCAATCAATGCCCCCAACTCCTGTTTCGCCTGCATCTGCGTTAAGCCGTGGAGATCGAGAAACAGCTCCGGCGAATAATCCCCGCGGCGTAATTTTTTCAGCTCAAAATGGCTGACGTCTTCGCGTACATGCTTAACAGCCCCTTGCGTATTAAGCAGCGGCTGAAATTCATCTGAAAAATAGTGGCTGTTATCGGCCTGCTCCTGCAGCAGGCGTTTGACCGGTATTTCGCTGATTTTTTTACGCTGCGGGCGATGAACGATGGTGTCCTGCGCGATCTTACGCGTCCCGGTCATCAGCTGTCGGAAGAGCGCCTGATCCTCCTCACTGAGCGATGTTTTCTTTTTCATTCGTCATTCTCATCTCGTATTTCCGATAGTGTACCCGACTAAACGCATTTTTTAACCTCAAGCGGTACGCGTCATTGCTGATTTATCGCCGTCTTCATGGCAAACTAGCCGCCGAAAATTATGCGAGCATGCCCTGGAGGAAAGAGTGGATAAAATATTTGTCGATGAAGCAGTAAACGAGCTGCATACCATACAGGACATGTTGCGCTGGTCGGTTAGCCGCTTCAGCGCCGCCAATATCTGGTACGGTCACGGTACCGATAACCCTTGGGATGAAGCCGTGCAGCTGGTGCTGCCGTCCCTCTACCTGCCGCTGGATATCCCGGAAGACATGCGCACCGCGCGCCTGACCTCCAGCGAAAAACACCGCATCGTTGAGCGCGTGATCCGCCGCGTGAACGAGCGTATTCCGGTCGCCTATCTGACCAACAAAGCCTGGTTCTGCGGCCACGAGTTCTATGTCGATGAACGCGTGCTGGTGCCGCGTTCCCCGATTGGCGAGCTGATTAACAATCACTTTGAAGGCCTGATCGGCCATCAGCCGCAGCACATTCTCGATATGTGTACCGGGAGCGGCTGTATCGCGATTGCCTGCGCTTACGCCTTCCCGGAAGCGGAAGTGGACGCGGTTGATATCTCCACCGACGCGCTGGCCGTGACCGAGCACAACATCGAAGAGCACGGCCTGATCCATCACGTTACGCCAATTCGCTCCGATCTGTTCCGCGACCTGCCGACGCTGCAGTACGATCTGATCGTCACCAACCCGCCGTACGTCGATGCGGAAGACATGTCCGATCTGCCGAACGAATACCGCCACGAGCCGGAGCTGGGTCTGGCGTCTGGCTCTGACGGCCTGAAGCTGACCCGCCGCATTCTGGCCTGCGCGCCGGATTATCTGACCGACGACGGCGTTCTGATTTGTGAAGTGGGCAACAGCATGGTACATCTGATAGAGCAGTACCCGGATGTGCCGTTCACCTGGCTTGAGTTCGACAACGGCGGTGACGGCGTCTTTATGCTGACCAAAGCGCAGCTGCTCGACGCGCGCGAACACTTCAGCATCTATAAAGATTAATCCAGCGGGCTTCGGCCCGTTTCACAACGCTCAAACACAAACAACAACATCGGAGCCGTGATGGCAGGAAACACTATTGGACAGTTATTCCGCGTGACCACCTTTGGCGAGTCACACGGGCTGGCGCTGGGCTGTATCGTTGATGGCGTACCGCCAGGCATCGAACTGACCGAAGCCGATTTACAGCACGACCTCGACCGTCGTCGTCCGGGCACCTCTCGCTACACCACGCAGCGCCGCGAGCCGGACCAGGTCAAAATTCTCTCCGGCGTCTTTGAAGGCCGCACCACCGGCACCAGCATTGGTCTGCTGATTGAAAACACCGATCAGCGCTCCCAGGACTACGGCGCCATCAAAGACGTGTTCCGTCCGGGCCATGCCGACTATACCTACGAACAAAAGTACGGGTTCCGCGACTATCGCGGCGGCGGACGCTCTTCCGCCCGTGAAACCGCAATGCGCGTGGCGGCTGGCGCCATTGCCAAAAAATACCTGCAGCAGAAATTTGGCATCGTTATCCGCGGCTGTCTGACCCAGATGGGCGAGATTCCGCTGGCGATCAAAGACTGGGATCTGGTCGAGCAAAACCCGTTCTTCTGTGCCGATGCCGACAAGCTGGACGCGCTGGACGAACTGATGCGCGGCCTGAAAAAAGAGGGCGACTCCATCGGGGCGAAAGTGACCGTGGTGGCCGACGGCGTTCCGCCAGGCTGGGGCGAACCGGTATTTGACCGTCTCGACGCCGACATCGCCCACGCGCTGATGAGCATCAACGCGGTAAAGGGCGTAGAGATTGGCGACGGTTTTGACGTGGTATCCCTGCGCGGCAGCCAGAACCGCGACGAAATCACGAAAGCGGGCTTCCAGAGCAACCACGCGGGCGGCATCCTGGGCGGGATCAGCAGCGGGCAGCAGATTGTTGCCAACATCGCGCTGAAGCCAACCTCCAGCATTACCGTGCCGGGCCACACGATTAACCGCGATGGCGAAGAAGTTGAGATGATCACCAAAGGACGTCACGATCCGTGCGTGGGGATCCGCGCGGTGCCGATCGCAGAGGCGATGCTGGCGATCGTGCTGATGGATCACTTCCTGCGCCAGCGCGCGCAGAATGCGGATGTGACGACCACCATTCCACGCTGGTAAACATGAAAAAAACCGCAATTGCTCTGCTGGCGCTGCTTGCCAGTGGAGCCAGTCTGGCCGCCACACCGTGGCAAAAAATCACCCATCCGGTGGCGGGGAGCGCGCAGTCGATCGGCGCCTTTTCCAACGGCTGTATCGTGGGCGCGCAGGAACTTCCGCTGCAATCGGATACCTATCAGGTGATGCGTACCGATCAGCGTCGTTACTTCGGCCACCCGGATCTGGTGCTGTTCATTCAGCGGCTGGGAAACCAGGTTCATAACCTGGGGCTGGGCACGATGCTGATCGGCGATATGGGGATGCCTGCCGGCGGTCGTTTTAACGGTGGACACGCCAGTCACCAGACCGGACTGGATGTTGATATCTTCCTGCAGCTGCCGAAAGCCCGCTGGACCGCCGCCCAACTGCTGAAACCGCAGGCGCTGGATCTGGTGGCGAGCGACGGCAAGCGCGTTGTGCCGTCCCTGTGGACGCGGGACGTATCCAGCATGATCAAGCTGGCGGCAGAAGATAACGACGTCACGCGGATTTTCGTTAACCCGGCCATCAAGCAGCAGCTCTGCCTGGATGCCGGAACCGATCGTGACTGGCTGCGCAAAGTGCGGCCGTGGTTCCAGCATCGTGCGCACATGCACGTTCGTCTGCGCTGCCCGGCGAATAGCCTGGAATGTGAAGATCAGCCGCTACCTCCGCCGGGCGATGGCTGCGGTGCGGAACTGCAAAGCTGGTTTGAACCGGCAAAACCTGGAACCTCTAAGCCTGAGAAGAAGACACCGCCTCCGCTGCCGCCTTCCTGCCAGGCGCTACTGGATGAGCATGTACTTTAATGGATAATTTCGTCGATCTGTTTATGGTGTCACCGCTGCTGCTGGTGGTGCTGTTCTTTGTGGCCATGCTGGCCGGTTTTATTGATGCCCTTGCGGGCGGCGGCGGGTTATTAACCGTACCCGCGCTGCTGGCGGCGGGCATGAGCCCGGCGCAGGCGCTTGCCACCAACAAGCTTCAGGCCTGCGGCGGCTCGCTCTCGGCGTCGCTCTATTTTATCCGCCGCAAGGTGGTGAGCCTGGCCGATCAGAAGCTCAATATCCTGATGACCTTTATTGGTTCCACGTCCGGCGCGCTGCTGGTGCAGCACGTGCAGTCGGATATTTTGCGCCAGATCCTGCCGGTTCTGGTTATCTGCATCGGTCTCTACTTCCTGCTGATGCCAAAACTCGGCGAGGAAGACCGCCAGCGTCGTCTTCACGGCCTGCCGTTTGCCCTGATTGCCGGGGGCTGCGTCGGCTTTTACGACGGTTTCTTCGGCCCGGGGGCAGGCTCGTTTTACGCGCTGGCGTTCGTGACGCTAGCCGGGTTTAACCTCGCCAAGTCGACCGCCCATGCCAAAGTGCTCAACGCCACCTCGAACCTCGGCGGCCTGCTGCTGTTTATCATTGGCGGCAAGGTTATCTGGGCAACCGGGTTTGTGATGATGGCAGGGCAGTTCCTGGGCGCGCGCGCGGGCTCGCGCCTGGTATTAAGCAAAGGGCAAAAACTGATTCGCCCGATGATCGTCATCGTCTCGGCCGTGATGAGCGCCAAACTACTTTATGACAGCCATGGACAGGAGATCCTCACCTGGTTGGGGATGCACTAATGTACAGTACGCATAAATACGAACAGCTGATTGAGATTTTCGACGGCTGTTTTGCTGACGATTTTAATACCCGTCTGATTAAAGGCGACGACGAACCGATCTATCTTCCTGCAGATGACGAGGTTCCGTATAACCGCATCGTCTTTGCCCACGGCTTTTACGCCAGCGGCTTGCACGAGATTTCGCACTGGTGCATCGCCGGAAAAGCGCGGCGCGAGCTGGTAGACTTTGGTTACTGGTACTGCCCGGACGGACGTGACGCCGCGACGCAGGGGCAGTTTGAAGATGTGGAAGTCAAACCGCAGGCGCTGGAATGGCTGTTCTGCGTCGCGGCGGGTTTCCCGTTCAACGTCAGCTGCGATAACCTCGAAGGCGACTTCGAGCCAGACCGTATCGTCTTCCAGCGCCGCGTGCATGCGCAGGTGATGGAATATCTTGAGAAAGGCATCCCGGAACGTCCGGCGCGCCTGATCGAGGCCTTACAGAATTATTACCACACGCCGGCGATCGCGGCGGAATGCTTCCCTTGGCCGGAAGATCTTTAACAGAGGAAAGAAGATGATCGCAGAATTTGAATCACGCATTCTGGCGTTAATTGATGACATGGTGGAACACGCCAGCGATGATGAGCTGTTCGCCAGCGGTTATCTGCGTGGTCACCTGACGCTCGCGGTAGCCGAGCTTGAAGCGGGGGACGATCACTCTGCCGACGCCGTTCACGAAGAAGTGACCCGCAGCCTGGAGAAAGCCATTCAGGCCGGGGAACTCTCTCCGCGCGACCAGTCTCTGGTGCTGGGCATGTGGGACAACCTGTTCCAGCAGGCAAAAGCGAAGTAAGTGTTTCACCACCCTCTCCCTGTGGGAGAGGGGCGGGGTGAGGGCCCCGGAACGCACCCTATTTAATTTTCTTCCCCTTCAGCAGTTTCCGCACCCACAATCGATTCGGATTCAGGCCCGCAAGCGTAATTCTGTCCAGCGGAATCGGCTCTCCGCTCATTTGCGAGGCTAAGACTTCGGCCAGAAGCGGCGCAGAACACAGCCCGCGAGAACCCAGCCCGCCGAGTATATACAGTTCCGGATAAAACGGAGCGCTCACCGCTTTATCCCGGTTATCAGCAAGGTTCTGATAAACCTCAAGCGTTGCCTCATAGTCCGGCACATTGCCCGCCATCGGCAGATGATCGCGGGTGGCGCAGCGCACGCCGCAGCGCGCGTCTGCGGCGCTGACGTCGACTTCTTTCGCCCACGCCGCATCCGGGAAGCAGTCAATCAGACGCTGGCGGTTCTGCGCCTGATCCACTTCGCTGTAGCGCCTATCCGTTTTGCCACGATGATAGCTGGCCCCGATGCAGTGATGGCCGTTAGACGGATTTTGCGGCGTCAGATAGCCGTCATAGCACAGCACCTGGCGCAGTTTGCCGAGCTCAGGCGCGGTGGGAATATGGCTTACCTGGCCGCCAACAGGATAAACCGGCAACGACTCCGTCTGGGTAAACTGGCTGATGTGATGTCCGTTTGCCAGCACAACGCTGGCATGGCGTGCCTCTTTGCCATTAGCAAAACGCAGATCCCAGCATTCTGTCCGGCTCAGCGATTCAACCTTGTAGGCATACTGCACCGTCAGCCCGCGCGACTGCGCCAGGGTAATGACCGCCGCGGTCAGTTCAGCCGGGCACAGCCAGCCGCCGAGCGGATACTGAATGCCCCCACACCCGGTTTCCACGCCACAGGTGTCTTCCACCTCTTGCGCACTTACCGCGCGGGCAATCTCTTCGGGCAGGCCCAGAGACAGCATCTGCGCGATCTTCTGCTGGCTCTTCTCATCCCAGCCGAGCTGCGTGACGCCGCACCAGTCATGGTCGAAGGCCACCGGAAGCGCGTCATAAAGGCGACGAGCGAAGGTAAACGCTGCCGGGAAAAACTGGAACAGAGCCGGGTCGTGCGCGCTTAAAAGCGGATAGAGCGCCCCCTGAAGGTTGCCGGACGCGCCGCTGGCGGGCGCGTCGTCAGCACAGTAGAGCGTGACCTGCCAGCCGCGCTGGAGAAGGGCGAGCGAGAGCAGGGCGCTGGCGATCCCGCCGCCAACGATCGCTACGTCGCGCGATGCGCTCGCGCGGCGCGCAAACCAGGGCGTCTGAGCGGGGATGTCCAGCGTCTGCTCCATCCTACCGACCAGCATGTCGCGCTTGCGGCCAAAGCCTTTGGTCTTCTGCATGGTAAAGCCCGCCTCCTGCAGTCCGCGGCGGACAAAGCCTGCCGAGGTGAAGGTGGCAAGCGTCGCGTCAGGACGCGCCAGCCGCGCCATCGCGTTAAACAGATGCTGGCTCCACATGTCCGGGTTTTTGGCGGGGGCAAAACCGTCCAGGAACCACGCGTCGACCTTCTGATTCATCGAATCATCGAGCCTGTCGGTCAGGTCGTTGATGTCGCCGAGCCATAAGTCCAGCGTGACGCGTCCACCGTCCAACATCAGACGATGACAGCCGCCGATGTGGGGCGGCCACTGCGCCTGAAGCTGTTCTGCCCAGGGCGCAAGCTCCGGCCAGCGCTGGTGGGCAAGCCGCAGATCGTGCGCGGTGAGCGGGAATTTTTCGAAACTGATGAAATGTAATCTTTGTAGCGTAGCCTCGGGGTAAGCAGCGTGGAACTGGTTAAACGCCTGCCAGAGGGTTAAAAAATTCAGCCCGGTGCCGAATCCACTTTCCGCGACCACAAACAGGCTCCGCGGGTGCGCCGGGAAGCGGGTGCTGAGCTGGTTTCCATCGAGGAAAACATAGCGAGTTTCTTCGAGTCCGTTATCATTAGAAAAATAGACGTCATCAAAATCTCGGGAAACAGGTGTACCCTCAGCGTTGAATTCGAGGTTGGCGGGTTGTATAGCGTTTTGTTTCACGTAAGTTACTCGTCTGACAGGCAGTGGCACGATCTTAACGATGTGAGTCCATCGGTGCAAATTTCCGCAGAAAATGTCTGATCGGACTTGTTCGGCGTACAAGTGTACGCTATTGTGCGACTCGAAACTTACTATAGTGCGACTTACAGAGGTATTGAATGAAACGTGCAGTGATTACTGGCCTGGGCATTGTTTCCAGCATCGGTAATAACCAGCAGGAAGTCCTGGCATCTCTGCGTGAAGGACGCTCCGGGATCACTTTCTCTGAAGAGTTTAAAGATTCAGGTATGCGTAGCCACGTATGGGGTAACGTCAAACTGGACACCACCGGTTTGATCGACCGCAAAGTGGTTCGTTTCATGAACGATGCCTCTATTTATGCTTATCTCTCCATGCAGGAAGCGATCAAAGATTCCGGCCTGAGCGAAGAGGTTTATCAGAACAACCCGCGCGTGGGTCTGATTGCCGGTTCCGGCGGCTCATCTAAAGCGCAGGTATTCGGTGCTGACGCAATGCGTAGCCCGCGTGGTCTGAAAGCGGTAGGTCCGTACGTGGTTACTAAAGCCATGGGTTCTGCGGTTTCCGCGTGCCTGGCGACCCCGTTCAAAATCCACGGTGTGAACTACTCCATCAGCTCCGCGTGTGCGACCTCCGCACACTGTATCGGTAACGCTGTTGAGCAGATCCAGCTGGGTAAACAGGACATCGTATTTGCTGGCGGCGGCGAAGAGCTGGGCTGGGAAATGGCCTGTGAATTCGACGCGATGGGCGCACTGTCCACCAAGTACAATGAAACCCCGGATAAAGCCTCCCGTACCTATGATGCGCACCGTGACGGTTTCGTCATCGCGGGCGGCGGCGGTATGGTTGTGGTTGAAGAACTGGAGCACGCCCTGGCACGTGGCGCGCACATCTACGCTGAAATCGTTGGCTACGGTGCGACGTCTGACGGTGCCGACATGGTTGCGCCATCCGGCGAAGGCGCGGTGCGCTGCATGAAGATGGCGATGCACGGCGTTGACACCCCAATCGACTACCTGAACTCCCACGGTACCTCTACTCCTGTAGGCGACGTGAAAGAGCTGGGTGCGATCCGTGAAGTCTTCGGCGACAACAGCCCGGCGATCTCCGCGACTAAAGCCATGACCGGTCACTCTCTGGGTGCGGCTGGCGTGCAGGAAGCGATCTACTCTCTGCTGATGCTGGAAAACGGCTTTATCGCGCCAAGCATCAACATTGAAGAGATGGACGAGCAGGCTGCCGGCCTGAACATCGTGACCAAACCAACGGAAGCGACGCTGACTACCGTCATGTCAAACAGCTTCGGCTTCGGTGGCACCAACGCCACGCTGGTTATGCGTAAGCTGAAAGCATAAGCTTTAAGTTTGATTCCGAAAGGGAGCCATAAGGCTCCCTTTTTTATGCATTGACAAGCGGCTGATCTCACAGGCAAACTTCACCCCTCAACATTATCCTCACGATAATGCGTAAGCGTTTAACGTCAACCAACGCGCCTTAATCCTGATAACCAGGTAGAGGGGGCGTGGCATTTTCCCGCCTTACTCTTCATTTCGGAGTAAAGCATGACTGCAGTAACTCAAACAGAAACAACCCCTTCAGCGAACGTCTCGCTGTTCCGTATCGCCTTTGCGGTATTCCTGACCTATATGACCGTTGGCCTGCCGCTGCCGGTGATCCCGCTTTTCGTTCATCAGGAACTGGGCTATGGCAACACCATGGTCGGCATTGCCGTGGGCATTCAGTTTTTAGCCACGGTATTAACCCGCGGTTACGCCGGACGTCTGGCGGATCAGCACGGTGCCAAGCGCTCGGCGCTGCAGGGCATGTTTGCCTGCGGGCTGGCGGGCGGCGCTTGGCTGCTGGCGGCTCTACTGCCGGTCGATGCCGCGTATAAATTTGCGCTGCTGGTGCTGGGCCGTTTAATCCTGGGCTTCGGTGAAAGCCAGCTGCTGACCGGCACCCTGACCTGGGGAATGGGGCTGGTGGGGCCTGCTCGTTCCGGTAAGGTGATGTCCTGGAACGGTATGGCCATCTATGGCGCGCTGGCTGCCGGTGCGCCGCTTGGGCTGCTTATCAATAGCCAGTTTGGATTTGCGGCATTGGCCGCAACCACCATGGTTTTACCTCTGCTGGCGTGGGCGTTTAACGGCTCGGTGCGTAAGGTGCCCGCGCACAAAGGCGAGCGACCTTCCCTGTGGAGCGTGGTAGGCCAAATCTGGCAGCCGGGTCTTGGCCTGGCGCTGCAGGGCGTGGGTTTTGCGGTGATTGGGACGTTCGTTTCGCTCTATTTTATGAGCCGTGGCTGGGCGATGGCCGGTTTTACGCTCACCGCTTTTGGCGGCGCGTTTGTACTAATGCGCGTCTTCTTCGGCTGGATGCCGGATCGCTTTGGCGGCGTGAAGGTGGCGGTGGCGTCGCTGGTGATTGAGACCATCGGTCTGCTGCTGCTGTGGAATGCTCCCGTGGCTTCCGTTGCGTTGTTTGGTGCGGCGCTGACCGGCTGCGGCTGTTCACTGATCTTCCCGGCGCTGGGTGTTGAAGTGGTGAAGCGCGTGGCCCCGCAGGTACGCGGTACGGCGCTGGGCGGCTATGCGGCGTTTCAGGATATCTCATACGGGGTAACCGGGCCGCTGGCCGGGGTGTTAGCCACCTCGTTTGGCTATCCGTCCGTCTTCCTGGCAGGTGCGGTTTCCGCGGTGGTTGGGATTGTGGTCACGCTGGTGGCGTTTCGCAGGACTTGAGCCGTTGTAGGCCCGGTAAGCGCAGCGCCACCGGGCCAAACCTCAGACAACCAGCCAGAAAATCGCCAGTGCAATCAGTAGCGCAATAAACATCAATCCCGGACGCGCGGAGAGCGTTCTGAAGGTTTCCACGACCGGCGCAAACAGCGGGCTGTAGATCGGCTGAATGTTTCTCACCTCCGGCACGCCGCCTTCACGCTCTGCGCGGCGAACGAAGATCTGGTTGAGCAGATCCTGCACCTGCGCGGTGGTCAGTACCGTCTGCGGCGTGGCCTGCCAGTTTTGCTGAGCGTATTCCCGAATCACCTCGAACTCGTGCGGCTCAAGCGGCTGTTTCAGCGCGGCCTGGACGGTATGCAGGGTAGGGGCGCTCTGGGTGCTGAGCGTCTGGCGCGCCTGAAGCCAGGTCACCAGATGAGTAAACTGTTTGGCTGGGATTAACTCACCCGCCTTCACGCCGGACAGTTCCAGCATGGATTGCCAGATAAGCTTCGTTGGTTCACCGGTGGCCGCTGCCAGCTTCGTCACCATCTGCTTGAGCGTATTGTGCTCGGCGGGCAGCAGAGGACGCTCGGTCGCCGGGCGCACCTGTGGCTGCGGAATAGACAGCTCGTTATTCTGCAGCAGGGTCAGCACGGTTTTGAGCTGGTCGGGCGTCAGCTGGCCCAGCGCGGTCTGACCATACTGCTGGCGAATAAAATCACTCACCGCCTGGCGATTATTTCCCTGGCCCAGCAGCTCCGTCAGCTGAGAAACAATCTGGCGCGTGGTGTGGTTCTGCTGCGCGGTCGTAATACGCTGGTTCAGATTTTGTTCGGCCGCCGGGAAATGGCGCGACTGCAGCGGTGCGTCGTTCCTCACGCCTAAATCATGCTTCACCCCGGCCCAGACTTCCGCGTTTTGCTGCGAAGTCAGCGCAATCAGGCGCGTGATCAGTCGCTCCAGCACGGTGCGCTGTTGCGTGGATAGCGGTTGTTCACCGGCAACGTTTGGCGTGACCGGGCCTTCACCCGGAGGGCGTGGCGGCGTACCTGAAATGGGCTGCATCGTCAAAAATCCTTAAAGTCAAAACTCAGCGTAAACCTGGCAGACGTATATGCCTGGCGGCCAGATTATGGCACACTTGGCAGGTTTTCTTCCTCTCAAACAGGTACTCAGACGTGAAAATCCTCGTTGATGAAAATATGCCTTACGCCAGTGAGCTGTTTAGCCGCCTGGGTAACGTTAAGGCTGTTCCTGGTCGCCCGATCCCGGTCAACGAACTGGACGATGCCGACGCCCTGATGGTGCGCTCGGTGACCAAGGTAAATGAGGCGTTGCTCGCCGGTAAGGCGATTAAGTTCGTTGGGACCGCAACGGCAGGGACCGATCATGTGGATGATAAATGGCTGAAGCAGGCCGGAATCGGTTTTTCCGCCGCACCGGGCTGCAACGCCATTGCCGTCGTGGAATACGTTTTCTCCTCTCTGCTGATGCTGGCCGAGCGCGACGGTTTTGCGCTGAAAGACCGCACCGTGGGGATTGTCGGCGTGGGTAACGTCGGCGGGCGCCTGCAAAAGCGCCTTGAAGCGTTAGGGATCCGCACTCTGCTGTGCGATCCGCCGCGCAAAGACAACGGCGAGGACGGGGATTTCCGCTCGCTGGACGAGCTGGTTGAACAGTGTGACGTGCTGACGTTCCACACGCCGCTGTTTAAAGAGGGTCCGTATAAGTCGCTGCATCTTGCCGATGAGGCGCTCATTCGCCGTCTGAAGGCTGGCACTATTCTGATAAATGCCTGTCGTGGTCCGGTAGTCGATAACGCCGCGCTGCTGACGTGTCTGAACGAAGGACAAGACCTCCGCGTGGTGCTGGACGTCTGGGAGCCGGAGCCGGACCTCAACGTTGAGCTGCTTAACAAGGTGGACGTGGGCACCGCGCATATCGCCGGTTATACCCTTGAAGGGAAAGCCCGCGGCACGACGCAGGTCTTCGAGGCCTACAGCGCGTTTATCGGCCATCCGCAGCAGGTGGCGCTGGATACCTTACTCCCCGCGCCTGAATTTGGCCGCATTACTCTCCACGGCCCGCTCGATCAGGCAACGCTGAAAAGGCTGGTGCATTTGGTGTATGATGTGCGCCGCGATGATGCGCTGCTGCGTAAAGTGGCGGGGATCCCGGGCGAGTTTGATAAGCTGCGCAAGAACTACGTTGAGCGCCGCGAGTGGTCTTCCCTGTATGTGATGTGCGACGACGCCCCGGCGGCGATGCTGCTGCACAAGCTGGGGTTTAACGCCGTTCATCACCCGGCGCATTAATGTCTTCTTAATGCTCCCTGTCGGATACTCCGACAGGGACGCTTTTTTATTTCTGGAGTAAACCACCATGTCTGAAGGCTGGAACATTGCCATTTTAGGTGCCACGGGTGCCGTGGGCGAAGCCCTGCTCGAAACGCTTGCTGAGCGTCAGTTCCCGGTGGGCGATATCTATGCGCTGGCGCGTACCGATAGCGCGGGTGAGCATCTGCGTTTTAACAGTAAATCCGTCATGGTTCAGGATGCGGCGGCGTTCGACTGGACGCAGGCGCAGCTGGCGTTTTTCGCTGCAGGTGCTGAAGCCACTGCGGCGTACGTTGAAGAGGCGACCAACGCAGGCTGCCTGGTGATTGACCTGAGCGGCCTGTTCTCCATGGAGCCGGATGTGCCGCTGGTGGTGCCGGACGTGAACCCGTTTGTGCTGGCTGACTACCGCAACCGTAACGTCATTGCGGTGCCGAACAGCCTGACCAGCCAGCTGCTGACTGCACTGAAACCGCTAATCGACGACGGCGGCCTGTCGCGCATTACCGTCACCAGCCTGCTGTCGGCGTCCGCAAACGGCAAAAAGGCCGTTGACGCGCTGGCCGGGCAGAGCGCGAAGCTGCTGAACGGCATTCCGATTGATGAAGATGATTTCTTTGGCCGCCAGCTGGCGTTCAACATGCTGCCGCTATTGCCGGATCGCGAGGGCTCCGTGCGCGAAGAGCGCCGTATCGTCGATGAGGTGCGTAAAATTCTGCAGGACGATGGCCTGATGATCTCCGCAAACGTCGTACAGTCCCCGGTCTTCTACGGTCATGCGCAGATGGTCGGCTTTGAAGCGCTGCGTCCGCTGGCGGCAGAAGAGGCGCGCGATGCGTTTGGCCGCGGGGAAGACATCGTCCTCTCTGAAGAGAGCGAGTTCCCGACCCAGGTGGGCGATGCTACCGGTAGCGCGCATCTTTCCGTTGGCTGCGTGCGTAACGACTACGGTATGCCGGAGCAGGTCCAGTTCTGGTCCGTTGCCGACAACGTTCGTTTCGGCGGCGCGCTGATGGCGGTCAAGATCGCTGAAAAACTGGTGCAGGAGTACCTGTACTGATGTCAGACGTGGAACAAAAGCCGGTTCATAAAATTGCCCTCGGTATTGAGTACGATGGCAGTAAATATTATGGCTGGCAGCGTCAGAATGAGGTGCGCAGCGTTCAGGAGAAGCTGGAGAAAGCGCTCTCTCAGGTGGCAAACGAGCCGATTAACGTCCTGTGCGCAGGCCGTACGGATGCCGGCGTTCACGGCACGGGGCAGGTGGTTCACTTTGAAACCACCGCCGTGCGTAAGGATGCCGCCTGGACGCTGGGTGTAAATGCGAATTTACCTGGTGACATTGCGGTGCGCTGGG
The DNA here is from genome assembly GCF_008364555.1 of Enterobacter vonholyi. Taxonomy (GTDB): domain Bacteria; phylum Pseudomonadota; class Gammaproteobacteria; order Enterobacterales; family Enterobacteriaceae; genus Enterobacter; species Enterobacter vonholyi. The sequence goes on from NZ_VTUC01000003.1 coordinate 214,616, forward strand.
TGAAAGCTGTGCCGGATGATTTTCACGCGCGCTTTAGCGCCACGGCGCGCCGTTACCGCTACGTCATCTACAACCAGCGCCTGCGTCCGGCTGTGTTAAGCCAGGGCGTGACGCATTTTTATGAACCGCTCGACGCAGAACGTATGCATCGCGCGGCGCAGTGTCTGATTGGTGAAAATGACTTTACCTCGTTTCGTGCGGTTCAGTGTCAATCCCGTACGCCGTGGCGCAATGTCATGCACATCAACGTCAGCCGTTTTGGCGCGTATGTGGTGGTGGATATCAAAGCCAATGCCTTTGTACATCATATGGTTCGGAATATTGTGGGCAGCCTGATGGAAGTAGGTGCCGGACACCAGCCGGAGAGCTGGATTGCAGACCTGCTGGCAGCGAAGGACAGAACGCTTGCGGCAGCCACGGCGAAAGCGGAAGGATTGTATCTGGTCTCAGTAGACTATCCGGAACGATTTGACCTGCCGAAACCGCCAATGGGCCCGCTGTTTTTAGCGGACTAAACAAAGGTGCAATAAGGGCTTAGACAATATGGACGTAATACGTTTTCTGATTGATTTCATTCTGCATATTGATGTTCACCTGGCGGAGCTGGTCGCGCAGTACGGCGTCTGGGTTTACGCCATTCTGTTCCTCATTCTGTTTTGTGAAACCGGTCTGGTCGTTACCCCATTCCTGCCAGGGGATTCACTGCTGTTCGTTGCCGGGGCGTTATCGGCGTTACCCACCAATGACCTGAACGTGCATCTTATGGTTGTGCTGATGGTAATTGCCGCCATTGTCGGTGATGCGGTCAACTATACGATTGGTCGCGTATTCGGTGAGCGGCTTTTCAGCAATCCGGATTCGAAAATTTTCCGTCGCAGCTATTTAGATAAAACCCATGCGTTTTATGAACGCCATGGCGGTAAAACCATTATCCTTGCGCGTTTTGTGCCTATTGTGCGTACATTTGCACCCTTTGTGGCGGGAATGGGACATATGTCCTATCGTCATTTTGCCATGTATAACGTCGTGGGGGCGCTGCTGTGGGTACTGCTGTTTACCTATGCGGGTTACCTGTTTGGCGATCTCCCAGTTGTTCAGGAAAACCTTAAGTTACTGATTGTAGCGATTATTGTGCTTTCCGTACTGCCTGGCGTTATCGAAATTATTCGTCACAAACGTGCGGCGGCAAAACAAGCGAAGTAAATGCACGCTGGCGGTTCGACCACTTTTTTATCCAAAGTTTCGGGCTGTTATGTTTTAATGTGCAACATTCATGGTCTGTTGGAGGCAAAAATGGCATTATTCGCCTCTTATAGCAAAACTGGCATACGACCAGGTTCAGGCAGAAAGGTTATCAATGAGCTGGATTGAACGAATTAAAAGCAACATTACCCCAACGCGCAAAGCGAGCATTCCTGAAGGGGTATGGACGAAGTGTGATAGCTGCGGTCAGGTTCTGTATCGCGCAGAGCTGGAACGCAACCTTGAGGTGTGTCCGAAGTGTGACCACCATATGCGTATGTCGGCGCGCAACCGCCTGCATAGCCTGCTGGACGAAGGTTCTCTGGTAGAACTGGGCAGCGAGCTTGAGCCAAAAGACGTGCTGAAGTTCCGCGATTCCAAGAAATATAAAGATCGTCTGGCCTCCGCACAGAAAGAGACCGGCGAGAAAGACGCGCTGGTCGTCATGAAAGGCACCCTGCATGGGATGCCGGTTGTTGCCGCTGCGTTTGAGTTCTCCTTTATGGGCGGCTCAATGGGCTCCGTGGTCGGTGCGCGCTTCGTGCGTGCCGTTGAGCAGGCGCTGGAAGACAACTGTCCGCTGATCTGTTTCTCTGCCTCCGGCGGTGCACGTATGCAGGAAGCGCTGATGTCCCTGATGCAGATGGCTAAAACCTCTGCAGCGCTGGCGAAGATGCAGGAGCGCGGTCTGCCGTACATCTCCGTGCTGACCGACCCAACCATGGGCGGCGTCTCCGCGAGCTTCGCGATGCTGGGCGACCTGAACGTCGCTGAGCCAAAAGCGCTGATCGGCTTTGCGGGTCCTCGCGTTATCGAGCAGACCGTTCGTGAAAAACTGCCGCCGGGCTTCCAGCGCAGTGAGTTCCTCATCGAGAAAGGCGCCATCGATATGATCGTCCGCCGTCCGGAAATGCGCCTGAAGCTGGCGAGCATCCTGGCGAAGCTGATGAATCTGCCAGCGCCAAACCCGGATGAGCCGCGCGAAGGCGTGGTGGTACCGGATCAGGAACCCGAGGCCTGATAACTGAAAAGGGTAGGGCCGGTTGGCGCTGCCCTTTTGCTTTCTAATCTGTTAATGACAACCGGGCATTATGGAAAATAAAAGCATTCCCCAAGCCACGTCGCCCCTGGCCGCGTGGCTTTCTTATCTGGAAAACCTGCACAGTAAAACCATCGATATGGGGCTTGAACGGGTGAGCCAGGTTGCCGCGCGTCTTGATGTGCTCAAACCGGCACCTTTCGTGTTCACCGTCGCAGGGACCAACGGTAAAGGCACGACCTGCCGCACGCTGGAGTCCGTCCTGATGGCGGCCGGTTACACGGTAGGCGTTTACAGCTCTCCACACCTGGTCCGCTACACCGAGCGGGTTCGCGTGCAAAATCGCGAACTGCCGGAATCCGCGCATACGGCGTCGTTCGCAGAAATTGAAGCCGCGCGCGGTGAGATCTCATTAACCTATTTTGAATACGGCACCCTGTCGGCCCTGTGGCTGTTTAAACAGGCGCAGCTGGATGTGGTGATCCTTGAGGTTGGCCTCGGCGGACGTCTTGATGCAACCAATATCGTGAATGCAGATGTGGCGGTGGTTACCAGCATCGCGCTGGATCATATCGACTGGCTGGGTCCGGATCGTGAAAGCATTGGCCGCGAGAAGGCCGGTATTTTCCGCGCAAATAAACCCGCCGTGGTCGGCGAACCGGATATGCCGCACACCATTGCTGACGTGGCAAACGAGAAGGGCGCGCAGCTGCTGCGCCGCGGCGTTGACTGGCAGTATGAGGTTCAGGACAACGGCTGGCGCTTTAGCGACGCTCAGGGGGCACTGGATAACTTGCCGCTGCCGCAGGTCCCGCAGCCAAACGCGGCCACCGCGTTGGCGGCACTGCGCGCCAGCGGATTGGTGGTGAGCGAGCAGGCAATTCGCGACGGCATTCAGAGCGCAATTTTGCCCGGGCGTTTCCAGATTGTCAGCGAGTCACCGCGCCTGATTCTGGACGTGGCGCATAACCCGCATGCGGCGGCGTATCTCGCGGGACGTCTCAAATCGTTACCAAAAACCGGGCGCGTGCTGGCGGTTATCGGTATGCTTCATGATAAAGATATCGACGGGACGCTGGCCTGCATGGAGAGTGTGGTCGATAGCTGGTATTGTGCTCCTCTGGAAGGGCCGCGCGGCGCGACGGCCGAGCAGCTGATGGAACATCTCGGCAAAGGCGCAATCTACAGTAGCGTGGCTCAGGCCTGGCATGCCGCGATGGCGGATGCTAAACCAGAAGATACCGTGCTGGTGTGTGGTTCATTCCACACGGTGGCACATGTCATGGAAGTGATGGACGCGGGGAGAACCGGTGGCGAGTAAGTTTCAGAACCGTTTAACAGGAACCATTGTGCTGGTCGCGCTCGGGGTGATTATTCTTCCCGGGCTGCTCGACGGGCAGAAAAAGCATTATCAGGATGAGTTTGCCGCTATTCCGCTGGTGCCTAAACCGGGTGACCGCGATGAGCCGGATATGCTGCCCGCGGCGACGCAGGCGCTCCCTGCTCAGCCACCGGAAGGGGCGGCGGAAGAGGTGCGCGCGGGCGATGCAGCAGCACCTTCGCTCGATCCGTCTCGCCTGGCGGCAGCGAGCAGCAGCGATATCGATCCGGTGCCGGTAGAGCAGCCTAAACCAGTTGAAAAACCGAAGCCGGTTGAGAAGCCGCAGCCGAAACCGCAGCGGGATAAAACGGCAGAACAGCTCGCCGCGGCGTCAGAACCCCCACCGCCAGCAAAACCGGCGCAGCAGGACGCTGCTGCCCCAACGGGTAAAGCCTACGTGGTGCAGCTCGGTGCGCTGAAAAATGCCGATAAAGTCAACGAGGTCGTAAGCAAACTGCGCAGTGCGGGATATCGTGTTTACACTTCACCTTCCACGCCGGTGCAGGGTAAAATTACCCGTATCCTCGTGGGGCCAGAAGCGTCTAAAGACAAGCTTAAAGGGTCGCTGGGTGAGCTGAAGCAGATCTCCGGCCTGAGCGGTGTGGTGATGGGCTACAGCGCAAACTAAGTACGACCTGCTCCTTTAAGAGAGAGGCGATAGGCCCCGGCGTTGAACATTTTTTCAGCGCCTTTTTTATTTACGCGCGGGAAGGAAATCCCTACGCAAACGTTTTCTTTTTCTGTTAGAATTCGCCCCGAACTGGATGACAGGGCGTTAAATCGTGGGACACATATGGTCTGGATTGATTACGCCATCATTGCGGTGATTGGTTTTTCCTGTCTGGTTAGCCTGATCCGTGGCTTTGTTCGTGAAGCGTTATCGCTGGTGACTTGGGGTTGTGCTTTCTTTGTCGCCAGTCATTACTACACTTACCTGTCTGTCTGGTTCACGGGCTTTGAAGATGAACTGGTCCGAAACGGAATTGCCATCGCGGTGCTGTTTATCGCAACGCTGATTGTCGGCGCTATCGTGAATTACGTGATAGGTCAGCTGGTCGAGAAAACCGGTCTGTCAGGAACGGACAGGGTGCTCGGGATCTGTTTCGGAGCGTTGCGAGGCGTGCTGATTGTGGCCGCGATCCTGTTCTTCCTGGATACCTTCACCGGGTTCTCCAAAAGCGAAGACTGGCAGAAATCGCAGCTCATTCCAGAGTTCAGCTTCATCATCAGATGGTTCTTTGACTATCTGCAAAGCTCGTCGAGTTTTTTGCCCAGGGCATAAACCCTGAGATGTGGCTTAACGAGGAAAAGACGAATGTGCGGTATTGTCGGTATCGCCGGTTTCATGCCGGTAAACCAGTCGATTTATGACGCGTTAACGGTGCTTCAGCACCGTGGGCAGGATGCTGCGGGTATCATCACCATTGATGCAAACAACTGCTTCCGTTTACGCAAGGCGAATGGCCTGGTAAACGATGTGTTTGAAGCCCGCCATATGCAGCGTCTGCAAGGTAATATGGGGATCGGTCACGTTCGTTATCCTACTGCTGGCAGTTCCAGCGCCTCCGAGGCACAGCCTTTCTACGTCAACTCACCGTACGGCATCACCCTTGCCCATAACGGCAACCTGACGAACGCACATGAGCTGCGTAAAAAGCTGTTCGAAGAGAAACGTCGCCACATTAACACCACCTCTGATTCTGAAATCCTGCTCAATGTGTTCGCCAGCGAGCTGGATAACTTCCGTCACTATCCGCTGGAAGCAGACAACATCTTTGCCGCGATTGCCGCGACAAACCGTCAGATCCGCGGCGCGTACGCCTGCGTTGCGATGATCATCGGTCACGGTATGGTCGCCTTCCGCGATCCAAACGGCATTCGTCCGCTGGTGCTCGGTAAGCGCGACCTTGGCGATGGCCGTACTGAATATATGGTTGCCTCTGAAAGCGTGGCGCTGGATACCCTGGGCTTCGAATTCCTGCGCGACGTTGCGCCGGGCGAAGCGGTCTACATCACCGAGAAGGGGCAGCTGTTTACCCGCCAGTGTGCCGATAACCCGGTCAGTAACCCGTGCCTGTTTGAATACGTTTACTTTGCCCGTCCGGATTCCTTCATCGACAAGATTTCCGTCTACAGCGCGCGCGTCAACATGGGCACCAAGCTGGGCGAGAAGATTGCCCGCGAGTGGGATGATCTCGACATCGACGTGGTTATTCCTATCCCGGAAACCTCCTGCGATATCGCGCTGGAGATCGCCCGCATTCTGGATAAGCCATACCGTCAGGGCTTCGTGAAGAACCGCTACGTTGGCCGCACGTTTATCATGCCGGGGCAGCATCTGCGCCGTAAGTCCGTGCGCCGCAAGCTGAACGCCAACCGCGCGGAGTTCCGCGACAAGAACGTTCTGCTGGTGGATGACTCCATCGTTCGCGGCACCACCTCTGAGCAGATTATCGAGATGGCGCGTGAAGCGGGTGCGAAGAAAGTCTACCTGGCCTCTGCTGCGCCGGAGATTCGCTTCCCGAACGTGTATGGTATTGATATGCCAACCGCCAACGAGCTGATCGCTCACGGTCGTGAAGTGGATGAAATTCGTCAGATCATCGGTGCCGACGGCCTGATTTTCCAGGATCTGAACGATCTTATCGACGCGGTGCGTGCCGAGAATCCGGAAATTCAGCAGTTTGAATGCTCCGTGTTTAACGGTATTTACGTGACCAAAGACGTTGACCAGCAGTACCTCGACTATCTTGATTCACTGCGCAACGACGACGCCAAAGCCGTCCAGCTGCAGAACGATCTCGAAAGCTTAGAGATGCACAACGAAGGTTGATGCTCCGGCAAGTGAGGGCGAATGCCCTCACTTGCAACTCCCCGCAAAATCCTGCACAGTCTGCCCTGAAATCAGTAAGGGCGAAAATCATGAAACGACTCATTGTTGGGCTCAGCGGCGCCAGCGGCGCGATTTACGGCGTACGTTTGTTACAGGTTCTGCGTAGCGTGGCGGACGTCGAAACCCATCTGGTGATGAGCCAGGCGGCGCGGCAGACCCTCTCTCTGGAAACCGATCTCTCCCTGCGCGATGTTCAGGCACTGGCGGACGTGGTTCACGATGCCCGTGATATCGCCGCCAGCATCTCCTCGGGCTCGTTTAAAACGGCCGGCATGGTTATCCTGCCCTGTTCAATTAAAACGCTCTCCGGCATTGTGAACAGCTATACCGACACCCTGGTAACGCGCGCGGCTGATGTGGTGCTGAAGGAGCGTCGCCCTCTTGTGCTCTGCGTGCGGGAAACGCCGCTGCACCTGGGCCATCTGCGCTTAATGACGCAGGCTGCGGAGCTGGGCGCTGTCATCATGCCGCCGGTACCCGCGTTCTATCATCGCCCGACCTCGCTGGATGACGTGATTAATCAGACCGTTAACCGCGTGCTGGATCAGTTTGACATCGACCTGCCCGAAGATCTCTTCAGCCGCTGGCAGGGTGCCTAAATCTGAGCACAAACCAGGTGCATGAAAAGACAAGTTGCCCTGTTTCAGGGCAATTATGCAACGGCGATCATATCCTCGACATTTAATTCGTTTTTTCCCTTTTTCTCTTTCCGGTTCGTTCGGCAGACCTGCTATCTTTCACCATTAAGGCAATATCGCAACGTTTTATTAACATATTTAACGTCGAAGTTTTGACCAGACGGCAATGTGGCATAAGACCTGCAAGATGAAGCCTGCAACACAACACACAACACAATACATAATAAAATCACGGTACTTGAGGGTAAATGTATGAAGAAGACGGTTCTGGCTCTGTCTTTGCTCGTGGGGTTAAGTGCGGCAGCAGGTAGCTACGCAGCGCTTCCACAGACGGTTCGTATCGGTACAGACGCAACCTACGCGCCATTCTCTTCCAAGGATGCGAAAGGCGATTTCGTGGGGTTTGATATCGATCTGGGTAATGAAATGTGCAAGCGCATTGCGGTGAAATGCACATGGGTGGGCAGCGACTTCGACGCGTTAATCCCGTCGCTGAAAGCCAAGAAAATTGACGCCATTATCTCTTCTCTCTCCATCACCGAAAAACGTCAGCAGGAGATTGCCTTCTCTGACAAGCTCTACGCCGCGGATTCTCGCCTGATTGCGCCGAAAGGCTCCCCGATTAAGCCCACCATAGACTCTCTGAAGGGCAAACACGTCGGCGTGCTTCAGGGCTCGACGCAGGAAGGCTATGCCAATGCTAACTGGCGTGAGAAGGGCGTAGACGTGGTGGCTTACCAGAACCAGGATCTGATTTACTCTGACCTGGCGGCAGGCCGTCTGGATGCTGCATTCCAGGATGAAGTCGCCGCGAGTGAAGGCTTCCTGAAGCAGCCTGCGGGCAAAGAATTCGCGTTTGCTGGCCCGTCTGTAAAAGACAAAAAGTATTTTGGTGACGGCACCGGTATTGGCCTGCGTAAGGATGATACCGAGCTGAAAGCCGCCTTCGACAAAGCCTTTGCAGAGCTGCGTAAAGACGGTACTTACGACAAACTGGCGAAGAAATACTTCGACTTCAACGTATACGGTGAATAACACCTGGCGGTAACGCACCGGAGAGGTGCGTTGCGGGAGCGGTTGACCCAATACAGTGCGTTAAATGCACTGTATTGGATCGCTTTGTGCATACTTACGCATTTATAATGCAAAAATTCCCGCCTGAAGGGCATTAGTCTTTGCCTGGCAGAGGGGATTAATGGCACATTAGCACCACCCCGTCGTCGTAAAAATCCCGTATGAAGACAGTTTGTTGAGGATAAATATGAAAAAACTCGTGTTGTCACTATCTCTGGTACTGGCCTTTTCCAGCGCCACCGCGGCATTCGCAGCCATTCCGCAGAAAATCCGAATTGGTACCGATCCAACCTATGCGCCGTTCGAATCGAAGAATTCAAAGGGTGAACTGGTCGGTTTTGACATCGATCTGGCCAACGAGCTGTGCAAACGCATCAAAGCACAGTGTACCTACGTTGAGAACCCGCTGGATGCGCTGATCCCGTCCCTGAAAGCGAAAAAAATCGACGTAATCATGTCCTCGCTCTCCATCACCGAAAAACGCCAGCAGGAGATTGCCTTCACCGACAAACTCTATGCGGCCGATTCACGTCTGGTGGTAGCTAAAGCTTCTGACATTCAGCCAACGCTGGAGTCGCTAAAAGGCAAACGCGTCGGCGTGCTGCAGGGCACCACGCAGGAAACCTACGGCAACGAACACTGGGCGCCGAAGGGGATTGAAATCGTCTCCTATCAGGGCCAGGAAAATATCTACGCTGACCTGACGGCAGGCCGAATTGATGCGGCATTCCAGGACGAAGTCGCGGCAAGCGAAGGCTTCCTGAAAACGCCGGTGGGTAAAGATTACAAGTTTGGCGGCCCGTCCATTAAGGACGTGAAGTTGTTTGGTGTGGGCACCGGTATGGGCCTGCGCAAAGAAGACAACGAGCTGCGTGAGGCGCTGAACAAAGCGTTCGCTGAAATGCGTGCTGACGGTACCTACGACAAGCTGGCGAAAAAGTACTTTGATTTTAATGTTTACGGCGGCTAATCGCCCCGTCAAATAACGTGCGGCCCCTCCCGCTGCGGGAGGGGAAAAGACACGGTTCCACCACTCACGATACGACAGGGCTCGCGGTATGCTGTACGGATTTTCTGGCGTTATTTTACAGGGCGCGCTTGTCACCCTTGAGCTGGCTATCAGCTCCGTGGTGCTGGCGGTGCTGATAGGTCTGGCAGGCGCAGGGGCGAAGCTTTCGGCGAACAAACCGCTGGCGCTGATTTTTGAAGGCTACACCACGCTTATTCGCGGCGTTCCCGATCTGGTGCTGATGCTGCTTATCTTTTACGGTCTGCAGATTGCGCTGAACAGCGTAACGGACGCGATGGGCATGGGACAAATTGATATCGATCCAATGGTGGCCGGTATTATTACCCTCGGTTTTATCTACGGCGCCTACTTCACCGAAACCTTCCGCGGCGCCTACATGGCCGTGCCGAAAGGCCACATTGAGGCGGCAACCGCATTTGGTTTTACCTCTTCACAAACGTTTCGTCGGATTATGTTCCCAGCCATGATGCGCTATGCGCTTCCGGGCATCGGCAACAACTGGCAGGTTATCCTTAAAGCCACGGCGCTGGTCTCGCTGCTCGGTCTGGAAGACGTCGTGAAAGCGACTCAGCTGGCGGGCAAGAGCACCTGGGAGCCGTTCTACTTTGCGGTGGTCTGCGGCGTGATCTATCTGGTCTTTACGACCGTCTCCAATGGTGTGCTGCTTCTTCTCGAGCGTCGCTACTCCGTGGGTGTGAAGAGGGCTGACCTGTGATTGAGATTATTCAGGAATACTGGAAATCGCTGCTGTGGACAGATGGCTACCGCTTTACCGGCGTGGCGATTACCCTCTGGCTGCTGATCTCCTCCGTGGTGATGGGCGGTATTCTGGCGGTGTTTCTCGCCATTGGCCGCGTGTCGAACAATAAATTCATCCAGTTCCCGATCTGGCTGTTCACCTACGTATTTCGCGGTACGCCGCTGTACGTGCAGCTGCTGGTGTTCTATTCGGGAATGTATACGCTTGAGATCGTAAAAGGCACTGAGATGCTGAATGCGTTCTTCCGCAGCGGTCTGAACTGTACGGTGCTGGCGTTGACGCTCAACACCTGCGCCTACACCACCGAGATTTTCGCGGGGGCGATTCGTTCGGTTCCATACGGTGAGATAGAAGCTGCGCGGGCCTACGGTTTCTCGTCGGTCAAACTCTACCGCTGCATCATTTTGCCGTCGGCCCTGCGTATTGCGTTACCGGCGTACAGTAATGAAGTGATTTTGATGCTGCACTCCACCGCGCTCGCCTTTACCGCGACGGTGCCGGATCTGCTCAAAATCGCGCGCGATATTAACTCCGCGACCTATCAGCCGTTTACCGCGTTTGGCATTGCGGCGGTACTCTATTTAATTATCTCTTATGTTCTGATTAGCCTGTTCCGTAAGGCTGAAAAACGCTGGTTGCAGCATATAAAACCTTCTTCGACGCACTGAGAAAGATGATGGCTGAGAACAAATTAAACGTAATTGATTTGCACAAACGCTACGGCGAACATGAAGTGCTGAAAGGGGTGTCGCTGCAGGCAAATGCTGGCGACGTAATCAGTATCATCGGCTCATCCGGCTCGGGGAAAAGTACCTTCCTGCGCTGCATTAACTTCCTCGAAAAGCCGAGTGAAGGCTCGATTGTGGTGAGCGGGCAGAATATTAACCTGGTCCGTGATAAAGACGGCCAGCTGAAGGTTGCGGATAAAAATCAGCTGCGCCTGCTGCGTACCCGCCTGACGATGGTGTTCCAGCACTTCAACCTCTGGAGCCACATGACGGTGCTGGAGAACGTGATGGAAGCGCCGGTTCAGGTGCTGGGCCTGAGCAAGCATGAAGCTCGCGAGCGCGCGGTGAAATACCTGGCGAAAGTGGGCATCGACGAGCGCCAGCAGATAAAATACCCGGTGCATCTCTCCGGCGGTCAGCAGCAGCGTGTCTCCATCGCCCGCGCGCTGGCTATGGAGCCTGAGGTGCTGCTGTTCGACGAACCGACTTCCGCGCTGGACCCTGAACTCGTTGGCGAAGTGCTGCGCATCATGCAGAAGCTGGCCGAAGAGGGCAAAACGATGGTGGTGGTGACGCACGAGATGGGCTTCGCCCGTAACGTCTCGAACCACGTTATCTTCCTGCATCAGGGGAAAATTGAAGAGCAGGGGCACCCGGACGAAGTGCTGGCGAACCCGCAAAGCCCGCGTTTACAGCAGTTCCTGAAGGGGTCGTTGAAGTAGATTTTGTCTTTCCCCTCTCCCTATGGGAGAGGGGCGAGGTGAGGGCATCAGGCCGCACCGCACTCCAACCTGTACACCCAGTCGTCATAGCGCACGCCGTCAATCTCATACGCCTTTTCCAGCACCTGCATACGCACGAACCCGACTTTCTCCAGCACCCGCACCGACCCGCCGTTGTCCGCCAGTACGTACGCGTTAATCGCTTTCACGCCGGTCTGGTTGAACGCATAATCACACATCGCGCGCAGCGCTTCGCTGGCGATACCTTTGCCCTGCGCAGCAGGCACAACCGTATAGCCAATATCCGCCTCTTCACGATTCTCAGGGCTGATTTGCAGGCCGATATCGCCCAGCGGCGTATCATCATTCCGGGAGCGAATGACAAACACATGAGCAGCAGCGAGTCGCGCGGCAAACACGCGTCGGGTCTCTTTTTCCGGCGCGATGGCGGCCATGTAGCGCATGATACTGCGATCTTCTCGTAGCGAGCGGAAGAAGGCCCAGTCAGTGGGTTCGAAAGGGGTGAGGTAAAGCCGGTGTGTGGTGATGGTTGCCATTGTTACGCCATATCTTCGGAACATGGCCTGTCACTGTACCATATTCACCGCACCACATCCCCCAGCGCTTCTTCTAATTCAAACCAGCGGAACGCAAACCCGGCCGCTTCCAGCCGTTTTGGCAGCGCTCTCTGTCCGCCCAGTACCAGAACAGACGCTTCACCCATCAGCAGACGAATGACCGTGGCAGGCACGCGCAAAATTGCCGGACGGTGCAGGGCATGCCCCAGCGCGTGGGCAAACTGTTCATTGCGCACCGGATACGGCGCAACCATATTGAACGGCCCGCGCAGATCGTTATCCAGCAGCCACAGAATCCCGTTGACCATATCGTCGATATGGATCCAGGCCAGGTACTGACGACCATTACCGATGGGGCCACCGAGTCCGAGCCGGAAAGGGGGAAGCATTTTCGCCAGAATGCCGCCTTTCGGCGCGAGCACGACACCGGTCCGTAGCAGGCAGACGCGGGTCCGCTCGCTCTGCGCCGCGCAGGCGATACGCTCCCACTGGGCGCAGAGCTTATGGGTAAACTCGTTATGGGGCGGCTCTTCCTCGGTTACAACCACCTCGCCAAGATCGCCGTAATAGCCCACCGCTGAACCCGAAATCAGCACCGAAGGCGGGGTGTGGCTATTGCGGATCAGCTCGACCAGCTTTTCGGTGATGTTCCACCGGCTGCTGCATAACAGCTGTTTTTGCTCTTCCGTCCAGCGCTTATCGGCGATGGGTTCACCCGCGAGGTTAATGACGGCGTCGAAGCCGTCCAGATTTTGCTGCTCGGCCAGATTTTTCCAGATATCAACACCTGCCCCCAGCACCTGGCGCGCTTTCTCCGGGCTGCGCGTGACCACGGTGATGTCATGGTGCATGGCCTGCAGACGCGCAATGAGGTGACGACCAATAAGGCCTGTACCGCCGGTCAGCAAAATCTTCATACAACCTCCAGGTTTACGCCTGGCGCCGCCAGCTTAACGTCATGGAGACGGAGTCGGCATAGCGCAGGGCGTGAAGTTTATCGATCTCAACTTCAGCATAAGTGACCCAGTGATGTTCGCGTGCGATATCGAGCACATCCTGAGTTAATTTTTCCAGCAGAGAGAAGCGGTTATTCTCAACGTACTGGATGATGTTTTTGGTTATTGTGCGGTAGTTCAGCGCGTCGTTGATGTCTTCGCTGGCCCGCGCTTTGTCTGCGGGGTAGTGAATTACCACGTTAATGACAATATCCTGACGGTTGGCGATCTCTTCCTCTTTGATGCCGATGAAGGTACGCAGGCGTAAATTTTTTATGCGAATAATAGCGTCTGGCTGTGACATTGCAGGTCTTCTCCGTGTCAGTATTTCCTGCCCATAATACATGAGAGCTTCACAGGCACCCAGCCTCATACCGGGTTAAATTTGCTGGATTTTTTGCATCGCCCGCTCGGTCGCCGGGCGGGTCCGGATGCGCTCAAACCAGTTGTTCACCGCCGGGTAAGCGGCCAGGTCAATGCGGTGTTTTTCATGCGTATTCACCCACGGCCAGCAGGCGATATCGGCAATACTGTAATGATCGCCCCCGAGCCACGGCGTTTTCTTCAGCCGACGGTTCAGAACGTCATAGAGCCGTTGAGTCTCAACCTGATAGCGTTCTATCGCGTAAGGAATAGGCTGCGGGGCGTAAGCGGTAAAATGATGATTTTGTCCCAGCATGGGGCCCAGCCCGCTTGCCTGCCAGAAAAGCCATTGCAGGGTATGGTGACGCTCGCGCAGTTCGCCGCTCAGCAGCTTGCCGGTTTTCTCCGCCAGATAGAGCAAAATTTCACCGGATTCAAACAGGCTCAATGGTCTGCCCCCGTCCGCCGGCTGGTTATCAATGATGGCCGGGATTTTATTATTCGGCGAGATAGCCAGAAAGAGAGGGCTGAACTGTTCGCCTTTGCTGATATCCACGCGAATGATCCTGTAATCCAGCTCGGCTTCTTCAAGAAAGAGGGTGATCTTATGGCCGTTTGGGGTAGGGGCGTAATAAAGGTCGATCATTCTCAACTCCTGTCCATGCGAATAGTGGTGCCATGACAAATGAGTATAGGTGTTTGTTGTAAATCGTGAGTTTTCATCAAGTGACAGCGACGCAAAGAGATTATATGTTGAGTAAAAACCCGATCAGCCGATGAGGATGTTATGAACCAGCCCGTAATCACGTTGTGGTCCGATGCGAATTTCTTTTCTCCCTATGTTATGAGCGTATACGTTGCGCTGGCCGAAAAAGGACTCACCTTTACGCTGAAGACCGTTGATCTCGACGGCGGTGAACATCTCAAACCACAGTGGCAGGGTTACGACCTGACCCGACGCGTGCCGGTGCTGGAGATTGATGGATTTGCCCTGAGCGAATCGTCGGCGATCGATGAGTATCTGGAAGATCGGTTCGCCCCCCCGGAGTGGGAACGTATCTATCCTCACGATCTGCAAAAGCGCGCGCGGGCGCGGCAGATCCAGGCGTGGCTGCGTAGCGATCTGGTGCCGATTCGCGTCGAACGCTCGACGGACGTCGTGTTTGCCGGGGTGAAAAAGCCGGCGCTGAGCGCAGAAGGTGTAGAAAGCGCGAAGAAACTGATTGAAACCGCCACCACGCTGCTTGCCCATGGCAACCCGAATCTTTTTGGCGAGTGGTGCATTGCCGACGCCGATCTGGCGTTGATGTTAAACCGCCTGATCCTCAACGGTGATGAGGTGCCGCAGCTGCTGGTGGATTATGCTGCGTTTCAGTGGCAGCGTGCCTCCGTGCAGCGCTATGTGGCACTCTCGGCTAAGCGCGCGGGCTGATAAGCCCAGACGCTTAAGGTATGATGGGGGCAGTCTGTTTTCCCGAGGAGTGACTGATGAAACTGATGTTTGCGTCGGATATCCATGGATCGCTGCCCGCAACCGAGCGTGTCCTTTCCCTGTTTGCACAAAGCGGTGCGCAGTGGCTGATTATTTTGGGCGACGTGCTGAATCATGGCCCTCGCAACGCGCTGCCGGAGGGCTATGACCCTGCGCGGGTCGTGGAAAAACTCAACCCGTATGCCTCGCGCATCATCGCCGTTCACGGCAACTGTGACAGCGAAGTGGACCAGATGCTGCTGCATTTTCCCATTACCGCGCCGTGGCAGCAGGTGCTGCTCGAACAACACCGCCTGTTCCTGACCCACGGACATCTTTTCAGCCCGGATAATCTCCCGGCTCTCGCGGCTGGCGATGTCCTGGTTTACGGTCATACTCATATTCCGGTTGCGGAAAAACGCGGTGAGATTTATCACTTTAATCCGGGCTCGGTTAGCATCCCAAAAGGCGGATATCCTGCGAGCTACGGCATGCTGGAAGGAAATACCCTGAGCGTTATCGCACTTAATGATCAGCAAGTTATTGCGCAGGTAGCGATTAATCCGTAAGTTACACCTCAACTGCAAACGCGCCGAAAGAGCGCTTAGAAGAGAAGGTTTCCCGATGGTGGAGCAGAGTCATTTGGCAAGTACAGAGTGGGTTGACATTGTCAGCGAAGAGAATGAAGTGATCGCGCAGGCCAGTCGCGAACAAATGCGTGCGGAGCGTCTGCGTCACCGTGCAACGTACATCGTTGTGCATGACGGTATGGGCAAAATTCTGGTCCAGCGCCGTACGGACACCAAAGATTTTCTCCCAGGGATGCTGGATGCCACTGCAGGCGGGGTTGTCCAGGCAGATGAAGTGCTGCTGGATTCCGCGCGTCGAGAAGCAGAAGAAGAGCTAGGTATCGCCGGTGTGCCGTTTGCCGAGCACGGTCAGTTCTATTTCGAAGACGAAAACTGTCGCGTCTGGGGCGGGCTGTTTAGCTGCGTTTCTCACGGCCCGTTTGCCCTGCAGGAAGAAGAGGTGAGTGAAGTCTGCTGGATGACGCCGGAAGAAATTACCGCGCGTTGCGACGAGTTTACGCCGGATTCGTTAAAAGCGCTGGCGCTGTGGATGACCCGCAACGCCAAAAACGAATCGACCAAATCAGAGAAAGAGGAAGAGGCTGAGTAAGCTTCAGCAACTCTCTCTCAGACACAGACTGGACGCGATGGGCTTTTGATCGCGCCAGTCACCGTCATTCAGACGCTCCAGCAACGCTTTCCCGGCTTCAATTCCAATCTTACGATGCGGCACCGCCATCGTCGTCAGCGGCGGCTGACAGACGCGGCTCACGTCGCTATCGCCAAAGCCTACCACTGCCAGATCGTCCGGCACCTTGATTCGCCTGCGCTGGCACTCATATAGCGCGCCGCAGGCCAGCTCGTCAGAGACGCATACCAGCGCATCCAGCTCCGGCCAGGCCAGCAGGAACTCGGGCAGCTGCGCCGCGCCGGTCGAGAAGCTAGGCGGCATCGCCGCGTTAATGACCCGGTTCGGCGACATATGGTGGCGAAGCATGGCTTTGTACCAGCCCTGAAGGTGCTGCTGGAAAATCCACTGCTCCTGGTTGGCGCACAGCAGGCCAATATTTTGATAGCCGCGCTTAATCACCATTTCCGTGAGTTCATACATGGCCGCCACGTTATCAATCCCGATATTCATATCAATCGGATCGGCGCGCATGGCGCCCATCTCCATCACCGGAATAGAGGCATTTTTCAGCCAGTGGCGAACAGTATCGGTATGTTCAACGCTGAGCAGGATAGCGGCGGCAATGTTCGACGCCAGCAGCGTCTCCAGCAGTTTCTCCTCCTGCTCAAGGCGATGCTGGGATTCTGCCAGCATGATCTGATATCCGGCAGGCTGCAGCACCTGCTGTAGCCCGGCGAACATCTCCGAGCAGCCGGCTTCGGAGAGGTTGGGCACCACCATGGCTATCGTCCATGACGACGCCGAGGCAAGGGCACTGGCGGCAAGATTAGGCATATAACCCAGCTCCTGCACGGCAGCTTCAATTTTTTCTCGTAGTTTATCGGAAACCTGTTCGGGCGTGCGAAGCGCACGGGACACGGTCATCGTGCCCACACCGGCAAGCTGTGCGACATCGGCAAGTGTCACTTTACCAGTACTGCGCCGTTTTCGGGTTAGAGACATACACCTTCCTGCTGACCAGACGCGTTCTTATTTTCCTTCGCTTCACGTGACAGGCAGTATACGCCTTAAATCCCTTTTTTTGCTGTGATTTAGCACCGTGATTGCAATTTGATAGCGCTATCACATTTTTGCATGTTAACTATTGGTAGCGCTATCTTTGTGATCGCGATCGCAGTCATCCAGCGATGTGTTGAATAAAGTTTGCTCATCTTTAGCGTGTAGCGGGAGTGAAAAGTGCTCAAAAAATGGATATATGATACAACCATCACGCTGCAGGATAGCGTGGAAAACTGGCCGCAGGCGCTGGAGCTGTGCGCGAAGCCGCTGCTGGATTTGCAGGTGATTGAGCCTGAATACGTCACGGCCATCATTCAGCAGCACCACACGTTAGGACCTTATTATGTGCTGGCACCAGGGCTGGCGATGCCGCATGCGCGGCCGGAGGAAGGTGCCAAAGGACTGGGGTTGTCGTTATTAAAACTAAAACAGGGCGTCTCGTTTGGTGCCGGTGAGTTTGACCCTGTCGATGTGATTATCATGCTCGCGGCACCGGACAAACATAGCCATATTGAAATGATATCCGCACTCGCGGAATTATTTTCCAGCGACGAGGATATGGAGAAACTGCATCAGGCGAATACGCGGGAGGAAATTAAAACAATTATTAACCGCTTCTGATTTAATTCTGTAATCCGGTTTTTCACAACATTACGCGTCAGCGTGATGGGGCGTACTCTACTCAAAATAAGGGGATAACAATGAAAATCATGGCTATTTGCGGTTCTGGCCTGGGCAGCAGTTTTATGGTCGAAATGAATATAAAAAAGGTGCTCAAAAAGCTGGAGATTGAGGCTGAGGTTGAACATTCCGATCTCTCCTCGGCCACGCCAGGCGCGGCCGACCTGTTCGTGATGGCAAAAGACATTGCGGCCAGCGCCAGCGTGCCGGAAAGCCAGCTGGTGGTGATCAACAACATCATCGACATCAACGAACTTGAAGCGCAGCTGCGCGCCTGGTTCGAAAGACAATAACCCTGATAAGGCGAGGTGGATATGTTTATCCTTGAAACGCTGAATTTCGTTGTTGATATTTTAAAAGTCCCTTCGGTGCTGGTCGGTTTAATTGCGCTTATTGGTCTGGTTGCGCAGAAAAAAGCGTTTTCGGACGTGGTGAAAGGAACCATTAAAACTATTCTGGGCTTTATTGTGCTGGGCGGCGGCGCCACTGTGCTGGTCGGGTCATTAAATCCGCTAGGCGGTATGTTCGAACACGCCTTTACGATTCAGGGCATTATTCCAAACAATGAAGCGATTGTCTCCATTGCGCTGGAAAAATACGGTGCAGCGACCGCGCTGATTATGGCCTTCGGCATGGTGGCGAATATTATCGTCGCGCGCTTTACTCGCCTGAAGTACATCTTCCTGACCGGGCACCACACGTTTTACATGGCGTGCATGATTGGCGTGATCCTGACGGTGGCGGGCTTTGAAGGCGTAGGACTGGTCTTTACAGGCTCGCTGATCCTCGGCCTGATCATGGCTTTCTTCCCGGCGATTGCGCAGCGCTACATGAAGCGCATTACCGGCAACGATGAGATTGCCTTCGGCCACTTCGGCACGCTGGGCTACGTGCTTTCAGGCTGGATTGGCAGCAAGGTCGGCAAAGGCTCCCGCTCAACCGAAGAGATGAACCTGCCGAAGAATCTGAGCTTCCTGCGCGACAGTTCGATCTCCATCTCCCTGACCATGATGATTATCTACCTGATCATGGCTGTGAGCGCCGGGCGCGAGTACGTCGAGGCTACCTTCAGCGCCGGCCAGAACTACCTCGTCTACGCCATCATCATGGCAATCACCTTTGCGGCGGGGGGGTTCATTATCCTGCAGGGCGTACGCCTGATTCTGGCAGAAATCGTCCCGGCCTTTACCGGCTTCTCGGAGAAACTGGTGCCGAACGCGCGTCCTGCGCTGGACTGCCCGGTGGTGTACCCCTATGCGCCAAACGCGGTGCTGATTGGTTTCCTGTTTAGCTTCCTCGGCGGGATTGTGGGGTTGTTCATCTGCGGTCAGTTCAGCTGGGTGCTAATCCTCCCGGGCGTGGTGCCGCACTTCTTCACCGGCGCAACCGCTGGCGTGTTCGGTAATGCCACCGGCGGACGTCGCGGGGCGATGATTGGTGCGTTTGCCAACGGTCTGCTGATTACCTTCCTGCCGGTCCTATTGCTGCCGGTACTGGGCGCCATTGGTTTTGCCAACACCACCTTCTCGGACGCCGACTTCGGCGCGGTCGGGATTGTCCTCGGCAACCTGGCGCGCTTCCTGTCGCCGCTGGCCATCACCGGGCTGGTCGTGGCGCTGTTCGCGCTGCTGGTGGCGTACAACGTCTTCGCGAAAAACAAACCTGCGGGCGGTAACGCGCAGGAAAACACCGGAGCCAAATCATGAATGAGAAAGAGATAACCGAACTCGCGCGTCAGATCCGCCTTGAGACGCTGAAGTCGCTGACGCAGCTGGGCTTTGGCCACTACGGCGGCAGCATGTCGGTGGTTGAAACGCTGGCCGTACTCTACGGCGCGGTGATGAAAATCGACCCGGCGGATCCGGACTGGCCGGAGCGAGACTATTTTGTCCTGTCGAAAGGCCATGCGGGCCCGGCGCTCTACAGCACGCTGGCAATCAAGGGCTATTTCCCGGTGGAAGAGCTAAGCACGCTGAACCAGAACGGCACGCGCCTGCCGAGCCACCCGGACCGCCTGAAAACGCGTGGCGTAGATGCTACTACCGGTTCGCTGGGACAGGGGATTTCCATCGCCGGCGGTATGGCGCTGTCGCACAGGCTGGCCGGGCGACCGAATCGGGTCTTCTGTATCGTCGGCGACGGCGAGCTGAACGAGGGGCAGTGCTGGGAAGCATTCCAGTTTATTGCCCACCATCGCCTGAACAACCTGACGGTATTTGTCGACTGGAACAAACAGCAGCTCGACGGCGAGCTGGACGAGATCATCAGCGCGTTCGACCTGGAGGGCAAATTCCGCGCCTTTGGCTTTGACGTGGTGACGGTGAAGGGGGACGACATTCCTGCGCTGCTGGAGGTGACGTCCCGGGTGCCTGCCGCGGACGCTCGCCCGCGGGTGGTGATCCTCGACAGCATCAAAGGCCAGGGGGTGCCGTATCTGGAGCAGCTCAGCAATTCGCACCACCTGCGATTGACCGCGGAGAGCAAAGCGGCCCTCAACGAGACGATTCGCCAACTGGAGGCTTCACATGATTAAGGTTGCACCGGCAGGACAGAAAGACGCCGTTGAGATGCGTAAGGTCTACGCTGGCTTCGTGGCAAAACAGATTGAGGCCGGAAGTGACATCATTGCGCTCGAAGCAGATCTGATGAGCTCGATGGCGATGGACGGCGTAGCGCGCGATTATCCGCAGCACGTGATTAACTGCGGCATTATGGAGGCCAACGTCATCGGCACGGCGGCGGGGCTGTCGCTTACCGGACGCAAGCCGTTCGTTCACACCTTCACCGCCTTTGCCAGCCGCCGCTGTTTTGACCAGCTGTTTATGTCTCTGGACTATCAGCGAAACAACGTGAAGGTGATTGCTTCAGACGCGGGCGTGACGGCCTGCCACAACGGCGGAACGCATATGTCGTTTGAGGATATGGGCATCGTGCGCGGTCTGGCGCATTCGGTGGTGCTGGAGATGACCGACGCGGTGATGTTCGAGGACGTGTTGCGACAGCTTATCGATCTCGACGGTTTCTACTGGGTGCGGACCATCCGTAAGCAGGCACCGAGCGTGTATGCGCCTGGCTCAACCTTCACCATTGGCAAAGGCAACGTGCTGCGCGAAGGAACCGATATTACCCTGATTGCCAACGGCATCATGGTGTCGGAAGCGCTGGAAGCCGCGCGCCAGCTTGAGCAGGAGGGCGTCAGCGCGGCGGTCATCGACATGTTTACCCTGAAGCCCATTGACCGGATGCTGGTGAAAAACTACGCCGAGAAAACCGGGCGCATCGTCACCTGTGAAAACCACAGCATTCACAACGGCCTCGGGTCGGCGGTGGCGGAAGTGCTGGCGGAAACCTGCCCGGTGCCGATGCGGCGGGTGGGCGTTAAGGAGCGTTATGGCCAGGTGGGGACGCAGGATTTTCTGCAGAAAGAGTATGGCCTGACGGCACATGACATTGTATCGGCGGCGCGCGAGCTGCTGTAAATAAAAAAGGCGACCGGTTAAGTGGTCGCCTTTCTTGCCCGGTAAGCGCTAGCGCCACCGGGCTTTTTAACATTACTGCTGCTGCGAAGACTGGATAGCCGTCAGCGCGATGGTGTAAACGATATCGTCTACCAGTGCGCCACGAGACAGGTCGTTCACAGGTTTGCGCATGCCCTGCAGCATCGGCCCGATGGAGATCAGGTCGGCAGAACGCTGCACCGCTTTGTAGGTGGTGTTACCGGTGTTCAGATCCGGGAAGATGAACACGGTAGCGCGGCCTGCAACCGGCGAGTTCGGCGCTTTAGATTTCGCAACGTCAGCCATTACGGCGGCGTCGTACTGCAGCGGGCCGTCGATCATCAGGTCAGGACGTTTTTCCTGTGCCAGACGGGTCGCTTCACGCACTTTCTCTACGTCGCTACCTGCACCAGAGGTACCGGTGGAGTAGGAGAGCATCGCCACGCGCGGTTCGATACCGAAGGCAATCGCGGAGTCCGCGGACTGGATAGCGATTTCTGCCAGCTGTTCTGCGGTTGGATCCGGATTGATCGCGCAGTCGCCGTAAACGTAAACCTGTTCAGGCAGCAGCATGAAGAACACGGAAGAAACCAGAGAGCTGCCTGGCGCGGTTTTGATCAGCTGCAGCGGTGGACGGATGGTGTTCGCCGTGGTGTGAACCGCACCGGAAACCAGACCGTCAACTTCGTCCTGCTCCAGCATCAGCGTGCCCAGCACAACGTTGTCTTCCAGCTGCTCGCGCGCAACGGCTTCGGTCATGCCTTTGCTCTTACGCAGCTCTACCAGACGGGCAACGTAGCTTTCGCGAACCACTTCCGGGTCAACGATTTCAATGCCTGCGCCCAGCTCAACGCCCTGAGAGGCCGCCACGCGGTTGATCTCATCCGGGTTACCCAGCAGCACACAGGTCGCGATGCCGCGCTCTGCACAGATAGCCGCTGCTTTAACGGTACGTGGTTCATCGCCTTCTGGCAGAACAACGCGTTTGCCCGCTTTGCGCGCCAGCTCGGTCAGCTGGTAACGGAATGCTGGAGGAGACAGACGACGGCTGCGCTCGGAGGTCGCAGTCAGGGATTCGATCCAGTCTGCGTTGATGTAGCCCGCAACGTATTCCTGAACTTTCTCGATACGCTCGTGGTCATCAACCGGCACTTCCAGGTTGAAGCTCTGCAGGCTCAGGGAGGTCTGCCAGGTGTTGGTGTTCACCATGAAGACCGGCAGGCCGGTAGCGAACGCGCGTTCGCACAGCTTGCTGACGCGCGGGTCCATCTCGTAGGCACCGGTCAGCAGGATCGCACCGATTTCCACACCGTTCATCGCAGCCAGGCAGGCTGCAACCAGCACGTCAGGACGGTCTGCGGAGGTCACCAGCAGGGAACCTGCGCGGAAGTGTTCCAGCATGTGCGGAATGCTACGCGCACAGAAGGTCACGGACTTCACGCGGCGGGTGTTGATGTCGCCTTCGTTAACGATGGTGGCGTTCAGGTGACGCGCCATGTCGATTGCACGGGTGGCAATCAGATCGAAGCTCCATGGCACCGCGCCCAGAACTGGAAGCGGGCTGGATTCCTGCAGCTTAGCCGGGTCAACTTTGATGACTTTCGCTTTGGAAGAGTCGTCGAAGATCTCGGACAGGTCAGGGCGAGTACGGCCCTGCTCATCCACTGGCGCGTTCAGCTTGTTGACGATCACGCCGGTGATGTTGGTGTTTTTCGCGCCGCCGAAGCTGCTGCGCGTCAGCTCGATACGCTCGTTCAGCTGCTCTGGGGTGTCGGTGCCCTGAGACATCACGAAAACGATCTCTGCGTTCAGGGTTTTCGCAATTTCAAAGTTCAGAGACTGAGCAAACTGATGTTTGCGGGTTGGAACCAGACCTTCTACCAGCACCACTTCCGCGTCTTGCGCGTTAGCATGGTAGTTGGCGATGATCTCTTCCATCAGCACATCTTTCTGGTTGCTGGAGAGGAGAGATTCAACGTGGCTCATCTTCAGCGGTTCGGCCGCTGGCAGATTGGAATTTTTGCGCACGATGGTGGTGGTCTGGTCTGGCGCATCGCCACCGGCACGTGGCTGGGCGATTGGCTTAAAGACGCTCAGACGAACGCCTTTGCGTTCCATAGCACGGATAACGCCAAGGCTGACGCTGGTCAGGCCGACGCTGGTTCCGGTAGGGATCAGCATAATAGTACGGGACACGGTTTATCCTCTTTCGTTCCCGCCGCAATTGGGCGGGTTACAAAACAGCACCGCCAGCATTGCTGGCGGTGTGGAATCAGGCAGTCAGGCGGTGCGCGTCTTGCGCGATGACCAGCTCTTCGTTAGTTGGGATTACGAGAGCAGGGCGGGTGCCTTCTTTGTTGATGAAGCCAGACTTGCCGAAGCGGGCAGCCAGGTTACGCTCGTGATCAACCTCAAAGCCCAGAACGCCCAGTTTGCCCAGGGACAGTTCACGAACCATTGCCGCGTTCTCACCGATACCACCAGTGAAGATAACCGCGTCCAGACGGCCTTCCATCAGCGCAGTGTAAGAGCCGATGTACTTCGCCAGACGGTGGCAGTAAACGTCCATTGCACGTTTAGCGTCTTCTTTCTCTGCGTAGTTGTCTTCAACGTAACGGCAGTCGCTGGTGACTTCGGTCAGACCCAGCAGGCCAGACTCTTTGGTCAGCATTTTGTTGATCTGGTCAACGCTCATGCCCAGGGTGTCATGCAGGTGGAAGATGATTGCCGGGTCGATGTCACCGGAACGGGTACCCATCACCAGACCTTCCAGCGGGGTCAGACCCATGGAAGTATCAACACATTTACCGTTGCGGATAGCCGAAACAGAACCACCGTTGCCCAGGTGGCAGGTGATGATGTTCAGTTCTTCAACCGGCTTGTTCAGGACTTTTGCGGCTTCCTGAGTCACATAGAAGTGGCTGGTGCCGTGCGCGCCGTAACGACGTACGCCGTGTTCTTTGTAGAGGCTGTATGGCAGGGCATAGAGGTAAGACTCTTCCGGCATGGTCTGATGGAACGCGGTGTCGAACACGGCCACGTTTTTGTCTTTCAGATTCGGGAAGGATTTCAGTGCTTCAGCGATACCGATCAGGTGAGCCGGGTTGTGCAGCGGTGCGAAGGACGCAGAGTCCTTGATGCCCTGGATCACAGATTCGTCGATCACCACGGAGCTGGTGTATTTTTCGCCGCCGTGGACGATACGGTGACCAATCGCAGTCAGCTGAGCAGACAGTTCTGGTTTTTGTGCCAGAATAGTGTTAACGATAAAGTTCAGCGCTTCACTGTGAGCGGCGCCTGCACCTAAAGCCGCTTCTTGTTTGCTGCCGTCCATCTTCCACTTGATACGTGCTTCAGGCAGATGGAAACATTCGGCCAAACCAGAGAGGTATTCGTCACCGTTGAGCGCATCGATGATGGCGAATTTCAGTGAGGAGCTACCGCAGTTCAGAACCAGTACTAACTTACTCGACATGGAAGTACCTATTATTGATACGTGGCTAAAAAAACGTCAGTGAGTCTAACAGCGTAACGCATGATGACTCGGACATTTATGATTAACATCATGCCAAACGAACATTGTGGCATGATGGAAGAAATAACTATGATTTTATGCCATTTTGCACAATTTTCAGCCAATGGCATAATATGCAATAATTTGACGAGCTAATGATTCTCGTCTATGGCCCTATCAGGCTGGCACAGGATACCCGATACGGGGTAGAGATGACAAAATATTTTGAACGTTGTCATAGCTTGTTGTGGTTTTGCACGAAAATTTTAATTTTTATATGTGAAGTTGAGGTACAGCCATGTCGACACCAGAGAACCCGTCCGTAAATTTCTTCAGTCTGTTTCGTCGGGGACAGCATTACGCAAAGACGTGGCCAATGGAAAAGCGCCTTGCGCCGATGTTTATTGAGAATCGCACCATCCGCGCCACGCGTTATGCGATTCGCTTTATGCCGCCTGTCGCTGTCTTTACGCTGTGCTGGCAGATTGCGCTGGGTGGGCAGCTTGGACCTGCCGTCGCCACGGCGCTCTTCGCATTAAGCCTGCCGATGCAAGGCCTGTGGTGGTTAGGTAAACGGTCCATCACGCCACTTCCACCTTCTATTTTACACTGGTTTTATGAAGTGCGCGGTAAGCTGGAAGAGGCCGGTCAGGCGCTCGCCCCGGTTGAAGGCAAGCCGGATTACCAGGCGCTGGCGGACACGTTAAAGCGTGCTTTTAAGCAACTGGATAAAACATTCCTCGATGATTTGTGATTGATCATCGAAACGACGACGAAAAGAAGGCACAGTAACAATCAGTTACCGTGTCTTTTTTTTAAGTGCAATGCGCTACAGGAGTCGAAAGATGGAAATGACCCATGCTCAACGTCTGATTTTGTCTAACCAGTACAAGATGATGACTATGCTTGATCCCGATAACGCTGCGCGCTACAGCCGCCTGCAAACCATCGTCGAACGCGGCTTTGGTTTGCAAATGCGTGAACTGGACCGCGAGTTTGGCGAGCTGAAAGAAGAAACCTGCCGCATCGTGATCGACATTATGGAGATGTATCACGCTCTGCACGTGTCATGGACGAATCTCAAAGATCGGCAGTCGATTGACGAGCGCCGCGTGACCTTTTTAGGCTTTGATGCCGCAACGGAAGCGCGTTATCTGAGCTATGTTCGTTTTATGGTGAATACGGAAGGGCGTTATACCCACTTTGACGCGGGCACCCACGGCTTCAACGCGCAGACCCCGATGTGGGATAAGTATCAGCGCATGCTGAGCGCGTGGCATGCCTGTCCGCGTCAGTACCATTTAAGCAGCAACGAAATTCAACAAATCATTAATGCCTGACGGAGGTGCGTGTGCAGTGTAGAGGTTTTCTGTTTGATCTGGACGGTACGCTGGTGGACTCGCTGCCGGTTGTGGAGCGTTCATGGTGCCATTGGGCTGACAGACATGGCATCGACCATCAGGACGTGTTGAATTTTATCCATGGCAAACAGGCCATTACCTCGCTACGGCACTTCCTGGCCGGACGCACTGAGGACGAAATTCAGGCGGAGTTCAAATACCTGGAGCATATTGAAGCCACCGATACTGACGGTATCACCGCATTACCGGGCGCGCGCGAACTGCTTGAGCATTTGAACGAGGCGCAGATCCCGTGGGCTATCGTCACCTCCGGTTCCGTACCGGTTGCCCACGCCCGACACAAGGCGGCAGGGTTGCCGACGCCTGACGTGTTTATTACGGCGGAGCGCGTGAAGCGGGGTAAACCGGAGCCTGATGCATTTTTACTGGGCGCTGAACTGCTGGGCCTCGACCCGGCAGAGTGCGTGGTGGTGGAAGATGCGGCGGCTGGCGTACTGGCCGGGCTGAACGCAGGGAGCCACGTCATCGCTGTTAACGTTCCGGCGGGATCTCCCCGCCTGGAGGAGGCAGATTTGGTGCTCGATTCACTGACGGCACTGGCTGTTTCGAAAGCCTCTGATGGTGTTGTAACCGTCTCGCTAAAAATGTAAACCCATGATATAGCCCCACGCTGATGGGGCTTTTTTATGGCAAAATTTCTCATCTCCCACTGACAAGGACATGTTGTGAACGGTGAACTGATTTGGGTCCTGAGCCTGCTTTTAATCGCCATCCTTCTTTTTGCAACGGGCAAGGTACGCATGGACGCCGTCGCCCTGTTTGTCATCGTCGCGTTTGTGCTGAGCGGTACGCTCACGCTGCCGGAAGCCTTCTCTGGGTTTAGCGATCCCAACGTTATCCTGATTGCAGCCCTGTTTATTATTGGTGATGGGCTGGTGCGCACCGGCGTGGCGACCATTGTGGGGTCGTGGCTAGTGAAAGTGGCGGGCAGCAGCGAAACCAAAATGTTAATCTACCTGATGGTGACCGTCGCCGGGCTGGGAGCGTTTATGAGCTCCACGGGCGTGGTCGCCATCTTTATCCCGGTGGTGCTGAGCGTTTCCATGCGGATGCAGAGCTCGCCGTCGCGCCTGATGATGCCCCTGAGTTTCGCCGGTTTGATCAGCGGAATGATGACGCTGGTGGCAACGCCGCCGAACCTGGTCGTCAACAGCGAGCTGATCCGGGAAGGATTTGAGGGCTTCAGTTTTTTCAGCGTCACCCCGCTTGGGCTGGTTATTCTTGTAATGGGCGTGGTCTACATGCTGCTGACCCGTTTTGCCCTTAAAGGTGAAAGACAGGACAAAAATAAAGAAGGATGGAAGCGACGCACCTTCCGCGATTTGATTAAAGAGTACCGCCTTGCCGGGCGCGCGCGCCGTCTGGCTATTCGCCCCGGCTCGCCGATGGTGGGACAGCGGCTGGATGACCTGAAGCTGCGTGAGCGGTATGGCGCGAACGTGATCGGCGTAGAGCGCTGGCGTCGTTTTCGTCGGGTGATCGTCAACGTCAACGGGGTGTCGGAATTCCGCGCGCGGGACGTCCTGCTGATTGATATGTCCACCGCCGATGTGGACCTGCGCGAGTTCTGCAGCGAACAGCTGCTGGAGCCGATGGTGCTGCGCGGGGAGTATTTCTCCGATCAGGCGCTGGATGTCGGCATGGCCGAAGTATCGCTCATCCCTGAATCGGAGCTGTTGGGCAAAACCGTGCGGGAAATGGGGTTCCGAACCCGCTATGGCCTGAACGTCGTGGGGCTGAAGCGCGATGGCGTAGCGATAGAAGGGGCGGTGGTGGATGAGCCGATCCTGCTGGGCGATATCTTCCTGGTTGTCGGTAACTGGAAGCTGATTAGCCAGCTAGGGCAAAAAGGACGCGATTTTGTGGTGCTCAACATGCCTGTTGAGGAGAGCGACGCGTCGCCTGCGCACAGCCAGGCGCCCCACGCGATTTTTTGTCTGGTGCTGATGGTGGCGCTGATGCTGACCGATGAGATCCCCAATCCGGTCGCCGCAATTATCGCCTGCCTGTTGATGGGCAAATTCCGCTGCATTGACGCCGAAAGCGCTTATAAAGCCATTCACTGGCCGAGCATTATTCTCATCGTCGGGATGATGCCTTTCGCCCTGGCGTTGCAAAAAACCGGTGGCGTGGATCTGATCGTTAAAGGCTTAATGGACGTCGGCGGCGGGTATGGGCCGTACATGATGATGGTCTGCCTGTTTATCATGTGCGCCACCATCGGTCTGTTTATCTCCAACACCGCGACGGCGGTACTGATGGCGCCTATCGCGCTGGCGATGGCAAAGTCCATGGGCGTATCGCCGTACCCGTTTGCGATGATGGTCGCAATGGCTGCTTCCGCGGCATTTATGACGCCGGTCTCTTCACCGGTGAACACGCTGGTGCTCGGGCCCGGGAACTATAAGTTCAGCGATTTCGTGAAGCTGGGCGTGCCGTTCACCGTGCTGGTGATGGTGGTGTGCGTGGTATTGATACCTGTCCTGTTCCCGTTTTAAGCGTGAGCGCAGAAACGTAGGCCGGGTAAGGCGAAGCCGCCACCCGGCGAAAAATTACAACGGCGAATCCTGGCTGATCTCATCCAACGATAAATGGAAGCTCGGTACGAACACCTGCATAAAATAATCCATCTCTTCGCTGCGGCGGGATTCCAGCGTTTTTTCCAGGCGCGTTTTTGCCAGTAAAAATTCGTTATTCCCTGCGGACAACTCTTCGAGACACTTCAGATAGGCGCAGAGCGCGTCGGCCTGTTTGACCAGCGACTTTTCATCTTCCGTGTACTGATGCTCATCGATGAGCGGCTCAAAGATGTCGCGCAACTCATCCGGCACCATGTCGATCAGCTTCTGCTGGGCAATCTTCTCGATGGCCTTATATTCCTGCGCAATTTGCGAGTTGAAATATTTCACCGGAGTAGGCAGGTCGCCGGTCAGCACTTCTGACGCATCGTGGTACATCGCCAGCAGGGCGATGCGCTCTGCATTAACCTGACCGTTGAATTTGCGGTTTTTAATGGCGGCCAGCGCGTGAGCGACCATGGCAACCTGCAGGCTGTGCTCTGACACGTTCTCTGTGCGCACGTTGCGCATCAGCGGCCAGCGGTTGATGAGTTTCAGGCGGGAGAGGTGGGCAAAGAAATGACTCTGACTCATAGGATACCTTTTGTCTTCACTGCGACAGGCGTTCATTGTGCGGGGAGGGGAGGGAAGATGCAAATCAGGCTACCGAAGTAGCCTGATTTTAAGATTACTGATGGTAACCAGAGAGGAAGCGACCAAAGCGGCTGATGGCCATTTCGAGGTCATCTTCGCGCGGCAGCGTCACGATGCGCACATGATCCGGCCACGGCCAGTTAAACGCCGTGCCCTGGACCAGCAGCACTTTTTCCTGCAGCAGGAAATCAAGCACCATTTTCTGATCATCGTGAATATTGAAGCGCTTCGCGTCAATTTTCGGGAACATATAGAGCGCCCCGTTCGGCTTCACGCAGGAAACCCCCGGAATATCGTTGATCAGCTCCCACGCGCGGTTACGCTGTTCGTAAAGGCGTCCACCGGGCACGATGAACTCGCTAATGCTCTGATAACCACCCAGCGCCGTCTGGATTGCGTGCTGCGCCGGAACGTTGGCACATAAACGCATGGAGGCCAGCATCTCCAGCCCTTCAATATAGCCTTTGGCGTGCTTTTTCGGACCGTTTAATACCATCCAGCCCTGACGGAAACCGGCCACGCGGTAGGTTT
Source organism: Enterobacter vonholyi (assembly GCF_008364555.1). Lineage (GTDB taxonomy): Bacteria > Pseudomonadota > Gammaproteobacteria > Enterobacterales > Enterobacteriaceae > Enterobacter > Enterobacter vonholyi. The sequence continues at coordinate 244,645 of NZ_VTUC01000003.1, forward strand.
TAGACAGGCCGTTAAAGGTGACGGTCAGCAGATCCGGGGCCAGCGCTGCGATTGAGTGGTGCTGTGCCGCGTCGTACAGGATCTTGTCGTAAATTTCGTCGGCAAAGATGATCAGGTTGTGCTGGCGGGCGAGCTCGACTATCTCCATCAGCAGCTCTTTTGAGTATACCGCGCCCGTTGGATTGTTCGGGTTAATGATCACGATGCCGCGCGTGCGGGGCGTGATTTTTGCGCGAATATCATCGAGGTCCGGGAACCAGTCGGAGGACTCGTCGCAAAGATAGTGCACGGCCTTACCGCTGGACAGGGATACTGCAGCCGTCCACAGCGGATAGTCCGGTGCGGGAACCAGCATTTCGTCCCCGCTGTTCAGCAGTGCCTGCATCGCCTGCACGATCAGTTCGGAGACGCCGTTGCCAATATAAATATCTTCAACGGTAACATCACGCATGCCGCGTGCCTGGTAATGCTGCATGATGGCTTTACGTGCGGAGTAAAGTCCTTTTGAATCGCAATAGCCTTGTGCAGTAGGAAGGTTGCGGATCACATCAACCAGAATTTCATCCGGCGCTTCAAAACCAAATGGCGCAGGGTTACCAATGTTGAGTTTCAGAACCTTGTTGCCCTCTTCTTCAAGGCGTTTTGCCTCTTTCAGAACCGGGCCGCGGATGTCATAACAGACGTTATCTAGCTTGCTGGATTTTTCGATAGGGGACATGAACCTTTAACCTTTTCGCTATTATTGCCGCTCCCTGCCGTGGAAGTCAGCACGGAATAATGTACTCCCCCCTCGCTTCGTTTTGAAGGGTGTGCAGTAGAAGATTTTGTGCCGGCAGCAAAAAAATGATAAATCTTTTTCGCTGCACATTCGCTTTTATACTGGCTTAAAGTTGCACTTACGGTGCCAGGATGGGTCGAATGTGCTATTAATTTGTCAAAATCCTGTATATTGTGCTGAATAAAATAAGTGGTGAGCCGGACGACGGTAGCAATCACCCTGAGTGACTTTTCGTAAATCCTGAATGCTTGAGGAATGTTCCTGTAAAAGCATAATGTGGCTAAAAGTTACTCATGTGAAATTAATGTTAAGTGCCATTAATGAATGGTCTTAATCTAAATTAAAATTTATTTATTATTAACCTATAAAATGCAACTTTAGTTAATTTTAATAAAATTAGTTTAGAAGCTTAACATTCTTCTTTAATCCTCAATATTGCAATAAGACTTATAAATAAAGTGGATTTGGGTTAAGATGTCTTACAGGAAAGCAGGGGGCAGATACACGGCTTTTGTATATCTGTAACTGATTTTCCGAATTAATTGATTGTTATTGTTGGAGTTATCTCTGGCTGGAATGTGTCGAACATCTCCTGCTACGTTGACAGCGCTGCGATAAAGATGGCAGAAAAGGTGTTATACCTTTAATGTAATTTACATAAACCTGCGAACATCTAAATATCCTGAACGTTTAAGAGAATAAAAATAACGTCATGAAACGTGCTTTCTGACTGTTGATATAAAGCAGCACAATAACTATCTGTCAGGCAGTCTGCCGGGCCGGGATGCGAGGGAAAACCTTCAGAGGGAATTGCTTAACTGTTACACACAGCTTCAACCCGGGCAGCTCCGCACGAGCAACCTGAAAGTGAATAGATATGATAAATGCAAATCGTCCGATAATGAATCTCGACCTCGATCTGCTGAGAACGTTTGTTGCGGTCGCCGATCTCAACACTTTTGCAGCAGCTGCTGCCGCCGTTTGCCGAACTCAGTCCGCCGTCAGCCAGCAAATGCAGCGGCTGGAGCAACTGGTTGGTAAAGAGCTTTTTGCGCGTCATGGGCGTAATAAGCTCTTAACGGAACACGGTATTCAGCTTCTGGGTTATGCCAGGAAAATTCTTCGCTTTAATGATGAAGCATGTATGTCATTAATGTTTAGCAACCTACAAGGGGTGCTAACGTTAGGCGCATCTGATGAGTCAGCGGATACAATATTGCCGTTTCTTCTCAATCGTATCAGTTCGGTTTATCCGAAGCTTGCACTGGACGTTAGCGTAAAGCGTAATGCTTTTATGGTTGAGATGTTAAATGAGAATAAAGTCGACCTGGTGGTGACTACGCATCGTCCCGGGCAGTTTGATTGCCTGACGCTGCGTACATCGCCTACGCACTGGTATTGCGCAGCCGAATACGTGCTGCAAAAAGGGGAACCGGTGCCACTGGTCTTACTGGATGACCCGAGCCCGTTCCGCGATATGGTGCTCACGGCGCTGAATGAGGCCAACATTCCGTGGCGTCTGGCGTATGTGGCTTCCACGTTGCCAGCGGTCCGTGCAGCCGTGAAGGCCGGTCTGGGTGTAACGGCGCGTCCGGTAGAGATGATGAGCCCCGATCTGCGCGTTCTGGGAAAATCCGATGGCCTGCCTGCGCTGCCGGATACGGAATATCTGCTCTGCCACAATTCGTCCAGCCATAACGAGCTGGCAAAGGTGGTGTTCGACGCGATGGAAAACTACCATAACCCGTGGCAGTTCGAGCGCGTTACCTCCGAAGGGGGGGATGATTCCCTGATCGTTGAAGGGGATTTTGAGTGATCGCCAGCTCAAAATTCTGGTAACAAAATGTAAGTGTAAAAAAAAGCCACTCGTGTGATTTTCGCATGCAGTGGCTTTTTTTTAGCAATAATATCCGCTTATAGCATATGGATTTTCAGGATACTCTCTATTTATCAATCAGCTAAATGATTTTGCTTACATATTGTCCGTTTTCCGTTCTAACTTCATCCATATCCCTCTCATGTTAAAAAAACAGGAAATATGTTGCCGTTTTCCTGGTTAAATTAACAAAAGCGTGTCACAGATCAAGAAAATACTCCTATTTGGGGGGAGGAATCGTTGGCAAATCCTGTCAAAATAGGAGGGTTATTTTTTTTACTTCCGAAACGGACACGATTCAACAACATACATTTGACGGAAAGTCATGCACCCACCAGGGTTAAAGGGCACCAAATGTTAATGAGAATCGCTCGATGTAATTTAATGTGAAGAAACCTTTGTTAAAGTTGACAATAGGTTATAGAAAGGAGTAAAAAACCCCATCATTTTGCTGTCTACGTCTCATTTCTGACAGTTAGTGTAAGGTTATTTGTTCCTCCCCATGAATCGATGTGATGCCCATCTGCCAGCAAGAGCAGTGTCGTTGGTATCACTTTTGATGAGTAAGCAATGAGTATGTCAACATCCACAGAAGTCATCGCTCATCACTGGGCATTCGCAATCTTTCTTATTGTAGCCATTGGCCTGTGCTGCCTGATGTTAGTCGGCGGCTGGTTCCTGGGCGGTCGCGCCCGTGCAAGGCACAAAAACACACCTTTCGAATCAGGTATTGATTCAGTAGGTTCCGCTCGCTTACGCCTGTCTGCCAAGTTCTATCTGGTAGCCATGTTCTTCGTCATCTTCGACGTGGAAGCGCTTTACCTTTTCGCATGGTCAACGTCCATCCGCGAAAGTGGTTGGGTGGGCTTTGTCGAGGCCGCAATTTTCATTTTAGTGCTACTGGCCGGTCTGGTTTATCTGGTGCGTATTGGCGCGCTTGACTGGACGCCTGCGCGTTCACGTCGTGAACACATCAACCCGGAAAACAGTATCTCTAATCGTCAGCAGTAACAGCGAGGCAATAAGATGGATTATACGCTCACCCGCATAGATCCTAACGGTGAGAATGACCGTTACCCCCTGCAAAAACAGGAGATCGTAACCGACCCCCTGGAGCAAGAAGTCAATAAAAGCGTGTACATGGGCAAGCTCGAACATGCCATGCACGATATGGTCAACTGGGGTCGTAAGAACTCCATCTGGCCTTATAACTTTGGCCTTTCTTGCTGCTACGTTGAAATGGTGACGTCATTCACTGCGGTGCATGACGTTGCGCGTTTTGGGGCAGAGGTACTGCGTGCTTCCCCACGTCAGGCTGACCTGATGGTGGTAGCCGGTACGTGCTTTACCAAAATGGCACCTGTTATTCAGCGTCTTTATGACCAGATGCTGGAGCCTAAATGGGTTATCTCCATGGGGGCATGTGCTAACTCTGGCGGTATGTACGACATCTATTCCGTCGTACAGGGCGTAGATAAATTTATCCCAGTAGATGTGTACATCCCGGGTTGCCCGCCACGTCCGGAAGCTTACATGCAGGCATTGATGCTGCTGCAGGAGTCTATCGGTAAAGAACGTCGCCCACTGTCGTGGGTTGTTGGCGATCAGGGTGTGTATCGCGCGAACATGCAGTCTGAGCGCGAGCGTAAACGTGGTGAACGTATTGCCGTCACCAATCTGCGTACGCCTGACGAAATTTAAATTGCGCCTGTAGGCCTGGAGAACACCTTCGCATATCACTACTCAAATAGCGCGAAGCCAGGCTCAACAGTCACCACGGACCATTTGCAATGGTGAACAATATGACCGACTTAACCGCGCAAGAAGCCACCTGGCAGACCCGGGATCATCTGGATGACCCAGTCATTGGCGAACTGCGCAACCGTTTTGGGCCGGATGCCTTTACTGTTCAGGCTACCCGCACCGGGGTACCCGTTGTTTGGGTGAAGCGTGAGCAATTGCTGGAAGTTGTCGATTTCCTCAAGAAATTGCCAAAACCGTACGTCATGCTGTTTGACTTACACGGCATGGATGAACGTCTGCGTACCCACCGCCAGGGGCTCCCTGCTGCGGACTTTTCCGTTTTCTACCACCTGATCTCAATAGACCGTAATACGGATATCATGCTCAAGGTGGCATTGTCTGAAAACGACATGCATTTGCCGACGATCACCAAACTTTTCCCGAACGCCAACTGGTATGAGCGTGAAACCTGGGAAATGTTCGGCATGACCTTCGACGGCCATCCGCACCTGACGCGCATCATGATGCCGCAGACCTGGACCGGCCACCCGCTGCGTAAAGACTACCCGGCACGTGCAACCGAATTCGATCCGTTTGAGCTGACTAAAGCCAAGCAGGATCTGGAGATGGAGGCGCTGACCTTCAAACCGGAAGACTGGGGCATGAAGCGCGGAACCGACAACGAGGACTTCATGTTCCTCAACCTCGGTCCGAACCACCCGTCTGCGCACGGTGCATTCCGTATTATTCTTCAGCTCGATGGCGAAGAGATTGTCGACTGCGTGCCTGACATTGGTTACCACCACCGTGGTGCTGAGAAGATGGGCGAGCGTCAGTCCTGGCACAGCTACATTCCGTATACCGACCGTATCGAGTACCTCGGCGGCTGCGTCAACGAGATGCCATACGTGCTGGCCGTTGAGAAACTGGCGGGTATCGTTACGCCGGATCGCGTTAACGTGATTCGCGTCATGCTGTCAGAACTGTTCCGTATCAACAGCCACCTGCTGTACATCTCCACGTTCATTCAGGACGTCGGCGCGATGACCCCGGTCTTCTTCGCCTTTACCGACCGTCAGAAAATCTACGATCTGGTGGAAGCGATTACCGGTTTCCGTATGCACCCGGCCTGGTTCCGCATCGGCGGTGTGGCGCACGATCTGCCGCGCGGCTGGGACCGTTTGCTGCGTGAGTTCCTCGACTGGATGCCAAAACGTCTGGCGTCTTACGAGAAAGCCGCGCTGCGTAACACCATCCTGAAAGGCCGTTCCCAGGGCGTTGCTGCCTACGGCGCGAAAGAAGCGCTGGAGTGGGGGACAACAGGTGCAGGTCTGCGTGCGACCGGTATTGATTTCGACGTGCGTAAAGCCCGTCCTTACTCTGGCTACGAGAACTTCGACTTTGAAGTCCCGGTGGGCGGCGGTGTTTCCGACTGCTACACCCGCGTGATGCTTAAAGTGGAAGAGCTGCGCCAGAGTCTGCGCATCCTTGAGCAGTGCCTCAACAACATGCCGGAAGGCCCGTTCAAGGCGGATCACCCGCTGACGACGCCGCCGCCGAAAGAGCGCACGCTGCAACATATCGAAACCCTGATCACCCACTTCCTGCAGGTTTCCTGGGGTCCGGTCATGCCGGCGCAAGAATCCTTCCAGATGATTGAAGCGACCAAGGGTATTAACAGTTACTACCTGACCAGTGACGGCAGCACCATGAGCTACCGTACCCGCGTGCGTACGCCGAGCTTTGCGCACCTGCAGCAGATCCCGTCCGCCATCCGCGGCAGTCTGGTCTCCGACCTGATTGTGTATCTGGGTAGTATCGATTTTGTTATGTCAGATGTGGACCGCTAATTATGCACGAGAATCAACAACCACAAACCGAGGCTTTTGAGCTGAGTGAAGCAGAACGTGCCGCCATTGAGCATGAGATGCACCACTACGAAGACCCGCGTGCGGCGTCCATTGAAGCGCTGAAAATCGTACAGAAACAGCGTGGTTGGGTGCCGGACGGGGCGATCTATGAGATCGCGAAAGTGCTGGGTATTCCGGCAAGTGACGTAGAAGGCGTAGCCACGTTCTACAGCCAGATCTTTCGTCAACCGGTTGGCCGCCATGTGATCCGCTACTGTGACAGCGTTGTCTGCCACATCACCGGTTATCAGGGCATTCAGGCTGCGATTGAGAAGAAGCTCAATATCAAGCCGGGCCAGACCACGTTCGATGGACGCTTTACTCTGCTGCCAACCTGCTGCCTGGGTAACTGCGACAAGGGGCCGACCATGATGATTGATGAGGACACTCACAGCCATCTGACGCCGGAAGCGATTCCTGACCTGCTGGAGCAGTACAAATGAAAACTGTAATTCGTACTGCTGAGACGCATCCGCTGACCTGGCGTCTGCGCGATGACAAACAGCCGGTATGGCTCGACGAATACCAGAGCAAAAACGGCTATGCCGGCGCGCGTAAAGCCCTTGGCGGCATGGCGCCGGACGACATCGTTAACGCGGTAAAAGATTCCGGCCTGAAAGGGCGCGGCGGTGCGGGCTTCTCCACCGGTCTGAAGTGGAGCCTGATGCCGAAAGACGAATCCATGAACATCCGTTACCTGCTGTGTAACGCCGATGAAATGGAGCCGGGCACCTATAAAGACCGTCTGCTGATGGAGCAGCTGCCGCACCTGCTGGTGGAAGGCATGCTGATTTCCGCGTTCGCGCTGAAAGCGTACCGCGGCTATATCTTCCTGCGCGGTGAGTACATCGAAGCGGCGGAAAACCTGCGTCGCGCGATTGCCGAAGCCACCGAAGCGGGCCTGTTGGGTAAAAACATCCTGGGCACCGGGTTTGACTTCGAACTGTTCGTGCACACCGGCGCCGGGCGTTATATCTGCGGTGAAGAAACCGCGCTGATTAACTCCCTGGAAGGCCGCCGCGCGAACCCGCGTTCCAAGCCACCGTTCCCGGCAAGCTCCGGCGTATGGGGTAAACCGACCTGCGTAAACAACGTCGAAACCCTGTGTAACGTTCCGGCTATCCTCGCCAACGGCGTGGAGTGGTATCAGGGCATCTCCTCAAGCAAAGATGCCGGTACCAAGCTGATGGGCTTCTCCGGTCGCGTTAAAAATCCTGGCGTCTGGGAGCTGCCGTTCGGTACCACCGCACGTGAAATTCTTGAAGACTACGCTGGCGGCATGCGCGATGGCCTGAAATTCAAAGCCTGGCAGCCGGGTGGGGCAGGGACAGACTTCCTGACCGAAGCCCACCTTGACCTGCCGATGGAATTCGAAAGCATTGGTAAAGCAGGCAGCCGTCTGGGTACGGCGCTGGCGATGGCCGTCGACCACGAGATCGGCATGGTCTCGCTGGTGCGTAACCTGGAAGAGTTCTTCGCCCGCGAGTCCTGCGGCTGGTGCACACCGTGCCGTGATGGTCTGCCGTGGAGCGTGAAGATCCTGCGTGCAATCGAACGTGGCGAAGGCCAGCCTGGCGATATCGAGACGCTTGAGCAACTGTGTCGATTCTTAGGCCCGGGTAAAACCTTCTGTGCCCACGCACCTGGTGCCGTCGAACCTCTGCAGAGCGCGATCAAATATTTCCGCGACGAGTTCGAAGCAGGCATCAAGCAGCCGTTCAGCAATACCCATGCAATCAATGGGATTCAGCCGAACCTGCTTAAAGCGCGCTGGTAACGACAAGAATTTTGATTAACGCTCGGTTTCGACCGAGCCAACTGGAAGCATGCTAATGGCTACGATTCATGTAGACGGCAAAGAATACGAAGTCAACGGAGCGGACAACCTGCTGGAAGCTTGTCTGTCTCTTGGCCTCGATATTCCGTACTTTTGCTGGCATCCGGCGCTGGGCAGCGTCGGTGCTTGCCGCCAGTGTGCGGTGAAGCAATATCAAAACGCGGAAGACACGCGTGGTCGCCTGGTGATGTCCTGTATGACGCCAGCCACCGAAGGCACTTTTATTTCGATTGACGACGAAGAAGCCAAACAGTTCCGCGAGAGCGTGGTGGAGTGGTTGATGACCAACCACCCGCACGACTGTCCGGTCTGTGAAGAGGGCGGTAACTGCCACCTTCAGGATATGACCGTGATGACCGGTCACAGCTTCCGTCGCTATCGCTTTACCAAGCGTACTCACCGTAACCAGGATCTGGGGCCGTTCATCTCTCACGAAATGAACCGCTGCATCGCCTGCTACCGCTGCGTGCGTTACTACAAAGACTATGCAGACGGTCAGGATCTGGGCGTGTATGGCGCGCATGACAACGTCTACTTCGGTCGTCCGGAAGACGGTACGCTTGAAAGCGAATTCTCCGGTAACCTGGTAGAAATCTGCCCGACCGGCGTATTCACGGATAAAACCCACTCCGAGCGTTACAACCGTAAATGGGACATGCAGTTTGCGCCAAGCATCTGCCAGCAGTGTTCCCTCGGCTGCAACACCAGCCCGGGTGAGCGCTACGGCGAACTGCGTCGTATCGAAAACCGTTACAACGGTACCGTTAACCACTACTTCCTGTGCGACCGCGGTCGTTTCGGCTATGGCTATGTGAACCTGAAGGACCGTCCGCGTCAGCCGGTTCAGCGCCGTGGAGATGACTTCATTACCCTGAACGCTGAACAGGCGATGCAGGGCGCGGCAGATATTCTGCGTCAGTCGAAGAAAGTGATCGGTATCGGCTCTCCGCGCGCCAGCATCGAAAGCAACTTCGCCCTGCGCGAGCTGGTTGGGGCGGAAAACTTCTATACCGGTATCGCCCAGGGCGAGCAGGAACGTCTGCAGCTGGTACTGAAAGTGCTGCGTGAAGGCGGTGTCCATACCCCTGCGCTGCGCGAAATCGAATCCTATGATGCGGTCCTGGTGCTGGGTGAAGACCTGACGCAGACCGGCGCACGCGCGGCTCTGGCGGTTCGCCAGGCGGTGAAGGGTAAAGCACGTGAAATGGCAGCGGCGCAGAAAGTGGCTGACTGGCAGATTGCGGCAATCCTGAACATCGGCCAGCGCGCGAAGCATCCTCTGTTTGTGACCAACGTCGACAACACCCGTCTGGACGATATCGCCGCGTGGACCTACTGCGCACCGGTTGAAGATCAGGCGCGCCTCGGCTTTGCGATTGCCCACGCGCTGGACAACAGCTCACCGGCCGTTGAGCTGGATCGCGACCTGCAAAACAAGGTCGACGTGATTGTTCAGGCCCTGGCAGGTGCGAAGAAGCCGCTGATTATTTCCGGTACCAACGCCGGTAGCGCGGAGATCATTCAGGCGGCAGCCAACGTGGCCAAAGCTCTGAAAGGCCGTGGTGCGGACGTCGGCGTGACCATGATTGCCCGTGCGGTGAACAGCATTGGTCTGGGCATGATTGGCGGCGGCTCGCTGGAAGAAGCCTTAAGCGAACTGGAATCCGGTGCCGCTGACGCCGTGGTGGTGCTGGAAAACGACCTGCATCGTCATGCTTCTGCCGCTCGCGTAGACGCCGCGCTCTCCAAAGCCCCGCTGGTGATGGTCATTGACCATCAGCGCACCGCGATTATGGACAAAGCGCACCTGGTGCTCTCTGCGGCAAGCTTCGCAGAAAGCGACGGTACCGTTATCAACAACGAAGGCCGCGCACAGCGTTTCTTCCAGGTTTATGACCCGGCGTACTACGACAGCAACACCGTGATGCTGGAAAGCTGGCGCTGGCTGCACTCCCTGCACAGCACCGTGCAGAGCCGTGAAGTGGACTGGACGCAGCTCGACCACGTTATCGACGCGGTAGTCGAAAAACTGCCTCAGCTGGCAGGCATTAAAGATGCCGCGCCTGAAGCAAGCTTCCGCATTCGCGGCCAGAAACTGGCGCGTGAACCGCACCGTTACAGTGGCCGTACTGCGATGCGTGCCAACATTAGCGTGCACGAACCGCGCCAGCCGCAGGATAAAGACACCATGTTCGCTTTCTCTATGGAAGGGAACAACCAGCCGTCTGCGCCGCGTTCGCAAATCCCGTTCGCATGGGCACCGGGCTGGAACTCCCCGCAGGCATGGAACAAGTTCCAGGCTGAAGTGGGCGGCTCCCTGCGCCACGGCGATCCGGGCGTACGTCTGATTGAAGCCTCCGAAACCGGTCTGGACTTCTTCACCACCGTACCGGCGAGCTTCCAGGCGCAGGACGGTAGCTGGCGTATTGCCCCGTACTACCACCTGTTCGGTAGCGACGAGCTGTCCCAGCGTTCACCGGTCTTCCAGACCCGTATGCCGCAGCCGTACATCAAGCTTAACCCGGCTGATGCCGCGAAGCTTGGCGTTAACGCGGGTGCAAACATCGCCTTTAGCTATGACGGCCAGACCATCAGCCTGCCGCTGATTATTTCTGAAAGTCTGACAGCAGGGCAGGTGGGTCTGCCGATGGGTATGCCTGGCATCGCGCCGGTTCTGGCGGGTGCGCGTCTTGATAATCTGCAGGAGGCAAAAGCATGAGTTGGTTAACGCCGGATCTTATCGACATCCTGCTGAGCATTCTGAAAGCGATTGTAATCCTGCTGGTGGTGGTCACCTGCGGCGCGTTCATGAGCTTTGGTGAACGTCGTCTGCTCGGTTTGTTCCAGAACCGTTACGGACCGAACCGCGTGGGCTGGGGTGGTTCACTCCAGCTGGTCGCGGATATGATCAAGATGTTCTTTAAAGAGGACTGGATCCCGCGCTTCTCGGACCGCGTGATCTTTACTCTGGCACCGATGATCGCCTTCACCTCGCTGCTGCTGGCGTTTGCTATCGTTCCGGTCAGCCCGACCTGGGTGGTCGCTGACCTGAACATCGGCATTCTGTTCTTCCTGATGATGGCAGGCCTCGCGGTTTACGCGGTCCTGTTCGCAGGCTGGTCCAGTAACAACAAATACTCGCTGCTGGGGGCGATGCGTGCTTCCGCGCAGACCCTGAGTTACGAAGTGTTCCTGGGGCTTTCCCTGATGGGCGTGGTGGCGCAGGCCGGTTCATTCAACATGACCGACATCGTCAATAACCAGGCCGACATCTGGAACGTTATTCCGCAGTTCTTTGGGTTTATTACCTTTGCCATCGCGGGCGTGGCAGTGTGTCACCGTCACCCGTTTGACCAGCCAGAAGCTGAACAGGAACTGGCCGACGGTTACCACATCGAATATTCCGGTATGAAATTCGGTCTGTTCTTTGTGGGCGAGTACATCGGTATCGTCACCATTTCCGCGTTGATGGTAACGCTGTTCTTCGGTGGCTGGCATGGCCCGTTCTTACCGCCGTTCATCTGGTTCGCGCTGAAAACCGCGTTCTTCATGATGATGTTCATTTTGATTCGCGCAGCGTTACCGCGTCCGCGTTATGACCAGGTAATGTCCTTCGGCTGGAAAGTGTGCCTGCCGCTGACGCTCGTCAACTTGTTGGTAACGGCGGCTGTCATTCTCTGGCAGCAGCCATAAGGGGCTATAGACCATGACCTTAAAAGAATTACTGGTAGGCTTCGGTACCCAGGTACGCAGTATCTGGATGATCGGCCTGCACGCGTTTGCCAAACGCGAAACCCGGATGTACCCGGAAGAGCCGGTATATCTGCCGCCGCGCTACCGTGGCCGTATCGTGCTGACGCGCGACCCGGACGGTTCCGAGCGCTGCGTTGCCTGTAACCTGTGTGCGGTAGCGTGTCCGGTAGGCTGTATCTCTCTGCAGAAAGCCGAGACGGTAGACGGCCGCTGGTACCCTGAGTTCTTCCGCATCAACTTCTCGCGCTGCATCTTCTGCGGTCTGTGTGAAGAAGCGTGCCCAACCACGGCGATTCAGCTGACTCCAGACTTCGAGCTGGGTGAGTACAAGCGTCAGGACCTGGTGTACGAGAAAGAGGATCTGCTGATTTCCGGTCCGGGCAAATACCCGGAATATAACTTCTACCGGATGGCGGGTATGGCAATCGACGGCAAAGATAAGGGTGAAGCAGAGAACGAAGCTAAGCCTATCGACGTCAAGAGCCTGTTACCGTAAGGAGAGGGCAATGGAATTCGCTTTTTATATCTGTGGCCTTATCGCCATCCTGGCTACGCTGCGAGTGATTACGCACACCAATCCGGTGCATGCGCTGCTGTACTTAATCATCTCGCTGCTGGCCATTTCCGGGGTGTTCTTCGCACTGGGCGCGCACTTCGCCGGTGCGCTGGAAATCATCGTCTACGCCGGGGCCATCATGGTGCTCTTCGTGTTCGTGGTGATGATGCTGAACCTGGGCGGCTCTGAAATTGAGCAGGAACGTCAGTGGTTAAAACCGCAGGTGTGGATCGGCCCGGCAATTTTGTCGGCCATCATGCTGGTGGTGATCGTGTACGCCATTCTGGGTGTTAACGATCAGGGCATCGACGGCACGCCAATTGGCGCGAAAGAGGTAGGTATCACGCTCTTTGGCCCATACGTTCTGGCGGTTGAACTGGCCTCAATGCTGCTGCTGGCAGGTCTGGTTGTTGCTTTCCACGTTGGCCGCGAAGAGCGTGCTGGCGAGGTGCTGAGCAACCGCACTGACGACCGCGCGAAAAGAAAAACGGAGGAGCGCGCATGATCCCCTTAACACATGGACTGATCCTCGCTGCGATTTTATTCGTTCTGGGTCTGACCGGTCTGGTTATCCGCCGCAATCTGCTGTTTATGCTGATCGGGCTGGAAATCATGATTAACGCCTCCGCGCTGGCCTTCGTGGTCGCCGGAAGCTACTGGGGCCAGACCGATGGTCAGGTGATGTACATTCTCGCCATCAGCCTCGCGGCTGCCGAAGCGAGTATTGGCCTGGCGCTGTTGCTGCAGCTCCATCGTCGCCGCCAGAATCTGAACATCGATTCAGTAAGTGAGTTGCGTGGATGAACATGCTTGCCTTAACCATTATTTTTCCGCTGATTGGCTTCGTGCTGCTGGCGTTTTCTCGCGGCCGCTGGTCTGAGAATCTGTCTGCGACCGTCGGCATGGGCTCTGTTGGCCTGGCCGCGCTGGTGACAGCGTATGCGGGTATCGACTTCTTTAACAACGGGCGTCAGCCTTTCAGCGTACCGCTGTGGACCTGGATGTCGGTCGGTGATTTTAACATCGGCTTCAACCTGGTGCTGGACGGCCTCTCGCTGACCATGCTCTCCGTGGTCACCGGCGTCGGCTTTCTGATCCACATGTTCGCCTCCTGGTATATGCGCGGTGAAGAGGGTTACTCCCGCTTCTTCGCCTACACCAACCTGTTTATCGCCAGCATGGTGGTTCTGGTGCTGGCCGATAACCTGCTGCTGATGTATCTGGGCTGGGAAGGTGTAGGTCTGTGTTCTTACCTGCTGATCGGTTTCTACTATACCGATCCGAAGAATGGCGCAGCGGCCATGAAAGCGTTCGTCGTGACCCGCGTGGGTGACGTCTTCCTCGCTTTCGCGCTGTTCATTCTTTATAACGAACTGGGCACGCTGAACTTCCGCGAAATGGTGGAACTGGCGCCGGCGCACTTCGCGGCAGGCAACAACATGCTGTGGTGGGCAACTCTGATGCTGCTGGGTGGTGCCGTGGGTAAATCCGCGCAGCTGCCGTTGCAGACGTGGCTGGCCGACGCGATGGCGGGTCCAACCCCTGTCTCCGCGCTGATCCACGCTGCGACCATGGTAACTGCCGGTGTTTACCTGATTGCGCGTACCCATGGCCTGTTCCTGATGACCCCGGAAATTCTGCATCTGGTGGGTATCGTCGGTGCGGTCACGCTGGTGCTGGCAGGCTTTGCCGCGCTGGTGCAGACCGACATCAAGCGCGTTCTCGCGTATTCCACCATGAGCCAGATTGGTTACATGTTCCTGGCGCTGGGCGTTCAGGCGTGGGACGCGGCCATTTTCCACCTGATGACGCACGCGTTCTTTAAAGCGCTGCTGTTCCTCTCATCCGGTTCCGTGATTCTGGCCTGCCACCACGAGCAGAACATCTTCAAGATGGGCGGACTGCGTAAGTCCATTCCGCTGGTTTATGTCTGCTTCCTGGTGGGCGGCGCGGCGCTGGCGGCACTGCCGCTGATCACCGCGGGCTTCTTCAGTAAGGACGAAATCCTTGCGGGTGCCATGGCGAATGGTCATATCAATCTGATGGTTGCAGGTCTGGTCGGTGCGTTCATGACCTCCCTGTATACCTTCCGTATGATTTTCATCGTATTCCACGGTAAAGAACAAATTCACGCTCACGCAGGGAAGGGGATTACCCATCACCTGCCGCTGATTGTGCTGCTGGTACTGTCCACCTTCGTTGGCGCGATGATTGTGCCACCGCTGCAGGGCGTATTGCCAGACACCACCGAGCTTGAGCACGGTCGCGTTCTGACGCTTGAAATCACCTCCGGTGTGGTCGCTATCGCGGGCATCCTGATCGCTGCATGGCTGTGGCTGGGCAAACGTACGCTGGTCACTGCCGTGGCCAACAGTGCGCCGGGCCGCCTGCTGGGCACCTGGTGGTACAACGCGTGGGGCTTCGACTGGCTGTACGACATGATCTTCGTTAAGCCGTTCCTGGGCATCGCGTGGCTGCTGAAGCGCGACCCGCTGAACAGCCTGATGAACATCCCGGCGATCCTTTCCCGCTTTGCAGGTAAAGGCCTGCTGTACAGCGAGAACGGTTACCTGCGCTGGTATGTGGCGTCCATGAGCATCGGTGCGGTTGTCGTGCTGGCGCTGCTGATGGTGTTGCGTTGATCGTTAAGTGAATTTTATTCGAATTCGTTGAAAATCAGGCCCCTGCTGGGGGCCTTAAAAAGGAATGTAAATCGCCATGTTACTACCCTGGCTAATATTAATTCCCTTCATCGGCGGCTTCCTGTGCTGGCAGACTGAACGCTTTGGCGTGAAGATGCCGCGCTGGATCGCGCTGATCACCATGGGATTGACGCTCGCGCTTGGCCTGCAACTGTGGTTGCAGGGCGGTTACTCACTGACCCAGTCTGCGGGCATTCCGCAGTGGCAGTCTGAGTTCATCCTGCCGTGGATCCCACGTTTCGGCATTACGATCCACCTGGCGATTGACGGTCTGTCTCTCCTGATGGTGGTGCTGACCGGTCTGCTCGGCGTTCTGGCGGTACTCTGCTCCTGGCGAGAAATCGAAAAATACCAGGGCTTCTTCCACCTGAACCTGATGTGGATCCTGGGCGGCGTAATCGGCGTGTTCCTTGCCATCGACATGTTCCTGTTCTTCTTCTTCTGGGAGATGATGCTGGTGCCGATGTACTTCCTGATCGCGCTGTGGGGCCACAAGGCGTCCGACGGTAAAACGCGTATCACGGCGGCAACCAAGTTCTTCATCTATACCCAGGCGAGTGGTCTGGTGATGTTGATTGCCATTCTGGCGCTGGTGTTTGTTCACCACAACGCGACCGGCACCTGGACCTTTAACTACGAAGACCTGCTGAAGACCCCAATGTCGCACGGCGTTGAATATCTGCTGATGCTGGGCTTCTTCATCGCGTTCGCGGTGAAAATGCCGGTCGTTCCGCTGCACGGCTGGCTGCCAGACGCGCACTCTCAGGCACCAACGGCGGGTTCCGTTGACCTGGCGGGCATCTTGCTGAAAACGGCGGCCTACGGTCTGCTGCGTTTCGCTCTGCCGCTGTTCCCGAACGCCTCCGCAGAGTTCGCACCGATTGCCATGTGGCTGGGTGTGATCGGTATCTTCTACGGTGCCTGGATGGCCTTCACGCAGTACGACATCAAGCGACTGATTGCCTACACCTCCGTTTCCCACATGGGCTTCGTGCTGATCGCTATCTACACCGGCAGCCAGCTGGCGTACCAGGGCGCGGTGATCCAGATGATTGCGCACGGTCTGTCCGCAGCCGGTCTCTTCATTCTGTGCGGCCAGCTGTACGAACGTCTGCATACCCGCGACATGCGTATGATGGGCGGTCTGTGGAGCAAAATTAAGTGGTTGCCAGCGCTGTCCATGTTCTTCGCGGTGGCTACTTTGGGGATGCCGGGTACCGGTAACTTCGTCGGCGAATTTATGATTCTGTTCGGCAGCTTCAAAGTGGTACCGGTGATTACCGTGATCTCCACGTTTGGTCTGGTGTTCGCTTCCGTATACTCGCTGGCGATGCTGCACCGCGCTTACTTCGGTAAAGCGAAGAGCGAAATTGCTGCACAAGAACTGCCGGGGATGTCGCTGCGTGAGCTGTTCATCATCCTGCTGCTGGTCGTACTGCTGGTGCTGCTGGGCTTCTTCCCGCAGCCAATTCTGGATACCTCGCACAGCGCGATGGATAACATCCAGCAGTGGTTTGTTAATTCTGCTTCTACTACAAGGCCGTAATTCGCCATGACAATAACTCCACAACAACTGATCGCGCTGCTACCGCTGCTGATCGTCGGATTGACGGTGGTGGTTGTGATGCTCTCCATTGCGTGGCGACGCAATCACTTCCTGAATGCCACGCTGTCGGTCATCGGCCTGAACGCCGCGTTAGTCTCTCTCTGGTTTGTTGGTCAGGGTGGGGCGATGGACGTCACCCCGCTGATGCGCGTTGACGGTTACGCCATGCTGTATACCGGACTGGTGCTGCTGGCAAGCCTGGCAACCTGTACCTTTGCGTATCCGTGGCTCGAAGGCTACAACGACAATAAAGAAGAGTTTTACCTGCTGGTTCTGATTGCCGCGCTGGGCGGCATTCTGCTGGCGAATGCGAACCACCTGGCCGCGCTGTTCCTCGGCATTGAGCTGATATCTCTGCCGCTGTTCGGCCTGATTGGTTACGCCTTCCGTCAGAAGCGCTCCCTGGAAGCAAGCATCAAGTACACTATTCTGTCTGCTGCTGCATCCTCGTTCCTGCTGTTTGGTATTGCGCTGCTGTACGCACAGTCCGGTAATCTCTCCTTCATGGCGCTCGGCAAGAGCCTAGGCGACGGCATGCTGCATGAGCCGCTGCTGCTGGCGGGTCTGGGCATGATGATTGTTGGCCTCGGCTTCAAACTCTCTCTGGTGCCGTTCCACCTGTGGACGCCAGACGTATACCAGGGCGCTCCGGCTCCGGTGTCGACCTTCCTGGCGACGGCGAGCAAAATCGCTATCTTCGGTGTGGTCATGCGTCTGTTCCTGTACGCGCCGGTAGGTGACAGCGAAGCGGTTCGCGTGGTGCTGGGCATTATCGCGTTCGTCTCCATCATCTTCGGTAACCTGATGGCGCTGAGCCAGACCAACATCAAGCGTCTGCTGGGCTACTCGTCTATCTCTCATCTGGGCTACCTGATGGTGGCACTGATTGCGCTGCAGAGTGGCGAGATGTCGATGGAAACCGTGGGCGTGTATCTGGCCGGTTATCTGTTCAGCAGCCTCGGCGCCTTCGGCGTGGTGAGCCTGATGTCCAGCCCGTACCGTGGTCCGGATGCCGATTCACTGTTCTCCTACCGTGGCCTGTTCTGGCACCGTCCGATCCTGTCTGCGGTGATGACCGTGATGATGCTCTCTCTGGCAGGTATCCCGATGACGCTTGGCTTTATCGGTAAATTCTACGTGCTGGCCGTCGGTGTGCAGGCGCACCTGTGGTGGCTGACCGCGGGCGTGGTGATCGGTTCCGCGATTGGTCTCTACTACTACCTGCGCGTGGCCGTGAGCCTGTACCTGAGTGCGCCTCAGCAGCTCAACCGTGATGCCCCAACCAACTGGCAGTACAGCGCCGGTGGTATCGTAGTGCTTATCTCGGCGCTGCTGGTGCTGATCTTCGGTATCTATCCGCAGCCGCTGATTGATATCGTGCAGCGAGCGATGCCGCTGATGTAAAACAAAAAACCCGCCTCGGCGGGTTTTTTTATGGTTTGCCCAGCGGCGCTACGCTTGCAGGGCCTACGATTTTTGTAGGTCGGGTAAGCGAAGCGCCACCCGACTAAGCCAGCTGCTTCCTGCTTATAAGCGGCCCGTCAATCTTCTTCATCGAGCGGTCCAGCACTTCCTCAATCACCGACGACAGCTCGTTCAGCTCAAACTTCGCCACGTAACCGTCCGCCTTCACCTTACGAATATGATCTTCGTTGGCGTTACCGGAAAGGGAAGAGTGGATCACCACCGGAATGTCCTTTAATACCGGGTCGGTTTTGATTTTGCGCGTCAGCGTAAAGCCGTCCATCTCCGGCATTTCAAGATCGGTCAGCACAAGCGCGATCTTATCGGTGATGGGAACTCCCTCAGCCTGCGCCTGAGCGGCCAGTACGCCAATTTTCTCCCACGCATCTTTGCCGGTGATATGCAGCTGCGCGGGGATCTCCATCGCCTGCAGACCTTTCTCCAGCATCGAGCGCGCCACCTTGGAATCTTCCGCAACGATGGCGACAGCGCCCGGCTTAATATGGAATTTGGTGGTCTTCAGATTCGTGGCGTGCAGATCGTGATTGGCCGGAGTGATGTCGTACAGGATCTGCTCAACGTCCAGCACCATCGCCAGATCGTTGGTATCCGTTTTCTCATCCAGGCAGGCGATGCTGGTGATGTAGCGACCGCTGACGGCGGTTTCCGCCGCGTGCACCTGCTTCCAGTCCAGACGCATGATGTTCTCAACCGACTCCACGGCAAACGCCTGCACGCTGCGCGCGTATTCGGTGATCAGCAGGATATTCAGCCCGGTGGTGGGCTTACAGCCCGCCACGGCGGCCAGGTCGATCACCGGGATCACCTGATCGCGAATATTCACCATTCCCATCAGCGGTGATTTCATCCCGGCAGGTTTCGTGAACTCCGGCATCGGCACAATTTCACGCAGCTTAAAAACGTTAATGCCAAACAGCTCAGATTTATTTTCGTTAAGAGAAGTGCCAAGACGGAACAGCAACAGTTCAAAACGGTTCGACAGGGTCAGATTCGCCCTGTCATCAATATCTTTCTGGAAATTATCCATTCTACCCTCGAGAGAAATGCTGACCTTTTAATCGTTATCGGCATCCTGAGGGAAAAATGAAGGACTAAACGCTGACCTGAGCGAAATCTTCGGCCAGCTCACATTCCGGGAACAGCGCGCGGCACTCTGCCAGCAGCTTTTCACAGCCCCGCGCGTCGTAGCGCGAGCTGACATGGGTGACGATGAGTCTCCCGACGCCAGCGTCACGGGCAAGCTGCGCCGCCTGACGCGTAGAGCTATGGCCCCGGCCGTTGGCTTTTTCTTCCATCGCTGTTTCAAGCGTTGCTTCATGCACCATCACATCCACGCCCTGGGCAAGCTGAAGCGCTGCCGGGCACGGGGCCGTGTCGCCAAATATCGCCAGCTTTTTGCCGGGCTGCGGTGCGGCGAGATAATCCTGGCCGTTGATGACGCGCCCATCCTCCAGCGTGACGGTCTCACCGTGCTTCAGGCGCTGGAACAGCGGTCCGGGTTTTACGCCATCGGCCATCAGCGCGGCGGCGTCCAGCGCGCCGGGTTTGTCATGCGCGTCAATGCGGTATCCATAGCACTCGACAGGGTGACTGAGCGGCTGAGCGCTCACCTTATATTCGCCGTCATCGAAAACCAGGCCTTCGCTAATTTCAACGACCTCCAGCGGATAATCCGTCCATGACCCGCTAAGGCGCAGCGTGGTTTCAACAAATTCACGAATACCCGCAGGCCCGTAAATCGTCAGCGGGTTGGCGTTACCGGCCATCGAGCGGCTGCACAGCAGGCCGGGAAGGCCAAACAGGTGGTCGCCATGCAGATGGGTGATAAAAATTTTATCCAGCTTGCCGGGGTGATAAGCAGTGTGTAACAGCTGATGCTGCGTCCCTTCACCACAGTCAAATAGCCACAGCCCGCCGCGGGTGGGATGTTTAAGATCCAGAAGGATCGCCGTCACGTTCCGTGAGCGGGTTGGCACGCCAGCGGACGTACCCAGAAAAATCAGTTCCATAACGCAATCAGCCCTTTGCCGAACGGGGAGGGGTTTAGTATAACGTGATGAACCCCAGGAAGGAGACTGACATGATCCAGTGGCAAGATTTACACCATAGTGACCTCACCGTTCATTCACTTTACGCCCTGCTGAAACTGCGCTGCGAAGTGTTTGTGGTTGAACAGACCTGCCCGTATCAGGACATCGACGGCGACGATCTTGTCGGCGAGAACCGCCATATTCTTGGCTGGCGGGATAACGAGCTGGTGGCGTATGCGAGGATTCTGAAAAGCGAAGACGATTTTGAGCCTGTCGTCATTGGCCGCGTCATCATCAGCGGCAAAGCGCGCGGCGAAAAGCTGGGCTATCAGCTGATGGAAAAAACGCTGGAGGCGTGCCGGAAACAGTGGCCTGACAAGGCGTTATACCTGGGCGCGCAGGCACACCTGCAGTCCTTCTACGGCCACTTTGGTTTCGTGCCGGTCACCGATGTGTACGATGAAGATGGCATTCCCCACGTCGGCATGGCGCGAGAAGCGAAGCAGGCGTAATAGCGAGTCGTTGGCTATAGTTAGCGGACTGGTGTACTAACATGGAGAAAAATATGTCATTTCAATCCTGGGATACCCGTATCGACGACGACCTGGCTTTACTGAGCGAAACGCTGGAAGAGGTGTTACGTTCCTCGGGCGACCCTGCCGATCAGAAATATATTGAGCTAAAAGCCCGCGCCGAGCAGGCGCTACATGAAGTGAAAAACCGCGTCAGCCATGCGTCTGATACCTACTACTACCGGGCCAAAAAAGCAGTGTATCGTGCCGATGATTACGTGCATGAAAAACCATGGCAGGGTATTGGCGTGGGGGCTGCCGTAGGGCTGGTACTGGGGCTGCTGCTGGCCCGTCGCTAAACCGCTTAACCACTCCCTATACGTGGGTACTGCTATTTATCGTCAGTACCCCGTATAATACGAGGTTTTAACAGGGAGAGGTTCGCGTGAATTCGATTTTCCTCGCGCTGGAGCAATTGCGTACCCAGCTTTCGCAAGCGTTACCCGCAACACCCGGCTTACGTCATTTCGACGTCTCTTTCCCGTTAAACGACGCCTTCGACCCTCTCGCCTGGCTTGGGGCTCAGCAGTGCTATCCGCAGTTTTACTGGCAACAGCGTAACGGCGATGAAGAGCTGGCTGCGCTGGGGGCGGTTACCCAATTTTCCTCTCTGGCGTTAGCCACGCAGTTTTTGCGCGAGCAAAATGCGGCACAAGATACCCGTATCTGCGGCCTGAACGCTTTTAATCCGGAGCAGGGGAGCCTCTTTTTACCGCGGCTGCTCTGGCGACGTACCGCCGGCAACGCCACGCTGCGCCTGCAGTTGTGGAGCAATTATTCTCTTCAGGAAGATGCCCGCGCCGCGCTGGATTTTTTACAGCAGCTCCGTCCTGCAAGGCCTATCCGCCCGCTGTCCGTTCAGGTAGAGCACGAAACCCATCTGCCGCAGCAGGCCGAATGGCTGACGCTTATCCGCAGGGCGACAGAGACCATTGCGTGCGGTGAATTTGAAAAAGTGGTTCTCGCCCGGGCAACCGATATTCGTTTTACACAGCGCGTAAACCCCGTCGCGCTGATGGCAGCCAGCCGGGCCCTGAATTTACATTGCTACCATTTCTGCATGATTTTCGACGCCAGCAACGCGTTTCTCGGCTCGACCCCCGAGCGTCTGTGGCGGCGGCGAGGCAAGCTGCTGCGCACGGAAGCGCTGGCGGGCACCGTCGCCAGCCATAGCGATGATAGCCAGGCGCAGCGTCTCGGCGAGTGGCTGCTGAACGATGATAAAAACCAGCGTGAAAATATGCTGGTTGTGGAGGATATCTGTCAGCGTCTTCAGCACTCTACGCAGACGCTCGAGGTACTGCCCCCCCAGGTGGTACGCCTGCGTAAAGTGCAGCATTTGCGCCGCTGTATCTGGACCGAGCTTAAACAGGCTGATGACGAGCAGTGTCTGCTCATGTTGCAGCCGACCGCGGCCGTTGCCGGATTACCCCGACAGCCTGCGCGCGAGTTTATTCAGAAGGTTGAACCCTTTAACCGCGAATGGTACGCCGGTTCGGCCGGGTATTTATCCCCCGAGCAGAGTGAGTTCTGCGTGGCGCTGCGCTCCGCGCGCGTTCAGGAGGACTCCCTGCGGCTCTACGCCGGCGCCGGTATCGTCAGCGGGTCTGACCCGGAACAGGAGTGGCAGGAGATCGAAAACAAAGCGGCCGGATTGCGCTCTCTGCTCCTTAGGGATTAATACTGATTCGCGCAATCCCGATTCATATCAAAATTCCATTTTTTTCTATTATTTATACTGTGTCGCATTCTTGATACCGGACAATCTCATGTCAGTAAGTTCTTTTAACCGACGCTGGGCGGCGGTGATCCTTGAAGCCCTGACGCGCCATGGCGTCAGGCACGTGTGTATTGCACCGGGTTCTCGCTCAACGCCGCTGACGCTGGCGGCCGCCGAAAACCGGGCGTTAATTCACCACACCCACTTTGATGAGCGCGGCCTCGGCCATCTTGCGCTGGGTCTGGCGAAGGTCAGCAAAGAACCCGTGGCGGTGATTGTCACTTCCGGTACCGCCGTGGCGAACCTCTATCCGGCGCTGATTGAAGCCGGGTTAACCGGTGAAAAACTGATTCTGCTGACGGCCGATCGTCCCCCTGAGCTTATCGACTGCGGCGCCAATCAGGCCATTCGCCAGCCGGGACTCTTTTCTTCGCATCCTTCGCAGACGATTTCGCTGCCCCGTCCCACCCAGGATATTCCGGCGAGCTGGCTGGTCTCCACCGTCGATCACGCCATGGAGACGTTGCGTAGCGGATCGTTGCATATCAACTGCCCGTTTGCCGAGCCGCTGTACGGTGAGCTGGACGACACGGGTCTTGACTGGCAGCAGACCCTCGGCGACTGGTGGGAGAGTGAAAAACCGTGGCTGCGCGAGCAGACGCATCTTGAGAGCGCGAAGCAGCGCGACTGGTTCTTCTGGCGGCAGAAGCGCGGCGTGGTTATCGCCGGGCGCATGAGCGCCTCTGAAGGCAAGCTGGTTGCCGAATGGGCGCAAACCCTGGGCTGGCCGCTGATAGGCGACGTGCTTTCCCAGACCGGTCAGCCGCTGCCGTGCGCCGATCTCTGGCTGGGTAATGCCAAAGCGGTCACCGAACTGGCGCAGGCGCAGATTGTGGTCCAGCTTGGATCGAGCTTGACCGGCAAACGGTTACTGCAGTGGCAGGCGACCTGCACACCGGACGAGTACTGGCTGGTGGACGCGCTGGAAGGGCGGCTTGACCCGGCGCACCACCGCGGCCGTCGTCTGGTGAGCAGTATCGACGCCTGGCTGACGCTTCATCCGGCTGAGAAACGCAAGCCCTGGGCGGTGGCCATTCCGGACCTTTCGCGCCAGGCGTGGGAATTAACCAAAGCGCACTGTGAAGCGTTTAGCGAAGCCGGGCTGGCGCACCGTATTCGCCAGTACCTGCCCGAGCAGGGGCAGCTGTTTGTCGGCAACAGCCTGGTCGTGCGGCTGATTGATGCTTTTTCGAAGCTGCCCGCGGGCTACCCGGTGTACAGCAACCGTGGTGCCAGCGGCATCGACGGGCTGATCTCCACGGCGGCGGGCGTGCAGCGCGCCAGCGCGAAATCGACGCTGGCGATCGTGGGCGATCTCTCCGCTCTCTACGATCTCAACGCGCTGGCGCTGCTGCGTCAGGCGTCAGCCCCGTTTGTGCTGATTGTGGTCAACAACAACGGTGGGCAGATTTTCTCCCTGCTGCCTACGCCGCAGAGCGAGCGCGAGCGTTTCTATCTGATGCCGCAGAACGTGCAGTTCGAACACGCCGCGGCGATGTTTAGCCTGAAATACCATCGCCCGGAAAGTTGGGAACAGCTGGACGCGGCGTTAAACAGCGCATGGAAACAGCCGGGCGCGACGCTGATTGAGCTTGTGGTGAACGATGCTGACGGTGCGCAGGCCCTGCAAAGCCTGCTGGCGCAGGTGAGCCAGCTGTGATCCTCTCGGGTGTGCTGCAGGCCGGAAAACCAGGCTATCCCTGGCTGGTCTTTTTGCACGGTTTTTCGGGTGACTGTCGCGAGTGGCAGAGGGTCGGTGAAGGACTTAGCGATTATCCCAGGCTATATCTGGATCTGCCGGGGCACGGTGGATCCCGGAATCTGGGTGTGAAGGGGTTTGACGAGATGAGCGCGTTGCTCACCCGAACCCTGCTTAGTTACAACATACTTAAATTCTGGCTTGTCGGGTACTCCCTCGGCGGCCGCATTGCGATGTTCCATGCCTGCCAGCAGCCGAAGGGGCTGCATGGCGTGCTGGTGGAGGGAGGGCATCCGGGCCTGCAGGATGCCGATGCGCGAAATGCGCGGCTGGCATCCGACCGCCGCTGGGCAACGCGTTTTCGTACCGAACCGCTGGAGAAAGTATTCGCTGACTGGTACCAACAGCCCGTTTTCGCCTCCCTTACGGACACCCAGCGCGATGCGCTGATTACCCTGCGCAGCCAGAACAGCGGCGCGACGCTGGCGATGATGCTCGAGGCAACGTCGCTGGCCGTGCAGCCCGACCTGCGTGCTGCCCTGAGCGCGCGCGATTTCTCTTTTGATTATCTCTATGGCGAACGTGATGAGAAGTTTGCGGCCCTGGCCGCTGAGCTGAACGCCGTTCGCCATGCAATTCCCAACGCCGGACACAACGCCCACCGGGAAAATCCCGATGCGGTTACCGCAAGTCTGGCTCAGATACTGCGTCTTCGCATAAAGGACACTCTATGATCTACCCTGATGAAAACATGCTCTATGCACCGGTTGAATGGCAAGACTGCTCCGAAGGCTACACCGACATTCGTTACCACAAGTCCACCGACGGTATTGCTAAAATCACCATTAACCGTCCGCAGGTGCGTAATGCCTTCCGTCCGCTGACCGTGAAAGAGATGATTCAGGCCCTGGCGGATGCGCGCTACGACGATAACATCGGCGTGATTGTCCTGACCGGCGAAGGCGATAAAGCGTTCTGCTCCGGCGGCGATCAGAAAGTGCGCGGTGACTACGGCGGATACCAGGACGACGCGGGTACGCATCACCTGAACGTCCTCGATTTCCAGCGTCAGATCCGCACCTGTCCAAAACCGGTGGTGGCGATGGTGGCGGGCTACTCCATCGGCGGCGGCCACGTGCTGCACATGATGTGTGACCTGACTATTGCCGCCGAGAATGCCATCTTCGGCCAGACGGGCCCGAAAGTGGGATCCTTCGACGGCGGCTGGGGTGCCTCCTACATGGCGCGCATCGTCGGGCAGAAAAAGGCCCGCGAAATCTGGTTCCTGTGCCGCCAGTACAACGCGCAGGAAGCGCTGGATATGGGCCTGGTGAACACCGTGGTGCCGCTTGCCGATCTCGAAAAAGAGACCGTGCGCTGGTGCCGTGAAATGCTGCAAAACAGCCCGATGGCGCTGCGCTGCCTGAAAGCGGCACTTAACGCCGACTGTGACGGTCAGGCGGGTCTGCAGGAGCTGGCGGGCAACGCCACCATGCTGTTCTACATGACCGAAGAGGGTCAGGAAGGGCGCAACGCGTTTAACGAAAAACGCCAGCCGGACTTCAGCAAATACAAACGGAACCCGTAATGCGTCGCGCGCAGGTTTACCGCTGGCAGATACCGATGGACGCGGGCGTGGTGCTGCGTGAACGGCGGTTAAAAACCCGTGACGGCTTCTTCGTGCATCTGCAGCAGGACGAGCGGGAAGGCTGGGGCGAGATTTCACCGCTGCCGGGCTTTAGCCTCGAGTCGCTGGAAGACGCGCAGTCAGTATTGCTGACCTGGGCAGATGCGTGGCGTGAGGGCGCGGATCCGGCATTGCCGGATGTGCCTTCCGCGGCTTTTGGTATCAGCTGCGCGCTCGCGGAGCTGGACGGCAGCCTGCCGGAAGCGGGAAATTACCGCGCGGCACCGCTCTGCACGGGCGATCCGGACGAACTCTTCGCGCTGCTCTCCGCTATGCCGGGCGAGAAGGTCGCGAAAATCAAAGTTGGGCTCTATGAGGCGGTGCGCGACGGCATGGTCGCCAACCTGCTGCTGGAAGCGATCCCCGACCTTCATCTGCGTCTGGACGCCAACCGCGCCTGGACGCCGCTTAAGGCGCAGCAGTTTGCGAAGTACGTCAATCCGGCGTACCGCAGCCGCATTGCCTTCCTCGAAGAACCGTGCAAGACGCGGGAGGATTCGCGCGCGTTTGCCCGCGAAACGGGAATTGCCATCGCCTGGGATGAAAGCCTGCGCGAGGCCGATTTTGAATTTGTCGCCGAACCCGGCGTCAGCGCGGTGGTGATTAAACCGACGCTGACCGGCAGCCTGGCGAAAGTGCGCGAGCAGGTCGCGGCGGCGCACGCCTCAGGGCTGACGGCGGTCATCAGCTCGTCGATTGAGTCCAGCCTTGGGTTAACCCAGCTGGCGCGCATTGCCGCCTGGTTAACGCCTGACACGGTCCCTGGTCTCGACACGCTGAACCTGATGCAGGCTCAGCTTCTCCGCCCGTGGCCGGACAGCGCGCTGCCGTGCCTCGACGTTACGGCGCTGGAGCCGCTGCAATGAGTTTTACCGACTGGCCGTGGCGGCACTGGTGTGCGCAGTTTGCCGATAAACCGGCCCTGAGTCTGAACGACGAGGTGCTCAGCTGGCAACAGCTGTGCGCGCGCATTGACCGCCTTGCGGCGGGCTTTCACCGTCAGGGCGTGGAGGAGGGCGACGGCGTGCTGCTGCTGGCCCATAATCATCCGCACACCCTGCTGGCGTGGCTGGCGCTGCTCCAGTGCGGGGCGCGTATTCTTCCCGTGAATCCGCAGCTGCCGCGCCCGCTGCTGGACGTGCTGCTCCCGCAGATGACGTTGCGCTTTGCGCTGGTGCTGGACGGCAGCTACGACGCTCTTCCTGCCCTGTGCATGCGCGAGACCACCGATGCGTATAGCGCTGCGTGGCAACCGGCGCGGCTGGCGTCCATGACGCTGACCTCCGGCTCCACCGGGCTGCCGAAAGCGGCGGTCCATACCTGCGAGGCCCATCTTGCCAGCGCGCGCGGCGTTTTGTCGCTGATCCCCTACGGTGAAGACGACGACTGGCTGCTTTCGCTGCCGCTGTTTCACGTTTCCGGCCAGGGGATTTTATGGCGCTGGCTGCAGGCCGGCGCGCGGTTAACCGTGCGCGAGAAACAGCCGCTGGCGGAGGCGCTGTGCGGCTGCACCCACGCCTCGCTGGTGCCAACCCAGCTCTGGCGTCTGCTTAATGCACACCAGCATTTTGCACTGAAAGCGGTGCTGCTGGGTGGGGCGGCCATCCCTGTTGAATTGACCGAACAGGCGAGAGAGCAGGATATTCGCACCTTCTGCGGCTACGGCCTGACCGAGTTTGCCTCTACCGTCTGCGCGAAAGAGGCGGACGGCGAGCCGGACGTGGGCTATGCGCTGCCGGGCAGAGAGGTTCAGGTGGTTAACGGGGAAGTCTGGATCAGGGCGCAAAGCATGGCCTCTGGCTACTGGCGGGATGGCGAACTGATTCCGCTGACCAACGCGCAGGGATGGTTCGCCACACGCGATAGCGGCGAATGGCATAACGGACGTCTGACGATCCTGGGCCGCATGGACAACCTCTTTTTTAGCGGCGGAGAAGGGATCCAGCCGGAATCGCTGGAACGCGTTATCGCCACGCACCCGCAGGTTAACCAGGTATTTATTGTTCCGCTGGACGACGCCGAGTTTGGGCAGCGTCCGGTGGCGGTGGTGGAGTGTGAGCCGGGAACGGATATCACCTGTTTACCTGACTGGGTGAGGGATAAGGTGGCGCGTTTTGAGCAACCCGTCCGCTGGCTGCTGTTGCCGACCGAACTCAAAAATGGCGGTATTAAAGTCTCGCGCCGCGCGTTGCAGCAATGGGTGAACGCATCGCTGAAGGGATAATAGCCGTTTCAAATAGTTACAATCTAATGACCTGCCGCACGCAGAGTGCTTGATCCCCGGGAGACTCCGGTTAAAATCTCGCGGTTTTGGGACTTCTTTATAATAATTGTGCGGGATCACGACAATGAAAAAAGTGGCATTAGTGGGCTTAGGCCTGATGGTTGTATCTGCGGCGGCTAACGCCATCAGCATTAACGGATCGGCGGGTCAGGATTATACCCACCTTGGCTTTGGCATGGGTACCGAGACTTCGGGTCTGGCGATGACCGGCGGCTGGACGCATAACGATGATGACGGCGACGCGGCCAGCCTCGGCCTGGGTCTCAACGTTCCTCTTGGCCCGTTCCTGGCCACCGTCGGCGGTAAAGGTATCTATACCAACCCAAATGACGGTGACGAAGGGTACGCGGCGGCAGTGGGCGGCGGCCTGCAGTGGAAAATTGGCGACAGCTTCGGCCTGTTTGGTGAGTACTACTATTCGCCGGACTCCCTCTCAAGCGGTATCGAAAGCTATGAAGAGGCTAACGCCGGCGCGCGCTGGACCATCATGCGTCCGATTACCATCGAAGCGGGCTATCGCTATCTGAACCTGGCCGGTAAAGACGGCAACCGCGACAACGCGCTGGCCGACGGCCCGTACGTGGGCGTCAGCGCAGGCTTTTAATCACTCCGGCGCGGCAATCTGTCGCGCCAGTTTCTCTCTTATCCACCCCGCGTTTGCGTTATAGTGTTTTGACCAAATAAGCGGGAGAACATAATGATTAACGTGGAGATGTTATCCACCGGCGACGAAGTGCTGCATGGACAAATTATTGATACCAATGCTGCCTGGCTTGCCGATCTTTTCTTTGAGCAAGGATTACCGTTAACGCGCCGCAATACGGTGGGCGACAATCTTGAGTCACTGGTCGCTATTCTGCGTGAACGCAGTGAGCACTGTGACGTGCTGATTGTGAACGGTGGGCTCGGCCCTACCAGTGACGATCTCAGCGCGCTGGCCGCCGCGACCGCAAAAGGCGAAGGGCTGGTGCTGCATGAGGCGTGGCTCTCGCAGATGGAGCGCTTTTTCTCCGAACGTGGCCGCGTCATGGCCCCCAGCAATCGCAAACAGGCTGAAATTCCCGCCAGCGCCGAGCTGGTCGATAACCCGGTGGGTACCGCGTGTGGATTTGCCATGCAGCTGAACCGCTGCCTGATGTTCTTCACGCCGGGCGTGCCCTCAGAATTTAAAGTGATGGTCGAGCAGCAGATCCTGCCGCGCCTTCGCCAGCGTTTTACCCTGCCGGAACCGCCGCTGTGCCTGCGTCTGACCACCTTTGGCCGCTCGGAAAGCGATCTGGCCCAGAGCCTCGATCACCTTCCGCTGCCGCCTGGCGTGTCCATGGGCTATCGCTCCTCCATGCCGATCATTGAACTTAAGCTGACAGGCCCGGCCGAGCAGAAAGAGGCGATGCTGGCGTTGTGGCCCGAGGTGCAGCGCGTGGCTGGTGAAAGCCTGATCTTTGAAGGTACGGAAGGGTTGCCCGCGCAGATTGCGAAGCATCTGCAGGCGCGTCAGCTCAGCGTGACCTTAAGCGAGCAGTTCACCGGTGGCCTGCTGGCGCTGCAGCTGTCGCGCGTCAACGCGCCGCTGCTGGCCAGCGAAGTTGTGCCGTTCCAGCAGGAGACCCTGGCGCAGACCGCCCGCTGGGCGTCCGAGAGAAGGGTGAAGCATTTTGCCGGTCTGGCGTTGTTTGTCGGCGGGTTGGATGAAGAACATCTCAACTTCGCGCTGGCGACGCCCGAGGGCACCCACGCCCTGCGGGTAAAAATGAGCATTACCCGCCACAGCCTGGCGGTGCGTCAGGAGGTGTGCGCCATGATGGCGTTGAATATGCTGCGCCGCTGGCTGAATGGCAAAGAGGTGGCCAGCGAGCACGGCTGGATTAACGTGGTTGAGTCGTTGTTCGTGGAGTAACACCTGCGCCGGGGCCTTTCGCCCCGGCCATGTTCAGCCGAGCGCCTTTGCCAGCAGCGTAATCGGATGTTCGCAGCGCTTGCTGGTGGACATCTCAATCTGCCATTTGCAGGTTTCGCAGTCCGTTACTACGATATCTGCGCCGCTCTCCTCAATCTGACGAAACAGCGGGGCGCCAATCGCCTGTGACGTTTCGTAGTTTTCACGCTTAAAGCCGTAGGTTCCCGCAATCCCGCAGCAGCGCGAGTCCAGCACCGTCAGCTCCAGCCCCGGGATTAGCCGCAGCAGCTCCAGCGTATAGAGCGACCAGCCCATCTTCTCCATATGACAAGGTGTGTGATACACCACCTTCAGGGATAATTCCCTCAGCGGCAACGTCTGCCCGCTATCCAGCTTGCGCCACAGGAAACGTGTCGCCAGCTCGATGTGCTCGCGCAGTCCGGTGTTGTCCACGTCCAGTAGATGCGGGTACTCATCGCGCAGGGTAAAGGTACAGGTGGACGAGGTCGCCAGCACCGGAATACCTTTATCAACAATCGCTTCGCGCAGTGACGTGACATTGCTCTGAGCCTGCCTGCGCGCTTTATCGGTAAACCCGTTGGCGATCAGCGGTACGCCGCAGCACTTCTCTTTATTCAGTAGCTGAACGCCCGTTCCCATGGCGTTCAGCACCTTCAGCAGGTCTTTACCCAGCTGCGGGTGGTTGTAATTCACGTAGCAGCCGTGGAAAAAGGCCACCTGCTCGGCGTACTGCGCCTGTTTCGCCGCGACGGATTTATACCAGCGGCGGAACGTACCGTGAGAATATTTCGGCAGGCTGCGGTGATGGTCTATCTTCAGCGTGGCATCCAGCAGCTGGCGCACCGGTTTGAGGGAGGTCGCGGCATTCACCAGCGGGGCAAACGGCGTAGAGACGCTGCCCATCAGATCGGTATGGCTCAGGATCGCGTCACGCAGCGACGGCTTTTGCGCGCTGTAGCGTGCCCGGGCGCGCTGGATAATGTCGCCAATTTTCACATCAGACGGGCAGGCGACTTCGCAGCGTTTGCAGTTGATGCAGTATTTTAGCGCCTCGTCGTACAGCTTGCCGTCCTTCAGCCGCAGA
This sequence comes from Enterobacter vonholyi, assembly GCF_008364555.1. GTDB lineage: Bacteria > Pseudomonadota > Gammaproteobacteria > Enterobacterales > Enterobacteriaceae > Enterobacter > Enterobacter vonholyi. Next base: position 275,945 of record NZ_VTUC01000003.1, read on the forward strand.
CGCTCGCCGTCCGGTCCGGCCTGCTTTGGTCCGGGATAGCGTGGGTTCACGCCGCTGACCGGGCAGACGGTGGTACACACCGTGCATTTGATGCAGCTTTCAAAACGGGTATCGTTCATTGTTCAGCCTCCGTGCGCTGGCTAATCTGCTCTGCCACATACAGCGCCGTGACGGCGCAGACTCCGCCACCGCACCCCTGAGCAATAGGATCGTACCCGCCCAGCAGCGAGCCGATGGCAAAGAGATTACTGACAGGTTTACCGGCAAGCTGCGGGTGTAACCGGTTATCGACAATCACGCCGAACTGCTGCCAGGGCTGCGGCGAGAAGAAATCACTTTGATACCAGTCCGCGCGGGAGGCATGCTGGCGAACATCCAGTCCCATAATAGCTTCCCGGATACCCTCCCGGCTGCTCAGGAGCCCGTTGCTGAAGAAGCTGCCGCTTGCCAGCACCGTATAGCGCGCACGAAGCGGAATATCGTCGTGGTTGCGCGTCCAGATTTCGCTCACCGCGCCGCCGGTCAGAGTGATTTTTTTCACCTCATCACCCGCCATCCACACGCCGCCCTGCGCGACAAACTGGCGCTGGAGCTGGGTATGCAGACGAATGCCGGGTACGGACGGAGGCAGCGTTGGCAGCAGGCCGAGCGAGCAGGGCAGACGATCCGATAGCCAGCGCCAGAGCCGGTTGTCGCGTAAGCCAAAGCAGGCGGGCATCAGCAGGGCGTCACAGCTGTCGCTGAGGGGCCTGAGCGCGTCATACAGCAGCGGCCATTTGTCCTCGTTATCCAGAAATCGGGCGATATTCACCGCGCGAAACTCGCTCGGGTTATCGCGCAGGACATCAAGCTCAGGTAGCTCTATCTCTGCCGTTTCGGCATTGATCCCCTGGCGGCAAAGCGACGCCGCCGCGAGATGGGGCTGAAAATCCAGAAAACCACTAATACCCACGACCCGAACGCGCGCGGCATTGAAGGGGGCAACGGGCACCTCCTCCGGGCTGAGCCAGGCAGAGCGTAAGGTACCGAGCGGCGTGACGCGCTGGTGATTGAGCCGGGCGCTCCCCTTCAGACGCGCGCCGCAGTCCGCCAGCAGCGCTTCGGTTTCCAGCGCAAAGCGGTCAACGTTGTGCGCGCCAATCAGGTGATAGGGGTGCTCCGGCGGCATCTTATCGCGGTACGTTTCGTCCACCAGATCCAGCGAGCCCGACGAGAAGTGCAGGGCGCTCTGGCCCCGTGTGATAATGGCGCAGCGCAGCCCCTGCCTGGTGAGCCTGATGCCGCAGAGCAGGCCTGCCAGCCCGCCGCCGACGATTACGGTATCAAATTTCATCGCGTTGCTCCTTCTCAAGACCGCAAAGCCCCTGGTAGACCCAGCGGGTAAATTCGCTTTCGCGCAGGGCATCGCCCCAGGCGACAGGCTGAATGCCTTTCCAGCGCTCGTTTAAAAACGCGCTGAGCTGATCGAGCGACTGGGTGGCGGTGGTGGTATGGAAGCGCTGCAGCAGTCCGGCGGCACGACAGGCGCACAGCTCGCCCTGACAGGTCCCCATTCCGACGCGGGTGCGGCGGCGAAGATCGAGCAGGCTGTTAACCGTCAGACTTTCCACCGCGTACTGCACCTCACCGGCGGTGACGGCTTCGCACTCGCACACCAGGCTGCGGCTCAGGCGCCCTTCACCGAGCCACTGCGGCGTTCTGTCGCCGTGGCGGTAAATAGCGGATCCGCGCAGTGGCGCGGGCAGGGAGATGATTTTTTGCAGCGTTTTTTCGGTGGACTGACGCGAGCCGGGCAGGGGTTGTTCTGCCGTCACGCACCGTTCGGTATTGCCCAGCTTGCGGGCGACGGCATCGGTCGCCCACTCGGCCATCAGGCGGTAGGTCATCAGCTTGCCGCCGGTGATGGTGATAAACCCGTCCAGCCCGTCACGCTCGGCGTGATCGAGCAGCACAATGCCCCGGCTGACGTTACGCCCGCTCGGATCGTTATCGCTGGCGACCAGCGGACGCACGCCTGCGTAGGCGCGCAGAATACGCGTCTGCGCCATCACCGGGGCCAGTTTTTCCCCTTCGCGCAGCAGGACATCGACCTCTTCAGCGGTAACGTGGTTGTAGTCAATCTCGCTATAGTCCACGTGGGTTGAGGTCGTACCGATTAATGAGATGGTGTCACCCGGCACCAGAATATCGGCATCTGACGGTTTGCGGCAGCGGTTAATTACGTGGTTATTGATGCGGTGGTCGAGGATCAGCAGCGAGCCTTTCGCCGGGAACATGCGCACCGACAGGTCCGCGTATTCCGCGATGCGCTGCCCCCATATCCCCGCCGCGTTAACCACCACGGCGGCATACAGCTCGCTGTGTTCGTTATATTGCGTATCAACGATCCGTACGCCGCAGATGCGGTTTCCCTCGCGGATAAGCCCGGTCACTTCGTGTCCGGTCAGGATGTGAGCGCCATGTTCGCGGGCGTCCAGCATGTTGGCGGCAGTCAGGCGGAAGGGGTCAACGGTGCCGTCAGGCACTTTGACCGCGCCGATAAGCGCCGGGTTAACCGACGGTTCCAGCCGCCGCGCCAGAGCCGGATCCATGGCCTCAGCCTGAATGCCCGCTGCACAGCAGGCGGTAATAAAGGTGTCCTGAAAGGTGAGGTCATCTTCGGGAAGAGTGATAAACAGGCCGTCAGTCGGCTCAATGCAGTGGCGGGCGATACGCTTGAGGATCTGGTTTTCAGCAATACATTCGCGCGCGGATTCAGCGTCGGTGACTGCATACCGGGCGCCGCTGTGCAGCAGGCCGTGGTTACGTCCGGTTGCGCCCGTGGCGATATCATGGCGTTCCAGAAGCGTGACGCTTAAGCCGCGAAGGGCGCAATCGCGCGCGATCCCGGCGCCGGTCGCGCCACCACCAATGATTATCACATCACTATAACGAGGATCGTGACTGGTCATTGTTTACCCTCTATGTTCGTTTTTTATCATTTAGCCATATTAATTTTGTGGTTTGTTTGATTTCGAACATAAACGCGCGGAATTCGAAAGTGAAACGTGATTTCATGCGCTTTTTTGCGCATTCTGTCATATTTCTGTAACAATCTGTGCGTTGATTCACAGTAACAATCACCGTGATTTCTTAACATCCCCGCCTCTGGAATTCAGGTGCGAGCCACCTGCTCATTCATTTCAAGGCCACGGAGGCTGTTATGCTCAGTATCTTCAAACCTGCGCCGCACAGGGCGCGTCTGCCAGAGGCAGAAATAGATCCGCTCTATCGCCGTCTGCGTTGGCAAATCTTCCTGGGGATCTTCTTCGGGTACGCGGCGTACTACCTTGTACGTAAAAACTTCGCGCTCGCCATGCCGTATCTGGTGGAGCAGGGCTTTTCCCGTGGCGATCTGGGGTTCGCGCTGTCGGGGATCTCCATCGCCTACGGTTTTTCCAAATTCATCATGGGTTCCGTGTCGGATCGCTCGAATCCGCGCGTGTTCCTGCCCGCCGGTCTGATCCTGGCGGCTGCGGTCATGCTGTTCATGGGCTTTGTGCCGTGGGCTACCTCCAGCATTGCCATCATGTTCGTGCTGCTGTTCCTCTGCGGCTGGTTCCAGGGGATGGGGTGGCCGCCGTGCGGGCGTACCATGGTGCACTGGTGGTCGCAGAAGGAACGCGGCGGCATCGTGTCGGTGTGGAACTGCGCGCATAACGTGGGCGGCGGTATTCCGCCTCTGCTGTTCCTGCTGGGGATGGCCTGGTTCAACGACTGGCATGCGGCGCTCTATATGCCTGCCTTTGGCGCCATTCTGGTGGCGATTATTGCCTTCGCCCTGATGCGCGACACGCCGCAGTCCTGCGGCCTGCCGCCGATTGAAGAGTACAAAAACGACTATCCGGATGATTACAGCAAGGAGCACGAAGAAGAGCTGACCGCTAAACAGATCTTCATGAAGTACGTGCTGCCGAACAAGCTGCTGTGGTACATCGCGGTGGCGAACGTGTTCGTTTACCTGCTGCGCTACGGCATCCTCGACTGGTCGCCAACCTACCTGAAAGAGGTGAAGCACTTCGCGCTGGATAAATCCTCCTGGGCGTACTTCCTGTATGAATATGCCGGGATCCCGGGCACGCTGCTTTGCGGCTGGATGTCAGATAAGGTGTTTAAAGGCAACCGCGGCGCGACGGGCGTCTTCTTTATGACCCTGGTGACCATTGCTACCGTGGTGTACTGGCTCAACCCGCCGGGCAACCCATCAGTAGATATGGCCTGCATGATCGTCATCGGCTTCCTGATTTACGGTCCGGTGATGCTGATCGGTCTGCATGCCCTGGAGCTGGCGCCGAAAAAAGCGGCGGGCACGGCGGCGGGCTTTACCGGCCTGTTCGGCTACCTGGGCGGTTCGGTCGCGGCGAGCGCCATCGTGGGCTACACCGTTGACTTCTTCGGCTGGGACGGCGGCTTTATGGTGATGATCGGCGGTAGCGTGCTGGCGGTACTGCTGCTGATTGTTGTGATGATCGGTGAGAAACGTCACCACGCGGAAGTGCTGGCGCGTCGTCAATAAGGAGCATTGCGATGAAATTATCTTACGTAACAACCGGCCTGCTGCTGGCGGGCCTGATGACAGGCTCCGCGCTGGCGGCGGATAAAATTGTTATTGCCCACCGCGGCGCCAGCGGCTATCTGCCGGAGCATACGCTCCCGGCGAAAGCGATGGCCTATGCCCAGGGTGCGGATTACCTGGAGCAGGATCTGGTGATGACGAAGGACGACCAGCTGGTCGTCCTGCACGATCACTATCTTGACCGCGTGACGGACGTGGCGGATCGTTTCCCGGACCGCGCGCGCAAAGATGGCCGCTTCTATGCCATCGACTTCACGCTGGCGGAGATCCGTTCCCTGAAGTTTACCGAGGGCTTTGAGATTGAAAACGGCAAGAAGGTGCAGGTCTATCCGGGACGTTTCCCGATGGGCAAATCTGACTTTCGCATTCATACCTTCCAGGAAGAGATTGAGTTTGTTCAGGGGCTGAACCACTCAACCGGTAAAAACATCGGCATCTATCCGGAAATCAAAGCGCCGTGGTTCCACCATCAGGAAGGAAAAGATATTGCCGCGAAGACGCTCGAGGTGCTGAAGCAGTACGGCTACACCGGCAAGAAGGACAAGGTCTACCTGCAGTGTTTTGATGCCGCCGAGCTGAAACGCATCAAAACCGAGCTGGAGCCGAAGATGGGGATGGATCTCAATCTGGTGCAGCTGATTGCCTATACCGACTGGAATGAAACCCAGGAGAAGCAGCCGGACGGGAAGTGGGTTAACTACAGCTACGACTGGATGTTTAAGCCGGGCGCGATGAAGCAGATTGCGCAGTACGCCGACGGCATCGGGCCGGATTACCACATGCTGGTGGCGGAAGGTTCAACGCCGGGTCACGTGAAGCTGACTGCGATGGTGAAAGAGGCGCACGCCAGCAGGATGCAGGTGCACCCGTATACCGTGCGTGCAGACCAGCTGCCGGAATATGCCACGGACGTGAATCAGCTTTATGAAGTGTTGTATAAGCAGGCGGGCGTGGACGGACTGTTTACGGATTTCCCGGATAAAGCGGTGACGTTCTTAAAATAGAAAAAAGGGCCGTAAGGCCCTTTTTTACATCTCGATCTCTATATCGCCTTTTGCCCGGCAGCAGCAGGGCAAAATTTCCCCTTCGTTGATAAAGGCCAGCGGCTCGGTCAGCCAGTCCACCTGGCCGGCGACCAGACGGCAACGGCAGGAGCCGCAGTAGCCGGAACGACACTGGTACTCTACTTCTACCTGATGCGCCTCAAGCGCCACCAGCAGAGAAGGGTGCTCCTCCCGACACAGTACCTCAGTGCCGGAAAGACTTAACGTGACGCGTGACATCAGAGCTGGAAGTTGCTCAGGTCGTCGGTGTTGACTTCAGAATCAATCTGACCGACCAGATAAGAGCTGACTTCCACTTCCTGCGGCGCAACCTGCACGTTATCGGACACCAGCCAGGTGTTGATCCACGGAATCGGGTTAGAGCGCGTCTGGAACGGAAGGTCGAGACCAACAGCCTGCATGCGGATGTTGGTGATGTACTCAACGTACTGGCACAGGATGTCTTTGTTCAGGCCAATCATGGAGCCGTCGCGGAACAGGTAGTCTGCCCACTCTTTCTCCTGCTGAGCGGCCAGCACGAACAGGTCGTAGCACTCCTGCTTGCACTCTTCAGCGATTTCCGCCATCTCCGGATCGTCCGTACCGCTGCGCAGCAGGTTCAGCATGTGCTGGGTGCCGGTCAGGTGCAGGGCTTCATCACGGGCAATCAGACGGATGATTTTGGCGTTGCCTTCCATCAGCTTGCGCTCGGCAAAGGCGAAGGAGCAGGCGAAGCTGACATAGAAGCGGATCGCTTCCAGCGCGTTGACGCTCATCAGGCACAGGTACAGCTGCTTTTTCAGCGCGCGCAGGTTCACGGTGATGGTTTTACCGTTCACGTGGTGGGTGCCTTCGCCCAGCAGGTGCCAGTAGCTGGTCATCTCGATCAGCTCGTCGTAGTAGTGAGCAATGCCTTCCGCGCGCTTCTGGATCTGCTCGTTGGTGACGATATCGTCAAACACAACCGCCGGATCGTTCACGATGTTGCGGATAATGTGCGTGTAAGAGCGGGAGTGAATGGTCTCGGAGAATGCCCAGGTTTCCACCCAGGTCTCCAGCTCAGGAATCGAGATCAGCGGCAGCAGCGCCACGTTAGGGCTACGTCCCTGAATGGAGTCCAGCAGCGTCTGGTACTTCAGGTTGCTGATGAAGATATGTTTTTCGTGATCCGGCAGCGACTGGTAGTCAATACGGTCGCGGGATACGTCCACTTCTTCCGGACGCCAGAAGAAGGAGAGTTGCTTTTCAATCAGCTTTTCGAAGATGTCATATTTTTGCTGATCGTAGCGTGCCACGTTGACCGGCTGGCCGAAGAACATCGGTTCTTTGAGCTGGTCGTTTTTCGTCTGTGAAAAGGTGGTATATGCCATGAGTGTGTCCTGTCTTACGAAATAAAGGCGGGGATATCCCCGCCCTTCATTAGATCTTACATGCGCCGCTTTCGCAGCCATCGTCCTGAATTGACGGTACCAGGTCGTCCTGCGCGTCTTCCGCACCATCACGGGTGTTGTGATAGTACAGGGTTTTCACGCCAAATTTGTAGGCGGTGAGCAGGTCTTTCAGCAGTTGCTGCATCGGGACCTTGCCTGACGGGAAGCGCGTCGGGTCATAGTTTGTATTGGCAGAGATCGACTGGTCGATAAACTTCTGCATGATACCCACCAGCTGCAGGTAGCCGTCGTTGTTTGGCATTTCCCACAGCAGCTCGTAGTTGTCACCCAGCGTCTCGTAATCCGGTACCACCTGACGCAGCACGCCGTCTTTCGACGCTTTAATGCTGACGTGGCCGCGCGGTGGCTCAATACCGTTGGTGGCGTTAGAGATCTGCGAAGAGGTCTCAGACGGCATCAGGGCAGAGAGCGTGGAGTTACGCAGGCCGTGAGTCTTGATGGACTCGCGCAGGCCTTCCCAGTCGAGGTGCAGCGGCTCGCTGACAATCGCATCCAGGTCTTTCTTGTAGGTGTCGATTGGCAGAATGCCTTTCGCGTAGGTGGTTTCGTTGAACCACGGGCACGCGCCTTGCTCTTTCGCCAGCTCGTTGGACGCTTTCATCAGGTAGTACTGAATCGCTTCGAACGTCTGGTGCGTCAGGTTGTTGGCGCTGCCGTCAGAGTAACGCTTGCCGTTTTTCGCCAGCCAGTAGGCGAAGTTGATCACGCCGATACCCAGGGTACGGCGGCCCATCGCACCGCGTTTAGCGGCCGGGATTGGGTAATCCTGGTAGTCCAGAAGGGCGTCGAGCGCACGAACCGCCAGCACGGCCAGCTCTTCCAGCTCGTCCAGGCTCTTAATCGCGCCCAGGTTGAACGCGGACAGCGTACACAGCGCGATTTCGCCGTTTTCGTCGTTCACGTCTTCCAGCGGTTTGGTCGGCAGGGCGATCTCCAGGCACAGGTTAGACTGGCGCACTGGCGCAACCACCGGATCAAACGGGCTGTGGGTGTTGCAGTGGTCAACGTTCTGGATGTAGATACGGCCGGTAGAGGCACGTTCCTGCATCATCAGGGAGAACAGGTCTACCGCCTTCACGCGCTGCTTACGGATGCTGTCGTCTTTTTCGTATTTGGTGTACAGACACTCGAACTCGTCCTGATCGGCAAAGAACGCGTCATACAGGCCCGGGACGTCGGACGGGCTGAACAGGGTGATGTCTTCGCCTTTCAGCAGACGGGTGTACATCAGCTTGTTGATCTGCACGCCGTAGTCCATGTGACGCACGCGGTTGCCTTCCACGCCTCGGTTGTTTTTCAGAACCAGCAGGCTTTCCACTTCCAGGTGCCACATCGGGTAGAACAGGGTCGCAGCACCGCCGCGCACGCCGCCCTGTGAGCAGGATTTTACGGCCGTCTGGAAGTGTTTATAGAACGGGATACAGCCGGTGTGGAACGCTTCACCGCCGCGAATCGGGCTGCCCAGCGCACGGATGCGACCGGCGTTGATGCCGATACCGGCACGCTGGGAGACGTATTTCACGATGGCGCTGGAGGTGGCGTTGATTGAATCCAGGCTGTCACCACACTCGATCAGTACGCAGGAGCTGAACTGACGGGTTGGGGTACGCACGCCAGACATGATCGGCGTCGGCAGAGAAATCTTGAACGTGGATACCGCATCGTAGAAACGCTTCACGTAATCCAGACGGGTGTCACGCGGGTAGTTAGAGAACAGGCAGGCTGCCACCAGAATGTAGAGGAACTGGGCGCTTTCGTAGATCTCACCGGTTACACGGTTCTGAACCAGGTATTTGCCTTCGAGCTGCTTCACCGCCGCGTAGGAGAAGTTCATGTCGCGCCAGTGATCGATAAACCCGTTCATCTGCTCGAACTCTTCTTCCGTATAGTCTTCCAGCAGATGCGTGTCGTATTTGCCCAGCTCAACCATTTTCACCACGTGATCGTAAAGCTTCGGCGGCTCAAACTGGCCGTAGGCTTTTTTACGCAGGTGGAAAATCGCCAGACGTGCAGCGAGGTACTGATAATCCGGTGCTTCGCGGGAGATGAGGTCTGCCGCTGCTTTAATGATCGTTTCGTGGATATCAGACGTTTTGATGCCGTCGTAGAACTGAATGTGGGAGCGCAGTTCAACCTGGGAGATAGATACGTTGTTCAGTCCTTCTGCTGCCCAGTCGAGAACTCGATGGATTTTGTCCAGATTGATACGCTCGGTAGTACCGTCGCGCTTTGTCACCAGCAGACTCTGATTCATGTGGGTTTTACCTGTCCGTGAAATAAAAAATATCCCCCGTTTATCCACAGATCCGTCTTGTGACTAACTCTGTGGATAAATACTACATGTAGGGGGTTTGCGATAAGAAAAACGCTATATGGTGAGTATTCTAGTATCGAATCTTTTCAGCACAAGGGTTGATTTTGGCGTTAAATTGAGGTTGTGAAAGGGTAAAAAAGGCTAAGTCCTCGTACCGTAAGGCCTGGAAGACATGTCAATAATTAAGAAAAAAAATTCAAAATTTGATCGAGTGCTGATTTCTTCAACGGGAGGTCAGAATTGCGCAACATGATGTCGCGCAATCTTTATAAGAATAACGAATGACGTTAGTCGTTTTTGGCGGTTGTGTGCAACATATAGTTAACATCAACGCCCGGTGCGAGTTTGAATTTATTGGTTAGCGGATTGTAGTGCAGGCCGGTGATGTGCTGCTCTTTGAGCCACGTCTGGTCAACCCAGCTTAACAGCTCCGCAGGCTTGATGAATTTCTTCACGTCGTGCGTCCCTTTCGGCACCATGCGCAGTACATACTCCGCGCCAACGACGGCCATCAGCCACGCTTTACCGTTACGGTTGATGGTTGAGAAGAAGACCTGGCCGCCCGGCTTCACCAGTTTTGCACAGGCATGTACCACCGACTGCGGATCGGGTACGTGCTCCAGCATCTCCATGCAGGTCACCACATCGTACTGATGGGCGTGTTTTGCCGCGTGTTCTTCCACGGTTTCCTGCACGTAGTCTACCTGTATGCCAGACTCCAGCGCATGAAGACGGGCAACCTGCAGAGGTTCAAAGCCCATATCCAGGCCCGTGACGTTCGCCCCTTCGCGCGCCATGCTTTCCGCGAGGATGCCGCCGCCGCAGCCGACGTCGAGCACTTTCTTACCGAACAGGCCGCCGGAACGCTCCGCGATATAGCCCAGACGCAGCGGATTAATGCGATGCAGCGGTTTGAACTCACCTTCGAGATCCCACCAGCGGGACGCCACCGCTTCAAATTTGGCAATCTCTTCGTGGTCGACGTTGTGAGCCACCGGGGATTTTTCGGCATTCATGGGCGCTTTTACTCCTTATTTAGCAAGACAAAGGAGTATATCAGGCAATCCCCGTGAATAAAGCGTATAGGTTTACCTCAATCACCTCGGCTGTGTTATAATTTGCGACCTTTGAATCCGGGATACAGTAGAGGGATAGCGGTTAGATGAGCGACCTTGCGAGAGAAATTACACCGGTTAACATCGAGGAAGAGCTGAAGAGCTCCTATCTGGACTATGCGATGTCGGTCATTGTTGGCCGTGCGCTGCCGGACGTCCGCGATGGCCTGAAGCCGGTACACCGTCGCGTACTATACGCCATGAACGTATTGGGCAATGACTGGAATAAAGCCTATAAAAAATCTGCCCGCGTCGTCGGTGACGTCATCGGTAAATATCACCCGCATGGTGATACCGCCGTTTATGACACCATCGTTCGTATGGCGCAGCCATTCTCCTTGCGCTACATGCTGGTAGATGGTCAGGGTAACTTTGGTTCAGTCGACGGCGACTCCGCTGCGGCGATGCGTTATACGGAAATCCGTATGTCGAAAATCGCTCATGAGCTGATGGCCGACCTGGAAAAAGAGACCGTTGATTTCGTCGATAACTACGACGGCACCGAGCGCATCCCAGATGTGATGCCAACCAAGATCCCGAACCTGTTGGTTAACGGTTCTTCCGGTATCGCGGTCGGTATGGCAACCAACATTCCGCCGCACAACATCACGGAAGTGATCAACGGCTGCCTGGCCTATATCGACGATGAAGACATCAGCATTGAAGGGCTGATGACACACATTCCGGGCCCGGACTTCCCGACGGCGGCGATCATCAATGGTCGTCGCGGTATTGAAGAAGCGTACCGTACCGGCCGCGGCAAGATTTACATCCGTGCCCGCGCCGAAGTGGAAGCGGACGCCAAAACCGGCCGTGAAACCATTATTGTTCACGAGATCCCGTATCAGGTGAACAAAGCGCGTCTGATTGAAAAAATCGCCGAGCTGGTAAAAGAAAAACGTGTTGAAGGCATCAGCGCGCTGCGTGACGAGTCTGACAAAGACGGTATGCGCATCGTGATTGAGATCAAACGCGACGCGGTGGGTGAGGTTGTGCTGAACAACCTGTACTCCCAGACTCAGCTTCAGGTCTCCTTCGGTATCAACATGGTTGCGCTGCACCATGGTCAGCCGAAGATCATGAACCTGAAAGAGATCCTGAGCGCGTTCGTTCGTCACCGTCGTGAAGTGGTGACCCGTCGTACCATCTTCGAACTGCGCAAAGCGCGCGATCGTGCGCACATCCTTGAAGCGCTGGCGGTTGCGCTGGCCAACATCGACCCGATTATCGAACTGATCCGTCGTGCGCCAACCCCGGCAGAAGCGAAAACTGCGCTGATTTCCCGTCCGTGGGATCTGGGCAACGTCGCTGCGATGCTGGAACGTGCGGGCGATGACGCAGCGCGTCCTGAGTGGCTGGAACCTGAATTCGGCGTACGTGACGGTCAGTACTACCTGACTGAACAGCAGGCCCAGGCGATTCTGGATCTGCGTCTGCAGAAACTGACCGGCCTTGAGCATGAAAAACTGCTCGACGAATACAAAGAGCTGCTGGAACAGATTGCTGAACTGCTGCACATTCTGGGCAGCGCAGAGCGCCTGATGGAAGTGATCCGCGAAGAGCTGGAGCTGGTCCGCGATCAGTTCGGCGACGAGCGCCGCACCGAAATCACCGCCAACAGCGCGGACATCAACATCGAAGACCTGATCAACCAGGAAGACGTTGTTGTGACCCTGTCTCACCAGGGCTACGTGAAGTATCAGCCGTTAACGGACTACGAAGCACAGCGTCGTGGCGGTAAAGGGAAATCTGCAGCACGTATTAAAGAAGAAGACTTTATTGACCGCCTGCTGGTGGCGAACACCCACGACACGATCCTCTGCTTCTCCAGCCGCGGTCGTCTGTACTGGATGAAAGTCTATCAGCTGCCGGAAGCAAGCCGCGGCGCGCGTGGTCGTCCAATCGTTAACCTGCTGCCGCTGGAAGCGAACGAACGTATCACCGCTATTCTGCCGGTACGCGAGTACGAAGAGGGCGTGAACGTCTTTATGGCGACCGCCAGCGGTACCGTGAAGAAAACCGCGCTGACCGAATTCAGCCGTCCGCGTTCTGCCGGTATTATCGCCGTGAACCTGAACGAAGGCGACGAGCTGATTGGCGTGGATCTGACCTCGGGATCTGATGAAGTCATGCTGTTCTCTGCGGCCGGTAAAGTGGTGCGCTTCAAAGAAGACGCCGTCCGTGCAATGGGCCGTACCGCGACGGGCGTGCGTGGTATCAAGCTGGCTGGCGAAGACAGCGTTGTTTCTCTGATTATTCCGCGCGGTGAAGGGGCTATCCTGACCGTGACGCAGAATGGTTACGGTAAACGTACGGCGGAAGGGGAATACCCAACCAAGTCTCGCGGCACCCAGGGCGTTATCTCCATCAAGGTGACCGAGCGCAACGGTTCCGTTGTCGGCGCGGTGCAGGTGGACGATGCGGATCAGATCATGATGATCACCGATGCGGGTACGCTGGTGCGTACCCGCGTGTCTGAGATCAGCGTGGTGGGTCGTAACACCCAGGGCGTGATCCTCATCCGTACAGCGGAAGATGAAAACGTGGTGGGTCTGCAGCGCGTTGCCGAGCCGGTGGATGACGAAGAGCTCGACTCCATCGACGGCAGCGTTGCGGAAGGCGATGATGATATCGCGCCGGAAGCCGACACCGACGATGACGTAGCGGATGACGCTGACGAGTAATGTCTCCTGATGCAAAAAAGGGCCGGATTCCGGCCCTTTTCTTTTGCATTAGCAGATAAGTCAACGTTGCGACCTGGCGCGTTTACCGCTACCTTAACCACATTCTTTTGACCCCGACGGCGGAGCCTCGCCCCCTTGAAATACCTCGTCTCCTTTCGTACTACGCTGAAAGTCTCTCGCTATCTGTTTCGGGCGCTGGCGCTCCTGCTTTGGCTGCTGGTGGCCCTGTTCTCGGTGTTTTACATCGTTAACGCCCTGCACCAGAAAGAAGCGGAGATCCGCCAGGAGTTTAACTTAAGCTCCGACCAGGCTCAGCGCTACATTCAGCGAACGTCTGACGTCATGAAGGAGCTGAAGTATATTGCCGAAAATCGTCTGACGGCGGAAAACGGCATCCTTGCGCTTCGCGGGCGTGATGACAAAACCGAGGTCCCGGACTTCCAGCCGCTGTTCCCGGATTCCGATTGCTCCACCATGAGCAATACCTGGCGCGGGTCGCTGGAATCCCTTGCCTGGTTTATGCGCTACTGGCGCGACAATTTCTCCGCCGCCTATGACCTGAACCGCGTCTTCCTGATTGGCAGCGAGAATCTTTGCATGGCTGACTTTGGCCTGCGCGATGTGCCCGTTGAGCGTGATGATGCGCTGAAAAGCCTGCATGAACGTATTGTGAAATACCGCAATGCGCCGCAGGACGAGCGCGGGAATAACATCTTCTGGGTGAGCCAGGGTCCGCGCCCGGGCGTGGGCTATTTTTACGCCCTGACGCCGGTCTATCTGGGCAATCGCCTGCAGGCGCTGATGGGGATTGAGCAGACCATTCGCATAGAGAACTTCTTCACCCCGGGGAGCCTGCCAATGGGGGTGACCATTCTGGATGAAAATGGTCATCAACTGATCTCGCTTGCCGGGCCCGATAACCGTCTAAACGTCGAACCACACTGGATGCAGGAGCGGTCGTGGTTTGGCTATACCTCGGGTTTCCGCGAGCTGGTCCTGAAGAAGAGCCTGCCGCCTTCGTCGCTGAGTATCGTCTATTCGCTGCCGGTGGATATGGTGCTTGAGCGGATACGCATTCTTATCATGAATGCGATTCTGCTGAACCTGCTGGCGGGGGGCGCGCTGTTCACGCTGGCGCGCATGTATGAGCGGAAAATCTTTATTCCCGCAGAAAGCGACGCCCAGCGGCTCGAGGAACACGAGCAGTTTAACCGCAAGATTGTCGCCTCGGCGCCGGTGGGGATCTGTATTCTGCGTACCCAGGACGGAACCAATATCCTGAGTAATGAACTGGCGCATAACTACCTGAACATGCTGACGCATGAAGACCGGCAGAGGCTGACGCAAATTATCTGCGGCCAGCAGGTTAACTTCGTCGACGTGTTGACCAGTACGCACACCAATCTGCAGATCAGCTTCGTGCACTCCCGCTATCGCAATGAAAACGTGGCGATTTGCGTGCTGGTAGATGTTTCCGCGCGCGTGAAAATGGAAGAATCGTTACAGGAGATGGCGCAGGCCGCAGAGCAGGCAAGTCAGTCGAAATCCATGTTCCTTGCGACCGTAAGCCACGAGCTGCGTACGCCGCTGTACGGGATTATCGGTAACCTCGATCTGCTGCAGACGAAGGAATTGCCGAAAGGAGTCGACAGACTGGTGACGGCGATGAACAACTCCTCCAGCCTGCTGCTGAAAATCATTAGCGATATTCTCGACTTCTCTAAAATTGAGTCTGAGCAGCTGAAAATTGAGCCGCGGGAATTCTCACCGCGCGAGGTGATGAACCACATCAGCGCCAACTATCTGCCGCTGGTCGTGCGTAAACAGCTGGGGCTCTACTGCTTTATCGAACCGGACGTGCCGCTGACGCTGCACGGCGATCCGATGCGCCTGCAGCAGGTCATCTCTAACCTGCTCAGCAACGCCATCAAATTCACCGATACCGGCTGTATTGTGTTGCACGTCTGCCGGGCAGGAGATTACCTGAGCATTCGCGTGCGCGACACGGGGGTCGGCATCCCGGCGAAGGAGGTGGTTCGTCTGTTCGACCCGTTCTTCCAGGTCGGTACCGGCGTGCAGCGTAACTTCCAGGGAACCGGACTGGGGCTGGCGATTTGTGAGAAGCTCGTCAGCATGATGGACGGCGATATCTCCGTGGATACCGAGCCCGGCATGGGCAGCCAGTTCACCATTCGCATTCCGCTTTATTCGGCGCAATATCCGGCTAAAGCGACGGTAGACGGGCTGAGCGACAAGCGCTGCTGGCTGGCGGTGCATAACGCCTCGCTGAATGACTATCTGACGGCGCTGCTTACCCACAGCGGCGTGAGGGTGTGCCGTTATGAAGGTCAAACGCCGGACGTGGACGATGTGCTGATCGCCGACGAGATGCTGGAGCTGCCGTGGCAGGGGAGAGGGTCAGTGCTCTTCTGCCGTCGCCACATCGGTATCCCGGTTGAGCGTGCGCCAGGAGAATGGGTACACAGTGTCGCAACCCCGCACGAGCTGTTGAGCCTGCTGGCGCGTATCTACAAAGTGGAACTGGAAGAGAGCGAGGGCGCGGGCGGATTGCCGTCACCGGAGTCTCTGGCGTCGGTGAATGACGATATGATGATTCTGGTGGTGGATGACCATCCAATTAACCGTCGCCTGCTGGCTGACCAGCTTGGATCGCTGGGCTATCAGTGCAAAACCGCCAATGACGGCGTGGATGCGCTGAACGTGCTGAGTAAGAATCATATTGATATCGTGCTGAGTGACGTCAACATGCCTAACATGGACGGCTACCGTCTGACGCAGCGCATCCGGCAGCTTGGCCTGACGTTGCCGGTGGTGGGCGTAACGGCGAACGCGCTGGCGGAAGAGAAGCAGCGTTGTCTGGAGTCAGGCATGGACAGCTGTCTGTCGAAACCGGTGACGCTGGACGTGCTGAAGCAGACCTTGTCGATTTACGCGGAGCGCGTGAGAAAAACCAGAATATAAAAAAGGCCCGCAAGGGCCTTTTATGTTTTTCACCCTCTCCCGGTGGGAGTGGGAGTGGGATGGGGTGAGGGCATCAGGCCGCACACCCGTCGGGATCAATCCTTGTCCGTTGCGCTCAGCGTGACGGAGGAGAGATAGTTCAGCAGTGCAATATCGTTGTCCACGCCCAGCTTCATCATCGCTGATTTCTTCTGGCTGCTGATGGTTTTAATACTGCGGTTCAGCTTCTTGGCAATCTCGGTCACCAGGAAACCTTCTGCGAACAGGCGCAGAACTTCACTCTCTTTCGGAGACAGACGTTTGTCACCGTATCCACCCGCGCTGATTTTTTCCAGCAGACGAGAAACGCTTTCAGGCGTGAACTTCTTGCCTTTCTGCAGCGCTGCGAGCGCTTTTGGCAGATCGGTCGGAGCGCCCTGTTTCAGCACAATCCCTTCGATGTCCAGATCCAGGACCGCGCTCAGGATCGCCGGGTTGTTGTTCATGGTCAGAACAATGATCGAGATATCCGGGAAGTGGCGTTTAATATATTTGATGAGCGTGATCCCATCACCGTATTTGTCTCCAGGCATGGAGAGGTCGGTAATGAGCACGTGCGCATCAAGCTTTGGGAGGTTATTGATCAGTGCTGTAGAGTCTTCAAATTCACCGACTACATTCACCCACTCGATCTGTTCAAGTGATTTGCGAATACCGAACAGTACAATCGGATGGTCATCGGCAATAATTACGTTCATATTGTTCATGTATAAGGCTACCTTGCTACAGCAAGCTTTTGACGTAGGCGTCAATGTCGCTGATGTATTTTTCAATGCCAGAGGCATCTTTCTCACGAATTAGATGTTCCAGCGTTTCACATAACTGCTTGCCGGGAACCAGATTAAGCATGGCAAACACCCCTTTAAGCCGGTGTGCTGTCTGTGCCAGCGCTGCAAAATCATTCGCAGCGGACTCAGTATACAACCGCTTAACATCATCTGGTACTGTATCAACAAAGAGTGAATAGTATCCGCTGGCGTGAAGCTCGGCATTTTCATTACCGCCAAGCGGGGATTCCGCTAGCTCTTCCTGCGCCAGCTGCTCTTCTATTAGTTGTAGTACAGCTTCCTGCATCGCATTGCTTATATTAAAGTTGACGCGCAGCTGGCCAGGGCCGATTTTCCGCACGCCTGACTCATCATCGCTTAAAAGCAAGCCGGAGGCAGTAAGATTAGACGGATTATCAGTTAAAAACAGATCAAATTCTTGACTTGCAAGTCTTTCATCCGGCGTGATGCAGGCCGCACCCCAGTTTTCTAGCTGGCGAACGACAATATTGCGGATCTCGTTCGACGTAACGTCGACCATCACCACGACATCATCGAGCAGACGTTCTTCATCTTCTTCCTGCGGATTGGCGGCCATTTTGACGTGCAGAGAATAGCGGGTGCCGAGGGATTCACGGGCCTTGATATTGAGATGGCCGCCGAGCTTACGCGCCAGCTGATCGCATAGCCAGAAGGTAAGGGCATTTGCCTTGCCGTAGCGATCGCTTTGTGTGTCATTCAGGAAGGGGAAGTGCAGATTATCAATTTCACTCGTGGTGACGCCTTCCCCGGTGTCCAGGATGCGGAACGTCAGGCGGTCTTCTGCCGACTCTTCCGTACTGACTTCAAGGGTGATCTTGCCAATCTGCGTGGTGGTCACCGCGTACTGAATAATCATCAACAGTATGCGGCGCAGCGCTTCACGATCGCCGTGGCGTTCGTCATTTGCCGGGAGATTGTTATTGATCAGCAGCTGCAGACCTTTGCGCTTAATCACGGGCAGGACTTCCGGAACCACTTCATCAATCAGAGCCTGAATAGAGAAGAGGCTTGGCGTTCCCTTCCAGAAATCATTCTCCAGCATGTTCGCCAGCTGGATCTCATCAACCATTCTGACCAGCGAGTCGGCCTGACAAGCAAGCTGGTGGCTTTCTGACGTATTTAACGCCGCCGCCTGGGTCGCCAGCGTTTTTAACGGCTGCTTGAAGGCATCGCCAATGTTCTGCATAAATGCGGCGCGCCCCTGCTGGTTTTTCTCATACAGCCTTTGCGCCTGCTTGAGCTTTTTATTCACCAGCACTTCGCGATCCTGATCGCGGATGATGAAGATTTGCGTGCGTGGAGCCACCTGGCTGCGGAACTGGCGGATCTCGTACAGTTCATTGTTGATGGTGGCCTGAATCACCCCCTGGTGCTGATCCGCCATGGTGGTGATATTCTGCAGGTTAAGATGCGGCAGCAGATGGTCGGCAATTTTGTTGCTCATCACCGTACGATTCGCTTCCTGGTCGTGAACTAAGACCCCAAGCGGCAGCACGGAAACAATCTCTTCATTCAGCGCGCGTAATACGCGCAGCTCATTGCTGGTGCCGGCAGGAACCGCAGAGGCGTCGCTTTGACGCCCCGACTGGAAACGGAAGGTGCTGTACCCAAACAGGGCCAGCGCCAGCAGACCGATATTCAGCAGCAGAGGCAGCAGGATATTTTGCAGGGTATCCAGCAGCAGCGTGCCAAACGGCACCTGCCACACCAGACGCATACCGGTCGAGTTCAGGGATGAGGCAATTTCGATTTTCGAGCCGTTAAAGGAGATCGATACGCTCTCTGCGGCCTCTTTGTCAGATGCCGCACGCATGTTCTGAGTGCTGCTGTCGGGCTCCAGACGGAAACTATCGAGCGGCATGTCCGGTGGGATTAAATCATTTATCGGTAAATCGAAGGCGACCACCGTCGCCAGATGTCCTGGCTGGTTGAACGTGGTGCGCAGAGTAAAATAATGACCGTTTTGCCATGCCAGACGGCGCAGAGAAGAGAAGCTCTCACGTTCATCAAGCGCATTCGCCTGTTGCAGCATCTCTGCCCGGCGGGAATCGACGATGCTGCCCACGGTGGTCTCTTTAAAACCGGAAGAGAGATCTTTTAACGGCAGCGTAGAGATCAGGATCATGCTGTTGTCCTGACCGTTCAGATAATACATCGACCATGGCACCGTTTCGGCACCCCAGAGGGTATCCAGATAGGTCGAAATACGCTGCGTCATCTCAAGCGTCGCGCTGTCGTGAGAGCCAAAAATAAGCGCCTCGGTTTTACGCTGCGGTTTTTCGAGGTAATAGACATCCTGCTTAAGCCGCGTCTCCTGAAGTCCATCTCCGGACGAGGAGGCAGGCGCGGCCGCGATATTGTCGTAAATCTGCCATGTGGCGTAGCGCCAGGTATCTATGCGCTTATGGACGGCGTGGGTGATATCGACGACCTGATAGCTCTTATCCTTCAGCCATGCATTAACCGCGCTTTGTACCATCACCCCCATGGTCACTAACAGCACAACGATCAAAAGAAGAAAGAAACGGGTGATGCTCCCGGGAAGGAGGGAGAATTTGCTCGGGGCGGTGGTTTCAGTCTGACTCATTGATATCTTTAACCCGTTGTGGTCGTGCTCTGTGGCGATAGGGCAGTATAAAGGGTAATAACTGAATTTCCAGCGCCACAGTCCGGGAAGAGGCGACTTTTTCACTGGACAATATCGGCGGTGGATGGAGCAATAAACGTGTACAAACTCGACGTGCGCGTACAAATAATAAGTGCGCTAAGCCAGCAAATAGCACGAATTAACAAGAAATTAAGCGCTATATCATTTGCGTGCCAGAGAAGGATAGCCGGTGAGAAATTAGTTAATAGTCGTTACAATTTCGGATCGGTAGCACAAAAAATGAGAAGTTACGTAAAGAAAGGTAAAAAAAAACCGAATGCGAAGCATTCGGCTCAATTAGGGATAAACAGACATTCAAAATTGAATGACGGTAATAAATAAAGTTAATGATGATAGCGAGAGTTATTTTAGAGATTAGGTGCGATCTTGTTTTGTCATTCAGTGCTGTAACGGATTTTATTGTAACCTATTGATTTATATGTGGTCTATTTTACGTTTGATTATAAGTGCTAATTTTCTAAGCTATTTGTGCTTTGTAAAAGTTCCTTGATATTTACATTTTGAAACATGTTGATAGATAAATGAAACATCTTCAAAGTTTTCGTATCATATTCGCATTGGATTATTCTGTAATTTTGCGGAGAATGAAATTGCCGACTGGTTAATGAGGGTTAACCAGTAAGCAGTGGCAATTATAAGGCATATAACAGAGGGTTAATAAAATGAAAGTTAAAGTACTGTCCCTCCTGGTACCAGCACTCCTGGTGGCAGGCGCAGCAAATGCGGCCGAAATTTATAACAAAGATGGCAACAAATTAGATCTGTACGGTAAAGTTGATGGTCTGCACTATTTCTCTGACGACAAGGGTGCCGACGGCGACCAGACCTACATGCGTCTCGGCTTCAAGGGCGAAACTCAGGTTAACGATCAGCTGACCGGCTACGGCCAGTGGGAATACCAGATCCAGGGCAACACCTCCGAAAGCGAAAATGATGCATGGACGCGTGTGGCGTTTGCGGGTCTGAAATTCGGTGACGCGGGTTCTTTCGATTACGGTCGTAACTACGGCGTAATCTACGACGTAACCTCCTGGACTGACGTTCTGCCAGAATTTGGTGGCGATACCTACGGCGCAGACAACTTCCTGCAGTCCCGTGCTAACGGCGTTGCGACCTACCGTAACCAGGACTTCTTTGGTCTGGTGGATGGTCTGAACTTTGCTCTGCAGTATCAGGGTAAAAACGGCAGCGTAAGCGGTGAAAACGTGGGTGGACGCAGCCTGCTGAAACAGAACGGCGACGGCTACGGTGCTTCCGTGACCTATAACCTGGGCGAAGGCTTCAGCGTAGGTGGCGCAATGTCCTCCTCCAAACGTACCGCCGATCAGAACGGTGCAAGCGTTTACGGTCATGGCGATAACGCAGAAGTCTATTCTGGCGGCCTGAAATACGATGCCAACAACATCTATCTGGCAGCGCAGTACTCCCAGACCTACAACGCAACCCGTTTCGGTACCTCTAATGGCGACAGCCCGACTACCGCTTACGGTTTTGCTAACAAAGCGCAGAACTTCGAAGTGGTTGCTCAGTACCAGTTCGACTTCGGTCTGCGTCCATCCGTGGCCTACCTGCAGTCTAAAGGCAAAGACATCGAAGGTTACGGCGATCAGGATCTGCTGAAATATGTTGACGTTGGTGCGACTTACTACTTCAACAAAAACATGTCCACCTATGTGGATTACAAAATCAACCTGGTTGATGAAAATGAATTCACCCGTCAGGCGGGTATCGGTACTGACGATATCGTAGCGCTGGGCCTGGTTTACCAGTTCTAATCGTTTTATCGTGTGACGTAAGGGGCCTGATGGCCCCTTTTTTGTGCTTCCCCGATGCTCACTACTCACCCGTTTTGGTGTACTCTTGCCGCCCTGGCATGAGGATAATAATGAATGGACATGACTTTTTTACGCGCCAGCTTTCTGGCTATGCTTTTTTTCCTGACCGCGTGTGACGATCCCGCGCCCGTGGCGAAAACCGACGCACCCGCCGCGACGGTGCTCGAAGGCAAAACGATGGGAACCTTCTGGCGCGTCAGCGTGATGAACCTCGATAAAACTCGCACGGATGAGCTTCGTGGCAAAATTCAGGCGCAGCTGGACGCCGACGATCAGCTGCTCTCAACCTATAAAAATGACTCGGCGCTGATGCGCTTTAATCTCTCCACCAGTACCTCTCTGTGGCCGGTGAGCGAGGCGATGGCCGATATCGTGACTGAATCCATACGCGTGGGTTACAAAACTAACGGGGCGATGGATGTGACCGTCGGCCCTCTGGTGAACCTCTGGGGATTTGGCCCAAATAAACAGCCGGTGAAGACGCCTGAACAGGCGGCCATTGATGACGCCCGCGCCCGAACGGGGCTGCAGCATCTGACGGTGATCAACCAGTACGGGCAGCAGTACCTGCAAAAAGATATTCCCGATCTGTTTGTCGATCTGTCAACGGTCGGGGAAGGCTATGCGGCGGATCATCTTGCTGCACTGATGGCGCAGGAAGGCATTTCCCGTTATCTGGTCTCGGTTGGCGGCGCGTTGGTCAGCCGGGGCATGAACGCCAGCGATAAGCCGTGGCGCGTAGCGATTCAAAAACCAACCGATCGGCAAAATGCCGTGCAGGCGATAGTGGATATCAACGGACATGGCATCAGTACATCCGGAAGCTATCGTAACTATTACGAGCTTGACGGGAAGCGTATTTCACATGTTATCGATCCGCAGACCGGGCGCCCCATCACGCATAATCTGGTCTCAGTGACGGTCATTGCCCCCACCGCGCTGGAAGCGGATGCCTGGGATACCGGGTTAATGGTTCTCGGCCCGGAAAAAGCTAAAGAGGTGGTCCGTCAGGAAGGGCTGGCGGTTTATATGATTGTTAAAGAGGGCGACGGGTTTAAAACCTGGAGCTCGCCGCAGTTCAATAGTTTCCTGGTCAGCGACAAAAATTAAAAAGCAAGGTTGCGGGTTTTTTATCGGTGGCGCTCAGGCACGCTCTATGTATGCTTATACGAGGAGCCGATCATGAAAAACCCAACCTTAATTACCGATGAGGATCGCTGGCAGGCCGTACTGGCCCGCGATCCGCTCGCTGACGATCAGTTTGTCTTCGCCGTGCAGACAACGGGTATTTTCTGCCGTCCGTCATGTCGCGCCCGCCACGCGCTGCGTAAAAATGTCCGTTTTTATCCTGATGCCCGGCATGCCGCTCAGGCAGGGTTTCGCCCGTGCAAGCGCTGCATGCCGGACAAACGCGATCCGCAGGCGCAGAAGCTGGCAAAAGTGGAACATGCCTGCCGGCTTCTGGAGCAGGATCCTGCGTTAACCCTGGAGAAGCTGGCGGAGCAGGTCGCCATGAGTCCTTTCCATTTTCACCGTCTGTTTAAAGCCGTGACCGGCATGACGCCAAAAGCCTGGCAGCAGGCTGCGCGGGGTCAGCGTCTGCGCACCGCGCTTGCGCAGGGAGACAAAATTACCGACGCCGTGCTGGCGGCGGGATTTCCCGACAGCAGCAGCTATTATCGTAAAGCCAACGATGCGCTGGGCATGACGGCGAAGCAGTACCGCAAAGGGGATGCGGCAGTGCGTTATGCCATCAGCGACTGCTCGTTAGGACGCTGTCTGGTTGCGGAAAGCGAGCGGGGGATCTGCGCGATCCTGCTGGGTGACAGTGATGAAGAATTAGCCGAAGAGCTTGCCGCGCATTTTCCAAAAGCAGCGCATGCGCCGCTGGAAGAGGATTTCGCACAGCGGGTCAAGCAGGTGATTGCCAGTATCGATCACCGCGATGTACCGCTTGCGCTGCCGCTGGATATTCGTGGAACCGCTTTCCAGCAGCGCGTCTGGCAGGCACTTCGCAACATTCCCTGCGGCGAAACGGCAAGTTACCAGCAGGTGGCGCAGGCGATTGGCCAGCCCAGGGCGGTACGCGCCGTTGCCGGAGCCTGTGCGGCAAACACGCTGGCAATTGTGATCCCCTGTCATCGCGTGGTTCGCAACGACGGCGTGCTGTCGGGCTACCGCTGGGGAACGGCGCGAAAAGCGCTATTACTGAAACGTGAGGCGAAACGCCGGGAGGGATAATGCTCGATCTTTTTGCGGATGCTGAACCCTGGCAGGAGCCGCTTGCGCCGGGGGCGGTTATCCTGCGTCGCTTTGCTCTCTCCCGTGCGGAGGCGTTGCTTGCCGGAATTGAAGAGGTCACAGCGGTTTCACCGTTTCGCCATATGGTGACGCCGGGCGGCTACACCATGTCGGTGGCCATGGCCAACTGCGGCGAACTGGGCTGGGCGACGAACGAGCGGGGCTATCTGTATGCCCCGAACGATCCTGCGACCGGCCAGCCCTGGCCTCCGATGCCTGCGGTTTTTCAGGCGCTTTGCCATGAGGCCGCCGTGGCAGCCGAGTATCCTGACTTTCGGCCGGATGCCTGCCTGATTAACCGCTATGCCGTTGGCGCAAAGCTCTCGCTGCATCAGGATAAGGATGAACCCGATCTGCGCGCGCCTATCGTCTCGGTATCGTTAGGTCTGCCCGCCGTCTTCCAGTTTGGGGGATTACGCCGCAACGATCCGCTCAAACGCATCATGCTGGAACATGGCGATGTGGTGGTGTGGGGCAGGGAATCGCGGCTTTATTATCACGGCATTCAGCCGTTGAAACCCGGCGTCCACCCCCTCACGGGTGAGTACCGCTTTAATCTGACCTTCCGTCAGGCGGGGATGAATAAACTAAAATAAGAATTATTCTTGATGTCCGCGCAGGGCAGTTTACACTGCTGGCTGATTTTTATTGTCCGGATTGCCTGCATGCAACTACTTCTCCTCGTCTGGCGTCAGTATCGCTGGCCCTTCATCGCCGTTATGGCGTTAAGCCTTGCCAGCGCCGCGCTGGGTATTGGCCTGATCGCATTTATTAACGTGCGGTTGATAGAAATGGTCGACACCTCGCTCTCCGTATTGCCGGAGTTTCTTGGCCTTTTGCTGCTGTTGATGGCGGTTACGCTCGGCTCACAGCTGGCGCTGACCGCGCTTGGCCACCATTTCGTTTTTCGTTTGCGCAGTGAGTTTATCAAGCGGATCCTGGACACCCAAATAGAGCGCGTTGAGCAGCTCGGCAGCGCCTCCCTGCTGGCGGGGCTGACCAGCGACGTGCGCGCCATTACCATCGCGTTCGTTCGTCTGCCGGAGCTGGTGCAGGGGATCATTCTGACCTTTGGCTCGGCGGCCTATCTCGCCTGGCTCTCCACCAAAATGCTGGCGGTGACTGCACTGTGGATCGCCATCACCATCTGGGGCGGTTTTATGCTGGTGTCGCGCGTCTATAAACATATGGCGGTGCTGCGCGAAACCGAAGATAAGCTCTATAACGATTACCAGACGGTACTGGAAGGGCGTAAAGAACTCACCCTGAACCGCGAGCGCGCCGAGTATATCTTTAACAATCTCTATATTCCGGACGCGCGCGAATACCGGCACCACATCATTCGCGCCGATACCTTCCACCTGAGCGCTGTGAACTGGTCAAACATTATGATGCTGGGTGCCATTGGCCTGGTATTCTGGATGGCGAACAGCCTGGGCTGGGCGGACACCAACGTAGCGGCAACATACTCACTGACGCTGCTGTTTTTGCGCACGCCGCTGCTCTCGGCGGTCGGCGCGTTGCCCACCTTGCTGAGTGCGCAGGTGGCCTTTAATAAGCTCAAAAAATTCGATCTCGCGCCGTTCCAGGCAGAATTTCCGCGCCCGCAGGCCTTCCCGAACTGGCAGACGCTCGAGCTACGTAACGTCACGTTCCGCTATCAGGACAGCGCCTTCTCCGTAGGGCCGATCAACCTGACGATCCGCCGCGGCGAGCTGTTGTTCCTGATTGGCGGCAACGGCAGTGGTAAATCGACGCTGGCTATGCTGCTCACCGGGCTTTATCAGCCGCAGTCGGGCGAGATTTTACTGGATGGCAGGGCGCTGAGCGCGGAGAAACCCGAAGATTACCGCAAGCTTTTCTCGGCGGTATTCACCGACGTCTGGCTGTTCGATCGGCTGCTGGGGCCGGATGGGCAGCAGGCTAATCCGGCGCTGGTGGAAAAATGGCTGGCGCAGCTGCAGATGTCGCACAAGCTGGAGTTACAGGACGGGAAGATCCTCAACCTGAAGCTTTCCAAAGGGCAGAAAAAGCGCGTGGCGCTGCTGCTGGCGCTGGCGGAAGAGCGTGACATCATCCTGCTCGACGAGTGGGCAGCGGATCAGGACCCGCATTTCCGCCGCGAATTTTATCAGGTGCTGCTGCCGCTGATGCAGGAGATGGGCAAAACCATTTTCGCCATCAGCCACGACGATCACTACTTCATGCATGCTGACCGCCTGCTGGAGATGCGCGACGGCAGGCTGAGCGAGCTGACCGGTGAAGAGCGCGATGCGGCATCGCGTGACGCGGTGGCGCGTACGGCCTGATGCCCTCACCCAAACCCTCTCCCACAGGGAGAGGGGAGAGATCGTGGCCGTAATGCCGCTTTTTTCTCCATCCCGGCCCGTTGTTTATTCTTATTTACATATCCCCGCGCTATGCTTAACCCCAACTCATTTAATGGATTTATGATTGATGTCGGTATTAAAGAAAAACAGCGCCAGACAGCGTGACCAGGAGCGCGCGCGACTCATCTGGCTCCTCACGACCGATAAAGCGGTCACTTCTACGCTATTAGGCAAACTCACCCTGGCTGAGCAATATGATGTCGGCACTCTGGCCGACGATATTGCTGAGGTAGGTGCGCTGGTTGCTCACTTACCCCCGCCGGATCTGGCGGACACCCTTGAAGCGCTTCCCTCGGAAGAACGTCACGCCCTCTGGCGTCTGGTACAGGATCACGAGCGCGGACAGGTGCTGCTTGAGGCCTCCGAAAACGTCTGGGACGACCTGATCGACGAGATGAGCGACCGGGATATTCTCGACGCTCTGCAAACGCTGGATATCGACGAGCAGATTTACCTCGTTCAGCACCTGCCGCGAAACCTGACCGGTCGCCTGCTGGCGTCACTGCCTGCGGAGGAACGGGCGCGCGTGCGTCAGGTGATGCACTATGAGAAAAACAGCGTCGGCGCGATCATGGAGTTCGGCGTTATCACGGTGCGACCGGACGTGACGCTCGGTACCGTACAGCGCTATCTGCGTCGCCTGGGCAAAATGCCGGATAACACCGATAAGCTGTTTGTCACCTCCCGGGACAAAACCCTGCTCGGCGAGCTGGAGCTCAAAACCATCCTGCTCAACAGCACCCAGCGGAAGGTGAGCGAGGTGATGGAAAACGAGCCGATGGTCTTCTCCCCGGAAGACGATGCGGAGAAAGCGGCGCGAACCTTCGAACGTGACGACCTCGTGAGTGCTGCCGTCGTGGATTCCGTCGGCAAACTGATGGGGCGTCTGACCATCGACGAGATCGTTGACGTGGTCTACGAAGAAACCGATAACGATCTGCGTGCGCTCGGAGGGATCAGCGCAGAAGATGACGTCCATGCCTCCGTCGGCAAGGCGGTGAAAACGCGCTGGGCGTGGCTGGCCATTAACTTGTGTACCGCGTTTATCGCCTCCCGCGTGATTGACGGCTTTGAACACACTATTTCGCAGCTGGTGGCGCTGGCCTCGCTGATGCCGATTGTGGCCGGGATTGGCGGCAACACCGGAAACCAGACCATTACCATGATTGTCCGCGCGCTGGCGCTGGAAAATATTCAGCCCGGCAACTTCGCCTTTCTGATCTTCAGAGAGATGGGTGTGGCGTTGATCAACGGCCTGGTATGGGGCGGCATTATGGGCGGCATCACCTGGTGGCTGTATGACGATATGGCGTTAGGCGGAGTGATGATGCTGGCGATGGTGCTGAATTTGCTGGTGGCATCGATGATGGGCGTCATTATCCCGTTGACCATGACCAAACTGGGGCGCGACCCCGCGGTGGGGTCGAGCGTGATGATCACCGCCATCACCGATACCGGCGGTTTCTTTATTTTTCTTGGACTGGCGACGATTTTTCTTCTTTAAGCCGACGCTTAATGCGGGCGGGGAGGAGTGCCATGACGATAATCCCGCCCAGCACGCCAATTGCCAGATTGCCGGTTGATACCGTGGCGGCAACGGTGACCAGCATGACGACCGTTTCCGCTATCGGGGCCGTTTTCAGCGTGGTGGGCTGAAGGCTGTGCCAGCTGAAGGTTTTGACGGCGACGATCGCCATAATGCCCGCCAGCACCGCCATCGGGATGTTGGCCATCACCTCGCTGAGCGCCGTCACCAGGATCAGCAGCACGATGCCCGCAGAGAAGGTTGAAATGCGGCTTCGGCCTTTCCCCATCTCCACGTTAACGATGGTTTGTCCTATCATCGCGCAGCCTGCAATACCACCGTAAAATCCGGCCAGAATATTGCCGACGCCTAATCCAATGCTTTCGCGGCGTTTACTTGACGGTGTCGCGGTCAGTTCATCCACCAGCTTTGCCGTGAGCAGGGACTCCAGCAGGCCGACAAAGGCGATGCTCAACGCGCACGGCCAGATAATGCTCAGCGTCTGTAAATTGAGGGGGACCAGAAGTTCACTAAGTCCCGGCAAACTGCCGCTCATTGAGCCTTCATCGCCCACGGTCGGCAGGCTTTGCCCGGTTGAAACGGTAAACAAGGTTAACAGCACAATCGCCATCAGCGGGGAAGGGATGCTTTTGATATATCGCGGCACCCAGAGCACGATCAGCAGCGTCAGCACGAACAGGCCCACAATCAGCGGGCTTCGGCTCCAGAAATGCGGCACCTGAGCTAAGAAGATCAAAATGCCCAGGGCGTTAACAAACCCGGTCATGACCGACTGGGGAATAAAGCGCATCAGCCTTGCCATGCCCAGCACGCCAAACAGAATCTGAATCACGCCAGCCATGAGCACGGCGGGAAGAATGTACTGCGCGCCGTGCTCATGCACCATCGGGCCAATGACCAGCGCCACGGAACCGGCCGCTGCCGTGACCATCGCCGGACGACCGCCCAGCACGGACAGGGCAAGACACAGCACCACGGAGGCGATCAGGCTGACCTTCGGGTCAACGCCCGCCACCACCGAAAATGAGATGACTTCGGGGATCAGAGCCAGGGCGGTAATCACGCCTGCCAGCGTTTCGCGCGTCAGCTGCTTAGGGGAACGCAGTATGTTAGCTACGCGGTTTTCGGGGGATACAGCAGAATGGGGTAAGGACATAACAGTTCGCTGGTTAGGGCAGGCTTCCGTGCGCGCGATCACAAAACGCAACATACTAGCCAGTAAAACCGCGCTTTACCAGACGCATCGCTAATTCCTCACAAACAATCCATCATTAAATTTCACAATTACAATAATTTCGTAACCTTTAAACAATATTTAAAAGTTGTTACCGTGCCCCCGCAGCTTTTTTCACCTGCAATTTCCACGCATCAAGCACTTTTACACTAAGGCATAAATTATGAAAAAAATGACTGCCATGCTCTTTTCTCTGGCCGTGGGGCTTAACACCGTCTCCATGGCGGCGAAAGCTGACGCACCAAAAGAGCAGGAAACGGACGTCCTTTTAATCGGTGGCGGGATCATGAGCGCCACGCTGGGAACCTATCTGCAAGAACTGCAGCCGGACTGGTCTATGACCATGGTCGAGCGCCTTGATGGCGTGGCGCAGGAGAGTTCGAACGGCTGGAATAACGCCGGTACCGGCCATTCGGCACTCATGGAACTGAACTATACGCCGCAGAAAAAGGACGGTTCCATTAGTATCGAGAAGGCAGTAGAAATCAACGAAGCATTCCAGGTTTCTCGCCAGTTCTGGTCTCATCAGGTCAACAGCGGCGTGCTGCACGACCCGCACTCCTTCATCAACACCGTGCCGCACATGAGCTTTGTGTGGGGCGAGCAGAACGTCAACTTCCTGCGCGCGCGCTACGCCGCTCTGCAGCAGAGCACGCTGTTCCGCGGGATGAAATACTCTGAAGACCACGCGCAGATTAAAGAGTGGGCTCCGCTGGTCATGGAAGGCCGTGACCCGAACCAGAAAGTGGCGGCGACCCGAACCGAAATTGGTACTGACGTTAACTACGGTGAAATTACCCGTCAGCTGGTGACGTCTCTGAAGAAAAAAGAGAACTTCAATCTGCAGCTCAGCACCGAAGTGCGCGGTTTCAAGCGCAACGCGGATAATAGCTGGAGCGTGACCGTTGCCGATCTGAAAAACAATGAAGCTGAACACGTCATCAAGGCGAAGTTTGTCTTCATCGGTGCGGGCGGCGCGGCGCTGAAGCTGCTGCAGGAGTCCGGTATTCCGGAAGCTGACGACTACGCGGGCTTCCCGGTCGGCGGTCAGTTCCTGGTGTCCGATAACCCGGAAGTGGTGAATCGTCATCTGGCAAAAGTGTACGGTCAGGCTTCCGTGGGCGCGCCGCCAATGTCCGTTCCGCACATTGACACCCGTATGCTTGACGGCAAACGCGTGGTGCTGTTTGGACCGTTCGCGACCTTCTCCACTAAATTCCTGAAAAACGGCTCCCTGTGGGATCTGCTGAGCGCAACCACCACCTCTAACGTCAAGCCGATGATGGACGTGGGTCTGGATAACTTCGATCTGGTGAAATACCTGATTAGCCAGGTGATGCTCTCTGACGACGACCGTTTCGAAGCGCTGAAAGAGTACTATCCTCAGGCGAAGAAAGAAGACTGGCGTCTGTGGCAGGCGGGTCAGCGCGTTCAGATCATCAAGCGCGATCCGAAAGAGGGTGGCGTGTTGCGTCTGGGTACCGAAGTGGTGAGCGATAAGGATGGCACAATCGCCGCGCTGCTGGGCGCGTCACCGGGTGCGTCTACCGCTGCGCCAATCATGCTGCACCTGATGGAAAAAGTGTTTAAAGATAAAGTCGCCAGTCCGGAATGGCAGGCGAAGCTGAAAACCATTATTCCATCCTACGGCACGAAGCTGAACGGTAACGTGGACGCGACGGAGCAGGAGCTGGAATACACCAGCCGCGTACTGCAGCTGCAGTACATCAAACCGCAGGCTGCGGATGCTGCGCCGAAAGCGGAGCTGAAGCCCCAGCCGGAAAACAAACCGGTTGCGGATATCGCGCTGTAAGGTAAAAGCAAAACGGCAACATAGGTTGCCGTTTTTGCTGTTTTCCCCCTCTCCCGGTGGGAGAGGGCTGGGGTGAGGGCACCAGAGCGCACTCGACCTGGTTTTAACGTACTACCGCTTGTCCGACATTCTCATCGGCCTTCCACACGCGATACTTCACTTCCACGTTTTCAGGCGTATAAACCACGATCGGCAACTTGCTGTTGTAGCGCAGCAGGCTATTGTCGCCCAGATACGCTGTCACAAATTTCTTCTCTTTCTTGCCGTCCGGACAGGCCATCATGGTGGAGACCGGAGAGGTGACTTTATCAAAGACGTAGTAGTCATAACCCCAGCCTTCCAGCGTTTTGCTTTCCAGCTGACCGCCCAGACGATGCTGGTTGCAATCCACTTCCAGCGTCTTGCCAATCAACAGCTCCACTTTGAAATTCGCTTCATCCTGCTGTGCCGGTAGCTGGATCACCTGACGCTTCATCCCTTTATCCGCTTTCGGGTACGGGGCGACTTTTTCCAGCGGCTGCTCTTTAGGTGTTTCGCTGGCGAAAGCACTGGTGCTGACACATGCGGCGGCGATGAGTGCGATGGCAAATTTAGGTGCGTTTTTCATTGTCATTCCTTTATGTCAAAACGATCCTGCACAGGTTAACATATCAATTATGAATGATTGGTGTTATTTACTTACATTTTCAATATTAATAGCGCAATAAACCACATATTTGCCATTTAAGTAGAGATTTGTACTGGCGTGGAGTCCGGCAGGCGTTTGTGTTATTTTAGACCCTCTATAATGTTATTCATCTGTAAAAGGGAAGAGAGATGGTTCGTGCAAAACTGAAAACGCCTGAAGGCCGCAAGTTCCTCCTGGCGCTGCTGGTTGTGTTTATGATTGCTGCCGCGTGCGTGGGGCGTGCCACCATTGTAGGCGTTATCGAACAGTACAACATTCCTCTCTCTGCCTGGACAACCAGCATGTATGTCCTGCAGTCGGCGATGATCTTTGTCTACAGCCTGGTGTTCACCGTTCTGCTGGCCATCCCGCTGGGCATTTTCTTCCTGGGCGGACGTGATAAACACTAGACGCCGATTTGCGATATCGAAGCCATCCTGCGGGGTGGCTTTTTTTATGTCTAATAATTTTTATTCGCATTTCCAGGATATTCTGTTTCGAACAAGACATTTCAACATGAAGCAGGAGATGCGCAATGTTATCCCGGTTTGCAACGCTCAGCCGGATCCCGAAAGGAGTCTGGGTGGTGGGCGGCGTCAGTATGTTAATGGATATCTCCTCGGAGATTATCCACAGCCTGCTGCCGCTGTTTATGGTGACGACGCTGGGCGCCAGCGTTATTTTCATTGGTTTGATTGAAGGTCTGGCTGAAGCTACGGCGCTGTTTATCAAGGTGTTTTCCGGCGCCATCAGTGACTATCTGGGCAAGCGTAAAGGACTGGCGGTTCTGGGCTACGGTCTTGGCGCATTGAGTAAACCGTTGTTCGCTATCGCCTCTTCTTCCGGCATGATCCTTGGGGCGCGCTTAATCGACCGGGTCGGGAAGGGGATACGGGGAGCGCCGCGCGATGCGCTGGTTGCTGATGTTACGCCGCCGGAACTTCGCGGCGCGGCCTTTGGGCTGCGTCAGTCTATGGACACCGTCGGCGCATTTCTCGGGCCGCTGCTGGCCGTAGGATTAATGCTGCTGTGGAACGATGACTTCCGCACGATTTTCTGGATCGCGGTGATCCCCGGCGTGCTCGCCGTGGCGCTGCTTTTCTTCGGCCTGCATGAGCCGAAAACGCCCGTCGAACATAAACGCACGAACCCCATCAAAAAAGAGAACCTCAGGCGTCTCGGGAAAGGCTGCTGGTGGGTCATTGGCCTGGGAGCCATCTTCACGCTCGCACGTTTCAGTGAAGCATTTCTTGTGCTGCGCGCACAGCAGTCGGGGGTGCCGCTGGCGCTGATCCCGCTGGTGATGGTGGCCATGAATCTGCTCTATTTCCTCTCTGCCTATCCGTTTGGCAAGTTATCGGACGGGATGAGCCACACCCGATTACTGCAGTGGGGCCTGGTGATGCTGATTGGGGCAGATGTTGTGCTGGCGCTGAGCACCCACTTGGCTGGAATGCTTCTGGGCGTCGCGTTTTGGGGAGTACATATGGGTATGACCCAGGGATTACTGGCGGCAATGATCGCTAAAACCGCACCGCCCGATCTGCGCGGCACTGCTTTCGGTATTTTTAGTCTGGTCAGCGGCGTGGGATTATTAATCGCCAGCGTGGGAGCCGGCGCGATATGGGAAACGTTTGGCGCGGAATATACGTTTTATGCCGGAGCGGTGATTTGTCTGGCTACGCTGGTGTATCTGCGCAAAACCCCGGACGAGGCGAAATAAAAAAACCAGCCATCAGGCTGGTTTTCAGTATGTTTTTGGTCGGCACGAGAGGATTTGAACCTCCGACCCCCGACACCCCATGACGGTGCGCTACCAGGCTGCGCTACGTGCCGACGCATAAAAAGAATACTACTCGATTCCGTTTTGAATGCAAGGGAATCTGTCGCTAACTGGTTTATTATTAATCAGTTAGCGATGAAGCGCTTCTCATCCGTCAGGACCTGCAGCAGCAGGCTCAGCTGCGGTTTCTGGTCCTTCAACCGTTCACCCTGCAGATTATACGTCTGATAATTCCCGTTACTGTTCAGCACCAGCGTCAGCTTCGGTGTGGTCACCACCAGCGTGTCATTCCCGGCAGCCGTGACCCAGTTATGGCGGCGCGCAGCGCTGAAGAGATCCTGTCCCTGCGAATACTCGTTCGCTGGCGTGCTGACATGCAGCAGGCGTTGCATCAGGGTAGTCATCACATCTTTATGCTCGGTAAGCATATTGATGCGCTGCGCCGGGGTGCCAGGCCAGTGGATCACCAGCGGAACCTGCAGGTTCGGGCGTGACCAGCTCATGCTCTTCGTCTCGTCACCTAACGGGACGCCATGGCCTGCGGTCACGATCACCACGGTGTTATCCAGCTTGCCGGACTCACGTAGCGCGTCAAGCACGCGGCCAATCTGCGCATCAACATCACCCGCCGCGCGGCCGTAGCGGCGCACGAAATCACTCTTATTGCTGTTAGCAAGCGTTGTGCCGTTAAAGGCAACCCATGAGAACCAGCGGTTATCTTCCTGCGCGTAACGCTGAAGCCAGTTTATCCATTGGCCGGCGGTCTGCGCATCGGACTGATTTTGTGCCGCTGGCAGTGAGAAATCGGACAGCAGCGCCTGGCGGTAGAGCGGGCTGTTAAAGCCATCGGATGAGAACAACCCTAACTGATAGCCCTGCTGATTCAGCCCGGTGATCAGCGCCGCAGGCGTGCGGGTAGAGAGTACGCCGTCCATGTATCCGGCTGAAATGCCATAGAAGAGGCCAAAGATGCCCGCGTCGGTTGTGTTACCGGAGCTCATATGCTGAGTAAACGAGACGTTTTGCCTCGCAAAATCGGCCAGCACAGGCATCTGCTTCTCGTAACGGGAATAGTTCAGGCCATCAACGGTGATCAGCAGGACGTTTTGCCCGCGCCCCATATCGCGATAGCGTAGATCGCTCAGAGGATACTGCACGCTGACGGCTTCCGGATTACCCTGCTCGATAAGACGGCGCTGGTACTCCTGAGCGTCAAGCAGGCCGTGTTTCTCGAGGAAACGACGGGCCGTCATCGGGTACGAGAGCGGCAGGTTCGCGCGCTGCATGGTAATAGGGCGATAGAAGTTCGCATCCGCCCAGATATACATGATGTGCGAACTGATAAAGGAGACGAAAAAGAGCGCGGCGACGGGCTTCGCGTAATGGCGTCGCCGGGTCAGGCTGCGGAGCTTTTGCCAGCTCCACGTCGCAAACAGCATCTCAATCAACAGGATCACCGGGACGCTGATAAACATCAGCTGCCAGTCACGGGCCGTTTCGTTCTGGTCGGGGTTAATCACCAGTTCCCAGACGATGGGGTTAAGATGCAGGTGGAAGCGGGTGAACACTTCACTGTCGATAAGCAGCAGCGTCATCCCCACCGTCGCGAGGATGGCGGATAAGAACCGCATCAGACGCTGCGACATGACGATAAACGTCAGGGGGAACAGGATCAGCAGATAGGTGGCGAAAACCAAAAAGCTAAAGTGACCGACAACGCTTATCCAGGAGTAGACACGCCCGGTTAGCGTTGTTGGCCAGTCTGCGACAAACAGATAACGACAGCCAATGACCGTCGCCAACAGAATGTTGAACAGGGCAAACCAGTGCCCCCAGCTGACCATCTGGGAGACTTTTTCACGGTAGCGCTGACGATTCGTCACCATAAACTGTTGTTCGTATCCCTTAATGGGCCGGGTCGTTGCTGACGGACGACTGTAAAGCCTGGGCGAAAGATTTTGCGATCGCCTGACGCTGAGCCGGAGCAACGCTGGTGTTAATCAGGTTGGTGACCATATTTCCCAAAACCATCAGGGAGAGATCGGTCGGCGTTTTATGTTTTTCCAGTACGTTGACCAGCTCACTGAGCAGTTGTTCAACGTGTTCATCACTGTAGCGGGAATGTTGTGGCATAAATCAAAATCAGTTTGTTGATGAAAGGGCAACATATTACCGTAGCAACAGCTTTTTTTCCCCTTTTTTATCTGTTGTTGCACACATGTCCTGGTGGTGGTTGAATACCGCCCGGTCTAAAAGGAGAGTTTATCATGAGTCTGGAAATCAACCAGATTGCCTTGCACCAGCTTATCAAGCGTGATGAGCAAACCCTTGAAGTGGTGCTGCGCGATTCGTTACTGGAACCCACGGCGACCGTGGTGGAGATGATGGCAGAGCTGCATCGCGTCTACAGCGCCAAAAATAAAGCCTATGGTCTTTTCAGCGAAGACAGCGAACTGGCCGATAGCCTGCGCCTGCAGCGCCAGGGTGAAGAGGATTTCCTGGCGTTTAGCCGTGCGGCAACCGGGCGTCTGCGCGACGAGCTGGCTAAATATCCGTTCGCCGACGGCGGGATTGTCTTGTTCTGCCACTACCGCTATCTGGCGGTCGAGTATCTGCTGGTTACCGTGCTGAATAACTTAAGCAGCATGCGCGTGAACGAGCAGCTGGATATCAGCTCGACGCATTATCTGGACATTAACCATGCGGATATCGTGGCGCGTATTGATTTGACCGAGTGGGAAACCAACCCGGAGTCGACCCGCTACCTGACTTTCCTGAAGGGACGCGTGGGCCGCAAAGTGGCGGATTTCTTTATGGACTTCCTCGGTGCCAGTGAAGGGCTTAACGCCAAAGCGCAGAACAAAGGGCTGCTCCAGGCGGTTGACGATTTCACAGCCGAAGCGCAGCTCGATAAATCTGAGCGCCAGACGGTGCGTCAGCAGGTTTACAGCTACTGCAACGAACAGCTGCAGGCAGGGGAAGAGATTGAGCTGGAGTCGCTGTCAAAAGAGCTAGCGGGCGTCAGCGAAGTCAGCTTCCAGGAGTTTACCGCAGAGAAGGGCTATGAGCTTGAAGAGAGCTTCCCGGCGGATCGAAGCACGCTGCGTCAGTTAACCAAGTTTGCCGGCAGCGGCGGTGGGTTAACCATCAACTTTGATGCGATGCTGCTGGGTGAACGTATCTTCTGGGATCCGGCCACCGATACGCTGACCATTAAGGGTACGCCGCCGAATCTGCGCGATCAGCTTCAGCGCCGCACCTCGGGCGGTAAATAGCAGGCACAAAAAACCCCGCAGAAGCGGGGTTTTTTTCGACAGGTTTGCGATTACGCGCGAACGAAGTCGATGTGAGTCAGTTTTGGCTTGAACGCGTGACGCTGAACAGCCTGAACTTTCACTTTTTCTTCTTTACCGCCAACAACGATGGTCAGAACTTCGCTGTAGAATTCAGCTTTGGTCTGCAGGTTCCACAGTTTGTCGTGATCCAGTTCGATGGCAACTGGAGCAGCTTCGCCACCGTAAACGATAGCCGGGAACTTGTTAGCGGTACGCAGGCGGCGGCTCGCACCCTTACCCTGCACGTTACGTACTTCTGCTTCGATAGTAAACATTGATTTCTCTCTGTATTTAAAACCCTACTACAGGCGACCCAGCAGCAGGTGAGTGTTCTGCCTCACGGATGTGAAGCGGGCGGCATTTTATACTCAAATGCCCCCCACATCAATGAAAAGTCCCGCTAACCGCGCAATTCGTTGGCGCGACGGAAGCGACCTTCGTAGTCAAAGAGTTTCTCGCGCACCTGCCAGAACTGGCCTTTTTTGCGGGCGACGACAAAATCCGGATGGCGCAATAGCACCTGCTGGCGCACGATATCCGCCACGGTGATCCAGCGCAGGGGCACCCCCGGGGTGCGGGTGTGCGGGCGAATAAACAGCTGTTCGAAGGCCGTTCGCTGGGCAGGCGTCTGGAGCCGGAAGCGCTCGCTGACGTCCGCCCCGTCTTCATCGTAATAGGTGATTTTCAGCCATTCGCCTTTTTCATCGGCGCCGGGCTGCAACGCCATGCCGGAACAGCGCAGCACCAGCGCATCTTTCAGCTTTAATGCCGCTTTCAGCATGTCGTCCGGGTCAACCAGCACCGTGTCGCATTCCCGACAGCGGCGAGCGGCAATGTCGTTTTCGGCGTTGCACTGCGGGCAGTTTTTAAACCGGAAGCGGAAATCGCACTGCTCGCGATGCCCGTCATCATCTTCAAACCAGCCCTGACAGCGGCGGCCAAAATGCTCGATCAGCGTGCCGTCGGCGGTGGTTTTTCCCCAGAAGGTGTTGGCAAACCCGCAGGCAGGGCAAAAGACCTGCACGGGCACGTTGTCGTTTTTCCCTTTTGGCGCGCCGACCTCAGGCGTATAGAGATCGTGCGGGTTACCGGCATAATCCAGAATCAGGCAGTTGGTTTTCTCCGGCGCCAGACGCAGGCCGCGGCCAACAATTTGCTGATACAGACTGACCGATTCGGTCGGACGCAAAATAGCGATCAGGTCGACGTGCGGGGCGTCAAAGCCGGTGGTCAATACCGATACATTAACCAGATAGCGGAACTGCTGGGCTTTAAAGGCCTCAATCAGGCGGTCGCGCTCGGGGCCGGGCGTCTCGCCGGTGATGAGCGCCGCGTCGCCAGCGGGCAGTAGTCCGGTGATTTCTCGCGCGTGCTCAACGGTGGCGGCAAAGATCATCACCCCTTTGCGCGTCGCGGCGAACTCCTCTATCTGGCTGATGATATGCGGCGTAATGCGCTTTTGCTTTTTCAGCTCCTGGTTAAGATCCGCTTCGCTGAATAACCCGTTGCTCTGCGCCTGCAGGCGGCTGAAATCGTACTGCACCACCGGCATATCCAACCGCTCAGGTGGCGTCAGGTAGCCATGTTTAATCATGTAGCGCAGAGGAAGCTCGTAGATGCAGTCGCTAAACAGGGCCTTGTCATCGCCGCGCACCATGCCGTGATAATGGTAACGATAGATCCAGCCTTTCCCCAGGCGAAACGGGGTCGCCGTCAGGCCCAGCAGGCGCAGGTGAGGGTTCACCTCTTTCAGGTGCGACAGGATTTGCTGATACTGGCTGTCGTCGTCGTCGCTGATGCGGTGACACTCGTCGACAATCAGCAGCGAAAATTCGCTGCGAAACAGGTTCAGATTGCGCGCCACCGACTGCACGCTGCCAAACACCACTTTGCCGTGGCTCTCTTTACGCTTTAGCCCGGCGGCGAAAATATCGGCTTCCAGCCCAAGCGCACAATACTTGGCATGGTTTTGCGCGACGAGCTCTTTAACGTGCGCCAGCACCAGCACGCGGCCGCGGGCCAGACGCGCCAGTTCGGCGATGACCAGGCTTTTGCCTGCGCCGGTCGGGAGCACAATCGCCGCCGGCTCGCGATGTTTACGGAACCAGGCGAGGGTGGCGTCAACGGCTTCCTGCTGATAGGGACGAAGTGTAAAAGTCATGGGGTCTCGGTTTCGTTATTCCGCACATAGTATGCCACGAAACTTTTTCCCTTGAGTGGCGCAACCAGACCATTATACTGAACCGTTCCAGACTGCTTCTTTTTTCGGACCTGTTGTCCGACTTCCTGCACCATTAAGGCTAAAAAGATTTCATGCGACTTGATAAGTTTATCGCTCAGCAACTCGGCGTAAGCCGCGCTATTGCCGGGCGCGAAATTCGCGCCAG
Source organism: Enterobacter vonholyi (assembly GCF_008364555.1). Classification (GTDB taxonomy): domain Bacteria; phylum Pseudomonadota; class Gammaproteobacteria; order Enterobacterales; family Enterobacteriaceae; genus Enterobacter; species Enterobacter vonholyi. The sequence goes on from NZ_VTUC01000003.1 coordinate 314,956, forward strand.
CCGCGTTACCGTGGATGGCGACATTGTGAGAGACAGCGCGTTCAAACTGCAACCTGACCATCAGGTGGAGTATGACGGCAATCCGCTGACCCAGCAGCACGGTCCGCGCTACTTCATGCTCAATAAGCCGGAAGGCTACGTCTGCTCAACGGACGATCCGGATCACCCGACGGTGCTCTATTTCCTCGACGAGCCGGTGGCGCACAAGCTGCACGCCGCAGGTCGACTCGATATCGACACCACCGGGCTGGTGCTGATGACCGACGACGGTCAGTGGTCGCACCGCATCACCTCTCCACGCCACCACTGCGAGAAAACCTATCTCGTGACGCTGGAGTCACCGGTGTCGGATGACACGGCAGAGCACTTCGCGAAAGGCGTTCAGCTGCATAATGAAAAAGATCTGACCAAACCGGCGGTGCTCGAAGTCATCACTCCGACGGAGGTCCGCCTGACCATCAGCGAAGGGCGCTATCATCAGGTGAAACGTATGTTTGCCGCGGTGGGGAACCACGTTGTTGGCCTGCATCGCGAACGGATTGGTGCGATTGAACTCGATCCCGACCTGGCGCCTGGCGAATATCGCCCGTTAACGGAAGAAGAGATCGCCAGCGTCGGTCTGCCTTCGCACTAATTTCAGGAGAACTCTGTGACCACCAGGCCACACTCGTCGTTCAAAATCGTCTTCATTCTTGGCCTGCTGGCCATGCTGATGCCGCTGTCTATCGATATGTACCTGCCCGCGCTGCCGGTCATTTCCGCGCAGTTTGGCGTTCCGGCGGGCAGCGCGCAGATGACGCTCAGCACCTATATTCTCGGCTTTGCCCTCGGCCAGCTGTTTTATGGCCCGATGGCCGACAGCCTTGGACGCAAGCCGGTCATTCTGGGCGGGACGCTGGTGTTTGCGGCCGCTGCGGTTGCCTGCGCGCTGGCGCAGACTATCGATCATCTGATTGTCATGCGTTTCTTCCACGGTCTGGCGGCGGCAGCGGCAAGCGTGGTGATTAACGCCCTGATGCGCGATATCTACCCGAAAGAAGAGTTTTCCCGCATGATGTCGTTTGTCATGCTGGTGACGACGATTGCGCCGCTGGTGGCCCCAATGGCCGGTGGTGCGGTGCTGGTGTGGTTCAGCTGGCATGTGATTTTCTGGATCCTGGCCCTGGCCGCGCTGCTGGCCTCCGCGATGATCTTCTTCTTTATTGATGAAACGCTTCCCGTCGAGCGCCGCCAGAAGTTTCACATCCGTACCACCATCGGCAACTTTGCCTCGCTGTTTCGCCACAAGCGCGTGCTCAGCTATATGCTGGCGAGCGGGTTCAGCTTCGCCGGAATGTTCTCCTTCCTGAGCGCCGGGCCGTTTGTCTATATCGAGCTGAACCACGTTTCGCCGCAGCACTTCGGCTATTACTTTGCGCTTAACATCGTCTTCCTGTTCATCATGACCATCATCAACAGCCGCTTTGTCCGGCGGGTGGGGGCGCTGAACATGTTCCGCGCCGGGCTGTGGATCCAGTTTGTGATGGCGATCTGGCTGGTGGTGAGCGCGTTTCTGGGCGTGGGCTTCTGGGCGCTGGTGGTCGGCGTGGCGGCCTTTGTTGGCTGCGTGTCGATGGTGTCGTCCAATGCGATGGCGGTGATCCTGGATGAGTTTCCGCACATGGCAGGAACCGCATCATCTCTGGCAGGGACGTTCCGCTTCGGCATCGGCGCTATCGTCGGGGCGTTGCTTTCGATGGCCACCTTTACGACGGCATGGCCCATGCTGTGGGCGATGGCTTTTTGCGCAACCAGCTCGATACTCTTCTATCTTTACGCCAGTCGACCGCGAAAAGCGGCCCACTAAAACGCAGAGAAGGCCCGGAAGGGCCTTTTTTGTTGATGCATATCAACCAAACCCCCGTTCGTTTATTCCGTGTTTGTTTATTTTATGTAAAATCTATTTGTGTAAAAAGTCACATCATTGTATTCAAAAAGGTTGAGTTAGATCGCAGAAACGGGTACATATAGCGCCGACGCGAGCCTGAATACCGATAAAAAAGTGCTGAATAGTGCAGGCTGACGATGATGTGTTACTATAAATGTAAATAAATTGTGAAGTAAATTTTGCTTCCGGGGAACGAACGTGAATACATTACAACTTTCTATTGTCCATCGCTTGCCCCAGAGCTATCGCTGGTCGGCGGGTTTTGCTGGTTCGAAAGTTGAACCGATTCCGCAAAACGTCGCGGGCTGTGAAAACTGCCTGGTGGCGCTCAAGCTGCTGAGCCCGAGCGACGAAAATGCCTGGCGGGTGATGGAGCGTCTCAGTCAGGCCCTGACGGATATCGAAGTGGACAGCTCCGTACTGGAGTGCGAAGGTGAGCCGTGCCTGTTTGTGAAAAGCCAGGACGAGTTTGCTGCTACCTGCCGCCTGAAAAATTTTGGCGTTGCTATTGCAGAGCCTTTCTCCGGCCAGTATCCATTCTGAGCGCTAGTCTGACGACAACAGCTGGCGCGTGTAGCGCTGCGTTGGCGCGCTAAATACGCGCTGGCAATCACCCTGCTCGACCACCTCTCCCTGACGCAACACAATCACCTGATGGCATAGCGCCCGCACCACCTGTAAATCATGGCTGATAAAGATATAGGCCAGCCGGTGCTTTTCCTGTAACCCTTTCAGCAGCGCCAGGATCTGCGCCTGTACGGTCCTGTCCAGCGATGACGTCGGTTCATCCAGAATAATCAGCTCCGGTTTCAGGATCAGCGCGCGGGCAATGGCGATACGCTGGCGCTGCCCACCGGAATATTCCGCAGGGTAGCGGTGGCGCGTCTCGGGATCTAGACCCACTTCGGTCATGACCCGCATGACCTCCTGCTCGCGTTGCTGCGCGCTCAGGCCGGGCTGATGGACGCGCAGACCCTCTTCGATAATCTGTAACACGCTGAGCCGTGGGTTAAGCGAGGAGTTGGGATCCTGAAACACCACCTGCATGCGGGGACGCACGGGCAGCATCTGGCGGCGGTTCCAGCGGTGCAGCGGCATGTCGTCAAAGAGGATCTCGCCCTGGGAGGCAATTAAGCGCAGCAGCGCCAGACCGGTGGTGCTTTTGCCCGAGCCGGATTCGCCCACCAGCCCCAGGGATTCCCCCGGGCGCAGCGAGAAGCGGATATTTTTCAGCACCGGATTGCGATCGACAATGCGGCGCAGAATACCTTTGCGGATCGGGAACGAGACGGACAGATCCTCAACGCGCAGCAGCGGCGTGCTGTCCGCATCGAGAGGAACCGGGTCGCCGGAGGGTTCGCTGTCGAGCAGGCGCTGCGTATAGGGGTGCTGCGGTGCGCTCAGCAGCGCGGACGCCGTATCCTGTTCAATACAGCGTCCGTTTTGCATCACCGCGACGCTGTCGGCCAGCTTTCTCACAATGCTCAGGTTGTGCGTGATAAACAGCAGGCTCATGTTCAGCTCGTCACGCAGATCCCGCAGCAGCGTCAGTATTTGCGCCTGTACCGTCACGTCCAGCGCCGTTGTAGGCTCGTCGGCAATCAACAGTTCGGGGCGCGTCAGCAGGGCCATGGCGATCATCACGCGCTGGCGTTCGCCGCCGGAGAGCTGATGCGGAAAATCATTCAGCCGTTTGGCCGCATTGCGTATGCCTGTGCGTTCAAGACAATCCAGAATTTCTCCCCGCGCGGCCTCTTTGCGCATCCCTCGGTGCAGGGAGAGCACTTCATAAAGCTGTTTTTCGAGGCTGTGCAGAGGGTTAAGTGAAACCATCGGCTCCTGGAAGATCATCGCGATTTTGTTGCCGCGAATGCCGCGCAGGGTATGTTCGTCGGCATGCAGCAGCGAACGGCCGTGAAAAAGAATGTCCCCTTGCGGATAGCTCACCGGCGGAGAAGGCAGCAGCCGCAGGATGGAGAGCGCCGAAACGCTTTTGCCTGAACCCGATTCGCCGACCAGAGCCAGCGTTGCCCCGGGCTGGATCTGCAGCGATAAATCGTTGACCACGGTGCGCGTCTCACCCTGCTTTGAAAAAGCAATCGACAGGTTATCAATACTCAGAAGAGGCTGGGTCATCTTATACCGCCTTGTTCGGATCAAAGGCATCGCGCACGGCTTCGCCAATAAAAATCAGCAGCGACAGCAGCACGGCCACGGAAAGAAAGGCGGCGATGCCTAACCACGGCGCCTGGAGGTTGTTCTTACCCTGCAGCAGCAGTTCGCCAAGCGACGGGGAACCCAGCGGTAGCCCGAAACCGAGAAAATCCAGCGAGGTGAGCGTGGTGATGGAGCTGCACAGAATAAACGGCAGGAAGGTGAGCGTTGCCACCACGGCGTTGGGCAGCATATGGCGGAAGATGATACTCCGGTCGCTAACGCCAAGCGCCTGCGCCGCGCGGATATAGTCGAAATTGCGGGTGCGCAGAAACTCCGCCCGCACCACGCCGACCAGCGCCATCCAGCCGAACAGGACGGTGATGCCTAATAACCACCAGAAGTTGGGCTGTACGACGCTGGAAAGCAGGATGATCAGAAACAGCGTTGGCATACCAGACCAGACTTCGATGATACGCTGGCCCCACAGGTCAATTTTCCCGCCGTAGTAACCCTGAACGGCGCCCGCCACAACGCCCATCACGCTGGAGAAGAGCGTCAGCATCAGCCCAAAGAGAAGCGATATTCGCGTGCCGTACAGGATGCGTGCCAGCACGTCGCCGCCGTTAGCATCCGTTCCCAGCCAGTTTTGCGCGGAGGGCGGGGAAGGGAAGGGGGTCGTGGTAGCGAAGTTTATACTGTTTGCGCCAAAGCGCACCGGCGCCCAGAGCGCCCAGCCGTGCTGCTCAATCTGCTGGCGAAGCCACGGATCCTGATATTCCGCCCGTGTCGCAAACGGGCCGCCAAAGTCGCTTTCGCTGTAGCTGGCGATGACCGGCACGTACCAGCGATCGTTAAAATGCACCAGCAGCGGCTTGTCGTTGGCGATCAGCTCCGAACACATGCTTAAGGCAAACAGCACGGCAAAAATCCACAGCGACCAGTAGCCGCGGCGGTTGTGGCGAAAACGGGCCCAGCGGGCCTGATTGACGGGGCTTAAACGCGGCATCAGCGGCCCTCAAAATCGATTCGGGGATCGACCAGCGTATAGCTGATATCACTGATGATATTCAGCAGCAGGCCAATCAGGGTGAAAATATAGAGTGTGCCAAACATCACCGGATAATCGCGCGATACGGTAGCCTCATAGCCCAGCAGCCCCAGTCCGTTGAGCGAGAACATGACCTCTATCAACAGCGAGCCGGTAAAAAACATGCCGATGAACGTGGCCGGAAACCCGGCGATTACCAGCAGCATGGCGTTGCGGAACACGTGTTTCCACATGATCTGCTTCTCGCTCACGCCCTTGGCGCGGGCAGTAACAACGTACTGCTTACGAATTTCATCGAGAAAGGCGTTTTTGGTCAACATGGTCAGGGCCGCAAACCCGCCAATGACCGTGGCCAGAACCGGCAGTGTGATATGCCAGAGGTAGTCCGTGATTTTCTGATACCACGGCAGGGAACTGAAATCGGCGGAGACCAGCCCTCGCAGCGGGAAGAGGTCAAAATAACTTCCCCCGGCAAAAAAGACGATCAGCAGGACGGCAAACAGAAACGCCGGGATGGCATAGCCGATGATAATGAACGTGCTACTCCAGATATCGAAACGGCTACCGTTATACACCGCTTTGCGGATCCCAAGCGGTATAGAGACCAGATAGATAATCAGCGTTCCCCACAGCCCCAGCGTGATCGAAACCGGCAGGCTTTGCTTGATCAGCGTTAACACTGACGCACTGCGAAACAGGCTATCGCCAAAATCAAAGCGGATGTAATCCCAGAGCATTTTGAAATAGCGCTCGTGAATCGGTTTGTCAAAGCCGTAGCGGTGGGTGATCTCGGCGATCACTTCCGGATCCAGCCCGCGTCCGCCGCGATAATGGCTTTCGCTGATATTTCCAACGCCGGTTCGCGCATGGCTTGCACCCATGCCTTCACCTCCGCCGCCGGGCATGCCGCCGCTGTTGCCAAATTCAATGGCGGCAATCGCCTGATCGACCGGGCCGCCGGGAGCAATTTGCACGATAAAAAAGTTAATCGTGATGATGGCCCACAGGGTGGGGATGACCAGCAGGAGACGACGGATAAGATAGGCACCCATGATGATTCCTTATCGCCGCTCAGCGGGAAGTCTGGCGGCTTTGTTAACGTCATACCACCAGGTATCAAAGCCCAGGGAGTAGACAGGGCGCACGGCAGGCACGGAGAACTTGTCCCAGCGCGCAAGGCGATCTTCGCCCATATACCACATCGGCAACATGTAGTAGTTCCAGGTTAAGAACCTGTCGAGGGCGCGCCCGAGCGGCAGGAGCTTTTCTTTATCCCCCTGCGCCGCCACGATTTTCGCAATCAGCGCGTCAATCGCCGGGCTTTTTACCCCCGGCGCATTGTACGAGGAGTCGATGTAGCTGGAGGCCCAGGAGATTTGCAGGTCCGTGCTGGGCCACGGTTGGGCGGGCCACAGGCGCTGCATCATGTCGTAATCGCGGCTGCGCATGCGGCTGGTGATCTGCGCGTTATCCACCTGGCGAATGTTCATGGTCACGCCCAGCCGCTCAAGATTGTGCTTAAACGGCAGCACCCACTGGTCGTTGCCCCCGGACGAGAGCAGCAGCTCAAAGCTGAGAGGCTTTCCCGTTTTGGCATCAACACGTTTTTGATTCTTCAGATGCCAGCCCGCGTCATCCAGCAGCTTGCTGGCTTTGAGCAGGTTGTCGCGGTCGTAACCGTCACCGTTTGAAGCCGGCGGCTGAAACACCGTTGTAAACACCTCTGGCGGTACCTCTGCTTTAAGGGGTGCCAGCAGAACCAGTTCGTCGGCTTTCGGATAATCACGCGCGGCATATTCCGTGTTCTGGAAATAGCTGTTGGCGCGGCTGTAAGCCCCGTAAAACAGCGCTTTGTTCATCCACTCAAAATCAAAGGCCAGGGAGATGGCTTCCCGCACCCGGCGGTCATTAAATACCGGACGCTGAATATTAAACGCCAGCCATCGCGTGTCTTGCGCAGACTCATTTTTATGCTCGTCTTTGACGATATAGCCTTTGGCGAAATTTTTGCCGATATAGCGGGTCGCCCAGTTTTTGGCGCTGCTCTCGACCCGCAAATCGAAAGCCCCCGCTTTGAACGCTTCAAACGCCACGTTATCGTCAAGGTAGTAATCATAGCGAAGGGTGTCGAAGTTCCAGCGTCCGCGGTTTACCGGCAGATTGGCTGCCCAGTAGTCTTTGACGCGGGAATAGACGACATATTGCCCCATGCGCCAGTCGGTGATGCGGTAGGGGCCGCCAGCCAGAGGAGGCGTGGAAAGCGGGTCGCTCAGCTTGTGGCTTTTCCAGAACGATTCCGGCATCACCGGCAGCGAGAACAGGCTGAGCATGTTCTCTTTATTTGGTTCGCTCAACTCGATGCGCACGGTAAGCGGCGCAATGGCTCTGACCGACGCGCCTTTATACACGATGCGGAACTGGGGAACGCCTTCGGTCATAAATTTATGAAAGGTGAACGCAACGTCGCTGGCCTTAACCGGCGTACCATCATGAAAACGAGCTCGAGGGTTAAGGGAGATCTCCGCCCAGGCGAAGTTATCGGCGTAACGCACGTTCTCGGCAATAAGCGGATAGTAGCTGCCGGGCTCGTCATCGGAGGTGACAAAGAGCGTATCGTAAAGCGATTCCGTCCGCGCGGCCGCCACGCCGCGCAGGGCGAAGCGGTTGAAGTTGTCGAAGGTTCCCGTGGCGGAAAGCGTGACCTTTCCGCCCTTCGGCGCGGCAGGGTTGACGTAATCGAAGTGCGTAAAATTGACCGCGTATTTCGGCTCGCCAATCACCGCGAAGGCGATATTTTCTTTGATGGCTTGCGCCTGGCTGGACAGGCTCGTGAATGCCAACATCAGCAACATAAAGCGCATAAGCATCTCGCGGCAGCTCCCTCTTTACAGACCGGCTCGGTTAAGCTGAATAATAAGTGACGTCACGGACAATGTGAAATTAATCACCCTCGGCCGAAATATCAGGCCGCCATTCGCGGAACTGTGCCAGCGGCATCGGGCGGCTAATCCAGTATCCCTGCAGGAAATTAACGCCGTGTTCGCGCAGCCAGGCGGCCTGTTCCGGTGTCTCTACCCCTTCGGCGACGGTCGACATATTCAGTCGTCTTGCCAGCGTCAGAACGGCATCCAGCACCGGCGACGTCACCGTCTCAGTCCCTATTGCGTTAACAAATCCGCGGTCTATCTTGAGGTAGTCCATGGTGAAATGCTCAAGGTAAATCAGTGCGCTGTGGCCGGTACCAAAATCATCAATGGCGATTTCAAACCCTTCGTTATGGAGCCATTCGAAGAGGCTATTAGCTTCCCGATGGTTAAGCATATCGCGCTCGGTAATTTCCAGCACGATCTGGAAGTAATCAGGCGGCAGTAGGGCTTTGAAGGTGCGCATATCGTCCTTGAAGCTTTCCGCATGCAGATGCCCCGGCGCGATGTTGATGCCCACCTTTGCGCCCGGAGGTAACAGCGTTTGTAATACGGGAGCATCGTGAATGATAAGGTCAAAAAGATGCAGCGTCAGCGGGACAATGAGCTTCTGCGCTTCGGCAAAATTGATAAACGCGTCGGGCGGAATTTCCCCCATTGTTGGGTGTTTCCAGCGCATCAGTACTTCCAGCCCGGTCATCTGGAGCGATTTAGCATCGACGACGGGCTGATAGACTACATAAAACTGGCCGCGCTTAATCGCGCTTAAAATCTCTTTACCCGGGTTGAGGCGAATGCTGAGGATATAGTAGTTGAGCGAGCCGGCACAAATGCCGCATACCAGCCCGAAGAACAGGGCGTAAAGAATTTCATCGCTGGTCCAGGCGTCCGCATACAGATTTATGATCAGGGGAACGTCTTTCAGCGTTGCGGTACGGGCCGGCGTTTCATGAAGATCGTGCGCGTTGACCAGCATGCTGGACCGCGTTGACAGCGCATGATCGCCAATGATGATGGCGATGCCGGCAAATTCGTCCTGGCGAGCCGTGTAGAGCAGGTAAGGCGTCAGGTTGAGATTCACTGAGGTAAATACGCCGCCGTCCTTCACTAGCGGGTTACGGTACCAGATGGCAATGGCGGGCTTGTTGGGCAACATCGGAGTGCCGGGAAGCAACGCCATATCAATCTGTTTGTCGATGTGCAGCTCAGGTATCAGCTCCTCCATCGGGGAATTCATCGGACCCGTAGCAGAAGAGCAGAACGCCATTTTGTCTCTGACCAGCAGGAATGCGCGAACGTTAACGCTAAAGGCAGCGCGCGAGGTGAGTTCCTGATTTACGTCGTGGCAATTGTTTAACGTGAGCGGCTGGAGTACATCGATAGAATTTTTTAACTCATCGAAATAGCTCTCCATATAGATGCTCACATCGTGGATCAGGGTGTCGAATTTGACTTCCCGCTTGTGGTAGCTCCAGAAAAATTGCAACGAACCCAGGAGCAGGGCGGCGATTAGGCCTGTGATGATGCTGAGGATCAGTATCTTGCGATTGCTGGAGAAATAGCGGGTGAACATAGACGTCGTAATTCCTGAAATGCCGCTGGATGTATTCAGTGTAACGGGCAAAAAAAAACACTGCCGAAGCAGTGCTTTTTTTCATCATATCGCCAGCCAAGGGATAACCAACGATACGATAGTCATATTAACTGCGGGTCAGTACGCGGCGTGCTTCGTTGTAGCGCTTTTTCCAGTACGGTTCATTCATGCTGGAAATGGTGACACCGCTGCTGGTTGAGGCATGTACGAACTGGTCATTACCAATGTAGATGCCAACATGTCGACCTGTAGAACCGGCACGGAACAGGACTAGATCACCGGTGCGCAGTTTGGTACGTGAAATCGACTTGCCCATCTCCTGCTGTTCATAGGTTGAACGCGGAAGATCTAACCCAAATTGCTCGCGGAATGTACGCTGTACAAAACCGGAACAATCAATACCTGTTTTTGTGCTGCCGCCAAGACGATAGCGCACGCCTTTCCAGTCAGCATACTGGTCCATAATGCGGGACTTCACGTCCAGATTACGTACCATATTTTCAAATTCATCCTGAGAGGCTTGCAGTGACGAGGAATCTTCCATTCCCACAACACGCGTCTCAGGATGCATATTCTTTGCGGTGTTCGATGTACTACATGCAGACAACAGTACCGCGACTGCTATCGCCGGGATCCCCCGTAAGATATATCTCAGAAACGGTTGAGATTTGACCATTTTGTTTATTTTCCCTTGAAGTCCTTAACGACAAATATCGTTATAAAAATGCCAAACGTGACGAGACTAATTATCTGTTCACATTGAGACAATTCTTTCTGGTCACATTTGTGGTACAGCGCACAAAATTATTCGCCAGCGAAATAATTATCTCTATGGGGCAAAACGAGTTCGAGATTAACCGATTGCCTGGGGTATTGCGAGTAAAAAAAGCCTTTTTTTTATAAGAAAATGTGATACAGAAAGTAAAAATCCGTAATTGCTTAAAATGCGGACAGATCCGAGGCTTTATCGCGCAATTGCTTCATTTTTATCATGAATGTGATGACAAGAATATGACGCTGGGAAAAGATCGTGGCGAGAACGCTATCAGGGATCATGTCGATCCCTGATAGCTCACGTTAATTTAGGTTAGTTATTTGTTCAATTATTGTTGCGTTTTATCGGGAAGGTAGCGATCGAACAGCGCTATTATCCTGTCGCTCAGTGGGGTCATCAAACACCACGGCAGCGCAATCAGCGCAACGGAGAGCGAACCGACGGCAATATCGGTGAACCAGTGAGCGCCAATCATTACGCGCGGGAAGGCAAAAACCACAAAAATAATCAGGGCTATGGCAAACGCTTTTCTGCCGAAATAGCGAAGCATAATTGCGGAAAAAATAAGCAACATCATGCCGTGATCGCCAGGGAAACTGTCCTTCGACGCATCTTTTGTTGGAATATGCAGCAGCTCACTGACGCGATAAATATCGGTGAAAAAGAGCGTTGGGCTGGAACGCTTAACCGGAATAATTGCGGTGGCCAGCTGGTTAATGACGACAGCAAACAGCAGCATCACCAGACCGATAATCAGAATACGCCGACGCCCGGCTTTGTCCTCTTTCAGCCAGAAAGAGAGCATCAGGCAGCCCATCGCCAGCAGCGAGAAGCCGTCAAAGGCGCGGTTGTTGGTAATTGCCACCAGCCACAGGAACGCGTTGCTCTTCACCAGCTCCTGATTGAAGAAGTGAAAAATGGCAGAATCCAGCGGGAACCAGAAACCATGATCTGCCGGGATATACCAGGAGAAGAAAAGCGCCAGACCGGCGACATTAAGCAGTAATATCAGGGGAAATCGAGTTGTCATAACGTTCTGCATAGAGTGAAAACTGGGGCAACGTTAGCCGCCCGAACTTAAACGAATCCTCAACAGACTGGACTGGAGGGCATTCCAGTCGGCGTTAACCGCACTAATTAACTCTATACGGCTGTCAGGCGGTGCCACGTTTTGCGTTTCAATAAAGAAATCGTCGCCCTGGCGGTTGATCCGCACCAGTCCGTCCGGGGTGCGCATGATCCCTTTCACGCGATCGACGGGCGCAAGGCGGGCCCACTCTAGGATCCCGATGGTGTCAAAAACGGTTTCAGCATCAAAAATCCATCCGCAGGCCTGATATCCCTGGCCGCTATTCAGATTACGACGCCAGCGCTGGTGTTCCGGCAGATTCAGGGCTGCCAGACCCTGCTTAACCGGATGACTGTGCGAATGCTCCGCGCTGGCAGGCAAGGCGGTGAGGTTCAGACGTGGAAGGTCAAGCAGGGTGCTATCAATATTCCCTTGGGTAGTTTCCACCCGTGTGCGATTGCCGCCAAAATGTTGCCACCACGCATCCAGCGCGGCCTGGCTTTCAGCCGTGGCGCGATCTGCTTTATTCGCAACAATAACGTCAGCGGAGGCGAGCTGATCGCGGAAGTTCTCATTAGCCACCGCCTTGTCATCCAGAAGCTGACGCGGATCGAGCAGGCACAGGGTGGCGCGCAAATCGATCCACGGCTCGTAAACCGGGGCGGTCAGTAAATCGAGGATTTGCTTAGGGTGACCCAGCCCGGTAGGTTCAATCAGCAGGCGGTCAGGTTTGCCCTGACGCAGCAGGGTATTGAGGCCGACCTGCATAGGCAGGCCATTGACGCAGCACATGCATCCGCCGGGGATCTCTTTAATCATCGCGCCGCTGGATGACAGCAACGCGCCGTCAATGCCCACCTCGCCAAATTCATTGACCAGCACGGCCCACTTCTCGGCCGGATCTTTATTCGCCAGCAGGTGGAGAATTGAGGTGGTTTTACCGCTGCCGAGAAAACCGGTGATGAGGTTGGTTTTGGTCACGTGCGCTCCAGATCAGAATTGTGATGCTATAACACTATTCTCTCTATCCTGGCGAAAAACGTGACCTGTGAGAAGGGGAAGGGCGAACGGAGGCCTCATCCGTTCGCGTTAAGCGCAATAATCGTTAAATATTTAACGTTTCGATAACAGCCTGACGTGCGCCGTTGCGGATAATGCGCTGGTATGCCTGGCGGACAGTCTCCACAAAGACGCTGTTTTGTGCGAGATCGTGACCAAAGACCTCACTCAGCCCCAGCAGCGCGTTAACGCGGTCGGCGTCGCTGCTGGCGTTGACGATGGCGCGGATTTTATCGCTGAGGGGATCGCGAACGTCAATCGCATTGCCACAGTCGTCGATACCGCTGACGTAGCGTATCCAGCCGGCCACGCCCAGAGCCAGCAGCGGCCACGGCGTATTTCGCTCAAGATGAACGCGGATCCCGTCAAGCATTCTCTGGGGCAGCTTCTGGCTACCGTCCATCGCGATTTGCCAGGTCCGATGCTGGAGGGCCGGGTTGGCAAAGCGTTCAATTAGGCTATCGGCGTAGGCGGTGAGATCGACATCCTTAATCCGTAACGTGGGGGCCTGCTCGTTCAGCATCAGCCGACGGGCGGCTTCACGGAACGCCGCGTCCTCCATGCATTCATTAATATGCGCGTAGCCGGCAAGATACCCGAGATACGCCAGGAAAGAGTGGCTGCCGTTGAGCATGCGTAATTTCATCTGCTCCCACGGCAGAACATCCTGCACCATCTGGACACCCGCCACTTCCCACTCGGGACGGCCTGCGACAAAATTATCTTCCACCACCCACTGAATAAACGGTTCGCAGCTGATGGCGCACGGATCTTCAACGCCGAGCGCGTCGGTGATTTCCGCAAGCGATGCTTCCGTCGCGGCGGGAACAATTCTGTCAACCATCGTTCCCGGGAAGCTCACGTGGCTATCAATCCATTCAGACAGCGCCGCGGAACGCTTTTGCGCCATGCCCAGCACCGCGTTTTTGACCACGTGCCCGTTATCCGGGATGTTGTCGCAGGAGAGCACGGTAAACGCAGGCAAACCGCGCTCGCGGCGGCGGTGGAGCGCTTCGACCAGGATCCCTGGGGCAGAATGTGGCTCTGAGGGGTTTTCAAGGTCGTGGACGATCCGGGGGTTATTCAGATCGAGTTTTCCGGTCGCGGGATCGATGCAATAGCCTTTTTCCGTGATGGTGAGCGATACAATCGCGACCTGAGGCTCGCAAAATTTCTCAATAATGGCGGGCAGGGAGTCCAGCTTTGCGTTCAGGCACTCATGGACGGCGCCGACGATAATCGCCTCATTTCCTTCAGCCCCTTTCTCCAGCACGGTGAACAGATGCTCCTGCGCGCGCAGCTGGCTCATCAGCACGTCGCCGCTGAACAGGCTAATCTCACAAATCCCCCAGTCGCCGCCTTTTTCATTCAGCACCCTATTTGTTAACAAAGCCTGGTGCGCACGGTGAAACGCGCCAAAGCCAAAGTGAACGATGCGGGAGCGTAATGACTGGCGATCGTAGCGAGGTTGCTGAACCCCGGCAGGAAGGACGGTAGAGGCAATTGTCTTCATGAGATACACACCTGATTAACCATTAATTAACAATCCCAGTGTAAAGTTATATGACAGCAAATAAAATTGGTGAGCCGTAAATATCCCCGTTATGTGAGTTTGATCAATCAATTTGTGGCGGCATATTGACCCTTCACGGCAAACATGTATGGTAGTCGTCATTGCGGTAACGTATATTGGTATAACAACTTGAGAGGGTGAGGCAATGGAACAAACCTGGCGTTGGTACGGGCCGAACGATCCGGTTTCTCTTGATGATGTGCGTCAGGCTGGCGCAACGGGTGTCGTCACGGCGCTGCATCATATTCCTAACGGTCAGGTCTGGCCGGTAGAGGAAATACAGACGCGTCAGGCGCTGCTGGCGGAGAAGGGATTAACCTGGTCTGTGGTGGAAAGCATTCCTGTTCATGAAGATATCAAAACCCATTCCGGGGAGTATCAGACCTGGATTGCTAACTATCAGCAGAGCATTCGTAACCTCGCGGCCTGCGGTATTGATACGGTTTGCTATAACTTTATGCCCATCCTCGACTGGACGCGAACCGACCTCGAATATCAGATGCCGGACGGTTCAAAAGCGCTGCGTTTCGATCAGATTGCCTTTGCAGCGTTCGAGCTGCACATCCTGAAACGGCCTGGCGCCGAAGCGGATTACACCGTGGAAGAGCAGCAGCAGGCACTCGAATGGTTCAATGCAGCCAGCGACGCGGACATCGAAAAGCTGACCCGTAATATTATTGCGGGCCTGCCGGGTGCCGAAGAGGGGTATACGCTGGATCAGTTCCGCGCCCGCCTGGCGGAATACGGCAATATTGATAAGCACCAGCTGCGTGAAAACATGGCGTATTTCCTGCGCGCTATCGTGCCGGTTGCGGAAGAGGTCGGGGTTCGCCTGGCCGTGCACCCGGACGATCCACCGCGTCCCATTCTTGGCCTGCCGCGCATTGTTTCCACAATTGAAGATATGCAGTGGCTGAAAGAGACGGTCGACAGCATCTATAACGGCTTCACCATGTGTACCGGCTCCTACGGCGTGCGGGCAGATAACGATCTGGTGCGGATGATTGAAACCTTCGGCGACCGCATTCATTTTACGCATCTGCGCGCGACCTGCCGTGAAGAGAACCCAAAAACCTTCCACGAGGCGGCTCACCTGGGCGGCGATGTGAATATGGTGGCGGTGGTAGACGCCATTCTGGCCGAAGAGGCGCGTCGCAAGCAGATTGGCGATGTGCGTCCTATTCCGTTCCGTCCAGACCACGGCCATCAGATGCTGGACGATCTGCGTAAGAAAACCAACCCAGGCTATTCTGCGATTGGCCGTCTTAAAGGGATGGCGGAAGTGCGCGGCGTTGAGCTGGCGCTGAAGATGACGAAGTATCCGGAATTGCTTTAAGACCCGTTGCCCGGTGGCGCTACGCTTACCGGGCCTACAAAAAAACCGGCCTGAGAGCCGGTTTTTTTGTTTTTGTTGGTCGGGTAAGGCGAAGCCGCCACCCGACAAACGCCGCAATCAGTCGGCGCGACCCATATAGCGTTTTTCTTCGATATGGATGCGGATCTTCTCGCCAGCGGAGAGGTATTCCGGCACCTGCACAACCAGGCCGGTCGTCAGGGTAGCAGGTTTGTTACGGGCACTTGCGGATGCGCCTTTGATGCCGGGTGCCGTTTCAACGATTTCCAGATCGACGGTCTGAGGCAGTTCCAGCGCCAGCAGCACGCCGTCCCAGGTCAGAACCTGCATGTCAGGCATACCGCCTTCAGGAATGAACAGCAGCTCTTCTTCAATCTGATCTTTGGTGAAGATGTACGGGGTGTAATCTTCTTTGTCCATGAACACGTATTCGTTGCCGTCGATGTAGGAGAAATCAACATAGCGACGGGTCAGGGTCACGGTATCGACAATATCGTCACCTTTGAAGCGTTCTTCCACTTTGAGGCCGGTACGCACATCAGCGAAACGCATTTTATACAGCGTTGCTGCACCACGGGCGCTTGGTGCCTGAATGTCGATATCTTTCACAATCAGCAGTTTGCCGTTGTAATTCAGCACCATACCTTTCTTAATTTCGTTCGCTCTTGGCATTGCAGTAATCCTGTTTACGGGAGGTAAAAAATATCGCGCCAAATTACTCGCGCGCGGCCTTTCAGGCAAGTGGAATTCGTGGCTTTTGCTATCAATACGCAAAAGGTGTTACTGTGCGCGCGATGCCCGACTACGCGGGCCATCGTCAGCGAAAGAGAGCATTTATGGATTGCCGTCCCGATTGTGGCGCGTGCTGTACTGCACCGTCCATTTCAAGCCCCATTCCTGGAATGCCCGAGGGCAAGCCTGCCAATACTCGCTGCGTTCAGCTCTCTGAAAATAATCTTTGCAAGATCTTTGGCTCACCGCTGCGTCCGAAGGTCTGCTCCGGGCTTCAGCCCACGGCCGAAATGTGCGGCAGCACGCGCGAGCAGGCGATGACGTACCTTCTTGAGCTTGAGGCGCTCACCGCACCTTAAACGTCTTTAATCCTCGCCAGACAGCCAATCGTCAGCGTACACATCACCAGCGCAATCCAGAATACCGTGTGATAGTTCCAGATTTCTGCCACGACACCGGCCATTGAGCCCGCGATAATCCACCCCACGCGGGTGGTATTAGTATAAAGGGTGGTGGCAGAGCCTGCCTGGCCCGGCATCAAATCCTGGAAATAGAGCATGCCTATCCCCGCGAGAATGCCAATATAGATGGCGTTCAGCAGCTGTAACGCCAGCAACAGCCCCGGCGTATGTACCGTCAGCATACCGAAATAGAACAGCAGACCGGCGGTGGCGGCAATGCGCATTAAAAAACGCTTTCCGAAGCGCTTTGCGTAATAGCCCGCAATGAGCATCGTCGGGATCTCAAGCCCGGCCGCGGTGCCCATCATGATTCCCGCCAGCTTCTCCGACAGGTGCAGTTCATCAATAATAAACAGCGGCATATTGATGATATACAGGCTATTGGTGCCCCACATCAGCGTGCAGACAACAAACAGGAGCAGGGCATCGCGGCGGTTGCGGCGCGGTGCTTCCAGCACGCCCGTTGTCACTTTCGGCTCTTTGCGCATGGACGGCAGGAAGAACCACACCAGCGCGCCGCATACCACAAACGCGACAGCGGCGCTCAGGTACATCACCGTAAAGCCAAAACCCATCGCCAGCGCGTAGGCCAGCGGCGGGCCAATCACCCATGCCAGCGACACCTGCGCACGCAGGACAGAGCTGAACATCACCGCTTCACGTCCGGTATGGTCCGCGTGTTCACGAGCAAGGGCGAACAGCTGGGGGTTCGCCGTTGAGCCAAAGCTGCTCAGGAATACCCCGACGAAGAGCAGAATGAAATAGTTGCGGTTCCAGGCAAACAGAACGCAGGCCATGACCCCCAGCAGGCAGCAGAAAACGATCAGGCTTTTACGATCGCCTTTTCTGTCGGAGCGTCCCGCCAGAAACTGGCTGACCAGGATGCCGATGATGGCGCTTCCGGTAAAAAAGAAGCCGACCAGCGCCGGACGAACATGAACCTCATTTGTCAGAAATAAGCTCAGCGTCGGCGTCTGTAACGCACCGGCAATGCCCGTGAAGAAGGCAACAATCAGGAAGGCCGCTGAGGTTAAATCAAAGGGCTTCGGCGAGGCAGCCGCAGGGGTGTTATGCATGTTTTATAATTAGCGAGTAGCAGAGAGGGGCGGAGTGTACGCCGTCAGCTAAAAAATAAACAGTGGGTGCGGTCAATGATGCCACGAAAAATCAAAATGGCATTTCATCTTACAACCACATCGGCTGACCTTAGCTGAAACTGACTTGCTGAACTTCAGCAAAATTCAGCTGAACGAAGAAGAAATGTGCTGTATCTCTAAATTCTGACATCAGAAAGACGAGTTTACTTGCAAGGCATTGCAGAAAGCGCAAGACTTTTTGAAACGTTTCAGCGCTATCTTGTTTAAACAAACGGAGCAGGCTAGCGCATTTTTTCTCATTAAAGCTGAAACGATTCAATTTCAGCAGGAGTGGAGAACCATGTTCCAGTTATCTGTTCAGGATATCCACCCGGGCGCTCAGGCCGGGGATAAAGAAGAGGCTATTCGCCAGGTTGCCGCTGCGCTTGTGCAGGCGGGTAACGTCGCGGACGGCTATGTCAACGGCATGCTGGCCCGCGAGCAGCAGACCTCAACCTTCCTCGGCAATGGTATTGCCATTCCGCACGGCACAACCGACACCCGCGATCAGGTGTTGAAAACCGGCGTTAAGGTTTATCAGTTCCCGCAGGGCGTGCTTTGGGGCGACGGTCAGGTGGCCTATGTGGCTATCGGTATCGCGGCCAGCAGCGATGAACACTTAGGTCTGCTGCGTCAGCTGACGCATGTCCTGAGTGATGATGCGGTGGCTGAACAGCTTAAGTCCGCCACCACAGCGGAAGAGCTGCGCGCCTTGCTGATGGGAGAAAAACAGAGCGAAGCGCTGAAACTGGATAATGAAACGCTGACGCTGGATGTGATTGCTTCCGATCTGGTGACGCTGCAGGCGCTGAACGCCGGTCGTCTGAAAGAAGCCGGCGCGGCGGATACCACCTTTGTGACGCGCGTGATTAACGATAAGCCGTTGAATCTGGGTCAGGGTATCTGGCTGAACGACAGTGCTGAAGGCAACCTGCGCAGCGCTATCGCCGTGAGCCGCGCGGCCAATGCATTTGACGTAGAAGGCGAACGCGCGGCCATGCTGGTGACCGTAGCGATGGCTGATGAACAGCCGGTTTCCGTGCTGAAGCGTCTGGGCGACCTGTTGCTGAACAACAAAGCTGAAAAACTGCTGAACGCTGATGCCTCCACCGTGCTGGCACTGCTGACCAGTGATGATGTGCTGACGGATGACGTGCAAACTGCGGAGTTCGTGGTGCGTAACGAACACGGCCTGCATGCCCGTCCGGGTACCATGCTGGTGAATACCATTAAACAATTCGAGAGTGAGATCACCGTGGCGAATCTTGACGGCACGGGCAAACCGGCCAACGGCCGTAGTCTGATGAAAGTTGTCGCGCTGGGCGTGAAGAAAGGTCACCGTCTGCGTTTCACCGCGCAGGGTGCTGATGCTGAACAGGCGCTGAAAGCGATTGGCGACGCCATCGCGGCGGGTCTGGGGGAGGGCGCATAATGAGCAGACGTGTTGCGACTATTACGCTGAACCCGGCTTATGACCTGGTAGGATTTTGCCCGGAAATTGAGCGCGGCGAAGTCAACCTCGTGCGTACCACTGGCCTGCATGCTGCGGGCAAAGGGATTAACGTCGCGAAAGTGCTCAAGGATCTCGGTATCGATGTCACCGTGGGTGGATTTCTCGGGAAAGATAACCAGGATGGTTTCCAGCAGCTGTTCAGCGAGCTGGGCATTGCCAACCGTTTTCAGGTTGTTCAGGGCCGTACCCGAATCAACGTTAAGCTGACGGAGAAAGACGGTGAAGTGACCGATCTGAACTTCTCTGGCTTCGAAGTGACGCCGTCAGACTGGGAGCGTTTTGTTAACGATTCTCTGACCTGGCTGGGTCAGTTTGACATGGTGTGCGTCAGCGGCAGCCTGCCGTCCGGCGTGAGCCCGGAAGCGTTTACCGACTGGATGACGCGCCTGCGCAGCCAGTGTCCGTGCATTATTTTTGACAGCAGCCGCGACGCGCTGGTCGCGGGTCTCAAAGCCTCTCCGTGGCTGGTGAAGCCGAATCGCCGCGAGCTGGAAATCTGGGCGGGTCGTAAGCTGCCAGAACTAAAAGATGTGATTGACGCTGCCCATGCGCTGCGCGAGCAGGGTATCGCTCACGTGGTTATCTCGCTTGGTGCAGAAGGCGCGTTGTGGGTTAACGCGTCTGGCGAATGGATCGCCAAACCGCCGTCAATGGAAGTTGTGAGTACCGTTGGCGCAGGGGATTCAATGGTTGGCGGCCTGATTTACGGCCTGCTGATGCGTGAATCCAGTGAACATACTTTACGTCTTGCCACTGCCGTTGCTGCCCTGGCCGTAAGCCAGAGCAATGTCGGTATTACCGATCGTACCCAGTTAGCCGCGATGATGGCGCGCGTTGACTTAAAACCTTTTAACTAACAGCAGGAGAGGAATAATGAAAACGCTGCTGATCATTGACTCCGGTCTCGGACAGGCTCGCGCCTATATGGCGAAGACCTTGCTGGGAGCGGCGGCGAACAAAGCACATCTCGAGATGACTGATAACCCTGGCGATGCCGAACTGGCCATTGTACTGGGCGACAAAATCCCGGCTGACAGTGCGCTGAACGGCAAAAAAGTGTGGCTGGGCGATATTAATCGCGCGGTGGCTCATCCGGAACTGTTCCTGAGCGAAGCGAAAGGTCACGCGTCTGTTTACAGCGCGCCCGTCGCGACGGCACCGGCTGCGGCCACGGGCCCGAAACGCATTGTTGCGGTGACGGCCTGTCCGACGGGCGTGGCTCACACCTTTATGGCGGCTGAAGCCATTGAAACCGAAGCGAAAAAACGCGGCTGGTGGGTTAAAGTTGAAACGCGCGGCTCCGTCGGTGCCGGCAACGCTATCACCCCTGAAGAAGTGGCTGAGGCCGATCTGGTGATTGTGGCGGCGGATATCGAAGTGGACCTGGCGAAATTTGCCGGTAAGCCAATGTACCGCACGTCTACCGGCCTGGCGCTGAAAAAGACCGCGCAGGAGTTTGATAAAGCGCTGGTGGAAGCGAAGCCGTATCAGGCAACTGGCGCGCGCCAGACCGCGACGGAAGGTAAGAAAGAGTCCGCAGGCGCCTATCGTCACCTGCTGACCGGCGTGTCTTACATGCTGCCGATGGTGGTTGCGGGTGGTCTGTGTATCGCGCTCTCGTTCGCATTTGGTATTACCGCGTTTAAAGAGCAAGGCACGCTGGCCGCTGCGTTAATGCAGATTGGTGGCGGTTCCGCATTCGCACTGATGGTACCCGTCCTGGCAGGCTTTATTGCTTTCTCCATCGCCGATCGTCCTGGCCTCACGCCGGGTCTTATCGGCGGTATGCTGGCCGTAAGCACCGGTTCCGGCTTTATCGGCGGTATTATCGCGGGCTTCCTGGCCGGTTACGTCGCGAAGCTCATCAGCTCGAAGCTCAAGCTGCCGCAGAGTATGGAAGCGCTGAAGCCGATCCTGATCATTCCGCTGATTTCCAGCCTGGTGGTCGGTCTGGCGATGATTTACCTGATTGGTAAGCCGGTTGCAGGCATCCTGGCGGGTCTGACCCACTGGCTGCAAACTATGGGTACCGCGAACGCGGTTCTGCTGGGGGCAATTCTCGGCGGCATGATGTGTACCGACATGGGTGGTCCGGTAAACAAAGCGGCATACGCCTTTGGTGTTGGCCTGCTGAGTACCCAGACCTACGCGCCAATGGCAGCGATCATGGCGGCAGGTATGGTTCCACCACTGGCGCTCGGCCTGGCGACGATTATTGCCCGTCGTAAGTTCGATAAAGCGCAGCAGGAAGGCGGTAAAGCCGCGCTGGTGCTGGGTCTGTGCTTCATCACCGAAGGCGCGATTCCGTTCGCGGCCCGTGACCCAATGCGTGTACTGCCGTGCTGTATCGCGGGTGGTGCAGTGACCGGGGCGATCTCCATGGCGATTGGCGCGAAGCTGATGGCACCACACGGCGGTCTGTTTGTTCTGCTGATCCCTGGCGCCATCACGCCGGTACTGGGCTACCTGCTGGCCATCGTCGCCGGTACGCTGGTGGCGGGTCTCTCTTACGCGGTGCTGAAACGTCCGGAAGCGGAAGTTGTGGCAAAAGCAGCGTAAGCGATAAATAATAAAAAAGCCGGGTCGCATTATGCACCCGGCTTTTTTTATGCCGCCTGTTCAGCAGTTTGCTGAGCCTTCAGCCAGGCAATCTCTTCTGCCCAGATATCCGGATTAATGGTTTCAAGCACCATCGGAATACCGTCGAAGCGGGCGTCCTGCATGATAAAGCGAAACGCATCGTGGCCAATGTTGCCTTCGCCCAGGCTGTGGTGGCGGTCAACGCGGCTGCCAAAGGCGCTTTTCGCATCGTTTAAGTGCATTCCGCGCAGGTACTTAAAGCCAACAACGCGCTCGAACTCATCAAACGTGTTTTTCGTTGCCTCGGTGGTGCGAAGGTCATAACCGGCGGCAAACGCGTGGCAGGTATCAATGCACACGCCGACGCGGGATTTATCCTCCACGCCGTCGATAATCGCCGCCAGATGTTCGAACTTAAAGCCGAGGTTGCTGCCCTGACCGGCGGTATTCTCAATCACCGCGGTGACGCCTTTGGTCTTGTCCAGCGTGATGTTGATGGATTCGGCAATGCGCGCGAGGCAGGCATCTTCATCGATCTGCATCAGATGGCTGCCTGGATGGAAGTTCAGCAGCGTCAGCCCAAGCTGCTCACAGCGCTGAACTTCATCAAGAAACGCCTCGCGGGATTTTTCCAGCGCCTCTTCAACCGGGTGCCCGAGGTTAATAAGATAGCTGTCGTGGGGAAGGATCTGGCCTGGCCCGTAGTGGTACTTCTCACAGGCAGCTTTGAAATCGTCAATCACCTCGGCGGTGAGCGGGGCGGCGCGCCACTGGCGCTGATTTTTGGTGAACAGGGCGAAAGCGGTCGCCTCAATTTCGGCGGCACGAATGGCGGCATTCGCAAGGCCACCTGCAGCGCTGACGTGCGCTCCAACATATTTCATAAAGGGACTCCTGTTAACCCGAAATGCCTATGATAGCGGGTTAACAGGAGAAGGATGTAGTGGTTTATGCCATCAGGCTATGGACCGCGAGGTTAATCGCGCCGCCGCCGACAATCAGCCAGATGAAGAGTACCAGCGCCATCAGCAGCGGTTTCGCACCGGCTTTTTTCAGCGCGCTGACGTGTGTGGTCACCCCCAGGGCCGCCATGGCCATCGCCAGCAGTACGGTATCCAGCGTCACCAGCATATCCACTACCGATTTGGGCAGCAGGTGGAAGGAGTTAAAGATAGCGACCACGATAAACAGGATCGCAAACCATGGAATGGTGATTTTACTTTTCTGATTACTGTCCGCCGGTGCCAGCTGTTTAACCCGTGCAGCAAGGAAAATCAGGAACGGCGCCAGCATCATCACGCGCAGCATTTTGGCAATCACCGCTGCGTTTTCGGCTTCAGGGTTAATAGCATGTCCTGCCGCCACCACCTGGGCCACTTCGTGCATGGTCGAACCGATATAGATGCCGTAGGTTTCCGGGCTAAACCAGTGGGCAACCAGCGGATACATGGCCGGGTAGAGGAAAATCGCCAGCGTACCGAAGATCACCACCGTCGCTACCGCCACCGTCACCTTGCTGGCTTCGGCTTTAACGACGGGTTCCGTTGCCAGCACCGCCGCGGCCCCACAGATACTGCTCCCGGCACCGATCAGCCAGCTGGTTTGCCTGTCCAGGCCAAACACTTTCTGACCGATAAAGCAGGCCAGTAAAAAGGTGCTGGTCAGGGTCAGGACGTCTATGGCGATCCCGCTCACGCCCACATCCGCAATTTGCGAGAAGGTGAGACGGAAGCCGTAAAGAATGATCCCAAGACGCAGCAGGTGCTGTTTGGCAAAAATCACGCCGCCGTCGCAGGATTTCCAGATATGTGGATAAACGGTGTTACCCACGACCATGCCCAGCAAAATGGCCAGCGTCAGCGCGCTGAAACCTGCGCCTGCGATGGCCGGGATGCTGCCGCCCCATAGCGCGACGGCGGTCACTGCGGCGCTGAGCGCAAGACCCGGCACGAAGTGCCACACTGTACGATGATGTTGTAAGGTGATTTCTGACATAACCTTCTCCTTTGTCTGGCTAAAGGTTACGGCGCTCTGGCTTAAAAATAAAATTGATTATATACTTATAATCAATCTATATAAGTGGTAAGCAACCATGCACATTACTCTGCGTCAGCTGGAAGTGTTTGCCGAGGTGCTGAAAAGCGGCTCGACGACCCAGGCGTCACAAATGCTGGCGCTCTCGCAGTCTGCGGTCAGCGCGGCGTTAACCGATCTTGAAGGACAGCTTGGCGTTCAGCTTTTTGACAGGGTAGGGAAGCGTCTGGTGGTCAACGAGCACGGTCGTCTTCTTTATCCACGCGCGCTGGCGCTGCTGGAGCAGGCTATCGAAATCGAGCAGCTGTTCCGCGAAGACAATGGCGCGATCCGCGTCTACGCCAGCAGCACCATCGGGAACTACATCCTGCCGGAAGTGATTGCCCGCTACCGCCGGGATTTCCCGACCCTGCCGCTGGAGATGAGCGTGGGGAACAGCCAGGACGTCATCAACGCGGTGATCGACTTCCGGGTGGATATCGGCCTCATCGAAGGACCCTGCCATAACGTCGATATTATTGCCGAGCCCTGGCTGGAAGATGAGCTGGTGGTGTTTGCCTCCCCGGCCTCGTCGTTATTGCAGGGCGAGGTGACGCTGGAACGCCTGGCGCAGGCGCAGTGGATCCTGCGCGAGCAGGGCTCCGGCACGCGTGAAATTGTCGATTATCTGCTGCTTTCTCATTTGCCGCATTTCCAGTTAGGGATGGAGCTGGGGAACTCTGAGGCCATCAAGCACGCGGTGCGCCACGGGCTCGGCATCAGCTGTCTTTCCCGGCGCGTTATTGCCGAACAGCTGGAAACCGGATCGCTGGTTGAAATCCCCATCCCGCTCCCGAAACTGGTGCGCACGCTGTGGTGCATTCATCATCGTCAGAAACACCTTTCCAGCTCGCTGCAGCGTTTTCTGCGCTATTGCGAGATGTGAAATCGCCCATTACCTGGCCCTCTCCCCAAAGAGGAGAGGGAAAAATTATGCTTTACTTATAATCCTGGCCCAGTCATGAAGCTCTCTTATAACTGAGTATTTCTGCCGGAAGGAACGCGGATCGTCTGCTACAATCGCGCCTCATTTATTAAATGGACAGCATTTTCATATGGTTTCAGAAATTAAAACCACAGAAGCGCCCACGCTACGTCGTGAACTTAAGGCGCGTCACCTGACGATGATCGCCATTGGCGGCTCAATCGGTACAGGTCTTTTCGTTGCCTCTGGCGCAACGATTTCGGCAGCAGGCCCGGGTGGGGCACTTTTCTCTTATATCCTGATTGGCCTGATGGTGTACTTCCTGATGACCAGTCTTGGCGAACTGGCCGCGTACATGCCGGTATCCGGTTCGTTCTCGACCTACGGTCAAAAATACGTTGAAGAAGGCTTTGGCTTCGCGCTGGGCTGGAACTACTGGTACAACTGGGCGGTCACTATCGCCGTTGACCTCGTTGCCGCACAGCTGGTGATGAACTGGTGGTTCCCGGATACGCCGGGCTGGATCTGGAGCGCCCTGTTCCTCGCCGTTATCTTCCTGCTGAACTACATTTCCGTGCGCGGTTTCGGCGAAGCGGAATACTGGTTCTCTTTGATCAAAGTGGCAACCGTCATCATCTTTATCGTCGTCGGTGTGGCGATGATCGTTGGTATTTTCAAAGGCGCAGAACCTGCGGGCTGGAGTAACTGGACGATAGGCGATGCGCCGTTTGCCGGTGGACTGTCGGCAATGATTGGCGTGGCAATGATTGTCGGCTTCTCCTTCCAGGGGACCGAGCTGATTGGCATCGCGGCCGGTGAGTCAGAAAACCCGGAGAAGAATATTCCGCGCGCGGTTCGTCAGGTCTTCTGGCGTATCCTGCTGTTCTATGTGTTCGCGATCCTGATTATCAGCCTGATCATTCCGTACACCGATCCAAGCCTGCTGCGTAATGACGTTAAAGACATTAGCGTCAGTCCGTTCACGCTGGTCTTCCAGCACGCCGGTCTGCTTTCAGCCGCGGCAGTGATGAACGCCGTTATCCTGACCGCTGTGCTTTCAGCCGGTAACTCCGGGATGTACGCGTCCACCCGTATGCTCTACACGCTGGCATGCGACGGTAAAGCACCGCGTATTTTCGCGAAGCTGTCCCGTGGCGGCGTACCGCGTAACGCGCTGTACGCCACTACGGTGATCGCCGGTCTGTGCTTCCTGACCTCTATGTTTGGCAACCAGACGGTGTACCTGTGGCTGCTTAACACCTCCGGGATGACGGGCTTTATTGCCTGGCTGGGGATTGCCATTAGCCACTATCGTTTCCGCCGTGGCTACGTCAAACAGGGTTATGACGTTAACCAGCTGCCGTATCGCTCAGGGTTCTTCCCGCTGGGTCCCATTTTCGCCTTCATTCTGTGCCTGATCATTACGCTGGGACAGAACTATGAAGCGTTCCTGGCGGACACCATTGACTGGGGCGCCGTCACGGCGACCTACATTGGTATTCCGCTGTTCCTCGTCATCTGGTTTGGCTACAAGCTGACGAAAGGAACAAAATTCGTTCGCTACAGTGAAATGGAATTCCCGGAACGATTTAAACAATAACCGCACTTCCTCTCTTTTAACCCGCTCATTCGAGCGGGTTTTTTTATTCCCGTATCCTGAAACAAAGATATATTTCTTAACAATTTAATTGATAATAATTATCGTTTGCTTTATCGTTATCAAAAATAAGCGTGTCACCGACCCACCGCAGATGTGGGCGGCAGGGAAGACGCTGTGAGCAATGATGATTTGATTTAGTTGTATTTACCTCATGGAGATATGGAATGTTTAGGTTGAATCCCTTCGTCAGGGGAGGACTTTGTGCGTCCGCAATGTCCTTGGCCCTGCCTGTTATCGCAGCGGAATCCGGCGACACAATGGTTGTCACGGCCTCCGCGACCGAGCAAAACCTGAAAGACGCACCGGCAAGCATCAGCGTGATTACCCAGGAAGATTTGCAGCGCAAACCCGTTCAGAACCTGAAAGATGTGTTACGGGAGGTGCCGGGCGTTCAGCTCACGAGCGAAGGGGACAACCGTAAAGGGGTAAGTATCCGTGGACTGGACAGCAGCTACACGCTGATCCTGATCGACGGCAAGCGCGTCAACTCGCGTAACGCGGTGTTCCGCCATAATGATTTCGACCTCAACTGGGTGCCGGTTGACGCCATCGAACGAATCGAAGTGGTGCGCGGACCGATGTCTTCTCTGTACGGTTCCGATGCCCTGGGCGGCGTGGTGAACATTATCACCAAAAAAATCGGCCAGAAATGGACGGGCACCCTGAGCGCCGACTCCACGGTTCAGGAACACCGCGACCGTGGAGACACCTACAACGGTCAGTTCTATACCAGCGGTCCGCTGGTGGACGGCCTGCTGGGGCTGAAAGCCTACGGTAGCCTCGCGAAGCGCGAGAAAGACGGTCAGCAGAAATCTTCTACCACGGCGAGCGGTGAAACACCGCGCATTGAGGGCTTCACCAGCCGCGATGCGAATGTGGAATTCGCCTGGACGCCGTCTGAAAATCACGACTTTACGGCGGGCTACGGTTTCGATCGTCAGGATCGTGACTCGGATTCCCTCGACAAAAACCGCCTTGAGCGACAGAACTACTCGCTTAGCCACAACGGCCGTTGGGACGTCGGCAATAGCGAGCTGAAGGTTTACGGCGAAAAGGTGGATAACAAAAACCCGGGCAACAGCAATCCGATCACGTCCGAAAGCAACGCGGTGGACGGGAAATACGTGCTGCCGCTGGGCGAAATCAACCAGCTACTGACCTTCGGCGGCGAATGGCGTCACGATAAGCTGAAGGATCCGGTCAACCTGATGGGCGGTTCGAGCAGCAGTACGTCGACAAGCCAGTATGCCCTGTTCCTGGAAGATGAGTGGCGTCTCTTTGAACCTCTGGCACTGACCACCGGCATCCGTATGGACGACCATGATACCTACGGCGACCACTGGAGCCCGCGCGCCTATCTGGTCTACAACGCGACCGATACCGTAACGGTGAAAGGGGGCTGGGCTACCGCGTTTAAAGCGCCGTCTCTGCTGCAGCTGAGCCCAGACTGGGTTACCGGCTCGTGCCGCGGTGCCTGTGAGATTGTTGGTAACCCGGACCTGAAGCCGGAAACCAGCGAGAGCTTTGAATTCGGTCTGTACTACAGTGGAGAAGAGGGCTGGTTAGAGGGCGTGCAGGCCAGCGTCACCACCTTCCAGAATAATGTGGATGACCGTATCAGCATCAGCCGTACGGCCAATGCGAAACAGGCCCAGGGCTACACTAACTACGTTGGCCTGAATGCGGACGGTGAACCGATTTTCCGCTACTACAACGTTAACAAGGCGCGCATCCGCGGGGTGGAGACCGAGCTGAAACTCCCGCTGGCGGACGACTGGAAACTGACGCTGAACTACACCTATAACGACGGTCGCGATATCAGCAACGGAGGCAACAAGCCGCTGTCCGATCTGCCGTTCCACACGGCTAACGGTACCGTTGACTGGAAGGCGACGCAGGACTGGTCGTTCTATGTTCAGGGCAACTACACAGGTGAGAAACGCGCGCTGACCAGCAGCGCTCCAACGCCGGGTGGCTATGTCATCTGGAATACCGGCGCCGCGTGGCAGGCGACGAAAAGCGTGAAGCTGCGTGCAGGCGTGCAGAACCTGCTGGACAAAGATCTGAGCCGCGACGATTACAGCTACACGGAAGATGGCCGTCGCTACTTTGTCGGCGTGGATTATAAGTTCTGATGTAGCCTGGATGCCCGGTGGCGCCTCGCTTACCGGGCCTACAAAATCCACGAATGTAGTCCGGGTAAGGCGAGGCCGCCACCCGGCAATCGGCTGCACTTAGCCGAATAAATGCTCCGCATGGAAGCGGAGATGATCCTCAATAAAGGACGCGATAAAATAATAGCTGTGGTCGTATCCCGGCTGGATGCGCAGCGTCAGCGGCCAGTCTTTCTGGCGTGCCGCTTCTGCCAGCACCGCAGGCTGCAGCTGTCCGGCGAGGAACTGATCCGCATCGCCCTGATCGATAAGCATCGGGATCGCATTTGCTGAGCTGCTGGCCAGCATCAGCGCACTGCTATCCCATTCCAGCCATTTCGCTTCATCTTCACCCAGATAGTTCGTGAAGGCTTTCTGCCCCCACGGCACCTGCGTTGGGTTCACAATTGGCGCAAATGCCGACGCGCTGACGTATTTTCCCGGATTTTTCAGCGCCATGATAAGCGCCCCGTGTCCGCCCATCGAGTGGCCGCTGATCGCGCAGCGCTCGCCAACCGCAAACTGCGACTGCACCAGCGCAGGAAGTTCATCGCGAATGTAATCATACATGCGGTAGTGGCGCGCCCAGGGCTGCTCGGTCGCATTGACATAAAACCCGGCGCCTCTGCCCAGATCGTATCCCGCATCGTCGGCCACATCATCGCCGCGCGGGCTGGTATCAGGCATCACCAGCGCAATACCCAGCTCGGCGGCAATACGCTGCGCGCCCGCTTTGGTGGTGAAGTTTTCGTCGTTGCAGGTCAGGCCTGAAAGCCAGAACAGAACCGGCGGATTTTCCGTCGGCGGCAGGAAAATGCTGAACGTCATCGCACAGTTCAGGACGGTGGAGTCATGCCGCCAGCGCTGCTGTCGACCTTCAAAACAACGGTGCTCTTCGAGCAGTTCCATGCAGGGCTCCTTAATGAGAATGCGTATTCATAAAAACCATAATACAGCCTTTTCATTGACCTGTGAGCAACTTTCACTTTCGCCTGACGGCCAGATGCTGCATCATAAATTTACTTTTCTTTAACAATTGGAGCGGTCATGGCGCTGCGTATTGCGCTCAGTGGGTTTGTCGTTCTGGTGGTGGCGATGGGAATTGGGCGCTTTGCCTTTACGCCTCAGGTGCCGCTGATGATTGCTGCCGGGCAGCTTACGCTGACCAGCGCGGGTTTGGTCGCGGCGATGAACTATCTGGGCTATCTGGTGGGCGCATGGGATGCTATGCGTGCGCACCGCTTTGTGGAAACGCGCCTCTGGCTTGGCATCACCGGCGCGGTGGCGCTGACGCTGCTCTCCGCGGCGGCGGATAACGCCGTCGTACACGGCCTGCTGCGCTTCGTGATTGGCTGCATGAGCGGCTGGTCGATGGTACTGATTGCCGCCTGGACTAACGAACGGCTTGGGCAGTTGGGTAAACCGGGCCTGAGCGCTGCCGTATTTGCCGGACCGGGGGCGGGCATTGCCCTGAGCGGGCTGCTCGCCGTCTATATCCAGGCGAAGTCCCTGTCGGCCGGGGCGGCATGGCAAATCTACGGCGTGCTGGCGCTGGTGCTGATTGCGCTGGTAGCGCGCTACCTGCCGCGATCCGGTCAGCTCCATCGACCGGGCACAGCACCAGAGCCGCTGGTGCTGACGGCGGATTTAAAACGTCTGGTCTGGAGCTACAGTCTGGCTGGCTTTGGATATATCCTCCCCGCGACCTTCCTTTCGCAAATGGCGGCGGTGCGTTTTCCCGGCAGCTTGTTTGCGCAGTTCGTCTGGCCGATTTTTGGTATCGCCGCCGTGGTGGGGATAGCGCTCAGTATTCTTTTACGCCATACCTCAACGGCTAACCGCAGGCTGGCTATAGTCCTGTGGTTACAGGGGGCGGGCGTGCTGGCGGCCTGGCGGCTGCCGGGGATTGGCGGGTTGCTGACGGGGGGGCTGCTGGTGGGCGGCGGCTTTTTGTGTGCCGTGCAGCTCTCTCTTTTATATGGTCGCGAGCTGGCACCAAACCACACGCGCTATATGGCAGGCCTGCTCACCACCGGGTATGCAATTGGTCAGTTGATTGGGCCGGTCACCTCGGCGTTATCAACCTGGCTTACCCACCGGCTGGAGCCGGCGCTGGGGCTGGCGGGCTTGGCGTTGTTCGTTGGAGGAGCCCTGGTCTGGAATCGTCACGCTGAAAGGCAACAGCAATTGCAATAATTATCGTCGTGAATACTGGATTATGTGCGTCGCCTCACGCACAATGAGCGCATACTTTTGCCACAACGAGGGCAAAAGACGCCACACCTGCAGGAGAACAAAATGTCATCACTCAGTAAAGAAGCTGCCCTGGTCCACGAAGCCCTGGTTGCGCGCGGTCTTGAAACGCCACTGCGTCCGCCCGTACAGGATTTGGACAATGAAACCCGCAAGCGTCTGATTGCCGGTCATATGACCGAAATCATGGAGCTGCTGAATCTCGATCTGAGTGACGACAGTCTGATGGAGACGCCGCACCGCATCGCGAAAATGTACGTCGACGAAATTTTCTCCGGCCTGGATTACGCCAACTTCCCGAAAATCACCGTCATTGAAAACAAGATGAAAGTGGATGAGATGGTGACGGTGCGCGATATCACGCTGACCAGCACCTGCGAACACCATTTCGTGACCATCGACGGTAAAGCGACCGTGGCGTATATCCCCAAAGATACGGTGATTGGCCTGTCGAAGATCAACCGCATCGTGCAGTTCTTTGCCCAGCGTCCGCAGGTGCAGGAGCGTCTGACGCAGCAGATCCTGACCGCGCTGCAAACGCTGCTGGGCACCAATAACGTGGCCGTCTCTATCGACGCGGTTCACTACTGCGTGAAGGCGCGCGGCGTGCGTGATGCGACCAGTGCAACGACCACCACCTCGCTGGGCGGCCTGTTTAAGTCAAGCCAGAATACCCGCCAGGAGTTCCTGCGCGCCGTACGTCACCACAATTAAGTCTTACAGGGCAGGGACCATGGAGCGAAACGTCACGCTCGATTTTGTTCGCGGCGTCGCCATTCTCGGTATCCTGCTGCTTAATATCGCCGCCTTCGGTTTGCCGAAGGCGGCTTATCTCAATCCTGCGTGGTATGGCGACATCACGCGCAGTGATGCCTGGACGTGGGCGATCCTCGATCTCTTTGCGCAGGTCAAATTCCTCACGCTCTTTGCCCTGCTGTTTGGCGCAGGCCTGCAGCTTCTCCTCAAACGCGGTACGCGCTGGATCCAGTCGCGCCTGACGCTGCTGGTTCTCCTCGGCTTTATCCACGGCCTGTTCTTCTGGGACGGCGATATTCTTCTCGCGTATGGGTTAGTCGGGCTCATCTGCTGGCGCCTCATTCGCGATGCGCACAGCGTAAAAAGCCTGTTTAACACCGGCGTGATGCTGTATGTGATGGGGCTTGGCGTCCTGCTATTGCTGGGGATGATCTCCGGCGAGGCGACAAACCGTTCATGGATCCCGGATGCCGCTAACCTGCAGTACGAACAGTTCTGGAAGCTGAAAGGTGGTACGGAAGCGATAAGCAACCGCGCGGATATGCTGGGGGACAACCTCCTTGCGCTGGGCGCGCAATACGGCTGGCAGCTGGCGGGCATGATGCTGATGGGCGCGTCATTGATGCGCACCGGGTGGCTGAAAGGAGAATTCAGCCTGCGTCACTATCGTCGTACCGGCGCCGGTCTGGTGCTGCTCGGCGTGCTGATTAACCTCCCGGCGGTGATTGCGCAGTGGCATATCCACTGGGATTACCGCTGGTGCGCGTTCCTGCTCCAGGTGCCGCGTGAACTGAGCGCGCCGTTCCAGACCATCGGCTACGCGGCGCTGATCTATGGCTTCTGGCCAACGCTTTCCCGCCTGTGGATTGTCAGCGCTATCGCCTGCGTGGGCCGAATGGCGTTGAGCAATTACCTCCTGCAAACGCTCATATGCACCACGCTTTTCTATCGCTTTGGCCTGTTTATGAAATTCGACCGCCTTACGTTGCTGGCGTTTGTTATTCCGGTCTGGGTGGTAAACCTGGCGTTTTCTGTTCTCTGGCTACGCTATTTCCGCCAGGGACCGCTGGAGTGGGTGTGGCGTCAGTTAACCGCATATGCTTCAGGGGTATCATTGAAAAACACATCCAGATAACGATCTGGATCACAATCATTAACAAAACGGATGTAAGCGTTTTCATGACTGTGAGCTTCTTCACGTAGTCCCCTTTCTCTCGCTGCCAAAATAGCCACCTTGCTAAACACAGGGGGTGTCTGTGAGTTGCTGCAATCCTTTGAAGGATGGTGAATATGATCACCATTCGTGACGTCGCCCGTCAGGCGGGCGTTTCTGTGGCTACCGTCTCACGCGTGCTCAACAATAGCGCGCTGGTCAGCCCTGAAACCCGAGAAACCGTAATGAAAGCCGTGACCCAGCTCGGGTACCGGCCAAATGCCAATGCCCAGGCGCTTGCGACGCAGGTCAGCGACACCATCGGCGTGGTGGTGATGGATGTCTCGGATGCCTTTTTCGGCGCGCTGGTGAAAGCGGTCGACATGGTGGCACAGCAGCATCAGAAATATGTCCTGATCGGTAATAGCTATCATGAAGCGGAAAAAGAGCGTCATGCCATTGAAGTGCTGATCCGCCAGCGCTGTAACGCCCTGATTGTCCATTCAAAAGCCTTGAGCGATGAAGAGCTAACCGGATTGATGGAGCAGATCCCGGGCATGGTGCTGATCAACCGCATTGTCCCCGGCTATGCCCACCGCTGCGTCGGGCTGGATAACGTCAGCGGCGCCATGATGGCCACGAAAATGCTCATCAACAACGGGCATCAGCGGATCGGTTATCTGGCCTCCAGCCATCAGATTGAAGATGACGAACTGCGGCACGAAGGCTGGCAAAATGCCCTGAAAGAGCACGGCATTACGCCATCCGAAAGCTGGGTGGGGACCGGCACGCCGGACATGCAGGGCGGTGAAGCGGCGATGGTGGAGCTGCTGGGCCGCAACCTGCAGCTGTCTGCGGTGTTTGCCTATAACGACAGCATGGCGGCTGGCGCCTTGACGGCACTGAAGGATAACGGCATTGCGGTGCCACAGCATTTATCACTCATTGGTTTTGATGATATCCCGATTGCCCGTTACACCGACCCGCAGCTGACAACGGTGCGCTACCCCATTGCCTCTATGGCGAAACTGGCAACTGAGCTGGCATTACAGGGAGCGGCAGGGCTGCTGGATCCGGGCGCAACGCACTGTTTCATGCCGACTTTAGTACGTCGCCACTCCGTCGCGGCCCGGCAAATTGTGGTTCCGATCACTAACTGATTAGATCAGGTGATGTAACCGTTTTCAATCTGTGAGTAAATTCACAGTATCTTAACAAGGCGCTGACTATGATGTCAGCGTTTTAGGGGCTGAAACGCTATGTAACAGTGATTATTCACTTTCACTATAGCCAATGTGCCGCAAACAACGAATAAAACGCATTTCTGGAGCGTTACCGAACACGGAAGAAAGAAATTTTATAAGTGAACTTCGGCTGTCAGTAACGTTTTATTAACACCTGCCCGCCGATCGTTATTCACAAGAACTACCCTGCATAAAAAAACCGGAGATACCATGAATAAGAAGGTGTTGACCCTGTCTGCTGTAATGGCAAGCATGCTTTTTGGTGCAGCAGCGCACGCTGCGGATACCCGTATTGGTGTGACCATCTATAAATACGACGACAACTTCATGTCTGTTGTGCGTAAAGCGATTGAGAAAGATGCGAAAGCAGCGCCAGACGTTCAGCTGCTGATGAACGACTCCCAGAATGACCAGTCCAAACAGAACGACCAGATCGACGTTCTGCTGGCGAAAGGCGTGAAAGCCCTGGCCATCAACCTGGTTGACCCGGCTGCAGCAGGCACGGTCATTGAAAAAGCGCGCGGTCAGAACGTGCCGATCGTCTTCTTCAACAAAGAACCTTCCCGTAAGGCGCTGGATAGCTACGACAAAGCGTATTACGTCGGTACTGACTCCAAAGAGTCCGGTATTATTCAGGGCGATTTGATCGCGAAACACTGGGCGGCGAACCCGAACTGGGACCTGAATAAAGACGGTCAGATTCAGTTCGTGCTGCTGAAAGGCGAGCCAGGCCACCCGGATGCTGAAGCGCGTACTACCTACGTTATCAAAGAGCTGAACGACAAAGGCCTGAAAACCCAGCAGCTGGCGTTAGATACCGCGATGTGGGATACCGCTCAGGCGAAAGATAAGATGGACGCGTGGCTGTCCGGCCCTAATGCCAACAAAATCGAAGTCGTTATCGCCAACAACGATGCGATGGCAATGGGTGCGGTAGAAGCGCTGAAAGCACACAACAAATCCTCAATCCCGGTATTCGGCGTGGATGCACTGCCAGAAGCGCTGGCGCTGGTTAAATCCGGTGCGATGGCCGGTACCGTGCTGAACGATGCCAACAACCAGGCGAAAGCCACCTTCGATCTGGCGAAAAACCTCGCCGATGGCAAAGGCGCGGCAGATGGCACCAACTGGAAAATTGACAACAAAATTGTTCGCGTACCTTACGTGGGCGTAGACCAGTCCAACCTGGCTGAGTTTATCGGTAAATAAGTTAGCGGTACTGTCTCCACTGGGCGCAATTCGTTGCGCCCTTTTATAACGCGATATGCGAGGCCAACAAGGTATAATTATGGTCAGCACAACAACTCAGTCATCCGGTGAATACCTGTTGGAAATGAGCGGTATCAACAAGTCATTTCCCGGCGTTAAGGCACTCGATAATGTTAATTTAAAAGTTCGTCCTCACTCTATTCATGCCTTAATGGGGGAGAACGGTGCGGGTAAATCAACATTATTAAAATGTCTTTTTGGGATCTATCAAAAAGATTCTGGCAGCATTCTTTTTCAGGGGAAAGAGATCGATTTCCATTCAGCGAAAGAAGCACTGGAAAACGGTATCTCGATGGTTCACCAGGAATTAAACCTGGTGCTGCAGCGTTCAGTTATGGATAACATGTGGTTGGGACGTTATCCAACCAAAGGTGTCTTTGTCGATCAGGACAAAATGTATCGCGACACCAAAGCAATTTTCGACGAGCTGGATATTGATATCGATCCGCGTGCCCGCGTGGGAACATTATCCGTCTCCCAGATGCAGATGATCGAAATCGCCAAAGCGTTCTCCTATGATGCGAAAATCGTTATCATGGATGAACCGACATCGTCATTAACGGAAAAAGAGGTTAACCACCTTTTTACCATTATTCGTAAGCTAAAAGATCGCGGCTGCGGCATTGTTTACATCTCCCACAAAATGGAAGAGATCTTCCAGCTGTGCGATGAGATCACCATCCTGCGCGACGGTCAGTGGATTGCCACGCAGCCGCTGGAAGGGCTGGACATGGACAAGATCATCGCCATGATGGTCGGCCGTTCCCTGAACCAGCGCTTCCCTGACAAAGAAAACAAGCCGGGTGAAGTGATTCTGGAAGTGCGCAACCTGACCTCGTTACGTCAGCCGTCTATCCGCGATGTCTCCTTCGACCTGCATAAAGGTGAAATCCTGGGGATTGCCGGCCTGGTCGGGGCAAAACGTACCGATATCGTCGAAACCCTGTTTGGTATCCGTGAGAAGGCTCAAGGCACCATTACGCTGCACGGTAAGAAAATTAACAACCACAACGCCAACGAAGCTATTAATAATGGTTTCGCGCTGGTGACGGAAGAGCGTCGTTCGACCGGTATTTATGCGTATCTGGATATTAACTTTAACTCGTTAATTTCTAACATTCGCAATTACAAAAACAAAGTCGGGCTGCTGGATAACTCCCGCATGAAAAGCGATACCCAATGGGTGATTGACTCCATGCGTGTGAAAACGCCAGGCCATCGCACCCAAATTGGTTCGCTGTCAGGCGGTAACCAGCAGAAAGTGATTATCGGCCGTTGGTTATTAACCCAGCCAGAAATTCTGATGCTGGATGAACCTACCCGCGGTATTGACGTCGGCGCGAAGTTTGAAATTTATCAGCTGATTGCCGAGCTGGCGAAAAAGAATAAAGGGATCATTATTATTTCTTCCGAAATGCCGGAATTGTTAGGGATCACGGATCGTATTCTGGTTATGAGCAATGGTCTCGTCGCCGGTATTGTTGACACCAAAACGACAACGCAAAACGAAATTTTGCGTCTTGCGTCTTTGCACCTTTAAGATCAGGGGCTCCTCATGAGTGCGTTAAATAAAAAAAGTTTTCTCACTTACCTGAAAGAAGGCGGTATTTACGTTGTTCTTTTAGTCTTGCTGGCAATCATCATTTTCCAGGACCCTACGTTCTTAAGCCTGCTGAACCTGAGTAACATTCTGACCCAGTCCTCCGTGCGTATTATCATTGCGCTGGGCGTGGCGGGCCTGATCGTGACCCAGGGGACGGACCTTTCTGCCGGTCGCCAGGTGGGTCTGGCGGCGGTTATCGCGGCAACCCTGCTGCAGTCGATGGAAAACGCTAACAAGGTCTTCCCGGAAATGGCCACCATGCCGATTTTCGTGGTGATCCTGATTGTCTGCGCCATCGGTGCGGTGATTGGTCTGATCAACGGAATTATCATCGCCTACCTGAACGTGACGCCGTTTATCACCACCCTGGGTACGATGATCATCGTTTACGGTATCAACTCCCTGTACTACGACTTCGTCGGCGCTTCGCCAATCTCGGGCTTTGACAGCGGCTTCTCGACCTTTACGCAAGGGTTTATTGCGCTTGGCAGCTTCCGCCTGTCGTACATCACCTTCTATGCGCTGATTGCGGTGGCCTTCGTCTGGATCCTGTGGAACAAAACGCGCTTCGGCAAAAACATCTTCGCCATCGGCGGTAACCCGGAAGCGGCGAAAGTCTC
Organism: Enterobacter vonholyi; assembly: GCF_008364555.1. GTDB lineage: Bacteria > Pseudomonadota > Gammaproteobacteria > Enterobacterales > Enterobacteriaceae > Enterobacter > Enterobacter vonholyi. The sequence continues at coordinate 352,567 of NZ_VTUC01000003.1, forward strand.
CGGCGTTAACGTAGCCCTGAACCTGCTCATCATCTATGCCCTGTCCGGCGTGTTCTACGCCTTCGGCGGGATGCTGGAAGCGGGCCGTATCGGCTCTGCTACCAACAACCTCGGCTTCATGTATGAGCTGGATGCGATCGCAGCCTGCGTGGTGGGCGGCGTCTCCTTCAGCGGCGGTGTGGGTACGGTACTGGGCGTGGTGACCGGTGTGATCATTTTCACCGTCATCAACTACGGGTTGACCTATATCGGCGTGAACCCGTACTGGCAGTACATCATCAAGGGCGCCATCATTATCTTCGCGGTTGCGCTGGATTCACTGAAGTACGCCCGTAAGAAGTAATCGTCTCTCTCCATACCCGGCCCGCTCACCGAGCGGGCTTTTTTTATGCTCTATGCCAGATGGGACTCCTCTCGGGTCACAATGCGCTCAAACCAGTCGAGTTCAGAGAGCTTGCAGGCGACCCACTGTTCGGAAAAGGCATCGCCCAGGCTGTCGGTGAGATACTGACAGCGGGCAAAGGCCTCAATCGCCTCCTGCTGGAACAGCGGCAGTTCCGGTTGGTCGTGCTGCGGTTCAGGGAGATCCCCCTCGTCGATATGTTCCAGCCCGTACAGCATGCCGGTCAGGATAGTGGCCGCCACCAGATACGGATTCGCATCGGCCCCGGCCAGCCGGTACTCGATACGACGGTTACTCTCATCCGAGCAGGGAATACGCAGGGCGGCGGAGCGGGTGTTATAGCCCCAGGAGTTAAAGACGGGTTCCGTCAGGCTTTTACGCAGGCGACGAAACGCGTTGACGCCTGGCGCAAGAATGGCGACGGAGGCGGGCATCAGCGCCAGCTGGCCCGCGACGCACAAACGTATCATGCTGTTAAGCGCGTTCACCGGGGAAGCAAAGACGTTTTCGCCGTGACGATTGTTCAGGCTGAAATGGAAGTGCAAACCGCTGCCGGCAAGCTGGCTGAAAGGCTTAGCCATAAAGTTGGCCTGCAGACCGTGCTTTTCAGCAACGTAACGGGTCAGGCGACGAAGCGCCAGCACGTTATCGCAGACCTCAACGACGCGATGGCTGTGCTTCAGGTTTAATTCGTACTGTCCGGACTCGGCTTCCGCCACGACCCCTGACAGCGGGATGCGCTGCAGGTGGGCCAGCTGTTCCAGCTCGTCAAACAGCGCCGCATGCGCCGACGAGGTATCCATGTGAAAACAGCCCTGATTTTGCGGATCGCGTTCGCCCTGTCCCGTCAGATAGAACTCGATTTCCGGGGCAATGACCGGGAAAAGGCCGTGCTGGTGGAAGCGGGCCACGACGTTCTGCAGTATCGCGCGCGGCTCAAGCGGGCAGGGGTTACCGTCGCTGTCCTTCATCGTCAGCAGGATCTGCGCCGTGTGCTCTGGATCCTGCGGACAGGGGCGCAAAGAGCCGGCGACCGGGACGCACAGCCGGTCGGGTTCATCATAAAGCGGGGCGGCGATTTTTCCCTTCTGGTCCATTGAGTAGACGGAAAGCGGAAAATAACAGCCTTTTTCCAGATTCAGCATGCTCTCTACCGAGAGGCGCTTGCCGCGCACCGTGCCGTTGATATCGTTCAGATAAACGTCAACATGTTTCGTTTGCGGGTAACGTTCCAGATAATCGGCCACTTCCACGGCAACGTTGTGCTGCAGGGCGTCTATTTTTTCATCCAGCCAGAGACCAGAAGTAAGTGCGCCAGGGAGTGATAAACCGGGAAAGTTAAAGTACGGGCGGAGACTTTTGAGGAAAAACGCATTCATTATCGAGTTCATAGTCATTCTTCAATGAAGCCGTAGCGGCAGTGAACTCAGCTTAAAAGAGCAGACGTAAAGGGGAGATAAAAAGCGTCAGGCCGGCCGTAAAGAAAGTATAAAGGCGGTCCCGTTATTTCTCTTTTTTTTGCATATCGAGCAGCTGCTCGGGCGTGACGGCCGGGTAACCCTGCGCGTCTTCCGGCACTTCGTGCATCGCCGGAATCGGCACCAGAGGGCCTAAAAAGCGCGGTTCGCGTTTGAAGATATACAGATCGGCCAGGGCACCAAAGCGGGCGCCGAACTCGCGCACGCGCACGCTCAGCATATCTTTTGGCGACGGCACCGCGTAGCACTGCGCCTGAATGCCCATATGCAGGGCGATAAACAGCGCGCGCTCGCAGTGGAAGCGCTGGGTGATGATGATGAAGTCGTTGGTGTCGAAGACTTTGCGCGTGCGCACGATGGAGTCCAGGGTGCGGAACCCGGCGTAGTCGAGCACGATATCGGCCGGATCCACGCCCGCAGCAATCAGGTCCTTACGCATCGTCACCGGTTCATTGTAGCTTTGCAGGGCGTTATCGCCGCTCAGCAGCAGGTAGTTCACCTTGCCGCTGTTGTAGGCGTTCAGCGCGCCCTGAATGCGGTAACGGTAATACTGATTGATTACGCCGGTGCGGTAATACTTGGCGGTGCCAAGCACCACGCCAACCTGACGATACGGCAGGTCCTGCAGGTCATCAAAGATGTAGGGGGCGGTTTTCCAGCTCATCCAGCGGTCGAGACCCAGCACGATCAACAGCAGTATGCCGACCAGGACAGACAGGCTGTAAAAAACGCGCTTTAACATGCAGATGGCTCGTACCGAAGGTGAAATTTAACTCAGGCTACTTTACCCGCCTGGTTAGCGCAAGAAACAGCGACTCAACTGAGGGGTTTTTCAGCAAACTGGCGGGCATTTCTGCCCGCCGGAAGGATTACGCCAGCAGTACGCGGTCAATCGTCGTACAGCCCAGCGCTTTGAGCGTTGCGGCGGTGGCATCCCACTGGATCAGCGGCGCATCGGCAATCTCAGCCAGAATGGCGCGCTGAATGTCCGGATAATCATAGCCGTTCAGGTTCAGCAGGTTGAGTGCGCCCTGCAGCGGCGGCAGCGTTGGGTTAAACGCGGCGTTTTCCGCATAGCTGCCGGTGAAGATTCGGCCATCGCGGCACTGCAGCGCCACGCCGCTCGGGGACTTGCTGTACGGCGTGTGGCTCTTGTTGGCGGCGGTAATCGCCGCCTGGCTCAGGTCATCGCCGGACAGGGCGAAACCGTGGTCCTGATCGTCCATCAGCAGCGTTTTGATATCCAGATCTTTCGGACCAAATGCGTCAGGCAGATAATCGCCCAGCGTGTGCGGCGCGCGACCCGGCAGGTTGATGCGCAGCTGCAGCCCGCTGTTCAGCTCGTTCATAAACTGACGGCAGTGGCCGCACGGAGTGTAGTTAACGGTAATGGCGCTCAGGGCTTTTTCACCGCGCAGCCAGGCGTGGCTGATGGCGCTCTGCTCGGCGTGAACCGTTTGCTGCATGGTCGCGCCCAGGAACTCCATATTGCCACCGAAGTACCAGGTACCGCTGACGCCGCGCGCAATGGCCCCGACGTTAAAATGGGAGAGATCGGCCCGCGCGCAGGCGGCAGCCAGAGGAAGCAGTGCGAAAGCCAGCGCGTCTTCGTCAAGTCCCGTTGCCTGTTTCAGCATCGTGACCTGCTCCGCGTTCAGCAGGGCGGGGAAGTGTGCATCTGCCAGAACGGGAGCCAGGGCTGACTGCAAATTCTCTGCAAGCTGGGCGAAAGCAGCTTGAAAACGTGGGTGCATGGCGTTTGCCTCATAAAGGTTAATGGATCGGTAGTTTACGGAGCCGCCAGGGCTTTATATGTGATCCACTTCTCATTATGTATGCAACTTATGAAAGCAAAATGAAATTTGCGCGACGCATCGCAAATTTTAGCCCATCACCGCCAGAATAAGCGGGAAAATGAACGGGGCCAGCAGGGACGTGATAATCCCGCAGATCACCAGCGCCAGCGAGCTAAACGCCCCTTCCTGATAATCCAGCTCCGCGCAGCGGGCAGTGCCCAGGGCGTGGGAAGCTGTCCCCATCGACAGTCCTCGTGCCGCTTTAGTATGAATGCGCATACCGTTCAGCAGGCTGTGGCCAAACACCGCGCCGAGAATACCGACGAAAATAACGCACATCGCGCTAATTGCTGGAATACCGCCGAGGCTACCCCCAACCGCCATCGCAATAGGCGTGGTCACAGATTTAGGCAGAATAGAGGCGGCAATCTGCGGCGAGGCCCCCATCAACAGCGCCACCGACGTACCGGTGATCATCGCCACCAGGCTGCCGACAAAGCAGATGGTAATGATGGATTTCCAGCGGGCGCGGATCTGGTGCAGCTGCTCATATAAAGGAAAGGCGAGCGCCACAACGGCGGGCTGCAGCAGGTCGTTTAAAATTTTGCTGCCGGCAAAGTAGCGTTCGTAAGGAATGCCGGTGAGCAGCAGGAACGGAATAATCACCACCATTGCCACCAGCAGCGGGTTCAGCAACGGCATTTTGAAACGCGCGGCAAGCTTACGTGCGGCGAAGAATACTGCGAGGGTGAGCGGCAGCGACCACCAGATATTGGCCATCATTTTTTTGTTTTCTCCCCAATCACGTTACGTTCGCCATGCACCAGATGCGAACTCCAGCTCACCACCAGGAAAACCACCAGCGTACTGACCGCGCAGGAGACCACAATCGGGCCGAACTGGGCCTTGAGCAAATCAAAATACTGCATGACCCCGACGCCGATAGGCACGAAAAGCAGCGCCATATAGCGAATGAGGACGAAGCAGCCGGGATTGACCCACTTTGCAGGCAGGATTTGCAGCGCCAGCAAAACAAAGAGGATCAGCATGCCGATAATGCTGCCGGGAATGGTGATGGGCAGCAGCGACGCGATGAAAATCCCGGCATACAGGCAGGCGTAAATCAGGACGAATGCGCGCAGATATTGCCAGATAATGTTCAATGTTTTGCTCATGGTGATAGTCCTTGCTGAAACGCATTCATCATACAATTAAACCCAAAAATGTGCCACGGATCACATCATGAATTTTGAGCATACCAGACATTCCGGAATGGAACGTCCGGTATCATCTTACTGGTGCAGGCAATAGTTTAGAGGAAAGGAATTGCACTGGCGAAGTAACGCGCCAGAGAAGGCATCAGCGTCAGGCGGTCAGTTTATCGAGAAAAGAAAACAGCACCTGGTTCATTTCGCGATAATCATGCGAGCGGAGTTTTTCCGCCGTTTCGACAAAACGGAATTCATCCGCGCGGCTGAGGTCATTCTGCGAATGCTCAATCAGCAACTCTACCACCTCCGCCGTCAGCTCCATATGGCACTGAAAACCGTAAACCCGTTCGCCATATTCCACGATCTGACGGGGGCAGCCCTCGCTGTAAGCCAGCACTTTAGCCTGCGGCGTCAACCCTGGCATGTCGTTATGCCAGTGACCGACGTTCAATTCGTGGCCAAAATCCGCAAACAGCGGGTTCGCCTTGCCTGCATCGGTGAGCCTGACGGGAAATTTGCCGATCTCTTTTTCCGGGCTATGGCTAAACGCTGCCCCCAGCGCTTCGCCGATAAGCTGCGAGCCAAGACAAACGCCTATCACCGTTTTACCTGCCTCTATCGCGCGGCTGATGAGTGCCTTCTCCGCCTGTGCATCGAACCAGGGGCATTCCTCAGGCGTGGTAGCGGGGGACTGCGGGCCTCCCATGATGATAAGCAGGTCCGTGGTCCCCGGCTCCTCGGGTAAAGGATCGCCCTGATAAACTCTGGTGTAGCTCAGAGTATGGCCGCGGCTTTTCCCCCAGATTTCATAGGCGCCCGGCGCTTCGAAATGTTCATGAATGATAAATTGAATGTGCATTGCGTCTCTCTTCGGTTACATGTACAAGCAGCATCATAAGTGGAAGGGAGGAATGTGAAATGCCAACCGTTATCGATAAAACGCCAATTCATGACGATGACATCGGATGGTCCAGAGGGGCTATTAGCTATACGCGCGGCGAAGTGGATCCGCCTCACCAGCATTCACAGGGGCAACTTTTGTTTGCCATCAAAGGGGTGATGCTGGTCGAAACCGGCAATAAGCGTTGGGTCATACCGCCGCAGCGCGCGCTGTGGATCCCTCCCTTTCAGGAACACACCTATAGCGTGTTATCCGCAACGGAGCTCCGCGCGGTCTGGTTTAGCCCCACGCTGATATCGCAATGCGGATCTTTTAAACGGAAAGAAGAGGTTCACGTCATTATGGCAACAGCGTTGTTCAAAGAGCTGATTGCCGGGCTGTTCAGCGCGGAATACCGGCCAGCCAGTCAGCGCAGCATGGCCGTTTTGCTGCTCGACATTCTCAGTGAAGCTCAGCAAATCTCGGCCGAATTACCGATGCCCGTGGATGAGCGCTTACATCGCGTTGCCTGTGACATCATTGCCAGCAATCTCTGGGATGTTTCTATGGAAAGGCTGGCGGAACAGGCCGCTATGTCTGAACGCACATTCTCACGCGCGTTTATCAAAGATACCGGCTTTAGCTTCCGGGCCTGGCGACAGCGCGCAAGGATCTGTGCCTCGCTGGACCTGCTCGCCAACGGATACCCGGTTAAGCAGGTGGCCTGGATGCTGGGGTTTTCAGGGCAGGCGGCATTTGCGGCGGCGTTTCGCGCCGTTGTCGGGGCAACTCCGGCTGACTTTCTCCCTGAACAGAAGCGCTTCCCAGCGATATAGAGAGCGGCTACTATAGCGCGTCTTTTTTCACAGGTACTGCTATGCGTGTTTTACTGGCCCCAATGGAAGGCGTGCTCGACTCCCTCGTGCGCGAGCTTCTGACCGAGGTGAACGACTACGATCTCTGCGTGACGGAATTTCTGCGCGTGGTCGATATGCTGTTGCCGGTAAAATCCTTCTACCGTCTATGCCCCGAGCTGCACAACCAGAGCCGGACCTCTTCCGGCACGCTGGTGCGTATTCAACTGCTCGGCCAGTATCCTGAATGGCTGGCGGAAAACGCCGCCCGCGCGGTTGAGCTGGGCTCTTACGGGGTGGATCTCAACTGCGGCTGTCCGTCGAAGCTGGTGAACGGCAGCGGCGGCGGGGCGACCTTGCTGAAAGATCCTGAGCTGATTTATCGCGGCGCGAAAGCCATGCGTGAGGCCGTGCCCGCGCATTTGCCGGTGACGGTTAAGGTGCGCCTGGGATGGGACAGCGACGCGCGGCAGTTTGAAATCGCCGATGCGGTGCAGCAGGCCGGAGCCACCGAGCTGGTGGTGCATGGCCGCACCAAAGAAGACGGCTACAAAGCCGAGCGCATAAACTGGCATGCGATCGGCGAGATCCGCAAACGCCTCTCTATTCCGGTGATCGCTAACGGCGAAATCTGGGACTACGAGAGCGCGCAGGCCTGTCTGCAGGCCACCGGCTGCGATGCGGTAATGATCGGTCGCGGCGCCCTGAACGTCCCTAACCTCAGCCGGGTGGTGAAATATAACGAACCGCGAATGCCGTGGGCAGACGTCGTCACGCTGCTGCAAAAATACAGCCGTCTGGAAAAGCAGGGCGATACCGGTTTGTATCACGTCGCGCGAATTAAGCAGTGGCTGAGTTATTTACGCAAAGAGTACGATGAAGCGCTGGGGTTATTTCAGGAGATTCGTACTTTACAGACGTCGGCTGATATTGCCCGGGTAATTCAGTCGAAATAATAAGCGTTAAATTGCTCACACTTTTTTAAAACAGAAAACAGTTCAGGTTTTCAACGTGGCGCGACGGTGTTAAGGTGCCACTGTTTTCAACGCAGGATTGTTACTGGTTAACAGGCAAAACCTAAGCGTTTCACAGCATTTTCGCTGTGGAGCGCTTAGGTTTTTTTTTGCCTGTCGTTTACGCAGGAGAGACATTTGGCTTAGCGCTTTTTAATGATTTTAAAAAATGAATTATCGACAGGAAATAGAAAAACTTCCTGCGGCCGGTTACGCACTCAATACTCAATCACAGGTTGTTATCATGGCATATAAAAATAAACTCTATGCGTTCGCCTTATTGGCGATATCCCCGCTGTCGATGGCGCAAGACTGGAACGGTACGGTACTAGGTTTTGAGGCTCCACCGGCGCCGCTTCTCGGCAATATGCTCGGTGTGCGTAAAATTCTCAACGATAACGGCTTTACGTACAATCTCGGCTATTTGAATGAGTTCGGCTGGAACGGCGGCGGTGGCTATAACCACGACTCCCACGTGGCCTATATTGACCAGTTCGCGCTGACCTTCAACCAGGACCTGGAGCGCTGGACCGGTATCCCGGACGCGCGTATCGAGGGAAACATCGTTAACCGCAACCACAATGACGATCTCACCACCAAACGCGTGCAGGACCCGCGCGTCAACTTCAACGATCTGACCCAGGAGAGCTGGGGCGGGCAGTCGATTACCCGTCTGGGCTGGCTGACCTTTGCCCGCAGCTTTGACGACCGGCGTCTGACCTGGCGCATAGGGATGATGAACAAGGTACAGACCTTCGATCAAATTATCCCCTGTGATTTCCAGCTGCTGTCCCAGTGCGGCGGAAAGTCCGCCAACTCGCTGACCTGGAACAACTGGAACGTGCACACCTGGGGCACCACGCTTGCCTATAAACTCACGCCGACGCTGACCTTAAAAGGCGGCGTGATGGAGCAGAATCCGCAGGCCGCCAGCCGCAGCCATGCGTGGAGCTGGTCGACGAAGGGCAGCAAAGGGATCTTACTGCCGGTTGAAATCGAAGCGCGTCCGCTGATTGACGGCCTGCCGGGCGCGTACAACCTGGGCGTGGTATTTACCAACGCGCCGCAAACCGATCTCTATCGCGGCAAATCGGGTGGGGCGGGGGCGACGGACCCGGACGGATTCGCTACCCACAGCCGGACCTGGTTTATGTACGCCGGACTGAACCAGCAGCTAACGCAGCATCAGGACGATCCGAATCGCGGGTTGAGCACCTCGTTCAGCATGAGCCTTGCGGATCAGAGCAGTAACTACATGCACCAGGTTTACGCCGCCTCGCTGCGCTACCGCGGGCTGTTTGATGCGCGACCGGAAGACTGGATTGGCTTTGGCTTAACCTGGATTGATATGAGCAGCCAGTACGCCCGCAACCAGCGTTATCTGAACAGCCTGAGCGGCGTTAGCGATTACAACAATCCTGCATATCACCCGGTGCCGGGCCATTCCCTGAACGGTGAGTTTTACTACCGTTTTCGTCCGGCGTCATGGCTCGAGCTGCAGCCGGGCATTCAGTACTGGCATCATCCCGGCGGGGTCAGCCGCACCCAGGATGCCTGGGTCACCGAGCTGAAAACGGTGGTGACCTTCTGATATCACCGTAGCAAGTTCGATCCGCGTCACGTTTCTGACGCGTGACACATTGAGGCTACGAATGAAACTGATAGAGTGCCAGAACTGGATTGTTACTGCTTAGGCAGGCAAAACCTGATTTTCTGGCATCTGCCGGAGGTCAGGTTTTTTTGTTTCTGGGGTTCCGATGAAAATCGCCAAGATACTCAATAATAACGTGGTGGTTGTTCAGGATGAGCGCGGGCGTGAACAGGTGGTGATGGGCCGTGGGCTGGCCTTTCAGAAGCGCGTCGGTGAAGCGCTGGATACCGCGTTGGTTGAAAAGGTGTTTGCGTTACAAAGCGATGAACTGGTGCGTCGGCTTGGGGAGCTGCTGAGTCAAATTCCGCTGGAGGTGATGACCACCTGCGACCGCATCATCGGGCTGGCGACGCAGCGGCTGGGCAAGCTGCAGGAGAGCTTGTATATCACCCTCACCGATCACTGCTACTTTGCGATTGAGCGGCAGAAGAACGGGCTGGCCATCAAAAACGTGCTGCTGTGGGATATTAAACGGCTGTATCCCAAGGAGTTCGAGTTAGGGCAGGAGGCGCGGGCCATTATCGCCAGACGCCTGAACGTCGAACTGGAGGAGGATGAGGCCGGTTTTATCGCGCTGCATCTGGTCACCGCGCAGCTGAACAGCGAAATGCCGGAGGTGATGCACGTGACGCGGGTAATGCAGGAGATCCTCCAGCTGGTGAAGTATCAGCTGCAGCTTGAGTATGACGAAGAGTCGCTCAGCTATCAGCGTTTTGTCACCCACCTGAAGTTTTTTGCCCAGCGGATGCTCTCCCGCACCGTGGTGGAAGATGACGATGTCTCGCTGCATACGGCAGTAAAAGACAACTACGCGAAAGCGTGGAAATGCGCCGAGAAAATCGCCCAGCACCTGAACAAAAGCTATCAGCGTGAGCTGACGACCGAAGAAATTATGTTCCTCGCCATTCATATCGAGCGGGTGAGAAAAGAGGGGCGTTAAGCCTCAAAACAGGATTGTTACTGCATCACGCAGGCAAAACCTGAGCGCGGCCTTCGTCAGAAGGCCGTTCTCGGGTTTTTTTATTTTTGTACTCAGTCAACAGGTGCCTGCGGGCATCGGATGTAAGGAAATCGAGATGGAATACCAGGCTTTAGCGAAGGATATTCTCGGCCACGTTGGCGGAAAAGAGAACATCGTCAGTCTTGTGCACTGCGCGACCCGGCTTCGCTTCAAACTTAAAGATAATCAACGCGCCGATGCGGAAGGGCTCAAGAAAAACCCGGGCGTGATCATGGTAGTCGAAAGCGGCGGCCAGTTTCAGGTGGTGATTGGCAACCACGTTCACGACGTCTGGCAGGCGGTGCGCAATGAAGCAGGCCTTACCGACGACGCGCCCGTCGCGGAAGAGAAGGGCGAAAAGGGGAACCTGCTGGGCCGCCTGATTGACATCGTCTCCGGGATCTTCACCCCGTTTATCGGCATTCTGGCCGCGTCCGGTATTCTGAAAGGGCTGCTGGCGCTGGCCGTGGTATGCGGCTGGCTCACGACCGGGAGCGGCACGTATAAAATCTGGTTTGCCGCCAGCGACGCGCTGTTCTTCTTCTTCCCGATGGTGCTGGGCTATACCGCCGGGAAAAAATTCGGCGGCAACCCGTTTATTACCATGGTGATCGGTGGGGCGCTCACCCATCCGGTAATGATTGCCGCGTTTAACGCCAGCCAGCAGCCGGGCGCGGTGTCGGACGCCTTTTTGGGCATCCCTGTCACCTGGTTCAACTATAGCTCGTCGGTGATCCCGATTATTCTCGCCGCGTGGGTGAGCTGCTGGCTTGAAAAACAAAGCACCAGGCTGCTGCCTTCCTCGATGAAAAACTTCTTCGCGCCGCTGATCTGTCTGGGCGTGACCGTGCCGCTGACTTTCCTCGTTATCGGGCCGCTGGCGACCTGGCTGAGCCAGCTGCTGGCGAACGGCTATCAGAGTATTTACGTTCTGGCGCCGTGGCTGGCGGGTGCGGCGATGGGCGCGCTATGGCAGGTCTGCGTTATTTTTGGCCTGCACTGGGGGCTGGTGCCGCTGATGATTAACAACCTGGCGGTGCTGGGGCATGACTCCATGCTGCCCATGCTCTTGCCCGCTGTGTTTGGTCAGGTGGGGGCGGCGCTGGGTATTTTCCTGCGCACCCGCGATGCGCGTCAGAAAATGCTGGCCGGTTCATCCGTGACGGCAGGTATTTTCGGTATCACCGAACCCGCAGTGTATGGCGTAAACCTGCCGCTGCGCCGTCCGTTTATTTTCGGCTGCGTGGCGGGGGCTATCGGCGGGGCGATTGTCGGCTTCAGCGACACTCACGTGTACTCCTTCGGCTTCGCCAATATCTTTACCATCGCCCAGATGATTCCGCCTGGTGGGGTAAACGCCACGCTGTGGGGAGGCGTGATCGGCACCGCGGTGGCGCTGGTGCTGAGCTGCGGCCTGACGCTGGTGGCGGGTATGCCAGCACGCTCAGCGCCCAAGGCTGTTGCGCCAGCGGGTGAAAACGATGTGCTGGCACCGATGACCGGCACCGTGCTGGCGCTCGACCAGGTGCCGGATACCACCTTTGCCAGCGGCCTGCTGGGCAGCGGTGCCGCGATTATTCCCTCCGATAACAAAGTGGTTGCCCCGTTTGCCGGCGTTGTGGCCTCGCTGTTCCAGACCAAACACGCAATTGGGCTGCTTAGCAACAGCGGGATTGAAGTGTTGATCCACGTGGGTATCGACACCGTGAAGCTCGACGGCAGGCCGTTTACCGCCCATGTAAAGGTCGGTGACAAGGTGCAGCCCGGCGATCTGCTGCTGGAGTTTGACCGACAGGCGATTATCGATGCCGGATACGACCTGGCGACCCCGATTATTATCAGTAACAGCGATGAGTATCGCGACGTGGTGACCGTGGCGGCAACGTCCGTCAGTGCCGGTGCGCCGTTACTCAGCGTAAGCCATCAATAACAGGAGAACGTGATGAATACTTTCCCGGACGATTTTTTATGGGGCGGCGCGGTTGCCGCGAATCAGGTAGAGGGCGCGTATCTGGAAGAGGGAAAAGGGCTGTCCACCTCAGACGTTCAGCCGCGCGGTGTCTTTGGCCCGGTGGTTGAGCGCGTGGCGGGTGACAGCGGCATCAAGGATGTTGCCATCGACTTCTATCATCGCTATCCGGAAGACATCAAACTGTTCGCTGAGATGGGCTTTAGCTGCCTGCGCGTCTCCATTGCCTGGACCCGCATTTTTCCGAACGGCGATGAGCAGCAGCCTAACGAGGCGGGGCTGGCGTTTTACGACCGGCTGTTTGACGAGCTTGCTGCGCACAACATTACCCCGCTGGTGACGCTGTCGCATTACGAAATGCCGTGGGGGCTGGTGAAGCAGTACGGCGGGTGGGGCAGTCGCCAGACTATCGGCTTCTTTGAACGCTATGCCCGTACCGTGTTCGTGCGCTACAAAGAGAAGGTGAAGCTTTGGCTGACCTTCAACGAGATCAATATGTCTCTACACGCGCCGATGACCGGCGTGGGCCTGCCGGAAACCAGCAGCAAAGGTGAAGTGTATCAGGCAATCCACCACCAGCTGGTGGCCAGCGCGCTGGCGGTGAAGGCCTGCCACGAGATCGTTCCTGATGCCAGAATTGGCAACATGCTGCTGGGCGGCCTGATGTATCCGCTGACCTGCAAGCCGGAAGATGTTCTGAAGACGCTGCAGGAAAACCGCACCTGGCAGTTCTTTGGCGACGTGCAGTGCCGCGGCGCCTACCCGGGGTATATGCAGCGCTTCTTCCGCGACAGCGGTATTCAGCTTGAGGTCACGGACGCCGACCGCGAAGCGCTGAAATCGACCGTCGATTTTATCTCCTTCAGCTACTACATGACGGGCTGCGTTACCGCGGATGAAGCTCTCAACCAGCAGGCGCGCGGCAACATCCTGAGCATGGTGCCAAACCCGTATCTGGCAAGTTCCGAATGGGGCTGGCAGATTGACCCCATCGGCCTGCGTACCCTGTTAAACGTGCTCTGGGATCGCTATCAGAAGCCGTTGTTTATCGTGGAAAATGGCCTCGGGGCGAAGGATAAACCGGATGCGGACGGTGTGGTGCAGGATGACTATCGCATCAGCTACCTTAACGACCATCTGGTACAGGTGCGTGAGGCAATTGATGACGGCGTTGAGGTGATGGGATATACCAGCTGGGGGCCAATCGATCTGGTGAGCGCGTCTAAAGCTGAACTCTCTAAGCGCTACGGCTTTATTTACGTCGATCGCGATGACAGCGGAAAAGGCACGCTGGCGCGCAGCCGCAAAAAGAGCTTCTACTGGTATAAAGAGGTTATTGCTACGAAAGGTGCTTCGCTGAAAGCCTGATATCGAGGACGTTGCCCGGCGATGCGCCGGGCAAAGGAATCAGAAAATCATCTTGAATACACCGGTAACCACTAAGAGACCTATCAGAAATATAATCAAAATAACCCACAGTAATATTTTCATTCCCTTCTCCCGCTCATGTATGTCCTGAATAAGTGTAGCAGCGTATTTATGGTTGGCATGAATGTATTAAATTTAATCATTATTTTTAGGAATAAATTTCCGTGTATTAAGATGTATGACAATTTGCGGATTGCCACGCGTTACTAAAAAAATGAACGACACTGAGCGTAACGTGCGCCTTTATTTTTTGAGTTTATGGCGTCATGAAACGTTCTCTTATTTTTTCTCTGAGTGCTCCCTTCGTTTTTATTCTGGCAGCCTGTGCGCCTGAACATGCCACGGTATCTCCCATTAAAACGCAAACCGCTGCGGCGTCGGTGAATACGCAGCTTCGTCATACCGACTGGCCGAAAAATGAGTGGTGGAAAGAGTATAACAATCCCGAACTTAACGGCCTTATTGCTAAAGCATTGAGCGATGCGCCTGATATGCAGATTGCCCGTCAGCGCATTACGCTTGCCGAAGCCCAGGCCAAAGCCGTAATGGCAGCCGACGGTCCGCAGATTAATTTTTCCGCCGATGCGGAACGCCAGAAAATGTCCGCCGAAGGGCTGATGGGGCCGTTTGCCTTTACCGACCCGGCTGCAGGCACCACCGGGCCGTGGTACACCAACGGCACCTTTGGCCTGACCGCAGGCTGGGATCTCGATCTTTGGGGAAAAAATCGCGCCCGGGTCGAGGCCCGGATTGGCAAAGTGAATGCGCAAAAAGCGGAGCTGGAGCAGACGCGTCAGCTGCTGGCCAGCAGCGTGGCGCGGCTCTACTGGGAGTGGCAAACGCAGGCCGCCGTGGGGGAGGTCCTCGCGCAGATCAAACATGAGCAGGACAATATTATCGGTGCCGATCGCGAGCTGTATCAACACGGCATCACCTCCTCCGTTGAGGGCGTCGAAACGGATATCAACGCCAACAAAACCGAAGCGCAGCTGGCAGAAGTAAACGGGAAGATGAAAGCCGTTGAGGCGCGCCTGGTCGCGCTGACGAACGCCTCTTCCGTGACGCTGACGCGGCACGCCTTGCCGACGGTGGAAGCCTCGTTACCGTCGACGCTCGGCTATGAACTGCTGGCACGTCGTCCGGATCTTCAGGAGGCGCACTGGTATATCGAAGCCTCTATGAGCGAAGTGGAGGCTGCCCGAGCGGCTTTCTACCCTGACGTGAACCTGATGGCATTCTTACAGCAGGATGCCCTGCACCTGAGCGATCTGTTCCGCTCTTCCGCGCAGCAGATGGGCATGACCGCCGGGCTGACGCTGCCGATTTTCGACAGCGGCAGGCTGAACGCCAGCCTGGATATCGCTCAGGCGCAGAATAATCTCTCGGTGGCGAACTACAACAAAGCGGTGGTCGAAGCCGTCAATCAGGTGGCACGCACGGCCAGTGAAGTCGAAACGCTGACGGCGAAGAACAGCCACCAGCAGCAGGTTGAAAAAGATGCGGCACGCGTTGTGGCGCTTGCCCAGGCGCGTTTCAGCGCGGGGATCGTTGCGGGCTCTCGGGTCAGTGAAGCCAGAATACCGGCCCTCAAAGAACATCTCGAAGGATTACTGTTAAAGGGGCAGTATGTCGACGCCACGCTGCAGCTGACCTCGGCGCTGGGCGGTGGCTATCATCATGGCTAAAAAAGGTCATTATCTATACTTACCTCTTTGCAGTTTTTCAGGAGGTGAGTATGACCAGAGTAGCGATTGTGACCGCATCGGATTCCGGGATCGGTAAAACCACGGCGCTGATGCTTGCAGAGCGCGGGTTTGATATTGGCGTCACCTGGCATTCGGATGAAAAAGGGGCGCTGGAAACCTGCCGAGAAGTTGAAGCGCAGGGGCAGCGCGCAGAGGCTATCCATCTTGACTTAAGCACACTGCCGGAAGGCGCAGAGGCTATTGAAACGCTGATTGCGCGTTTTGGCCGGCTGGACGTGCTGGTCAATAATGCGGGTGCGATGACCAAAGCGCCATTCCTTGAAATGCCGTTTGACGACTGGCGGAATATTTTCACCGTCGACGTGGACGGCGCGTTTCTCTGTTCACAAATTGCCGCCCGGCAGATGGTGAAGCAGGGGGAAGGGGGGCGAATTGTGAACATTACCTCGGTGCATGAGCACACGCCGCTGCCGGAGGCGAGCGCCTACACGGCGGCAAAACATGCGCTCGGCGGGTTAACCAAATCCATGGCGATGGAGCTGGTTAAGCACAATATTCTGGTGAATGCCGTCGCGCCGGGTGCCATTGCCACGCCGATGAATGACATGGACGACAGCGAAGTGAAGGAAGGCTCAATGCCGGAAATACCGCTGGCAAGGCCGGGCCACACTAAAGAGATTGCCAGCCTGGTGGCGTGGCTTTGCGACAGCGACGCCAGCTATACTACAGGGCAATCGTTTATCGTCGACGGGGGCTTTATGTTGGCGAACCCGCAGTTTAAGCCGGAGGGGTAGTAACCTTTCTCCCTCTCCCACAGGGTTGAGGAATCCCCAGTAATTTTTTTACCTGAAGCGATGAACGTTGCTTCAGCAAAATTAATAGCTTACAGCGACGCCCTGGTCCGGCTGTAAATCGCCGAAGCGTTTCCGTAAGGCCGGGGCGAGGCGCAGGGATGCGCCGAGAGGGCGTGGCCTGCAGGGATGCAGGCTCATGCCCGACCCGATAGCCTGAAGGAATAAGCTGAGGGCACCGCGAAGCGGCGATTTACCGCCGGGAGCCCGGGTCGCCAGGGTGGTGGCGATTGAGCCACCCTGGCACGTTCACCGGTCATGTCGTTTCAGAGTAGCAAGGAACATAAAGTGAACGGAATGACCTCCACAGCCGTATGTTCCCCCTCACCCCAACCCTCTCCCTCAAGGGAGAGGGGGTCGTCCGTGCAGGCATTATTTTGTGGGGAACCCTCAGCCATGAGGGTGAGGGCATCAGGCCGCACTCACTCCTCATCCCGCGTCTTTTCCCGGTGCTTCAGCCACAGTCGAACCCCAATCACCGCCACAACCACAAGAATCAACCACGCCCAGTGCTTCAGGTGCTGGTCGAGATTATGCAGCCATGGCGCAATCACTTCGCCCCCTGCGTAACCGAGCGTCGTAAAGATCAGCGCCCAGGCAACCGCGCCCACAATATTGAGCGGCAGAAAAATTTTTGGCGGCAGATGACTGGCACCAATCAGTATCGGCCCGATAATGCGAAAGCCATACATAAAGCGCGTGCCAATGACGAACAGATATGGATGACGTTGAATGAGCCGCTGAGCGCGGCGGATTTTCTTTTGATGCTTTGCGAAGCGTTTAAGCAGCGTTGGCCCAAAGCGCAGCCCCAGAAAGTAGAGCAGCTGATCGCCAATCATTCCACCCAGCGCGACCGCGGCAACGACCAGCGGGAACTTCAGTAATCCCTGATGTGCGGCGACGCCCCCTAACAGCGTGATGGTTTCACCTTCTGCTACGCTGCCGATGACCAGCGCGGCATATCCATATTGTTCAATGAGTGCGTTAATATCCATTACGTAAATGTTATCTCCCTCAGCGTACCTCGTTTAATCATATACCCCATGAATCAACAGCGGGGAAATCAACGGAAATTTCCCACTGTACATAAAATAATCTAAAGCCTGCATTATACTTAAGGTATCGCTGACGGGCCGACAACAAGGGGGCGCTATGAACCATGTCTGGGGACTTTTCTCCCATCCCGATCGTGAAATGCATGTCATTAAAAGTGAGAACGAAACGGTCTCGCATCATTACACGCACCATGTGCTGCTGATGGCTGCGGTGCCGGTAATATGCACCTTTATCGGAACAACACAAATCGGCTGGAACTTCGGTGACGGCACCGTAGTTCAGCTTTCCTGGTTTACCGGGCTTTATCTGGCCATCGTTTTTTATGGCCTGATGCTGGCGGGTGTGGCGGTTATGGGGCGCGTCATACACTGGATGGCGCGTAACTATCCGCAGCGTCCATCGCTGGCGCACTGTATGGTCTTTGCCGGATATGTCGCGACCCCGCTGTTCTTAAGCGGTATTGTTGCGCTCTATCCACTGGTCTGGCTGTGCGCGCTGATCGGTACCATTGCCCTCTTTTACACCGGGTATCTGCTGTATCTGGGGGTTCCAACCTTCCTGAATATCAATAAAGAAGAAGGCCTGAGTTTTTCCAGTTCAACACTCGCCATTGGGGTGCTGGTGCTGGAGGCGCTACTGGCGCTGACGGTTATTCTTTGGGGTTACGGATACCGTCTCTTCTGAGTTCACTGCATTGCTGGCGTAAATGCCAGCAATGCAGCATCTGTTCACGATTATCCGCTGGCGACAACGCCCGGTGACCGCTATGATGCCGAAGCCAGCCTGTGTTTATCCGTTGATACAGGCGGTGTACGTCATGACGTGCGTGAATAATTATCAGAAGTCTCACCATGCAGAAATTCCGAGTCTCTTTACTTAGCCTGGCGCTGCTGCTGGGCGCGTCCGCTGCCGTGCCGGCCGTCGCCAAAACGCCCGCGGTGAGCGCCGCCGCTGCTCAACCGCAAATTGCGTCCGGCAGCGCGATGATTGTCGATCTCAACACCAATAAGGTGATCTATGCCAGCCATCCTGACCTGGTGCGCCCGATCGCCTCAATTACCAAATTAATGACCGCGATGGTGGTGCTTGATGCACATCTGCCGCTGGACGAAAAGCTGAAAGTGGATATCAGCCACACGCCGGAGATGAAGGGGATCTACTCTCGCGTGCGGCTGAACAGTGAAATCAGCCGTAAAAATATGCTGCTGCTGGCGCTAATGTCGTCTGAAAACCGCGCGGCGGCGAGCCTGGCGCACCACTATCCGGGCGGCTACGACGCCTTTATCCGCGCGATGAACGCAAAAGCCAAAGCGCTGGGGATGAACAATACGCACTACGTTGAACCGACGGGGCTGTCGATCAACAACGTCTCCACGGCGCGCGATCTGACGAAACTGCTGATTGCCAGCAAACAGTATCCGCTGATTGGTCAGCTCAGTACCACCCGTGAAGAGATGGCGACCTTTGCGAACCCGGCCTATACGCTGCCGTTCCGCAATACTAACCATCTGGTTTACCGGGATAACTGGAATATTCAGCTAACGAAAACCGGCTTTACCAACGCGGCAGGACACTGTCTGGTGATGCGCACCGTGTTTAACGGTAAGCCAGTGGCGCTGGTGGTGATGGATGCCTTCGGCAAATATACCCACTTCGCGGACGCGAGCCGCCTGCGTACCTGGATTGAAACCGGAAAAGTGCAGCCTGTACCGGCCGCGGCACTGACGTATAAAAAGCAGAAAGCCGAGCAGATGGCGACGGCGCAGAACGATTAGGTAAAAGCAAAACGGTAACGCATGTTACCGTTTTTTATGTTTTCTCCCTCTCCCTGTGGGAGAGGGCCGGGGTGAGGGCACCAGACCGCTCTGCGTTTATTCCGGCAGCGTCCAGTCACCATCGTTGAGCGGACGCTGCATAATCACCGTATCCCGCCAGTCACCTTTCTTATAGCCTACGCTGCGCAGCTGACCGACAATCTCGAAGCCGTGCTTTTTATGCAGCCGCAACGAGCCGGCATTATTATTGCCATCTCCCACCACGGCAATCATTTGCCGCCACGGCCCTTGCTCGCAGCGTTCAATCAGCGCATCCATCAGTGCCGAGCCAAAACCGCGCCCGGTGATGCTGGCATCAACGTAAATCGACTCTTCCAGGGTATAGCGGTAGGCGTGCCGTGGACGGTAAGGCGTCGCGTAGCAGTAGCCCACCACGATGCCGCGATACAGCGCGATAAGCCACGGTAAACCGTTCTCAGCCACGCTTTTCATGCGATGTCGCATTTCGTCGATGGTGGGGGGGACTTCTTCAAACGACGCGCGCCCGTGAAGCACATGCCATGCATAGATCGCGGCAATAGCATGCACATCATCGGGAAGGGCGTCGCGCACTTCCAGTTCGGTCTCGGATAAAACATCAACAGCCGACATGATGTGCCTGCTCCTCGTTATAGAAAGCCGGAGAAACGTTTCTCCGGCGATAAGCAGTTACTCTATTACGATTAAGGAGCGCTTAACAATCTCTCAAATTTGGCTGTAGGAATTAATCAGACGTTTGCGTTATGCGCTGCTCCGCGTCTGCGCTCTCTTTCCAGTATTTCTTCCGCGTTGTTTTACCAATGCCGGGATTCATGCTGTTTGTAGGGTCATTCTCGCGATAAAACTGCTTAAGTGCGTCAGGGGCTTCATAAAGATGTCCGACGTTATGTTCCGCAGGATATTGTGCGCCGCGTTCACGCAGAAGGGCGAGCATCTGCTCCTTCAGTTCGTGTGCGTCGACCCCTTTTTTGACAATGTAATCCTGATGGAAGACATAACACATAAAATGGCCGTAATAGAGCTTGTGCACCAGCTTGCTGTCGATTTCCGGCGGGAGATGCTCGAACCAGTCGGTGTCGTTACGCCGCAGGGCGATATCCAGCGCCAGAATATCTTCCACTTCTTCGGAATGCACCGCCTGATAACGGATGGCTGCGCCTGCGGCGGCAAAACGGTGCAGGAAGGCTTTGCTGCCCTCTTCAGGCGTACAGGCAAAGAAATCCCCTTCGGCGGTTTTGAAGTATTCGGTCAGCCAGGACTGCGCTTCGGCAATCCCGTCCCCGGCCATTTTCAGCAGCAGGTGATGTTCGTACTTGTCGCGCCAGGTTTTCATTCTCTCCGGTAAATGCGCCGGGAAAACGTTGCCCAGCTTCTGCATAAAGCGGTCGGTGAAGTGGGGTTTAAACAGCGACACTTTCTCCAGCATCGCATCGGTGCGGCCCTTCATGGTGAAGAAGAACGGCATTTTGTCGGTGCCGAGCTTGTCGATCATCAGGAAGGTATCTTTGCCGTAACGTTCGGCGATGTCGTAAATGTCCCGGTGCATGTACTCGCCCGCCACCGGAAGATTGCTGAATTCGCCCAGAATATGACGGCGGATTTCCGTCAGAACCTCAGGCTGATTGGTACCGATGTAAAATACCTGCTGCTTTTTCTCTGCCGGGAAGGTATCCAGACGCACAGCAAAAACGGCAAGCTTCCCGGCGCAACCGGAGGATTCAAACAGGCGGTCCGGGTCGGCGTTGTAGCGCGCCGGCGTATCGGCGTCGATATCCCGTACGCGGGTCACGTAGTCGTGATCGTGCGCATGACGACCGTCGTGCTGCACGTCTTCGTCCTTCACGCGATCGTCGTCAAGCTTGCTGAGGATCTGTTCTGGCGTCACGCCGAGATCGATTCCCAGATGGTTCACCAGCGTCAGCTTGCCGTTTTCGTCAATACGGGCAAACAGCGACATCTCGGTATACGCCGGGCCGCGCTGCACCAGCGAGCCGCCGGAGTTATTGCAGATCCCGCCGACCACCGAGGCGCCAATGCAGGAGGAGCCAATCACCGAGTGCGGTTCGCGGCCCAGCGGCTTGAGCGCTTTTTCGAGGGAGTAAAGCGTGGTGCCGGGGAACGCGAGCACCTGCTCGCCCTTGTCCAGCAGGTGCAGCTTGTCGAGACGCAGGGTACTGATAATCACGATGTCACGATCGTAATCGTTGCCGTTCGGCGTGGAGCCTTCGGTCAGGCCGGTGTTGGCCGCCTGCATTAAAATAATCTTGTCGGCCGCGACGCAGGCGCTCAGCACGCGCCACAGTTCCAGCAGCGTGCCGGGGAAAACCACCGCCAGCGCCTCGCCCTGACCGGAGCGGAAGCCCTTGCGGTAGCGGGCGGTTTTAGCCGGGTCGGTAAGCAGGTGAGAGGAGCCAACCAGGCGCGACAGTTCGTTAATAAATGCTTTGTTATCGTCAGTTCGAACAGAAGACATCTTCCACTCCTTGTGGTGGGGCAAATTTCTCGCTGTAAAGCATAGCGCGATTAACTGTTAAGCGGTCGAGTATTCACGAGAAAAATCAGAGAATAACCCTGCAACGTTCAGAGGGTTTGTGGCACACTGCGCTTTTCGCACGGTATGGCCGAGATCGTCCGGCGGTTATTGATGAGAGAGTAAAACGACATGAAATGGCTATGTTCTGTAGGTGTCGCCGTCAGCCTGGCGCTGCAACCTGCGCTGGCAGAGGATTTGTTTGGCAATCACCCGCTCACGCCTGAAGCGCGGGATGCGTTTGTCACGGAATTGCTCAAGAAAATGACGGTCGATGAGAAAATCGGCCAGCTGCGTCTGATCAGCGTCGGCCCGGATAACCCGAAAGAGGCCATCCGAGAGATGATCAAAGACGGGCAGGTAGGGGCCATCTTTAATACCGTCACCCGCCAGGATATCCGCAAGATGCAGGACCAGGTGATGGATCTCAGCCGCCTGAAGATTCCGCTGTTCTTCGCCTATGACGTGGTGCACGGCCAGCGTACCGTCTTCCCGATTAGCCTCGGCTTAGCGTCTTCCTTTAACCTCGACGCGGTGAAAACCGTCGGGCGCGTGTCGGCGTATGAAGCGGCGGACGACGGCCTGAACATGACCTGGGCGCCCATGGTGGACGTCTCGCGCGATCCGCGCTGGGGCCGCGGCTCGGAAGGCTTTGGTGAAGATACGTACTTAACCTCCACGATGGGTAAAACCATGGTGGAAGCGATGCAGGGTAAAAGCCCGGCGGACCGCTACTCGGTGATGACCAGTGTCAAACACTTTGCGGCCTATGGCGCGGTTGAAGGCGGGAAAGAGTACAACACCGTCGACATGAGCCCGCAGCGCCTGTTCAACGACTACATGCCGCCGTACAAGGCAGGGCTTGATGCGGGCAGCGGCGCGGTGATGGTAGCGTTGAACTCGCTGAACGGCACGCCTGCGACGTCCGATTCCTGGCTGCTGAAAGACGTGCTGCGCGACCAGTGGGGCTTTAAGGGCATCACCGTTTCCGACCACGGCGCGATTAAAGAGCTGATCAAACACGGTACCGCCTCCGATCCGGAAGACGCGGTGCGCGTCGCGCTCAAGTCCGGCATCAACATGAGCATGAGCGACGAGTACTACAGCAAATACCTGCCTGGGCTTGTGAAGAGCGGCAAGGTAACGATGGCGGAGCTGGACGATGCCGCGCGCCACGTGCTGAACGTGAAATACGACATGGGGCTGTTTAACGATCCGTACAGCCACCTGGGCCCGAAAGACTCTGACCCGGCAGATACCAACGCTGAAAGCCGCCTGCATCGCAAAGAAGCGCGTGACGTGGCGCGCGAAAGCCTGGTGCTGCTGAAAAACCGCCTCGACACGTTGCCGTTGAAAAAATCCGGCACCATTGCCGTTGTGGGGCCGCTGGCCGACAGCAAGCGCGACGTGATGGGCAGCTGGTCTGCCGCGGGCGTGGCTGACCAGTCCGTGACCGTGCTGACCGGTATCAAGAGTGCCGTCGGTGAAAACGCCAAAGTGGTCTATGCCAAAGGGGCGAACGTTACCAACGATAAAGACATCGTGACCTTCCTCAACCAGTACGAGGAAGCGGTGAAGGTCGATCCGCGCACGCCGAAGGAGATGATTGACGAGGCGGTGAACGCCGCTAAGCAGTCTGACGTCGTGGTCGCGGTCGTGGGGGAAGCGCAGGGTATGGCGCACGAAGCCTCCAGCCGTACCGATATCACGATTCCACAGAGCCAGCGCGATCTGATCGCAGCCCTGAAAGCGACCGGCAAGCCGCTGGTGCTGGTGCTGATGAACGGTCGCCCGCTGGCGCTGGTGAAAGAAGACCAGCAGGCTGACGCCATTCTGGAAACGTGGTTCGCCGGTACCGAAGGCGGTAACGCCATCGCCGACGTGCTGTTTGGGGATTACAACCCGTCGGGCAAGCTGCCGATGTCCTTCCCGCGCTCCGTCGGGCAGATCCCGGTTTACTACAGCCACCTGAACACCGGTCGTCCGTACAATGCTGACAAGCCGAACAAGTACACGTCTCGTTACTTCGACGAAGCTAACGGCCCGCTGTATCCGTTTGGTTACGGCCTGAGCTACACCACCTTTAAGGTCTCTGACGTGAAAATGTCGGCGCCGACCCTGAAGCGTGACGGCAACGTTACCGCCAGCGTCGAGGTAACCAACACCGGCAAGCGCGAAGGGGCTACGGTGATTCAGATGTACGTTCAGGATGTTACCGCGTCGATGAGCCGTCCGGTGAAGCAGCTGCGCGGCTTCGAGAAGGTCAACCTCAAGCCTGGGGAAACCAAAACCATCAGCTTCCCGATCGACGTGGATGCGCTGAAGTTCTGGAACCAGCAGATGAAATATGATGCGGAACCGGGCAAATTTAACGTCTTTATCGGCGTGGACTCCGCCCGCGTGAATAGAGGCGAGTTCGAGCTGCTGTAACCTTTCCCTCCTTTGCCTCCCCCCGTCCTGCGGGGGAGGCGTCTTACCTTATGCTAAAAAGGCATTTTGACGGTTAATTCCGCCGTTTTAAGCTACGCTTTTCTCTCAAGCCTCTGAAAAAGGCAGCAAAAAAATGAGGATAGCGGAATGACGATTGCAAAGGGGATGTTGGGATCTGCGGTGTTACTGGCGGCGCTGAGCCTGCCGTTACAGGCGGCGGAGCCGGTAAAAGTGGGCTCAAAGATCGATACCGAAGGCGCGCTGCTCGGTAATATTATTTTGCAGGTACTGGAAAGTCACGGCGTGAAAACGGTCAATAAAGTCCAGCTCGGCACCACGCCCGTCGTGCGCGGCGCGATTACATCCGGCGAGCTGGATATCTACCCGGAATACACCGGCAACGGCGCATTCTTCTTCAAAGATGAAAACGATCCGGCATGGAAAAACGCCAAAGCCGGGTATGAGAAAGTCAAAAAACTCGACGCGGAACAGAACAAACTGGTCTGGCTGACCCCGGCACCGGCCAACAACACCTGGACTATCGCCGTGCGCAAGGACGTGGCGGAGAAAGGGAAGCTGACTTCTCTGGCGGATCTCAGCCGCTACCTGAAAGAGAAGGGCGACTTTAAGCTGGCTGCGTCCGCGGAGTTTATCGAGCGTCCTGACGCGCTTCCGGCGTTCGAAAAAGCCTACGACTTCAAGCTCGACCAGGCTCAGCTGCTCTCGCTGGCGGGCGGGGATACGGCGGTAACCATCAAAGCGGCGGCGCAGCAAACCTCCGGCGTTAACGCGGCAATGGCCTACGGCACCGACGGCCCGGTGGCGGCGCTCGGCCTGCAAACCCTGACCGATCCTAAAGGCGTACAGCCGATTTACGCTCCGACCCCGGTCGTGCGTGAGACGGTACTGAAAGCCTATCCGGAGATTGCCGAATGGCTCAAACCGGTTTTCGAAAAGCTGGATGAAAAAACGCTGCAGCAGCTGAATGCCAGCATTGCCGTCGAGGGGCTGGATGCCAAAAAAGTGGCCGCCGACTTCCTGAAACAACAAGGGCTTGTGAAGTAACGGGAAAGGGCTGTGCCAATAAAATGTCATAACCGCGTCCTGCTGCTGCTGGCCTGCGTGGCCATCACGGCGGTCGCGTTACCGTTTGTCAACGTTGCCCCAAACCGCCTGATGTCGGGGGAGGGCAAAGCGCTCTGGCAGGTCTGGTCGTTTACGCCGGGGTGGCTTGTGGTGTCGCTGAGCGCGTGGGTGATCCTGTCGCTTTGGCAGGGACGCCCGGCGCAGTGGCTGACGCTGCTCCTCTCTGAAGGGCTCTTCATCGTGCTGTTCTGGAGCGCCGGGCTGGCGGCGACGCATATGGCATCGGCGGAAAGTCCGCTCGCGAGAACCACTATCGGCAGCGGCCTGTGGCTGTGGCTGGCGCTGTGTCTGCTGGCCTGCAGCGATGCCATTCGTCGACTCATCGCCAGCGCGGTCTGGCGCTGGGTGCTCAATGCGCAGATATGGTGTATTCCATTGTTCCTGCTGTTCAGCGGTGAGCTGAACAACCTCTCGCTGCTAAAAGAGTACGCCAACCGTCAGGAGGTGTTTGATGATGCCCTCGCGCAGCACCTGACGATCCTCTTCGGTACGCTCTTTCCGGCGCTTCTGGTTGGGATCCCCCTTGGCATGTGGTGCTATCGCCATCCTTCACGCCAGGGTGGGGTATTTGCCGTACTCAACGTTATCCAGACCATTCCTTCCGTTGCGCTGTTTGGCCTGCTGATTGCGCCGTTGGCCGGGCTGGTGAAGTCATTCCCGGTGCTCGGAACGCTCGGTGTCGCCGGGACGGGGTTAACGCCCGCGCTTATCGCGCTGGTGCTGTATGCGCTGCTTCCGCTGGTGCGCGGCGTGGTCGCGGGCTTAGGTCAGGTCGCACCTGACGTGCTGGAAAGCGCCCATGCGATGGGAATGAGCGCGCGTCAGTGTTTCTGGAAGATTCAGCTCCCGCTGGCGCTGCCCTTGCTGCTGCGCAGCCTGCGTGTGGTGGCGGTTCAAACCGTCGGCATGGCGGTGATTGCGGCGCTGATTGGCGCGGGTGGCTTTGGCGCGCTGGTGTTCCAGGGGCTGCTGAGCAGCGCTCTGGATCTGGTGCTATTGGGCGTGGTGCCCACGATTGCGCTGGCGGTGGTCGTCGACGCATTGTTTGCCTTATGGCTCGCGCTGCTCGGGAGAAGAGCCAATGATTGAATTTCATGATGTCAGTAAAACCTTTGCCGGTCGCCCGGCGGCGAGCCATCTGAACCTGAACTTTGCCGAGGGGGCGTTCTCCGTGCTGATTGGCACCTCGGGCTCGGGAAAATCCACCACGCTGAAGATGATCAACCGTCTGGTTGAGCATGACAGCGGGCTGATTCGCTTTGCCGGAGAAGAGATCCGCAGCCTGCCGGTGCTGGAGCTGCGCCGTCGGATGGGCTATGCCATTCAGTCTATCGGCCTGTTTCCCCACTGGACGGTGGCGCAGAACATCGCCACCGTGCTGCAGCTGGAGAAGTGGTCGCGGGCGAAAATCGCTGACCGGGTGGATGAACTAATGTCCCTGCTGGGTTTAGAGCCCGCGCTGCGCGATCGCTATCCGCACCAGCTTTCCGGCGGGCAGCAGCAGCGCGTGGGCGTGGCGCGCGCGCTGGCGGCCAACCCGCAGGTACTGCTAATGGATGAACCCTTCGGCGCGCTGGACCCGGTCACGCGCGGGGTGCTGCAGGCGGAGATGACCCGCATTCACCGCATTCTCGGACGCACGATCGTTCTCGTGACGCACGATATTGATGAAGCCCTGCGCCTGGCCGACCATCTGGTGCTGATGGATCATGGCGAAGTGGTGCAGCAGGGCTCGCCGCTTGAGCTGTTAACCTGGCCGAAGAACGACTTTGTGCGCGAGTTTTTTGGCCGCAGCGAGCTGGGCGTCAGGCTTCTCTCCCTGCGGACGGTCAGCGACTATATGCGCCGGGAAGAGGTGCCGGTGAGCGGCGAACCGCTGCAGGCGCAGATGAGCCTGCGGGATGCCCTCTCCGCGTTTGTCGCGCGACAGTGCGAGGTATTGCCCGTCTCGGATGACCGGGGGGCTCCGTGCGGAACCTTACATTTTCGCGATCTGCTGGCCGGGGAGGTGACGCGTGAAGGCACTGCGTGATCCGCTCCTCTGGCTGGTAGCGCTCTTTGTCGCCTTGCTGTTTCTGATGCCCCACAGCGCGGCGCTGTTTAACAGCCTTTTTCCCGGGCTGCCGCGGCCGGTGTATCAGCAGGAGAGCTTTATTAATCTCGCCCTGGCGCATCTCTGGCTGGTGGCACTCTCAAGCGCTATCGCGGTCGTGCTGGGCGTGGGGGCGGGCATCGCGGTCACGCGGCCTGCGGGCCGGGAGTTTCGCCCGCTGGTGGAGACGATTGCGGCCATTGGTCAGACGTTCCCCCCGGTGGCGGTGCTGGCGATAGCGGTTCCGGTGATGGGCTTTGGTCAGCAGCCGGCGATCATTGCGCTGATTCTATACGGCGTATTGCCGGTGCTGCAGGGCACGCTGGCGGGCCTCGCGGCGGTACCGGCGTCAGTGCTGAGCGTGGCAGAAGGGATGGGGATGAGTCGCGGCCAGCGGCTGCGCAAGGTTGAACTGCCGCTTGCGGCGCCGGTTATTATTGCCGGGATCCGCACGTCGGTCATCATTAACATCGGGACGGCGACCATTGCGTCGACGGTCGGTGCCAATACGCTGGGGACGCCGATCATTATCGGCTTAAGCGGGTTTAATACGGCTTATATTGTGCAGGGGGCGGTGCTGGTCGCGCTGGCGGCCATCGTCGTCGATCGCCTTTTTGAGCGGCTGACGCTGTACCTCAGCCGACACCGCCGCGAACAATAAACGAGTACCCTGCCAGCATCACGCCGCCGATACCGCTCACGGCCATCAGGACAAAAAGGGTAATAATGGCCAGTTTGGTTGCCTTCATCATGTGCTCCTGTTGTTAACGGAACAATTATACGGTGAAGCGCAGCTGTTAATGAACCATTAAATGCCGTTATGGCTCATCCGGCCCAAGGGAATAAACCGGGTAACCATTTTCTCGCCATTCCATCAGAAGCTGCTGCTGCGTGGCGGACGGCACTTCGCCACACCAGACCAGCAGGGTCTGGCCGTCGAAAAACTCAGGCTTAAGCTGAGCCAGCGAGTGCGCCAGAACATCCACGCGCCAGCCCTTCTGGGTGGCAATCCACGCTTCCAGCCACAGGCGGGTGGTATCGTGCACGTTCCAGCCGACTACCAGCGCATCTTTTCCGGCTTTGTTCTTCGCTGAGGCAAGGCAGACGGCAATATAGTTGATCAGCACCCCGTCGAGCATGCTGAGCAGCGCCTGCAGGGTGGACTGCTGGCACTGCAGGCGTCGACGGAGCGGAATGAAAAGATGGGAGATCAGCGTCTGTGCCGGATAGTCGCGGCCCTGCTCTTTTATCCATGCGCGCAGGCGCTGAAGATTGCCTGCCTGCAGGAGCCGCAGCAGGGTTTCCTGTTGTTCGCGCCAGAGGTGCTGCGTGTCCGGGTCGTCGTGGCTCAGCAGAGACTTCACTTTGCCGACCTGCACCCCGTTGTCGATCCAGCTCTTAATCTCGCGGATGCGGTCAATATCGGCCTCATTGAAAAGGCGATGCCCGCCGTCGGTCCTTTGCGGTTTGAGCAATCCATACCGTCGCTGCCACGCCCGTAGGGTAACGGGATTGATATCACAAAGGAGTGCCACTTCACCTATCGTGTAAAACGCCATATTCGCCCCCTGGCTTACGCGTTCCCAGCTTAACTGTAGACCCACTTTTGCGAACCAGGAAGGGTTGATTGATTTTTGAACAAACAATGCGAAGCATGCACGATATTCAGAAAAAGGTGTGATAACGGACACGATTTTGTGCTTTTTTGGAATGCTTCAAAGAAAGTAACCCCGCATCAGTGTATGTTACGCGTTTTTAGCGTGTGCGGTTTTGAGTATGTACGAGTTTAATCTGGTGCTGCTGTTGCTTCAGCAGATGTGCGTGTTTCTTGTCATTGCCTGGCTGATGAGCAAAACGCGCCTGTTTATCCCGCTGATGCAGGTCACCGTTCGTCTGCCGCATAAGTTGCTCTGCTACGTCACCTTCTCTATTTTCTGCATCATGGGGACTTATTTTGGTCTCCATATCGAAGACTCTATTGCCAACACGCGCGCGATTGGCGCGGTGATGGGGGGGCTGCTGGGCGGTCCCGTCGTCGGTGGCCTTGTCGGTTTAACCGGGGGGCTGCATCGCTATTCCATGGGCGGGATGACGGCGCTGAGCTGCATGATCTCCACGATCGTGGAAGGGCTGCTCGGCGGCCTGGTGCACAGCTATATGATTAAGCGCGGCCGTCCGGATAAAGTCTTCAGCCCGCTCACCGCCGGAGCCATTACCTTTGTGGCCGAAATGGCGCAGATGGCGATCATTCTGCTCATTGCCCGTCCGTTTGAAGATGCGCTTCACCTGGTCAGCAGCATTGCCGCCCCGATGATGGTGACTAACACCGTGGGTGCGGCGCTGTTTATGCGCATTCTGCTCGACAAGCGCGCTATGTTTGAGAAGTACACCTCGGCGTTTTCCGCCACGGCGCTGAAGGTCGCCGCCTCGACCGAAGGGATCCTGCGCCAGGGGTTTAACGAAGAAAACAGCATGAAGGTCGCGCAGGTGCTCTACAAGGAGCTGGATATCGGCGCGGTGGCCATAACCGACCGCGAGCGGCTGCTGGCTTTTACCGGCACCGGGGACGATCACCATCTGCCGGGTAAACCGATCTCCTCAGCCTATACGCTGCGCGCCATCGAAACCGGCGAAGTGGTGTATGCCGACGGTAACGAAGTGCCTTATCGCTGTTCGCTGCATCCGCAGTGCAAGCTGGGCTCCACGCTGGTGATTCCGCTGCGCGGGGAAAATCAGCGGGTGATGGGGACTATCAAGCTGTATGAGGCAAAAAACCGTCTTTTCAGCTCGATCAACCGCACGCTGGGGGAGGGGATCGCCCAGCTGCTGTCCGCACAAATCCTCGCCGGACAGTATGAGCGGCAGAAAGCCCTGCTGACGCAGTCTGAAATTAAGCTGCTGCATGCCCAGGTCAACCCGCATTTCCTGTTTAATGCCCTCAACACGCTCAAAGCGGTGATCCGCCGCGACAGCGATCAGGCCGCGCAGCTGGTGCAGTTTCTGTCGACCTTTTTCCGCAAGAACCTGAAGCGGCCGTCTGAGATCGTGACCCTCGCCGACGAGATTGAGCACGTGAACGCCTATCTGCAGATTGAGCAGGCGCGTTTCCAGTCGCGCCTGCAGGTGACGCTCTCCGTGCCGGACGAGCTGGCGTATCAGCACCTCCCGGCTTTTACCCTGCAGCCTATTGTCGAAAACGCCATTAAGCACGGCACGTCACAGCTCCTGGGTACAGGGGAGATAACCATTGCCGCCAGCCGTTTTAACCACCATCTGGTGCTGGATATTGAAGATAATGCCGGGCTTTACCAGCCTTCCGCCTCCGGCGGTTTAGGGATGAGCCTGGTGGATAAACGCCTGCGCGCCCATTTTGGCGATGACTGTGGCATTACCGTCGCCTGCGAGCCCGACCGATTTACCCGTATTACCGTACGACTGCCGCTGGAGGAAAACGCATGTTAAGAGTGCTGATTGTGGATGACGAGCCGCTGGCACGGGAAAACCTGCGCGTTCTGCTGCAGGAGCAGCCGGATATTGAGATTGTGGGGGAGTGCGCCAACGCCATTGAGGCCATCGGCGCGGTGCACAAGCTGCGCCCGGACGTGCTGTTCCTTGATATTCAGATGCCCCGCATCAGCGGGCTGGAGATGGTCGGCATGCTCGACCCGGAACATCGTCCCTACATCGTGTTTCTGACGGCGTTCGACGAATATGCCGTTAAGGCCTTTGAGGAGCACGCGTTTGACTATCTGCTCAAGCCGATCGAAGAGAAGCGCCTTGAAAAAACGCTCACCCGTTTACGCCAGGAGAGGACCGCACAGGACGTCACGCTGCTGCCGGAGAACCAGCAGCCGCTGAAGTTTATCCCCTGCACCGGGCACAGCCGGATCTATCTTCTGCAGATGGATGATGTGGCGTTCGTCAGCAGCCGCCTGAGCGGGGTGTTTGTCACCAGCGCGGAAGGGAACGAAGGATTTACCGAGCTGACACTGCGCACGCTCGAGAGCCGCACGCCGCTGATCCGCTGCCACCGCCAGTATCTGGTGAACATGGCGCACCTGAAGGAGATCCGCCTGGAAGATAACGGCCAGGCCGAACTGGTGCTGCGTGCCGGGCAAACGGTACCCGTCAGCCGCCGCTACCTGAAGAGTTTGAAAGAGGCGATTGGGCTGTAAAGCTGGTACACTGCGCGCCATTGCATCATCGACATTCGAAGGCTCTATGCTAAGTAACGATATTCTTCGTAGCCTGCGCTACACCCTGAAAGCGAACAATAACGACATGGTGCGCATTCTTGCGCTGTCCGACATGGAATCCACGTCTGCGGGTTTTGACACGTGGATGACCAAAGAAGACGAAGAGGGCTTTGTCCGCTGCCCTGATATCATTCTGTCGGGTTTCCTGAACGGCCTGATTTACGATAAGCGTGGCAAAGATCCTGCCGCGCCAGAGCTGGCGCTGGAGCGTCGCGTGAACAATAACACGGTGCTGAAAAAGCTGCGTATCGCGTTCTCGCTGAAAACGGACGATATCGTGGCGATCATGACCGAGCAAAAATTCCGCGTATCCGTGCCGGAAGTCACCGCCATGATGCGCGCGCCGGATCATAAAAACTACCGCGAGTGCGGCGACCAGTTCCTGCGTAATTTCCTGCGCGGGCTGACCCATCGGGTGCATCACCCGAAGGCGTAAAGGCGGTAGGGGCGGCCTGATGACCTCACCCCGACCCTCTCCCTCGGGGAGAGGGAGAAAACAAAATGCCATAAAAAAAGCCGGAGAGAATCTCCGGCTTTTTTGTTATTTCACCTGCTGACCCGGCTTCGCGCCTTCGTCAGGGCTTAACAGGAAGATATCTTTCCCGCCAGGGCCTGCGGCCATCACCATCCCTTCAGAGATGCCGAAGCGCATTTTACGCGGCGCCAGGTTCGCCACCATCACGGTCTGACGACCGATCAGCACCTGCGGGTCCGGGTAGGCTGAACGGATGCCGGAGAAGACGTTACGCTTCTCGCCGCCCAGATCCAGCGTCAGGCGCAGCAGTTTGTCAGAACCTTCCACGAATTCCGCGTTTTCGATCAGCGCCACGCGCAGGTCGACTTTAGCGAAATCGTCGAAGGTAATGGTTTCCTGAATCGGATCGTCTGCCAGCGGGCCGGTGACCGGTGCCGCAGCCGCTTTAACCTCTTCTTTAGACGCTTCTACCAGGGCTTCAACCTGCTTCATCTCGATGCGGTTGTACAGCGCTTTAAAGGTGTTCACCTTGTGGCCGAGCAGCGGCTGCTGGATGGCATCCCAGGTCAGTTCGGTGTTCAGGAACGCTTCGGCACGGGCCGCCAGCTGTGGCAGAACCGGCTTCAGGTACGTCATCAGCACGCGGAACAGGTTGATGCCCATAGAGCAGATCGCCTGCAGATCGGCATCGCGACCTTCCTGTTTAGCGACAACCCACGGTGCCTGCTCGTCCACGTAGCGGTTTGCCAGGTCGGCCAGCGCCATGATTTCGCGCACGGCTTTACCGAACTCACGAGTTTCCCACGCGTCGCCAATGGTAGCTGCCGCGTCGGTAAAGGTTTTGTACAGGGCAGGGTCAGCCAGTTCAGCGGCCATCACGCCGTCAAAGCGTTTGGCGATAAAGCCCGCGTTACGGGAGGCCAGGTTCACCACCTTGTTGACGATGTCCGCGTTCACGCGCTGCACGAAATCTTCCAGGTTCAGGTCGATATCGTCGATGCGGGAAGAGAGCTTCGCGGTGTAGTAGTAGCGCAGGCTGTCCGCATCGAAGTGGTTCAGCCAGGTGCTGGCCTTGATGAACGTCCCGCGGGACTTGGACATCTTGGCGCCGTTCACCGTCACGTAGCCGTGAACAAACAGGTTGGTTGGCTTGCGGAAGTTGCTGCCTTCCAGCATGGCCGGCCAGAACAGGCTGTGGAAGTAAACGATGTCTTTACCGATGAAGTGGTATAGCTCTGCCGTGGAATCTTTCTTCCAGTATTCGTCGAAGCTCACGGTGTCGCCACGCTTGTCGCACAGGTTCTTGAAGGAGCCCATGTAGCCGATTGGCGCGTCCAGCCAGACGTAGAAGTATTTGCCCGGCGCGTTCGGGATTTCAAAGCCGAAGTACGGCGCATCGCGGGAGATATCCCACTGCTGCAGGCCGGATTCGAACCACTCCTGCATTTTGTTCGCCACCTGCTCCTGCAGCGCGCCGCTGCGGGTCCACGCCTGCAGCATTTCGCTGAAGGACGGCAGGTCGAAGAAGAAATGCTCGGAGTCACGCATGACAGGCGTGGTGCCTGAAACCACGGATTTCGGCTCGATAAGCTCGGTCGGGCTGTAGGTTGCGCCGCACACTTCGCAGTTATCGCCGTACTGGTCCGGGGATTTACATTTCGGACAGGTGCCTTTGACGAAACGGTCCGGCAGGAACATGCCTTTTTCCGGATCGTACAGCTGAGAGATGGTGCGGTTTTTGATAAAACCATTCTCTTTCAGACGGGTGTAGATCAGCTCCGACAGCTCGCGGTTTTCGTCGCTGTGCGTGGAGTGATAGTTGTCATAGCTGATGTCAAAGCCAGCAAAATCAGTCTGATGCTCCTGACTCATTTCGGCAATCATCTGCTCCGGGGAGATCCCCAGCTGCTGCGCTTTCAGCATGATCGGCGTGCCGTGGGCATCGTCCGCACAGATGAAATTAACCTCGTGGCCGCGCATTCGCTGGTAACGGACCCAGACATCAGCCTGGATATGCTCCAGCATGTGGCCGAGGTGGATTGAGCCGTTGGCGTACGGCAGTGCGCACGTTACCAGAATTTTCTTCGCGACTTGAGTCATAGTAGGCATTACTTCTTTTAACTGTGAAAAGGGTTTTCGATCTTACCAAAAGGGGCATTATTAAGTAAGCACAAACCACGGCCTTTCAGGTAAACTTGTTCATCTAAGGTCTTATTCACAAGAACAAAGGAGTCGGGATGAGTTCTCAATCCCAGGCCAAATCACCGGAAGCCTTACGAGCAATGGTCGCCGGGACGCTGGCTAACTTTCAGCATCCAACCCTGAAGCACAATCTCACTACGCTGAAAGCGTTACACCACGTTGCCTGGCTGGACGATACCCTGCACATTGAACTGCAGATGCCGTTCGTCTGGACCAGCGCCTTTGACGCACTGAAAGAGCAGACCAGCTCTGAGCTGCTGCGCATTACCGGCGCGAAGGCGATTGACTGGAAGCTGAGCCACAGCATTGCCACGCTGAAGCGTGTGAAAAACCAGCCGGGCATTAACGGCGTGAAAAACATTATCGCCGTCAGTTCGGGCAAGGGTGGGGTAGGTAAATCCTCCACGGCCGTCAACCTGGCGCTGGCGCTGGCGGCGGAAGGGGCAAAGGTCGGTATTCTTGATGCCGATATCTACGGCCCGTCTATTCCGAACATGCTGGGCGCGGAAAACCAGCGTCCAACCTCACCGGACGGCACCCACATGGCGCCAATCATGGCGCACGGTCTGGCGACCAACTCCATCGGTTATCTGGTGACTGACGATAACGCCATGGTCTGGCGCGGCCCGATGGCCAGCAAAGCGCTGCTGCAGATGCTGCAGGAGACGATGTGGCCGGATCTGGATTATCTGGTACTGGATATGCCGCCGGGCACCGGTGACATTCAGCTGACGCTGGCGCAAAACATTCCGGTCACGGGGGCCGTTGTGGTGACGACGCCGCAGGATATCGCGCTGATCGACGCCAAAAAAGGCATCGTAATGTTCGAGAAGGTGGAAGTGCCGGTGCTCGGTATCGTTGAGAACATGAGCATGCACATCTGCAGCAACTGCGGTCACCACGAACCTATCTTCGGTACCGGTGGCGCAGAAAAACTGGCCGCGAAGTATCACACCCAACTGCTTGGGCAGATGCCGCTGCACATTACCCTGCGTGAAGATTTGGACAGCGGAAAACCGACGGTCGTCAGCCGTCCGGACAGCGAATTTGCAGATATGTATCGCCAGCTGGCGGGACGCGTTGCGGCGCAGCTCTACTGGCAGGGCGAAGTGATCCCGGGCGAAATCGCGTTCCGCGCGGTGTAATACCTCTTCGCTTAGTGCCGGGTGGCGGCTTCGCCTTACCCGGCCTACGAAATACGGTTTTGTAGGTCAGGTAAGCGAAGCGCCACCTGACTTACTCTAGCCGATAATGCATCAGATAGTACTCTCCGTCCGGAGAATCACCCGTCGCCTCAATGTGCCAGCCGTGCCGCTGGTAAAACGCAATAGCCCGCGCATTCTTCACCAGACACTTAAGCGAACCCGTACTGGTAAACGTTTTCTGCACGTGTTCAAGCAACTCATGCCCGACGCCCATGCTCTGATACTGCGGATCTACAAACAGGTTGTGCAGGAAATTATCGTTCGTCCAGACGGAAGCAAAACCCAGGCGATGGCCGTTCTGCGTGGCAACCCAAATCACTTCGTCACGCGTTACCGCGTCAAAGTCTTCAAGCTGCCAGTCTGAACCGTCCAGCCATGGCCAGGCTTCACGCCGGGCGTGGAGGAAAAGCGTGCGCAGGAAAGGGCGATCGCTTTCCTGCCAGGGGCGAATCAGGATGGTATTAGCGGTGATAGAAAATATCTCCATTGTAGGCTTTGTAGATTTTGCCATCCGCATCGCCGATCAGCACATAGTTCTCGCCCATGTAGGTCCAGTGGGTTCCGGCATCCGGAGCCGGCAGGTTACGCAGCTGGTACTGTTTGATGGTGTACTCCGGCGTTTGATACTGCGCCGGCGCCGTGTCGCCAATTTTGAATTTCGTGAAGTCAGCGATGAACTCTTTTTCTTCATAGGCCTTGATGCCGGATGCCGCTTGTGGTGCTGCATTCGCCGCGCTTGCCAGAGACATCACGACACCCAGAAGCAGCCATTTACACTTAGCCATTTTTTCTCCAGTTGAACGGTTTTTAAGTTTGATTTTGCCTGTCAACAATACGGCAACCTGCCTATTTTAAATATCAGACTATGGCTTGTTCGAAAAAAAATGTAACAAAAATGAACCTACCTGATAACCGTTTTCCGTTTGGTAAGCCTCATCGATGAAATGATCTTCACCAGCAAACAGACGCGACACTTCTTTACAGCATAGTGGTGTAATGCCCGCTAAGATGACCTCCGTTAAAACACGAGGTCACAATGGACAACCGCAAAATCAATCGACTGCGCCGCTGGGCGCGGGAAGGGATAATACTCGTTCTGCTGACGCTGGCCGTAGTGTGGGGTGTGGATCAATACCGAAAACCGATGCTCCCCGCCAGTTTTAGCGCAACACCGATGCAGAGCATCGACGGCAACATTCACGATATCGCTGCGCTCAGCCAGGAGCGTCCGCTGCTGATTTACGTCTGGGCGACCTGGTGCAGCATATGCCGTTATACGACGCCCTCGGTTAATCAACTGGCAGAAGAGGGAGGGAACGTGGTGAGTATCGCCATGCGTTCTGGTGACAATGCAAAGCTTGCGCGCTGGGTTGAAAAGAAACAGCTGAAAATGCCGGTGATTAACGATGCAAACGGTGCTTTGTCGCAGCAATGGCAAGTGAGCGTCACGCCAACTCTGGTGGTTGTGTCGAAGGGGAACGTGGTGAGTACCACAACGGGCTGGACGAGCTACTGGGGATTGAAATTTAGGATGTGGTGGGCAGGGCTGTAAAAATAACCCCTCTCCCGGCGGAAGAGGGGTTTTGTGTTACTTAGCCAGAACTTCCTGTGCGGTGCGCTCAACCAGAGACAGCAGGATTTTGATATCTTCCAGCGTCACGGTTGGGTTCAGCAGCGTCAGCTTCAGGCAGGTCACGCCGTTATGCTCGGTCACACCGACGTTCGCACGGCCGGATTCCAGCAGCGCGTCACCAATTTTCTGGTTCAGCAGGGCGATGCCCGCGTCATCCGTCTGCACCTGACCGCGGAAGCGGAACAGAACGCTTGCCAGCTGCGGCTGCATAACCAGTTCCAGAGCAGGCTGCGCTTTCACGTAGGCCGCAACCTGCTGCGCCAGGGTCACGCCGTGATCGATGATCGCCGCGTATTGCTCCTGACCCAGCGCTTCCAGGCTCATCCACAGCTTCAGCGCGTCAAAACGACGGGTGGTCTGCAGAGATTTGGACACCAGGTTAGGCACGCCCGCTTCTTCATCGAACTCAGAGTTCAGGTAAGCCGCCTGATAGCGCATCAGCTCATAGTGACGCGCTTCTTTCAGCAGGAACGCGCCGCAGCTGATGGTCTGGAAGAACTGTTTGTGGAAGTCCAGGGTCACAGAATCCACCAGCTCAATGCCGTCAAGGTACTGACGATACTGCTCAGACATCAGCAGCGCGCCGCCCCAGGCTGCATCAACGTGTACCCAGATGTTCTGCTTCGCGGCCAGTTCTGCAATCGCGCGCAGCGGGTCGATAGCACCGGCATCGGTGGTACCTGCCGTCGCGACGATCGCCAGAATCTGCTCGCCGTTCGCATTGCACTGTTCAATTTTCGCCGCCAGATCGGTCAGATCCATGCGGGAGAATTCGTCCGTTTTCACCTGCACCACGGACTGGTAGCCCAGGCCCATCAGCGCCATGTTTTTCTGCACGGAGAAGTGCGCGTTCTCGGAGCACAGTACGCGGATCTTACGCAGATCGCCTACCAGGCCGTCCTGCTGAACGGAATGACCCTGACGCGCAAAGAACGCATCGCGCGCCAGCATCAGGCCCATCAGGTTGCTCTGGGTACCGCCGCTGGTGAAGACACCCGCGTCGCCAGCCTGATAACCCACGCGGGTACGCAGCCACTCGATCAGTTTGATCTCAATGATGGTTGCGGACGGGCTTTGATCCCAGGAGTCCATACTCTGGTTAGTGGCGTTGATCAGCACTTCCGCCGCCTGGCTTACGACCAGGCTTGGGCAGTGCAGGTGCGCCACACACTGCGGGTGATGAACGGACAGGCTGTCTTTCAGGAAGAACTCCACGGCGCGTTCAATCGCCGCTTCGTTGCCCAGCCCTTTCGGGTTGAAATCCAGCTTAATACGGTCGCGCAGTTCCGCGACCGTTTTGCCCTGGTACATCTCAGGCTGTTTCAGCCACTGCATCACAGCCTGAGTGCTTTGTTCAATCGCCTGCTGGTAAGCTTCAATGCTCTGCGCAGAGGAGAACAAAATTGGGTTTGAATCAGACATCGTAATCAACAACTCCGGTTACGCCGGGCGAACGCCCGCAGCAAGCAGTGCCTGCTCAAATTTATCCAGGAAGATCTTCAGCTCTTCATCGCTGATCAGCAGAGACGGCAGCAGACGCAGAACGATACCGTTACGACCACCGCGCTCCAGAATCAGACCGGCTTCGAAGCACTTCTTCTGAATCAGTGCAGACAGCTCGCCGTCGCCCGGGAAGCAGCCCATGTGGTCTGCGGCTTCGTGTGGCTTAACGATCTCGATACCGATCATCATGCCCAGACCGCGAACGTGGCCGATAACCGGGTAACGTTTCGCCATCTCTTTCAGCTGGCTTTTCAGCCATTCGCCTTGCGCAGCCACTTTGCCTGCGATGTTCTGGTCTTTCAGGATTTTCAGCGTCGTCAGACCGGTTGCCATCGCCAGCTGGTTGCCGCGGAAGGTACCGGTGTGGTGACCTGGGGCCCATGCGTCGAACTGCTTTTTGATGCCGAGCACGGCCAGCGGCAGACCGCCACCGACTGCTTTAGACATCACGATGATGTCTGGCTCGATGCCCGCGTGTTCGAAGGCGAAGAATTTACCGGTACGGGCAAAGCCAGCCTGAACTTCGTCGAGGATCAGCAGAATTCCGTGTTCCTGAGTCACTTTACGGATGCGCTGCAGCCACTCAGCCGGAGCCGGGTTCACGCCGCCTTCGCCCTGAACCGCTTCCAGGATCACAGCTGCAGGCTTACGCACGCCGCTTTCAACGTCGTTGATCAGGTTATCGAAGTAGTAAGTCAGCGCTTTCACGCCCGCTTCACCACCGATACCCAGCGGGCAACGGTATTCGTGCGGGTAAGGCATGAACTGGACTTCTGGCATCATACCGTCAACCGCTTCTTTCGGAGACAGGTTGCCGGTCACGGACAGTGCGCCGTGAGTCATGCCGTGGTAACCACCAGAGAAGCTGATGATACCGCTACGACCGGTCACTTTTTTCGCCAGCTTAAGCGCCGCTTCAACGGCGTCAGCACCGGAGGGACCGGTGAACTGCAGGCAGTACTCTTTGCCCTGACCAGGCAGCAGAGAGAGCAGGTATTCAGAAAACGCGTCTTTCAGAGGCGTAGTCAGATCCAGGGTATGTAACGGCAAGCCGCTGGTAATGACATTTTGGATGCTTTTCAGCACATCAGGATGGTTATGGCCAAGCGCAAGGGTCCCCGCGCCTGCTAAACAGTCAAGGTATTCTTTATTATCTGCATCGGTGATCCACACGCCTTCTGCTTTAGTGATGGCTAAAGGCAGTTTGCGCGGATAACTCCTGACGTTAGATTCAAACTCGGCCTGACGGGCCAGATAGGTTTCGTTGCTTTTGTGGGCATCTACGGTGTCAATACGGACTTTATCCGTCATCATATCACTCCTACAACCGCCGCTTCGTTATGAGCCACGATTGAATAAAAAGTTAAAAAACAGATGGGGGCCTGAAAAAAACGCCGCCAATATAGAGCCTTTTGCCACGGGGCTCAATGGTTAATTTGTTTACTGTTTTGTGACACGCGGCTGTAGCGAGGAAATATCCCCATTTTTAAAAAGAAAATTGCATTTTATGCCAAATAAAAACAGCGGGTTATGGCCCGTTTACCCGGTGTGTAAACACACGGAAAAGAGTGTGACAAAACGTGCCATCGAACGGCAAAAAAGAGGGGAACGCTCCCTGTTTTTGCGTCATGGGCAAAAAAGCAGGCTTACGTTACATGCGCAACGGAATCACGCAGTAAAAATGGACTTTCTACGCGCGTGGTTTCCAGATGCTCTTCACCGTTAATAATATGCAAGGCGCTCAGGCGACCAATTTCATAGTGCGGCAGTTGAACCGTCGTGAGTGGCGGCAGGAACAACTCTCCAATACCCACCATATTGTCATAGCCGATAACGGCGACATCTTCCGGTATGCGAAGCCCTTGCCCCAGCAGCGTCTGATACACCATAAACGCGATACGATCGTTGCCGCAGATAACCGCGTCAAACCGGGGAATGCCATTCTGGATGTGAGCCAGCAACACTGACGGAATGTCGCGGTAGTGCTCATCGCCGGGTGCCATATAGCTGTGCGCCAGGCCGTCCGGATCGAGCCCCGCTTCACGGCATGCACGCTCCAGCCCCTGACGACGACGGGTTGTGGCCAGATGCCCCTCAGGCAAATGCAGGCAGAGAGGTCGTCGATAACCCTCCGCGAGTAACGCCCGCACGGCGGTATATTGCCCCTGTTCATCATCGGGAATATAGCTGGCAACCTTTTCGCCGTCACTTTCGCAGTTGGCCAGCACGCAGGGAAGGGTGAGGAGTTTAGCCGGGAGAGGAACCTGACGTAGCCCCATGGTGGTGTAGATAATTCCGTCAGGCCGATGAGAGAGAAGAAGGTCGACAATGGCGTCCGGGTTGTCATCGGTAAACATATTCATCACGAAGCTGTTCCAGCCGTGCATTCTGGCCGTCTCTTCAATCGACAGCGTGATCTCCACCGAAAAAGGTGTCGTCACCGTATCGAGCGCCAGTACGCCTATGGTTTTAGGCGAGGCATGCGCGCGGCGTATTTTCTTGGCGGACAGGTCAGGAACGTAGCTGGTCTGCTCGATAGCCAGCTGAACGCGCGCCAGCGTTTCAGGTTTAAGGCGCTCCGGGCTATTCAGCGCGCGGGAGACCGTCATCAGCGATACGTTAGCCAGCTTTGCGACGTCCTTCAGGGAAGCCATTTTCTTACTCCGTTAATGCTCTGTGGGAAAGGGTATACAACTAAGTCGCTGATGTAAAAGGAAGGCTGATGCACAGGCCAGGCCATATTTAATTCAGTGATGAATATTTGATCGCGATCTCACTCTATCAATGTTAACGTTAACTTTCGTGATTAACATCTTAAATTTCCGCCAAACTGTATGAGAAAGCATAAATGTTAACGTTACCATAATGT
The DNA here is from genome assembly GCF_008364555.1 of Enterobacter vonholyi. Classification (GTDB taxonomy): domain Bacteria; phylum Pseudomonadota; class Gammaproteobacteria; order Enterobacterales; family Enterobacteriaceae; genus Enterobacter; species Enterobacter vonholyi. The sequence continues at coordinate 394,018 of NZ_VTUC01000003.1, forward strand.
CATTACTCCAACATGAGAATGTCATGATGAAAACGCATCACTCTCACAGCTACCCTTTATTAAGCGCATTACTGTTTTTCTTTTTTGTCACATGGTCATCTTCCGGCTCGTTGCTCTCTATCTGGCTCCATCAGGAGGTGGGGTTAAAGGCAGGGGATACGGGAGTCATCTATGCCGTGCTGTCCGTCTCCGCGCTGTGCGCGCAAATCTGCTACGGCTTCATTCAGGACAAACTTGGCCTGCGCAAAAACCTGCTCTGGTTTCTGACCAGCCTGCTCATTCTTTCTGGCCCGGCCTTCCTGATGTTTGGTTATCTGCTGCAGATTCACGTGTTACTTGGCAGCATTTTCGGCGGGATTTATATCGGCCTGACGTTTAACGGCGGGATAGGGGTACTGGAGTCCTATACCGAGCGCGTGGCCCGCCAGAGTCAGTTTGAGTTTGGCAAGGCGAGGATGTGGGGATCGCTGGGCTGGGCGGCAGCAACCTTTTTTGCCGGGCTCCTGTTTAACATTAACCCGAAGCTGAACTTCGCGGTGGCGAGCTGCGCCGGGCTGGTGTTTTTTGTGTTGCTGGCGCGCCTAAGAGTCTCTTCCGCGCCGCACGCCATGCAGGAGGCGGTATCCGGCGGTAAGGTCACGCTGGAGGATGCCTTACGTCTGTTGACGCTGCCGCGCTTCTGGGCGCTGGTGTTTTTCGTTATTGGCACCTGTATTTATGGCGTCTACGACCAGCAGTTCCCGGTCTATTTCTCCTCACAGTTCCCGACGCTGCAGGAAGGAAACGCCATGTACGGCTATCTCAACTCCTTCCAGGTTTTCCTGGAAGCGGCGGGCATGTTCTGCGCCCCGTGGCTGGTGAATCGCCTCGGTGCGAAAAACGGCCTGATTTTCGCCGGAATGGTGATGGCGATGCGTATGGTGGCATCGGGTCTGGTTGAGGGACCGGTATTGATCTCCATTACCAAGCTATTGCACGCGGTTGAACTGCCCGTTTTGCTGGTCTCCATCTTTAAATACAACAGCCTGCATTTTGATAAGCGGCTCTCTTCCACCCTCTATCTGGTGGGCTTTGCCTGTACAAGCTCGGTGATTGCCTCGGTCCTGTCACCGCTGGCAGGTTACAGCTACGAGAAATACGGCTTTGCCCAGTCCTATCTCATCATGGGGCTACTGGTCTTCAGCACCACGTTTATCTCCATCTTCCTGTTGCGCTCGGGTAAGTCCTCTTCTGACCCGCTCATGCCGCAACCTTCCACCATCTGATCAAAGAGTAGAGAAATGACGTATTCCATTACGAAAGCAGAACAGGAACTGCAGTCCAGGCGCGAAGGGCTTAACCTGCGCTGGTACCCCCGTTACCACCTCGCCGCGCGTGCTGGCTGGATGAACGACCCGAACGGCCTGGTCTGGTTTGACGGCTGGTATCACGCCTTTTATCAGCACCATCCGTATTCGACCCAGTGGGGGCCGATGCACTGGGGCCATGCGCGCAGCAAGGATTTAGTTCACTGGGAGCACCTCCCTGTTGCGCTGGCACCGGAAGGACCAGACGACAAGGACGGCTGTTTTTCCGGCTCGGCGGTAGTCGATGGCGATACGCTGGCGCTGATTTATACCGGACATAAATTCCACGGCGATCCTGGCGATGAGGCTAATCTCTACCAGGTTCAGTGCCTGGCAACCAGCCGTGACGGCATCCAGTTTGTGCGGCACGGGACAGTCATTAATACACCGCCCGGGCTGCATCACTTCCGCGACCCGAAAGTGTGGCGTGAAGGGGAGAGCTGGTACATGGTTGTCGGCGCGCGCGACGGTGAGACGGGCCAGGTGCGCGTATACCGTTCTGCCGATCTGCGCGAGTGGCTGGATACGGGCGTGCTTGCGGTGGCTGAAAAAGAGATGGGCTATATGTGGGAATGCCCGGACTTTTTTACCCTCAACGGTAAACGCGTGCTGATGTTTTCGCCTCAGGGGCTGGCGGCAGAGGGATTCAAAAATCGTAATCTTTTCCAGAGCGGCTACCTGTTAGGCGAGTGGCAGCCCGGCCAACCTTTTGTGCGTGAAGGGGAATTTGTGGAGATGGATCGCGGGCATGATTTCTATGCGCCGCAAAGTTTCCTGACTCCTGACGGCCGCCGCATTGTTATCGGCTGGCTGGACATGTGGGAATCGCCCCTGCCGGAACAGCAGGATGGCTGGGCGGGTATGCTTTCTTTACCGCGCGAGCTGACGCTGAGTGCGGATAACCATCTGCAAATGCGGCCAGCCAGAGAAGTTGAAGCCCTGCGCGGGGCGTGGTTCCCCTGGCCGATAAGTACACTTAATAACCAGCAGATGACGCTGGTGGAACACTGCGATGCGATGGAGGTCATTCTGCAATGGGATTGCACGAATAGCAGCGCGGAGCAATACGGCATTCGTCTCGGCGACGGCTTACGCCTCTATGTTGATGCCCAGATGCAGCGCCTGGTGCTGGAGCGACACTATCCACAGTATGGCCTGTGCGGTACCCGAAGCGTCGCGCTTAACCTGAACGACGCGCTCAGCCTGCGCCTGTTTTTTGACTGCTCTTCGGTGGAAGTGTTTGTTAACGAAGGTGAGGCGTGCCTCAGCAGCCGTATTTATCCTGATGCCGAATGCCGCGAGCTGGCGTTATTTGCCTGGACGGGAGGAGCATCGCTTATTCATGGCGGGGCGTGGCAGTTAGAGTAAATGTGTATTTAGTCATGTGCTAAAATAAAGCCCCATACAAATGGGGCTATGTAAATCTTATCAGGAGGGAGCGTAGTGCTAAGATCACATTTTTGATAATTGTGCGTTTACAACTCTCTCTTTCTCGACAACCAGCTGCATAATATAGTTACCCTTGTGCCATAAACCCTTATTTGGCTTCCAGCCTTTCGAAAGCAGATATTCAGCAGCATCAGATATTGGCTTATTCATAACGTGATCCGCTTCACCTGAAAACTGTTTAACATCGCCGCTTGCTTTGGCAGGCCTGCTGTCACAACGACCCGCAGCATCCATAACCTGAGTGCAGCCTTCAGGAAAAGGCTTATGTGCTGATTGTGCAAGTTGAGCAGCATTCTCCAAAGCCTGTTTTTCTGCAGCAGCGTTAATGGCTGATGTGCGGTTTTGCTCTGCAATATAACAAGCGTCTTTACTCACCCCCTTGCTTTGACAATCCGCCATCCGTTGCGCTGGTGAGGAACACGCAGCAAGAGATAATACTGCCGCTATCATCATTAACTTTTTCATTATTGCCTCAGTAATTACAATTATAAATATAGGTGCCTAACATCAAGCCGATCCATATCCCTAATAAAATAAAAATGAGATACAAAACAGCGGAGATAAAAATGTACTTTGTCATTTTCTTTGCGGGCAGCAATGTATTGAGTTATAGCCAGCTGATTAAAACTCATGGGCGATTTTTTTAGCTCACTGGCATTTTGTTTTAATACTGTAACATCACCATCCGTAAGATGCGGACGCCGCAACAATTTCATTGCCGTTAGATGTACCTGATGTAGAGAGGGTAGCAGCTACATTCTCAGCGAACTTATGACGGTAGCCGATTGCATAACCTTGCGCATCTTTGAAGTTGGCAGCACCGACGGCAACCGCGTTATCTGTATCAACGTAATGCAAACCAGCAAGAGAAGCAGCGCCAGCGATACCAGCACGATATTCCTTGCGATCCTCATTCTGCTGATTCTCCAGAGAAGAGAACTTAGCGTTATTTTGACTCTCTAACGCAATAATACGTGATTCATGATTCGCTAATTGTGCGCTGTGATTCTGAATCGTCGCTTCCTGTGTTTGCTGGCGTGACTGAACGGTAGCAACAGCAGCTTTATTCGCTGCGGCTACCGTTTGTGCATCGACAGCTAAAGATTGCGCATAAGCGCCCGTATTAAATGCCTGAGTCGCTTTGCCAGAGGCATCCTGAAGTGCTTGATCTTGTCTATCCTGATCGGCGTTGAAAATGCTTTTATCTACCTTACTTGCTAGCGCTTGAGTGTTGGCGTCTGCTTTGTTGTTCGCATTGGTCGCGGTGATGTCAGTTTTATCTATTCTCGTGTTTGTATCAATAATTGCTTGACCGTTAGTAATAACGCCTTGTAAAGCCGCGTCTGCTTTATTATTAGTGTTATCAATCAATATATTCTGTTTGTTATCAGTGATTGTCTGATCTGCTTTGTAATCGTCGACTTTCTGGTTAAGGATAGCGTTAGCTTGAGTGTTAGCATTTACGCCATCTTTAGCGGTGTTAGCTGTATCTTGTGCTTTATTAATAGCTGTATTTGCTCTGTCAATATCGCCCTGAAGGTTATAGATTTGCCCGTCTTGCTTAATGTTACTCCCCTCAATGTTATCAAGGTTATAGGCGGTTTTATCGGTACCCTGAATTTGAATGTGAGCACCTGGATTGTTGACGTTATCGTCAAGGTTTATGTTTGCTTCCGCAGCATTTGCAGTATTCATTGAACCAGCAAACACAAAACCAAAAACAGCGATAGCTGTTGTATTTAAATAGTTCATTTTAAAGCTCTCATCATCACTACAAGAAAAAATAAAGTAAGGGCGCTATCCTGGCGGGAAGATACAACGCCTTGTTATATCTGAAATAATTCACTATTAACGTTGAAAATTTTGGTTTGATAACTTATTTCGTAACGTGCAGTAACTATCTATGAATGTGTAATTTTGATTATTGATCTAAATCATAAATAGCAGGAATAGCAAAACGAACCGTTCCATAAAAGCTCGGCTTAATAATCTTATAATACAATAAGATAGCGATTCATAATGGATGAGAGTCAAATTAGATATAAAACACTAATACATTAAATATATTTAAGTGTTTTGATTTGAATGGGTTAATAATACACATAACAGTTTATGTAAATTTATGGTTTTTTGCCGATTATTTATTATCGAACCTTTCGTCAGCTTCGAATGAAAATAAATTCAGCTCATTTTTGTTCCGGGATATACCAGGAAAAAATATTTATGTTGAAGATGCTAGCGAAAAAGTGTTTAGGGAGATTCATAACGCGATCGCTGCCGTGATAAATCAAAACCCCTTGCGCCTGGCCTGTGGCCACGGTTACACTGAATGAGAACATTGATTTCAATAAATCATTGTTTTAAAAGTATTTTGACTCGGGGTGCCCTTCTTCGTTGAAGGCTGAGAAATACCCGTATTACCTGATCTGGATAATGCCAGCGTAGGGAAGTCAGATGCCTTCCCGGTCATCGCTTCTTCACGCAAGGCAGGAGCGAACCCATGCAGCCTGACCTGCTCGATTTACACGTTTTACATCACTTCCGCACCCGTTCTCCGCTGACCCATTGTATGACCAATGATGTCGTACAGACCTTTACGGCCAACGTTCTGCTGGCGCTTGGCGCATCCCCGGCGATGGTGATTGAGGCCGAAGAGGCCGAGCAGTTTGCCGCGATCGCCGATGCGCTGCTGGTCAACGTTGGCACGCTGACCGCGCCGCGCGCCCAGTCGATGCGCCGGGCGATTGAGAGCGCGGTGGCGGCAGGCAAGCCCTGGACGCTGGACCCGGTTGCCGTGGGCGCCCTGACGTTCCGCACCCGGTTTTGCCATCAAATCCTTGCCCTGAAACCGGCGGCCATTCGCGGCAATGCCTCTGAAATCCTTGCTCTTGCCGGGATGAGCCCGGGCGGGCGCGGCGTTGATACGACCGATACCGCAGCCAGCGCGGTGCCCGCTGCACAGGCGCTGGCTCGCCAGACCAATGCCGTTGTGGTCGTCACCGGCGAGGTGGATTACATCACGGACGGGCAACGCACCCGAACGGTTACCGGCGGCGATCCGATGATGACGCGCGTGGTGGGCACCGGGTGCGCGCTCTCTGCCGTTGTGGCGGCGAGCTGCTCGCTGCCGGGTGACCGGCTGGATAACGTCGCTGCCGCCTGCGGATGGATGAAACGAGCCGGAACGGTCGCGGTTGCGCAGTCGCGTGGCCCGGGCAGTTTTGCCAGCGCGTTCCTGGATGCGCTCTATACGCTGGAGGAGCAGGCATGAAGCGGATTAACGCCCTGACCATTGCCGGCACCGATCCCAGCGGCGGCGCGGGTATCCAGGCTGACCTGAAAACATTCTCGGCCCTTGGCGCGTACGGCTGCTCGGTCGTTACCGCGCTGGTGGCGCAAAACACGCGCGGCGTGCAGTCGGTCTACCGTATCGAGCCGGATTTTGTTGCCGCGCAGCTGGATTCTGTGTTCAGCGACGTGCGCATCGATACCACCAAGATCGGCATGCTGGCCGAGACGGATATTGTGGAAGCGGTGGCCGAGCGGCTTAAACGCTATCAGGTGCAAAACGTGGTGCTGGATACCGTCATGCTGGCAAAAAGCGGCGACCCGCTGCTTTCGGCCTCCGCCGTGGAGACGCTGCGTACAAAACTGCTGCCGCAGGTGGCGCTTATCACGCCCAATCTGCCGGAAGCCGCCGCGCTGTTAGGCACATCGCATGCGCAAACTGAACGCGAGATGAAAGCGCAGGGAAACGCGCTGCTGGCGATGGGCTGCGGCGCGGTGCTGATGAAGGGCGGTCATCTTGACGATGCTGAAAGCCCGGACTGGCTCTTTACCCGCGATGGCGAAGTACGTTTTACCGCGCCGCGCGTGCAGACCAAAAACACCCACGGCACGGGCTGCACGCTCTCCGCCGCGCTGGCGGCGCTGCGTCCCCGGCATGAAGGCTGGGCCGATACGGTTAGCGAAGCGAAAGCCTGGCTCTCGGCGGCGCTGGCAAAAGCCGATACTCTGGAAGTCGGTCACGGTATTGGGCCGGTTCATCATTTTCATGCATGGTGGTAACCCAGTATACTGGCAGGAAACACCACGCCTGAGAAAACAGAGATGGAACAAGCGCATACCCGGTTAATCGCTCAACTGAATGAACGGATCGCCGCGCCGGACAACACGCCGCTGTACCTGAAATTTGCCGAAACGGTAAAAAATGCGGTGCGCAGCGGGGTGCTGGAGCACGGGAATATTTTGCCCGGCGAGCGCGATCTGAGCCAGTTAACCGGCGTGTCGCGCATCACCGTGCGAAAGGCAATGCAGGCGCTGGAGGAAGAGGGCGTGGTGACGCGTTCCCGTGGATATGGCACGCAAATCAACAACATCTTTGAATATTCGCTGAAAGAGGCGCGCGGGTTCTCGCAGCAGGTGGTGCTGCGCGGCCAAAAGCCCAATACGCTGTGGGTCAACAAGCGGGTGGTGAAATGCCCGGAAGAGGTGGCTAATCACCTGTCGATCTCCCCGGACAGCGAGGTTTTTTTACTTAAGCGCATTCGCTATGTGGATGACGATGCGGTGTCGATTGAAGAGTCCTGGGTCCCGGTCGGGTTAATTCCCGATCCGGATGCAATTGGCATTTCGCTGTACGACTACTTCCGCAGTCAGAACATCTTCCCGCAGCGCACCCGCTCAAGGGTGAGCGCCCGCATGCCGGACAGCGAGTTTCAGGCGCACATTAAGATGGATGAAAAAATACCGGTGCTGGTGATCAAGCAGGTTGCGCTTGACCAGCAGCACCGTCCGATTGAGTACAGCATCAGCTACTGTCGCAGCGATCTATACGTCTTTGTGTGCGAGGAGTAATTCCTCACGAGTCGGGGCGCAATCGCCGCCGCGGTGGCTGACCACCCAGGACGCCACGGCATTCCCCAGCAAAACGGCGTCTGCCAGTGACCATCCCGCTGCCAGCCCTGCCAGCGTGCCGCCCGCGTGGCTGTCGCCAGCACCAATGGTGTCCACAACCGTCGCCGGGAACGCCGGAACAACGCCCGAGGCGTCACCCTCATACCACATAGCACCGTCTTTATCATGGCGCACAATTAGCGCGGCGCCGAAGCGTTGCTGCCACACTTCACCCAGGTTTTCAGACTCCACACCTAATCTTTCAGCTGCAAGTTCCGCTTCCTGACGATTGAGCGACACGATTGGCCTGCAGGCCATAATCCGCTCCATCAGCGCGTCGGGAATATCCGCGATGCGGGGGCCGAAATCGATCAATGCCGTCACGTCCTGTAATCCCTCCAGCCAGCGTGTCAGCAGCTCGCCGCACGGCGATGCCAGCTGGTAGCCGGACAAATAAACCAGACTGTTTTGCGGAACGTAAAGCGCATCCAGCCAGCGCTGCTGCCACTGGTTCTCCACGCCGCTAAAGGACATAAAGGTACGTTCGCCGTCAGGCTCAACCAGCGCCAGGCACCAGCCGTTGTCGCCCGTATCGGCCTCCACGGCGCTGTGCAGATCCTGCTTCGCCATGGCGTTGCGGATAATATCCGCCCAGACGCCGTGACCGACGGGCAGAGCGTTTTGCGCCATAATGCCGAGCCGCTTCAGGGCGATGGCGATATTCAGCGCGCAGCCGCCGATATTCACGCCCTGCTGTTTAAGCTCGATATCGCACCCGCGCCAGGGCAGGGCGTAGGCGTCGGCGATGACGTCTATCACCGCTGCGCCCAGCACCGTCACCGGGCGCGTGGCGTGCAGGGTGTCGAGACGTTGGGCAAATGCATTCATACGCCCTCCCTTTGCTCCCGATAGTGCAGCAGTTTCTCGCAATAGTGACCGAAATCGAGCCGGTTAACGGCGTCGAGCTCGGCCTTCAGCGCCGGGTCAATCGCCTGAACGCCGTGGAGCGCGCCGCAGATGGCTGTCGCCATGGCGCCAATGGTGTCCGTATCGCCGCCCAGGTTGGCGCATAAAATGGCGCAGCGGTTCGGATCGGTTTCCGCCAGTTCGACCATCGCAATGGCCGCCGGGACGGACTCAATGGTGCTGGTTCCTGCGCCGACAAGCTGATAAATCTGCTCGCTGGCGGAGTCGATGCCGTTGGCTTCCCGTACGGTCTTAAGCGCCAGCTCAATACGCGCCGCCAGCGACGCGCTGAAGGTGGTGGTTTTCGCCTCCTGCGCATAGCGGGCGATACCCGGCAGGGCATCGACGATGTTCTGCCAGCTTTCGCCGTCGACGGCACGGGAAACCGCCCACGCAATCACCACCGCGCCGGCAATGGCGAGGTCCGATTTATGGGTCGGGCTGGAGGCCAGCGCCACCTGCTCAACAAAGTGTTCCAGACGCGTCGCCGGAAGCAGGCAGCCCAGCGGGGAGGCGCGCATCGCCGCCCCGTTGGTCACGCCGTTGTTTTCCAGCTCGCTGACCGGCTTGCCGTCACGAATTGCGTTAAGCGCGATTTTGGAGGTCGGGCCGAGCACGTTCTTATTAAACGCATCGAAATCCAGAGCCCAGCGCAGAATATGCTTGCCGATAACGTCCGCGTTGATCTCCCCGTCGCACTCGACGATCGCATCAGCCAGGCACAGCGCCATTGAGGTATCGTCGGTAAACTCTGCCTGTTTGAAATAGCAGGCCGCATTATTCTCTGCCGGGCCGGGTAAAAAGCGGTCAATCCAGCCGAAGTGCGCCTTGACGCGCTTTCTCGGCCACAGCTCCGACGGCATGCCCATCGCATCCCCTAAAGCCTGCCCGTAAAGGGCACCGAGAACACGTTCTTGTTTCATTTAACTTCCCCTTGTGTCAGCGCGGTATCGCCATCAACCACCGCAATTGCGGCGATCTCTTTGTCCGATTCGCGGAAAAACAGCATAAACAGCACGGCAATCACGGCAATCATGATTGCACCAAACGTCCACATTCCGGCCCAGTTGAAGGTCAGCCCATTCACCGGCTCTTTGTATGCGAACATTTTTTCCATCATCACGCCGCCCAGGCGGTAACCCAGCAGGCTACCAAAGCCCTGGCAGCACAGCGTAATCAGGCCCTGTGCGGCGGTGCGCATGTGCACCGGCGCTTTTTTATCCACGTAGATATACGCGGTGACGTAGTAGAAGTCGTAGCTCACGCCGTGCAGCAGAATCCCGAGGAACAGCAGGGCGTAGGTGAAGTACTGTTCCGCACCACCGTATACGAAGAACCCGTAGCGGATGGCGGCGGTAATCAGACCCAGCAGTAAGACCTTCTTAATACCAAAGCGTTTGGTAAAGAACGGCAGGGCGAGCATAAAGAAGATTTCGGAGAACTGGCCGAGCGTCATCCAGCCGGTGGCGTTTTTCATTCCCACTTCGGTGAGATAGCCGTTGGCGAAAATGTAGTAGAAGGCCAGCGGCATGGCGAACAGGAACGAGCAGAAGAAGAACACGAGGAAGTTTCTGTCGCGCAGCAGGATCAGCGCGTCCAGCCCGAGCATCACTTTGAAGTCCAGCTTGCCGGTACTTTTCGGCGGGGTGTTCGGCAGGAACAGGGCAAAGACGCCGAGCAGGGCGGAGCTGGCGGCCGTCATCAGCAGCGGAATATTGGTATCGGAAATATCGCTGTAGCCCAGCATCTGCGGCAGGAACCCACACGCCAGACCGGAGGCGATCCAGCCGATAGTGCCCATCACGCGGATACGCGGGAAATCGGCTTCGACGTCATCCACGTTCGCGAAGGCAATACTGTTGGTCAGCGCGATGGTGGGCATGTAGGTCAGGGAGTAAACCAGCAGCAGCGGGAAGAAGGTGCTGAACTGGGTTTGCTGTGCGGCGAAGTACATCAGAATCGCGCCGGCAAACATCAGCACCGCCAGCACTTTCTGCGCGGCGAAGAAGCGGTCCGTCAGTGAGCCGACCAGAATCGGGGAGAGGATAGCGGCAATGGCAGTACAGGCGTAAGACCACCCAATTTCCCCCGCGGTAAAACCGCTTTTGCTCAGCCACAGCCACAGCGGCACAAACCACGCGCCCCAGATAAACCATTCAACAAACATCATGAATGACAGTTGGACTTTCGTTTTCATTTTTTAATCCTGCATGTCAGAGAGGGTACGCCTTTAACATACCACTCAATAATACCTTTTAAATACCTTTGTGGCGATTGTTTGATCAATGTAACAGTTTTGTTGTACACGAATCGAGCCAGCAGATTGTGCTGAAAAAAAATGCAAAGGCTGGAAAATCTGTTAAGTCGGTACCAGGCTTAGTCTGCCCATAAATAATGGGACTGGATTAACGCACACCGACATGACGTCGAACTTACGGGAGTATCACATGACTGATATTGCGCAGTTGCTTGGCAAAGACGCCGACAGCCTTTTACAGCATCGTTGTATGACCATTCCAGCCGACCAGCTTTACCTGCCTGGTCATGATTACGTTGACCGCGTGATGGTCGACAACAACCGTCCCCCTGCCGTGCTGCGAAATATGCAGACGCTCTACAACACCGGACGGCTCGGCGGCACCGGGTATCTCTCTATTCTGCCGGTAGACCAGGGCGTTGAGCACTCGGCGGGCGCCTCCTTTGCGGCGAATCCGCTCTACTTCGATCCGAAGAACATTGTTGAACTGGCGATTGAAGCGGGCTGTAACTGTGTAGCCTCCACCTACGGCGTGCTGGCCTCCGTCTCGCGTCGCTATGCCCACCGCATTCCGTTCCTCGTGAAGCTGAACCACAACGAAACCCTGAGTTACCCTACCGAATATGACCAGACGCTCTACGCCAGCGTCGAGCAGGCGTTCAATATGGGGGCGGTTGCCGTTGGGGCGACGATTTACTTTGGCTCTGAACAGTCCCGTCGTCAGATTGAAGAGATCTCTGCGGCGTTTGAGCGCGCTCATGAGCTCGGCATGGTGACCGTGCTGTGGGCGTACCTGCGTAACTCGGCGTTCAAAAAAGACGGCGTGGATTACCACGTGTCGGCCGACCTGACCGGCCAGGCGAATCATCTGGCGGCGACCATTGGCGCTGATATCGTGAAGCAGAAAATGGCCGAGAATAACGGCGGCTATAAAGCGGTGAACTTTGGCTACACCGATGACCGCGTTTACAGCAAGCTGACCAGCGATAACCCGATCGATCTGGTGCGCTACCAGCTGGCGAACTGCTATATGGGACGTGCTGGGCTGATTAACTCCGGCGGCGCGGCGGGCGGCGATACTGACCTGTCAGATGCGGTGCGTACGGCGGTTATTAACAAACGTGCGGGCGGCATGGGGCTGATCCTGGGCCGTAAGGCGTTTAAGAAATCGATGGCCGACGGCGTGAAGCTGATCAATGCGGTGCAGGACGTCTATCTGGACAGCAAAGTCACGATTGCCTGACCTGAGGGCGAAGTGTAGGCCGGGTAAGGCGTAGCCGCCACCCGGCAATACCATCAGCGCAAAAGCACACAGTCCGGCGGCAACCGACACTGCAGCGCGCCGGGCAACACCTCAATGCGGAACTGCGTCCCGCTCAGCGGCTCTCCGTCGAGGTTAAACGTCATCCCGTGCGGCGCATTTACCTCAAACCACGCCGATTTCCCGTCAATGATATTTGGACTCTCTTCCGGCTGCGTCAGCGTGGTAAACAGCGCGGGCAGCAGGCCGTCGCCCGTGAAAATCCTCAGCTGTAGCTGACCGTCATTGATTAGCGCCTCCGGGCACAGCTGCTGACCGCCGCCTGCCTGTCGACCATTGCCAATGCCAATTACCAGCGCGTCACCCTGCCACTGAAAATCCTCGCCGCGAATTTCGCAGCGGTCAGGCTTGAGGGTGTCCATGCGCATCAGGCCGTGGATCAGGTATGACACGCCGCCCAGCGCCGCCTTCAGCTTTTCCGGCGTTTCGCTGGTGATGCGCGTGCCAAACCCGCCGGTCGCCATATTGATAAAGCAGGTTTTATCATTCACCTGCGCAATATCTACAGCGGTGGCTTTACCGAGGATCGCCAGCTGGAGCGCCTTCTCTAACTCCTCCGGGATCCCGGCGCTGGTGGCAAAGTCATTGGCGGTGCCGAGCGGTAAAATGCCCATCACCGGGCGGTTTGCCGGGGGCAGGTCGATTAGCGCTGAGGCAATCTCATTGATAGTGCCATCGCCGCCGCCGGAAATGATGGTCTCAACGCCAAGCCCGAGGGCTTCATTGATATAGCGTGCCGCGTCGCCTTTTTCCCACGTCACCCTGACGTGAATGCGCGCGCCGTCGTCGCGCAAGCCGTGAATTGCCTGACGCAACAGATCGTTGCCCGCGCTTTTGCCGTTGAGAATCAATAAACTGTCTGGATAGGTTGCCATCCGCGCTGCTCCCTTTTTTAGCGTTAGTAAGAGTGTATAGCAGAGAGGAAAAAAGCGGGTAAGAACAGGATGAAAGGAACAAAATATGCCCGAAAGCGCGTTACACTCCAGCGATGATATGAACGTAATCACAGGAAAGTGATGATGAATAAAATTTTGGTAAGCGCGTGCCTGATGGGCTTCAGGGTTCGTTATAACGCAAGTGAGAAAGCGCGAATGGGTGAGCAACTTGCTCGCTGGCAACAGGAACAACGTCTGGTTATCCACTGCCCTGAACTGGCGGCCGGGTTGCCTGTACCTCGTCCTCCGGCAGAGATTATGTCCGCTGATGGGAAAGACGTGATGCACGGGCAAGCCAGAATTATTGAAAATACCGGGCAGGATGTGACCGCACATTATCAGCTTGCAGCCTGGCTTGCGCTACGCGCTGCTCAGGAGTCGGGGTGTAGCGCTGCATTGTTAACCGATGGCAGCCCAACGTGCGGCAGCGAGTTCATTTATGACGGATCGTTTCGCGGCATACATAAAGCGGGGAGGGGGGTTGCGGCATCGTTGCTCGCTGAGCATGGGATCGCCGTGTTCTCAGAGAAGCAAATCGACGAACTCATTGCCTGGATTGAGGAGAGAGAAGGCAAAAAATAAGCCCGCGTAAGGGAGATTACGCAGGCTAAGGAGGTGGTTCCTGGTACAGCTAGCATTTATGGGTTATGTTTTTCAGCGGGGGGATAATACCCGTATTGAACGAAGCGGTATGTGATCCGATTCTAAGAATTATCCCAGCGCGAAAAAATTTCCCTGATTGACTATTTGCCGTGTGGGTTTCGGGTGCTTTCACCGTTGAAGTTACGCATCAGCAGCGCGAACTTCAGCTCCACCTCTTCCGGAACCGGCAGCCAGACGGTATGCCCGTCACCCGGCGCCACGTCAATCGCTTCGCCTTTGCCGTTTTCCAGATGCTCCAGCGTGAAGTTCATGTTGCCCTGCGGGGTCATCAGCTCCAGGCTGTCGCCTTTGGTGAACTTGTTTTTCACCGCGACGGCCGCCAGCGCGCCTTTACGCTCGCCGGTGAAGTCACCGACAAACTGCTGGCGCTCGGAAACGGAGTAGCCGTGCTCGTAGTTCTGGTAGTCGTCGTGGGTATGACGGCGCAGGAAGCCTTCGGTATAGCCGCGATGCGCCAGGCCTTCCAGAGTTTCCAGCAGGCTGGTATCGAACGGTTTACCGGCGACCGCATCGTCGATGGCTTTACGGTACACCTGCGCGGTACGCGCGCAGTAGTAATAGGATTTGGTGCGGCCTTCAATCTTCAGGGAGTGCACGCCCATCTGCGTCAGACGCTCGACGTGGGCGATGGCGCGCAGATCTTTTGAGTTCATGATGTAAGTGCCATGTTCGTCTTCAAAGGCGGTCATGTACTCGCCAGGACGTTTGGCTTCTTCAATCATAAACACGCTGTCGGTTGGCGCGCCGATGCCCAGCGTCGGCTCAACGTTGGTCACCGGAATAGGCTCGTGCTTGTGGACGATGTTGCCGATGTCATCCTCTTTGCCTTCCTGGACGTTATATTCCCAGCGGCAGGCGTTGGTGCAGGTGCCCTGGTTCGGGTCGCGCTTGTTGATGTAGCCGGAAAGCAGGCAGCGGCCGGAGTAGGCCATGCACAGCGCGCCGTGGACGAAGATTTCGATTTCCATATCCGGCACCTGAGTGCGGATCTCTTCGATCTCTTCCAGAGACAGTTCGCGGGACAGAATGACGCGGGTCAGCCCCATCTGCTTCCAGAACTTCACCGTCGCCCAGTTGACGGCGTTAGCCTGTACGGAGAGATGAATATCCATCTCCGGGAAATTCTCCCGAACCAGCATGATTAAACCCGGGTCCGACATGATCAGCGCGTCCGGCCCCATATCCACCACCGGCTTCAGGTCGCGGATGAACGTTTTCAGCTTGGCGTTGTGCGGCGCGATGTTCACGACCACGTAGAATTTTTTGCCCAGAGCATGCGCTTCGTTGATGCCGAGCTGCAGGTTCTCGTGGTTGAATTCGTTGTTACGCACGCGCAGCGAGTAGCGCGGCTGGCCCGCATACACGGCGTCGGCGCCATAGGCGAAAGCGTAACGCATATTTTGCAGCGTTCCCGCCGGGGAAAGGAGTTCCGGTTTAAACATGTTTGTTCTCGTTCTGATGACAGGTCAGATCCGCGTGCACCTGGTGCAGCGGTAAGGGGAGATCCCCCACTTTAAGGGCGGGCATTGTAGCGCTGCGGGGCAGGGAGGTAAAGTTATTGTGCCGGGTGGCGGCTTCGCCTTACCCGGCCTGGATTGACCTGCGGATGACTAGGCAATCCTGCACGCATCCGCTTCCCAGCGATACCCCACGCCATACACCGCGCGAATAAACGACTGTTCGGCGTCCAGCGCTTCCAGCTTGCGGCGCAAGTTTTTGATATGGCTGTCGATGGTGCGGTCGGTCACTACGCGGTAATCGTCGTACAGGTGGTTCAGCAGCTGTTCGCGGGAAAAGACTTTCCCCGGCTCGTGGGAGAGGGTTTTCAGCAGGCGGAACTCCGCAGGGGTCAGGTCCAGCAGCTTGCCGCGCCAGCTTGCCTGGAAGCGGCTTTCATCCACAATCAGCGGGCTTTCAGCGTCCAGCACCTGAAGCTCGCGCTGCGGCCTGCAGCGGCGCAGAATGGTCTTCACGCGGGCTACCACCTCGCGCGGACTGTAGGGCTTGCAGATGTAGTCGTCCGCGCCGATTTCGAGCCCCAGCAGGCGGTCAATCTCTTCAATTTTGGCGGTGACCATGACGATCGGCACGTCGGAGAAGCGACGAATTTCCCGGCACAGGGTCAGGCCATCAACGCCTGGCAGCATTAAATCAAGCAGGATAAGATCCGGCGGAGTCTGGCGTACATACGGCAGCACCTGGTCGCCGTGGCTTATCAGAGTCGGGGCATAGCTGGCCGCGCGTAAGTAGTCGATCAGCAGCTGTCCCAGCTTGGGTTCGTCTTCGACGATCAAAATGCGCGGCGTGTTTTCGTCAATCGGTAACTCGGTCATACTTCTCTCGATAAATCCCGTTCCAGAGGTAACTCTACTGTAATGCTAACCCCGCCAAAAGGCGAATGGGCGGCGCGGATCGTGCCATTATGCGCCTCGACGATGTTAACGCAAATCGCCAGCCCCAGGCCGGAGCCGCCGCTGGCGCGGTTGCGGGAGCCTTCGGTACGGTAGAAACGTTCAAACAGTTTTTCCAGCTGCACGTCCTGCACGCCGGGGGCGGAATCCGCGAAGGTGAGGGCAAAGCGCCCGTTTTCCTGCCTGCCGGAGATGTGCAGCCCTCCGCCGCTGTCGGTGTAACGCAGGCTGTTTTCCAGCAGGTTGTTGAACAGCTGCATCAGCCGGTCTTTGTCGCCAAACACCACCGCGCTGTCCGGCAGGGAGAGGTCGATTTTCAGGTCGCGGCTGGCAAACCGCTCGCGGAAGGCGCCGCTCGCCACTTCCAGAATGTTAATCACGTCCACCGGCGCTTTCTGGTAGGCCAGCGCGCCTTCGTCAGACATGGAGAGCTGGTGGAGATCGTCCACCAGCTTGGTGAGCGTACCCACCTCCGCCTGCAGGGAGGCCACCGATTCGGGCGTAAACTGGCGCACGCCGTCCTGAATGGCCTCCAGCTCGCCCCGCAGCACCGCCAGCGGGGTGCGCAGCTCGTGCGAGATATCGGCCATAAAGTCGCGGCGCATCTGCTGGTTTTTCTCCAGCGTGCTGGCGAGCTGGTTAAAATCCTGCGCCAGCTTGCCCAGTTCGTCCTGGCTGCGGGTATCGACGCGGGTGGTGAAATCCCCGGCGGCCAGCTTGTGCGTGCCTTCCACCAGCCGTTTCACCGGGGCGAGCAGGCCGCGCGCCAGCGGGAAGGTGGCGAGCGCGGCGAGCAGCGTGGAGAGGGCGACAATCAGCCAGCTTGTGCGGCGCTGCTGGCGGTCAAAGTTGATGTCGGTGTTGCGCGTCAGGCGCTCCACCGGCGAGGCGATCACCCAGCCCACGGTGGCGTTATTCACTTTAATTGCCCGCCGGGTGCCGTCCGGCGGTATCGGCGCGCGCGGCCCAACCAGGGGGCGCATATCCTGGTCGATCACCCAGAACTGGGTGCGCCAGCCGTGCGGCGGCATGCCCGGCCCCGGGCGATCGTCACCGGTATCGTGCTCCAGCGAGCGCAGGATCTGGAAAATAAAGCGGTCGTTATTGCGCAGAAAACGCCAGTTGCCGTGTTGGGCGTACTGTTCACTCAGCGCATCGCTTAAGCCCTGTAAACGCTGTTCATTGCCATGCTTGATGTAATCAATAAAGCCGCGCTCGAAGCTTACCCGCACCGCCCAGTGCATGGTGATCAGCAGGACGATACAGGTGGCGAAGATCGCTACAAAGAGCTTGCCGGTAATACCCGGACGCCAGAATTTCATGAGCCACTCCTTTTGCCGCGCCTAATCACGACGTTCTTGCTGGTATCATCCGGCACTCTGGCGAAGATGAAAGCGGGCAGGGCGATGATGACCGCCATGCTGAGGTAGGTATACAAAAAGACCTGATGCGCCACCGGCGTGTCGACGCTGAGATGGTGCTGGCCGTACATGCCGAGCAGTAAGCCCGCGAGGGTCACCCCGACGCTCATCGAGAGCTGCATGATCATCGACAGCAGGCTGTTGCCGCTGCTCGCCAGATCGTCCGGCAGGTCCTTCAGCGTCAGGGTATTCATCGACGAGAAGCGCATGGAGTTGACAATCCCCTGGCAGAACAGCACCAGCGGCAGAACGTAGTACCAGCCCATCAGCGCCACGGCCATAAACAGCAGGCTGACCAGCGCCAGCCCCAGCGTGGCGGCCACCAGCACGTGACGGTAGCCAAAGCGGTTCACGACCTGCACCACGATGCGCTTCATCCCCATGCTGCCGAGCACCATCGGGATCATCATCAGGCCCGCGTGGAACGGCGAAAAGCCCATGCCAATTTGCAGAAAAACGGGCGTCATAAACGGCAGCATCCCGCTGCCGACGCGCCCGGCGAAGCTGCCGAACAGGCCAAGGCGGTAGGTAGGGTTTTTAAACAGGTTCAGGCTGAACAGCGCCTTATCGTTACCTCTGGCATGCCGCAGATACCACAAAATAGCGATGACGCCGAGAGCGACCAGAATACCCAGCGTCATGGTGGAAATCCCGAGCCCTTTTTGCCCGTCCAGCGCCAGGGTAAGCGTAGCCATGCCCGCCGCCAGCAGGATAAAGCCAAAGAAATCAAAGCGCCGCGTCTGCATTTTGTAGTTCGGCATCAGCGCCAGGGTGGCGATGGCACCGATGATGCCCACCGGCAGGTTGATTAAGAAGATCCAGTGCCACGAGGCGTACTCCACAAGAATGCCGCCCAGCGCCGGACCCAGCAGCGGCCCCACCTGACCGGGCAGGGTCACAAAGGTCATCGCCGCCATGTACTGCTCGCGCGGCACAATTTTCATCACCGTTAGCCGCCCGACGGGCACCATCATCGCCCCGCCGACGCCCTGCAGCACGCGCGCCATCACCAGCTGGTCGAGGGTATTGGCCTGGGCGCAAAACAGCGAGCCGGTAGTAAACAGCACGATGGCGATAAAGAAGATGTTCCGCACGCCCACCTTATCGGCCAGCCAGCCGCTGGCGGGCAGCATCACGGCCACCGTCAGCACGTAGGAGACAATCACCATGTGCATATGCAGCGGGCTCTCCCCCAGGCTTTTCGCCATTGAGGGGAGGGCGGTGTTGACGATGGTCGTATCCAGCGACTGCATAAAGAAGCCGAAGGCGACTATCCATAACTGCCAGCGAACGTTAGCGGGGAGATCGGTCATTTACTCGGTCACCGTGGTTCTGTTTTTACGCGAGAAGCGCAGCCGCAGGCGGTCGAAGAACAGATAGACCACCGGCGTGGTGTACAGCGTCAGCAGCTGGCTCATCACCAGGCCGCCGACAATGGTGATCCCCAGCGGCTGGCGCAGTTCTGAGCCGTCGCCGCCCGAGATAACCAGCGGCAGCGCGCCAAAAAGCGCCGCCAGGGTGGTCATCATAATCGGACGGAAGCGCAGCAGGCAGGCCTGGAAGATGGCTTCTTCCGGCGACAGATTGCCGTTGCGCTGGGCGTCCAGCGCGAAGTCCACCATCATGATGGCGTTTTTCTTCACGATACCGATCAGCAGCATGATCCCGATGAGCGCGATAAGGCTGAACGGCGCGCCGAACAGCTCCAGCGCCAGCAGTGCCCCCACGCCCGCCGACGGCAGCGTCGAGAGAATGGTCAGCGGGTGCACGTAGCTTTCGTACAGCACGCCCAGCACAATATAGACCGTGGCGATGGCGGCCAGAATCAAAATTACCTGCGAGTTCATCGTCTCCTGGAACACCTGCGCGGTCCCGGCAAAGCTGCCGCGCACGGTGGACGGCACGCCAAGCTGGGTCATCGCGCGGTTGATTGCGTCGCTGGCCTCAGAAAGTGACGAACCGGCGGGCAGGTTAAAGGAGATGGTCGATGCCGCCGAAAGCCCCTGATGGTTCACCGACAGCGGCGCGTTGGCAGGCTGCCAGCTGGCGAAGTAGGAGAGTGGAATCGCCTTGCCGTCGTTGTTAATCACAAACATTTTGTCCAGGGCGCTGATGTCCTGGGTGTAGCGCGGGTCAACTTCCATTACCACCTTGTACTGGTTCATCGGCTGGTAGATGGTGGAGATCTCGCGCTGGCCGAAGGCGTTGTTCAGCAGGCTGTTGGCGGCTTCAACATTAATACCCAGCCGCGACATGGTTTCGCGGTCGTAGGTCAGCGCCATCTCGGCGCCGTTGTCCTGCTGATCGGAGTTTACGTCCGCCAGCTCCGGCAGGGCGGCTAGCGCCTTGCGGATCTTCGGCTCCCACTCGCGCAGGGCGGCCAAATCGTCCGAGAGCAGCGTGTACTGATAGCTGGCGTTCGCCTGTCGCCCGCCGACGCGGATATCCTGAACGGCCATCAAAAACAGGTTTGCCCCCGGCTCTTTGGCGAGCTTCACCCGCAGGCGGTCAATCACCTGCTGGGCGGTTTCGTTGCGCTCGCCGCGCGGTTTCAGGGTAATAAACATCATCCCGCTGTTAACGCGTGACCCGCCGGTAAAGCCGGTGACGTTATCCACGGCGTTGTCTTCACGAATGATCTTCATAAAGTCCTGCAGCTTGCCGCGCATCGCCTGGAACGAAATGCTCTGGTCCGCCTGAATCCCCCCCATCAGCACGCCGGTGTCCTGCTCCGGGAAGAAGGTTTTCGGGATGGTGATGTACATCCAGACGTTAAGCACGATGGTGCCGATCAGCACCAGACCGACCAGTCGGGTATGGTTCAGCACCCACTTCAGCGATTTGCCGTAGCCTTCCTGCATGGCGATCAGGAGGCGACCAAAGCCTTTGCGGCGCGGCTGCGAATGGGGTTTGCTGCGCTTGAGCATCCAGCCGCACATCATTGGCGTCAGCGTTAAGGAGATGACCAGCGAAATGCCGATGGCGACGGAGAGAGTGACGGCAAACTCGCGCAGCAACCGGCCCGGCAGCCCGCCCATCAGCAGCAGCGGCAGGAACACCGCGACCAGCGACAGGCTCATGGAGAGTACCGTAAAGCCCACCTCGCGCGTGCCCTGCAGCGCGGCCTGCAGCGGTTTCACGCCCGCTTCCAGATGGCGGGAAATGTTCTCCAGCACCACGATGGCGTCATCCACCACGAAACCCGTCGCAATCGTCAGGGCCATCAGCGACAGGTTGTTGAGGCTAAACCCGCACAGATACATGGCGGCAAAGGTACCGATCAGCGAGACCGGCACGGCGACCGCCGGAATAAGCGTCGCGCGGCCGGATCGCAGGAACAGGAAGACCACCAGGATCACCAGCGCGACGGAGATCACCAGCGTTTGCTCTACCTCTTCCAGCGAGGCGCGAATGGTCGGGGAGCGATCCTGGGCAATTTGCAGATCGATCGCCGCCGGTATGGTCTCCTGCAGGTCCGGAAGACGGGCGCGAATGCTGTTCACCGTCTCGATAATGTTGGCCTCCGGCAGCTTGCGGATCATCAGCAGAATCGCCGGCTTTGCGTTAGTCATCCCGGCGTTACGCACGTCCTGCACCGAATCGGTGACGCTGGAAACGTCGCTTAATCGCACCGCCGCGCCGTTGTTATAGTGGATGATGAGCGGTTGATATTCCGCCGCGGTTTTCAGCGCGTCGTTGGTGTGGATCTGCCAGCGGTGGCTGCCGTCCTCAATCGCTCCCTGCGGTTTACGCACGTTGGCGTTGCTGATGGCGGAGCGCACGTCGTCCAGCGACACGCCCTGGTTAAACAGCGCCTGCGGGTTTAACCCCACGCGCACCGCGGGCAGGGAACTCCCGCCAACGCTCACGTCGCCGACGCCGTTAATTTGTGAGATTGTCTGCGCCAGCTGGGTGGATGCAAAGTCGTACAGCTGCCCCTGCGAGTACGTATCCGAGGTCAGCGTCAGGATCATGATCGGCGCGTCGGACGGGTTGGCCTTGCGGTAGGTTGGGCGGCTCGGCATCCCGCTCGGCAGTAGGCTTTGCGCGGCGTTGATGGCCGCCTGCACGTCGCGCGCTGCGCCGTTAATATCCCGGTCGAAGCTGAACTCCAGAATGATGCGCGTGCTGCCCAGCGAGCTGCTGGAGGTCATCTCGTTGACCCCCGCAATCCGCCCGAGCGAACGCTCCAGCGGCGTGGCAACCGACGAGGCCATGGTTTCCGGTGAGGCGCCTGGCAGCGAAGCGCTGACCATGATCACCGGGAAATCCACCTGCGGCAGAGGCGCTACCGGCAGCAGCCGGAAGCCCAGCACGCCGCAGACGGTAATGGCGAGCGAGATTAAAATCGTCGCCACCGGGCGATAAATGAAGAGGGCGAAAAACTTCACTTACGCCTCCTCTTCACGTTTCGGGAAGCGGCTTTTGGTCCACAGCGCCAGGCGGTCAAACAGCAGGTAGATCACCGGCGTGGTGAAGAGGGTCAGCACCTGGCTCACCAGCAGACCGCCTACCATGCCGATACCCAGCGGACGACGGAGCTCCGCGCCGACGCCGGTGCTCAGCATCAGCGGCAGCGCGCCCAGCAGGGCGGCCAGCGTGGTCATCAGGATGGGGCGAAAACGCAGCAGGCAGGCCTGGAAAATCGCATCGCGCGGCGACATGCCCTGCTCGCGCTCGGCGGCCAGGGCAAAGTCGATCATCATGATGGCGTTTTTCTTCACGATCCCGATAAGCAGAATAATGCCGATGATGGCAATCACGTCCAGCTCGCTGCCCGCCAGCATCAGTGCCAGCAGTGCCCCCACGCCCGCCGTCGGCAGGGTAGAGAGGATGGTGATCGGGTGGATAAAGCTTTCATACAGCACGCCGAGCACGATGTACATCGCCACGACCGCCGCCACGATCAGCCAGATGGTGTTACCCAGCGCGGCCTGAAACGCCAGGGTGCTGCCCTGGAACTGGGTCTGAATATCGGACGGGAAGCTGAGATCTTTTTCCGCCGCCTGAATGGCCTCCACCGCTTCGCCCAGAGAATAGTTGTCCGGCACGTTAAATGAGATGGTGGTGGACGGGAACTGATCCAGATGGTTGATCGACAGCGGGGTATAGCGTTCTTCCACCGTGGCGATAGCGCTCAGCGGCACAATGCCGCCGTCTTTGCTGGTCAGGCGCACCGAGTCCAGCCCCGCCAGGCCGGGCGTGTTCTCCGTGTTGTGCTCCAGCACCACGCGGTACTGGTTCGCCTGGGTGTAGATGGTGGAGATCAGGCGCTGACCGAAGGCGTTGTACAGGGCGTTGTCCACGTCCGCCATGGTGATACCCAGACGGCTGGCGGTATCGCGGTTGACGTTAACGTACGCCGCCAGCCCTTTGTCCTGCCAGTCGCTGCTAACATCGGAGAGCTGGGGCAGGGTGTTAAGCTTGTTCACCAGCTGCGGCACCCAGGTGCTGAGGGCATCCAGCGTGGTGGCCTGCAGCGTGAACTGGTACTGCGTGCGGCTGACCTGCGTATCAATGGTCAAATCCTGAATCGGCTGCAGGTAAAGCTCAACGCCCGGCACGCGCGCGACGGCGTTTTGCAGACGCTCAATGACGGCGTTGACGCGATCGTCGCGTTCATCCAGCGGCTTGAGGTTGATCTGCAGACGCGCGCTGTTGAGCGACGGGTTGGTGCCGTCGACGCCCACGTAGGAGGTCAGGCTCTCGACCGCCGGATCCTTCATGATGATTTCAGACACCTGCTGCTGGCGCTGTGCCATATTGGCGAAGGAGACCGACTGCGGGGCCTGAAGCGTGCCCTGAATAATGCCGTTGTCCTGGATCGGGAAGAAGCCTTTCGGAATGAAAATCCACAGCATCACGCTGAGCGCCAGCGTGCCGAGCGCCACGCCGAGCGTTGCCCACGGATGGTTCAGAACTTTCGCCAGCACGCGACCATAGGCGGCAATAATGCGCTCGAACATGCGCTCGGAGGCGCGCGAAAAGCGGTTTTGCTTGCGCAGGGACTCGTGGCTCAGCATGCGGGCACACATCATCGGCGTCAGAGTCAGCGACACCACGGCGGAGATCAAAATGGCGACCGCCAGCGTCACGGCAAACTCGCGGAACAGCCGCCCGACGATATCGCCCATAAACAGCAGCGGGATCAGCACCGCAATCAGCGAGAAGGTCAGCGAGATAATGGTAAAGCCGATTTCCCCTGCGCCCTTCAGCGCGGCGGCCAGCGGTTTTTCGCCTTTCTCGATATAGCGCGAGATGTTCTCGATAACGACGATGGCGTCATCCACCACGAACCCGGTGGCGATGGTGAGCGCCATCAGCGTCAGGTTATTGATCGAAAAATCGAGGAACACCATCACCGCAAAGGTGCCGACCAGCGAGAGCGGTACGGCGACGGCAGGAATAATGGTCGCCGGGACGTTACGCAGGAACAGATAGATGATCATAACCACCAGCGCAATCGCCAGCATCAGCTCAAACTGGGTGTCGGTGACCGACGCGCGAATGTTGGTGGTACGGTCGGAAAGCACCTTCACGCTGACCGATTTCGGCAGGCTTTCGATCAGCTGCGGCAGCATGGTGCGGATGCTGTCGGCGGTTTCGATGATGTTCGCGCCCGGCTGGCGCTGCACGTTCATCACGATCGCCTGCTGCCTGTTGGCCCAGGCTCCCAGCCAGCTGTTTTCCGCACCTTGTTCTACGGTCGCCACGTCGCCCAGACGCACCGGCGCGCCGTTCTGGTAGGCGATAATCAGCTGACGATATTCGTCGGCGGACTGCATCTGGTCGTTCGCCGAGAGCGTCACGGCGCGGGTTGGGCCGTCCAGCGAGCCCTTCGCCGAGTTGACGTTGGCGTTGCTAATGGCGGTGCGGATGGTTTCACTGGTGAGCCCCAGCGCGGCGATGGCCTGCGCGTTCAGCTTGACGCGCACCGCCGGGCGCTGTCCACCCGCCAGGGTGACGAGGCCGACGCCGGAAACCTGAGAAATTTTTTGCGCCACGCGCGTTTCGACCATGTCCTCTACCTGGGTCATCGGCATGGCGGAGGAGGTGACGGCCAGCGTCATGATCGGCGGATCCGCCGGGTTCACCTTGCTGTAGACAGGCGGGTTAGGCAGATCCGACGGCAGCAGGTTGGTGGCGGCGTTGATGGCGGCCTGCACCTCCTGCTCGGCGACGTCCAGCGACAGCGTCAGCTGGAACTGCAGCGTCACGACGGATGCGCCGCCGGAGCTCTGGGAGGACATCTGTTTTAGCCCCGACATCTGGCCGAACTGGCGCTCAAGCGGGGCGGTGATGGCGGACGTCACGACATCAGGGCTGGCGCCGGGATAGAGCGTCACCACCTGAATGGTTGGGTAATCCACTTCCGGCAGCGCCGATACGGGCAGGAAGCGATAGCCGATAATCCCGGCGAGCAGGATCGCCACCATCAGCAGCGTGGTGGCGACAGGACGGAGGATAAACAGGCGTGATGGCCCACCTGTAGAGCCTGGCGGCAGCACCTGCATCAGGAGGTCGCTCCCTGTTTCGCCGGTTCAACCACTTCTACTTTGGCTCCTTCGGTCAGACGGTCAATACCGTCGGTGACCACGCGGTCGCCTGCGGAAAGGCCGGCGCTGATGACCACCGTCTGGCTGTCCTGAATTCCGGTTTTTACGAGATGCTTGCTGACCTTATTGTCGCTGTTAAGCACCCAGACAAAGTTACCTTCATTACCCATCTGCAGTGCAGCGGTGGGGATCACCACCGCGTTCTCTTCGGTCGCGACCAGCATGCGCGCATTGACGAACTGGTTCGGGAAGAGGGCATCGTCCTGGTTATTAAAGCGCGCCTTCAGCTTGATGGTGCCGGTGGTGGTGTCGATCTGGTTATCCAGACTGAGCAGGGACCCTTCACTCAGTTTCTGCTTGTTGGTGCGGTCCCAGGCTTCCACCACCAGGCCTTTACCGGTTTTTTGCGCCTGCATGACGGTCGCGATATCGCTTTCCGGCAGGGTAAAGACTAAATCAATCGGGTGGGTTTGGGTGATCACCACGATGCCCGTGGTGTCGCCGCTGGAGATTTGGTTGCCGATATCGACCTGCTTCAGGCCGACGCGTCCGTCAATCGGCGCGGTGATGCGGCTCCAGTCCAGCTGCAGCTGGGCGCTGGCAACGGCGGCTTCGTCGGCTTTGATAGTGCCCTGCGTTTCGCTGACCAGCGACTGCTGGGTATCAAGCTCCTGACGAGACACGAGGTTGGTTTTCACCAGCTGCTGGTAGCGCGCTAAATCCCGGCGGGCGTTGGCGAGCGTGGCTTTGTCTTTCGCGAGCTGTCCCTGCGCCTGGGCGAGGGCAACCTTAAACTGGCTCGGGTCAATTTCGGCCAGCAGATCGCCCGCTTTGACCTGCTGACCTTCCTGGAAGTGGATCGCGACGAGCTGGCCGTCGACGCGGCTGCGCACCGTGGCGGTATTGGCGGCGGTAATGGTCCCGAGACCTGTGAGATAGCGAGGAACGGCTTTATTCACCGCCGTCGCCGCCTGTACCGGCGCCAGGGCTCCGCCGCGCATGCCGTGACGCCCTCCGCCTGCCGGGCGCTGTGCCTGATTGCTGGCACCGGCGGGAGCTGCGGAGTTCGCGGATTGGCTGTGCCAGTACCAGGCGGCGGCAAGGGCCACCACAATGATGCCAGCGGCGATTGCCCAGCGGGGTTTGTTACTGCCTTTCATCGTTATACGTTCTCATCCTGAAGACTTCGGGGAATGATACTAGTTTAGTCAGCTAACACAGCGGAAAAATGGAGGAAATATGGAAGACTGTCAGGAATGGTCTGAATGGAGGTAAACGCAAAACGGCAACATCCGCTGCCGTTTTTGGTGTTTTATCCCTCTCCCTGTGGGAAAGGGGCGGTGTGAGGGCACCAGGCCGCACCGCAACAACGCTAGCTAAACATCACCTGCGCCCAGCGCGCCAGCCCTGCTGTAACGGAACCAAAATCATCGCCCCCTGCAATCGGAATACCCGGCAGCTGTTCGGCCAGCGCTTTCTTAATCAGCGGTGAACGGGCGCTACCGCCGGTCAGGTAGATGACGTCCGGCTTCTCTTTGCCGTTCTCCAGCGCCAGCTGCACCTGTTCCAGAATGCGCTGCAGCGGCTGGGCAAGCGCCGTCTCCAGACCGTCCTGCGAAATGGCGGTGGCCAGTTCGTCGCTGATGAACGGCAGGGAGACCGCATGCTCGGCGCGGTCGGAAAGGGCGATTTTACTCTCTTCCGCGGTACGTACCACGCGGTAGCTCAGACGCTGGCGCCACACTTTATAGAGGAGGGCGACTTTTTCGGCGTCCTGCGCGTCGCGAACCAGATCGTTAAGGAAGCGGCCGTTCGCGGTGCTGTAAAAATCACTTTGCGCAGGTACATCGTTGATAGCAATCGCATTCCACCACGGCAGGATCGGCAGGGCGATGCCTTTTTCCGTCTGACCGCCCATGCCGAGCAGCGGCATCAGGCTTTTGAATGCCAGCGCGATATCGAGATCGTTACCGCCTACGCGGCAGCCGCTGTGCCCGAGCAGGCTGTTTTCACGATCGCGACGGTTATGCCATTCGGGGCCCATCAGCAGCAGCGAGCAGTCCGTCGTGCCCCCGCCGATATCCACGACCAATACGCGCTTCTCTTCCGTCAGCGTGGCTTCAAAGTCCAGCCCCGCGGCAACCGGTTCATACTGGAATACCACATCGCGGAAGCCTGCGCGGTGCGCCGCGCGTTCAAGGATCCCCTGCGCCTGCTGGTTGGCCTCGTCGCCGCCCAGCCCCTGGAAGTTGATCGGGCGGCCAATCACCGCCTGGGTAATCGCATCGGTGACCTGCGTCTGCGCCTGATTGCGAATATGCAGCATCATCGCGCACACCAGGTCTTCGAACAACGCGACCTGCTGCGGCTTCAGGCCGCTGGCGCCGAGGAAGGATTTTGGCGACTTAACGAAATAGACTTCTTCGTGATCTTCAATGTAGTGCCCGAGCGAAGAGAGGCCGAACTGCACGCTGGACGGCGTAACGTCGATATCTTCCTCACGGTTAAAGCTGACCGCCCGGCGCAGCAGCGCCTGGGTCTCCGCCGCCGTGGCCGGAACCTGATGGTGGCGGAACAGCCATTCGCTCACCGCTTCACGCGTCGGTGCGCAGAGCATAGACGGCAGCAGCGTGCTCTCTTTTTCCATTTTCAGGAGCCGTGGCTGCCCGTTTTGCATAATCGCAACCGAGCAGTTTGCCGTACCGTAGTCAAATCCAATAAACACGATGAATCCCCATGCCGGTGAGAAGGGGCGAGACTTTAACGAAATGTCCGCATGGCGACAACAGGAATATGAAAGCAAGGCGAAACAGGACCTTTCCGTTTATGCTGTGAAGAACCCAAAAGGAGAGACGATGTACACCCTGAACTGGCTTCCCCCTTACGACTGGCAGTGGATGTTTGGCTTTCTTGGCGCGCGTGCGGTGACGAGCATTGAAACCGTCACAAACGACTACTACGAGCGCAGTTTTGCCTGCGAAGGGCATCAGGGAATATTTCGCGTGACGCCGGATATCGCAGCCCATACGCTGACCGTGACGTTCAGTCCGGGGTTGATTCCGGTTGCGCAGGCATGTCTCGAGCGCATAGAACGCCTGTTCGATCTCTCCTGCAACCCGCAGCACATAGCGGATACGCTGGGCGATCTCGGAGCTGCAAGGCCGGGCTTACGTTTGCCGGGATCGATGGATGCGTACGAGCAGGGCGTCCGGGCGATCCTCGGGCAGCTCGTGAGCGTGGCGATGGCGGCGAAGCTGGCGTCGCGCGTGGTGGCGTTATGCGGCGAACCGGTGGCGGATTGCCCGGGGTATCTCTGCTTCCCCACGCCGCAGGCGCTGGCGGCAGCGGACCCGCTGGCGCTGAAAGCGTTGGGCATGCCCGTAAAACGCGCGGAGTCGCTGATTCATCTGGCGCAGTCGGTTATCGACGGAACGTTTCCGCTTTTCCCGCCCGTGAATATAGAAGAGGGGATGAAGGCGCTACAGCAGCGGCCGGGGATAGGGCGCTGGACGGCAAATTATCTGGCCCTGCGCGGCTGGCAGGCGAAAGATGTGTTTCTGCCGGATGATTACCTGATTAAGCAACGCTTCGCAGGAATGACGCCCGCGCAAATTCGTCGTTATGCCGAACGCTGGAAACCGTGGCGCTCCTACGCGCTGCTGCACATCTGGTATACCGACGGCTGGGCACCGTCAGTTGATGGCGAAATAGCTGGTGTTTAGCAGAAGATCTAATGGCTGCGGCTCGGCGATAGTGTCGCCATAGATAAAATCAATGCCGATGCCCGAGAGCGTATCCATCATGATGGGCTGATTACACGGCCCTGCTATGGTCTTCATTCCCAGACGCTGGGCGTGGCCCTGAACAATGGTCACCATCATCTCATCCATCAGATTACCATAGACGTTGCTGACCACCTCTGCGTCCAGCATCAGATAGTCGGCCATGTTCGGGCTCAGGTGCGTGAAGACGTTCATGTCGCGTCCTATCTGACTGAAGATCACACGGCAGCCCGCCTGGCGAAGCTTTTGCAGACCCCGCTGCAGGTTTTTATCCGGGCTGCACACCACGTCGGCAGAGATAACCAGATGCAGGAGACGGCCCGGCATGGGGCTTTTATCCAGCAGCTCGAGAAGTTCATCGACCAGCGTTACGCTGGCTAAACCGGCCTCAGAAAGCGGCAGTGCCACGCCCATGCCTTTACTGGCCACCTGCGCGGCGGAGGCACGGAAAAATTCACTAAAGATACGTCTGTCGAGGGCGTGCAAAAGCTCAGGCTCCGCCAGGCCCGAGCGGAAGGCATGCTCCTCCTGTACTTCACCCTGGCTGGTCCACAGGCGTAACGAA
The DNA here is from genome assembly GCF_008364555.1 of Enterobacter vonholyi. GTDB lineage: Bacteria > Pseudomonadota > Gammaproteobacteria > Enterobacterales > Enterobacteriaceae > Enterobacter > Enterobacter vonholyi. Next base: position 423,586 of record NZ_VTUC01000003.1, read on the forward strand.
AGCAGCCAGAAATTACTGCTTTCCGGGATGCGCGGGGAGGCGACGCTGCGGGCGATCATCATCAGATGATTGTCTTTAATCATGTGCCACTGTTCATCAAGCGACATCATGCTGCGCGTGTTGTGATCCCGCTCCTGCTGGGGTTCGTAAACCGTCACAGTACCGCGCCCGTTGTTTTTTGAGGCGTAACAGGCAATATCCGCCTGCGACATTACCTCTGACGCCTGATGGTTATTTTCATCAATCAGCGTGATACCTGCGCTGGCGCCGATCCGGTGCAGGCGGCCTTCCCACATAAAGTGATAGTCGTTGATGGCATGAATCAGGCGACCGGCAATATAGCGCGCGCTTTCAATATTGCATTCCGGTAACAGTAACCCAAACTCATCCCCGCCCAGACGCGCCAGCACGTCGCTGGAGCGGAGCATGGTCAGCATCAGAGAAGAGAGTTCCCGCAGCAGGGCATCGCCCGCCGCATGGCCCGCCGTATCGTTGACGGCTTTAAAGCGATCGAGATCGATAAAGACAAGGGCATGGCGCTGTCGCGTTTCGCGAACGGTCTGCAGGAGTCGTTTGAGATGATTTTCGAAGCTGACCCGGTTTGCCAGATGGGTCAGGGCATCGTGGGAGGCGCTGTAGCTCAGCTGGCGCAGCATTTTGCGCGACTCTGTCACGTCCTGAATCACGATAACCGAGCCAATATTCTGTCCATCCAGCGTGCTGAGCGGCGTAATGCTGTAATGAATATCAAAATTACCACCGGTACGGCAGTTCAGCACCACGTCCTGATCGATATCAGAACGGGACATATCGCCGCTGTGAATATTCTCCATCAGCGGCCCTTTTTCACCAAAGGTGATATGCAACACCTTCAGGATCGGCTGGCCGATAGCTTCGGTCTGCAGCCAGCCGCTCATTTTCTCCGCGACCGGGTTCATAAAGGTGACGTTCATGTTGATATCGGTGCACAGCACCGCTTCACCGATAGAGTCGAGCGTGATGTGTAGCCGCTCTTTTTCCTGGAAAAGCGCCTCGTTAAGCTGCTTAACCTCGGTCATGTCCATGTTGATACCGAGCAGCCGTTCGACTTCGCCCTGCTTATTGAGCACCCGGTTCGCCAGGGAGCGAATATGGCGCACGCCTTCCTTCACGCGGATGCGGAATTCCAGCTTAAACGGCAGACGGGATATCAGCGAGTCCCGCAGCACCTTCTCAGCGTGGGCACGATCTTCCGGCAGCATCGTATCGTGCCAGAGCTGCCAGGTAGGCTTGATATGCGGCGGGATTTCATACAGCTCAAACATCCGCTTGTCCCAGCTGATGATGTCTGGCTCGAGATCCCACTCCCAGATGCCGATGCCGCCCGCTTCGTTAGCAAGCGTAATGCGCTCCATCAGGCGCTTATTGACCCACTCGGTCTGCTTCAGGTCGTTAATGTCTTCAATCTGGGCGATAAAGTAGAGCGGCGAGCCGTCGGCATGGCGCACGACGGAGACGGCAAGCAGCGCCCAGACCACTTCCCCGTCGCGGGTGTAATAGCGCTTCTCGAGGGTGTAAGTGTTGATGTCGCCGTTGACCAGCTGTTCGAGCTGCTCCAGGTCGGTATTCAGATCTTCCGGCCAGGTGAGCTGCTGGAAGGTCAGCGACTGGAGCTCCGTCTGGCTGTAACCGAGGAAATTGCACAGCGCCTTGTTAGCCTGAAGCCATTTACCTTCGATGCTGACCAGCGCCATACCGATGGCGGAATACTCCATCGCATTGCGGAAACGCTCCTCGCTTTCGGTAATGTGCTTGCGCTCGGCGCGGAAGGCGTACATCACCATGGTCATCACGTTGGCAGGCAGGAGCAGCATCAGAAACGGCAGCCAGGGGGCGTTCAACATCGGCCCGACGTGCTGGGTTGTCAGCGCCACAGGGTTCCGGGCAATCATCAGCGACACAACCATCACGGTGACAAGAAACACCATGAACGCTTCCATTCGCGGCAAGCGCACCGCGCTCCACATAAGCAAAACGATAACGCAGGTGAAAGGCCACGGCAGCCAGGTAATGGCTGCCCAACTGAGGGCCAGCGTCACGGCCAGGGTGGTCAGGGTTTCCAGCAGCAATCGTGGGTCACGGTGGCGCAGCAGATAATGCGGTTTAAACAACAGTCCCAGTGGTACCACCGCCAGCGCGCCAATGGCTTCAGACAACACCCAGACGAAGAAATTACGCGCTGGTTCAGGGCCGGGCGCCAGCAGAGATACCAGGACGCCGCCCACCAGGGGCGGTATCACGGCGCTGCCGATGGCCACCCGGATCCAGTCATTCAGATTCTGCAGCGGGTTGTACCACGGCAGCAATTTGCGCAGCAATAACGCACCGGTAAAGGCTTCAACCACGTTAATTGAGGTGTAGGTGAGGTTTATCGATCCCCACGAAAACAGCATCCATGTGGCCAGAATATTGCCGAACGAACAGGCCAGGGCGATTCCCGGCCACATTTTTCCTGCATGGCGGTAAAACGCCACCATCATAATGGCGGTGGGGAACCAGAGCGGGGCCAGCAGGGTGCCGAACCGGGTGAGCTCCAGCGAAAATAAGGTAAAGATAAAGGTGACCAGGCCCAGACAGACAAGTCGTATTAAAGGATGTGGGGTGGTAACCAAAACCCGCTGGTATTGTTTATTCATTACCGCTTTATCCAGAGACGCCATGCCGTCAGGGAAGATGTCCGAACGCGTGAATTTGATAATTTGGTTTATGCTAGTACAAACAATTTACAATTCATATGGTGACCGCTCAGAATTTGACACCACAGACTTATTAAATAGAAGCTCCGTGAAAAAAAACGGTTAAACGCTGAAAAAACGCTCATTTAAATTTCACTCAGGGAATAAGACGTCACTTTTAGGCCAGTCTCGCAGAACCTGTGCATTCGACTGGTATCACGCCCGCGAAATCCCTATAATTGCCGCGTTTGACGCTCCGGCGTCGTCCTTCCTTAACATCCAGGTTAATCAGGTCGCTAAATTTATGACTGATAAGTCTCATCAGTGCGTCATTATAGGCATCGCCGGCGCATCGGCTTCAGGTAAAAGTCTAATTGCCAGTACGCTTTATCGCGAACTGCGTGAACAAGTAGGTGATGAGCATATCGGCGTCATTCCCGAAGACAGCTATTACAAAGATCAATCCCATCTGTCGATGGAAGAGCGCGTTAAAACGAACTATGACCACCCAAATGCAATGGATCACAGCTTGCTGTTCCAGCATTTAGAAGCGCTCAAAAGCGGCCAGGCGATTGAACTGCCCGTTTACAGTTACGTAGAACACACCCGCACCCAGGAAACCATCCGCATCGAGCCGAAAAAGGTCATTATCCTCGAAGGCATCCTGCTTCTGACCGACGCCCGCCTGCGTGAATCCATGAACTTCTCGATTTTCGTTGATACTCCGCTGGATATCTGCCTGATGCGCCGCATCAAGCGTGACGTGAATGAGCGCGGCCGTTCGATGGACTCCGTCATGGCGCAATACCAGAAAACGGTTCGCCCGATGTTCCTGCAGTTTATTGAGCCATCCAAACAATACGCCGATATCATTGTGCCGCGCGGGGGTAAAAACCGCATTGCTATAGATATCTTAAAAGCGAAAATCAGCCAGTTTTTTGAATAAGCCGCGTGAATTGTGTACCGTTCAGAGATAACCTGGTTTTACCCTGAGCGCTTACCGCCTCAGGGTACGATGCATGAAAGGAGAAAGTGCCATGCGTCTTTGTGATCGCGATATAGAAGCCTGGCTGGATGAAGGCCGTTTGTCTATTACCCCACGTCCACCCATTGAGCGTATCAATGGTGTGACCGTTGATGTACGGTTGGGGAATAAATTCCGCACCTTTAGCGGCCATACCGCACCGTTCATTGACCTCAGCGGGCCGAAGGACGAAGTCAGCGCTGCGCTCGATCGTGTGATGAGTGACGAAATCGTTATCGACGAGGGCGAAGCTTTTTATCTGCATCCGGGTGAACTGGCCCTGGCGGTGACGTTTGAATCTGTAACCCTGCCTGCGGACCTGGTCGGCTGGCTTGATGGCCGTTCTTCGCTGGCGAGACTGGGGCTGATGGTTCACGTGACCGCGCACCGTATCGATCCCGGCTGGTCGGGGCGTATCGTTCTGGAATTCTTCAATGCCGGTAAATTACCGCTGGCGCTGCGTCCGGGAATGATGATCGGCGCGTTAAGTTTTGAACCGCTGTCAGGCCCGGCAGATCGTCCTTATAACCGTCGGCAGGACGCAAAATATCGCGACCAGCAGGGCGCGGTTGCCAGCCGCATTGATAAAGACTGATCGTTAGCCCATTGAGGATGCCATGAGAAGAGTTCTGACAACGCTGATGATTTTGCTGGTGGTGCTGGTGGCTGGCCTTTCGGCGTTGGTTCTGCTGGTTAACCCCAACGATTTCCGCACTTACATGGTGCGGCAGGTCGAGGCACGCAGTGGTTATCAACTGAATCTTGACGGGCCGCTGCGCTGGCACGTCTGGCCGCAGCTCAGCATTCTCTCTGGCCGCATGTCGCTCACCGCGCCGGGAGCGTCCCAGCCGCTGGTGTCCGCAGACAACATGCGCCTTGATGTGGCGCTGATCCCGCTCATTTCCCATCAGCTGCAGGTTAAGCAGGTGATGCTGAAAGGCGCGGTGATTCAGCTCACCCCACAAACCGAAGCCGTGCGTGATGCAAATGCGCCGGTCGCGCCGCGCGAGAATACCCTTCCTGATGAGCCGTCCGATACTGGCTGGTCTTTTGATATCGGCAAGCTGAAAGTTGCCGATAGCGTGTTAGTTTTCCAGCATGAACACCAGGAGCAGGTGACCGTTCGCGACATTAACCTACAGATGGAACAGGATGCTCACCACCTTGCGACGGTAGAGTTTAGCGGACGCGTGAATCGCGATCAGCGTGATTTGACCCTGTCGCTGAATGCGAATGTGAATGCGTCAGACTACCCGCATCAGCTCACGGCTGATATCCAGCAGCTTAACTGGCAGCTGACGGGGGCAGATCTTCCCGCCCTGGGGATCGCCGGGCAGGGAACGCTGCAGGCCGTATGGCGCGAAGAACAAAAACAGCTGGAGCTGGATAATCTCAACCTGCAGGCTAATGACAGTAGCCTGAAGGGGCAGGCGAGCGTCACGCTCGAAGAGAAGCCGAAGTGGGTGCTGAATCTGCAGTTTGACAGGCTCAACCTTGAAAACCTGTTGCCGCCTCTGCCAGCCAGCGCCACGGACAGCGATGCCACGCAGACGGGGCAAAGCCAGGCACCGGTATCACGTCCGGTCATCTCGTCTAATCTCGATCAGCCTGACTATAACGCCCTGCGTGGATTCACGGCGGATATTCTGCTGAAAGCCAATAGCCTGCGCTGGCGAGGCATGGAATTTACCGACGTGAGCAGCCAGATGTTTAACCATAACGGTTTGCTGGTGATCTCCGAACTGAGCGGTAAGATGGGCGCAGGAAACCTCTCGCTGCCCGGTACGCTGGATGTCCGTAAAGACGTTGCCAGCGCCGAATTCCAGCCGCGTCTCGACAATGTTGAGATAGGCACCATCCTGAAGGCGTTTAACTACCCGATATCCCTGACGGGGCAGTTGACGCTCGCGGGTGACTTCTCAGGTTCGCAAATTGATGCCGATGCTTTCCGCCGCGAGTGGCAGGGGCAGGCGCATCTCGATCTGAAAAATTCCCGTATGGAAGGGCTTAACTTCCAGCAGCTGGTGCAGCAGGCGGTTGAGCGCAGCAGCGATGTAAAAGCCCAGGATAACTACGACAGCGCCACCCGCCTCGAGAGCTTCACCGCGGACCTGACGCTGGACAACGGCCAGCTTACTCTCGACGGAATGCAGGGCGACTCTTCACTCTTATCTGTGACCGGTGAAGGCAAGCTGGATCTGGTGAAAGAGACGGCGGATACGCGCTTTAACGTTCGGGTACTTTCCGGCTGGCAGGGTGAAAGCAAGCTCATCGACTTCCTGAAAGAGACGCCGGTCCCGCTGACCGTATACGGCAAATGGCAGGCACTGAATTACAGCCTGCAGGTGGATCAGATCCTGCGCAAGCATCTGCAGGATGAAGCGAAACGTCGGCTTAGCGGCTGGGCGGATCGTAATAAAGATTCACAGGACGGCAAGGATGTGAAAAAGCTGCTGGATAAGCTGTGATGTCCGTTGTGCCTCGCCTTACCCGGAGGCCAGTGCGGCCTGATGCCCTCACCCCGACCCTCTCCCACGGGAGAGGGAGCAAATACTAAAACGGCAACCGGGTTGCCGTTTTTTTTTACCTAAACCTCAAAATCCAGTTCTTCTTCATCCCGCAGCGGAATGAGCTGAACCTTCTGCACGCGATGGTTTTCAATCTGCAGCGTTTTGAGCAGATAGTCTCCCACCTGAACCTCTTCTCCCGGCTGCGGGATACGCTGCAAGTACTCCATCAGCAGGCCGGCAATGGTGTGATATTCTCGTTTTTCATCCAGCGGCAGCGGCACGTATTGCACCAGGTCTTCCAGCGGCATGTGGCCGTTAGCCGTCCAGGAGCCGTCTGCGTTTTTCTGAATGTCGTGGCGCGCGTCAATCTCATCCACCTCGTTAGGCAGATTACCGGCGATCGTTTCCATCACGTCGCTGAGCGTGACCAGCCCTTCCACTGAACCAAACTCATCTACTACAAAGGCAAAGTGCGTGCGCGCGTTACGGAATTGCTCCAGGGCGGAAAGTAGCGGTAGCCCTTCCGGGAATACCAGCGGCTGGCGGACCAGGACGCGGAGATTGAGCGGCTCACCGTGAAGCTGCTGCTGGAGCAGGTCAATAACGTGCACCACGCCCAGCAGCTCATCTTCTTCTTCACCGCCGGTCACCACCACGCGGGTGTGCTGGTTTTTATCCAGCAGTGCGCGAACGTGCGCTTCCGGGGCCGTCAGGTCGATATGTTCAATGTCATGTCGCGATGTCATGATGCTGCTAACCGTCCGCTGATTGAGATTGAGCACCCGCTCAATCATCAGCCGTTCCTGCGGGTTAAAGATCTGCCCGTCGCTGTGATCGGCCAGCATGGCGGAGGATTCGGCGTCAAGCTCGGCATCCTCTTTCTTACCGCTTAACAGGCGCATAACCGTGTCGGCCGTGCGCTGACGCAGGGTCTGATTCGCGGAAAGGAAGCGGCGGCGGTTAAATATCGCCAGCTGGTTAAGCGCTTCAATCATGACGGAGAATCCGATGGCGGCATACAGGTAGCCTTTCGGAATATGGAAGCCAAAGCCGTCGGCCACCAGGCTAAAGCCAATCATCAGCAGGAAGCTCAGACAGAGGATCACGATGGTCGGGTGACTGTTCACGAAGCGGGTCAGCGCCTTGCTGGCCATTACCATCAGCGTGATGGCAATAATGACTGCGGCCATCATCACCGCAAGGTGGTCCACCATCCCGACGGCGGTGATCACCGAGTCAAGGGAGAAGACCGCATCCAGCACCACGATTTGCGCCACCACCGGCCAGAATTTCGCCCCGCGGCGCTGGGTCGGGTTCTCGCTGTCTTTGCCCTCCAGCCTCTCGTTGAGCTCCACGGTGGCTTTAAACAGCAGGAACAACCCGCCGAAGAGCATGATCAGATCGCGGGCGCTAAAGCTCAGACCGTGAATGGAGAACAGAGGCTGAGTGAGCGTCACCAGCCAGGAGATAGAGGCCAGCAGCAGTAGCCGCATCACCATAGCCAGCAGCAGACCCGTTACGCGCGCGCGGTCGCGCTGGGAAGGAGGCAGTTTTTCAGCGAGGATGGCGATAAAGACCAGATTATCAATCCCGAGCACCAGCTCGATGACGACCAGCGTAACCAGCCCGGCCCAGATTGAGGGATCGGCAATCCATTCCATAGTAATAGCAATACCTTCTGTAATATGACAAATGTCACACTTCGATCATGGATAAAGCTGGGGGAAATTGCAATGCCGGGCTGAGATTTCTCTTAATACGACGGGTAAAAAAGAGAGCATTCTCAATAATCTGTAAATAAGCGAAATACGTATATTTAATTACAGGGAAAGCATTTTAGGATATATCGCAGGCGATGATTTTTACTTTCATTTTGTCAATATAAAGAAAATCCTAAAAGGTCAAAAATTTGCTCTTAATATTAATCTTAAAAACCGATATTAGGACAGTTGTCTCCTTGCCTGCTATTAGGTTAGCTGCAACAATTCTCCCAGCATCAAATGTTAAATCTCGGTGTTGCTATTAATGTTCGGTCTTCAGGGATGGTTATTCATTATTCGTCGGGTTTCTCAAGCGACTGATATATTTCCAGAAGACCTTGCTCAAGAGGGTGTCTATCCATAACACATTGTTTAGTCAGTGGATTGGTAACTGAAAGCCAAGGGCGGTAGCGTGCCTGAAAGCGTGTGAATCAGCCTCGATTATTCTGTCAAGAGCCAATGGATGAATAAGCTTTTTTTAGGACTGATGCCAGTTATATTTCTATTTGATTAACTGCATGCTGAAACCCAATACGACTCGAGCTTATTTAAATTGCACAGGATAATTACTCTGCCAAAGTGATAAATAATCAATGATGAAATCCAAAATGAAATTGATGCCATTATTGGTGTCTGTGACCTTGATGAGTGGTTGCACGGTCTTTCCCGGCAGCAATATGTCAACAATGGGTAAGGATGTGATCAAGCAACAGGATGCCGATTTTGATCTCGACAAAATGGTGAATGTTTATCCACTTACGCCTCGTCTGGTCGAACAATTACGTCCACGTCCGAATGTTGCCCAGCCGAATATGTCGCTGGACCAGGAAATTGCGTCCTACCAGTATCGCGTGGGGCCGGGTGACGTGATCAACGTGACCGTCTGGGACCACCCTGAACTGACCACGCCTGCGGGCCAGTACCGCAGCTCAAGCGACACCGGTAACTGGGTGCAGTCAGATGGCACCATGTTCTATCCCTACATTGGTAAAGTCCATGTTGCGGGGAAAACGCTTGCCGAGATCCGTAGTGATATTACCGGCCGCTTAGCGCAGTACATCGCCGATCCGCAGGTGGACGTTAATATCGCCGCATTCCGCTCGCAAAAAGCCTATATCTCGGGCCAGGTGAACAAATCCGGCCAGCAGGCCATCACCAACGTTCCTCTGACCGTACTGGATGCCATCAACGCCGCGGGCGGGTTAACCGACGGCGCCGACTGGCGCAACGTCGTGCTCACCCACAACGGGAAGGAGCAGCGCATTTCGCTACAGGCGCTGATGCAAAACGGCGATCTGACCCAGAACCGCCTGCTTTATCCGGGCGACATTCTCTACGTGCCGCGCAATGACGATCTGAAAGTCTTCGTGATGGGTGAAGTGAAGAAACAGAGCACCCTCAAGATGGACTTCAGCGGTATGACGCTGACCGAAGCGCTGGGCAATGCTGAGGGTATCGATCTGACGACCTCTAACGCGACCGGTATCTTCGTGATCCGTCCGCTGAAAGGTGAGGGCAGCGCGAAAGGCAAGATCGCCAACATCTACCAGCTGGATATGTCCGATGCGACCTCTCTGGTGATGGCGACGGAGTTCCGTCTCCAGCCATACGATGTGGTGTATGTCACCACCGCGCCGGTTGCCCGCTGGAACCGTCTGATCAACCAGTTGCTGCCAACCATCAGTGGCGTTCGCTACATGACGGATACGGCGCGCGACATTCATACCTGGTAATCCGCGATGTTTAACAAAATTCTGGTGGTATGCGTGGGGAACATTTGCCGTTCCCCTACGGCTGAACGGTTGTTGAAACACTACCAGCCCGAACTAACCGTTGATTCGGCAGGGCTGGGTGCACTGGTCGGTAAAGGTGCCGATGAGCGCGCAACGAGCGTAGCGCGGGATCATCACCTCTCTCTTGACGGTCACGTGGCCCGCCAGGTCACTGGCCGCATGTGCCGGGAGTATGACCTGATCCTGACGATGGAAAAACGCCATATTCATGCGCTGTGCGATATCGCTCCGGAGATGCGCGGCAAGGTGATGCTGTTTGGTCACTGGGACAATGAACGTGAAATCCCCGATCCGTATCGCAAAAGCCATGAGGCCTTTGAGGCGGTTTACACCTTACTTGACCAGTCTGCCCAACAGTGGGCGCAGGCACTGAAAGTTCAGCAGGGATAACAATGACAGAAAAAACAAGACCTTCTGCCGCCCCGACTTCGGGCAGTGATGAAATTGATATTGGGCGCCTGGTCGGCACTGTTGTAGAGGCAAAGTGGTGGGTGCTTGGCATTACCGCCGTATTCGCCGCGGCGGCCGTCGTTTATACGCTGTTCGCCACCCCTATCTACAGCGCCGACGCGCTGGTGCAGATCGAGCAGAATACCGGCAACTCGCTGGTGCAGGATATCGGCTCCGCGCTGGCGAACAAGCCGCCGGCATCCGACGCTGAAATTCAGCTCATCCAGTCACGTCTGGTGCTGGGTAAAACGGTTCACGATCTCGGGCTCGATATCTCCGTCACCAAAAATACCTTCCCAGTCTTTGGTGCCGGCTGGGACCGTCTGATGGGGCGAAGCAATGACACGGTGAAAGTCACTGACTTTGTGCTGCCGAAAGGGGCTGCCGATCAGACGTTTACCCTGACGGTTCTTGGCCCGAAACAGTATCAGCTAACCAGCGACGCAGGTTTTAGCGCCCGCGGTGAAGTGGGGCAGATGCTGACCAAAGACGGCGTCAGCATGATGGTCAGCGCGATTAACGCCCAGGAGGGCGGTGAATTCACCGTCACCAAATTCTCCACGCTGGGGATGATCAACAATCTGCAAAACAACCTGACCGTCACCGAAAACGGTAAGGACACCGGCGTGCTGAGCATGACCTTTACCGGTGAAGATAAGGATCAAATCCGCGACATCCTGAACAGCATTACCCGCAACTACCTTGAGCAGAACGTCGAGCGTAAGTCGGCGGAAGCGGCGAAAAGCCTGGCGTTCCTGTCAAAACAGCTTCCGGAAGTGCGCGCCCATCTGGATGAAGCCGAGAACAAGCTGAACGCTTATCGTCAGGATAAAGACTCCGTTGACCTGCCGCTGGAGGCAAAATCGGTCCTTGATTCGATGGTCAACATTGATGCGCAGCTCAACGAGCTGACCTTCAAAGAGGCGGAAATTTCCAAGCTTTATACCAAACGCCACCCGGCCTACCGCACGCTGCTGGAGAAACGCCGTACGCTGGAAGAGGAGAAGGCGAAGCTCAATGACCGCGTGACCGCGATGCCGAAAACGCAGCAGGAGATCGTGCGTCTGACCCGCGACGTGGAGTCCGGACAGCAGGTTTACATGCAGCTGCTGAACAAGCAGCAGGAGCTGAAAATCACCGAAGCCAGTACCGTCGGTGACGTGCGTATTGTCGACCCGGCGATTACCCAGCCAGGGGTGCTGAAGCCGAAGAAAGCGCTGATTATTCTCGGCAGCATTATTCTCGGCCTGATGCTCTCCATCGTCGGTGTACTGCTGCGTTCGTTGTTCAACCGCGGAATCGAAAGCCCGCAGGTGCTGGAAGAGAGCGGTATCAACGTCTATGCCAGCATTCCGCTGTCTGAGTGGCAAAAATCCCGTGACAGCGTGAAAACCATCAAGGGCGTTAAGCGTTACAAACAGAGCCAGCTTCTGGCGGTGGGTAACCCAACCGACCTCGCTATCGAAGCGATCCGCAGCCTGCGCACCAGCCTGCACTTCGCGATGATGCAGGCCAAAAACAACGTCCTGATGTTAACCGGCGTTAGCCCGTCAATCGGTAAAACCTTCGTCTGCGCCAACCTGGCGGCCGTTGTCAGCCAGACCAACAAGCGTGTGCTGCTGATCGACTGCGATATGCGTAAGGGCTACACCCACGAGCTGCTGGGTACCAACAACGTTAACGGTCTGTCGGAAATCCTGCTCGGTAAAGGTGACATCAGCCAGAGCGCGAAACCTACAACGGTGCCGAAATTCGATCTGATCCCACGCGGTCAGGTGCCGCCTAACCCGTCCGAACTGCTGATGAGCGAACGCTTCACCGAACTGGTGGAGTGGGCGAGCAAAAACTACGACCTGGTGCTGATCGATACGCCGCCAATTCTGGCCGTGACCGACGCAGCCGTTGTTGGCCGCCATGCGGGCACCACGCTGATGGTAGCGCGTTACGCGGTGAACACCCTGAAAGAGGTGGAAACCAGCCTGAGTCGCTTCGAGCAGAACGGGATTGAGGTGAAAGGGGTGATCCTGAACTCCATCTTCCGCCGCGCGACCGGGTACCAGGATTACGGGTATTACGAGTACGAATATAAGTCTGACAGCAAATAACAATCCCCCTCACCCTAACCCTCTCCCGAGGGGAGAGGGGCGGGGTGAGGGATCAGGGGAAGATCATGACCACACAACGCCCTTTAGTTTCAATCTATATGCCGACATGGAATCGTCAGCAGCTGGCGATCCGCGCAATCAAGTCGGTGTTACGTCAGGATTACGATAACTGGGAGCTGATCATCGTTGATGACTGCTCTTCCTCGTATGAACAGCTGCAAAAGTTTGTGACTGACCTCAACGACCCGCGGGTGGTCTATACCCACAACGCCATCAACTCCGGCGCCTGTGCGGTGCGTAATCAGGCGATTATGCAGGCCAAAGGGCAGTATCTCACCGGAATCGACGACGACGACGAATGGACGCCTAACCGCCTGTCTATTTTCCTGTCGCATAAAGAACAGCTGGTTACGCACGCTTTCCTGTACGCCAACGACTATGTCTGCCAGGGCGAGGTCTACTCGCAGCCCGCCAGCCTGCCGCTGTACCCGAAATCACCGTACTCACGCCGCCTGTTCTACAAGCGCAACATCATTGGTAACCAGGTATTCACCTGGGCCTGGCGTTTCAAAGAGTGCCTGTTTGATACCGAACTCAAGGCCGCGCAGGATTACGATATTTTCCTGCGCATGGTGGTGGAATACGGCGAGCCGTGGAAAGTAGAAGAGGCTACGCAGATCCTGCACATCAATCACGGGGAGATGCAAATCACCTCCTCGCCGAAGAAGTTCTCCGGCTACTTCCATTTTTACCGCAAGCACAAGGACAAGTTTGACCGTGCCAGCCGTAAATATCAGCTCTTTACCCTCTATCAGATCCGCAATAAGCGCATGAACTGGCGCACGCTGCTGACGCTGCTGTCCGTGCGTAACGGCAAGCGTCTGGCTGATGGACTTCGGGGGAAATAATGTTTCTGGAAGATTGCCGCGCTAACAGCTGGAGCCTGCGTCCGTGCTGCATGGTTCTGGCGTACCGCATCGCGCACTTTTGCTCGGTGTGGCGCAAGAAAAATGTGCTGAACAATATCTGGGCGGCACCCGTGCTGGTGCTGTACCGCATCATTACCGAATGCTTTTTTGGCTATGAAATTCAGGCCGCTGCCACCATTGGCCGCCGCTTTACCATCCATCACGGCTATGCGGTGGTGATCAACAAGTTCGTGGTTGCCGGGGATGATTTCACCATCCGCCATGGGGTGACCATTGGCAACCGCGGGCCGGACAGCCTGGCCTGCCCGGTTATCGGCAATAACGTCGAGCTGGGCGCGAACGTGGTGATCATCGGTGACATTACGATTGGTAATAACGTCACGATTGGTGCTGGCAGCGTGGTGCTGGACAGCATTCCGGATAACGCGCTGGTGGTGGGAGAAAAAGCCCGCGTGAAGGTGATTAAATGAACATTCTGCAATTTAACGTACGCCTCGCAGAAGGCGGAGCGGCAGGGGTGGCGCTGGATCTGCACCAGCGCGCGCTGCAAAAAGGACTCCAGTCTCGTTTTATTTACGGCTATGGCAAAGGCGGCAAGAAAAGCGTTAGCCACGATAATTTCCCGCAGGTGCATAAGCACACGCCGCGCCTGACCTCGATTGCTAACATTGCGCTGTTCCGTCTGTTTAACCGCGATCTGTTTGGCAACCTGAACACGCTGTACCGCACGGTAACCCGTACCACCGGCCCGGTTGTGCTGCATTTTCACGTGCTGCACAGCTACTGGCTGAATCTGGAAGAGGTGGTGGCGTTTTGCCAGAAGGTGCAGGCCCACAAGCCCGACACCCGCTTTGTCTGGACGCTGCACGATCACTGGAGCGTAACCGGGCGCTGTGCGTTTACCGACGGCTGCGAAGGCTGGAAAGATAACTGCCAGAAGTGCCCCACATTAAGCAACTACCCGCCGGTGAAGGTGGATCGCGCGCATCAGCTGGTCGCCGGAAAGCGCCAGCTTTTCCGCGACATGCTGTCGCTCGGCTGTACGTTTATCTCCCCGAGCCAGCACGTGGCCGATGCCTTCAACAGCCTGTACGGGGCAGGGCGCTGTCAGATTATTAACAACGGCATCGACGTGGCGACGGAAGCCATTCTCGCCGAGCTGACGCCGGTGGCAGAAACCGCGGGCAAACCGAAAATTGCTATCGTAGCGCATGACCTGCGCTACGACGGGAAAACAAACCAGCAGCTGGTGCGCGACATGATGGCGCTGGGTGACAAAATTGAGCTTCATACCTTCGGCAAATTTTCCCCGTTCGAAGGGGATAACGTGGTGAACCACGGGTTTGAAACCGATAAGCGCAAGCTGATGAGCGCGCTTAATGAAATGGATGCGCTGGTATTCAGTTCACGCGTGGATAACTATCCGCTGATCCTTTGTGAAGCGCTCTCCATCGGCGTGCCGGTGATTGCCACCCACAGCGATGCGGCACGTGAAGTGCTGGAAAAATCCGGCGGCAAAACTTTTGCCGAGCAGGAGGTTCTGCCGCTGGTTCAGCTGCCGAAGGCGCAGATCGCTCAGGCCGTTTTTGGCACTGACCTGGAATCGTTCCGCAACCGCAGCCGCAAGGCCTACAGTGGACAACAGATGCTGGAGGAATATGTCTCGTTCTATCAGAATCTGTAGTTATCTGCTGCTGCCGCTGATCTACCTGCTGGTCAACGTCAAAATTGCCCAGCTCGGCGAAAGCTTTCCGATAACCATCGTCACCTTCTTGCCCGTTCTGCTTTTGCTGTATGTCGATAAAATCAACCTTAAGAAGCTGATGATTGCCTTAGGGTTGGGCACGGGCCTGACGCTGTTTAACTACATCTTTGGCCAGTCGCTGGATGCCAGTAAATACGTCACCTCGACCATGCTGTTTGTTTATATCGTTATTATTATCGGAATGGTCTGGAGTATTCGCTTCAAAACGATTTCTCCGCACAATTATCGGAAAATCCTCAGGTTCTTTTATATTGCCGTTGCGTTAATTGTTATGCTTGCTGCAATGGAGATGGCGCAAATTATTCTTACCGGCGGCAGCAGCCTGATGGAGATAATTTCGAAATATCTCATTTACAGCAACAGCTATGTATTGAACTTCATCAAGTTCGGCGGGAAGCGTACCACGGCCCTCTATTTTGAACCGGCGTTTTTCGCTCTGGCGTTAATCTCAATTTGGCTCAGCATCAAACAGTTTGGTATCAAAACGCCTAAGACCGATGCTATGATTCTTGCAGGAATTGTTCTCTCTGGATCGTTCTCAGGGGTAATGACATTTATCCTGTTTTACCTGCTGGAATGGGCGTTTCAGTACCTGAACAAAGATGCGATTAAGAAAAAACTGCCGCTGGCGATTATCTCCCTGACGGTATTTATGGTGGGCGTGATATTTGCCTTCCCGTACATCTCAGAACGTCTGGGTGATTTGGGAACGGAAGGGTCTTCGTCCTATTATCGCATCATTGGACCGCTGGTGATGGTGGGTTATTCCTTAACCCATATTGATGGTGTAGTAAGATTCGGCTCACTTTACGAATATGTTGCATCATTCGGAATCTTTAACGGTGCGGATGTCGGTAAAACCATAGACAATGGTCTGTATCTGTTAATTATTTATTTTTCGTGGTTCGCCGTACTGTTGACGCTGTGGTATCTGTTTAAAGTTTTCAAAATGATGATTAACGCGTTTGGTGATAACCAGAACTTTCGCGTGCAACTTTATCTGTTTACGCCGGTGTCGCTGTTTTTTACCGGGTCAATATTTAGCCCGGAATATGCTTTCTTGATTGTCTGTCCGTTTATTCTGCGCAAAGCGCTTAATATTACGCACGTATGACGAAATGAGGTGATTTATGTTTCTTAGCGTCATTACTGTCGCTTTTCGTAATTACGAAGGGGTGGTAAAAACCTGGCGCTCGCTGCGCAACCTGGCGCGCGATCCAAGCCTCACCTTTGAGTGGATTGTGGTCGACGGCGGCTCGAACGATGGCACGGCGGAGTTTCTGGAAAAACTCAACGGTGAGTTCAACTTACGCTACATCAGTGAGAAAGATAAAGGCATCTACGATGCGATGAACAAAGGCATCAATATGGCGCAAGGCCGTTATGCCATCTTCCTGAATTCGGGTGATATTTTCCATGACGACGTGGCGCTGTTTGCCCGTCAGCTGGCGCGCCAGAAAGAGGACGCAATGTATATTGGCGATGCGATGCTTGATTTTGGCGACGGACATAAAGTGTGCCGCAGCGCGAAGCCGGGCTGGTATATCTACCATAGTTTGCCCGCCAGCCATCAGGCCATTTTCTTTCCGGTAAAAGGTCTGAAAAAACAGCCTTACGATTTGCAGTATAAAGTGTCATCCGATTATGCGCTGGCAGCCAGTCTGTATAAGTCAGGTTACCCGTTCCGCCGAATTAAAGGGCTGGTATCTGAATTTTCAATGGGTGGTGTGTCAACCTCGAATAATCTGGAGTTGTGCCAGGATGCCAAAAATGTACAGCGTAAAATATTACGCGTGCCGGGGTTCTGGGCGGAATTATCTTATTTTTTACGCGTGCGCACCACGAGTAAAACGAAAGCCTTATATAACAAAGCCTGAATATAAGGAAACGTAATGCAGGATCTGAACGGTTTCTCCGTACCGAAAGGTTTTCGGGGGGCGGGCGGTATTAAAGTGCAGCTATGGTGGGCCGTTCAGGGCACCTTATTTGCCTGGTCACCGCAAATACTGTACCGCTGGCGAGCATTTTTATTGCGCCTGTTTGGCGCAAAAATAGGAAAAAACGTAGTCATTCGGCCTTCGGTGAAAATTACCTATCCGTGGAAATTAACGCTCGGGGATTATGCCTGGGTAGGGGATGACGCGGTGTTATATACCCTTGGCGAGATTACGATTGGCGCAAATTCGGTGGTTTCACAGAAATGTTATTTGTGTACCGGAAGCCATGACTTTATGAGTCAGCATTTTGATATTACCGCCTCGCCTATTGTGATTGGCGAAAAATGCTGGCTGGCAACGGATGTTTTTGTTGCACCGGGTGTTTCTGTTGGCGATGGCACGGTAGTCGGTGCCCGCAGCAGCGTTTTTAAATCGCTACCGGCAAATAAAGTTTGCCGTGGCAACCCCGCAGTGGTGATACGCGAACGCGTTGAAACTGATTAAATTCATTAGTAGAGGAATATAAACATGTCTAAAGTCGCTCTCATCACCGGCGTTACCGGGCAGGATGGTTCTTACCTGGCAGAATTACTGCTGGAAAAAGGTTATGAAGTACACGGTATTAAGCGTCGTGCGTCTTCTTTCAACACCGAACGTGTGGATCACATCTATCAGGATCCGCACGCGGCGAACCCGAAATTCCACCTGCATTACGGCGACCTGACCGATACCTCCAACCTGACCCGTATCCTGCAGGAAGTGCAGCCGGATGAAGTCTACAACCTGGGCGCGATGAGCCACGTTGCGGTCTCCTTCGAATCCCCGGAGTACACCGCTGACGTTGACGCCATGGGCACGCTGCGTCTGCTGGAAGCGATTCGCTTCCTGGGCCTCGAGAAGAAAACCCGTTTCTATCAGGCATCCACCTCTGAGCTGTACGGTCTGGTGCAGGAAATCCCGCAGAAAGAGACCACGCCATTCTACCCGCGCTCTCCGTACGCGGTAGCGAAACTGTACGCTTACTGGATCACCGTGAACTACCGTGAATCCTACGGCATGTACGCCTGTAACGGCATTCTGTTCAACCACGAATCCCCACGTCGCGGCGAAACCTTCGTGACCCGCAAAATCACCCGCGCTATCGCCAACATCGCGCAGGGTCTGGAGTCTTGCCTGCACCTTGGCAACATGGATTCCCTGCGTGACTGGGGCCATGCCAAAGACTACGTGAAAATGCAGTGGATGATGCTGCAGCAGGAACAGCCAGAAGACTTCGTGATCGCGACCGGCGTGCAGTACTCCGTTCGTCAGTTCGTTGAAATGGCTGCCGCACAGCTGGGCATCAAGCTACGCTTCGAAGGCACCGGCGTGGAAGAGAAGGGCATCGTGGTTTCCGTGACCGGCCATGACGCACCGGGCGTGAAGCCTGGCGACGTGATTGTGCAGGTTGACCCGCGCTACTTCCGTCCTGCTGAAGTAGAAACCCTGCTGGGCGACCCAACCAAAGCGCACGAGAAGCTGGGCTGGAAACCAGAAACCACTCTGCAGGAGATGGTTTCCGAGATGGTAGCCAAAGATCTTGAAGCAGCGAAAAAGCACTCCCTGCTCAAATCTCATGGCTACGAGGTTGCCATCGCGCTGGAGTCCTGAGAATGACAAAACAACGTATTTTTGTCGCCGGTCATCGCGGAATGGTGGGTTCCGCGATTGTTCGCCAGCTTGAACAGCGCGGTGACGTCGAAGTGGTTGTACGCACGCGCGACGAGCTTAACCTGCTCGACAGCCGTGCGGTACAGGACTTCTTTGCTAACGAACGCATTGACCAGGTGTATCTGGCGGCGGCGAAGGTGGGCGGCATTGTTGCCAACAACACCTACCCGGCGGATTTCATCTACGAAAACATGATGATTGAGAGCAACATTATTCACGCGGCGCATCTGCACAACGTGAACAAGCTGCTGTTCCTCGGCTCATCCTGTATTTACCCGAAAATGGCGAAACAGCCGATCGCCGAAAGCGAGCTGCTGCAGGGCACGCTGGAAGCCACCAACGAGCCGTACGCGATTGCCAAAATTGCCGGGATCAAGCTGTGCGAGTCCTACAACCGTCAGTACAACCGCGACTATCGTTCGGTGATGCCGACCAACCTGTACGGACCGCACGACAACTTCCACCCGAGCAACTCGCACGTGATCCCGGCGCTGCTGCGTCGCTTCCACGAGGCGACCGCCGAGAACGCCCCGGACGTGGTGGTGTGGGGCAGCGGTACGCCGATGCGTGAATTCCTGCACGTGGACGACATGGCTGCGGCCAGCATTCACGTTATGGAGCTGGATCGCGAGGTGTGGCAGGAGAACACCGAGCCGATGCTGTCGCACATCAACGTCGGTACCGGCGTGGACTGCACCATTCGCGAGCTGGCGCAGACCATCGCGCAGGTGGTGGGCTATAAAGGCCGCGTGGTGTTTGACGCCACGAAACCGGACGGCACGCCGCGCAAGCTGCTGGACGTGACCCGTCTGCATCAGCTGGGCTGGTATCACGAGGTGTCACTGGAGCAGGGTCTGGCCAGTACCTACCAGTGGTTCCTGGAAAACCAGCACCGCTTCCGGGGGTAACGATGTTTTTAAGTCAGGAAGATTTTGCCACGGTAGTGCGTTCCACTCCGCTCATCTCAATTGATTTGATCGTGGAGAACGAACGCGGCGAGTTCTTGCTGGGGAAACGAACCAACCGTCCTGCACAGGGCTTCTGGTTCGTGCCCGGCGGGCGCGTGCAGAAGGATGAGACGCTTGCCGATGCGTTTGAGCGTCTTACTCTGGCGGAACTGGGCCTGCAGCTGCCGATGGCAGCGGGCCAGTTTTACGGGGTCTGGCAGCACTTCTATGACGATAACTTTTCAGGCACCGGGTTCACCACGCACTACATCGTGCTGGGGTTCCGCCTGAAGGTGAGTGAGGCAGACCTGCGTCTGCCTGATTCTCAGCACGACGACTACCGCTGGCAGACGCCAGAGGCGCTGCTGGCGAGCGACAATGTGCATGACAACAGTCGCGCCTATTTCCTCGCTGAACGTCAGTCCGGGGTGCCGGGCTTATGAAGATCCTCGTATACGGAATCAACTACTCGCCGGAATTAACCGGCATCGGTAAATACACCGGCGAGATGGTCGAGTGGATGGCGAGCCAGGGACATGACGTGCGGGTCATTACCGCGCCGCCGTACTACCCGGAATGGAAAGTGGGGGAGCGCTACTCAAGCTGGCGCTACCGTCGCGAAGAGGGCGCAGCGACCGTCTGGCGCTGCCCCCTGTATGTGCCTAAGCAGCCCTCGACGCTGAAGCGGTTGATTCATCTCGGCAGCTTTGCTCTGAGCAGCTTCTTCCCGCTGATGGCGCAGCGTCGCTGGAAGCCGGATCGCATTATCGGCGTGGTGCCGACGCTGTTTTGCACGCCGGGCATGCGCCTGCTGGGCAAACTCTCCGGCGCGCGCACCCTGCTGCACATTCAGGATTATGAAGTGGACGCCATGCTGGGCCTGGGGATGGCAGGCAAAAGCAAAGGTGGAAAGGTGGCGAAGCTCGCCAGCGCCTTTGAGCGCAGTGGCTTACACAACGTGGATTACGTCTCAACTATTTCGCGCTCGATGATGAACAAGGCGCAAGAGAAAGGCGTCCCGGCGGAGAAGGTGATCTTCTTCCCGAACTGGTCCGAAGTGGCGCGTTTTCGCGACGTGACTGAGCAAGACGCTCAGGCGCTTCGCGCGCAGCTCGGTTTGCCTGAAGATCAAAAAATCATTCTTTACTCAGGCAACATCGGCGAAAAGCAGGGGCTGGAGAGCGTGATCGAGGCGGCTCAACTGCTGAACAAACATCCATGGACGTTTGTGATTGTCGGGCAGGGCGGTGGGAAAGCGCGTCTGGAAAAAATGGTCAACGAACGCGGCATGACCAACGTGAAATTCTTCCCGCTTCAGTCTTACGAGGCATTGCCTGCGCTGCTGAAGATGGGCGACTGCCATCTGGTAGTGCAAAAACGCGGCGCGGCGGATGCGGTGCTGCCGTCCAAGCTGACCAACATTCTGGCAGTGGGCGGCAACGCGGTGATTACGGCCGAAGCCGAAACTGAATTAGGCCAGCTGTGTGACAGCTATCCGGGGATTGCCGTGTGCGTAGAGCCGGAATCGGTTCCGGCGCTGGTCACCGGAATTGAGCTGGCACTTGCCATGCCAAAAGTGAACACGGTGGCACGTGAATATGCCGAACGCACGCTTGAGAAAGAGAACGTGCTGAGCCAATTTATTGCAGATATACGGGGATAAATCATGAGTCAAACCACTTTGTATCCGGTTGTGATGGCTGGTGGCTCTGGTAGCCGGTTGTGGCCGCTGTCCCGCGTGCTCTATCCAAAACAGTTCCTCTGCCTGAAAGGGGATCTCACCATGCTGCAGACGACGGTGAACCGTCTCCACGGCGTGGAGTGTGAAAGCCCGGTGGTGATTTGTAACGAACAGCACCGCTTTATTGTTGCCGAGCAGCTGCGTCAGCTGAACAAACTAACAGAAAACATCATTCTGGAGCC
This sequence comes from Enterobacter vonholyi, assembly GCF_008364555.1. Classification (GTDB taxonomy): domain Bacteria; phylum Pseudomonadota; class Gammaproteobacteria; order Enterobacterales; family Enterobacteriaceae; genus Enterobacter; species Enterobacter vonholyi. The sequence continues at coordinate 445,153 of NZ_VTUC01000003.1, forward strand.
TGCCGGACGCAATACCGCGCCTGCGATCGCCCTGGCGGCGCTGGCGGCAAAACGCAGCAGCCCGAACTGTGACCCGCTGATGCTGGTGCTGGCGGCAGACCATGTCATCCAGCAGGAAGAGGCCTTCCGCGACGCGGTGCGTGCGGCCATTCCTTACGCCGAAAGCGGTAAGCTGGTGACCTTCGGCATCGTGCCGGATCTGCCGGAAACCGGCTACGGATACATCCGTCGCGGCAACGTGACGCCGGGTGAAGGCGACAGCGTGGCGTTTGACGTGGCGCAGTTCGTTGAAAAACCGAATCTGGAAACCGCGCAGGCGTATGTCGCCAGCGGTGAGTATTACTGGAATAGCGGGATGTTCCTGTTCCGCGCCGGACGCTATCTGGAAGAGCTGAGCAAATATCGCCCGGATATTCTGCACGCCTGCGAGAAAGCGATGGCGGTGGTGGACCCGGATCTCGACTTCATCCGCGTGGATGAAGAGGCGTTCCTCGCCTGCCCGGAAGAGTCGATTGACTACGCGGTGATGGAACGCACGGCGGACGCCGTTGTGGTACCGATGGATGCGGGCTGGAGCGACGTGGGCTCCTGGTCCTCCCTGTGGGAGATCAGCGCCCATACCCCTGAGGGTAACGTCCACCACGGCGATGTCATTAGCCACAAAACGGAAAACAGCTACGTCTACGCCGAGTCCGGCCTGGTCACCACGGTTGGGGTTAAGGATCTGGTGGTGGTCCAGACCAAAGACGCGGTGCTGATTGCTGACCGTAACGCCGTGCAGGACGTTAAAAAAGTGGTGGAGAAGATCAAGGCGGATGGACGCCACGAGCACCACATTCACCGTGAAGTCTACCGTCCCTGGGGTAAATATGATTCCATCGACGCAGGCGACCGCTATCAGGTGAAACGCATCACCGTGAAGCCGGGCGAGGGGCTGTCGGTGCAGATGCACCATCACCGCGCCGAGCACTGGGTGGTGGTTGCGGGTACCGCTAAAGTCACTATCGACGGTGAAGTCAAACTGCTGGGCGAAAACGAGTCCATTTATATTCCGCTGGGGGCGACGCACTGTCTGGAGAACCCGGGGAAAATTCCTCTCGACTTAATTGAGGTGCGCTCCGGCTCGTATCTGGAAGAGGACGATATCGTGCGCTTCCAGGACCGCTACGGGCGGGTGTAGCACTCTGCATTATGCCCGGTAGCGTTACGCTTACCGGGCCTACGAATGACAAAAAAATCAATTTGGCCATTTAGTGGTCAGGGCCGACTGTTGCCTGAAAAAGGGGTCATCATGGAAAAATTAACCTGTTTTAAAGCCTACGATATTCGCGGCAAGCTGGGCGAAGAGCTGAATGAGGATATCGCGTGGCGCATTGGCCGCGCGTACGGCGAATACTTAAAACCGCAGACCATCGTGCTGGGCGGTGACGTGCGTCTGACCAGTGAATCCCTGAAGCTGGCCCTGGCGAAAGGGCTGCAGGATGCAGGCGTGGACGTGCTGGACATCGGCCTTTCCGGAACCGAAGAGATTTACTTTGCCACGTTCCACCTGGGCGTGGACGGCGGTATCGAAGTGACGGCCAGCCACAACCCGATGGACTACAACGGCATGAAGCTGGTGCGCAAGGGCGCCCGTCCTATCAGCGGCGACACCGGCCTGCGCGACGTGCAGCGCCTGGCGGAAGCCAACGATTTCCCGCCGGTGAACGAGGCGAAGCGCGGCAGCTACAAAAAAATCAACCTGCAGAAAGAATACATCGACCACCTGCTGGGCTACATCAACGTGGCAAACCTGAAGCCGCTGAAGCTGGTAATTAACTCCGGCAACGGCGCGGCCGGCCCGGTTGTCGATGCCCTGGAGGCGCGCTTTAAGGCCCTGAACGTGCCGGT
>NZ_VTUC01000037.1 GCF_008364555.1 Enterobacter vonholyi
TGCCGAACTCAGAAGTGAAACGCCGTAGCGCCGATGGTAGTGTGGGGTCTCCCCATGTGAGAGTAGGGAACTGCCAGGCATCAAATTTAGCGTGCTGATATGGCTCAGTTGGTAGAGCGCACCCTTGGTAAGGGTGAGGTCCCCAGTTCGACTCTGGGTATCAGCACCACTTTATACTTAGGTTAAAGTTCGGCAAGAAGTAAAAGAATTTGTCTGGCGGCTTTAGCGCGGTGGTCCCACCTGACCCCATGCCGAACTCAGAAGTGAAACGCCGTAGCGCCGATGGTAGTGTGGGGTCTCCCCATGTGAGAGTAGGGAACTGCCAGACATCAAATAAGTGAGAAGGCCATCCGAAAGGATGGCCTTTTTGCGTTATGATTCTCGTGAAAACCGTAAGCCCGGTAAGCGCAGCGCTACCGGGCAGAAACTGCTGATTAGTGAATCACCTGCGACAGGAATGCTCGCGTACGCTCTGACTTCGGATGCGCAAAGAACTCATCCGGTGGCGCCTGCTCAACAATCTCCCCGCGGTCCATAAAGATCACCCGATCGGCTACGGTTCGCGCAAATCCCATCTCGTGAGTCACGCACAGCATGGTCATGCCGGATTGTGCCAGCCCAATCATGGTGTCCAGAACCTCTTTCACCATTTCCGGATCGAGGGCAGATGTCGGTTCATCAAACAGCATAATTTTCGGTTTCATACACAGTGAACGGGCGATAGCCACACGCTGCTGCTGGCCACCCGATATCTGGCCAGGGAACTTATTGGCATGCTCTGCGATGCGCACTCGCTCCAGATAGTGCATTGCCAACGCCTCGGCTTCCTTTTTCGGCATCTTCCGTACCCAAATCGGTGCAAGCGTACAGTTCTGCAGAACGGTCAGGTGCGGAAACAGATTAAAGTGCTGAAAGACCATACCCACTTCCTGACGCACGCGTTCGATATTGCGGATATCTTCATTCAGCTCGATACCATCAACCACAATGCGTCCTTGCTGATGTTCTTCAAGATGATTAATACAGCGAATGGTTGTGGATTTCCCGGAGCCAGAAGGGCCGCAAAGGACGATGCGTTCTCCCTGCTTTACCTTAAGATTAATGTCCTTCAGGACATGAAACTGTCCGTACCATTTATTCACACTTTCCAGCGTAATCATCGCGTCGGCGGGTGTCATAGTTATTTGGCTCATAATTTCCTCAGTGCGGTGTACGCCCGGTGTTAAAGCGCTTTTCCAGATGCTGGCTGTAGCGCGACATGCTAAAACAAAAGATCCAGTAGATCAGGGCAGCAAAGACATATCCTTCGGTGGACATACCCAGCCAGACAGGGTCAACGGTTGCCTGCTGCACGCTGCTAAAGAGATCGAACAATCCGATGATGATCACCAGGCTGGTATCTTTGAAGAGGGCAATGATCGTGTTGACCAGACCCGGGATGACCAGCTTAAGTGCCTGGGGAAGAATGACCAGCCCCTGCGTTTTCCAGTAGCCGAGAGCCAGTGATTCCGCCGCTTCGTACTGGCCTTTAGGCAACGCCTGCAGACCACCGCGCACAACTTCTGCAACATAGGCGGACTGGAAGAGAATTACCCCGACCAGGGCACGGATCAGTTTGTCGATCGTTGTGCCTTCAGCCATAAACAGCGGCAGCATGACCGACGACATAAACAGGACGGTGATAAGCGGGACGCCGCGCCAGAACTCAATGAAGATAACGGAGAGCACGCGTACAATCGGCATTTTTGAACGCCGTCCCAGGGCCAGTAAAATCCCCCACGGTAGCGCACCGGCTATCCCCACAGAAGCGATAATCAGCGTCAGCGTCAGCCCGCCCCACTGGCGTGTTTCAACGCGTTCCAGCCCCAGGAAACCGCCATACAACAGCACCCAGACAATAATCGGATAAACCACCGCCCAGACGGCAATATAGCGTCCACGGTGAGGCAGCTTTTTCCAGAACATGACTGCGACAGAGAGCAGGCCGATAACCAGCGCCAGATTAATCCGCCAGCGCTGTTCGTGGGGATACAGCCCATACATGAACTGGCCGAAGCGTTCATGGATAAACACCCAGCAGGCGCCGGCTTTTGTACAGTCTGCCCGAGTTGAACCGACCCAGTTGGCCTGTAAAAACGCCCAGTTCAGCAGGGGAGGAATCAATTCCCACATGAGCCACAGGCAGACAATCGTCAGCAGGCTGTTACTCCAGCTGGAGAAGAGATTCTTGCGCGCCCAGAGAATGAAACGTCCACCTGTCGAGTTGGCAGGGCGCGAGGAGTGCGACAGTATCGCTTTTGTCATCATAAATCCTTAGCGCTCGACCAGTGCTATACGACGGTTATAGAGGTTCATCAGCAATGAAATCACCAGGCTGATGATGAGATAGACAGACATCGTGATGGCGATGGTTTCAATGGCTTGTCCGGTCTGGTTAAGCACGGTTCCGGCGAAGAGTGACACCATATCCGGATAACCAATAGCGGCGGCCAGCGACGAGTTTTTAACGATGTTGAGATACTGGCTGGTCAGAGGCGGAATGATGACCCGTAAAGCCTGCGGGATAATGACCTGGCGAAGCGTCACGGTATGGGGTAATCCCAGCGAGCGTGCCGCCTCGTGCTGTCCGTAAGGTACGGCCTGGATCCCGGCACGAATAATCTCGGCAATAAACGCGGACGTATAAATCGACAGCGCCAATGTTAGAGCTGCCAGCTCGGGAATTAACACCATTCCACCCTGGAAGTTAAAGCCTCGTAGGTGTGGAACATCCCAGTGCAACGCGGCCCCAAACAGCCAGTGTGCCACCAGCGGCAGGCTAACGAGCAGGATAACTGCCGTGGGCCAGGTTCTGCGAAGCTGACCGGTTTTGATCTGATGCTTGCGGTTAAAACGGAATACCCCGGCAGACAGAGCAAACGCTATCACAATCGCGCCGATAAAAGCGTACAGACCTTCACCCGGCAGAGGAGAAGGGATAGACAACCCACGGTTGCTCAGGAAAAAAAGCTCAAACGCGTCGACGGCCTGACGGGGGCCGGGTAGGTTACGCAATACGGCAAAATACCAAAAGAAGATCTGCAGGAGCGGGGGGATATTGCGGAACGTTTCAATATAAACAGTCGACAGCTTCCGCAGGAGCCAGTTTTCAGAAAGACGCGCCAGGCCAATAAAGAAGCCCAGTATCGAGGCGAAGACGATACAAAGCGCCGATACCAGCAGCGTATTCAGTAAACCGACCACGAACACGCGTCCATACGTGTCACCTTCCTGGTAATCAATAAGATGCTGAACAATACCAAACCCCGCGCTGCGGTCTAAAAACGCGAAACCGGAGGTAATGCCGCGATTATTCAGGTTGGTGATGGTGTTATGGATGAGATACACGGCGATGAGAACAACCGCAACAATAGCAATAATCTGGAATAGCCAGGCGCGGACCGCGGGATGAGAAAAGGATAGCGATCCTTTTACGGCTGAGCGGCGATGGGACATAAGAAACCTCAGTAACCATGACTCTGGAGTGGGCACTGCCGGAGCAGTGCCCGTTACAGCTATGACTTAACGTACTGGTGGTGCGTACTGAATACCGCCGTTGTTCCAGAGATTGTTCTGGCCGCGTTTGATCTTCAGCGGGCTTTCCGATCCCACGTTGCGTTCAAAGATCTCAGAGTAGTTGCCCACCTGTTTGATGATGTTGTAAGCCCACTTGTTATCCAGCTTCAGATCCTTGCCGAAATCACCTTCTGTACCCAGCAGGTGTGCCATATCCGGGTTGGATGGTTTAGCAGCTTTCTCGTCCACGTTTTTCGAGTTGATGCCCATCTCTTCTGCGTTCAGCATGGCGAATAGCGTCCAGCGAACAATGGAGAACCAGTCTTCATCGCCACGACGTACCACCGGTCCGAGAGGTTCTTTGGAGATCACTTCAGGCAGAACAATCCATTCTGCCGGGTTGCTCAGCTTAATGCGTAAGGCATACAGCTGTGACTGGTCAGAGGCCAGCGTGTCGCAACGGCCGGATTCCAGCGCTTTAGCCGATTCATCCGAGCGGTCGAATGTCACTGGCGTATATTTCATGTTATTTGCTTTGAAATAATCGGCGACGTTCAGCTCGGTATCGGTGCCCGCCTGGATACAAACGGTGGCCCCATCCAGCTCCTTAGCGCTTTTCAGGCCGGCTTTGTTGTGGGTCAGGAAGCCGATGCCGTCATAATAGGTCACGCCCGTAAATGACATCCCCATGCCTGCATCACGGGATGACGTCCAGGTGGTATTACGGGAGAGCATGTCGACCTCGCCGGACTGCAGTGCCGTAAAGCGTTCTTTCGCCGTCAGCGGGGTGTATTTTACTTTGCTGTCATCACCAAAAACGGCGGCTGCAACGCCACGGCAGACATCCACATCAATACCGGTAAATTTGCCGTTCGCATCGGCATAAGAGAAGCCAGGCAAACCGTCACTGATACCGCATTGAACAAAACCTTTCTTTTTAACGGCATCCAGTGTCGTTCCCGCATGGGCTTGACCAGCTACGGCAAACAACATGCCTGCAGCGGCCAGGCTGGCTATCATCGTCTTTTTCATAATGCATCCTGTGTGGCGAAATTTATCGTTATAGAGGCGTTTTTAAACGCTTTACCTGTCTGTGGCTTTGGCCAACGTTTATAAAGCAAACGTAATGCCAGTTTTGCGTCCGACAAAATTAGAGATGAGTGAACGCTTAATGCTGAGTGTAGACAGGCTTAAATAAAACGAGCGCCCTGAAACGGTGCGAAATTACAACCTGTGCCACAAATTGGAGCAAAAGTTTTGAGTCGAGTCAGGAAAAAGAAGAGATAGTTTTCAGCGTGAATATTGGCAGGGTATTCAATAATATTAATGTGTGAAAATCATCACGATAGGCCAGGTAATTTGAGTGACTATACGAAAAAGTTGTGACTGGCGTCAGGCTTAAATTAATTACGCGAATAAATGCGGGGCTATTTTTTTACTTATTTGAAAATGCTGCACTCATTAAAAGCAAAAGCGCGGACAGAGCCGCGCTTTCTCAACAGATGTTACTTCGTCAGGGCAACAATACCCAGCGTCAAACCCGCCACTGCGGCAGCACCGCCGGCGATAGCACCTGCAGTTTCCCAGTTATCCTGGGTGGTGCCTTTCATACAGGTATTGGTATGAACCAGTCGGCCCTGGTCGTCGTAAACCGGTACACATGGAGAGTCGTGCGCGCAACCAGCAAGCAGCGCAGCGAGGAGTGCAACGGAAATGAATCTTTTCATGATGTTACCTCAGTATTATTTCTCGTCCGCTATAAAGCCAGGAGGGCAATTAACGAACTGGAGGTTATTTTACCACCGGGGTAAGTCCACGTTACACGAGGAATAATCTCAAATTATGTAGTTTGTAAAAATCGTGGAGAAAAGCCGGTTTCAGGACGAATTAATGGAGACATTATGAAGGGGTAATAGAGTGTTTTTACTTAATACAAATCATCGTATTTTTAACATGACTTTTGCTTAATGCCTAATTCATTGTTTATCTTAAAAATAAAAAAGGCACCCGAGGTGCCTTTTTAGGGAAATGTTAATCTTTATGACGGGTAAAGCGTCGACGGACAACCACAAAGAAGACGGGCACGAAGAAAATCGCCAGAAGCGTTGCAGAAAGCATTCCCCCCATCACACCCGTACCGACGGCGTTTTGTGCGCCGCTCCCGGCCCCGGCGCTGATTACCAGCGGCATGACACCAAGGATAAAGGCCAGGGAAGTCATCAGGATCGGTCGAAGGCGCATCCTTGACGCCTCCAGTGTGGCTTCAATGATGCCTGAATCTTCTTTCTCCATCAGGTCCTTAGCAAATTCGACGATCAAAATGGCGTTTTTCGCCGATAAACCAATCGTCGTCAGCAGGCCGACCTGGAAATAGACGTCATTGTTTAATCCACGCAGTGACGCTGCGAGAAGCGCCCCAATGACCCCCAGCGGCACAACCAGCATAACGGAGAACGGAATGGACCAGCTTTCATACAGCGCTGCCAGACACAGGAACACCACGATCAGTGAAATGGCGTACAGGGCAGGTGCCTGGTTACCCGAAAGCCGCTCCTGATAAGACATCCCCGTCCAGTCATATCCGATACCGGAAGGCAGTTTTGCCGCGAGGCTTTCCATCATAGCCATAGCCTCACCGGTACTTTTACCCGGGGCTGACTCACCGAGGATCTCCATAGAGGGCATCCCGTTATAGCGCTCCAGTCGGGGTGAACCATAGACCCAGCGAGCGTTGCTAAAGGCTGAGAAAGGGACCATTTCTCCATTCGCGCTGCGCACGTAAAGGTTGTTAATATCTCCTGGCAACATACGGAATTTTGCGTCGGCCTGTACGTAGACTTTTTTCACGCGCCCATGATCGATAAAGTCGTTCACATAGGTGCCACCTAAGGCCGTTGAAATCGTCTGGTTGACGTCAGAAAGACTGACGCCCAGCGCCTGTGCTTTCTCCTGGTCGACATCAAGCTTGAACTGGGGCGTATCTTCAAGACCGTTAGGTCGCACGCTAACCAGCAGATCAGAGTGCTCTTTCACCATGTTAAGCAGTTGGTTACGCGCCTGAGTCAGCTGGGTATGCCCCAGGTTAGCCTGATCGATCAATTCAAAATCGAAGCCCGTAGCGGTACCCAGTTCGATAATTGCAGGCAGGTTAAACGGGAACACGAGGCCATCTTTAATCTGACTGAAGGCTTTAGTCGCGCGACCGACAATCGCCTCAACGCCGTTTTTCTGTCCCGGGCGTTCCTCCCAGGGCTTCAGGCTGACGAAGGCAATGCCGGCGTTCTGACCCTGGCCGCTAAAGCTAAAGCCATTTACGGTAAAGACGGATTCGACGTTCGCCTTCTCTTTGTTCAGGTAATAGTCCTGTACCTGGTCGAGCACCTGTTGAGTACGCGTCTGAGTTGCACCTGCCGGGAGTTGAACCATCGTCATGAACACCCCCTGATCCTCTTCGGGCAGAAAGGAGGTAGGTAAGCGCAGGAAGAGCACCGCCATCCCACCGACGATGATGACGTACACCACCAGATAGCGCCCTGTCTTGCGCAAAATACCGCTCACGCTGTTGCTGTAGTGCTCCACGCTTTTATCAAAGAGCGCATTAAACCAGCTGAAAAAGCCACCTTTTTTCTGACGATGGTCGTCGGATACGGGCTTAAGCAACGTTGCGCAGAGTGCGGGCGTCAGGATTAGCGCAACCAGTACCGACAGCGCCATAGCGGACACGATAGTCAGTGAGAACTGGCGATATATTGCTCCAGTCGAGCCGCCAAAAAAGGCCATTGGAATAAAGACCGCCGAGAGCACCATGGCGATCCCTACCAGCGCACCCTGGATCTGCTCCATCGACTTCTGCGTGGCCTCTTTGGGCGGCAGGTTATCCTCGACCATGACGCGTTCAACGTTCTCAACGACCACGATAGCGTCATCGACCAGCAGACCTATCGCCAGCACCATGCCGAACATCGTCAGGGTATTGATGGAGAAACCAAATGCCGCCAGAACCGCGAAGGTACCCAGCAGAACGACCGGCACCGCGATAGTCGGGATGAGCGTTGCCCGCAGGTTTTGCAGGAAGAGGTACATGACCAGGAAGACGAGAATGATTGCTTCAAACAGGGTCTTCACCACTTCGTGGATAGAGATTTTTACAAAAGGCGTGGTGTCATAGGGATAGACAACTTTCAGACCCTGTGGGAAGAACTGCTGCAGTTGCGTCAGCTTGCTCTTAATGGCAGCCGCAGTGTCCAGCGCATTTGCTCCGGTTGCCAGCTTGATCCCGAGACCGGTTGCCGCCTGCCCGTTGATTTTAGTGACCATGTTGTAGTTTTCGCCACCGAGCTCAATGCGAGCCACATCCTTCAGATGAACCATCGAGCCGTCCTGATTCACCTTGAGCGTCACGCGGCCAAATTCCCCCGGTGATTTCAGGCGAGTTTGCGCGATGATCGAGGCATTCAGCTGCTGACCGGGAATGGACGGCGTTCCGCCCAGCTGGCCTGCCGCTATCTGGTCGTTCTGCGTTTTCAGCTGGCTGATAATATCCAGCGGCGTCAACTGGTATTTGTTCATCGCGTTGCTGTCGAGCCAGATGCGCATCGCATACTGAGCACCAAACAGCTGCACGTCGCCAACGCCAGACGTTCGGCTGATGGCATCTTTGACGTTTGAGGCGACGTAATCAGAGATGTCGTTCTGCGTGAGATTTTTGTTGTCAGAAACAAAACCGGCGACCAGCAGGAAGCTGCTGCTGGATTTCTCCACGCCGATCCCTTGCTGCTGCACCTCTTGCGGCAGCAGCGGCATGGCGAGCTGCAGCTTGTTTTGCACTTGTACCTGAGCGATATCCGGATCGGTTCCTGACTCGAAGGTCAGAGTGATGGTGACGTTGCCCGCTGAATCGCTGGTGGATGACATATACATCAGGTTATCGATACCGTTCATGTTCTGTTCGATAACCTGAGTCACGGTATCCTGTACCGTTTGAGCGTCCGCTCCAGGGTAGGTCGCGGATATCGCCACGGCGGGAGGTGCAATGGTTGGGTACTGTGCGACGGGGAGTTTGAGAATGGCCAGCCCGCCAGCAATCATCAAAATGATAGCAAGTACCCAGGCGAAAACCGGTCTCTGAATAAAGAAATTAGCCATGTCGTCGTCCCTTAACCGGCTGGAGTCGTTGTGGTATCCGGCGTGGCGACGACGGTTACCCCCGGTCTGACTTTCTGTAGCCCGCTGACGATCACGCGGTCACCGTTTTTCAGCCCTTCGGTTACCAGCCAGCGGTCCCCAATCGCCTGAGGCGCAACGACGGTACGCGACTCAACCTGGTTTTTATCGTTCACCACCATCACGGTGGCTTCGCCTCGCGGTGTGCGGGTCACGCCTTGCTGGGGAACCAGAATCGCATCCGGCTGCGTACCTTCATCAATGCGGGCGCGAACGAACATGCCGGGTAACAGCAGATGTTGAGGATTCGGGAAAATAGCGCGCAGGGTAATCGAGCCGGTACTTTCGTCCACCGTGACGTCAGAGAACTGCAATCTGCCTTTCAGCGGATAGGGCTGTCCGTTCTCCATCAGTAGCTCAACGCTGCTGGCGTTATCGCCTTTTTGCAGGCTCGTTTGTTTAAGGCGCATAAAATCATTGCTGGACTGGGTGACATCGACATAAATAGGATCGAGCTGCTGGACCGTTGCCAGCGCAGCGGTTTGTCCGTTCGTCACCAGCGCCCCTTCCGTCACGCTGGATTTGCCGATGCGACCATCGACGGGAGACGTCACCTTGGTATAAGCAAGATTGATTCGTGCACTTTCAACGCCCGCTTTGGCGGCGACGACGCTGGCATCTGCCTGCTGGGCCGTGGCGACGGCCTGGTCATACTCTTGCTTGCTGACATACTGTGTGCCGACCAGCGGGAGATAACGTTTCACCGTCAGGTGCGCAATATTGGCCGCCGCCTGGGCCTTCGCCAGCTCGCCTTTCGCGTTATCGTATGCCGCCTGATAGGTTGCAGGATCAATCTGATAAAGCGAATCCCCGGCTTTTACATCGCTACCTTCCGTGAAGTTGCGGCGCAGGATGATACCGCTAACCTGCGGACGAACCTCTGCAACGCGGAACGCATCTGTTCTTCCCGGGAGTTCAGTGGTGACAGCCAGAGGCGCGCTTTGCACAATATGCACGCTGACCTGAGGTGCCTGCAGGTGTTGTTGATTTTCCTGACCATCGCATCCAGTGAGCAGTACCGCGCAGACAATGAAACCGGATATGGGCAAGCGTCTGAAATGATTCGTCATTACTGTTCCTTTAAATACCCATAAACCGATATATGCCGCGAATCGGTAGCGGGGCAGAGGGATAAAAAATAAAATGTAGCTGCGTATAATAATGAGGGTATTTAATCTTTTTTAATTTATAAGTGCGAATGACCATACTTGCAGAAAAAATCAGAATCCGACCATGTCCATTCAGGGATATACTTCATGTATATTAATCAGGTCAGTGAGTTTAATGCTTCTTATTATTCATCCCGCTAATTTAATTGATTTAATGTATTTGTAGTAATTATAAATTAATAGAGGTGACCTTTTTTGTGCAAAATTAAATCGGATTTTAGTGAATACTTACATTTGCATGAACGCAATATTACCTTTAAACCTTCTGAGTCACGAGTAGTTGCCTATGGCGCGTAAAAAGAAAGAAGAAGCTCAACAAACCCGGCAGAAACTGATTGAGGCGGCTATCGGACAGTTTGCGATGCGTGGCGTAGCCAGCACGACGCTGACGGATATCGCTGATGCTGCTAAGGTGACGCGCGGCGCTATCTACTGGCACTTCACCAGTAAATCTGAAATATTTAATGCCATCTGGGAACAGCAATTACCCCTTCGCGACATTATCCGCGACAGGCTTTCCCTTTCCGATAGTGACGATCCCTTGTTAAAACTTCGTGAGCAATTTATTACTGCGCTGCAGTATATTGCCCATGAACCCCGGCAATGTGCGCTTTTACAAATTCTGTATCATAAGTGTGAATTTAGCGGTGATATGATTTCAGAGCATGAAATCAGAAAACGTATTGGATTTAATGATGATACGCTCCGTGCCACGCTGGAGACCTGTATTTCGCGGAATATCATTTCGCCAAAGGTGAATGTTGATCTCACCTTGATTGTATTCCACGGGTTTTTTAGCGGAATAATTAAAAACTGGCTAATGAATACCGACAGTTTTAATCTTTATCAGCAGGCCCCCGCCCTGGTTGATAGCATTCTGGCGACACTTCCTGTCATTCGCGTGTCGCCTGATGATGCTTACTACTCAGCGGCAGGTAACATTTCCCCTCGGGCACAAAGTGCTTCGATGGTTTCCGCGCTGACGGGTTTACCTAACAGATAACCCTGAAGGGTGTTACAGCCTAGCTCGGTCAAAAAGGCCTGCTGCGCTTCGGTTTCTACACCTTCAGCCACGACTTTCAGGTTAAGTGTTTTTGCAAGGGCTACAATCGCTGAGACAATAGTCGCATCCTCACTCTTCCCGCTAAGCTCTTGTACAAACGCCCTGTCGATTTTTAGTTCGCAGGCCGGTAAGCGTTTGAGGTACAGCAGGCTTGAATATCCGGTGCCAAAATCATCAATGGAGGCTTTCACCCCCGCATCCGTCAGCTCTGTCAGCACTCGTACGCTCTCATCCGGGTTGCTCATCGCCGTGGTTTCCGTCACTTCGAGGATCAACAATTCCGGTGGCACCTGGTGAAGTGCCAGGCAGTCGAGAACCGTTTTAACCAGCGAAGGTTGTTCAAACTGCAGTGTCGACAGGTTTACCGCCATTGACCAGCTTTGATGCCCCTGCAGATGCCATTCCCGCAGCTGGCGACAGGCTTCATTAATCACCCAGTTGCCTATGGGGATGATCAGCCCCGTTTTTTCCGCCAGCGGCAGGAAAAGGTCAGGGGTCAGTAACCCCTGCTTAGGATGCTGCCAGCGTAATAACGCCTCGAATCCGAGGACAGGACCCGCGGGGGCGTTGAATTTTGGCTGATAAAGCAGGCGCAGCTCATTGCGCTCGATTGCCATCCACAAATCGTTCATTAACTGGAGATGGGTTTGCGCCAGGGTGTTCATGGAGGGCTGGAAAAAATGGTAACCGTTACGGCCCATATGCTTCGTGTGATACATCGCCGCGTCGGCGTTAAACATCAGCTCACGCTCGGTTTTGCCGTCGTGAGGGTACAGCGCAATACCAATGCTGAGGGTAACCACCAGTTCATAGGGACTGAGATTGAATGGACTATCGATCGCGCGTACCAGCGAATTCGCCAGCGACGCCGCGTCGTCCGGACCTTCTCCCTCTGCCAGCAGAACAAACTCATCACCGCCAATACGTGCAAGGGTGAACTGGCCTTTCAGGAGAAGCAGCAGACGCTGTGTAACGGCGACCAGCAGCCTGTCACCGACATCATGGCCGTAGGCATCATTGATGGCTTTAAAACCGTCAAGATCCATGAACATCAGGGCAAAATGGGTTCTTTCACGATCGGCTTTGCTGATGGCCTGATCGAGTCTGTCTTCCAGCAGGATACGGTTGGGCAGACGCGTGAGGGTATCGTGTAGAGCCAGTTGAGCGAGTTCCCGGTTAGCTTCTGCAAGCGACGAGGCCAAAAGGGCGGTACGAGCCTGAAGGCGGGCATCCAGCATCGAGACCAGCAGGGTGATCCCAAGAATAGAGAGCGCGACGACGCTAACCAGCACCGCCAGCCAGCTCCCGTTGATACCCTCATGATGAACCATTGTGGACATCGGAAACTGCGCCGCTTTCATCCCGGCATAGTGCATACCGGCAATGGCAATTCCCATCGTGATGGCGGCACCCATGCGCATCAGCACGACCTGCGCTGCTTCGTGGCGCAGGCGGAAGGTCAGCCATAACGCCGCGAGTGAAGCGGCAAGCGCAATCGCGACCGAAATGGCCACCCAGACCTTGTCCCAGATAATCCCGGGCATCACTTCCAGCGCCGCCATACCGGTGTAATGCATTGCAACTATACCGCTTCCCATCACCAACGCTCCGGGCAGCAGTCGGCGCAGGCGTAATTGCTCGCAGCTAACGAGCCATAGCGCAAATAGCGACGACCCCACGGCGATGACCATGGATAACACCGTCAGGGTGGCGTTGTAGCTCATGCTCATGGAGAGGTCCATCGCCAGCATGCCGATAAAATGCATGGCCCACACGCCAATACCCATAGCAATACCGCCGCCAGCCAGCCAGACGCGGGCAGCGACGCCCTCGCTTCCGGCAACGCGTGCAGCCATATTCAATGCGGTATACGCAGCAAGGATGGCAACAACAAAGGAGAGGATGACAAGGATATGGTTGTATTGGCTGACCAGCATGGACGGTTCTACTCGAGTGTGGGGTTACGCTAGAGCGGTTGAGAAGGGCGAGACATTATCACCGTCAGGTAATGGCTCAAAGGGATTTAAATCCCCGTTTTTAGTGGGTAATAACAGGTGATTTGCGCAATCGGACGCTTAGTCGAGCTCTGAGCAGTTCACGAGTTTAAGGGGATTCACGGAGTTCATATTGCGACACTTATCGGTTTCGGTGCTCATCAGTTCAATCCACTGCATCAGGAGTGCATCGAAAATGAGAACGGAGATTGCAAAGACAACCAGCCACCAGTATTTACGAATCATTGTGTCATTCCGCGAGAAGAGCGCCAGTAAGGTGGGGGAAATATACACCAAAATCTTCGGTTTTAAAGCGGGATAAGTGAAGGTTTACAAAGCGTTGACGGACTGAAGCAGGGGAATAAAAAAGGCGCTTCCCCATGCCGAAGAGCGCCTTTTTACACAAGCATTTAACTGATTAGTATCAGTTCATGCCGTATTTTTTCAGTTTCTTACGCAGAGTACCACGGTTGATACCCATCATCAGCGCAGCGCGGGTTTGGTTACCGCGGGTGTATTGCATCACCATGTCCAACAGTGGCTGTTCAACTTCAGCCAGTACCAGCTCATACAGGTCATTAACATCCTGACCATTCAGTTGAGCAAAATAGTTCTTCAGTGCCTGTTTAACCGAGTCACGCAGGGGTTTTTGAGTTACCTGGTCCTGAGAGTTAACGGTAGAAACGGTCAGTACGTCAGAATTTACGCGTTGTTCGAACATAGTTCTGTCAGCTCTTTATTTCATTACGCAAGATTTTCGAAGTATGCCTCCAACGCCTCCAGCTGTACGCTGGCATCCTCTATGGCGTTGAATGTGCGCCGAAACTGGTCATCTGGAGCGTGCTCCTGGAGATACCAGGAGACGTGTTTACGCGCAATTCGGTACCCTTTTGCCTGACCGTAGTGGTCATGCAGTTCCCGAACATGCGAACAAAGCAAGCGCTTAACCTCTGCCAGAGGCAGCGGGGCAAGCAGCTCCCCAGTGTCCAGATAATGCTGGATTTCCCGGAAGATCCAGGGTCTTCCCTGAGCTGCACGTCCTATCATCAGAGCATCAGCTCCCGTATAGTCGAGTACAGCCCTGGCTTTAAGCGGGTCAGTTATGTCGCCATTCGCGATAATCGGAATGGAAACTTTCTGCTTAACTGCCCGAATGCTGTCGTATTCAGCTTCGCCGTTGAACAAACAGGCGCGAGTGCGTCCATGAATGGTCAGGGCCTGAATGCCACAGTCTTCGGCCAGTTGGGCAATCTCTACACAGTTACGGTGTTCCGGCGACCAACCCGTGCGAATCTTCAACGTAACAGGAACGTCCACCGCGCTGACAACCGCCGTCAGGATAGCTTTCACCTGGTCGGGGTATTGCAGAAGGGCTGAACCTGCAAGCTTGCGATTCACCTTTTTGGCCGGGCACCCCATATTGATATCAATAATCTGGGCACCACTTTCCACGTTAATTCGCGCGGCATCTGCCATCTCTTCAGGCACGCTTCCGGCAATTTGCACGGTGCGAATACCTGGTTCATCAACGTGCACCATCCGAAGGCGGGATTTATCGCTTTCCCAAACCTGCGGGTTAGACGACATCATCTCGGATACGGTTAAACCGGCTCCCATCTCATAGCACAGCGTCCTGAACGGCCGGTCTGTAATACCTGCCATAGGGGCTGCGATCAGGCGATTTCTAAGCTGGTGGTGTCCGATGCGCATGAGTTAAGAAATGACCATACTGTGACTGCAAGGCGGCGTATATTACGCATTTTTTGCACGAGATGAAAGGCCAAACTTTGAACAATCCACTGTTGTAGATCAAGGAATCGCCGCTCAATCTTTCCGTTAAGAATTATTCACTATTTAAATCATTGTGTTATGCGGGAATGACTATTTTATGGGCGCTTACAATTTCCCGTAACTTCTCATCATTTCTGAATAAAGGGCTTACCTGAGCGGGATAATCTGCTGTTTTTAGCAGCAGATTTCCCGTCTTCTTTGCGATCTGCGTCGCATTTTAGAACATGATCTTTAGCCTCTGGATGGGCGTTATTCGACCACAACACGCCCATGCAGAGACTGTACCGGACGGTTATTATCGTGATGCATTGTCCCGGTGAATCTGGCAAGTTGTTCAGCAGAAACCGTCAAGGGTTGCTTAAGCACAATCCAGGTGACGCCTTCTGAACACGGCGGGGTGGTCAGTGAACCGCTAAAGCGCCAGTACGTTTTATCTTTCGGCAGCAGTTTGTTCAGGTTGAGATCCTGTTTGATGGAGACGTTCTGCTCGGCCTGCTGAGGCATAACGCGCCACAGTTTTTCAAGCTCCGGGTTTGCGGCCCCTTTATCAAACATGACCGCCACCACCGTCAGTTCCCCGCTGGCATTTTTATGAACCAGATGCATTTCCATCGCGTACCTTTTTCCATGCACGGTATTTTCGCTCGGCGCGTGAAAATGGAACTGTTGTAACGTCCAGGTTTGCTTATCAAGAGTAAGGGTATCGCGGGTGTCAGCCTGTTCACCAGCCTGAATGGTATGGCCATTGTTTGTCAGTGTAACAGGGCCATCAATGTAGTGGGTTTGCAGCGGGGAAAGATGGGCGTTAGCGGTCGAATCAATATTAATTGGAGACTGGTTCATTCCGCTTTGACAGGTCTTGTAGGCCTCGTCCAACTCGCCCCAGTGTTCCGGTGAACCTTCCCCTTCGTAGTTCCAGTGTGATGCGAATGCTGAAGCCGAGATCATGCTCAACGCCAGCAGCGCTGCCTTGCCTGTAATGTGTTTCATCATATTCTTCCGGTGAATTTTTGTAATACAAACCAACGTGATTTGTGTGGTTATTTTACCGAAGAATGACCGGGGGAGAGAGGATTATCAAAGGGAGAGTGGCGTGGTCAGATGACCACGCCAGATTCTTATTTTTTACGGCCGGTGATGCGGCACCACTCTTCTTTTTCCACGACCGGATCGAGGGCAAAGAGATCGGCGTAGGCTTCACATACGCTGTCGGCCTGGCTTGCCAGGATACCGGAAAGCCCCAGCAGACCACCCTCAACGGGCAGCACGCTGATTAGCGGGGCCAGCTCGCGCAGTGGGCCCGCCAGAATGTTTGCGACCACCACGTCGGCTTTCATCGCTTCTGGCTGCGCATCCGGCAAATACAGTTCCAGTCGATCGGAAACGCCATTACGCTCGGCGTTATCGCGGCTGGCCTGAATGGCCTGCGGATCGATATCGATCCCGATGGCTTTTGCCGCGCCCAGCTTCAGGGCGGCAATCGCGAGGATCCCGGAGCCACAGCCGAAGTCGATCACTGTCTTACCGTCCAGATCCAGACCATCCAGCCACTGCAGGCAAAGGGACGTGGTTGGGTGAGTGCCGGTACCAAACGCCAGACCCGGATCGAGCATGACGTTAACCGCGTTTTCATCAGGAACCTCGCGCCAGCTCGGGCAGATCCACAGGCGTTTGCCGAACTGCATCGGGTGGAAGTTATCCATCCACTCGCGTTCCCAGTCTTTATCTTCCAGCTGTTCGATTTTGTGGGCAAAACCCGCACCCAGCAGAGGATGATTCTCCAGAATCGCGACAACCTCTTTCATGTCGGTTTCGGCATCAAACAGGCCAATAACGTCGGTATCACCCCACAGGCGGGTTTCGCCCGGCAACGGCTCAAAGACCGGCGTGTCATGCGTGTCCTGGAAGGTGATAGAGACCGAACCGGCCTCCATCAGCGCATCGCTCAGTTCCTCGGCGTTAGCGCCGGTTGTGTTCAGTTTTAGTTGGATCCACGGCATGGCAAAACTCTTTATTTATCAGTAGAAATCATAGCGGGCTGTGGGACGGGCTGACCGAAACGGTTCCCCACCACAAACGCCAGTAAACTTAGCAGTAACGAAGGCACAATCGGATGGAAGCCCAGGTACTGAATCTTAAACGTTGCAAGGACGGCGTACAGCACACCGCCGACAATCATGCCGCTCAGCGCGCCCGCAGCGTTTGCACGCTCCCAGTAGAGCCCTAACACCAGCGGCCACAGGAATACCGCTTCAAGCCCACCAAACGCCAGCAGGTTCAGCCAGATGATCATCTCAGGCGGGCGCCATGCGGCTAACAGCAGCAATGCCCCTAACGCCAGAGTAATAATGGCCGACATGCGCTTCAGGCGCCGTTCATTCTCTGCCTGCTCAGGACGCAGGTTCAGATAGAGATCTTTAATGATCGTAGCGGAACTTTGCAGCAGCTGAGCGTTGATTGTCGACATAATGGCGGCCATCGGGGCGGCGAGGAAGATCCCGGCGGCAAATGGCGGCAGCACTTTAACCATCAGGGTTGGGATAACCAGATCGGGTACGGTAAGGTCAGGAATAACTGCCCGACCTAACGCGCCCGCCAGGTGCATACCAAACATCAGGATCGCAACCACGATAGTGCCGATAATGATACCTCTGTGCACGGCTTTGCTGTCTTTGTAAGAGATACAGCGCACGGCGGTATGCGGCAGGCCAATCACTCCAAAGCACACCAACACCCAGAACGAGGTCATAAAGGTTGGCGAAAGGATGTCATCTGCGCCCTGCGGAGAGACCAGTTTCGGGTCGATGGTTTCCAGCGTTTCGACTGCGTGGCTCAGGCCACCAGCAGCATGCACAATGCCCACCAGCAAAACAATGGTGCCAACAAGCATCACCAATCCCTGCATCGTATCGTTAAGCACGCTGGCACGGAATCCGCCGAACGCGGTATACAGCGCAATGCTGACTCCGAAGATGATCAAGCCTGTCTCGTAGGGGATCCCGGCCGCCGTTTCCAGCAGACGTGCCCCGCCGATAAACTGCACCGTCATTGCGCCAATAAAGGCCACCAGCAGGCTTAAGCTGGCCAGCCACACCAGTAAACGGCTCTGATAGCGGGCAAACAGCATATCGTTGAGCGTCACGGCATTATAACGGCGCGCCAGAATGGCAAATTTTTTGCCCAGTATGCCCAGTGATAGCCAGACGGCTGGAAGCTGGATCATCGCCAGAAGCACCCAGCCTAACCCATATTTATAGGCTGCTCCGGGTCCGCCGATAAACGAACTGGCACTGATGTAGGTCGCGGTCAGCGTCATGGCCAGCACGACGCCGCCCATCGAGCGGCTACCAAGAAAATACTCGTTCAGGAAGGTGCCCGTCGTTCTTTTACGCATGGCGTAAACGGATAAACCAAACACCACTAACAAGTAAGCGATAAGCGGCAGAATGACTTCAAGCTGCATCATCGTCCTCCAGCGGGATATCGCGATAGATGAATTTCACCATTGCCCAGCACAGCAGGATGAAGACCAGCGGTACCAGCAGGCACGCCATTTCGAACCAGTGCGGCAGGCCGGTGATGCCAATAGCGGAGTCAGGTAAGTAAGCAGTTACCAACCATGCTGCGAGATAGAGAAGGGTCAGCCACAGCGCCCAGCGCGCTTCTTTATGGGCCTGAACAAAACGTTTGTCCATTTATTGTCCCTTGTGGATGAAGAAAGCGGGGATTGTACATGATGAGCCTTTCCAGGCCCCAGAAATAAAAAAGGCCGGATAATCCGGCCTTTTAGCAACACAGGTCTCTTACTTCTCGTTCAGACCGAGTTTTTTCTCCAGATAGTGGATGTTAGTTCCACCATTCTGGAAGTGCTCGTCGCTCATGATGCGCATCTGCAGATCAACGTTGGTTTTGATACCGTCGATGATCAGCTCCTGCAGGGCATTCTTCATACGGGCAATCGCCACGTCACGATTTTCGCCGTAGCAGATGAGCTTGCCGATCATTGAGTCATAGTACGGCGGTACGGTGTAACCGGCGTAGATATGAGACTCCCAGCGCACGCCAAAGCCACCCGGCGCGTGGAAACGCGTGATTTTGCCCGGGCTTGGCAGGAAGGTGTTCGGGTCTTCGGCGTTGATACGGCATTCTACCGCATGGCCTTTCACCACAACTTCTTCCTGCTTGATGGAAAGCGGCTGGCCTGCAGCGATACGCAGCTGCTCTTTGATCAGGTCAACGCCGGTGATCATTTCGGTAACCGGATGCTCAACCTGAATACGGGTGTTCATTTCGATGAAATAGAACTCGCCGTTCTCGAACAGGAACTCAAAGGTACCCGCTCCACGATAGCCGATATCGACACACGCTTTAGCGCAACGCTCGCCGATGTAGCGACGCAGTTCCGGGGTAATGCCCGGCGCTGGTGCTTCTTCGACCACTTTCTGGTGACGACGCTGCATGGAGCAGTCACGTTCTGCCAGATAGATTGCGTTGCCCTGACCGTCAGCCAGCACCTGAATTTCGATGTGGCGTGGGTTTTCCAGGTATTTTTCCATGTACACCATGTCATTGCTGAAAGCGGCTTTCGCTTCTGCTTTGGTCATGGAGATGGACTGCGCCAGTTCAGCATCGCTACGCACAACGCGCATACCGCGACCACCGCCGCCGCCGGACGCCTTGATGATAACCGGGTAGCCAATGCGTTTAGCATGAGCACGGTTAGCATCCATGTCGTCGGTCAGAGGGCCGTCAGAGCCTGGTACGGTTGGAACACCGGCTTTTTTCATGGCGGTGATTGCAGACACTTTGTCGCCCATCAGGCGGATGGTGTCGGCTTTCGGGCCGATGAAGATGAAGCCAGAGCGTTCAACCTGCTCAGCAAAGTTGGCGTTCTCAGAGAGGAAGCCATAACCCGGATGAATTGCCACCGCGCCGGTGATTTCAGCGGCGCTGATGATAGCCGGGATGTTCAGATAGCTTTTTACGGACGGAGCCGGGCCAATACAGACCGTCTCATCCGCCAGCAATACGTGTTTTAAATCGCGATCCGCGCTTGAGTGCACAGCGACGGTCTTGATGCCCAGTTCTTTACAGGCACGAAGAATACGCAGTGCGATCTCGCCGCGGTTGGCGATAACAATTTTATCCAGCATGTACGCCTCGTTACTCGATGACGACCAGCGGCTCGTCAAATTCAACCGGCTGACCACTTTCGACCAGAATCGCTTTCACAGTACCTGATTTGTCTGCTTCGATCTGGTTCATCATTTTCATCGCTTCAACGATGCACAGGGTATCGCCGACGTTGACTTTCTGACCCACTTCGATGAACGCCTTCGCGTCAGGGCTCGGGGTGCGGTAGAAAGTACCAACCATTGGGGAACGTACGATGTGACCACTGATTTCTGCTGCAGCGGCAGGTGCGGCTTCAGCTGCTGGTGCAACGGCTGCGGAGAGCGCAGGCTGCTGCACTGGCGCAGCATAAGCCTGCTGCATTACCGGGAAGCTAGCGGCTGGGGCTGCACGGCTGATGCGTACAGACTCTTCGCCTTCAGAAATTTCCAGTTCGGAGATGCCTGATTCTTCAACCAGCTCGATCAGTTTTTTAATCTTACGAATATCCATGAGTGGGTTCCGTACTCTTGTTTAGTGTGATTGTGACAAGCGTTTTACCGCTGTCTGTAAAGCGTATGAATAGCCGTCAGCGCCCAGTCCACAGATAACGCCAGCAGCGATATCTGACAGATACGAATGGTGGCGGAACGGCTCTCGGGCGTGCACGTTACTCAGGTGGATCTCGATAAACGGGATACTCACCGCGAGCAGTGCGTCGCGGATAGCAACACTGGTGTGCGTAAACGCGGCCGGATTGATCAGGATATAGTCCACATTGTCTTTAGCCTGATGAATACGGTCGATGATTGCGTACTCCGCATTCGACTGAAAATGATCCAAATCCACATTCAGCGACGCTGCTTCCGTTCCAAGACGGTTAACAATTTCACTCAATGTCAGCGTGCCGTACTTCTCTGGCTCACGGGTGCCGAGCATGTTCAGGTTCGGTCCGTTCAAAACTAAGATATGGAACTTATCAGTCATTATGCCGCTATCTCCTGCGATTTTCGGGTAAAAAACAAAATATACCTTCGAAACGCAAATGTCACCTTTTCAGAGGCTTAAAACCGCTGTCGGGCGAACCAAGGTCGCACATTATAACGATTTCGTAGCATTTAGCAGCTAAATACTGGTCTTATCAGGGAAGATTATCAACCGCTATCCGAAAAAGATTTGCGGTTGACCGGTAATCTGCGGGAAAACGCACAGTTTCGCGAACTATCGCAACCACTGACGGAACTTCTTGTAACGCCATGCTAAAAGCGCCACGGCGGCCAGTGCGTACAGGACCGGCTGCGGGGAGAGGATCTTCACTGACCACAGGTAATGAATGGGAGCGAGGATCGCGACAAGATAGACGAAGTTGTGCAGCAGCTGCCAGCGCCTGCCCAGTTTTCGCTGTGCATATTGCGTGGAGGTTAGCGCTAACGCCAGTAAAACCACCCAGCTCACGATGCCCAGCGTCAGATAAGGGCGTGTCACCAGTTCGCGGCCAAGCAGCGCCAGATTGTTAATTCCCAGTTCCAGCAGGGCATAGCTGGTAAGGTGCAGCGTTGCCCAGGCAAAACACCATAGCCCTAACAGCCGACGGGTGCGTATCAATAAGGGCTGTTTAGCGTAGCGCGCCAGCGGCGAGACGAGCAAGGTGGCCAGCAAAAATTTCAGAGCCATCCGACCGGTAAAATGCTGGATATCCTTGGCCGGGTCTGCGCTAAAGAGCCCCTGACTGGCGGCCCAGAACAGCCAAATAAAAGGAAGTACCCCGGCCAGGTGCAGAAGCACTTTCAGCCAGGTAATCTGTTTTGCCGTTAGACGCACTCAGAAGTTCTCCCGTAAGTTGAGACCACGATAAAGCGAGGCCACTTCATCCGCATAACCGTTAAACAGCAGCGTCGGCTGGCGCTTCACGTCCAGCGCACCGCCGGAACCAATAAACCGCTCGGTCGCTTGCGACCAGCGCGGATGATCCACATGCGGGTTCACGTTGGCGAAGAAACCGTATTCGTCCGGGGCCGCCAGATTCCAGGTGGTTGGCGGCCGCTCACGGGTAAGCTTAATGCTGACGATAGATTTAATCCCTTTGAAGCCATATTTCCACGGTACGGTTAAACGGATGGGGGCACCGTTCTGCGGCGGAAGCGCCTTGCCGTAAACGCCGACGGTCAGCAGGGTGAGGGGGTGCATAGCTTCGTCGAGACGTAACCCTTCTACATACGGATAATCAAGCCCGCCGCCGATAAACCGATCTTTCTGCCCGGGCATTTCGTCCGGCGCATAGCGCGTCTGGAAGGCGACATATTTTGCATTGCTGGTGGGCTCAACCATCGCCAGCAATTTATGCAGCGGGAAGCCGACCCAGGGCACAACCATCGACCAGGCTTCCACGCAGCGCATGCGATATATACGCTCTTCTAGCGGGAAACGGGTGGTGAGATCGTGGTGGTCCAGCGTCAGGGGTTTCGCCACTTCGCCATCAATCTTCAGCGTCCACGGATCGGTTTTGAGGCTTCCCGCGTTGGCGGCAGGATCGGCCTTGTCGAGACCAAATTCGTAGAAGTTGTTGTAGCCGGTGACTTTATCTTCCGGCGTAAGCGTCAGTTTGTTTTGCCATTCAGCCGGTTTCGTAAAGGTGAGCGGGGCGCCGGAAGGAGCCTTTGGCCGATCGTTGCCTTTAAACCAGTCGAGCAGGTCGGCGTGAGCCGAAGGCGAGAGCGAGAGCGCGGTGGCGCTGATGCCAAGCATTTTCAGGATCTGGCGGCGCTGTAGCATAAAGACAGACTCAGACGTTACGTCGGCTTCCGTCAGTTTTCGGTTTTTCATGGCATCCTCCGTCATGCGTTTTCCTAAGCATGACGGAGGAGAGGGATTCGCGCGAATATGTCACGAAAATTTGAAGATTAGGCGATTTTCACCAGCGCGCGGCCGTGGAACTGGTTGTCCATGATCTTAGAGGCGTATTCCGGCGCCTGGCTCAGGTTTATCTCCGTCGCGCTCTGGGTATAGAAAGATTCCGGCAGATCGCGCACCAGCCGTTCCCAGGCTTCATGGCGACGAGCCGCAGGGGTCATCACGGAATCCACGCCCTGCAGGCGGACGTTACGCAGAATAAACGGCATCACGGTGGTTGGCAGGGCAAATCCGCCCGCCAGACCGCAGGCTGCCACGCAGCCGCCGTAGTTCATCTGCGCCAGGACTTTTGCCAGCACCTTATCACCTACGGTATCCACAGCCCCTGCCCAGACCTGTTTTTCCAGCGGACGGGTTTCAGCGAATTCGTCACGGCTGAGAATGCGGTTTGCACCGAGCTGGCGCAGATAGTCATGGGTGCTTTCACGGCCGGAAACCGCAGCGACCTGATAGCCCAGCTTGTGGAGCAGCGTGACAGCCGTGCTGCCCACGCCGCCGCTGGCGCCGGTGACGACAATGTCACCCGACTCAGGGCGGATACCCGCATCTTCCAGCGCCATCACGCACAGCATGGCGGTAAAGCCTGCTGTACCGACGATCATCGCCTTGCGGCCATCCATGCCTTTCGGCATCGGCACCAGCCAGTCGCCCTTCACGCGCGCCTGCGTGGCCAGCCCACCCCAGTGATTTTCACCCACACCCCAGCCGGTGAGCAGCACCTGCTGGCCCGGATGGAAGCGCGGATCCTCGCTGGTATGAACCCGGCCCGCGAAATCAATACCAGGCACCATAGGGAAATTTCGGATGATTTTACCCTTACCTGTAATAGCCAGCGCATCTTTATAATTTAAACTGGACCAGTCGATGTCGACGGTTACTTCGCCTTCCGGCAGGCGGCTCTCTTCTACCGGCTGCACTGAGGCGAGCGTTTTGCCGTCCTGCTGTTCTAAGATCAAAGCCTGCATACGGGGTCCTCTCGACTCATATGATTGGAAAATAATTTCTGAAGACTATACTCGCTCAGGGAAACGCAGTGCCGATTTAACGCAATAAATTGCCAGATACACCCGATTTGGTAGTATGCCGCATTTGAAATGCAAGTTAGCGCTTACTCGCTACCCCCATCAACCCACGGAGTAATCTCAAGGATGCGATTAACGACGAAGTTCTCAGCTTTTATCACGTTGCTGACGGGTCTTACCATTTTTGTCACCCTTCTGGGCTGCTCTCTCAGCTTTTACAACGCCATTCAGGACAAACTGGTCAACCGGGTACAGTCTGTCGCGTCGGTGATTGATACGCGTCTGCTAACGACGCCGCTACCAACGCTTACCAGTGAGCTTGATGAGTTGATGGTACCTGTTGATATTGTTCAGATCGACATTCAGCAGGGAAAGCATCGTGTTTTAAGCCATGAACGGCCTGGGAGCTATCGACCTGCGGGCGTGGTGAGCCAGTATCGGGAAGTAACGGTGCATTCCCTCAAAAATCCAGGGATGACCATACGCATGGTCTATCTCGATCCGATGGCCAGCTATTTCCGATCCATGATGACCACCGCGCCGCTCACCGCCGCGGTGGCGTTTATCGTCCTGCTGATCTTTCTCGCGGTCCGCTGGCTGCGCCGCCAGCTCTCCGGCCAGGAGCTGCTGGAGATGCGCTCCGTACGTATCCTGAACGGTGAACGCGGCCCGCAGGTTCGTGGCTCGGTTCATGAATGGCCTTCACGCGCCAGCAGCGCGCTGGATACCTTGCTCTCCGAAGTCCAGTTTGCCAGCGACCAGCGCAGCCGTATGGATACGCTGATCCGTTCTTATGCAGCGCAGGATAATAAAACTGGCCTTAACAACCGTCTTTTCTTTGATAATCAGCTGGCCACGCTGCTCGACGATTCAGAAAAAGTGGGGACACATGGGGTAGTGATGATGATTCGCCTGCCCGATTTCGATCTCCTGCGCGACACCTGGGGACAGCGGGCCGCGGAAGAAAATCTCTTTACGCTAATCAACCTGCTCTCCACCTTTATTATGCGCTACCCGGGGGCATTACTGGCCCGCTATCACCGCAGTGACTTTGCCGTGTTACTGCCGCACCGTACGCTGAAGGAGTCGGAAAGCATAGCCAGCCAACTGCTGAAGGCGGTCGATGCGCTGCCGCAGAGCAAAATGCTCGACAGGGACGATATGGTCCATATGGGGATCTGCGCCTGGCGTGGCGGACAATCGACAGAACAGGTAATGGAACATGCGGAAGCCGCTACCCGCAACGCCGTCTTACAGGGGGCGAACGGATGGGCAGTGTATGATGACTCGCTGCCGGAAAAAGGACGCGGCAACGTGCGCTGGCGAACGCTGATTGAGCAAATGCTTAGCCGCGGCGGACCGCGTATTTATCAAAAACCCGCGGTGATGAAAAACGGCAATGTTCATCACCGTGAACTGATGTGTCGTATTTTTGACGGTACCGAAGAGGTCATCTCTGCGGAATATCTGCCGATGGTGCTGCAATTTGGGCTGTCCGAAGAGTATGACCGCCAGCAAATTACCCGGCTGATTCCGTTTTTATCCTTCTGGCCTGAAGAAAACCTGGCGTTACAGGTCACCGTTGAGTCGTTAATACGCCCACGTTTTCAGCGCTGGCTACGTGATACATTAATGCAATGCGAAAAATCACAGCGCAAACACATTATTTTTGAACTTGCTGAGGCCGATGTAGGTCAACACATCAGCCGGTTACGTCCGGTGGTACGTTTGATCAATGCGCTCGGTGCGCGTGTAGCGGTGACGCAGGCTGGTTTAACGCTGGTCAGTACCAACTGGATCAAGGAACTGGATGTGGAGTTATTAAAGCTACATCCGGGGCTGGTAAGGAATATCGAGAAGCGTACGGAAAACCAGCTTCTGGTACAGAGTCTGGTAGAAGCATGCAAGGGAACGCGAACACAAGTGTTTGCCACGGGCGTGCGCTCCAGAAGCGAATGGCAGATGTTAACAGCGCGCGGCGTGATGGGTGGTCAGGGGGATTTTTTTGCTGCCTCTCAACCGCTTGACACCAACGTGAAAAAATATTTGCAAAGATACTCTGTTTGACCTGCCGTTTACGCTGTTTTCACGTAGAATATCGCGCCTGTAGCTTTGAGTATGTCGAGCAAAAAGCCAGTGAACGACCTTTAATGGGTTACAAACGTCAGTGGGGAACGCAACTGTTTACTCAGCCCTGAAGGAGTCAGGGGATGATTTTGTAACATCAGGAAACGTACTGCATAAATTTTCACCGTTGCAGATGATTTTTGCGCCTTGTCGCTGCTGCGTGTGGTTGGTAAAGTAAGCGGATTTTGTTTTCCGCCCCAGCTTTCAGGATTATCCCTTAGTATGTTGAAAAAATTTCGTGGCATGTTTTCCAATGACCTGTCCATTGACCTGGGTACCGCGAATACCCTTATTTATGTAAAAGGACAAGGCATCGTATTGAATGAGCCTTCCGTTGTGGCCATTCGTCAGGATCGTGCAGGCTCGCCAAAAAGCGTGGCCGCAGTGGGTCATGACGCGAAGCAGATGCTGGGTCGTACCCCAGGCAACATTGCCGCTATCCGCCCAATGAAAGACGGTGTTATCGCCGACTTCTTCGTGACTGAAAAAATGCTTCAGCACTTCATCAAGCAGGTTCACAGCAACAGCTTCATGCGTCCAAGCCCGCGTGTTCTGGTGTGTGTACCGGTTGGCGCAACCCAGGTAGAACGTCGCGCAATCCGTGAATCTGCCCAGGGTGCAGGTGCGCGTGAAGTGTTCCTGATTGAAGAGCCAATGGCGGCGGCAATCGGTGCAGGTCTGCCTGTGTCTGAAGCGACCGGTTCCATGGTGGTGGATATCGGTGGTGGTACCACTGAAGTGGCCGTTATCTCTCTGAACGGCGTGGTGTACTCCTCTTCCGTACGTATCGGTGGTGACCGCTTCGACGAAGCCATCATTAATTATGTGCGCCGTAACTACGGCTCTCTGATCGGTGAAGCCACCGCAGAGCGTATCAAACATGAAATCGGCTCTGCGTATCCGGGCGATGAAGTGCGTGAGATCGAAGTACGTGGGCGTAACCTGGCTGAGGGTGTTCCACGCGGTTTCACCCTGAACTCCAACGAAATTCTGGAAGCACTGCAGGAACCACTGACGGGCATCGTGAGCGCGGTAATGGTCGCGCTGGAACAGTGTCCACCAGAGCTGGCGTCCGATATCTCCGAGCGCGGTATGGTTCTGACCGGTGGTGGTGCGCTGCTGCGTAACCTCGACCGCCTGTTAATGGAAGAGACAGGTATTCCTGTCGTAGTTGCAGAAGATCCACTGACTTGCGTCGCCCGTGGTGGTGGCAAGGCGCTGGAAATGATCGACATGCACGGCGGCGATTTGTTCAGCGAAGAGTAGTCGAGTTTGAGAGGGTAGCAATTTGCTACCCTTTCTCTCTGACGCGAGAATACGCATAGCCTATGAAGCCAATTTTTAGCCGTGGCCCATCGCTACAGTTTCGCCTTATTCTGGCGGTTCTGGTTGCGCTTGGGGTCATTATTGCCGATAGCCGCCTCGGTACGTTCAGCCAGATCAGAACGTACATGGATACCGCCGTCAGTCCTTTCTACTTTGTTTCAAATGGTCCCCGTGAACTGCTCGACTCCGTTTCTCAAACGCTGTCTTCACGCGACCAACTCGAACTCGAAAACCGGGCATTACGTCAGGAACTGTTGCTGAAAAACAGCGAACTGCTGATGCTGGGGCAATACAAGCAGGAAAACGCGCGACTGCGTGAACTGCTCGGCTCGCCGCTGCGTCAGGATGAGCAGAAGATGGTCACGCAGGTGATCTCCACCGTGAACGACCCTTACAGCGATCAGGTTGTGATCGACAAAGGGAGCGTCAACGGGGTGTATGAAGGCCAGCCAGTTATCAGTGATAAAGGCGTAGTTGGCCAGGTTGTTGCCGTCGCCAAACTGACCAGCCGCGTGCTGCTGATTTGCGACGCCACGCATGCGCTGCCGATCCAGGTCCTGCGCAACGACATCCGCGTGATCGCGGCCGGTAACGGTTGTACGGACGACCTGCAGCTGGAACACCTGCCGGCTAACACGGATATCCGCGTAGGCGACGTGCTGGTGACGTCTGGTCTGGGTGGACGCTTCCCTGAAGGTTATCCGGTTGCGGTGGTCTCTTCGGTCAAGCTGGATACCCAGCGTGCCTATACCGTGATTCAGGCGCGTCCAACTGCTGGTTTGCAGCGTCTGCGCTATCTGTTGCTGCTGTGGGGTGCCGATCGTAACGGGGCTAACCCGATGACGCCTGAAGAGGTCCATCGCGTAGCAAACGAGCGCCTGATGCAGATGATGCCGCAGGTTCTTCCGCCTGCGGATTCCATGGGGCCGCCTGCGCCAGTCCCGGCGCCGGCAACCGGGTTAACGCAGCCGCTGCCGGATGCGCCGCCACCGCCTAAACTCTCTTCGGGAGGGCAGTAGTGGCAAGCTATCGTAGCCAGGGACGCTGGGTCATCTGGCTCTCGTTTCTTATTGCACTGTTACTGCAGGTTATGCCCTGGCCGGATGACATTCTCGTTTTCCGGCCAAACTGGGTATTGCTCATTTTACTCTACTGGATCCTTGCCCTGCCGCATCGCGTAAATGTCGGCACGGGTTTCGTGATGGGTGCCATACTGGATCTCATTAGCGGCTCTACGCTTGGCGTGCGCGCCTTGTCCATGAGCATTATTGCGTACCTCGTCGCACTCAAATTCCAGCTCTTCCGTAACCTTGCGCTCTGGCAACAGGCCCTGGTTGTGATGCTATTGTCGCTCGCTGCGGATATCGTTGTTTTCTGGGCAGAGTTTTTAGTGATCAACGTCTCTTTCCGACCGGAAGTATTCTGGAGTAGTGTAGTAAACGGTGTGCTCTGGCCATGGTTATTCCTGCTGATGCGTAAGGTTCGCCAGCAGTTTGCTGTGCAATAAAAGGTTTCTATGACGTCTTTGTATCTCGCTTCCGGCTCCCCGCGCCGTCAGGAACTCCTGACGCAGCTAGGGGTCTCTTTTGAACGCATCGTTACCGGCATTGAAGAAAAACGTGCTGAGGGCGAAAGCGCTCAACAGTACGTGTCTCGCCTGGCGCGCGAGAAAGCGCAGGCGGGCGTGGCCAGTGTGCCACGCGATCTTCCCGTGCTGGGAGCAGATACCATCGTTATCCTGAACGGTGAAGTGCTGGAGAAACCGCACGACGCCGATCATGCAGCGCGCATGCTGCGCAAATTGTCCGGACAAACGCATCAGGTGATGACGGCCGTCGCGCTGGCTGACAGCCAGCACGTGCTGGATTGCCTGGTGGTGACAGAAGTGACGTTCAGAGTACTTACCGACGACGACATTGCCGCTTATATTGCCAGCGGTGAACCAATGGATAAAGCAGGTGCATACGGTATTCAGGGGCTGGGTGGCTGTTTTGTCAGGAAGATTCATGGCAGCTATCACGCCGTAGTCGGCTTACCGCTGGTGGAAACGTATGAGTTGCTGAGCAATTTTAACTCACTGCGTGAGGGAAGGGATAATTATGACGGCTGAATTGTTGGTAAACGTAACGCCATCGGAAACCCGTGTGGCCTATATTGATGGTGGCATTCTTCAGGAAATTCATATTGAGCGTGAAGCGCGGCGCGGAATAGTAGGCAATATCTACAAAGGTCGTGTCAGTCGTGTACTACCGGGTATGCAGGCGGCTTTTGTAGATATTGGACTCGATAAGGCGGCATTTTTACATGCCTCCGATATCATGCCGCACACCGAGTGCGTCGCAGGCGAAGAGCAAAAGCAGTTTGCCGTGCGCGACATTTCTGAACTGGTGCGTCAGGGACAGGATCTGATGGTGCAGGTGGTGAAAGATCCCCTCGGTACCAAAGGCGCCCGTCTGACCACCGACATCACCTTACCTTCCCGCTATCTGGTCTTTATGCCCGGCGCGTCGCACGTGGGCGTTTCGCAGCGTATTGAGAGCGAAACCGAGCGCGAGCGTCTGAAGAAAGTGGTCAGCGCCTACTGCGATGAACAGGGCGGATTTATCATCCGTACCGCCGCGGAAGGGATCAGCGAGGAAGACCTGGCGTCGGATGCGGCTTACCTGAAGCGCGTCTGGACAAAAGTGATGGAGCGTAAAAAACGCAACCAGACCCGCTATCAGCTTTATGGTGAGCTGGCGCTGGCGCAGCGCGTTCTGCGTGACTTTGCCGACGCGCAGCTCGACCGTATTCGCGTGGACTCTCGTCTGACGTACGAGGCCCTGCTCGAGTTTACCGCCGAATATATCCCTGAGATGCCTGGACTGCTGGAGCACTACACCGGGCGTCAGCCGATCTTCGATCTCTATGATGTCGAAAACGAGATCCAGCGTGCCCTGGAGCGTAAGGTCGAGCTGAAGTCAGGCGGCTATCTAATCATCGATCAGACCGAAGCGATGACTACCGTCGATATCAACACCGGCGCTTTTGTCGGTCATCGCAACCTGGATGACACCATCTTCAACACCAACATCGAAGCCACTCAGGCCATTGCGCGCCAGCTTCGTCTGCGCAATCTGGGCGGCATTATCATTATCGACTTCATCGATATGAGTAATGAAGACCACCGTCGCCGCGTGCTGCACTCGCTTGAGCAGGCGCTGAGCAAAGACCGCGTGAAAACCAGCATTAACGGCTTCTCACAGCTGGGGCTGGTGGAAATGACGCGTAAGCGTACCCGCGAGAGCGTGGAGCATGTGCTGTGCAATGAATGCCCAACCTGCCATGGACGCGGAACGGTAAAGACGGTTGAGACCGTCTGCTACGAAATTATGCGTGAAATCGTCCGTGTTCATCATGCCTACGACTCCGATCGTTTTCTGGTCTATGCTTCCCCTGCGGTGGCTGAAGCGCTGAAAGGCGAAGAGTCACACGCGCTGGCGGAAGTGGAAATCTTTGTCGGCAAACAGGTAAAAGTACAAATTGAACCGCTCTATAACCAGGAGCAGTTTGACGTCGTGATGATGTAAGCGCAGTACGCTGCGTGACGAAGCTGACAAGGAGAGATGCGTGAGGCGATTGCCGGGGATTTTATTGCTTACAGGGGCAACGCTGGTCGTGATTGTCGCGTTGCTCGTGAGCGGGCTACGCCTCGTTTTACCGCATCTGGACAGCTGGCGTCCGCAGCTGCTGGCGAAAATCGAATCCACCACCGGCGTGCCGGTGAACGTAAGTCAGGTTAGCGCTAACTGGCAGAATTTTGGCCCGACGCTCGATGTCCGGGATATCAACGCCAGCCTGAAAGATGGCGGCTACCTGAAAATCAAACGCGTGACCCTGGCGCTGGACGTCTGGCAAAGCCTGCTGCATCTGCGCTGGCAGTTTCGCGATCTCACCTTTTATCAGCTCCAGTTTCTGACCAATACGCCGCTGTCTGGCGGCGATAGCGGTCAGGGCCTTGAAGCTAACCGCTTCAGCGATCTTTTCCTCCGCCAGTTCGATCATTTCGATCTGCGCGACAGCGAAGTGAGCTTTATTACCCTTTCCGGGCAGCGCGCCGAGCTGGCGATCCCGCAGCTTACCTGGCTTAACGGTAAGGATCGGCACCGCGCCGAGGGGCAGGTCAATCTCTCAAGCCTGAACGGCCAGCACGGCGTGATGCAGGTGCGCATGGATCTGCGCGACGATGACGGCCTGTTAAATAACGGCAAAGTCTGGCTGCAGGCCGACGATGTGGACGTCAAGCCGTGGCTTGGCGACTGGCTCCAGCAAAACATGCAGCTGGAAACGGCCCGCTTCAGCCTTGAGGGCTGGTTGACCCTGACGAAAGGCGAATTTGCCAGCGGTGATATCTGGCTCAAGCAGGGGGGCGCGAGCTGGGAAGGCGAAAAACAACAGCATCAGCTTTCCGTCGATAACCTCACCGCCCACGTGACGCAGGAGAAAGAGGGCTGGCAGTTTGCCATTCCCGATACGCGCATCACGATGGATGGCAAGCCGTGGCCGCGCGGTGCGCTGACGCTGGCCTGGATGCCGGAGCAGGACGTTGGCGGCACGGCCAGTAAACGCAGCGACGAGCTGCGCATCCGTGCCAGTAACCTGGATTTGGCCGCCATTGAAGGGCTACGCTCGATGGCGGCAAAGCTCTCTCCTGACCTGGGCGAGATCTGGCTGGCTACGCAGCCGAGCGGAAAGATTGATTCTCTGGCGCTGGATATCCCACTTCAGGCGACGGAAAAAACCCGTTTCCAGGCGACATGGAAAGATCTTGCCTGGAAGCAGTGGAAGCTGCTGCCGGGGGCGGAGCACTTTAGCGGCAAGCTGGAAGGCAGCGTGGAGAACGGCAGGCTGACGGTTGATATGCACGACGCCAAAATGCCTTACGAGACGGTCTTCCGTGCGCCGCTGGAAATCGAACAGGGCAACGCAGTGCTTAACTGGCTCCGTAACGATAAGGGTTTCCAGCTCGATGGCCGGCATATCGACGTCAAAGCGAAAGCGGTGCACGCGCGCGGCGATTTTCGCTATCTGCAGCCTGAAGGCGATGAGCCATGGCTGGGGATTCTGGCCGGGATCAGTACCGATGACGGCTCCCAGGCCTGGCGCTATTTCCCGGAAAACCTGATGGGGAAAGCGCTGGTAGACTATCTGAGCGGTGCCATTCAGGGCGGTCAGGCGGATAATGCCACGCTGGTTTACGGCGGTAATCCCCATCTGTTCCCGTACAAACATAATGAAGGTCAGTTCCAGGTTCTGGTGCCGCTGCATGACGCCACTTTCGCGTTCCAGCCGGGCTGGCCCGCGCTGAAAAACCTGGATATCGAACTTAATTTCCTCAATGACGGCCTGTGGATGAAGTCCGACAGCGTGGCGCTGGGCGGCGTGACGGCCAGCAACCTGACGGCCAACATTCCGGACTACTCAAAAGAGAAGCTGCTGATTGATGCCGACATCAACGGTCCCGGCAAGGCGGTGGGACCGTACTTTGAGGAGACCCCTCTCAAAGAGTCGCTGGCCGCGACGCTTCAGCAGCTCCAGCTTGATGGTGATGTGAATGCTCGCTTACATCTTGATATCCCGCTGGACGGTGAGATGACCACCGCGAAAGGCGACGTCCGTCTGAAGAACAACAGTCTGTTCATCAAACCCCTTGAGAGCACCCTGAAAAATCTCAGCGGGCAGTTCAGCTTTGAGAACGGTAACCTGAAGAGCGAGCCGCTTACCGCCAGCTGGTTTAATCAGCCCGTGAATATCGACTTCACGACCACAGAGGGTGAAAAGGCGTATCAGGTGGCCGTCAATCTGGACGGTAACTGGCAGCCAGCGCGTATGGACGTCCTGCCGAAGCCCATTGAGGCGTCGGTGGATGGCGCGGTCGCCTGGCAGGGTAAAGTGGCAATCGACCTGCCTTATCACGCTGGAGCCCAGTATAAGGTCGACATCACGGGTGACCTGAAGAATATTCGAAGCCAGCTGCCAGCGCCGCTGGATAAACAGGCCGGACAGCCGCTGCCGGTAAAGCTGAACGTCGATGGCAACCTGAACAGCTTCGCACTGACCGGCAGCGCGGGCGGGACAAACCACTTCAACAGCCGCTGGTTGCTTAACCGCAAGCTCACCCTCGACAAAGCCATCTGGACAACGGATAGCCGCTCCACGCCGCCGCTGCCGGAGCAGACGGGCGTTGAGCTGAATCTCCCACCGATGGACGGTGCAGAGTGGCTAGCGCTGTTCCAGAAAGGCGTTGGACAAAACGTTGATGAAACCGCCCAGTTCCCGCAAACCATTACCGTACGTACGCCTTCGCTGATGCTGGGCGGGCAGCAGTGGAACAACCTGAGCATCGTCTCGCAGCCTGGCGCTAACGGCACGAAGGTAGAGGCCCAGGGCAGAGAGATCAACGGTACTTTGACCATGCGCAATCACGCGCCATGGCAGGCGGCGATTCGCTATCTCTACTACAACCCGGCAAGCGCCACGAGCGGGAAAGATAAACCGGCAGAAGCGTCTCCGCTGAGTAATGCCTCCCGCGTCGATTTTAGCGGCTGGCCCGATCTCCAGCTGCGCTGCGCTGAGTGCTGGCTGTGGGGGCAGAAATATGGCCGTATTGACGGTGATTTCACTATTCAGGCCAACACGCTTACGCTCTCCGGTGGCCTGGTTGATACCGGCTTTGGCCGCATGACGGCCGCAGGGGAGTGGGTGAATAACCCGGGCGAGCAGCGAACGTCCCTCAAGGGCGACATTAAAGGCAACAAGCTGGATGCGGCAGCCAATTTCTTTGGTATCAGCACGCCGCTGCGCGGTTCGTCATTTGATGTTAATTACGATCTTCACTGGCGCGACGCTCCGTGGAAGCCGGATGAGGCCTCGCTGAACGGCATTCTGAAAACCCACTTTGGTAAAGGTGAGATCGCCGACGTGAGCACGGGGCGCGCCGGGCAGATCCTGCGCCTGCTGAGTTTTGATGCGCTGCTGCGCAAGCTGCGCTTCGATTTCAGCGATACGTTCAGCGAAGGTTTCTACTACGATTCCATCCGCAGTACGGCATGGATTAAGGACGGCGTTCTGCATACGGACGATACGCTGGTGGATGGCCTGGAAGCAGATATCGCCATGAAAGGCTCAGTCAACCTCGTGCGCCGCGAATTGGATATGGAAGCCGTAGTGGCACCGGAAATTTCCGCGAGCGTGGGCGTTGCGGCGGCCTTTGTGGTGAACCCGATTGTCGGTGCGGCGGTGTTTGCCGCCAGCAAAGTGCTGGGGCCGCTGTGGAGCAAGGTCTCCATTCTGCGCTACCGCATTACCGGTCCGGTCGATAAACCGCAGATTAACGAGGTGCTGCGCCAGCCGCGCAAAGATGCACAGCAATGATTTGACGTGGGCAGGTAATTGCCTCACTCTCAATAAATACGATCTTTATACCGCCACGGGCGGCAACGAACGAGTAGCATTACGATGAGTCTGAACCTGGTAAGTGAACATTTGCTCGCAGCGAACGGCCTGAATCATCAGGACCTGTTCTCCATTCTTGGTCAACTGACCGAACGCCGTCTCGACTACGGCGACCTTTATTTCCAGTCGAGCTATCACGAATCCTGGGTTTTAGAAGACAGCATCATTAAAGATGGCTCTTACAACATCGACCAGGGCGTCGGCGTCCGCGCCGTCAGCGGCGAGAAAACCGGTTTTGCCTATGCCGATCAGATTAGCCTGGCTGCACTTGAGCAGAGCGCGCAGGCCGCGCGCACCATTGTGCGTGATACCGGCGATGGTCGCGTGAAAACCCTTGGAGAAGTGCAGCACTCTGCGCTCTATACCAGCATCGATCCTCTGCAAAGCATGAGCCGTGAAGAGAAGCTGGATATCCTGCGTCGCGTGGACAAAGTCGCCCGTGCGGCGGATAAACGCGTGCAGGAAGTTTCAGCCAGCCTGAGCGGTGTGTATGAACTGATTCTGGTGGCGGCAACGGACGGCACTCTGGCGGCAGACGTTCGCCCGCTGGTACGTCTCTCCATCAGCGTGCAGGTCGACGATGATGGTAAACGCGAGCGCGGCTCAAGCGGTGGCGGCGGTCGTTTCGGCTATGACTGGTTCCTGGGCGATGTTGACGGTGAAGCGCGCGCTGACGCGTGGGCAAAAGAAGCCGTGCGCATGGCGCTGGTGAATCTGAATGCCGTCGCGGCGCCGGCGGGCTCATTCCCGGTGGTGCTGGGTGCTGGCTGGCCGGGCGTGCTGCTGCACGAGGCGGTAGGCCACGGCCTGGAAGGCGACTTTAACCGTCGCGGGACGTCGGTCTTCAGCGGTCAGATCGGGCAGCTTGTCTCCTCTGAACTGTGCACCGTGGTGGATGACGGCACCATGCTTGACCGTCGCGGCTCGGTGGCTATCGACGATGAAGGTACGCCCGGCCAGTACAACGTGCTGATCGAAAATGGCGTGCTGAAAGGCTACATGCAGGACAAACTCAACGCGCGCCTGATGGGCGTCGCGCCGACGGGCAACGGACGCCGTGAATCTTACGCGCATCTGCCGATGCCGCGTATGACCAATACCTACATGCTGCCGGGTAAATCCACGCCGCAGGAGATTATCGAATCCGTTGATTACGGTATCTTTGCGCCTAACTTTGGCGGCGGCCAGGTGGACATCACCTCCGGTAAGTTTGTCTTCTCTACTTCAGAAGCGTACCTGATCGAGAAGGGCAAAGTGACCAAAGCGGTGAAAGGTGCGACGCTGATTGGCTCCGGTATTGAAGCCATGCAGCAGATCTCGATGGTCGGTAACGATCTGAAGCTGGATAACGGCGTGGGCGTCTGCGGTAAAGAGGGCCAGAGCCTGCCGGTTGGCGTGGGCCAGCCAACGCTGAAAGTGGACAACCTGACGGTGGGCGGCACGGCGTAAGTTTTCCCGTCACTCTAACCCTCTCCCAAACCGGGAGAGGTGTCTCGAATTACAAAACCTATTCTTTCCTTCTTCCCCGCATCCCCTGAAACAGCTCTGCTACGTCCACAAAATACTCGGTCAGATAGTTAATACACACCTGCACCTTTAGCGGGAGTTTGTCTTTTTCGGTATACAGGGCGTACACCGGACGCGGATCGGACTGGTAGCGCGGGAAGAGGATCTCAAGCACGCCGCTGTTGATCTCGTTGATCACCCACATTAACGGCACGTAGGCAATCCCGGCGCCGGCCACCAGCCAGCGCGAAATGGTCATCGGATCGTTAGTGACAAATCGCCCTTCCGGCAGCAGTTTGGTGGAGATCCCTTCCGGGGCAATCAGCTCAAATTCATTGTCGGGTCGCACGCTGTATTCCAGCCACGAGTGGTTGGTGAGATCGGCGGGTTTCTCCGGAACACCGTACTGGGCCAGATAGCTCTTCGAAGCGCAGACGACCATCGGCATGCTGCCCAGCCGACGCGAGAACAGGCTGGAATCCTGCAGCGCGCCGACGCGGATCACCACGTCCAGACCGTCGGCAATCAGGTCCGGCGCCGGGATACCCGTCACCAGATTAACGGTAAGCCCGGGATACTCTTTCAGCATATCCGCCGTCATGGCAGCGAGAACATTTTGTGCCATAGTTGAAGAACACCCGATGCGCAGCGTGCCGATGGGGGTGTTGTTGAAGGCGTAGAGCTGTTCGTGAACATCCTGCACTTCCAGCAGCATACGGCGACAGCCCTGATAGTAAATTTTGCCCGCTTCCGTCAGCCCAATGCTGCGGGTACTGCGGTTGAGCAGCTTGACCTGAAGCTCATCTTCCAGTTTAGAGACCGTCTGGCTGATGGATGAGACGCTCATCTGAAGCTGGCGTGCAGCGGCGGTAAAGGAGCCCAGTTCAACCACTTTGGCGAAGACCGACATGCGTTTTAAACGTTCCATTGTTCACTCTGGCTTAAAAGTGATTTAGATCACATATTATAGATAACAGCATAACAGTTACGTTAATATATTATTTATTACATAACGGCTGCGCCGTTCTCGCCCGGCGTTTCTTGCTCTTCTGCGATGGCGTGCGCTAAAAAAATTCTGAAGCCTGCACTCTCTCTAATCAAGGTCAACATGAGTCTGTTTCCCGTTATCGTGGTGTTCGGTCTGTCCTTCCCACCGATATTTTTCGAGCTTCTTTTATCACTGGCGATCTTCTGGCTGGTGCGCAAGGTGCTGGTCCCTACCGGGATCTACGATTTCGTCTGGCACCCTGCATTGTTCAATACCGCGCTGTATTGCTGCCTGTTTTACCTGATATCGCGCATGTTTGTCTGAGGTTGATGTGAAAACGCTAACAAGAAAAATCTCCCGCACTGCCATCACCATGGCGCTGGTTATCCTCGCCTTCATCGCTATTTTCCGCGCCTGGGTTTATTACACCGAATC
Organism: Enterobacter vonholyi; assembly: GCF_008364555.1. Lineage (GTDB taxonomy): Bacteria > Pseudomonadota > Gammaproteobacteria > Enterobacterales > Enterobacteriaceae > Enterobacter > Enterobacter vonholyi. The sequence goes on from NZ_VTUC01000037.1 coordinate 37,716, forward strand.
ACCGTGGACGCGTGATGCACGCTTCAGCGCCGATGTGGTGGCAATAGCCCCTGACGTGGCCGGTCTTATCACGGCGGTCAACGTTCACGATAACCAGCTGGTGAAAAAAGATCAGGTTCTGTTCACCATCGACCAGCCTCGTTACCAGAAAGCGCTGGAAGAGGCGGAAGCGGACGTGGCCTATTACGAGGCGCTGGCTGCGGAGAAACGCCGCGAGGCTGGCCGCCGTAACCAGCTTGGCGTTCAGGCAATGTCCCGTGAAGAGATTGACCAGTCCAACAACGTGCTGCAAACCGTGCTGCACCAGCTGGCGAAAGCGCAGGCAACGCGCGATCTGGCGAAGCTCGATCTCGAGCGTACCGTGATCCGCGCGCCGTCCGATGGCTGGGTGACCAACCTTAACGTCTATGCCGGGGAATTCATTACCCGTGGCTCAACCGCCGTGGCGCTGGTGAAACAGAACTCCTTCTACGTACTCGCCTATATGGAAGAGACCAAGCTGGAAGGCGTACGCCCGGGCTACCGGGCAGAAATTACGCCGCTGGGCAGCAATCGCGTCTTTAAAGGTACCGTCGACAGCGTCGCCGCAGGGGTGACTAACTCCAGCAGTTCGAATGATGCCAAAGGGATGGCAACGGTGGATTCCAACCTCGAGTGGGTGCGTCTGGCCCAGCGCGTGCCGGTCCGTATCCATCTGGACGAACAGCAGGGCAACCTGTGGCCTGCGGGTACCACGGCGACGGTGGTGATTACCGGTGAAAAAGATCGGGATGCCAGCCAGGACTCGTTCTTCCGTAAAATCGCCCACCGCCTGCGCGAGTTTGGTTAATCGCTATGGGCATCTTTTCCATCGCCAGCCAGCACATTCGCTTCGCCGTGAAGCTGGCGTGTGCCATTGTGCTGGCGCTGTTTGTTGGCTTCCACTTCCAGCTTGAAACCCCTCGCTGGGCAGTGCTGACGGCTGCTATTGTCGCGGCGGGTCCAGCCTTTGCCGCGGGTGGGGAACCCTATTCAGGCGCGATCCGCTATCGCGGGATGCTGCGTATCATCGGGACGTTTATCGGCTGTTTCGCGGCGCTCACCATTATTATTCTGATGATCCGCACGCCGCTGCTGATGCTGATGGTGTGCTGCATCTGGGCGGGTTTTTGCACCTGGATCTCGTCTCTGGTGAAAGTGGAGAACTCCTACGCCTGGGGGCTGGCGGGCTATACCGCGCTGATTATTGTCATCACCATTCAGTCCGAGCCACTGCTCGCCCCGCAGTTTGCGGTTGAGCGCTGCAGCGAGATTGTCATTGGTATCGTGAGTGCGATTGTCGCGGATCTGCTGTTCTCTCCGCGCTCCATCAAGCAGGAAGTCGACCGTGAGCTTGACACGCTGATTGTCGCCCAGTACCAGCTGATGCAGCTCTGCATTAAGCACGGTGACAGTGAAGAGGTGGATAAAGCCTGGAGCGGGCTGGTTCGCCGCACGCAGGCGCTGGAAGGGATGCGTAGCAACCTTAACATGGAGTCCTCGCGCTGGGCCCGCGCAAATCGTCGCCTTAAAGCCCTCAATACCGTCTCTCTGACGCTGATTACCCAGGCATGTGAAACCTATCTGATTCAGAACACCCGGCCGGAAGCGGTCACCGATACGTTCCGCGAACTGTTCGCCGAGCCGGTGGAAACCGTGCAGGACGTGCATAAGCAGCTTAAGCGTATGCGCCGGGTGATTGCCTGGACCGGGGAGCGCGACACGCCGGTAACCATCTACACCTGGGTCGGCGCTGCGACGCGCTACCTGCTGCTGAAACGCGGCGTGATTGGTAACACCAAAATCAGCGCGGCAGAAGAAGAGGTACTGCAGGGCGAAGTGGTGATCAAGGCGGAATCCGCTGAGCGCCATCACGCGATGGTCAACTTCTGGCGTACGACGCTTGCCTGTATGCTCGGCACGCTGTTCTGGCTGTGGACGGGCTGGACGTCCGGCAACGGCGCGATGGTGATGATTGCCGTCGTTACCGCACTGGCGATGCGTCTGCCTAATCCGCGTATGGTCGCCATCGATTTCCTGTACGGCGCCATTGCCGCCCTGCCGATAGGCGCGCTCTACTTTCTGGTCATCATCCCGTCGACGCAACAGAGCATGCTGCTGCTCTGTATTAGCCTGGCGGTAATGGCGTTCTTTATCGGCATTGAAGTGCAAAAGCGGCGCCTGGGATCGCTGGGTGCGCTGGCGAGTACGATTAACATCATCGTGCTCGATAACCCGATGACCTTCCATTTCAGCCAGTTCCTGGACAGTGCGTTAGGTCAGCTGGTGGGCTGTTTCCTGGCCATGATGGTGATACTGCTGGTGCGGGATAACTCGCAGGCAAGAACGGGCCGCGTGCTGTTGAACCAGTTCGTGTCGGCTGCCGTGTCGTCTTTGACAACCAATACCGCGCGCCGTAAAGAGAACCACCTTCCCGCGCTCTACCAGCAGCTGTTTTTACTGCTGAACAAGTTCCCGGGCGACATCGCGAAATTCCGCCTGGCGTTAACCCTGATCATCGCGCACCAGCGTTTGCGTAACGCGCCCGTGCCGATCAACGACGATCTGTCGGCCTTCCACCGCCAGTTACGTCGTACCGCCGATCATGTGCTTTCCGCCGGCAGCGATGACAAACGGCGTCGTTACTTTACGCAGCTGCTTGAAGAGCTCGATGTCTATCAGGAAAAGCTCAAGCACTGGGAAGCGCCGCCTCAGGTGACCGAGCCGGTAGGAAGGCTAGTGTTTATGCTGCATCGCTACCAGAATGCCCTCACGGATAACTGACTGAAGTAAAAAAACCGACGCCAAAAGCGTCGGTTTTTTTGTGGCTATACTTATTCCAGCACGTTCTTACATTTCAGAAAGGGAGGACACATGACGACCCAGGCGCTTCAGGACCACATCCTTTTTCAGACCGGCTATCTGGTCAACGGCATTTGGAAAACGCTGGACACGACGTTTGATGTGCTGAATCCCGCGACCGGTGAGGTCATTGCTAAAGTCGCAAAAGCGGGTAAAGCGCAAACCGAAGACGCCATCGCAGCGGCCACCAAAGCCTTCCCGGCATGGCGTGCCAAAACCGCGAAAGAACGCTCGGCGATTCTCTACCGCTGGTATGAATTGATTATTGAGAATAAAAGCTGGCTCGGGCGGTTAATGACCACCGAACAGGGCAAACCCCTGAAAGAAGCGGAGGGCGAAGTGGAGTACGCCGCCAGCTTTATCCAGTGGTTTGCCGAAGAGGCTAAACGCGCGAATGGTGAAATTATTCCACCGATCAAACCTGGCTCACGCATTCTGGCGACCCGTGAACCCATTGGTGTGGTCGCTGCGATTACGCCGTGGAACTTCCCAATGGCCATGCTCACCCGCAAGTTAGGCCCGGCGCTGGCGGCCGGGTGTACCGGGGTTATTAAACCGGCCAACAACACGCCGCTCAGCGCCTTTGCGCTGCTTACTCTGGCGAAACAGGCCGGTGTGCCCGACGGCGTTCTCAACGCCGTTGCCGGGAATACGCATGAAATCAGCGATGCGATTATGGCAAGCCGCGACGTGCGTAAAATCTCCTTTACCGGCTCAACCTCCGTCGGCAAAACGCTGGTGCGTAACGCCGCCGAAACCATGAAGAAAGTCTCGATGGAGCTGGGGGGAAATGCCCCGTATATCGTTTTTGAGGATGCGGACATCGACGCAGCGGTTAAGGGCGCGATCGCCAACAAGTTCCGCAATGCCGGGCAGGTCTGCGTCAGCGTGAACCGTTTTTATATTCAGGAAACCGTCTACGACAAATTTGTGAATAAACTCGCCGATGCGGTGAATGCGCTGAAGGTGGGTAATGGTCTTGAGGAGGGGGTGGTCGTCGGGCCGCTGATTGAACCTACTGCGGTGAACAAAGTGCGTGAGCATGTCGACGACGCCGTTGCCCGGGGCGCAACCGTACTGGCAGGAGGTAAGCCTCATCCGCTTGGCGGGAATTTCTGGATGCCTACCGTATTGGGCGACTGCCATGAAGGCATGAAGCTGGCAGAAGAAGAGACGTTTGGCCCGGTGGCGGCGTGCTTCCGTTTCACCTCGGAAGATGAAGTCATCCAGCGCGCCAACAACACGCCCTATGGGCTGGCGGCTTACTTCTATACCCAGAATCTCTCACGGGTCTTCCGCGTTTCACAGGCTATCGAGAGCGGGATGATTGGCATTAACGAGTGCGCCGTCTCCACTGAGCTCGGGCCTTTTGGCGGCGTAAAAGAGTCAGGTCTTGGACGAGAAGGCTCCGTGCTGGGACTGGAAGAGTATCTGGAAGTTAAAACCCTGCATATTGGGGGATTATAATAGACAGGGCGGCAGCTGCCGCTCGCCTGGACTGGGTGGCTGGCAATGAAAACCTATACGTTTGATTTTGACGAGATCGACAGTCAGGAAGACTTCTACCGGGAATTTATCCGGGTGTTTGATCTTGAAAGGGAAAGCGTGACGAATCTGGATACGCTTTGGGACGTGGTCACCGGCAGTCTGTTGCCGCTACCGCTGGAGATTGAGTTTATCCATCTGCCCGATAAGCTGCGAAGACGTTTTGGCGCGCTGATATTGCTGTTCGATGAAGCGGAAGAAGAGCTTGAAGGGCAGTTGCGCTTTAACGCGCGGCATTGAATGAAAAAAGCCCCTGACCATGAGGCCAGGGGCAAGTCGTATGATGAGATACGACGAGGGTTTATTTATACAGTTCTGCAGTTGCGTGCCAGTGGTCACCCTGATTCAGTTCGGTGACGCGATAGCTGCTGGCACCTGCTTTTTCAGCTTTGGCGGCCAGTTCGTGACGGATATCCATCGGTGAGCCAGTGACAGACGTCACGGAGACGCTGCCCATACTCTGTAGATTTTGTGCCTGGTCGGCATTCACCTGCTGTACGGCTGCACTTGCGCCGAAAGAGATAACGGATGCCAGACCGAGGGTTGCGATGATCAATTTGGTTTTCATAGTCTTTACTCCTGAATAGGGTTTTTACTCAACGGCGAGAAGGGTTGAACTGCTATTTTTATGCCTGGTGCCGTTGAGTGGAGATTTACGTTTTCAGCTATTACTAAAACTTATTTGTACAGCTCAGCGGTGGCGTGCCAGTGGTCACCAGAACGCGCTTCGATGATGCGATAGGATGATGCACCCTGTTCTTCCGCTTTTTTGTTCAGCATCTCATGCATGTCCATTGGCGATGTGCCGACCGCGCCGACAGAAACCGTACCGATGGCCTGGCGGGATTGCGCCTGGTCAGCATTAATAGAGTCAGCCGCGAAAGCACCAAATGACAGGACAGACAGGACGCTCAGAGCCGCTACAGTTGATTTGATTTTCATGATTCTTACCTCGTCGAATTTTTTAGTGGGGTCTTGTTTCGTGACCCTCATCACAAAATCAAGTATACACTAATAACGGTAAAAATTAATACCAGACTAATGGTTTCTATTGTTATTACGTGTTAACCAGTCCTTTTTTTATAACCAAATTGCATAATATTGGGTGTTTTTTGCACGTTTTTGTTGGTGATAGCTAATGAAATCATATGGATATCAACTTTTGATTTTTTGTGCGATTCTTTGATTTAGCATTCACCATGTGAATGTTAATGAGTGGTAAAAAGCACTATTTGTCAAAGTGAAGGGCAGTAGAAAAGAGGGGAGAACGCAGCGGAAGCAGAACGATCCCCGTAGCGGCGCTACGGGGAGAGGGGATTAGAGTTCCTGTTCGAACAGAACCAGAATCGCTTCGTGGAGATCTTTCACGGAAAAACCGCTAGCCGGTGTGGTAAAGATGGTGTCATCGCCGGCGATAGTCCCGAGGATACCCTCCGTTTTACCCAGCGAGTCCAGCATGCGGGCAATCAGCTGTGCGGCGCCGGGGCTTGTGTGGATCACCACTACGGCGTCGTTATGATCGATATCCAGAACCAGATTTTTGAGCGGGCTGGAGGTGGTCGGCACGCCAAGTTCTGCTGGCAGGCAATAGACCATCTCCATCTTGGCGTTACGGGTACGCACTGCGCCAAATTTCGTTAACATGCGGGAGACTTTCGACTGATTGATGTTATCGAAGCCTTGTTCCTGCAGCGCCTGAACAATTTCTCCCTGAGAACTGAATTTCTCTTCTTTAAGTAGCGCTTTAAACGCCTTTACTAATTCTTCTTGCTTAGACGAGCTTCGCATAAGTCACCCGGAATATGACGATAGAAACAACATTATTATGCATGTGGATGAATTTTTATGCAAATTATCTACTCAGCGCCAGGCTGAAATAATGTTATGAAAGGGAGTGATTTTATCAGATTTCGTTATCAGAAAACATGCCTGGGTCACGCCGCGCAAATAAGCTTAAAAGTAAATTAAATGTTATCAAAATGATGTTGTTTTGGTGGCGGGGCAGGGTGTATTGTAACCACCTCTTAATGCGTTGCCCTCTGTCGTCAGATAGTTTTCTGGTGAGAGATAAAGTCGCGTGACCTCAAATTCTTTAGCTACGAAAATTGTAATTATTTACTTGCTGAATTATGGTCGCCGCAACGGATTTACAGATACTTAAGTTAACCATAATAAGGAGTTTAGGATGAAAGTCGCAGTCCTCGGCGCTGCTGGTGGTATCGGCCAGGCGCTTGCCCTACTACTGAAAACCCAACTGCCTTCAGGCTCAGAACTCTCCCTGTACGATATTGCTCCGGTAACCCCAGGCGTGGCGGTTGACCTGAGCCACATCCCAACTGCTGTAAAAATCAAAGGCTTCTCCGGTGAAGATGCACGTCCTGCACTGCAGGGTGCCGACGTGGTGCTGATTTCTGCAGGCGTGGCGCGTAAGCCGGGCATGGATCGTTCAGACCTGTTCAACGTCAACGCGGGCATCGTGAAAAACCTGGTGCAGCAGATTGCTGAAGTGTGCCCGAAAGCGTGCATCGGTATCATCACTAACCCGGTGAACACCACCGTTGCTATCGCGGCAGAAGTGCTGAAGAAAGCAGGTGTTTACGACAAAAACAAACTGTTCGGCGTAACCACGCTGGATATCATCCGTTCTAACACCTTTGTTGCTGAGCTGAAGGGCAAACAGCCAACAGAAGTCGAAGTTCCGGTCATCGGCGGTCACTCTGGCGTCACCATCCTGCCTCTGCTGTCGCAGATCCCAGGCGTGAGCTTCACCGAGCAGGAAGTGGCTGACCTGACTAAACGCATCCAGAATGCGGGCACCGAAGTGGTGGAAGCGAAGGCGGGTGGCGGTTCTGCAACCCTGTCTATGGGCCAGGCGGCTGCACGTTTCGGTCTGTCACTGGTTCGCGCTCTGCAGGGCGAGAAAGGCGTTGTTGAATGCGCTTACGTTGAAGGCGATGGCGAACACGCTCGCTTCTTCTCTCAGCCGCTGCTGCTGGGTAAAAACGGTATCGAAGAGCGTAAATCCATTGGTACCCTGAGCGCGTTTGAACAACACGCGATGGAAGGCATGCTGGATACGCTGAAGAAAGATATCACCCTGGGCGAAGAGTTCGTTAACAAGTAATACGAACCGTCTCCCGGCAAAAAACGGAGCTTATCGCTCCGTTTTTTTATGCCTGTCAGTTTGTTGCCGGGTATTCCTGAATCGTTACGTGCAGCGTCAGTTTCTTATCGTTGCGCATGACCTCAACAGGGATGATAGAGCCCGGGCGAATTTCCGCCACCTGATCCATCGTCTCCAGCGCAGAGACCGCCGGCGTGCCGTTGACCGACACAATCACATCGTTTACCTGAATCCCCGCGTTGGCAGCCGGACCACCTGGCGCCACCTCGTTAACCACGATGCCCTGGATCTGATCGATACCGCCGCCCTGGGTATGCATCGGCGCAATTTCGCGTCCGCCGATACCGATATAGCCGCGGATCACGCGTCCGTCGCGGATCAATTTATCCATAATTTTGGTCGCCAGCTGGAACGGAATGGCAAAGCCGATCCCTTCAGGCGTCTCACCGTCGTTGCTCTTGTCGAACGAGAGGGTGTTGATGCCCATCAGTTCGCCCAGCGAGTTGACCAGCGCACCGCCGGAGTTACCGTGGTTGATGGAGGCATCGGTTTGCAGGAAATTCTGCCGTCCGGATGGGTTGAGGCCGATACGACCGGTCGCGCTGATAATCCCCTGGGTGATGGTCTGGCCCAGGTTGTAAGGGTTACCAATCGCCAGGACGACATCACCAATATGCGGGGTACGTTTACGGTTGATCGGGATGACCGGCAAACCGCCCGTGGCGTTAATCTTCAGGACGGCCAGATCGGTCAGGCTGTCAGACCCAACGAGTAATGCCTCAAACACGCGGCCATCCTGCAGGGCGACGATGATCTGGTCGGCGTCATTTATCACGTGCTTGTTAGTAATAATGTAGCCGCGCTCGTCCATGATCACGCCGGAGCCGAGGGTGCGGATCTCCAGCTGGTTGTGGGCTGAGCTATTCAGGCCACGGTTATAGACGTTAACTACGGCGGGTGCGGCTCGGCGGACGGCCTGGTTATAGGTGGCCGGCGTTTCATCCGTGCTATCAAACTGGGGAGCAGACAGTTTATTGAACTGACGTAAAGACGGCAGCGCCAGCAGCAGCAGGCCAGCGACAATCAAACCGATGACAATAGAACGTAAGAGCTTTGAAAGCATGATGCGCGTTTCGTTAAAAAAGGAACGATTTGCAGCATAACATGAGTTATCCGGACATCACATGCAGCGGTGATGTCCGGATCGCAAATGCTTAGCGCAACAGAATATAGATGGACTCATTGCCACGCATGACCTGAAGGGCAATAACCGCCGGTTTGCTTTCCAGCACTTTGCGCAGTTCGGCAATAGACTGCACGCGATTGCGGTTTACACCGATGATCACGTCATCCTGATGCAATCCGGCCTGCGCGGCAGGGCTGCTCTTCTCGACGGTGTCGATGCTAATGCCTTTCGTACCGTCTTTCAGCTGACCGTCGCTCAACGTAGCCCCTTGCAGCGCTGGGGCAATAAGCTCCGCGCTGGCCGAGGAAGAGGTGCTCTTATCCAGCGTCACTTCAACGTCAAGCGGCTTACCGTCACGTATCAGGCCCAGCTTCACTTTGGCGCCAGGTTCGGTTGTGGCGATCCGCGAACGCAGTTCTGCAAAGCTGTTCAGCGGTTTGTCGTTCAGGCTGACGATCACATCCCCCGATTTCACGCCCGCTTTTGCGGAACCGGAGTTTGGCAGCACTTCACTGACAAACGCCCCGCGCTGTACATTGATGTTGAACGCTTTTGCGATATCAGCGCTCATCTCCATACCTTTAATGCCCAGCAGCCCGCGTTTGATTTCACCGAACTGGATCAGCTGCTGCGCCAGGGTTTTGGCCATATTGCTGGGGATAGCAAAACCGATCCCGATGCTGCCGCCGCCCGGTGCCAGAATCGCCGTGTTAATCCCAATCAGCTCGCCGTTAAGGTTGAGCAATGCCCCGCCGGAGTTTCCACGGTTGATTGAGGCATCGGTCTGGATAAAGTTTTCCAACCCCTCCAGATTCAGGCCGCTACGCCCCAGCGCGGAGACGATCCCGGAGGTGGCGGTTTGCCCTAAGCCAAAGGGGTTGCCCACGGCGACGGCAAAGTCGCCGACGCGCAGTTTGTCAGAATCCGCGATGGCAATCTGGGTCAGATTGCTCGGGTTTTGCACCTGCAGCAGCGCGATGTCGCTCTGGTCATCGCCGCCAATCAGTTTGGCATCAAATTCGCGGCCATCGTTTAGCTGGACGCTTATTTTATCGGCCTGGCTGATGACATGGTTGTTAGTCAGAATATAGCCTTTAGCTGCATCAATAATGACGCCAGAGCCCAGGCCTTCAAAAGGCTGCGCCTGCTGGTCGGGAGACTCATCGCCAAAATATTTTTTCAGTTCTTCAGGGACGCGTTGGCTTTGTACCGCCGTGCCTTCAACCTGAACGCTGACGACCGCAGGCAACACTTTTTCCAGCATGGGCGCGAGGCTTGGAATGGCCGCCTGGCCAGGCACCTGGGAGGGGAGAGCAGCGAATACAGGGACGGACGCCGAGAGAGATAACCCGACACTTAACGCGATAGCGCTCAACAGCTGGTTTTTTTTCTTCATCGATGTTGACTCTCGTAACCTGGAATAAAGGAAAAACGGCCCCAAAAACACGTTGATGTTATTGAATTTTAAACCGCTGAACAATGAGGTGTTTAACTAAATGATAGCTGGGGTCATGAAGAAAGGACGGGCGCAATCGCTGCGCCCGTAAAATAAATTCAGGTTGTGCGATTAATCGCGTTTTACACCGCCGCGCAGCAGGCCGGACGCGCCATCGGAGTAGTCGCGAGGCATCTGAACGGGCGCCTGATCGTTACCGGCCTCAGAGTCAGCCAGACGGTTGCGGAATGGGTTAGTTTCAGCGGTCATTTCCGGCAGCAGGCTGCTGGAGCTTTTTGCCATATGTTGATACAGCTGACGATAGTCGGTCGCCATGTTGTCCAGCAGCTCGGCGCTGCGGGCAAAATGGCTGACCAGCTCTTCACGATACTCTTCCAGCTCGGCTTTGTTCTTTTCCAGTTCGTACTGCAGTGACTGCTGCTGACGCAATTTGCGATTACCGAAACGCATGGCCACAGCACCGATGACGATGCCGACGACTAAACCGATTAGCGCATATTCCCAGGTCATGAACTTCTCCCGTTGTCTTGTTGTTCCGTAGGGTGTTGGCTCGGCTCCTGCCTGTGCCTGATAATGCCACTATAACCGCTATTTCTGCAGAAGTGGAATCCTGACGTATCATCGCGTAGTGTAGAACGGCCTTTTTTTCATCAGTCACGTCTGCTGGTGAGCGTTAATTGAGGGAATAACAATAAGATTATGCAAAACCTGTCCCCTGCATCGCGATATCAACTGGCCCTTAACGAGGGCACTCATCAGCCTGACGACGTTCAACGTGAGGCGGTAAGTCGTCTGGAGATGATTTATCAGGAGCTCACGGCAAAACCCGCTGAAACCGAACAGAATGGCGGGCTAAAGGCGGCGTTTGGGCGGTTGCTCGGTAAAAAAGCGCCACAGGCTCACGCGCCGGCGCGCGGTTTATACATGTGGGGCGGGGTCGGTCGCGGAAAAACCTGGCTGATGGACATGTTCTACCAGAGCTTGCCGGGTACACGTAAACAGCGTCTGCACTTCCATCGTTTTATGCTGCGGGTGCATGAAGAGCTGACTGCGCTGCAGGGTAAAAGCGATCCGCTGGAGATTGTGGCCGACCGGTTCAAGGCGGAAACGGACGTACTCTGCTTCGATGAGTTTTTTGTGTCTGACATCACCGATGCCATGCTGTTAGGCGGCCTGATGAAGGCGTTATTTGCCCGCGGGATTACGCTGGTGGCCACGTCGAATATCCCGCCGGACGATCTGTACCGCAACGGCCTGCAGCGGGCACGCTTCCTGCCCGCCATTGACGCTATCAAACAGCATTGTGACATTATGAACGTCGATGCCGGTGTCGATTATCGTCTGCGCACGCTGACCCTGGCGCACCTGTGGCTTTCGCCGCTAAATGCCGATACCACCCGCGAGATGGATACACTTTGGCTGGCGCTGGCGGGGGCAAAACGCGAGCACGCCCCGGAACTCGAGATTAACCATCGCCCGCTCCCCACCCTTGGCGTCGAAAACCAAACGCTGGCGGTCTCCTTTACGACGCTTTGCGTGGATGCCCGTAGCCAACACGACTACATTGCGCTTTCACGTCTGTTCCACACCGTGATGGTGCTGGATGTGCCGGTGATGACGCGGCTGATGGAGAGCGAAGCACGACGCTTCATTGCGCTGGTGGACGAGTTTTATGAGCGCCACGTCAAGCTGGTGGTCAGCGCCGAGGTACCTTTATATGAGATTTACCAGGGAGAGCGGCTGAAGTTTGAGTTCCAGCGCTGCCTGTCTCGCCTGCAGGAGATGCAGAGCGAGGAGTACCTGAAGCTGGAGCATATGCCGTAATAAATACCACCCTCTCCCTGAGAAGGGAGCCTTGTAGGCCGGGTAAGGCGCAGCCGCCACCCGGCATTTTCCGTGGCCCCGAAAAACCCATTCCAAATCACATTTAAGGGTCGATCTTTGACCTCAACTTCTCTATAATCTTGCGACCCCACGTTACGAGAAGGTTTTTTTCCCGAAACTTTCTATGTGTCGGCATGTGCTATTCGAAGGGGTAGGTTTGCCGGACTTTGTCGTGTGAACCTCAACTGACTAAACGTTTGGGTGTTCACCAACGTGTAACTTATTATTTGGGTAAGCTTTTAATGAAAACTTTTACAGCTAAACCAGAAACCGTACAGCGCGACTGGTATGTTGTTGACGCGACCGGTAAAACTCTGGGCCGTCTGGCTACTGAACTGGCTCGTCGCCTGCGCGGTAAGCATAAAGCGGAATACACTCCGCACGTTGATACCGGTGATTACATCATCGTTCTGAACGCTGATAAAGTTGCTGTAACCGGCAACAAGCGTACTGACAAAATGTACTACCACCACACCGGCCACATCGGTGGTATCAAAGAAGCGACCTTTGAAGAGATGATTGCCCGCCGTCCTGAGCGTGTGATTGAAATCGCGGTTAAAGGCATGCTGCCAAAAGGCCCGCTGGGTCGTGCTATGTTCCGTAAACTGAAAGTTTACGCAGGCAACGAGCACAACCACGCGGCACAGCAACCGCAAGTTCTTGACATCTAATCGGGATTATAGGCAATGGCTGAAAATCAATACTACGGCACTGGTCGCCGCAAAAGTTCCGCAGCTCGCGTTTTCATCAAACCGGGCAGTGGTAAAATCGTAATCAACCAGCGTTCTCTGGAACAATACTTCGGTCGCGAAACTGCCCGCATGGTAGTTCGCCAGCCGCTGGAACTGGTTGACATGGTAGAAAAACTGGATCTGTACATCACCGTTAAAGGTGGTGGTATCTCCGGTCAGGCAGGTGCGATCCGTCACGGTATCACTCGCGCTCTGATGGAGTACGACGAATCCCTGCGTTCTGAACTGCGTAAAGCTGGCTTCGTTACTCGTGACGCGCGTCAGGTTGAACGTAAGAAAGTGGGTCTGCGTAAAGCACGTCGTCGTCCACAGTTCTCCAAACGTTAATCCATTCTGCTTACGCAGAACGATTGGCGAAAAACCCGCTTCGGCGGGTTTTTTTATGGATAATGCGCAGGTTATCCACAATATCCATGCATATATCTTCTCTTTTTCCACATTTCCAGAATCCCCTCACCACAAAGCCATCAAAATCTGGTAAACTATCATCCAATTTTCTGCCCAAATATCGGTGAATACTCGATTTTTGTTCGATTCTTGAACAATGTGTTTTCTCTGGGATGGGCGATACAACATCTGGCTGGCCCCTGTTGGGCTGGTAGCAGTAAAAATTCTGAATATACCTGGAGGTTTTCATGGCTGTCGCTGCCAACAAACGTTCGGTAATGACGCTGTTTTCTGGTCCTACTGACATTTATAGCCATCAGGTTCGTATCGTGCTGGCCGAGAAGGGTGTCAGTTTTGAGATCGAGCATGTGGAAAAGGATAACCCGCCTCAGGATCTGATCGATCTCAACCCGAGCCAAAGCGTACCGACGCTGGTGGATCGCGAGCTGACCCTGTGGGAATCCCGTATCATTATGGAATATCTGGATGAGCGTTTCCCGCATCCGCCGCTGATGCCTGTTTACCCTGTCGCGCGTGGTGAAAGCCGCCTGTACATGCAGCGTATCGAAAAAGACTGGTACTCGCTGATGAACGTGATTACCAGCGGTTCCGCTTCTGAAGCTGACGCTGCGCGTAAGCAACTGCGTGAAGAGCTGCTGGCAATCGCCCCGGTGTTTGGTCAGAAACCGTTCTTCCTGAGCGATGAGTTCAGCCTGGTGGATTGCTACCTGGCACCGCTGTTGTGGCGTCTGCCGACCCTGGGCGTAGAGTTCAGCGGTCCTGGCGCGAAAGAGCTGAAGGGCTACATGACTCGCGTCTTTGAGCGCGACTCTTTCCTGGCATCCTTAACTGAACCGGAACGTGAAATGCGTCTCGGCCGAGGCTAATGACTGTGGAAATGTCACAACTTACCCCACGCCGTCCTTATCTGCTGCGCGCCTTCTATGAATGGCTGCTGGATAACCAGCTCACGCCGCACCTGGTTGTGGATGTGACGTTGCCGGGCGTGCTGGTTCCAATGGAATACGCACGTGACGGGCAGATCGTACTGAACATCGCCCCGCGCGCGGTGGGTAACCTGGAGCTGGCGAACGATGAAGTGCGCTTCAACGCGCGTTTTGGCGGCGTGCCGCGTCAGGTTTCCGTTCCGCTGGCCGCTGTGCTGGCCATCTACGCCCGTGAAAACGGTGCGGGAACTATGTTCGAGCCGGAAGCGGCGTATGATGAAGAGGTTGCCAGCCTGAATGATGAGAATGCATCTGATGAGCGCGAAAGCGACACGGTGATGTCACTTATCGATGGCGATAAACCCGATCATCACGATGACAATGACCCTGATGACGATCCGCCTCCGCGCGGTGGTCGTCCGGCTCTTCGCGTCGTGAAATAAAAAACAGGCCCAATCGGGCCTGTTTTTTTTACACTTCCAGGTAATTCAGGATCCCGTCAGCCGCCTTGCGGCCTTCGGCAATCGCCGTCACCACCAGGTCTGAACCGCGAACGATATCGCCACCGGCGAAGATTTTCGGGTTGCTGGTCTGGAACGCATTATCGCTGCCTTCTGGCGCGATTACGCGGCCCTGCGAATCCAGCTCAACGCTGTGCTTCGCCAGCCACTCCATGCTGTGAGGGCGGAAACCGAACGCCATCACCACGGCATCGGCCGGGATCACGTGTTCAGAACCGGCAACGATCTCGGCGCGACGACGGCCTTTCGCATCCGGTGCGCCCATCTCGGTACGCGCCATCTTCACGCCGCTCACTTTACCGTTGGCGTTCACTTCAATACCCAGAGGCTGGATGTTGAACTGGAACTCCACGCCCTCTTCACGCGCGTTTTTCACTTCGCGCTTAGAGCCCGGCATGTTCTCTTCGTCACGACGATAGGCGCAGATCACGTGTGCCGCATTCTGACGAATGGAGGTACGCACGCAGTCCATCGCGGTATCACCGCCGCCCAGCACCACCACGCGTTTGCCTTCCATGCTGACGAACGGCTCATCGGCGGTTTCGCCGTAGCCCATGATCTGCTTGGTGTTGGCAATCAGGAACGGCAGCGCGTCATACACGCCTGGCGCGTCTTCGTTTTCCAGACCGCCGCGCATGGACTGATAGGTGCCCACGCCGAGGAATACGGCGTCGTAATCCTTCAGCAGGTCGTCGAGCTGCACATCGCGGCCCACTTCCACGTTCAGTTTGAACTCAATGCCCATGCCGGTGAAGATTTCCCGGCGACGAGTCATGACCTCTTTTTCCAGCTTGAAGGCCGGGATACCAAAGGTCAGCAGACCGCCGATTTCCGGATGACGGTCAAAGACCACCGCCTTCACGCCGTTGCGGGTCAGCACGTCCGCACAGGCCAGGCCCGCCGGGCCCGCGCCGATGATCGCCACGCGCTTGTCGGTTTGCTTCACGCCGGTCATGTCCGGACGCCAGCCCATCTCGAACGCTTTATCGTTGATATAGCGCTCGATGTTGCCGATGGTCACCGCACCGAACTCGTCGTTCAGCGTACAGGAGCCTTCGCACAGACGGTCCTGAGGACATACGCGGCCGCACACTTCCGGCAGGGTGTTGGTCTGGTGAGACAGCTCGGCGGCTTCAAAAATACGCCCTTCATTGGCCAGCTTCAGCCAGTTCGGGATGTAGTTGTGTACCGGACATTTCCATTCGCAGTAAGGGTTACCGCAGGACAGGCAGCGGTCCGCCTGTGCTTTGGCCTGGCCTTCTGAAAACGGCTCGTAGATTTCAACAAATTCAATTTTGCGGATCTTCAGCGGTTTCTTTGGGGGATCAACACGCTGCAGGTCGATAAACTGGTATACGTTCTGGCTCATCTGAATTCCTTACTGCGCCTGCACGCGCAGCTCTGCTGCGCTACGACTACGGTGACCCAACAGGGCTTTAACATCGCTGGACTTCGGCTTAACCAGCGCGAATTTCGCAGAGAACGCCGGCCAGTTCGCCAGGATCTCTTCGCCGCGCGAAGAACCGGTATGCTGCACGTGTTCGGTAATTAAACCGCGCAGGTGTTCTTCGTGAATGGCCAGCGTGTCAACGTCCAGCACTTCCACCAGCTCCGGGTTCACGCGTTTGCGGAACTCACCGTCTTCATCCAGGACGTAGGCAAAACCGCCCGTCATGCCTGCGCCGAAGTTCACGCCGGTTTTACCCAGAACGCAAACAATCCCGCCCGTCATGTATTCACAACCGTTATCGCCAATGCCTTCCACCACGGTGATGGCACCGGAGTTACGCACCGCAAAACGCTCGCCCGCACGGCCTGCTGCAAACAGACGACCGCCGGTCGCGCCGTACAGGCAGGTGTTACCGATGATGCTGGCTTCATGGCTGCGGAAGGCTGAGCCGACCGGAGGACGCACCGCCAGCAGACCGCCCGCCATGCCTTTACCGACGTAGTCGTTGGCATCGCCGGTCAGGTACAGCTCAACACCACCTGCGTTCCACACGCCGAAGCTCTGACCCGCGGTACCGCTGAAATGCGCGGTAATCGGATCCGACGCCAGCCCCTGGTCACCGTGCGTCTGCGCGATGTAGCCGGAGAGCGATGCACCCACGGAACGGTCGGTGTTACGGATATCAAACCAGAACGTTTTGCTCTGCTTGTCGTCCACGTACGGCTTCGCCTGCTGCAGCAGCTGTGCGTTCAGCACGCCGTTATCAAACGGCGGGTTGTTCTCGGTGCAGTAGACCGCTTTGCCAGGATGCGGCTGCGCGGTTTCCAGCAGCTTGCTCAACTCCAGCTTCTGCTGCTTGGCGGTGAAGCCTTCCAGCTCTTTCAGCAGGTCGGTACGGCCAATCAGGTCCACCAGACGTTTAACGCCCAGCTGCGCCATCAGCTCGCGAGTTTCGCGGGCGATGAACTCAAAGTAATTAGTCACTTTGAACGGCAGGCCGTGATAGTGGTTCTTACGCAGCTTCTCGTCCTGGGTTGCAACGCCGGTTGCGCAGTTGTTCAGGTGGCAAATACGCAGGTATTTACAGCCCAACGCGACCATTGGACCCGTACCGAAGCCGAAGCTTTCCGCACCGAGGATCGCCGCCTTGATGATGTCGAGGCCAGTTTTCAGACCGCCATCCACCTGCAGACGGATCTTATGACGCAGACCGTTAGCCACCAGCGCCTGCTGGGTTTCCACCAGGCCAAGCTCCCACGGACAACCCGCATATTTCACGGAGGAGAGCGGGCTTGCGCCGGTACCGCCGTCATAACCGGCAATGGTGATGAGATCCGCATAGGCCTTCGCCACGCCGGTCGCGATGGTGCCAACGCCCGGTTCGGAAACCAGCTTCACGGAGATCATCGCCTTCGGGTTGACCTGTTTCAGGTCGAAAATGAGCTGCGCCAGATCCTCGATAGAGTAGATATCGTGGTGCGGCGGCGGGGAGATCAGCGTCACGCCCGGCACGGAATAGCGCAGTTTGGCGATGTACGGGGTGACTTTATCACCCGGCAGCTGACCGCCTTCGCCCGGTTTAGCACCCTGAGCAACTTTAATCTGAATCACGTCGGCGTTGACCAGGTACGCAGGCGTCACGCCAAAGCGACCGGATGCTACCTGCTTGATACGGGACACTTTATTCGTGCCGTAACGGGCCGGATCTTCACCGCCTTCGCCGGAGTTAGAGTTACCGCCGATGCTGTTCATGGCTTCCGCCAGCGCTTCGTGAGCTTCCGGGCTCAGCGCGCCGATGGACATCGCCGCGGTATCGAAGCGTTTGAACAGTTCCGATGCCGGCTCAACTTCGTCAATGCTGACCGCTTCATCGCCCGGATTGAGGGCAATAAGGTCGCGCAGCGTCGCCGCCGGACGGTTATTCACCAGCTCAGCGTACTGCTGATAATCGCTGTATTCACCGCTCTGAACCGCCTGCTGCAGCGTGCGCACCACGTCCGGGTTATAGGCGTGGTATTCGCCACCGTGAACGTATTTCAGCAGACCGCCCTGATCCAGCGGCTTACGTGCCAGCCAGGCGCGCTTGGACAGGTTCACCAGATCCTGCTGGAAGTCCGCAAAACCGGCGCCGCCGATGCGGCTGACCACGCCCTGGAAGCAGAGGTTGGCAACCTCGTCATGCAGGCCGACCGCTTCAAACAGCTTAGAACAGCGGTAGGAGGCAATGGTTGAGATGCCCATTTTGGACATGATCTTGTACAGACCTTTGTTGATGCCGTTACGGTAGTTCAGCATCACCGCGCGGTAATCTTTGTCGATCGCGCGGGTATCCACCAGACGGGCCAGCGTTTCGTAGGCCAGGTACGGGTAGATCGCCGTCGCGCCGAAGCCCAACAGCACGGCAAAGTGATGCGGGTCGCGGGCGCTTGCGGTTTCAACAATGATGTTCGCGTCGCAGCGCAGGCTCTTATCGACCAAACGCGTCTGGATAGCGCCGACCGCCATCGGGGCAGGTACAGGCAGACGGTTTTTCGCGATATTACGGTCGGACAACACCAGCAGCACGGTGCCGTTACGCACCATCTGTTCGGCTTTGTCACACAGCGCATTCACCGTCTCTTCAAGGCTCGCTTCGTTCACGTCGAAGGTAATGTCGAGCGTGTCGGCGCGGTAGTGCTCCTCTTTCATGGTGGTGAGCTGTTTGAAATCTGAATACAGCAGGATCGGCGATTTAAAGGTCAGACGATGCGCCTGGCCTTCGGCCTCGCAGAAGACGTTCATCTCACGACCGATGCTGGTGGCCAACGACATCACGTGCGCTTCACGCAGCGGATCGATTGGCGGGTTGGTCACCTGCGCGAACTGCTGGCGGAAGTAGTCGTAAATGATGCGCGGCTGGCTGGATAGCACGGCAAACGGGGTATCGTCACCCATCGAGCCGACCGCTTCCTGGCCGTTTTCACCGAGCACGCGGATGACAGAGTCCAGCTCTTCCGCGCTGTAGTTAAACTGCTTCTGGTAGCTCGCGAGAGTATCGTCGTCCAGCTCCCGGCTGCCCACTTCTTCGTCCGTAAGATCTTCGAACGGCACCAGGCGACGCACGTTCTTTTCCATCCACTCTTTGTACGGGTGGCGGCTCTTCAGATCGTTGTCGGTTTCGGCGGAGTGCAGGATGCGCCCGCCGCGGGTGTCGATAACCATCAGCTCGCCCGGACCGACGCGGCCTTTCTCGACCACTTCGTCAGGCTGGTAATCCCAGATGCCGACTTCAGAGGCGCAGGTGATGAGCTTGTCTTTGGTGATAACGTAGCGCGCCGGACGCAGACCGTTACGGTCCAGGTTACAGGCGGCAAAACGTCCGTCGGACATAACGATGCCCGCCGGGCCGTCCCACGGCTCCATGTGCATGGAGTTAAAGTCGAAGAACGCGTGCAGCTCAGGATCCATATCCGGGTTGTTCTGCCAGGCCGGCGGCACGAGCAGACGCATGGCGCGCACGATATCCATCCCGCCCGCCAGCAGCAGTTCCAGCATGTTATCCATCGAGCTGGAGTCCGAGCCGGTTTCGTTCACGAACGGCGCGGCATCGTGCAGGTCAGGGATCAGTGGCGTCTGGAACTTATAGGTACGGGCGCGGGCCCACTGGCGGTTACCGGTGATGGTGTTGATCTCGCCGTTGTGCGCCAGGTAGCGGAACGGCTGAGCCAGCGGCCAGCGTGGTACGGTGTTGGTGGAGAAGCGCTGGTGGAACAGGCAAATGGCCGATTCCAGACGCAGGTCCGCCAGGTCCAGGTAGAAGCGCGGCAGGTCAGCCGGCATACACAGACCTTTATAGATGTTCACCAGGTTAGAGAGGCTACAGACGTAGAACTCTTTATCGTCCTGGAGACGTTTTTCAATGCGGCGGCGGGCGATAAACAGACGGCGTTCCATATCACGTGGACGCCAGCCCGCAGGCGCGTTGACGAAAATCTGTTCAATACGAGGCAGCGAGGAGAGGGCGATTTCACCGAGCACCCCTTCGTTGGTTGGCACATCGCGCCAGCCGACAATTGACAGGGTTTCACGCTGAAGTTCTTCTTCGACGATGCGGCGTGAGGCGGCAGCCTTTTCAGGATCCTGATTCAGGAACAGCATGCCGACAGCGTAGTTTTTGGCTAAACGCCAGCCGCGCTCTTCCGCCACGATGCGGAAGAAACGATCCGGTTTTTGCAGCAGCAGGCCGCAACCGTCGCCGGTTTTACCATCGGCAAGGATTGCACCACGGTGCTGCATACGGGCCAGTGCGTGAATAGCAGTACGCACTACCTTGTGGCTAGGTTCGCCTTCTATGTGGGCGATCAGGCCGAAACCACAGTTATCCTTCTCAAGGGATTTATCGTACAACATATCAGTGAACCTCCCCAGGCTCGTCGGGCTTCCCACTGAACTTTACCGTGGCGCACAGGCACAGAAAGAGCATGGCGACGGGGTTTGCGTTTCATACGCGGACCTCGCATTCGCCCTCTTTTTCATCCTTTCGCGCAGGTAAACAAGTTTGAGGACTTGCTTCAGAGGGAATCTCAATTACTGCATAAATATGATGAGCAGGCCGCTCATCCAGAAAGCTTCCAGCGGATTTCCAACTTATCGGGAATTGGTACACAGGTCAAATGGCAATCTTATTTATACAAAAATGTGCTAAAGAGAGTCTATGTTTTTGTATTTTAAGTGTATTTAACTATTTTTACATTGATTGAATGACCTGAGAGCGAGCAGCGGAGTGTGATCTGACTCACTATATGAAAGCGGTATTATCAATGTAGCGTGCTGAATAGCGGTTTTATAGCAGAACAATAATCTGGCAATGGATGCAAACCCGCATAAACCCACTGTTTTTCAGTGGTAGCGCTATAAATGAAAAAAACAATCAGAACATAAGGAAAAGTAATCACAGGAGGCGTGAATGAAATTGCAGTAATCGTGAGTATTTATTCATATAGATAAAGGCCGTCCAGGGCGATTGATCCAGGTCATCGCCGACAGAGGCTAAAAGTGGCAGGCTTGTCCCCTTTCTCCGGGACGGTCTATCAGATTATGCAGTTACAGAAATTAGTCAATATGTTTGGTGGGGATCTTTTGCAGCGGTACGGGCAAAAGGTTCATAAGCTGACGCTGCACGGCGGGTTTAGCTGCCCGAATCGCGATGGCACCATCGGGCGCGGCGGCTGCACCTTCTGTAACGTCGCGTCGTTTGCCGATGAGGCGCAGCAGCACCATTCTATCGCTGAGCAGCTTGCCCACCAGGCCAGCCTGGTGAACCGCGCGAAGCAATATCTGGCCTATTTCCAGGCCTACACCAGCACGTGGGCGGAGGTGCAGGTATTGCGTTCGATGTATCAGCAGGCCGTCAGCCAGGCCAATATCGTTGGGCTTTGCGTGGGCACACGCCCGGACTGCGTACCGGACGCGGTGCTGGACCTGCTCAGCGAGTACAAAGAACAAGGCTACGAGATCTGGCTGGAGCTGGGCTTGCAGACCGCGCACGACAAAACGCTGCACCGTATTAACCGTGGCCATGATTTCGCCTGCTACCAGCGCACCACGCGCCTGGCCCGCGAGCGCGGGCTGAAGGTCTGCTCGCATCTGATTGTTGGGTTACCCGGCGAGGGTCAACAGCATGGTCTTGAAACGCTGGAAAAGGTGGTTGAAACCGGCGTGGACGGCATTAAGCTGCACCCGCTGCATATCGTGAAGGGCAGCATTATGGCGAAAGCCTGGGAGGCTGGGCGGTTAAGCGGTATTGAGCTTGAAGACTATACGGTGACAGCGGGGGAGATGATTCGCCATACGCCGCCGGATATTGTCTACCACCGCATCTCGGCCAGCGCCCGCCGTCCAACGCTTCTGGCACCGCTATGGTGTGAAAACCGCTGGACGGGGATGGTGGAAATTGACCGCTATCTGCGGGAGAACGGCGTACAGGGTTCGGCGCTGGGCCGCCCCTGGATTCCGCGTCTAGCGGCGACGGCCGCCTAGCAAACTCCCCAGCATGCCGCGCACGATTTGATTGGTGACCTGTCGGGCTGCGCTTTTCGCCATGGTCTGCACCACGCCATCGCGCTTGCCGCCGCGCGGCCCGGTGCTGCCGAACAGAATGTCTTTGAGCCCACCGAGAATGCCGTCATCGACGGCGACAGATTGCCCTTTAGCGGCAGGCGCATCCTGCGATTCTGTTGTCGCCTGGACCCCTTTTTGCAGCATCTCGAACGCGGACTCGCGATCCACCTCGTCTTCGTATTTCCCGTAAACCGGAGAGTGGTTAATCAGGCCGTTGCGCTCATCGTCGGTCACCGGCCCCATGCGCGAGCAAGGCGCGATCACCATGGCGCGTTCTACCACAGACGGGCTGCCCTTCGCATCCAGGAACGAGATCAGCGCTTCACCGGTGCCTAGCGCCTGAATCGCCGCTTCGGTATCAAAGGCAGGATTGGCGCGCATGGTTTGCGCGGCGGCTTTCACCGCTTTCTGATCTTTTGGCGTAAAGGCGCGCAGGGCATGCTGCACGCGGTTGCCGAGCTGCCCGAGCACGTTGTCGGGGATATCCGACGGGTTTTGCGAGACAAACCAGACGCCGACGCCTTTGGAGCGGATCAGGCGGATAACCTGTTCGATCTTATCCAGCAATACCTGCGGCGCGTCGTTAAACAGCAGATGCGCTTCGTCAAAGAAGAACACCAGCTTCGGTTTTTCCAGATCGCCCGCTTCCGGTAATTGTTCATAGAGCTCGGAGAGCATCCACAGCAGGCTGGCGGCGTAGAGTTTCGGCATCTGGTAGAGCTTCTCTGAGCTCAGGATGTTAATAATGCCTTTGCCGCTGCTGTCGGTGCGCATCCAGTCCTTGATATCCAGCATCGGCTCGCCGAAGAAGTGTTCGGCCCCCTGCTGCTCAAGCGTCAGTAGACCGCGCTGAATAGCGCCCACCGAGGCGCTGCTGATATTGCCGTACTGGTTCTGGAAGGATTTGGCGTTATCGCCGATGTATTGCGTAATGGCGCGTAGATCTTTGAAATCAAGCAGCAGCAGTCCCTGATCGTCGGCAATGCGGAAGATAATATTCAGCACGCCGGACTGCACGTCGTTGAGGTTAAGCAGACGGGCCAGCAGCAGCGGGCCAAGATCGGAGACGGTGGCGCGCACCGGGTGGCCTTTCTCACCAAAGATATCCCACACCACCACCGGGTTACCGTGCGGGGTCCAGTCCGTGATGCCAATATTTTTCAGCCGCTCGAGCAGTTTTTCAGATGCCGTCCCATCCTGAGCCACACCGGTTAAATCGCCTTTCACGTCAGCCATAAAGACCGGTACGCCAATCTCTGAAAGCGACTCCGCCAGCTTTTGCAGGGTGACGGTTTTCCCCGTCCCGGTCGCTCCGGTGATCAGACCGTGGCGGTTCGCCATCGCGGGCAGTAAATACAGCTCTTTTTCCAGCGTCCTGGCAATTAACAATGGTGTACTCATGATGCGCTTCCTCTCTTAGTCCTGGGTGGAGTATAGGCAACCTGGCCGCAATTTGGTTGAGTAAATTCCTGACTTTGCGGCGCATTATCCAGCGCGGACTATGCTTTTGCATACGGTTCACAAAATAGTGGGAAACTATGTCCAGATTCTTCTTTAACGGTCGTAAACAGCTGGTCAACGATGCCATTGAAGGCATACTGCTTTCTGCGCCACACGCCAATCTCGTCAAGCTTGATATCGATCCGGCCATCAGGATCGTCGCACGCGGCGACTGGGACAAAAGCCGCGTGGCGGTGATCTCCGGCGGCGGCTCAGGCCACGAACCCGCGCACGCCGGGTTTGTCGGCAAAGGGATGCTGACGGCGGCAGTGTGTGGCGATCTTTTTGCTTCGCCGAGCGTGGATGCTGTGCTGAATGCCATTGTGGCGGTCACGGGCGACCGGGGCTGTCTGCTGATCGTAAAAAACTACACCGGCGATCGCCTGAACTTTGGTCTGGCGGCGGAAAAGGCTAAACGTTACGGTCTTAAGGTGGAGATGGTGATCGTGGCGGACGATATCGCGCTGCCGGATAACAAGCAGCCGCGCGGTATTGCCGGAACGGCACTGGTGCACAAGATTGCGGGCTATGCGGCGGAGCAGGGGAAATCGCTGAGCGAGGTGCGGGATATTGCGCAACAGGCCTGCGATAACCTCTGGAGCCTGGGCGTGGCGATGCAAACGTGCAACCTGCCGGGCAGCGACGATGAAGAGGGGCGGATTAAACAAGGCCATGTCGAGCTGGGCCTGGGCATTCACGGCGAGCCCGGGGCTTCCGTGGTGGATACGCAAAACAGCAAAGCCATTATCGACACCCTAGTGACGCCGTTACGCGCGCAGGCGGGCGAAGGGCGTTTTGCGGTATTGATTAACAATCTTGGCGGCGTATCGGCGCTGGAGATGGCGCTGCTGACCAAAGAGCTGGCGCACTCGGCGCTGAAAGAGAACATCGCGTACCTGATTGGCCCTGCGCCGCTGGTCAGCGCGCTGGATATGAAAGGCTTTTCTCTGACGCTGCTGAAGCTCAATGATTTCTTCGAAAAGGCGATTCACGCCGATGTCGAGACGCTGGGCTGGCAGAAGCCCGTGGCGTTTGCGCCACTGCGTACCGTGACGCATAGCGCCATTCATGACCGTGTGGAATATACCCCGTCTGACAATCCGCAGGTGCGTGCGTTTGTCTCCGCAGTGTCGACAACGCTGATCCAGCTGGAAAACCGCCTGAACGCGCTGGATGCCAAAGTGGGGGATGGCGATACCGGCTCCACCTTTGCGCAAGGGGCGCGGGATATTGCGCAGCGCCTGGAGGAGAACACGCTCCCGCTTAATGATGTGTCTAAGCTGCTGCTGCTGGTTGGCGAGCGGCTGGCGACGGTGATGGGCGGGTCGAGCGGGGTGCTGATGTCGATCTTCTTCACTGCGGCAGGGCAAAAGCTTCACGATGGTCAGCCTCTCCCTGAGGCCTTGCTCAGCGGACTGGCGCAGATGAAGCAGTACGGTGGGGCAGATCTCGGCGATCGCACGCTGATCGACGCGCTGCAACCGGCGCTGGAGGCGTTGCTGAAAGGAGATATCGAGGCAGCGGCGAAGGCAGCACAGCACGGTGCCGAAGCAACGGCGAAAATGGCGAAAGCCGGCGCGGGACGCTCGTCGTATGTCAATAAAGAGAACCTGGATGGAGTAATGGATCCTGGAGCGGTCGCGATAGCGGAAGTATTTAACGTATTGGCGCAGCAGTGAAAGTAGGCCGGGTAAGGCGAAGCCGCCACCCGGCAAACTCACATCAGAAATCCGCTTTCAGCACCACGCGGTAGCGGGCTTTACCGTCGCGCACGTGCTGGATCGCTTCGTTGATTTTCGACATTGGATACAGTTCGGTGGTCGGTGCCACTTTGGTGCGTCCGGCGAATTTCATCAGTTTGCGCAGCTCGTACGGCGTACCGGTAGCAGAACCGGATATGCTGCGATCCCCACCGATCAGGGTAAACGCCGGAACCGGCAGCGGCTTCATCACCGCACCCACGGTGTGGAAGTTACCGCCGTAGGCCAGCGCTTCAAAGTACGGCTGCCAGTCGAGATCCACGTTAACGGTGTTGATGATCAGATCAAACTGGCCCGCCAGCGCGTTCAGCGCCTGCGGATCGCGGCTGTTCACCACTTTATCCGCCCCCATCGCCAGCACTTCTTTCTCTTTCGCCGGGTTCGAGCTGAACGCCGTGACTTCGCAGCCCATCGCGTGCAGCAGCTTAATGGCGATATGGCCCAGTCCGCCGATACCGATGACGCCGACGCGGCTGGTGGCTGTTATATGGTGCATCAGCAGGGGCTTGAAGACGGTGATACCGCCGCACAGCAGCGGGCCGGCGGATTCGATATCAATGCTCTCCGGCAGCGGGATCACCCATTGCCAGTCGGCGCGCAGCTTATCGGCAAAACCGCCTTTGTTCAGGATGGTAGGAACGGCGCCTTCGAGGCAGTTGATCTGATTTCCGCTGATACAGGCGTCGCAGTGACCACAGCTGCGTGCCGTCCAGCCAATTCCCACGCGCTGGCCCACTTTCAGCCCTTTGTCCTGCGCGGCGCTACCGAGCGCCACGACGCGGCCAATGACTTCGTGTCCGGCAACCAGCGGATAGCTGGAGAAGCCCCATTCGTTGTCGATCATCGAGAGATCCGAGTGGCAGATCCCGCAGTAATCAACCTGTACTTCGACGTCTTCTGCTTTTAGTTCGCCCGCATCGTACTCGTACAGCTCAAGTTCTGCACCCGCCTGCGGTGCGGCGTAGCTTTTTATCTTCGACATCGTGTTTCCCCCGTTGTGGTGTGAACTGAGAGTGTAGAGCATTCAGTTTACAGCCGCTTAACAGAAGAGGGCAGGAACGAAAGTTACAGACTTTTCAGCATTCTGACTTCGCAATCAACGTGGCCGGTACAGCCCAGCGGCGCATCGATATGCTCAAAGCCCAGATGTTCATACAGGCCGATGGCCTCTTTGAGGAACGCGGTCGTTTCAAGGTAGCAGCGGGTGAAGCCCTGCTTGCGCGCGTGGTCCAGAGCAATCAGCGCCAGCTTTTTCGCCAGTCCTTGCCCGCGCGCCGTTGGCAGAAAATACATTTTCTGCAGTTCGCAGATATCCGGCTCGCTGCAGCTGAGGGGCGCCACGCCGCCGCCTCCGACAACCTGGCCGTTCTGCTCGATTACCCAGTAGGCGTGCCCTGGCTGGCTGTAGAGCTGGTAAAGCGCGTCCAGGTTCGGGTCGGCAACCGTGTAGCCTTTGTCAGCCGTCAGGCCATATTCGGCAGAAACGGTGCGGATAACGGCGGCGATAGCCGGGTTATCCTGCTCAGCGATCCGGCGCATCGTCGTCGCGACGGGGGTAATCACGCTCATAGCATTACTCATTACAAAAATTGACACATAACTGCTGTTAATAGCACCGCAGAAAGGGGAGTGCAAGCGAGGAGTTTTCAGGAAGGATACCCCTTACGCTCTGAAGCGTAAGGGGTAAAAGCATTACAGGGCAGCGATAACCGCCTGCTGCTCAATCAGCTTGGTCTTCGCATCGGCGAAGGCAACCAGACGCTCACGCTCTTTCGCGATGACCGCTTCCGGCGCGCGGGCGACAAAGCCTTCGTTCGCCAGCTTGCTTTCGATTTTGCCAATTTCCACGTCGACTTTCGCCACTTCTTTCGCCAGACGAGCCAGCTCCGCGTCTTTATCGATCAGACCTGCCATCGGGATCAGAAGCTCGGCGCCGTCGATGATTTTGGTCACGGAAACCGGACCTTTGTCATCCGCAGGCAGCACGGTGATGCTTTCCAGACGCGCCATGGTTTTCAGGAAGGTGTTGTTCTCTGTGACGCGACGAACAGCCGCTTCGCTGCAGCCACGAAGCAGCAGCTCCAGCGGTTTGCCAGGGGCAATGTTCATTTCAGCACGGATGTTACGTACCGCAACGATCGCCTGCTTCAGCCACTCGGTATCCGCTGATGCCGCTTCATCCACTTTCGCCGCATCGAATTCCGGGAACGGCTGCAGCATGATGGTATCTGCGTTGATGCCAGCAATCACCTTCACGCGCTGCCAGATGGTCTCGGTGATGAATGGAATAACCGGGTGCGCCAGGCGCAGCAGGCCTTCCAGAACGGTAATCAGCGTGTTGCGCGTGCCGCGCAGTTCCGCCTCGGTGCCGCCGTTCATCACCGGCTTCGCCAGCTCCAGATACCAGTCGCAGAACTGGTTCCAGGTGAATTCATACAGGATGCCCGCCGCGATGTCGAAGCGGTAGCTGTCCAGCGCCTCGCGGAACGCTTTCACCGTCTGGTTGAATTCCGCCAGGATCCAGCGGTCAGCCAGAGACAGCGTCATTTCGCCGCCGTTGAAGCCACAATCCTGATCTTCGGTGTTCATCAGCACGAAGCGGCTGGCGTTCCACAGCTTGTTACAGAAGTTTCGGTAACCTTCCAGACGCTTCATGTCCCAGTTGATGTCACGGCCGGTAGAGGCCAGTGCCGCCAGGGTGAAGCGCAGGGCGTCGGTACCGTGAGCCTCAATCCCGTTCGGGAACTGCTTCTCGGTGCGCTTGCGGATTTTCTCCGCCAGCTGCGGCTGCATCATGTTGCCGGTACGTTTTTCCAGCAGCTCTTCCAGAGAGATACCGTCAACCATGTCCAGCGGGTCAATAACGTTCCCCTTGGACTTGGACATCTTCTGGCCTTCGTCGTCGCGGATCAGACCGGTCATATAGACGGTATGGAACGGAACCTGCGGCTTGCCGTCTTCGTCTTTGATGAAGTGCATGGTCATCATGATCATGCGGGCAATCCAGAAGAAGATGATGTCGAAACCGGACACCATCACGCTGGTTGGGTGGAACTGACGCAGCGCGTCAGTGTTTTCTGGCCAGCCAAGGGTGGAGAAGGTCCACAGCGCGGAGGAGAACCAGGTATCCAGCACGTCTTCGTCCTGACGCAGGGCAACGTCCGCGCTCAGGTTGTTTTCCTGACGCACTTCATCTTCGCTGCGACCAACGTAGACGTTGCCTTCGTTGTCGTACCATGCCGGGATACGGTGACCCCACCACAGCTGACGAGAGATACACCAGTCCTGAATATCGCGCATCCAGGAGAAGTACATGTTTTCGTACTGCTTCGGCACGAACTGAATGCTGCCGTTCTCAACCGCTTCAACAGCTGGTTTCGCCAGCACGTCGGCACGCACGTACCACTGGTCGGTCAGCATTGGCTCGATCACCACGCCGCCACGGTCGCCGTACGGCACGGTCAGATCGTGAGGTTTGATCTCTTCCAGCAGGCCGAGTGCGTCGACGGCAGCCACGATCGCTTTACGCGCGGCAAAGCGTTCCAGCTTCTGGAACTCCGCCGGGATGTCGCTGGAGTAAACGTCAGACTCTTCGCCTTTGGTATCATACACTTCTGCGCTTTCGCGGATATCGCCGTCGAAGGTCAGGATGTTGATCATCGGCAGGGCGTGACGACGACCCACTTCATAGTCGTTGAAGTCGTGCGCAGGGGTGATTTTTACGCAGCCGGTGCCTTTTTCCATGTCGGCGTGTTCGTCGCCCACAATCGGAATACGGCGGTTTACCAGCGGCAGCACCACGAATTTGCCGATCAGATCTTTATAACGTGGATCTTCCGGGTTAACAGCCACGCCGGTATCGCCCAGCAGGGTTTCCGGACGGGTGGTTGCGACCACCAGGTAATCTTTACCGTCGGCGGTTTTTGCGCCGTCGGCCAGCGGATAGCGGATGTGCCACATGGAGCCTTTAGACTCGCGGTTTTCCACTTCCAGGTCAGAGATGGCGGTGCGCAGTTTCGGATCCCAGTTTACCAGGCGCTTGCCGCGGTAAATCAGATCTTCTTTATACAGGCGAACGAAGACTTCTTTAACGGCATTGGACAGGCCTTCATCCATGGTAAAGCGCTCGCGCTCCCAGTCCACGGAGTTGCCAAGACGACGCATCTGACGGGTAATGGTGCCGCCAGATTCCGCTTTCCACTGCCAGATTTTGTCGATAAAAGCGTCGCGACCGTAGTCGTGGCGGGTTTTTCCTTCTTCAGCGGCAATTTTACGCTCAACCACCATCTGGGTCGCGATACCCGCGTGGTCAGTCCCCGCCTGCCACAGGGTGTTTTTGCCCTGCATGCGCTGGTAACGGATCATGGTGTCCATGATGGTCTGCTGGAAAGCATGACCCATATGCAAACTGCCGGTGACGTTCGGCGGCGGGATCATGATGCAGAAGGACTCTTTGCTTTCGTCGCCGTTAGGCTTGAAATAGCCCTGCTGTTCCCAGTGCTCGTAAAGCGGCTGTTCGATATCGCGTGGGTTATATGTCTTTTCCATTATTTCCAGGTTGCCGTATTCAGGTTAAAACCAGCCAGGCGGTACGCTTTGTAGCGTTCGCGCGCCAGTTGTTTCAAAGATTCTTCGTAAGGGACAAAGTCTACCACTTCTGTGAAAGCGGTGGCAAAATCTGCAAAATCTATCCGCAGGCTAATCAGAATGTCGCGCGCGCTACTGTTGCGCTTTTGCGGCCAGGCAATTTCAACCGGTGCCCCGCCGCGCGGACCTTCGCCTGACAGGTTATGCGGAACAAAACTCTCCGGCGGGCGGGCCCACAGCGCTTCATCGAGACGAATCGCCTGCTGCTCATCTTCACAGGCTATCAACACGCGTTTGCCTGCGCGCCAACGTTCTGCGGCAATTTCACACACCAGCTGTTCGACGGCGCTGAGGCCATCCTGATGGGTGTCGTTGTCCAGAAGGTAGAACGTTGCATTCTTCATATATGGGGCTTCTTGTGCTCACTTTAAATGCTTAAGCCGGGCGGCGGCTTCGCCTTACCCGGCCTACGGTTTACTGCCGTTTTGACTTACTCGTCGCCGTTAAAACCCGCACGATTGAGCAGGAACTGCGACAATAGCGCTACCGGGCGACCGGTTGCGCCTTTGGCCTTGCCGGAGCGCCACGCGGTGCCCGCGATATCCAGGTGCGCCCAGTTGTACTTGCGGGTGAAGCGCGCCAGGAAACAGCCCGCGGTGATCGCCCCGCCAGGACGTCCGCCAATGTTCGCCATATCCGCAAAGTTAGACTCAAGCTGATCCTGATATTCGTCACCCAGCGGCAGACGCCATGCGCGGTCCCCGGCCTGCTCTGACGCACCAATCAGCTCGTGCGCCAGCGGATTGTGGTTCGACATCAGGCCGGTAATGTGATGGCCCAGCGCAATCACACAGGCTCCGGTGAGCGTGGCGACGTCAATCACCGCTTCCGGCTCGAAGCGCTCAACGTAGGTCAACACGTCACAGAGTACCAGACGGCCTTCGGCGTCGGTATTCAGCACTTCAACGGTCTGGCCGGACATGGTGGTCAGAACGTCCCCCGGACGATAGGCGCGGCCGCCAGGCATATTTTCGCAGCCCGCCAGAACGCCGATCACGTTGATAGGCAACTGAAGTTCCGCGACCATGCGCATCACGCCATAAACCGCCGCCGCACCGCACATGTCGTACTTCATCTCATCCATGCCTTCGGCAGGCTTGATGGAGATACCGCCGGAGTCGAAGGTCAGGCCTTTACCGACGAGCACAATCGGGCGTGCGTCTTCGGACGGGTTGCCTTTGTACTCAATGACCGACATCAGGGATTCGTTTTGCGAGCCGTTACCGACCGCCAGATAAGAGTGCATCCCCAGCTCTTTCATCTGCTGTTCGCCGATGACGCGGGTAATGACGTTTTTGCTGTAGGCGTCGGCCAGCTGACGCGCCTGAGAAGCCAGGTACGCCGCGTTACAGATGTTCGGCGGCATGTTGCCGAGATCTTTAGCCGCTTTAATGCCGGCTGCAATGGCCAGACCGTGTTGAATGGCGCGTTCACCGCTGGTCAGTTCACGACGGGTTGGCACGTTAAAGACCATTTTACGCAGCGGACGACGCGGCTCGCTTTTATTGGTTTTCAACTGATCGAAGCTGTACAGGCTCTCTTTTGCCGTTTCAACCGCCTGACGCACTTTCCAGTAGGTGTTACGCCCTTTGACGTGCAGCTCGGTCAGGAAGCAGACGGCTTCCATTGAGCCAGTATCATTCAGCGTATTGATTGTTTTCTGAATCACCTGCTTATACTGACGTTCATCCAGCTCGCGTTCTTTGCCGCAGCCAATCAGCAGAATACGCTCTGACAGTACGTTCGGAACATGGTGCAGTAACAGCGTCTGCCCAGGTTTGCCTTCCAGTTCGCCACGACGCAGCAGGGCGCTAATATAGCCGTCACTGATTTTATCGAGTTGCTCGGCGATCGGGGAGAGTCGGCGTGGTTCAAAGACGCCCACAACGATGCAGGCACTCCGCTGTTTCTCCGGGCTACCGCTTTTTACACTGAACTCCATGCACTACGCTCCTGAATCTTAAAGACAACGGCGGCAGCTACGGATAGAATTGAAACCTTTCGTAACTCATGTCCGCTGTTGTGGTGACTTCGTGTTAATCTTACGTTACTACGGTTTCGACACGTCAGAAACAATCCTGAAGCGTGAATCCGCCGGATGTTTTAATCTTAGCGATGATTTCGACGACTCAAGAGAATAAATGACGTTTAAGCCATGAAACAAGCGATTTTCCAGCAAAGAGACGGGTTTTTACGGGCGTATTTAAAGTGATAATCATAAGATATCTGGTGCGGGAGACGCTCAAAAGCCAACTGGCGATCCTTTTCATCCTGCTGCTGATTTTTTTCTGTCAGAAGCTGGTTAAGATCCTCGGTGCGGCCGTTGACGGCGAAATTCCAACAAATCTGGTACTTTCCCTGCTTGGTTTAGGGATCCCGGAAATGGCGCAGCTTATCCTGCCGCTAAGTCTTTTCCTTGGCCTTCTCATGACGCTTGGGAAACTCTACACCGAGAGTGAAATCACGGTGATGCACGCCTGCGGCCTGAGCAAAGCGGTGCTGGTGAAAGCCGCCATGATACTGGCGCTGTTCACGGGTATCGTTGCGGCGGTGAATGTGATGTGGGCGGGGCCCATGTCTTCCCGCCATCAGGACGAAGTGCTGGCCGAAGCGAAAGCCAACCCCGGCATGGCGGCGTTAGCCCAGGGGCAGTTCCAGCAGGCAACCGACGGAAACTCCGTGCTGTTTATTGAGAGCGTTGACGGCAGTAAATTCAACGACGTCTTCCTTGCGCAGCTGCGTCCCAAAGGAAACGCGCGTCCTTCAGTGGTGGTTGCAGACTCCGGTCAGCTTGCTCAGCGCAAAGATGGTTCACAGGTCGTGACGCTGAACAAAGGTACCCGTTTCGAAGGCACCGCGATGCTGCGTGACTTCCGTATTACGGATTTCCAGAACTATCAGGCCATTATCGGCCATCAGACCGTGGCGCTCGATCCAACGGATACCGAGCAAATGGACATGCGTACCCTCTGGAATACCGATACTGACCGGGCGCGTGCTGAGTTCCACTGGCGTATCACGCTCGTCTTCACCGTGTTTATGATGGCGCTGATTGTCGTTCCGCTGAGCGTGGTGAACCCGCGTCAGGGACGCGTGCTATCTATGCTGCCGGCGATGCTGCTTTACCTGATCTATTTCCTGCTGCAAACCTCGATTCGTTCCAACGGCGCGAAGGGTAAGCTGGACCCTATGGTCTGGACATGGTTCGTCAACAGCCTGTACATCTTACTGGCGCTGGGGTTAAACCTGTGGGATACGGTGCCTGTGCGCCGTATACGTGCCCGATTCTCGCGTAAAGGAGCCATCTAATGCAGGCGTTTGGCGTTCTTGATCGCTATATCGGTAAAACCATTTTTACCACCATCATGATGACGTTGTTCATGCTGGTGTCGCTCTCCGGCATTATCAAATTTGTCGATCAGCTGAAAAAAGCCGGGCAGGGGAGCTATGACGCGCTGGGCGCGGGGATGTATACCCTGCTCAGCGTGCCGAAAGATGTACAGATCTTCTTCCCGATGGCGGCACTGCTGGGGGCGCTGCTGGGGCTGGGAATGCTGGCGCAGCGCAGTGAGCTGGTCGTTATGCAGGCCTCGGGTTTTACCCGTATGCAGGTTGCGCTGTCGGTGATGAAAACCGCAATCCCACTGGTGCTGTTGACCATGGCGATTGGCGAATGGGTTGCGCCTCAGGGTGAACAGATGGCGCGTAACTACCGTGCTCAGGCCATGTACGGTGGTTCGCTGCTCTCGACTCAGCAAGGTTTATGGGCTAAAGACGGTAAAAACTTCGTCTACATCGAACGGGTGAAGGGGAATGATGAACTGGGCGGGGTGAGCATCTACGCTTTCGATGACCAGCGCCGTCTGCAGTCCGTTCGCCACGCCTCTTCGGCGAAATTTGACGCCGAACATAAGCAGTGGCGGTTATCCCAGGTTGATGAATCCGACCTGACCGATCCGAAACAGATTACGGGTTCTCAGACGGTAACCGGCACGTGGAAGACCAACCTGACGCCTGACAAGCTCGGTGTTGTTGCCTTGGATCCTGACGCGCTCTCCATCAGCGGTCTGCACAACTATGTGAAATATCTGAAGTCGAGCGGACAGGATGCGGGACGTTATCAGCTCAACATGTGGAGCAAAATCTTCCAGCCAATGTCCGTGGCGGTAATGATGCTGATGGCGCTGTCGTTTATCTTCGGTCCGTTGCGCAGCGTGCCGATGGGGGTTCGCGTCGTGACCGGCATCAGCTTCGGCTTTGTGTTCTACGTGCTCGATCAGATCTTCGGTCCGCTGACGCTGGTTTATGGCATTCCGCCGATAATTGGTGCGCTGCTGCCAAGCGCCAGCTTCCTCCTGATCAGCCTGTGGCTGATGTTGAAACGCTCCTGATTGACCTCTCCTCGCTTCCGGTTAACCGGAAGCGAGGCTAATCACCTGTTTCACCCCGCACTTTTTCTCATAACCTTCAACGCCTCGCCCTGAATTTGAGTATTATTGAGCGATAACGTCGTGAAGGGATCCTCTATGAAGCAAATTCGAATGCTCGCCCAGTATTACGTCGACCTGATGATGAAGCTTGGGCTGGTGCGTTTCTCCATGCTGCTTGCGCTGGCGCTGGTCGTTCTGGCCATTGTTGTGCAAATGGCCGTTACTATGGTTCTGCATGGTCAGGTCGAGAGTATCGACGTCATCCGCTCCATCTTCTTTGGGTTGCTCATTACCCCCTGGGCGGTCTATTTCCTTTCCGTGGTGGTTGAACAGCTGGAAGAATCCCGTCAGCGTTTGTCTAAGCTGGTCGATAAACTGGAAGAGATGCGCGAGCGCGATCTGAAGCTTAACGTCCAGCTTAAAGACAACATTGCGCAACTGAATCAGGAGATCTCCGATCGTGAGAAGGCGGAAGCCGAACGTCAGGCCACGCTGGAGCAGCTGAAAATCGAAATGAAAGAGCGCGAGGTCACGCAGATCCAGCTTGAGCAGCAATCCTCTTTCCTGCGGTCGTTCCTCGATGCGTCGCCGGACCTGGTGTTTTACCGCAATGAAGATAAAGAGTTTTCCGGCTGTAACCGGGCGATGGAGTTGCTCACCGGGAAAAGCGAGAAGCAGCTGATTCACCTGAAGCCGCAGGACGTTTACTCTGAAGAGGCGGCGGCCAAGGTCATGGAGACCGACGAAAAAGTCTTCCGTCATAACGTCTCGCTGACCTATGAACAGTGGCTGGATTACCCGGACGGACGCAAAGCCTGTTTTGAGATCCGTAAGGTTCCGTACTATGACCGCGTGGGGAAACGCCACGGCCTGATGGGCTTTGGCCGCGATATCACCGAGCGTAAGCGCTATCAGGATGCCCTGGAGCGCGCCAGTCGCGACAAGACCACCTTTATCTCCACCATTAGCCACGAGCTGCGCACGCCGCTTAACGGCATTGTCGGGCTGAGCCGTATTCTGCTGGATACCGACCTGACCGCAGAGCAGGAAAAATACCTCAAGACTATCCATGTCTCAGCGGTCACGCTGGGTAATATCTTCAACGATATTATTGATATGGATAAGATGGAGCGCCGTAAAGTTCAGCTTGATAATCAGCCTGTTGATTTCACCAGCTTCCTTGCCGATCTCGAAAACCTGTCCGGCCTGCAGGCCCAGCAGAAGGGACTGAGTTTTGTCATGGAGCCAACCCTGCCGCTGCCGCATAAAGTGGTGACTGACGGCACGCGTCTGCGCCAGATCCTGTGGAACCTTATCAGCAACGCGGTGAAATTCACCCAGAAGGGGCAGGTGGCGGTGCGTATCCGCTATGACGAAGGAGATATGCTGCACTTCGAGGTGGAGGACTCCGGGATTGGTATTCCGCAGGAGGAGCAGGACAAAATCTTTGCCATGTACTACCAGGTGAAGGACAGCAACGGCGGAAAACCGGCGACCGGAACAGGCATTGGCCTGGCGGTCTCTAAACGTCTGGCGAAGAGCATGGGTGGCGATATCACCGTTGCCAGCCAGCCGGGCAAAGGGTCAACCTTCACGCTAACGGTCCATGCGCCGGCGGTGGCGGAAGAGGTAGAAGATACCTTCGAAAATGACGATATGCCGCTGCCTGCCCTGCACGTTCTGCTGGTGGAGGATATTGAGCTGAACGTGATTGTGGCTCGCTCGGTATTGGAAAAACTGGGCAACAGCGTGGATGTCGCGATGACCGGTAAGGCCGCACTGGAGATGTTTAAACCGGGCGAATACGACCTTGTGCTGCTTGATATCCAGCTGCCGGATATGACCGGGCTGGATATCTCGCGTGAGCTGACGCGTCAGTACGCGGCCGACGAACTGCCGCCGCTGGTGGCGCTGACGGCGAACGTGCTGAAAGATAAAAAAGAGTATCTCGATGCCGGTATGGACGATGTACTCAGCAAGCCGCTGGCGGTGCCTGCTCTGACCGCCATGATTAAGAAGTTCTGGGATACCCGTGATGAAGAGGAGAGCACCATGACGTCTGTTGATAGCGCAAAAGCCCAAACGATACTCGATACCGCGATGCTGGAGCAGTATATCGATCTGGTAGGCCCGAAACTTATTACCGATGGTCTGGCGGTCTTCGAAAAAATGATGCCGGGCTATCTGAGCGTTCTGGAATCAAACCTGACGGCCCGGGACCAGAAAGGCATCGTCGAAGAAGGACATAAAATCAAAGGTGCCGCCGGCTCGGTCGGTTTGCGCCATCTTCAGCAGCTGGGTCAACAGATTCAGTCGCCTGATTTACCTGCATGGGAAGATAACGTGGGTGATTGGGTTGAAGAGATGAAACAAGAGTGGCAAAACGATGTTGCGGTGCTTAAAGCCTGGGTCGACGCCAGAAAAAAATGACCCCGGCTTAACCGGGGTGCGCGAATACTGCGCCAACACCAGGGAAATCGTGGCTGCGCCTATTTTTTTAAAGTTATTTTCGAAAGGGCGCTGCCTGAAAAATTTAGGCCGCACGCAGATAAGATAGCAAATCTTAAATGATTTGTTACATGAATCAGTGAAATGTGTGAAGCATAGCGTTTTAATCAAAATTATTAATGTGCTTCAGCAAGTTGCAGAAAAGGATTGTCATGATGAAAAAGATTGGTGTCGTGCTGAGCGGATGCGGTGTTTACGATGGTTCTGAGATACATGAAGCCGTAATCACGCTGCTGGCCCTGGCTAAGCAGGGAGCGGAGGTTATTTGTTTTGCACCAGACAAAAATCAGTCGGATGTGATTAACCATCTGACCGGTGAACCAATGGCGGAAACCCGTAACGTGCTGATTGAAGCCGCGCGTATTGCGCGAGGTGATATCCATCCTCTTATTCAGGCAGACGCCGCAGAGCTTGATGCGCTCATTGTGCCGGGTGGGTTTGGCGCGGCCAAAAATCTCAGTACCTTTGCCGAGCAGGGCGCGGAGTGTCAGATCGATCCTCATCTCAAAGCGCTGTCGCAGGCCATGCATGCGGCAGGGAAACCGCTGGGCTTTATCTGTATCGCACCGGCGATGTTGCCCAGGATTTTTGATTTCCCGCTGCGCCTGACCATCGGGACGGATATTGATACCGCGGAAATCGTAGAGGAAATGGGGGGCGAACACGTTCCGTGCCCGGTGGATGACATTGTGGTTGATGAAGATAACAAAATAGTCACCACGCCTGCGTATATGCTGGCGCAGAATATTGCAGAAGCGGCTATGGGGATCGAAAAGCTGGTCGCCCGAGTGCTGGTGCTGGCTGAATGAGTCGTCAATCTGGTGCTGGCGCGTGGGTAAAACGTATCCTGTTGCGCATCGTTCTGGTGCTGGCGGTATTTTGGGGCGGTGGACTCGCCCTGTTCAGCATTATGCCGGTCCCGTTCTCTGCCGTGATGGTTGAGCGTCAGCTCGGCGCGTGGCTCAGCGGTGATTTCGGCTATGTTGCCCATTCTGACTGGGTGAGCATGGACGAGATCTCACCGCTCATGGGGCTGGCGGTCATCGCGGCGGAGGATCAGAAATTCCCGGAGCACTGGGGATTCGACGTTGCGGCCATTGAGAAGGCGCTAGCCCATAATGAACGCCATGAAAACCGCGTGCGCGGTGCGTCAACCTTGTCGCAGCAGACGGCCAAAAATCTGTTTCTGTGGGACGGCCGCAGCTGGGTGCGAAAGGGGCTGGAAGCGGGGTTGACCCTGGGGATGGAAACGGTCTGGAGCAAAAAACGCATTCTGACCGTCTATCTCAACGTCGCTGAGTTTGGTGACGGCGTTTTTGGCGTGGAAGCTGCCGCGCAGCGTTATTTCAATAAGCCAGCCAGCCGTCTGAGCATGTCAGAAGCAGCGTTATTGGCCGCCGTTTTACCGAACCCTATCCGCTTTAAAGCCAGTGCCCCATCAGGGTACGTGCGAAGCCGTCAGGCGTGGATCATGCGCCAGATGCGTCAGTTGGGAGGGGAAGGGTTTATGGAGAGCAATAAATTAATGTAGGGCGGGTAAGCGCAGCGCTACCCGCCTGAATAGCAGACCTTAATCTTCGTCAAACCCTGCATTAAACAGCGCAATCACAGCTGCCAACGCTTCCTCTTCCTGAGGTCCGGTGGCTTCGACTTCAATCTGGCGCCCTTTGGCGGAATCCAGCATCAGCAGCGCGATCACGCTGTTCGCTTCCGCTTCGGTGCCTTCGTCATTTCGCAGCAGAACCTCTGCATCGAAACCCTGCATCAGCTCAAACAGCTTCATCGCCGGGCGTGCATGCATGCCCAGCTTATTGGTGATCTCAACGGTCTGTTTTACGGTCATGTTTTACGTTTTTCCAGCGTGCGATGACGGGACTGAACGTTCTTACCGCGCGAGCGGAAATAGTCGGCCAGCTGTTCGGCGATATAAACCGAACGATGTTTACCACCGGTACAGCCAATCGCTACCGTCAGGTAGCTACGATTGTTTGTCTCCAGCATAGGTAACCATAGCTCAAGGTAGCTTCGCGTCTGGTAGATAAAATTGTGTACTTCTGTGTGCCTGTCGAGGAAGGCCGCGACGGGTTTGTCCAGGCCGGTCATGGGACGCAGCTTCGGATCCCAGTGCGGGTTCGGCAGGAAGCGCACGTCGAAAACATAATCCGCATCAATCGGGATACCGTGCTTGAAGCCAAAGGATTCGAACACCATCGTCAGTTCACGCTCGCGTTTACCCAATAACCGGGTGCGCAGCATTTCTGCCAGCTCGTGAACGGACATCTCAGAGGTGTCGACAATCAGGTCGGCACGAGAACGCAGTGGCTCCAGCAGGTCGCTCTCTTCATCGATAGCACTCTCCAGAGAGAGGTTCTTACTGGAAAGCGGGTGCAAGCGACGGGTATCGCTGTAGCGACGGATTAGCGTATTGCGGTCTGCATCAAGGAACAGCAGCTGAGGCGAGAACGTGTCAGGCAGGTTGCTCATGGCCTGTTCGAAGATCTCTGGCGATTCAGGCATGTTACGGACGTCGATACTGACGGCTGCAGAGGTTTGTCTCTCCGCAAGCGTGCGGGCCAGATCGGGCAACAACACGACCGGCAGGTTATCAACGCAGTAAAAACCCATGTCTTCCAGCGCGCGCAGAGCAACGGATTTCCCCGACCCTGAACGGCCACTGACAATCATCAGCACCATGTTCCGTTTCTCCTCAGGACAACAGATGTGAAGGCCATCTCCTGGTTATGCATCATCCTGATTGCCTTCTGCTTCAGTGATAATTTGGTAGAGCTCTTCATCACTTTGGGCCGAGCGCAGTCGACGGCAAATAGTTTTATCGGCCAGACGTTTTGCGACCAGCGACAGCGTATGCAGGTGGGTTTTCGTCTGATCGGCAGGCACCAGCAGCGCGAAAAGGAGATCGACGGGCTGGTTATCAATGGCATCAAAGGCGATGGGTGTTTCAAGCTGCACAAACACACCAACGGCACGCAGGGTATCCTCTTCCAGTTTGCCGTGCGGGATCGCGATGCCGTTGCCGATACCGGTACTGCCCATTTTTTCACGGGTCAGAATCGCTTCGAACACCACCTGCGGCGGCAGGCCCAGCTGTTTAGCAGCCAGTTCACTGATGATCTCCAGCGCACGTTTTTTGCTCTGGCAGTGAACCGCACTGCGGGTACATTCCTGGTTAAGGACATTGCTCAGTTGAAGAGCGGAATCGTTGTTCATCATAATTTCACCTAAGCGCTAACTGTACAAATGGCCTGTTGTGTTTCACAACAGGCCGTCCTGCACCCGTTAACTGCCCGGACAATTAGTGTTGTTTCAGTTTATCTTTATGTTTATTGAGCTGTCGCGCAAGCTTATCAATCAAGCCGTCGATAGCAGCGTACATGTCTTGCCCTTCCGCACTGGCATGCAGTTCACCCCCGTTAACATGCAGGGTGGCATCCGAGATATGAGTCACTTTCTCCACTTTCAACACAATATAGACCTGATTGATCCTTTCGAAATACTGCTCGAGTTTTGCAAACTTCGCGTTCACGAATTCGCGTAAAGCCTCAGTAATTTCGACGTTTTGTCCAGTGATGTTGAGCTGCATAGTGTCTTCCTTATCGGTTGTGTCAGACCAGCTGTTTACGCTGGTTGGACGGCGGAATGGATAAAGACTCTCGATACTTCGCAACAGTACGACGTGCCACCATAATACCCTGATCGGACAGCATGGTGGTTAACTTACTGTCGCTTAGCGGCTTCGCGGGGTTCTCCGCGGCGATCAACTTCTTCACCAGGGCACGAATGGCCGTTGACGACGCTTCACCGCCGCCCTCGGTATTCACATGGCTGGAGAAGAAATACTTAAGCTCAAAAATACCGCGTGGACTGTGCAGATACTTCTGCGTGGTGACACGGGAAATGGTTGATTCATGCATCTCGACGGCCTGGGCGATATCCGCCAGCACCATCGGTTTCATATACTCTTCGCCCTGCTCAAAGAAAGCCTGCTGCTGTTCGACAATACAGCGGCTGACGCGTAGCAGCGTATCATTTCGGCTCTCAAGACTTTTGATCAGCCATCGCGCTTCCTGAAGATTGCTACGAATATATTGATTGTCGGAGTCGTTACGCACGCTGGTGCACATGGAGGCATACTGCTGGTTGATTTGCAGGCGAGGGATGCTGTCTGAATTCAGTTCAACGACCCAGCGGCCATTGTGTTTTCTGACCAGCACGTCCGGAATAACGTACTCAGGCTCGCTGGTCTGGATTGACTGTCCCGGGCGTGGATCGAGTGACTGGATCAGATTCACCGCTTCTTTCAGCACATCTTCTTTCAGGCGCGTGACGCGCATCAGGGTGCGGAAATCGTGGTTCGCCAGCAGATCCAGGTGATCGCTGATGATCACGCGCGCCTCGTCGAGCCATGGCGTCTCTTTGCTGAACTGAGAAAGCTGGATCAGCAGGCAGTCGCGCAGATCTTTTGCGGCTACGCCTACCGGATCGAAACGCTGGATGCGCTTCAGAACGGCTTCAACTTCCTCAAGTTCTATCTCTTCGTCGCCCATGCTTTCCAGAATATCGTCAAGCGTGACGGTCAAATAGCCGGTGTCGTCAACGGCATCGACAATTGAGGTAGCAATCGCGCGGTCGGTATCGGAGAAGGGAGTGAGTTCCACCTGCCACATCAGGTAATCCTGCAGCGACTGAGTGGTTTCTCCCTGATAGACCGGTAGCTCATCATCCTGGTAGTCCGCACGCGTACCGGAAGGCGTTCCGGCGGTGTAGATTTCATCCCAGCTGGCATCCAGCGGAAGCTCGTCGGGCATCTCTTTTTGTTCGAGTGCGTCGGCGGTATCAAGCGCTTCAGTGTCCTGTGACTGCTGGGTATCTACCTCGTCATGAAGATCGGTTTGTTCCAGCAGGGGGTTGCTGTCCAGCGCCTGCTGGAGCTCCTGCTGAAGTTCTAACGTGGACAGTTGCAACAGGCGAATTGCCTGCTGTAGCTGCGGCGTCATTGCCAGTTGTTGGCTGAGCCTTAATTGCAAACCTTGCTTCATGTTCAGAGCATTTTTCTCCGGTTCGGCGTTACGTTACCTCTACCCTATCAGAGTCTGAAGTCTTCCCCAAGATAGACGCGCTTAACATGATCGTCTTCGAGGATCTGCTGTGGCGTACCGTGGGCGATCAGATTGCCCTGGCTCACAATATACGCGCGTTCACATACGGCCAGCGTTTCACGGACGTTGTGGTCGGTGATCAGTACGCCAAGCCCGCTGTCGCGCAGGTGTTCAATGATACGTTTAATGTCGATAACCGAGATCGGGTCAACACCCGCAAACGGTTCATCCAGAAGGATAAATTTAGGGTTTGCGGCCAGCGCACGCGCGATCTCAACGCGACGGCGTTCGCCCCCGGAGAGTGCCTGACCGAGGCTGTCGCGCAGATGCTCAATGTGGAACTCTTCCATCAGCTCGTTGGCACGATCCTGACGCTGTTCGCTGGTCAGATCGTTACGAATTTGCAGGACCGCCATCAGGTTGTCGTAAACGCTAAGTCGACGGAAAATGGAGGCTTCCTGCGGCAGATAGCCGATCCCGCGACGCGCGCGCGCGTGAAGCGGTAGAAGACTGATGTCTTCATCGTCAATGATTATGTTGCCGGCATCGCGCGGCACAATGCCAACGACCATGTAGAAGGTTGTCGTTTTACCCGCACCGTTAGGGCCAAGCAGCCCCACGATTTCGCCAGAGTTGACGGTCAAACTGACATCTTCTACGACACGGCGGCCCTTATAGGCCTTCGCGAGGTTTTTTGCAGTTAATGTTGCCATAACGGATTAGTTACTCTTCTTCTGTGCCGGGGCCTGGCCCTTGCCTTTGTCCTGCAGCTGCGACGGAACCAGTACGGTCGTGACGCGTTTACCTTTCTCGCTGGAGGCCTGCATTTTTTGCTCTTTCACCAGATAGGTGATTTGATCGCCGGTAATGTTGCTGTCCAGCTGTTCCAGATACGC
This sequence comes from Enterobacter vonholyi, assembly GCF_008364555.1. Lineage (GTDB taxonomy): Bacteria > Pseudomonadota > Gammaproteobacteria > Enterobacterales > Enterobacteriaceae > Enterobacter > Enterobacter vonholyi. The sequence goes on from NZ_VTUC01000037.1 coordinate 80,805, forward strand.
GTTTCCGGTCAGGATTACCAGGTCCTTCGCCAGCTCGTAATGCATATGTGAGGCGCGGCCTTTCACCGGCTTGCCGTTGTCCTGCATCTGGTAGAAGGTTGCCGGGTTGCCGTAACCATCAATGATCTCTTTGCCCTGCTCGCCACCCGGACGGGTCACGACCACTTTGTCAGCGTTAATTTTGATGGTGCCCTGGGTCATGACGACGTTACCCGTGAAGGTGACGACGTTACCCTGCATATCGAGAGACTGGGTGTCGGACTCGATATGAATCGGCTGGTCGGTATCGCCCGTTACAGCAAGCGCGGGGAGACTGGTCGCCAGCATCGCGCTGGCGATAATTACTTTAAGGCTGAGTTTGTTTGTTTTGAATTTCATAGGAGGTTCTAACCTTTTCAATCAGCTCGGCGTTCTTGCTGCGTAAGTTCCCGCGCATTCTCAAACCGCTGGAATTAAATGTTGTGCCATACAGTGTGACCAGATCCTGCGACGTCACGTCCTGGGTAACCAGGTTGATCTGGGCATTATCCGTCGTAATTTTTCGCAGTTGCGAGTCAGCGGTTAGGGCGTTGACTTCAACGTGGCCGTACAGATAAAGCATACGGTCATTTGTCAGTTTGGCCCGATCTGACTTAATTGACCACGTCGGCACTTTGTCTTTATCGAATGTGGTCATCACAGGTTGGGTAAACCACGAAATACCGTCATCTGAAAAATATTCAACATGCTGGGCAATCAGGCGATAGTTCAGCGCGCCTTCCGGGCTGTAGACCACTGTTTCGCTGTGATCGCTTTTATAGGTTGGATCGGTATTGTTAACCACTTCCGTTTGCGTATCGTCGCGATCGGCAAGGTTCACGCCAATCAATACCAGTGCGACTAGCGAAAGCAAAATGATAATCCAGCGTCTGGTTTTACTCATATCGATTGCCCTTTGGCCTCATCAAGCTTGCCCTGCGCCAGCAGGAGCAGATCGCAGACTTCACGGACGGCACCACGGCCCCCGTTGATGTGGGTAACGTAGTCAGCGCGCGGGATCAGCAGCGGATGCGCATCGGCAACGGCGATGCTCAGCCCGACTTCAGCCATCACTGGCCAGTCAATCAGATCGTCCCCAACGTAGGCCACGTTTTCCGGTGCGATAGCCAGTTTACCCAGTAAATCCTTAAACGCCGCCATCTTATCGGACTGCCCCTGATACAGATGGGTAATTCCTAAGGTTTCACAGCGGTCTTCTACCAGTTTAGCTTTTCGCCCGGTGATGATAGCCACCTCAATACCCGAGGTGAGCGCACAGCGGATACCATAGCCGTCGCGGACGTTAAATGCTTTCAGCTCTTCACCATTATTGCCCATGTAAATCAGGCCATCGGAGAGTACGCCATCCACATCCAGGATGAGCAGACGAATGTTTTTCGCCTTTGCCATCATCTGGGTACTGACCGGGCCATAACAGGTTGCAAGGGATGCACCCGCATTACTCATTGTCTTATCCTTCATTACACTACGCCTGCGCGCAGCAGATCATGCATATGTACCACACCCAGCAACTGGTCGCCATCGGCAACCATAACGGAGGTGATATGGCGGGACTGCATCAGGTTCAGCACATCAACGGCCAGCGTACCCGGACGCACGCGGATACCGCCCGGCGTCATCACGTCGGCAATGCCCAGGGTACGGACATCAACACCCATGTCGAACACGCGGCGCAGGTCGCCATCGGTGAAGATCCCCTGAATTTTCATCAGATCGTCGCACACGACCGTCATACCCAGATTCTTACGGGTGATTTCCAGCAGCGCATCACGTAGGGAGGCCTCTTTGCTGACGTGAGGGATCTCATCCCCGGTGTGCATAATATCGTTTACCCGAAGCAGCAGCTTGCGCCCCAGCGCGCCGCCCGGATGGGAAAGCGCGAAATCTTCCGGCGTAAAACCGCGGGCTTCAAGCAGTGCGACGGCAAGCGCATCACCCATGACCAGCGCTGCGGTGGTGCTGGACGTTGGCGCCAGGCCGAGCGGACAGGCCTCCTTGGGAACCTTCACGCACAGGTGAATATCGGCCGCACGCGCCATGCTACTTTCCGGACGGCTGGTCATGCAAATAAGCGGCACCTGCAATCGTTTCAGTACCGGGATCAGCGCCAGAATTTCATTGGACTCACCGGAGTTAGACAGTGCGATGACGATATCCTGCGGCGTGACCATACCCAGGTCGCCGTGCGCGGCTTCCCCCGGGTGTACAAAGAAGGAAGAGGTTCCGGTGCTGGCAAATGTTGCCGCCATTTTACGTCCAATGTGGCCGGACTTACCCATCCCCATCACCACGACTTTGCCAGCACAGTAGAACATCTTCTCACATGCCAGACTAAAATCCTGATTAATGTACTGATCTAACTGCGCCAGACCTTCACGTTCAATCTCCAGAACCTCTTTGCCTGCTTTCTGAAAGTCAAAACCCGGCTGCAATTCTATTTGCGACATAATGCGTTTCCGTTTACCCAGAGAGAAGAGGCGAGAGCCAGTACAGCATCGCCATCCATACGATAAATCCACCCGTCAGCAGCGCGCCTGCGCCTTTGCCGATCTGTCGTTGCCGCCGCCAGCAGAGCAGGGCAAATATCACGCTGACCAATAACATCACGCCGTAGTCACGCGAGAACGCCAGGGGATTAAAGGGCCCTGGCGTAATGAGGGCCGGAAGGCCCATCACAATGGCGATATTAAATATGTTGGAACCGATGATATTACCAATGGCAATGTCATCTTCACCTTTACGTGCCCCCGCAATGGCCGTGGCCAGTTCCGGCAGGCTGGTACCGATGGCAATCACCGTCAGACCAATGGTAAGTTCACTGATGGCGAAATAGTTCGCCAGTACCGTCGCGTTATCCACGACCATACGCGTTGCCATCGGCATGATGATCAGCGCAACGCCAAGCCAGAGCAGGGCAACAGGCAGTGTGCCTTCTCGCGGAAGTTCGGCGACCTGCTCACGCGTGAGGCTATCCTGACCCTGTTTTTCCGCCTGACGGGCGATTTTAACACTATACAGCAACCAAATGACGGCCAGCGCCAGCAGGAAAATGCCGTCGCTATAGCTCAGTACGCCATCGTAAAATACGCAGCCTGCCAACAGGCTTACGATTAACATTAGCGGCAATTCACGGCGCAGAACATCAGAATGCACGCGAAATGGATGGAGCAGTGCGGCCAGGCCTAAAATCAAGAGTATATTGACGATGTTAGAGCCAATCGCGGTGCCTACTGCAAGGTCTAACTGACCATGCAGCGATGCCGAGACAGAGACGATGATTTCAGGAAGTGACGTTCCGACACTGACCACGGTCATCCCGATGACGACAGGCGGTACGCCCGTCAGGCGACACAGGATAGATGCAGCAAATACTAAACGGTCAGCACTGTAGACGACCAAAAGTAAACCAATTATTAACAGTGCTGTTGCTAAAAGCATCAAAAGTCCTTTCTTCAGGTATACTCGTCGGTCCATCGCGCGTGAACGGCTGGACTGCATACAGTCTGAGGCGTAACGAATTCCTAATTTTGACTTTATGCGCCGGAAAAGTAAAACAAATGCCAGCTTTCGCTAACCTCTACGGTTATTATTCTGTAAAAATGCTGAGTTTAGGGCTGATTCAGGCTACATGCCTTAACGTGAGCAGGATAAGAAAGGAACTATAAATGAGCCAAACCATGGCGAATTTAGTCGATGTCCGCGGGTTGAGTTTTTCTCGCGCCAACAGATTGATATTTGATGATATTTCGTTGACCGTTCCGCGTGGCAAGATCACTGCCATTATGGGGCCGTCCGGGATCGGTAAAACGACCCTGCTTCGCCTTATTGGTGGGCAGATCCCACCGGATAGCGGTGAAATCCTCTTTGATGGCGAAAACATCCCGGAGATGTCGCGCTCGCGCCTGTATACTGTCCGCAAACGCATGAGCATGCTCTTTCAGTCGGGCGCCTTGTTCACCGACATGAACGTCTTTGATAACGTGGCTTATCCGCTGCGCGAGCATACCAGTCTGCCACCTGAACTGCTGAAAAGCACGGTGATGATGAAGCTCGAAGCCGTTGGCTTGCGGGGTGCTGCGAAGCTGATGCCTTCGGAGCTGTCCGGCGGCATGGCGCGCCGCGCCGCGCTGGCGAGAGCCATTGCATTAGAGCCTGATTTAATCATGTTCGACGAACCGTTTGTTGGACAGGATCCCATTACGATGGGCGTGCTGGTGAAGCTCATCTCTGAACTGAACAGCGCGCTTGGTGTCACCTGCATTGTGGTGTCTCACGATGTACCGGAAGTATTGAGCATTGCCGATTACGCCTATATCGTGGCGGACAAAAAGATCGTCGCACACGGTAGCGCTCAGGCGCTGCAGGAAAATTGCGATCCGCGTGTTAGACAGTTCCTCGACGGTATTGCTGATGGCCCTGTGCCGTTCCGCTACCCGGCAGGCGACTATCGTGACGATTTACTGGGAATAGGGAGTTAAGCCACTCATGCTGTTAAATGCGTTGGCCGCTCTCGGACACCGTGGCATAAAAACCATCAGGACGTTCGGGCGTGCCGGATTGATGTTATTCAACGCCCTGGTTGGCAAGCCGGAATTCCGTAAGCACGCGCCGCTATTGGTGCGCCAGCTTTATAATGTCGGCGTGCTGTCGATGCTCATCATCATTGTCTCCGGTCTGTTTATCGGTATGGTGCTTGGGCTGCAGGGCTATCTTGTTCTGACAACCTACAGTGCGGAAACTAGCCTCGGGATGCTGGTGGCGCTCTCGCTGCTGCGCGAACTGGGGCCCGTCGTGGCGGCGCTGTTGTTCGCCGGGCGCGCGGGGTCGGCATTAACAGCTGAGATTGGCCTGATGCGTGCGACCGAGCAGCTTTCCAGCATGGAGATGATGGCGGTCGATCCGCTGCGTCGCGTGATCTCGCCGCGTTTCTGGGCTGGGGTGATCTCTTTACCGTTACTGACTATTCTGTTTGTCGCCGTGGGTATCTGGGGCGGCTCGCTGGTTGGCGTGCACTGGAAAGGCATCGATGCCGGTTTCTTCTGGTCCGCGATGCAGGACGCCATTGACCTGCGAATGGATCTGGTTAACTGCCTGATTAAAAGCGTGGTATTTGCCATTACGGTCACCTGGATTGCATTGTTCAATGGCTACGATGCCATCCCGACGTCGGCGGGCATTAGCCGTGCAACTACACGTACAGTCGTTCATTCGTCGCTGGCCGTACTGGGTCTGGATTTTGTGCTCACCGCACTGATGTTTGGGAATTGAGTTCATGCAAACGAGAAAAAATGAAATTTGGGTCGGTGTATTCCTGCTGCTGGCGCTGCTGGCCGCGCTGTTTATCTGCCTGAGAGCGGCGGATATCACGTCTGTGCGCACAGAACCGACGTATCGCATCTATGCCACCTTCGATAACATCGGCGGGCTGAAGGCGCGTTCACCGGTCCGTATCGGCGGCGTGGTGATCGGGCGCGTATCCGACATTACGCTGGATGAGAAGACCTATCTGCCTCGCGTCGCGATGGATATCGAAGAGCGTTACAACCACATTCCGGACACCAGCTCCCTGTCTATCCGGACTTCCGGTCTGCTGGGCGAACAATATCTGGCGCTTAACGTTGGCTTTGAAGATCCCGAGCTGGGAACGACTATCCTTAAAGACGGTAGCGTCATTCAGGATACGAAATCCGCGATGGTGCTGGAGGATATGATTGGTCAGTTCCTTTACAACAGTAAAGGAGATGAGAAAAAATCTGACGCTGCCCCTGCGCAGAGCGAAGACCATACCAATGCCGCGCCGACCCCAGGTGCTGCGAATTAATATCAGGAGAAGTCATTCATGTTTAAACGACTGTTAATGGTTGCCATGCTGGTCATCGCCCCTCTTACCGCCGCCCACGCTGCGGATCAGAGTAACCCGTACAAACTGATGGACGAAGCGGCGAAGAAGACATTCGACCGTCTTAAAAACGAACAGCCTAAGATTCGTTCTAATCCTGATTACCTGCGTGACGTGGTTGACCAGGAGCTGCTGCCGTACGTGCAGATCAAATATGCGGGTGCGCTGGTGCTGGGCCGCTATTACAAAGACGCGACTCCTGCGCAGCGTGAGGCCTACTTTGCCGCGTTCCGTGAATACCTAAAACAGGCTTATGGCCAGGCGCTGGCGATGTACCACGGTCAGACCTATCAGATTGCGCCCGAGCAGCCGCTGGGCGATGCGACCATCGTCCCTATCCGTGTGACGATCAACGATCCTAACGGCCGTCCGCCGGTTCGTCTGGATTTCCAGTGGCGTAAAAACAGCCAGACCGGTCACTGGCAGGCGTATGACATGATCGCCGAAGGCGTAAGCATGATCACCACCAAACAGAACGAATGGAGCGATCTGCTGCGCACCAAAGGCATTGATGGCCTGACCGCTCAGCTGCAGTCCATTGCTCGTCAGAAAATCACGCTGGACGAGAAGAAGTAATGTCACAGCAACTCAGCTGGTCGCGTGAAGGCGAGACGTTAAAGCTGTCCGGTGAACTGGATCAGGATCTGCTGAACCCACTGTGGGACAAACGCCATGAAGTGATGCAGGGCGTGATGCTTATCGACTTAACCGAGGTCACGCGGGTGGATACGGCCGGGGTTGCGCTGCTTGCCCATCTGATTGCTGTAGGGAAAAAGCAGGGGGCTAGCGTCACGCTTCGCGGCGCGAGCGAGAATGTCGTGACCCTTGCTCAGCTCTACAATCTTCCTCAGGACGTATTGCCTCGTTAATATTTTCAGTGCGTTACTTCCGAAAGCCCTGACAGTTTCATCGTCAGGGCTTTTTGCTTGTTTAAGACAACGTCACTTTGCTCTAAGATGTTGGGCTTGTTTTCACTATCAGATGATTAAGAACCCATGGAAAATCATGAAATCCAGACAGTGCTGATGAATGCACTCTCCCTTCAGGAAGCCCACGTCACTGGCGATGGCAGTCACTTCCAGGTTATTGCTGTGGGTGAGATGTTCGACGGTATGAGCCGCGTGAAGAAACAGCAGGCTGTGTACGCGCCGCTGATGGAATATATTGCGGATAACCGCATCCACGCCCTGTCGATTAAAGCGTTCACCCCGCAAGAGTGGGCACGCGATCGCAAACTAAACGGTTTTTGAGCTGAGGGCGACAGGCCCGCAGCACGGTTGAATTTATAAGAGAGCACACAATGGATAAATTTCGTGTACAGGGGCCAACGCGTCTCCAGGGCGAAGTCACAATTTCTGGCGCGAAAAACGCCGCGCTGCCAATCCTCTTTGCTGCGCTGCTGGCTGAAGAGCCGGTAGAAATTCAGAACGTACCGAAGCTGAAAGATATCGACACCACCATGAAGCTGCTCACCCAGTTGGGCACGAAAGTTGAGCGTAACGGTTCCGTCTGGATCGACGCCAGCAAGGTGAACAACTTCTCAGCACCTTACGATCTGGTGAAAACCATGCGTGCATCCATCTGGGCGCTTGGCCCGCTGGTGGCGCGTTTTGGTCAGGGTCAGGTTTCTCTGCCGGGCGGTTGCGCCATCGGTGCGCGTCCGGTTGACCTGCACATCTTTGGTCTGGAAAAACTGGGCGCAGAGATCAAGCTGGAAGAAGGTTACGTTAAAGCGTCCGTTAATGGTCGTCTGAAAGGCGCGCACATTGTCATGGACAAAGTGAGCGTGGGCGCAACGGTAACCATTATGTCTGCGGCGACGCTGGCAGAAGGCACCACCATCATCGAAAACGCCGCGCGTGAACCGGAGATTGTGGATACCGCCAACTTCCTCGTGGCGCTGGGGGCGAAGATCTCCGGCCAGGGTACCGACCGTATCACCATCGAAGGCGTTGAGCGTCTGGGCGGTGGTGTCTATCGCGTTCTGCCGGACCGTATCGAAACCGGTACATTCCTGGTCGCAGCGGCGATTTCTGGCGGTAAGATTGTTTGTCGCAACGCACAGCCAGATACCCTGGATGCGGTGCTGGCGAAACTGCGCGATGCGGGTGCGGATATTGAAGTCGGTGAAGACTGGATCAGCCTCGATATGCATGGCCAGCGTCCAAAGGCAGTCAATGTGCGTACGGCGCCACACCCGGCGTTCCCAACTGACATGCAGGCGCAGTTCACCCTGTTGAACCTGGTCGCCGAGGGTACTGGCTTCATCACAGAAACCATTTTCGAGAACCGCTTTATGCACGTACCGGAGCTGATCCGTATGGGTGCACGTGCTGAGATCGAAAGTAATACCGTGATTTGCCATGGCGTTGAGACGCTGTCCGGCGCTCAGGTGATGGCAACCGATCTGCGTGCGTCTGCAAGCCTGGTGCTGGCGGGTTGTATCGCGGAAGGTACAACGATTGTGGATCGTATCTATCACATCGATCGTGGCTATGAGCGTATCGAAGATAAACTGCGCGCGCTGGGTGCCAACATCGAGCGTGTGAAGGGCGAGTAATCGTTCCGGCAGCCCCCTGCCAGAAATGACCGGGGGGTTGCTGTTCCTGTCAAAAAACGCGTTATTCCTGCGGTTCTCTTTTTACTCTTCTCTGGCGAATCATGCGCGATCTGTCGATAAATTCATGGGTAATGGGATCGTGGTAGCGTGAAGGCCAAATCACCCACGGATGCGTATCCAGCGCCGTTGCGATAATTAATTCTCCTTTGGGCCAGGGGCGGGTGAGGGCGTTTGCCAGAGTTGAAGAACTCAGTCCATGGCGGCGGGACTCTGCTGCCAGTGAAGTGCCTTTTTTGCGCAATGCGGCAATAATATCAGCCGTGTGCCAGTCGATAAATTTCGTATCCATAACGCCGTCCTTAAGTTCGGATTCACCTACGCCGTTTCTTCTGAAACGACGGGGTTTACTATACCCATTTCAACTTCTTGTTCTAAAAAGTTCGCGTTACTTGATGGGATATTCAGAATAAGACACGGCTTTATTCATGCGGTCTCTAAACCGATGAATTTACATGAACACGGAATTTACAGGCGTGTACAGGAACTCCCCGCTATCGCTGCGGGGAGATACAAGGGGATTAACGGTCGCGCTGGACGGCGATGTGGGCAAGACCAATCAGTGCCTCGCGCCACGGACTGTCTGGAATAACCTTAAGCGCTTCGATGGCTTTGTCGGCTTCTTCTTCCGCACGCTGACGCGTCCATTCCAGCGATCCGCAGATTGCCATGGTTTCCAGTACAGGTTCCAGAAGATGGCGACCATTTCCCTGCTCAATCGCTTCGCGGATCATTTTCGACTGGTCGGCTGTTCCGTTCCGCATAGCATGCAGCAGCGGCAGGGTCGGTTTGCCTTCGTTCAGGTCATCGCCCACGTTTTTGCCGAGCGTCTCGCCGTCCGCACTGTAGTCCAGTAAATCATCGATCAGCTGGAATGCCGTACCCAGATAGCGGCCATAGTCCTGCAGGCCCTTTTCCTGTGCTTCGGTACAGTCAGCCAGAATGCCGGAACACTGGGCCGCCGCTTCAAACAGGCGCGCGGTTTTGCTGTAGATGACGCGCATGTAGTTTTCTTCGGTGATGTCAGGATCGTTCACGTTCATCAGCTGCAGCACTTCGCCTTCAGCAATGACGTTTACGGCTTCGGACATTACTTCCAGCACTTTAAGGGAGCCCAGACTGGTCATCATCTGGAAGGCGCGGGTATAAATAAAATCTCCCACCAGGACGCTGGCTGCGTTCCCGAAAGCGGCGTTTGCCGTGGCTTTGCCACGACGCATATCCGATTCATCCACCACATCGTCATGCAGAAGCGTCGCCGTGTGGATAAATTCGATGAGCGCTGCGATAGTGATGTGGGCATTTCCCTGATAGCCAACGGCTCTGGCAGCCAGAATGGCAATCATCGGACGAATGCGTTTACCGCCGCCGCTGACGATGTAATAACCCAACTGATTGATCAGTTGAACGTCAGAGTTGAGTTGCTCCAGGATTGCTGCATTCACACCCGCCATATCTTGCGCGGTTAACTCGTTGATTTTTTCTAAATTCATCGCAAAAGCCGGGCTTTTTATCCTGTTGATCCCATCTTCAATGGGGTAACGAAGGGTTTCGGTTTATCAATAGTAGTGCTGATTGTACTGAAAAAACGGCTCAGATAAACGTTACCGTACGTGTTGTGTTTTTTTTCTTCATGTATTGACGGTAGCACTTGTCAAAGGCTCGCGTTTTGCGTAATATTCGCGCCCTATTGTGAATATTTATAGCGCACTCTGATTCATACGAGGACGTGCGCGGAAGCGGAGTTTATATGTACGCGGTTTTCCAAAGTGGTGGTAAACAACACCGAGTAAGCGAAGGTCAGACCGTTCGCCTGGAAAAGCTGGACATCGCAACTGGCGAATCTGTTGAGTTCGCTGAAGTTCTGATGATCGCAAACGGTGAAGAAGTCAAAATCGGCGTTCCTTTCGTTGATGGCGGCGTTATCAAAGCTGAAGTTGTTGCACACGGTCGTGGCGAGAAAGTTAAAATCGTTAAGTTTCGTCGTCGTAAGCACTACCGTAAGCAGCAGGGCCACCGTCAGTGGTTCACTGATGTGAAAATTACTGGCATCAGCGCCTAAGACCTGAGGAGAGATTTAAATGGCACATAAAAAGGCTGGCGGCTCCACACGTAACGGTCGCGATTCAGAAGCTAAACGCCTGGGCGTTAAGCGTTTCGGTGGCGAATCCGTTCTGGCGGGTAGCATCATCGTTCGTCAACGTGGTACCAAATTCCACGCTGGCAACAACGTAGGTTGCGGTCGTGACCACACTCTGTTTGCTAAGGCAGACGGTAAAGTGAAATTTGAAGTTAAAGGCCCGAACAACCGTAAATACATCAGCATCGTTGCTGAGTAAGGTTTTCTCGGTCCGGTAACGGATTAAAGCCCCGCAACCTGTTGCGGGGCTTTTTACATTGGAAACCCGGTAATTTTTTCTGTAGGGAAAACGGGCATGAAGCAGCAGGCCGGCATTGGTATTCTTTTGGCGCTCACTACCGCAATGTGCTGGGGTGCGCTGCCAATTGCAATGAAGCAGGTACTGGAAGTGATGGAGCCGCCTACGGTGGTTTTTTATCGCTTTCTGATGGCAAGCATCGGCCTCGGGGCCATTCTGGCAATCAAAGGTAAGCTTCCACCCTTGCGGCTCTTCCGTAAACCGCGCTGGCTGGTATTGCTGGCTATCGCGACGGGCGGTCTGTTCGGTAACTTCATCCTGTTCAGCTCTTCCCTGCAATACCTCAGCCCCACGGCATCGCAGGTGATAGGTCAGCTTTCACCGGTTGGCATGATGGTCGCCAGCGTCTTTATCCTCAAGGAAAAGATGCGCGGTACGCAGATTATCGGGGCGAGCATGCTGCTGTGCGGTCTGGTGATGTTCTTCAACACCAGTCTGATTGAGATTTTCACTCGCCTGACGGATTACACATGGGGTGTAATTTTCGGTGTGGGGGCAGCAACGGTCTGGGTGAGCTATGGCGTCGCACAAAAGGTGTTATTGCGTCGTCTTGCCTCACAGCAGATCCTCTTTTTGCTGTACACTTTGTGTACAATAGCATTGCTGCCATTAGCAAAGCCGGGAGTGATTTCCCAGCTTAGCGACTGGCAACTGGCGTGCCTCATTTTTTGTGGGCTGAACACGCTGGTCGGTTATGGCGCGCTGGCCGAAGCGATGGCGCGCTGGCAAGCAGCACAGGTGAGCGCGTTAATTACGCTTACTCCGCTGTTTACGCTGTTATTTTCAGATTTGTTATCAATGGCCTGGCCCGATGTCTTCGTCAGACCGATGCTCAACCTGTTGGGTTATCTCGGTGCGTTTGTCGTGGTTGCGGGCGCGATGTATTCCGCCATTGGTCATCGTCTTTGGGGACGTTGGCGCAAAAATGAAGCGGTTGTAGTAGTCCCCCGCTCAGGCGAATGAGTTACGGAGAGTAAAATGAAGTTTGTTGATGAAGCGACGATCCTGGTCGTGGCTGGTGATGGCGGCAACGGTTGCGTGAGCTTCCGCCGTGAAAAGTATATCCCACGTGGCGGTCCTGATGGCGGCGACGGCGGGGATGGTGGTGACGTGTGGCTGGAGGCGGATGAGAACCTCAACACGCTGATCGACTACCGTTTCGAAAAATCCTTCCGCGCTGAACGTGGCCAAAACGGCCAGAGCCGTGACTGTACCGGGAAACGCGGTAAAGACGTCACCATTAAAGTTCCGGTCGGTACGCGCGTGATTGACCAGGGGACCGGTGAAACCATGGGTGACATGACCAAACACGGTCAGCGCCTGATGGTGGCGAAAGGCGGCTGGCACGGTCTGGGTAACAGCCGTTTCAAATCTTCCGTTAACCGTACGCCGCGTCAGAAAACGATGGGTACGCCGGGCGATAAGCGCGACCTGCAGCTGGAGCTGATGCTTCTGGCAGACGTGGGCATGCTGGGTATGCCAAACGCCGGTAAATCGACGTTCATTCGCGCCGTCTCTGCGGCCAAGCCAAAAGTGGCAGACTATCCGTTTACCACGCTGGTACCAAGCCTGGGTGTTGTCCGTATGGATAACGAGAAGAGCTTCGTGGTTGCCGATATCCCGGGTCTGATTGAAGGCGCCGCGGAAGGGGCGGGTCTGGGGATTCGCTTCCTGAAGCACCTTGAGCGCTGCCGCGTGCTGCTGCACCTTATCGATATCGATCCTATCGACGGTTCCGATCCGGTTGAAAATGCCCGTATCATCGTGGGCGAGCTGGAAAAATACAGCGAAAAACTGGCGAATAAACCACGCTGGCTGGTCTTCAACAAGATCGACCTGATGGATAAAGCCGAAGCGGAAGCAAAAGCGAAAGCCATTGCTGAAGCGATGGGTTGGGAAGATAAGTACTACCTGATCTCTGCGGCAAGCCAGGTTGGCGTGAAAGATCTATGCTGGGATGTGATGACCTTCATCATTGAGAACCCAATTGTTCAGGCGGAAGAAGTCAAACAGCCTGAAAAAGTCGAATTCATGTGGGATGACTACCACCGCCAGCAGCTCGAAGAGCTGGAAGCGGAAGAAGACGATGAAGACTGGGACGATGACTGGGATGAAGACGACGAAGAAGGCGTCGAGTTCATCTACAAGCACTAATATCTGTTCAAAGCCCCCATTATGGGGGCTTTTTTATTGAAGCGTTGTGGGCAGCCAGCAGTTGGCGATTAAACCGCCTTCAGCGCCATTTTCAAGGGTCAGCCTGCCGTGGTGTAGCTGGACGATGCGCTGCACGATACTCAGGCCCAGACCGCTCCCTCCGTAGCGCTGGTCAAGACGGCGGAATGGCTCAGTGATTGACACTCGGTGCGCTTCATCAATCCCTGGACCCTGATCGATAACGCTGATCTGCGATCCCCCGTCGACCTCGGTTAATGTCACTGTAATCGTTGTCCCTTCCGGGCTGTAGCGCCCTGCATTCTCCAGCAGGTTGCGCAGCATCAGGCGCAGGAGCACGGCATCTCCCTGAACCGTGAGCGCGCTTTTAGCGGGCCAAATCACCGTATGCTCTTTGGCTTCATGCCCCAGGCCGAGAGGTTCAATGATATTTTCCGTCCAGTTCACGGTTTCGTAGTGCCCGCTCGCCATTGCCTGTCCGGCACGGGCCAGCATTAGCAGCTGTTCGACGGTATGCATGAGCTGATCGATACGGCTAATTAACGTCGCGGCCTGTGGCGCGCCTGACTGCGCCATGAGCTCAAGATGGAGCCGGATGCCGGCCAGAGGCGTTCTCAGCTCGTGTGCGGCGTCTGCGGTGAAGAGACGCTCCTGCTGAATGGTGCTATCCAGTCGTGCCAATAGCTGGTTCAGGGAGGTCGTCACCGCGCCAATTTCTTCCATGTCGGAATACATAGGAAGCGGGGTTAAGTTATCGGCCGAACGGTTAGCGAGACTGTCGCGGAGTTTATTCAGCGGTCGGGTTATCCAGGTGACCGCCCAGAAGGAGAAGAGCAGGGTAAAGCCGACCATCACCAGGGAAGGAACCAGCAGCGAGGCAATCGCTTCACGGATCTCTTTCTCGACGTGATTATTGCGCGCTTTTGCTGACAGCGTTTCGTTGACCAGAAAACCAATCTGTTCACGGCTTTCATGCCATAGCCAGATAACGCTTATCAGCTGGAAAAACAGGAGAATCACCGCCAGCAGCACCATCAAACGCCGACGCATGCTGTTCATTTCTGGCTCTCCAGACGGTAGCCGACGCCGCGAACGGTTTTGATCCTGTCTTTGCCGAGTTTACGCCGCAGGTTATGGATGTGGACCTCAAGGGTATTTGAGCCGGGATCGTCCTGCCAGGAGTAAATATCCTGCTGGAGCGTTTCTCTGTGTACCGTTTGCCCGCTCCGCATGATCAGACGCGTAAGCAAGGCGAACTCTTTTGGCGTCACCTCTACGGCCTGATCCTGGCGCAGCACCTGCTGGGTTTGCAAATTCAGCGTAATATCGCCGTCGGTCAATAAGTTATCACTATGGCCCTGATAGCGGCGAATTAACGCTCGCACCCGAGCCTGCAGCTCCGCGAGCGCAAAAGGCTTCACCAGGTAATCATCAGCGCCTGCATCGAGGCCAGTGATACGGTCTTCAATGGAATCTCGTGCCGTCAGGATCAATACCGGGTTGGCGATGCCGCGACGTCGCCACTGGCCGAGCAGCGTGGCGCCATCTTTATCAGGCAAGCCCAAATCGAGGATCACCAGGCTGTATTCGCCGCTCTGAATCAGAGAGTCCGCCTCCGCTGCGGTGCCAGCACAGTCGAGGGCGTACCCTTCATTGGCTAGACCTAGCGCCAGCCCTTCCTGCAATAACAGATCGTCTTCAACTATGAGTAGTTTCATCGCTAGTTATTCTGATAGATGTCCTTATAAAGCCTGCTTTCGAAGCGAACAAGCGGAATACGACGATTGCGCTGGTCGGTCGGTTCGACGGCATAGCCGGAAAGATACTGCACGAATGCCATGCGTTGTCCGCTGGCGGTAGTGATGAAGCCTGCAAGGTTGTAAACCCCCTGCAATGAGCCTGTTTTCGCGGAGACTTTACCATCCACACCGGCAGCGTGAAGCCCGGCACGGTACTGCAGAGAACCGTCATGCCCGGCCAGCGGCAGCATTGAAATAAAGTTTAGCTCAGTGTCGTGCTGTGCAATGTACTGAAGCACCTGCATCATCGTGGCCGGAGAGATCAAATTATGACGCGATAGTCCGGAGCCATCGACGGCGATGGTATTACCCAGATCGATTCCGGCCTGCTGGCGCAGGATCTGCCGAACCGCGTCTGAACCCGCGCGCCAGGTTCCCGGCACGCCGAAACGCGCGTGACCAATCATGCGAAACACCGTATCGGCAATCATGTTGTCCGATTTTTTCAGCATGATCCGCAGTAAATCGTGCAGCGGAGGAGACTGTTTGCTGGCGATGACCGTGCCGGGCTGGTTGACCTGCGTCTGACGAAGCAGGGTGCCGGTATAAGTTATGCCCGCTTGCTTCAGTTCATCTTTCAGAATGGCACCCGCATAGCTTGCCCCATCCTGTATCGCAAAGGCCAGGGGCAGTGGATCGGCGCGCTGCGTCAGGCAGCCGGTAAGGGTGAAGCGGTTAAGATCGCCAGGCACGACGTCCAGCTCACAATATTGCGCATCCGGGGAACCTTTCGCCAGCGTGCGAACCTGGCTAAACATGGTGACCGGGTAGTAGGATGCTATGCGGATAAATGCTAAATCATCTGGCTTTGGCGCGCTGTAAAGTGAAACCGAAAAGCAGTTACGGTCAACAATCGCGGCGGCGGGTGGGGCGCTAAAGCACTGGGTCATGTCGTTCCACGGCCAGCCAGGAGCTTTATCGTGGCTGGCAAAGATGGACGTGTCAATCAGCACATTGCCATCAATTTTCTGCACGCCAGATTTTTTCAGTACCGCAACCATATTGCGGATATCCTGGCGCTTAAAGGTCGGATCGCCGCCAAAACGGGCGATAAGATCGCCTTTCAGTTCGCCACCCTCGACGTTACCTTTGGTCTCGAGTGTGGTAGTAAAACGGAAGTCAGGACCGAGCTGGAGCAAGGCGGCGAGGGCAGTGATCACCTTTTGGGTACTGGCAGGCAGCGCCATCTGTTGACTGTGATAGTCAATCTCGGGAGCCTGTGCGCCAACCTTCTGCACCATCAGGGCAAGGTTCGCGCCTGCGGGGAGCTGATTAATGTACTCATCAACATTCGCGGCCTGGGCAGTGAACGTTAAACTGGTAGTCAATCCGATGATAAATCTGGAAAATCGCATAATCTCGCGCTAACAACCCGAAAACAAACCGTCATACTACGGTGCATAGCACTGCAAAGTAAACGATGACCCATAGTGAACTTCGCGGTAAAATGCATATCAAATTGAAAAATTGCTGCTGACCTGGGGCATTGCTCCCGGGTCGGTTTTCTTTTTGCTTCTTGCCCGCTTAGGTGGGCAGGAGCAGGGAACACTGCTCCCAACAGGAATGTTTAAGAGGTATAACAAATGCAAGCTATTCCGATGACCTTACGTGGTGCCGAAAAACTGCGCGAAGAGCTGGATTTCCTGAAATCCGTGCGTCGTCCTGAAATCATCGCCGCTATCGCGGATGCGCGCGAGCATGGCGACCTGAAAGAGAACGCTGAATACCACGCCGCGCGTGAGCAGCAGGGTTTCTGTGAAGGGCGTATTAAAGATATCGAGGCAAAACTGTCCAATGCACAGGTTATCGATATCACCAAAATGCCTAACAATGGGCGTGTGATCTTTGGTTCTACCGTGACCGTGCTGAACCTGGACAACGACGAAGAGCAGACCTATCGCATCGTCGGTGATGATGAAGCAGACTTCAAACAGAACCTGATTTCAGTGAACTCTCCGATTGCTCGCGGCCTGATTGGCAAAGAGCAGGACGATGTTGTCACCATCCGCACCCCTGGCGGTGAAGTGGAATACGAAATTATTAAGGTTGAATACCTGTAATTCGCTTCTCTACTAAGATGTTGATACATTGTAAAGAAAAGAAAAAGGCCGCGTAGCGGCCTTTTATCAACTCAAGGAGCATGGCATTTTGCTCGCCTGCTGGCAGAAATCCCTCGTTTCACACAGAAAATGTGTTTAATTCAGGATATCCTTAGCGTGGCAGCGAGATTTTACGCTCTTTAGATGGGCGGTAGAGCACCAGCGTTTTACCGATGACCTGTACATTACAGGCGCCGGTTTCGCGCACGATGGCTTCCACGATCAGGTTTTTAGTGTCTCTGTCTTCAGAGGCGATTTTCACCTTGATCAGCTCGTGGTGTTCCAGCGCTTGTTCAATCTCGGCAAGCACCCCTTCGGTCAAACCATTGTTGCCAAGCATCACTACAGGCTTGAGCGGATGTGCCAGACCTTTAAGGTGCTGTTTTTGTTTAGTACTAAGATTCATCGTATATTTTTGCTTACGTTGGGATTGAAAACGGTTCATTCTACCGCCATCTCCCTTATATCGCCAAATAGCTGCGTAGAAATTTACGTCACAGGCAGGTAACGATGAACCAGGACGGAAATGTTAAATGACAGGTAAAAAGCGTTCTGCCAGCTCCAGCCGCTGGCTTCAGGAACACTTTAGCGATAAATATGTTCAACAGGCACAGAAAAAGGGGTTGCGTTCCCGTGCCTGGTTTAAACTTGATGAAATACAGCAAAGTGACAAACTTTTTAAGCCGGGGATGACGGTTGTAGACCTCGGTGCGGCACCTGGCGGATGGTCCCAGTATGCGGTAACGCAGATCGGCGGAACGGGCCGAATCATTGCGTGCGATCTTTTACCAATGGATCCCATTGTCGGTGTCGACTTCCTTCAGGGCGACTTTCGTGATGAATTAGTGCTGAAAGCGTTACTTGATCGTGTAGGTGATAGTAAGGTCCAGGTTGTCATGTCAGATATGGCACCAAATATGTGCGGAACACCGGCGGTGGATATCCCCCGCGCCATGTATCTGGTGGAGCTAGCGTTAGAAATGTGTCGTGATGTACTAGCGCCTGGTGGTAGTTTTGTTGTGAAGGTGTTTCAGGGCGAAGGTTTCGAGGAGTATCTTAAGGAAATTCGCTCCCTGTTTGCGAAGGTTAAAGTTCGTAAGCCGGACTCTTCCCGGGCCCGTTCCCGAGAAGTGTATATTGTAGCGACCGGGCGAAAATGATAACCGGTAGATTTCAGGCGAAAGTTTGAATGAAACTGGATATAGAGTATCCTGACGCTGTTTTTAACACAGTTGTAATATGAGGTTAATCCCTTGAGTGACATGGCGAAAAACCTAATACTCTGGCTGGTCATTGCCGTTGTGCTGATGTCAGTATTCCAGAGCTTTGGGCCCAGCGAGTCGAATGGCCGCAAGGTGGATTATTCTACCTTCCTGCAGGAGGTCAATCAGGACCAGGTTCGCGAAGCGCGTATCAACGGACGTGAGATCAACGTTACCAAGAAAGATAGTAACCGTTACACGACTTACATCCCGGTGAACGATCCTAAGCTGCTTGATAACCTTCTGACTAAAAACGTCAAGGTGGTAGGTGAGCCGCCAGAAGAACCAAGCCTGCTGGCTTCTATCTTCATTTCCTGGTTCCCGATGCTGCTTCTTATCGGCGTCTGGATCTTCTTTATGCGCCAGATGCAGGGCGGCGGTGGCAAAGGTGCCATGTCGTTCGGTAAGAGCAAGGCGCGTATGCTAACGGAAGACCAGATCAAGACCACGTTCGCTGACGTCGCCGGTTGTGACGAAGCGAAAGAAGAGGTCGGTGAACTGGTTGAATACCTGCGTGAACCGAGCCGTTTCCAGAAGCTGGGCGGTAAGATCCCGAAAGGGGTGCTGATGGTTGGCCCTCCGGGTACAGGTAAAACCCTGCTGGCGAAAGCCATCGCGGGCGAAGCGAAGGTGCCGTTCTTTACTATTTCAGGTTCTGACTTCGTTGAAATGTTCGTGGGTGTCGGTGCATCTCGTGTGCGTGACATGTTCGAGCAGGCCAAGAAGGCAGCACCGTGCATTATCTTCATCGATGAAATCGACGCCGTAGGCCGCCAGCGTGGCGCAGGTCTGGGCGGTGGTCACGATGAACGTGAACAGACGCTGAACCAGATGCTGGTTGAGATGGACGGCTTCGAAGGTAACGAAGGTATCATCGTTATCGCGGCGACTAACCGTCCGGACGTACTTGACCCTGCGCTGCTGCGTCCAGGCCGTTTCGACCGTCAGGTTGTTGTGGGTCTGCCGGACGTTCGCGGTCGCGAACAGATTCTGAAAGTTCACATGCGTCGCGTACCGCTGGCGCCAGATATCGATGCGGCAATCATTGCGCGCGGTACCCCAGGCTTCTCCGGTGCGGACCTGGCTAACTTGGTCAACGAAGCTGCTCTGTTTGCCGCTCGGGGTAACAAGCGCGTCGTATCGATGGTGGAGTTTGAGAAAGCGAAAGACAAAATCATGATGGGTGCGGAACGTCGCTCCATGGTGATGACGGAAGCGCAGAAAGAGTCCACGGCATACCACGAAGCGGGTCATGCGATTATTGGTCGCCTCGTGCCGGAACACGATCCGGTGCATAAAGTGACGATTATTCCGCGTGGTCGTGCGCTGGGTGTGACCTTCTTCCTGCCTGAAGGCGACGCGATCAGCGCCAGCCGTCAGAAGCTGGAAAGCCAGATTTCTACCCTCTACGGTGGTCGTCTGGCAGAAGAGATTATCTACGGTGTGGAACATGTTTCTACCGGTGCGTCCAACGACATTAAAGTGGCGACAAACCTGGCGCGTAACATGGTGACTCAGTGGGGCTTCTCCGACAAACTCGGTCCGCTGCTGTATGCAGAAGAAGAGGGTGAAGTATTCCTGGGCCGTTCTGTGGCTAAAGCGAAACATATGTCCGATGAGACGGCACGTATCATCGACCAGGAAGTTAAATCTCTGGTAGAGCGTAACTATGCGCGTGCGCGCCAGATCCTGAACGACAATATGGACATCCTGCATTCGATGAAAGATGCGCTCATGAAATATGAGACCATCGATGCACCGCAGATTGACGACCTGATGGCGCGCCGCGAAGTACGTCCGCCAGCAGGCTGGGAAGACCCAGGCACTTCCAATAATTCTGACAACAATGGCACCCCGCGTGCGCCGCGTCCGGTTGATGAACCGCGTACGCCAAATCCGGGCAACACCATGTCAGAACAGTTGGGCGATAAGTAAGCCACTGCTGTTGACGCGTTTGTCTGTACCTCAAACCCTGGAGCTTGCTCCGGGGTTTTTCATTTCTGTTTAACCATATAGATACCAGGGATTTCGCCATGAAATTATTCGCTCAGGACTCGCATCTCGATCTTTCACATCCCCACGTGATGGGGATCCTGAATGTTACCCCTGACTCCTTCTCTGACGGCGGTGCGCATAACACGCTTATCGAGGCGGTTAAGCACGCGAATTTAATGATTAATGCGGGTGCCACCATCATTGACGTTGGCGGCGAATCGACGCGTCCAGGCGCGGCGGACGTGTCTGTGGAAGAAGAGCTGGCGCGCGTGGTGCCGGTCGTTGAAGCTATCGCGCAGCGGTTTGAAGTGTGGATCTCCGTTGATACTTCCAAACCGGAGGTGATCCGTGAAGTGGCGAGAGTAGGCGCTCACATTATCAATGATATCCGTTCACTTACCGAACCGGGAGCGATTGAGGCGGCTGCGGAAACGGGGCTGCCGGTTTGCCTGATGCATATGCAGGGCCAACCGAAAACTATGCAGGACGCGCCGAAGTATGACGATGTCTTTGCCGACGTAAATCGCTTCTTTATTGAGCATATCGAACGCTGTGAACGTGCAGGTATCCCAAAAGAGAAATTGCTGCTCGACCCGGGGTTCGGTTTCGGTAAAAATCTCTCACACAATTATGCGTTGCTTGCGCGCTTATCGGAATTCCATCATTTTGACCTGCCGTTACTGGTAGGGATGTCAAGAAAGTCGATGATTGGGCAGTTGCTGAACGTGGGGCCGGGCGAACGCCTGAGCGGCAGCCTGGCCTGCGCGGTGATTGCGGCGATGCAGGGCGCGCACATTATTCGTGTCCATGACGTTAAAGAAACAGTAGAAGCCATGCGTGTGGTGGAAGCCACACTGGCAGCGAAGGAAAACAAACGCTATGAGTAATCGTAAATATTTTGGTACCGACGGTATCCGTGGGCGCGTAGGCGATGCTCCCATCACCCCTGATTTTGTCCTGAAGCTCGGCTGGGCTGCTGGTAAAGTGCTTGCGCGTCATGGCTCACGTAAAATTATCATCGGTAAAGACACCCGTATTTCGGGCTATATGCTGGAATCCGCGCTGGAAGCGGGGCTGGCGGCTGCGGGACTGTCCGCCTCCTTTACGGGCCCAATGCCAACGCCTGCGGTCGCGTATCTGACGCGCACCTTCCGTGCGGAAGCGGGAATTGTCATTTCAGCTTCTCACAACCCGTTCTACGACAACGGCATTAAATTCTTCTCCATTGATGGCACCAAGCTGCCGGATGACGTGGAAGAAGCTATTGAAGCTGAGATGGAAAAAGAGATTACCTGTGTTGATTCCGCAGAGCTGGGTAAAGCGAACCGCATCGTTGATGCGGCGGGTCGCTATATCGAATTCTGTAAAGGTACCTTCCCGAATGAGCTGAGCCTGGCCCACCTCAAAATTGTGGTGGACTGTGCGAATGGCGCGACCTATCACATCGCCCCGAATGTCTTCCGCGAACTGGGTGCGAAAGTAATCACCATTGGCTGCGAGCCGGATGGTCTGAACATTAATGAGCAGGTGGGGGCAACTGACGTTCGTGCCCTGCAGGCGCGTGTTCTGGCAGAAAAAGCCGATCTGGGTATTGCGCTGGACGGCGACGGTGACCGCGTGATCATGGTTGACCACGAAGGTAATAAGGTCGACGGCGATCAGATCCTCTACATCATTGCCCGTGAAGGCCTGCGTCAGGGCCAGCTGCGCGGCGGTGCGGTGGGCACGCTGATGAGTAACATGGGCCTGGAACTGGCCCTGAAACAGCTCGGTATTCCGTTTGTCCGCGCGAAGGTGGGTGACCGCTATGTGCTGGAAAAACTGCAGGAGAAGGGCTGGCGTATCGGTGCAGAAAACTCGGGTCACGTGATCCTGCTCGACAAAACCACCACCGGTGACGGTATCGTGGCCGCGCTGCAGGTGGTTGCCGCTATGGCGCGCAACCATATGAGCCTGCACGATCTGTGCAGCGGCATGAAAATGTTCCCACAGATCCTGGTAAACGTACGTTTCACTGCCGGCAAAGGCGATCCGCTGGAAAATGAGAACGTCAAAGCGGTGATGGCTGACGTTGAAGCGGCCCTCGGCAATCGTGGACGCGTGCTGCTGCGTAAGTCCGGTACTGAACCGCTGATCCGCGTGATGGTGGAAGGTGAAGACGAAGCGCAGGTAACCGAATTCGCGCACCGTATTGCGGATGCTGTAAAAGCTGCATAATCTTGCACGCTAAATGTTTAAAAAGGCGGCGTTTGCCGCCTTTGTTTTAAGCAATTAATGGCTTTTTGCTGTTTTTTTCCGCAGTTGATACAATGCGTCGAAAATGCCCTTGCGAAGGTGATTCGCTTTGGTTAGTATTCACACCCGCTTCAGTGGGAAACAGAAATCCTGCTAATTGGTCGAAGCATTGGTATGCGGCAAATCCGCAAGGAACAGGTTGATTATGTACGAAGCTCTTTTAGTTGTTTTCCTTATTGTAGCCATCGCTCTCGTAGCGCTGATTATGCTGCAGCAAGGTAAAGGCGCTGATATGGGAGCCTCCTTCGGAGCAGGCGCTTCCGGTACGCTGTTCGGTTCAAGTGGTTCTGCGAACTTCATGACCCGCACTACGGCGATTCTGGCTACGCTGTTCTTCATCATCAGCCTGGTGCTTGGCAATATCAACAGCAACAAGACCAGCAAAGGAAGCGAGTGGGAAAATCTGAGCGCGCCAGCGAAAACTGAGCAGACTCAGCCAGCTGCACCGGCTAAGCCAACCAGCGATATCCCGCACTAAGTATTCTGTACCGAGGTGGTGGAATTGGTAGACACGCTACCTTGAGGTGGTAGTGCCCTAACGGGCTTGTGGGTTCGAGTCCCATCCTCGGTACCAATATTCCAGAAAAAAGACGTCGAAAGACGTCTTTTTTTTCGTCTGTAGATTATGTGTTGTTTTTCGTAGGCCCGGTAAGCGCAGCGCCACCGGGCAAAATGGCGGGTTGCGCTGCGCTTACCCGCCCTACGAAAGTCCAAATAAAAAAGGCGTCCCCAGGACGCCTTTTGCATGCTACATCAGCGATTACTTCTTATCGCTATGCTCCAGTTTTTCAACCTGAGGCAGGCCGTTATCGGAATTCGCGGAGAGCAGGCCATTCTCAACATAGTTGAACAGCTTCTCGCGGGTATCGGTAATGTCCAGATTACGCATGGTCAGCTGTCCAATACGATCGTCCGGTGAGAACACGGATTCACCTTTCTCCATGGTCAGACGCTCTGCTTTATAGGTCAGGTTGTCAGACACCGTATTCAGAATGGAGTAGTCGTTACCGCGACGCAGTTCCAGGGTCACCTCACCGGTTATCGCGCTTGCCACCCAACGCTGCAGGGCATCACGCAGCATCAGTGCCTGTGGATCGAACCAGCGGCCCTGATACAGCAGTTTACCCAGCTGACGGCCATGAGAGTGATACTGCTCAATGGTATCTTCGTTGTGGATACCGGTCAGCAGGCGCTCGTAAGCGATGTGCAGCAGTGCCATACCCGGGGCTTCATAGATGCCACGGCTTTTCGCTTCGATGATACGGTTTTCAATCTGATCGCTCATGCCCAGACCGTGACGACCGCCAATCCGGTTAGCTTCCAGCATCAGCTCAACATCGTCTGAGAAGGTTTTACCGTTCAGCGCAACCGGATGGCCGCGTTCGAAACGTACGGTAACTTCTTCAGCCTGGATTTTGACGTTCTCGTCCCAGAACTTCACGCCCATGATCGGGTTAACGATCTTCACGCTGGAGTTCAGGAATTCCAGGTCTTTCGCTTCGTGCGTCGCTCCCAGCATGTTGGAGTCGGTGGAGTAGGCTTTCTCGACTGACATCTTATAGTCAAAGCCGCAGGCAATCATAAACTCGGACATCTCATGACGACCACCCAGCTCGTCGATGAAGTCGGTATCCAGCCACGGTTTGTAAATCTGCAGTTCGGCGTTGGTCAGCAGGCCATAACGATAGAAACGTTCGATATCGTTTCCTTTATAGGTGCTGCCGTCACCCCAGATGTTGACGCCGTCTTCTTTCATCGCCGCAACTAGCATGGTGCCGGTAACCGCGCGGCCCAGCGGAGTGGTGTTGAAATAGGTCAGACCGCCGGTTGTGTTATGGAATGCACCACACTGAATAGCTGCGATACCTTCCGCGACCAGTTGCTTACGGCAGTCAATCAGGCGCGCGTTCTCTGCACCATACTCTTTAGCGCGACGAGGAATAGCATCATAGTCGTCCTCATCCGGCTGACCCAGGTTCGCAGTATAAGCATACGGAACCGCTCCCTTCTGGCGCATCCACAGCAGTGCAGCGCTGGTATCCAGGCCGCCTGAGAAAGCGATGCCAATACGTTGTCCTACCGGAAGATGCTTGAGAATCGTCGTCATAGAATAAAACCCTGCTTGATTGACTGATTAGAGACCGCTTTCGCTCTCTTGTGCATTTTTATGCAAAATAAGTGAGTATTCATTTAATCATCTTTTGGCGAAGACCGGAAGAGACTCGTGCGTTTTTTGTAAAAATTTTGGTCCGATCGATCTGGCGGAAGTCGCCTTGACAGGTGGGGTCAACTATCAATATACTAAACGCCGATTTTACGTCCCGTCTTCGGTACCAAATCCCAGCATTATTTGCAAATTCTGTCCAAAACGCGTAGAATTTGCCACGTTTCAGGCGCGGGGTGGAGCAGCCTGGTAGCTCGTCGGGCTCATAACCCGAAGGTCGTCGGTTCAAATCCGGCCCCCGCAACCACTTTCCCATAAAGTTCTTTTTCAAATATACTGTGAAGACTTAGAGCCTTCGTAGCTGGATTTGAAAAAATTCTTTAGGAAAGTGCTCCAGGCCACAGTTGTGGCTATAGGGTTCAGTTATCTAAAGCCCCGATTTATCGGGGTTTTTTGTTATCTGACTACAGAATAACTGGGCTTTACGCCCTTTTTTTATGTCTTGGGGGTGGGCTTGTCCACATTAGAGCAAAAATTAACAGAGATGATTACTGCACCGGTCGAAGCACTGGGCTACGAACTGGTCGGCATCGAATTCGTTCGCGGCCGTACATCGACGCTGCGCATCTATATTGATAGTGAAGATGGCATCAATGTTGATGATTGTGCTGATGTCAGCCACCAGGTGAGTGCGGTTCTTGATGTTGAAGACCCAATTACCGTTGCGTACAACCTGGAAGTTTCCTCACCTGGCCTCGATCGCCCGATGTTCACGGCCGAGCACTATGTGCGCTTTACCGGTGAAGAAGTGGCTCTCGTTCTGCGTATGGCCGTACAGAACCGCCGCAAATGGCAGGGAATTATCAAAGCCGTTGATGGTGAAATGATCACGGTGACAGTCGAAGGCAAAGATGAAGTGTTCGCGCTGAGTAATATCCAGAAGGCGAACCTGGTTCCCCACTTTTAACAGTCTGGATTGAGGTGAAAAGCCCGCGATGAACAAAGAAATTTTGGCTGTTGTTGAAGCCGTCTCCAATGAGAAATCACTGCCGCGTGAGAAGATTTTCGAAGCGCTGGAAAGTGCACTGGCTACAGCAACCAAGAAAAAATACGAACAAGAGATCGATGTTCGCGTAGAAATCGATCGTAAAAGCGGTGACTTCGATACATTCCGTCGTTGGGTAATCGTTGAAGAAGTGACCCAGCCGACCAAAGAGATCACGCTGGAAGCCGCCCGTTTTGAAGACGAAAGTCTGAACGTGGGTGACTACGTTGAAGATCAGATTGAATCTGTGACCTTCGACCGTATCACCACCCAGACCGCTAAACAGGTTATCGTGCAGAAAGTGCGCGAAGCCGAGCGCGCGCTGGTTGTCGATCAGTTCCGCGATCAGGAAGGCGAGATCATCACCGGTGTGGTGAAGAAAGTGAACCGCGACAACATCTCTCTGGAGATCAAATCCGAAGGGTTGCCGGGTAACGCTGAAGCCGTGATCCTGCGTGAAGATATGCTGCCACGTGAAAACTTCCGTCCAGGCGACCGTATTCGCGGTGTTCTGTACGCCGTTCGCCCTGAAGCGCGTGGTGCACAGCTCTTCGTGACCCGTTCTAAACCAGAAATGCTGGTAGAACTGTTCCGGATTGAAGTACCGGAAATCGGTGAAGAAGTTATTGAGATTAAAGCGGCGGCTCGCGATCCGGGCTCCCGTGCGAAAATTGCGGTGAAAACCAACGACAAGCGTATCGACCCGGTCGGTGCTTGCGTCGGTATGCGCGGTGCGCGTGTCCAGGCAGTTTCTACTGAGCTGGGCGGTGAACGAATTGATATCGTTCTGTGGGATGACAACCCGGCGCAGTTCGTGATCAACGCAATGGCTCCAGCTGATGTGGCGTCTATCGTTGTTGACGAAGACAAACACACCATGGATATCGCTGTTGAAGCGGGCAACCTGGCGCAGGCAATCGGCCGTAACGGTCAGAACGTACGCCTGGCGTCACAGCTGAGCGGCTGGGAACTCAACGTCATGACCGTTGATGACCTGCAGGCTAAGCATCAGGCTGAAGCCCATGCGGCGATCGATACCTTCACCAAATACCTGGATATTGACGAAGATTTCGCCACTGTTCTGGTAGAAGAAGGTTTCTCTACGCTGGAAGAACTGGCCTATGTGCCAATGAAAGAGCTGCTGGAAATTGACGGTCTGGATGAACCAACCGTTGAAGCCCTGCGTGAACGCGCTAAAAACGCACTGACCACCCTGGCACTGGCTCAGGAAGAAAGCCTTGGCGATAAGAAGCCGGCTGATGACCTGCTGAATCTGGAAGGTCTTGATCGTGCGATTGCGTTCAAGCTGGCTGCCCGTGGTGTTTGTACGCTGGAAGATCTCGCTGAGCAAGGCGTTGATGACCTGGCTGATATCGAAGGTTTAACCGACGAGAAAGCCGGCGAGCTCATCATGGCCGCACGTAATATTTGCTGGTTCGGCGACGAAGCGTAATAAACTGTAGCAGGAAGGAACAGCATGACTGATGTAACTGTAAAATCGCTGGCTGCTGAGATTCAGACCTCCGTGGACCGCCTGGTACAGCAATTTGCTGATGCAGGGATCCCGAAGTCCGCTGATGACTCGGTGACCGCGCAAGAAAAACAAACCTTGTTAACGCACCTGAACCGTGAACACGGCTCTACGCCTGACAAGTTAACGCTGCAGCGCAAAACGCGTAGCACGTTAAACATCCCTGGTACCGGTGGTAAAAGCAAATCGGTACAAATTGAAGTCCGCAAGACGCGCACCTTTGTAAAACGTGATCCGCAAGAGGCAGAACGCCTTGCCGCGGAAGAGCAGGCACAGCGTGAAGCGGAAGAACAAGCTCAGCGTGAGGCGGAAGCAGCCGCCAAACGTGAAGCAGAATTAAAAGCTGAACGTGAGGCCGCAGAAAAAGCGAAACGCGACGCAAGTGATAAAGTGAAGCGTGACGCTGCGGAAAAAGACAAAGTGAGCAATCAACAGACAGACGAAATGACCAAAACCGCCCAGGCTGAAAAAGCCCGCCGTGAAAATGAAGCTGCCGAGCTGAAGCGTAAAGCGGAAGAAGAAGCCCGCCGTAAGCTGGAAGAAGAAGCTCGCCGCGTCGCCGAAGAAGCGCGTCGTATGGCTGAAGAAAATGAGAAGAACGGTGTTGATACCGTTGAGCAGTCTGAAGACACCAGCGACTATCACGTGACCACTTCTCAGCACGCGCGTCAGGCTGAAGATGATAACGACCGTGAAGTTGAAGGCGGTCGTGGCCGTGGTCGTAATGCAAAAGCAGCGCGTCCGGCGAAAAAAGGCAACAAGCACGCTGAATCTAAAGCTGACCGTGAAGAAGCACGCGCGGCTGTTCGCGGCGGTAAAGGCGGCAAGCGTAAAGGTTCCGCTCTGCAGCAGGGCTTCCAGAAGCCAGCTCAGGCCGTTAACCGTGACGTTGTGATCGGCGAAACCATTACCGTTGGCGAACTGGCGAACAAGATGGCGGTTAAAGGCTCTCAGGTCATCAAAGCGATGATGAAGCTGGGCGCTATGGCAACCATCAACCAGGTGATCGATCAGGAAACTGCACAGCTGGTTGCGGAAGAAATGGGTCACAAAGTTATCCTGCGTCGTGAAAACGAGCTGGAAGAAGCGGTAATGAGCGACCGTGACACAGGTGCTGCGGCAGAACCGCGCGCACCGGTAGTGACCATCATGGGTCACGTTGACCACGGTAAAACTTCTCTGCTTGACTACATTCGCTCTACCAAGGTTGCCTCTGGCGAAGCGGGTGGTATTACCCAGCACATCGGTGCATACCACGTAGAAACTGACAACGGTATGATCACCTTCCTGGATACCCCGGGTCACGCCGCGTTTACCTCAATGCGTGCTCGTGGTGCTCAGGCGACGGATATCGTTGTTCTGGTTGTTGCTGCAGACGACGGCGTCATGCCGCAGACCATCGAAGCTATCCAGCACGCGAAAGCAGCGGGTGTGCCGGTTGTGGTTGCAGTGAACAAGATCGATAAGCCAGAAGCGGATCCCGATCGTGTTAAAAACGAACTTTCCCAGTACGGTATTCTGCCGGAAGAGTGGGGCGGCGAAAGCCAGTTCGTACACGTGTCTGCGAAAGCGGGTACCGGTATCGACGAACTGCTGGACGCGATCCTGCTGCAGGCCGAAGTTCTGGAGCTGAAAGCCATCCGTAACGGTATGGCGAGCGGTGCGGTTATCGAATCCTTCCTGGATAAAGGACGTGGCCCGGTTGCTACCGTTCTGGTTCGCGAAGGTACGCTGCATAAAGGCGATATCGTTCTGTGCGGTTTCGAATACGGTCGCGTTCGTGCGATGCGTAACGAACTGGGTCAGGAAGTGCTGGAAGCAGGTCCGTCCATTCCAGTTGAAATCCTGGGTCTGTCCGGTGTTCCGGCTGCTGGTGACGAAGTGACCGTGGTGCGTGACGAGAAGAAAGCGCGTGAA
Source organism: Enterobacter vonholyi (assembly GCF_008364555.1). Lineage (GTDB taxonomy): Bacteria > Pseudomonadota > Gammaproteobacteria > Enterobacterales > Enterobacteriaceae > Enterobacter > Enterobacter vonholyi. The sequence goes on from NZ_VTUC01000037.1 coordinate 110,077, forward strand.
GTGGCACTGTATCGTCAGGGCAAATTCCGTGAAGTTAAACTGGCTCGTCAGCAGAAATCTAAACTCGAGAACATGTTTGCCAACATGACCGATGGCGAAGTTCACGAAGTGAACATCGTTCTGAAAGCCGACGTTCAGGGTTCTGTGGAAGCGATCTCCGACTCCTTGCTGAAACTGTCTACCGACGAAGTTAAAGTGAAGATCATCGGTTCTGGCGTAGGTGGTATCACCGAAACCGACGCGACCCTGGCTGCTGCGTCCAACGCTATCCTGGTTGGCTTCAACGTTCGTGCGGATGCGTCTGCGCGTAAAGTGATTGAAGCCGAAAGCCTGGATCTGCGTTACTACTCCGTCATCTATAACCTGATCGACGAAGTGAAAGCAGCGATGAGCGGCATGCTGTCTCCTGAGCTGAAACAGCAGATCATCGGTCTGGCTGAAGTACGTGACGTGTTCAAATCACCGAAATTCGGTGCGATCGCGGGCTGTATGGTTACCGAAGGTAACATCAAGCGTCACAACCCAATCCGCGTCCTGCGTGACAACGTGGTTATCTACGAAGGCGAGTTGGAATCTCTGCGCCGCTTCAAAGATGACGTTAACGAAGTCCGTAACGGCATGGAATGTGGTATCGGCGTGAAGAACTACAACGACGTTCGCGTTGGCGATATGATCGAAGTTTTCGAGATCATCGAAATTCAGCGTACCATCGCTTAATTACCGATTGTAAGCCGGGATCGCCTCGCGCCACCCGGCAATAATTTCAAAAAGGGGCTTTAGCCCCTTTTTTGTCTGGAGAATTTATTATGGCGAAAGAATTTGGTCGCCCTCAGCGCGTAGCGCAGGAAATGCAGAAAGAGATCGCGCTCATTCTGCAACGTGAAATCAAAGACCCGCGCGTCGGCATGATGACCACCGTTTCCGGTGTCGAAATGTCCCGCGATTTGGCCTATGCAAAAGTGTTCGTTACTTTCCTGAACGATCAGGACGAAGCGGCAGTGAAAAACGGCATTAAAGCGCTGCAGGAAGCGTCTGGTTTCATCCGCTCTCTGCTCGGCAAGGCGATGCGCCTGCGTATCGTGCCTGAACTGACGTTCTTCTACGACAACTCGCTGGTTGAAGGTATGCGTATGTCCAACCTGGTGACCAGCGTGGTTAAACATGACGATGAGCGTCGTGTTAACCCGGCGGACGACAGCAAGGAGGACTGATGAGTCGTCCTCGTCGTCGTGGTCGCGACGTGCATGGTGTGCTGCTGCTGGATAAACCCCAGGGCGCTTCCAGCAACGACGTGCTGCAAAAAGTTAAGCGTATTTATAACGCCAACCGTGCGGGCCACACCGGCGCGCTCGATCCGCTGGCAACCGGCATGCTGCCGGTCTGCCTGGGAGAGGCGACAAAGTTTTCCCAATACCTGCTCGACTCCGATAAGCGTTACCGCGTTATCGCTAAGCTGGGCCAGCGCACGGATACCTCCGACGCGGATGGTCAGGTAGTTGAAGAGCGCCCGGTGACGTTCAGCGCGGAACAGCTTGATGCTGCGCTGGAGAGTTTCCGTGGTGACACGATGCAGGTGCCGTCGATGTATTCGGCGCTGAAGTATCAGGGAAAAAAACTCTACGAATATGCGCGCCAGGGCATTGAAGTCCCGCGTGAAGCCCGTCCGATTACCGTGTATGAGCTGCTGTTTATTCGCCACGAAGGTGATGAGCTGGAGCTTGAAGTACACTGTTCGAAAGGGACCTATATTCGCACCATCATTGACGACCTCGGTGAAAAGCTGGGCTGCGGCGCGCATGTGATTTACCTGCGCCGTCTGGCGGTGAGCAAGTATCCGGTGGAGCGGATGGTGACCCTGGAACATCTGCGCGAGCTGTTAGAACAGGCGGAAGCGCAGGGGATCGCGCCGGCAGATTTGCTGGATCCACTGCTAATGCCGATGGACAGTCCGGCAGCGGACTTCCCGGTCGTTAATCTTCCTTTAACATCGTCCGTTTACTTTAAGAACGGCAACCCGGTTCGTACGGCGGAAGCGCCGCTGGAAGGCCTGGTACGTGTGACCGAAGGTGACGAAGGGAAATTCATCGGTATGGGCGAAATGGATGGCGAAGGGCGCGTTGCGCCGCGTCGTCTGGTCGTCGAATATCCGGTCGACGCGTGACGGTGATAACGGCTCACCTTGCGATAAGCAGGGGAGACGAGTAGAATATCGCCGCTTAACGCCTGGTAAATTGTTTAACAATCTGCGGGGCGTACATGGGATCGCTGAATTAGAGATCGGCATCCTTACATTCTTTATACTTTGGAGTTTGAAAATGTCTCTAAGCGTTGAAGCTAAAGCTAAAATCGTTTCTGAGTTTGGTCGTGGTACTAACGACAGCGGTTCTACCGAAGTTCAGGTTGCACTGCTGACTGCACAGATTAACCACCTGCAGGGTCACTTTGCAGAGCACAAAAAAGATCACCACAGCCGTCGTGGTCTGCTGCGTATGGTTTCTCAGCGTCGTAAACTGCTCGACTACCTGAAACGTAAAGATGTTGCACGCTACACCGCGCTGATCGAGCGTCTGGGTCTGCGTCGCTAATTCTTGCGAGTTTCAGAAAAGGGGGCCTGATGGCCCCTTTTTTCAACCAGACGGCAGCAATTCACTGGAAACTATTGTATTGTTGCTATAAATGATCTTCATTGCAGAGGTTCGCGCGGCTAATGAGAGGCTTCACCCATGGGGGTGTTGGTTGTCATTAGTCGCGAGGATGCGAAGAAGGTCGGGTTAAATCGACAGCACACCGGTGGTGTGCTTTCAAACATTTAAGAAAGGACAGAACTTTGCTGAATCCGATCGTTCGTAAATTCCAGTATGGTCAACATACCGTCACGCTGGAAACCGGCATGATGGCTCGTCAGGCTACTGCTGCCGTTATGGTAAGCATGGATGACACTGCGGTATTCGTTACCGTGGTTGGCCAGAAAAAAGCTAAACCAGGTCAGGACTTCTTCCCCCTGACCGTTAACTACCAGGAGCGTACCTACGCTGCCGGTAAAATCCCGGGTGGCTTCTTCCGTCGTGAAGGCCGTCCAAGCGAAGGCGAAACCCTGATCGCGCGTCTGATTGACCGCCCGGTTCGTCCGCTGTTCCCGGAAGGCTTCGTTAACGAAGTACAGGTTATCGCGACCGTTGTTTCCGTTAACCCACAGGTTAACCCAGACATCGTTGCCATGATTGGCGCATCCGCTGCCCTGTCACTGTCTGGTATTCCGTTCAATGGCCCAATCGGTGCCGCGCGCGTTGGCTACATCAACGACCAGTACGTGTTGAACCCAACTCAGGAAGAGCTGAAAGAAAGTAAGCTGGACCTGGTTGTTGCGGGTACTGAAGCAGCTGTGCTGATGGTTGAATCCGAAGCTGAACTGCTGAGCGAAGACCAGATGCTCGGTGCTGTGGTCTTCGGCCATGACCAGCAGCAGATCGTTATCCAGAACATCAACGATCTGGTGAAAGAAGCCGGTAAACCACGTTGGGACTGGCAGCCAGAAGCGGCAAACGACGCGCTGAACGCACGCGTTGCAGCTCTGGCAGAATCTCGTCTGAGCGATGCGTACCGCATCACTGACAAGCAGGAGCGTTACGCTCAGGTTGACGTGATCAAATCTGAAGTAACCGCGACCCTGGTTGCCGAAGACGAAACGCTGGACGCTAACGAAATTGGCGAAATCCTGCACGCAATCGAGAAAAACGTTGTTCGTAGCCGCGTTCTGGCAGGCGAGCCGCGTATCGATGGCCGTGAAAAAGACATGATCCGCGGCCTGGACGTGCGTACTGGCGTTCTGCCTCGTACTCACGGTTCCGCGCTGTTTACCCGTGGCGAAACGCAGGCACTGGTTACTGCGACCCTGGGTACTGCACGTGACGCACAGATCATCGACGAACTGATGGGCGAGCGCACTGACAGCTTCCTGTTCCACTACAACTTCCCTCCGTACTCCGTAGGCGAAACCGGTATGGTTGGCTCGCCGAAGCGTCGTGAAATTGGTCACGGTCGTCTGGCGAAGCGCGGCGTGCTGGCAGTAATGCCAGAAGCTGACAAATTCCCGTACACCGTACGTGTGGTGTCTGAAATCACCGAATCCAACGGTTCCTCTTCCATGGCTTCCGTATGTGGTGCTTCTCTGGCGCTGATGGATGCAGGCGTGCCAATCAAAGCCGCCGTTGCGGGTATCGCAATGGGCCTGGTGAAAGAAGGCGACAACTTCGTTGTTCTGTCTGACATTCTGGGTGACGAAGACCACCTGGGCGACATGGACTTCAAAGTGGCGGGTTCCCGCGACGGTATCTCTGCGCTGCAGATGGATATCAAAATTGAAGGTATCACCAAAGAGATCATGCAGGTTGCTCTGAACCAGGCTAAAGGTGCGCGTCTGCACATCCTGGGCGTGATGGAACAGGCGATTAACGCGCCGCGTGGCGACATTTCTCAGTTCGCTCCACGTATCCACACCATCAAGATCAATCCAGACAAGATCAAAGATGTTATCGGTAAGGGCGGTTCCGTAATCCGTGCGCTGACCGAAGAGACTGGCACCACCATCGAAATCGAAGATGACGGTACTGTGAAGATCGCAGCAACCGACGGCGAGAAAGCGAAATTCGCGATCCGTCGCATCGAAGAAATCACTGCAGAGATCGAAGTGGGCCGCGTCTACGCAGGTAAAGTGACCCGTATCGTTGACTTTGGCGCGTTCGTTGCCATCGGTGGCGGTAAAGAAGGTCTGGTTCACATTTCTCAGATCGCTGACAAGCGCGTTGAGAAAGTGACCGATTACCTGCAGATGGGTCAGGAAGTACCGGTGAAAGTTCTGGAAGTTGATCGCCAGGGCCGTATCCGTCTGAGCATTAAAGAAGCAACCGAGCAGTCTCAGCCAGCTGCTGCGCCAGAAGCACAGGCGGCAGAACAGCAAGGCGAGTAAGTTGCCATTTGCCCTCCGCTTTGCGGAGGGCCTATTATCAGGCAGGACGCCTTGTTAAGCCGCCGGGGGACAGGACGTTCATCCAATAGTTGTCTTCGGGAGTGGGAAATGAAGCCTTTTTTGCGCTGGTGTTTCGTTGCGACAGCTTTAACGCTGGCAGGATGCAGCAACTCTGCCTGGCGTAAGAGCGAAGTCCTCGCAGTGCCATTGCAACCGACTTTGCAGCAAGAAGTGATTCTGGCACGCATGGAACAAATACTTGCCAGTCGGGCTTTAACCGATGAAGAACGCGCACAGCTTTTATATGAGCGCGGAGTGTTGTATGATAGTCTCGGTCTGAGGGCACTGGCGCGAAATGATTTTTCACAAGCGCTGGCTATCCGACCTGATATGCCTGAAGTATTCAATTACTTAGGCATTTATTTAACGCAGGCAGGCAATTTTGATGCTGCCTATGAAGCGTTTGATTCTGTACTTGAGCTTGATCCAACTTACAACTACGCGCACTTGAATCGCGGTATCGCATTGTATTACGGCGGTCGTGATAAGTTAGCGCAAGATGATCTGCTGGCGTTTTATCAAGACGATCCTAATGATCCTTTCCGTAGCCTGTGGCTTTACATCGTTGAGCGGAAGCTCAATGAGAAGCAGGCAAAAGAGGCACTGAAACAGCGCTTCGATAAATCGGACAAGGAACAGTGGGGATGGAACATTGTCGAGTTCTACCTGGGCAACATTAGCGAAGCAACGCTGATGGAACGCCTCAAGGCGGACGCAACGGATAACACCTCGCTCGCTGAGCATCTCAGTGAAACCAACTTCTATTTAGGTAAGTACTACCTAAGTCTGGGGGATATGGACAGCGCTACGGCACTGTTCAAATTAGCGGTTGCTAACAACGTACACAACTTCGTTGAGCACCGTTATGCATTGTTGGAATTATCGCTCTTGGGCCAGGAGCATGACGACCTGGCAGAATCGGACCAGCAATAGCTGACGACATAAACATCAGCCCGTAATCTTTTGATTGCCATCACCTTAACTGGTGAGGGCGTTGTTGTTCGTCAATACACCTACTTTGAGCCGGTTCACACTTTTCAATGAAAATTGCTAATCATTTTCACGATGAGCTAAGTAGACTGGCCGCCATTGACATTGAGGCACTCGTACTACATGGCTGAATTCGAAACCACTTTTGCAGATCTGGGCCTGAAGGCTCCTATCCTTGAAGCCCTTAACGATCTGGGTTACGAAAAACCATCTCCGATCCAGGCTGAGTGTATCCCACACCTGCTTTCTGGTCGTGACGTGCTGGGCATGGCCCAGACTGGTAGCGGTAAAACTGCAGCATTCTCGCTGCCGCTGCTGAACAACATTGATCCGGACCTGCGTGCACCGCAGATCCTCGTCCTGGCTCCAACCCGTGAACTGGCTGTTCAGGTTGCAGAAGCAATGACGGAATTCTCTAAACATATGCGCGGCGTAAACGTGGTAGCCCTGTACGGCGGCCAGCGTTATGACGTGCAGTTACGCGCCCTGCGCCAGGGTCCACAGATTGTTGTCGGTACGCCGGGCCGTCTGCTGGATCACCTGAAGCGCGGTACTCTGGACCTCTCTAAACTGAGCGGTCTGGTGCTGGATGAAGCAGATGAAATGCTGCGTATGGGCTTCATCGAAGACGTCGAAACCATCATGGCGCAGATCCCGGACGGTCATCAGACCGCGCTGTTCTCTGCCACCATGCCAGAAGCGATTCGTCGTATCACCAAACGCTTCATGAAAGATCCGCAGGAAGTGCGTATTCAGTCCAGCGTAACCACTCGCCCGGACATCAGCCAGAGCTACTGGTCTGTGTACGGCATGCGCAAAAACGAAGCGCTGGTACGTTTCCTGGAAGCGGAAGATTTTGATGCGGCGATTATTTTCGTTCGCACCAAAAACGCGACCCTGGAAGTGGCTGAAGCCCTGGAGCGTAGCGGCTACAACAGCGCAGCGCTGAACGGCGACATGAACCAGGCTCTGCGTGAGCAGACTCTGGAGCGTCTGAAAGACGGTCGTCTGGATATCCTGATTGCAACCGACGTGGCAGCACGTGGTCTGGACGTTGAGCGTATCAGCCTGGTTGTTAACTATGACATCCCGATGGATTCCGAGTCTTACGTTCACCGTATCGGCCGTACCGGTCGTGCGGGTCGTGCTGGCCGTGCGCTGCTGTTCGTTGAGAACCGCGAGCGTCGTCTGCTGCGTAACATCGAACGCACCATGAAGCTGACCATTCCAGAAGCGGACCTGCCAAACGCAGAGCTACTGGGCAAACGCCGTCTGGAAAAATTCGCCGCTAAAGTACAGCAGCAGCTGGAAAGCAGCGATCTGGATCAGTACCGTGCGCTGCTGTCGCAGATTCAGCCTGTTGCTGAAGGCGAAGAGCTGGACATGGAAACCCTGGCTGCAGCACTGCTGAAAATGGCTCAGGGCGAACGTAGCCTCATCGTGCCACCAGATGCACCGATGCGTCCTAAGCGTGAATTCCGTGACCGTGACGATCGCTTCGAACGTCGTGGCGACCGTAACGATCGTGGCCCACGTGGTGACCGTCCAGAGCGCGGTGGTGAAGACCGTCCACGTCGTGAACGTCGCGACGCAGGTGACATGGAACTGTACCGCATTGAAGTGGGCCGTGATGATGGCGTTGAAGTTCGTCACATCGTTGGCGCGATCGCTAACGAAGGCGACATCAGCAGCCGTTACATTGGTAACATTAAGCTGTTCGCATCCCACTCTACTATCGAGCTGCCAAAAGGCATGCCGGGCGAAGTGCTGCAGCACTTTACGCGTACCCGCATCCTGAACAAGCCGATGAACATGCAGCTGCTGGGTGATGCGCAGCCACGTCCTGACCGTGGCGGCGAACGTCGTGGCGGTGGTCGCGGTTTCGGCGGTGAGCGTCGTGAAGGCGGTCGCAGCGAAGGTCGCGGTGGTGAAGGTCGTCGTTTCTCCGGCGAGCGCCGCGAAAGCCGTGGCCCGCGTCGTGAAGAAGGCACCAGCCGTCGTCGTTTCGGTGACGCGTAAGCCTTACGCTTCTGACGTAAAGTAAAATATACAGCCCCGATTCATGCGATCGGGGCTTTTTTTATTCCTTTTGTACTCTTGTACTGGTACAGTGCGTCACATTAAAATGCAGAACCGTATGATTGACTGGAGAAAAGGCTGTATGGCGACACTAACCACCACCCAAACGTCACCTTCGCTGCTTGGCGGCGTGGTGATCATCGGCGGAACCATTATAGGTGCCGGGATGTTCTCCCTGCCCGTGGTCATGTCCGGTGCGTGGTTCTTCTGGTCGCTGGCCGCGCTGGTCTTTACCTGGTTCTGTATGCTCCATTCCGGGCTGATGATCCTCGAGGCGAACCTGAACTACAGGATTGGCTCCAGTTTCGACACCATCACCAAAGATCTGCTGGGCAAAGGCTGGAATCTGGTGAACGGGCTGTCCATCGCGTTTGTGCTGTATATCCTCACCTACGCGTATATTTCAGCGAGCGGCTCGATTCTGCATCACACCTTCTCGGAGATGTCGCTGAACGTTCCGGCGCGTCTGGCGGGGCTATGTTTCGCGCTGGCTGTGGCGTTTATCGTATGGATGAGTACCAAAGCGGTGAGCCGCATGACGGCAATCGTACTGGGCGCGAAGGTCATCACCTTCTTCCTGACCTTCGGCAGTCTGTTGGGGCACGTGACGCCCGCCACGCTGTTTAACGTCGCCGAAGTGAACACCTCCTACACGCCTTACCTGCTGATGACCCTGCCGTTCTGTCTGGCGTCGTTCGGCTACCACGGTAACGTGCCGAGCCTGATGAAGTACTACGGCAAAGATCCGCGCACCATTGTGAAGTGTCTGGTCTACGGCACGCTGCTGGCGCTGGGGCTGTATGTGATTTGGCTGCTGGGGACGATGGGCAACATCCCGCGTCCGGAATTTATCGGCATCGCCCAGAAGGGCGGTAACATTGACGTGCTGGTGCAGGCGCTGAGCGGCGTGCTGAACAGCCGCAGCCTGGATCTGCTGTTGGTTATCTTCTCTAACTTTGCGGTGGCGAGCTCTTTCCTCGGCGTAACCCTGGGCCTGTTTGACTACCTGGCGGATCTGTTCGGCTTTGATGATTCTGCGATGGGGCGCTTTAAAACCGCGCTGCTGACCTTCCTGCCGCCGATTGTGGGTGGCCTGCTGTGGCCGAACGGTTTCCTGTACGCCATCGGCTATGCAGGGCTGGCGGCAACCATCTGGGCGGCAATTGTGCCCGCGCTGCTGGCACGTAAATCACGTAAACGCTTCGGCAGCCCGAAATTCCGCGTCTGGGGCGGCAAGCCGATGATTGCGCTGATTCTGGTATTCGGCGTTGGTAACGCTCTGGTACACGTGCTGTCGAGTTTTAATCTGTTGCCCGTTTACCAGTAAAACGTGCTGTTTGAACCCCTCACCCCGGCCCTCTCCCATAGGGAGAGGGTGAAAAGCAAAAACTACCCCACCAACTCCTCTTTCACCTGCATCGCCAGCTCAAACGAGTGCAAACGCGCCTGGTGATCGAAAATCTGGCCGTTAACCATAATTTCATCCGCCTGCGTTTCGCGCAGCACCGCCTCCAGCCCGTGACGCACTTTCGCTTTATCGCCTACCAGCGACATGCTCAGCGCCTGCTGCACGCCATACTGTTCGGAGGCTGACCACAGCTGATGCATATTCTCCACCGGTGGCGGAAGCTGGCCCGTTTCACCGCGACGCAGCTTCACAAACGCCTGCTGCATGGAGGTAAACAGGAATTCCGCGTCGCGATTGCTGTCGGCGGCAACGATGTTGATACACACCATCGCGTACGGCTTCTCCAGACGCTCGGACGGTTTGAAGTTCGTGCGGTAGAGATGCAGCGCCTGATGCAGCATATCCGGCGCGAAGTGCGAGGCAAATGCAAACGGTAGCCCCAGTTGGGCGGCAAGCTGCGCGCTGTAGAGGCTCGAGCCCAGCAGCCACACCGGGATCTTCTCGCCGTAGCCCGGTACCGGACGCACGTGCGGGTTCGGATCGCGTGCGTCGAACCAGTCCACCAGTTCGGCCACGTCGCGCGGGAAGTTGTCGATATCGCCGCTCATATGGCGACGCAGGGCACGCATGGTAGGCTGGTCGCTGCCCGGTGCACGGCCAAGCCCTAAATCGATACGGCCCGGATAAAGGGTATTCAGGGTGCCAAACTGCTCGGCGATCACCAACGGAGAGTGGTTCGGCAGCATCACGCCGCCGGATCCCAGGTGCAGTGTGGTGGTGTTTGCCGCCAGATAACCAATCAGTACCGAGGTGGCGGCGCTGGCGATGCCCACCATGTTGTGGTGTTCGGCCAGCCAGTAGCGGTGATAGCCACGCTTTTCGGCCAGCTGAGCCAGATCCAGAGAGTGCGAAAAGGCTTCTCTTGCCGAGGAGCCTTGTGGGATCGGCGCCAGATCCAGCACCGAAAACGGAATGGTTTTGTCAGTCATAACAGCTCACTTTGTCGACGGTGAATCTTTAATACTGCATTAAAAAATGATAACCGTTGTTAACAAAGTGAGCCTTTTTTAGGCCTGAAGTTCCAGTCCTGCGAGCCGTCGCCAGTAGCCGTTACAGTCGCTGTTTGCCGTAAGCGGCAGCGGAGCAGCACCGTTTTCGTTGGCGCGGAAGGCATCCAGCATCGCAAACACGCCGTTATCGAGCGGTGACAGGCGCACCATATCCACCAGCCCGTCCATCGACGCCAGCTCGTTGCCAAGGTTATAGACATAGCCGCTCATGGTCTGAATGCCGTTGAGAACAAACACCTGCTGGTTCTCCTGGGACAGCATGCTGCGTCCGTTCGGGTACTTAATACAGCAGGTTTCGCACTCGTCTTTTGGACGGTCTTCCGAGCGTGCGGTAAAGCAGCGGGCGGAATAGGCCAGCGGCAGATGCCCGTAGCTCAGCACTTCCACTTCAAACTTGTTACGAATGCCCAACTCTTCGCACTGGGTCAGCAGGTTTGCCAGCCAGTCGCGGGAGAGCTCAACAGGCATACACCAGCGCGTCATCCCATGTTTGAGCAGCAGGCGCAGGGTCACGGCGTTGTAGCAGTTCAGGGCATGGCCCGCGACAAACGGCAGCCTGCGTTCGGCGCACATGTTCACCACGCCGAGATCGCTCGCCTCCAGCAGGAACTCGCCGTTCTCTACGTAGCGTTTCAGCTCGCCCAGTTCAGAAGATGCCTGCACCAGCGCGAGCGTGGAGAGCACGACCTGTTTGCCGCTGACGGCCAGGTTTTTCGCCATATCAAGCCAGTCGCCCACTTTGGTGGCGCGGCGTTTGCTACACACCGCTTCGCCGAGGTAAATCACATCGGCGCTGCTGGAGGCAGCCTGTTGGTAAAAATCTTCCAGCGTCTCTTTTGGCCAGTAGTAAAGCACCGGCCCTAATGAATATTTCATGATTTTCTCACTGCCATTTACGGTGATACGCGCCCAGCGTGGTTTGCGTGCCTTCGGACATCGATCCGAGCGTTTCCATCCAGGCCTGCTGCGGGGCGTAGTTCTGCGGGGCCGCCATGCAGCGGTCGATGGCCTGACGCCACACTTTCGCCACCTGGCTCACATAGGCCGGGCTGCGCTGGCGACCTTCGATTTTCACCGAGGCAATATTGGCCGCCAGCAGTTCAGGCAGCAGCTCGAGCGTATTAAGGCTGGTAGGCTCTTCGAGCGCGTGGTAGCGCTCGCCGTCGACCAGATAGCGGCCTTTACACAGCGTCGGATAACCGGCGTTTTCACCATCCTGATAGCGGTCAATCAGCACCTCATTCAGACGAGATTCCAGCCCCTGCGGCGTTTGCTGCCAGCGAACGAAGCGGGCAGGGGAGCAGGCCCCGACGGTATTCGGCGACTCGCCGGTCAAATACGAGGAAAGATAGCAACGGCCTTCGGCCATAATGCACAGGCTGCCAAAGGCAAAAACTTCCAGCGGCACTGGCGTGACGCGCGCGAGTTGCTTAACCTGATGAATAGAGAGTACGCGCGGCAGCACCACGCGGGCTACGTCAAAGTTTCGGTGATAAAATCGTACGGCCTCCTCGTTGGTGGCAGATGCCTGAACAGAGACGTGGCGCTCAATATGGGGATAGCGTTCTGCCGCATACTCAAGCATAGCGAGGTCGGCCAGAATCAGCGCATCGGCACCCAGCTGTGCCGCCATATCCACCGCGCGCTGCCAGCGGGCGTAGCCGTCAGGATGAGCAAAGGTATTGATGGCGATATGCAACTTGCGGCGGTGCTGGTGAACGAAGTTAACGGCTTCCTGAAGCTTTTTCTCCGTAAAGTTGAGGCCGGCAAAATGGCGGGCGTTGGTGTCATCTTTCAGCCCGATATAGACCGCATCGGCCCCATTTTCGATGGCCGCCTTAAGCGCCGGAAGATTTCCGGCTGGGCAGAGCAGCTCCATAATTTATCCTGATGTTGTCGATCGCAAAAATGTTAACGAGCTGGGATTTTAATTAACCCATACGCGACAATTTTTGATTTAAGGCAGCTAATGGCGTATTGATGGCACCAATAATGAGGTACGACGGACGATGGTTTGTTGATTTACGCCGCTATGTTGCGCTTCGGATATGGCAAAATAGCAGGACTATAGATATCAGGGAGTAAAGCTCGTGCTGGATAAACTGCGTTCACGTCTCGTACAATTTGGTCCATCAATGCTGAGCGTGCCGGTCAGGCTGGCGCCGTTCGCGCTTAAACGCCAGGTGCTGGAGCAGGTCCTGAGCTGGCAGTTCCGCCAGGCGCTGCAGGATGGTGAGCTGGAGTTCCTGGAAGGACGCTGGTTAAGCATTGAGGTGCGTGACATCGGGCTGCGCTGGTTTACCTCCGTTGAGAATGACCAGCTCATCGTCCGCGAAACCGCCGAGGCAGACGTGAGCTTTAGCGCCAACGCCAGCGATCTGCTGATGATCGCCGCGCGCAAGCAGGATCCGGACACGCTCTTCTTCCAGCGCCGTCTGGTGATTGAAGGCGACACGGAGCTGGGCCTGTACGTGAAGAATTTAATGGATGCCATTGAGCTGGAGCAGATGCCGAAAGCGCTGCGCGTGATGCTAATGCAAATGGCAGATTTCGTTGAGGCCGGGCTGAAAACCCCGCCGGACGGTAAACACACTTCAGTAGGTGAGCCATGCTGATTCGAGTCGAAATTGGGATTGATGCGCCGGGGATCGATGCGTTGTTGCGCCGAGCCTTTACGAGCGATGCCGAAGCCCAACTGGTCCACGATCTTCGCGAAGACGGCCTGATTACGCTGGGGCTGGTTGCCACCGATGATGAAGGTCAGGTGGTGGGCTATGTAGCCTTCAGTCCGGTAACCGTTCAGGGCGAAGAGCTGCAGTGGGTCGGTATGGCGCCGCTGGCGGTGGATGAAAACTATCGCGGGCAAGGGCTGGCGCGTCAGCTGGTCTATGAAGGGCTGGATTCGCTCAATGAGTTCGGCTATGCGGCCGTTGTAACGCTGGGCGATCCGGCGTTCTATGGCCGTTTAGGCTTCGAGCAGGCCGCGCGTTACGATCTGCGCTGCCGCTGGCCGGGTACGGAATCCGCTTTCCAGGTACACCGTCTGGCGGACGACGCGCTTAACGGCGTCAATGGGCTTGTCGAGTACCACGACCATTTCAACCGCTTTTAATCAGGCTCTCGCGTAGCGCCTCAAAGGAGCCGTCTCCGGTCACGAGGCGCTCTTTCTGGCGCTTCGTCAGCTGCTTGATGCGGTATTCCAGCCTGAGTGCCAGCGATCGGTCGCCGACCGCTGCTGAGAAGGCGAGCTGTAATTCTCCTTTCCCCCGCAGCGCTTTTGCCCCTTTCCCCGTTTGATGTTGTAAAAAACGCCGCCCCACATCGGTGGTGATCCCGGTGTAGAGTGCGTTATCAGCGGTTCGGACAAGATAGAGAAACCAGCACACGGTAAACAGATTCAGTATGTTAAGGTGAACGCACCATAGCATGAGAGAGAACGAAAATGGAAACACTGGCCGCCATTAACCGCTGGCTGGCGAAGCAGCACGTCGTCACCTGGTGCGTCTACAGCGAGGGTGAGATGTGGTGCGCAAACGCGTTTTACTACTACGATCCTGAGCGCGTCGCGTTTTATGTTATGAGCGAAGACAAAACGCGCCATGCGCAGATGACCGGCCAGCAGGCTAAGGTCGCGGGCACGGTGAACGGTCAGCCGAAAACGGTCGCGCTGATCCGCGGCGTGCAGTTTAAAGGGGAGATCCGTCGTCTGGACGGAGAAGAGAGCGACGCGCGTCGTAAGCATTACACGCGCCGCTTTCCGGTTGCCGCTGCGCTAAAAGCCCCGGTGTGGGAAATCCGCCTCGATGAGCTGAAATTTACCGACAACACCCTGGGCTTTGGCAAGAAGCTGCACTGGTTACGCGCCGAGCAGGCGTAGCGCTTCGCGGTTAAACGCCGGGAGATCGTCCGGGGTCCGGCTGGTGATCAGCTGGTCTTTGTCGTTGACCACCTCCTGATCGTAAAACTCAGCACCCGCGTTTTTGAGATCGATAACGATCGGTTTCACAGCCGTAAGCTTACGCCCTCGGACCACTTCTGCGCTGATGAGCAACTGCGGGCCGTGGCAGATGGCAAAGACCGGTTTGCCGGTAGAGACAAAGTCCCGGGTAAAGGTCACGAAACGCTCGTCCCCGCGCAGGGAATCCGGTGAGTGGCCGCCGGGTAACAGCAGGGCGTCGAAATCTGAGGGGCTAACGTTGTCGATGGTCTCGTCGATGGTCACGCTGGCCTCGCCCTTATGGCCTGTTACCGTTTTGCCCGCCTCTCTTTCAATGGTGATGACCTCATGTCCCGCCTTGCGGAACGCCTCTGCAGGAGAGGTGAATTCTGAATCTTCAAACTCGTCGGTAATCAAGACTGCGATTTTCTTGCCCATGCTTCCTCCGTTGTTTTGGCTTCAGACTGATTTTTCTCCGCTTGTGGTAAATACTTACCTGTAACAGACTTCTAAGTGTGGTCGACGACGCTGAGTTCGCAAACGGACAATTCTGTAAAGGGGATAAGATGAGTCAGGTATTGATTACGGGTGCTACCGGGTTAGTGGGCGATCACCTGCTGCGGCTGCTGATTCAGGATCGCCGCGTGAACTACATCGCCGCCCCGACGCGTCGACCGCTGGCGGACATCTCCGGCGTCTTTAATCCGCACGATCCCCAGCTGACGGATGCGCTGGCGCAGGTCCAGGACCCGATTGATATCGCCTTTTGCTGTCTGGGCACCACGCGGCGGGAGGCGGGGAGCAAAGAGGCATTTATCCACGCCGACTATACGCTGGTGGTGGACACCGCGCTTACGGCGAAAAAGCTGGGAGCCAGACATTTTCTGGTGGTCAGCGCGCTGGGCGCCAGTGCCGGATCGCCTTTCTTCTACAACAAGGTGAAGGGTAAGATGGAGGACGCGCTGATTGCGCAGAAATGGGAGCAGCTGACGATTGTGCGCCCCTCGATGCTGATCGGCCACCGGGACGAGCGCCGCTTTAACGAGTCCATCATGGCCCCGCTGTTTCGCATCCTTCCCGGCAACTGGAAAGCCATCGAGGCGCGGGACGTCGCGCGTGCGCTGTTAAAAGAGGGACTGGCCCCGTCGAAAGCGGGCGTAAACATTATCCCTTCGGCAAAACTGCGTGAAATCGCGCAGGGCGAGGCGTAAACTCCCCCGGCTAATAACTCATACTCTCCGGGGAATGCTATGACTGGTCAGTCTTCATCTCAGGTGGCAACACCTGTTCAATGGTGGAAGCCCGCACTCTTTTTTCTCGTGGTCATTGTTGGCCTCTGGTACGTGAAATGGCAGCCGTACTACGGTAAAGCCTTCACCGCCGCCGAAACGCACAGCATCGGTAAATCTATTCTCGCTCAGGCTGATGCCAGCCCGCTTCAGGCGGCGTGGGACTATGCCATGGTCTACTTTCTTGCCGTCTGGAAGGCCGCCGTCTTAGGCGTGATCCTGGGCTCACTGATTCAGGTGCTGATCCCGCGCAACTGGCTGGTGAAAACCCTCGGACAACCGCGCTTTCAGGGTACGCTGCTGGGAACGATCTTCTCCCTGCCGGGGATGATGTGCTCCTGTTGCGCCGCGCCTGTGGCTGCCGGGATGCGTCGCCAGCGCGTGTCGATGGGCGGCGCGCTGGCGTTCTGGATGGGCAACCCGCTGCTCAACCCGGCAACGCTGGTGTTTATGGGCTTTGTACTGGGCTGGCATTTTGCGTTCATTCGTCTGGTGGCCGGACTGCTGACCGTGCTGGTGGTGGCGACGCTGGTGCAGAATCTGGTGAAGGATAAGGCGCCAGAGTCCGCGTCTGTTGAGCTGGACGTTAGCGAGCCGCAGGGCAGTTTCTTCGCACGCTGGGGCAAGGCGCTATGGCAGCTTTTCTGGAGCACCATCCCGGTCTATATCCTGGCGGTACTGGTTCTCGGGGCGGCGCGCGTCTGGCTCTTTCCGCATGCGGATGGCGCTATCGATAACACGCTGTTGTGGGTCATTGCGATGGCCGTTGCAGGCTGCCTGTTTGTGATCCCTACAGCCGCAGAAATTCCCATTGTTCAGACCATGATGCTGGCCGGTATGGGCACCGCGCCGGTGCTGGCATTGCTCATCACGCTGCCTGCCATCAGCCTGCCGTCGCTGATTATGCTGCGTAAGTCATTCCCGGCGAAAGCGCTGTGGCTGACCGCAGGGCTAGTGGCGTTGAGCGGGGTGATAGTGGGGAGTATTGCGTTGATGTGAAAAAAAGCCCGGTGGCACGAGCGCTCACCGGGCTTACAGTTGGGTGTAGCTTACTTGATGTAAGTAAACGCGGTGGTGACGTGCTTCACGCCGCTCACCCGGCTGGCGATATCGGCCGCCGCTTTCCCTTCACGTTCGGTCACCAGACCCAGCAGGAACACTTCACCGTTTTCTGTCGTCACCTTCACGTTGGAGGATTTCACCTGGTCCGAGCCCAGCAGCTGGGAGCGTACTTTGGTGGTGATCCAGGTATCGGAAGAGGCATCACCCAGGCCAATTGGCTTGCCCTGACGCACTTCGTTAAACACCTCTGTGGTCCCTTCGACGCCCATCGCAATCTGTTTCGCACGAGAGGCGAGCTCCAGATTCGGTGCCTGACCTGCCAGCAGCACTTTGCCCTGATAAGCCGTCACGTTGATACGCGCTTCTTTCTTGATTTGTTCGTCTTTCGACAGCGCACTGTTGACGCGCAGCTCCAGCGTACCGTCATCCACCTGCGTTCCCACGGTGCGCGGATCGGTTGCCGCTTTGGTGCCTACCGCGGCGGTACCCACAACGGCCGCAGCGATACATCCCTGAAGCAGTAATGCAGACATAAGGACTGCGAGGGTCGATAAAGCCTTCATAAGAACTCCTTAATCATCCTGGTGAGGGAAAAGCGTGTTATCGATCAAGTCACATAAGCAGTTCACCGTGAGCATATGCATCTCCTGAATACGTGCGCTCCGGTGAGAAGGAATGCGGATTTCCACATCCTGCGGCCCAAGCAGACCCGCCAGCTCACCCCCGTCATAGCCGGTTAAGGCCACGATGGTCATGTCGCGGGTGACGGCGGCTTCAACGGCTTTGACAATATCCCGGCTATTGCCGCGCGTGGAGATGGCCAGCAGCACATCTCCGGCATGACCCAGAGCTCGCACCTGCTTTGCGTAAATTTCGTCATGCAGACGATCGTTAGCAATCGCCGTTAAGACCACATTATCGGTATTAAGTGCAATGGCAGGTAAACTGGGGCGTTCTGTTTCAAAACGATTGATCATGCTGGCAGCAAAATGCTGTGCGTTGGCGGCTGACGTGCCGTTGCCACAACAGAGGATTTTGTTGCCGTTAAGCAGGGATTGCACCAGCGTCATTGCGGCACGCGAGATAGCATCCGGAAGGGCTTCCGCCGCGGCAATCTGAGTCTGGATGCTTTCTGTGAAGCACACTTTAATTCTTTCGAGCACGTTATCCCTTTTAAATCTTAATTATGCGTCTTCGCCAAAAGCGTTTTTAAGCCATTCGATCTCATTTCCGGTGAAGGCTATCACATCGAACCGGCAATCCACAGTATCAAAACTCCCATTATGGCGGGCAAGCCACAAGTGGGCAGTCTGTAATAATTTATGTTGTTTGGCGAGCGTCACGCTGGCGGCAGCACCGCCAAAACGAGAGGACTGTCGAAAGCGGACTTCTACAAACACGGTGACCTGACCGTCTTTCATGATCAGGTCGATTTCGCCGCCGCGCCCGCGGACGTTGGCGGCGATAAAACGCAGTCCTTTGCCTTCAAGCCAGCGACGCGCCTTTAATTCCCACGCATCGCCGGTCTCTTTTCGGCTTAACTGGCCGGGACGATCTGCCCCTGCTGGTATTTGAGCCATGATAACTTCCTGTTGATCACGCAGTCCTGGGTGGCGGTCAGATCGCCGGTATTGCCGTTAAGCTCAAAGCCCGGCACCTGGCGCATCTGGGTAAAGTGGTTCGCCAGCGCCCATGCATCGACACCCATCGCATACAGACGCGCCAGAGAATAATCGTTACGTACGGTACTCAGCGCCTGCTGCATCAGCGCCGGATTGCTGCCAGCCAGCATTGGGATTTCGCTGTACTGCAGACCGTCCATTTCCAGACGGAAATCCGGGCCGGCGGTGCCCTGCGCGCTGCGTGAGCTGGCGTAGAGCGTTGCGCCGCTCTGGCTGCCGTTACGCATCGCGATCATCGGTTTGATAAAGGCGATCTCCTGCGGCGTGGCAACGATATAGGCCGCATCCACTTTACCGCCACCGCTAATCTGTGCGTCGGTAGGCGGGGCCGGGATCGTCAGGCCGCCAATCGTCACGCCCTGCTGCTGCGGCAGGCTCGCGGTGACAGGACTGCCGTTAAGCGCGATACCCGCTCCACCGTTTACGCCCGCACGCAGTTCAGAGACGGAGCCGAATTTCTGCTGCAGCACGACGCCGCCGCCCAGCTTCTGCCACTCATCGGCAAAGGCATTCGCCACGCGATCGCCCAGCGCGCTGCGTGGGATGAGCAGCAGCGGAGCCTGCTTACCCTGCTCGTGAATATGACGCGCCGCATCGCGGGCTTCATCTTCAGGGGAAAGCGCGAAGTAGCAGATATTGGCCCGGTTCTGAACCTGCTCAGGCTGGTTGAGCGCCAGCACGTTCAGCGTGGTATTGCTCTTCATCAGCTCTTCCACGTTGTTTTTCAGCAGCGGGCCGACAACGATGCTCGCCCCGTCCTGTTGAACCTGCGCCAGAACCTGGTCAAGCGGCTGCGAGCTGGTGTCGTAAATTTTCACCTCAGCGCCCGGGTTGGCGCTGGTGGTTGCTACGGCCTGCGGCTGAGCGGCAGGCTGGGCCGCGGGTTGTGCAGTCTGCTGCTGAGGCTGTTCTGCCGTTGCGTCAGGTGCTGGTGCCGCTTGGGTCTCGGCCGGAGCCTGGGTCGCAGGTGCTGTTGTCGCCGGTGCAGCTGTAGCCTGAGGCGTCGTCGGGGCCGTCACCGGGTTTTGCATCGTGCCCTGCGCCGGAGCTTGCGCCGTGGTCAGGTCGCTGGTCTCGGCGGCGGATGGGCTGACAACATCACTCACGTTAGCCGCCTGGGCCGCCTGAGCGGGAACAGCGCTGCCGGTTACCGACGTAGTGCCGTTTTTCGCTGCTTCAAAGCCCTGCTGAATGGTACGGCCAAACACCGCCGCCTGGCCGTTGAGCGGCAGAAGCAGGGCGATTTTGCTGGTAGACGCTGGCTTAAAGTTCTGTACGTTCACCAGCTGGGTTGGCAGCATTTTCGCCCCCGGGTTTTGCGGGTAACGTGTCTGCCAGTCCGTAATACCGGCTTTTAGCATCTTTGGATCGCTGCGGTTGTTAAACCACATCTGCTGCAGATCCAGCCAGCCCTGAAGAACGTTTTCATCGGCGTTGATGACCAGAGCCTGCGCCTGTTCCTGCGTCATCGACGCCAGCGCTTGCCAGGTGGCATCAATATTTTTCTGCTTCTCGGCACCGCCGAGCAGCGGCTCTTGCGCGATGAGGGCGCGGAGCAGCGTCAGGGAAGGGCGCCCCTGCTCAGCGGTAATGCCCGCCTGCCAGAAGCGAGCCTGCTGGTTTTTATCCAGCGCGCTCACGTCAATGTCCCCGAGGATCTTCTTCGCGGCGGCGTAATCTTTCAACGCGACCTTCAGCTCGGCAGAGAGCAGGCTCTGCTCGCGACGCTGGGCGTCGTTAAGATCTTTCGGCAACTGGTTAAACAGTTCGGCAGCCTGCTGGGTTTTACCCTCTTTCAGCAGTGCACGAATGGCGAGTAATTGCCAGTTGGTCTTGGTATCATTTGAACTCTGCGACATTTGCTGCAGATAAAAGCCAGAATCAGCCTGAGCGGAACCCTGAAGATGGGCGGTGCTCTGGTCAGGTGCCTGGGTGCCACAGCCTGCAAAGATCAGGGCTGCCAGCAGAAGCGGCACGCTGCGCGTGGCTTTTTTTCGAAGAAACGTTAACGGTACCATACTGTATCCAGTGATTTTTTTTACGCAATGCTCAATATTAAATCGGCAATACGGACGAAACAATGAAACAACACGAAACGGCAGATAATTCTCAAGGCCAGCTTTATATTGTACCTACTCCTATCGGGAATTTGTCTGATATTACCCAACGTGCGCTCACCGTACTGCAAGCTGTTGATTTAATTGCTGCTGAAGATACCCGCCACACCGGCCTGCTGCTGCAACATTTCGCGATTAACGCCCGTTTGTTTGCTCTGCACGATCACAATGAGCAACAAAAAGCCGAAACGCTGGTGGCGAAGCTGAAAGAGGGGCAGAACATTGCTCTGGTCTCCGACGCCGGTACGCCGCTGATCAACGATCCCGGCTATCACCTGGTGCGTACCTGTCGCGAAGCCGGTATTCGCGTTGTGCCGCTGCCCGGGCCGTGCGCCGCGATTGCTGCATTAAGCGCTGCAGGTCTGCCGTCTGACCGTTTCTGCTATGAAGGCTTCCTGCCTGCCAAATCCAAAGGCCGCCGCGACGTTTTAAAAGACCTGGAAGCGGAACCGCGCACCCTGATTTTCTACGAATCCACGCACCGCCTGCTGGAGAGCCTGGAAGATATGGTGACCGTCTGGGGAGAAGGCCGCTACGTGGTGCTGGCGCGCGAGCTGACCAAAACCTGGGAAACGATCCACGGCGCGCCGGTGGGTGAACTGCTGGCGTGGGTGAAGGAAGACGAAAACCGCCGCAAGGGCGAAATGGTGCTGATTGTCGAAGGACATAAAGCGCAGGAAGA
Source organism: Enterobacter vonholyi (assembly GCF_008364555.1). Classification (GTDB taxonomy): domain Bacteria; phylum Pseudomonadota; class Gammaproteobacteria; order Enterobacterales; family Enterobacteriaceae; genus Enterobacter; species Enterobacter vonholyi. The sequence continues at coordinate 131,419 of NZ_VTUC01000037.1, forward strand.
CGCGCTGCCAGCCGACGCGCTGCGCACGCTGACGCTGCTGCAGGCGGAACTGCCGCTGAAGAAAGCCGCTGCGCTGGCGGCAGAAATTCACGGCGTAAAGAAAAATGCGCTGTATAAGTATGCGCTGGAGCAGCAGGGGGAGTAAGGCATCCCCTGCCGGTTTTTGCCGGGTGGCGGCTACGCCTTACCCGGCCTACGGATCGTTATGCGTCTTTTAGCCAACAGATATCGCCTCAAACTGGAAGGTTTGCGGCTTGTCCGACGGGTTACCTCAATGCGGGATAGATGTGGGACGGAAAATCACGTCACCGGTGCCGGGTTGAACACCGCCAGCTGGTTATGTAATCCCCATTGATCGGAGAAGGTTTTCTTCCGCCCGCTGGCGACATCCAGAATGAAGTGGAACAGCTTCCAGCCCACGTCCTCAATACTCTCTTCTCCGGTCGCGATAGTACCCGCGTTGATGTCCATTAAGTCATACCAGCGGTTTGCCAGCTCGGTGCGTGTCGCCATCTTGATCACCGGTACCGCCATCAGGCCGTACGGCGTGCCGCGCCCGGTGGTAAAGACCTGCACCGTAATGCCGGATGCGACCTGCTGCGTGCCGCAAACGAAATCGCTGGCCGGCGTTGCCGCGTAAATCAGGCCGCGTTTCGTCGGGCGCTGGCCCGGAGAGAGCACTTCCACAATCGCGCTCTGCCCGGATTTGGCAATCGAACCAAGGGCTTTTTCCACCACGTTTGCCAGGCCGCCTTTCTTGTTGCCTGGAGACGGGTTGGCGCTGCGGTCGGTTTTGCCCATCTCGAGATAGCTATCGTACCAGGCCATTTCCTCAAGCAGGCGCTTGCCGACCTCTTCATTAACGGCGCGCGGCGTCAGCAGATGGATGGCGTCACGCACTTCGGTCACCTCGGAGAACATCACCGTGGCGCCGCAGCGAACGAGCAGATCGGACGCATAGCCCACCGCCGGGTTGGCCGTCACGCCGGAGAAGGCATCGCTGCCGCCGCACTGGGTTCCGACCACCAGCTCCGACGCCGGGCACGTTTCACGCTGTCGCTGGTTAAGCTTGTCCAGATGGCGCTCTGCCACCTGCAGAATATCGTCGACCATTGAGCGGAAACCAACGTGGCGTTCGTCCTGCAGGCGCACGATGCTGGCCTCGTCTGCCGGAATGGCTTTCACATCTTCGGTGCCCTGCAGCAGGCGCTCTGGCTGCAATTTTTCACACCCCAGACCGATGACCATCACCTCGCCGCCAAAGTTCGGGTTCAGGGCAATATTGTGAATGGTACGGATAGGTACCACGGCGGCGGGGGCGTTAATCGCCACGCCGCAGCCGTAGAGGTGGTTCAGGCCCACCACGCCGTCGACGTTCGGGTATTTCGGCAGCAGGTCGCGCTCGATGATTTTCACCACGTAATCCACCACGCCCGCCACGCAGTGCACGCTGGTGGTAATGCCGAGCAGGTTCTTGGTGCCGACGCTGCCGTCCGCGTTGCGGTAGCCTTCGAAGGTATAGCCCTCCAGCGGAGGAAGCGGTTCCGGCACGCGGGTCGCCAGCGGAAGCGTGTTCAGCGGCGGCGCTTCCGGCAGCGCCACCAGCGACTCTTCAACCCAGCTCCCCTGTGGTATAGCGCGAACGGCATAGCCGATGACTTCACCGTAACGTACGATTTCGCTATTAGCAGGGATATCCACCAGGGCGACTTTATGTCCCTGTGGAATATGCTCAATCAGTTCCAGCCCGTCCGGGAAGCGGGTGCCCGCTTTTAAGCCATTGTCGTTGACAATAATCGCCACATTATCGGTGTCGTGTACTTTGATATAAAACGCCGTCGGCGATGCCTGTCGAATTTCAATGTCGGCCATTGTTCACTATTCTCCAGCAAAGTGTCTGATAATAAATTCAGCCATTTTTCTAATGGTAGAAATAAATACGCGGCTTTCAGAAATAAAGCATGTCAGTAGAATGAATAGCAAAATGTGATCCCGATCGCTTCAGAACCCGTAATCCTTGATTCTGTGCATTAGCGCCCAGTGCTTTGTGCATATGCAAAAATTTTTATCAAAATATACCGTAATACCTGAGCATTAAAACAATGTGCGGTCGCGGATTGCGCCTTATACTGAATGACGTTTTTATCACGCCAGAATAATAAATATCATGCTGGCGCGGTGTCTGAATAAATAAAATGATACTGAAAAAGGCTGCGGAATTAAAAAGGTAAATACGATGAATAACGATATCTTCCCGAATAAATTTAAAGCGGCTCTTGCGACGCACCAGATTCAGATTGGCTGCTGGTCCGCGCTGGCAAACCCTATCAGCACCGAAGTGCTGGGCCTGGCCGGTTTCGACTGGCTGGTGCTGGACGGCGAACATGCGCCGAACGATATCAGCACCTTTATTCCGCAGCTGATGGCGCTTAAAGGCAGCCACAGCGCCCCGGTAGTGCGTGTCCCCACCAACGAGCCGGTGATTATCAAGCGCCTGCTGGATATCGGCTTCTATAACTTCCTGATCCCGTTTGTGGAGACAGAAGAACAAGCGGCACTGGCCGTAGCCTCTACGCGCTATCCGCCAGAAGGGATTCGCGGCGTTTCCGTTTCGCATCGCGCCAATATGTTTGGCACCGTGCCGGACTACTTCGCGCAGTCCAACAGCAACATCACCATTCTGGTTCAGATTGAGAGCCAGAAGGGCGTTGATAACGTCGATGCGATTGCAGCCACCAACGGCGTGGACGGTATCTTCGTTGGCCCAAGCGATCTGGCTGCCGCCTTTGGCCATCTGGGTAATGCCAGCCACCCTGACGTGCAGCGCGCGATCCAGCACATTTTTGCCCGTGCTAAAGCACACTGCAAACCGTGCGGCATTCTGGCACCGGTTGAGGCTGACGCCCGTCGCTATCTGGAGTGGGGAGCCACGTTTGTTGCCGTCGGTAGCGACCTCGGCGTATTCCGCTCGGCCACGCAGAAATTAGCCGACGCTTTTAAAAAATAATCATCATTGAGGAAACAGATTATGACGCTGAAAGTGGGTTTTATTGGCCTGGGCATCATGGGTAAACCAATGAGTAAGAACCTCATCAAAGCGGGTTACTCACTGGTGGTATCCGATCACAATCCGCAGGCCGTGGCAGAGGTGATAGCGGCTGGCGCTGAAACGGCCACCACCGCGAAAGCCATTGCCGAGCAGTGCGATGTCATCATCACCATGCTGCCTAACTCCCCACATGTCAAAGAGGTTGCGCTGGGTGAAAACGGCATTATCGACGGCGCGAAGCCCGGCCTGGTGCTGATCGATATGAGCTCTATCGCACCGCTTGCAAGCCGTGAAATCAGCGAGGCGCTAAAGGCAAAGGGTGTCGATATGCTGGATGCGCCGGTCAGCGGCGGTGAGCCGAAAGCGATCGACGGCACGTTGTCGGTGATGGTCGGCGGTGATAAAGCCGTTTTCGATAGATACTACGACCTGATGAAAGCGATGGCGGGCTCCGTGGTGCACACGGGAGAGATTGGGGCGGGTAACGTGACCAAGCTGGCAAACCAGGTGATTGTGGCACTCAACATTGCCGCCATGTCTGAAGCACTGACGCTGGCAACCAAAGCGGGCGTCAATCCGGACCTTGTCTATCAGGCCATTCGCGGCGGTCTGGCGGGCAGCACCGTACTGGATGCCAAAGCGCCGATGGTGATGGATCGTAATTTCAAGCCGGGATTCCGCATCGACCTGCACATTAAAGATCTGGCGAACGCGCTGGATACGTCACACGGCGTGGGCGCACAGCTGCCGCTGACCGCAGCAGTTATGGAGATGATGCAGGCGCTGCGTGCCGATGGCCTGGGCACGGCAGATCACAGCGCGATTGCATGCTATTACGAAAAACTGGCGAAGGTGGAAGTGGCGCGTTAATCACGGCTTTCCCATACCTGGGGGTGACAGCGGCGTGCAAACCCTCTATACTGCGCGCCGAAGCTGACCAGACAGTCGCCGCTTCGTCGTCGTCCCTTTCGGGGGAGACGGGCGGAGGGGAGGAAAGTCCGGGCTCCATAGGGCAGGGTGCCAGGTAACGCCTGGGGGGGAAACCCACGACCAGTGCAACAGAGAGCAAACCGCCGATGGCCCGCGCAAGCGGGATCAGGTAAGGGTGAAAGGGTGCGGTAAGAGCGCACCGCGCGGCTGGTAACAGTCCGTGGCACGGTAAACTCCACCCGGAGCAAGGCCAAATAGGGGTTCACATGGTACGGCCCGTACTGAACCCGGGTAGGCTGCTTGAGCCAGTGAGCGATTGCTGGCCTAGATGAATGACTGTCCACGACAGAACCCGGCTTATCGGTCAGTTTCACTTCTTAAAAAACCCCGCTTCGGCGGGGTTTTTGCTTTCTGAATGTTGCTGGTCGGGTAAGCGCTGCGCCGCCCGGCAACCGAACAAACGACATCAATTCTCATATTTGCGACATTAAGCACATTTCACTGTTTTTATCCCCACAGTATCGCTCCTGCGTCTATAGACGATCGCCATCACAAAATTTCACGCTAAAGAATGCACGATTTTCAGTATTGAAAATTTGTTATGATTGTTATCTTAATGATCGCGAAACTTTTCTCGTTTGATATGCATATATTTAAATCAAATACATTTCTCCCGTGAATATGTGACGTATTCCACTCTTTTCCTCAAGCCTGAAAATTCGCGTTAGAAAAACTTGATAAATTGAAAGAATGTTTCAAACAAATAGCGGTTATTTATTGGCCTTTAATTGCCTGAAATATCGTCTTTATTGATTTTTTCCGGACGGTAAAATTTATCCGGGTTATCGCCATAAAATTAATTTATTACCGCTATTTTTGTTGATCAATATCAGCGTAGTAGCATATTTATATCGTTGTATGCTAATGAAATATAACGATTTTATTTTGTTTTTGGTATGTGGGTTAAAGGGTCGGGAAAGCAAATTGTGAGTAACAGCACATACCCCTTTAAAGATTATTGAGTAGAATTCACCCCGTCATAGGGAAATAAGCGCAGAATATTATGAACACTATTATTCTACCGAAAACACAGCACCTCGTGGTATTTCAGGAAGTCATTAAAAGTGGCTCCATAGGTTCTGCAGCAAGACAGCTGGGCCTGACGCAACCTGCCGTCAGCAAAATCATCAGCGATATTGAGACCTACTTCGGCGTGGAAGTGATGGTGCGTAAAAACACCGGCGTAAAACTCACTGCCGCGGGCCAGGTTCTGCTCTCGTACTCAGAGTCGATCACCCGCGAAATGAAAAACATGGTGAGTGAAATTAACAGCCTGAGCTTCAGCACCGTTATGGACGTCTCCTTTGGTTACCCGTCGCTAATCGGCTTTACCTTCCTGTCTGAGATGATCAAAAAATTCAAGGAAGTGTTCCCGAAAGCACGCGTCTCGATGTATGAAGCCCAGCTCTCATCTTTCCTTCCGGCCATTCGCGACGGTCGTCTGGATTTCGCTATTGGCACCCTGAGCGATGAAATGTTGCTTCAGGATTTGCACGTCGAACCGCTGTTTGAGTCCGAATTTGTGCTGGTCGCCAGTAAAACGCGAACGTGCACCGGCCCGACGACACTGGCATCGCTCACGCATGAGCAGTGGGTGATGCCGCAAACCGATATGGGCTACTACAAAGAACTTCTGACCACCCTGCAAGACAACCACATCAGCATCGAAAGCATCGTCCAGACCGATTCGGTCGTCACCATTTATAACCTTGTCCTGAATGCCGATTATCTGACGGTGATTCCCCGCGACATGATTGCGCCATTCGGGTCCGATCAATTTATTGTGCTGCCTGTGGAAGATGAATTACCCGTGGCGCGTTATGCCGCCGTGTGGTCAAAAAATTACAGGATTAAAAAATCGGCGTCAGTATTAGTTGAGCTGGCAAAACAATATTCGTCGATGAATATCGAAAGACGACGATGAATAATTAGTATTTATTTTAAAACACCCAGCGCGTTAACGTGTTAACGCGCTGACACCCTGACTTTGCCTGAAAAGAATGAATTATTATAACGAGGATATTATGCATATTACCTACGATCTCCCTGTAACCATTGAAGATATTCAGGACGCCAGAAAACGACTGGCAGGAAAAATATATAAAACCGGTATGCCTCGCTCGAATTATCTCAGCGAACGCTGTAAGGGCGAAATATTCCTGAAGTTCGAGAACATGCAGCGTACCGGCTCGTTTAAGATCCGCGGGGCGTTTAACAAATTAAGCTCGCTGACCGACGCTGAAAAACGCAAAGGCGTTGTCGCCTGCTCCGCGGGAAACCACGCGCAGGGGGTATCCCTCTCCTGCGCGATGCTTGGCATCGACGGCAAAGTGGTGATGCCGATGGGGGCGCCGAAGTCTAAAGTGGCCGCGACGCGCGACTACTCGGCGGAAGTCGTGCTGCACGGCGAGAACTTCAACGACACCATCGCCAAAGTCAGCGAAATCGTCGAGATGGAAGGGCGTATTTTTATCCCCCCTTACGACGATGCAAAAGTCATTGCCGGACAGGGCACCATCGGTCTGGAAATTCTTGAAGATTTATATGACGTGGATAACGTCATTGTGCCTATCGGCGGCGGTGGACTAATTGCCGGGATTGCAACGGCAATTAAATCCATCAATCCCACCATTAATATCATCGGCGTACAGTCTGAAAACGTGCACGGAATGGCGGCCTCCTGGCATGCCGGAGAAATAACCAACCATCGCGTTACCGGCACGTTAGCCGACGGCTGCGACGTCTCTCGCCCGGGGAAGTTAACCTTCGAGATCGTTCGTGAATTGGTCGATGACATTGTGCTGGTGAGCGAAGACAACATTCGCGACAGCATGATCGCGCTTATTCAGCGAAATAAAGTGGTGACAGAAGGTGCCGGCGCGCTGGCCTGTGCCGCGTTATTAAGCGGCAAGCTTGATCACTATATTCAGGGTCGTAAAACCGTCTGCATTATTTCCGGCGGCAATATCGATCTCTCCCGTGTTTCCCAAATTACCGGCTTCGTTGACGCATAAAGGTGACCTATGAGCAACACAGAAAGCATTATCGTTGGCCAGACAAAAACGTCCTCCTGGCGTAAGTCTGATACCACCTGGACGCTTGGCCTGTTTGGTACCGCCATTGGCGCAGGCGTGCTGTTCTTCCCCATCCGCGCGGGCTTTGGCGGATTAATCCCCATCCTGCTGATGCTGGTTCTCGCGTTCCCGATTGCGTTTTACTGCCACCGCGCGCTGGCGCGTTTGTGTCTCTCCGGCAGCAATGTCTCAGGCAACATCACCGAAACGGTGGAAGAGCACTTTGGTAAGACGGGTGGCGTGGTCATCACGTTCCTCTACTTCTTCGCCATTTGCCCGCTGCTGTGGATTTACGGCGTCACCATTACCAACACCTTTATGACCTTCTGGGAAAACCAGCTCCAGCTGCCTGCGCTGAACCGCGGCGTGGTGGCGCTGTTCCTGCTGCTGCTGATGGCCTTTGTTATCTGGTTTGGTAAAGACCTGATGGTGAAGGTCATGAGCTTCCTGGTATTCCCGTTTATTGCCAGCCTGGTGCTGATTTCCCTGTCGCTGATCCCTTACTGGAACTCGGCGGTGATCGACCAGGTCAACCTGAGCGATCTCGCCTTCACCGGCCATGACGGCATTCTGGTCACCGTGTGGCTGGGTATCTCCATCATGGTCTTCTCCTTCAATTTCTCGCCTATCGTCTCCTCTTTCGTGGTCTCCAAGCGCGAAGAATACGAGCCGGAGTTCGGAAAAGAGTTCACCGAGCAGAAATGTTCCAAAATCATCGGTCGCGCCAGCCTGTTGATGGTGGCCGTGGTGATGTTCTTTGCCTTTAGCTGCCTGTTTACGCTCTCTCCGCAGAACATGGCGGACGCCAAGGCGCAGAACATTCCGGTGCTCTCTTACCTGGCGAACCACTTTGCGTCAATGTCCGGGACAAAATCGACGTTCGCGACGGTGCTGGAATACGGTGCCTCCATCATCGCGCTGGTTGCTATCTTCAAATCTTTCTTCGGTCATTACCTGGGCACGCTGGAAGGGCTGAATGGCCTGATCCTCAAGTTCGGCTACAAGGGCGACAAGAAGAAAGTCTCTGTTGGCAAACTGAACACCATCAGCATGGTGTTCATTATGGGCTCCACCTGGGTTGTGGCCTACGCCAACCCGAACATTCTCGACCTTATTGAAGCCATGGGCGCACCAATCATCGCCTCTCTGCTGTGCCTGCTGCCGATGTATGCCATCCGCAAGGCACCGGCGCTGGCGAAATACAAAGGGCGTACCGAGAACGTCTTTGTTACCGCGGTCGGCCTGCTGACCATTCTGAATATCGTTTACAAACTGTTCTAACCCATTGCTCAGGAAGAGCGGAGTCACATGATGATTGAGTTTCCGGTTGTACTGGTTATTAACTGCGGATCGTCCTCTGTTAAGTTTTCGGTGCTCGACGCCAGCAGCTGCGATGCCCTGATGACGGGCATTGCAGACGGGATCAACACCGAGAAGGCCTTTATTTCCGTGAACGGGGGTGAGCCGGTCAGGCTGGCTCACCAGGACTACGAAGGGGCGCTGGCTGCCATCGCCCTTGAGCTGGAGAAGCGTAACCTGATGAGCAGCGTGGCCTTAATTGGACATCGCATTGCGCACGGCGGCGACCTCTTCAGTGAGTCGACCCTGATCACGGAAGAAGTGATCGAGCAGATCCGCCAGGTCTCCCCGCTGGCACCATTGCATAACTACGCCAACCTGAGCGGCGTGGAAGCCGCAGAGCACCTGTTCCCGGGCGTGCAGCAGGTGGCGGTATTTGATACCAGCTTCCACCAGACGCTGCCGCCGCAGGCGTATCTGTACGGATTGCCGTACCGCTATTTTGAAGCGCTGGGCGTGCGCCGCTACGGCTTCCACGGCACCTCTCACCGCTACGTGGCCGCGCAGGCGCATACGCTTCTCGGGCTGTCCCCCGATGACAGCGGCCTGGTGATTGCCCATCTCGGCAACGGGGCGTCCATCTGCGCGGTGCGCAACGGTGAAAGCGTCGACACCTCGATGGGGATGACGCCGCTGGAAGGTCTGGTAATGGGTACGCGCTGCGGCGACGTGGACTTCGGCGCGATGGCGTGGATTGCCCAGCAGACCGGCCAGTCGTTAGAGGATCTGGAGCGCGTGGTCAATAAAGAGTCGGGATTGCTTGGGATCTCCGGCATCTCCTCCGATTTACGCGCGCTGGAGAAAGCCTGGCACGAAGGCAATGAGCGGGCGCAGCTGGCTATCCATACCTTTGTTCACCGCATTGCGCGACATATCGCCGGGCACGCGGCGTCGCTGCACCGCCTGGATGGGGTGGTCTTTACCGGCGGCATTGGCGAAAACTCGAAGCTTGTCCGCGCGCTGGTGGCGGAACATCTGAAAGTCTTCGGCATCATCCTCGACGACGCTAAAAATGCCCTGCCGGGCAGCGCGGGTGAGCGCGTGATCTCCACCGAATCGTCCCGCGTGGCCTGCGCGGTGGTCCCTACCAACGAAGAAAAAATGATCGCGCTGGACGCCCTCCGTCTTGGGAAGGTTACCCCGGCTGCGGCTTACGCCTGATAAAGCGAGAATCACATGAAAGTAACAATCGATACGGGCGTCGCACCCTACAGCGACGCATGGGCCGGGTTTCGCGGTGAAGAATGGAAAAACGCCGTCAACGTCCGCGATTTTATTCAGCATAACTACACCCCTTATGAAGGCGATGAAGCTTTCCTCGCGCAGGCGACGCCTGCAACGACGGCGCTGTGGCAGAAGGTAATGGTCGGCATTCGCCAGGAGAATGCCACCCACGCCCCGGTGGATTTCGACACTAACATTGCCACCACCATTACGGCCCACGGGCCTGGCTACATAGACCAGGATCTGGAGACGATCGTCGGCCTGCAAACCGATAAGCCTCTCAAGCGTGCGCTGCACCCGTACGGTGGGATCAACATGATCCGCAGCTCGTTCGAAGCCTATGGCCGGGAGATGGATCCGCACTTCGAGTACCTGTTTACCGACCTGCGCAAAACCCATAACCAGGGCGTGTTTGACGTCTACTCCCCGGAGATGATGCGCTGTCGTAAATCCGGCGTGCTGACCGGTTTGCCGGACGGCTACGGGCGCGGACGCATCATCGGTGATTACCGCCGCGTGGCGCTCTACGGCATCAACTATCTGGTACGCGAACGTGAACTTCAGTTTGCCGATCTGCAGGGCAGGCTGGAGCGCGGCGAAGATCTGGAGGCAACGATCCGCCTGCGCGAAGAGCTGGCGGAGCACAAGCGCGCGCTGCTGCAGATCCAGCAGATGGCGGCGAACTATGGCTTTGATATCTCACGTCCGGCGATGAACGCCCAGGAAGCGGTGCAGTGGGTCTATTTTGCCTACCTGGCAGCGGTGAAATCCCAGAACGGCGGGGCGATGTCGCTGGGGCGCACGGCCTCGTTCCTCGATATCTACATCGAACGCGACATGCAGGCGGGGCGGCTGAGCGAGGTGCAGGCGCAGGAGCTGATCGACCACTTCATCATGAAGATCCGCATGGTGCGCTTCCTGCGCACGCCGGAGTTCGACACGCTCTTCTCCGGCGATCCGATCTGGGCGACGGAAGTGATCGGCGGCATGGGGCTGGACGGACGCACGCTGGTGACCAAAAACAGCTTCCGCTATCTGCATACCCTGCACACCATGGGACCCGCGCCGGAGCCGAACCTGACGATCCTCTGGTCAGAACAGCTGCCGATCGCGTTCAAGAAATACGCCGCGCAGGTATCGATCGTCACCTCTTCTCTGCAGTATGAGAACGACGATCTGATGCGTGCGGACTTCAACAGCGACGATTATGCCATTGCCTGCTGCGTCAGCCCGATGGTGATCGGCAAGCAGATGCAGTTCTTTGGCGCGCGCGCCAACCTTGCCAAAACGCTGCTGTACGCAATCAACGGTGGGGTGGACGAAAAGCTGAAGATCCAGGTCGGGCCAAAAACAGAGCCGCTGCTGGACGACGTGCTGGATTACGACACCGTGATGGCGAGTCTCGATCACTTTATGGACTGGCTGGCGGTGCAGTACATCAGCGCCCTGAATCTCATTCACTACATGCATGATAAGTACAGCTACGAAGCCTCGCTGATGGCGCTGCACGACCGGGATGTCTATCGCACCATGGCCTGCGGCATTGCCGGGCTGTCGGTGGCGGCGGATTCCCTGTCGGCGATTAAATACGCTACGGTGAAGCCGGTGCGCGACCATACCGGCCTGGCGGTCGATTTCGTGATTGAAGGGGACTATCCGCAGTACGGCAACAACGACGACCGTGTGGACAGCATTGCCTGCGACCTGGTGGAGCGCTTTATGAAGAAAATTCAGGCGCTGCCAACCTATCGCAACGCGGTGCCGACCCAGTCGATCCTGACCATCACCTCCAACGTGGTTTACGGCCAGAAGACCGGGAACACGCCGGACGGACGCCGCGGCGGCACGCCGTTTGCGCCAGGCGCAAACCCGATGCACGGGCGCGACAGGAAAGGGGCGGTGGCCTCGCTAACATCGGTTGCCAAGCTGCCATTTACCTATGCGAAAGATGGCATCTCCTACACCTTCTCCATTGTGCCGCAGGCGTTGGGTAAGGACGAGCTGGTGCGCAAAACCAACCTGGTGGGGCTGCTGGACGGGTACTTCCATCACGAAGCATCTATTGAGGGCGGGCAGCACCTGAACGTTAACGTGATGAACCGGGAGATGCTGCTGGATGCCATTGCGCATCCGGAGAATTACCCGAATCTGACCATCCGCGTTTCGGGCTATGCGGTGCGGTTTAATGCGCTGACGCGGGAACAGCAGCAGGACGTGATTTCTCGAACGTTTACCCAGTCAATCTAAATCTAAGTGCTCATGCCCCCTCAACCCTGGGGGCATGTTTTTGCCCGCGAAACATACAAAATTGTTTATATAATTACTCACACATATTCATCCGCTCTTGAAAAACAATGCCCGCTTTTCCTATCACAGCATGTAAGGACAGTAAGATGATGAAAATGACCCGTATTGCGCTGGTCGCCGCCTCGCTGGCAGTGTGCAGTTTTACGGCACAGGCCGCGAACGTTGAGGCTGCTCCGTCTCCATCGCAGGATCCGCTGGTACAGCACCTGAAGCTCAGCAATGAGCAGGTTAAGAAGATTGAAGATCTGCATAAGCAGCTGGAACAAAATGTCAGCAAGATCCCGATGACGGGCGTGAAGGACGGCGCGCTGGTCGACATGTTCCAGGCGGGTAAATGGGACGAAAGTACGGTCAAAAGCCAGCTTGCCGCCTTTAGCAAAATTGAAGAGCAGACCCGTTATTACCGCGTGAAATATTACTTCGACGTCAGCCAGGTATTAACGCCGGAACAGCGTAAACAGATTAGAACTGATATGGCTAACGCGCTGGCAGAGTGATTTCGTCGTCGCGTACGGCGCCGGATAATTCTGCCGAGGCTCGATCGGTTCCCTCTCCCGTTGGGAGAGGGTTAACGTGAGGGCATTCTCTAAACCGGCAAATCAATCAGCAGCGCGCGCAGCGGCGTATCTGCCACCAGCGTGATATTCGCTTCATCACGAATAAACGCCCCGTCGCCGCAGGTGAGGGCTTCTTTTTCTTCCGTGTGCGTCACCGCATGCACCGTACCGTGAATAGACTGCAGATAGGCGCGCGGACCGTGAAGCTGGAAGCTCGCCTGTTCACCTTTCTTCAGTTCGATATGATGCAGCCACACCTGCTGGCGCAGCTGCAGGCTACCTGTACTGCCGTCCGGCGATGCAATCAGCTGCTGCTTATCGCCCGCTAAATCTAACTTCTGGACCAGCGGATTTTCCCGCTCAGGGCAGGCGTCGAGCCACAGCTGCATGCGGGTCAGCGTTTTATCTTTGCTGAGGTTATGCTCGCTGTAGCTGATGCCCGGCTGCGTGGAAATTAACAACGCTTCGCCAGCCTTTGCCTGGACATGATTGCCCTCGCTATCGCGGTATTCTGCCTCGCCTTCCAGGATCAGGTTCAGGATATCGACTTTCGGGTACGTACGCGGCTGGAAGGAGGCGCCCGGGGCGAGCACTTCCTGGTTCAGCACGCGCAGTGAAGCGTAACCGAGGAGTTTAGGGTCAAAGTAGTGTCCAAAGGAAAAGGTGTAGCGGGCCTGCAGCCAACCGAAATCGGCTTGTCCGCACTGTTTAGCTGTTCTTGTCGTAATCATAAACTTGACCTCTCTTTACACTAAAACAATGGTAAAGGTATGGACGCTTCATTGTTAGCCAGATATTCTGCCCGGTATGTTCAAATTTCCTGAATGAGAACGAGATGGCTAAAGAGAGAGCATTGACGCTTGAGGCGCTTCGCGTCATGGACGCGATTGACCGGCGCGGCAGTTTTGCGGCAGCGGCCGATGAACTGGGGCGCGTTCCGTCTGCGCTGAGCTACACCATGCAAAAGCTGGAAGAAGAGCTGGACGTGGTGCTTTTTGACCGCTCCGGACATCGAACAAAATTCACCAACGTGGGTCGAATGCTGCTGGAGCGCGGCCGCGTACTGCTGGAAGCGGCGGACAAGCTGACGACAGACGCCGAAGCGCTGGCGCGCGGCTGGGAAACCCATCTCACGCTCGTGACCGAAGCGCTGGTGCCGACCGAAGCGCTGTTCCCGCTGGTGGATCGCCTGGCGGCGAAGGCCAATACGCAGCTGTCCATCATCACCGAGGTGCTGGCAGGGGCGTGGGAACGTCTGGAGACGGGCAGGGCAGATATCGTTATTGCGCCGGACATGCACTTCCGCTCATCGTCGGAAATCAACTCGCGCAAGCTCTACAGCGTGATGAACGTTTACGTTGCCGCCCCCAACCATCCGATTCATCAGGAACCCGAGCCGCTCTCTGAAGTGACGCGCGTGAAGTATCGCGGCGTGGCGGTCGCGGATACCGCGCGCGAGCGTCCGGTGCTGACGGTGCAGCTGCTGGATAAACAGCCTCGTCTGACGGTGACCTCGCTGGAGGACAAACGGCAGGCGCTGCTGGCCGGTCTGGGCGTGGCGACGATGCCGTACCCGTTTGTGGAAAAAGATATTGCGGAAGGACGACTGCGGGTTGTGAGCCCGGAGTACACCAGCGAAGTGGATATCATTATGGCGTGGCGTCGCGACAGCATGGGCGAAGCCAAATCGTGGTGCCTGCGAGAAATTCCAAAGCTCTTTGCGCACCACAACAAATAAGCGTACAGGCCCGGTAAGCGTAAGCGCCACCGGGCAGTAATTTACGCGCCGATCTTAGGATCGGGACCAAAACGGTTTTCGCCCGGCGTTCCGCTCTGGCAGTTGAAAATCAAAATCACGATCCAGCCCACAATCGGGATCAGCAGCAGCAGCAACCACCACGCCGAACGATCGGTATCGTGCAGCCGACGGAACAGTACCGCCCACGATGGCAGCAGGACTAAAAGGCCATAAATGGTGGTCAGCACGCCTTCACCGCCAGCTCGCTCCCAGCCAAGAATTTTATCCACAATACCCAGCACCATGATGAGGATGAAGTTCACCAGAACGAACATCCAGTACTCTTTGCGGCGGGCGCGGCCACCAAATCCAATGTAGTTGCGCAGTACTTTCAGATACCAGTCCATTTTCCTTGCCTCAATAATCGGTCAATCACTTGTTTTCTAAGCAATCAAAGTAAGGATAGATGGAGATTGTGAATTAAAAAAGGGCATCTATTGATGCCCTTAATATTTATCCAAATCGGACGTCGCGCCCGTGCGGTTCATCCAGGTTCTGCCACGGACCGATGGAGATAATACCCGTCGGGTTGATGGTCTTGTGGCTGCGGAAATAGTGGGTGCGAATATGGTCGAAGTCGACCGTTTCCGCGATGCCCGGCATCTGGTAGATGTCGCGCAGGAAACCATACAGGTTCAGGTAGTCGCTGATGCGGTGTTTATCGCACTTAAAGTGGGTGACATAGACCGGATCAAAGCGAACCAGCGTGGTCCACAGGCGAATGTCCGCTTCCGTCAGGCGATCGCCCGTCAGGTAGCGATGCTGGCCCAGGATCTGCTCCAGGCGTTCCAGTGATTCAAACACCTTCCCGACCGCTTCGTCATACGCTTCCTGGCTGGTGGCGAAACCGGCCTTGTAGACACCGTTGTTGACGTTGTCGTAAATCCAGCCGTTCAGCTCGTCAATCTTATCGCGCAGTTCAACCGGGTAATAATCTCCGGCGCGGGCGCCGTGCGCATCAAATGCGGTATTGAACATGCGGATGATCTCCGCAGACTCATTGCTGGCAATCGTCTGGTTTTTCTTGTCCCACAGCACAGGCACGGTCACGCGACCGGTGTAGTGCGGATCGGCGCGCAGATAGAGCTGGTACAGGAAATCGTGGTGATACAGTTCGTCGCCGGTTGCCGCAGGGAAATCACTGTCGAACGTCCAGCCGTTTTCCAGCATCAGTGGGTTGACCACCGAAACCGGAATTAAGGATTCGAGACCTTTGAGCTTGCGCACAATTAGCGTGCGGTGCGCCCACGGGCAGGCAAGGGAAACATAAAGATGATAACGGTCTTTCTCAGCCGCGAAGCCGCCTTCGCCGCTCGGGCCGGGGGCACCGTCGGCGGTCAGCCAGTTACGGAAGGCCGAAACTGAGCGCTTGAAGCGACCTCCGGTGGATTTGGTGTCATACCAGACATCCTGCCATACGCCGTCTACGAGTTGTCCCATTTTTTCTCCTCCGTCAGATAGCAAAAGCGAGGAGATGTCTCCTCGCTTTGAGTTCATTCAGTATAGCGTGCTTACCATTTCTTATTCAGAACGCGGTCGATGCTGTATGCGCCCGGGCCAGTGACGGCCAGCAGCAGGAAGCCACCCGCGATGGTCAAGTTTTTCATGAACATCAGAGAGTTCACGCCTTCCGCAAAGTTGCTGTGGAAGATGAACGCCGTCAGTACGGTGAAGCCTGCAGTAAACAGCGCGGTAGTGCGGGTCAGGAAGCCGAACAGGACTGCCAGGCCGCCGCCGAACTCAAGAAGAATAGTCAGTGGCAACAGGAATCCCGGAACGCCCATGGCTTCCATATACTGCTGGGTACCCGCATAACCGGTGATTTTTCCCCAACCAGCTACGATGAACAGAATTGGTATCAGAATACGCGCTACCAGTACACCAACATCTTCTAATTTTTTCATTTTACTCTCCAGGAAACCACATCAGCGGCTGAACGTTATTTGTCTGCAATTCCGGGTAGATACCGCGTCGTTGCTGTCGATGGAGAGGATAATAAACGGGGCGGGTGGCAATTGTTAGCAAGGAAAACTGTCAATCTTCTTCAAAGATATTGAGTAAGGGAGCGTGCGCGCTGGTGCGTTCACCTGAAGCCTTTCCCACAGGGAGAGGGCGCAAAAACAAAAAACGGTAACCAGGGTTACCGTTTTGCTTTTATCACCGCAGCTGCTGCTGCCGCAACGTTGCTTTCACCAGACGCCAGGCGCTCCAGGCACCAAACCCACGGCGCGCCCAGCGGATGAGCATATTTGGATGACGAACCGTCCAGATAGCCATCACGCTGCTGCCGACCAGCGCCCATGAACGCAGGCTCAGGAAGGTGTTCCAGCCTCGGTCAAACCGTCGCGTCGCGTCAATCCAGTCGCGACGGCTGGCCGACAGATCCAGCCGTTGCTGCTGGATCTGGCTTAGCAGGTACGCTTTTCGCTTTTGACGTTCGGCTTTACCGCTCACGGCTTGTCATCCTCCAGCAGGGCGCGATCGTTAGCCAGCTCCTGACGCGTATGGCGCAGGAACGTGGACTTACGCGCTTTACGCAGCGTCCAGATACCGCCAATCAACGCTGCTACCAGCAGAACGACGGTGGTGGCAATCATGGCGTTAAGACGATACTGCGGGTCAATGGCCCAGATGATTAACACCATCAGGCTCATCAGACCAAACGCGGCGAAGAGCATGGTCAGTCCGAGCATCAGCAGCATCTGGAAGAGGTTGGCTTTCTCCTCTTCCAGCTCAACCACTGCCAGCCGGACGCGCGTTTCGGCAATCCCGACCAGCGTTGTTAAAATACGCTGGCCGATGCCGAGGACGTTGTTAGCAGGCCCTTGTGCGTGACGAGGATCTTCCATATCAACGACGCGTCAGAAGGACACCCAGTACCACACCCACTGCGGCACCAATTCCTACACCCGTCCATGGATTATCACGCACGTATTCGTCCGCGCGGGCAGCCGCTTCGCGGGTCTGTTTCGCCAGTGCATCACCGGTTTCACCCAGGCGATAGCGGCTCTCTTTCAGCGCCTGCTCCGCCTTGCTGCGCAGCTTGCTGACCTCTTCTTTTGACTTATCAGCAGAGGAGTTCAGCACCTCTTCAAGGGTATCGGCCAGGGATTTCAGTTCAGCGCGCAGATGTTCAGACGTCGTATCTTTTGACATGATTCTCTCTCCTGTTGAGATTTCCGTTAACTCAATAATCGCGAGCTTCCAGCGCTTTCAGGTCGTCCTGCGCTTCTTTCAACTTCTTCTCGCGCTTAGCAATTTTATCCGCATCTCCTTTCTCTTTCGCTTCCTGCAGGTCGCGACGGCGCTCGGCTATCTCGTCCTTCTGTTCAGCGATTTTCTTCTTGTGGTCGGCACGAAGCTTGCTGTCTGAACAGTTCGCTTTCACTTCGCTCAGCGCTTTTTTAAGACCGTCAACACGGTGCTGATTGTTATGCTTTTCGGCATAACCGATCTCACGCTGAATATCCTGTTCTTTCTCCTGACAAAGAGAGTTTGCGAAGGATGCTGTGCTTAAAGAAAAAAGGGCCAGAGCCAGAGTCATGCGGAATTTCATTATCGAAACCTTCCATTGTGTTGCGGCGTAAGCCGCTATCCAAAGTTATGCGGAGTACAGTCGAGGGGTGCTCCGCGTACTTAAGCATAGTAAGTAAACGGGGGATTCACCAAAGTGAGTGAAAAGATTCGGAATCCTGGAAGTTATCCAAACCGATGCGACGTATCGCGAATCAAAGAGAGCCAGGCTGCAGGCTGGCTCTCATCTTCCTGCTGGGCAATGATATACCCGTGCGGCAGCGTACGGTCGAGAACCACTTTCGCGGCGGCACTTTGCGCACGGGAATCAAACTTGATCAGTAAAACGTCGTCCTGCGGAGTGATGCTTTTAAAGCGGATCCCGTTCGCATCCAGATGATGCCAGACAGAAAAACCGTCAGGCACGCTGGCACCCTGGTTCACCGGGCGAATGGCAAGCGTGGATTCCTGGTGCGAAAGCGCGCTCCATGCCAGCAGCATGGCGCTGAGCACCACCAGTGTCATCACGGCACAGGCAAAACGGCGCAGGGCGAGCGGTGAGATAGCCATCGTTAGCCTCTGGCTCCGTATTTCTTTTTCCACAGCACGACCAGAGAGCCGATAAGGCCTAAGACCAGCAGAACCACAGGCAGCAGCATCAGGCAGGACATCAGCTGGTCTTCATATTTCATAAACACCGGCGTTTTACCCAACGCATAGCCGAGCGTCGTCAGAATAAGCACCCATAACAGACCGCTCATCCAGTTAAAGAACTGGAAGCGGGCGCTGCTCAGCCCCGACAGACCGGCAATGGTCGGCAACAGCGTACGTACAAACGCGATAAAGCGGCCAATCAGCAGCGCGGAAAGCCCGTGCTTATGGAAAAGGTGGTGCGCCCGCTGGTGATAATGTGCAGGCAGGTGCGAGAGCCAGTTCTGGACGATCCGGGTATTGCCCAGCCATCTACCCTGGATGTAGCTCACCCAGCAGCCGAGGCTGGCCGCGACGGTCAGTAATAAAATGGTTTGCGGAAACGCCATCGCCCCTTTGGCACACAGCACGCCAACGAGCACCAGCAAACTGTCACCAGGCAGGAAGGCAGCAGGCAGCAAACCGTTCTCAAGGAACAGGATCATAAACAAGACGAAATAGAGCATGCCAATCATGGAAGGGTTGGCCAGCGTTTCAAAATCCTGCGCCCAAAGGGCATGCAGTAGTTGGGTCAAAAGTTCCATTCAGTGTTCCTGGAAATCGGTTAACGTCACGCCTGTTATCCGGGGCAAACAGCACGGCGACATTGTTGTGATTTCATTATGGTCGCTCGCGGACACATTGCGGTGTGGCCAACACGTTTCCCTGTTAATTGGCTGGTTAGCAAGCACTAACTTACAAAATAACGAAGTGAATCCAATTGTAACAAAGCCCAACGTTCTGCGTCACAGAATTTGCAGGCGTGAGTTGATTTTGGCGTAAGCCCAGGAAGTGAGCGAGGGGATTTACAAAGGCTGACACTATATATGTTTTGCTTACCCACTGAAGCCAGAAGGCGCAGCGAGGCGCCTGCAAGCGGGAAGGTCATCTATTTTGCGGCACTTGGGGCCGTATCGAGATGAACAACGGGATTATCGGCGAAAAGATAGCGGTCAGCGTTAAATTCGAAGTCGTCGCTGGTTTCATTGAACAGCATCTGCTTGGTGTTTTCCAGATGCTGCCACATCGCCAGCTTAGCGGCATGGGGATCTTTACGAATCAGCGCCTTAAGGATTTGATCGTGATCGTCACACCAGTTGTCGACGGTACGGGAATCGATATGGTCGTGCAGTTTCTTCCAGTACGGGTTATGAACGCGCTGAGTCCACATTTTCTCAACGATTGCCGCCAGCGCCGTATTTTGGGTTGCCAGGGCGACCTGGACGTGAAACTGCAGATCCCACTCTGAATCGCGGAAACATTTTTCCTTACGGGCATTCTCCTGGATTTCCATCAGCTTCATGATGTCCTGCTTGGTCACCTGCGTCGCCGCAAACTCAGCAATATTGCTTTCGATCAGTTGGCGAGCCTGGAGCAGCTCAAACGGACCGTAGCTGGCGAATTCCAGACTTTCGTCCGCGACGGGAGAGTGTTTCGGCAGATTAGAAATCACGTGAATGCCGGAGCCTTTGCGTACCTCAACGTAGCCTTCCACTTCCAGCATGATGATGGCTTCGCGCACCACGGTGCGACTGACGCTTTTTTCATCCGCAATGAAGCGCTCGGCGGGAAGTTTATCACCGACAAGATAGACTCCTTGCTCGATGCGATCTTTCAGCTCGGCAGCAAGTTGTTGATATAAACGACGTGGTTCGGTGATTTCCATATGCGCTCCAGGCAGGGTACGGCAGATGATTTGTTATACCACTTTTGCGTGCCACTCTCCAGATTTTGCCATTAAAAAAGCCGCCTGGAGGCGGCTTAGGGGAAACGCATTTTCGCTAACTTTGCGTAGCCGGTTTCCCAAGGGACTCTTTTGCCAGCTCCTCTGCCGATTTGCTTTTCAGCACCGTCCAGATCACCACCGCGCCCAGCAGGTCGAAGATCGCCAGCACGGCGAACAGCGGGCTGAAGCCGATGGTATCCGCCAGTGCGCCGACCACCAGCGCAAACATCGTACTCGCGGTCCAGGCTGCCATCCCGGTCAGGCCGTTGGCGGTGGCCACTTCGTTACGGCCAAAGACGTCAGAGGAGAGCGTAATCAGCGCGCCGGACAGGGACTGGTGAGCAAATCCGCCGATGCACAGCAGGGCGATAGCCACATACGGGCTGGTGAACAGGCCGATCATGCCCGGGCCAATCATCAGCAGTGCGCCCATGGTCACCACCATCTTACGGGAAACAATCAGGTTCACCCCAAACCAGCGCTGGAACAGCGGTGGCAGGTATCCGCCCACGATACAGCCCAGGTCAGCGAACAGCATCGGCATCCAGGCGAACATCGCGATCTCTTTCAGGTTAAAGCCGTAGACTTTAAACATGAACAGGGGGATCCACGCGTTGAAGGTACCCCATGCCGGCTCGGCCAGGAAACGCGGCAGGGCGATACCCCAGAACTGACGGGTGCCCAGGATCTGCCAGACGGTCATTTTTTTGCCGTTGTTGGTCTGATGCTGCGCTTCCTGACCACCAATGATGTACTCGCGTTCTTCTTCAGACAATTTTTTCTGATCGCGCGGATGTTTATAGAAAATCAGCCACGCCATGGCCCACGCAAAGCTCAGCACGCCAGAGATGATGAACGCCATCTGCCAGCTGTGCATCACGATAGCCCACACCACCAGCGGTGGTGCAATCATCGCCCCGATGGACGAGCCGACGTTGAAGTAACCGACCGCAATGGAACGCTCTTTTGCCGGGAACCACTCGGAGCTGGCTTTCAGCCCTGCGGGGATCATGGCGGCTTCAGCTGCACCTACCGCGCCGCGCGCCAGCGCCAGGCCGCCCCAGCTTCCCGCCAGCGCGGTGGCTCCGCAGAACACCGCCCAGGCGATGGCGAAGAAGGCATAACCGATTTTGGTACCGAGAATGTCCAGCACATAGCCAGCAACAGGCTGCATGATGGTATAAGCCGCGGAATAGGCGGCAATGATGTAGGAGTATTGCTGCGTGGAGATATGCAGCTCTTCCATCAACGTTGGCGCTGCTGCTGCCACGGTGTTACGCGTCAGGTAGCCCAGCACGGTGCCTAACGTCACCAGTGCGATCATATACCAACGTAACCCTTTAATTTTACGCATCTAAAACCTCATCGTTATGTTATTTCCGCGCCAGAACGCGGCAACCTCTCGACCGTTTCCGGGAGCAGTTGTGTAACGGGAGGGGCGCAGCCGGGAGCATGTCCCGGAACGGCCCGAACCTTGCCATAAGTAAGCGTGCATAAGTCGGTATCCGTACCGTTAAATCTGGTGTATCTGACACCAGGAATGCATTCCGTCGGCTTATAGTTTGCGACGGCGAAAAGATAACTTGTCATACAACTTTAAAAGGTGAGTGACATCACAAATGTATGATTCTTTGTGGGGACATTAATTGCTGAGCGCAAAGCCAGTAATGATGCGGCTTGTAGAAGGGTTTACTCCATTGAGGGTAATTTATTTGTTGACGTTTATTGATCTCACTCACGAAAAAAACGTCGGCTGGTGGAAATTGGTGTGATAACTTTGCAGCATATGAACATACGCTTTCTGACGCTCCCGTAATGAGGAAGACGATAATGACGCCGTTTATGACCGACGATTTTCTATTAGATACCGAATTTGCTCGCCGCCTGTACCACGACTACGCAAAAGACCAGCCGATTTTCGACTATCACTGCCATCTGCCGCCGCAGCAGGTTGCCGAAAATTATCGCTTCAAAAACCTGTATGACATCTGGCTGAAGGGTGACCACTACAAATGGCGCGCCATGCGCACCAACGGCGTGGCTGAGCGCCTGTGTACCGGCGATGCGACCGACCGCGAGAAGTTTGACGCCTGGGCGGCGACCGTTCCGCAGACCATCGGCAACCCGCTTTACCACTGGACGCACCTTGAGCTCCGCCGTCCGTTTGGCATCACTGGCAAACTGCTCTCCCCAACGACCGCCGATGAAATCTGGGAGCGCTGCAACGCCCTGCTGGCGCAGGATAACTTCTCCGCGCGCGGCATCCTGAAGCAGATGAACGTGAAGATGGTGGGCACCACCGACGATCCGATTGACTCTCTGGAGCATCATGCGGTTATCGCCAAAGACACCTCTTTTGATATCAAAGTGCTGCCAAGCTGGCGCCCGGATAAAGCCTTCAACATTGAGCAGGCTACCTTCGCCGACTACATGGCGAAGCTGGCGGAAGTGTCCGATACCGACATCCGTCGTTTCACCGACCTGCAAACCGCGCTGACCAAACGTCTGGATCACTTCGCGGCGCACGGCTGTAAAGTCTCTGACCACGCGCTGGACGTGGTGCTGTTTGCGGAATCAAATGAAGCCGAGCTGGACAGCATTCTGGCACGTCGTCTCTCCGGTGAATCGCTTAGCGAGCACGAAGTGGCGCAGTTCAAAACGGCGGTACTGGTGTTCCTCGGTGCGGAATATGCGCGTCGCGGCTGGGTACAGCAGTACCATATCGGTGCGCTGCGCAATAACAACCAGCGCCAGTTTAAGCTGCTTGGTGCGGATGTAGGCTTCGACTCCATCAACGACCGTCCGCTGGCAGAAGAGCTGTCCAAACTTCTGAGCAAACAGAACGAACAAAATCTGCTGCCTAAAACCATCCTTTACTGCCTGAACCCGCGCGATAACGAAGTGCTGGGTACCATGGTCGGCAACTTCCAGGGCGAAGGGATGCCGGGCAAGATGCAGTTCGGCTCCGGCTGGTGGTTCAACGATCAGAAAGACGGTATGGAACGTCAGATGACGCAGCTGGCGCAGCTTGGCCTGCTAAGCCGCTTTGTCGGCATGCTGACCGACAGCCGCAGCTTCCTGTCCTATACCCGTCATGAATATTTCCGCCGCATTCTGTGCCAGATGATTGGCCGCTGGGTGCACGCAGGCGAAGCGCCAGCGGATATCCAGCTGCTGGGCGAAATGGTGAAAAACATCTGCTTTAACAATGCGCGTGACTACTTCGCCATTGAACTGAACTAGGGCCGTTTGAGGTTGATATGCAATACATCAAAATCCATTCGCTGGATAATGTGGCCGTCGCACTGACGGACCTCGCTGAAGGCGACGTGGTGACCGTTGATAACCAGAGCGTCACCCTGCGTCAGGCGATTGCTCGCGGACACAAGTTTGCCGTGAAGCCTCTCGCTAAAGGGGACAACGTCATTAAGTACGGTCTTCCGATCGGGCATGCGTTAGCGGATATCGAGCCGGGTAAACATATTCATTCTCACAATACCCGCACCAATCTGAGCGATCTGGACGAGTACAGCTATCAACCTGATTTACCCGCGGAAGAGCGCCAGGCTGCAGATCGTGAAGTACAGATCTACCGTCGCGCTAACGGTGAGGTGGGGATCCGCAACGAGCTGTGGATCCTCCCGACCGTCGGCTGCGTCAACGGCATCGCGCGGCAGATCCAGACGCGCTTCCTGAAAGAGACCAACAGTGCCGAAGGCACTGACGGGGTACATCTGTTCAGCCACACCTACGGCTGCTCCCAGCTGGGTGACGACCACATCAATACCCGCACCATGCTGCAAAACATGGTGCGCCACCCGAACGCGGGTGCGGTGCTGGTGATCGGCCTGGGCTGCGAGAACAATCAGGTGGACGCCTTCCGCGAGACGCTGGGCGAATTCGATCCTGAGCGCGTGCATTTTATGGTGTGCCAGCATCAGGACGACGAAGTGGAAGCGGGCGTTGAGCAGCTTCATCAGCTGTATAACGTGATGCGCCACGACAAGCGCGAGCCGGGCAAGCTGAGCGAGCTGAAGTTTGGTCTGGAGTGCGGCGGATCTGACGGCCTGTCCGGCATCACCGCCAACCCGATGCTGGGTCGCTTCTCGGATTACGTCATTGCCAACGGCGGCACCACTGTGCTGACCGAAGTGCCGGAGATGTTCGGCGCAGAGCGTATTCTGATGAGCCACTGCCGCGACGAAGAGACGTTTGAGAAGACCGTCACCATGGTGAACGACTTCAAACAGTATTTCATTGCCCACAATCAGCCCATTTACGAGAACCCGTCGCCGGGTAACAAAGCGGGCGGGATCACCACGCTGGAAGAGAAATCCCTTGGCTGCACTCAGAAAGCGGGCGCCAGCCAGGTGGTTGACGTTCTGCGCTACGGCGAGCGCCTGAAAACGCACGGTCTGAACCTGCTGAGCGCGCCGGGGAACGATGCGGTTGCCACCAGCGCGCTGGCGGGAGCCGGCTGCCATATGGTGCTGTTCAGCACCGGTCGCGGTACGCCGTACGGCGGTTTTGTGCCGACGGTGAAAATTGCCACCAACAGCGAGCTGGCGTCGAAGAAAAAGCACTGGATCGACTTTGACGCGGGCCAGCTGATCCACGGCAAGGCGATGCCGCAGCTGCTCGATGAATTTGTTGATGCCATCGTGGAAATTGCCAGCGGCAAGCAAACCTGTAACGAGAAGAACGACTTCCGCGAGCTGGCGCTCTTTAAGAGTGGCGTGACGCTTTAAATAGGGAGCGGGCTGGTGCCCTCACCCTGACCCTCCCCCACAGGGAGAGGGTACAAACACTAAAAACGGCAACCTCAGGGTTGCCGTTTTGCTGTTAACCTCGCAGGGCGTTCTTCGCTAAACGCGCGTCTTCCGCCTGACAGGCCGCTGCGGTAAACAGCACGTCGGTAGAGGAGTTCAGCGCGGTTTCGCAGGAATCCTGCAGCACGCCGATGATAAAGCCGACGGCTACTACCTGCATGGCGATTTCGTTCGGGATACCGAACATATTACACGCCAGCGGGATCAGCAGCAGGGAACCGCCCGCCACGCCCGATGCGCCACAGGCACACAGCGACGCCACGACGCTCAACAGCAGCGCGGTTGGCAGATCCACCGGAATGCCCAGCGTATGCACCGCCGCCAGGGTCAGCACAGTAATGGTGATTGCCGCACCCGCCATATTCACGGTTGCACCCAGTGGGATCGAAACGGAATAGGTGTCGCGGTCCAGGTTCAGCTTCTCCGCCAGCGCCATGTTAACCGGAATGTTCGCCGCCGAGCTGCGGGTGAAGAAGGCGGTTACGCCGCTTTCGCGCAGGCAGGTCAGCACGAGCGGATACGGGTTGCGGCGGATCTGCCAGAACACCAGCAGCGGGTTGATCACCAGCGCCACCAGCAGCATACAGCCGACCAGCACAACCAGCAGCTGCGCGTAACCCCACAGTGCGTCAAAACCGGTAGTTGCCAGCGTGGAGGAGACCAGCCCGAAAATACCGACTGGCGCAAAGCGAATCACCAGCTTCACCATAAAGGTCACGGCGTTGGACAAATCGTTGACCAGGTTTTTCGTCGTCTCGTTGCCGTGGCGCAGCGCGAAGCCCAGACCAATCGCCCAGACCAGGATACCAATGTAGTTTCCGTTCATCAGCGCGGTGATGGGGTTAGAGACCATGCTCATCAGCAGGCCCCGCAGGACTTCGACAATCCCGGACGGCGGCGTGATATCACCGGCCGCGCTGGTCAGGTGCAGCGTGGACGGGAACAGGAAGCTAAACACCACGGCCGTTAAGGCAGCCGAGAAGGTTCCCAGCAGATAAAGGAACAGAATGGGGCGAATATTGGTTTTTTGTCCGTGCTGGTGGTTGGCAATTGACGCCATGACCAGCATCAGAACCAGTACCGGCGCGACGGCTTTCAGTGCACCTACGAACAGCGTCCCGAGCAGCCCCGTGGCTTCCGCGGCAGGTTTTGACACCATCGCCAGCAGAATACCCAGCACCAGCCCGACCAGAATTTGTTTAACGAGGCTGCCCTGCGCCAGGCGCGCGAACAGACCGCTTGATTGTATGCTCATACATATTTCCTGAGTGAAATTGCGTTCCATCCCGGATGTGCTCTTAGTCACATTTATGTCCGGATGTAAGTAAATGTTTGCCTGGTCGAGTATAGGGAATGCGCGAAAGGAGGGAAGCGTAAAATGCTGGATTTTACGTGTTGCATCATATTTTTTAACTACTGCGTTACAAAAGTGTGTTCACCCTCTCCCTGTGGGAGAGGGCTGGGGTGAGGGGATTACTCCACCTGCTGCTTCTTATCGTGCTGGCGGTTAACCCAGGTATTGATAATCAGCGTCACGATCAGAATGCCAAATACCACGCCGAGCGAAATAGCGATCGGGATATGGTAGAAATCGACGATTAGCATTTTGATACCGATAAACACCAGAATCACCGACAGGCCGTACTTCAGCATGGAGAAACGCTCCGCCGCGCCTGCCAGCAGGAAATACATGGCACGCAGGCCGAGAATGGCGAAAAGGTTAGAGGTCAGGACGATGAACGGGTCGGTGGTTACCGCGAAGATCGCCGGAATGCTGTCCACGGCGAAAATCACGTCGCTCAGCTCAACCAGAATCAGCACCAGCAGCAGCGGGGTGGCAAACAGCAGGCCGTTCTTGCGCACGAAGAAGTGCTCGCTCTCGATCTTGTCGGTCATGCGCAGATGGCCGCGGATCCACTTCACCAGCGGGCGATCGCCAATCGCAGAGCCGTCCTCTTTCGCCAGCGCCATTTTGACCCCGGTGAACAGCAGGAACGCGCCGAAGACGTACAGCAGCCATTCGAACTGGGTAATCAGCCAGCTGCCAGCGAAGATCATGATGGTACGCAGGATAATCGCGCCTAGCACGCCGTACACCAGCACGCGACGCTGCAGGGCAGCAGGCACGGCGAAGTAGCTGAACAGCATCAGCCAGACGAAGACGTTATCGACCGCCAGGGCTTTTTCAATCAGATAACCGGTGAGGAAGGCGAGCGCCTGAGGGTCGGCCACCGCGCGGCCTTCAGTCGAGGCCAGGTACCACCAGAAGGCAGCGCAGAAGAGCAGAGAGAGGGTGACCCACACCAGCGACCAGGCGGCGGCCTGTTTCATGGTCATGCCGTGCGCGCCGCGACGTCCCTGCAAAAAGAGGTCGATCGCCAGCATGATGAGCACGACGACCGCGAATCCGCCCCACAACATTGGAGTGCCGACAGAATGCATACTATTTTCCTTACACATAAAAAACAAAAACGGCCATGGTCAGAAGACGATAGCCGTTAGCTTTTTATGCATAGACCTCGCCTTCCGGCAAGGTCTCACTTACAACCACGAAGGTTGCCCGGCGACCGGATGCGGTATTGCACGCATCGTAATGACGATCCACCGACGAAGAAGTTACTCCCCTTTGCAGGTAACAAAATATGTCAGACCATTGGTTTCGTCAATGGCCTGCGCCGTTTCATTACACAGCTTTACGCGATAACTTCCGCGCCTACGCCGTCTGCAGGGAATACCACGCCGGTCTGGCGGCGGATCTCCGTTTGCAGCTTCGCCGTGGTGCGGCTCACCGCAAGGCCTGGGTGATTCACTTCGTTGTCTTCCACCAGACGGGCGAAGACCTCTGCCTCATAGAGCATAGTGTTAATATGCTGAGGCTGCGTCAGCTCCTGGGCTTTGCCACCTCGCGGGACAAAGCTCACCTTCTGGCACTCGGAGATCTTCTCGATGACCAGCGAGCCCGCTTCGCCCTGAATTTCGCTCGGCAGGACAGAGTCGCTCACCTTGGAGTGCTGCAGCGTGACGCTGAAATCCCCGTAGTCCAGCACCGCGACACCGTGCGCATCCACGCCGCTCTCCAGCAGGCTGGCGGTAGCCGTGACGCCGTGCGGTTCGCCCCACAGGGCCACTGCAGAGGCCAGGCAGTAGAATCCGATATCCATTATCGAGCCGTTCGAGAACGCCGGGTTAAAGGTGTTCGGGTTCTCGCCGTCCAGATAGCGCTGGTAGCGCGACGAGTACTGGCAGTAGTTAATAAAGGCTTTGCGCACCTTGCCGATTTTCGGCAGGGACTGCTGCAGCAACAGGAAATTCGGCAGGCTGGCGGTTTTGAACGCTTCGAAAAGAACCACCTGGTTTTCGCGGGCAAGCGCAATGGCCGCCTCCACTTCCTCAATATTTGATGCCAGCGGCTTCTCGCAAATCACATGCTTTTTATGGCTGAGGAACAGCTTCGTTTGCGGGAAGTGCAGGGAGTTCGGGCTGGCGATATAGACCGCGTCAATGGCGTCGCTTTGCGCCATCTCATCAAGCGAGGTGAAGAGATGCTCAACGAGGTAATCGTTGGCAAAACTCTGCGCCTGCTCAAGGCTGCGGGAATAGACTGCGGTAAGTTTCAGTTTGCCGGTTTCGTGGGCGGCGTCGACGAACTGGCGCGTGATCCAGTTCGTTCCAATGACTGCGAAACGTATCATAAACGTTTACGTACTCCGTAGCGGGGAACCTTTAGCCACTGTAGCACGTCATCATGACAATTCGCGTGCGCTATTCCGCATTACCATTTAACGATAAATGCGTAAGCCACAGGCGGGTATCAAACTCCAGCTGGTGGTACTGCGGCTCCATGTGGCAGCACAGGGAATAGAACGCTTTGTCGTGCTCTTTCTCTTTCAGGTGCGCCAGCTCGTGCACCACGATCATCCGCAGAAAGGCTTCCGGCGCGTTACGGAAAACCGTCGCGACGCGGATCTCCGCCTTGGCCTTCAGCTTGCCGCCCTGAACGCGTGAGACGGCGGTGTGCAGGCCGAGCGCGTTTTTCAGCACGTGGATCTTGTTGTCGTACATCACCTTGTTGATCGGCGGCGCGCTCTTCAGATACCGGCTTTTCAGATCCTGCGTATACTGCCAGAGGGCCTTATCGGTCGCGAAATCGTGCGTGCCGGGATAGCGTTTTTCCAGCACCGCGCCGAGCTTCTGCTCGGCAATCAGGCTGCGAACCTGAGTCAGTAAATGCTCCGGATAGCCCTGGAGATAAGTAAGTTGGTTCATCAAAAGCCCAAATTAATGCGAAAACGGGTATACTCACGCACCCTTTTCAGGGATACGCCAAATTTTACCATTCAGGAGGGCCGATGAGCCACTTAGACAACGGTTTCCGTTCACTCAACCTTAAACGTTTCCCGGAAACGGACGACGTTAACCCGCTTCAGGCGTGGGAAGCGGCGGATGAATATCTGCTGCAACAGTTGGATGAGACTGAAATCCGCGGCCCGGTTTTGATCCTGAATGACGCCTTCGGCGCGCTGGGCTGTGCCCTGGCGGAGCACACGCCGTACAGCATCGGCGATTCCTACTTAAGCGAGCTGGCGACGCGTGAAAACCTGCGCCATAACGACATCGAAGAGTCCAGCGTGAAGTTCCTCGACAGCACCGCGGACTACCCGCAGGCGCCGGGCGTGGTGCTGATCAAAGTGCCAAAAACCATGGCGCTGCTGGAGCAGCAGCTGCGCGCGCTGCGTAAGGTCGTGACGCCAGAAACCCGTATCATCGCGGGTGCCAAAGCGCGCGATATTCACACCTCGACGCTGGAGCTGTTCGAGAAAGTTCTCGGCCCGACCACCACCACGCTGGCGTGGAAAAAAGCGCGCCTGATCAACTGTACGTTCACCGCTCCCGAGCTGGCCGACGCGCCAGAGACCCTGAGCTGGAAGCTGGAAGGGACCGACTGGACCATCCACAACCACGCGAACGTCTTCTCCCGCACCGGCCTGGATATCGGCGCGCGCTTCTTTATGGAACACCTGCCGGAAAATCTGGAAGGAGAGATTGTCGACCTGGGCTGCGGCAACGGCGTGATTGGCCTGACGCTGCTGGCGAAGAGCCCGGAGGCCAGCGTGGTGTTCAGCGACGAATCGCCGATGGCGGTGGCCTCCAGCCGTCTGAACGTTGAAACCAATATGCCGGACGCGCTGGACCGCTGCGAGTTTATGATCAACAACGCGCTGTCGGGCGTAGAGCCTTTCCGCTTCAACGCCGTGTTCTGCAACCCGCCGTTCCACCAGAAGCACGCCCTGACGGATAACGTCGCGTGGGAGATGTTCCACCACGCGCGCCGCTGCCTGAAGATCAACGGCGAGCTGTACATCGTGGCCAACCGCCACCTGGACTACTTCCATAAGCTGAAGAAGATTTTCGGTAACTGCGTCACCGTTGCGACGAACAATAAGTTCGTTGTGCTGAAGTCGGTGAAGCTGGGGCGTCGTCGGTAAGTTTGAGAGCGTCGCGGCTTGATGCCCTCACCCCAACCCTCTCCCACAGGGAGAGGGAGCAAACGCTAAAAACGGCAACTGGGTTGCCGTTTTGCTTTTACCCTGGCCACCGGGCAATGCTCTAGATCGCCAGAGCTAATTTCGTCCCCTGCGCAATCGCGCGCCGCGCGTCCAGCTCCATCGCCACGTCGCACCCGCCAATCAGATGCACTGTTTTACCGGCCTCGCGCAGCGGATCGGCCAGATCGCGCTTTGGCTCCTGCCCGGCGCACAAAATGACATGATCCACGCGCAGCAGCTGCGGCTCGGCGCCGATCGTGACGTGCAGCCCCTCGTTGTCGATCTTGTGGTAGCTGACAGCCGGGATCATCTTCACCCCGCGTGAGAGCAGGGTGGCGCGGTGGATCCAGCCGGTCGTTTTGCCCAGCCCTTCACCCGGCTTGCTGGCCTTACGCTGCAGCATCACGATCTGGCGCGGGCTTTTCGGCAGTTGCGGCCCTTCCGGGCGTAATCCGCCGGACTGGCTGAGGCTGGTATCAATACCCCATTCGACGCAAAACTCGGCAATGTTCTGGCTGGTCGCCTCGCCCGGCTGGCTCAAATACATGGCGGTATCAAAGCCGATCCCGCCGCAGCCGATAATCGCCACCTTCTCGCCAACCGGTACTTTGTCACGCAGCACGTCGAGATAGCTCAGCACTTTTGGATGATCGATACCCTCGATCGCAGGCGTGCGCGGTACGATCCCGCTCGCCAGAATCACCTCATCGAAATCAGTCAGATCCGCCGCGCTGACAAACTGGTTAAGCCGCAGCTCGACGCCCGTCAGTTCGATCATCCGGCGGTAGTAGCGCAGCGTTTCATAAAACTCCTCTTTGCCCGGGATCTGTTTGGCGATATTAAACTGCCCGCCGATCTCCCCGGCTGCATCAAACAGCGTCACGCTGTGCCCGCGCGAAGCGGCATTCACCGCAAACGCCAGGCCCGCAGGTCCTGCGCCGACAACCGCCAGGCGTTTTTTCGCTGTCGCCGGGATCACCGGCATTTTGGTTTCATGGCAGGCGCGCGGGTTGACGAGGCAGGAGGTGACCTTGCCGACGAAGATCTGATCCAGACAGGCCTGGTTACAGCCGATGCAGGTGTTGATCTCATCCGCGCGGCCGCTTTGCGCTTTGGACAGCAGTTCGGCATCGGCGAGGAACGGGCGCGCCATTGAGACCATGTCGGCATCGCCGCGCGAAATCACATCGTCCGCCACCTGCGGATCGTTAATGCGGTTGGTGGTGACCAGCGGAACAGACACTTTCCCTTTCAGCCTGCGCGTTACCCAGCTGAACGCCGCGCGCGGCACCGGCGTGGCGATGGTCGGAATGCGCGCCTCGTGCCAGCCAATCCCTGTGTTGATAATCGTCGCACCTGCGGCTTCAATCGCCTGCGCCAGCTGCACGGTTTCGTCAAACGTGCAGCCGCCCTCCACCAGGTCGAGCATCGACAGGCGGAAGATGATGATAAAGTCCGTGCCCGCACGTTCGCGCACGGCGCGCACGACTTCTACAGCAAAGCGCATCCGGCGGGAATAGTCGCCGCCCCATTCGTCGTCTCGCTGGTTGGTGCGGGCAGCCAGAAACTCGTTGATCAGGTAGCCTTCGGAGCCCATCACCTCAACGCCGTCATAGCCCGCCTCACGCGCCAGCGCGGCGCAGCGGGCGAAGTCGTCGATCAGCGCCAGGATCTCGTCGTGGGTGAGGGCGTGAGGTTTAAAGCGGTTGATCGGCGCCTGAATGGCCGATGGTGCGACCAGGTTAGGCTGGTAGCTGTAGCGTCCGGTGTGCAGGATTTGCAGGGCGATTTTACCGCCCTCGCTGTGCACCGCGTCGGTCACAATGCGGTGGTACGGCAGCTGCGACGCATCGTTCAGCACCGCGCCGCCCTCCATGCCGACGCCGGAAGGGGCTGGGGCTACACCCCCGGTGACAATCAGCGCCACCCCGTGGCGGGCGCGTTCGGCATAGAAGGCCGCCAGACGCTCGGCCCCGTCCGGATGCTCCTCCAGCCCGGTGTGCATCGAGCCCATCAACACGCGGTTTTTAAGGGTGGTAAACCCCAGATCGAGGGGGGCGAATAACGACGGGTAGCGGCTCATAGTCTCTTCCAGTGTAAAATTATTGTTATGTGGTCGGATGAGTTACTAATTTAGCCAGCGGCAGCGGAAAGGTAAAAGCGGGATCGAATGATTGTGATAGATCTCAAAGAACTTCCCCGGTGGCGCTGCGCTTACCGGGGCTACAAAACCCCAGGACAGATAAGCGTAGCGCCGTCCGGCGTTATTTACGGCGCTGCTGCCCGTACCAGCCCCGGAGCCTGCCACATCGAGGTCGTCAGCCCGCTGTCCACCAGCCCGAGCTGGTCGGCGTACACCGCCTGCCATTTCTGCATCATGCCGTCGTACAGCTCCCGGTATTGCGGGTTCGGCGTGAACTCGCGGCTCCACTTCACAAGCCGTTCGCCCGTCGAGGCCATATCGGCAAACAGCCCCGCGCCAGCACCTGCCGCAATCGCGCAGCCGAGCGCCGTCGCCTCTTTCACTTCCGGCACGCGCACCGGCAGGCCGGTGACGTCGCTTAAGATCTGGCTCCACAGAGCGCCTTTGGAACCGCCGCCCGCAAACACCAGGCTTTCAAACGTTACGCCGGAGAAGCGCGAAATCTGCGCCAGGTTGCAGGCCGAGACGATCGCCGCATTCTCCTCCAGGGCGCGGAACAGCGTCGCTTTGTTGCATTTTTCCGGGTCGATGGAGAGGTTAATAAACGACGGCGCGGCGTGGTACCACTGCTTAAAATGCATCGCGTCGGAGAAGATCGGCATCACCCCGTGGGAACCCGCCGGCACGCGGCTCGCCATCTCTTCCAGCAGGGAGTAGGTGTCCATCCCCATACGATCGGCAATCAGCTTTTCCTCCGCGCAGAAGGCGTCGCGGAACCAGCGCATGGTCAGCCCGGTAAAGAAGCTGATCGACTCCGCCTGCGCCATGCCGGGAATGACGTGCGGGTTCACGCGGATGTTCATCTCAGGATCGGTGCGCACCTGCGGCAGGTTGACCACCTGCTGCCAAAAGGTACCGCCCAGTACCGCCGTTTGTCCGGCGCGGACCACGCCCAGCCCCAGGCAGCCCAGCTGCACGTCGCCGCCGCCCATCACCACCGGCGTGCCTTCGCGCAGGCCGCTCTGCAGCGCGGCCTCCCGGTTTATAGCACCCAGTACGGTGCCGGTCTCTTTCACCGGGGAGAGGATATCGGCGCGCAGCCCGGCCATGTCGAGCAGCGCCGGACGCCAGTTGCGGGAAAACAGATCCAGCATGCCGGTGGTGCCCGCGTTAGACGGGTCGACCGCCAGCTCGCCGGAGAGCTTCGCCGCCAGCCAGTCGCTGATCATGGTGATGGTCGCGGCGTTGCGGTAAATATCCGGACGATGGTGCGCCAGCCACAGCAGGCGCGGCATGGCGCTCAGCGCCAGCGTCTGGCCAGAAACCTCATACACTTCGGATTCAAAACGGTCATCGTGGATCTCTTTGAGTTCGGCCACTTCGCGGCTGGCGCGGGCGTCGACGTTAGCGCAGGCCCAGATGGCCTCGCCGTTGCGGTCATACAGCACGATCCCTTCGCGCATTGAACAGCAGGCAACGGACTGAATATCTGCCGCGGTCAGATTCGCGCGCGACAGCGCCTGATGAATGCACCGGCAGGCCAGCTGCCAGTTGGTCTCGAGGTCGAACTCCATCGACCCCGGCACGTTCTCAACGCTCAGGTGCTTCCACTCGGCCTGACCGACGGCAATCTGGTTGCCCTGTAAATCGAAAATAACGGCGCGAACGCTGCCTGTCCCTGCATCTAACGCTAAAAGGTAACTCATGAGCTTGCCTCGCTGTTAGCGCAGGGCGGGCTCTCATTTGGCCAGAGCCAGCACCGCGCGGGCTGTCGTCTCCTCCGTCACCAGGCCATTGATACGTCGACCCTTCAGTGCGGCATAAATCGCATCGGCTTTTTCTTCCCCTCCGGCCACGCCAACGATGGTGGGCAGCTGCGCCAGCTCATCAAGCGAGACGCCGAGTAATTCTTTATGGATCTCCAGCTCCTCAACGCATTCACCTTCGGCATTGAGGAAATAGCCGAGAATGTCGCCGACCGCGCCTTTGCGGGCATACATCAGCTGTTCACCTTCGCTGATATAGCCGGAGCGCAGTATCGTAGCGTCGCGGCGCTGGTTCACCGAACCAATGCCAACCACCGCGACGTCGGCGGCGGTAGCGGCGAGGATCACGTCCCGCACGCTGGTCTCGCGTTTTAAGATCCCGGCCACTTCGGCGGAAGACACGCGAAGCGGGGCGGGGATCATGCTGACGCTGCAGGCCGCGTCCAGCTGTCCAATACCGGTCATATATGGCCCGACGCCGCCGGAGAGCGTCACGAGGCGGATTTGCTGCGAGCTGATAAAGCCGCTCAGGTGCTGCAGGCTGCTCATGGTGGTTTCACCAAACCCCACGGCCAGCAGCTGGCCGGGTTCCAGCACGCCCATCAGCGACTGCGCCGCGCCAATGCCCAGCCGCACGTTCATCGGCGGCGTATTTAAGGCTGGCATCACGCGCACCAGCTTCAGGCCAAAGCGCTGCTGTAGCTCGGTTTCCAACGACAGGCAGCCCTCGTAGCGGGAGTTAATCTGCACGCGGATCACCCCTGACTGACGGCCTTTTTCCAGCAGGCGAGAAATCTTCAAACGCGGCAGCCCGAGCCGCTCGCCGATATCGTTCTGGGTCAGCCCGTCGTGGTAGTAGCACCAGGCTACGCGCGCCACCAGCTCTTCTTCCGCCAGCGCCAGCCCGGCAAACCGTCCTTCTTCCGCAGTGCGTTTATCGCTCATAGTTGAACTCTTATAAAAATTTAGATCATATGTTCGTGATGACGCGGAGGGAAAGTGTGAGCCACGCGACAAAACGGATCATTTCGATCGTTTCTGGTTTATCTGAATCTCAATCGATAAAACTGTGATCCCTGCACGGTTGTAAATATAGTTCACCGTCTACGCTTTTGAACATTATTAAATCTAAAAATCATTTGTTCAATAGCGGAGCGATGATGACACCACTTCTCGACGCGCGGAATATCAGCAAGCAGTTCTCAGGCGTGCCGGTTCTGAAAGGCATTGATTTCACGCTGCTTGCGGGCCAGGTGCACGCGCTGATGGGCGGAAACGGCGCGGGAAAATCGACGCTGATGAAGATCATCGCCGGGGTCGAGACGCCGGACAGCGGTGAACTTTCCGTCGAGGGGCAGACATATGCGCGGCTGACGCCCGTGCAGGCGCACAGGCTCGGCATTTACCTAGTGCCGCAGGAGCCGCTGCTGTTCCCCAACCTTACGGTGCGGGAAAACATCCTGTTCCGCCTGCCGCGCGAACGCGATCGGGAAAAACGGCTGGAGGAGAAGCTTGAGCAACTGCATTGCCAGCTCAACCTCGACGCCGCCGCCAGCACCCTGGAAGTGGCGGATCAGCAGATGGTGGAGATCCTGCGCGGATTAATGCGCAACGCCAGGATCCTGATCCTCGACGAGCCCACGGCCTCCCTCACGCCGGGCGAAACCGAACGGCTGTTCCGCCAGATCCGCGCCCTGCAGGCACTCGGCGTCGGGATCGTGTTTATCTCCCATAAGCTGCCGGAAATTCGCATGCTGTCGAGCCACGTCTCGGTGATGCGCGACGGCGCGGTGGTGCTGAGCGGCGAAACCGCGCAGTTTGACGATAGCGCCCTGATCGCCGCCATGACGCCGGTGAGCCGCGAGAAATTCCTGAGCGATACGCAAAAGCTGTGGCTGGCGCTGCCGGGCAACCGCCGCACCCAGCCGCAGGATTTTCCGGTGCTGCGGGTAGAGGA
This sequence comes from Enterobacter vonholyi, assembly GCF_008364555.1. GTDB lineage: Bacteria > Pseudomonadota > Gammaproteobacteria > Enterobacterales > Enterobacteriaceae > Enterobacter > Enterobacter vonholyi. The sequence goes on from NZ_VTUC01000037.1 coordinate 167,947, forward strand.
CCTGACCGGAGAAGGGTTTATCGATCTGAGCCTTGAGATCTACGCCGGGGAGATCGTCGGCCTGGCCGGGCTGGTGGGTTCCGGGCGCACCGAGTTTGCCGAAACCCTCTACGGCCTGCGGCCTGTGCGCGGGGGCCGCATTTGGCTGGAAAATCAGGAGATCGCCAACGAGCCGGTGCGTTTGCGACTGGACAGAGGCCTGGTCTACCTGCCGGAAGACAGGCAGGTATCCGGCCTGTTCCTCGACGCGCCGATCCGCTGGAACACCGTGGCGCTGAACGAGCCATCGCTCTGGCAGCAGCGGAAAAGAGAGTCCGCGGTGGTGGAGCGCTATCACCGGGCGCTGGGGATCAAGCTCAACCATGCGGATCAAACCGTGCGCACGCTCTCCGGCGGCAACCAGCAGAAGGTGCTGCTTGCACGCTGTCTGGAGGCCAACCCGTTATTGCTGATCGTCGACGAGCCGACGCGCGGCGTGGACGTCTCGGCGCGCGCCGATATCTACCAGCTTATCAAAAGCGTGGCGGCGCAGAACGTGGCGGTGCTGATGATCTCAAGCGATCTCGATGAGTTTCCGGGCCTCGCGGACCGCGTGCTGGTGATGCACCAGGGCGTGCTCAGCGGCGAACTGCCGCGCCACGCCGTCAGCCTCGATCGCATGATGGCGCTGGCGTTCGGAGGGCAATCATGAAGACCTTACTGAAAAACCGCGAGCTGAGCGCGTTTCTCGCCATTCTGGCGCTGTTCGCCGTGCTGGTGGCGCTGAATCCCTCTTACTTCAGCCTGCAGACGCTGAGGATGATCTTCGCCAGCTCGCAGATCCTGATCCTGCTGGCCATCGGCGCGGCGCTGGTTATGCTGACCCGCAATATCGACGTGTCCGTCGGTTCAACGGTCGGGCTGTCCGCCATCGCCGTCGGCGTGGCGCTGAACGGCGGCTACAGCCTGCCCGTTTCCATTCTCTTCGCACTGTCGATCGGGGCGCTGGCCGGGGCGTTCAACGGTTTTCTGGTGGTGGGGCTGCGCATTCCGGCGATTGTCGCGACCCTCGGCACGCTGGGGCTGTACCGCGGGGCGATGCTGCTCTGGACGGGCGGAAAGTGGATTGAAGGGCTGCCGCCGGGGTTGAAATCCCTCTCTGAGCCTGCGGCAATCGGCGTATCGCCCCTTGGCATGGTGGTGTTGACCATCGCGGCCACAGGCGCGTGGACGCTGTCGCGCACCGCGTTCGGGCGTGATTTCTACGCGGTGGGGGATAACCTCGCCGCCGCGCGCCAGCTGGGAGTGGCGGTGAACCGCACCCGCATGATCGCCTTCACCCTCAACGGCATGCTGGCGGCCTGCGCCGGGATCGTCTTTGCCGCGCAGATTGGCTTTGTGCCCAACCAGACCGGCAGCGGGCTGGAGATGAAGGCCATCGCCGCCTGCGTGCTCGGCGGAATTTCGCTGCTGGGCGGCACGGGGACGCTGATTGGCGCGCTGCTCGGTGCGTTCTTCCTGACGCAAATCGACACCGTGCTGGTGCTGTTCAGGCTCCCGGCGTGGTGGAACGACTTTATCGCCGGGCTGGTGCTGCTGGGCGTGCTGGTGCTCGACGGGCGTCTGCGCCAGGCGCTGGCGCGGCATCAGCGGGCGCTGAAGTACGGTCGCTTCCAGCCGGGTAACAGAGGGGGAAAGCACGTCACCCCCTTTCCCAAACGTAAAAAAGAGGTGGCGTAAATGAGGCTTAACTGGGAAAGCGCGCTGCTCATTTTGCTGGTGCTGGAGATCCTGCTTTTCGGGGCCATCAACCCGCGCATGCTCGATATCAACATGCTGCTTTTCAGCACCAGCGACTTCATCTGCATCGGCATTGTGGCGCTGCCGCTCACGCTGGTGATTATCAGCGGCGGGATCGACATCTCCCTCGGCTCGACCATCGGCCTGTGCGCCATCGCGTTGGGGGTGATGATGCAGGCGGGCTGGCCGATGGCGGTCGCCATTCCGCTGACGCTGCTGCTCGGCCTGCTGTGCGGGCTGATGAATGCGGCGCTGATCCACTACACCGGCATCAGCCCTTTGGTTATCACCCTCGGCACGCTCTACCTCTACGGCGGCGGGGCGCTGCTGCTCTCCGGCATGGCGGGGGCCACGGGCTACGAGGGAATCAGCGGTTTCCCGGACGGCTTCACGGCGTTCGCTAACCTCACGGTGTTGGGCCTGCCGATCCCATTGGTCTTGTTCGCGGTAATCACCGTCTTCTTCTGGCTCATTACCCACCGGGGGCGCTTTGGCCGTCATCTGTTCCTGATTGGCCAAAATCCGCGTGCGGCACGCTATGCGGCGCTGTCGGTGAACGGCATGCCCTACGCGCTGTACGGCCTGGTGGGCGTTGCCTCCGCGATTGCCGCGCTGGTCATGGTCTCCTATTTCGGCTCCGCACGTTCGGATCTTGGGCGCGATTTACTGATGCCCGCGCTCACCGCCGCCGTGCTCGGCGGAGCCAATATCTACGGCGGTTCAGGTTCGGTTGTCGGTACGGCGCTGGCGGCGCTGCTGGTGGGCTATCTGCAGCAGGGTTTACAGATGGTCGGTATCCCCAACCAGGTGTCGAGCGCGCTGTCAGGGGCGCTGCTGGTTGTGGTGGTGATGGGACGTTCGCTGAGTCTGCACCTCGAATGGGTGCGATCTCTCTTTAGAAAACAATCCGGAGCGTAAGATGAAAACAAAACTGCTCGTCCTGGCAATGGCCCTCAGCTTCGCTTCGGCGCAGGCGGCGGACCGCATTGCCTTTATCCCGAAGCTGGTGGGCGTGGGCTTCTTCACCAGCGGCGGCAACGGCGCGAAAGAGGCGGGGAAAGATCTTGGCGTGGACGTGACCTACGACGGCCCGACCGAGCCGAGCGTTTCCGGCCAGGTGCAGCTCATCAATAACTTCGTCAACCAGGGCTATAACGCCATTATCGTCTCCGCCGTGTCGCCGGACGGGCTGTGTCCGGCGCTTAAGCGCGCGATGCAGCGCGGCGTCAAGGTTCTAACCTGGGATTCCGACACCAAGCCGGAGTGCCGCAGCATCTACATCAACCAGGGGACGCCGGAACAGCTGGGCGGCCTGCTGGTGGAGATGGCGGGCAAGCAGGTCACCAAACCGAATGCCAAAGTGGCGTTCTTCTACTCAAGCCCCACCGTCACCGACCAGAACCAGTGGGTGAAAGAGGCGAAGGCCAAAATCGAGAAAGATCATCCCCAGTGGCAGATCGTAACGACCCAGTTTGGTTATAACGACGCCACCAAATCGTTGCAAACCGCCGAAGGGATCTTAAAAGCCTACCCGGATCTGGATGCGATTATCGCCCCGGACGCCAACGCGCTGCCGGCGGCGGCGCAGGCGGCGGAAAACCTGAAGCGGGAAGGGGTGGCGATTGTCGGGTTTAGCACGCCGAACGTGATGCGCCCGTACGTTGAGCGCGGCACGGTGAAGGCCTTCGGCCTGTGGGACGTGGTGCAACAGGGCAAAATTGCGGTCAATGTCGCCGATCGTTTGCTTAAAAAAGGCGATCTTAACGTCGGCGACAGCGTGGACGTAAAAAACATCGGGGCGCTGAAGGTCGAGCCGAACAGCGTGCAGGGCTACCAGTATGAGGCGAAGGGCAACGGCATCGTGCTGCTGCCGGAGCGGGTGGTGTTCACCAAAGAGAACATCAGCAAATACGATTTCTGACGGGGGAGCAAATGGCTGATTTAGACGACATCAAAGACGGCAAGGATTTTGGCATCGGCACGCCGCAGCAGAATGTGCCGTTCACGCTGAAGGGCTGCGGCTCGCTGGACTGGGGTATGCAGTCGCGGCTGGCGCGCATCTTTAACCCAAACAGCAACCGCACGGTGATGCTGGCCTTTGACCACGGCTATTTTCAGGGGCCAACCACTGGCCTTGAGCGTATCGATCTCTCCATCGCGCCGCTGTTTGGTGAAACCGACGTGCTGATGTGCACCCGCGGCATCCTCAGGAGCCAGGTACCCGCCGCGACGAACAAACCGGTGGTTCTGCGCGCCTCCGGCGGTAACTCGATTCTGGGCGAACTCTCCAACGAGTGCGTGGCGGTGGCGATGGAAGACGCGTTGCGCCTGAACGTCTGCGCGGTGGCGGCGCAGGTGTACATCGGAAGCGAGTTTGAGCATCAGTCGATCAACAACATCATCAAGCTTGTCGATGCAGGGGCGCGCTACGGCATGCCGACGCTGGCGGTAACGGGCGTGGGGAAAGAGATGGCGCGTGACGCTCGGTATTTCTCGCTGGCAAGCCGCATCGCCGCCGAAATGGGGGCGCAGTTCGTTAAAACCTACTACGTGGACGAGGGCTTTGAAAAAGTGACCGCCAGCTGCCCGGTGCCGATCGTCATCGCCGGGGGCAAAAAGCTGCCGGAGCACGAGGCGCTGGAGATGTGCTGGCGCGCGATCGACCAGGGGGCATCCGGCGTGGACATGGGGCGCAACATCTTCCAGTCCAGTGCGCCGCTCGCCATGCTGAAGGCGGTGAAGAAAGTGGTGCACGATAACTGGAATGCCCGTGATGCGTTCCAGTTCTGGCAGGAAGAGAAACAGGGAGAAGCAAAATGAACGTGACGCTGGTAGAGATCAACATTAAGCCCGAGCGGGTGGACGAGTTTCTGGAGGTGTTTCGCGCCAACCACGAGGGCGCAATCCAGGAGCCGGGGAACCTGCGTTTTGACGTATTGCAGGACCCGAGGGTGAAAACCCGGTTCTTTATCTACGAAGCCTATAAAGACGAAGAGGCGGTGCTGGCGCACAAGCAAACCCCGCACTATCTGGCGTGCGTGGACAAGCTTGAGGAGCTGATGTCGGAGCCGCGTAAAAAGCGCAGCTTTGTTGGGCTGTTGCCGGAGTAACAGGCGTTATAAAAGTGTTGTAGGCCGGGTAAGCGCAGCGCCACCCGGCATTTTTCAAACCAGCTCCAGATGGGCAAGTAATCTCGCGAGCGCTTCACGTGGCTCACCCTGAACCGTCTGCAACGGGAACGGCAACGCGGGTGCAGCCACTTTTCCCATCATCTCTGCCGCCGCCGCGATAACCCGTAAGCTGCCATAGCGACGGAACAATTCCCACAGTGGCTCTAACCGCTCGGATTGGGCAGTCTCTTTCGAACGCGCAATCGCCAGCGCTGTTTGCGGGAACAATCCGCCGAGCACCGAGTACCAGACGTCAAACCCGGCCTGCAGGGCAGAGGCCGCTCGCCAGTCGCCGGCGATGCCCAGCGTGACTGTCTCAGGAAGACGGTCGCGTACCTGCGACAGGTCTTCCGGCACGCGACCAAGCTTAATGGATCCTACATTCGGCAGGCCCGCGACGGCAAATAACAATTCATCGCTAAACGCAAACCCGGTGGTGGCCGGATTATCGTAAATGCACAACGGTATGGAGAGCTGGCGGGTCACCGTTTCATAGAGATTAAACACTTCGTCTTCCGTTAATCGCTGGTAGGACACGGGGGCCATCAGCACGCCGGAGACACCTGCCGCCTGCGCGTCGTCAGCCAGACGCAGTATATCGTCCCGCCGGAGTGCGCCAATGCTGACGATGACCGGAATATTATCAGCATGCGCCACCGCGCAGCGTGCGATCCGACCGCGCTCTTCTACAGTCAGATAGGCATAGCTTCCCGTTGAGCCGAGAATGCCCAGAGAATCCACGCCAGCGTCGACCACGGGGCGCAGAAGATTGATGAAGGATTGCTCGTCAAACGTCCCCTCTTTCAGGGGCGTTAACGGAAAAGCGCTTAACCCGTAAAACATCGTGTTGTCCTCTTACAGCGTCAGCATCTGAACCTGAGCCGTGGCCCCCGGCATCAGCCGCTGCAGGTTGTTGACCAGCTCATCTCCTGCCTCTTCCAGCGCCGCAAGCGGCATCGACGGCAGGCTTTCAAGAATAAACCACATGGATTGCGCCTGGCTATCAAGGCGCGTCCGTATCCCCTGGCGCCAGTTCCAGCGGCGGCAGGTAACGCCAGTATCGTCGCGCCAGATAACCTCGCCCGGTTCCGGATGTTCCACCACCGGTTGTCCCTCTTTGAAGGTATCAAATGGCTCGCTGCCGTCGGCAAGCGTCAGACGCGGCGTGCCCGAATAAGCCGCGAGATTTTCTCCGCCGACCGGAATGGCGTAGCGAATACTCACCGCGTTATAGATATCCACCACCGGATCCAGCGGCGGCAGCGAGCCATCTTTCAGGACCCGCTTACGCAGGGCGGATGCCGAGCAGGGCGTGCGTTTCGGTTTCGCGCCGAAGGCTTTAAACACTTCATCCCAGCCTGAAAGGTGTGCATCAGCCCAGGGCACATCATCATTAATCATCTGCTGGCAGGCCTGCGCCAGCGCGGCAGCCGCCACCTCCGGGTGGGTAATTGGCGCAGCTTCAACCAGAATGCTCAGCGCCCGAAAGCCTGGGGCAATCCCGGCAAGACGTGAGTCTATTGACGGCGTAACGAGAGACATAAATAATCCTGTATTGACTGTTTTATACCATGGTAGTGACCAATGACTGATAAAGTCAATATAATGACTGCGCACGGGGCCGATGTTGCCCAGGTAAGCCTGGCCGTGGCGAACCGCATACGCAACTGGCGCAAAGAGAAAAAGCTATCTCTGGACGAGCTGTCCCGCCGCGCAAGCGTCAGCAAAGGCATGCTGGTAGAGATCGAAAAGGGCGCAGCCAACCCCAGTATCGCCATCTTGTGCAAACTGGCTGCCGCGCTCGGTATCTCAGTGGCGGATATCGTTAACGTCTCCAGCGAGCCGCTGGTGCATGTTATCGAAGAAGAGACTATTCCGGTGCTGTGGCAGGGCGCACAGGGTGGACGCGCCAGACTGCTGGCGGGAACGGCAGGCCCGGATATGATTGAGTTATGGCAATGGGAGATGCAGCCAGGGGAGCGTTTTACCTCTCCGGGGCACCCGGCGGGAACCTTTGAGCTGTTGCACGTGAACGAAGGCGTTTTAACGCTGACGGTGGATGAGACGGTAACCCAGGTTAACGCTGGCGCATCGGCTGTGGCGAAAACGGAAGCGGCGCACGGCTACGCCAATGAGGGCGATACCGTGCTTCGCTTCACCATGACGGTGGCGGAATTTCACCGCTAAAAAACCGGGCCTACAAACGCCTGTAGGCCCGGTGATTTTTTACGCCTCTTCCACGCTCACCCGCAGCGCTGCCAGCGCTTTACGCGCCGCTTTCAGCACCTGCTCGCACTGCTCAATCGTCAGAGTCAGCGGCGGTTCAATGCGGATGGTTTTCGAGTTGTTGAGCGTTCCGGCCACCAGCACCCGCTGGCGGAACATCTCGCTCGCAAAGCTGTAGCCGATTTCGTTGTCGACAAACTCAATCGCCATCAGCATCCCTTTGCCGCGCGCCTCCTGTACAAGGTCAGGGTATTCCCGGCCCAGCTGGCGGAAGCCGTCCAGCAGCATGTCGCCTTTTTGCTCCGCCTGCGCGGGCAGGTTTTGTTCCAGCAGCACGTTGATGGTCGCAAGCGCCGCCGCGCAGGCCAGCGGGTTACCGCCAAAGGTGGTGGTATGCAGGAACGGGTTGTCGAACAGCACCGAGAACACCTCTTCAGTAGCAACCGTCGCGCCAATCGGCATCACGCCGCCGCCAAGCGCCTTCGCCAGGCACAGTATGTCCGGCTGCACGTTCTCGTGCTCGCAGGCAAACATCTTGCCGGTGCGCCCCATCCCGGTCTGAACTTCGTCGAGGATCAGCAAAGCGCCAAACTCATCGCACAGCTGACGCACGGCAGGCAGATAGCCCTGAGGAGGGAGGATCACGCCGCCTTCACCCTGAATCGGCTCCAGGATCACCGCCGCCACGTCATCGCCGGTTTTACGGCATTCACTGAGCACGGTGCGCATGGCGTTAATGTCGCCGAACGGCACGTGGCGGAAGCCCGGCAGCAGCGGCATAAACGGTTTGCGGAACGTGGATTTCGCGGTCGCCGACAGTGCGCCCAGGGATTTACCGTGGAACGCGCCGCTGGTAGCGATAAAGGTGAATTTCCCGCGCGGCGACTGGTACGCTTTGGCGAGCTTAATCGCCGCTTCGACCGATTCCGTGCCGCTGTTGCTAAAGAAGCTGTATTTCAGTTTGCCGGGCGTTAAGGCCGCCAGCGTTTTCGCGAGCATGGCGCGAAGCGGGTCGAGCAGTTCCTGACTATGGAGAGGTTGTTTCGCAAGTTGATTCTGTACGGCGGAAACCACAACTGGATTACGGTGCCCCACGTTGAAGATACCAAAACCACCAAGGCAATCGATAAACTCCTGTCCCTGGGTGTCGACAAGCGTGTTAAGACTCCCCGCTTGCCACTCTACGGCTCCGTAATCCCCGCCGGCGGTAACAGATTTGCGATACTCCAGAAACCCTGGATTGACGTGTTCTTTAAAGTAATCGATGACCTCTCGGTTAAGTTGTTTCATCTCCTCATGATCAAGCGTTCGCTTCTCAATGAGATTCAGTGCGTGCGCGGTACAGGCAAGAGCCGAGGCGCTGGAAGGTAACCTGTTCAAAATGTGCTCCCGGGGATCGCGTATCACATGATACTGGTTTAAGTATTGCAGGGATTACGCCACTTCAGATGCCTTAACGAAAATCGGGATAAACGCCAGGTTAAAATAATGTTGCACAATATTTAATCATGCCGAAGCAACCGAAACGGGATTTAGCGGTACAGGACAGATAAAGATAATTGGGGGCGAAAAAGCGCAACTGCACTAAAGAAGTGCATTCGGTGCAACTTAAGTGGGCGTTAACTGGTCATGCTTTATAGGTAATTTCTTTGCGAAAGTATTTGAAATCAATGAATTATAAAATCGTACAAAAAGTATGGTTTAAGTGAAATCTGCGATCTTCATCAAGTTTAACAACTAAAGATAAATTGTTTACCGCCGAAAAAACATTGACCCACAAAATTAACATTCAAATAACCTGCAAGGGATGCCCACGATGTCCTCTCCAACCTATGTCACCCAGAATGAATATCCTCTGGACGATGACACCACCTTAATGTCTACCACAGACGTCCACAGCTACATCACTCACGCCAACGACACTTTTGTGCAGGTGAGCGGCTACCAGCTTGATGAGCTGACGGGCCAGCCGCACAACCTGGTACGCCACCCCGACATGCCAAAAGCCGCGTTTGCCGATATGTGGTACACGCTGCAGCAGGGCGAACCGTGGAGTGGGATTGTCAAAAACCGGCGCAAAAACGGCGATCACTACTGGGTGCGTGCTAACGCAGTGCCGATGGTGCGCCACGGGCAGGTCACGGGCTATATGTCCATTCGCACCAAAGCCACGGCGGAAGAGATTGCCACCGTGGAACCGCTCTACCGGGCGCTCAACGACGGGAGCTGTAAGAAACGTGTGCACAAGGGGCTGGTGGTTGGAAAAGGCTGGCTGGGCAAACTGCCAGCCATGCCGCTGCGCTGGCGCGTGCGCAGCGTGATGGCGGTGCTCTTTGCCCTACTCGCCTCCACCCTGGCGGTGACCTCCGCCGGGTGGATGCCGCTCGTTGCTGCTGCGGTGGTGATGCTGCTGGGGACGCTGCTCTTTGAGCAACAGATTGTCCGCCCGGTAGAGAATGTGGCGCGACAGGCGCTGAAGGTCGCAACCGGTGAGCGCAACAGCGTGCAGCATCTGAACCGCAGCGACGAGCTGGGGCTGACGCTGCGCGCGGTAGGGCAGCTTGGCCTGATGTGCCGCTGGTTGATTAATGACGTGTCGAGCCAGGTGGTTAGCGTCCGCGACGGCAGCGACAGGCTGGCGCAGGGAAATGAAGATCTGAACGATCGGACGCGTCAGACCGTAGCGAACGTGCAGCAGACCGTCGCGACAATGAACCAGATGGCCGCATCCGTTCAGAGTAACTCCGAAACCGCCGCCGAGGTGGACAAACTCTCCGTGGCCGCGAGCAGCGCGGCGACAAAAGGAGGCAATGCGATGCAGACCGTCGTTAAAACGATGGATGATATTGCCGACAGCACGCAGCGAATTGGCTCAATTACCTCCCTGATTAACGACATCGCTTTCCAGACCAATATTCTGGCGCTGAACGCGGCGGTTGAAGCGGCTAGGGCAGGCGAGCAGGGCAAAGGTTTTGCCGTGGTCGCGGGCGAAGTCCGCCATCTCGCCAGCCGCAGCGCCAGTGCCGCGAATGATATTCGTAAACTCATTGATGCCAGCGCCAGCAAGGTGCAGTCCGGCTCTGAGCAGGTGCATGCCGCAGGCCGTACGATGGATGATATTGTGGTACAGGTGAAAAACGTGACGCAGCTTATCGCCCAGATCAGCCACGCGACCTCCGAGCAGGCAACCGGACTCTCTGAGCTGACCCGCGCGGTGGCTGAACTCGACAGCATTACGCAGAAAAACGCCGACCTGGTCGAGGAGAGCGCACACATTTCTGCGATGGTGAAGCATCGCGCCGGACGTCTCAAGGATGCGGTGACTGTGCTTCATTGAGCCAGTAATGTTCCAAAAAAAGCCGTTTATTTCGTAAGGAATAAACGGCTTTTTATTTTCTGCTTGTGACTATTAATGTATTTTATTGTTAATCTAATATTAAATAACTAAAGAAAGTACCTCAGTTATTTATCCCTGCCTAAGTCAATTATCCAGAAGGCTATTTTGAAAAATGCCTCTCTGGTGGTCTGGTAACGATCAATGGGGCAATATTAATAGTCTCTACCTATCCATTGTGTGGGTTATGAAATAAAAAAACGATCAAACTCATAAAGTTAGCGAAATCGTTACCGATAACAGCGATCGTCTGAGAAATAATCACATCGATGGAGAAAATATGTTCTTACATGACGTAAAGATCGGCACGAAATTATTTCTGGCGTTTGGGTTCTTTATTGTCCTGATGGCGATCAGCGCGAGCCTGTCTCTGCTGAGTCTGAACCGGGCTAATAACGGGATGCAATCCATTATTACCAGTGATTATCCGACCACGGTAAAAGCGAACCAGTTAATTGATAACTTCCAGGAATTTATTAGCACTCAACAGCTGATGCTGCTGGACGAGCAGGGCACCTACACTGGGCAATCTCAGCAGCGCCTGAAAGAGATCAGCGAGCATATCACGGTGATCCTGGGAGAGCTGAACACCGCGTTGCAGGATCAAAAGTCTCAGCAGGTGCTGGCGGAGATCCGCAGCGTGCGTCAGCAGTATCTGGACTCGCGCTACCGCATTTTGCAGGCGGTGCAGAACAACAATCGTGCGGGCGCCATTCAGGAGATGATGACCACCACCCTCGCCGTGCAGCAGGCTTATAAAGCGAAGGTGAAGGAGCTGATTACCATTCAAAACAGCGAGATGCAGAGCGCTGGCGCGCAGGTGGAAGGGGATTTCCGGTCTAACCGCCTGCTGCTGATACTGATCACCCTCTTTAGCGTCGCGGTCGGCAGCCTGATTGGCTGGTTCATCGTGCGTGCTATCACCCGCCCGCTCGGCGAGGCGGTGCATTTTGCTAAAGCGATTTCAGAGGGCGACCTGACCGGCAGCATCACGCCGCACGGCAAAGACGAAACGGGTCTGCTGCTGCACGCGCTAATGGAGATGAAAACGCGACTGCTGGACATCGTGCAGCAGGTGCAAACCGGCTCGGAGAATATCTCCAGCGCCGCCGCGCAGATTGTCGCCGGGAATCAGGATCTGGCTGCGCGCACGGAAGAGCAGGCAAGTTCCGTTGAACAGACCGCCGCCTCGATGGAGCAGATTACCGCGACGGTGAAAAATACCGCCTCGCATACCGGGGAAGCGACCAACCTCTCGGCTGATGCCGCCACGGTGGTCAAAAACAACGGTGAGATGATGAAGCAGGTGACCAGCAAAATGCGCCTGATTAACGAGACGTCCAACCGGATGTCCGACATTATCGACCTGATCGACGCCATTGCTTTCCAGACCAACATTCTGGCGCTCAACGCGGCGGTGGAAGCGGCGCGCGCCGGTGAGCACGGTCGCGGTTTTGCGGTGGTGGCCGGTGAAGTGCGTCAGCTTGCCCAGAAGAGCGCGTCGTCTGCCAGCGAAATCCGCGAGCTGATTGAGAGCTCTACCAGCCAGACCCAGGACGGGATGAACCTGGTTGAAAAAGCGAGTGCGTTGATCAACGGGATGGTCGGCAACGTAGAAGAGATGGACGTGATTCTGAGGGAAATCCGCCAGGCTAGCCACGAGCAGACGGAAGGTATCTCGCAGATTAACAGCGCGATTGGCCTGATTGATGCCACCACCCAGCAGAACTCCGCGCTGGTGGAGGAGTCCGTCGCGGCGGCGGCATCGCTTAATGAACAGGCGATGCACCTGAAAGAGCTGGTACGCGTCTTCCGCGTGAGCGAGCACGCTCCGGCTTAATCCAGCTGGGAGATCTCCAGCGCCGCGCGGTCAATCACGCCGATAATCTGCTTGAGCTGCGCGTCGCTGAGCTCTCCCTGATTCACCTTCAGGTCTAACACCGCTTTGAAGTTATCCAGCGCCCGCTTCATCTGCGGGTTTTTGCGTAGCTGAAAACCGACAGAACGCGCTTTGATACGCACCTGGATCTGTTCCAGCTGTTCCCGGTTTTCGTCCAGCCAGCGTTGTCCTTCAGCGGTAATCGCAATCTTCTTACGACCGTTCTCTTCTTCCGTAATGGTGATAAACGTCTGATCCTGAAGATAATCCAGGGTTGGATAGATGACCCCTGGGCTCGGGGTGTAATTCCCTTGGGTCAGGTTCTCAATCTCTTTGATCAGCTCGTAGCCGTGGCTCGCGTTGCGGGTCAGGATATCCAGAATCACCAGCCGCAGATCGCCGTGGCCGAAAAAGCGCGGCCGCCGCCCGCCGCCCTCATGTTCGTGTCGCATAGTATGCCCTTCATTTTGATATATCTAAAGTGTATCTAAGATATATTCAGATGCAATCTAAAAGATCTTGCATTTTTACTTATTAGTAATCATTATCATTTGAAAATTGATTTAGATATATCGTATTCACCAGAGAAGGGGCTAAAAATGGCAACTACCCGTTACCCACAGCGCGTTCGTAATGACCTGCGTTTTCGCGAGCTGACGGTACTCCGCGTTGAGCGCGCCAGCGCGGGTTTCCAGCGCATTGTTTTAGGCGGCGAGGCGCTGGAGGGCTTTAGCTCCCGCGGTTTCGACGACCATACCAAAGTCTTTTTCCCGGCACCCGGGGCGACGTTCGTGCCGCCGGTGGTTACCGAAGAAGGCATCGACTGGGGCGACGGCGTGCGTCCGCAGGCGCGCGACTATACGCCGCTCTACGACGAGGCAAATCATGAGCTGGTTCTCGATTTCTTCATTCATGACGGCGGCATTGCCAGCAGCTGGGCGATTGAGGCGAAAGCGGGAGACAAGCTGACCATCGGCGGCCCGCGCGGCTCGCTGGTGGTGCCGGAGGATTACGCCTGGCAGCTGTACGTGTGCGATGAGTCCGGTATGCCCGCGCTGCGTCGACGCTTAGAGAGCATTGCGCAACTGCCGGTTCGCCCGGACGTTCACGCGGTCGTGACGGTTGGGGATGAATCCTATAAGGACTATCTGGCGCACCTGAGCGAGTTCAACATCACCTGGGTGGTGGGCCACAGCGAGCAGGCAGTCGCAGATCATCTGGCTGCGCTGACCGTTCCGGGGGACGATTACTTTATCTGGCTGACCGGGGAAGGAAAGGTGGTGAAAAGCCTGAGCCGTCAGTTTGAAACCGACGCGATTGACCCTCAGCTGGTGCGTGCCAGCGCATACTGGCACGCCAAATAGTCACGCGGCGGAATCCAGCTGCGCTTCGCTCACCTGATGTTCGAGCGAGGCGCGGACCTCGTGCAGCGCTTTCTCCTGCTGAGCGAAGTACGCTTCCATATTGCTCAGCGACGAGACCAGAAGCCAGGACTCCTCTTTCTCCAGCTCCGCCAGCTCGTTCACTAAAATGTCGATCTGCTCGCGGACCTGCGCCATTTTTTTGCGGATACGTTCCAGATCGTTCAGCCTGTCGCTTGCCATCAATGGCTCGAAGCCCTGCTGCAGGCGGGCCACCAGCGAACGAATGGCTTTCACATCGCCGCGCTGCTTCGCCTGGTTAAGCTGTACCATCATGTTGTTGGCTTCTTCTTTCAGATCGTCTGCCACCAGATCCGGGTGGCAGAGCTTGCTCGCCTGCCGCCAGAGACGCTTGAGTTCGTTCTGATCTTCTTCCGAAAGATGATTTCCTTTACGCAGCCGCACTTCGGCATCGTGATGCTGTTCGCGATACTTCTCGTACTCTTCGTTGGCCTCGTCGCGAGCCTGACGCGCAGGCTCTTCTTCACGCGTTAAGCCGCTCTCCAGCTCCAGCGCTTCGGCCAGCAGGTTGGCGATGAGATTACTTTGCTGCTCCAGATGTTTACGCGCCTCGGCTGCCTGCACGGAGTCGGCCGGGAGATCGCGCCAGCGCTGGGTAAGCGTCGCCAGTACTTCTACCGCCTGCGCCATATAGCGCTGGCAGCGACGGTAATCTTCCTCGCGACGACGCGCTTCCGCCTGCTGACGACGCAGGTTAAGCTCGGCCAGGGTTTTACGCAGGGCGAGGATCTGCTGCATCAACGGCCCGAGGCGGGAGAAATAGAGATCGTTGAATTCATCAAGCTGCTGCACGCGGGCGTTGCGGCGGTCAATCAGATCGCGCAGGCGCTCTTCCAGCGCCTTCAGCTCGAGCTTGCTGGCCGCCACCTGCGGATCGCGCCACTGGGTCACGGCGCGCTGGCCCTGCAGCCAGGCGGTAATGGCCGCCATAGCCTCGGTGTAGTTTTTTCCCTCAAGCGCCACGACGATTGCCTGTAGCTCATCGTCAAACGCTTCATTTTTCAGGCGTGTCAGCTGGCTCTGGATGATGTCGTCATCTTCCAGCTCAATGGCATTTTTAATGATTTCTAGCCGTTTGATCGGTGTGCTCATGATGCCTTTCGCTTTGGCGCTTAAGTATTTGAGTTAAGGTTAGTTGTTGTAAAAGCTACAGGAAATAATACACACGGATGATGATCGGCGCGATGGGGGATTTCTTTAGAATTTACAGAGTGTGAAGATGGGTGCTTAACAGGAGAATAAGAGAGTTGCTTTTTAAGGTTAAATATAAGCAATTGAAATATAAGGTGATAATCTCTAAAGCAAGGCGGATCCCTACGCAAAATACGCAAGTAAAGGCATTACGGTTCGGTAAAATATCTGCAGATTAGGCAGTAGGCCAAAGAGATGGGTACTAGATGGATACCAGTTCCCGTCTTGGGGGGCGGGCAGTGTTGGGGTAAGACAAGGAATACTCAGGCAGCAGGCAGGACAATCCTGGCCGTGAATACGGCTTGCGTAAAATTATCTTATTTCACGTTAGATCCAGGCATAGCTACACGCCAGTTGAGCATCTGTATATCGATTGAAGGCACATATCGTTTCTAACGAATCTATGCTGGACATGCGTGAGTGTTTTAACATGGTGAGATTGTCGCAGCTTTAAGATAGGGCCAACCCCTGGAGATTACGGGGTTGGCTTTTTTTTGCGCGCGTGAGGGCTGTTGATTTCCCTGCTCCCATCAGAACCAACGATTATGTTTTACATAAAAATAGGTAACAATGATGATCCATGCAAAGGTAAGAATGCCAAAATAGTCAGGCAGGAAACGTGCGAATATATAAGCACCAGCAACGATGAGTGCTATAGGGATGTAATAGATATAGGACTGCAGAAACCATAATATTGCTCGTTTCATCTTTTTAATAACTCATATAAAGCATCCCCAATTATTTCCTCATTGTTTCCACCTGATTCAACTTGATAAATTATTTTTGTCATTTGTGGTTCAATAAGAAAGTAAAGCATCTCAAGATTCTGTTGGTACAAGGCCTGATAATATGCTGAATCCTGGAATTTTAGCTTATTAGCCGCTAATGCAGCTACCTGCGCTTTCGAATAGATTATGGCGCCGTTAACATACATTGATGATAATGAATTGACCATTCTGATATGCGACTCATGAAAATCACCACTACTGATTATCAGTTTTGCAATAGTTAAGGACAGAGCTAGTTTGCTGGATTTTTCGGCGTACTCATAAGCCTTATCGCCTAATTCCCTTTTAAGAAAGACAGCGAGATTGCTACTTTTTTCTCTCCAAGTATTTTAAGAGTTTTCCGAAAGTAAATCTCAACCATATCAAGAGCAACATCGTTTCGATTATAGATTTCAGCAAGTGCTAATGTTAGACGGCGGTCCTCATTTATTAGCTCGCGACAGGCATTGCGGTAGTAATCGTCTGGTATCAAGCATGAGCCATAGTTGATTAAACGCTGTGTACCAAGCTTCAGATTTTCGATAGTGCTCATATTGGTGGCTTGTATTTCTCGCAATGCTTTGGCTAGCGCCAGAGCTAAATTCCTTTCTGATTGCAGCTTCATTTTTGCATAGCCGTCTGCTATTGTAATTTCCCTTGTTGTAACATGGCCCTGTCAATAATTGATCATCATTGTCATAGGGGGCAAGGAAGATAATGAAAAAAAGCGGTAGGGTGGCAATTTATGTTCTGGTAGTAATTATTTTCTTTCTAACTATTCCAGAGATCGTCGTTCGTGTACTCACTCCGGAGCAGTTTGCACGATTGAGTGATTTCACAAGCTTTGGCGGCTTGTTCAGTCATCTCCTTTCTTTAGTAATTTTCCTTGGCTTAGCTTCAATTCTCCTGGGCGTACTCGCCATTTTGGCAACGAAAAAAATTTACCGGCATTTCACTCGCTACAAAAGCTAATCATAAAACTGACCCACAAGGTGGTCGTCGAGGCGAAGTTAAGCCTGTTGTGCTCTGCATCATACAGTGGGGTCTGGATTGGGAACGGGCTCAGTTAAGAAGGAGGGGGACGATAAAGGGCAGCTGTCAGTAACATAGAAAAAAGCCACTCGCTGGAGTGGCTTAATCATATGATTCTACAGCTTAAATTTGGTGGCCCCTGCTGGACTTGAACCAGCGACCAAGCGATTATGAGTCGCCTGCTCTAACCACTGAGCTAAGGGGCCGTGGCGGTGAATTATAAAGTAACTCCCCGCAGCAATCCAGCCATTCGCACCTGCCTGCTGTTTTTATAAACAACGCATAATCAATCCTTTATACTTCCATAACGATGTATCAGCGGGAGTAAAGATGATCAACGATATTCTGGCCCCTGGCCTGCGGGTGGTGTTCTGCGGAATTAACCCGGGCAAGTCCTCGGCGCACACCGGTTTTCACTTCGCCCATCCGGGGAATCGCTTCTGGAAGGTGATTTACCAGGCCGGGTTTACCGACAGGTTACTCAAGCCCGAAGAGGAACAGCACCTGCTGGATACGCGCTGCGGAATTACCATGCTGGTCGAACGTCCGACTGTACAGGCAAGTGAGGTCAACCTCCATGAGCTGCGAAGCGGCGGGCGTGAGCTGGTGAAGAAAATAGAAGACTATCAGCCGGCCGCGCTGGCGATCCTCGGTAAGCAGGCCTACGAGCAGGCTTTCAGCCAGCGCGGTGCTAAGTGGGGTAAGCAGAACATTACTATCGGTGTAACGCAGGTCTGGGTGCTGCCGAATCCGAGCGGGCTCAACAGGGCGACGCTGGATAAGCTGGTGGAGGCGTACAGGGAGCTTGATGAGGCGCTGATGGTGCGGGGGCTTTAATCCTCTGCTGCCTGATGCTCTCACCCCTGACTTTCTTCCACAGGGAGAGGGAATAAACAAAAAAAAAGCTCCCCGAAGGGAGCTTTTTTACGGTCAGGACAGGTTAGTCGTCCAGGAAGCTACGCAGCACTTCAGAGCGGCTTGGATGACGCAGCTTACGCAGCGCCTTCGCTTCGATCTGACGGATACGTTCGCGGGTAACGTCGAACTGTTTACCCACTTCTTCCAGCGTGTGGTCGGTGTTCATATCGATACCGAAACGCATACGCAGGACTTTCGCTTCACGAGCGGTCAGGCCAGCCAGAACGTCGTGTGTCGCAGCACGCAGGCTCTCGGTGGTGGCAGAGTCCAGCGGCAGCTCGAGGGTGGTATCCTCGATGAAATCACCCAGATGCGAATCTTCATCATCACCGATTGGTGTTTCCATGGAGATTGGCTCTTTGGCGATCTTCAGAACTTTACGGATCTTGTCTTCCGGCATCAGCATGCGCTCGGCCAGCTCTTCCGGCGTCGGCTCGCGGCCCATCTCCTGCAGCATCTGGCGGGAAATACGGTTGAGCTTGTTGATGGTCTCAATCATATGCACCGGAATACGGATGGTGCGCGCCTGATCCGCGATAGAGCGGGTGATAGCCTGACGGATCCACCAGGTTGCATAGGTGGAGAACTTGTAACCACGACGGTATTCAAACTTATCTACCGCTTTCATCAGACCAATGTTGCCTTCCTGAATCAGATCCAGGAACTGCAGGCCACGGTTGGTGTATTTCTTGGCGATAGAGATAACCAGACGCAAGTTCGCTTCAACCATCTCTTTCTTCGCACGGCGAGCTTTCGCTTCACCGATGGACATACGACGGTTGATGTCTTTTACCTGCTCGATGGTCAGGCCGGTCTCTTCTTCAATCTGATGCAGTTTCTGCAGGCCGCGATGCACATCGTCCTTCACGTCGTGCAGTTTTTCAGACCACGGCTTGTTCATCGCGATAGCCGCGTTGAACCAGGTTTCGCTGGTTTCGTTACCGGTGAAGAGGGTGATGAAGTTCTTCTTCGGCATTTTGCACTGCTCAACGCACAGCTTCATGATGATGCGTTCCTGGGTGCGTACGCGATCCATCATCACGCGCATGCTGTTTACCAGGTAGTCGAACTGTTTTGGCACCAGGCGGAACTGTTTGAATACTTCAGACAGCTTCAGGATCTCTTCCTGAGCGGCAGCGTGGCTGCGGCCTTTCGCTTTGATGGTGTCACGCGTCACTTCGTACTGGGTACGCAGCTCGGCAAACTTCTCACGTGCCAGCTCCGGGTCGATGCTGTTGTCATCGTCCGCGGTGTCGTCGTCGCTCTCTTCCTCATCTTCGTCTTCGTCATCATCCATCTCTTCCTGAGACAGTTCAGAACCGACGTGAGTGGCGGTAGGCGCCATATCTTCTTCAGCGTTCGGGTCGACAAAACCGGTGATCAGGTCAGACAGGCGCGCTTCTTCCGCTTCAACGCGATCGTACTGCTCCAGCAGATAGGTGATCGCTTCCGGGTACTCGGCGACAGAGCACTGAACCTGGTTGATCCCGTCTTCGATGCGTTTTGCGATGTCAATTTCGCCTTCGCGGGTCAACAGTTCAACGGTACCCATTTCGCGCATGTACATGCGGACCGGGTCAGTGGTACGCCCGATTTCAGATTCCACGCTGGACAGTACCTGTGCAGCAGCTTCTTCCGCATCTTCGTCAGTGTTGTTGGAGGTTTCAGCCAGCAACAGATCATCGGCATCCGGTGCTTCTTCCATCACCTGAATGCCCATGTCATTGATCATTTGGATGATGTCTTCGATTTGATCTGAATCGACGATATCTTCCGGCAGATGGTCATTGACCTCGGCATAGGTCAGATAGCCTTGCTCCTTACCACGTTGGACAAGAAGTTTCAGCTGTGACTGCGGGTTTTGCTCCATAAGACGGTATCCACACTTAATTCGTTTGATTGGTGTCGGCGATGGGGCTGCCAACCTTTAAAGCGAGGGCGTACTTATATTTTTGCCGCTGCCTCTCAGTGCGGCTGCCGGGGGCTTCCCGATCGATATTCGGCACTTAAGCCGTTAAATACTTTTGCTTTTGACTTATTTCTTCGCCAGTTCCTGGTTAATCATCCAGAGCTCCCGGCGTTCTTCGCTGCTCAAACCGTGTGTGCGCTCGCGAGCTATCAACTCTTCCTGGCGCAGCTCAAGCATCGAATCAAACATATGGTTGAGTGAGTCGGTGAACGTTTTTTCTGCAATGTCCTTATCTGCTATATCGTCCCACATCGACAATTTTTCAAGGGTAGCGGCCTCTTTTGTGCCGCGATAATGCTCTAAAAGTTGTCCGGTGGTCAGACCTGGCTGTGACAAACACGTGTTGACCAGTTCTGAAAATAAGCCAAGTCCGGGCAATTTTTCGTGGTTCAAACCCGCCAGCGACGGCACCTGCGGCGCAAGCTCGGGGTTTTGGACCAGTAACCCTATCAGTATACGCATGGTTGTGCGTTTTAGCTGAGGCGCGGGGCGAACCGTGCCGTTTTCAGCCTGTTTAGGCATTAAACGTTCAAGCTGGCTGTCATCCAGAATGCCGAGCTTGTTGCCTAACTCCTGACGCAGGTAGATGCGCAGCGTTTCGCCGGGCACCTGACTGATTAACGGCAGCGCCAGCGTGCTGAGCTGCGCGCGCCCGTCAGGGGTACTCAAATCGACCTGCGGCATCAGGCTGTTAAACAAAAACGTGGAGAGCGGCTGAGCCTGCTCCATCCGCGCTTCAAACGCCGCTTTGCCCTCTTTACGCACCAGCGTATCCGGGTCTTCACCGTCGGGCAGGAACATAAAGCGTAGCTGACGCCCGTCGGTCATATAGGGTAGCGCGGTTTCCAGCGCACGCCAGGCGGCGTCGCGTCCTGCACGGTCACCGTCGTAACAGCAGATGACGTTATTGGTCACCCTGAACAGCAGTTGAATATGATCGGCGGTGGTGGACGTACCTAACGACGCAACCGCGTAGTTAATGTCGTACTGCGCCAGCGCAACGACGTCCATATAGCCTTCGACGACCAGAAGACGCGGAGGTTCCGCGTTATCCTGCTGCGCCTCATAAAGACCGTAAAGCTGGCGGCCCTTATGGAAAATATCGGTTTCCGGGGAGTTAAGGTATTTCGGCAGGGCATCACCCAGCACGCGACCACCAAAACCAATTACCCGGCCTCGCTTGTCGCGGATCGGAAACATCACCCGTTCGCGGAAGCGGTCGTAGCTTCGTCCCTGGTCGTTGGTGACCAGCATGCCTGCATCGATGAGAGATTTACGATCTTCGCTATTGCCGCCAAAACGCTTTAACACGTTGTCCCAGCCGGGCGGGGCGTAACCAATAGCGAAACGCGCAATGACATCGTCGCTCAGTCCGCGCTTGTTCAGATACTGACGCGCAGGCTCAGCCGCAGAGTGCTTAAGAGACTGTTGGTAAAACGAATTCAGGCCATCCATCAGTTGATACAGCGTTTGCCGTTGATGGCGCTCGATCTGACTTGGCCCACTGCCTGCTTCATACGGCACTTCAAGGTTATGCATTGCCGCCAGCTCTTCGACGGTTTCAACGAACTCGAGCTTGTCGTAGTTCATTAAAAAATCAACGGCATTACCGTGAGCACCACAGCCGAAGCAATGGTAAAACTGCTTTTCACCGTTTACGGTGAAGGAGGGGGTTTTTTCGTTATGGAACGGACAGCACGCATGGTAATTCTTGCCCTGTTTTTTCAGCTTTACCCGCGCGTCGATGAGATCGACGATGTCGGTTCTGGCAAGCAGGTCATTGATGAAAACGCGTGGGATTCTTCCGGCCATATGCCCCAAAAATTTAAGCGACTTATAAACGAAAACAAGCCGCGCATTCCTTCCGGAAGCACGGCCTTACGACTATTACTCTGTCTGTCAATTGAGGGCTGAGGCCCTCAACCAATTAGTACAGACGAGTACGGCGTGCGTTTTCGCGAGCCAGTTTCTTCGCGTGACGTTTCACAGCGGAAGCTTTAGCGCGCTTACGTTCGGTCGTTGGTTTTTCATAAAACTCACGACGACGAACTTCAGCCAGAACACCTGCTTTCTCGCATGAACGTTTGAAGCGACGCAGTGCTACGTCGAACGGCTCGTTTTCACGTACTTTAATTACCGGCATGTAACTCTCACCTTTAATAAATTCGGTTTGCCGCTGGCATCAACGCCAGCTTATTTCAAAATGGTGCGGAATTTTACTGCAAATGCTGCTGCTTTGTAAAGCACCGATGCGATTTTGAAAGGGACTTTAATAAGGGTGAGGAGTATACACGAGCCTTCTTCCAGGGGCGAACAAAGTTTTACATCAACCCGCCCAGGCTCTACACTGCGCGGTATTGAAACGAGGTAAAACAAGTCATGCGTGTACTGGGTATTGAAACATCCTGCGATGAAACCGGCATCGCCATTTACGACGACGAAAAAGGACTTCTGGCCAACCAGCTGTATAGTCAGGTGAAATTGCACGCTGACTACGGCGGCGTCGTACCTGAACTGGCCTCTCGTGACCACGTGCGTAAAACGGTTCCCCTGATTCAGGCGGCGCTGAAAGAGGCCGGGTTGAGCTCAACCGATATTGATGCCGTGGCCTATACCGCAGGCCCGGGCCTGGTCGGTGCGCTGCTGGTTGGCGCAACCGTTGGTCGTTCGCTGGCCTTCGCGTGGGACGTGCCGGCCATCCCGGTTCACCATATGGAAGGGCATCTTCTGGCGCCGATGCTGGAAGAGAATCCGCCTGAATTCCCGTTTGTTGCGCTGCTGGTTTCCGGCGGCCATACGCAGCTGATTAGCGTAACGGGCATTGGCAAGTACGAGCTGCTGGGCGAGTCGATCGACGACGCCGCCGGTGAAGCGTTCGATAAAACCGCCAAGCTGCTGGGTCTGGATTACCCGGGCGGCCCGATGCTGTCAAAAATGGCGTCGCAGGGAACGGAAGGGCGCTTTGTCTTCCCGCGTCCGATGACCGACCGTCCGGGGCTGGACTTCAGCTTCTCCGGGCTGAAAACCTTCGCGGCGAATACGATCCGTAATAACGATGACAGCGAGCAAACCCGCGCCGATATCGCCCGCGCGTTCGAAGATGCGGTAGTGGACACGCTGATGATCAAGTGCAAGCGCGCGCTGGATCAGACCGGGTTTAAGCGTCTGGTGATGGCGGGCGGCGTGAGCGCTAACCGCACGCTTCGCGCGAAGCTCGCCGAGATGATGCAAAAGCGTCGCGGGGAAGTGTTCTATGCCCGTCCGGAATTCTGTACCGATAACGGGGCGATGATCGCCTACGCCGGGATGGTGCGCCTTAATGCGGGGGCAACGTCCGACCTGAGCGTGTCCGTGCGTCCGCGCTGGCCGCTGGCGGAACTGCCGGAGGCGTAATCCCTCACCCTACCCCTCTCCCAAAGGGAGAGGGGATCGTTTGACTACACCCGCAACATCCCTTTCTCTTCCAGAAACGCAATAATCGTCGCAAGACCGTCACCCGCCTTCAGGTTGGTAAAGGTCCATGGGCGCTCGCCGCGCATGCGGTTGGTATCGCGCTCCATCACCTCCAGCGACGCCCCCACGTACGGCGCGAGATCGGTTTTGTTGATGACCAGAAAATCGGATTTGGTGATCCCCGGCCCGCCCTTGCGCGGGATTTTTTCCCCTTCGGCCACGTCAATCACGTAAATGGTCAGATCCGCCAGCTCAGGACTGAACGTCGCGCTGAGGTTGTCACCGCCGCTTTCAACGAAGATCAGGTCCAGATTGCCGAACTTCTCGCTCAACGCTTCCACCGCCGCCAGGTTCATCGAAGCATCTTCCCGGATAGCGGTATGCGGGCAGCCGCCCGTCTCCACGCCCACGATGCGCTCTGGCTCCAGCGCGCCCGCTTCGGTCAGGATGCGCTGATCCTCTTTGGTGTAGATATCGTTGGTGACCACCGCAAGATGATAGGTATCGCGCATCGCCTTGCAGAGCGCTTCCAGCAGCGCGGTTTTGCCCGACCCTACCGGGCCGCCCACGCCCACGCGCAGGGGATGTTTGTAATCAGCCATGTTGACTCCTCAGGAACGGAATAGTCGTGAATATTGGGTTTCGTGGCGCGCCGAGGCGATGGCGGACAGCGGCGTTGCTGCCCCCAGCGCGTCGTCGCTACGTAAAAATGCCTGTTCAAACCCGGCGGCGTAGTGGTCGCTCAGTTCGATAATCAGCTGCTGCGCGGCCTGTTGCCCAAACGGCACCAGCTTGACGCCCGCCATGACCGCGCTCTCCATCCAGCTGTAGCCCAGACTCAGCGCCAGTTCGTGCGCGCTAATGCCCCAGCGAACGCCGAGCCACGCCATGCCGCAGAGCTGGCTTTGCATAAACAGCGGCAGCCATTCGGGCGGACAGTCAGGTTCCCAGCTCTTAATCAGCCGCGTAAAGGCCGCCCCGCGGTTGCGCTCTTCTTCTCGTAGCTCGCGCGTTTCCCGACATGCGAGCAGGTATGCCGTCCAGCGTTTTGCATTTGTAAGAGAGCGTTGCTCACAGGCCTGATAAATACGGATAAACAGCGGCAGGTCGACGCAGAAAAAGCTCTGCTCCATCTGCTGGATTTGCCAGCGTTTAAAGGCGTTGGCGTCCGTGACCCAGCCCGCCTCAACGGCCCACTCCAGCCCCTGTGACCAGGTAAACGACCCGACCGGCAGGCTGCTGCTGGAGAGCTGCATCAGGCGCAGCAACTGGCGGGAATGATCCATCAGCTCATCAGTGCCAGCAGGGCGGAGACGATCAGCCCGCCGCCGAAGGTTTTACGCAGGCCGTCGTGACGGCGCAGCAGCAGCCCTGCGGCAAAGCTGGCGCACAGCACCGTGGCGCTGGCGAGCATAAAGCCGCTGGTGAAGAGCCAGAAGCTGTGGCCGGACATCTCCACGCCGTGCGCCCAGCCGTGGAACATCGCCAGGGCAGGCACTGCCAGCAGCAAGCGATTTTCAGTTTTAAACATCATCACGCCGCAGACCGCCAGCGAGGCGATAATCAGCATCTCCATGCCGCTGAAGCCGCCGAGCAGGCTGCCCGCAATAGCGCCAACGAGCATCATGCCGAGGGTGGCAAACGGCAGCAGGAGCTTGCGGCCGCTCAGTGCCGAGAGCACGCCTGCACCCGCCAGCATCAGCAGGTGATCGAGTCCGGTCAGCGGATGGAGAAAACCGGCCTGGAAGCTGTCGGCGCCGTGGCCGGGATGCGCGAGCGCGGGAACGGAAAAAGCCAGCAGTAACAGAGGGAGTAACTTGCGCATGATTAATCCTTAATGTGAATGAGCGTGAGAATGGCCGTGGCTGTGGGCACCGCTGGTGTAAGCGCCCGCTTCCGGTTCAAACGGCAGGCTGGCGTAGGTCACGTCCAGCCCGAACTGGCGCAGCATGTCGTCGAGAACGTGATCGTGGTGATAGCGCAGCTCGCCGGGCATAACCTGCAGCGGCACGTGGCGGTTGCCCAGGTGGTAGCAGGCGCGGGCGAGCAGGAACGGATCGGCACAGCGCACCACGGAGACCGACTCCGGAGCGGCGATCACTTCGATGACTTCGCTACCGTCGTCGGTGGTCAGCAGGTCGCCCCCGCGCAGCAGCAGGCCGCGCGGCAGCATCAACCCGGCTTCACGACCGTCGTTAAGCGCCACGCGGGCGCGGCTTTTCACCCGCACGTCAATCGGCAGCGTGACGCTGGCGGTAGTCGGGTGCGCGTGGTCCAGACGTTGGGTCAAATAAATCATCATCACTCCTTAAAACAGGAAATAGCGTTGCGCCATCGGCAGAACGTCAGCCGGTTCGCTGGTAATCAGTTCGCCGTCGACGCGCACCTCGTAGGTTTGCGAGTCGACAGTGATATTGGGCTGCAGGCCGTTGTGGATCATGTCGGCCTTTTTCACCGTCCGGCAGCCTTTTACCACCGCCGTGGCGCTCTGCAGGCTGAGCTGCTGCGGGATGCCGTTCTCACTGGCGGCCTGCGAGATAAACGTCAGCCGGGTGGCGTGGCGCGCGGCGCCCAACGCGCCAAACATCGGGCGGTAATGCACCGGCTGCGGCGTGGGGATCGAGGCGTTGATATCGCCCATCGGCGCGCAGGCGATCATCCCGCCCTTGACGATGGCGGCGGGTTTGACGCCGAAGAACGCCGGGGACCAGACCACCAGATCCGCCAGCTTGCCCGCCTCAATCGAACCGACCTCATGGGCGATACCGTGGGTCAGCGCCGGGTTTATGGTGTATTTGGCGACGTAGCGCTTCACGCGGAAGTTGTCGTTATCTCCAGTCTCTTCCGGCAGCGCGCCGCGCTGGACCTTCATGCGGTGCGCGACCTGCCAGGTGCGGATAATCACTTCCCCGACGCGGCCCATGGCCTGCGAGTCTGACGAGGTTAGCGAGAACGCGCCGATATCGTGCAGGACATCTTCGGCTGCGATGGTCTCCCGGCGAATGCGGGATTCGGCAAACGCTACGTCCTCGGCGATATCCGGATCGAGGTGATGGCAAACCATCAGCATGTCGAGATGCTCGTCGATGGTATTCACCGTGTAGGGCAGGGTCGGGTTGGTGGAGGAGGGCAGAATATTCGGGTGCGCGCAGGCGGTGATGATATCCGGTGCGTGGCCGCCGCCTGCGCCTTCGGTATGGAAAGTGTGGATGGTGCGCCCTGCGATGGCTGCCAGCGTGTCTTCGACAAACCCGGACTCGTTCAGCGTGTCGCTGTGCAGCGCCACCTGAATATCCATCTCTTCGGCCACCTCCAGCGAGCAGTTGATCGCCGCAGGCGTCGCGCCCCAGTCTTCGTGGATCTTCAGCCCGATAGCGCCGGCGGCAATCTGCTCGCGCAGGGCGTCCGGGTTGGAGCCGTTACCTTTACCGAGCAGGCCGATATTCACCGGCAGCGTATCGGCTGCCTGCAGCATGCGGGCGATATACCACGGCCCCGGCGTGCAGGTGGTGGCGTTGGTTCCCGCCGCGGGGCCGGTGCCGCCGCCGATCATGGTCGTGACGCCGGAGACCAGCGCCTCTTCCGCCTGCTGCGGGCAGATCCAGTGGATGTGGGTGTCGATTCCGCCCGCGGTGACGATCTTCCCCTCGGCGGCAATCACTTCCGTTGCCGCGCCAATCGGGATCGTCACGCCGGGCTGAATGTCCGGATTACCGGCTTTGCCGACGGCGAAGATCCGCCCGTTCTTTACGCCGATATCGGCTTTTACGATCCCCCAGTGATCGACGATCAGCGCGTTGGTGAGAACCAGATCCACGCAGTCGTCTACGGTCATCTGCCCCTGACCCATGCCGTCGCGGATCACCTTTCCGCCGCCGAATTTGACCTCTTCGCCGTAGACCGTGAGATCGTCTTCCACTTCGATCCACAGCTCGCTGTCGGCCAGCCGCACTTTATCGCCGGTGGTGGGGCCGAACATATCGGCATAGGCCCGGCGTGAAATCTCAGCCATGTTTCACCTCGCCCATCACCTCGCCGCGAAAGCCGAAAATGCGCTGCGCGCCCGTGACCTGAACCAGCGTCACCTCACGCTTCTGGCCGGGCTCGAAGCGCACGGCGGTGCCCGCCGGGATATTCAGCCGGAAGCCTTTGGTGGCTTCCCGCTCGAACTTCAGGGCCGGGTTGACCTCGTAAAAGTGGTAATGCGATCCGACCTGGATCGGCCTGTCGCCGTGATTTTCGACAACCACGCTTTGGATTTCACGCCCGACGTTGATCGCAATCGTTCCGGGCTGGATCTGGTATTCACCTGGGATCATCGCGCGCTCCTTAGACGATCGGGTTATGGACGGTGACGAGCTTCGATCCGTCCGGGAAGGTGGCTTCGACCTGAATATCCGGGATCATTTCCGGCACGCCTTCCATTACCTGATCGCGCGTCAGGACGTGGCGGCCCGCCTCCATCAGCGAGGCGACGGTTTCGCCATCGCGCGCGCCCTCCATGATGAAGGCGCTGATCAGCGCGACCGATTCCGGGTAATTAAGCTTTACCCCACGCGCAAGGCGGCGTTCGGCAACCAGCGCGGCGGTGAACAGCAACAGCTTGTCTTTTTCTCTGGGGGTCAGTTCCATAACGTTTCTCTTATGTCTGCCAGATACGCGGCGAACAGGCGGTTTTGGTGGTGAGAAGCGGGCGAAGCGACTGCCAGACGTCACGCATCACCCGCTGGCAAATCAGGTTGTCATCGGAGAGAAAACGCACCGAAAGCAGATCGTCGGTGAGCGTTGCCCCCGCAAACTTTTCCAGCGGCGCGAGCCGTTCGCGTACCGTGTCGAGATGTTCTTCATTGGCCGGATAGAACAGCAGCGTGCCGAGCCATGGATATCCGGCGACGGGAGTGAGATCGCCGTCGGCAAGGTGCTGACGCTCAATCAGGCGCGGTTCATCCTCAACCCAGACTTCAAGGCGGCTCTCCAGCGTGCCGTGGCTGAAGGTCTCATTGATCACCGGGCGCCCCAGGCAGTACAGCTCCCACGCCAGCAGCGTGCTGGAGGTCTTCAGGTGGAAGACGGAGCGCAGCGCGGCGTTCGCACCCGGGAAGATAATAGTGTCCTGCGGTAGCCACTCCAGCGTGGATTCATCACCGAGATAAAAGTGCTGATTCAGGCGAGCCTGCGGGCCGCTGCTGCGATAGAACTTGCTGGCGCCGGGCATCGTGATAAGCACATGGCTTTTGGCGTCCAGCCGAACGGAAATGTCCAGCGTATCGCCGCCCACAATTCCGCCGGGCGGGTGCAGCAGATAAAGGTGGCAGGTTTCCCCTTCGGGATAAAATGGACGCTGAACGGTAAGCGGCCCGACGTGATGAGCGGAGTGCAGGAGGGTTTTCTCAGGGGTGTGACAAAACTGCAGGGCAAGCGACGCCTGCCAGCCTTTGTACGAATTATCAGTGACCTGAGCTGCTAACATGCTGCATCCATCTGCTCATCATCGGGGTCGTTTCAGTATGCCCTGGCAGAAATGAAGGCTGTCATATGAGTCGCTTATGGATGGCGGTTAAGACGAAACAAAAAAGCACGCCCCGGGGGCGTGCTGTCTGACAAACATCGCGATGCCGTTATTTCAGGTGCTCATGCAGCGCTGCGCCTGCCTGCTCCAGGGCAACTTTAACCGTTGGCTCCTGGCTCAGCGGGTTAAGCAGGCCGTAATCGTGGATCATGCCGTTATAGCGCGTGACGGTCACCGGGACCCCAGCTGCATCCAGCTTACGCCCGAATGCTTCACCTTCATCCCGCAGAACGTCCAGCTCAGCTGTCTGAATCAGCGTCTCGGGGAAACCTTTCAACTGCGCTGCGCTGGCGCGAAGCGGAGAGGCCAGGATATTGTTGCGGTCGGCAGCGCTGGTGGTGTAGTTATCCCAGAACCATTTCATCATGTTTTTCGACAGGAAATAGCCGTTCTCAAACTGGTTATACGAGGCAGTATCAAAATTCGCATCGGTCACAGGCCAGAGCATCACGTTGTAGCGAATTTTGGGCCCATTGAACTGTTTTGCCTGCAGCGCAACGGAAGCCACCATATTGCCGCCCACGCTGTTACCGACCAGACCCAGACGGCTACCGTCCACGCCAATTTCCTGACCGTTTTCGGCTACCCATTTTGTCGCTTCATAGGCCTGATTGATGGCCACCGGGAAATGGGCCTCAGGTGACGGCGTGTAATCAACGTAAACCGCTGCGGCGCCTGATGCGCGAACCAGATCGCGGATTAAGCGTTCATGGGTTGGGTAATCGCCCAGCACCCAACCGCCGCCGTGGAAGAACATAAATGCCGGGAGAGTGCCGGTCGCGTTTTCAGGTTTCACTATTTTCAGTTTGATCGCCTGACCATTTACCTGGATCGTTTTTTCTGAAACCTGAGCGGGCGGCAGTTTTGCGCCTTGCTGCGCGCCGATCAGTACCTGGCGGGCCTCCTGCGGGGTCATCTGTTCCATTGGCTTACCCTTGCCGGAATTCAGAATATTAAGAAATGCCTGTACGCCTGCGGTCGGAGCTGGGGTATTGGTGGTTTGAGCGGATGCCGCAGCTGACGCGAAGACGGAAGAAACCAGGATGGCGGTTAGTGTTTTCATGGTGGTACCTCTTTAAGCGCATTTGATCGGATGAGATAACTAAATAGTGTGCTACTTAGTTGCTGGTATAATACTTGCGCGCAAGATACTTTTAGTCAAACATTATTTATAATTTTTTTTAGGCAACAGATTCGGAGTTGATAGAAAAATGAAAGAAAACAAAACGCTAGATGATTTACTTTGCTTCTCGCTGTACTCGGTCACCAATGCGTTTGTTCGCCAGTATCGTCCCCTACTACAAGAGATGGATTTGACCTACCCGCAATTCGTTGTTTTGATGGCGCTTTATGAGAAAGACAACATTCCACTTCGCGATCTCAGCGATAAGACGTTTTTTGATTCGGGCACATTGACGCCGCTTGTACAAAAGCTTGAGGCAAAAGGATTCCTCAACCGTATCGCGGTTGTGGGGGATGAAAGGATGAAAAATGTCGTACTGACCGATAAGGCGAATGAACTGAAAAAACGGGTGATGGCATTGCCGGACCAGATTCGCTGCAGCATGCGGATGAACGATGAAGAGCTTGATATGCTAAAAAAACTCTCCCGAACGCTGCTGGACGATTTGTAAGAACCCTTCGGTGGGGGAGAACCCACCGAAGCGATGTGTCGTTACCGATAGTCCTCCGCATCCACATCATACCCGGACGGCTCCCAGCGGATCGCCAGCAGCGATGCCAGGCCGATAAACGGCGCCAGCGCAATCGCCCAGAACACGGCGGTGTCGAGCGACGCCACCAGCAGCGGGAACAGGAACAGCGACAGCGTAGAACTACTGCGCATCAGCGTCTGGTTGAGACCCACGCCCACGCCGCGCAGCGAGGTCGGGTAGCTCAGCGAGGCGAACGTCATGGTATGCGCGCCCGGGCCAAAGCCCTGACCGAAAAGGAATAGCGCCAGCATCGCCACGGCAAGTACGCCTTCAGAGGCACCTTCCGGTCGGCCAATCAGCGCCAGGCCAAGCAATGCGACAAGCTGGCAGGCATAACCCGCAAGCGACATCCGCCAGGCGCCGAAGCGCGGCACATAGCGTACCGCCAGCAGTCCGCCGACGAAGGCAAACAGCAGGTTAAGCGCCAGAGAAATGAGAATGGTGGTGAGCATCGACTGGACAAAGAAGCTGGAGATGATCACCGGCAGACCAAACGCCACGGCGTTGTAGGCGAACGAGGAGACGACGGACAGCAGCGTGGCGAGCGTCGTGCGGCGTAAGTAGACGCCGCGAAACAGGTTCAGATAGTTTGACCATTTCGCTTTATTCACGACGGGTGCAGGCTGGCCGAGCGCATCCTGCGGGACGTGGGCGTTAATATTGTACGACTGCCGCAAAATCGACGCCGCCTCCTTCAGATTGCCCTGATTCGCCGCCCATACCGGCGATTCGCTCATATAGCGGCTGCGGATGGCGATAATCACCAGCGCTGGCACTGCACCAAAGCCGAGAATTAAACGCCACAGCCAGTCGCTGTGGCTTTCCGGCAGCACGGCGTAGAAGAACAGCACCAGCAGGTAGGAGACGCTGATGGCGGCATACCAGGTGGGGCACCACATCGCGACGCTGGAGGCTTTGTTTCCCGGACCTTTCAGCCTGGCGAACTCGCTTAAAAACGCCATCGCCACGGGAAGGTCGATCCCGACCCCAAGCCCCATCACAAAGCGGGCACCCGCCAGCACATATTCGTTCGGGGCCAGCGCACAGGCGATGGCGGCCACCACGAAGAACACCATATCAGCCATAAAAACGCGGTAGCGCCCGATTTTATCCGTGAGGTAACCGCCGAGCAGCGCCCCGACAATCGCGCCAAAGGTAATTGCCGAGGCCACCATACCGGTCCCGGCGGGCGTCAGGTTAAATTCGCGGGTGATATCTTTTATGCCGAAGGCCAGCGCGCCCAGATCGTAAGCATCGAGGAAAATCCCGCCCAGCGCGATACCGACCACGATGCGGGCATTGGCCCGGCCCTGTGAGCCGTCATTAACGAGGCGTGATACATCCGAAGCGCTGCGCACCCACTGGATGTCGCCATCGGGGTGTTTTTCTGCCGTTGAAAGGGGAGTTGTTTCTGTGATTTCAGCCATTTTCTTCTAATGTGGTTGTGTTGTGTCATTAACAGTTACCACAGGCAGAAGGTGACCAAAATCACATTTGGCTATAAGGCATAACTAACCCTTACGGCGCGTCTTTTTTCTTCCTCTTGAGCTTCGTCCAGATTTTGGTCTCCTGACGACGCCACAGGCGCTGAATATTATCGTGATGACGCAGCAGGATAAGGCAGGAGAGCATCGACACCGGGAAGGTGAACTGAGGTTTAAACCACCATACGTAGAACGGGGCGATCAGCGCGCTGACGATGGCGCCCAGCGAGGAATAGCCGCTCAGCAGAATGGTCAGTAGCCAGGTCCCGGCCATCACGCCGGTTAGGTCCCAGCCGATAGGCGCAATGGCACCAAAGGCGGTCGCCACGCCTTTGCCACCTTTAAAACCGAAGAATACGGGCCAGATGTGGCCGACACAGGCCGCAATAGCAATAAGCCCCAGCCAGAACGGCGTGACGCCCAGCGCATACGCGCCCCAGACGGGCAGCATCCCTTTCAGAACATCAAAAATCAAAACCGCTACGGCTGCTCCCTTGCCACCAATTCGTAGTACGTTGGTCGCCCCCGGATTCCCGGAACCATTTTCACGCGGGTCGGGTAACCCGGCAATGCGGCAGACCAGAATGGCGCTGGAGATTGAGCCGCAAAGATAGGCGAGGAGGATCATTCCAGGCGCGATTGCACTCATAACGCTGTTCCGTTTTGAAAATGTATCTGTATTCTCAGCATCTGTGGATAATACGCATAATTCGCCGGAAGTGGTATCCGGTTTAGCCAAAAAGCAGGCAGGTCGTGATGGATATTGTATTTATAGAGCAACTTTCGGTAATCACCACAATTGGTGTTTACGACTGGGAACAGACCATCGAGCAGAAGCTGGTGTTCGATATCGAAATGGGATGGGATAACCGCAAATCGGCAAAAAGCGATGACGTGAACGACTGTCTCAGCTATGCCGACATCAGTGAAACGGTCATTGCCCACGTTGAAGGGCAACGTTTTGCGCTGGTCGAACGGGTGGCTGAAGAAGTCGCAGAATTGCTGCTGAAAAAATTCAACTCACCGTGGGTACGCATCAAGCTGAGCAAGCCGGGCGCGGTGGCGCGAGCCGCCAACGTTGGCGTCATCATTGAGCGTGGCACAAATCTGAAAGGCAAGAATTAACGTCATAATTGCTAAACCAATTTAGGTTATACCGGTCTTAAAGCTGTATCTTTCACGGTAGCCGTTGGGGCGACCGTTTTTTTATATCTTTTTAGGGGTTTATAGATGAGCGATATGCACTCGCTGCTGGTGGCGGCAATACTGGGTGTGGTCGAAGGATTGACGGAGTTTTTACCGGTTTCCAGTACCGGCCATATGATTATCGTTGGCCATCTGCTGGGCTTTGAAGGCGATACCGCCAAAACGTTTGAAGTGGTTATCCAGCTGGGTTCGATTCTGGCGGTGGTGGTGATGTTCTGGCGCCGTCTGTTTGGCCTGATCGGTATCCATTTTGGCCGTCCGCCGCAGCACGAAGGGATGAGTAAAGGTCGCCTGTCGCTGATCCATATTTTGCTCGGGATGATCCCGGCGGTGGTGCTGGGTCTGGTTTTCCACGACGCCATCAAATCGCTGTTTAACCCGATTAACGTGATGTACGCGCTGGTGGTGGGCGGCTTCCTGCTGATCGCCGCGGAAGTGCTGAAGCCAAAAACGCCGCGCGCGGAAGGGCTGGACGATATGACGTATCGTCAGGCGTTTATCATTGGCTGCTTCCAGTGTCTGGCGCTGTGGCCGGGCTTCTCGCGTTCAGGCGCAACCATCTCCGGCGGGATGCTGATGGGCGTAAGCCGTTACGCCGCGTCAGAGTTCTCGTTCCTGCTGGCGGTGCCGATGATGATGGGTGCCACCGCGCTTGACCTCTATAAAAGCATCGGTTTCCTCACTACGGGCGACATTCCGATGTTTGCCGTTGGCTTCATCACCGCGTTTATCGTGGCGCTGATTGCCATCAAAACCTTCCTGCAGCTGATTAAGCGTATCTCGTTCATTCCGTTCGCGATCTATCGCTTTATCGTTGCCGCTGCGGTGTACGTGGTCTTCTTCTGACCGATAGCCCTCAGTCTTTTGGCTGAGGGCAGTGTTTTTCCTTCCAGTCAGACACCGCCTGAATTCGCCGTTTCGTGAGTTCTTCGCGAATTTCCGGACCTTTGAATCCCGCCTCGACAACGTCCTTCGTCGGCACCGCTTTCGCTACCTCCCAGGCTTTTCGCAGTAAACGCCCCTGCGGATAGTCGCACGCCTCAAACCCGGTACGCCCGCGCACGTCAGCTTCGCTGGTCAGCGCGATTTGCTCCACGCGCTGCGGTTTACGCCAGGCGTCGATGTTATCGAACAGCTTAACGATGGTGGCCGGTTTCAGGATCGGGAAGGTGTGGATCAGGTCGTGAAATTCAGCGACCAGTTTCGCCAGATCGCGGATTTCGTTCGGCACGCGCAGGCGCTGGCACAGCCCTTCGACAAGCTTCACCCCTGCTGGACCGTGCCCGTGATGCCGAGGCCAAAGCTCTTTTGGCGTTAAGCCTTTGCCGAGATCGTGGCACAGGGTGGAAAAGCGCACGTCCACGTCAGGGCTGAGCATGGCCGCCATGCTCAGGGTCATCAGCGTGTGTACGCCGGTATCAATTTCCGGGTGCCATTTCGCCGGAGCAGGCACGCCAAACAGCGCGTCTATTTCCGGGAACAGCACCTTCAGCGCGCCGCAGTCGCGAAGGACCTGGAAAAAGACCTGCGGGTTGCGCGTTGTGAGAGCATTTTCCGTTTCTTTCCAGACGCGCTCTGGCGTCAGGTGTTCAAGCTCGCCCGCCTCGGTCATGGCGGTCATCAGCGCCATGGTTTCATCGGCAATACGGAAGCTGAGATGGGCGTAGCGTGCGGCAAAGCGCGCCACGCGCAGGACGCGGAGCGGATCTTCAGAAAACGCCGGGGAGACGTGACGTAAAAGACGGTTGCGCAGATCGTCCTGGCCGCCATAAGCGTCAACGATCTGGCCGTTCTCGTCCTGCGCCAGCGCGTTGATGGTGAGATCGCGGCGCAGAAGATCTTCCTCCAGCGTGACGTCCGGCGCGGCATAGCAGGTAAAGCCCGTGTAGCCCGAACCCGATTTCCGCTCGGTACGCGCCAGTGCATATTCTTCACGACTTTTCGGGTGGAGGAATACGGGAAAATCGCGGCCTACCTGCTGGTAGCCCGCGTCGAGCATCTCTTCCGGGGTGGCGCCAACCACCACCCAGTCTTTATCTTTGACCGGCAGACCTAACAACGCATCACGTACCGCACCACCGACCAGATAACTTTTCACGCCCAACTCTCCCGTTTTCTCTTTTCCAGAATGATACGTAAGTCTGGCAGAGAAGACGAATTAGTTCATCCAGCGGTCTTTACGCTTACGGCTTGGGATCAGGTGCGGCAGAACCAGGCCCAGCACCAGACCGACGCCCAGCACGCCGCCGCCATACATAAACCACTGCATGATGATGGTGCGCTGTTTATCGTCGAGCTGCAGATTGGCGGCATTCACTTTCTTCTGCGCGACAATCAGCTCGTTTTTCAGTTTCTGGTTCTCTTCTTTCAGACCGTTAATCACACCGTCGCTTTGCGCTACTTTCTGCTGCATTTCAGCGGTGCGCTGGTTCCAGGTGCCGTCGATGTTGTTCAGCTTGTCGGTCAGGGTCTTTACCTGGTTTTCCAGATCGGGAACGCGCGTGCGCAGGCTTGGCACGGTGCTGAGCTCTTTCAGCGGGATCCAGGAAGTACGACCGGTACTGTCGCGAACCTGACCGTAATTGGTGTCCGCGTTGGTCTGTAACAGGGTGACTTCCTCGCCGGCATTCACCGTGCCCACGAGGCGGTAATTATCTCCGGGGCCACTGCGTACCCAGGTGTTCAGTTCGTCAGAAACGTAACGCTTTTCTTCAGCGTGCACTGCGGTTGCGGCGCTAAAAGCGAGTAAAGTAAGTCCAATCAGGCGTAATTTAAGCATCATTAGTCGTTATTTTCATAAATAGTGGAACGATAGTAGTGGCAACAGTGTCTCTACGCAAAGCATTCGTCAGCAATCAGAATCATCTGTGTCACGACTCTACACATTTACGCCCGACAAATTGCTCATTGCATGGCAATTTGGCGCAAAATACTATGTACTGACAAACAAATGGCGAGGAAGTTCGCCCTCATTGACGCGTCTGTGACGCCCGCAAAAGTACAAGGCTATGGCTCAGGAAATCGAATTAAAATTTATCGTCGAAAAAGACAGCGTTGACGCACTCCGCCAGCATCTGCATACGCTTTCCGGCGAACACCATGCACCGGTACAACTGCTTAATATCTATTACGAAACGCCAGACAACTGGCTGCGCCGCCACGATATGGGGCTGCGCATCCGTGGCGCGAGCGGGCGCTACGAGATGACGATGAAAATTGCCGGCCGCGTGGTCGGCGGTTTACATCAGCGCCCGGAATACAATATCGACATCAGTAAGCCAGAACTTGAGCTGGAACGTTTCCCGGCGGAAGTCTGGCCGGAAGGCGAGCTGCCTTCCGCGCTGGCGGAACAGGTACAGCCGCTGTTCAGCACAGATTTCTGGCGCGAGAAATGGCTGGTGACGGAAGGCAACAGCCGCATCGAAATCGCCCTCGATCTGGGTGAGGTGAAGGCAGGGGAATTCCAGGAACCGATTTGCGAACTGGAGCTTGAGCTGCTGGAAGGGGACGCAAATGACGTTCTGAAGCTGGCGCGCAGGCTGGTGAACCATTCCGGATTACGCCAGGGGAGCTTGAGCAAAGCCGCGCGGGGTTACCATCTGGCCGCCGGAAATGCGCCACGCGTGCTGAAAGAGACGACCATTTTGCACGTTGCGCCGAAAGCCAGCGTTGAACAGGGTCTGGAAGCCGCGCTGGAGCTGGCGCTTTCTCAGTGGCAGTACCACGAAGAGCTGTGGGTGCGAAATGTGAAAAACGCGAAATCCCACGTGCTCGCGGCGATTGCCCTGGTGCGCCATACCCTGGCGCTGTTCGGCGGTATCGTTCCTCGCAAAGCGAGCGCTCACTTACGCGATCTGCTGACGCAAACCGAAACGCTGATGCTCTCGGACGTCTCGGCGCAAACGGCGATCTACAGCCCGCAGGCCGCTTCGGCAAAACTGGCGCTGACCGAGTTTCTGGTGACGCGCGGCTGGCACGCCTTCCTGGATGCGAAAGCCGAGGCCAAAATCGCGGAAAACTTTAAACGTTTCGCAGATATTCATCTTTCCCGTCATGCGGCCGAACTGAAAAGCACCTTTGCGTATCCGCTCGGCGATAAGTATGGCGATCAGCTTCCCCGTCTTTCGCGCAACATCGACAGCATGCTGCTCCTTTCCGGTGCCTACGATGGTCCAAAGGCGCAGGCGTGGCTGGAAAACTGGCAGGGGCTGAAGCATGCCATCGAAACCCGTCAGCATATCGAGATAGAGCATTTCCGTAACGAGGCCATTTCGCAGGATCCGTACTGGCTGCACAGCGGAAAACGTTAACTCTGGCAAGGAACCCCTATAATGCCGCTTTCTTCAGCGTTACAGCAGCAGTGGCAGAACGTTTGCGAACGTCTGCCTGAGTCATTACCGGCGTCATCGTTAAGCGAGCAGGCGAAGAGCGTGCTCGCCTTCAGTGATTTTGTGCAGGAAAGCATCGCCGTCTACCCGGACTGGCTGGCGGAGCTTGAAAACGCACCGCCGCAGGCGGACGAGTGGCGGCACTATGCCGGCTGGCTGCAGGCCGCACTCGAAGACGTAGCGGATGAAGCGACGCTGATGCGCGTCCTGCGCCATTTCCGCCGTCGGGTGATGGTGCGCATTGCCTGGGCTCAGGCGCTGGAGCTGGTGAGCGAAGAGAGCACGCTGCAGCAGTTAAGCGAGCTGGCGCAAACGCTGATTGTCGCCGCGCGCGACTGGCTCTATGCCGCCTGCTGTAAAGAGTGGGGCACGCCGTGCAGCGAGGAAGGGGTTCCTCAGCCGCTGCTGATTCTGGGGATGGGCAAGCTGGGCGGCTGCGAACTGAACTTCTCCTCCGATATCGACCTGATTTTCGCGTGGCCCGAGAACGGCTCCACGCGCGGCGGTCGTCGCGAGCTGGACAACGCCCAGTTCTTTACCCGCCTCGGTCAGCGTCTGATTAAGGCGCTGGATCAGCCGACGCAGGACGGCTTTGTTTACCGCGTGGACATGCGCCTGCGTCCGTTTGGCGACAGTGGACCTCTGGTGCTGAGCTTTGCCGCGCTGGAGGATTACTACCAGGAGCAGGGGCGCGACTGGGAGCGCTATGCGATGGTCAAAGCGCGGATCATGGGCGACAGCGACGACGCTTACGCTAACGAACTGCGCGCCATGCTGCGCCCGTTCGTGTTCCGTCGCTATATCGACTTCAGCGTCATCCAGTCCCTGCGTAATATGAAAGGGATGATCGCCCGTGAGGTTCGCCGTCGCGGGCTTAAGGACAACATCAAGCTCGGCGCGGGCGGTATTCGCGAAATCGAATTTATCGTTCAGGTCTTCCAGCTTATTCGCGGCGGGCGTGAGCCGTCGTTACAGTCCCGCTCGCTATTGCCGACGCTGAGCGCCATCGAGCAGCTTCATCTGCTGCCGGACGGCGACGCGCAAACCCTGCGCGAGGCCTATCTTTTCCTGCGACGTCTGGAAAACCTGCTGCAAAGCATCAACGACGAACAGACCCAGACCCTGCCGGGCGATGATCTTAATCGGGCGCGCCTGGCCTGGGGCATGCGCGTGGATGACTGGTCTACGCTGACCGAACGGCTGGACGCTCACATGGCGGGCGTGCGCCGCATCTTTAACGAGCTGATCGGTGATGACGAAAGTGAATCGCAGGACGATGCGCTTTCCGAGCACTGGCGCGAGCTGTGGCAGGACGCGCTTCAGGAAGATGACACCACGCCGGTACTGACGCATTTAACCGACGACGCCCGCCATCGCGTGGTGGCGCTGATCGCGGATTTCCGTCTCGAACTGAACAAACGGGCAATCGGCCCGCGTGGTCGTCAGGTGCTGGATCACCTGATGCCGCATCTGCTGAGCGAGGTCTGCTCGCGGGCGGACGCGCCGGTGCCGCTGTCGCGCATGATGCCGCTGCTGAGCGGGATTATTACGCGCACCACGTATCTGGAGCTTCTGAGCGAGTTCCCGGGGGCGCTGAAGCATCTGATTACGCTCTGCGCCGCCTCGCCGATGGTGGCCAACAAGCTGGCGCGATATCCGCTGCTGCTGGATGAGCTGCTCGATCCGAACACGCTGTATCAACCCACGGCGACGGATGCCTACCGGGACGAGCTGCGTCAGTATCTGCTACGCGTGCCGGAAGAAGACGAAGAGCAGCAGCTGGAGGCGCTGCGCCAGTTTAAGCAGGCGCAGATGCTGCGCGTGGCGGCGGCGGACATCGCCGGAACGCTGCCGGTGATGAAAGTGAGCGATCACTTAACCTGGCTCGCGGAGGCGATCATCGACGCGGTAGTGCAGCAGGCGTGGGTGCAGATGGTGGCCCGCTACGGCCAGCCGAAGCACCTTGCTGATCGTGAGGGGCGAGGGTTTGCCGTGGTGGGTTACGGCAAGCTCGGCGGCTGGGAGCTGGGATACAGCTCCGATCTGGATTTAATCTTCCTGCACGACTGCCCGGTTGACGTGATGACCGACGGCGAGCGCGAGATTGACGGTCGCCAGTTCTACCTGCGCCTGGCGCAGCGCATCATGCACCTGTTCAGCACCCGCACCTCGTCGGGCATTTTGTATGAAGTTGATGCGCGCCTGCGTCCGTCCGGCGCGGCGGGCATGCTGGTGACCTCAACGGAATCCTTCGCCGATTACCAGAAGAACGAAGCCTGGACGTGGGAGCATCAGGCGCTGGTGCGCGCTCGCGTGGTGTATGGCGATCCTCAGCTCAAAACGCAGTTTGACGTCATCCGCAAGGAGGTTATGACTACCGTGCGTGATGGCAGCACGCTGCAAACGGAAGTGCGCGAGATGCGCGAAAAAATGCGCGCGCATTTGGGCAATAAACACCGTGATCGCTTTGATATTAAAGCCGACGAGGGCGGGATTACCGATATTGAGTTCATTACCCAGTATCTGGTGCTGCTTCACGCCCACGACAAGCCGAAGCTGACGCGTTGGTCGGATAACGTGCGCATTCTGGAACTGCTGGCGCAAAACGACATCATGGACGAGCAGGAGGCGCAGGCTTTAACCCGCGCCTACACGACGCTGCGCGACGAGCTTCATCACCTGGCGCTGCAGGAGCAGCCGGGGCACGTGGCGCTGGACTGTTTTGTCGCAGAACGCGCTCAGGTAACGGCCAGCTGGCAGAAGTGGCTGGTGGAACCGTGCGTAACAAATCAAGTGTGATATTATCGCGCGCAAATTGTGAATCTTTCTGGAGTCAGGAATGAAAGTAACACTGCCAGAGTTTGAACGTGCTGGAGTTATGGTTGTTGGGGATGTGATGCTGGATCGCTACTGGTATGGACCGACCAGCCGCATCTCTCCGGAAGCACCGGTACCGGTGGTTAAGGTCGACACCATTGAAGAGCGTCCCGGCGGCGCGGCAAACGTGGCGATGAACATTGCCTCTCTGGGCGCGCAGTCGCGTCTGGTGGGCTTGACCGGCATCGACGATGCGGCGCGCGCGCTGAGCAAGTCGCTGGCGGACGTGAACGTGAAGTGCGACTTCGTTTCTGTTCCGACCCACCCAACGATTACGAAACTGCGCGTGCTGTCGCGCAACCAGCAGCTGATCCGCCTCGACTTTGAAGAAGGGTTCGAAGGCGTTGATCCCGAGCCGCTGCACGAGCGTATCAACCAGGCGCTGGGCAATATCGGCGCGCTGGTGCTGTCCGACTACGCCAAAGGCGCGCTGGCGAGCGTGCAAACGATGATTCAGCTGGCGCGTAAAGCCAGCGTGCCGGTGCTGATCGACCCGAAAGGAACCGATTTTGAGCGCTATCGCGGCGCAACCCTGCTGACGCCAAAC
This sequence comes from Enterobacter vonholyi, assembly GCF_008364555.1. Lineage (GTDB taxonomy): Bacteria > Pseudomonadota > Gammaproteobacteria > Enterobacterales > Enterobacteriaceae > Enterobacter > Enterobacter vonholyi. The sequence goes on from NZ_VTUC01000037.1 coordinate 208,953, forward strand.
CTCTCCGAATTTGAAGCGGTGGCGGGCAAATGCAAAACCGAGGAAGAGCTGGTTGAGCGCGGCATGAAGATCATTGCAGACTTCGAATTATCTGCGCTTCTGGTGACCCGCTCTGAGCAGGGGATGACGCTGCTGCAGCCGGGCAAAGCGCCGCTGCATATGCCAACCCAGGCGCAGGAAGTGTACGACGTGACCGGTGCCGGTGACACGGTGATCGGCGTGCTGGCGGCGACGCTGGCAGCGGGTAATTCTCTGGAAGAGGCGTGCTACTTCGCTAACGCCGCGGCGGGCGTGGTCGTCGGTAAACTTGGGACCTCAACCGTTTCCCCAATCGAGCTGGAAAACGCGGTGCGTGGTCGCGCGGATACTGGTTTTGGCGTCATGACTGAAGACGAGCTGAAGGTAGCCGTCGCCGCCGCGCGCAAGCGTGGGGAAAAGGTGGTGATGACCAACGGCGTGTTCGACATTCTGCACGCTGGCCACGTTTCGTATCTGGCGAATGCGCGCAAGCTGGGCGATCGCCTGATTGTGGCGGTCAACAGCGATGCGTCGACCAAACGCCTGAAGGGTGAAACGCGTCCGGTGAACCCGCTGGAGCAGCGTATGATCGTGCTCGGTGCGCTGGAAGCCGTGGACTGGGTGGTGTCGTTTGAAGAAGACACGCCGCAGCGCCTGATTGCCGGTATTCTGCCGGACCTGCTGGTAAAAGGCGGGGATTACAAGCCGGAGCAAATCGCGGGCAGCGAAGAGGTCTGGGCCAACGGCGGCGAGGTGATGGTGCTCAACTTTGAGGACGGGTGCTCAACCACCAACATCATCAAGAAGATTCAGAAAGACAGTAAGTAAAAAAACGGGCCGTTTGGCCCGTTTTTTTTCACCCTCTCCCTGTGGGAGAGGGCTGGGGTGAGGGCATCAGGCCGCACTTACTCCTGGTCATCCACCGGCGGAATGGCCGGTGCCGGCTTCACTTCTTCCGGCGCATTGCGGTTTTCCAGCTCGGTCAGACGCTGTTCCAGCAGCGCCAGCTTCTCGCGGGTGCGCAGCAGAACCTGGGTCTGCACGTCAAACTCTTCGCGACTGACTAAATCAAGGCGAACCAACTGCGCCTGCAGCGTCTGGCGGATTTTCTTTTCTACGTCATCACCAAATTCACGAATGCCTTTTGGCATAGATTCATGAACCTGACGCGCGATCTGCTCAATTTTTTTCGGGTCAATCATTGTCGTTTCCCTTGATGGAAAGGTGTTAGTGTCCATTGTAGCGCGTCATGCCCGGGGTAAACAAAATTGTTTGATGCTTATGCATTGCCCAGGATAATCAATAGCGTTATAGTTATCTCGCTTATTCTCAGGGCGGGGCGAAATTCCCCACCGGCGGTAAATCAGCGTGACGCTGAAAGCCCGCGAGCGCTTTGGGTGAACACTCAAAGGTCAGCAGATCCGGTGTAATTCCGGGGCCGACGGTTAGAGTCCGGATGGGAGAGAGTAACGATCAAGTCGGGCATGGGCCCGCTCACGTTATCTTTTTGCCGCTTATACGGCGCTCCTAAGACTGCCCTGATTCTGGTAACCATAATGTTAATGAGGTTTTTTTACCATGAATCAGACGCTACTTTCCTCTTTTGGCACTTCAACTCAACGTGTTGAACATGCACTGGATGCACTGCGCGAAGGCCGCGGTGTGATGGTGCTTGACGATGAAAACCGTGAAAACGAAGGCGATATGATTTTCGCCGCCGAAAACATGACCGTTGAACAGATGGCGCTGACCATCCGTCACGGCAGCGGCATCGTATGCCTGTGTATTACTGAAGATCGTCGTAAGCAGCTCGAGCTGCCGATGATGGTCGAAAACAACACGAGCGCCTTTGGTACCGGTTTTACCGTGACCATTGAAGCGGCGCATGGCGTGACCACCGGTGTGTCTGCGGCTGACCGTCTGACCACCGTTCGTGCAGCTATTGCCGATGGTGCGAAGCCATCCGATCTGCATCGTCCAGGCCACGTCTTCCCGCTGCGCGCGCAGGCGGGCGGCGTGTTGACCCGCGGCGGTCACACCGAAGCGACGATCGACCTGGTGACGCTGGCGGGCTTCAAACCTGCCGGTGTGCTGTGTGAACTGACCAACGATGACGGCACCATGGCGCGCGCGCCGGAGTGCATCACCTTTGCCCGTCTGCACAATATGCCGGTGGTAACGATTGAAGATCTGGTCGAGTATCGCCAGGCGCACGAGCGCAAAGCCAGCTGATAATAAAAACGCCGGGATGTCCCGGCGTTTTTTTACCCGATTCCTGCGGTCTGCAGCAGAACCAGACTTAATCCCATCACCGACATTCCGCACAGCACGCCATAGCTGGGGTTGTTGTTAGGATCGATCTCCTTCGCCAGCGGCATCAGCTCATCCACCGAAAGCGCAACCATGATCCCGGCAACCGCTGCCATAATCGCTGCCATCACTACCGGAGAGACCAGGCTACCAAGGATCAGCCAGGCCAGCACGCCGCCAAGGATTTCGGCCATCCCGGAAATACCGGCCCAGAACACCGCGGTGCGTTTCGATCCCGTTGCGGCATACACGGGTCCGGCAACGGCCAGTCCTTCAGGAATATTGTGTAAGGCGACCGCCAACGCGATGCCAAAGCCCATCTCAAGATTGCTGCTGGCCGTCACGTAGGTGGCGACGCCTTCCGGGAAGTTATGCAGGCTGATGCCAAGCGTTAACAGCACGGCGGTACGCTTGATATTGCGCGGCATGGGCGTCACGTTTTTTTGCATTAAATCCTGCGGATGGGCGTGCGGCAGCATTCGATCGAGGGCAAAGTATCCCAGCAGGCCAAAGACAAACATGCCGTAGCCCAGCAGCGGAGACATGCCTTCCGTGCCCAGCGCGGCAGGGAGCATTTCCATCAGGGAGATGAGCAACATGATCCCGGCAGCAAAGCCCAGTGAGAAGGCCAGCACGCGGTTAGAGGGCTTTTGGCCGAGCACGCCGAGAAGCGCACCGATGAAGGTCGCGGCGCCCGCCAGTATGGTCAGGATCAGAGGGACTGACATGCATTGCTCCTTATGATAATGATTCTCATTAATATAAATGATTCATTTCTGGCAAAGCGAGGGGGAAAACCCGGCTTTACACATTCCTTACATTCAAATTTCCTGATGATGATCTTCACGCTTATCTGCGTTCATCTTTGCCGGATTGCGCGTAATGTAGCACCATTAAATTGACACCTTTCGTAAGGATATCACCATGACTTCTTCACGTATGCCAGCCCTGTTTTTAGGCCACGGTAGTCCTATGAACGTTCTGGAAGACAACGTCTATACCCGCGCCTGGCGTCATCTGGGCGAGACGCTACCGCGTCCGAAAGCGATCGTGGTGGTATCTGCGCACTGGTTTACCCGTGGGACGGGCGTGACCGCCATGGAAGCGCCAAAAACCATTCATGATTTTGGCGGCTTCCCGCAGGCGCTTTACGACACGCATTATCCGGCCCCCGGCTCGCCCGAGCTGGCACAAAGGCTGGTGGATTTGGTGGCGCCTGTCCCTGTGACGCTGGATAAAGAGGCCTGGGGCTTTGACCACGGCTCCTGGGGCGTGCTTATTAAAATGTATCCTGATGCGGATATTCCGATGGTGCAGTTGAGCATCGACAGCACCAAACCGGCCGCCTGGCATCTGGAGATGGGCCGCAAGCTGGCGACCCTGCGTGATGAAGGCATCATGCTGGTGGCGAGCGGCAACGTGGTGCATAACCTGCGTACCGCACGCTGGCACGGTGAGAATACGCCCTACCCGTGGGCGACCGCCTTTAACGACTATGTTAAAGCGAACCTGACCTGGCAGGGGCCGGCTGAGGCGCATCCGCTGGTGAACTTTCTGGATCATGAGGGCGGTTCGCTTTCTAACCCGACCCCGGAGCACTTCCTGCCGCTGCTGTACGTACTTGGCGCGTGGGATGGTCAGGAGCCGGTTACGATCCCGGTCGACGGTATTGAGATGGGCAGTTTGAGTATGCTATCGGTGCAGGTGGGATAATAAAAGCAAAACGGCAACGTCAGGTTGCCGTTTTTAGTCTTTCCACCCTCTCCCTGTAGGAGAGGGCATCAGGCCGCAGTCTTACTCCACGAAAATGTGCGGATAGAACCGCGACAGATCCTGCGTGATCAGTGCGCGATCTTCGCGAATGCCAATTCCGGCAGGCTGATCGTTGATGAGCCAGCTGCCAATCAGCGTATAGCTGTCGCCAAATTTTGGAAGTTGATAGAACTCCTGGACGATCATCCCTTCTTCGCCGTACGGCCCTTCAACCGCTTCCAGCGTCTTGCCGTTTTCGATAATCGACACGTTCGCGCCTTCGCGGGAGAAGATCGGCTTAACGACGTACTTCTCCATTTGCGGGTAATCATCTTCTGCAAAGTACGCCGGCAGCAGGTTCGGATGGTTCGGGAACATCTCCCAGAGCATCGGCAGCAGGGCTTTGTTGGAGATAATGCTCTTCCATGCCGGCTCAAGCCAGCGCACGCCAGCATCTTCCAGCTTGGTGGAGAACATCTCGCGCAGCATGTATTCCCACGGGTAGAGCTTGAACAGGTTGCTGATCACCTGGTCCTGCATGTCCGTGAACTGACCTTTTTCACCCAGGCCAATATCCTCAATATAGAGGAACTCGGTCGCCACCTCCGCTTCAGCGGCGCAATCCTGCAGATACTGAACCGTGCCACGGTCTTCTTCCGTGTCGCGGCAGCAGGCGAGATGCAGCAGGTTGAAGCCAAACTGCTCGCGCAGCTCGGCGAAGCGCTCGATCAGCTTTTCCTGCAGGCTGTTGAACTGGTCGCTGCCTTCCGGCAGGTTTCCGGCATTGGCCTGGTCTTCCAGCCAAATCCACTGAAAGAACGCCGCTTCGTACAGGGACGTTGGGGTATCGGCGTTGTTTTCCAGCAGCTTCGGTTCACCTTTGCCGTCCCACGCCAGATCCAGGCGAGAGTAAAGCGAAGGCTGATTCGTTTTCCACGACTGGCGGACAAAGCTCCAGTTGTGCTTTGGAATGCGGAACTTTGCCATCAGCTCGTCGCTGTCGATGACTTTTTCAACCACCTTCAGGCACATCTGATGCAGCTCGGCCGTTACCTCTTCCAGCTTCTCAACCTGGGCCAGCGTGAGCTTGTAATAGGCGTCTTCACACCAGTACGGCTCGCCGTACATGGTGTGGAAGTTAAAACCGTACTCGGTGGCTTTTTCGCGCCAGTCCGGGCGCTCGGTGATACTGACTCGTTCCATGATCAGCCGCCCATAGAGCGAGTAGATGAGGTGCCTGTCGCGCTGCGCTGCATGCTGGTCTGCTTCGCCACAGACTCACCGAACCCGCCACGGGTGATGGTGCTGGTGGTCGCAGGCTTCGGCGCCATCGCCGTTTTCGGTACGGTCATGGTGCGGCCAGGGGTCGCTGCGCCGTAGCCTTTGCCGCTGGCATCGGTATATTGACCGTAAGCCGGGCTGGCCGGGTTTTTCGAGCTAAACAGCGGCTGCTGCTGGTAGCCTGCACCACCGCCCATCAGGCGGCCCATCATGTAGCCTGCCATCAGCGGCATCCAGAAGCTGCCGCTGGACTGCGCCTGCGCCTGATTTTCAGGTGCGGTGCCTGCCTGAGCCGGTGCCTGCTGGCACTGACCTTCACCAAACTCCGCCACGCAGTCTTCGCGTGAGGCATATTTCGGCGCGGTACGTTCCGCTTCTTTCAGCGCGCTGGTGTAAGCCGTTTTACATTCGGCGGCTTTGCCGGTTGCGGCAGAACAGTCGTCCGCGTTTTGATACAGCGAAACCGTTTCGTCATTTTTCTCACAGCCTGCCAGCATAAAGACAGCCGTGACCGCCAGCGCAACAGGGGTGAGGTGACGTGCGTTCCAGCTCTTGCGGAACGACGCGTGATTGATCGTTTTTGTCCGTTTCATCTTTGTCTTCCAGGACCCAGTGGTAATAACGCTCAGGATAGAGGATGAGTGGTTGAAAATGAAGCGAAGAGGGGCGGAATCAGGGGGATCTTTACGTTGACTTACGTTCGGATGTGATTCAGATGCGCCCTCTCCCTGTGGAAGAGGGCTGGAGTGAAGGCATCAGGCCGCAGTGGGCCTGATGACACTCTTAGTTACGGAACGGATTATTGCTCTTGCTGGCAGGCGCTGTGGTGCGCGCGGCAGCAGGCTGTGCAGCAGGGGTAGTGCCGTTAGCGTTGAAGTTATCAACCGCGGCAACCTGCTCCGGGTTCTCCGGTGCAACGCTGTCCGGAGAAGTGGAGACCGGTTTGCCCAACGCGCTGTTCAGCATCTGCAGGTCTTGCTCGTTCAGCGTACCCAGAGCCTGTTTGATGTTCAGCTGGTTAATCAGGTACTGGTAACGCGCGCTGGAGAGCTGCTGTTTCGCGTTGTACAGCGTGGTGGTCGCATCGAGCACGTCCACAATAGTACGTGTACCGACCGAGTAACCTGCTTCCATCGCGTCCAGGGAGCTCTGTGCAGAAACAACGGCCTGTTTATAGGCGTTGATGCTGCTGATTGAGGCGTTCACGTTGTTGAAGGAGGAACGTACGGTCTGCACCACGTTGCGGTGGGCGCTTTCCAGCTGCTCGCTCGCGCCAACAAAGTTGTACTGCGCCTGTTTCACCTGGGAGTTGACCTGACCGCCCTGATACAGCGGCAGGGAGAAGCTCAGGCCCACCTTGTTCTGGCCCATATTGCTGTCGTCATACTGGGACGTATTGGTTTTAGAGCCGCTGTAGGTTGTATCAGAGACACCGGTAGACGCGCTCAGGCTCAGGGTTGGCAGATGGCCGTCCTGCGCCTGACGAATTTGCTCGCGGGCCAGGTCCTGGCTCAAACGCGCCTGCAGCAGCGTCAGGTTGCGGTTTTCCGCCTCTTTCAGCAGGGCGTTAACGGCCTGCGGCTTATCCGTTTTGAAGCTGTCGACGTTCAGGGAGGCCAGCTCAGGATAGTAATTGCCGGTGACCTGACGCAGGGATTCCAGCGCGTTGTCGAGGTTGTTACGCGCGGTCACTTCGTTAGCCAGCACGGTGTCGTACTGTGAACGGGCGTTCTGTACGTCGGTGATCGCGACCAGGCCCACGTTGAAGCGCTGGGTGGTTTGATCTAACTGACGGTAAATGGCCTGTTTCTGCGCTTCGGTGTAGGAGAGTGCGTCAATCGCGCTCAGCACGTTGAAGTACGCCGTGGCGGTATTCAGGATCAGCGTCTGCTGGTCGGTCTGATAGGTCACATCCTGGATGCCTGCGCTCTTTTCCTGCAGGGTCAGGGCACGCCATTTGGACATATCAAACAGCGTCTGTGTTAATTGCAGTGAGGCGCTGGTAGCATTGGAGTTTACGCCGTTAGCGTCGCGGAAACCGTTGCTGTAGGTATAATCTGCACCTAAACCTAACTGTGGCAGCAAGGGGCTACGAGCTTCGTTAATCTTTTCAAACGCAGCATCACGATCGGCCGCTGATTTACGTAAATCAGGGTTGCCCAGACGTGCCTGCTGGTAGACCTGTAACAGGTTTTCCGCCTGGCTCATTGCACTGAAGCCCGTCAGGCTCAGGCCGATAAGGATGGGGAGCAATTTCTTCATTTGCATTCCTTGTTGTGAAGCAGTATTAGCGCTGATCTAATTAAAAAATAATTGCCGATTCTAACAGAATCATCCACACCAAAAGGTTGGCGTTACGTGCCATCTGGCGGTAATTTGCACCAATCTACCATATAGCCTTACAAACGGCAGCCAAACAGCCTTGAAATTCACAATTTCATCACCATTGCTACCAGGACTCGACTCATGCAAAAACCAGAAAAGTTGCCCGTGACATTCACCAAAAACGATGTAGAAATTATTGCACGAGAAACGCTTTATAGCGGTTTTTTTTCAATGGATCTTTACCGTTTCAGGCATCGCCTGTTCAACGGTGAAATGAGCGGCGAAATCAGACGCGAAATTTTTGAGCGCGGGCATGCGGCAGTCTTGCTACCCTTTGACCCAGTGCGTGACGAAGTTGTGCTGGTGGAGCAGATCCGCATCGCCGCTTATGACGTCAGTGAGAGCCCGTGGCTGCTGGAAATGGTGGCCGGGATGATCGAAGAAGGTGAGACGGTTGAAGACGTCGCCCGACGCGAGGCGCTGGAAGAGGCCGGGCTGGTGGTGGGCCGCACAAAACCGGTGCTGAGCTATCTGGCAAGCCCGGGAGGTACCAGCGAGCGCTTGTCCATTATGGTGGGCGAAGTGGACGCCACGACGGCGGAAGGGATCCACGGTCTGGCAGATGAAAACGAAGATATTCGGGTTCATGTGGTGAGCCGGGAACAGGCTTATCAGTGGGTAGAAGAGGGGAAAATCGACAACGCAGCGTCTGTCATCGCCCTGCAATGGCTGCAGCTGCATTATCAGACATTACGAAACGAGTGGAAAAAATGAAGCGCTATACGCCTGACTTCCCAGAAATGATGCGCCTGTGCGAAACCAATTTCGCACAATTGCGCCGCCTGCTGCCGAAAAACGACGCACCCGGCGAAACGGTAAGCTATCAGGTGAGCAACGCGCAGTATCGTTTAACGATAACAGAATCAACGCGCTACACTACGCTGGTGGAAATTGAGCAAACGGCACCCAGCATTAGCTACTGGAGCCTGCCGTCAATGACGGTACGCCTCTATCACGACGCGATGGTCGCTGAAGTGTGTTCAAGCCAGCAGATCTTTCGCTTCAAGGCGCGGTATGATTACCCGAATAAAAAGTTGCATCAACGCGACGAAAAGCATCAAATTAACCAGTTTTTAGCCGACTGGCTAAGATATTGTTTAGCACATGGAGCAATGGCGATTCCGGTTTGTTAGCGTCATAAACCTACCTAAGGACACCATTTGGAAAGCCTGTTGAACCTGACTGTTGCTGGTGGGGCGCCAGTCAGGATATTACAAATCACCGATACCCACCTTTTTGCCGAAAAGCATGAAACGCTGCTGGGGGTGAATACCTGGGAGAGTTATCAGGCGGTACTTAGCGCCATTCACGCCGAAAACCGTGCATGCGATCTGATTGTCGCAACGGGCGATCTGGCGCAGGACCAATCTTCCGCGGCCTACCAGCATTTTGCTGAAGGCATCGCGAGCTTTAGCGTGCCTTGCGTCTGGCTGCCAGGAAATCATGACTTCCAGCCCGCTATGTACAGTTCTCTCCAGGATGCGGGTATTTCTCCGGCGAAATGTGTTTTTGCGGGTGACCAGTGGCAGATCCTGCTGCTGGACAGCCAGGTGTTTGGCGTCCCGCACGGTGAGTTAAGCGAGTTTCAGCTCGACTGGCTGGAGACCAAACTGGCTGCTGAACCTGAACGTCACACGCTGCTGTTGCTTCATCATCACCCTCTGCCGGCGGGCTGTAGCTGGCTCGATCAGCACAGTCTGCGCAACTCCGCAGCGTTGGATCGCGTGCTGGCGAAGTTCCCGCGAGTGAAAAACCTGCTGTGTGGACATATTCACCAGGAACAGGATCTCGACTGGAACGGGCGCCGCATGCTGGCGACGCCGTCGACCTGCGTTCAGTTTAAGCCGCACTGCGCCAACTTTACGCTGGATACCATTGCGCCAGGCTGGCGCTGGCTGGAACTGCATGCCGACGGCACGCTGACCACGGAAGTCTGCCGTTTGACCGGTGCAAAATTCCGCCCGGATACCGCTTCAGAAGGCTATTGATGTCTACGCTCCTTTATCTGCACGGATTCAACAGCTCGCCGCGCTCCGCAAAAGCGACACTGTTTCGCCAGTGGCTGAGCGAGCATCACCCCGACGTTGAGATGATTATCCCGCAGCTGCCGCCTTACCCGGCAGAGGCCGCGGAGATGCTGGAATCCATTGTGCTTGCGCACGGCGGCGAAACCTTCGGTGTGGTCGGTTCCTCGCTGGGCGGGTATTACGCCACCTGGCTCTCACAATGCTTCATGCTACCTGCCGTTGTGGTTAATCCGGCGGTTCGGCCATTTGAGCTGCTGAGGGACTTTCTTGGCGAAAACGAGAACCCCTACACCGGGCAGCAATATGTGCTAGAGTCACGCCATATTTACGATCTCAAAGTTATGCAGGTCGACCCGCTTGAGGCGCCGGATCTCATCTGGCTGTTGCAACAGACGGGTGATGAAGTGCTGGATTACCGCCAGGCAGTGGCGTATTACGCCTCCTGCCGCCAGACTATAGAAGAGGGCGGAAATCATGCTTTCACGGGCTTTGAGAATCATTTCACCCAGATTGTCGATTTTCTTGGACTGCACAGCCACTGACAATCAATGCGAATTGCTAGTTTAAATCATGACGCAAACCTATAACGCTGATGCCATTGAGGTCCTCACCGGGCTTGAGCCGGTTCGCCGCCGCCCGGGGATGTACACCGATACAACGCGCCCAAACCATCTGGGCCAGGAAGTTATTGATAACAGTGTGGACGAAGCGCTGGCGGGCCATGCCAAACGCGTTGACGTTATCCTGCATGCCGATCAGTCGCTGGAAGTCATCGACGACGGGCGCGGCATGCCGGTGGATATCCATCCGGAAGAGGGCGTGCCTGCCGTTGAGCTGATCCTCTGTCGTCTGCACGCGGGCGGTAAGTTCTCCAACAAGAACTACCAGTTCTCCGGCGGCCTGCACGGCGTGGGGATTTCCGTCGTGAACGCCCTGTCCAAACGTGTGGAAGTGAACGTCCGTCGCGACGGCCAGATTTATAACATCGCGTTTGAAAACGGCGAGAAGGTGCAGGATCTGCAGGTTGTCGGCACGTGCGGCAAACGCAACACCGGCACCAGCGTCCACTTCTGGCCTGACGAAAGCTTCTTCGACAGCCCGCGCTTTTCCGTATCCCGCCTGACGCACCTGCTGAAAGCCAAAGCGGTGCTGTGTCCGGGTGTGGAAATTACCTTTAAAGATAACGTCAACAATACCGAGCAGACCTGGTGCTACGCCGATGGCCTGAACGACTACCTGTGCGAAGCGGTAAACTGCCTGCCGACGCTGCCGGAAAAACCGTTCGTCGGTAACTTTAGCGGCGATACCGAAGCGGTCGACTGGGCTCTGCTGTGGCTGCCGGAAGGCGGCGAACTGCTGACCGAAAGCTACGTCAACCTGATCCCAACCATGCTCGGCGGTACCCACGTCAACGGGCTGCGTCAGGGACTGCTGGACGCGATGCGCGAATTTTGCGAATACCGCAATATCCTGCCGCGCGGCGTGAAGCTGTCGGCGGAAGATATCTGGGACCGCTGCGCCTACGTGCTCTCCGTGAAGATGCAGGATCCGCAGTTTGCCGGTCAGACCAAAGAGCGTCTGTCGTCACGCCAGTGCGCGGCGTTTGTCTCCGGCGTGGTGAAAGATGCGTTTACCCTGTGGCTGAACCAGAACGTTCAGGCAGCAGAGATGCTGGCTGAAATGGCGATTTCCAGCGCCCAGCGTCGTCTGCGTGCCGCGAAGAAAGTGGTGCGTAAAAAGCTGACCAGCGGCCCTGCGCTGCCGGGCAAGCTGGCGGACTGTACCGCGCAGGATCTCAACCGTACCGAGCTGTTCCTCGTGGAAGGGGACTCAGCGGGCGGATCGGCCAAGCAGGCGCGCGACCGTGAATATCAGGCGATCATGCCGCTCAAGGGGAAAATCCTGAACACCTGGGAGGTCTCTTCTGATGAAGTGTTGGCCTCGCAGGAAGTCCACGATATCTCGGTGGCGATCGGTATCGATCCGGACAGCGACGATTTGAGCCAGCTGCGCTACGGCAAGATCTGTATCCTCGCGGATGCGGATTCCGATGGTCTGCACATCGCCACTCTGCTGTGCGCGCTGTTTGTGAAGCACTTCCGCACGCTGGTTAAGAATGGTCACGTCCACGTGGCGCTGCCGCCGCTCTACCGTATCGACCTCGGCAAAGAGGTTTACTACGCGCTGACGGAAGAAGAAAAAGCTGGCGTGCTGGAACAGCTGAAGCGCAAGAAGGGCAAACCTAACGTTCAGCGCTTTAAAGGGCTGGGCGAGATGAACCCGATGCAGCTGCGCGAAACGACGCTGGATCCGAACACGCGCCGTCTGGTACAGCTGACGATCAGCGACGAAGACGAACAGCAAACGAATGCCATGATGGATATGCTCCTTGCCAAGAAACGTTCGGAAGACCGACGTAACTGGCTGCAGGAGAAAGGCGATATGGCGGATATTGAGGCCTGATGCCCTCACCCTAACCCTCTCCCACAGGGAGAGGGAATGGATCGTAGGCCCGGTAAGCGTTAGCGCCACCGGGCTTTTTTACATCAAAACTCCATCTTCACCGTAAACTGCACTTCGCGCGGGTCGCCAATCTGATTACCCAGATTGTTGGTGGCGATAGATGAGGTGTAGTAGGTTTTATCAAACAGGTTCTTCACGTTCACCTGCAGCGTCACTGGATACTGTAGCTTCATCTTGTACGCCGCAAACGCATCCGCCACGAAATAGCCCGGCAGATAATAATCCGCACCGTTGGTTGCGGAACGACGGCTTACGCCGTGCCCGCCGCCGCCCAGCGTCAGGGTATTCCCGGCGAACGCATTGTGAATATCGTAGGTAAGGAACAGGGAGCCGGTATGGCGCGGCACGTTCGGCAGCGGTTTGCCCGCGTAGTCCGGATCTTCCAGCACCTTCGCGTCGGTATACCCATAGCTGGCGATAATATTGGTGTTCTCGGTCAGTGAACCGGCCAGATCCACCTCCACGCCCTGGGAGCGCACGCGGCCCGCCGTTTTGGCGATGGTTTCCCCTCCCACGCTTTCGTTGTACAACACGTTGCGTTTGTGAATATCAAACAGCGCGATATTGGCGGTAACCCCGTCGAACAGGTCGAACTTTGCGCCCACTTCGTAAGCATTCGACGTTTCCGGCGGCAGATCGCCGATGTAGCTCGCAATGGACGACTGCGGCATAAACGTTTGCGAGTAGTTGGCAAACAGCGAGACCGCTGGCGTGAGCTTATAAACCAGCCCCAGCTTCGGCGTCCACTGTTCGTCGCGGCTGTCGGTGTTGACGTTGAACGGGCGGCCTTTCCCCGCGTACTGGGTGTAATACTGGTAGCGCATGCCTGCGACGGCAATCCACTTATCGGTCAGGTACAGCGCGTCCTGCGCATAGGCAGAGTAGCTTTCCTGCTTCAGCGTCTGGTCGCTGTCGGACGCCGACACGGTGGTGCATTTGCCGAGTTTGCCATAGGTCGGGTGATAGATATTGAAATCCTTAACGTTCTTACAGCGGATCATGTCCGTGCGCAGCAGATCGTAATTCTCATACGACACGCCGGTCAGGATCTCATTGTAAAAGCCCGCGATGTCCACGTTTCCCTGCAGATCCGCGCGCGTCGTGTGCATACGCTGTGTCGAGCCCTGGGTCGCATCCACGCGGCGGGTCAGGTTGCCGGTTTTTGAATCGTAGGCCATCACGCGCGCCTGGTTATCGCTGTATTTATCCTGGCTGTAGCTGTAGTCAAACTTCGCGGTCCACTGGCTGTTGAGGCGATACTCCGCGTTGAGCTGAGCGAGATCGGACTGCCCGTCGGTGATGTTAAACGGTTCGTCAAAGCGGGTTTTGCGATCGACATCAACGGCTTTTTTAGTGTTGAGATCGAAGATCGTTCCGCGATCGAACGGCGTTTTATAGTCGCGATGCGAATAGAGCGCGGTCACGGTGGCGTCGTCGCCGAACCAGGTGAGCGACGGGGCGATAAAGGTGCTGCGTTCGTTGCCAAAATTACGCCAGTAATCCTCGTCCTGATATTCGCCCGTCAGGCGATACGCAAGGCGCGTGCCGTCAATCGGGCCGGTAACATCGATCTGTCCGGTGCCGCCGCCAAAGCTGGAAGAGGTGGCGGAAAGGGAGCCGCCGAAGGTCTTCTCCGGGCGTTTGGTGACAACGTTGATCAGGCCACCCGGATCGAGAATACCGTAGAGCGTCGAGGCCGGGCCTTTCAACACCTCCACGCGCTCGGTTGCGGCATTAAAGCTGCGCGGCAGGACGGTGCGCAGGCCGTTAGTCATGATCGAGCCGTCGCGGTTTGCGCCAAACCCGCGGCGCACGAAGGCATCCTGCGTACCGCCCAGGGTGTTGGTTTGCACCACGTTGCTGACGTTGTACAGCGCTTCATCCAGCGTGGTGGCGTGCTGATCCTCCAGCACTTTATCGCTGACGGTATTGACCACCTGCGGTATATCCAGCATCGGCATGTTGGTTAACGTCGCGGTGGAGGTGTTCAGCGGCTGATAGCCGTTGGTGGCTTCCGCCGTCGTATTTGGATCGGCGGTGACGGTAAGCGTTTCGCCGTCTTTAGCCGCGGTGTTATCTGCTGCCTGAACCAGCGGCGCCATAAACAGCAGAGAAAAGAGCGCGCGCCCTTTTACCCCAGAGAGTGAAGGTGTGAACGTAGCCATTACATCTGTTATCCCGAAATATCCCGCGAATGACGTTTCGCGGCAAACTGTGTGAGTCATTGCCCTTTACGGTCTGTCCGTTAGCCTGAATTAGCATCGGACATGTAATTGAGAATCATTCAATCATGCGTGAATGTAGTAGTAAATGGAAAAAAGAAAAAATCGACTACAACATTTAACCGTGCGTACAAGCGCAGCGGGATAATAATTAAGTCATTGAAATAGATGTTTTTACAAGCCGTCCAGTTTTCACTTTTACTCAGGCTTACCCCTGGTTTTTCCAGGGTGTTTCTTCGCTTGACTACTACATGGCGCGGCGTCAAACTCTCAAAAGAGAATGAGTTTTATTTTTATTTATTGGTTTTTCATTACGTTGGCGTTCACGTGGCTCACAACACACACAAACCGGGTCTGGTTCTGGAGAACCTCTCAGCGGGCTATCAGAAAAAAATCATCGTTGATGATATCTCCCTTGCGATCCCACAGCAGAAAATGACCGTGCTGGTAGGGGCGAACGGCTGTGGGAAATCCACGCTGCTGAGCACCATTGCGCGTTTGCTCCAGCCGCTTGGCGGCGCGGCAGTTCTCGACGGCAAGGCGATCCACGAGCAGCCCACCAAAGCGGTCGCCCGTCAGCTTGGCATTCTCCCGCAGTCGCCGCTGCTTCCGGAAGGGTTAACCGTTTTTGAACTGGTCTCGCGCGGGCGTTTTCCCTGGCAAAACTTTATGCGTCAGTGGAGCGACGAGGACGAGCGGGCGGTGGAAGAGGCCCTGCGCCTGACCGGCACGGCAGAGTTTGCCCATATGCCGGTGGAAAGCTTATCCGGCGGCCAGCGTCAGCGCTGCTGGATCGCCATGGCGCTGGCGCAGCAAACGCCGTATATCCTGCTTGACGAGCCGACGACGTATCTCGATCTCCGCTACCAGGTGGAGATCCTGGAACTGCTGCACGCCCTGACCCGCCAGCACGGGCGTACCGTGGTGGTAGTGCTGCACGATCTCAACTTCGCCGTGAACTACGGTGATTCGCTGGTCTTTTTGCGCCAGGGAAAAGTGGAGGGCGTATTGCACGAGGGCGACGTCTGCACGCCGGAACTGATCAAAACGGTGTTTGACGTGGACGTGCATATGTCCATTAACCCCTTGACCGGAAAACCGTTCTTTATGCCTTTTCGCCAGAGCCTTGAACAGCCATGATACGCGCTTCTCTGGCCCTCCTGATTATTATATTGCTGCTGGCGCTGGGTGCGATTACGCATCTTGGCATCGGCGCACGCTTTATCGCCCCGCAGACGGTAGTGGAGGCATTCATCCACTTCGACCCGCGCAATTTCGACCATAACGTCATTATCAAATTACGACTGCTGCGTCTCTGCGCCGCGATGGTGACGGGCGCCGCGCTCGGCGTGGCGGGCGTGCTGCTGCAGTCTGTGATCCGCAACCCGCTAGGCGAGCCGCATATTCTGGGGCTCAACGCCGGGGCTGCGCTGGCAGTGGTGATCGTCAGCGCGCTTGGCCTGTCGCTGCCGTTTGGTCGCCCGCTGATCGCCGCCGCCGGTGCTGCCGCGCTGTTTCTGCTGGTGCTGATGTTTTCCTCATCCGGTCGCACCGGGCTCACGCCGATGAAGGTCACGCTGTGCGGCGTGGCGATGTCGGCGTTTGCCTCGTCGATTACCGCCGCGGTGTTAATCCTGGATGAACAGACGCTGCTCGACCTGCGTACCTGGCTGGCGGGTGATATCGCCGGGGTCAACGCGCAGATGCTCCAGAGCGCCCTGTGGGCTGCAGCCGCTGGTTTTGTTCTTGCGATCGGGCTGTCGCCCTCGCTCAACATGCTGGCGCTGGGCGACAGAATGGCGCAGGGGCTTGGCGTGTCCCTGCTGAAAACCCGCCTGCTCGCCCTGCTGGCCATCGCGCTACTCTGCGGTGCGGCCGTCTCTATCGCCGGGCCGATTGGTTTTATTGGCCTGGTCGTGCCGCAGCTCATTCGCCGTCTGGTGTCAGTCGATTTACGCGTGATGGTGCCGCTATCTGCGCTGTGCGGCGCGCTGGTGCTGCTGCTGGCGGACATCGCCGCCCGCACGCTGTTTACCCCCTGGGAGCTGGCAACCGGCATCATGACCGCCCTGGTCGGCGCGCCCGTGTTCATCTGTATGGCGTCGAGGATGTTCAAATGAACCGGGCCGGATTCCGCGCGATCCGCGTTGGCCACCTGTCGGCGCTGATTCGCCCGCGGGCGCTGGCGTGCCTGTCGCTTTTCGCGCTGGCGGCGTTAAGCCTGCTGGGCTTTGGCCTGACGCACGGTTCTCTGCCTATTCCCACCTCCGCCATCGTGCGCGCGCTGTTTTCACCTGAAAGCCTGACGGCGGAGACGCGCTACATCGTGATGGATATCCGCCTGCCGCGCCTGCTGATGGCGGTGCTGTGCGGCGCGATGCTCGGCATGGCGGGGGCGGCAATGCAGTCCATCACCCGCAACGGCCTGGCTGACCCGGGGCTTATCGGCGTGAAGGAGGGCTGTAGCGCGGCGGTACTGCTGCTGATTTTTCAATTCCCGGGGCTGGGCCTGGCCTGGCGTCCGCTGGTCGGCATGGCCGGTGGGCTGCTCACCGCGCTGGTAGTTATCGCCCTGGCGCGCGATATCTCGCGCCCGCGGTTCATCCTGATCGGCATCGGCGTGTCATGGGCCTTTGCCGCTGCAATGGGCGTCTTTATCACTACTGCCGACGTGCGCGACGTGCAGACGGCGATGCTGTGGCTGGCGGGAAGCCTGCATGCGGCAAACTGGACGCTGGTGGGCCTGGCCGCGCTCTGGGCCGCTCCCGCTTTTGCGCTGCTGCTGTTTACCGCGCGGGCAGCGGACGTGGCGTTGCTCGGCAATCAGGCCGCAGCGGGTCTTGGCGTGCGCATAACGCGGCTGGCGCTGCTGCGGGTTCTCGCCCCGGTAGTGCTGACGGCGGCCAGCGTCTCGTGCGTGGGCAGTATAGGCTTCGTGGGGCTGATTGCTCCGCATATGGCGCGCCTGCTGCTGCGTGGTGGGCAAACGGCGCTCCTGACGGGAAGCGCCGTGCTGGGCGCGCTGCTGGTGCTGATAGCGGATAACGTCGGACGTCTTGCATTCCTCCCGCTGCAGCTGCCGGCGGGAATTGTCATTTCATTGATTGGCGGACCGTTTTTCCTGCTGCTGCTCTGGCAGCGTCGGGACAGATTTTAGGGGACTATAATGCGCGTACTGTTTTCGATGCTGTTGCTGGTGGGGTTCGCGGTAAGCGCGGCGGAGCCAACGCAGGTATTTACCGACGATTTGGGACGCAAGGTCGTTGTGCCGGTTTATCCGAAGCGGATTGTTTCCTTACACGATCTGGATATCACCATTCCGCTGATTGAGCTTGGCGTGCCGCCGGTGGCGAGCCATGGCCGCACGCGGCCGGACGGTAGCCACTTTCTGCGCTCCAGCGGCATGTTGACCGGCGTCGATTTCGATAATTCCGATATCAAATTTATCGGCACGGCCGATATCGACATCGAAGCCATCGCCGCCGCAAAGCCTGATCTGATCGTTACCGAGCCGACCCGCAACACCCCGGTGGAACAGCTGGCGAAAATTGCCCCGACGGTGAGCATCGATCATCTCGACGGCGGCGCGCCGGAAATCTACCGCAAGCTGGCTCAACTGACAGGAACGCAGGCGCGGCTCAAGGTTCTGGAGCGGCGCTATCAGGAGCAGATTAAGGCGCTGAAGTCGACTATTGATACCAGCAAGGTGACCGTGTCCGTGATTCAGGCGAATCAGGGGAAGATTAACGCCATGCACAGCTACCACTCGCTGGGCCGCGTGCTGCGCGACGCAGGATTCAAGTTCCCGCCGCTGATTGAGTCCATCCCGGAAGAGGGACGGATTGACGTCAGCGCCGAGCGCCTGCCGGAGCTGGATGCCGATTTCGTCTTCGCCACCTGGCGCGGGGATACGGGCGGTAAACCGCAGGACGAGCTGGCGGCGATGGATGCTGTCATGCCGGGCTGGTGTCAGTTCCTCAATGCCTGCCGAACCGGGCATTACGTGCTGATCTCGCGTGAAGAGGCGATCTCGAATTCGTTCGCGTCTTTAGGGCTGATGGTCGCGCAGGTACAGTCTCAGATTGCCGGGCGTCCGCTGCCGGAGGCATCACGGTGATCCGCAAAGAGAAAGGGCGCGTGGATGTCTATGGCGACCGTTTTCGCGCGCGGGCGCATCAGCTGACGCCGCGTCTGCTGCAGGTTGCACGCTATATTCATGACAATCGCGAAGCGGTGATGGAACAGACCGCCATGGAGATTGCTGCGGAACTGAAAACCTCGGATGCCACGGTGGTCCGCGCCATCCAGGCGCTGGGTTTCGCCGGGCTGCGCGATCTCAAGCAAACGCTTGAGCAGTGGTTTGGTCCGGTGGTCACCTCCAGCGAAAAGATGTCCACTACGGTGAACACGCTTGCCAGCGACGTCAACGCGAGCATTGATTTCGTTCTGGAGGGGCATCAACACACCTGCGAGGTGTTGTCCGAGCCGCACAACCGCTACGCGATGGCCCAGGCGGTCTCTCTGCTGGCGCAGGCGAGGCAGGTCGCCATATTTGGCATTGGCGCCTCCGGCATTCTGGCCGAGTATACCGCCAGGCTGTTCAGCCGCATGGGGTTACCCGCCACGCCGCTTAACCGTACCGGAATAGGGCTTGCCGAGCAGCTGATTGCGCTTCAGCGCGGCGACGTGCTTGTGATGATGGCGCAGAAGTCCGCGCACCGGGAGGGGCAAACCACCCTGCGTGAAGCAAAACGTCTGGGCATTCCAACGATACTGCTGACCAACGCCCTTGATTCGCGCTTCAGCAAGGAGGCCAGCGTGGTGATCCACGTTCCGCGCGGCGGCGAAAAGGGCAAAATCCCGCTCCACGGCACGGTGCTGCTGTGTCTGGAGATGATTATTTTATCCGTAGCCTCCACCGAGCCGCAGCGCACTATCAAGTCGATGAAGCGCATCAACGAGCTACATCGCGGGTTAAAACCGGGGAAGAAAAGCAGCTAAAAACAACAAAGCCCGGTTGCGCTGACGCTCACCGGGCCTGGACCTGTTCTCCCTCTCCCGTCAGGAGAGGGCTGGGGTGAGGGAAAACTTAAACCCCTTGCTCCAGAATGCGGATGTGGGTTTCCAGCACGTCACCCTTCACCGCGTCACTCCACGCTTTCATGTGCGTGGTCTGCAGGTGTGCTTCGAGGTGCGCGACGGTTTCCCACTGCTCAACCATGATGATCGAGTCCGGTGCGGTCGCCTGGAAGCTGGCGTCAGTGGCGGCATCCACCATCGGCGCGTAGCCGTGGCAGCCTTCTTCTTTCAGTACGGTCGGGATAATTTTCGCGAACTGATCCAGCACCGCCTGACGGTGATGTTGACCTGGACGAGTACGGATTTCTGCGATAACGGTAAGCATGTTTACTACTCCTTTAATTCCAGGCTACCAGTTAAGCAAAAATTTCCGCGAGATGCTTGCGATATTCTGCGATATAGCTCGGGACATCAGGCATTTTAATCACGTCGTTGACGATAAACGTCGGCAGAGGATCCATGCCCAGGAACTGGTTAGCCTTGTGGAACGGCAGGTACGCGCCGTCAACGCCCACGCCTTCGAAGAACTGATCTTTCTCGGTGAAGGCTTCCAGCGGGGCGTTCCAGGTCAGAGAGAGCATATATTTTTTGCCCTGAATCATACCGCCTGACCCGTATTTTTTGGACGCGTCAGAGCGGGTGCGGCCATCGCTGGCATACAGTGAGCCATGACCTTCGGTGAACACATCGTCCATGTATTTTTTTACGGTCCACGGCGCGCCCATCCACCAGCCTGGCATCTGCCAGATCACCACGTCAGCCCACAGGAAGTTCTGTACTTCGGCCTTCACGTCGTAGTTGCTGTCCGCGCGTACGACCTTAACATCATGCCCGGCGTCGCGCAGGAAACCGTCCGCGACCTCGGTCAGGGTGTCATTCAGCTGGCCTTTAGAGTGCGCAAATTCTTTTGCACCGTTGATAATCAGGATGTTGCTCATTATTTGTCCTCGACGATGAAAGTATGGCGAGTATTCTACGCGCGAGGACGGAGCGGAAAAATGAGCAAAATGTGCAAAGTCTTTTGCATTAAACGCAATAATTTCTACCAGCTGACCTTCACTTCAAAACCGCCTTCAGGCGCATTGCTCAACGAGACGCGCATACCGTGCAGCGCGGCGATGCGTTTTACGATGGATAACCCCAGCCCGCTGCCCGTGGCATCCTGACCCGGCGGACGATAAAAGCGCTCGCCGATGCGCGCCAGCGCGTCAGGTGAAATGCCTGGGCCGTTGTCGCGCACGGTAAAACTACGCGCGTCCAGGGTGACATCCACCACGCTGCCGCGCGGGCTGTAGCGGATGGCGTTGTCCAGCAGGTTGCGCACCAGCAGGCTTAGCAGCAGTGGCTGTCCCTGACGTTTGATCTGCGGGGCGCGGTTGTTGAGGCGAATATCAATCCCTGCCTGCTGCGCCGGATGCCAGATATCCAGCACCGCCGACTGAAGTAAATCGGCAAGCGTTATCGGTTCGACGTCGTCAAGATTATCCAGCGAGTCCAGACGCGACAGCGTGAGGAGCTGGTCCACCAGCCGGGAAGCGCGGTCGATGCCCGCATGCAGCTGCACCAGCGCTTTTTCCCTCGCCTGCGGATCGTCCTGCGAGAGCTGCGCCACGTCAGTTTGCACCTTCAGGGCCGCCAGCGGGCTGCGCAGCTCGTGGGCGGCGTCGGACGTAAAGCGGCGCTCGCGGGTCATCATTTCCTGGGTACGCGCGAAGAGATGATTCAGCGAATCAAGAAGGGGGCGCACTTCCGTAGGGACGCCCTCCGTCGGCAGTTTATCGGTAGCATCCGGCGAGCGGGAGCGCAGGGTCTGCGCCAGCTTTTTCAGCGGCTTTAGCTCCCGGCTCAGGAGCAAAACCAGCAACAGCAGCATCACGGGCAGCGCCACCAGCCAGGGCGCGAGCTGCGAGCTGACCACGTCCAGCGCCATCTCCTGGCGATACTCCCACTCCTGGCCGACCACCACGCGGTATTTCCCGTCGGGTGAGGTCAGCCACAGGAAACGCCATTCGTCGTTGTCGTCCTGGAGCTGCCCGTTAGCAAACCCGTCGCGGCGATAGTGGTACGGAATATCGCGCCCGTTCTCGCCATCGTTCAGCAGCATTTTGCCGTCGACGGCGTAAATGGCGAAAGCCAGCGCGTCGTCATCGAGACGGCCATGCTTCACTTTTTTCGGGATCTCGCGCATCCGTTCGGGGGCGCGGATCTCGTCAAGATCCATCGTCAGCAGCCGTTTGGCAAACAGCATCTGCTGCGTGTCGAAGAGCTTATCCAGCTTGTGGGTGGTCTGCTGCCAGGCCACCAGGCTGGCGGCAAACCATGCCGTCAGGGAGAGCGCTAAAAAGAGGAGCGTCAGGCGCAGCTTCAGGCTCAGGCGTTGCGTCAGCTTCATGCGTCACCCAGGGTATAGCCGATGCCGTGCACGGTGCGGATAAACTCGCTGCCAAGCTTGCGGCGCAGGTGATGAACGTGGACTTCTACCGCGTTGCTGGAGACGTCGTCATCCCAGGTATACAGTTTTTCTTCAATCGTCTTGCGAGGGAGCACGCGGCCTGCATTGCGCATCAGCAGTTCCAGCAGCGCGAACTCTTTCGGCTTCAGCGTCAGCGGTTCACCGTCCAGCGTGGCGACGAGACGGGTCGGATCGAGCGTGACCTTGCCGTGGCGTAGCTCGCTATGCGTCTGGCCGTGACTGCGGCGGACCAGCGCCTCGAGGCGGGCGCCGACTTCAATCAGCGCGAACGGCTTGCAGAGATAATCATCCGCGCCAAGACGCAGCCCTTCCACGCGCTGGTTGAGCGCATCCCGCGCGGTCAGGATCAATACCGGCTCGCTGCGCCCGCTTTCGCGCCACGCGCGCAGGATGTCCAGACCGTCGATTTCCGGCAGCGTCAGATCCAGCACCACGGCATCATAGGGCGCAGAAGCAAGCGCGGCCTGACCGGTTTTACCGTCGGTAAACCAGTCCACGCTAAAGCCCATTTTGCTTAAACCCGCCCTGATACCGTCGCCGATTAACGTGTCGTCTTCTACCAGTAAAATGCGCATGTTCCCTCCTTGATGCTGTCAGTAAACCCTCTGTAAGCGCCTGCTGTACAGCAATAATAAATAAATTTTTCCCTTAAGAAGTTGTTAAGGATTACCCTGTTTAATGGACTGCGAAACCAGATTAAAGGGAGAGTTAATATGAAAAAATTCGCTGCTATTGCCGCCATCATGATGATGACCACTGCCCCCGTTTTTGCCGCGCAGGGCGGATTTAACGGCCCGTCGGCCACGCAAACCCAGACCCAGACGGGAGGTTTTGTTGATAACGACGCTAACCTCACCACTGCGGTGAAGGTAAAAGAGATGAAGGACGATAGCTGGGTGAAGCTGCGCGGGAACATTACCCAGCGCCTGTCCGATGACCGCTACACCTTCCGCGATGAGACCGGCACGCTCAATGTGGAGATTGACCACAAGCGCTGGAACGGCGTGACCGTCACCCCTCAGGATAAAGTGGAAATCCAGGGCAAGGTCGATAAAGAGTGGAACGATTTTGAAATCGACGTGAAGCAGGTCATTAAGCTGAACAAATAACCCGGAAAGGGCCGCATAAGCGGCCCTTTTTCTTTGTGACTCAACTCGTCAGATAGGGTAGTATCTGCGGCAATATTGCCTGAAACCCTTCGGTTTCTGAGTTGAGGAATCACACGTAATGAGCGATATGGCAGAGCGCCTCGCGCTACATGAATTCACGGAAAACGCCTACCTGAACTATTCCATGTACGTCATCATGGACAGGGCGTTGCCGTTTATCGGGGATGGCCTGAAGCCCGTTCAGCGCCGCATCGTGTATGCGATGTCCGAACTGGGGCTGAACGCCACCGCCAAGTTCAAGAAATCCGCCCGTACCGTCGGTGACGTGCTGGGTAAATACCATCCGCACGGCGACAGCGCCTGCTATGAAGCGATGGTGCTGATGGCTCAGCCGTTCTCTTACCGCTACCCGCTGGTGGATGGTCAGGGGAACTGGGGGGCGCCGGACGATCCGAAATCCTTCGCGGCAATGCGTTATACCGAATCCCGTCTCTCTAAATATGCCGAAGTGCTGCTGGGCGAGCTGGGTCAAGGAACCGTCGACTGGGTGCCAAATTTCGACGGTACGATGCAGGAGCCAAAGATGCTGCCTGCGCGTCTGCCGAACATCCTGCTGAACGGTACCACCGGTATTGCGGTCGGTATGGCGACGGATATTCCGCCGCACAACCTGCGTGAAGTGGCGAAAGCCGCCATCACCCTGATCGAGCAGCCGAAAGCCTCGCTCGACGATCTGCTGGATATCGTGCAGGGGCCAGATTTCCCAACCGAAGCCGAAATCATCACCTCGCGCGCGGAAATCCGCAAAATCTACCAGAACGGGCGCGGCTCTGTGCGCATGCGCGCGGTGTGGAATAAAGAGGACGGCGCCGTGGTGATCACCGCGCTGCCGCATCAGGTTTCCGGCGCCAAAGTGCTGGAGCAGATCGCCTCCCAGATGCGCAATAAAAAGCTGCCGATGGTCGACGACCTGCGCGATGAATCGGACCACGAGAACCCGACCCGTCTGGTGATCGTGCCGCGCTCCAACCGCGTGGACATGGAGCAGGTGATGAACCACCTGTTTGCCACCACCGATCTGGAAAAAAGCTACCGCATCAACCTGAACATGATCGGCCTCGACGGACGCCCGGCGGTGAAAAACCTGCTGGAGATCCTCACCGAATGGCTGACGTTCCGCCGCGATACGGTACGCCGTCGTCTGAACCATCGTCTGGAGAAAGTGCTTAAGCGCCTGCATATCCTTGAAGGTTTGCTGGTGGCGTTCCTCAATATCGACGAGGTGATTGAGATCATCCGCACCGAGGACGAGCCGAAGCCCGCCCTGATGTCGCGCTTTGGCATCAGCGAAACCCAGGCCGAAGCGATCCTCGAGCTGAAGCTGCGCCATCTCGCCAAACTGGAAGAGATGAAGATCCGCGGCGAGCAGAACGAGCTGGAAAAAGAGCGCGATCAGCTGCAGGCGATCCTCGCGTCCGAACGCAAGATGAATAACCTGCTGAAAAAAGAGCTGCAGGCCGATGCCGATGCCTTCGGTGACGACCGTCGTTCTCCGCTGCACGAGCGCGAAGAAGCGAAGGCGATGAACGAGCACGACATGCAGCCGTCCGAGCCTGTGACCATTGTCCTGTCGCAGAGCGGCTGGGTACGCAGCGCCAAAGGCCACGATATCGACGCGCCGGGGCTCAGCTATAAAGCGGGCGACAGCTTCAAAGCGGCGGTCAAAGGCAAGAGCAACCAGCCGGTGGCGTTTATCGACTCCACCGGTCGCAGCTACGCCATTGACCCGATCACGCTGCCTTCCGCGCGCGGGCAGGGCGAGCCGCTAACCGGCAAGCTGACGCTGCCGCCGGGCGCGACGGTTGACCATATGCTGATGGAAGCCGATGACCAGAAGCTGCTGCTGGCGTCCGATGCGGGCTACGGCTTTATCTGTACCTTCAACGATCTGGTCTCCCGCAATCGTGCCGGTAAGGCGCTGATTAGCCTGCCGGACAACGCTCACGTGATGGCACCGCTGGTGATTGAGAACGAAAGCGACATGCTGCTGGCGATCACTACCGCCGGACGTATGCTGATGTTCCCGGTCAGCGATCTGCCGGAGCTGTCAAAAGGCAAGGGCAACAAGATCATCAACATCCCGTCGGCGGAGGCCGCGAAAGGCGAAGATGGCCTGGCGCACCTCTTCCTTCTGCCGCCGCAGAGCACGCTGACCATTCACGTCGGCAAGCGCAAAATCAAGCTTCGTCCGGAAGAGCTGCAGAAGGTGGTGGGTGAGCGCGGTCGCCGCGGCTCGCTGATGCGCGGTCTGCAGCGTATCGATCGCGTGGAGATTGACTCTCCTGCACGCAGCGCTGCGGGCGACAGCGAAGAGTAATGTCGTGATATCCCCCCTCTGTCCGGAGGGGGAATTTCAATAAAATTTCCCGTAAAATCGTTGTTAATTCGTGCGTTGCGATTAACAATACGCGCTCGTAATAAAGTCCTTACCTGGCCACAGGTGAAGTATAATTGTCAGCTGTTGGGGCTTCAGAGGTCGCTATGCTATATATTGTTCGTCTTATTCTTACCGTCATCTACTGTATTCTGGTCTGTATTTTCGGCTCTATTTATTGCCTGTTCAGCCCGCGTAATCCGAAGCATGTCGCCACCTTTGGCCATATGTTCGGGCGCCTTGCTCCGCTGTTTGGCCTGAAGGTTGAAAAACGTCTGCCGGAAGGGGCGGAGAATTTCGGTAACGCCATCTATATTGCCAACCATCAGAACAACTACGATATGGTGACGGCCTCTAATATCGTGCTTCCACCGACCGTGACGGTGGGCAAAAAAAGCCTGCTGTGGATCCCGTTTTTTGGTCAGCTGTACTGGCTTACCGGTAACCTGCTGATTGACCGTAATAACCGTGCAAAAGCGCACAGCAC
Organism: Enterobacter vonholyi; assembly: GCF_008364555.1. Classification (GTDB taxonomy): domain Bacteria; phylum Pseudomonadota; class Gammaproteobacteria; order Enterobacterales; family Enterobacteriaceae; genus Enterobacter; species Enterobacter vonholyi. The sequence continues at coordinate 235,053 of NZ_VTUC01000037.1, forward strand.
CATTGCGGAAGTAGTGAATCATTTTAAAAAGCGCAAAATCTCAATCTGGATGTTCCCGGAAGGAACGCGCAGCCGTGGTCGCGGCCTGCTGCCGTTTAAAACCGGTGCGTTTCATGCTGCAATTGCGGCAGGTGTTCCAATTATTCCCGTGTGCGTTTCCAATACTTCGAATAAGATTAATCTTAACCGCCTGAATAATGGGCTGGTGATTGTCGAAATGCTGCCACCTGTCGATACCAGCAAATACGGTAAAGATCAGGTGCGCGAATTGGCAGCACACTGCCGTGAGCTAATGGCTCAGCATATTGCGCAGCTCGACAAAGAAGTCGCAGAGAGAGAAGCCGCCGGTAAGATTTAACCCGGCGTTGAAGGGAAAACGAATTCCCGCGTTGTTAGTCGTTTCAGATGGAGCTTATATGTCACTCAGTCGGCGTCAGTTTATTCAGGCTTCGGGGATCGCCCTTTGTGCGGGTGCGATGCCGCTGACAGCCAGCGCCGCCGGGCAGCAACAGCCGCTGCCTATACCGCCATTAATTGAATCCCGTCGCGGTCAGCCGCTTTTCCTGACGCTGCAGCGTAGCCACTGGTCCTTTACCCAGGGGACGCGTGCGCCCGTCTGGGGCATTAACGGACGTTACCTCGGGCCGACCATACGCGTGTGGAATGGCGATGACGTAAAGCTCATCTACAGTAACCGCACCCCTGAAAATGTCGCTATGACCATCAGCGGTCTGCAGGTGCCTGGCCCGCTGATTGGCGGCGCGGCGCGAATGATGTCACCCAGCGCCGACTGGGCGCCCGTTCTGCCGATTCGCCAGAGCGCGGCAACCCTGTGGTATCACGCCAACACGCCTAACCGCACGGCGCAGCAGGTCTATAACGGCCTGGCCGGCATGTTGCTTGTGGAAGATGAAGTCAGCAAATCTCTGCCGATCCCGAATCACTACGGCGTGGATGACTTCCCGATTATCATCCAGGACAAACGTCTGGATAACTTCGGCACGCCTGAATACAGCGAGCCGGGCAGCGGTGGCTTCGTCGGTGATACGCTGCTGGTCAACGGCGCGCAAAGCCCGTATGTCGAAGTTTCTCGCGGCTGGGTGCGCCTGCGCCTGCTCAACGCGTCTAACTCGCGCCGCTATCAGCTGCAAATGAGCGATGGTCGTCCGCTGCACGTGATCTCCGGCGATCAGGGCTTTTTACCGGCGCCGGTGTCCGTCAAACAGCTTGCGCTCTCGCCGGGCGAACGTCGCGAAGTTCTCATTGATATGACCAATGGGGATGAAGTGTCTGTCACCTGCGGTGAAGCGGCCAGCATTGTCGACCGTATTCGCGGGTTCTTTGAACCGTCGAGCATTCTGGTCTCGACCCTGGTGCTGACCCTGCGTCCAACCGGTCTGCTGCCGCTGGTGACCGATAGCCTGCCCATGCGCCTGCTGCCGCAGGAGATCATGAGCGGCTCGCCGGTGCGCAGCCGTGATATCAGCCTCGGCGACGACCCGGGCATCAACGGCGCGCTGTGGGACGTCAACCGCATTGACATTACCGCGCAGCAGGGTACCTGGGAGCGCTGGACGGTGCGTTCAGATATGCCGCAGTCGTTCCATATTGAAGGGGTGGCATTCCTGATCCGCAACGTCAACGGTGCCATGCCGTTCCCGGAAGACCGCGGCTGGAAAGATACCGTCTGGGTGGACGGCCAGGTTGAGCTGCTTGTCTACTACGGTCAGCCTTCGTGGCCGCATTTCCCGTTCCTGTTCCACAGCCAGACGCTGGAGATGATGGACAGGGGCTCCGTAGGGCAGATGCTGATCAATCCGGCCCCATAATCCTGACATTCCCGGTTCGCCGGGAATGTTTTATGCCCGCCAGAAAAAGCGCGAGAACAGTATCAGCACCGGATAAATTTCCAGACGCCCTAAGATCATCGCCGCGCACATCAGCAGTTTTGCCCCCTCTGTTAACGTGCCGAACGTCGACGCCGTCTCGCCAAACCCCAGCCCCATGTTGTTGATGCAGGCGGCAACCGTTGCGAATGACGTAAACAGGTCGTAGCCCATCAGATTGAGCGACCAGACAAAAAAGCCCGTAATCATCACGTAGAGAAAAAAGAAGCTCCAGACTGAGCGCAGGACGCGTTCATTCACCACGCTTTTGCCCACCTTAATGCTCAGCAGCGCTCTCGGATGCGCCAGCTGGTTCATCTCCTGAATACTCTGCTTGAACATAATGAGAAAACGCAGCGCTTTGATCCCGCCGCAGGTCGAGCCTACGCAGCCGCCAAAAAAGCTGGCGCTCAACAGCAGGAAGATGGTATGTGCTGGCCACTGGGCATAGTCGGCTGTCGAAAGGCCGTTATCGGTCATCATCGAACTGGCAAGGAAGAAGGCATGCACCAGGCTATCAGTGGCGTTGTACATCCCGGCATGCCAGACCTGCCAGGCGGTGATGACGATAATCACCGCGGCGGCGCTCAGAAAGAATTTAACCTCCGGGCTGCGGCGAATCGGTTTCAGGGTGCGTCTGACAATGGCGACGTACCAGAGGGTGAAGTTAAACGCGGAGAGCAGTGAAAACGCCCCGGCGACCAGCTCAATCGCGTGGCTGTCATAAAACCCAATGCTCTCGCTGCGGGTGGAGAAACCGCCCAGTGACACGGTCGACAGCCCGTGACAGAGGGCGTCAAAAAAAGACATTCCCGCCAGCCAGTAGGCCAGGGTGCAGGCCACCCCCAGCGCGAAGTAGGTCACCCACAGCGTGCGCGCGGTATCGGCAAGGCGGGGCGTCAGGCGCTCCTCCTTGAACGGTCCCGGCATCTCTGACTGATAGAGCTTCATGCCACCGATGCCCAGCAGCGGCAGGACCGCGACGGCCAGCACGATGACGCCTAACCCGCCAATGAAATTCAGCTGAGCGCGGTAATAAAGGTACGATTTAGGCAGGGCGCTGACGTCCCCGATCACCGTTGCCCCGGTGGTGGTGATCCCGGAAACCCCTTCAAAGAGCGAGTCGGCAAAAGAGAGCTGTAGCCCGTCATCCATCCAGAGCGGCATGGCGCTAATCAATGAAAACAGCAGCCAGAACAGCACGATGATCACGAAACCGTCGCGGGTGCGCAGCTGTATGCCCGCGTGACGGGTTGCCCGCCAGGTTAGCCCTCCGAGAGTAAAAAAGGTTAAAAAGGTGGTCAGAAAGGCAAAGTAGGTCCGCTCTTTATTCAGCAGGGCGATAACCATCGGCGGCAGCATAGAAAGGCTGTACAGCAGAACCAGAAAACCGCAGAGGTGAAGGACCACCCGCAGTTGGGAGACATGTAACGAATCGTTGGGCTTCACAACTGAGCTCCGCACAAATACGCATTACCGGGGCAAATCACCGGAAAATATAGTGAATATTATGATCCAAAATTATCAGGGTGCTGTATTTTAACGAGTTCCGTGAATATCTGCCTGCTTCCTGCATCCTTTTCTTCAAATCCGGCGGATGAACAGCGTATAATCCCGCTCCTTTTGTTTATTTTTTCTTCGGAAGCATTATGAGCGCAATTTCCCTGATCCAGCCGGATCGTGACCTCTTCTCCTGGCCCCAGTACTGGGCGGCCTGCTTTGGACCGGCGCCATTCCTGCCGATGTCCCGGGAAGAGATGGACCAACTGGGCTGGGACAGCTGCGACATCATTCTGGTCACGGGCGATGCCTACGTTGACCACCCGAGCTTCGGCATGGCCATCTGTGGACGTATGCTTGAGGCGCAGGGCTTCCGCGTGGGGATCATCTCCCAGCCTGACTGGAACAGCAAAGACGACTTTATGCGTCTGGGTAAACCGAACCTGTTCTTCGGCGTGACTGCAGGCAACATGGACTCGATGATCAACCGCTATACCGCCGACCGTAAGCTTCGTCATGACGACGCCTACACGCCGGATAACGTGGCGGGTAAACGCCCGGACCGCGCAACCCTCGTCTATACCCAGCGCTGCAAAGAAGCCTGGAAAGACGTGCCGGTGATCCTGGGCGGCATCGAGGCGAGCCTGCGCCGTACCGCGCACTACGATTACTGGTCTGATACCGTGCGCCGCTCGGTGCTGGTGGATTCCAAAGCCGACATGCTGATTTACGGAAACGGCGAGCGTCCGCTGGTGGAAGTGGCGCACCGTCTGTCGCAGGGCGAGCCGGTGAGCAGCATCCGCGACGTGCGCAATACCGCCATCATGGTGAAAGAGGCGCTGCCGGGCTGGCGCGGAGTGGATTCCCGCATCATTGATATGCCGGGTAAAATCGACCCGATCCCACATCCGTACGGCGACGATCTGCCGTGTGCCGATAACAAGCCGGTTGAGCCGAAAAAAGCGGAAGCGAAGGCTATCGTCGTGCAGCCTCCGCGCCCGAAGCCGTGGGAAAAGACCTACGTGCTGCTGCCCTCCTATGAGAAGGTGAAAGCCGACAAGGTGCTCTACGCGCACGCGTCCCGTATTTTGCACCATGAGACCAACCCTGGCTGCGCCCGCGCGTTGATGCAGAAGCACGGCGAGCGCTTTATCTGGATCAACCCGCCGGCGATCCCGCTTTCCACCGAAGAGATGGACAGCGTCTTTGCGCTGCCGTACAAGCGCGTGCCGCACCCTGCTTACGGCAACGCCCGTATCCCGGCGTATGAGATGATTCGCTTCTCGATCAACATCATGCGCGGCTGCTTCGGCGGCTGTTCTTTCTGCTCGATTACCGAGCACGAAGGGCGCATTATTCAGAGCCGCTCTGAAGATTCGATCATCAATGAGATCGAAGCGATTCGCGACTCGGTACCTGGATTTACCGGCGTGATTTCCGACCTCGGCGGTCCAACCGCGAACATGTACATGCTGCGCTGCAAGTCGCCGCGCGCAGAGCAAACCTGTCGTCGCCTCTCCTGCGTCTATCCAAGCATTTGCGAGCACATGGACACTAACCATGAGCCGACGATCAACCTCTACCGCCGCGCGCGTGACCTGAAAGGCATCAAGAAGATCCTGATAGCCTCCGGGGTACGTTACGACATCGCCGTGGAAGATCCGCGCTACATCAAAGAGCTGGCGACGCACCACGTCGGTGGCTATCTGAAGATTGCGCCGGAGCACACCGAAGAAGGCCCGCTGTCGAAGATGATGAAGCCGGGCATGGGTAGCTACGATCGCTTTAAAGAGCTGTTCGACACCTACTCGAAGCAGGCGGGCAAAGAGCAGTATCTGATCCCGTACTTCATCTCTGCGCACCCAGGCACGCGTGATGAGGACATGGTGAACCTGGCGCTGTGGCTGAAGCAGCGCCGCTTCCGCCTGGATCAGGTGCAGAACTTCTATCCGTCACCGCTCGCCAACTCGACGACCATGTATTACACCGGCAAGAATCCGCTGAGTAAGATTGGCTACAAGAGTGAAGAGGTGGTGGTGCCTAAAGGGGATAAACAGCGTCGTCTGCACAAGGCACTGCTGCGTTACCACGATCCGAAAAACTGGCCGCTGATCCGCCAGGCGCTGGAAGAGATGGGTAAAAAACACCTGATCGGCTCGCGCCGCGACTGTCTGGTACCGGCCCCGACGCTGGATGAGATGCGCGAAGCTCGTCGCCAGAACCGCAATACTCGCCCGGCGCTGACCAAGCACACGCCGATTGTGCATCAGCGTTCGAATGGTAATTCGAGTGTGAAGAAGCCCGTGAAGCGCAAAGCGTAAATAATAAACCCCGGCAAGCCGGGGTTTTTATGTCGACACGCAGGCCGGGTAAGGCGAAGCCGCCACCCGGCTTTTTTACGCAATTACCCGCCAAACTGATCCGGGTCCGGCCCAAGCCGCTTGCCCTTATCCAGCTTCGCAATTTCCCCCAGCTCATCTTTGTCGAGACGGAAATCCCAGACGTCGAAGTTCTCGGCGATGCGCGATGGCGTGACCGATTTCGGGATCACCACCAGGCCGTTGTCCAGATGCCAGCGAATGACGATCTGCGCCGGGGTTTTGCCGTATTTATCCGCCAGGTCGCGGATAATTTTCTGGTCGAACACGCCTTCGCTACCCTGTGCCAGCGGGCTCCATGACTCGGTCTGGATTTTATGCGTGGCGTTCCAAGCGTGAAGCTGACGCTGCTGCAGCAGCGGGTGCAGTTCGATCTGGTTAATGACAGGCGCGACGCCCGTCTCGTCAATCAGCCGCTGCAGGTGATGAACCTGGAAGTTGCAGACGCCGATACTTTTCACCAGCCCCTCTTTCTGCAGTTCAATCATCCCTTTCCAGGCATCAACATAATGGTCGATAGCCGGAACCGGCCAGTGCATCAGATAAAGGTCGACGAAGTCGAGCTGGAGCTTCTCCAGGCTCTCCTGCAGGGCCTCGCGGGGACGTTTTTGATCGTCATTCCACAGTTTCGTGGTGATGAATAACTCATCGCGGGGGACACCGGCGCTGGCCAGTGCGGTCCCCACGCCGTCCTCGTTTTTGTACGCGGCGGCGGTGTCAATCGACCGATAGCCGACTTCCAGGGCTTTATGAATGGCGGAGACGACCTCGTCGTTACCGGCTTTCCATACACCTAGCCCCAGCTGGGGCATCACGTTGCCGTCCTGCAGCTTGATTACGGTTTGGTTTGCCATTTTTCCTCCTTCAGGTGCGCATCGTCGGAGGGAGACTCCGGCGATGGGGTGTGCATTAAGTCTGGACGAAATGTCAAAAAACGAAAGTCGGGGGGACAAAAACGCTTAGCGTGCCGCCTCGTAAATACGACGGCTGACGTCCAGCGTGATGTCGCCGTGCTCGCCCAGATGGGTCATGCCGTGCTCTTCGAGTTTCGCCAGCAGGGCAGGGATGGAGCTGCCGTCCAGCCCGTAGCCGGACAGACGCGTTGGCACGCCCAGACCTTCAAAGAAGCTGCGGGTCGCTTCGATGGCGGCATCAATGCGCGCGTCGTCAGAACCCTCGGTGATGTCCCACACGCGCTCAGCGTACTGCAGCAGTTTGGCGCGTTTGGTATCACGTTTTTCATTCCACAGGGCAGGCAGCACAACGGCCAGCGTCTGAGCATGATCCAGACCGTGCATCGCCGTCAGCTCGTGGCCCAGCATGTGGGTCGCCCAGTCCTGCGGCACGCCAGCGCCGATCAGGCCATTCAGCGCCTGTGTGGCGGCCCACATCACGTTGGCACGAACGTCGTAGTTTTCAGGCTCTTTCAGCGCTTTCGGACCTTCTTCAATCAGCGTCAGCAGAATGCCTTCCGCGAAGCGATCCTGAATTTTAGCATTCACCGGGTACGTGACGTACTGCTCAACGGTATGAACAAAGGCATCGACCACGCCGTTCGCCACCTGACGCGCAGGCAGGGTGTAGGTGTAAACCGGGTCCAGGATAGCGAACACAGGCTGGACGTGTTCGTTCATGAAGGCCTGCTTGTCACCGGTGGTTTTACGGGAGATCACCGCGCCCTTGTTGGATTCAGAACCGGTGGCTGGCAGGGTCAGCACGGAGCCCATCGGGATGGCGCTTTTAATGTCGCTGCCGCGGGTTTCCAGAATGTGCCACGGATCGATGCCGTCAGCGTAGTGCGCTGCCGCAGCGATGAATTTGGTGCCGTCCAGTACGGAGCCGCCGCCGACGGCCAGCAGGAAGGTGACGTTTTCTTCGCGGGCAATTTTCACCGCGTTCATCAGCGTTTCGTAAGACGGGTTTGGTTCGATACCACCGAACTCACGCACGTCCAGACCGTCCAGCGCGCTATAAACCTGATCCAGTACGCCGGTTTTTTTCACGCTGCCGCCACCGTAGGTGATCAGTACGCGGGCGTCAGCAGGGATCTGCGCGCGCAGGTCAGCGATAGCGTCTTTACCAAACAGAATGCGGGTTGGGGTGTGAAGATTAAAGTTGTTCATTGCTCGTTCCCTTTAGTGGGTGAAAAACCGTGGTGCGCAGAGGGCGACCTGATGCTGCACATTGTGGCCGTCCGGGGCTATCCCCTCAATGCACATTCCTGCCGATGTCTTGCCCATTTCTACAGAGCGCTGGAGAAAGCGCGGAAAACGACGCACACTGTTAGCGTCAAAAACCGTACCCGGAGTAACGCAAGATGAACCGTGAGGCTATCTGCCAGCAGCTCACTGTGCAGATTAAGAGATTGATAGATAATGATAATCGTGCCAGCGATCTGCTGCCGGATATTCGCCTGCTCTATGGCACGCAGCCGGGGACGCGCACGCCGGTCATGTACCAGCCGGGCATCGTTTTTCTCTTTTCAGGCCATAAAATTGGCTATATCAACGAGCGCGTGTTCCGCTACGACACCAATGAATATCTTCTCCTGACGGTACCTTTACCCTTTGAATGTGAAACCTTCGCGACAGAGGCGGTTCCGCTGGCGGGGATCCGCGTCAATGTCGACATCCTCCAGCTGCAGGAGCTGCTGATGGAGATTGGCGAAGATGAACTCTTCCAGCCTTCGATGGCCTCGAGCGGGATTAACTCGGCGACGCTGTCTGAAGAGATCCTCTGCGCCATTGAGCGTCTGCTGGACGTGATGGAGAGGCCGCTGGACGCGCGTATTCTGGGCAAGCAGATCGTCCGCGAAATTCTGTACCACGTGCTGCTGGGCCCGGGCGGCGGGGCGTTACTGGCTCTGGTGAGCCGACAGACCCACTTCAGCCTGATAAGCCGCGTGCTCAAGCGTATCGAGAGCCAGTACACGGAAAACCTCAGCGTCGACCAGCTGGCGGCGGAAGCAAACATGAGCGTCTCGGCGTTTCACCATAACTTTAAGTCGGTGACCAGCACCTCTCCGCTGCAGTACCTCAAAACCTACCGGCTGCATAAGGCGCGGATGTTGATGATCCACGACGGCATGAAGGCCAGCGCGGCGGCGATGCGGGTGGGCTATGAAAGTGCGTCGCAGTTCAGTCGGGAGTTTAAGCGCTATTTCGGCGTTACGCCGGGAGAGGATGCGTCACGTATCAGAACGATGCAGGGAGCCTGAGGGGAAACACAGGCCGGGTAAGCGACAGCGCCACCCGGCTTGTTGAATTATGCGCTGCAGTACTTCTTCTTAATCACCACCGCGATGGTTCCCACCAGACCCGCCACCAGCAGGAACATCGGCAGCACCATCAGGAAGGTCATCACCTGATCTTCGTGGTGTTTCACAAAAGGGATCATGTTCAGCGCGTAGCCGAGCGTGGTGACTACACCCACCCACAGTAGGGCGCTCAGCCAGTTGAAGAACTGGAAGCGGCGGTTCGACAGACCGGAAATGCCCGCCATCGTCGGCAGAAGGGTGCGAACAAACGCCAGGAAACGCCCCGCCAGCAATGCCAGCAGGCCGTGACGATCGAACATGCAGGTCGCACGCTGATGATATTTATGCGGTAACTGCGCCAGCCAGCCTTTTACGACGCGGGTATTCCCGAGCCAGCGGCCCTGAAGATAGCTCAACCAGCAGCCCAGGCTGGCTGCGGAGGTGAGAATAACCATCGTTGGCGTGAAGTCCATGACGCCTTTCCCGATTAACGCCCCGGCAAGTAAAAGCAGGCTATCACCGGGTAAAAACGAGGCTGGCAGTAATCCATTTTCCAGAAACAGAGTTGCGAACATCACGAGGTAAACGATACCGACGACGTGAGGATCCGCCAGCGCGGCAAAGTCGTGTTGCCAGAGCGCCGCGATAATATCTTGAATAACAGCCATGGACTTTCCTGTGGAACAGCAGATATAGCGCTATTGTACTCCCTTATTCGCCCGTCGGGTTTGATCCCGGGCGCAACTCATGCAGACTTTTCTGCTTGCGGTGTCCACAAAAGCGTCCAGAGAGTACATTTTCAGCCAGCACTCTACACGATACGCTCGAACCCTGCTGCTAAATCGGCAATCAGATCGTCAACATTTTCTAAACCGATATGCAGTCGTATCAGGGTACCGCTGAAGTCTACTTCACCCCCGGGGCGAAGGGCCGCGATCTGTTCCGGCTGGTTAGCCAGGATCAGGGATTCAAAACCGCCCCAGGAGTAGGCCATGCTGAAAAGGGTAAAATTATCCAGATAGCTCGCCAGCTCGTCGTTATTCAGCCGCTTTTTCAGTACGAATGAGAACAACCCGCTGCTGCCCGTAAAGTCACGTTGCCAGAACTCATGGCCTTTACTGCCTGGTAACGCGGGATGATTTACGCGCTCAACCAGCGGATGCTGCGCCAGCCATTCTGCCACCTTCAGGCTGCTTTCATGGTGCTGACGCAGACGAACGCCCAGCGTGCGGATACCGCGGCTGGTCATGTAGGCCGTGTCGGCATCTACCATCTGGCCCATCAGGTACGCATTTTCACGCAGCTGATCCCAGCAGCGCGCGTTGGAGACCGCAGTACCAATCATGCCGTCAGAGTGGCCTATCAGGTATTTCGTTGCCGCCTGAATCGAAATATCAATGTCGAATTCCAGCGCTTTGAACAGCACGCCTGCCGCCCAGGTGTTGTCGATCATAACGATCGCCTCTGGCGCTTTGCTGCGTACGGCCTTCACGATAGCCGGCACGTCGTGAACTTCCATGGTGAGCGACCCCGGAGATTCCAGGAACACAATGCGCGTGTTTGGCTGAATAAGTTCGGCAATGCCTTCACCAATCAGCGGGTCGAACCAGCCGGTCGTTACCCCGAGCTTGCTGAGGATTTTGGTGCAGAAGTCCTGGCTGGGTTCATAGGCGGTGTTGGTCATCAGGATATGGTCGCCCTGTTCCACAAACGCCAGAATGGTGTTGGCGACCGCCGCCGCCCCGCACGGGAAGAGCGCACAGCCCGCGCCGCCTTCCAGCTCGCACATCGCTTCCTGCAGAGAAAAATGGGTTAGCGTGCCGCGACGGCCATAAAACAGCCCGCCTTTCGCGCGATTACGCGTGGCGTTTTTTTTCTCCTCAACGGTGTCAAACACCAGCGAGGAGGCTCGTTGAATCACGCTGTTGACCGATCCCTGAGTATATTTTTTGCTGCGTCCTGCCTGTACCAGCGTGGTATCAAGATGCTTCTTTGTCATGTTCGCTAACCCTGTTTTTATACGTCTGGACGTCCAGACTACCACGATTGGAAAAAACTGCACCCCGAGGCTTATCGAATAAGCAGAAAATATTAGCAAAAAACCGCATAAGAAATTTTTACTGCGTAAGCGCAAGGAAAGTGAGCGAAAATTACGGCACCATGCAAATACTAATGAGAACTACTATCAATTCGACGACGTTTTGATATTATTACGCTCAGATTTTGTGATTTGCGTCCTGGAGATACAGAGTGGGTAATAATTTGATGCAGACGGATCTCTCCGTTTGGGGCATGTATCAGCATGCTGACATCGTGGTTAAGATTGTGATGATCGGCCTGATTCTGGCGTCCGTTGTCACCTGGGCTATCTTCTTCAGCAAAAGTGCCGAGTTGCTTTCGCAGAAGCGTCGCCTGAAGCGGGAACAGCAGCAGCTGGCTGAAGCCCGCTCTCTGGATCAGGCTTCAGATATGACCTCATCTTTCCACGCGAAAAGCCTGACTACCCTGCTCGTGAATGAAGCGCAGAACGAGCTGGAACTCTCCGCAGGCAGTGAAGATAACGAAGGCATCAAAGAGCGTACCGGTTTCCGCCTGGAGCGCCGCGTTGCGGCCGTTGGCCGACACATGGGGCGCGGCAATGGTTATCTGGCTACCATCGGCGCGATCTCACCGTTCATCGGTCTTTTCGGCACGGTCTGGGGCATCATGAATAGCTTTATCGGTATCGCGCAGACCCAAACTACCAACCTGGCGGTCGTGGCGCCGGGTATCGCAGAAGCGCTGCTGGCGACAGCAATCGGTCTGGTTGCCGCTATCCCGGCGGTGGTCATCTATAATATCTTCGCGCGTATGATTGGCAGCTATAAAGCGACTCTTGGAGACGTTGCCGCGCAGGTTCTGCTGCTGCAAAGTCGCGATCTCGATCTGAATGCCAGCTCGGTTAAGCCGGTGCATGCGGCGTCTAAACTGCGCGCAGGTTAATAGTATGGCGATGCGTCTAAACGAAAATCTGGACGATAACGGCGAAATGCATGAAATCAACGTGACGCCGTTTATCGACGTCATGCTGGTTCTGCTGATTATCTTCATGGTAGCTGCACCGCTGGCGACGGTGGATGTGAAGGTGAATCTGCCGGCATCTTCCAGCCAGCCCCAGCCGCGCCCGGAGAAGCCTATTTACCTGTCGGTGAAAGCGGATAAATCCATGTTCCTCGGGAACGACCCGGTGACGGACGACTCAGTCATCCCGGCGCTGGAGCAGCTTACGGGCGGAAAGAAAGACACTACGGTCTTCTTCCGTGCGGATAAAACCGTTGATTATGAAACCATGATGAAGGTAATGGACACGCTGCATCAGGCGGGTTACCTGAAGATTGGACTGGTCGGCGAAGAAAAGGCGGCCTCGAAGTGATAAAGAAGCTGGCGAAAGCCGGCTTTTTTTATGCCTGTCGGTTATGCGCTTTTGTTATTCGTTGGTGCGGCGGAAGGATTTGCCAGCGCGTCCTCATCAAGCGCAACGCAGGTGACGTTTGAGGTACGGTACTCACCGTCTGACAGCTTGCGCGTCAGACGCAGGGTGGCGATTTCTCTGGCGAGCAGATACTGATAATTGGCCTCGAGGCGCCCCAGAAGCTTCTCTTTCAGCTCTGGCCGCTGTTCAATGATGGCATTCATCACGGCACCGTAAATTTCTTCTTTGACCTGCAGCGGATAAATTTCACGGCGATTCTGCCATTTAAGCCGCACCAGCGTCGCCGGGATCGATACCAGGTCTTGTGTAATGCGCGTCATCTCGTCATTTTTTGTGTTTCGTAGTGCGTCGAGATTTTGCTTTAAGATAAATTCATCACTTTTTTTATCATCTAAAGTCAAATAAACGTCGTTATTTTTAACTTCTTTCACGTTAATCTTCCCCCAGGCTATAAAAAATTGGGTTGTTTTTTTCGCGCGTAATTAAATTAAGCCAAATTTCATTGCCCGCTTCATTAATTTCTTCGGTTTTCTCGGCTATTATTTGACTTAGTTTCTGGGCATCTATTTCTCCCTCGGCCTGCAGGTCATTCAGCAGGTGGACAAAGGCTTCAATTTTTATAGCGCGAAATAAGCGGTCTTTTATATGACGATCGTGCTCTTCCAGCAACATATTTCGCGATTTGCCAGTTCGGGAAACACCAATTAATATATCGGGCTCGAAATCAGAGAGCTTTCTTTTCCCCTGAGTGAAACTGGCCTCTTTTTCTGCTTCCGTCGGTTGCTGTTCCACAGGCGTAATGTGGTACTTAGCCGGGACGAGATAGTCGGGCAGCATTTTTAATTTCCTTTAATTTCAACAGGGTGGGGTTGGTAAAGGCGTGAGATTCGTTGACAATATCATGAGGCAAATTTAAAATCAAAAAAAATGGAGCCTACCCATGAACAGCATCTTTTTTACGGTCATCACATTACTATTATTGACCGCTGGTGTGCTTTTATTGATGCAAGAGTTCAATAAAACGAAAGTGTCGAAAGACGCCAGTGAGCCCCCACAACCTGAACTGATGACAAAAGAGGAAGGTGAAGACCATTTCTCTGTATTGATGAACTCCGTTACGCCTGTCTGGTACTGGCGGGTGAACCACGAATATATCGACTTTTTACATGCGACAATTAAGCGCATGAAAATGTCGGAAATTAATGACACGCCCGGACTGTTTGAGGCGCAGCGTCGCTGTAGCGATCTGAATTCAGCAGTCTATAAATATTATGACAATATCAAAAAGCGCTGTCTTAACGGAGAAAAGGTATCTTATTCCGATCTGGACGTATTGAATTTGCGGCAGTGTTTTCGCGAGTTCAGTCTGGAAGCCTATCCTGAACTGGTGGCGCTTGTCTGGCCGGAGTACGCACGTCCGGAAGTTAATCCAGACAACGTCTGAGTGACGTACCGTTGAGTTATTGCAAACAGTCAGCGCCGTTGAGATATACTGGGCGCTGGTTTCTTTTGCAAACAGGACTCTATGGAACGCTTTTTTGAAAATGCCATGTACGCCTCTCGCTGGATACTGGCCCCCGTCTATTTTGGCCTTTCGCTGGCACTTATCGCGCTGACGATTAAGTTCTTTCAGGAAATCCTGCACGTTCTGCCGAATATCTTTTCCATTGCCGAAGCGGATTTGATTCTGGTTCTGCTCTCGCTGGTGGATATGACCCTGGTGGGTGGGCTGCTGGTGATGGTGATGTTCTCCGGCTACGAGAATTTCGTCTCCCAGCTTGATATCGACGAGCGTAAAGAGAAGCTCAGCTGGTTGGGCAAAATGGATGCCTCGTCGCTGAAGAATAAAGTGGCCGCGTCGATTGTGGCGATCTCTTCTATCCACCTGCTACGCGTATTTATGGACGCGAAGAACGTGCCGGATAACAAACTGATGTGGTACGTCATTATCCATCTGACGTTTGTGCTGTCTGCGTTTGTGATGGGGTATCTGGATAAGATCAGTAAGAAGTAAAGTACGCCTTACCCCTCACCCTAACCCTCTCCCCAAAGGGGAGAGGGGACTGCTCGGTGCGGCATTATTTATCAGACGACGCCTGCCACAGATTCAACTCCCCATCCGCAACATGCTGGTCAATCCGCTTGAGTTCGTCCTCCGTAAAGCGCAGGTTTTCCAGCGCCTGTACATTCTCTTCCAGCTGTTCCGGGCGGCTTGCGCCAATCAGCACGGACGTCACGCGCGCATCTTTCAGCAGCCAGCTTAGTGCCATCTGCGCCATGGTTTGTCCGCGCGCCTGCGCCATCTCATTCAGCAGGCGAAGGCTGCTCAGGTTGGCGTCGGTGAGCATCTTTTGCGTCAGGCCGCGCACTTTATTCCCTTCGCGCTGCATGCGTGATCCTTCAGGGATACCGTTCAGGTATTTCCCTGTCAGCAACCCCTGCGCCAGCGGGGTGAAGGCAATACAGCCCGTACCGTTTGCTTCCAGCGCATCCAGCAAGCCGGTCTTATCGACCCAGCGGTTAAGCAGGTTATAGGACGGCTGATGGATCAGCAGGGGGATCTTCCACTCGCGCAGCAGCTCGGCCATTTTTTGTGTGCGGTCTGTCGAGTAGGAGGAAATCCCCACATACAGCGCTTTTCCGCTCTGCACGGCATGGGCCAGCGCGGATGCCGTCTCTTCCATCGGGGTGTTTTCATCCACGCGGTGGGAGTAGAAAATATCGACGTACTCGACGCCCAGACGCTTCAGGCTCTGGTCGAGGCTGGCGAGCAGATATTTGCGTGAACCGCCGGAACCGTACGGCCCAGGCCACATGTCATAACCCGCCTTGGTGGAGATAACCAGTTCGTCGCGGTATGCGGCAAAATCTTCCCGCAGCAGGCGGCCGAAATTCTCTTCCGCGCTACCCGGCGGTGGTCCGTAGTTATTGGCAAGATCGAAATGAGTGATGCCGAGGTCGAAGGCTTTTCGCAGCAGCGCGCGTTGGGCATCAAGAGGCTGGACGTGGCCGAAGCTATGCCACAGTCCCAGCGACAGGGCGGGCAGGCGCAGGCCACTTTTGCCGCAATAACGGTATTGCATATTCTCATAGCGGCCGGGGGAAGGGTGCCAGGACATGATGTCTCCTTTCTTATTGATGAAATTTTCGAAACAACGTTTTCATTCTGAACTTACCACATCACAAATTACATCACTAAGCTCGGGCCTGATGGTTAACAGCTGCTGTGTGACCAGTGAAGCCACGCTAATTAAAAATGATCACAAAACGTTATAATTTCCCTCTTTCCTGCCGATAACGAGAGTAGTACTCGCCTCTGGGCGAACTCACCCTCACGGCAAGGAAGACTTATGAATATGCTCCGTAATTTCACGATCCGCTTCGTCATGCTGACGATTCTCGGGATCTTTTGTTTAATGTGGGCGGGTGTTGGCTTGTACAGCACCTGGTCCCTTTCTCGCGTTTCAGATGGCAACGAAGTCGATCGCCAGCTGGTTAAACAGATGACGGTACTCAGCCAAGGTAACGATCAATATTTCCGCTTTGTGACCCGTCTGAGCCGCGCAATGGAAGTCAAAGCCGCAGGCGGCACGCCGGATCTGTCCTCTGCCCAACAGGCGCTGGATAACATGGGCAAGAAACTGGCCGAGATGAAGGCGATCTCCCCAGGCCCGATGGATGAGCAGATCTCTTCCAGGGTGATTGGCACCTGGCAGGCGCTGCTTGAACAGGGCGTAACGCCGCAAATGCAGCAGGCGAAGCAGGGGGCTCTGGAGGGATATCGCCAGCAGGCCAACAACGTCACACCGCCGCTGAGCCGCGCGTTTGGTGCGGCCGCTGAGGAGTTCAATAATGCCGCCGCGAAGTCGCTCGACAGCACCCGCGTGGTGGTGGACGGCCTGACAAGCATGACCCGCACGGTGATTATCGTTGCCACGATTATCGGCCTGCTGATCCTGCTCTTCACCGACCGTTACCTGGTGGCGATGCTGGTCAAACCGCTGGATCGCATTCGCCAGCAGTTCCGCCAGATTGCCCAGGGCGATCTCAGCCAGCCCATTGAGCCGTTCGGCCGCAACTGCGTGGGCCAGCTGGTGCCGCTGCTGAGCGCCATGCAGGACAGCCTGCGCGAAGCGGTCAGCACGATCCGCTCCGGCAGTGAAAATATCTGGCGCGGCGCGACGGAAATCTCCAGCGGTAACAACGATCTCTCTTCCCGTACCGAAGAGCAGGCGGCTGCGCTGGAAGAGACGGCAGCCAGCATGGAACAGCTGACCGCCACGGTGAAACTAAATGCGGAAAGCGCGCGTCAGGCCAGCCAGCTGGCCGATGTGGCCTCAACTACCGCCAGCCGCGGCGGCTCGCTGGTGGAAGAGGTGGTGACCACCATGAGCGGTATTTCGGAAAGCTCGAAGAAAATCGCTGAAATCACTAACGTTATCAACAGCATTGCCTTCCAGACCAATATTCTGGCGCTCAATGCGGCGGTTGAAGCGGCGCGCGCGGGTGAACAGGGGCGTGGTTTCGCGGTAGTGGCAGGTGAAGTTCGCAACCTGGCAAGCCGCAGCGCCAACGCGGCAAAAGAGATTGAAGGGCTGATTACCGACTCCGTTTCCCGCGTAGAGCAGGGGGCACAGCTGGTGAGCGACACCGGCACCACCATGGATGCGATTCTGCGTGACGTAACGGAAGTGACGACCATTATGAAGCAAATTGCCTCGGCCTCTGAGGAGCAGAGTAAGGGCATTTCGCAGGTCGGAATTGCCATTACCCAGATGGACGGCGTTACCCAGCAAAACGCCTCGCTGGTGGAGGAGGTTTCCGCGGCGGCGGCGGCGCTGGAGCGTCAGACCGAAGAGCTTCAGCGCTCGGTGCAAAAGTTCCGCCTGACGGCATAACGCAACGTTTCAAGGCCGCCGGATGCGGCCTTGTATTATTAACGCCTTCCCCATTCAGCTCGCGTTGAAACTGCTATTCTTTTGCTAACCCCCCTGACGTTCTGGGCTCTCTTCTGTGAGGTGTTGCTATGAACAGATCGTTATCTCTCATCCCTGTTCTCTCTTTCATTTTTCTGATGATGTTCTCGGTTTTTGCCGATGCGACCCAACAGGCGCAGGAACGGCGCGTGGCGCGTGATGTCAGGCAGGAAACCCGCGACGCGTCACGGCAGGTGAAGCAGACCTGCGTGGCGAACAATAACCAGAGTAATCACGACTGCAGCCAGGATAAACGTCAGATGAAACAGGCCGGACGGCAAAAAGCGCGGGATATTAAGTATTAATGTGGTAATGAAAAATATTAGGAATGAGACACGGACAATAAGCGGAAAGCATCATCGGGGATGTGATTAATACCGGGCAAACGCAGCGCTGCCCGGATGTATGTATCAGTGCGTCGCCTCACCAATCAGCGCACCCGTGCCCGCACCAACGGCTGCACCTT
This sequence comes from Enterobacter vonholyi, assembly GCF_008364555.1. Lineage (GTDB taxonomy): Bacteria > Pseudomonadota > Gammaproteobacteria > Enterobacterales > Enterobacteriaceae > Enterobacter > Enterobacter vonholyi. The sequence goes on from NZ_VTUC01000037.1 coordinate 252,987, forward strand.
TCAGCACGCTCTTGCCGGTCACCGCCGCGGCACCTGCGCCCACGGCAGCACCTACCGCACCGCCTTTACGCGCGGCTTTACCTTTGCCGCCGTTTTTGAACATAGCACCCGTGCCTGCGCCAACAACGGCGCCGCCAACGGTCGATTTCAGATCTTTGCCAGTGGCTGCGCCAATCGCCGCGCCTGCTACCGCGCCAGCTGCAGTTTTGTCGATGGCCATTCCCGAGGTGGAGAAAATGAGGGCGCTGATAACCAGCGTTGTTTTAATAAGTTTCATAACAGATCCTTTGTGACTGCTGTCGGTTGATACGTCATTTCTCACTCTCTGACGCGAGAAAAACGTCCAGATAGTGCCAGCAATACCGGTTCAACCTTTAAGCTAATCATGCCCTGGGCAAGGATCTCAGCTGCCGGGCGGGGATCCGCCCGGCGGAACATTACGCCTGACGCTTATCTTCCGTATTGGTCTCGAAGTCGCTCGCCGCATGGCGCTCGTGGAGCTGCTCGTTCAGCTCGCCGCTGGTGCGGTTAACAATACGTCCGCGCTTAACGGCATGGCGGTTCGCCACGTCTTTCGCCCAGCGCTGCACGTTGGTGTACTTCTCTGCATCCAGGAACTCGGCGGCGTTGTACACGCTGCCCAGCGCCACGCAGCCGAACCACGGCCAGATTGCCATATCCGCGATGGTGTACTCCTCACCCGCCACGTAGCGACCGCGCGCCAGCTGTTTATCCAGCACGTCGAACAGGCGTTTGGCTTCCATGGTAAAGCGGTCAATTGCGTACTCAATTTTTACCGGCGCGTAGTTGTAGAAGTGGCCAAAACCGCCGCCGAGGAACGGCGCCGCGCCCTGGAGCCAGAACAGCCAGTTCAGCGTTTCGGTGCGTCCCGCCGGATCCTTCGGCAGGAAGTGGCCGAACTTCTCCGCCAGGTAGAGCAGGATATTGCCGGATTCAAATACGCGGGTTGGCGGGTTCGTGGAGTGGTCACGAAGCGCCGGTATTTTCGAGTTCGGGTTCACCTCAACGAAGCCGCTGGAGAACTGGTCGCCCTCGCCGATGCGGATCAACCACGCGTCGTACTCCGCGCCCGTCACGCCCAGCGCCAGCAGCTCTTCGAGCATGATCGTCACCTTCTGGCCGTTCGGTGTGCCGAGCGAGTAGAGCTGCAGCGGGTGCGAACCGACAGGAAGATCTTTCTCATGGGTCGCGCCGGAAATCGGACGGTTAATGTTGGCGAACGCGCCGCCGTTGTTCTTTTTCCATTCCCACACTTTGGGTGGCTGATACGTGTTGTCTGACATGTTGGCCTGCCTTTTGAGTGATGTGTTGAGGCAGTGTAGCAGGAGATTTGTGAACCGTTTAACGTTGCGAGCGCAATCAATTAACCGCTATTCCTTCCGGCGCTTATATATAACAAATCCGGCATAAGCTTAATCGAAAATCGCATTTTCATAATTAATGCGTAAAACGATAAAGCTGAATATGATGCTTCAACATAAATAAAAGATGCAGTAATAAACACTTTATAAGGCAAGGAGTTAGTGAGATGCGCAAGCTTCTGTTATCGGCCGTGGTCGTTTCGCTCGCGTTAGGCCTGGCAGGCTGTGATGATGCGAAAAATAAAGAGACAAATACGGCCGCGGCGGCAAAAAGCGACGCGCCAAAAGAGGGCGGTTCGCTAATTATTGGAATTACCTCCGGCGACCCGTTAGCCGTTAATCCGCTTTATGCCAGCGACCGCACAACGTTAACCATCATGCAGGCGTTGTATGCCCCGCTGTACAGCTTTAATAACGGCAAGATCGAGTGGGGCCTGGCGGAAAGCCTCACGCCCTCCGCCGACAACCTGAGCTACACCCTGACGTTAAAACCCAACCTGAAATGGCAGGACGGTCAGCCGCTGACGGCGGACGACGTGGTCTTTACGTTCAACAAGCTGCTCGATGCCAAACAGCACAGCTTCTTCCGCAGCATGTTTACCTGGGGCGGCAAGCCTGTTGAAGTAAGCAAGGTTGACGACCGCACCGTTAAGTTCACCTTACCGCAGGTCAGCGCCGCCTTTACCGGCACCCTGGTACAGATCTACCCGATCCCGCAGCACGTGTTCGCCGGCGAAGGCGACCTGGAAAAGAGCAGCAAAAACGATGCGCCGGTCGGCTCCGGGCCGTTCAAGTTTAAAGAGTACCGCGCCGGGCAGTATTACGCCCTGACCCGTTTTGACGATTACTGGAACGGCAAAGCGAAGCTAGATTCGGTGACCTACCGTTTCGCCAAAGACAGTAACGCCGCCAACCTGGCGCTGCAAAACGGTGAAATCAACCTCAAGATGGTTGACCCGCAGGACGTGAACCGCCTGAAAAATACCGGTAAGTTTGACTTCGTGGTCTATCCGGAAGGCCGCCTGGCCTATATGACGTTCAACCAGAACGTGCCGGTAATGAAGAGCAAAGAATTGCGTCAGGCCATTGCTTACGCCATCAACAAAGACGAGCTGACCCAAACCGCCTTTACCTCGCTGGACTACGCCAAACCGGCGACGTCCTTCCTGACGCCCGATACGCTTTACAAGACGGATGACGTCGAGCAATACAAATTCGACCTGCAAAAAGCTAAAGAGCTGCTTAAAGCGTCCGGCGCGCCGGACAACCTCAAGCTGCGCCTGGCGTATGTGAATACCAACAAAACCCAGGAGAGCATGGCGCTCTACATTCAGCAGGCGCTGAAGGGCATTGGGATGAACGTGGAGCTGATGCCGCTGGACTCCAACGCCATGTCCCAGCGCAGCCTCGATATGAACAACACCGCCTGGGAGCTGAACCTGGGCGGTTACATCATGGGCTCAGAGCCGGACGGCTACAAATCGCTGTTCATGAGCAACGAGGCCTATAACTACGCGCACTACAAAAATCCGCAGTTTGATGCCCTGTGGGATAAAGGCGCCGTGGAAACCGACGCCGCAAAACGTGCCGATATCTACAAGCAAATTCAGCAGACCGTGGCGAACGACATGACGTACTACCCAATCGCCTATACCAATGCGACCGTCGCGGTGGACAAGCGTTTTGGCGGCACCGAGGAAGCGGAGCCGAAACCGGTCTATCTGTTCCAGGATCTGTCAAAAATCTATCAGAAATAAGTAATTGCCCCGGCCGTCGGGTCGGGGCCTTGGTAAGGGCACGTCGTGAACACACTTCTCACGCGTCGGCTGCTGCAGCTGCTGCCGATGCTGTTCTTTATTTCGCTGGTGGCGTTTTTGCTGGTCAAACTGGCGCCCGGCGATCCGGTGGCGGCGTACATTACGCCGCGTATGGCTCCGGAAGATATCGAACGTATTCGCCAGAGCCTGGGGCTGGATAAGCCGCTGGTCACGCAGTACGTCCTGTGGCTGAAAAATGTCCTGCAGGGCGATCTCGGCTATTCGCTGATCTACCACCGCCCGGTGCTGGAGATGATCGGCGAACGCATTCCGGCCACGCTGGGGCTGATGGGCGCGTCGCTGCTGCTGGCGATCGTGCTGGCGATCCCGCTGGGCCTGCTGGCGGGGGCATTCAAGCATCGCTGGCTGGATCACCTGCTTAACCTGTTCGCCTATATCGGCATCTCGGTGCCGATTTTCTGGTTCGGCATCTTGCTCATTACGGTCTTTGCCGTGCAGCTTAGCTGGTTCCCCAGCATGGGGATGCGCACCATCGGCATGGAGGATAACGCGCTGGACGTGCTGCGTCACGGCGTACTGCCGTGTATTGCCCTCACGTTCTACAACCTCTCCAGCTATGTGCGCTACATCCGTTCCAACACCATCTCGCAGCTCTCGGCCGACTACGTGCAAACCCAGCTTGCCTACGGCGCTACGCGTTCCAGCATTCTGTTTAGACACGTGCTGAAAAACGTGCTGCTGCCAGTGATCACCCTGTTCGGACTGTCGTTCGGTGAGCTGATTGTGGGGGCCTACGTGACGGAAAGCGTCTTCTCCTGGCCGGGGATGGGGCTGCTCGGGATCCAGTCGATCGCCTCGCTGGACTACCCGCTGATCATGGCGATCATCATGCTCTCGTCGATGATGCTGATCGTCGGTAACCTGATCGCCGATCTGCTTTATCGCTTCGCCGATCCACGCATTCGTACGCTGAGGTAACCCGGATGAGCAGACGCTGGCAGCAGGTTCGTCACCAGCTGCGCCGCAACCGTCCGGCGCAGTTCTCCCTGTTTGTGCTTTTTATTTTTATTGTCGCCGCGCTCTGTGCGGGGTTAAGTCCGTACGATCCGGATCGGATGGCGCTCGGCGCACGCACGTTACCGCCGGATGCCGCACACTGGTTCGGCACCGACGAGTACGGGCGCGACTACTTCACCCGCGCGCTTTATGGCGGCCAGATCTCCCTGATGGTCGGTTTTCTCGCCATGCTCTTTTCCACGCTTATCGGCACGGTGGTGGGCACGGTGAGCGGCTATTTTGGCGGCTGGCTGGATAACCTGATGATGCGCGCCGTGGATATCCTGATGGCCATTCCGGCCTTCTTCCTGCTGCTGGTGGTGAATGCTTACCTCAAGCCGGGCGTGGATAACATCATTCTGATCATCAGCCTGCTGACGTGGATGAATATGTCGCGGCTGGTGCGCGCAGAAACCCTGTCGGTGAAAGAGCGCGAGTACGTGCTTTATGCCCGCGCGTCGGGGGAAAACCCGCTGCGCATTATCGTGCGTCACATTATTCCCGGCGTGCTGCCGACCATTATCGTTGCCGCCACGCTCAATATCGCCTCGGCCATTCTGATGGAGTCGACGCTCAGCTTCTTAGGGCTGGGCGTACAGGCACCGGCGGCGTCGTGGGGAAGCATGCTCAATAACGCCCAGTCTTATATTGGCGAAGCGTCGTGGCTGGCGATGTTCCCCGGCATCCTGATCCTGCTGACGGTGTTCAGCTTTAACGTGCTCGGCGATGTCTTCCGTACCGCCTTTGAGCCGGGAGCGAATCGCGATGAGTAGCTTATTAGCGCTTGAGAACCTGCAAACTACCTTCCGCACCCGCGAGGGCGAGGTTCACGCGGTGCGCGGCGTAAGCTTTCAGGTGCAGCCGGGAGAACTTGTCGGCATTGTTGGCGAGTCGGGCTGCGGAAAAAGCGTCACCTGTAAGTCGATTATCCAGCTTCTGGGGAGCAACGGACGGATAACCGGCGGCAGCATTCGCTTCCAGAATGACGATCTGGCGCAGAAAACCCCTGCGCAGATGCGCGCCATTCGCGGCAATGAGATCGCGATGATTTTCCAGGATCCGATGACCGTCCTGAACCCGGTGCTGACCATCGGCAAGCAGATGTCTGAGATCCTGATGCGCAATAAAGGACTCACCAAAAGAGCGGCCAAAGCGGCGGCGATCGCCATGCTGGAACAGGTGGGGATTGCCGAGGCGGAACGCCGATACGACCAGTATCCTCACGAGTTCAGCGGTGGGATGCGCCAGCGGGTGATGATCGCCATTGCGCTCTCCTGCAACCCGAAGCTGCTTATCGCCGATGAGCCAACTACCGCGCTGGACGTCACCATTCAGGCGCAGATCCTGCGTTTGCTGAAAAGCCTGCAGCAGCAGACCCAAACCGCGATTCTGCTGATCACCCACGATCTCGGCGTGGTGGCGCAGGTCTGCAGCCGCGTAGTGGTGATGTACGGCGGGCTGGTGATGGAGGAGGGCAGCGTAGAGGACATTTTTTATCGCCCCGCGCATCCTTACACCCAGGGGCTGCTGACCTCGCTGCCGCGCCCGGATGAGGTGAATCAACGTCTATCGCCTATTGAAGGTTCGCCGCCCGGCCTGCTTAACCCGCCGCCGGGCTGCCCGTTCGCCGAACGCTGCCCAAAACGCATGCCCCAGTGTGAACGGCAGCCCGCGTTTTACACCGCCGGAGAGGGCCATCGCGCCGCCTGCTGGCTATGGGCCGATAAGGAGACTCATGCATGAGTGAACAACAGGCACCATTAGTGAGCGTGCGCGATCTGCGCAAGCACTATCAGCTTAACGGCGGTCTGCTGCGTAAAGGCGCGGCCGTGAAGGCGGTTGATGGCGTGAGCTTTGATATCCAGCCCGGCGAGACGTTTGGCCTGGTGGGAGAGTCCGGCTGTGGGAAATCGACGCTCGGACGCGCCATTCTGCGCCTTTTCGATATTACCGCGGGCGAGATCCACTTCGCCGGGCAGGCGATTGCCCACGCCCGCGAAAAAGAACTCAAGCCGCTGCGCAAGCGGATGCAGGCGATTTTTCAGGATCCTTACTCCTCGCTCAACCCAGGCATGACGGTGCGACAGCTGGTGGCCGAGCCGATGCAGATCCACGGCTACAGCCGTGAAGAACAGCGGGAACGGACGGAAACGCTGCTCTACAAAGTGGGGCTGAAGCAGGAACACCTTGATCGGTTCCCGCATGAGTTCAGCGGCGGGCAGCGTCAGCGCATCAGTATTGCCCGTGCGTTGTCCGTGCGTCCCGAATTTGTGCTGTGCGATGAGCCGCTCTCGGCGCTGGACGTCTCGGTGCAGGCGCAGGTGGTGAATATTCTGCAGGATTTGCAGCAGGAGCTGGGGCTGACCTATCTGTTTATCGCCCACGATCTCTCCATGGTGCGCCATATCTCCAGCCGCATTGGGGTGATGTATCTCGGTAAGCTGGTGGAGGTGGCCCCGGCGAATGAGCTGTATCAGCGTCCGGCGCACCCTTATACCCGCGCGCTGCTGGCGGCGGTTCCCCAGCCCGATCCGCGGATTCGCAACCTTGAAGACGCGACCCTGCGCGGTGAAATGCCCGGCCCTACGTCCGCGCTGCCGGGCTGTAAGTTTTGCAGCCGATGCCCGCACGCCATGCCGGTTTGCCAGACGCAGAAGCCTGCGATGCAGGAGATCGCGCCAGGGCATTTTGCGGCGTGCTGGCTGTTTAACATGTAGTTAATGCACCGCGCAGGTGTATGATAAATGTCCCTCTGTCAGGTTAATTACAACGTGCAGACGACGACAAACCTTAAAAAATTGCCGCCTGCCTGTTTTAGGTTGGATACATGCATAAAGGAAATTTAAGCAGTGATGCGCCATTCGGGACATTGTTAGGCTATGCGCCCGGTGGCGTGGCGATTTACTCTTCAAATTACGGCAGTCTGGACCCGCGAAAATACCCGGAAGACGCGGATTTTCGCAGCTACATCGGCAACGAATACATGGGCCACAAGTGGCAGTGCGTTGAGTTTGCCCGCCGTTTCCTGTTCCTCAACTATGGCTTCGTGTTTACCGACGTCGGTATGGCGTGGGAGATCTTCTCTCTGCGCTTTTTGCGTCAGGTGGTGAACGATAACATTCTGCCCCTTCAGGCCTTTGCCAACGGTTCAAAACGCGCGCCGCGCGCCGGAGCGCTGCTGATCTGGCAAAAGGGCGGCGAGTTTCACGAGACCGGCCACGTGGCGGTGATCACCCAGCTTCTGGACGATAGGGTGCGTATTGCGGAGCAGAACGTGATTCACTCCCCGCTGCCGCTCGGGCAGCAGTGGACGCGCGAGCTGCGCCTGAGCGTGGAGAACGGGTGTTACACCCTCCACGACACCTTCAGCGACACGGAAATTCTCGGCTGGATGATCCAGACCGAGGATACGGAACACAGCATTCCCCAGCCGGAAATCGACGGTGAACTGCTGAAAATCAGCGGCGCGCGGCTGAAAAACAAACGTCAGTTCGACGGCAAGTGGCTCAACGAAAATGACGCGCTGCAGCAGGCGTATGTTCGCGCCAACGGCCACGTGATCAACAAAGATCCCTGCCAGTACTTCACCATTACCGAAAGCGCCGAACAGGAGCTGATCAAGGCCACCAACGAACTGCATCTGATGTACCTGCACGCCACGGACAAGGTGCTGAAAGACGACAGCCTGCTGGCGCTTTTCGACATCCCGAAAATCCTCTGGCCGCGCCTGCGCCTCTCCTGGCAGTGGCGTCGTCACCATATGATCACCGGTCGTATGGATTTCTGCATGGATGAGCGCGGGATCAAGGTCTATGAGTACAACGCCGACTCCGCCTCCTGCCATACCGAGGGCGGGCTTATCCTTGAGGAGTGGGTGAAAAACGGCTATCGCGGCAACGGGCATAACCCGGCGGAAGGCCTGCTGGAAGAGCTGACCGGCGCCTGGAAGCACAGCCACGCGCGGCCGTTCGTCCACATCATGCAGGACAACGATGTCGAAGAGGACTATCACGCGCTCTTTATTCAGCGTTCGCTGATGCAGGCCGGGTTTGAGACCAAAATCCTCCACGGGCTGGGGGCGCTCAGCTGGGATGCCGCCGGGCAGCTGATCGACGACGAAGGTCGCCACGTCAACTGCGTGTGGAAAACCTGGGCGTGGGAGACGGCGATAGAGCAGATCCGCGAGGTCAGCGAAACCGAATATGCCGCCGTGCCGATCCGCACCGGGCATCCTGAAGGCGAAGTGCGCCTGATTGACGTTCTGCTGCGCCCGGAGGTGCTGGTCTTTGAACCGCTGTGGACCGTTATTCCAGGCAACAAGGCGATTCTTCCGGTGCTGTGGCAACTGTTCCCCAATCACCGTTACCTGCTCGACACCGATTTTGAGGTCAACGATCTGCTGAAGCAGACCGGATATGCCGTTAAGCCGATTGCCGGACGCTGCGGCAGCAATATCGATCTGATCAGCGCCCAGGACGAACTGCTGGATAAATCCAGCGGCAAGTTTGTCGACCGTAAAAACATCTACCAGCAGCTGTGGTGCCTGCCGAAGGTCGACGGCAAGTACATACAGGTCTGTACCTTTACCGTGGGCGGGAACTACGGTGGGACCTGTCTGCGCGGCGATGACTCGCTGGTGGTGAAGAAAGAGAGCGATATCGAGCCGCTGATCGTGGTTAAAGATAAGTAGTTCTTAGCCGCTTTTAAAAAGCCCCCGCAGGGTATCCTGCGGGGGCTTTTCGTTACTGTTCTTCCTCTTCCTGCCCGTTGATCTTCAGATCGATGATGCGGCCAATCTGATCGTGGTACACCGTCAGCAGGTTGTACTGGCTCATCTCGGAGATGATCTGCGGTGAGACATTAAAGCTGCGGGCCAGCTCCTCCTCCTGCAAATAACCCGGCTGGCGCCGCCTGACGTGGGCACGGCGGCGATTGTACTGATACCACAAAATCAGCAGCCAGCCGTTGAGTGCGGCGAACAGCAGGTAGAGCAATACCGTATTAAAGGACGCAATAATCACGCCCCAGCTGTGGTCGCTCTCCTCGGTTAGCTGCATCCAGAGCCGGGCATACAGGAAAAACAGAAAGCCTCCCCACGCCACCAGCGTTAACGCGGCATCGAAAAGACGTGGCAACAGCCGATGTTCGGTCAGTATTAAGGTATTTTCGTTCATTGAAGGCTTCCTTTTCCCCGGTCCGGACTGATCCAGCGCGCGCGGGCGCGCTGGCGTTTAAGCATGACTTTTGGAAAGGCGACGAGGGTGGTGAACAGGCCGATCATCCAGTACACCATCGGGAACCAGATCACCCAGAAAAGCGAGCTGGCCACCTTCCGTTCATAGCGCCGCTCAATGTACAAACTGACGAGGAACTGCAGGAGGCACATCACGCCCAGCAGTAGCCCGGTAAACTCCGGTGGAAAGAGGCTCTCCACGGTCAGCCTGGCAGGAACAGGGGCGATATGGCTGAGAATAAATAACAGCACCGTCATGGCGTACGCGAAGGCCCACAGCGTTGACAGGGCGTACTCGATAAAAAGGGGCCACATGCGGTGATGCTCCCAGCGCACAATCCTGCGAAGGTTGACCAGAAACACCTCCGCGCCGCCCTGAGCCCAGCGCAAACGCTGTTTCCACAGGCCCTTGAGCGTCTCCGGCATCAGGATCCAGCACAGCGCCCGCGGCTCGAAAAAGATATCCCAGTGGCGCAGCTGGAGCTTCCAGCTGATGTCGATGTCTTCGGTGATCATGTCCGGGCTCCAGTACCCGACGTCCGCCAGCGCCTGTCGGCGAAAGGCGGCGATGACGCCGGAGACGGTAAAGACCCGGCCATAGATCCGCTGCGTCCGCTTGATGAGCCCGATAATCGATGAGAACTCGCCCACCTGAATGCGGCCGATCAGCGTGGAGCGCGTGCGAATACGCGGGTTCCCGGTGACCGCCCCGACGTGGGGATACTGAATCAGCGGTGCCACCAGATACGCTGCCGTATCGCGATCGAGCAGGGCGTCACCGTCAATGCAGACCAGCAGATCGCCCCGGGCCGCCGCCGCGCCGGCTTTGAGCGCCAGCGCTTTCCCCTGATTTTCCGCGAGATTAATCACCCGCAGGCGCGGCTGTTCCAGCGCCAGCGCCTGCAGCACCTGCGCCGTGTTGTCAGACGAGCCGTCGTTGATGGCGATAACTTCTATATTTTCATACCGCTGATCCAGCGCGGCGCTGATGGTCTCCCGGGCATTTCGTCCCTCGTTAAAGCAGGGGATCAGAATGGATATGAGCGGCTCACCGGCGAGCGTCGGGGCGGGCGTCTCTTTATCCCACGACCAGTGGCGTTCAAGCTGAAACCAGAAATAGAGCCCGCCGGTTATCCAGAGCACGGACATGAACAGCGGCCAGAAGAACACAAAATCCAGAATCAGTTCGCCGGTAAAGAGGGCGGCCACGCCCAATGGCAACCCGAATACCAGACATAAAATGGAAAAGGCGATAATGCGATCAGTCATTGTCAGGGTACCAGTACGAAGAAAATACAGGCCTGATGCGTGTGATATCAGGTTGGTTGTTGATGAAATCATCGGGGTAGTAACCGTAGTTTTTGACGCCGTTCAGCTGGAGCACGCGCATCCACTGCGCAAGCTGGCTATCAGAAACGGCGCGCTGCGGTTTCTTATCCCAGTCCCTGGACTGCAGTTCAAAAATGGTTTTATCGAGCGCGCCGGGACGTGTGGCGACCGCTTTAACCAGACGCGCCAGCCAGGCATCGCTCTCGTCAGCCGGAATGGACTCCATCAGCGGCATGGCCATCGGCACCGTCCAGTCATACTCCGCCAGAAAATCGTCAAGATCCTGCGCGAACCACGCCTCGCTTTCGGGCTGCAGAATGGGTAGGGCGAACATGTTGCGCGCGGTTTTTATCTGCGGGCCACGGATATGCTTCACCGCCAGGCTCAGGGCATGGGTAAACCCGATAAGCGTCTGGCTTTTCTGACGTGTTGTGCTCTGAGCGCCATCGTCCACGTCCGTCAGCACCGCATCGTCATGGAACAAAATCCCGTTGAAGCTGGCATAGCGGGCCAGATCTTCGTAGATGTCCGTTACCTGCTGGCGCACCTGCGGGTCCCACGGGGAGAGCCGGATATAGGGCTCGGTGGCTTCGCGCAGCTGGCCGGTTTGACGATCCCGGCGCTGCACGCGCGGCAGGAAAGGATCGAGATCGAACGAGAGCACCGGCATCCACGCGAAGACTTTCACCCCCGCGCGGGTTTGCAGCTGCCAGGAGACAAAATTAAAGAGATCGGCCCGGACCGGCAGACGACGGTTGGGGAAATAGAGCGCCTTAATCCTGCCGTCGCCCTGCGGGTCGGCAAACGCCTGCAGAAAAACATGGCTGATTTTCATGTCGTAGACCCGCTGGATCAGCCTGTTGATGTTTTGGGTCTGCTGGGCCGGATCGGGATCGTAAACGTAGTCGAGATCGACGTGCATGACGCGAACGGGATCGTGCTCCTGAACCTGGCTTACCGTACTGGCAAACGCCTTGAGCGAGGGATTGCCAGCGATCAGCAGACGAGGGATGTTCCCCAGCTCCTGCACGTTCCCCAGCCCGTCTTCAAGGGTAAAGGCCAGCTGATAACCCTGCTGTCTGGCGATAGCGAGCGACGTGCCGTTGGCGGCACCATAGGGCCAGACCCAGGCGCGCGGCGCTTTGCCCGTCACCTGCGTGATTTTTTCAGTCACTTTGCGAACGTCATCGCCGATCCGCTGGCTGAACTGCCGATCGGTTTCATAGCGGCCCGTGGCTTTATCATAAAAGCGGTTGGCGATGGCAGGTTCGCGGCTGCCCTGCGGGTTGGCCGGAATGCCGTAATGCGAGGCCCAGGTGTGCGATCCGATCTCAATCAGCGGGGACCGACTGAGCTCGCGCACCATGTCCCACGTCGCGAAGCGATCGCGGGGCGTCATCAGACCGCCGAAGTTAACTTTTTGATTTGCCGGCGTATCCACCCAGCTGCCCACCGGCGCCCAGAGCGCAGGGACGTTCCACGCCTGAAGCAGCGGCCAGACGCGGGTGTAAAAGCTGCTGTAGCCGTCGTCAAAGCTGAGCAGAACGGCTTTCGGCGGCAGCGTTTTTTTTCCGTCATGGGCATCCAGAATGTCCTGCACGCTGATGATGTGATAACCGTTGTGCAGCAGCCAGCTTATCTGCTCGTTTAGCGCGCTGGTACGCACGGAGAGGTAGCGCTGATCGGCGGCATCGTCTTCTACATCGTGGTAGGCCAGCACCAGAAACTGGTTCTGCGGCCAGGGTTTGCTCGCCTCCAGCTGTGGCCGCGCTTTGGGGGCAATAAACGAAAATGCCTGCGCGCAGACGCTCGCGCTGAGGCAGAGCCAGCCGAGGAGTATCAGGCTCGCGGAAAAACGTGTGTTAAGCATAATCATCCTTAAAAGCGTAAAGTCGCGTCTAACGTGACGGAGAGGTTGCTCTCGCGTTTGCCGTCGTAAGGGCGTTTATCCCAGTTCAGCATCACGCCGGTATCAATAACGTTGTTCCACTGAACGCGCTGTCCGTAACCCAGCAGGGCGATGGCGCCAGCGGACTGATTTTTCTGCCAGTAGCTGCCGCCTCCCGCCACGAACTGCTGGCTCCAGAGGGTGTCGTAATGGCGGTACATCTCATGGTCAACGGCCAGGGCCGCCGTCACGGAGAGATCCCGCGCCGGGTTGTAGTAGAGCGTGTCCCGCAGGCTATTTTTACTGGCGGCGATCCCCGGTTCGAGATCCAGCGTCAGTGACGGGGTCTGCCAGAGACGCTCCTTGCCCGTGAGGGTGTATTCCTGGCGGCGGTTATGATCCGAGAAGCGGCTGAGGGCGGCACTGAACTGGTACTCACGACGCTCGTTTTGATACCAGCGCACGCCGCCTTCCCCCCGGTTGGCGTTGATCCCGTTGCGTAACGCCCGCAGGGGCGTGGTGTGCGACAGGCGCTCAAGGCTGCCGCTGACCTGCCAGCTATCGGTGACAAAGTACGTTGTTGAGAGGCGAGCGCCCGGCTTGTTCGCCCCGTGATAGCGGTTGCTGGAGAGTTCGGCTTCGAGCTGGAGGTTGCGTGGCCGCCATTTGACGCCGCCCAACAGGTGACGGCTGGAGCCTTTGCCTTCATCGAAATTACCTTCGGCATAGCGGGTGCCGGCAAACAGCCGCCAGCTATCCGCCACGGGTGGGCCATAGAGCGTGGCGTCCCAGTTGAGGTCGTGCGTCCCGCTGACGGGGTTATCGGAGTGCAAACCCTTGCTCGCGTTGAGGCGCAGCTCGGACATATGGTGGACGGTGCGGAGCCTGTCCAGACGCCTTGCGCTGCGATCGCGCGGCGCGCGGGCGACTACGTCGTCGGCCAGTAAATCCATCTGCCGCCATTCCTGCAGATCCATGGCGACGTAAGCCTGCTGCTGCTCAAGTTCGAGATTCGAGGGCTCCAGCGCCTCCGCCATTTTCAGCGTTTGCTCGGCCGCGCGCGGCAGGCCTCGCGTCTGAAGCAGCGTGGCGTAGTCAATCTGCAATCCCTGATTGCCCGGCGCGGTTGTCGCCAGACGTCGCGCCAGCTTTTCGGCTTCCGGCAGGGCATTAGTCGCCAGCAAATAGTTAAAACGGAGCGACTGCCCGGTAAGCCACCGATCGTTCGGCTGAGGGGTAGGGGAACCGAAATCGTAACGGGTCCAGGGAACGTTGCGGGTCTGGCGCTCTGCATACCGGCGGGCGGACGGATACTCTCCCGTATCCAGCCAGGCGTAGAAAAGCGCGTGCTCTTCGTCCTGCGGATCGGAAGCGTATTGCGGATAGCGCTGCAGAAGCGCGAAGGCGGCCGCGGTATTTTTCTCCTGGAGGTAGGACGAGATCACCCAGCCGATTGCCCAGCCCGGCACCGGATGCCGGGCTGCCGTCAGATCCTGATATTCGCTGATGACCCGCGGGTAATCGGCATGAGCGTAGAGCGCGCCGAGCCGGTCGATACGCGCAAGGACGACGTCTTCCGCCGCCTGCGGCTCGCTTTGCCAGCGAGACAGCAGTGCGTCGTAACGATTCAGTGCGGATTGCGCAAGCTGCAGGCGCTCCTTTTCTGTTCTGCCAGGCACATCTGCAAGGCGAACGCTTTCGGCTGCGGCATTCAGCTCTAGACGACGACGCTCCGCTGGGGACAGCGCCACCTTTTTTGAAAGCTGGAGAGCGGGAGTATTGACCCGGTTATCCGTTAGCGCGTCGATCAGCTCGCGAAGAAGCGCGTGATTTTCTGGCGCGATATTCAGCGCGCGCGTGTCTGCTAAAAGCCGATCCCAGCTTTTTCCCTGGCGTAACCAGACATACCCCAGCGTCTGAAGATGCGCCTGAGAGGGATCCTCCGCCACCAGCTGTCGGGCTTCCTTGAGGGCAAGCGTATCTTTACGGGCATCGGCCAGGGTTTTGATATAGCCGATACGATAATCGTCGTTATCCGGCGCAAGGCTCAGCGCTTCTTTCCAGAGCGCCAGAGCTGGCTGCCACGCTTTCTGATTTCTCCTGGCCTGTGCGACAGCCGCAACGCCACGGGCGGGCAGCGGCATATAAATGCTGTAGCGCTGCCAGACCTGAATAACCTCGTCATCATGACCTGCCCAGGCCGCTACCTGTAACCAGTCCGCAACGTGTTCAGGCGTCAGGGCATGCTGCTGCTGATAACGCTGAAGATAATCGAGAAACGACGTGTAATTACCGTTACGCGCCTGTTGAATCTGTTGCTCATAAACGGATTCCGAACCCTGAACCAGAACAGGAAAGAGTAATAACAGAAACAATAATGTTGGGGTGCGATAAAAGAATAATGTACTTAAGCGAAGCGATCTTTCCATATCTATTTGCCATTTGTTTATCATGAATCCATTGCATAACACGGCCGCCTTTTAACTCTGCGTTAAAGGCCATAAATGGGAACATTAAATCTGAATGCAGTAACGTTATGGGGTACTTACTTAAAGGTAATTATGTAACCTCATCTCAGTGGTCTGGATGGGAGGTAATGTACACCTGATATGTTGCCGGATAAATATGCTGAAAAGCTGCTGTGTAGTTTTGAGATAATTCTGTAATAGGCGTGTTTTTGTGTTTATTTTGAATTGACTAATTAATTATAACTAATTGAAATAATTGCATTTTATTTTTATTGTGACAGTTTTGTATATATTTTTTATGACGCTAATCTGTCTCAATTAAAGTACTTTCTGGTGCATGTTTGGGAAGTTTCATGACAAAAATTCTTAATGTTTAGAGAAGTGACTTTTCTGGGATTGTTTTTTATTTATAATTAAAGACAGACATTGAATGATAGTCTATAGGAAGTCTTACTCATCAATGTGTGTATTGAGGGATGTCCAAAGCCAGAATACATTTATCGTTAATATAACAGCGCTATAAAACGAAGGCGGTCTTCTTTTCGCAGGATCGTTCTTGCTTTAATCTAAAAGGGATGGTTAGTGGCAACTTCAATAGTGTTAGTGACTCAGGATCGCTACCTTGTCAGGGGCATGCGGATATTTTTTCCGGATATTATCCTGCTCGATTCGATTGACAGAAACATATTTGATAACGGTGCAGATGAATATTCTGTATTGATTGATAGTCGTGCGCCGCTTCGTTTATATGATTACCTGATACGCCATCCGGCCAGAACGAGAAAAACGATTTGCTGCGTTATGCTTGATATGCGCCATCGCGAGGAGAATCTGCTCAGTATGAAGCTGTTTATGAATACGTCGCTGACGGAGCCGGACATGGCCTCGCTGTTTAATCTGGTGCTCAATATGAAGGGCAGGCGCCTGACCACGAAGTGGCTGCTGAATTTACGGCTGAGCACGCATGAAACGATCATGTTGCGGTTGCTGAGGGCAGGCATGTCAATGGAGGAGGTTGCTGACGAGCTGAATACGTCGGTGAAAAGTCTCTACCGCAAACGTACGGCGCTCTCGGAACGGCTGGGGGCGGAGAACTTCAATGAGGCGTGTCTGTTTATCTTCAAAAACAAACTGCTGGGCGCAGGTGGGAACGATCCCTGAGGTGGGAGAAACCAAAAGCATAGAACTGACTTGCGGGCGGTATTCTGAGTTTTAGGAAAACTGGACGGTGACGACATCCTTGTTTTAGCTATGGATTTACTCTGGCTCAAAACGAGAGAAAGGACGTTGTAATGGACACGGTTGAAGAGACTGGTGGAACATAGTTCTATCACGGAAATGCTAACGTAACAGCGCAGGAGCTATTTTTGCTCATATTTGCTGAGGGTCTTGCAAATCATATGGGGGTGACGGTTGAGTCTGCTGCAACCATTTTGGCTGGGCAACCCCTTCTGCCTAAGCGAAAGGTCCTGGGTGCATCCGGATCACGGACAAGTATTGCCTCGAAAGTTGCGCGGCGTATTTTAAAGGGAGCACGTTTCCCCGATGGCATAAGGGTCGAAACCACCATTGGTATGGGTAAGACACGGCTAACAAACAAGGTCGAGGCAGCAGTAGGGCGGGCGTATACTCAGGCGGTGATTATTTTTATTACGGTTGCCAGAGAAACGAGAAGCAAGTACAACCTCATCGCGCGACCTAAAGATCGCATTGTCTGGACATACTTCTGATGTTGCAACCTGATGAACAAGAATTGTTAGATTACATCACTGATAATTACAGTGACCGTAAATCTCCGGCAAGGAAAGAATGGACCTTCCAGGAGCATTTCAATCTCGTACCTGAAGATCTTGAGGACATGCTGCTGGACCTTTTCACCCGGTACGGAATTGAGTATGGCAACTTTGTGATGGACCATTATTTTGAGCCGGAGCTGTTTTGGTTTCAGTTTCGGCTCACAAAAAATTCCGCGACCGTCAGTATAAGCCGCTAACGCTTGAGATGATTATTGAGTCGGCAAAAGCCGGACGCTGGCTGTATGACTAAGGGGCAGAAAGCGCCTTATGATGTTTACGCCGATTGGCGCTCGTTCCATGCTATTCGGTGATTCGATAGCATTCGTAGTATAGATGGCCCTGCGGATATCTGGTGGGTAGATGAAGAATGTGTTCAGGCATTTTCCAATGCCTACACCAGCTTTTGCTCATTTGTAGATGTTTGCCAGCCTGTAAATAAACCCGATTTAGTTCCACATATTTTTGAGATCCCTGACTGATGATGTTGTAGACGGTATTCCTCAGTCATCAAGCTGTTCAGTGATTCATGCGGATGTTCACAGTTATACAATGAGAGGCCCGGTTTATTGATAAGTTGCTAATTAAAGCATTGGCATGAAAAATTCATAAGCATGTCAGCGCTCTTGTTCATCTTATTTTATTTTACTTTATCTTCGGATGTCGGCATGGCGGAGGAAGTGGCTTTTGTGAAATTTTTATCAAAATGGCTTAGGAAGGTTTCTGTTAAGTGTCCATGATAATAAGCGTAAGCAACAGTGCTAACATTTGAGCTTTTGGGTTTGATAATGTTAAAAGTTAACATTGTAGATCTCACTACCGGCAACAAAGACGTAGCTGTGGTGGATGCGATGATCATACCCGGTGGAGATGAGCCGACAGATTGTTGATGCGCTGGATAAAGAGGGCATCAGTTACAACGATCTCCGGGTCGATGCATTGTTGCGTTGTCGGTATGTTATGGATATCTCAGCAAATCACGCTGCTTTTTCTGACATAAAAATAACCAGCCGAAAGCGGGTGCTGTTCTGGTTTCCGGTTGCGGTACTGGTGATTTTCTGTAGTGGTGTATGGGTTCTCAGGCAATTAACGTCAACGTCAGTAAACTCGCCCGTCTTTATTTTCTTTGTCTGGCTTTATTTTATGTTGTGGCTGTGGATCTGCAGCCTGAGCCTGAATGAGTGGGAGAGGCTGAATAAGGCAACATTGCTCTGGGCGCAATTATCCCCGTATCTGGGGGCCTGCGGTATCCGGGTTTCAGCGGACAGCGATGAGGTGCCGGAGTGATGGAAGATCTGACCCTGCGCTATTTCGACACCGAAATGCGCTACCTGCGCGATGCGGCGCGGGAGTTTGCGGAGCTGCACCCGGAAGAAGCCCGTGAAATGGGGCTGACAATGAACGGCGCGAAGGACGAATCGGTTGATCGTCTGTTCCAGGGCTTTGCCTTCCTGATGGGCCGGGTGCGCCAGAAGCTGGACGATGATTATCCGGAACTGACCGAAGGGGTTATCAGCCTGCTGTGGCCGCATTATCTGCGCCCGCTGCCGTCAATGTGCGTGGTGGAAATTGCGCCGGAGCCGGATGCGCTCAAGCACAGTGATGTCATCCCTGAACATACCGAAGTGATTTCAGCCCCGGTGGGAGACAACCGCGTGCGCTGCCGTTACCGCACCACGCGACCGCTGACCCTGCATCCGCTGATGCTTCAGAAGGCAGGTAACTTCACCGAACCGGACGGCAGGAGTGCCCTTCGTCTGCGTTTCATCTGTGGTAATACCGCTGACTGGCAACGGCTCGACCTTGCTGCGCTGCCGCTGTACCTGAACGGCGATACGCCGCTGGCCTCGCTGCTGCATCTGTTTCTGACCCGCCATGTGGCACAAACCTTTATCCGGATGCCCGGCAATGTTGACCGTGAGCCGCTGGCGTTGCGCTTTCGTGCCAGCGCCTTTGATGCAGATGCGTACCTGTGGGACGTGGAGAAGAGTGAGTACAGCGGCTATCAGCATCTGCTGGAGTATTTCACCTTCCGCGAGAAGTTTATGTTTGTCTCGCTGGAAGGACTGGAGCAGGTTGCCTGGCCTGAAACGCTGCCCTGGTTTGAGCTGGAGCTGCGCTTCACGCAATCGTGGCCGCATGATTTCAGCGTCAGTGAAGAGAACCTGCGCCTGCACTGCGTGCCGGTGGTGAACCTGTTCCGCCTGGATGCACGTCCGCTGGCGATTAATGCAGAGCAGACGGAATACCGGCTGCAGCCGTTGCGCGATAACGACCCGCATACTGAAATCTTTGCGGTGGAATCGGTGGCCGCCTCGTTTGAAGAGGATGCGCCACATTACACCCCGTTTCGTCTGTTTGAGCAGCGGGGCGACATGCTCCGGCGTGAACGTCCGCCCCGGTATTTTCATACCCGTGTGCTGCGCGGGCCGTCAGGCCGTACGGAAACCCGGCTGATTCTGGGAGGCGAAGAGTTTGAACGTGAGCGCCTGTTACCAGATGAGCCGCTGGCGCTGAGTCTTACCGGCACCAACGGCAGCCTGCCGCGCATGACCCTGAAAAGTATCCTGCTGGACCAGCTTGCCGGTACACCGCAGACACCGGTTCGCGTGCGTAACCTCTGCCCGCCGTCAATGCCCTGCTACCCGCCGAACGAGAACCGCTTTCACTGGAAGCTGCTGAGCCAGCTCGGCAGCAGCTTTCTGTGGATGATGAACAATGCAGAGGTGTTGCGTAATACCCTGGCGCTGTATGACTGGACGGACAGCGAGACTCACCGTCGTCGTCTGAACGGTATCCTGAATGTTGAACACCACCGGCTGGAATACTGGAAACGCGGCCTGATACGGGGTGTGGATATTGAGGTCACGCTCGACACCACGATGTTCGCAGGCATGGGCGATGCCTGGCTGTTTGGCAGCCTGCTGAACCGCTTCTTTGCCCAGTACGCCGATATGCACCTATTTAACCGCCTCACCCTGATACTGCAACCGACAGGACACTGCCTGCGATGGAAAGAAAACCATCAGTCAGCTTCACGGGGCTGAATGACGCATTCGGCGGGGACCTGCCGTACACGAATTTTTACCGCTTCCTGCAGTGGCTGGAAAAGACACATCCGGAGTATCCACCACTCGGCAGCAGCTGGCGCATCGGCGATGACCCGGTGCGTCTGCGTCCGTATGCCGGAATGGGCTTTCCGGCGGGTGAGTTCAGGGGCATTGAGATTAACCCGGATGACAATCCGGATTCACCGCCCACGGTCAGAACCACCTTTATGGGGCTGTACGGCGTTACATCACCGTTGCCCACGGCGTATATCGATGACATCACGCAGCGGCGTGAAGGTCATGAGACGGTGGAGCACTTTCTCGACATCTTCAACCACCGCCTCATAACGCAGTTTTACCGCATCTGGCGCAAGCACAGTTACCCGGCGTCGTTTGAGGACGGCGGCACGGACAGAATTTCACAGTGCCTGCTGGGACTGGCGGGACTCGGCATTCCCGGTACGGCTGAACACCTGGACACTCCGCTGTCGCGCTTTCTCGGGATGCTGCCCGCCCTGCAAGTACCGGGGCGCACTGCTGAAGGCGTGGCCCAGGTGGTCAGAATGGTCACGCCGGATACTTCTGTCACGGTGATACCGCGCTATAAGCGAAAGGTGGAAATCCCTGAACTGACCCTGAGCGCCAGCGGAGACGGATTTTGTCTGGATGACTGCCCGGTGCTGGGCGGTTTTGCCTGGGATGTGAACAGCACCATTGAAATCCGCCTGTATACCGAAAGCAAAGCCGACGTGCGGAGCTGGATGCCACCAAAATACTCGCTGTATCACGATTTACTCTCGCTGCTGCGGGTCTACCTGGGCTGGCGCTATGACGCCCGCATTTTCCTGAGCTTTCCCCGCAGGCTCCTGCCCGCGCCACGTCTGACGGTCCGGGACAGCGAAGACAGCGTTTACATGGGCTATTCGTTCCTGCTGGGCCACGACCCGGACGATACGGGGCCGGATCCGGAAATGCCCGATACCGTGACGATTAAACTTGGCCGCTACGAAGGGCTGAAAAAGAACCCTCATCATCGTGAGGTGACGGAGGTTGAGGACTGAGATGATGATGAACAGAAAAATATTTCACGCTGCCGGTCTGCTGGTGGTGCTCACCCTGACGGGATGTGGTCTGACGCAGAAAGTCAGTGATGGCACGACCTCGGTCGCGAGGGCCATTTTCTACAAACAGGTGAAAACCCTGCACCTCGACCTTGCCGCCCGCACCGCGCTCAATCCTGATGAAGACGGGATGTCACTGGCAACGGACGTGTGGGTGTATCAGCTGAAAGACCGGCAGGCGTTTGATAAAGCCGATTACGCCGCGCTTCAGTCAGGTGCCAGCACGCTGCTGAGCGCTGACCTGCTGGCAGAAAAGGACGTGTGGGTTCGCCCCGGCAGCACGGTTTCGCTGAATATGCCGCTGGATGAGAAAGCGCAGTACGTGGCGCTGGTGGCGCAGTTCCGCTCACCGGATGCGCGTAAGAATGACTGGCGGCTGGTGCTGACGCGGGATGACCTCGATCCGGACAAAGCGCGGGTGATTGCGCTGGAAGGGCATTCGATAACGCTGAAAGTGGCTGAAGATAAATGAGGACTTTTTGATGAAACGAGACTGGGATTTGTTACGCAAAATACTGGTGGATATAGAGGAAGAGCGGGATCTTTTTGCTTATCTACCAGGTGAACCACAACTGGATGATTTCGAAAGCGTAGATGCATACTCCTGTGAATATGAGAGCTGGTGTCTGACTCAGGAGCACTTTTTCGGCCATCTTGAACTGTTGCTGGAAAGCGACTTTGTAGACGGGATCCAGATAATAAGAGGTTCGGATGGATATATCAGCTATGGCACATCACCAAAAGTTAGATTGATGATGGCGGGACACGATCTACTCGACACAATACGTTCTGCAACGCTCTGGGAAAACATCAAAACAACAGCAAAAAAGAAAGGGGTTGAGTTGTCGTTTGATGCAATAAAAGTGCTGGGAGCGACAGCGCTTAAACATCTGCTGGGCTGAGCACCTGTATGGCCGTTGCGTACAGACCATTGACGGTATAACTGAAAAGGGGAAGTGTGTGTCTGAAAAAACAGTGTATTTCACCGATTTTGATGTTGTTCGCAACCGCGCAACTTTTGATGCTGATGCGGAGATTAGCCTGGAGAATTTTGAGCGTCTTACCGGGGCTTACCATTTTACGCAGGAAGTGATTTGCCAGGTCAGAACGCCTGGTGGCGTTTGCCATCAGAAGCATAAGCGGGGTTGCCTCGGCGTAATGAAAGACGGCAGGGAGGCGCTGATAGGCAATAGATGTGCAGATCACTATTTTAAATCCGATCTGAAATTTTCTCTCGAACGTAAACGCGTGAAGGATGAAATTGAAAGACAGCGCATTTTCAGTCAATACCACACTATTCTGGCGGAGCAGGAAACACAGCGCGAAGCATTGTCTTTGTTGCACTGGCAGGCGCTGCAAACGAGCGCGATGATCAAGTCATGGTACAAAGGATTTCAGCCCGGTGTGCTGCGTTTCATTTATAACGCAGGCAAGACCGGAAATGGGAATGTAGTGATCGAAACAGAGCATGTGACGACTGAAATCAGAGTGATCGAGGGTGAAGAGCAGGAGAAGCGTATATCGAAATGGTTGCCCGAAGTCCTCGGACGTTTATCGCCACTTCCGGAAGAGCGTGTCGTGCAGGATATGGTTGACGGTGCAGGAAAAGCAAAAGATGCTCTGGATACGCTGATTGCCTGCGATCCAGAAGCGCTCTCGTTTCGGAAGCTAAAAACACTGGTTACCGCCATTGATAGTGCAGATCTTATTTCTCAGCAGCAGAATGATATTAAAGCGGATGCTGAAAGGTTTAAGCAACGCACGAACCTTCAGTTGCTTTTTTTCGTTCAGGACAGATGGGATGACTCTGATCGGGTTCTGGCGCAAATTTTGCGCATGCGTGGGAATAAGTACACGCCTGCTGATATCCGGCGAGAAGAGAAACGGATCCTTGCGACGTTTGCTTCGCAGATTAAGGAACGTGCCTGGCGGGCTGTCTGATGATAATACTTTCGATATGGATTTCAGAGGAGAGGGGTTACGGTGTCGGTGTAGATCTGGAAGATATCTCCGTACTGAGGTGATCGGGCATGACGATCGTCACGAGTGATGTGGAGGTTTATGACAACCTGACGAAAACGACGAGGGTAATTTCGGCGTGGCAAATCTGAACCGCCGTGTCGTACATGAATTTAACCATTCATGCATGTATTAATATTTGTAAATATATTGTTGCGAATGAAGAGGTGCCAGTAGGAGTTAAGATCGTAGCTAATAGGGGATGTGCAGGGAGAGGGTATTGGCTGGCAGGACAAAATTATGTTTTAGACCGGAGAGAGGAAAGTCCTAAAAAGCCTAATTTAGGTGGTTTAGCACTTTATTGATGTCATATTCTAAAAATTATTAGCATTGAATGGTATTAATTACCATTGCCATTTGTTGCGGTGGGCCCCTGGTTCAGTGCTATATGTTGCTCTCTTGTATAAATAAATCGAGCCACGCCGCTGGTTGGACAATATACGAAGAAGAAATCATTACGGTAAAACTCCTGGATGATATCAATGGCCTCGTCCAGTTTGGCGCGTTTGCTGACACAATCAGGGCCATATTGTAAAAGCAGGCTGCATGAAAAACCTGTTCTCCAGCGAGGGCGATGCTGGTTTTCTTCCAGCCAGCTCATTAGTTTAGTGGCTCGCTGGAAAGCGGGGGCCCTTTTGTCGAAGAGGTTCATAAATTGCTTCATATGCCAGGTGCAAATCGAACATGCGGCGTTAATATGCTGCACTGATATCTCGGTCGATCCCTGTTCGTACTCTCCGGAAAAAACATGGAAGAGTGCAGCCATACGGGCAATATTTTCCAGCAAATTGGAGCCAGCATCCTCGAATTCGCGGAAGAAACCGTCATAACGTAGTTCAGCTTCGATATCGTTGTATAGCTGATCGAAGTGATACTGGTTCTGTATGGTCAGCACGGTACGTTTATTGTTACCTGCCTTGCGCTTTTGCAGAAGCCTGTTTCCGGTTTCGTGGAGTTGATGAAGCCCTGCCAGATCCGGTTTCTTGTTTTCTCCAGGCTCTTTAAAGCGATAACCCTGGAGGCTGTCCGGGAAGCAAAATAAAAAACGAGCTGCGAAGCCGGATGGACGAGCTCGACTTTTGGATGAAAGCAGCAAATCTTCCACATATTGAGGCTGGACCATCCAGTTAATCGTGGCTCGGGGGCTTCTGATAATTCGACGCCCAGAAACGCGATTCGTGGTGATGTCGTCACCGTCCCACAAGTCGTTGAGCTGGGGGATGGACTGCTTTAGCTGCTTAATAATGTAACCCGCTTCGCTTGATAACAGGCAAACTGAGGCGCTGTGCTCTGGTAAAACCTCCGTCATACCGCGAAAAGTCTTGTCGCCGAAAATCATTTGACGTCTTTCAGGTTGTACCGGTTCGTCATCTTTAATGGCTTTGTATTCGGCTTCACACTCTGTAGTTTCGTTGCCATCCTCAAGCAGTTTTTTCAGCTTTTTGGCTGCCACTTTTTCTTTGATTTTCCAGACGCCCATGCTGGACTTATATTCCACCATTTCTTCGTCATACTCCTTTTGCTGCTGGAGATCGTATGCGTGAAGCGGAGCGTTGACCAGGTTATCAGTGGTTGTTTTTCGGTCACCTGAGACGGCACCAGTCAGTAAGAATAATGACACTGGTTTGGTTTTGAGTCCGGGGGTGATAAGAACGTCGACCTCACCCTGAGCTATTGCCGACATATAGCCCAATACAGGCTGTGAAGCGACAGGAACAGGCGACAGAACTGTTTTATGAACATTTTCAACCGGCTTAAACACAAAGCCAGGAAATGCCTCTAACGGATATCCTGGGCACAGGTTCTGCTTATATTCTCTTTCTGAACGTCGGCGCTGCCGTTTAAGCTGCATATTTGATCTGTTAAATGGGAAGGACATTATAACCTCTGGTTAACTTATGATTGTTAAGGTAATAGCTGGAGGGGTTATTCAGGATAAAAGCTCCCCCTCCAACCGTTAAATTGGCTTTAATTAACATTGATGCAACGCTATCGGCTTGTTTAACGGTAGTTAAAAGGCCATAAGCGGTATTGCAATCGTCGTTACATTAGTGAAGTACCTTAGGGGAATGTTTTTCCTCTTCATCTGGGGCCGGTCCGTCTTGCTCTGGCGGTGAAATAAAGGTGTCACCACCTCTAGACTGGTATCTGATTTCTAACGCTTTTCCTTTCCAGTTCTGGCGTGCATATTCCTCGCTGCATTCTATGCCATCAAGAAAATAGCGACCTTTCTAATGGGGGAGAAGGAAGGGTTTAAGCAGTTCAAATGGATTTTGTTCTTCTTTCTTGGAATGGGCCTTGCGTTTCGACTCAGCCTTTTTGGCAATGCTGTTTGAACCATTCGTAACATTGCTGGACCCTGTGGAGGGTTGGTCATAAGCTGCTGAGGTGTCGACCGCGTGCAGCGTTGCTGTACCGTTCGTATGGTCGGCTGCAACTGGGGTGTCATGGGTTGCAAACGCTGCTTCCCCTGTATTTTTTTCGGGTGTAACAGTTCGTTCAGCCATTGCCACTGAACCGGTGTTATCCTCTGGCCCAAGTGCAGCTACGGGTTGTTGCGCCGCGTCTGCAGCGGTTTCGTAGACCGGCTGGCTATCCGTTTCGGGTACCTCGTTCAGATCCGATTGAACAGCGTGATTTGGTGCCTGCTGTGCATAGCTGTTCGCGCGAAAACCGGTGCTGTTGTACGGCGAACCATAACCACCGGAAGCGAAGCGATGGGTATTGCCCTGTGGATATGGGCGTTGGTATGCGCAAAGATCGTTAGCTAGGCAGTTAAGCTGATCGATACACTGACCCAGAAACTCGATATGCTGCTGCAGCAGAGCAACAAGCCAGGATTCGTCATCGAGCTCAATGCAATAATGATACAACTCAATAAGCTGGTGTTCAGTGCGGGATAGCTGTCTGATATGCCACGACTGATTGCGCAAACTGCAATTACGCGGGCGAAGCGAGTGCGCGTAGTCGTATTGAATGCAGACCAGATTTTCAAGGCTATGCTTAACCTGCGAAAGAAACTGCTCGTCAGTGTAAGATGGATGCTCGACATGCTGTGTAAGCAAACGACGGCAGTGTTCCGATTCCTGGATGAATTGTCCGGAATAGTATTGAAAGTCGTCTTTCGTGCCCACGTTCAAGTTTGCGCCATAGCGACGGTTTACGCTGCCGTAACGCCGAGTCGCTGCAGCATAGACTTGCGCCTGCGGGAAAGAACGCAGGTGTGATAATGGATAAGTGGCATAGGTAAGCGCCAGCTCGGACAGGAGACTTTCTATTTCTTTAGACTGGCGTTGGTTGTTTAAATAAAACATTGTTTTTCCTTTTCGATTCGGTAGTTATCGGTGGCGGCTTTGTCGGAACTGCCGCACGATAACGGTTTGCTGTTCATGGTGAAGGCGATGTATTGCCCTTAGTCAGCAAGGATTGACTGGACGGTACCGGATTTCTTTTCACGTCCGGCAATCCACGCTTTGACGTACGAGGTACGCCAGCGAGAGCTGCGACCAATACGGATCGGCGGGGCGATCTCGCCGCGCTTGAGCAGGTTGTAGCCATGAGAAAGGCTGAAACCGCCCGCACGAGCGAAATACTTCATGTCGATCAGCGGATCGTCAGGAATGTGTGGCTGGAAAATGGATAAGGAAGTGTGCATGGATGGTGCCCTCACAAATTAATAAGTGAGGGCATCGTGCTACCAGAGTCTGGTGGAGTGTGTGATATCACAAAAATAAATGTGATATCACAGATGAGAAACGATGTTCAGACGATTGATTAGTTAATTAAACCAGCGTCTTTAAGCCATTTTTCTATGGTTTGTCCTGTTGCTGGAAGCTCAATGCCTTTTCTAGTAAATTCCGCTTTAATTTTGTTGTCAAGGTTGGTTCTGAGTGATTTTAATACTTCCTTCCCAAATGAATATTCTATCAGTGAATATATCACTTCTGCTTTTGCATTCGCTGTTTTGGGGCTTTCCTTTGTTGGTTTCTCATCAGTTTGGTTACTGATGAAGTCATTTAGATATTTCTGCCGAATGCAAAATGATATACTTTCTGGTATAAATCCAGCATAAGGAACCGTAAGTAAGAATTCTGTTTCTTTATCATTCCCATTATCACCATACGCTTTTTGTTGTAAAGAAAGGCGATAAAGTTCTTTGGTCTCTGGTGATCTCAGGAATACGCCATTATTGGAGTAAGAGCGAATATTGACTCTGTCACGTTCATCACTTAAATAACTCTGATACGCTCTTTCGACTTCATAACGCTCCCCTCCCTGCATTGGAAGATCCCATAACCCAGTTATTTTCTTAGGGGCGCTTAGCAGATGGACAAAATCAAATTCTCCTGTATCGGGGAGTTCTTCATTCTCTTCCTCATCAACTAATTTATCTTTTATCGGTGGTGCGAAGAGACTCATGTCAGATAATACATGCCTGTATATCATTTTCATACCCTCTTCCGGATTGTTATTTAATAATTCGGTATAAACAGCCAGTTCATTCCTGCGTTTTTCAAGTCGTTCTTCTATTTTTCCCTAATGATCTCAATTTTTTCAGCAAGAAGAGGATCGACAATACGCACAGAGAGCACAAGATGTCCTCCTAAAACGAATTCGTAAATATTTTGTGGTGTGACTTCCTCTCCGAAATGTCCAGACAGAACACTTGCAGCTTCATTTACTGAGAAAAATGGTTTGAGCCCTTTTAATCTGGATAAGGTGGATCCAGACGTTTGATTCATAATTGTATTCCTTATATGTCTTTGTTTTTACCATTAAATACTCTCCTTTCTGTGATGATGGAACATTAAAAAAATAACAATTAGAGAATAAATGTAAAGAGATGGTGCAATACCATCTCTTTACATGGAAATCATTTGGTGATGTTGTTTTTATCAATAAAATCAGCGTACCACTGCATCATCACCCGGCGATCGTCCAGATAGAGTGCGTGGTTGTAGGTTCCCCGGATGGCGTTCTTGTCTATATGGGAACGCTGCATTTCAATCCAGGCTGAATTGAAGCCCTGTTCGTGAAGCACCGTGCTCAGTGTATGA
The DNA here is from genome assembly GCF_008364555.1 of Enterobacter vonholyi. GTDB lineage: Bacteria > Pseudomonadota > Gammaproteobacteria > Enterobacterales > Enterobacteriaceae > Enterobacter > Enterobacter vonholyi. The sequence goes on from NZ_VTUC01000037.1 coordinate 281,161, forward strand.
CGGAATCCATGCCCGGTAGCCCGCTTGTCATAGCCAATTCGCTTGAGCACCCTATTAACGCTGGCTTCGCCCATCGGCTTATTGATATTGCAGCGTCCCGGAAATACCAGCCGATACTGACCCGTCAACGTACGGAGCTCGCGCAGGATAGCCACCACCTGGTCCGACAGTGGCACCAGATGCTGGCGGCGCATCTTCATCCGCTCTTCAGGTATCGTCCAGAGTGCGTTGTCAAAATCAAACTCCGACCACTCCGCAGCCCGTAGCTCGATTGTACGTACGCCAGTAAGCAGCAGCAGGTTACTTGCCATACGGGTAATGGGACTACCGTGATAAGACGCCAGCTTTTCCAGAAACTCAGGAAGCTCGCTGACAGACAGGTGAGGGAAGTGTTCGGTCTTTGGCGCGCTGAGAGCACCGGCGAGCTCTGAGGCAGGATTGATAGTGGCGCGGCCTGTTGCAATGGCATAGCGGAATATCTGGTTACAGTACTGGCGTACCTTACGCATTTTTTCCTTAGCACCACGCTTTTCAATCAGGCGCAATACCTCCAGCATCTCCAGCGGCAGGATTTCAGCGACAGGACATTTGCCCACATAAGGGAAAATATCCTTATCCAGCGCTTCCAGGACGCTCTCAGCGTAGCTTTCTGACCATGTGGACAGCTTGTGGGCGTGCCATTCCATAGCGAGCGCTTTAAACGTGTTTTCGACGGTCAGTTTTTTTGGTGAGCTTTTCGAGCTGCTTTTGCTCGCTCGGGTCGCCACCTTCGGCTATCACTTTGCGGGCATCGTCACGTTTGAGTCGGGCTTCGGCCAGACTGATGTCCGGGTAGATGCCGATGGATAACTTTTCTCCTTGCCTGCGACGCGATATTTCATACGCCAGTAGCGGGAGCCGTTAGGTTTAACCAGTAAAAAAAGTCCGCGTTCGTCGGAGAGTTTATAGTCTTTGTCTTTTGGCTTGGCAGTCTCTACCTGCCTGGCTGTCAGTGCCATCTGGGGGCCCCTGAATCACGTTGAACACAATGAGCCCCCATTTAGGCCCCCAACAACAACTGGATTGGGAAAAAGTTGTGTGGAGTTTCATGGAGCTCGATGAGCAAAAAAACAAGATAAGTGGGTGATTGTACAGGAGTTTGGAGGAGTTCTGAACACTGCTAAAGAAGTGAAAGTGGTGCCCGGACTCGGAATCGAACCAAGGACACGGGGATTTTCAATCCCCTGCTCTACCGACTGAGCTATCCGGGCAACGGGGCGCATTAAACCCGATCTGCCCGGTGGCGTCAACGAAAAATGTTGTTTTCGTTACAGACTGCGCAATCTCTCACCATTTCGCCGCATCCTTAAGCGAAAAAGTGCGTCCATAGCGCGGAGAGCGGCATGGCGAGCAGCAGTGCGGGCAGCATATTCACCACGGCAAACATCTTGATCCCACAGATGCGCAGCCCGGTAGCCAGCAGCAGCAGGCCGCCGACGGCGGTAAAGTCTGCCATCATTGCGGGCGTGGTTAGCGGGAGAATTAGCGTGGCGCAGGTAGCCAGTGCCAGCTGGATAAGCAGCATCGGGACGCAAATCGCCGCCACGGCAATGCCGAGCGTGGTGGCAAAAATAGTGGCGGTGAAGAAATCAAGAAACGCTTTTGCAATCAAAATGCTCGGGTCGCCCGTCATCCCTTCCTGCATCGAACCGAAAATCCCGGTGCCGCTGGCGCAAAACAGAATGATGATGGCGACATAGTTCTGAATAAACGTCTCGTGCGTGCCGTGTTTCGCCTTGCCCGGTCGGGCAATCAGGTTTTTGGCTTTACTCACCGCGCTGTTAATGCCTTTTTCCAGATAGCAAAATTCGCCAATCAGCGCGCCGAGCAGGGTGGCCAACACCATCACCGGCAGGTTGGCGCATTTGATCACCAGCAGAATACCAATCCCTAACGATGCCAGGCCGAATATTGAGGGCATGGAGGTGCGAATCCGCTCCGGCAGCCGCTGGCTCAGCACGGCGCCGAGTACGCCGCCCAGCAATACGGCTCCTGCGTTAATAAATGGCCCGATAACCAAAGTTAACTCCTGTTATTTAATCATTGATATTGCATTATTATGGCACGGCAGGGCTTTGCGGGCCTTAGCTTTGGTTGATTTCGTGCATACTGATTCCTTCTTGCACCTCAAAATAAAAGGTGACATTATTGCGCGAATTTTCTCCTCCCTGTCTCACCGCCCGGTGAGGGTAACTGCGCCTATGAAAACCATGAAAATTGCCGTCAGCCGCGAGCTGCTCTCCACTGTGTCTACGCACCGCGAAAAGGTGACGCTGGACAGCACTGATTTTACCGATGTGGCGGCCGTCGTCATCACAACGGCTGAAAGCCGCAGCGGTATCCTTGCACTGCTGAAACGCACGGGCTTTCAGCTGCCGGTGTTTATTTTCTCTCAGGAGCTCACGGAGGTGCCCGACGGCGCCACCGCGGTCATCTCGGGCAAAGCTCAGGAGTTTCTGGAACTGGAGAGCGCTGCCAGCCGTTACGAAGAGAACCTGCTGCCGCCTTTTTTCGACACCCTGAGCCAGTATGTGGAGATGGGCAACAGCACTTTCGCCTGTCCCGGACACCAGCACGGCGCCTTTTTCAAAAAGCACCCGGCAGGGCGGCAGTTCTATGATTTCTTCGGTGAGAACGTGTTTCGCGCCGATATGTGCAATGCCGACGTGAAGCTGGGCGATCTGCTGATCCACGAAGGCTCCGCCAAGCACGCGCAAAAGTTCGCGGCGAAAGTGTTTAACGCGGATAAAACCTACTTCGTGCTAAACGGCACGTCAGCGGCCAACAAGGTAGTGACCAACGCGCTGCTGACCCGCGGCGACCTGGTGCTGTTCGACCGCAATAACCATAAGTCTAACCACCACGGGGCGCTGATCCAGGCGGGTGCCACGCCGGTTTACCTTGAGGCCGCGCGTAACCCGTTTGGCTTTATTGGCGGGATTGACGACCATTGCTTTGACGATGCGTATCTGCGGAACCTGATCCGCGAGGCGGCGCCGGAGAAAGCCGACGAGCCGCGTCCGTTCCGCCTGGCGATCATTCAGCTTGGCACCTACGACGGGACGATCTACAACGCCCGTCAGGTGATCGACAAGATCGGCCATCTGTGCGACTACATTCTCTTTGACTCCGCCTGGGTGGGCTACGAGCAATTTATTCCGATGATGGCAGAAACTTCCCCGCTGTTGCTGGAGCTGAACGAGAACGATCCGGGGATTTTCGTAACCCAGTCTGTGCACAAACAGCAGGCCGGGTTTTCGCAAACCTCGCAGATCCATAAAAAGGATAACCACATTCGCGGTCAGGCGCGTTTCTGCCCGCACAAGCGGCTGAATAACGCGTTTATGCTGCATGCCTCCACCAGCCCGTTTTATCCGCTGTTTGCAGCGCTGGATGTGAATGCCAAGATCCACGAAGGGGAAAGCGGACGCAGGCTATGGGCGGAGTGCGTCGAGCTGGGGATTGAAGCGCGCAAGGCAATCATTGCCAACTGTCATATGATCAAACCGTTTATCCCACCGGTGGTAGCGGGGCGGCCGTGGCAGGATCATCCGACGCACGCCATTGCCAGCGAGCTGCGCTTCTTCAGCTTCGAGCCGGGGGCCAAATGGCACGGCTTTGAGGGCTATGCAAGCGAGCAGTACTTTGTCGACCCGTGCAAGCTCCTGCTGACCACGCCGGGCATCAATGCCGAAACCGGCGAGTACACGGATTTCGGGATCCCGGCGACGATTCTGGCGCACTATCTGCGTGAAAACGGCATTGTGCCGGAGAAATGCGACCTTAACTCGATCCTGTTCCTGCTGACCCCTGCCGAAAGCAGCGAGAAGCTGGCGCAGCTGGTGGCGATGCTGGGACAGTTTGAACAGCATATTGAAGACGACACGCCGCTGGCGGACGTGCTGCCGACGATCTTCCAGAAATACCCGGTGCGCTACCGGGATTACACCCTTCGCCAGCTGTGTCAGGAGATGCACGATCTCTACGTCAGCTTCGACGTGAAGGATTTGCAGAAAGCGATGTTCCGCAAGGAGAGCCTGCCTGAGGTGGTGATGAATCCGCAGGATGCCAATCAGGCGTATATTCGCGGAGACGTGGATCTGGTTCGCATACGGGATGCCGAAGGACGAATTGCGGCCGAAGGAGCGCTGCCCTATCCGCCGGGCGTGCTGTGCGTGGTGCCGGGTGAAGTCTGGGGCGGGGCGGTACAGCGTTACTTCCTGGCGCTGGAGGAGGGCATCAACCTGCTGCCGGGCTTCTCGCCGGAACTGCAGGGTGTTTACAGCGAGAAGGATGCCGACGGGATTAAGCGGCTGTATGGGTATGTGCTGAGATAGTGCGGGCTGCTGCCCTCACCCTAACCCTCTCCCCCTGGGAGAGGGAACGTCTCATCAAACCGCACTACGCTTGTACATCCTCCTTGGATGCCCAATCTTACCGTACAGCATCTCCACCGTCAGAAAACCCGACTCGACGCAGTGTTCCAGATAGCGACGGGTGGTGGTTTTACTCAACCCCGTCTCGCTCACCACCTCATCCACGGTAAAGCAGTGCGTTGCCTTGTCGTTAAACAGAGACTGCACCCGCGCCAGCGTATTTTCCTCAATGCCTTTGCTGCCGTTGTCCAGGCGGTAGTTTTTCGCCTGCAGCTGATACAGAGAATCGACGTTTTGCTGGTCGACAATCTTCCAGACCCGCTGCTGTTCGGCAAACTGCACAAACCGCTCCAGCGACTGGCTGAGCCGCTTCCAGGAGACGGGTTTGAGGATGTAGTCGAACGCGCCGTTGCGGATGGCCTGGCTGCAGGTGTCCATATCGCTGGCGGCAGTAATAAAAATCACCGAGCAGTTGGCGCGGGCCAGCATGGGGTTATTGATAAGCGAGATCCCTTTGCCGTCCGGCAGGTAGTTATCCAGCAGCACCAGCTGCGGCTGTTTATTTGCAAGTTCTGCCTGGGCCGCAGCCAGCGACGAGGCAATGCCCACCAGCCTCAGACGCGGATGTTTGCTTATCAGCTCCGCGTGCAGTTGCGCCAGTTCGTTCTCGTCTTCAACAATCAGTACGTCGATAAGTTCATGTTGCATAGTCGGTGTCTTCCAGTTGCCGGGCGGTTCCCGTGGCCGGGATAAACAGGGAGAAAATGGCGCCGCGCGGGGTATTATCGGCAACTTCTATTGCGCCGCCAGCCTGTGTGACATAGCTTTCGATCAGATACAGGCCAATCCCATGATCGCCGCGCGTCTTGGTGGTGATGCCGCGTTCAAAGATCCGCTCACGGATCTCCGGTGTAATGCCAACGCCCTGGTCGGCGACTTCAATAATCAGCTCCTGGTCGCTGAGCTTTATCAGCACCTCCACCGGCGCGTGGGGAAGCGGCGACCGCTGCGTCGCTTCGATGGCGTTATCCAGCAGGTTACCAATAATCGAAATCAGTTCCTGCTCCCCGAGGGGAAGGAATGATTTATCCAGCCGACAGGCCGGATCGAAGCACAATTCAACGCCTTTCTCCCGCGCGCGGGCGGCTTTCCCCAGCAGCAGACCGCACAGGGTCGGTGAGCTGAAGCGCGAAGAGATAAAGTCCAGCAGCTCCTGGGCGTGTTCAGACTGCGCCTGAATGTAGCCAATCGCCTCCTCATAGCGGCCCATATGCAGCAGACCGGAGAGGGTGGTCATCCGGTTTAACTGCTCGTGGCGCATAATGCGTAGGTTATCGACATAGCGTTTGACCTGGCTGAGCTGGGCGCTCAGCGAGTCGATCTCGTTGCGATCGCGGAAGGTGATCACCCAGCCCTGCAGCGACCCCTCAAGCATGATGTGTACCCGGCTGGCAATCACCGTGAGATCGTTAAAACGGCAAATCTCGTCATGGGTATCTTTCGCCAGCATCGTCTGCGTGTCGAAGAACGGGACCGGATCGATCACCTGGCTTATCAGCTGTCCGCGCAGTTCACGGGCCGGCTGGCTCAGGCCCAGCAGCTTGCGCGCCGCCTGGTTGATGACTTCAATCCGCCTTTGATCGTCAATGGCAATCACCCCTTCATAAATAGACTCCATCATGGCCTTCTGCTGACGCACCAGCAGGCCGATCTCGCGCGGCTCAAGGGAGAAGATCTGCTTCTTAATACTGCGGGTAAAGAACCAGGAGAAGATAAAGAGAGCAATCAGCAGCAGCACGGCGGCAATCAGGATGTTGACCACTTTACTGACGGTAATGGTGTCCAGGTAGCTGGTGAGATAGCCGACCGAAACGATGCCGACCACCTGTCCTGCAGCGTTGAAGATGGGGGCTTTACTGCGCAGCGAAATGCCCAGCCCGCCTTTGCGGATGGTGGTGATGCTTTTACCCTGCAATACGGCTTCGTTGTCACCGCCTACCAGCGTGGTGCCCACTCTGTCGGCAAAGACGGAGTGAAAAAGATGCTGGCCTTTATCATCACCAATCACAATAAAGCTGGCGTCACTATGCGCAGAAATCTTCTGCATAAAATCATGGATGGCGTTGATATTCTTTTGTTCAACTTCATTACGCAATGTCGGAATAAGCGCAATCTCTTCAGCCTGTATTTTGGCTCGCGTACTCATTTCCTGATAAAGCTGTTTCCCTACGTCGGCATAATAATATCCGCCCAGTAACGAAAAAAGCACTGAGAAAAAGGCAACCAGCGAAATAAACAGCTTGATCTGGAAAGAGACTTTCATAACTATCACGCAAGGTAGCGGCAAAGATCGCCAATATATCATCTTTTTTTGCGCGTACGCCCGCTTTGCCGAAAACTTGTGATCCCTTGCACAGCGGGCGCTGTAAAAGCGTTATCCAAAAGGCTAACGTGCTTTGGGCTGCATGAACAAATGTTATTTGTTTGTTCAATTTAGAAAAGAAACCATAAAAACCACGGCAATAAATAAGGTATAAATCACATTAAATAAAAGAAACCATTAAAACCATAGCTGCCATTAAAACTTCGCTTTTAATATGCCATCCCTCACATAAAATAAGCCTTTGTGACTCTAAGCTGAACGCACAAAATAACCAAGGGGCTTATTATGAGCACAACTGACGATTCTTTCTCTGTTACCCACGACCCGATTGAAATTCAGCGACCTTCGCTCAAAGAGCGCTGGTGGCATATTATGGACACCTGGAAAATCGGGATTATTCCTCTGCCGCTGTTCGTTCTGGCGGGCGTGCTGATTGCGATTGATTGCCTGGGCGGAAAACTGCCGAGCGATATCGTGGTGATGGTCGCCACGCTGGCCTTCTTTGGCTTTGCCTGCGGCGAGTTTGGCAAACGCCTGCCGATTGTCGGCAAGCTCGGCGCGGCGGCGATTTGCGCCACGTTTATCCCTTCCGCGCTGGTCTATTACGGCCTGCTGCCGGACGTGGTGGTCGAGTCCACCACCAAGTTCTACAAATCCACCAACATTCTCTATCTCTACATCTGCTGCATTATCGTCGGCAGCATCATGAGCATGAACCGCACGGTGCTGATCCAGGGCTTCTTGCGCATTTTCTTCCCGATGCTGTGCGGCGAAATCGTCGGCATGCTGGTAGGGATGGGCGTCGGCCTGGCGCTGGGCCTTGAGCCTTTCCAGATCTTCTTCTTTATCATTCTGCCGATTATGGCGGGCGGCGTGGGCGAAGGTGCAATCCCGCTCTCCATCGGCTATGCCACCCTGCTGCATATGGATCAGGGCGTGGCGCTCGGCCGCGTGCTGCCGATGGTCATGCTCGGCGGGCTGACGGCAATCATCATCTCCGGCTGCCTGAACCAGCTCGGTAAACGCTACCCGCACCTGACCGGTGAAGGCCAGCTGATGCCTAACCGCGCCAATGCCGATGCCACCGTCTCTCAGCCTGCATTCTCCGGCAAGGCGGACGTGACCACTATCGCCTCCGGCGCGCTGCTGGCGGTGCTGCTCTACATGCTGGGCATGCTCGGCCACAAGCTGATTGGCCTGCCTGCTCCGGTCGGCATGCTGTTTATGGCGGTTCTGGTGAAGCTCTGTAACGGTGCCTCTCCACGCCTGCTGGAAGGCTCTCAGGTGGTGTACAAATTCTTCCAGACCTCTGTGACCTATCCGATTCTCTTTGCCGTTGGCGTGGCTATCACCCCGTGGCATGAACTGGTGGCCGCCTTCACGCTGACCAACCTGCTGGTGATTATCAGCACCGTCTCCGCGCTCGTGGCGACCGGGTTCTTCGTCGGCAAAAAGATTGGTATGCACCCGATTGATGTCGCCATCGTCTCCTGCTGCCAGAGCGGTCAGGGCGGTACCGGCGACGTGGCGATCCTGACCGCAGGCAACCGCATGAGCCTGATGCCATTCGCCCAGATTGCTACCCGTATCGGCGGGGCGATTAACGTCTCTGTCTCACTGCTGATTCTGGGCAACTTCCTCGTTTAAGTTTTCAGGAAAGAACAATGAAACTCGCAAGCTTTTTATACCAGGGAAAACGCAGCTACGGCATCGTCCAGGCCGACGGCGTGATTGATTTAGGCCGCCGTCTTGGCGACCGCTACAGCGACCTTAAAGCGCTGCTGCAGGGTAACGGGCTGGCACAGGCCACCCGCTACCTGAACGATGCCGTGGACGTGCCGATGAGCGCCATCACCTTCTTACCGGTGATTGAGCAGCCGGAAAAAATCCTCTGCGTGGGCATGAACTACGCCGACAAGCGCAAGGAGTTTGACCAGCACAACCCGGCCCCAACCCTGTTTGTCCGTTTTCCGGATTCACAGACCGGCCACAACGAACCAGTGCTGAAGCCGCGCCACTCCAGCGAATTCGACTATGAAGGCGAGCTGGCGGTGATCATCGGTAAAGGCGGGGAAAACATCAGCCGTGACGACGCCCTGCGTCACGTGGCGGGCTACAGCTGCTACATGGACGGCTCCGCCCGCGACTGGCAGCACACCTGGTTTACCGCCGGTAAAAACTGGCGCAAAACCGGCGCGTTTGGCCCGTGGATGGCGACGGCAGATGAGATCCCCGATCCGCACAGGCTTGCAATCCGCACCTGGCTCAACGGCCGCATGGTGCAGGAAGACAACACCAGCAGCATGATCCACAAGGTTGCTGAGCTGATCGAGTACATCAGCACCTTCACCCGCTTAAGTCCTGGCGATGTGATCATCACCGGATCCCCGGGCGGGGTGGGTAAAAAGCGCAATCCGCCGCTGTTTATGAAAGAGGGCGATCGCATTGAGGTGGAGATCGAGCATATCGGTCATCTCAGCAACGTGATCGTGGAAGCGCCAGCCGTCGGGCTTGCGGCAGCACATTAAGTAAGGCGGCAGCATGCAATCGCAACCCATCGATTTTCGCCACACCCTCGTGGCGAAACACCCGGAACGCTTAAGCCAGATCCGCTACCTGCTGGCAGACAGCGGCCTTGGCCTGGACAACGACATCACGCTGTTCGTCGAAGCCTGGTCCGGCTCGCAGCTGGTGGGTTGCGCAGGGCTTGCTGCCAACGTCATCAAATGCGTGGCGGTCAACGAGCAGCTTCGCGGCGAGAACCTCAGCGCGCGGCTGCTGGCAGAGGTGGAAAATGCGGCGCTGGAGTGCGGCCATTTTCACCTCTTCCTCTGCACCCGTCCGTGCAACCGGGAGCGCTTTGCCCGCAGCGGCTTCTGGCCGATTGCCCAGAGCGGGAACAACGCGGTGCTGATGGAGAACACCCCGCAGGGGATCGAGCGCTACTGCCGTTCCCTGAGCGCGAAGCGCAAGTGCGGGAAGAACATTGGCGCGATAGTGATGAACGCCAATCCGTTCACCCTCGGCCACCGCCATCTGGTGGAGCAGGCGGTGCAGCGGTGCGATGCCCTGCATCTTTTTGTGGTGCGTGAAGACGCCTCGTTCTTCCCGTTCAGCGCGCGTCTGGAGATGGTGCGCGCGGGCGTGGCGCATCTGCCGAACGTCGTGGTGCATGAAGGCTCGCAGTACATCATCTCTCGCGCCACCTTTCCGGCCTACTTCCTGAAGGAGACCGGCAAAGTGCAGCAGGCGTGGAGCGAGATCGACGTGCTGATCTTCCGGGACTTCATTGCCCCGGCGCTGGGCATCACGCACCGCTTCATCGGCTCGGAGCCGTTCTGCGACATTACCCGCCAGTACAACCAGACGCTGCACGACCTGCTGGCCTCGCATATTGAGGTGGTGGAAATGCCGCGCATCAAGGCCACCGGTAACGCCATATCGGCGTCCGAAGTGCGTCGATTACTGAAGACACAGCAGTTTTCCCGGATCCGGGAGATTGTCCCGGACTCCACCTTCGCGCATCTCGAAACGCATTACCGTGCGAGTGCGGAAGTCGCTTAACTACCAGGAATTTATCATGAAAATTGTAAGGGAGGCGCTGGCCGGAACGCAGGAGTCCAGCGACCTGATGGTGAAAATCGCTCCCGCTCAAGGCGAGCTGGAGATAGTCATCCACAGTGAAGTGATTAAGCAGTTTGGCGAACAAATTCGCCAGGTGGTCAACGACACATTGCGCGCCATGAACGTGCACCAGGGATTAATTATTATTGAAGACAAAGGGGCGCTGGACTGTGTGATCCGCGCCCGCCTGCAAAGCGCGCTTATGCGTGCCGCCGATGAACAGGCCATCAACTGGGGGGCGCTGAAATGAGCAAACTCCGCCGCAGTATGCTGTTCCTGCCGGGTGCCAACGCCGCCATGCTCTCCACCGCCTTTATCTACCGTCCCGACTCCATCATGTTTGATCTTGAGGACGCCGTTGCCCTGCGCGAGAAGGATACCGCGCGCATGCTGGTGTTCCATGCCCTGCAGCACCCGATGTATCAGGATATCGAAACCGTGGTGCGCATTAACCCGCTGAGCACGCCGTTTGGCCTGCTGGATTTGGAAGCCGCCGTGCGGGCAGGCGTGGACGTGATCCGACTGCCGAAAACCGACACGCCGGACGACATCTACGAGCTGGAAGGCCACCTTGAGCGCATCGAGCAGGAGTGTGGCCGCGAGGTCGGCTCCACCCGCGTAATGGCGGCGATTGAGTCGGCCATTGGCGTCATCAACGCCGTGGCGATTGCCCGCAGCTCTCCGCGCCTCATCGGCATTGCGCTGGCCGCCTTTGACTACGTGATGGACATGCAGACCGAGCGCGGCGACGGCACCGAGCTGTTCTACGCCCGCTGCGCCGTGCTGCACGCCGCCCGCGCGGCGGGCATCGACGCCTTCGACGTGGTGTGGTCAGACGTTAACGACGAGGCCGGGTTCCTGCGTGAGGTCGATTTGATCCGCAAGATGGGCTTTAACGGCAAATCGCTGATTAACCCGCGCCAGATTGACCTGCTGCACAACGCCTACGCCCCGACGCAGGAAGAGGTGGATCACGCCAAAAGGGTGATTGAGGCTGCAGAAGAGGGCGAGCGTAACGGTCTGGGCGTGGTGTCGCTTAACGGCAAAATGGTGGATGCACCGATTATTAACCACGCGCAGGTGGTGCTGGAGCGCGCGGCGGCCTCCGGCGTGCGTCGGTAAGGATGAAATAATGAATCAGACAGAACTTCTTCACGTGAATTTTCCCCATCTGCGGGACCTAAAACCGTTTGATACCGCCCACAGCGCCACGCCGTGGCTGGCGGACAGCGACGCGAAACACAGCCGCAAGCTGTGCGCCTCTATTGAAGAGGCGGTTAAGCGCTGCGGCCTGCAGGACGGCATGACCATCTCCTTCCACCACGCGTTTCGCGAAGGCGATCGGGTGATCAACACCGTTGTGGCGCTGCTGGCGCGCATGGGCTTTAAAAACCTGACCCTGGCCTCCAGCTCGCTGATGACCTGCAACGACGCGCTGATCGAGCATATTGAAAGTGGCGTCATCACTCGGATTTACACCTCGGGCATGCGCGGCAGGCTGGCGGATGCCATCTCCCACGGCCTGATGGACGAGCCGGTGCAAATCCACTCCCACGGCGGTCGCGTGAAGCTGCTCCAGGACGGCGAGCTGAATATCGACGTGGCGTTTCTCGGCGTGCCGTGTAGCGATGAGTTTGGCAACGCCAACGGGACGCACGGAAAATCGTGCTGCGGCTCGCTGGGGTACGCCATGGTGGACGCGCACTTTGCCCGCAAGGTGGTGCTGCTGACCGAAGAACTGGTGCCGTTCCCCAATATGCCCGCCAGCCTGGTGCAGGACCAGGTGGACTACATCGTGCAGGTTGAAAGCGTAGGCGACCCGGCGAAAATCAGCGTCGGCGCGGCGCGCGTCACCAGCAACCCGCGCGAGCTGATGATCGCCCGCTATGCGGCGGACGTGATTGAGCATTCCGGCTATTTCAAACCGGGCTTCTCGATGCAGACCGGCTCCGGCGCGGCGGCCACGGCCTGCACCCGCTTTATGGAAGAGAAGATGGAGCGCAGCGGCGTGAAGGCGCGCTTTGCGCTCGGCGGCATCACCGGCAGCCTGGTGGATCTGCACGAGAAGGGGCTGATCGAAAAGCTGCTCGATACCCAGTGCTTTGACGGTCAGGCGGCGGCTTCGCTGGCGCGCAACCCGAACCACGTGGAGATCTCCACCAACGTCTACGCCAACCCCGGCAGCAAGGCGGCAAGCTGCGACCAGCTCGACGTGGTGATCCTCAGCGCGCTTGAAATCGACGTTGATTTCAACGTCAACGTCATCACCGGCTCCGACGGGGTGATGCGAGGCGCGTCCGGCGGGCACTGCGACGTGGCCGCCGCGGCGAATCTGACCATCGTCGTTGCTCCTCTGCTGCGCAGCCGCATTCCCACGGTCGTGAAGCGGGTTACCACGCGCCTCACGCCGGGCGAAAGCATCGACGTGCTGGTCACCGACCACGGCATCGCGGTTAACCCGGCGCGTCCGGAAATCCGCGAGCGGCTGCTGGAAGCCGGGCTGAAGGTTGTGGATATCAACGCGCTGTACGAGCGGGCGATCTCCCTGACCGGCATCCCTAAACCGATAGAGTTTACCGACAAAATCGTCGGGGTGATCCGCTACCGCGACGGCAGCGTGATCGACACCGTGCGACAGGTGAAGGAGTAAGTATGATTTCAGCGACACCCGTGCGGACGGGTGTCAGCCTGGACGAACTGCTGGCGGCGAAAGAGCGCCGCGCAGCGCGCCAGGCTGACATGCTCGAGCACTATCAACAACCGGTGATTTCCCTCACGCTGGTCACGCCAGGGGAAATCAAGGACAGCCTTCGCTATCGCAACACCATGGGCGTGGCGCTGCAGATGTGCGACCAGCTGCTGTGGGAAAACCGCTGGCAGGTGCTGGACCGCCAGGTTCTATGGCTCCCGACTGGGCCAGAAGCCCTGTGGTGCGTGGCCCACCCGGCGGCGGAAATCAAAGCGCACTGTGCGGATCTGGAGCAGACGCACCCGCTCGGCAGGCTGTGGGATCTGGACGTGATATGCCTTCAGCACGGCCACGTCGGGCGTCAGTCGCTGGGCGCAAATCTAAGGCGTTGCCTGATCTGCGACGAGACCGCTCATGCCTGTTCCCGTTCGCGCGCTCATCCTGTGGAGCAGGTGGTTTCCCGCGTGGAGAAAATGATTGATGACTGGTTTGCTCGCGACTAAACCGCGCCCGGTTGACGTGCCTGCGCTTGCCGAAGCGGCGCTGTGGCAGGAGCTGGAGCTGACGCCCAAGCCCGGGCTGGTGGACAAGCTCAATAACGGTTCCCATCGCGATATGGACCACGCGCTGTTCGTTCGCAGCATTATGGCGATTACGCCGTGGTTTACGCGCTTTGCCGAGTTGGGCAGCGCGCATGCGGATAAACCCGCTGGCGAACAGCTACGGCTTCTCCGCCCGATGGGGATGGCCTGCGAGCAGGCGATGTACGCCGCGACGAACGGAGTGAATACCCACAAGGGCGGGATTTTTGCCCTGGGTTTACTGTGCTTCGCCGCCGGTCGTGTGAAAAATATCTCCGCAGATAGCCTCTGCTGTGAGGTGAGTAACATCTGCCGCGGGCTGGTGTCGCGGGAGCTGGCCGCACGCAGCGGGCAGGCGACGGCGGGCGAGCGGCAGTTTCAGCAGTACGGCTTAACCGGGGCGCGCGGCGAGGCTGAGAGCGGCTTTGCGACGGTCCGTAAGGCGCTGGCGCAGTGGAACGGACATTCACTTCACGGCCTGCTGTTACGCCTGATGGCGGTTAATCAGGACAGTAATCTGGTTTCACGCGGCGGCATGGAAGGGCTGCGCTACGTTCAGGGCTACGCGCGGGAACTGCTGGCTAACGGCTGGGACCGCGAGGCGTTGCTTAAGATGGATAACGCACTGATTGAACGGAACCTGAGCCCGGGCGGCAGCGCGGATTTGCTGTCGGTGGGTTGGGTGCTGTCTGGAATAAAATAGCCGGGTGGCGGCTTTGCCTTACCCGGCCTACGGTCTTGTTTTGTAGGCCCGGCAAGCGCAGCGCCACCGGGCACAACAATCAATGCGCGATCGGCTGCGCACCGTGCGGCTCGCGCACGTGCTTGTACTTGAACAGCGCGATGAACGCGAAGAACAGCACCAGCGAGTACGCCGCGAAGATCAGCCACACCGGCTGCCAGTTGGTGATGCCGTTAGTGGTGTACATCTCAACCACTTTACCGCTCACCACGCCGCCCAGAATACAGCCGAAGCCATTGGTCATCATCAGGAACATACCCTGCGCGCTGGCGCGGATTTCAGGCTTCACTTCTTTTTCCACAAACACCGAACCGGAGATGTTGAAGAAGTCGAAGGCGCAGCCGTAAACAATCATCGACAGCACCAGCAGCACGGTGCCGAACGGGCTTGGATCGCCATAGGCGAACAGGCCGAAGCGCAACATCCACGCCGCGATACTGATCAGCATGACGTTCTTGATGCCGTAGCGGCTCAGGAAGAACGGGATGGTCAGGATGAACAGCGTCTCAGAGATCTGAGAGATGGACATCATCACCGACGCATGTTCAACGATAAAACTGCCGGAGAACAGCGGGTTGTTATCGAAGCTGTGCAGGAAGGTGTTGCCGAACATGTTGGTGATCTGCAGCTCCGCGCCCAGCAGCATGGAGAAGATAAAGAAGATCGCCATGCGTTTGTTTTTGAACAGCGCGAAGGCGTCCAGGCCGAGCATGGTGCTCCAGCTCTGGTTTTTCTGCTGGTTAGAAACCGGAATGGTCGGCAACGTCAGGGTGAAGATCGCCAGCACCACGGAGAGCGCCGCACCGATATAGAGCTGCATATGGCTCAGTTCGAAGCCCGCGAAGCTCACGCCCCACATCGCCATGATAAAGCCGATGGTGCCCCAGATACGGATTGGCGGGAAATCGGTCACGATATCCATATCCGCAGACTTCAGGCGGTAGTAGGAGATGGTGTTGATCAGTCCAAGCGTTGGCATATAGGCCAGCGAGTTAAGCAGGATCACCATGAACATCGCCCCCGGCGTGGTCACCTGGGCTGCCATAAACAGCGTCCCCGCACCCACCAGATGACAAAGCATGTACAGCCATTTTGCGCTTAGCCATTTATCCGCCACGATGCCCAGCAGCGTTGGCATGAAGACAGCCGCAATACCGAGCGAGCTGTAGACGGCACCGATTGACGCACCATCGAACTTGAGCGTCACAAACATATAGGAGCCGAGTGTAGTCAGCCAGCTACCCCACAGGCAGAACTGCAGAAACGACAATATTTTAAGCTGCAGCTTAAGGTTCATGTTACTTTCCTCACAAGTGAGCGGGAGATATGTTGTTTTGGGAACATTCAGGGTTGTTATTTGATGCAATTCTATCAGTTGGCAACGATATGTTTTGTTACCTCCCGCAAAAAAATGCAATCCACATTAATTTGCAGTTTGGATTGTGATGCAAATAACATTTTCGTATGGGTGGGGTGAGTGAGTGCGGTCTGATGCCCTCACCCTGACCCTCTCCCACGGGGAGAGGGAAAGCAGAACACCTTCCCCTTGCAGGAAAAGGTGTGTTGATTATCGACGACGGTAGTTCTTCTGCGCCGTATTCACCTTATACAGATAGCGACGGGATTCCGCAGACGGGTGGCGGGTGGTGAGGGTAGAGTAGACATCCCCCGGCGCCATGCTGTTGATGATGTTCGCGGCCTGCACTTTGTCATTTGAGAAGACGCGCAGCACGCTGCCCGCGCCGCCGTTATAGGCGGTGATCACCGCATAGCGGCGCGACGTCGGGTTGTCTATGCCGCCGAGGTAGACATTGTTCAGCATCGCCAGATAGGCCGTGCCGGTATCAATGTTGCTCTGCGGGTCGAACAGATAGCTACGGCTCGGCGTGCCGGATTTACCCTGCGCGCGGAAGACGTCTTTACCGGCGCTGTGCTGCACAACCTGCATCAGCCCCAGGGCATCGGAACGGCTTACCGCATACGGGTTAAACGAGGATTCGGTCTGCATAATCGCCAGAATCAGCGACTCATCCACGCCGTATTTACGCGAGGCCTGACGCACCATGCCCAGATACTTATGCGCACGCTTGTCGAGGTGGTTCGGGACGAGGTTGATGGTGACGCTATAGATGATCTTCAGACCGTTAGAGCGGCTCTTCAGGCGCGTCTGCAGCAGGTAGTCGGCAAATTTCGTGGCGCGGCCTTCCCAGCGGATCGGCTGACCGGTCTGATCGACGACCTGACCGTACAGGAACGGCTCTTTCGAGATGGTGATATCGTCGGCATCGGAGTAGAGATCGATAGAGCCAGGATCGTCACCCATCAGCAGGGTTTTGATTATCGCCTGACGGAGTCGTGCCGCAGGGTCCGTGCCTGCAATGGTCTCAATCGTGATCGTCCCCTCATCAAAGTTGATGTGGCTACGGGTCAGATAGGCGTCGGTGTACTTAACGTAGTCCTTAGGTCCGGCAATAAGAACTTCGTTAAATCCCCATATGTTCTCGATGTTGTGGGCAAACTGCCCCATCAAAATGTCAAAACCGTTGGTGTCCTTGATCCAGGCTTCGTTGTAATCTTCGCCTTTTTTTGACGAACACGAGACAAGCAACGGCGCAACAAGGGCTAGCGCTAAAAGTTTTTTCATCATTCCGGGAGTGCGTGTTGTGTTTGCTTTAACGGCGGGGTTTCCCCCGCACGCTGTTATTTTTCCGGTGGCGTATAGCCTTCGATGTGCACGTCTTTACCTTCGAACAGGAAGCTCACCATCTCCTGCTCAAGCAGCTTGCGGTGTTCCGGGTTCATCATGCTGAGTTTCTTCTCGTTGATCAGCATGGTCTGCTTTTTCTGCCACTGTCCCCAGGCTTCTTTGGAGATTTCATTGTAGATGCGTTTACCCAGATCGCCCGGATAAAGCTGGAAATCCTGGCCTTCAGCGTCACGCTGCAGGAAAGTACAAAAAATCGTTCTGGCCATACTCATTCCTCTTTTTCTTGTCGATGCTAAACCATTGCACCGGCACGTAATTGCTGTAACAGGCGCTCCACGGGAGCCGCCAGTCCGACTGATGGCGGTTGCGCTAAGTTATACCAGAGAGCGGTGCCTTCATCCATGCACGAGGCGAAGGAGGACACGGGAAGCCACATCGGCACAATATCCAGATGGAAATGGCTGAAGGTGTGGCGAAACGCGGTCAACTGCGTCAGGTTATCGGCAGCAATCCCGCGCTTTTTAAGCCATTCACGCAGCAAGTCTTCATCTTCAAACTGTGGGAAGCAGTATAGACCACCCCACAGACCGCTCGGCGGACGCTGGGCGAGGAAGACCTCGTCACCGTGCTGCATCAGCAGCATATAGCCGGTGCGCTCCGGCAGCGTCTGCTTGGGTTTCTTACCCGGATACTGCGCCCATGAATGGTTGGCATACGCCACGCAGAGATTATTCACCGGGCAGAGTTCGCATTTTGGTTTTGAGCGCGTGCAGACCATTGCGCCGAGATCCATCATCGCCTGGTTGAAACGCTCGACGCCGTTAGCCGGAGTAACCGCTTCACTTATTTCCCAAAGACGTTTTTCAACATCTTTCTTCCCCGGCCAGCCGTCGACGGCATAGCAGCGCGCCAGCACGCGCTTCACGTTGCCGTCGAGGATCGGGAAATGCTTGCCTAAAGACAGGGAGAGAATAGCGCCTGCGGTTGAACGTCCGACGCCGGGGAGATCGGCCACCTCATCGAAGGTTTCCGGGAACTTCCCGTTGTGGCGCGTGGCAACCTGCTGTGCAGCCTTGTGAAGGTTACGCGCACGGGCGTAATAGCCAAGACCGGTCCACAGGTGCAGGACCTCGTCCAGCGGCGCGTTGGCCAGATCGGTCACCGTCGGGAAGCGCGCCATAAAACGCTCGAAGTAAGGGATCACCGTGGCGACCTGCGTTTGTTGTAACATCACCTCGGAGAGCCATACTTTGTAAGGCGTTTTTTCAATTTGCCAGGGCAGGGTTTTACGCCCGTATTTGTCGTACCAGTCCAGCACCTGGGCTGAAAATTGAGAGGCTTGCATGGTCATCGATTCGCATAATCAGGGACGCAGATTGCAGCACAGCGTCAATCTGCTGTAAACCGGATCTTTCCCATGCTTGCATAGAAGCCTTAACTTTGGATAATGCCCGTTTCCCGAACATTCTCACAAGCAGACAACTCTTTTATGAAAAACGACGTCATTTCACCGGAATTTGATGAAAACGGTCGCCCGCTGCGCCGTATTCGCAGCTTTGTCCGTCGTCAGGGCCGCCTGACAAAAGGTCAGCAACACGCGCTGGACAACTACTGGCCGGTGATGGGCGTTGAGTTCAGCGAGCAGCCTCTGGATTTTGCCGAGCTGTTTGGCCGCGACGCGCCGGTCACGCTGGAAATTGGCTTCGGTATGGGCGCCTCGCTGGTGACCATGGCGAAAGCTCGCCCGGAGCAGAACTTCCTCGGTATCGAAGTGCATTCGCCGGGCGTGGGCGCGTGTCTGGCAACGGCCCACGAAGAGGGCGTTGAGAACCTGCGCGTGATGTGTCACGACGCGGTGGAAGTGCTGCACAAAATGATTCCTGACAATTCTTTAACCATGGTTCAGCTCTTTTTCCCTGACCCGTGGCACAAAGCGCGTCATAATAAACGCCGTATCGTTCAGGCGCCGTTTGCCGAGCTGGTTAAAAGCAAGCTGAAGCTGGGCGGTGTCTTCCATATGGCGACCGACTGGGAACCGTATGCGGAACATATGCTGGAAGTGATGTCGTCGCTGGACGGTTACAAAAACCAGTCTGCGAGCAACGACTATGTACCGCGTCCGGAATCGCGTCCGGTAACGAAATTTGAACAGCGTGGCCATCGTCTTGGTCACGGTGTATGGGACTTAATGTTCGAGAGGGTGAAATAATGGCAAAGAATCGTAGCCGTCGTCTGCGTAAAAAGATGCACATCGAAGAATTCCAGGAAGTGGGCTTCTCCGTTGCGTGGCGTTTCCCGGAAGGCACCAGCGTTGAGCAGATCGATCAGGACGTGGATGCGTTCATCAACGAGGTGATCGAGCCAAACAAACTGGCCTTCGACGGTAGCGGCTATCTGGCCTGGGAAGGTCTGATCTGCACCCAGGAAGTGGGTAAATGCACCGAAGAACATCAGGCTCTGGTACGTAAGTGGCTTGAAGACCACAAGCTCGAAGATGTCCGCGTCAGCGAACTTTTCGACGTTTGGTGGGACTAATTAAGCAGTAAGGGGCCAGCATTAGCTGGCCCGTTTTGTCTGAGGGAGTGTTTAAGATGCGCAAAACGTTGCTGGCCGTTGCTTTGATGGCAACCGGATTCACCGCCCATGCGGATTATCAATGTAGCGTCACCCCGCGTGATGACGTGGTGTTAAGCCCGCAAACCGTGCAGGTCAAAGGCGAGAACGGCAATCTGGTGATTACGCCAGAAGGGAACGTCACTTATAACGGCAAGCAGTATAACCTGACTGCCGCACAGCGCGAGCAGGCGAAAGACTACCAGTCCGAATTGCGTACCGCGCTGCCGTGGATTAATGAAGGTGCCCTGACGCGCGTCGAAAAGAGCCGCGTGGCGCTGGATAAGATCATCACCAAAGAGGTGGGGGAGAGCAGCAACATGCGCACCCGCCTGACGAAGCTGGACAAGCAGCTTAAAGAGCAGATGAACCGTATTATCGAGACGCGCTCCGATGGCCTGACGTTCCACTATAAGGCGATCGATCAGGTCCGTGCTGACGGGCAGCAGCTGGTGAACCAGGCGATGGGCGGCATCCTGCAGGACAGCATCAACGAGATGGGCGCCAAAGCAGTGCTGAAAGGCGGCGGTAACCCGCTGCAGGGCGTGCTGGGCAGTCTGGGCGGCCTGCAGACCTCCATTCAGAACGAGTGGAAGAACCAGGAAGATGATTTCCAGCAGTTCGGCAAAGACGTGTGTAAACGCGTGGTGTCGCTGGAAGACAGCCGGAAGGCGCTGGTGGGGACGCTGAAGTAAGATCTCTGCGCGCTGGGCCCCTCACCCCATCCCTCTCCCCAGGGGAGAGGGTGTAATCGTTCCCTCTCCCTGTGGGAGAGGGTTAGGGTGAGGGCATCAGGCATTGCAGTCTTTGCAGAATAGCCATCATTACCTCCTCCTCATTAGCTCTAAATTCATTATTCCAGAACCGTAGTATTTCCCAGCCGTTTACATTAAAAAATTCAGCACGACGTGAATAATACATTTCGTTGTTCTGATGTTGTCCACCGTCCAGCTCGATAATCAGCTTTGCCTTAAAACAGGCAAAATCCACGATATATGCACCAATCGGCATCTGGCGGCGAAACTTATAGCCAAAGAAGCGGCGTCCCCTGAGTAAATACCAGAGGCGTAACTCTTCGGGCGTCATTTGTTTGCGGAGTTGTTTTGATTTGTCCATCCCCACACTCTGCCAGCCTTTCCCTCAGCTGGCAGAACGGGATGCAAAATCCTGAATCCGCCTTCAGGATTCTTCGGCGAGGAACAGCTCAAGAAGGGAATTGAGGAACAGTTTGCCGTGCTCGGTGATCTGCCAGTATTCCGCACATTCCGTGAGATACCCCTGCGCCAGCGCTTCGTCGATCTGCGGGCGAATCACCGATTCCGCCAGCCCGGTGTACAGCGCAAACTCAGCGCGCGGCGCGGCTTCCAGCAGACGGAAGCGGTTCATAAAGAACTCAAACGGCTTATCCGCCGCCTCGACGTTGTGCTGACGCTCCAGGTAGCGGCCTTCCATATACCCGCGAGGGTGGCGGGTTTTGGCAGTACGCAGAATACGCCCGTCCGGGAAGGTCACCTTGCCGTGCGCGCCGCAGCCAATCCCGAGATAGTCGCCAAAACGCCAGTAGTTCAGGTTGTGCTGACACTGGTAGCCCGGCTTCGCATACGCCGACGTTTCGTACTGCTGATAGCCCGCAGCGGTTAAAAGCCTGTGACCCTGCTCGAAGATATCCCACAGCGCGTCGTCATCCGGCAGCATCGGCGGACGCGAGCCAAACAGGGTGTTGGGCTCGATGGTGAGCTGGTACCACGACAGATGCGGGGGATTCAGCGCAATGGCCTGGCGCAGGTCGTCCAGCGCCTCTTCCAGCGACTGATCCGGCAGGCCGTGCATCAAATCCAGGTTAAAGCTGCGAAGATTAAGACCGGTCGCCAGGTTTGCCGCGCGCTTCGCCTCTTCCGGGCCGTGAATACGCCCCAGGCGCTTCAGTTTCGGCTCGCTAAAGCTCTGCACGCCGATGGAGATGCGGTTCACGCCCGCGCGCTGATAGTCGACAAAACGGTCGGCCTCAACGGTACCGGGGTTGGCTTCCATCGTGATTTCAGCATCCGCTGCCAGGTTCAGGCGCGCACGCACGCCGTCCAGCAGCGTTTGCATCGCCGGGCCTGACAGCAGGCTCGGCGTACCGCCACCTATGAAAATGGTCTTAACTTCACGTCCCTGTGCGTAAGGTACATCGGCGTCCAGGTCGGCCAGCAGATGCGCAACGTAGTCATCGTGCGGCACTTCGCCTTTCAGCGCGTGCGAGTTGAAATCGCAGTACGGGCATTTCTGCACGCACCACGGGATGTGAATATAAAGACTCAGAGGCGGCAAATTAGCCATTACGCAGTGCTTCCAGTAACAGTTTCAGCGCGCGTCCACGGTGGGATATCGCGCTTTTCTCTTCGCGGGTCAGTTCCGCAGCGGTTTTGCCCTCGGTCGGGACAAAGAAAATCGGATCGTAGCCAAAGCCGCCGTTGCCAGCCGCTTCACGAGTAATCACGCCCGGCCAGCTGCCGTGGCAGACGATCGGAGTAGGGTCTTCCGCGTGACGCATATAGACCAGCACGCAGTGGAACTGCGCGGAGCGCTGTTCGTCCGGTACGTCTTTAAGGGCGACAAGCAGCTTTTCCAGATTCTGCTGGTCGGTAGCGTCAACGCCGGAATAGCGCGCAGAGTAGATCCCCGGCGCGCCGCCAAGGGCGTCTACGGCCAGGCCGGAGTCGTCGGCAATCGCGGGCAGGCCCGTAATCTGCGCGGCATGGCGTGCTTTGAGGATCGCGTTTTCGATAAACGTCAGCCCCGTCTCTTCGGCGGAATCCACGCCAAGATCGGTCTGGGCGACCACGTCCAGACCAAAATCATTTAATAGCGAGGCCAGCTCGCGCACTTTACCGGCGTTGCCGGTCGCGAGAACAACTTTCTGCATGGTTTAGTCCTGTTCTTTCAGTGCCGCGACTTCCGTCGGGATAGATTGCGGATTAAGGATTTTTACCTGTTTATGTCGCCCAAGTTCACCTTTTTCAATGATGACCTGACTTTTGGCGACGCGAAACTGTTTTGCCAGATATTTGGTCAGATGCGCGTTCGCCTGGCCGTCAACCGGCGGGGCGGTGATGGCGACTTTTAACTCGTCGCCATGCAGCCCAACAATACCGTCACGGCTGGCTTTGGGCTGAATATACAGCCGCAAAACCAGCCCGTCAGCGCAGGTGCTTACTGCACTCATAGCGCCATCCACAGCCCCGGCAGCAGCATATTGCCCGTGGACTGCAGCAGCTCAGCGATCCCCATGTTGACCACATAGAGCAGCAGTACCAAGATCATCGGCGAGAAATCAATACCGCCCATCGAAGGCAGCAGGTTGCGAATCGGGCGCAGCAGCGGTTCGGCCAGTTGGATCAGCGCATATTCTACCGGACTACGGCCCTGGCTTACCCAACTCATGATGGCCATGACCAGCAGCACCCAAAAAATCAGCAGACCGACGGTTTTGATTAAAATCAGGACCGCAGCAATCCAGATAATCGGCTGGAAGGTGATGACCATAAACAGCACAATCGCTTTGATAACGCTCAGAATAAACGCCACCAGCAGAGACGAACTGTCGATGGGACCCATCGCCGGGATAATACGACGCAGCGGTCCGACAACAGGCTGCGTGATTTTCACGACAAACTGCGAGAACGGATTGTAAAAATCACAGCGGGCCCACTGCATCCAGACGCGCAGCAAAAGCGCCATCGTATACAGCTCAAGCACAGTTGAGAGCAGGAAAGTCAACGTCTTCATGGCGTTCCTCAGGTTTCCTTATTATTTTGAGTAGTCGCGCGCACCGAAAATTGCCGTGCCGATGCGCACCATAGTGCTGCCTGCCGCGATGGCGGCTTCCATATCATCCGACATGCCCAGAGAAAGCGTGTCTACCGTGTTATAGCGCGCTTTAAGCGCCTCAAATGCTACAGCCATTTGCTGTGCCACGGCAAACTGCCTTTCATAACTTGACTCAGGCGCCGGGATTGCCATCAAACCACGCAGGGTTAAACGCGGCAGGGCGTCCACTTCGGCTGCCAGCGCATCCAGCTCGCTCAGCGCAATGCCGGACTTGCTGTTTTCGTCGCTGATGTTGATTTGAATCAGCACGTTAAGCGCTGGCATCTCTGACGGACGCTGGTCGTTCAGGCGTGTCGCAATGCGCAGACGGTCAACGGTATGGCACCAGTCAAAGTGCTCCGCCACCAGACGGCTTTTGTTCGACTGCAGTGGACCAATAAAGTGCCACTGCAGATCCGTATTCCCCTGTTCCTGGAAGTAGCGAATTTTATCCACGCCTTCCTGGACGTAGTTTTCACCAAACGCGCGTTGGCCTGCGTCAATAGCTTCTGCGATGGCGCTCGCAGGCTTGGTTTTGCTGACTGCAAGCAACGTAATTTCTTCTGAAGCCCGGCCGCAACGCGTTGCGGCGGCTGAGATTTTGTCCCGGACCTGTGCCAGGTTATGCGCAATGTCGTTCATTTTCCGAGGAGTAGTCTATGGATGTGGAAGAAATTGTGGCCCTTAGTGTAAAGCATAACGTCTCCGATCTACACCTGTGCAGTGATTCGCCACCCCGCTGGCGCAGAACGGGCCGCCTTGAACCGGCACCGTTTCCTCCTCCTGACGTCAGGGCGTTGTTAAAAGCGTGGCTCAACGATGAGCAGCAGGGAACATGGTGGGCAAATGGACAGGTGGATTTTGCCGCGACGGTAACGGGAGGCCAGCGTCTGCGCGGGAGTGCCTTTAAGCAGATGCGCGGTGTCTCTGTGACGCTGCGTCTGTTGCCGCGTACCTGTCCACAACTCGCTACGCTGGGCGCGCCGCGGGCAATCCCGGAACTGTTATCCAATGACGCCGGGCTGATTCTGGTCACCGGGGCGACCGGCAGCGGCAAATCCACTACGCTGGCGGCGATGGTTGATTTTCTCAACCACCATACTGACGGCCATATCCTCACGCTTGAAGATCCGGTGGAGTTTATCTACCAGAGCGAGCGTTGCCTGATCCAGCAGCGGGAGATTGGCCAGCACAGTCCGTCATTTGCCGACGCGCTGCGCAGTGCCTTACGCCAGGATCCGGACGTTATTTTGCTGGGGGAGCTGCGCGACAGCGAAACGATCCGCCTGGCGCTAACCGCGGCGGAAACCGGGCATCTGGTGCTGGCGACGCTGCATACGCGCGGGGCATCGCAGGCGATTGAACGGCTGGTCGATACGTTCCCGGCGCAGGAGAAAGATCCGGTGCGTAACCAGCTGGCCGGCAGCCTCCGGGCAGTGCTGGCGCAGAAGCTGCTTCCCGATCTGCAGGACGGGCGCGTCGCGCTGTATGAACTGCTGGTGAACACCGCTGCGGCGGCAAATCTTATTCGTGAAGGGAAAACGTGGCAACTGCCCGGCATCATCCAAACCGGTCTGCAGGCAGGAATGCAGAACTTTGACCAGAGCCTGGCGGAGAGACGGGCGCAGGGGCGGCTGTAGGCCCCCGTGCTTAAAAGCCCTGTTCGAAATAGCTTTCGAGGATAATCACGGCAGAAGCGGAGTCCACGCTGCCTTTGTTGAGCGCCCGGAAGCCGCCGTGCTCAAACAGACCCGCACGCGCTTCGACGGTGCTAAGACGCTCGTCGTGAAGCTTAACGGAGACGCCAAAGCGGCCATGAATTTTATTGGCGAACTTTCGCGCCCGGGCGGTAAGCGGCTGTTCGGTACCGTCCATGTTCAGCGGCAGCCCAACAATCACGTCATCCGGCTGCCACTCCTTGAGCAGGCGCTGAATGAGATTCCAGTCCGGCGTACCGTCGTTGGCCTTCAGGGCAGTAAGCGGACGCGCGGTACCGGTGATGCGCTGCCCCACGGCGACGCCAATGCTTTTGGTGCCAAAATCGAAGGCCAGAAGTGTTCCGCTCATCAGGCGTGCCCCGCTACGCCAGGCATGGTCAGGATATCAATACCAATCAGCTTCGCCGCG
Organism: Enterobacter vonholyi; assembly: GCF_008364555.1. Taxonomy (GTDB): domain Bacteria; phylum Pseudomonadota; class Gammaproteobacteria; order Enterobacterales; family Enterobacteriaceae; genus Enterobacter; species Enterobacter vonholyi. The sequence continues at coordinate 306,894 of NZ_VTUC01000037.1, forward strand.
TCACGCCAGCGATCGGCGATGGGGGTTTTAAACAGGATATTCATGTCCGCAGGCGCGGTAAGCCAGGCGTTATCGAGGATCTCCTGCTCAAGCTGGCCTTTCTCCCAGGACGAATAGCCCAACGCCACCAGCACTTCAGAAGGCTGCTCTGCGGTACCCAGCGTTTCGAGCACGTCACGCGAGGTGGTGATGACGGTGTTATCCGAAATTCGAATACTGGAAGAGAACACCGGCGGCGTATGCAGGATAAAACCGCGATCTTCTGCAAGAGGTCCGCCCAGCATCACAGGTTTATCAAGCCGTATTTCCGGCAGGCGCTCTTCAGCCGAGATTTTCAGCTTGTCCAGAATTCCTTCAACCTGAAGATTTTCCAGCGGTTTATTAATGATAATACCCATCGCGCCGTCTTCATTGTATTCACAAATATAAACCACGGCGCGGCGAAAAATCGGGTCCTGGAGAGCAGGCATGGCAATAAGAAAGTGATGCTGTAAATTCATTGTCAGAGGTACTGTTTCCTGGTTTAAAAAGCGACAGCGCCCAGTATGGGGACAAACACAGGCGCTGTCACTAATAGTATTGTTAGGTTATTTCTGTAAACGTTTTTCGATAGCGTCCATCAGCATTCCGGTGATCGAAATCGGGAATTCAGCCTCAATTTCACGAATGCAGGTCGGGCTGGTGACGTTCACTTCGGTCAGACGATCGCCGATGATATCCAGGCCAACGAAGATCAGGCCTTTGGCTTTCAGCGTCGGGCCAACGCGACGGGCAATTTCCCAGTCGCTTTCGGTCAACGGGCGTGGCTCACCTCGGCCACCGGCTGCCAGGTTACCACGGGTTTCGCCACCCTGCGGGATACGTGCCAGGCAGTAAGGAACCGGTTCGCCATCCACGACCAGAACACGTTTGTCGCCGTCTTTGATCGCCGGAATATAGTTCTGCGCCATGCAGTAACGCGTGCCCAGCTCTGTCAGGGTCTCGGCAATCACGCCAATGTTCGGGTCGCTCTCTTTCACGCGGAAAATCGACGCACCGCCCATGCCGTCCAGCGGCTTCATGATGATGTCGCCGTGCTTCTGCCAGAATTCCTTCAGCTGAGCTTTGCTGCGGGTCACCAGCGTTTCCGGCGTCAGGTCAGAGAACCAGGCGGTGTAGAGCTTCTCGTTACAGTCGCGCAGGCTCTGCGGCTTGTTGACGATCAGCGTTCCTTTCTCTTCTGCGCGTTCGAGAATATAGGTGCAGTAGATGTATTCAGTGTCGAATGGCGGATCTTTACGCATCAGGATGACGTTGAGATCGGCAAGCGCAATGTCCTGCTCGGTGCCGAATTCGTACCATTTGTCGTAGTTCTGCTCGACGTTAACGATGCGGGTGCGGGCGCGGGCTTCACCGTTGATCAGGTAAAGATCGTTCATCTCCATATAGTGGAGTTCATAGTCGCGACGCTGCGCTTCCAGCAGCATGGCGAAGCTGGAATCTTTCTTGATGTTAATGTTTGCGATGGGGTCCATCACGATGCCGAGCTTGATCATGTTCTTCTCCGTTAATGCTTCAACCCAGATCGCCAAACCGTACCTGTAGCGCGGTAATGGCCGTGAGTGCCGTTGTCTCAGTGCGCAGAACGCGAGGTCCCAACAGAATATCAGTAAACTGGTAACGTGCCGTCATCGCAATTTCGTCCGCCGACAGGCCGCCTTCGGGGCCAATCAGCAGACGAACGCGCTCAACGGGCAGCGGTAGCGTATTGATGCTGGCGCTGGCGCGCGGATGAAGATTGAGCTTCAGCCCACTGTCCTCTTCTGCACACCATTCCTCCAGATCCATCGCCGGGCGGATCTCCGGAATACGGTTCCGGCCACTCTGTTCGCAAGCCGCAATGGCAATTTTCTGCCACTGCTGGATCTTTTTGTTCAGACGTTCCGCGTCCAGTTTAACGCCACAGCGCTCAGAAAAAAGTGGCGTAATGAGGCTTACACCCAGTTCAATGGATTTCTGAATGGTGAACTCCATTTTCTCACCGCGCGACATGACCTGGCCCAGATGAATGTGCAGCGGTGATTCCCGGTCATCCACTTCAGCGCGCAGGACGTTCACGTGTACGCTTTTTTTATCTGCCCGCGTAATTTCGGCGTCGAACACCTGGTTCGAGCCGTCGAACAGCTGGATTGCCTGACCGGCGCCCATGCGCAGCACGCGGCCAACGTGGTTGGCGGCGTCATCAGACAGGGCGATTTCGCGGCCTGTGGTAATCAGTTCAGGGTGGTAAATGCGGGGAATGCGCATAGTCAGAAATTCCATGTGTCATGCGATATAAGCGAATTGCCGTAGTGTAGGTTAGCTCTTTTGCGCCTGGCAAGCCCGCTGGACGTAAGGGTTGTGATTCCCCTGGACTCTGGCGATACGGTCGTCGCGCTGGCATTCCCACTCCGTCACCGGATACTGCTTGTCCCAGGCGTTGAACAGCTGCGTCTGCTGGCGGGAGAGGTTGAGATCGTAACGGTCGCGCATATAGAAGTAGGTACGGGCAATGCTGCCGCGCGCGCGGGCAGGGGGCTCGGCGACTTTCTCTTTAAAATCAATCTTCATACCGCACTGGCCGTACTGGCCTTCGCCACCGTTCCACTGGCTGTACATGAAGTTACCCCGGTCGCCGTTCACTTCGCCCACCGCGGGCTGCAGGTTATGCATGTCGCTTTCCATCTGGCGGTAAACCGGGTCTTTGGCGCAGTTTTTACGTCCGCCATCCTGCCAGCACTGGCGCTGGTGGCCAAACTGCCAGGCCGGAACGACATGCTCCCATTCAATACGGCTGGCGCGGTTTTCGTTTTTACGCACCTTGTAGCCGCAGGACTCAAGGTCAACGACCCCTTTTTTACCCTGCCAGTTAATTTTACAGCCGCAGTAGAAATCGCCCGGCACATCGGCGTTCACCTTCACGCCTGCGGCCTTGGCCTGGGAAAAACTGTTGATACCGTCGGCCAGAGCATGGCCTGAGAGCGCCGTCGTCAGAAAGGCGACCGCGAGAGAAAAATTACGGGACATCTTACACTCCGTGTCAAAACGAGCCCGCAACGTAACGAATGTTGTTCCTGTATGCAATCAGTCAGATCAGGAAAGTTCCTGAAAGTTCAGATGATTATTCCGCAACCAGCGGCTTGCCGCATTTGACGCAGCGGTAGGTCGCCTCGCCGCGCACCACGCGATTATGGCGACGGACGGTAAGCTGGTGCTGCTGGCACTGACAGCGGTAGGGGAAGGTATTGCGGCGCACCGACTCCAGCTCGAACTGGTGGGTACGACGCGCCGGAACGCCGAGCACCGCCTCCATCATCCACTTCCACTCTTTTCCGTGGGGGGCGACGCGCCCGAAGTGCTTCCACACCAGCAGATGCGCCAGCTCGTGCGGTACCACTTCGTCGATAAACGCCTGCTGGTTTTCCATCATCAGCACCGGGTTAAGGCGGATCTCATACGACTCGAGCCAGGCGGTACCGGCGGCGGTGCCACGCTGCTGATAAACGATTTTGGGTTCAGGGTAGTTGCGACCGAGCTTCAGGTTCGCCTGGGCGAGCTTTTCCCGCAGGCTGCGCATAACGGCCTGCTGAATGGCGATGGGGAGACGGGGTGCTTTCATAGGGGCGCAGCATAAAGCGCGAAGCGGGGAGGTGCAAGAGGCACCTCCCGAGTGAGGATTAGTCGTGGGCGCCGATTTCGCGCAGAGGACGACCTTTCATCAGGTTACGTTCAATATGCTCCAGGGACACATGTTTGGTTTCTGGAACCAGCCAGATGGTCAGCACAATAAAGAAGATGTTCAGACCGGCGTAGACCCAGAAGGTGTTGGCGTTGCCCAGGGTATTGAGCATGGTCAGGAACGTTGCGCCGACGATCATGTTGGCAATCCAGTTGGTTGCGGTAGAGCAGGTGATGCCAAAATCACGTCCTTTCAGCGGCTGGATCTCAGAGCACAGCACCCAGATCAGCGGACCGGCGCTCATCGCAAACCCGACGATAAACATCAGCAGCATGCCTACCGCAAAGTACTGGGCGGTTGGGGAGTGAATGCCCACATGCATCATGGTACCGAGGACGCCCATACCGGCTGCCATCACCAGGAAGCCCAGCGTCAGGGTTGGCTTACGTCCCCAGCGGTCCACCAGACCAATTGCGATAAAGGTCGCCAGCACGTTGGTCAGACCCACGATGACGGTCCCCCACATCTGCTCGGTGGTGTTGGTGTAACCCGCCAGTTCAAAGATTTTTGGCGCATAGTACATGATGACGTTCATTCCGGTGAACTGCTGCATGACCTGCAGCAGTACGCCGAGGAAAACCGCGCGGCGGAAGTTGCTGTTCTCTTTAAATAGCGCCCAGCCGGACTGTTTAACCTTCAGGCTTTCGCGGATCTCTTCCAGCTCGTTTTTCGCTTCCGCACTGGTATCGCGCAGGCGCATCAGCACGCGTTCGGCATCGTGGAATCGACGTTTCGCAGCAAACCAGCGAGGGCTGTCCGGCAGGAAGAAGACGCCAATCAACAGCAGAACTGCAGGGATGATGATCACGCCGAGCATCCAGCGCCATGCGCCGCTGTAGCTAAACGCGGTATCGGAAAGGTATGCACCGAGGATACCAATGGTGATCATCAGCTGGTACATCGAAATCATACTGCCGCGGATTTTCTCCGGCGCAATTTCAGACAGATAGAGCGGGGCGGTGTAGGACGCCACGCCCACGGCCAGACCAAGCAGCACGCGGGAAACCAGCAGGACCTCAACGTTAGGCGCTGCGGCAGAGAAGAGTGAGCCGGCAACGAACAGGATCGCGCCGATCATCAGGCTCTTTTTACGTCCGAGCTTGAAGGAGAGCCAGCCGCTGCCGACGGCCCCGACGGCAGCGCCAAACATCATGGAGCTCACCACCCACTCCTGGGTATGAGCGCTGATCTGGAACTCTTCTGTAATGAAAGGTAATGCACCGGCAATCACGCCGATATCCAGGCCAAAAAGTAATCCTGCCAGGGCGGCGAGGAAACAGACGAAGAATGTCATCGCCTTGTTGGACGTACGCCCCTGTTTTTTATTGTCAGGCATTATGCCCTCCAGTTGGGTTATCAGTTTTATTGATGTTAAGGGTAGGTGAGCGACCCACAAAAATATGTGAGATTAATCACATGGGTGTAATCGGTTACACAGCTTTGCAACCGTAAATAAAATTAAAGCTTTGAAAATATAGAGGTAAATGAGGTGATATGCATCGCGAAAGGACACATTTCAGACTTAACTGAAAGGGAATGTAACAGCAGAAGAAAGGCGAACATGCAAAGAGAATATTCTGAAAGCGCAGTGGTGCCGGTGCGGTGTAATCGGTTCCAAAGGGTACACCTTTCAGCCGCCATCCGACAAAAAAAGGCCAGCCTGAAGGCTGGCCTTTTAAAAGCGATATCAGTCGATTACTTCAGACCGGCAGCTTCACGCAGCAGAGCGGCTTTGTCGGTTTTTTCCCATGGGAAATGTTCACGACCAAAGTGACCGTATGCAGCGGTTTCTTTATAGATAGGGTGCAGCAGATCCAGCATCTGAATCAGGCCGTATGGACGCAGGTCGAAGAACTCGCGTACCAGCAGCGTCAGCTGTTCTGAAGGCACTTTCTCGGTACCAAAGGTTTCAACCATGATGGAGGTGGGTTCAGCCACGCCGATTGCGTAGGAGACCTGAATCTCACAGCGGTCAGCCAGGCCGGCAGCAACGATGTTTTTCGCCACATAACGTGCCGCGTACGCCGCAGAACGGTCAACTTTAGACGGATCTTTACCGGAGAACGCACCGCCACCGTGACGCGCCATGCCGCCGTAGGTATCAACGATGATTTTACGACCTGTCAGACCGCAGTCACCCATTGGGCCGCCGATAACAAAGCGTCCTGTTGGGTTGATGAAGAATTTGGTCGCAGAGCTCAGCCATTCGGTAGGCAGAACCGGCTTGATGATCTCTTCCATCACTGCTTCCTGCAGGGATTTCTGATCGATTTCTTCGGAATGCTGGGTAGACAGAACCACCGCGTCAATCCCGACGATTTTGCCGTCGTCATACTGGAAGGTGACCTGGCTTTTCGCATCCGGGCGCAGCCACGGCAGGGTGCCGTTTTTACGTACTTCAGCCTGACGCTGCACCAGACGGTGTGCGTAGGTGACCGGTGCTGGCATCAGCACGTCGGTTTCGTTGGTTGCATAGCCGAACATCAGACCCTGGTCGCCCGCGCCCTGTTCCAGCGGATCGGCACGGTCAACGCCCTGGTTGATATCCGGAGACTGTTTGCCAATTGCGCTCAGTACCGCGCAGGAGTTGGCATCAAAACCCATATCAGAATGCACATAGCCGATCTCACGCACCGTGTTACGGGTGATCTCTTCGATATCAACCCATGCGCTGGTGGTGATCTCACCGCCAACCAGAACCATGCCGGTTTTGACATAGGTTTCGCACGCTACGCGTGCTTTAGGATCCTGCGCCAGGATCGCATCCAGCACCGCATCGGAGATTTGGTCAGCAATTTTATCAGGATGTCCTTCTGATACGGACTCGGACGTAAACAGGTGTTTTGCCATGTTTTATTTCACCTAAGAGGAATTTGGTTAGCTCAAGCTGCTGTGTGGAATAGCCAAAGGAGATAATTCTACCAAGGCCTGCAGGTTTTTGACACTGGCAGTATGAGTGTTAATCAGTATAGATGGATTAACATCTGGATGGCTATTTTAGGTCACTTCTTCGCCCGATTTCCAGTTTTTTTTGACTAACCTCTCACTCAGTTGAAATTGCTGCTGGCAATAATTCCTGACGGCCCCGGCAACACGCGCATTTTTGTTTTGCTTTTTAGCCCCCTTCTCGGTATAAAACGCGGCGCGCGGCTCATATAAAATAAGCGCTCGATGAACTCATCGTGTCGCCACTTCCAGCCGGGTTAAGCAGTGAACTTTTAGCTTTGGCTTGGGGTCCGTTTCAGCAGAAGCGGCCGTGGAGGTGATACGAGATAATGAACCATCGTTTTCCGCTAATTCAGCGCAGCCGTTCTGGCGCGCATTTGATTCCCGCAACCCGCATTTTTAGTCTGCAAACCTGCCGATGTTATACCCATCTCGGCGCTTCTCAGGATTCCAGGGCCGGTCACGCTTTGTGAAAACTGAACAAGGGCGCTCTTGTTAATACAAGAGTTTTCTCGTGGTTTCGCCGAACCTTGTCATACAGAGTTCGGATACGTGTTTTACAATGATATGAATAAGAAACCGGTCGCACGGTCTGGATTTCAGCATACTCTGCTGGGAAACGGAGCCGTTTATGGGTTGTTATCGCCGTATAACGCTGCGATAGTAGTCAACTGTTTTACACTTAATACAAAAAGTTGAGGTTCGCTATGTCTGACGACATGTCTTCTTTTTCGCCTTCGTCAGCGGGCGAACAGGGTGTACTACGTTCTATGCAGGAGGTTGCGATGAGCTCCGAGGAAGCCAGCAAGATGCTGCGCACTTACAATATTGCCTGGTGGGGCAATAACTATTACGACGTCAACGAACTGGGCCACATCAGCGTCTGCCCGGATCCGGACGTCCCTGAAGCGCGCGTGGATCTCGCGAAGCTGGTTAAAGCCCGTGAAGCTCAGGGCCAGCGTTTGCCTGCACTGTTCTGCTTCCCGCAGATCCTGCAACATCGCCTGCGTTCGATTAACGCCGCGTTTAAGCGCGCGCGTGAATCCTACGGTTATAAAGGTGACTACTTCCTGGTTTACCCGATCAAGGTGAACCAGCACCGCCGCGTAATTGAATCTCTGATCCACTCCGGCGAGCCGCTGGGCCTGGAAGCGGGTTCCAAAGCGGAACTGATGGCAGTTCTGGCGCATGCGGGCATGACCCGTTCAGTGATCGTCTGTAACGGCTATAAAGACCGTGAATACATTCGTCTGGCGCTGATTGGTGAGAAGATGGGCCACAAGGTCTATCTGGTTATCGAAAAGATGACCGAAATCGCCATCGTGCTGGAAGAAGCCGAGCGTTTGAACGTGGTGCCACGCCTTGGCGTGCGTGCGCGTCTGGCGTCGCAGGGTTCCGGCAAATGGCAGTCCTCCGGCGGCGAAAAATCCAAGTTCGGCCTGGCGGCAAACCAGGTACTGCAGCTGGTGGAAATCCTGCGCGAGCGCGGTCGTCTGGACAGCATTCAGCTGCTGCACTTCCACCTCGGCTCGCAGATGGCCAATATTCGCGACATCGCCACCGGCGTGCGTGAATCGGCGCGTTTCTACGTTGAGCTGCACAAGCTTGGCGTGAATATTCAGTGCTTCGATGTGGGCGGCGGCCTGGGCGTGGACTATGAAGGCACCCGCTCGCAGTCTGACTGCTCCGTGAACTACGGCCTGAACGAATACGCGAATAACATCATCTGGGCGATCGGCGATGCCTGTGAAGAGAACGGCCTGCCGCACCCGACGGTGATCACCGAATCCGGTCGCGCGGTGACCGCGCACCATACGGTGCTGGTCTCGAACATCATCGGCGTTGAGCGCAGCGAAACCACCGAAGCGACACCGCCGGCAGACGATGCGCCGCGTTCCCTGCAGAGCATGTGGGAAACCTGGCAGGAGATGCACGAGCCGGGCACGCGTCGTTCCCTGCGCGAATGGCTGCACGACAGCCAGATGGACCTGCACGATATTCACGTGGGCTATTCTTCAGGCACCTTCAGCCTGCAGGAGCGCGCGTGGGCGGAGCAGCTCTATCTGAACATGTGCCATGAAGTGCAGAAACAGCTCGACCCGAGCAACCGCGCGCACCGTCCGATTATCGACGAGCTGCAGGAGCGTATGGCGGATAAGATTTACGTCAACTTCTCGCTGTTCCAGTCGATGCCGGATGCCTGGGGTATCGATCAGCTGTTCCCGGTTCTGCCGCTGGAAGGGCTGAACCACGCCCCGGAACGTCGCGCGGTGCTGCTGGACATTACCTGCGATTCCGACGGTGCTATCGACCACTATGTTGACGGCGACGGTATCGCAACGACAATGCCAATGCCGGAATACGACCCGGAGAACCCGCCGATGCTGGGCTTCTTTATGGTCGGCGCGTATCAGGAGATCCTCGGCAACATGCATAACCTGTTCGGTGATACCGAAGCGGTGGACGTGTTCGTGTTCCCTGACGGCAGCGTGGAAGTTGAGCTGTCCGATGAAGGGGACACCGTGGCAGACATGCTGGAATACGTTCAGCTGGATCCGAAAACCCTGCTGACGCAGTTCCGCGATCAGGTGAAAAACACCGGTCTGGACGACGCGCTCCAGCAGCAGTTCCTGGAAGAGTTTGAAGCGGGTCTGTACGGATACACGTATCTGGAAGACGAGTAGTCGTTGATGCCCGGTGGCGCTGCGCTTACCGGGCCTACGAATGTAGGCCGGATAAGGCGAAGCCGCCTTCCGGCAGAATGCTATACTCACTTGAACCCGTATGCATTACCGGCGATAATTCGCCCTAATAAGCGATTTACGAATCAATCCCTTCCTCGTCGGGTTTAACGACGCGGAGGGGATTTTTTTTCATCTGTTTTTAATGTATCGACTTTAAAAGAGGTCAGGACATGAGCACTTTAGGTCATCAGTACGATAACTCTCTGGTATCTAACGCGTTTGGTTTTTTACGCCTTCCGATGAACTTCCAGCCGTACGACAGCGACGCTGACTGGGTGATCACCGGTGTGCCGTTCGATATGGCGACATCTGGCCGCGCGGGTGGTCGTCACGGCCCGGCGGCGATCCGTCAGGTTTCCACTAACCTGGCCTGGGAGCACAACCGCTTCCCGTGGAACTTCGACATGCGCGAGCGCCTGAACGTGGTGGACTGCGGTGACCTGGTGTATGCCTTCGGCGACGCGCGTGAGATGAGCGAAAAGCTGCAGGCCCACGCCGAGAAGCTGCTGGCTGCCGGTAAGCGCATGCTCTCCTTCGGCGGCGACCACTTCGTGACCCTGCCGCTGCTGCGCGCCCACGCGAAGCACTTCGGTAAAATGGCGCTGGTACACTTTGATGCGCATACCGACACCTACGCGAACGGCTGTGAGTTTGACCACGGCACCATGTTCTTTACCGCGCCGAACGAAGGTCTGATCGACCCGAACCACTCCGTGCAGATCGGTATTCGCACCGAGTTCGACAAAGATAACGGCTTCACCGTGCTGGATGCGGGCCAGGTTAACGACCGCGGCGTTGATGACATCCTCGCTCAGGTGAAGCAGATTGTGGGTGATATGCCCGTGTATCTGACCTTCGACATCGACTGCCTGGATCCGGCTTTTGCACCGGGTACCGGTACGCCGGTTATCGGCGGCCTGACCTCAGACCGCGCCATCAAGCTGGTGCGCGGCCTGAAGGATCTGAACATTGTCGGGATGGACGTGGTGGAAGTGGCGCCTGCCTATGACCAGTCCGAGATCACTGCGCTGGCCGCAGCGACCCTGGCACTGGAAATGCTCTACATTCAGGCTGCTAAAAAAGGCGAATAAGCCTCGCCTGGCGTGAAAAAAAACCTCTCTATTGAGAGGTTTTTTATTGCCTTTAGAACACGTTAAACGGGTATTCCACGTAAGCGCGGATCTCGTCCCCGCCCACGTTGTACTCGCTGGCATTGCTGGAGACGCGCAGCACGGAGTAGCGCAGTTTAAGCTTCAGATCCTTAGCCGGACCATCCTGCACCTGGTACTGGATCTGGTTAAACCACTCGTGCTCTTTGCCGTTGCTGGTTTCAGAGGTTTTGATGTTATCGCCACGCACGTAGGCGGTGGTCCAGCTCAGGCCCGGTAAGCCAAGGCCGCTAAAGTCCAGACCGTAGGAAGCCTGCCATGAACGTTCATCTTCGCCGTTAAAATCTGACCAGTAGGAGTTCGCCAGCCAGATGGTGTTACCGCCGTCACCCACGCCGCCCTTGTCACGATAGCCGCCGTAGTTGTAGCCGGTACTGCCGCTGCTCTGCTGGTACGCTACTTTGAACGTGTGAATATCCCAGATGTAGCTCGCCGCCAGGCTCCAGATAGCGTTGCTGCGGCCCGTATCGAGGCTGTCCGCGTAACCCTGGTCGAGACGGGAGTTATAGCCGTTGAAGTCGAGCACCAGCTGCTGCCCGGTGCTGAACGGCTGCTTGAAGTTCAGGCCCAGGTACTGCTTGTTCATCACCTCTTCATTATGAGAGGCGTAAAGCGCGCCGCTGAACTGGTCGTTAAACTGGTAGCTCGCGCCGCCGAAGGAGAGGCTCTTCAGTCCGCTGTCGTGGCGATCGTCACTTTTACGCTGCTCGTCGGTGAAATAACCGGCGTTGATTTCCAGACCGTCGATCTCTTTTGAGGTCAGCATGGCGCCGGTGTAGCTTTCAAACAGCAGGCGAGAGCTGTCGGCATTGACGATGGGCAATTCAGGACGCTGATTCCCGTAGCTCAGTACGGTATTCGAGATGCGCATTTTGGCGGTTGCGCCAAACTTTGCCAGATCGGATTTTGCCCGGCCGTCGTCTTCCTGCTTAAAGAAGTCGATGCCGCCTGCGCCGCTCTTGCCGCGACCGCCGTCCAGGCGCACGCCGTATTGAGCAATACCGTCCACTCCAAAGCCCACCAGCCCTTCGGTATAGCCGGATGCAAACGTGGCGATGATCCCCTGACCCCATTCGGCTTTGTCCTGCTGGCCCTGATGGTAGTCGCGGCTGATATACGCATTGCGGAAAAACAGATCCAGACGGCTGTCGTCAATAAAACCCTGGCTGTCGGATTGCTGGCTTGCAGCGGCAGGTAATGCGGCAAATAAGCTTAAAGCAACTAATGATAATTCTTTTTTCACGGAGGGAACGTCTCTGTCTGGATATATTAATTTGAATAACTGCGGAGGTGATAATTACCGGAAAAAGTGACCTTTGCAATAATTATGTGACCAGACATTTCAATGCCATAGGGCAGATTTGGCGGGGCTTTCAGGGGTGTTATCGATACGTGCTGTTAAGTTAACAATTCATGCGAAATAAAAAGGAGGCAAAACTGCCTCCTTCTGAAATTATTTAATTCCGTCTGCGGCCATACGGTCGCGAATATGCTGCGCGCGTTCTTCTGAGGCCGGGTGATCGTCAAACATGGAGCTTTGGCGTCCGGCTTCCAGCTTGGCCAGTTTTTCGAAGCTGGTGGCTAAGCCTGATGGATTAATGCCGCGTTTGCGCAACAGATCGTAGGAGTAGTCATCCGCCTCGGACTCCTGACGCTGTGAGAACTGAGAGTTAACCAGCTTTTCACCCACGTCCCCAAGCTGTGACTGCGACAGGCTGCCAACGATACCGCCTGCAGAGGCCGCCGCTGCGCGGATGGCATTGGTGCCCAGGGCAACCTGCATCCCTTTCTTCACGTGGCCCAGGGCAACGTGGCCCATTTCATGGCCGATAACCGCTTCCACTTCATTGTCGGTCATCATGTCCATCAGTCCGCTGTAAACGCGGATACAGCCGTTCGCCATCGCGAAGGCGTTGACGTCTTTCGCCATGTACACCTTGTAGTTCACCGGCTGGCCGTTGATGTTGTCGCCCAGCGCGGAAGCAATCTTATTCAGACGCTGCGTGTAGGTACTGTTGGCCGGCGCAAGCGTGGCTTTTCCGTCCATATCTTTACAGGCCTGGTCGCTCAGCGCTTTCACCTGCGCATCGCTCAGGGAATAGGCCTGAAAGGCCTCTGCCCCTGACGTCATCAGACCGTTAGAATCCATATTCTGACAGCCGCTCAGCAGGAGCGTTGTACCCAGGGCCAGCACTATTGCACGCATTTTCATGAGGTTGCTTCCGTACTCGTTAATCTGAATAAAATCCGAAAAGGTCACCGTCAGCGAAGCCGGTGTCGGGCTAAGTATAAGGAATATCTACAGGGCCGGGCGAGTAGATTGCGCAACATGCGAGCATGATCCAGAGATTTCTTAAGCTGCAAAAGAATGGTCCATGTACATGGCATGCCGCTTGGGTTACATTGTTGGCACTTTTTTCCGGCGTAGCCCAAAACGCGCTGTCGTCAAGGGCATGGCCTTTAACAGTCCGATCTGGAGTTAAAATGTCCTCACGTAAAGAGCTTGCTAATGCTATTCGTGCGCTGAGCATGGACGCAGTTCAGAAAGCCAAATCCGGCCACCCAGGGGCCCCTATGGGTATGGCTGATATCGCCGAAGTCCTGTGGCGTGATTTCCTGAACCACAACCCGCAGAACCCGTCATGGGCTGACCGCGACCGCTTCGTGCTGTCCAACGGCCACGGCTCTATGCTGATCTATAGCCTGCTGCACCTCACCGGCTACGATCTGCCAATTGAAGAGCTGAAAAACTTCCGTCAGCTGCACTCCAAAACTCCAGGTCACCCGGAAGTGGGCTACACCGCTGGCGTAGAAACCACCACCGGCCCGCTGGGTCAGGGTATTGCTAACGCCGTGGGTATGGCGATTGCAGAGAAGACCCTGGCGGCGCAGTTCAACCGTCCTGGTCACGACATCGTTGACCACTTCACCTACGCGTTCATGGGCGACGGCTGCATGATGGAAGGCATTTCTCACGAAGTGTGCTCCCTGGCAGGTACCCTGAAGCTGGGTAAACTGGTTGCGTTCTATGACGACAACGGTATCTCCATCGACGGTCACGTTGAAGGCTGGTTCACCGACGACACCGCAGCACGTTTCGAAGCCTACGGCTGGCACGTTGTGCGTGGCGTTGATGGTCACGATGCTGACTCGATTAAACGTGCAGTAGAAGAAGCGCGCGCGGTGACGGACAAGCCGTCCCTGCTGATGTGCAAAACCATCATCGGCTTCGGTTCACCGAACAAAGCGGGTACGCACGACTCCCACGGCGCGCCGCTGGGCGATGCAGAAATCGCACTGACCCGCGAAGCGCTGGGCTGGAAACACCCTGCATTTGAAATCCCATCCGAGATCTACGCTCAGTGGGATGCAAAAGAAGTAGGCCAGGCGAAAGAAGCGGCCTGGAACGAGAAGTTCGCTGCTTACGCGAAAGCCTTCCCACAGGAAGCGGCTGAATTCACCCGTCGTATGAAAGGTGACATGCCGTCTGACTTCGACGCGAAAGCGAACGAGTTTATCGCTAAGCTGCAGGCGAACCCGTCTAAAATCGCGAGCCGTAAAGCGTCTCAGAATGCGATTGAAGCGTTCGGCCCATGGCTGCCAGAATTCCTGGGTGGCTCCGCTGACCTGGCGCCATCTAACCTGACTCTGTGGTCTGGTTCTAAGCCAATCAACGAAGATACTGCCGGTAACTACATCCATTACGGTGTACGTGAATTCGGTATGACCGCGATTGCCAACGGTATCTCCCTGCACGGCGGTTTCCTGCCGTACACCTCTACCTTCCTGATGTTTGTTGAATATGCCCGTAACGCCGTGCGTATGGCGGCGCTGATGAAACAGCGTCAGGTAATGGTCTACACCCACGACTCCATCGGTCTTGGCGAAGACGGCCCAACTCACCAGCCGGTAGAGCAGGTGGCTTCCCTGCGCGTGACCCCGAACATGAGCACATGGCGTCCATGTGACCAGGTTGAATCCGCGGTGGCGTGGAAATACGGCGTTGAGCGTAAGGACGGTCCAACCGCGCTGATCCTCTCCCGTCAGAACCTGGCGCAGCAGGAGCGTACCCCTGAGCAGTTGGCGAACATCGCTCGCGGTGGTTACGTGCTGAAAGATTGCACGGGCCAGCCTGAGCTGATCTTCATCGCTACCGGTTCTGAAGTTGAGCTGGCTGTTGCCGCATGGGAAAAACTGACTGCCGAAGGCGTGAAGGCGCGCGTGGTCTCCATGCCGTCTACCGATGCGTTCGACAAGCAGGATGCCGCTTACCGTGAATCCGTTCTGCCTAAAGCGGTTTCCGCACGTGTGGCAGTGGAAGCGGGTATCGCTGACTACTGGTTCAAATACGTGGGCCTGAACGGTGCCATCGTCGGTATGACCACCTTCGGTGAGTCTGCTCCGGCAGAGCAGCTGTTCGAAGAGTTCGGCTTCACCGTTGAGAACGTTGTCGCGAAAGCGAAAGAACTGCTGTAATCGCCGTTTTGCCCGGTGGCGCTACGCTTACCGGGTCTACAAATGGCTCGAAAGTAGGCCGGGTAAGCGCTAGCGCGCCACCCGGCTTTTTTTGCGTCATTATTCCACCTAAAATGTGACGCAAGTCATATAGCTCGCTTATTCATCTGGACAGACATTCCTTTTATTCCCCGATTCGCTTATTCTTGCTGAAGCGTTTCAGTCGATTAAATGTTCGACAATTGACCAATCAATCGCAGTTTGTGACAGCAAGGATTCCCCTTCGGGCGTAGCTGGATTACTCTTTCAGCCACCTCAAACTCAGGGATTGCTTTGCAGGAGATCTATGACCGTACGCGTAGCGATTAATGGCTTCGGTCGCATCGGGCGTAACGTGGTTCGTGCTTTGTATGAATCCGGACGTCGGGCGGAAATAACCGTGGTGGCAATCAATGAACTGGCGGATGCTGCGGGCATGGCGCATTTATTGAAGTATGACACCAGCCACGGACGTTTCGCCTGGGATGTGCGCCAGGAAAGAGATCTGCTTTTTGTGGGTGACGACGCTATTCGTGTTCTGCATGAGAACAGCATTTCCGGGCTACCCTGGCGTGAACTGAGTGTGGATGTCGTGCTTGACTGTACCGGTGTTTATGGCAACCGCGAACACGGCGAAGCGCATCTGACTGCAGGCGCGAAAAAAGTCCTGTTTTCTCATCCCGGCAGTAATGACCTCGACGCGACAGTCGTGTTTGGCGTCAACCAGCATGAGCTGCTGGCCGAACACCGCATTGTTTCCAACGCCTCCTGTACCACCAACTGCATTATTCCGGTCATCAAACTGTTAGACGATGCGTATGGCATTGAATCCGGCACCGTGACCACGATTCATTCCGCCATGCACGATCAGCAGGTTATCGACGCCTACCATCCGGATTTACGACGCACTCGCGCGGCGAGCCAGTCAATCATTCCGGTGGATACAAAACTGGCGGCAGGGATCACCCGAATTTTTCCGCAGTTTAATGACAGGTTTGAAGCGATTGCCGTGCGTGTTCCAACGATTAACGTCACTGCAATCGACCTTAGCGTGACGGTGAAAAAACCTGTAAAAGCCTGTGAAGTCAACCTGTTGCTGCAAAAAGCGGCACAGGGGGCATTTCATGGTATAGTTGACTATACGGAATTACCGTTGGTCTCAGTAGATTTTAACCACGACCCGCACAGCGCCATCGTCGATGGCACGCAAACGAGGGTCAGTGGGGCACACCTTATCAAGACGCTGGTCTGGTGTGATAACGAATGGGGCTTTGCTAACCGAATGCTCGACACCACGTTAGCAATGGCCGCTCAAGGTTTCAGGTAAGGCGCATCGTGCGTCTGCAAAACTTTAAGAATCAACGAGAGGATTCACCATGTCTGTAATTAAGATGACCGATCTGGATCTGGCTGGTAAACGCGTTTTCATCCGTGCCGATCTGAACGTACCGGTTAAAGATGGCAAAGTGACCAGCGACGCGCGTATCCGTGCATCTCTGCCAACCATCGAACTGGCTCTGAAGCAGGGCGCGAAAGTGATGGTCACCTCCCACCTGGGGCGTCCAACTGAAGGCGAGTACAACGAAGAGTTCTCTCTGCTGCCAGTGGTTAATTACCTGAAAGACAAACTGTCCAACCCGGTTCGCCTGGTGAAAGATTACCTGGACGGCGTTGAAGTGGCTGCCGGTGAACTGGTTGTTCTGGAAAACGTTCGCTTCAACAAAGGCGAGAAGAAAGACGACGAAACCCTGTCCAAAAAATACGCTGCACTGTGCGACGTATTCGTGATGGATGCCTTCGGTACTGCTCACCGTGCACAGGCGTCAACCCACGGTATCGGTAAATTCGCAGACGTAGCGTGTGCCGGTCCTCTGCTGGCTGACGAACTGGAAGCGCTGGGTAAAGCACTGAAAGAACCAGCTCGTCCGATGGTGGCTATCGTTGGTGGTTCTAAAGTTTCTACCAAACTGACCGTTCTGGATTCCCTGTCTAAAATCGCTGACCAGCTGATCGTTGGCGGTGGTATCGCGAACACCTTCGTTGCCGCTCAGGGCCACAACGTGGGCAAATCTCTGTACGAAGCAGACCTGGTTGACGAAGCCAAACGCCTGCTGGGCACCTGCGATATCCCGGTTCCAACTGACGTTCGCGTCGCGACCGAGTTCTCCGAAACCGCAACCGCGACCCTGAAATCTGTAAACGACATCAAAGATGAAGAGCAGATTCTGGACCTGGGCGACGTTTCTGCACAGAAATTGGCTGAAATCCTCAAAAACGCAAAAACTATCCTGTGGAACGGTCCTGTTGGCGTGTTCGAATTCCCGAACTTCCGCAAAGGTACTGAAATCGTTGCTAACGCTATCGCAGACAGCGAAGCGTTCTCTATCGCAGGCGGTGGTGACACCCTGGCAGCAATCGACCTGTTCGGTATCGCTGACAAGATCTCCTACATCTCCACTGGTGGCGGTGCATTCCTGGAATTCGTGGAAGGCAAAGTACTGCCAGCAGTAGCAATGCTCGAAGAGCGCGCTAAGAAGTAAGCCATTCAAGGGCAGGGAAACCTGCCCAATTTTCAGCGCGCTTTTAAGAGCTCGCACCTTTTCTAACGGCCGAAGATACAGGACTAAGCAACATGTCTAAAATTTTTGATTTCGTAAAACCTGGCGTTATCACTGGTGATGACGTACAGAAAGTGTTCCAGGTAGCTAAAGAAAACAACTTCGCTTTGCCAGCAGTTAACTGCGTGGGTACCGACTCCATCAACGCCGTACTGGAAACTGCAGCTAAAGTTAAAGCTCCAGTTATCGTTCAGTTCTCTAACGGCGGCGCTGCGTTCATCGCAGGTAAAGGCGTGAAAACTGACATTCCTCAGGGTGCTGCAATCCTGGGCGCTATCTCTGGTGCGCACCACGTTCACCAGATGGCTGAACACTACGGTGTTCCAGTTATCCTGCACACTGACCACTGCGCGAAGAAACTGCTGCCGTGGATCGACGGTCTGCTGGACGCGGGTGAAAAACACTTCGCGGCAACCGGTAAGCCACTGTTCTCTTCTCACATGATCGACCTGTCTGAAGAGTCACTGCACGAAAACATTGAAATCTGCTCTAAGTACCTGGCGCGCATGGCCAAAATGGACATGACCCTGGAAATCGAACTGGGCTGCACCGGCGGTGAAGAAGACGGCGTGGACAACAGCCACATGGACGCTTCTGCCCTGTACACCCAGCCAGAAGACGTTGATTACGCTTACACCGAGCTGAGCAAAATCAGCCCACGCTTCACCATCGCAGCGTCCTTCGGTAACGTACACGGCGTTTACAAACCAGGTAACGTGGTTCTGACCCCGACCATCCTGCGTGATTCTCAGGAATACGTGTCTAAGAAACACAACCTGCCGCACAACAGCCTGAACTTCGTCTTCCACGGCGGTTCCGGTTCTTCTGCTCAGGAAATCAAAGACTCCGTAAGCTACGGCGTAGTGAAAATGAACATCGATACCGATACCCAGTGGGCAACCTGGGACGGTATCCTGCAGTACTACAAAGCGAACGAAGCTTACCTGCAGGGCCAGCTGGGCAACCCGAAAGGCGAAGACCAGCCGAACAAGAAATACTACGATCCACGCGTATGGCTGCGCGCTGCTCAGACGTCCATGGTGACCCGTCTGGAGCAGGCTTTCAAAGAACTGAACGCGATCGACGTTCTGTAATTTGAGCTGCTAACAGCATCAGAAGGCCCGCAAATGCGGGCCTTTTTTATGCTTTTTCAATACCCTGCCAGACCTGTTTTTGTGATCTGTTTGGCAAACCCGGCACTTTTTGTTTACCCTTTACGAACCTGCCTGTCTCCATGGGGGATGGATTTTGTGTTTTGGTTTAACAAAAGGAAGAATAAATGGAACAACTCGATGTTGTAGACAGCATCAATAACGCCGGTAACTGGCTGGTACGCAACCAGGCGCTATTGCTGAGCTATGCCGTGAACATTGTCGCGGCGATTGCCATCATCATCGTCGGGATGATCGTGGCGCGTATCGTATCGAACGCGGTTAACCGCGTGATGCTGGCCCGTCACATTGACGCCACGGTGGCTGACTTCCTCTCCGCACTGGTGCGCTACGGCGTTATCGCCTTTACGCTGATTGCGGCGCTGGGCCGTGTGGGCGTGCAGACCGCCTCCGTCATCGCCGTTCTCGGTGCCGCCGGCCTGGCCATTGGTCTGGCGCTGCAGGGCTCGCTTTCAAACCTGGCGGCAGGCGTGCTGCTGGTAACCTTCCGTCCGTTCCGCTCCGGCGAATACGTTGACCTGGGCGGCATTGCCGGAACCGTGCTGCAGGTGCAGATTTTCTCTACGACCATGCGTACCGTGGATGGCCGCATCGTGGTCGTGCCGAACGGAAAAATCATTGCAGGCAACATTATTAACTTCTCCCGTGAACCGGTGCGTCGTAACGAACTGATTATCAGCGTGGCATACGACTCCGACATCGATCAGGTGAAGTCGCTGATTACTAATATCATTGCTTCAGACGATCGCATTCTGAAAGACAAAGAGCAGACGGTTCGCCTGAACGAACTCGGTGCTTCCTCCATTAACTTTGTGGTGC
Organism: Enterobacter vonholyi; assembly: GCF_008364555.1. GTDB lineage: Bacteria > Pseudomonadota > Gammaproteobacteria > Enterobacterales > Enterobacteriaceae > Enterobacter > Enterobacter vonholyi. The sequence goes on from NZ_VTUC01000037.1 coordinate 326,613, forward strand.
GCATCTGGAGCAAAAGCAGCGATCTGCAAAACGTGTACTGGGACGTGCTGGAACGCATTAAGCGCGACTTCGACGCCAACGGCATCAGCTTCCCGTATCCGCAGATGGACGTAAACGTCAAAAAAGTCAAAGAAGCAGAATAACGTCACCCGTAGGCCCGGTAGGCGCTCGCGCCACCGGGCTTTGCTTTCATAAGCTCCGCTAATACCCAATTAATATTATCCATTTCCTCTAATGTGATTCGCGCAGTATAGTCAGCCTCCAGAACAACACTGCGAGAAAATCGTCATGCTATCTTATTATTTTCAAGGGCTTGCCTTAGGCGCGGCCATGATCCTTCCGCTCGGACCGCAAAATGCGTTCGTGATGAATCAGGGCATCCGCCGCCAGTACCATCTGATGATTGCCCTGCTGTGCGCGGTAAGCGATTTGCTACTGATCTGCGCCGGGATTTTTGGCGGCAGCGCGCTGCTGATGCAGTCTCCGTGGCTGCTGGCGCTGGTTACCTGGGGCGGCGTGGCGTTTCTGCTCTGGTACGGTTTTGGTGCCCTGAAAACGGCGATGAGCAGCAACCTCGAGCTGGCGAGCGCGGAGGTCATGAAGCAGGGCCGCTGGAAGATTATCGTCACCATGCTGGCGGTCACCTGGCTTAATCCGCATGTTTATCTCGACACCTTTGTGGTGCTGGGCAGCCTGGGCGGACAGCTGGACGTTGAGCCGAAACGGTGGTTTGCGCTCGGTACGGTCAGCGCCTCGTTCCTCTGGTTCTTCGGTCTCGCCATTCTGGCGGCATGGCTGGCGCCCCGCCTTCGTACGGCCAAAGCCCAGCGCATCATTAATACCCTGGTCGGCCTGGTGATGTGGTTTATCGCTTTCCAGCTGGCGAAAGAGGGGATTCATCACGTTCAGGAATTGTTCAACTAATCCTTGTCTTATGGACAACTGAATAAGACCCGCTAAGCTTGCTGGCATGCGCCCTGTTAATGGGCACTCTTCGCAACATGGAGGAATAACAGTGAAGTTTAAGGTGATGGCCCTGGCGGCATTAGTAAGTTTTGGGGCGGTGTCGGTGCAGGCAAGTGAACTGCCGGATGGCCCGCACATCGTCACTTCAGGCACCGCAAGCGTGGACGCGGTACCCGATGTTGCAACCCTGGCAATTGAGGTGAATGTGGCGGCGAAAGATGCGGCGACGGCTAAGAAGCAGGCTGACGATCGCGTTGCGCAATATCTCTCTTTCCTCGAGCAGAACGGTGTCGGTAAAAAAGATATCAACTCCGCTAACCTGCGTACTCAACCCGATTACGACTACCAGAATGGTAAAAGCATCCTGAAGGGCTACCGCGCCGTGCGTACCGTTGAAGTGACCGTGCGTCAGCTGGATAAGCTTAACTCGCTGCTGGACGGTGCGCTGAAGGCGGGTCTCAACGAAATTCGTTCCGTGTCGCTGGGCGTTGCGCAACCGGAGAAATACAAAGACGAAGCGCGTAAAGCGGCTATTGATGATGCCATTCACCAGGCGGAACAGCTGGCTTCTGGCTTTAAGAGCAAGCTCGGCCCGGTTTATAGCGTGCGTTACCACGTCTCTAACTACCAGCCAAGCCCGATGGTTCGTATGATGAAGGCTGATGCAGCCCCGGTGTCCGCTCAGGAAACTTACGAGCAGCCAACTATTCAGTTCGACGATCAGGTCGATGTGGTCTTCCAGCTGGAACCAGTTCCAGCACAGCCGAAACCTGCTCAGTAATCTGTAGGCCGGGTAAGGCGTAGCTGCCACCCGGCTTTTCTTTTTAATCCTGTCTCAACACCTTATGCCCGTATGCCAGCAGCGCGTCGGTGACGTTGCGCATCATACGGCTTTCCGGCGCAAAACGGTGCCAGTAGAGCATCCGGCGCTGATACAGCCCCGGCGTCAGGTCAATCAGCTCACCGCTTTTCAACTCTTTCTCAATCTGCAGGTGCGGGATCATGCAGCAGGTGGTGCCCTGGCGCGCAAGCTGCACGAAGGCTTCAGACGAGTTGACGATATGGCACGGCACGCTGCCAGGCGGCAGATCGAAGTTTTGCTGCAGGAACGCCTGATGCATATCGTCCAGATGGTCGAACGCCACGGCAGGGGCTTTCAGCAGCGCGGCGCGGGTGACGCCGTTGGGGAAGTAGCGCTCGGCAAAGGCTTTTGACCCCACAAACAGGTAGTCCAGTGCGCCCAGCTGATCGACAAGACAGCTTGGCAGCGCCTGAGGCTGAATACTGACGGCCCCAACCACTTCACCGCGACGCAGGCGCTCCTGGGTTCGGGTTTCATCTTCAACCTGTAAGTTCAGGCGGATAGGGGAATCTGCTAATACCGGCGCAAGAGCCGGCAGCAGCCAGGTTGCCAGACTGTCGGCGTTGACCGCCAGAGAGAGCAGCAGCGGCGTAGAGCCCGTTTGTTCGTCACCCAGCCACTCGTCTTCCAGCAATTCAACCTGGCGCAGCAGGGCGAGGAGTTTTTGCCCTTGCTCGGTTGGACGTGGCGGCACGGTACGCACCAGCAGCGGCTGGCCGAACATGTTTTCAAGCTGTTTTATACGCTGTGATACGGCGGACTGGGTGATGCAAAGCTTTTGCGCCGCGCGCTCAAAACCTCGTTCACGAATAACTGCATCAAGTGCCTGTAGTGTTCTGTAGTCCGGACGTTTCATTGCTCTGGCTGACTCCTTAATTTTGCTTATTCTGCACTATGACACAATTTTCCCTTTGTGGCAGACGAATTCCATTCGACGTGTTCTATAATGCGCCCTGAGTTTTCACACCACAGGCAAAACGATCATGACGCAGGATGAACTGAAAAAAGCAGTAGGATGGGCCGCTCTCCAGTACGTACAGCCGGGTACCATTGTCGGTGTCGGTACGGGATCAACCGCGGCACACTTTATCGATGCGCTGGGCACGATGAAGGGGCAAATCGAGGGCGCGGTTTCCAGCTCTGATGCTTCCACGGAAAAGCTGAAAAGCCTCGGCATTACCGTTTTCGATCTCAATGAAGTGGATCGTCTGGGGATTTACGTTGACGGCGCGGATGAAATCAACGGCCACATGCAGATGATCAAAGGCGGCGGCGCGGCGCTAACACGCGAAAAAATCATCGCCTCCGTTGCGGACAAGTTTATCTGCATCGCGGACGCCTCCAAGCAGGTCGACATTCTGGGTAATTTCCCGCTGCCGGTCGAAGTGATCCCAATGGCCCGTAGCGCGGTTGCCCGTCAGCTGGTGAAGCTTGGCGGTCGTCCGGAATACCGTCAGGGTGTAGTCACCGACAATGGTAACGTGATCCTCGACGTTCACGGTCTGGAAATTCTTGACGCGATTGCGCTGGAAAATGCCATCAACGGCATTCCGGGCGTAGTGACCGTAGGGCTATTCGCCAACCGTGGCGCGGATGTGGCGCTGATCGGCACCGCTGACGGCGTGAAAACCATCGTAAAATGATCTGATGGGGGGAGTCCTCCCCCCGCTAAAAAATTTTTGAAAAGCTAAATTCGGTGACTTGTGTCACGTTTTTACGCCTCTTTTGCCGATCCTGCCGCGTTTGTAAATTTCCATAGCATTTTCCTCTGACATTTTGCTCTGTATGACTTTTCTTCAGAGTGCCGACGCAAACGTTCATATTGCTGCAATAGTTTTTTTTGATATGTTGGCTACGGCGGATTCATATCCAGCACAACATCAGTTCAGACAAAAACAGGGTCGGGTAAATGGCAAAGGTATCACTGGAGAAAGACAAGATTAAATTCCTGCTGGTCGAGGGCGTACATCAAAAAGCAATCGATAGCCTTCGTGCGGCAGGTTACACCAACATCGAATTTCACAAAGGCGCGCTCGATACCGAAGAGCTGAAAGCGTCCATCCGTGATGCCCACTTCATTGGCCTGCGATCCCGTACTCACCTGACTGAAGAGGTTATTGCCGCGGCGGAAAAGCTGGTGGCTATCGGCTGCTTCTGCATTGGTACCAACCAGGTTGACCTGAATGCTGCCGCGAAACGCGGTATTCCCGTCTTCAATGCCCCGTTCTCTAACACCCGTTCCGTGGCGGAGCTGGTGATTGGCGAACTGCTGCTTCTGCTGCGCGGCATTCCTGAAGCTAACGCCAAGGCGCACCGCGGCGTGTGGAACAAACTGGCGTCTGGCTCATATGAAGCGCGTGGTAAAAAGCTGGGGATTATCGGCTACGGCCACATCGGTACCCAACTGGGGATTCTGGCGGAATCTCTCGGTATGCATGTCTTTTTTTACGATATCGAAAGCAAGCTGCCGCTGGGCAATGCCACCCAGGTTCAACACCTGTCTGACCTGCTGAACATGAGTGACGTGGTGAGCCTGCACGTGCCGGAAAATGCGTCCACCAAAAACATGATGGGCGCGGAAGAGCTGGCGCTGATGAAGCCGGGCTCACTGCTGATTAACGCCGCGCGCGGCACGGTTGTCGATATCCCTGCGCTGTGCGATGCGCTGAAGCGTAAGCACCTGGCGGGCGCCGCCATCGACGTGTTCCCGACGGAGCCAGCCACCAACAGCGATCCGTTTACCTCTCCGCTGTGCGAGTTCGACAACGTGATCCTGACGCCTCACATTGGCGGTTCCACCCAGGAAGCGCAGGAGAACATCGGTCTGGAAGTGGCGGGTAAACTGAGCAAATACTCCGACAACGGTTCTACGCTCTCTGCCGTGAACTTCCCGGAAGTGTCTCTGCCGCTGCACGGTGGTCGTCGTCTGCTGCACATCCACGAAAACCGTCCAGGCGTGCTGACCGCGATCAACCAGATCTTTGCCGAGCAGGGCGTCAACATTGCCGCGCAGTATCTGCAGACGAACTCGCAGATGGGCTACGTGGTTATTGATATCGAAGCGGATGATGATGTGGCCGAGAAAGCGCTGCTGAGCATGAAGGCCATCCCGGGGACGATTCGCGCGCGTCTGCTGTACTGATGATACGAGGTATATGAAAAACGGTAACGATAGTTACCGTTTTTTTATGTTTTCACCCTCTCCCTGTGGGAGAGGGCATCAGGCTACGAGCCTATTTCACCATTCCCACAACTTCGACGGCGTTACTACCGCCGGCAACGGCACATCCCATTTCTCCACCGGCAATGCCTCCACGCCCTGGCAATCATGCGCATAACCCACCGGCTGCAACCCGTACTGCTGCCAGTTTTGCAGCGTCCGGTCATAAAAACCGCCGCCCATCCCTAAACGCTGGCCCTGTTCATCAAACGCCACCAGCGGCGTAATCAGCACATCCAGCTGTGACAGCGGCAACACGTCGCGCACGTCGAGTTTCGGTTCGGTGATTTTCAGGCGATTCACTACCAGCTCGCTGTGCGGGTGGTAGTGCAGAAACAGCAGATTCCCCTCGCTAAACGGGTGCAGCACCGGCAGATAGACCTTCTTCCCGGCGCGCCAGAGTTGCTCTATCAGCGGTTGGGTGTCCAGTTCGCCGTCAAACGATAGAAACAGCGCAACGGTATGCGCCATCAAGACAGGGGGATACGCCATCATACGGGCGGCGGCCTGCTGGGCAAAATGCGCTTGCTGATCGGAGGTTAACGCACGGCGGCGCTGACGAATTAGCTGACGGATGTCCTGGCGTGAAGCAGAAACTTCAGGGAATTGAGTCATGGTAGTCGGTAGAAGAAAAGAGAGGGAATCTCCGAGATGCCGCCGCAGGCTGTAACCCTTGAACCCTTGGTTCAAGGTGAATGTGTCGTCATAGTTTTAAGGCTTCTCGGACGGACCGAGCATGCTCACCAACCATGGAGCGCCACATTCTTGTGGTATGAAATATCGGCTCAGGGGACTGGCCCGCTTGCGAACATCTCAGAGAAATTTTGTCTTCACAGTTACTCTACCATAGTCAACTGAGAAGTGTTATTCAAACTTAGGTCCCGGTCTTTCGGGATTGCGACCTTGATCAAGCAATGCCTGTTCTATGGTCTGCTGGAGCATTTTAATGCGCTGCTCCATGCTTGCCGCGTAGTCGCGGGTCTTCGCTTTTTCCTGAGTCAGTTCATAGCTGATGTTCAACGCGGCGATGAAAACCAGCTGCTCAGTATTTGTGACTCTAGTGCGTTCTTTTAGATCTTGCAACCGCTGATTCAAATCGTCCGCAGCCTGATTCAAAGCATCCCTTTGTTCAGGCGGACAATTCACTCGCAGTGAACGGCCAAAAATCTGGAGATCGACGGGTTGTGCAGACATGCCACCTTCCTGCTGATTGACTGCGCTGCCTTCGCTTACGGCCCCGGGGGCTGCGAAGGGGCGACACTATAGCTACCCTGATGTGAAGATACAAGCCCTTTTCTGGTATCACCAGGGTCCAAAGTGGTAGCATATCATGAAACTTCCCCCCTTTGACGACGAATGCTCATGTCTATACAGAACGAAATGCCTGGTTACAAGGATTTAAACCAGTTACTGAACCAGCAGGGAGTCGGTTTAACCCCTGCCGAAATGCACGGTCTGATCAGTGGCATGCTGTGCGGCGGAAACAGCGACAGCTCATGGCAGCCGCTGATCCACGACCTCACGAATGAAGGACTGGCGTTTGGTCACGAGCTGGCGGAAGCGCTGCGTAAAATGCACGCCGCCACCAGCGATTCTCTGGAAGACGATGGCTTCCTTTTTCAGCTTTATCTGCCTGAAGGCGACGACGTTAGCGTGTTCGATCGCGCCGATGCGCTGGCCGGCTGGGTAAACCACTATCTGCTGGGGCTGGGCGTGACGCAGCCTAAACTTGATAAAGTGACCGGCGAAGCGGGTGAGGCGATCGACGATCTGCGTAATATCGCTCAGCTCGGCTACGATGAAGACGAAGACCAAGAAGAGCTGGAAATGTCTCTCGAAGAGATCATCGAGTACGTGCGCGTGGCGGCACTGCTGTGCCACGACAACTTTACGCGCTCACAGCCGACCGCCCCGGAAGTCCGCAAGCCAACCTTACATTAAGAAAAATAACGCACAGGAGGGTGTCATGGTTATCTCGAGTCAAGAGTATTCGCGCCGCCGTCAGGCGCTGCTGGCGAAAATGCAGCCGGGCAGCGCCGCGCTGATTTTCGCTGCGCCCGAAGTCACGCGCAGCGCCGACAGCGAATATCCCTATCGCCAGAGCAGCGATTTCTGGTACTTCACCGGCTTTAACGAGCCGGAAGCGGTGCTGGTGCTGATTAAGAGCAATGACACCCACAACCACAGCGTGATTTTCAACCGCGTACGAGACTTAACTGCTGAAATCTGGTTTGGCCGCCGCCTGGGGCAAGAGGCCGCACCGGCGAAGCTGGGCGTTGACCGCGCGCTGGCGTTTAGCGAAATCAACCAGCAGCTCTATCAGCTGCTTAACGGCCTCGACGTGCTCTATCACGCGCAGGGCGAATATGCGTACGCAGATGAGATTGTTTTCACCGCGCTGGATAAGCTGCGCAAAGGCTCGCGCCAGAACCTGTCCGCACCGGCCACGCTGACGGACTGGCGTCCGGTGGTGCATGAGATGCGCCTGTTCAAGTCTGAAGAGGAGCTTAACGTGATGCGCCGTGCGGGCGAAATCAGCGCCCTGGCGCACACCCGCGCGATGGAGAAATGCCGTCCCGGGATGTTCGAATACCAGCTGGAAGGCGAAATTCACCACGAATTTAACCGCCACGGCGCGCGCTATCCCTCTTACAACACCATTGTCGGCGGCGGGGAAAACGGCTGCATTTTGCACTACACCGAAAACGAAAGCGCGCTGCGCGACGGCGATCTGGTGCTGATTGATGCCGGCTGCGAATATCAGGGCTATGCGGGGGACATAACCCGTACCTTCCCGGTGAACGGTAAGTTCTCACCGGCACAGCGCGCCATTTACGACATCGTTCTCGAGTCTCTTGAGACGGCGCTCAGGCTGTATCGTCCCGGTACCTCCATGCAGGAAGTAACCGGCGAAGTGGTGCGCATCATGATTACCGGTCTGGTCAGGCTCGGGATCATGAAAGGGGATGTCGACACCCTGATTGCTGAAAATGCGCATCGACCGTATTTCATGCACGGCCTGAGCCACTGGCTGGGGCTGGACGTGCATGACGTTGGCGCGTACGGCACCGACCGTTCGCGCGTGCTGGAGCCGGGCATGGTGTTAACCGTGGAGCCGGGCCTGTATATCGCGCCGGATGCCGACGTGCCTGAAGAGTACCGCGGGATTGGCATTCGTATTGAAGATGACATCGTGATTACCGAAACCGGTAACGAAAACCTGACCGCCAGCGTCGTGAAAAACGCTGACGATATCGAGGCGCTGATGGCAGCGGCGCGCGCATGAGCGTGATTATCGTTGGCGGCGGCATGACCGGGGCCACGCTGGCGCTGGCCATTTCGCATTTGACGCAGGGCCAGCTTCCGGTGCACCTGGTGGAAGCCGTTGCGCCAGAGGCGTCAAACCACCCCGGTTTTGATGCGCGCGCCATTGCGCTGGCGCAGGGCACCTGCCAGCAGCTTTCGCGCATTGGTATCTGGCAGGCGATAGCCGACCGCGCCACGGCGATCGGTACCGTGCACGTCAGCGATCGCGGCCATGCTGGCTTTGTCACGCTGGACGCGCAGGACTACCGGATTGATGCCCTGGGTCAGGTCGTTGAGCTGCACGACGTCGGATTGCGACTGTTCCGCCTGCTCCAGGACGCGCCGGGCGTCACGCTGCATTGTCCGGCGCGCGTGGCCAGCGTGAGCCGTAGTGAGGCGTCGGTTAGCGTGACGCTGGAAAACGGCACCGTTCTTGAAGGCCAGCTTCTGGTCGCCGCGGACGGTTCGCGCTCGTCGCTCGGCAGCCAGTGTGGCGTGGAGTGGCGCCAGCAGCCTTACGGGCAGGTGGCGGTCATTGCGAACGTCTCTACCTCAGCTGAACACCACGGCAGGGCGTTTGAACGCTTTACGCAGCATGGTCCGCTGGCGATGCTGCCGATGTCGGACGGGCGCTGTTCCCTGGTGTGGTGTCATCCGCAGGATAAGGCGGAAGAGGTTAAGGCCTGGTCCGACGAACGTTTTTGTTCCGAGCTGCAGAAAGCCTTTGGCTGGCGGCTGGGGCGTATTACCCATGCAGGCAAGCGGACGGTCTACCCGCTTTCGCTGACCACGGCGTCTCAGTCTGTCTCCCATCGTCTGGCGCTTGTCGGTAATGCCGCACAGACGCTTCACCCCATCGCGGGGCAAGGCTTTAACCTGGGCTTACGCGACGTCATGAGCCTGGCCGAATCACTGGCGCAGGCGTGGGGCGAGCAAAAAGACTGCGGGGCGTATTCGGTGCTGAGTCATTACCAGAAGCGCCGCCAGGCGGATAAAGAGGCCACCATCGGTGTGACCGATGGCCTGGTCCATCTTTTTGCCAATCGCTGGGCACCGCTGGTTGCGGGCCGCAACCTCGGGCTGATGGCGATGGAACTATTCATTCCGGCACGTGACGTGCTGGCGCAGCGGACCCTGGGTTGGGTCGCGCGTTAAGGAGTTATCATCGTGCAAAATGTTGATGTCGCCATCGTTGGCGGCGGAATGGTCGGACTGGCATTGGCCTGTGGATTACAGGGCAGCGGCCTGCGCGTGGCGGTGCTGGAGCAAAAGCAGCCCCAGCCCGTTGCGCCGGATGCGCCGCCGGAACTCCGCGTCTCGGCGATCAATGCGGCCAGCGAAAAGCTGCTGACGCACCTTGGCGTCTGGGCAGATATTGTGGCGCACCGTGCCAGCTGCTATCACGGCATGGAAGTGTGGGATAAGGACAGCTTTGGTCATATTGCTTTTGATGATGAAAGCATGGGCTATAGCCATCTGGGGCACATCGTTGAAAACGCGGTGATCCACCACGCGCTGTGGCAGAAAGCACAGCAGTGCAGCGACGTGACGCTGATTGCGCCTGCGCAGATCCAGCAGGTGGCATGGGGCGAAAACGAGGCATTTATCACCCTGCAGAGCGGCGACATGCTGACCGCGCGTCTGGTGGTCGGTGCTGACGGTGCCAACTCCTGGCTGCGGAATAAAGCCGACATCCCGCTGACCTTCTGGGACTATCATCATCACGCGCTGGTCGCGACGATCCGTACCGAAGAGCCGCACGGCGGCGTGGCGCGCCAGATTTTCCACAACGACGGCATTCTGGCGTTCCTGCCGCTTAGCGACCCGCACCTGTGCTCGATTGTCTGGTCTCTGGTGCCGGAGAAAGCCCGGCAGATGCAGGAGGCGACGCCGGACGCCTTTAACCAGGCGCTGTGCGTGGCGTTTGATAACCGCCTTGGCCTGTGCACGCTTGAAAGCGAGCGTCAGGTATTCCCGTTAACCGGCCGCTACGCGCGTCAGTTTGCGGCGCACCGTCTGGCGCTGGTGGGGGATGCGGCGCATACCATTCATCCGCTGGCCGGACAGGGCGTTAACCTCGGCTTTATGGACGCGGCGGAGCTGGTTGAGGAGCTGCGTCGCCTGCATCGCGAAGGGAAAGATATTGGTCAGCATCTGTACCTGCGCCGCTACGAGCGCAGCCGCAAGCACAGCGCGGCGATGATGCTGGCTGGCATGCAGGGCTTCCGCGAACTGTTTGCCGGAGCGAATCCGGCGAAAAAACTGCTGCGCGATATTGGCCTCAAGCTTGCTGACACCCTTCCGGGCGTTAAGCCCCAACTCCTCCGTCAGGCGATGGGTCTTAACGACCTGCCGGACTGGCTGCGTTAATTTAGATCCCTGTCACACTTTCTTTTCCCGGCCTCTGCGCCGGGGAAATTCCCTCGTTTGAAATATTCTAATTTCACGTCATTTTTCGCATTAGATAATCTAATGTCGCATTTTTCTCGTTACGGAAATTCGGCCCGATTTTCCGCACGAAATATCACCATGTGCTAAATCCTGTTAGAGCATTGTTAATTTTGTGCGGGGTTAATCGCATTTTTCCAGTGAATAACTCTGTAGGCTTTTTAGCGTTTTTTGGTCATAAGCTAATGTGATGACCCATTTTGCCTTATGGTTAACCGCCGGTTTCGGTGGTAAGTTCAGGTAAAAGAGAACGTTTGCGTCGGTGCCCGAACGCGGGGCCGATACCGGGTTTCACGGTGAATTTTTCAACGAGGACAAGATGGCTCAACAGACTCCTTTGTACGAACAACACGTGTTATGCGGCGCCCGCATGGTGGACTTCCATGGCTGGATGATGCCGCTGCACTACGGCTCTCAGATTGATGAGCACCACGCGGTGCGCACCGATGCCGGTATGTTCGACGTGTCCCATATGACGATTGTCGATCTGCGCGGTAGCCGCACCCGGGAGTTTTTGCGTTATCTGCTGGCAAACGACGTCGCCAAACTGAAGACGCCGGGCAAAGCGCTCTATACCGGCATGCTGAATGCCTCGGGCGGCGTGATTGATGACCTTATCGTTTATTACTTCACTGAAGATTTCTTCCGCCTCGTTGTAAACTCCGCCACCCGCGAAAAAGACCTCTCCTGGATCACCCAACACGCCGAACCTTATGCCATCGACATCACCGTCCGTGACGATCTGTCGCTGATCGCCGTGCAGGGACCAAACGCGCAGGCGAAAGCCGCCTCTCTGTTTAACGACGAGCAGCGCAAAGCAACCGAAGGCATGAAGCCGTTCTTCGGCGTGCAGGCGGGCGATCTGTTTATCGCCACCACCGGCTACACCGGTGAAGCCGGCTACGAAATTGCGATGCCGAACGAGAAGGCCGCTGATTTCTGGCGTGCGCTGGTGGAAGCGGGCGTGAAGCCTGCGGGTCTGGGCGCGCGCGATACGCTGCGTCTGGAAGCGGGAATGAACCTTTACGGTCAGGAGATGGATGAAGGCGTCTCTCCGCTGGCTGCCAACATGGGCTGGACCATCGCGTGGGAACCGGCTGACCGTGAGTTTATTGGCCGTGAAGCGCTGGAGATGCAGCGCGAGAAGGGCACCGAACAGCTGGTGGGACTGGTGATGAAGGAAAAAGGCGTGCTGCGAGGCGAACTGCCGGTGCGCTTTACCGATGCTGACGGCAATCATCGCGAAGGCGTGATCACCAGCGGTACCTTCTCCCCGACGCTGGGCTACAGTATTGCACTGGCACGCGTGCCGGCGGGCATTGGCGAAACGGCGGTGGTGCAAATCCGCAACCGCGAAATGCCGGTCAACGTGACCAAACCGATTTTTGTTCGCGCCGGTAAGCCGGTCGCCTAATCATTTTTATCAGGAGAACTTCAATGAGCAATGTGCCAGCAGAACTGAAATACAGCAAAGAACACGAGTGGCTGCGCAAAGAGGCGGACGGCACTTACACCGTAGGGATCACCGAGCACGCGCAAGAGCTGCTGGGCGACATGGTGTTTGTTGACCTGCCTGACGTGGGCACGACCGTTAGCGCGGGCGACGACTGCGCCGTAGCAGAGTCCGTAAAAGCAGCATCTGACATCTATGCCCCTGTAAGCGGTGAGATTGTCGCCGTCAACGATGCGCTGAGCGATTCGCCGGAACTGGTCAACAGCGAGCCTTATGAAGGCGGCTGGATCTTCAAGATCAAAGCCAGCGACGAATCCCAGGTTGCCGCGCTGCTGGATGCGACCGCGTACGAAGCACTGTTAGAAGACGAGTAAGCCATTATCCCTCTCCCCTTTGCGGAGAGGGGAGGGTGAGGGGAACAGACGACACCCTCACCCCAGCCCTCTCCCTCAGGGAGAGGGAGAAAACACATTCACTGCACGTTTCAGGAACCATCGCTCATGACACAGACTTTAAGCCAGCTTGAAAACCGTGGCGCCTTCATCGAACGTCACATTGGGCCGGATGCTCAGCAACAGCAGGAGATGCTGAAGACAGTTGGCGCGGATTCATTAAACGCACTGATCGGCCAGATTGTGCCAAAAGACATCCAGCTTGCCACGCCGCCTCAGGTGGGGGAAGCCACCACGGAATTCGCCGCGCTGGCGGAGCTGAAGGCCATCGCAGGCCTGAACAAGCGCTATAAGTCTTACATTGGCATGGGCTATACCAACGTGCAGTTACCGCCGGTTATCCTGCGCAACATGCTGGAAAACCCGGGCTGGTACACCGCTTACACCCCCTATCAGCCAGAAGTCTCCCAGGGCCGCCTGGAAGCACTGCTGAACTTCCAGCAGGTGACGCTGGACTTGACCGGCATGGATATCGCCTCCGCTTCTCTGCTGGATGAAGCGACCGCCGCCGCCGAAGCGATGGCGATGGCTAAGCGAGTGAGTAAGCTGAAAAATGCCAACCGCTTCTTCGTCGCGGCGGACGTGCATCCTCAGACGCTGGACGTGGTGCGCACCCGTGCGGAAACCTTCGGCTTTGACGTGATCGTCGATGACGCTGACAAAGTGCTGGATCATCAGGATGTCTTCGGCGTGCTGCTGCAGCAGGTGGGCACCACCGGTGAAGTTCACGACTACGGCGCGCTGATTGCCGAGCTGAAATCCCGCAAGGTGGTTGTTAGCGTTGCTGCCGATTTTATGGCGCTGGTGCTGCTGACGGCACCGGGCAAACAGGGCGCGGATATCGTCTTCGGCTCTGCGCAACGCTTCGGCGTACCGATGGGCTACGGCGGCCCGCACGCGGCGTTCTTCGGCGCGAAAGATGAATTCAAACGCTCCATGCCTGGCCGTATTATCGGCGTCTCCAAAGATGCTGCCGGTAATACCGCGCTGCGCATGGCGATGCAGACCCGCGAGCAGCATATCCGCCGCGAAAAAGCGAACTCCAATATCTGTACCTCACAGGTGCTGCTGGCTAACATCGCCAGCCTGTACGCCGTGTTCCACGGCCCGGCTGGCCTGAAACGCATTGCCAGCCGCATTCACCGCCTGGCCGATATCCTGGCCTGCGGCCTGCAGCAAAAAGGTCTTAAGCTGCGCCATACCCACTATTTCGACACCCTGTGCGTGGACGTGGCGGACAAAGCGGCCGTGCTGGCCCGCGCGGACGCGGCAAAGATCAACCTGCGCAGCGACATCCACAACGCCGTCGGCATTACGCTCGATGAAAGCACCACCCGCGACGATATTCTGAACCTGTTCAGCGTGCTGCTGGGTGACGCGCACGGTCTGGACATTGATGCGCTCGACAAAGAGGTCGCGCTCGACAGCCGCTCCATTCAGGACAGCATGCTGCGTAATGATGCGATCCTGACGCATCCGGTCTTCAATCGCTACCACAGCGAAACCGAGATGATGCGTTACATGCACTCTCTGGAGCGCAAGGATCTGGCGCTGAACCAGGCGATGATCCCGCTGGGATCCTGCACCATGAAGCTGAATGCTGCAGCAGAGATGATCCCGATCACCTGGCCTGAATTCTCCGAGCTGCACCCGTTCTGCCCGCCGGAGCAGGCAGAAGGTTATCATATGATGATCAACCAGCTTTCCGACTGGCTGGTGAAGCTGACCGGTTATGACGCGCTCTGCATGCAGCCGAACTCCGGCGCGCAGGGTGAATATGCGGGCCTGCTGGCAATCCGTCACTATCACGAAAGCCGCAACGAAGGCCACCGCGATATCTGCCTGATTCCAAGCTCCGCCCACGGTACCAACCCGGCCTCTGCCCAGATGGCGGGTATGGAAGTGGTTGTGGTGGCGTGCGATAAGAACGGCAACATCGATCTGGTCGACCTGCGCGCGAAAGCCGAGCAGGCGGGCGACAAGCTCTCCTGCATCATGGTGACCTATCCGTCCACCCACGGCGTGTACGAAGAGACTATCCGTGAAGTGTGCGAAGTGGTGCACCAGTTCGGCGGTCAGGTTTATCTCGACGGCGCAAACATGAACGCTCAGGTGGGCATTACCTCTCCGGGCTTTATCGGCGCGGACGTGTCGCACCTGAACCTGCACAAAACCTTCTGCATCCCGCACGGCGGTGGCGGCCCGGGCATGGGTCCTATCGGCGTGAAAGCGCACCTGGCGCCGTTTGTGCCGGGCCACAGCGTGGTGCAGATTGAAGGCATGCTGACCCGTCAGGGCGCGGTTTCTGCGGCACCGTTCGGTAGCGCCTCTATCCTGCCAATCAGCTGGATGTACATTCGCATGATGGGCGCGAAAGGGCTGAAGCAGGCGAGCCAGGTGGCAATTCTGAACGCTAACTATATTGCGACTCGCCTGAAGTCCGCCTTCCCCGTGCTCTATACCGGCCGCGACGGCCGCGTGGCGCACGAGTGCATCCTCGATATTCGTCCGCTGAAAGAGCAGACCGGCATTAGCGAGCTGGATATCGCCAAGCGTCTGATCGACTACGGCTTCCACGCGCCAACCATGTCGTTCCCGGTTGCGGGTACGCTGATGGTTGAGCCAACGGAGTCTGAAAGCAAAGCAGAGCTGGACCGCTTTATCGACGCGATGCTGGCCATCCGCATGGAGATCGACCGCGTGCAGGACGGCGAGTGGACGCTGGAAGATAACCCGCTGGTCAACGCTCCGCACACCCAGCACGAGATGGTGGCTGAGTGGAACCACGGTTATTCCCGCGAGCTGGCGGTCTTCCCGGCAGGCGTGGCGAACAAATACTGGCCGACCGTGAAGCGTCTCGATGACGTTTACGGCGACCGTAACCTGTTCTGCTCCTGCGTACCGATGAGCGAATACCAGTAATCGCGCTGGTGCAGTAATCTAGGCCGGGTAAGGCGAAGGCGCCACCCGGCTTTTTTATTGGGAGAAGAGAATGGGCATTGCACTTGTGACCGGCGGCAGCCGGGGCATTGGGAAAGCCACCGCACTCCAGCTGGCACGCGAAGGCTACACCGTGGCGGTGAACTATCATCACAACATTAAAGCCGCGACGGACGTGATAAACCAGATCGTTGAAGCTGGCGGTAAAGCCTTTGCCGTCCGCGCAGATATCAGTGATGAAGCTCAGGTGCTGGCGATGTTTGACAGCATCGATCGTGAAGGCGAGCCGCTTACCGCGCTGGTCAATAATGCGGGAATTCTGTTTGAGCAATCCACCATCGAAAATCTCTCCGCCGAGCGCATTAACCGCGTCCTGGCGACCAACGTCACGGGCTACTTCCTCTGCTGCCGGGAAGCGGTAAAACGAATGTCCTTCAGGCATGGCGGCAAGGGTGGGGCGATAGTGAATGTCTCTTCTGCAGCGTCGCGTCTGGGCGCGCCGGGTGAATATGTGGATTATGCCGCGTCCAAGGGGGCGGTGGATTCGCTGACAACGGGTTTATCGCTGGAGGTAGCGGCGCAGGGC
The DNA here is from genome assembly GCF_008364555.1 of Enterobacter vonholyi. Lineage (GTDB taxonomy): Bacteria > Pseudomonadota > Gammaproteobacteria > Enterobacterales > Enterobacteriaceae > Enterobacter > Enterobacter vonholyi. The sequence goes on from NZ_VTUC01000037.1 coordinate 342,846, forward strand.
ATTCGCGTCAACTGCGTCCGTCCGGGTCTGATCTATACCGATATCCATGCTTCCGGCGGAGAGCCGGGGCGAGTGGATCGCGTGAAATCGTTGCTGCCGATGCAGCGCGGCGGCCAGCCGGAAGAGGTCGCCCAGGCGATTGTCTGGCTGCTGAGCGAGAAGGCGTCGTACGTGACGGGGAGCTTTATTGAGCTGGCGGGTGGGAAGTAAATCCCTAACCTAACCCTCTCCCCAAAGGGGAGAGGGGATCAAGCGTAACGGCGCCCGGCGTTAAAGTTTCTCGCCGTTGCTGGCAATTACGCCCTTATACCACTCGAAGCTTTTCTTGCGTGAACGCGACATGTCGCCCGTACCGTCGTCGTGTTTATTCACGTAGATAAAGCCGTAGCGTTTGCTGTACTGGCCGGTGGTGAACGACACGCAGTCGATACAGCCCCATGGCGTATAGCCCATCAGATCCACGCCATCGTGGGTAACGGCTTTGATCATCTCCTCCACGTGGGCACGCAGATAGTCGATACGATAGTCATCGTTGATGCTGCCGTCTTCTTCAACCTTGTCGTAGGCGCCGAAGCCGTTTTCAACGATAAACAGCGGTTTCTGGTAACGCTCGTACAGTTCGCACAGGGAATAGCGTAACCCTACCGGGTCAATCTGCCAGCCCCAGTCGGAAGCCTTAACGTGCGGGTTCGGCACGCTGCCTTCGAAACCCGAAATGGCATCGCCGGTACCGCCTTCCGCTTTCACCGCGTTGGTCATGTAGTAGCTGAAGCCCAGGTAGTCGCAGGTGCCTTCACGCAGGATCTGCTCGTCGCCTGCCTCCATTTTGATGGAGAACCCGCGGCGCTCCCACTCGTTCAGGACGTAAGACGGGTAGTAACCCCGCAGCTGGACGTCGGTAAAGACGTAGCGCTCGCGCATCGATTCCTGGGCGAACATCACGTCTTCCGGCTTGCAGGAGAATGGATAGAGCGCCACCATGGCCAGCATGCAGCCGACTTTCATCTCCGGATTGATGCGGCGCGCGGCTTTCACCGCCAGGGCGCTGGCCACAAACTGGTGGTGAAGCACCTGATACATGGTCTCTTCGGGATTTTCGTGTTCGGTATAGACCACACCGGAGCAGCAGTAGCCGAACAGCGGTGCGCGCCAGTTGCGCTGGTTATTGATTTCGTTGAAGGTCATCCAGTATTTGACCTTGTTTTTGTAGCGCTCAAAAACCACTTCCGCGAAGCGCACAAAGAAATCAACCACTTTACGGTTGGTCCAGCTACCGTATTCCTGCACCAGGTGCAGCGGCATTTCGAAGTGGGAGAGGGTGATCACCGGTTCGATGTTGTACTTCAGCAGCTCATCGAACATGTCGTCGTAAAACTTCAGCCCCTCTTCGTTTGGCTGCGTTTCATCACCTTTCGGGAAGATGCGCGTCCAGGCAATAGAGGTACGGAAGCACTTGAAGCCCATCTCGGCAAACAGCTTGATGTCTTCTTTGTAGTGGCCGTGGAAGTCGATGGCCTCGTGGTTTGGGTAGTATTTACCCGGTACCACCTCCTGCGTGATTTCGCGCGGCACGCCGTGTGCGCCTCCGGTCAATACGTCGCAAATGCTTGGCCCTTTGCCGCCTTTGTTCCAGCCGCCTTCAACCTGATGAGCGGCAACCGCGCCACCCCATAAAAAATCTTTTGGTAAGGTCAATTTTTTCATCGCTGCTATTCTCAATAAATGACTTATTGGCATCGAGTCTAGCAAAGCGAAATTAAATGTCACGATATAACAATTTACGGTAAATGTGATTTGTCACATCAAAAAAACAGGGTGTTTTATTCTGTAAGTTTCTTCGCCAGCTTACGGCCGAGAGATTCCAGAATATAGATGACGGGAATTTGCGTGGTTATATCGTAGACGCCCGCAATTCGCGTCTGAGGAACATGCCAGGAGAGATTAAAGTCCGCCAGTTTTGCCAGGCGCGAGTGCTCGTGGCTGGTAATGGAGAGCACCTTACAGTGATGCAGGCTGAACTGGCTGGCGAAGCGCAGGATCTCCTCGGTCTCGCCCGAGACGGAGAGCACAATCGCCAGCGCATTTTTTGCCATGTCATTCGTGACCGGGAAATAAGGGTCATCAATATGGTTACTGAATTTCCCAATATTAGAAAAGAAACGTGCGCCATATTTTGCCAGCGAGCCTGATGTCCCGGCACCGACAAATATAATTCGCTCGGAAGATAAAATAATATCGACCGCCTTATCCAATAACGCGTCGAACTCTTCATTATTCACGCTTTTAAAAAAGCTGATTATTTCGCTGGCGCCGAAGTTCGCCTGCTGGGGCTCGTTCTGTTCAAGATAAAGCTTAAAGCGCACGCGGAATTCAGAATATCCTTCGCAGTTAAGCTTGCGGCAAAAGCGCAGGATAGTGGTGGTTGAGACGTCTGCCGCATCCGCCAGCTCGCGGATGGTCATGTACATCACTTTGTCACGATTTTTTATGACATAGTTGTAGACCATCATCTCCAGGTTATTGAGACTGGCAATGGCGGAATGGGAGAACATGCTCACAATGACTACACTCACTCATCAGACTTTTCTTCAGGGAATAATAACATGCAGCCAAACGACATCACTTTTTTTCAGCGCTTTCAGAACGACATTCTGGCCGGGCGTAAAACCATCACTATCCGGGATAAAAGTGAATCCCATTTCAAAACCGGCGATATCCTGCGGGTGGGACGTTATGAGGATGATGGTTATTTTTGCACCATCGAAGTAACGGGAACGTCAACCGTTACGTTCGCCACATTGACGCAAAAACATGCTGAACAGGAGAACATGACCCTGGATGAATTGAAAAGCGTGATCGCAGAGATCTACCCCAGGCAGAACCAGTTTTATGTGATTGATTTTAAATGTTTATAATTAAAATCGAAACGTGCGTTAGCTGAAATTAAAGTGTAACTGTCTGATTGTAATTTAGAAACGTTATGTTTAACTTTATTTTAGCTAACATGTGTTCACTGGAATCATTCTCAGTTAGCATAGTGATGCGATGAATAATCATCTTTTGTTTTCCCGGAGTTTTGTATGGTGAGCAGACCATTAATCGCACAGGGATATTCGCTGGCTGAGGAAGTAGCCAACAGCATCAGCCACGGCATTGGCCTGGTGTTTGGGATTGTCGGTTTAGTCTTATTGCTGGTGCAGGCGGTGGACGCTAATGCCAGCGCGATGGCCATTACCAGCTACAGCCTGTATGGCGGGAGTATGATCCTGCTGTTCCTGGCCTCGACGTTGTATCACGCGATCCCGCATCAGCGGGCCAAGATGTGGCTCAAGAAATTTGACCACTGCGCTATCTATCTTCTTATTGCAGGCACCTACACGCCATTTTTGCTGGTGGGGCTCAACTCGCCGCTGTCGCGTGGCCTGATGATTGTTATCTGGAGCCTGGCACTGCTGGGGATCCTGTTTAAGCTGACCATCGCGCACCGCTTTAAGGTGCTGTCGCTGGTCACCTATCTGACCATGGGTTGGCTGTCGCTGATTGTGGTGTATCAACTGGCGGTCAAACTGTCGGTAGGGGGCGTAACGCTTCTGGCCTTAGGCGGTGTGGTGTACTCGCTCGGCGTGATTTTTTACGTCTGCAAGCGCATTCCTTACAACCATGCCATCTGGCACGGCTTTGTGCTGGGCGGCAGCGTATGCCACTTTTTGGCGATTTATTTGTATGTGGGGCAGGCGTAGTTTTTCGTCGGGTGGCGGCTTCGCCTTACCCGACCTACGGGATAAGTAGGCCCGGTAGGCGCAGCGCCACCGGGCGATACAGCATCACTCTTCCAGTGAATATGGCAGCGGCTCAATACTCAGCGTATTCGCATCGTCACGCACGCGGAACACGCTGTCGGCTTCCATGTCATTATTCATAACGGCCTGCACCAGAAGACGTCCATCATCCAGCTGTACGGCGGCTAATACGGTGCCGGTACGGCGCCAGTTTTCACCCATCTTCAGCTCTAAATCTTCACCCGCTTCAGGGACGCGGCTGGCATGTCCCGCGAGTGTCCACAGCGCACGTTTGTTTGCCCCGCGGAATTTTGCACGCGCGACCATCTCCTGGCCGGTGTAACAGCCTTTTTTAAAACTGATGCCGCCCAGTGCCTGCAGGTTGGTTGCCTGAGGAATAAACTGTGCGCTGTTTGCTGCGTCAATTACCGGCAGACCCGCTTCGATGTTCAGCGCCAGCCACTGCTGACTGTTGTTAAGCTGTGCTTCGCCGCGCAGCGCCTCGGTGATGCGCTCGGCAGTTTCGGCATCCGTGACTAACAGAAAACGCTCTGCCGGATGTTCAAACCACAGGATAGAGGTGGCGCCTTCGCTGACGAGCTGCTTTTCGGCATCCGGCAGTTCGCTGAAGAGATTTTTCAGCGCCGCACGTGCCTGGAAGCCGGCCACACCCAGCAGGACATGTTCGTCGTCCGGGGCGATAGTGACTTTGGAAAAGACCGCGTACTTTTTCAACTCTTTGAGCTGGGCGTCACGCAGGCTGCGGCGCTCAATAAAAGCAAAGCCATCCTGACGGCGGAAGAGACGCAGGTTGCTCCACATTTTGCCTTTTGGGTCGCAATGCGCGGCCAGCAGGTGCTGGTGTTCGGTCATCTGGCTGACGTCGGCGGTCACCTGGCCCTGCAGATATTTTTCGGCGTCGGCACCGGTGAGCGTCGCCAGCGCCCAGTCATCAAGAGAAATAAGCGTCAGCGGCAGACGCGCAGAGGCGGCGGGCTGGCGAGGAGAAAATGGTGTAAATGCCATAACGAGATCCTGAATTGCTTAACGCTTTGATAATGCCTAATGGTAAAAGAGCCTGCAGGCAATGCAAGCGCTTTCAACGGGCCATTTGTGCCCTAAACCGGTTATGCGTAACGCTACGCAAAATAATGTAATCCGCTGTCTTTGTAGGGGTTATTCGGGAAGCCTGCTCGGCGATCGCAATATTCCAGTAATGAAACGGTCAAAAACACGTTACACTAGCTGGTGTCCCCGTAGAGAAATAAAGAACACTGAACGGGGGATCGACTGTGCCAAACGTAATGCAGGAAACTGAACATGGATATTAACAACAAGGCCCGTATTCACTGGGCGTGCCGTCGCGGAATGCGTGAACTTGATATTTCCATCATGCCTTTCTTCGAATATGAGTATGACACCTTAAGCGACGATGATAAGCATCTGTTTGTTCGCCTGCTTGAGTCTGACGATCCAGATTTATTCAACTGGCTGATGAACCACGGCAAACCCGCCGATACCGAGTTGCAACGGATGGTGCAATTAATTCAAACACGGAATCGGGAACGTGGTCCTGTGGCAATCTGATCTTCGCGTCTCGTGGCGCTCGCAGTGGATGTCTTTATTGCTCCACGGCCTGGTTGCGGCCTTTGTGTTACTGATGCCGTGGCCGTTAAGCTATACGCCGCTGTGGCTGCTGTTACTCTCGTTTGTCGTTTTTGACAGCGTACGCAGCCAGCGTCGAATTAATGCCCGTCAGGGAGAGATCAAATTACTGATGGATTCCCGCCTGCGCTGGCAGGGTAAAGAGTGGGATATCCTCGGTATGCCCTGGATGCTCAACTGCGGCATGATGTTACGGTTACGCAAGGTGGACGGCGGGCGTTGCCAGCATCTTTGGCTGGCGGCTGACAGTATGGATGCTGCCGAGTGGCGAGACCTGCGCCGGATGCTATTGCAACAGACGACGCAGGGATAATACGCGTTAGCTAAACTTTTCAGCCATTTCGCCCAAAATCTGCTCGCACCAGGTTTGCAGGCGCTCATCGCTGAGATCGTACTGGTTGGTTTCATCCAGCGCGAGTCCAACAAACAGCTCGCCGTCGGCAATAATCGGCTTTTTACTGGTGAACTCGTAACCTTCGGTTGGCCAGTAGCCGATGAACGACACCCCTTTCGGCGCCAGTTTGTCGTGCAGCATGCCAAGCGCGTCCAGGAACCACTCCCCGTAACCCAGCTGATCTCCCATGCCGTACATGGCAATGATTTTGCCGTCGAGATTGACTGAATCAAGTTGATCCCAGATGGCTTCCCAGTCTTCCTGTATCTCACCAAAATCCCAGGTTGGGATGCCGAGGATCAGTACATCGTACTGTTCCATCAGCGCGACCGCGTCATCTTTCAGGTTATGCAACGTCACCAGTTCCGGGCCAATGATGTCGCGAATTTTCTCTGCCGCCATTTCGGTGTAGCAGGTGCTGGAACCATAGAACAGACCAATATTCATCGCGTAACTATCTCATTTCTTGCGTTGACTTTGCGCGTAGTGTACCAGAAACCGGTCACAATCAGGCATAATGGCCTGACTGCAGAATCAAAGGGGCTGATGTGGAAAAGGATCTCGCACTCGTTGAACAGTTTCTCGACGCGCTGTGGCTGGAAAAAAACCTGGCCGAGAATACGCTCAGCGCCTACCGGCGCGATCTTACCATGCTGGTGGAGTGGCTGGCCCGTCGGCAGCTCTCGCTGGCGAGCGCGCAAAGCGACGACCTGCAGGCGCTGCTCGGTGAACGTGTAGAAGGGGGGTACAAAGCCACCAGTTCCGCGCGTTTGCTCAGCGCCATGCGTCGGCTTTTCCAGCATCTCTACCGTGAGAAGATTCGCCAGGACGATCCCAGCGCGCTGCTGGCATCCCCTAAGCTCCCGCAGCGGCTGCCGAAAGATCTCAGCGAAGCGCAAGTTGAGAGATTATTACAGTCACCGGCAGTTGACCTGCCGCTGGAGTTACGCGATAAAGCCATGCTTGAGCTATTGTATGCTACCGGCCTGCGCGTTTCGGAACTGGTTGGCCTGACGATGAGCGACATCAGCCTGCGTCAGGGCGTGGTGCGCGTCATCGGTAAAGGCAATAAGGAAAGGCTGGTTCCGCTGGGCGAAGAGGCGGTTTACTGGCTGGAAACGTATCTGGAGCATGGCCGTCCGTGGTTGCTCAACGGCGTGTCTATCGATGTCCTGTTTCCTAGCCAGCGCGCACAGCAGATGACGCGACAAACGTTCTGGCATCGCATCAAGCATTACGCCACACTGGCGGGTATCGACAGTGAAAAGCTTTCGCCGCACGTATTGCGTCACGCCTTCGCGACGCATCTGCTCAACCACGGCGCTGATTTACGCGTGGTGCAGATGCTGCTGGGACACAGCGATCTTTCCACGACGCAAATTTACACCCATGTCGCGACGGAACGCCTGCGGCAGCTACACCAACAGCACCACCCTCGAGCGTGAGTGCCGACGAATTGTAACAGGATCACATATGAAAAAGTCTTTCGCGCTGTTCACCCTGCTGGCAGCCTCCTTTACTGGTTTCGCCCATGCGGACGACGCCGCCATCAAACAGTCGCTGGCTAAGCTCGGCGTCACCGGAAGCGATATTCAGCCTGCGCCGGTCGCTGGCATGAAAACAGTACTGACCAACAGCGGCGTGCTGTACGTCACTGAAGACGGCAAACACATTATTCAGGGGCCAATGTACGACGTGAGCGGCGCGCAGCCGGTCAACGTGACCAACCAGCTGCTGATGAAAAACCTGAACGCGCTCGAAAAAGAGATGATCGTCTATAAGGCGGCGCAGGAAAAACACGTCATTACCGTCTTCACCGACATCACCTGCGGCTACTGCCACAAGCTGCATGAAGAGATGAAAGACTACAACGCGCTGGGCATTACCGTGCGCTATCTTGCCTTCCCTCGCGCGGGTGTGCAGAGCCAGCCAGAGCAGGACATGAAGGCCATCTGGTGTGCGAAAGACCGCAACAAAGCCTTTGATGATGCGATGAGCGGAAAAGAGGTTAAGCCAGCCTCCTGCGATATCGACATTGCTAACCACTACGCGCTGGGCGTGCAGTTTGGCGTGAGCGGGACGCCAGCGATTGTCCTGAGCAATGGCTATGTCGTTCCGGGCTATCAGGGACCGAAAGAGATGAAAGAGTTCCTTGACGCGCACCAGAAACAGTTTGGTGGTAAATAATCCGCGTGAAAGCCCCGATAAAATTGCGCCGCCGCGAGGCGGTTGAACCGGTTGATTTGCCAGACGATCTCCCGGCGCTGCTTAAGCGCCTCTACGCCAGTCGCGGCGTGCGTAGCGCTGAAGATCTTGAACGCAGCGTGAAAGGGATGCTGCCCTGGCAGCAGCTGAGCGGTATCGAAAAAGCCACTGAGATGCTCTACAACGCCCTTCGTGAAGGAACGCGGATTGTGGTGGTAGGGGATTTCGACGCCGACGGCGCAACCAGCACCGCGCTGAGCGTGCTCAGCCTGCGCGCGCTGGGCTGCGATAACGTCACGTATCTGGTGCCGAACCGTTTTGAAGACGGCTACGGACTCAGCCCGGAAGTGGTCGATCAGGCCCACGCCCGGGGTGCGCAGATGATCATGACCGTCGATAACGGGATCTCTTCCCATGCTGGGGTCGATCATGCCCACGCGTTGGGGATCCCGGTGCTGGTTACCGATCACCACCTGCCGGGAGAAACGCTGCCCGCAGCGGAAGCGATTATTAACCCCAACCTGCGCGACTGCGATTTCCCATCGAAATCCCTCGCAGGCGTGGGCGTGGCGTTTTATCTGATGCTGGCGTTACGGACCCTGCTGCGCGATAAGGGCTGGTTCGAATCCCGCGGTATTGCCGCACCGAACCTGGCCGAATATCTCGATCTGGTGGCGCTGGGTACCGTCGCTGACGTGGTGCCGCTCGATACCAATAACCGTATTTTGACCTGGCAGGGCTTGAGCCGTATCCGGGCGGGGAAGTGCCGTCCGGGGATCAAGGCGCTGCTGGAAATCGCCAACCGCGACCCGCTCAAGCTGGCGGCAAGCGATTTGGGCTTTGCGCTCGGGCCGCGCCTGAACGCGGCCGGTAGGCTGGACGATATGTCCGTTGGCGTCGCGCTGCTGCTGTGCGACAACCTCGGTGAGGCGCGCGTGCTGGCCAACGAGCTGGACGCCCTGAACCAGACCCGTAAAGAGATTGAGCAGGGAATGCAGGCCGAAGCGCTGACCCTGTGCGAAAAGCTTGAACGCAGCGGCGATACGCTGCCGGGCGGCCTGGCGATGTATCATCCCGAGTGGCATCAGGGCGTGGTCGGCATTCTGGCGTCACGTATTAAAGAGCGCTTCCACCGCCCGGTGATCGCGTTCGCACCCGCGGGCGACGGCACGCTGAAAGGCTCTGGCCGCTCAATTCAGGGGTTGCACATGCGTGATGCTCTGGAGCGTCTCGATACGCTGTACCCGGGTCTGATGATCAAGTTCGGCGGCCATGCGATGGCGGCTGGCCTGTCGCTGGAAGAGGCGAAATTCGACGAATTCCAGCGCCTGTTCGGCGAGCTGGTCACCGACTGGATTGACCCGGCCCTGCTGCAGGGGGAAGTGGTGTCCGATGGCGAGCTTTCACCGCTTGAGATGACGATGGACGTGGCGCAAATGCTGCGCGATGCCGGCCCGTGGGGGCAGATGTTCCCGGAACCGCTGTTTGACGGGCGATTCCGCCTGCTGCAGCAGCGCATTGTCGGCGAACGTCATCTGAAAGTGATGGTCGAGCCCGTGGGCGGTGGACCGCTTCTGGACGGCATTGCTTTTAACGTCGATACCTCAATCTGGCCGGACAACGGCGTGCGCGAGGTCGAGCTGGCGTACAAACTGGACATCAACGAGTTTCGCGGTAACCGCACCCTTCAGATCATCATCGACAATATCTGGCCAATTTAGCGGCAGTAATCTCTATAAAAAAGGGCGTGGATTCGGTACAATCCCGCTCTTATCACCGCATTTTGACAAGTCCATAAAAGAAAACAGACCATGTTTGAAATTAATCCGGTAAAAAACCGTATTCAGGACCTCACGGAGCGCTCTGACGTTCTTAGGGGGTATCTTTGACTACGATGCCAAGAAAGAGCGTCTTGAAGAAGTAAACGCCGAGCTGGAACAGCCGGACGTCTGGAACGAACCTGAACGCGCACAGGCGCTGGGTAAAGAGCGTTCCTCTCTCGAAGCTATCGTAGATACGCTGGATCAAATGGCCCAGGGGCTGGAAGATGTTTCCGGTTTGCTGGAGCTGGCCGTCGAAGCTGACGACGAAGAAACCTTTAACGAAGCCGTGGCAGAACTCGACGTGCTGGAAGAGAAGCTGGCGCAGCTTGAATTCCGTCGCATGTTCTCCGGCGAATACGACAGCGCTGACTGCTATCTCGATATTCAGGCAGGTTCTGGCGGCACCGAAGCGCAGGACTGGGCCAGCATGCTGACGCGTATGTACCTGCGTTGGGCAGAAGCGCGCGGCTTCAAAACCGAAATTATCGAAGAGTCTGAAGGTGAAGTAGCGGGTCTGAAATCCGTCACCATCAAGATCATTGGCGATTACGCCTACGGCTGGCTGCGTACCGAAACCGGCGTTCACCGCCTGGTGCGTAAGAGCCCGTTCGACTCCGGCGGCCGCCGTCATACCTCCTTCAGCTCCGCGTTCGTTTACCCGGAAGTTGACGAAGATATCGATATCGAAATTAACCCGGCGGACCTGCGTATCGACGTTTACCGCGCATCCGGCGCGGGTGGTCAGCACGTTAACCGTACGGAATCGGCGGTGCGTATTACCCACATTCCAACCGGGCTGGTAACACAGTGCCAGAACGACCGTTCCCAGCATAAGAACAAAGACCAGGCCATGAAGCAGATGAAAGCGAAGCTTTATGAGCTGGAGATGCAGAAGAAAAATGCTGAGAAACAGGCGATGGAAGACAACAAGTCTGACATCGGCTGGGGCAGCCAGATCCGTTCTTACGTCCTTGATGACTCCCGCATCAAAGACCTGCGTACCGGGGTTGAAACCCGTAACACGCAGGCGGTGCTGGACGGCAGCCTGGACCAATTTATCGAAGCAAGTTTGAAAGCAGGGTTATGAGGAACCAACATGTCTGAACAACAAGCACAGGGCGCTGACGCGGTAGTCGATCTTAACAACGAACTGAAAACCCGCCGCGAGAAGCTGGCAGCGCTGCGCGAGCAGGGCGTGCCGTTCCCGAACGATTTTCGTCGTGACCACACCTCAGACCAACTGCACGCTGACTTCGACGCGAAAGAGAACGAAGAGCTGGAAGCGCTGAACGTTGAAGTGGCCGTTGCAGGCCGCATGATGACCCGTCGTATCATGGGTAAAGCCTCCTTCGTGACCCTGCAGGACGTTGGCGGCCGCATTCAGCTGTACGTTTCCCGTGACGATCTTCCGGAAGGCATCTACAACGAGCAGTTCAAGAAGTGGGACCTGGGCGATATCCTGGGCGCGAAAGGTAAACTGTTCAAAACCAAGACCGGTGAACTTTCTATCCACTGCACCGAGCTGCGTCTGCTGACCAAAGCCCTGCGCCCGCTGCCGGACAAATTCCACGGCCTGCAGGATCAGGAAGCGCGCTATCGTCAGCGCTACCTGGATCTCATCTCTAACGATGAATCCCGCAAGACCTTTAAAATTCGCTCCCAGATCATGGCCGGTATCCGCCAGTTCATGGTCAACCGCGACTTTATGGAAGTGGAAACCCCGATGATGCAGGTGATCCCTGGCGGCGCGTCTGCGCGTCCGTTCATCACCCATCACAACGCCCTGGACCTGGACATGTACCTGCGTATCGCGCCGGAACTGTACCTGAAGCGTCTGGTGGTTGGTGGTTTTGACCGCGTGTTCGAGATCAACCGTAACTTCCGTAACGAAGGTATCTCCGTTCGTCATAACCCAGAGTTCACCATGATGGAACTCTACATGGCGTATGCGGATTACAAAGATCTGATTGAGCTGACCGAATCTCTGTTCCGTACCCTGGCTCAGGATATTCTGGGCACCACGCAGGTCCCTTACGGTGAAGAAGTCTTCGACTTCGGCAAGCCGTTCGAAAAACTGACCATGCGCGAAGCGATCAAGAAATACCGTCCGGAAACCAACATGGCGGATCTGGATAACTTCGACTCTGCGAAAGCGATCGCCGAAAGCATCGGTATCAAGGTTGAGAAGAGCTGGGGTCTGGGCCGTATCGTGACCGAGATCTTCGAAGAAGTGGCCGAAGCGCACCTGATTCAGCCGACCTTCATCACCGAATACCCGGCGGAAGTCTCTCCTCTGGCGCGTCGTAATGACCAGAACCCGGAAATCACTGACCGCTTCGAATTCTTCATCGGCGGCCGTGAAATCGGTAACGGCTTCAGCGAGCTGAACGATGCGGAAGACCAGGCTCAGCGTTTCCAGGACCAGGTTGACGCGAAAGCGGCAGGCGACGACGAAGCGATGTTCTTCGACGAAGACTACGTGACCGCGCTGGAACACGGTCTGCCACCAACGGCGGGTCTGGGCATTGGTATCGACCGTATGGTTATGCTGTTCACCAACAGCCACACCATCCGTGACGTGATCCTGTTCCCGGCGATGCGCCCGGTGAAGTAAGACGTTAAGATGTAAAAAAAGCCCCGAAAGGGGCTTTTTTATTGCGCCGCGAAGGCTTTAAGTTCTTCGCGGGCGGCCGTCGCTTCCATGACCATCCACGGGCTAAAAGCCCAGGGCGTCGCGTCCAGCGCGCGGAATAACGCCTCCAGCTCAACCCACTGATAGTCCATCACTTCATCTTCGTTTATCGTCACGTCATTGGTGATGCGGGCGGCGAATACCGGGCAAATTTCATTTTCCACGATCCCGGACGGGTCGGTTTCCCGATAGCGAAATTCAGGGGCGACGGCGGTGATATCGGTCAGTTCAGCGCCCACTTCAAAGCGGCAGCGGCGGATTATCGCCTGGACTGTCTCTTCGCCCGACTGCGGGTGGCCGCAAACGGAGTTGGTCCAGACGCCGGGCCAGGCTTTTTTGCTTAAGGCGCGTCGGGTGATCAGACATTCCCCTTTTGCGTTAAAAAGCCAGGAAGAGAACGCCAGATGCAGCGGGGTATGTAACGTGTGAGCGGCATATTTTTCCTGAGTGCCAATCACCATTCCCTGGTCGTTTACCAAAATAACGTGTTCTTGAATACTCATTGATGCTCCAGTGCCAAAATGCCGAGTGGTTCAGCACCATCAGCCGAAGCATTATACTGCATTCTTATACGAACGGTTTGGCTCGTAGAGCGGAAAAGGGCATGACCCTTATTCGTTTTGGCTGTTATCATAGTGCGCCATTCACGCTGACCGAGGATCTGTTTTGTTTGCAGGAAGCCTGACGAGAAAACCCCTTACCGCTATTTTTTGCCTGACGCTGACGCTATTACTGGCGGGCTGTTCAGGGAGCAAATCTTCGGATACGGGAAGCTATTCCGGTTCGGTCTACACCGTTAAGCGCGGGGACACCCTGTACCGGATTTCGCGCGCAACGGGGACCAGCGTGAAGGATCTGGCGCGACTGAATAATCTCTCTCCGCCCTACACCATCGAGGTGGGGCAGCAGCTAAAGGTTAGCGGCGGATCGTCCGCGGGCAAAAAATCCTCTTCGAAAGGCAAAACCGCCAAAGTGACGCCGTCCTATCAGGTGCCGCAATCGTCATGGCCGCCGGTTGGACAGCGCTGCTGGATTTGGCCTGCCAGCGGTAAAGTGGTCTCCCCTTACTCACTCTCTGAAGGTGGCAACAAGGGTATTGATATCGCCGCTGCGCGCGGTACGCCGGTTTATGCCTCCGGGGCCGGGAAGGTGGTTTACGTCGGTAACCAGCTGCGCGGCTACGGTAACCTGATCATGATTAAGCATGGCGAAGACTACATCACGGCCTATGCGCACAACGACACGATGCTGGTCAACAACGGGCAGAACGTCAAAGCCGGGCAGAAGATTGCCACCATGGGCAGTACCGGTACGGATTCAGTGAAGCTGCACTTCCAGATCCGCTATAAGGCGACGGCCATCGATCCGCAGCGCTATCTGCCTGCGCCCGGCAGTAAGCCGAAGTGCTAAGTGATTATTTAATCGCCGGTTAGTTGTGAAGAGGCTTGTATGAAGGTGTGTAAGGTCTATAATGCCTTACGCACCTCAAAGCGGGCGTAGTTCAATGGTAGAACGAGAGCTTCCCAAGCTCTATACGAGGGTTCGATTCCCTTCGCCCGCTCCAGAATTCCCCTAACGTATTCATTCCACTATCTTTTTCTAAACCATACGTGACGGCGCTCGTGATCCTCCTACAAAGGGGTCATACAGCCGATGGCGCAGCGTGATAATCTTTATCGACGTCCAAGTGGTATCTATGTTCTGCGGATCACCGTTCCGGTTCGTTATCGCGCCCTGATAGGGCAGCGTGAAATTCATGCATCTACCCGCACAACCCACCTTGCAAATGCCAGAGCTATTGCCGCGTGTTTGCTGGAGAAGTGGTATGCGTCTCTGGAAGAGTTCAGGCAAGTGGATAAAGAGAAGATCAGGGGCAATGCCCCATTGTTGACTGGCGCTGGCAAAATCAGCCTGGCATTGTTTTGCGATTCATTTGGGGTTGGGGTTGAGACTGTCGTTCAGCATCTTCTGGCAGACAATGTGCCGCTGTATGCCCTTGTGTCGAACCAGCGTGGCTTTCTGATTGATGATTTCAGCACGCTTGAGCGTGATCCTGATACGCATGGGTTCGTTTTGAATAACATTGCGTATGACGGTGCTGAGGCTGCGGTGAACGGCTATATGCAGCTTTATCAGCCGCAGTTTGCCCTTGTTGAATTGCTGAACGGGCGAGAGGTTGAGGTTACGGCATTCAGGGCTAACAACGGCAATCCTCTTTCCCTCTGGTTGTTGGATTTACCCGGGGTTACGCTGAATGCAAATTCTTTGTTCATCAACAACGTGCAGGCTGAAAAACTGCGTAGCGCCTGGGATAGAGCGATTGCGAAATCGGAACCGACATCAACCACCTCACCAAAAGCTTCTACAGTGCCATCAACAGTGCTTCCTGCGGCCGCTACCATGAATCCGTATTGCAATCCGTTGTATGCGAGTATGACGGTTTCAGCATTGCTGAAAGCGTTTCTGGTCTACAAAAATACGGGTGATATCAAGTTAGCCAGCGAGGGTAAAATTCGCTCCAGAATTGAACACTTCACGGAGATCATGGGCGATATGCCCTTGAGTGAGCTGGATCGTGATGTTGTGAAGGACTACGTCAACAGAATGCAGAGTATGCCCGGCAATCTGTATTTGATGCGACGAAAATACAAGATTTCAGATACGCATAAGCTGATTGAAACGGCATTGGCTGATGGTCAGCCGGTCATGAGCCGAGATGCGATTGGCAGGCATATTGAATCACTGGGTTCAATGCTCAAATGGGCTAAGAGCGAACGTTATCTTTTTGATAACCCTGCTGATAATGTGCTGGCTCAACGCCGTGTGATGGTGCGTGAGCAGGATCGCCGCGACCTATTCACCAATGATGAACTAGTGCAAATTTTCTCGGCTGATTGGTTTAAGAAAGGCTCGGGAACGCCCAATCAATACGGTCGTTATACGAGCTTCCGCCCGTTTCACTACTGGTTACCTCTGCTGGCATTATATGTGGGCGGGCGCATCAATGAGCTTTGCCAGCTTTATCTGACGGATATTCGTGAAGATAAAAACGGCGTTGCCTACATTGATTTTAACCTTGATGCGCCAGATAAGATGATGGATGAAGAGGCGCAGGCTGGCGGCGATAAATCATTAAAGACGGTGAATGCAATCCGTCAGGTTCCAATTCATCCGCGACTTATCGAACTAGGGCTGCTGGAGTATGTGGATGCGCTGAAAGCAGCCGGGTATGATCGTCTTTTCCCTGAGTTAAAGCACAACAAAATCAAAGGATATCGCGCCGCCGCCTCAAAATGGTTTAACGAAGACTACTTTGGCAAAGTCCTCGGTTTTCCCCGTGACGGTAAAAAAACATTCCACTCCCTGCGTCATACGTTCATTAACGCAGTAGACGCGTTTGAAAGCAACGAGCGCACCATTGCGCAGCTTGTCGGTCACGTTCGCGGCAGCACCACCGCGATGACAACCTATCGTAAGGATGCTGATGTGGGAGAGCAATTGGACGTGATTTCGCAGCTTCGCTACAGTTTGCCTGATATTGCACAGTTCGACTCGCAAGCGGGTATCAAGGCGGTCATCGACGCACGGCGCAGACATAAACCCTAGGATATGCCAAACGCGCCAGGAAGCCCGCAGGCGCGTTTTTATCATGGGTAGTAGAAAATCATGGTTAGGAGTCTGCGGCGCTCTCATAGTGCGACTGCTGAAATTTAACGAGATGAGCAAACTAAACCGCGTATTCTTTATCAGTATAGTGATATCAAGTTCGAAGCGGCTATGGGGGACGTATGAAGGGTAAACAATGGATCAGCACGCAAAAACATAAACAGTTCTATTGGGCTCGTATTGAGTTTGAGGAATGGTGGATGGAGAGAGAGTGGGAACATCCTGTTTCTCGATTTATCCTCAAGACATCTGGTTTTTTTATGCTGATCGTTCTGGGTGCTGCCTCACTGTTTTTTGGTATTGGTTCACATAAGAAAGCCTTTCCAGAATTGCATCCTGAAGATAAACACCGCGGATAACTAATGGTGGCACTTCCTTACTGTAAGGATGGGTTTGCCGAAGCCAAAGGTTTTAAACTCAATGCTTGATAGAGAGGCTTTCAATCCTAGGATATTGACTTTTCACGTCCAAAAACTCTTGCGAGGAAAAGAACTGGTATAGTAAAGATCACCCACTAGGAACCCTTTTTCTGTGCTTGAGAGCGTTACGTTGGGGCTACTGGAAGTCACTCCATTTGTTTGCGAAGATGGTGTAGCTGCGGTAGCTGATGCACTACAAATTAAAAGAAAAAATAGAGAGCGTAAACTTAAACAATTAACATAAGTTTGAGTGTTTTTTTGTTAGCTATTTGGTTTGATTTTTTGTTATAGCATGGCATCCCCACATAAAATTTGCGGGGATGCAACTATCAGTTTTTCTGACAAACACTTACCATTTCATCATAATGAACCTTGTCAATTTCTTCTATCCATAAAAAGATATCTCCGATTACGTTTGTGCCTTCACCTATTAAATTTTCAGCAATATCTTCATTCATTTCGATAACAGCACTATGGGAATATTTGTTAATGAAACGATAAACCTTTTCTTTTTTATTGCTATCAAAGGCAATACAATTTTTTACAGCAACATCCATTAGTTGTGATAAATCTGATCTATGTTTTGGGTATTTGAAGTTTAAAAATGATTCTAACAATTTACGAGATAGATTTGCTGTAAAGAATGCCTGCTCACGAGTTAGTCGAGGATGTTCTTTATGTTTATACAAAGTATCAAAGATATAATGATATTCTGAGTTGTAATCAATTAAACTCGGGTCAGCATTACATATTGCTGATGAGCGAGGCGTAACAGCACTGGGTTCAATGGTATAGAAAAATGCGTTTTCAACTTTTTCTTTCCTTTTTCTGTTTTTATTGTTTGTATTGAACCAGTCGCGTGCCAATTTGAAAAACGTAAAGTTATGAGTTAGTAAAAAAAGTTGCTTTGCATCATTACAATACGTTTTTATAAATGAATATGAATGAAATAGATGGTTTGAATCAAAACTCGAAACGGGATCATCGAAAACAATGATGCTGTCGGAGATTTTATTATCATTCTCTGTTAGTTTTGTTATAAAGTAAATCAAGGCTATGGCAGTTTTTTCACCCTCGCTAAGATTAGGTGCATGCCCAATTTGGTTATCTCTGAGTATTTCGTATCCATTTTTTTCTTTATTAAATTGGAGGGATAATTCTGAACGACCAAGAAAACCGTGTAGATGCTTATTGAAAATATCTGCTGCTATGGTTTCATTTGATAACGAATCTTCAATGGATTTTATTTCTGCTTTTATTTCTTTTAGGTCATTATCATTTGTTTGCAAGTTTTTTGTTTCTGCATCGCGATTTGATATTTTCCTGAAATAATCGAAGCTATTTACCTCCGATGCTGCATAGTGTGACTCAAGTTTTGATTTTACCTTGTGAGT
Source organism: Enterobacter vonholyi (assembly GCF_008364555.1). Classification (GTDB taxonomy): domain Bacteria; phylum Pseudomonadota; class Gammaproteobacteria; order Enterobacterales; family Enterobacteriaceae; genus Enterobacter; species Enterobacter vonholyi. The sequence goes on from NZ_VTUC01000037.1 coordinate 360,883, forward strand.
TTCTTCTTTGAAGTCTTTGCATTTTTTATTATGCATTTCTATTATTTTATTAATTTCGGTTGCGATTTGATTGAAGTTTATAAATAAGGAGTTAGGTATCTCAATGGCAAAGAGATCAATGTTGAATGGGTTAGTTATTTTTTCATCTAATGTTTTCTCCCATTCATTGATGTAACTGTTTATTTTTTCAGCCTCATCTTTAAGGAGTGATGATTTTTCTTTTAGAAGATCTTTATGTTCGTCATAAATATCAATATCACTGTTGCTTGCTAACACAATGAATTGGCTTGTTAACCATGTTTTAGCTTTGTCTAGAGTTTCTGAAAACTTTCTGTATTCATCATTAAAATGTGCGTTTAATTCATCGATTCGTTCTTGTGAAATCTTGTTTCCGCAAAAATGACAGCTATCGCTACCTAGATTTAAATTCAATCCACTAAAAACCCAAGATTGTATATCTTGATTGTTTTTCAAGCTCTCAATAACTTTGTTTGTTACTGATTGTTTAAATAGTTCATTTAACCTATCTTGTGCTTTTTTAAGTAGAGAAGAGTCTACGCTCGGAGTTTTGGTTGTAATTGCCGGTTTTTGTGTGGGATTTGCTGCTTTAGTTAACCTTGCTACTTCATTTATATCTAGGATTGAATCTGCTTTTTTTATTAGATCAACATTTGACGTGATGAAGTTTTCAAGTTTTGTTCTGTTATAACTTAAAAATCTTGAGTCACTGGTATCAATGACTTGCAAGCTGGTTTTAGTTCTCTTAGCTGCATCCGTTAGGAACTTTTGAAGTTCTTCTGTAAGTTTGTCATTCGCTATTTTTCGTCTTACATACTCCTTTGTTTTTTTATCAAAAGATGCTCTCAATTCCTCTAATTTTTTCTTCTCTTCAATTTTTTCCTGAGCTATCAATAAAATACTTTTTACTGAATTATTCCAGTCAATGTTTTTGTTTATGAAGCTTTGATTGAATACTTTCAGATTTAAATTATTTGCGGAAATGTTATCTTTTGTTATCGTTCCTTGTTCGAAGGTTTTTATAGAAAAGGTTGAATTAGGGTATCTAGTGTTCTGACGGTTTTCTATCTGCTCAAAAAGCGATGATAATGTTGATTTTCCGCTTCCATTCCAGCCGTATATTAAATTAAGCCTTCCAAAATCTTTTGCATCAGTCTTGATGTAATTTCTGAAAATTCCGTAGTCTCTAAGTAAGTCAATGCTTTGCACCATAGTAGTAACCCTGAGTTATTATATCTATGCCATTTTTTCTCATACAGACTTTACGAATAAAAATACTCTATTATTTGTATGTGTTGCGATAGTTTTATGGTTCAACAATTTGATATATGCCAAAAAAACGTTATATCTTCGCAGTATCAAGCTCATTGTCCGTAAGTTTAGTGATAGCGATCTAACTTCCTCTACGGGTAACAGCCTGCGAAAGAAGCGCAACAAGAAATTGCGAAAAGAACCGCAACAGCTTGACTCTCTTTCTTGATCTAACGCGCTCAGAACGATTCTGACGCGTTTTTTATTAAGGATTGTAGATTTCATAGTGCGAAATTTGGAGATGCTCAAAACGCGTTTGGTGAAGCCATATGACCTACGATTGCACCCGCAGCCCGTTCACACTTTCCGTCGGGAGGCTGATCACTGTTTTCGTGCAGGTCTCTATGCTGCCAATGATGTCTTGACGTGGGCCATTGCGCCAGTCATCACTCGCATAAAAGGCATCAAGAGCCGCAGCCATGCTTTCAACACTGTCAAAGGCGCGGATCAGGTAATAGCAATCCGGGTCATGAAGCGAGTTGCCAAACGAAACAACATCGATCCCGTGGCGGCGGTGTAGGGGAACGCTGATTTCCTGCATGATTGCGTGAAAAGCAGTTCCGGTGCCTTTGCGTAAGGTGTATTGCAGTATTTCGACGGTTATCAAAAAGTTGTCTCCGTTGGTAGCTACTGGGCGGTTCCTTGTTTATAGAGATTAAAGTAAACCTGGCCTATGAAGCTACTACTAAGCAGACAGCTATTCGCAAGCCGAAGCAGCAAAACCCTTCAGACGCACAGGGAAGCTGTGTGGCGCGTTTTTTCTCAGGGGTAGTGAAATCATGGTGCAGAATTAGCGGCGCTGCCATTGAGTTTCTGGCGAAGCCAGTGGAAACAAGCGTAACCTTGCCATTGATGGAATATGCGGCATCGTGCTGAAAAATATCAACTAGCGGAGCATAGACGTCTATGGCGACCTATCGACAAATTGCTGATGATGTTAAATCTCGAACAGGGGGAACAGTCAAAACATGCTGGATAGCGCATGTTAAGTCATTGCATGGGCTAACCCGCCGCGTATCTCCAAACCGGATCAGCACCCAAAGCCGAGTTTACCCTTGTCCTGAAAAATGGGTAGCGGAGATAGAGCAATCAATGAGAAATCTGGGGGAGCTTTAGCTTGACCGCGTTGCTTAACTTTGGAGGCTGTTTGCCTCTATAAGGAGAAGCCTGCCACATCCGAAGTTTTTGAACGCAATGCCTGTGAGGGATGTTTGCCGATCTAGGAGATCCACTTTTTCGCGCCCAGCTTATCTGGCTGCTTTTACACCGCGAACACGCTGAACGTCAGCAGCTTCTGGTTCGTGTTTGGTTGTTACGCAGGAGAGGTAAAAACGGCAGGTTTACTTTTGACGGGAACGCCATAAGACACCAAACAGCAGATAAGTGTAATTGTTAAAAATGTTAAAACATAACTTGTTCTTTAAGATGTAAACCCTTCCTCGGGGGGGAAGCCGGACATATCAACCCTAAGGCCATCTGAGAAGATAGCCTGTAGGTTGCTCGGTTCCCCTTGCCAGATGAAGATCAAGTCTTCCTCGTGGTGTGACGACCTTTCTTGAAAGATGCATTATGCGCAAAAGAAGCTACTCAAGAATCCGCCGATAGCTACTTTCACCCTCTGCTTGGCTGCATCAAACGCTTGCGCGCCCTACCTACCACAATCAACGTTACGCAGAGTTCCCATCCTGACGTCTTCCGCTAAACAGCGGTGATCTCCACCTACCCGGACCGGTTTACCGCATGAGGTAGGTGTCAGGAGAGAAGCTAGCACACCATCATTTTAAAGAAAAGTCATATATATCATATGGCTGCGTTCATATTCTGAACGCAGTTATCGATGTTAACCTAAAGGTATGAGAACACTGTCGTTTTTCATATACAAAGGGTGCTTCGGCTCACCTGTAGCGTTTAAGACGAAGCACATTGTGCTCTCTGGCAATAGCTGTCGGACGGTCGTTGAGCGTTTGAGGTGTCTTCCTTCATTTCCCCATGCGGCGACAACCAGTCCTGCACCGCTAACAAGACGTATCAAGTGGCTATCGTTATCTTTGCCAATGGGATCAGCCGCTTTCATCATTTCATGTCGCTGGGTGTGAACGAATGCGAACAGGTTGGCCATGTATACGCCACCGTAGCCCCAGCTTTTGGCAAACGATATGCAGCGGCTCAAGGTGTGATCATCCTTCTCAGCATCGGCGTATGAAGGGTTTAGCCCTATGAAAAGGGTATACGGTTTTGATTCGTCCCAGACTCGTGATAACGAGTAGCGATACTTACCGCACGGTGAAAAAATCGCGTCTTTAATCATTTCGGTTGTCCTTATGAAGTGATGGGTTTCAGCCTAACATGTCTTCACCCGTTTTAAGCGCCAACAAACGACCGTTTTCTGGCACCTTTCAATCATGCGCTTTAACACTGTTGGAAAATTAGCCTTGGCTTTTTTGGCAGGCCATCCTATTTTCATCACCGTTTTCCGGCAGGGGCCGGATGAGGAGATGACTATGGCGATTTTTGGCTACGGGCGTGTTTCGACATCGCAGCAGGATACTGAGAACCAGCGTCTGGAACTCGAGCAAGCTGGATGGACTTTCGACTTTTGGTTTACTGATGTTGTTAGCGGGAAGGTTCCTGCGGTGCAACGCAAAGCGTTTTCTGAAATGCTCAGCAAAATCCGCGATGGTGAAACATTGGTAGTTGCAAAACTAGACCGTCTGGGACGTGATGCGATTGATGTTCTGCAAACGGTCAGAAAGTTGGCAGATCGAAACATCAAGGTTATTGTCCACCAGCTTGGCACGACTGATCTCACCTCCGCTGCGGGTAAGCTTCTGTTGTCAATGCTGGCAGCGGTTGCAGAGATGGAACGTGACCTGCTGATTGAGCGGACCCAGGCTGGTTTGTTGCGGGCAAAAGCCGAAGGTAAGAAACTGGGAAGACCGCCGAGAATCGCCCCAGAAGACCGTAGAGCGATTACCGAGAAAAAGAATAATGGAACCAGTGTCAGTGCTTTAGCGCGCGAATACGGCGTTTCCAGAGCAACTATTACCGCAATCTTTGATTAATCTTGAATTTTTCACATACCTGATTGGCAGGTTTGATAAACCAATGCTTCAACTTCTTGCGGTTTTTTTGCGGCCATGTCTTTGTAAACCATGCCAGCAAGGGCATGGGCAAAAACAATATTACTCTCAGTGATGCCGGGTTTGCCTCTGAGATCTTCAATTTGTTGTTGGTAGACAGAAATTGGGTTGTGCTCGTCTCGCCCGATGGCAATATTTTTTGCCATCGTTGACCATGCAGTGCATACAGTATCGTTAGCATCTCTCTTCAACGAGCTTTCCAGCGCCTTATCACCTGTAATGGCATGCTGCGCCCACGCTGAATTGTTGGCGATAAACTTTTTGGATCCGGTCGCAATACCATATTCGATGCGAATGCCATTATCGTGATAGCTACCGTCAGCATCTTTAGTCGCTAGCTTTAGAGATATGCGGCAACCGGGGAGCGTTTTGTGTTCTTGCACCGAGACAATAACGGTGTCCGTATCGCAATCAGCAAAGCTGTATTCGGGGTTAACGTAAGTGTTAGTTTTGATTAACAGCCCGGTAAGACCGTTTTTATAGCCTTTTACCGGCAGCGTTTTGAAGGCGCTGCGATCACCCTTTTTGATCGCTTCCCGGAAGTGATCCATACCGATGCGCGTCGCCAGTTGATCGATGCTTTCTGCTGCATAAGATGCAGATGACGCAGCGATTAACATAATGGTCAGAACAGACTTGGCTGAAAAACCGGGCTTACTAAGCCGTGTTTTTGACATGTTGTTATCCCTCAGAATCCACCCCAGCGGTGATTTTAACCGCATGATAACGGATTGATTAAAAATGTCACTATTGGAGCGTGGCTCTTTAGTGGACATCTGCGCAAATTCAGGTCATGAAAATGACCCTGAGAAAACTGTTTGGACAACGAGTAAAAGAGCTGCGCATTGCCACCGGAATGAGCCAGGAAGCCTTTGCTGATCGGTGTGGGTTTGCACGTAGCTATATGAGCAGAATTGAACGTGGTGGCTCTAATGCGTCTCTGGACGCGATTGAGGTGCTGGCTAACGCTTTGAGCGTTGAGCCGTGGCAGTTGTTAGCGTCTGACTCATCTGAAGATAACGACCCGGAACTGTTGGTTCCATACGCAGCCGATGGTTCCTGTTTTCACCCCGGTTTGGCGAGCACCCGTGATGGTTCGTTTGGCGTAGGTGATAAAGCGGCTCAGAAGCGTTTTGGCACGTTTTCTGAAGCTCTTGAGTATCTCCGTAGCATGGAGACAGCAAAATGGCGTAGGCCCAATGCCAGTGGCAACTGGGGTATTGTTTCGGCAGTGCGGTGGGGCAAACTGAGAAAGTGAAGTAAGTGTAAGTTTATAAATTCTGGATGCTGTATTAATGAACAGTCTTCTTTGGCAAAAGATGAGACACCTATGAATCAGTCTTACTCTTCTATAAGAGTCGACAAAACATCAAAATCCAGGTGCGTTACGTAGGCGTTACAGTGGCATTTCACTTCGGCAATGGAGAGTGTTTTTGAAAAATAATCATTTAACATCATATGATTGGCTAAATGCGCTGAATAATCTTGAATTGCTTTCACTTCATTCCGAAATTTTAACGCAGTTGCGTTCTAGAGGTGTCATTCGCACCAAGAATAATCCAGTTGGTGACTATGCTGAATGGCTGGTTTCTAATGCACTGGGTATGACTCTTCTCAGTAATTCGTCGGCGGGTGCTGATGCCATTGATGCTGATGGCCTGAAAGTGCAGATCAAAGCTAGGAGAGTTACGCCGGATAATCCTTCCCGGCAGCTTAGTGCCTTGCGTAACTATGAGGCAGCCGATTTTGATTATTTAATCGCGGTTATTTTCGATGAGACTTACAACATTCTTGATGCTTACAAAATCCCACATGAAGTAATACGAGATTATGCACGGCATAGTGACCACGTTAACGCACATATCGTTAACCTCAAGGGCGCGATTCTTACTGATCCCCGAGTTAGTTCCATCAAAGAAGACTTGATTGTCAGGAGTTCGGCTTCAGTCAATGAAGCGGCTATGCAAACCCTTCCACCCGAACCTGTGGAAGAGGTTTTGAATCAACCAGAGAAGATAACGAGTAGTGTTACCCTGGTCAGCCTCCTTAAGGCTATTGGAATGGAGTGTTTCGTAAACTACTACCATCATTTTGCCGATTCAAATTTACCAAGCGCTTATATCATTGAGCAAATGCACTCACGTGAGGGTTATACAAAGAAAAGTTGCCGGAGCCGTCTCAGTAAAGCGCGAAAAGTGATCAGGGATGGTTTAAGTATTGAGGCTTTGACGTTGATCGCTGACTCTGGGCGAATACAAGATTCTGTCAGAAGTGACGCGCTAAAACTTATCAGCGTTCTGGAGTGAAGCTGTTTGCAAAACGTTGTAGTTCCTCCTACAAAACCCTCCTACAATGCACCAAGTTTTTGTTAATAAATCCATGGGATTACGAGATCTTTGGAACGGGGGTGATTTCCCTTCGCCCGCTCCAGCTTTTCATGATGTTATTTTCATTTGCCTGCTTTTTACCCTGTCTACGCTTTTCCATACAGGTATCGTCATGCTGTTTTTTTGATAGCTTCAACGAAGTTATCACGCATCCCTCCATATTTAGCACTGAGCTATCAGGCGCCGTAAGAATTTGCAGTACGATGAATACAACGGATAATTTTATCTGCACTGCTAGCTGATCTTTATATCTAAATATTGAGATGATTGGTTAATATTTTATCAAAGGATAAATAATAGAAATTACAGTTATGACGCTCTTCGTGATAACGGAGTTTATTTTTTTACTTAACGCAAATATTACTACCAATTATAGTAGCCTTCTTTTTGAGACTATTCCCTATTGCGCCAGAGTTGGCATACTGAAGAAAATCAAAAAATTATTCTTTTATATGTGCTATTACAGCAAAGCCGCCTTTTTTTGCTCGTTATTTTTTTGCTCTCTGAGCCATGCAGCCCCCCTTACTCCTGCTGACCGGGACACAGTGCGTCAGCAGCAGGAGGAACTGTTATTAAAGAACCAGCAACAGCGTGAGGAGCTGGAGCGGGGTATTCCTCGCCCCGCGCCCGCCAGACCGCTGCCGGCTACCGGCGCCGGGCCCTGCTTCACCATTAATACCATTACCCTTTCCGGTGCGACCCTAATCTCCCCGAAAACCCGGCAGACCCTTGTCGCGCCGTGGCAGGGCCGCTGTCTGGATATGGCAAAAATAACGGAA
>NZ_VTUC01000038.1 GCF_008364555.1 Enterobacter vonholyi
AGCGTTCAATCTGAGCCATGATCAAACTCTTCAATTTAAGTTTGATGCTCGTGAATTAAACTTCGTAATGAATTACGTATGTTCACTCAGAGACTTGGTATTCATTTTTCGTCCGAGGACGTTAAGAATCCATGTCACTTTGAGTGCCCACACAGATTGTCTGATAAATTGTTAAAGAGCAGTGCAACGCGGCTTTCGCTCACCGTTGCGAGGTGGCGTATATTACGCTTTCCTCTTTCAGAGTCAACCCGTTATTTCAGGATTTTTTCTCTTCAACCGAACCGCTTGTTGTGTGAAGTGATTCACATCCGCCGTGTCGATGGAGGCGCATTATAGGGGGCCGCCGAGGAATGACAAGCGGAAAAATGCATTTTTATTTCAACCGCTCATCTTTTCACCAGAAAGGCTATTTTTGGTGCTTTTTAATCTCTTTTGGCAGCTCGGCCAGACTATTAATTACCCAATCCGCCGCATTCTCAGCTTCTGGCGTCACAGGCTTGCCGGTGCGTACTAATATTTTGGTCCCTACACCCGCTGCTGTGGCTGCCTGCATATCTTCCAGTTTATCGCCCACCATATAAGAAGCCGCCATATCAATGTGCAGGAACTCCTGCGCAGAGATGAACATCCCCGGATGCGGCTTACGGCAATCACAGGTCTGACGATACTCTTCTACGGTTCCCTGTGGGTGGTGTGGACAATAATAGATGCCATCGAGATCCACACCGCGGTCGGCCAGCGACCAGTCCATCCATTCCGTCAGCGTTTCGAACTGCGCTTCGGTGAATTTACCGCGTGCAATACCGGACTGGTTCGTCACGACCACCAGCGCATACCCCATCTCTTTCAGCTGGCGCATGGCATCTATTGCGCCCTCGATAAACTCGAACTCATCAATCTCATGGACATAACCGTGATCCACATTAATAGTGCCATCACGATCGAGAAAAATTGCGGGTACTGATTTTGCCACCGGTTTGCTCCTGAAAAAGGCATGTTCAACTAGTATCTCATGAATCGCAGCGCAATAAAGTGCTCATCGTGCATAGTTGGATTGATTTAGACGTCTGGATGCCTTAACATCCGTTTTGTTTACGGTCATCACCCGTATCTGGCAGAAGAAAATGCCACGGCTAACTTACATACGATAAAAATAATCTAATGATTAAACTTTCCAATATCACCAAAGTGTTCCAGCAGGGGAACCGAACCATTCAGGCGCTGAACAATGTCAGCCTGCATGTTCCTGCTGGTCAAATTTATGGCGTCATTGGCGCATCGGGTGCAGGTAAAAGCACGCTGATCCGTTGTGTTAACCTGCTTGAGCGTCCAACCCAGGGCAGCGTAGAAGTTGGCGGCCAGGAACTCACCGCCCTTTCAGAGAAAGAACTCACCAAAGCGCGTCGTCAGATTGGCATGATTTTCCAGCACTTTAACCTGCTGGCTTCCCGCACCGTGTTCGGCAACGTTGCCTTACCGCTTGAGCTGGATAACACGCCAAAAGAAGAAGTGAAGCGTCGCGTCACCGAGCTGCTCGACCTCGTGGGTCTGGGCGATAAACATGATAGCTACCCGGCAAATCTGTCCGGCGGGCAAAAACAACGTGTGGCCATCGCCCGCGCGCTGGCCAGCAATCCTAAGGTACTGCTGTGCGATGAGGCCACCAGCGCACTGGATCCCGCAACCACGCGTTCTATTCTGGAACTGCTGAAGGACATTAATCGTCGTCTGGGCCTGACGATCCTCCTTATTACGCACGAGATGGATGTGGTGAAACGCATCTGCGACTGCGTGGCGGTCATTAGCAACGGTGAACTGATCGAGCAGGACACGGTAAGTGAAGTGTTCTCGCATCCGAAAACCCCGCTGGCGCAGCAGTTCATCCAGTCCACCCTGCATCTGGATATCCCGGAAGACTATCTGGAGCGTTTGAAGACCGAACCCGCTGCTGACAGCGTCCCGATGCTGCGCATGGAGTTCACCGGTCAGTCCGTTGATGCTCCCCTGCTTTCCGAAACCGCGCGTCGCTTTAACGTGAACAACAACATCATCAGCGCGCAGATGGATTACGCCGGTGGCGTGAAGTTCGGCATCATGCTGACAGAAATGCACGGCACACAAGAAGAAACCCAGGCAGCTATTGCCTGGCTGCAAGAACATCACGTAAAAGTAGAGGTACTGGGTTATGTCTGAGCCGATGATGTGGCTGCTGGTTCGCGGCGTTTGGGAAACGCTGGCAATGACCTTTGTCTCTGGCTTCTTTGGTTTTGTGATTGGCCTGCCGGTCGGCGTGTTGCTGTACGTGACGCGTCCGGGTCAAATCATTGAGAACGCGAAGCTGTACCGTACGCTCTCTGCGCTGGTGAACATCTTCCGTTCTATCCCGTTCATTATTTTACTGGTGTGGATGATTCCGTTTACCCGCGTGATCGTCGGAACGTCTATCGGTCTGCAGGCGGCGATCGTTCCGCTGACCGTTGGCGCTGCTCCGTTTATCGCCCGTATGGTGGAGAACGCCTTGCTGGAGATCCCAACCGGTTTGATCGAAGCTTCCCGTGCGATGGGTGCCACGCCGATGCAGATCGTCCGCAAGGTTCTGTTGCCTGAGGCGCTGCCAGGGCTGGTGAATGCGGCAACTATTACGCTTATCACCCTGGTCGGTTATTCCGCGATGGGCGGTGCCGTTGGTGCCGGCGGTTTAGGTCAGATTGGTTACCAGTACGGCTATATTGGATATAACGCGACCGTGATGAATACCGTTCTGGTATTGCTGGTTGTTCTGGTTTACTTAATCCAGTTCTCTGGCGATCGCATCGTCCGGGCTGTTACGCACAAATAACGTTACACACAACACAAACTCTACGAGTTAAGGATAAAACATGGCGTTTAAATTAAAGACCTTCGCAGCAGTAGGCGCGCTGATCGGCTCTCTGGCACTGGTGGGTTGCGGTCAGGACGAAAAGGATCCAAACCACATTAAAGTGGGCGTTATCGTGGGTGCAGAACAGCAGGTTGCAGAAGTTGCTCAGAAAGTAGCAAAAGAGAAGTATGGCCTGGACGTAGAGCTGGTCACCTTCAACGATTACGTTCTGCCGAACGAAGCGCTGAGCAAAGGCGATATCGACGCGAATGCCTTCCAGCATAAGCCATACCTGGATCAGCAGATTAAAGATCGCGGCTATAAACTGGTGGGCGTGGGTAACACCTTCGTTTATCCGATTGCCGGTTACTCTAAGAAAATTAAATCACTGGACGAACTGCAGCCAGGCTCTCAGGTTGCCGTGCCTAACGACCCGACTAACCTTGGTCGTTCCCTGCTGCTGCTGCAGAAAGTGGGCCTGATCAAACTGAAAGACGGTGTTGGCCTGCTGCCAACCGTTCTGGACGTCACCGAGAACCCGAAAAATCTGAAAATCGTTGAACTGGAAGCACCGCAGCTGCCACGTTCTCTGGACGATGCACAGATTGCTCTGGCCGTTATCAACACCACGTACGCCAGCCAGATTGGCCTGACGCCAGCCAAAGACGGTATCTTCGTTGAAGATAAAGACTCCCCGTACGTTAACCTGATCGTGACTCGCGAAGACAACAAGGACGCGGAAAACGTGAAGAAATTCGTTCAGGCCTATCAGTCAGATGAAGTTTACCAGGAAGCCAACAAAGTGTTTAACGGCGGCGCTGTTAAAGGCTGGTAATCTCACCTCAGTGTAATATCATCAGGACGGGCTTATGCCCGTCTTGTCATTTGTGCAGTCAACTGATTCAATATCTGACGTTTTGATTATCCATTGAGGAAATATTATGCGTGCTTTACCGATCTGTCTTTTAGCACTCATGCTGAGCGGCTGTTCTATGCTAAGCAGATCTCCCGTTGAACCTGTTCAAAGCACGGCAACCCCGCCAAAGACCGAGCCTGCGAAACCGAAAGTGGTTCGCCCTGCGCCGGTTCGCATTATCACGAAAGCGGACGAACTCGTCGGTAAACCGTTCCGTGAGCTGGGCGAAGTGAGCGGCGAATCCTGTCAGGCGACCAATCAGGACTCACCACCAAATATTCCGACAGCGCGTAAACGCATGCAGATTAATGCCGCAAAAATGAAAGCTAACGCGGTTCTGCTGCACAGCTGTGAAGTCACCAGCGGCACGCCGGGCTGCTACCGTCAGGCGGTTTGCATCGGTTCTGCGCTGAACATCACGGCGAAATGAGTGCATTTCAGTTCGAGCAGATAGGCGTTATCCACTCTCCTTATAAAGAGAAGTTCGCCGTCCCTCGCCAGCCCGGTCTGGTCACCAGCGGAAGCGGTGAGCTTCACCTGATTGCGCCTTACAATCAGGCCGATGCGGTACGCGGGCTCGAGGCTTTCAGCCATTTATGGGTGGTGTTCGTGTTTCACCAGACGATGGAAGGCGGCTGGCGACCTACCGTGCGTCCTCCTCGTCTTGGCGGCAATGCGAGAATGGGCGTGTTTGCAACGCGCTCGACCTTCCGTCCAAACCCGGTTGGCATGTCGCTGGTTGAACTGAAAGGCATACGCTGCCAGAAAGATCGGGTGATACTGGAGTTAGGTAGCATGGACCTGGTCGACGGCACGCCGGTTATCGACATCAAGCCCTATTTGCCCTTCGCCGAAGCCCTCCCGAACGCGCGTGCAAGTTATGCTCAGGACGCACCACAGGCGGACATGCCGGTGTATTTTACGCCTGAGATAACCGCACAGCTCGGTCAGCTGGAGAAACGCTATCCTCGCTTACGGGATTTCATCACCGAAGTTCTGGCACAGGACCCGCGCCCGGCCTACCGTAAAGAAGAGGAAGCAGGAAAAACGTACGCCGTCTGGCTGATGGATTTTAACGTTCGCTGGCGCGTCACCGGGGCAGGTTTTGAAGTGTTTGCCCTTGAACCCAGGTAATTTTGTTCTCCTCTCTTTTGGCATCTTTACCACACTGGTAAACTAAACCACTTTTTTTGTGTCAGGCTGGTGTTTCAGCCTGTTCCAATCGTCGAAATGGAACCGTAACAACATGCGTACTAGCCAATATCTGCTCTCCACTCTGAAGGAGACGCCTGCCGACGCCGAAGTGATCAGCCATCAGCTGATGCTGCGCGCCGGGATGATCCGCAAGCTGGCCTCCGGGTTATATACCTGGCTGCCGACCGGCGTGCGCGTCCTGAAAAAAGTCGAAAACATCGTGCGTGAAGAGATGAACAACGCCGGTGCTATCGAGGTGTCCATGCCTGTGGTTCAGCCCGCTGACCTGTGGCAGGAGAGTGGCCGTTGGGAACAATATGGTCCTGAACTGCTGCGCTTCGTCGATCGCGGCGAGCGTCCGTTCGTTCTCGGCCCAACGCATGAAGAAGTTATTACCGACCTGATTCGTAATGAGCTGAGCTCTTACAAACAGCTGCCGCTGAACTTCTTCCAGATCCAGACCAAGTTCCGTGACGAAGTTCGCCCGCGTTTCGGCGTCATGCGCTCTCGCGAATTCCTGATGAAAGATGCCTACTCTTTCCATACCTCTCAGGAATCACTGCAAGAGACTTACGACGCAATGTACGCGGCATACAGCAAAATCTTTTCCCGCATGGGTCTGGATTTCCGTGCTGTGCAGGCTGATACCGGCTCCATCGGCGGTAGCGCATCCCATGAGTTCCAGGTTCTGGCGCAGAGCGGTGAAGACGATGTGATCTTCTCTGACTCTTCAGACTACGCGGCGAACATCGAATTTGCAGAAGCGCTGGCACCAAAAGAACCGCGTGCTGCGGCAACGCAAGAGATGACGCTGGTTGATACGCCAAACGCGAAAACCATCGCTGAGCTGGTTGAGCAGTTCAATCTGCCGATCGAAAAAACCGTGAAAACGCTGCTGGTGAAATCCACCGAAGGCAGCGCTTACCCGCTGGTTGCCCTGCTGGTGCGTGGCGATCACGAGCTGAACGAAGTGAAAGCCGAGAAGCTGCCGCAGGTAGCCAGCCCGCTGACGTTCGCCACGGAAGCGGAAATCCGCGCCGTGGTCAATGCGGGTCCAGGTTCACTGGGTCCAGTCAATCTGCCGGTGCCTGTTGTTATTGACCGCACGGTAGCCGCGATGAGCGACTTCTCCGCTGGTGCGAACATCGACGGTAAACACTACTTCGGCATCAACTGGGATCGCGACGTGGCGACGCCGGAAGTGGCTGACATCCGTAACGTGGTCGCAGGCGATCCAAGCCCGGACGGCCAGGGTACCCTGATGATTAAGCGCGGCATCGAGGTCGGTCACATCTTCCAGCTGGGCGATAAATACTCTCGTGCGCTGAACGCCGCCGTTCAGGGCGAAGATGGCCGTAACCAGATCCTGACCATGGGTTGCTACGGTATCGGGGTGACGCGCGTGGTGGCTGCGGCGATTGAGCAGAACTACGACGAGCGCGGCATCGTCTGGCCGGACAATATCGCGCCGTTCCAGGTCGCCATTCTGCCAATGAACATGCACAAGTCTTACCGCGTGCAGGAGCTGGCCGAGAAGCTGTATGCCGAGCTGCGCGCTCAGGGCATCGAAGTGCTGATGGATGACCGTAAAGAGCGTCCGGGCGTGATGTTCGCCGATATGGAACTGATCGGCATCCCACACACCGTCGTTATCGGCGACCGTAATCTCGACAGCGATGAGATTGAATACAAATACCGTCGCAGCGGCGAAAAACAGATGATCAAGACCGGCGACATCCTTGATTACCTGGTGAAAGCCATTAAAGGCTAAACAAAAAAACCCCGCTCAGGCGGGGTTTTTTAATGGTGCTACGTCAGCTTATTTACTGTTACAGTCTTTGCCCGCAATAAATTTCGCGCCTTTATCCGCCACCAGCGTTTTCACCATCTCTCCGCTATCCGGGTTTGGTTCAAGCGTAAAGTGACCGTCAACCGTCAGCAATACCGGCTTGCTGTCATTACCGCGTGCTACGGCGTAATCACGTTCAAGCTGCGCATTGTTTGCCACGCTAACCTTCCTGCCGGTTGCGCAGTCGGTAAAGATCGCCGCATCCGCCATATAGAAGTACATCCCCCGCATTGCCATAGGCGTGGCAGGCAGAGCCGCTTTTACCGGCGCAAGCGTGTAGTTGAACTGGGATTCAATCGGGTTGCCTTCGCGGTCAAGCATCTCCATCCCCTCGCCTTTGGCGCGGAAAAAGGTTTTCTCACCGGAGGTATCCGTCAGAACCAGCTTCTCAGCCGTACGCGCCCATGTTCCGTAAGTTGCAAATGACGAGGGTTCTTTAGCGCCCTGATAGCGCTGGTTCATTACCCAGGTGCCGTCTTTTTGCAGGAACAGAGACGTTTCAATGCCTTCGCAGTCTGCGCAAGGCAATACGCCGCGCCAGCTCTGCTGCATTGGTTTTAACTCTTCCGTTTGCGTGGGTTGTAACATCTGCGTTTCGGAGCGGTTGTTACAACCGAAAAGCGCAAACAGCGTGCTCACTGCCATCGCTGACCATAATGCTTTTTTCACAATGAATTCCTTATGAAAATTGTGTTCCCTTTCGTCACTCTGTTGGGCGACGAACTTTACCGCGTAGTGCTTTCACTGTGGATTTTTGGGCCTTCGAGGACAGCCGACGCTCTTTCGATGCGCGGGTTGGCCGCGTTGCCCGGCGGCTTTTTTGTACTGCCGTTAATTCTTTGATGACCGCCACCAGCCTGGCTATCGCCGCTTCCCGGTTGAGCTCCTGGCTGCGGTACTCCTGGGCTTTGATCACAATCACACCATCGCTGGTGATCAGGTGATGGCTGGCAGCAAGCAGGCTTTCTTTATAATACTCTGGCAGGCTCGAGGCCCGAATGTCAAAACGCAAATGGATAGCCGTCGACGCCTTGTTGACGTGCTGCCCACCGGCCCCCTGAGCACGGATGGCGGTAATCTCCAGCTCGTTGTCAGGAATGCTGACGTTACGGGACAAGACGATCATGACGCGGGCTGCCACGCCGTCAAATGAATTTCCAGATTATTCTGAGAATCAGAGAGCCAGATGGCGCCATCCTGAATCGTCGCCTGCAACACCATGGTCCGGCTGGCAAACTCGCTCAGCTGAGCCAGCTGCTCATCATCCAGATACCAAACCGTGAGATTTTTAAACTGTCCGCACTTGCTCTTGTTTTGCTGCCACCAAATCTCCGCAGCACGCTGATTATACGCGAATAAGGCCACTTCAGCGGACTGGGTGCAGGCCTTCTTAATTCTGCGCTCGTCAGGCAGGCCGAGTTCGATCCACAAGTCGATACCCAGATGATCGTTGCGCAGCCAGGCTTCAGGCTCGTCTTCTGCGCTTAACCCACGGGTAAACTGCAGACGCTCGTCGGCGTACTTAATCCACGCCAGCAGGCGCAGCATCATGCGCTCCTGGGTTTCGGAGGGATGGCGTGCCAGCGTAAGCGACGCGTCGAGGAACTGGTTGCGATCAAGATCGGCCACATTGACCACTGCTTTATAAATTGTCGCTTTCAGCGCCATGAGAGAACTCCATTCGAATCAGGCACTCATTGTAGCGAAAACCGCGGCAAAAGGCTGTTATGGGATGATAAATACACCGCTATCAAGGCGCTGATATTGCTTAAATGAGTATGGTATAGTCACCTTGCTAAACCGAGTTTATCTTCGTAGGCTTAATGATATCTCACAGTAAGTCAGTGCGCTGGCGGGAGGGGATGTGAATAATTATTGTGAGTTAATTCGCAAACGGTATGCGGAAATCGCCAGCGGAGATCTGGGGTATGTCCCGGACGCGTTGGGCTGTGTATTGAAAGTGCTTAATGAAGTGGCCTCTGATGAGAGCCTTTCAGAGTCAGTCAGGGAAAAAGCAGCATATGCTGCGGCGAATTTACTGGTGAGCGATTATGTCGATGAATGATACTTATCAACCCATCAATTGTGATGACTATGACAACCTCGAACTCGCCTGCCAGCATCATTTATTACTGACGCTGGAGCTAAAAGATGGCGAAGTGTTGAAGGCAAAAGCCAGCGATCTGGTTTCACGCAAGAATGTGGAATACCTGATAGTGGAAGATGCCGGTGCGACGCGTGAGCTGCGTCTGGACAAAATAGCCAGCTTCAGCCACCCGCAAATCGGCACCGTCGTGGTGAGCGAATCCTGATGACACTAACGGGCAGCCTGGCTGCCCGTTACGCTTTCTGCCACTCAAAACGGACACCCTCTTCTGTCCAACCCTCTTCCGTAATGAAAACCCCTGCCGCAGCAATCAACGTTTCACCATAGAACAGCAGCGGCGTGGTGTCGCGCAGCCACGGCGGCACGTTGCACTCCTGCCAGATTTTCTTCAGCTTGCGTCCCCCGTTGCGCCCGACAATATGCAGCACGCCGCCAGCCTTGAAGCGCACGGTGACCGGTTCACCGGGCTTCGGCAGCCGCACATGACCAGACGACAGGAGAGAAACGCGTCCTGCCTCACCGGGCAATACCAGCGGTGCGTCAGGAGAAAGCCAGTCGAGCACTACATCAGTCAGCGAGGGCATGGACTTTATCCACCAGAGTTCCCCTTTATAGCGTCTAACGTCAAAACCATTCAGGTGGACGCACGGGGAAGCATCATCCCGCGCCATGGCAACTTCGTCCCAGATACGGCTCAGCATCGCCCGCGATGGCATTGCCGCATGATGAGAGGCCAGCCAGCGGCGTAACAGCGCGGCGCGACGTACCGGGCTCATCGCTTGCATCGGGGCGATCGCCAGCCCTCCGTCGGCAGAAATCAGCCCAGCCAGCTCGCCGCTCAACAGCTCGTCCAGCAACGACTCCTGTTCGGCGCACAGCATGGCGCTTCTTGCCGTCGCGTCGGCGAAATGCGGCCAGCGCTCGCTTAAAAGCGGAAGGACGCGCAGACGAAGGAAGTTGCGGTCATAGCCGTCATCCCGGTTGCTCTCATCTTCAATCCAGTTCAGCTGATATTCTCGCGCCCAGGCTTCAAGCGAGGCGCGCGTCTCGCCAAGCAGCGGACGCAGTAACGTTGTACCGGCAAAGTCAGAACGCGCCGGCATGGCAGAAAGCCCCGCCGGCCCGCTGCCCCGCTTAAGCGCAAGTAGAAAGGTTTCACACTGATCGTCCAGGTGCTGGGCCGTGACCAGCGCTTCTCCGGTACGTAATGCCCCGGCAAACGCGGCATAGCGGGCTTTACGTGCCTGCGCCTCGATGCCCAGCCCTTCCTCCGCAAGCATGACGCGTTCAACGATGAGCGGGATCGCCCAGGCCGCACACAAGGCTTCGCAGTGCGCCACCCACTCCTCTGCGTGAGGACTTAATCCGTGATGAATATGCATCGCCCGGAGCTGGACGTCAGGTTCCCGATCGCGCCAGCGCTTAAGGCGATGGAGCAGAACGGTGGAATCCAGGCCACCGCTAAACCCCACCAGCAGCTGGCGGTACGGTGAAACGGCTTGTGCGATAGCGGGTAAGGTCATAGGGAATTACACATAAAAAATGCCCGAGCTGAGCGGGCATTATCACACAGGACGAACATTACTGCTGATAAAGCTCCAGCGGCAGGCCGTCCGGGTCGTTGAAAAAGGTAAAGCGCTTGTCGGTGAACGGATCGACGCGAATCGCTTCGCACGTCACGCCGTGTGCTTCCAGATGCTTAACTGCGCTATCCAGGTCATCGACGCTGAAGGCGAGATGGCGCAGGCCGCAGGCTTCCGGGCGGGACGGACGAGCAGGAGGAAAAGGAAAAGAGAACAGTTCAATCACATACTGCCCGTTTAACGCCAGGTCACCCTTCCAGGAGTCACGCTCCTCGCGGTAGGCCTCACTCATAAGCGTGAAGCCAAGGATGTCGCAGTAAAAGGCCTTACTTTTCGCGTAATCGGTCGCAATGATCGCAATATGATGAACAGCTTTTAAACCCAGCATAGCTTCTCCTTTTTATGATCCCTGAACGTTACAACCGAAAACCCGCACCATGCAAGCGGTCACCCTTATTTTAGGACTCGCACCCAGTAAACGCCGTTTTCGTCGCGCTTCGCACCGTGGATATCCGTCTCAAAACCGGGATAGTGACGCCCTACCGAACAAAGCATCAGCAGGAAATCGAGCACGGCCCGACTCTCTTCGGTAATCATCTCTCCCGGCATCAGGAGCGGTACGCCCGGTGGGTAGGGCAGGATCATGTTCGCCGATACGCGCCCGACCAGGTTTTCCAGCTCAACGGTTTCGACCTCCCCTTTCACCTGGCGCTGCCATGCCTTGTGCGGGGTAAACTTCATCTCCGGTAAGACATCGAACGCCTGAAGCATCAGACGCGGCAGATCGTGCTGACGGATCAGCCTGTGGATCCCCTGGGCCAGATCCTGAATGCGCATATTACGGTAGAAGTCAGGATCCTCCGCGTAGAGATCCGGCAGCATGTTCTTTACCCGCAGGTTGAGATCGTAGGCTCGCTTAAACTCCATCAGCCCGCGCAGCAATCCCATCGCCCGGGTTTTGTCGATCCCAATGCTGAACAGGAACAGCAGGTTATAGGGACCGGTTTTCTCCACCACCACGCCACGTTCATCAAGGAATTTCGCGACCAGCGCGGCCGGAATACCTTCATCGCTCATCCTGCCCTGCTCGTCCATGCCCGGCGTCAGGATCGTCACTTTTACCGGGTCGAGGAACATATGGTCGCTATCGGCATCCCGGAAACCATGCCAGTCTTCGCCGGGCGAGACGGGCCAGCATTCTGCCTCATCAATCTCTTCCGGCTGCCAGATATCAAAGAACCAGCCGTCGGCTTCATCTTTCAGCCGCTGCACCTCTTTACGGAAATGCAGCGCGCGCTCCACCGAACGGTTGATGAGACGTTTACCCGGGTTGCCGCGCAGCATCGCCGCGGCCGTTTCGATAGACGCCACCAGCGGATAGCTCGGCGAGGTGGTGGTATGCATCATAAAGGCTTCGTTAAAGGTCTCCTCGTCGTACTCGCCTTTAATGTGAATAAGCGAAGCCTGGGAAAACGCGGCCAGCATTTTGTGCGTCGACTGCGTTTCGAAGAATACTTTACCCGGCACGCGCTCGCCGCTCATGCCGCTTTTACCCGCGTAAATCGGGTGGAAATTAGTGTACGGTACCCACGCGGAATCGAAGTGGATCGACGGCACGTCCAGCGTCTTTTTGATCCAGTTTGTGTTGTACAGCAGACCGTCGTAGGTCGAGTTGGTGATGACCGCATGAACAGGCCAGCTTGCGCCAGGAATTGCCGCGACCTTACTTTCAATGGCTTCATGGGTAAACTCCCGGCGCGGAATGCCGCCAAGAATACCGAGCGCGTTACGCGTGGGCGACAGCCAGAGCGGTACGACGTCGCTCATCATCAGCAGGTGCGCCAGCGATTTATGGCAGTTACGGTCAATCAGCAGGGTGCTGCCGGCAGGCGCGGCGTACATCCCGACGATTTTGTTCGAGGTCGAGGTGCCGTTGGTCACCATATAGCTCTGCTCGGCCCCAAAGGTGCGGGCGATATACTCTTCGGCTTCCAGATGAGGGCCGGTGTGATCCAGCAGAGAGCCTAATTCGGTGACCGAAATTGACACGTCCGCTTTCAGCGTGTTGCCACCAAAGAAATCATAGAACAGGCAGCCCACCGGGCTTTTTTGGTAGGCCGTCCCCGCCATATGGCCTGGCGTACAGAAGGTATATTTCCCCTCCTTCACGTAGGTGAAGAGCGCGCGGGTAAACGGCGGAGTGATGTTATCGAGATATTCATTCGTGTATTGCTGAATTCGGGTCGCAATATCGTCCGCTACGCCGAGGGAATATTCAAAAAACCACAGCGCCATACGCATATCATTGGCGCTGACGTCCATGGTTGAGTGAGTATTAATAAATGCGTACAGCGGGAGGTATTCGTTCAGCTTGTTGATATCGCTGCACAGTTCGAGATCATATTCGTCCCAGTCGAAGATCACGCCGCAGATGCGCGGGTTGTGCTCGATGAACTTCAGCAGGTCGGCGCTGTTGTGCGGCCAGATTAGCTGATACCCGCGCGACTGCAGGGCTTGCTCCAGCTCCTTAATCGGCTCATCTTTATAAAAGACGCCGTGTGGCCCCATAATGGCAATGATATTCATGGGCTTCCTCCCTTAAAAACATTAGCTAAGCATAGCCCGGCTAAACCGCAGGTATAAAAAAAGCCGCAACAGTGTGCGGCTTTTCAGATAATTGTGAAGCTTACGCGTAACCGTAGGTCATCAGACGCTGGTAACGGCGGTTGAGCAGATCTTCTGTACTCAGCACGTCCAGGTCCGCCAGGTCTGCCAGCAGTTGCGCTTTCAGAGACGCTGCCATCACTTCCGGCTTACGATGTGCGCCACCCAGCGGTTCCGGGATGATGGAATCGATCAGCTTCAGCTCTTTCAGGCGTGGCGCAATGATGCCCATTGCTTCTGCAGCCAGCGGCGCTTTGTCGGCGCTTTTCCACAGAATGGATGCACAGCCTTCCGGGGAGATAACGGAATAGGTACTATACTGCAGCATATTCACTTTATCGCCCACGCCAATTGCCAGCGCACCGCCGGAGCCACCTTCACCGATAACTGTACAGATGACCGGCACCTTCAGACGAGACATCTCGCGCAGGTTGCGCGCGATGGCTTCAGACTGACCGCGCTCTTCCGCGCCCACGCCAGGGTATGCACCCGGTGTGTCGATGAAGGTGATGATTGGCATGTTGAAACGCTCAGCCATCTCCATGAGACGCAGGGCTTTACGGTAGCCTTCTGGTGCTGGCATACCGAAGTTACGACGGATTTTCTCTTTGGTTTCACGACCCTTCTGATGACCAATGATCATCACCGGGCGTCCGTCCAGACGCGCGATACCGCCAACGATAGCTTTGTCGTCAGCGTATGCGCGATCGCCTGCCAGTTCGTCAAATTCGTCAAACGCCAGGCGGACATAATCCAGGGTGTACGGACGCTGTGGATGGCGAGCCAGCTGGGCCACCTGCCATGCGCCAAGATCGGCAAAGATTTTGCGCGTCAGCTCTACGCTTTTCTCGCGCAGACGATGCACTTCTTCGTCGATGTTAATATCCAGTTTTTCATCCTGACGGCTTACCGCTGTCAGAGAATCGATTTTCGCTTCCAGCTCAGCAATCGGCTGTTCGAAATCAAGGAAATTCAGACTCATAGTATTCCTGTATTAGTCAAACTCCAGTTCCACCTGCTCCGAACCAATGAGGCCACGGAGATCGTTCAGTAAACGATCGCTCGGAGAGACACGCCACGTTGCACCAAAGCGCAACCGCGCACGTGCATCCGCCCTCTGATAGTAGAGATGTACTGGAATTGTCCCCGAGCGGTGGGGTTCCAGAGACTGACGGAGTCGGTTTAAAAGCTGGTCATCAATTTGCCTGTCCGTCAGCGAGATAGCAAGCCCGCGAGCATATTTTTCCCGGGCTTCGTCAATGTCCATCACTTCGCGGGCGGTCATTTTAAGCCCCCCACTGAAGTCATCAAAGCTGACCTGTCCGCTGACGATAAGTATGCGGTCTTTTTCCAGCAATTGCTGGTATTTATCCAACGCGTCGGTGAACAGCATCACCTCCAGACGCCCGGAACGGTCATCCAACGTACAGATGCCGATACGATTGCCGCGCTTGGTGACCATAACCCTTGCAGCAATCACGAGCCCCGCAGCCGTAGTGATTTTACCACGTTCTGTCGGATGCATGTCTTTAAGCCTGTGGCCGCCGACATAGCGCTCAATTTCTTTAATGTACTGGTTGATCGGGTGTCCCGTCAGGTACAAGCCTAACGTTTCACGCTCCCCATCCAGTACCACCTGTTCTGGCCACGGCTGGCAGTTGGAATAGGATTGCTCGATCTGCTCTGGCTCTTCCGCCAGCACACCGAACATATCTGCCTGACCAATGGCTTCCGCTTTTGCGTGCTGATCCGCCGCTTTCAGGGCGTCGCCGAGGGAATTCATCAGCGCGGCGCGGTGCGGCCCCAGCCTGTCAAACGCGCCGGACATGATCAGTTTTTCCAGCACGCGACGGTTCAGTTTTTTGGTATCGGTACGGGCGCAAAGATCGAACAGCTCGCGGAAATACCCGCCGTTGTTGCGCGCTTCGATGATCGCCTCGATCGGACCTTCGCCTACGCCTTTGATCGCGCCGATCCCGTAAACGATCTCTCCGTCATCGTTGACGTGGAAGTGGTAGAGCCCTGAGTTAATATCCGGCGGCAGGATCTTGAGTCCCATGCGCCAGCACTCGTCCACCAGGCCAACCACCTTCTCGGTGTTATCCATATCCGCGGTCATTACCGCCGCCATAAACTCAGCAGGATAGTGCGCCTTCAGCCACAGCGTTTGATACGACACCAAAGCATAGGCGGCGGAGTGAGATTTGTTAAATCCGTACCCGGCGAATTTCTCCACCAGGTCGAAGATTTTCATCGCCAGCTCGCCGTCAACGCCGTTTTTCTTCGCCCCATCTTCAAAAATGGAGCGCTGCTTGGCCATCTCTTCCGGCTTTTTCTTACCCATCGCACGACGCAGCATGTCCGCGCCGCCGAGCGTATAGCCGGAAAGCACCTGGGCAATCTGCATGACCTGTTCCTGATACAGGATGATGCCGTATGTTGGTTCCAGTACCGGCTTCAGGCTTTCATGCTGCCACTGAACGTCCGGGTAAGAAATCTCTTCGCGACCGTGCTTACGGTCGATAAAGTTATCTACCATCCCTGATTGCAGTGGGCCCGGACGGAACAGGGCTACCAGTGCGATCATATCTTCGAAGCAGTCAGGCTGCAGACGTTTAATCAGATCTTTCATGCCGCGGGATTCAAGCTGGAAGACGGCTGTCGTCTCCGAGCGCTGCAGCATGTCGAAACTTTTCTTGTCATCCAGCGGGATGGCGGCAATGTCTATCGGCTCAAGACCCTGCTTTTCCCGGCGCGGGTTGATCATCTTCAGCGCCCAGTCGATGATCGTCAGCGTACGCAGGCCGAGGAAGTCAAACTTCACCAGCCCGGCGTATTCCACGTCGTTCTTATCAAACTGAGTAACCGGATGCTCACCGGCTTCATCGCAGTAGAGCGGCGCGAAGTCGGTAATTTTGGTCGGCGCAATAACCACGCCCCCCGCATGCTTACCGGCGTTACGCGTGACGCCTTCAAGCTTGCGCGCCATGTCGATCAGCGCTTTGACCTCTTCGTCCGCCTCGTAGATTTCCGGCAGCTGCGGCTCGGCTTCAAACGCTTTTGCCAGCGTCATGCCCGGATCGGGCGGCACCAGCTTAGAAATGCGATCGACAAACCCGTACGGGTGACCCAGCACGCGGCCCACGTCGCGGATAACCGCTTTTGCCGCCATCGTACCGAACGTAATAATTTGCGATACCGCGTCACGGCCGTACATATCGGCCACGTGCTCAATCACCTGGTCGCGTTTCTCCATGCAGAAGTCGACGTCGAAGTCGGGCATCGAGACACGTTCCGGGTTGAGGAAACGTTCGAACAGCAGGTCGAATTCCAGCGGATCGAGGTCGGTAATTTTCAGCGCATACGCCACCAGCGAACCTGCACCGGAGCCACGCCCCGGCCCGACCGGCACGCCGTTATCTTTCGACCACTGGATAAACTCCATAACGATCAGGAAGTAGCCCGGGAAGCCCATCTGGTTGATCACCTGGAGTTCAATGTCCAGGCGTTCGTCATACTCAGGACGACGCTTTTTACGCTCTTCTTCATCCGGGAACAGGAATTCCAGACGCTCTTCCAGACCTTCTTTTGATTTCGCGACCAGGAAATCTTCCGTGGTCATGTCACCCGTCGGGAACTGCGGCAGGAAGTATTCGCCGAGGCGGACGGTAACGTTGCAGCGCTTGGCGATCTCTACGCTGTTTTCCAGCGCTTCGGGAATATCGGAGAAGAGTTCACACATCTCCTCCTCGCTGCGCATGTACTGTTGAGCGGAGTAATTACGCGGCCGCTTCGGATCGTCGAGCGTAAAGCCATCGTGGATCGCCACGCGAATTTCGTGCGCGTCAAAATCTCCCGGTTCGAGAAAGCGTACATCGTTTGTCGCGACGACGGGCAGACCGCGTTCTTCCGCAAGTGCGACCGCCGCATGAAGATAGCTCTCTTCGTCCTGGCGACCGGTGCGGATCAACTCCAGATAATAACGATCCGGGAAATACTCTTCGTAGAACGAGACGCATTGATCCACCAGCGCGCTGTTACCGCGCAGCAGTGATTTGCCGACGTCACCCATACGGCCACCGGAGATCAGCAGCAGCCCTTCGTTGAGCTCGGCCAGCCAGTCGCGGTCGATCCACGGGCCCAGCGCACCATATCCGCGCTGATAGGCTTTTGAGATAAGCAGCGTGAGGTTTTGGTAACCCGTGTTGTTCATCGCCAGCACGGAGATTTGCGTCAGTTCATCCCCGATGAGGTCGCTCTGCACGTGGAAATCCGCGCCGACGATGGGCTTTATCCCCGCGCCGTGCGCTGTTCCGTAGAACTTCACCAGGCCACACAGGTTGGTAAAATCGGTGATCGCCAGCGCAGGCATGCCAAGGGAGGCCGCCTTTTTTACCAGCGGCCCGGTCTTCGCCAGCCCATCGATCATGGAGTAGTCGCTATGCACCCGCAGGTGTACGAAACGTGGTTCAGCCATCTTCAGATTCCGCGTTACTTAATTGCTTGCGTATTGATTCAGGACACCCGTCCCAGCGCGCGTTTCACCGGGCCGAAACTGCGCCGGTGGTGTTCGGTTGCGCCATGTTCAGCCAGCCTCTCCAGGTGGAAAGGTGTGGGATACCCCTTGTGCTGGGCGAAACCGTACTGAGGGTAAGTGAGGTCCAGCGCGGCCATTTCAGCGTCGCGCGTCACTTTGGCAATAATAGAAGCTGCGCTAATTTCTGCGACCCGGCTATCGCCTTTGACTACCGCCATTGAAGGCATGGGCAATGCCGGACAGCGGTTGCCGTCAATCAGGACATATTCCGGGGAAATTTTCAGGCCCGCTACCGCACGCTGCATCGCCAGCATCGTGGCGTGCAAAATATTCAGTTCATCTATTTCATGCGGTTCAGCGCGCCCCAGGCTCCAGGCCAGCGCCTTCTCCTGAATCTCACTAAACAGCGCCAGCCGGCGCTTTTCAGACAATTTTTTAGAGTCGTTCAGCCCGACGATCGGCCGAGCCGGATCGAGGATCACCGCAGCGGTCACCACTGCCCCGACTAACGGACCACGACCCACTTCGTCCACGCCCGCCACAAGGTGGGTGTGAGGATAAACAAATTCCATCATTTCGCTAGCTCCAGCACCGCATCGGCCGCTTGCTCATCAGCATTACAGCGGATCAGTTGATGCAGTTCGCGGAAGGTATCGTGCATCTGGTGGCTGGTCTTGCCGTTGGCGAGCAGCGGCAGCAGCGCATCGGCAAGCGCCTGCGGCTGGCACTCATCCTGCAGCAGTTCTTTCACCAGCTCGCGCCCGGCAAGCAGGTTCGGCAGGGAGACATAATCCGTTTTCACCAGACGTTTTGCCAGCCAGAAAGTGAACGGCTTCATGCGATAACCGACCACCATCGGACATTTCGCCAGCATGCATTCCAGCGCCGCCGTGCCGGAGGCCAGCAGTGCGGCATCGCTCGCATACATCGCTTCCCGCCCTTTGCCGTCCAGAAGACGGACGTGGAGATCCGGGGCGACGTCAGCTTTGATGCGCTCAAACTGCTCGCGGCGTTTGGCATTCACCAGCGGCACTACAACTTCGAGATCGGGGTACGTCTGGCGAAGAATTTGCGCTGTCTTGAGGAAATCGGCGCTCAGCATCTCAACCTCTGCGCCACGGCTGCCCGGCAGCAAGGCCAGACAGTGCACATCATGGGGAATGCCCAGCACGTCGCGCGCCGCGTTTTTATCCGGATCCAAGGGCATCGCATCAGCCATGGTATGACCGATAAAACGGCACGGAACATTAAATCTGTCGTAAAACGCTTTTTCGAAAGGCAGAAAAGCCAGCACCAGGTTGGTGGACCGTCCGATTTTGAAAACGCGTTTCTGTCGCCACGCCCAGACGGACGGACTGACGTAGTGAATCGTTTTGATACCCTGCTTTTTCAGATTCCCTTCGAGGGTAATGTTGAAATCAGGTGCATCGATACCGACAAACACATCGGGTTTGAGTTCGGTAAAACGACGGGTGAGATCGGCGCGGATGTGCAGCAAACGGCGTAGCCGCCCCAGCACCTCAACGATGCCCATCACGGCGAGCTCTTCCATTTCATACCAGGCTTCACAGCCTTCGGCCTGCATTAGCGGGCCAGCAACGCCGATAAAGCGAGCATTGGGTACACGCGCCTTAAGCGCGCGGATGAGACCTGCACCAAGAATATCGCCGGAGGTTTCTCCGGCGACCAGGGCTATCGTAAGCGGACGACTGTCGACCATTAACGAATCAGACCCCTAGTAGAACGGTCAAAGAATTCCATGAACGCGTTCACTTCCGGGTGCTTATTCGCCAGCTCGGCAATTTCCGGCTTCGCCTCTTCCAGCGTTTTACCGCTACGGTACAGCAGTTTGTACGCGTTGCGGATGGCAGTAATCGCTTCGCGACTAAAACCACGACGCTTGAGGCCTTCGATGTTCACGCCAAACGGCGTGGCATGGTTGCCCTGCGCAATCACATACGGTGGGACGTCCTGCGCCACACCGGAGCATCCGCCAACCATCACGTGCGCACCAATGATGCAGAACTGATGGACTGCGGTCATGCCGCCAATAATTGCGAAGTCATCAACCGATACGTGTCCTGCCAGCGTTGCGTTGTTGGCAAGAATACAGCGGTCACCTACGGTACAGTCGTGCGCGATATGCGCATTAACCATAAACAGGTTATCGCTGCCCACCTTCGTCAACCCACCACCCTGTACTGTTCCACGATGAATGGTGACGCTTTCGCGAATACGGTTACGATCGCCAATTTCCAGACGGGTCGACTCACCAGCATATTTCAGATCCTGGTTAACTTCGCCGATGGAAGCGAACTGATAGATCTCGTTATTGCAGCCAATGGTCGTGTGACCGTTCACGACAACGTGAGATTTCAGTACTGTACCCTCACCAATTTCGACATGGGGTCCAACAATACAAAACGGGCCAATATGGACGTTAGCGCCAATGATGGCACCGGTTTCCACAATAGCGGTAGGATGAATAAAGGCGGATTTATCAATCACGTATCAGGACTCCCGGCTACGAGCACACATCATCGTCGCTTCGCAAACAACTTTGCCGTCAACCAGCGCTACGCCTTTGAAGCGAGTCAGGCCACGACGCGTTTTTTCAAAAGTGACTTCCATGATCATCTGATCACCAGGCACGACAGGGCGCTTAAAGCGCGCTTCATCAATACCCGCGAAGTAATACAGCTCACCTGGCTCCAGTTTACCGACGCTTTTAAACGCCAGAATACCGGTAGCCTGAGCCATCGCTTCCAGAATCAACACACCCGGGAAGATAGGCTTACCAGGGAAGTGCCCCTGGAAGAACGGCTCGTTCACGGAAACATTTTTCACTGCGCGCAGAAAACGACCTTCTTCAAAATCCAGCACACGGTCTACCAGCAGAAACGGGTAGCGGTGCGGCAGAAGTTCTAAAATCTCTTCAATATGCAGAGTATGAGTGTCAGTAGTCAAAATACTCTTCCTGTCAAAATGTACTGATAACAATAATAACACGGCCTGCCGGTTTATTAGAAAGCCGACAGGCCGGGAAAAATAGCGTTAAACGGATGACGCTTAATCTTGTTGATCGATCTTACGCTCAAGAGACTTGAGGCGCTTGTTCATATCATCAATGTTCATCACCAGAGCTGCTGTTTTACGCCATACCTTGTTGGGCTGAAGCGGAATGCCGGAGGAATAGACGCCAGGTTCAGTGATAGGACGCATTACCATGCCCATTCCCGTCACGGTGACCTTGTCGCATATTTCCATATGGCCATTAATCACGCTCGCGCCGCCAATCATGCAATAACGGCCAATTTTCAGGCTGCCTGCCATGATGACGCCACCCGCAACCGCGGTATTGTCGCCAATCACAACGTTATGCGCAATCTGGCACTGGTTATCGATGATAACACCATTGCCAATGATCGTGTCGTCAAGCGCGCCACGGTCAATGGTGGTACAGGCGCCGATCTCTACGCGATCGCCAATAATAACGCGACCAAGCTGCGGGATCTTAACCCAGTTACCGCGATCGTTAGCGTAACCAAAGCCATCGGAACCAATCACGGTGCTGGACTGGACGAGGCAATTTTCGCCAATTTCAACGTCATGATAAACGGACACGTTGGCCCATAAACGGGTCCCGGCGCCGATTTTCGTATTTTTCCCAACGAAGCAACCTGGGCCAATGACGACGTTATCGCCCAGCACAACGCCGGATTCGATAACCGCATTCGCGCCAACGGCGACGTTGTTACCCAGCCTGGCCGTCGCATCAATCGCTGCACTGGCAGCAATGTTCTGGGCCGGCTGCGGCGTGGTATCGAGAATTTGAGCCATGCGTGCATACGTCAGGTAGGGGTTTTTCACTACCAGCGCGCTTACAGTGGCAAATGGAAGATCGTCCTGCGTCAGTACAACAGCTGACGCCTGGCATTGAGCCAGTTGCTCACGGTACTTAGGGCTTACCATGAAGGTAATCGTGCCAGCTTTAGCAGATTGCATGGACGCAACAGCGGTGATGACGATATCGCCATCACCGTGTAATTCTGCATCCAACTGCTGAGCTAAATCAGCCAGTCGAATTGAAGGCATTACTTATTTAACCTGTTTCAGAACATCAGCAGTGATGTCTTTAACATCTTTGCTGTTGAAAGCAACGGCGTTCGCATCAACAACCAGATCGATGCTCTGATCGGCAGCCACTGCTTTAACAGCGGTCTGAATGCGAGTCACCAGCTTGCCGCGTTCTTCGTTAGAACGACGCTGACGATCCTGCTCGAAAGCCTGCGCTTTCTGGGAGAACGTCTGGCGCTGAGCCATTACGTCTTTTTCCA
Source organism: Enterobacter vonholyi (assembly GCF_008364555.1). Lineage (GTDB taxonomy): Bacteria > Pseudomonadota > Gammaproteobacteria > Enterobacterales > Enterobacteriaceae > Enterobacter > Enterobacter vonholyi. The sequence goes on from NZ_VTUC01000038.1 coordinate 22,048, forward strand.
GCTTGCTGCGGTCGCTTGCTTTCATGGTAGAACCATCACGCTGCAGACGCTGCATTTTGGACTGAAGATCGTTTTCCATACCCTGCAGTTCGCTTGCACGGCCTTTGAATTCGTTTTCCAGAGTCGCAGAAACACCTGTTTTCTGTGCAACCTGCTGGAACAAATTACCCATGTTGACGATTGCAATTTTGTCTGCTGCCTGAGCAGAAGTTGCCATCGCTAAACCGAGACCTGCAGCTAATAACCACTTTTTCACAATTAACTCCTTACCATCCCATTGGCACCAGAAGGTACCGTTCTTTGCGTGGCAAGGCGACCGTGTTACCGATCGCCAGTTGTCAGCGCTACACTGCCAACGCATTCCTTTGCAGCGGATTATTACCAGGTTTTACCAATGTTAAACTGGAATTGCTCCGCTTTGTCTCCATCGTATTTCTTAAACGGCTGGGCGTAAGAGAAGACCAACGGCCCCAGCGGTGACATCCATTGTAATGCGATACCGGCAGACATGCGAATATTGCTCGGATCGCTGTAGTCTGGAACGCCCTCTGCGCGCATCTGGGCAGTATTCTGCCAGTTGGTATCCCACACGGTACCTGCATCCCAGAAGAAGGACGTACGGACCGAGTTCGCGTATTTATCACTGATAAACGGCGTTGGCGTGATGAACTCCAGGCTGGCAACGGCCATGGCGTTACCGCCCACCGCGTCATCAGAGCTACAGACTTCGGAAGAGGAAGACTTATTACAGTTATCTTTGTCGTTCCCGCCGTAGTAAACCGCTTTCGGACCAATGTTGTTGGACTGGAAACCACGAACGGTGCTGGAGCCACCCGCATAGAAGTTTTCATAGAACGGCAGTTCTTTGCCACCCAGACCATCGCCATAGCCCCAACGGGTACGACCCAGAACCACCCACTTATGATCGTCATCGATCGGGAAGTAGGATGCGGTATCAAGCGTGACCTTATAGAACTCGTTATCGGAACCCGGAACTGTAACTTTACCGTTCAGGTTGACGCGAGAACCTTCCGTTGGGAAGTAGCCGCGGTCGAGACGGTTATAGGTCCAACCGTAGTTAAAGGTGAAGTCATCCGCCGCGAAGCCATTGTCATGACCAGTTTTGCTGGTTGACTGGCCGATAGAGTCCAGATAACGCCACATCGCCACCTGAGGTTGCATGTTGGACAGGTCGTTATGCACGTAACCTAAGCCCGCACGCAGGGTGTTGTATTCGTTAACCGGGAAGCCAAGCGTACCGTCTACACCGTAACTCTTGTTGGTGTAAGAAGACAGATCCGCGTCGTCTGCTTTAAAGTCGTTATAGAAAATACGACCGCCCAGGCTCACACCGTCTACGGTGAAGTATGGGTTAGTTACAGAGAACTCAGAGTAGGTCTGGTAGTCGTTTTTGGTGCCGTTAATACCGACAGAGTAACCTGTACCCAGCCAGTTATCCTGCTGCACGCCGACCTGGAAGCTGACGCCGCTTTCAGTACCGTAGCCCACACCGAAGTTGAAGCTACCGGTGTTGCGCTCTTTCACTTTATAAACGACATCAACCTGATCCGGGCTGCCCGGTACGCGCTGGGTATCGGTATCCACCGTTTCAAAATAACCCAGACGGTTCAGACGCTCTTTACCCTGATCAACGAGGTCGCTACCCAACCATGCGCCTTCCATCTGACGCATTTCGCGACGCAGAACGGAATCTTTGGAGGTGTCGTTACCGACGAAGCGGATCTTACGCACGTAGAAACGGTTGCCCGCATCAACATTCACATGCAGCTTAACGGTTTTATCCGCATCATTGATTTCAGGCTGAGTCTGTACGCGCGGATAGGCATAACCATAGCGGCCGAGCAGCTTCTTGATGCTGTCTTCCATTTTGGTTACCTTGGAACCGCTATACAGGTCGCCTGGCTGAATTTTGGTCAGTGATTCGATTTCAGCAGAATGCCCCGCCAGATTACCACTCACTTCAACACCAGAAAGCTTGTACTGCTCGCCTTCAGTGATGTTAACCGTAATGTAGATGCCTTTCTTGTCCGGAGTCAGACTGACCTGAGTCGAGTCGATGTTGAAACGCGCATAGCCACGATCGAGATAGTAGCTGCGCAGGGTTTCAAGGTCGCCCGCCAGTTTCTGTTTCTGGTATTTGCGATCGCCTACCACGTTCCACCATGGCACTTCATCGCGCAGCTGGAAGGTGGAGATCAGTTCGTCGGTGCTGAACGCATGGTTGCCGACAATGTTGATCTGCTGGATCTTCGCAGAAACACCTTCCTGGAAGACCAGCTTCAGGTCAACACGGTTACGTGGCAGCGGAGTGACAACCGCTTTCACGCTGGCACTGTATTTACCGACGCTGTAGTAGAAGTCTTCCAGACCTTTTTCAATGTCTGAAAGGGTTGTGCGGTCCAGAGATTCACCCACACGAACACCCGATGCTTCAAGGTTCTGCTTGAGCATGTCATCTTTCACCGACTTGTTACCGGAGAAAGTGATACTGGCGATCGTTGGACGTTCTTTTACCTGTACCAGCAGCGTATCACCATCGCGCAGGACGCGAACGTCCTCAAAGTTGCCGGTGGCAAACAGAGCACGGATGGTGTTACTGATATCATCATCATTAACCGTATCGCCGGGGCGTACAGGCATACTGAGGAGGGCCGCACCAACGGCGACACGCTGGAGGCCTTCGAAATGAATGTCTTTCACTACGAACCCGTCAGCACCGTATACGGTGGCGCTGCTAAACAGCAGCGACGCTATGAGCAACTTTTTCATCGCCATCGTTATTATGCGTTCTTCCTAACACTCTCTTACAACCGAGAGAAATCATTGAAAAGTGCAAGCCCCATTAACAGCACCAGCAGAATCGAGCCAATGCGATAACTAAAGTCTTGAACTCGCTCGGATACCGGTCCGCCTTTTAGCTTTTCAATCGCTAAAAACAGCAGATGACCCCCGTCTAAAACGGGAAGCGGGAACAGGTTGATTATCCCAAGGTTCACGCTAATGAGCGCGAGGAACATGAGATAGTAAATCACCCCGAATTCCGCTGACATCCCAGCCCCCTGAGCAATCGAAATTGGCCCACTGAGGTTGTTCAGTTTCACATCACCGGTTATCAATTTCCCCAACATGTTGACCGTCAGCTTCATCAGTTGCCATGTTTTATCCGTGGCTTCAAGGATGGCGCTGAACGGCCCATACTGGCGTATTGTCTTGTACTCATCTGGCAGCGGGATCACTTTTGGCACAACGCCTGCAAACCCTTCTGCCTTTTTGCCGACCGACTTCGTATCCGGAATCAGCGTCAGCGAAAGCGGACTACCCTGCCTTTCAACTTCCAGCGCGAGAGACGTTCCCGGATTATCGCGCACCAGAGTAACAAAGGTCATCCACTCTGTTAATGGTTGACCATCGACTTTAACGATCCTGTCGCCCGCTTGCAAACCCGCTTTGCTCGCTGCCGAATTTGCCTGTACTTCGGCTAATACCGGCTCGATCTGCGGGCCGCGCGGACGAATGCCCAGCGCAGCGACGGGATCCTCTTTGTCTGGCTCGAAACGCCAGTGGCGTAAATCAAGTACTTTGTCCTGACGCGTATCAGAACCAAACGGCGATACGCTGATGGTGGTCTGCGGATCGCCAATTTTGGCTACCAGCTGCAGTCGCACGGCATCCCAATCAGGGGTTTCGATGCCATCAATCGCTTTAAGTTCCATCCCGGATGTAATTTGCGCACTCGCCGCAATGGAGTTGGGGGCAATTTCACCCACCACAGGACGTACGCCAGGAACGCCGATGATAAACACCAGCCAGTACGCAAAAATCGCAAAGATAAAGTTGGCTACCGGTCCGGCAGCAATGATGGCAGCGCGTTGTCCAACGGTTTTATTGTTGAATGCGCTGTGTCGCAGCTCGGGAGCGACAGGCTCGACGCGTTCGTCGAGCATTTTGACGTAGCCGCCCAGCGGAATAAGGGCGATGACAAACTCTGTGCCATGACGGTCTGTGCGCGTCCAGAGTGATTTACCAAAACCGATGGAAAACCGCTCTACGCGCACGCCACAGCGGCGAGCAACCCAGAAATGGCCAAATTCATGCACGGTAATCAGTACACCCAGTGCAACAATGAACGCCGCCAGATTCCAGAGAATGCTCAGCATAAAACCTTCCGTTAAATCGTCCCGAATACCAGTAAAAGCAAACACGCAAACACTGGAACAGCCGCTGTCAGGCTATCAATGCGATCCAGTATACCGCCATGCCCTGGAATCAGGTGTCCGCTATCCTTAATCCCTGCTTCGCGCTTAAACATACTTTCGGTCAAATCACCGAGCACGGAGGCAAGGGCAGCAAAAATCGAGCACACCAGCAGTATTGACGGTGCCACTTCAAGATTCGCCCAGACGCCGTAGCCCCAAGAGATGATCGCTGCCGTAAACAGGCCGCCGATGAATCCTTGCCAGGTTTTGCCCGGAGAAACCTTCGGTGCCAGCTTATGTTTACCAAACAGTTTACCAAACATATAGGCCCCGGAGTCAGCACCCCAGACCAGAATCATTACATAAAGCAGCCAGATCGCACCGCTATAGTGGTTTTCGTCGTAGTGCCAGGCTCGCAGCGCAACCATACCCCAGAAAAAAGGAATAATTGTGAGCAAACCAAAAATCAGTCGCAGCACTTTTGAATTACGCCATAATGCCGCAGAACCTGGATAAAAAAGAACCAGCAACAGCGCGGCAACCCACCAGGCCAACGATATCCACAAGGAACCGGCAACCAGTGGCTGATGAATATCATGGTGATATTCAGGCAACGTAAACAGCATTATGGCCAGGATAAAACCACAAAGTACCGCAAGCCATACTCGCTGAGTGCGCGAGGTAAAGCCGCTAAACTGTCCCCATTCCCACGCAGCGAGCATACACACCACCAGCGTGACAATAGCGAATCCCACCGGGGGCAGTAAAAACAGCGCCGCAATGACAATGGGTATTAATACAAAAGCGGAAATCAGGCGATACTTCAGCAAAAGCTACCCCCATCAGGCTTTGTCGCCACCAGGCTCGGTGCCGCCGAAACGACGCTCTCGATTGGCAAAGGCATGCAGCGCACCTTCAAAGTCTTGTTCATCAAAATCGGGCCAAAGAACATCCGTAAAGTAAAGTTCGGCATAGGCAATTTGCCATATCAAAAAGTTACTTATGCGATGTTCCCCCCCTGTCCTAATTACCAAATCCACGGGAGCCTGTTCATTCATGCAGATTTGCTTGCTCAGCGCCTCTTCATCAATTTGGTCGGGTCTCAACAGCCCTTCCTGAACCTGTTCGGCTAGATGCCGAACGCCCTGGATAATATCCCAGCGTCCGCCGTAATTCGCCGCAATATTCAGCGTAAGACCGGTATTATTTTCCGTCAGCGCTTCTGCTTTACGAATCCGTTCCTGCAAACGTGAGTTAAAACGACTGGTATCGCCAATGATACGCAGGCGGACGTTGTGGCGGTGCAGGCTTTTTACTTCGCTGTCTAGCGCCCACACAAACAATTCCATCAACGCAGTCACTTCCTGCAGAGGCCGATTCCAGTTTTCACTGCTAAAAGCATAGAGCGTTAACGCATCAATGCCGTTGTTGGCGGCAAAAGAAACGGCGCGGCGAACGGATTTCGCCCCCGCTTTATGCCCAAAGGCTCGTATCTTCCCTTGTCTTTTCGCCCAGCGGCCATTGCCATCCATAATGATTGCTACATGACGGCAGCCATGAGCTGGCAAATTTTCGCTTATTGGTTGATTCGCAGACAACATAACGCGTTTTTTGTCCCTGAAAAGGATTTAACGGTACTCAGGAATACTGAAGCCTATACATAAAAAAGCCGTGTCAAACCACGGCTCACCTGACCACATTAAGTCAAATACCTGCGATCAGGTGGCGCAGACTATATCACTGAAGCCCAACGCTAACAAATAGCACGACGACTAGTGCTTGCTTTATCACCAGCTTGCGAGACGTGTCACCTGTTGGCGCGCAATATTACGCGCAGCTGCATCCACCGCCAGCACCTCTTCCACGCTTTGTGGTTCGCGCAAATCCATCATCTCCAGTACCGATAAATTTAACGACGCGATATCGGTAAAACGAATTTGCTGATTCAGAAATGCCTCAACGGTAATTTCATTGGCTGCATTAAGTGCCGTTGTCGCCGCCTGCCCCTGGTCAAAGGCAGTCATCGCAAGCTTCAGACAAGGATAGCGATCGTAATCTGGTTCACTGAACGTCAGGGAACTTAGCTTGCAGAAATCAAGCGGCTTCACGCCGGATTTCACTCGATTTGGCCACGCCATTGAATGGGCAATCGGCGTACGCATGTCCGGCTCGCCCAGCTGCGCCAGCACGCTGCCATCCTGATAACGCACCATCGAATGAATGACCGATTGCGGGTGAATCAGTACTTCCATCTGTTTCGCTGACGCATTAAACAACCAGCGCGCTTCAATGTATTCCAGACCTTTGTTCATCATGGTGGCAGAGTCAACGGAGATTTTACGCCCCATCGACCAGTTCGGATGACGGCACGCCTGATCCGGCGTCATGGCGCGCAGTTCAGACAGTGGCGTTTCACGGAACGGGCCACCAGACCCGGTAAGCAGAATCGACACGACGCCATTCTGCTCCAGGTCAGCGTACCCCAGGTTCTGTTGAAAAGGTTGCGGTAAACTCTGAAAAATCGCGTTGTGCTCGCTGTCGACCGGTAGAAGACGCGCGCCGCGCTGCTTCACCGCGTCCATAAACAGGCGTCCGCAGGTGACTAGCGACTCTTTATTGGCCAGCAGAACGTCCTTACCGGCATCAATCGCGGCAAGCGTCGGCAATAATCCTGCCGCCCCGACAATGGCCGCCATCACCTGATCCACCTCATCCAGCGCCGCCATCTCGCAGGCCGCCTGTTGGCCACTCAGCACCTCGGTTCGGCTGCCCTGTTCAATCAGCCGTGCTCTGAGCAGACGCGCGCTCTCTTCGTCATCCATCACCGCATAGCGGGGCGTAAACTCCAGGCACTGCTCAACCATTCGCTGCACATTCTTACCGGCCACCAGCGCTGTCACGGTGTAAAGTTCAGGATTATGGCGAACAACGTCGAGAGTGCTGCAACCGATGGAACCAGTTGAGCCGAGGAGTGTTAAATGCTTCATGGGATGCCCGAAAAGTTAGACCAGATAAAAGCAAAACGCCGCCAGCAAGACCCGAAGTCCCTCTGAACGGCGTTTATCAGTGTACGACAGAAATCAGAACTGCATCAGTTCCGCTTCTTTATCTGCCAGCGCCGCATCAATTTTCTTGATGGCAGCGTCGGTCATTTTCTGAATGTCGTCCTGAGAACGACGATCGTCATCTTCACTGATCTCTTTTTCTTTCAGCAGCGCTTTTACTTTATCGTTCGCGTCGCGACGGACGTTACGCACGGATACACGACCCTGCTCAGCTTCGCCACGAACCACTTTGATCAGATCTTTACGACGCTCTTCGGTCAGCGGTGGCAGTGGAACGCGGATGTCAGCACCCGCAGAGCTTGGGTTCAGACCAAGGTCAGACGCCATGATCGCTTTCTCAACCGCCGGGCCCATAGAACGATCGAACACGTTGATTTTCAGCGTACGGGTATCTTCTACCGTTACGCTCGCCAGCTGACGCAGAGGAGTTGGCGTACCGTAGTACTCAACAATGATGCCATCCAGCAGGCTTGGAGAAGCACGGCCAGTACGGATTTTGCTGATTTGGGTTTTGAACGCTTCTACGCATTTTTCCATGCGTACTTCAGCATCTTTTCTGATGTCGTTAATCACGTTACGAATCCTTGAAAACTTGTCTCAGGCAGACTATCCGCCAGCACAGCGCTACAGGTGTGCTAAGTATAGTCGCGTTTAATTCATGACAACGCCAAAGGCGTGCCCGGGTAAGATACCACTACAAAATAAAGCGGAATCTTACCTGTATTTATCGTCGACGGAAATTATTCCGTGATCAAAGTGCCTTCTTTTTCGCCCATGACCACGCGACGCAGTGCGCCTGGTTTGTTCATGTTGAAGACACGGATCGGCAGTTTGTGGTCGCGAGCCAGCGTGAAGGCGGCAAGATCCATCACTTTCAGCTCTTTATCCAGCACTTCGCTGTAGCTCAGCTGATCGTACATGGTGGCAGAAGGATCTTTTGCCGGGTCGGCAGTAAACACGCCGTCAACTTTGGTCGCTTTCAGTACCACATCGGCTTCGATCTCGATACCGCGCAGGCAGGCAGCGGAATCGGTCGTAAAGAACGGGTTACCCGTACCGGCGGAGAGGATCACCACGCGGTTGTTGCGCAGCAGGCTGATGGCTTCTGCCCAGCTGTAATTATCGCATACGCCATTCAGTGGAATAGCGGACATCAGGCGGGCGTTCACATAGGCGCGATGGAGCGCATCACGCATCGCCAGGCCATTCATCACGGTTGCCAGCATACCCATGTGGTCGCCCACAACGCGGTTCATCCCCGCTTTCGCCAGACCAGCACCACGGAAAAGGTTGCCACCGCCAATGACCACGCCAACCTGGATACCCAGTTCGACCAGTTCTTTGATTTCCTGTGCCATGCGATCAAGGATGCTTGCGTCAATACCGAAGCCTTCCGATCCCTGCAGCGCTTCGCCACTCAGCTTAAGCAGAATGCGTTTGTACACGGGTTTTGCATTGGTAGCCATGTTTCTTTCCTGAGACTGTCAACGATTAAGATGGGGGTTAATTCTGGCGACATGATATGCCGCAAATCAGTACAGCGATACTGGAGCCTGTCTGATTTCCTGTGACGGGTGACAAAAAGAAGCCGCCCTCAGGCGGCTCCTTTTCAATCATTAAGACTGCTTGGACATTGCAGCAACTTCTGCTGCGAAGTCAGTCTCAACTTTCTCGATGCCTTCGCCCACTTCGAAGCGGATGAAGCCAGTTACGTCAGCGTTGTGCTCTTTCAGCAGCTGAGCAACAGACTTGCTTGGGTCCATTACGAATGGCTGGCCAGTCAGAGAAACTTCGCCGGTGAATTTCTTCATGCGGCCTTCAACCATTTTCTCTGCGATTTCTTTTGGTTTACCAGACTGCATCGCGATGTCCAGCTGAACCTGGTACTCTTTCTCAACCACTTCAGCAGACACGTCTTCTGGCTTAACGAATTCTGGCTTGCTTGCAGCGATGTGCATTGCCAGCTGTTTAACCAGCTCTTCGTCAGCGCCTTTAGCCGCAACCAGAACACCGATACGTGCACCGTGCTGGTAAGAGCCCAGAACGTCACCTTCCAGAGAAGATACGCGACGGATGTTGATGTTCTCACCGATTTTAGCAACCAGCGCAACACGTTCTTCTTCGAACTGTGCTTTCAGAACTTCAACGTCAGTGATTTTACCAGCAACAGCTGCGTCCAGAACTTTGTTAGCAAATGCCTGGAAACCGCCATCTTTAGCAACGAAGTCAGTCTGGCAGTTAACTTCCAGAATGATGCCGTAGTTGCCGTCGATCTTAGTGATGATCACGCCGTCAGCAGCAACGTTGCCTGCTTTTTTAGCTGCTTTGATCGCACCGGATTTACGCATGTTTTCGATTGCCAGCTCGATGTCGCCGTTCGCTTCAGTCAGCGCTTTTTTGCAATCCATCATGCCTGCGCCAGTACGCTCGCGCAGCTCTTTTACCAGGGATGCGGTAATTTCAGCCATTCTTAAATCCTCGGGAGATGTGAACTGCCCGGCCGGGGGCCAAACAGTGTAAATTGAAAAAAGGGGCCGGTAATGGGCCCCTATTCATACACGGTACTAATAAGGGGTAAAACCTTATTATTCAGCTTCTACGAAGCTTTCTTCCGCCTGAGAAGCCAGATCCTGGGAACGGCCTTCACGAACGGTAGCAGCTACAGCGCTCAGGTACAGGCTAACAGCACGGATTGCGTCGTCGTTACCCGGGATAACGAAGTCAACACCGTCCGGATCGGAGTTGGTATCAACGATAGCGAATACCGGGATACCCAGGTTGTTAGCTTCTTTGATAGCGATGTGCTCGTGGTCTGCATCGATTACGAACAGCGCGTCTGGCAGGCCGCCCATATCTTTGATACCGCCCAGGCTGTTTTCCAGCTTGTCCAGTTCACGAGTGCGCATCAGCGCTTCTTTCTTAGTCAGCTTGTCGAAAGTACCGTCCTGAGACTGGGTTTCCAGATCTTTCAGGCGCTTGATGGACTGACGAACAGTTTTCCAGTTGGTCAGCATGCCGCCCAACCAGCGATGGTTCACGAAGAACTGGTCGCAGCTGTTAGCAGCATCTTTCACAGCTTCGCTTGCAGCGCGCTTAGTACCAACGAACAGAATCTTACCTTTACGGGAAGAGATCTTGTTCAGCTCAGCCAGGGCTTCGTTGAACATTGGTACAGTTTTCTCAAGGTTGATGATGTGAACTTTGTTACGTGCGCCGAAGATGAAAGGCTTCATTTTCGGGTTCCAGTAACGGGTCTGGTGACCAAAGTGAACACCAGCCTTGAGCATGTCGCGCATGGAAACAGTTGCCATGTTTAAAACCTCTATATTGAAAGTTGGGGTTATGCCTCCACGTATCCCATATTACCGACCCCAAAGGGCACCCCGGAATATGTGCCGATACGTGTGTGTTGTTACACAAAGTGAGATTTGTCGCTTCCGTCCAGCCTGTGTATCTGAGATGGATCGGAAGTCCGGCGCGCTTTATACCACAAAACACGACCAGAAACCAACAGTTGTTGGCGGAGTGTGCTGTTAATGATTCTCAATTTGGCACGGAGCGTGCCTGACTGATACCATTGACGACACTTAGACTAGTATTGTCGAAAAAATCGACACCGATGGACAGATTACATGGCTATCTCTATTAAGACACCTGAAGAAATTGAAAAGATGCGCGTCGCCGGTCGTCTGGCCGCGGAAGTGCTGGAAATGATCGAGCCGTTCGTGAAGCCGGGCGTCAGCACCGGTGAACTGGACCGTATCTGTAACGACTATATCGTGAACGAGCAGCACGCGGTTTCCGCCTGCCTCGGCTACCACGGTTTCCCGAAATCCGTCTGCATCTCTATTAATGAAGTGGTGTGTCACGGTATTCCGGACGATGAGAAACTGCTGAAAGACGGCGACATCGTTAACATCGACGTGACCGTCATTAAAGACGAGTACCACGGTGACACCTCAAAAATGTTCATCGTTGGCAAGCCGACTATTCTTGGCGAGCGTCTGTGCAAAGTGACGCAAGAGAGCCTCTATCTGGCGCTGAAAATGGTTAAACCGGGTATTCGCCTGCGTACCATCGGTGCGGCAATCCAGAAGTTTGTGGAAGCAGAAGGTTTCTCCGTGGTGCGCGAGTACTGCGGTCACGGCATTGGTCGCGTCTTCCATGAAGAGCCGCAGGTTCTGCACTATGATGCAGACGACGGCGGCGTGGTGCTGCAAAAAGGCATGACCTTTACCATTGAGCCGATGGTCAACGCGGGTGATTACCGCATCCGTACCATGAAAGACGGCTGGACGGTGAAAACCAAAGACAGAAGCTTGTCTGCACAGTACGAGCATACTATTGTGGTAACAGACAACGGCTGCGAAATTATGACGTTGCGCAAGGATGACACCATCCCGGCGATACTGACGCACGACGAATGATAAAAAAGCCGGCAAATGCCGGCTTTTTTAATGGCTATAGCTTTTTCTTATGGGTGGCGCACGATGAGTAATCTTTTACCCGAACAGTATGCTAACACAGCACTTCCCACCCTCCCCGACCAGCCCGATAACCCGGGCGTCTGGCCGTCGCACGAGCTGACCTGCGCGCATATTAAAGCCCATATGGATGTTTTCCATCGCTGGCTGGGCAGCGCGTTCGACGCAGGCGTGTCGGCCGAGCAGCTCATTGAAGCGCGCACCGAATTTATCGACCAGCTGCTGCAGCGCCTGTGGATCGATTACGGGTTTGGGCAAATCAGTGATGTTGCGCTGGTTGCCGTCGGGGGCTATGGCCGCGGTGAGCTGCATCCGCTTTCCGATATCGATCTGCTGATCTTAAGCCGCAAAAAGCTGCCGGACGAACAGGCGCAAAAAATTGGCGAACTGCTGACGCTGCTCTGGGACGTGAAGCTGGAAGTCGGCCACAGCGTGCGCACCCTGGAAGAGTGCCTGCTGGAAGGGTTATCGGACCTGACCGTCGCTACCAACCTGATTGAAACCCGCCTGCTGATTGGTGATGTCGCCCTGTTCCTGGAGCTGCAAAAACACATCTTCAGCGACGGCTTCTGGCCGTCAGAAAAGTTCTTCGCCGCGAAGGTCGAGGAGCAAAACCAGCGCCACCAGCGCTATCACGGCACCAGCTATAATCTTGAACCGGATATAAAAAGCAGCCCCGGCGGCCTGCGCGACATCCACACTTTACAGTGGGTCGCCCGCCGCCATTTTGGCGCCACCTCGATGGACGAGATGGTCGGCTTCGGCTTCTTAACCGAGGCCGAGCGTAACGAGCTAAACGAGTGTCTGCATCTGCTCTGGCGCATCCGCTTTGCCCTGCATCTGGAAGTTACGCGCTACGATAACCGTCTGCTGTTTGACCGCCAGCTCAGCGTGGCTCAGCGCCTGAATTACCAGGGCGAAGGTAACGAGCCGGTTGAGCACATGATGAAGGATTTCTTCCGCGTCACCCGTCGGGTGACCGAGCTAAACCAGATGCTGTTGCAGCTGTTCGACGAGGCCATTTTGGCCCTGACGGCCGACGAAAAGCCGCGCCCGATTGATGACGAATTCCAGCTGCGCGGCACGCTTATCGATCTGCGCGACGAAACATTGTTCATCCGCGAGCCGGAAGCGATCCTGCGGATGTTCTATACCATGGTGCGCAACAGCACCATCACCGGGATCTATTCTACCACCCTGCGCCATCTGCGCCATGCGCGTCGTCATCTGACGCAGCCGCTGTGCTTTATCCCGGAAGCGCGTTCGCTGTTCCTGAGCATGCTCCGCCACCCGGGTGCCGTCAGTCGTGGGCTGCTGCCGATGCACCGTCACAGCGTGCTGTGGGCCTATATGCCGCAGTGGTCGCACATCGTCGGGCAGATGCAGTTCGATCTGTTCCACGCCTACACGGTGGATGAACACACGATCCGCGTGATGCTCAAGCTGGAGAGCTTTGCGAAAGAAGAGACGCGCTCCCGCCACCCGCTGTGCGTGGAGCTGTGGCCGCGCCTGACCCATCCGGAACTGATCCTGATTGCCGCCCTGTTCCACGATATCGCCAAAGGTCGCGGCGGTGACCATTCGGTGCTGGGCGCGCAGGACGTACTGAAATTTGCCGAACTGCACGGCCTGAACTCGCGTGAAACGCAGCTGGTGGCCTGGCTGGTTCGCCATCACCTGCTGATGTCGGTCACCGCCCAGCGTCGGGACATTCAGGACCCAGAAGTCATTAAGCAGTTCGCCGAAGAGGTTCAGACTGAAAACCGTCTGCGCTATCTGGTCTGCCTGACGGTGGCCGATATCTGCGCCACCAACGAGACCCTGTGGAACAGCTGGAAGCAGAGCCTGCTGCGCGAGCTGTACTTCGCCACAGAAAAACAGCTGCGCCGCGGGATGCAAAACACCCCGGATATGCGCGAACGCGTACGCCATCATCAGCTGCAGGCGCTGGCGCTGCTGCGGATGGATAACATTGATGAAGAGGCGCTGCATCAGATTTGGGCCCGCTGTCGCGCCAACTATTTTGTCCGCCACAGCCCAAACCAGCTGGCGTGGCACGCGCGGCATCTGCTCAAGCACGATCTGTCCCAGCCGATGATCCTGCTGAGCCCGCAGGCCACCCGCGGCGGGACGGAGATTTTCATCTGGAGCCCGGACCGCCCTTATCTGTTTGCTGCGGTCTGCGCCGAGCTGGACAGGCGTAATCTGAGCGTTCACGACGCGCAGATCTTCACCACCCGCGACGGTATGGCGATGGACACCTTTATCGTGCTTGAGCCGGACGGCAGCCCGCTCTCGGCGGACAGGCATGAAGGGATACGTTTTGGTCTGGAGCAGGCGATTACCCAGCGCAGCTGGCAGCCTCCGCAGCCGCGTCGCCAGCCTGCGAAATTGCGCCACTTTACCGTCGATACCGAGGTCAATTTCCTGCCGACCCACACCGACCGAAAATCGTTCCTGGAGCTGATCGCGCTCGACCAGCCAGGGCTGCTTGCCCGCGTCGGCCAGGTTTTTGCCGATCTGGGAATTTCGCTTCATGGGGCCCGAATTACAACGATTGGCGAGCGAGTAGAAGATTTATTTATAATCGCCACCGCCGACCGGCGTGCCCTTAATAATGACCTGCAGCTTGAAGTGCAACAACGGTTGACAGCAGCCCTCAATCCAAACGATAAAGGGTGATATGTTTTTTAGTGAAATGGAAAGAGTAAACAATGCAGCAGTTACAGAACGTTATTGAGTCCGCTTTTGAGCGTCGCGCCGAGATTACCCCGGCAAATGTGGATACCGTGACCCGTGAAGCGGTAAACCAGGTGATTTCCCTTCTGGATTCCGGCGCGCTGCGCGTGGCAGAAAAAATCGACGGTCAGTGGGTCACTCATCAATGGCTGAAGAAAGCCGTGCTGCTCTCTTTCCGCATCAACGATAACCAGGTTATCGACGGAGCAGAAAGCCGCTACTTCGATAAAGTGCCAATGAAATTCGCTGACTACGACGAAGCGCGTTTCAAGAAAGAAGGTTTCCGCGTGGTACCGCCTGCGGCTGTGCGTCAGGGCGCCTTCATCGCACGCAATACCGTGCTGATGCCATCCTACGTGAACATCGGTGCCTACGTTGACGAAGGCACGATGGTTGACACCTGGGCGACCGTCGGTTCCTGCGCGCAGATCGGTAAAAACGTTCACCTGTCCGGCGGCGTGGGCATCGGTGGTGTTCTGGAGCCACTGCAGGCTAACCCGACCATCATCGAAGACAACTGCTTCATCGGCGCGCGCTCTGAAGTGGTAGAAGGCGTGATCGTTGAAGAAGGCTCCGTGATCTCCATGGGCGTTTACATCGGTCAGAGCACCCGTATTTATGACCGTGAAACCGGCGAAGTTCACTACGGTCGCGTTCCGGCGGGCTCCGTAGTGGTTTCCGGTAACCTGCCGTCAAAAGATGGCAAATACAGCCTCTACTGTGCGGTTATCGTGAAGAAAGTGGATGCGAAAACGCGCGGTAAAGTGGGCATCAATGAATTGCTGCGCACCATCGATTAATCGGGTATAACAAAAAGCGGGGGCAACCCCGCTTTTTTTATATCTTAGGGTGGCGAAAATAGATTTTTTCGTTAATTATTCAAAGGTTATGTTGAGATCAAGGGTACCGCTATGTACGATAATCTGAAAAGTCTGGGCATTACCAATCCTGATGAAATTGATCGTTACAGCCTCCGCCAGGAAGCCAACAACGATATTTTGAAAATCTATTTTCACAAGGACAAAGGAGAGTTTTTCGCCAAAAGCGTGAAGTTTAAATACCCACGCCAGCGTAAAACCGTTGTTGCTGACGGCGTAGGTCAGGGATACAAAGAAGTACAGGAAATCAGCCCTAACCTGCGCTATGTGATCGATGAACTCGATCAGATCTGCCAGCGCGACCGTACCGAAGTCGATCTCAAGCGTAAGATCCTTGACGATCTGCGTCACCTTGAAAGCGTTGTAACTAACAAGATCAGCGAGATTGAAGCGGATCTTGAGAAATTAACCCGGAAATAAAAGCAAAACGGCAATCCTTGATTGCCGTTTTTAGTGTTTGCGCCCTCTCCCCGTGGGAGAGGGATGGGGTGAGGCCACCAGACCGCACTCAGTCATCTCTGCTCGTCCAGCTGCAGCGCCACATACAGCAGCAGCCTGTCGTCGAAATTCCCCAGGTCCAGCCCCGTCAGCTCCGAAATCCGGTTTAACCGATACTCCAGGGTATTGCGGTGAATAAACAGCGCCTTCGAGGTCGCCAGCGGCTGCACGTTATGGCGGAACCACGCCTGCAGCGTCCGGCGCAGCAGGCCATTGTTGTCCATGGCTTTCAGACGCGCTAATGGCCGCGCCAGCTCATTGGCCTGCCAGCCCCCGCGCAGGCTGTCGAGCAGCACCGGCAGCATCAGATCCTGATAGAAATAACTGCGGCTCTCCGGCATCCGCTGCTTGCCCACCATCATGGTGGTTCGCGCGGTACGCCAGGAGCGGGCAATACTGCCCGGCCCGGTAAAGTAGTTGCCCAGCGCAACGCGAAAACGCAGCTGACCATTCTCCTTCATACGGGAGATCAGCAGCTCCACGCGACGACGATGATCGTCCGCATCCCAGCGGCCAAACGCATTGAGCGCCGGTTTGAGCACCACCATTTCCGTCAGAGAAACGATCGCCACCAGGTTATCGCGTTCCGGCGTTGCCAGCGCATTTTGCAGCTGCTGCAGCTCGGCCATCGCGCTATCTACGCCCAGCTGGCCGCTATCGACCTCAATGACCGCCACCACGCGCGGCTGGTTCAGATCGATCCCCAGACGCTGGGCCCATTCACTCAGTGCAGGCGTATGCTCTTCCGCCTGAATAAGGTTCATCACCAGCTCTTCGCGCAGGCGGCTGTCCTGAGCGAGCAGGTGCATCAGGCGCGACTGCTCGAGCATCATCTCCGCCGTCATGCAGACCAGCTCACCGTATTTTCGCAGCGACTCGGGCTCGCCGGTGAGGCCGATGACCCCCACAATCTCACCTTCAAGGCGCAGCGGTAAATTGATGCCCTGACGGACGCCGTGCAGGTGTTTCGCTACCGCATCGTCGATATCCACTACCCGCCCCTGAGAAAGCACGAGCAGCGCACCTTCGTGCAATTCCCCAATACGCTCGCGATCGCCGCTGCCGATAATGCGCCCGCGAGCATCCATCACGTTGATATTGGTATCGATGATGCGCATGGTGCGCGCCACGATATCCTGCGCCATTTTGGTATCAAGATGCCAGCCAGCCATAGAACCCTCCCGTGAGCAGAGCTCAAGCATAGGGAAGTTCAGCGACGGCTGCATTGTGCGAATGCACAAAGAGAGAGGGAGAAGTATGGAGTTGTGGTTACAGTCACAGAAACGAGAAAGCCCCTGCGAACAGGGGCTTCAGAGGATTACTGCATCAGCAGATAAAGAGAGGTATCGCCACGCTGGATATTCAGCGCCAGCACGGAAGGCTTGCTGTCGAGAATTTTGCGCAGTTCAGCGATGTTTTTAACCGGCTGCTGGTTAGCGCCCATGATCACATCGCCTTTTTTCAGGCCGATACGGGCTGCCGGTGAATTCGCTTTCACGTTATTCACCACCACGCCTTTGTCTGCGCCTTTATTGCTCATCTCGGCACCTTCAATCCCGCTGAAGATGGTGCTGGAATCCACCTGATTCTGGCTGCTCTGCTGCAGCTCCAGGCTCACGTTAACCGGCTTACCGTCGCGCAGCAGGCCGAGGGTGATTTTACTGCCAACCGGCATGGAGCCCACTTCGGCACGCAGGGCGGCAAAGCTGCTGATCGGTTTACCGTTCAGGGAGGTGATCACATCCCCCGCTTTAATGCCCGCTTTCGCCGCAGAGGAATTCGGCATCACCTGGCTGACGAATGCCCCGCGCTGGGCGTCAACTTTCATCGCCTTCGCCAGCTCGGAGTTCAGCTCAGTCCCGAGGATACCCAGCTCACCGCGTTTCACCTGGCCATACTGCACCATCTGCGCGGTCAGGTTTTTCACCATGTTACTTGGGATAGCAAAGCCGATCCCGATGTTGCCGCCGTCCGGTGCCAGGATCGCGGTGTTGATACCGATCAGCTCACCGTTCAGGTTCACCAGCGCACCGCCGGAGTTACCGCGGTTGATCGCTGCATCCGTCTGGATGAAGTTTTCGTAGTTTTCCGCATTAAGGCCGCTACGGCCCAGTGCAGAGACGATACCGGATGTCACGGTTTCACCCAGACCAAACGGGTTACCGATCGCCACGGTGTAGTCACCCACGCGCAGCGCGTCGGAGTCGGCAATTTTAATCGCCGTCAGGTTTTTCGGATCCTGGATCTGGATCAGCGCGATGTCGGAGCGCGGGTCTTTACCCACCACTTTGGCGTCGAACTTGCGGCCATCGCTCAGCTGAACCTTAATGCTGTTAGCGTTATCGACAACGTGGTTGTTGGTAACGACGTAGCCTTTCGCCGCATCAATAATTACCCCCGAGCCAAGCGCCATGAACTTCTGCTGCTGGCCGCCGCCCTGGCTGTCATCCCCGGCACCTCCGCCCTGACAGAATGGAGAGCTCTGGAATGGCGAACCGTCCTGGCAGAACGGCGAGTTGTCGCCGAAGAACTGCTGGAAGTTACGCGGCATACGCGGCGTATTGACGGTCGTACTGCCCTCAACGTTAATACTCACCACCGATGGCATCACTTTTTCGAGCATCGGTGCCAGGCTTGGCATCTGCTGCGCGGTTGCTGCCGACGACGCGGTCTCGGCTGCAGTAGCAGTCAGAGGAGACAGCGCTAAACCTAAACTCAGAGCCAGTGCACTCATTGCTAATGTGGTTTTTTTCATGTTTCTCAATCTCGATTTACAGGTAACGCAAAATTGCTGTGTAACTCAGATTCGTTTTATACCGCTTAGTTCCGGCGATAAGTTTATGGAAAAGGTAAAAATTTATTGGCCGTCTTTACAAAACTCCGGGATTATTCCACCGCCATCAGCTTGCGGTATTCATCCCAGGCATACAAATCCGTCATGCCGCTGATATAGTCCTGGATAAGACGGCAGCGATAATAATATTCCATCACTGGCCATTCGGGAGAGTTGCGTTCCACCTTGCCAATCGCTTCGACATACGCCAGACGATGCCGGGTAGAGAGTTTTTGATAAAGCCGCGATTCGATGGGTATTCTGCGCACGCGCTCGTGTTCCACCAGCTCGCTGAATTCGTCGACAGAAAGCTGGAGCAATGGGGAATAAATTTCCAGTAACCCACTGATTACCCGATAGCCCTGCAGCTCTAGCTGCTCGACATCCGGATGGCTGAATACATGCCGCATCGCCACATGTTTATAAAGCTCAAGGAGCTGGCTGAAACTGCTGTCATCTTCCAGCAGCGCGTGGTTGAATTCCCCGCTGAAAATGAGCGGCAAATTATCAATAAAGCGCGACGCCGCGTATGGCACCAGTTTATTTAATGTATTGACCCGCAAATACATAAAGAACTGGTCTTCCGTACTGCGGCTTAATGTATTTGACCGCGATTTTTCCCAGGCATTTTCGACAACCTGCGCAAACAGCGAGCCTTTTTCGTGAGTACCCCAGGCCGCATAAAGATGCTGATAAAGCTCCTCGACGCTGAAAATTCTTTTCTCAACGGCATCTTCCAGATCGGCCACGCAATAGGAGATATCATCGGCGGCTTCCATAATCCAGGTCAATGGAAAACGACCGTTTGGCGTCAATGAAAGTTCTTTACGCAGTCGCTCAATATAGGCCTCTTCGGAAAGGTAATAGCCCGGTTTTTTCATTAAATAACTGTGGGACGCGGGGGGATCCCCCATCCACCACGCGGGGCGCGTATATTTTAGAATGCAGCCGACCTGTGCCCAGGTCAGGTTCATGCGCATCAGGGAGTGGACCAGACGGATCCCCTGCGCGTTGCCCTCAAAATGACAGAGATCCTGACGTACCTTGCGGCGCAGATCGTTCAGCCCCTCTTCGCCTTCACGCAGGCGTAAATCGCGTACGATGCAGCGATCGTCGCTCAGCGGCTGGCTCACCGCATCCGAAGGGTAAAGCCGTTGTTTAAACCAGTCATTGATAGCCGCCTCACCAAAGTGACCGAAAGGCGGGTTGCCGATGTCATGCATCAGGCAGGCCATCTCAACGATGCTCTCAAAAGGCCCCGTCAGCTCGTCCAGACCATAGGTTTCCAGTAAACGCTGCTCTTTAAGACGGCTCAAAACCTCCTTGGCAATGTAGCGCCCGACCTGCTGCACCTCCATGGAGTGGGTTAAACGCGTGCGCACCGCGGCGTTACGTTCCAGCGGAAAGACCTGGGTCTTTTGCTGTAGACGGCGGATGGCAGGCGAGTTAACGATCCGCCCGCGATCGCTTTCAAAGATACGCAGGATCTCATGTTCGCTCTTGTCGCCCTGCGGCGAACGGAAACGTCGGTGCCAGTTAATTTTGGTGCGAAAATCGATTGGTGACATGTGCTCCCCCGCGTGAGAATGCGTTTCCCCTTAACCGCATGATAGACTATGCATCTTAACAAGGCACATCGCGAGTAAATCTATGAAAATCGGCATTATTGGTGCAATGGAAGAAGAAGTTACGCTCCTGCGTGACAAAATTGAGAACCGTCAGACCCTCTCTCTGGGTGGTTGTGAGATCTATACCGGTCAGCTAAACGGTGTTGACGTGGCTCTGCTGAAATCAGGCATCGGTAAAGTCGCTGCGGCGCTGGGTGCCACCCTGCTGCTTGAGCGCTGCAAGCCGGACGTAATCATTAATACCGGCTCTGCGGGCGGCCTGGCGCCGACGCTGAAGGTGGGTGATATCGTTGTTTCCGACGAAGCGCGCTATCACGATGCGGACGTCACCGCGTTCGGTTACGAGTACGGCCAGCTTCCTGGCTGCCCGGCAGGATTTAAGGCTGACGACAAACTGATTGCGGCGGCAGAGACCTGCATTACAGAGCTCAACCTCAACGCGGTACGCGGTCTGATTGTCAGCGGTGATGCGTTCATCAATGGTTCCGTGGGTCTGGCGAAAATCCGTCATAACTTCCCTCAGGCGGTAGCCGTTGAGATGGAAGCGACCGCGATTGCTCACGTTTGCCATAACTTCAGCGTACCGTTTGTGGTGGTTCGCGCCATCTCTGACGTGGCAGACCAGCAGTCCCACATCAGCTTCGACGAGTTCCTGACCGTTGCGGCAAAACAGTCCACCGTGATGGTGGAACGCCTGGTGCAGAATCTGGCACGTGGCTAAACATACCCTCAGGGCGCTTGCCGCCCTGCTTCTTTTCGCACCGCTGTGGCTCTATGCGCTACCGCGCGTAATTACCCTCTCTCCCGCGAATACGGAACTGGCATTTGCCGCCGGGATCACCCCCGTTGGCGTGAGCAGCTTTTCGGATTACCCACCGCAGGCCGCGGGTATTGAACAAGTAGCAACCTGGCAGGGGATGAACCTTGAGCGCATCGTGGCGCTTAAACCGGATCTCGTGCTGGCCTGGCGTGGCGGCAACGCCGAGCGGCAGGTCAACCAGCTCACTTCCCTTGGCATAAAGGTGATGTGGATAGATGCCGTCAGCATTGAGCAGGTCGCTCAGGCGCTCCGCGCCCTGGCACCCTATAGCCCTACGCCCAAAAAAGCAGAGGCTGCGGCGAAACAGATGCTGAGCGACTATGCGGCGCTGAAATCCCGATACGATACCCCTGTTAAAAAGCGCATCTTCCTTCAGTTTGGCAGCCAGCCGCTGTTTACCACCGGGAAAGGGTCGATTCAGAACCAGGTGCTGGAAGTCTGTGGCGGTGAAAACATCTTTGCAGCCAGCCGGGTGCCGTGGCCTCAGGTAAGCCGTGAGCAGGTTCTGGCGCGCCAGCCACAGGCCATCGTCGTGGTCGGAAATGCGAGCGAAATTCCCAAAATTGAGCAATTCTGGCAAAGACAGCTAAAAATACCGGTGATCCCCCTCAACAGCGACTGGTTTGAACGCGCCAGCCCGCGTATTATCCTCGCCGCAAAACAGCTCTGTGCCGCACTGGCAGAGAGCCACTAACATAAGACCCTTTTCGAGGATTTAACGATGCTCGTTTATTGGCTGGATATTCTTGGCACAGCCGTTTTTGCTATCTCCGGCGTCCTGCTCGCCGGAAAACTACGCATGGATCCGTTTGGCGTGCTGGTGCTGGGCGTCGTGACCGCCGTCGGCGGCGGGACTATCCGCGATATGGCGCTGGCGAATGGGCCGGTGTTTTGGGTGAAAGATCCGACCGATCTGGTGGTCGCAATGGTCACCTGCCTGTTAACCATTGTGCTGGTTCGCCAGCCCCGCCGATTACCAAAATGGATATTGCCGGTACTGGATGCCGTCGGTCTGGCCGTGTTTGTCGGGATTGGCGTCAATAAGGCGTTTAATGCGGGCACCGGTCCGATGGTGGCAATCTGCATGGGCGTATTAACCGGCGTGGGCGGCGGCATCATTCGCGACATTCTGGCGCGTGAAGTGCCGATGATCCTGCGTACTGAAATTTACGCGACGGCCTGTATTGCGGGCGGCATTGTCCACGCGACCGCGTACTACACCTTTGCAATTCCGCTGGAAAACGCCGCAATGCTGGGGATGGTCGTGACGCTGGTGATACGTTTAGCGGCGATACGCTGGCACCTGAAGCTGCCGACGTTTGCGCTGGATGATAATGCAAGATAAAAGCAAAACGGTAACCGTCAGGTTACCGTTTTTAGTATTTATCCCCCTTCCTGTGAGAGAGGGCCGGAGTGAGGGCATCAGCCCGCACTCTCTTAGATGCTGAACGAAGACCCACACCCGCAGGTGCTTGTCGCGTTCGGGTTGGTCACCACAAAGCGCGAACCTTCCAGACCCTCGGTGTAATCCACCGAACCGCCCACCAGATATTGCAGGCTCATCGGGTCAACCACCAGCGCGACGCCCTGTTTCTCGATAGTCATATCGCCGTCGTTAACCTGGTCGTCAAAGGTAAAACCATACTGGAAGCCGCTGCAGCCACCACCGGTAATATAAACACGCAGTTTCAGATCCGGATTGTCTTCGTCGGCAATCAGGGTTTTCACTTTATTGGCTGCTGCTTCGGTAAATTCCAGCGGCACAGCTACGTCATCACTCATCTTATGCTCCCATGAATACTGCTGTTGGGTAAAATTCACCCAATTCTTTTCGTCATTATCTAATACCCTGGTAATTCATTCAAGTATTCTGCGTGGCGGCCCGCTCCGCCTCTTGTTTCGCCAGGGTACGCGCAAGGATGGTGGAGTATAACGGTTTTCCACCCAGGAACTGGGCTAATAGTGTCGCGCCGAGACAGGTAATGATCATTGGCAAAATGAGCTGGTAATTGTCCGTCATCTCCAGTACCAGCACGATCCCGGTCAACGGCGCACGAAGGGACGCGGCCAGCAGCGCCCCCATTCCGGCGATGGCAAACGTCCCGGCGTCAAGATGATAGGCGGGAAACCCCGCTTCAGCCGCCATACCAAACGCGGTCCCGAGCAGCGTACCCAGCGCCAGCATCGGGGCGAAAATCCCGCCGGGCGCGCCGGAGGAGAAGCACAGCACCGTCGTGATGACTCTTGAAATAAACATAAACAGCAGCAGGCCCACGCTGAAATTCCCCGCCGCCGCAATGGGAATCAGCCCGAACCCGCCGCCTGCGGCATTCGGCTCAATAAACCCGAGTACGCCACACATTCCCCCCAGCAGGCCGCCCATCAGCACCCATCTGGTGGTGTTCCCGCCGTGAATGCGCTGGAACATATCCTGAGCGCACAGGATAAAGGTGTTAAACAGCGGTCCCACCACGCCAAAAATCATGCCGAGGATCAGATAAAGCCACAGGGTGTTGACCGGCGCGTTGGTCAGTTTACCCACCTCAATAACCGCCCCTTCGCCATTAAAGATGCGAAACACGATGCTCGACATAATGACGCCGGTAAACACCGCTTTAATGGAGATCAGATTGTAGCGAAACTGCGCGCGCATCTCTTCGATGATGAACAAAATGCCCGCCAGCGGCGCGTTAAACGCGGCTGAAAGCCCCGCCGCAGCGCCGGTTGCCAGCAGCGTATGGCGCGCTTCGGCGCTTCGCATCCGAAACAGATCGCCTACCATGCGGCCGACGTTTCCCCCCAGCTGTACCGTGGGTCCTTCCCGCCCAAGCACCATGCCCGCGCCCAGGGTACCCATGCCGCCGATAAATTTAACCGGAATCACCCGCCACCAGCGCACCGGACGCAGCTCCTCCAGCGCACCTTCAATTTCCGGGATGCCCGATCCCCCGGCTTCCGGTGCGAATTTACGCACCAGAAAATACCCCACCATGGCAAACAGCGCAGACAGTCCGAATGCCCACACCCAGACCAGCCATTCGCTATTGGCGAAACCGGCCACGGTGCCCACTCGCCAGTTGAGCACGGCATTAACCGCTTTTTCAAAAGCCACGCCCACCAGCCCGGCGAGTGTTCCCACCACGGCAGCAGCCAGAAGGATCGCCAGCGGCGTTTTATCGCGGTTAAGCAGCCGCCGAATGCTGATTCGGTGCTGGGCGCGCGTAAACTGTTGTTCTTCAAAAGACGGAGAATCTGATTTCATGTCCTGCACTTATTCGTCATACAAAAGCCGCGTGGATTTTACCAGAGACTGCCCTACCGTCTCCTGAAAATTACTTAACAAATCTTAAAGCATTACCCGGCTAAAAATTTCATAACCATCCCCGAATCACTTAGAATAGTGGGCTTAACCATTTTATACGAACCAGGAACGACGCCATGAGCAAGTCTGAAAACCTCTACAGTGCAGCCCGCGAGCTTATTCCGGGTGGCGTGAACTCACCTGTGCGCGCCTTCACCGGCGTGGGCGGTACGCCGCTGTTTATCGAACGTGCTGACGGCGCGTATCTGTATGATGTCGATGGCAAAGCCTATATCGATTACGTCGGCTCCTGGGGCCCGATGGTGCTGGGTCACAACCACCCGGCTATTCGTAACGCGGTAATTGAAGCCGCCCAGCGCGGCCTGAGCTTCGGCGCGCCAACCGAAATGGAAGTGAAAATGGCGGAGCTGGTGACTGAACTGGTGCCTACCATGGACATGGTTCGTATGGTGAACTCCGGTACCGAAGCCACCATGAGCGCCATCCGCCTGGCGCGCGGTTTTACCGGCCGCGATAAAATCATCAAGTTTGAAGGCTGTTACCACGGTCATGCGGACTGCCTGCTGGTGAAAGCCGGTTCCGGCGCGCTGACGCTCGGCCAGCCGAACTCCCCGGGCGTACCGGCAGATTTCGCGAAGCATACCCTGACCTGCACCTACAACGATCTTGCTACCGTTCGCGCGGCGTTCGAGCAGTATCCGCAGGAGATCGCCTGCATCATCGTTGAGCCGGTTGCCGGCAACATGAACTGTATCCCACCGCAGCCTGACTTCCTGCCGGGCCTGCGTGCCCTGTGCGACGAGTTCGGCGCGCTGCTGATCATCGATGAAGTCATGACCGGCTTCCGCGTGGCGCTGGCGGGTGCCCAGTCTTACTACGACGTCGAGCCGGACCTGACCTGCCTCGGCAAAATCATCGGCGGCGGCATGCCGGTCGGCGCATTCGGTGGGCGTAAGGACGTGATGGAAGCTCTGGCGCCAACCGGCCCGGTTTACCAGGCGGGCACGCTCTCCGGTAACCCAATCGCCATGGCGGCGGGCTTTGCCTGCCTGACCGAAGTGGCTCAGCCAGGCATTCACGAAACCCTGACCGACCGTACCACGCAGCTGGCAAACGGCCTGCTGGAAGCGGCAGAAGAGGCCGGTATCCCTCTGGTGGTCAACCACGTGGGCGGGATGTTCGGGATTTTCTTCACCGACGCGAAAACCGTGACCTGCTATCAGGACGTGGTGAAGTGCGACGTTGAGCGCTTCAAGCGCTTCTTCCACCTGATGCTGGAAGAAGGCGTGTATCTGGCACCGTCAGCGTTCGAAGCGGGCTTTATGTCCGTGGCGCACAGCGAAGATGATATCAACAACACCATCGACGCCGCGCGTAAGGTGTTTGCGAAGCTGTAAGATGTGCGGCTTGATGCCCACACCCCACCCCTATCCCTCAGGGAGAGGGAGCAAACACTAAAACGGCAATCTAAGGATTGCCGTTTGCTTTTATTACCGACTCTGCTTTCTCAACAGATAAATAAAGTACGGCGCACCGATAAAGGTCGACAGCAGTCCCGCCGGGATCTGATACGGGAACAGCACCATTCTTCCGCACCAGTCCGCAAACACCAGCATCACCCCGCCCGTCAGGGCCGACATAACAATATGCGGCATCGTCCGGCGAAATCCCATCATTCTGGCAATGTGCGGCGCCATTAACCCGACAAAGCTCAGCGGTCCAATCGTCAGGGTTGCCGTCGCCGTCAGGCACGCCGCCAGCAGCAGCAAGGCCACACGCGCTGGCGTCAGCGCCATTCCCACCGCACGCGCGCTTTCGCCGCCGAGCGGCAGAATAGTCAGCCAGCGTCGGCACAGCGGCACCATCGCCAGCAGCACGACCATCACCATCCCGGACCAGATCACCTGGCTGCCGGTGGCGTTGTACGTTGAGCCGGAAATCCAGGTCAGGATCTTCGCCATACGCGGATCGCCGCTCGCCTGCAGCATCATCAGCAGCATCGTGAACGCGGTGCTGAGCGCCATCCCCGCCAGCAGCATGCGGTGCGGTGAAAACCCGCCGCGACCGGCGGCAATCAGGATAATCATCAGCGTAACTGCCGCACCGAGACTGCCGGCAGGCATCAGCCAGCCAAACGCATTCCCCGGCACAAAGAACAGCATCAGCACCACGCCAAAGGCGGCGCCGGAGCTGATCCCAAGCACTTCCGGGCTCGCCATCGGGTTGCCGGTAAGACGCTGAATAATGCACCCCGCTACCGCCAGCATTACCCCTGCGATCAGCGCAGCAAAGATACGCGGCCAGCGCCACTGCAGCAGGTCGTTGAGTAAATCGCCCGTTGCCCAGTGCCAGCCCGAGGCATCGCGTCCGAATGAGAGCGCCGCGAACGAGGCGATAATCAGCACCGCCAGACCGGCAAGGCTAAACCACAGCACCGACTGACGTTCAGCGTAGACTTTGTCGCCAGCGTCCATCGCCGGTGCGCTCATGCTGCGCAGGCGCGGGAGCAGCCACAGCAGCAGCGGCGCCCCGATAAGCGCGGTCACAGAGCCAGTAGACACTTCCCTCCATACCTGCGCCATCCAGAGAATGAGCTGATCGGAAAGCCAGAGGATCAGCGCCCCAATGAGCGGCGCCAGCATCAGACGCGCCAGCAGGCGACGCGCGCCGAGCATTTTCGCCAGCAGCGGCGCAAACAGGCCAATAAACCCGATAATGCCGACCGCGTTCACCAGCAGGGCGCTCAGTACGATCGCCAGCGTCAGCGCCGCCAGACGAGCCAGAGACAGGGCCAGACCGAGATTGCGCGCCACGCCATCATCCAGCCCCATGAGCGTCAGGGGACGCAGGAGCAGCAGCGTCAGCACGACACCGCCAGCCAGCTGCGGCCACAGGCGCAGCACAACGCTCCAGTCGGTCTGGGTGAGCGTGCCGGTACTCCACAGGAACATGCTTTGCAGCCGATCGTGATGGAACAACACCAGCAGCTGGTTAATCGCCCCGCAGTACAGGCTCACCACCAGCCCGGCCAGGATAAGCGTCACGGGAGAAAGGCGTTTGCCCCAGGCCACGCCAAAGACCAGCGCGCCCACCACGCACGCCCCCGCGAGTGCTGCAAACTGCGAGGTTAACGCTCCCGGCAGCGCCCACAGCGTGGTGATGGTGATCCCAAGCTGCGCGCCGGTCGCGACGCCGAGCGTGGTTGGCTCTGCCAGCGGGTTACGTAAAACCTGCTGGAACAGCACGCCCACCAGCCCTAAACCGGCACCGACTAACAGGGAGATTGCCAGACGCGGCAGCAGGCTGTAGTGGAACAGCATCTGCTGAATATTGTCGATATCCGGCGAGGCCAGCGCGGCTCCCCATTGCGCGCGCGGTAACGCGGCAGAGAGGTTGAACCCGGTTAACGCCAGCGCGGCAAGAAAAATCAGCATCAGCAGAAGCGCCGGGAAACGGGCGATACGCGTACTCATGCTTTACCTCCCAGAGCGTTATCAAGCACGCGGGCAAAATGCATGGCCGACAGCGTCGCGCCGTAGAACCAGACCGCCGGAGCGCGCTGGAAGCGCTTCTCGCGCACAAACGGCATCGCCTGCCAGAGCGGAGTCGCCATCAGGGTTTGCATGTCGCGTTCGTTGCCGTGGTCGAAACACAGCACGTCCACGTCGCGAAACGCCGCCAGACGGTCGATACCCACGGCGGTACTGCCCCAGAACGTCATCTCCCCTTCCCAGGCATTACGAATGCCGAAGCTGTCCAGCACCTCCTGGAACAGACAGTTTTTACCGAAGACCAGCATATGGCGGGCATCCAGCAGCGTCACCATCAGCAGCGGACGATCGCCCCGGTGAGCAAAGCGCGGCTTCAGGGAGTCGATCAGGGCATCAAATTCGTCGAGGTGTTTTTTGGCCTCCGCCTCGCGGTTGAGGAAATGCGCCATCTCGTTAATCGAATTTTTCGCTACGGCCAGCGGTTTTTTACCGTCGCTGAAAGCGAATCCGCGCCCGGGCGCAATGCGCGCCATGACCTCCTCTGAGGGACCGTAGCCCGCAGACCAGAACAGGAACGAGGGTTTCATCTGGGTGAGCAGTTCGAGATTTGGCTCAGTTCGCAGGCCGACGTCGATCACCGAGTCCGGCAGCTTCGGCTCGTTCACCCAGAGGTTATAGTTGGGAATGTCCGCGACGCCGTAGGGCGTGACGCCGAGCGCCATCATCAGTTCGACCGGCAGCCATTCCAGGGCCACAATACGGTGCGGATCGACGGTGGCAGCACGCGCCGTATTCATTTTTAACAGCAGCGGTGAAAGGGCCATCGCCGTCAGCAGGCGACGGCGGCTAATGCGTGTGTTATTCAGCATCAGTAGACAAAGCTCACCGGTGCAGCCCCGGCCGGGTGAGGCAGAATACCCATCGGAATACCGTAAATATGTTCCAGCGTTTCGCTGCGCATCAGATCGGATGGTGTACCCTGCGCAATCATTTCGCCACCGCGCAGCGCGACAAGGTAGTCACAGTAGCGCGCCGCCATGTTGATATCGTGCAGGACCGCAATGACCGTCAGACCACGCTCCTGGCTTAAGCGGTGCACCAGCGCCAGCACGTCGACCTGATGTGCGATATCCAGCGCCGAGGTTGGCTCATCCAGCAGCAGGCAGCGGCTGTCCTGCGCCACCAGCATCGCAATCCACGCGCGCTGACGTTCGCCGCCGGACAGGCTATCCACCAGACGGTGCGCCAGTGGTTTCAGCCCGACCAGCGCAATCGCCTCTTCCACTTTCTCTCTGTCAGCAACGCCAAAGCGCCCAAGCGCCCCGTGCCAGGGATAACGCCCAATTGCCACCAGCTCACGCACCGTCATCCCTTCCGCCTGCGGCAGCTGCTGCGGCAGATAGGCCACTTTGCGGGCAAACGCTTTGCTGCTCCAGCTCTCCAGCGGCTGGTCATCCAGCAGAATATCGCCTTCAGAAGGCGGCTGATGGCGCCCCAGCATCTTGAGCAGCGTAGATTTACCGGAACCGTTATGACCAATCAGGCCAGTGACTTTACCTGCGGGAAACGTCAAAGAGAGCGGATGCAGCAAGGTGCGCCCGGGTACGCGAAAGGAGAGATGGTTAAGCGTAAAGGTGGTGTCGGGTTGCGTTTGATTATCCTGCATATCAGCCAACTTAAATAAAAAGGGCACGGCGAACCGTGCCCGAAGAGAGATTAGAAGCGGAAGGTCGCGGTGGCAACAACCTGACGTTCAGCACCCCAGAAGCAGCCGTAAGTATTAAAGCAGCTGGCAACGTACTCACGATCGAACAGGTTGTTCACGTGTAGCGCGACGTTTGAGCCAGCCATGCCAACGCGTGCCAGATCGTATCTGACCAGCGCATCGACAACGGTGTAGCTGCCTACTTTGAAGGAGTTCGCCGGATCGCCATAGCTTGAACCCGTGTAACGGACGCCGGTACCCAGCGTCAGGCCAGACAGCGCACCGTCAAACAGCGTGTAATCACCCCACAGCGATGCCATGTGTTTTGGAACCTGAGCAGGCGTGTTGCCTTTATAAGTGGTGTCTGTGGTGTATTCGGCATCGGTATAGGTATAAGAACCTACCAGGTTAACGCTCGCAGACAGGGCCGCTTTCGCTTCCACCTCTACGCCACGCGCGCGGATTTCACCGCCCTGTACCGAGAAGAAGGAGCCCGCCGGGTCCGCCATCAGGTTGTTGGTTTTGGTCAACTGGTACAACGCACCGGTGACGACGATCGGACGATCGTTCGGCACGTATTTCACGCCCGCTTCGTACTGTTTGCCTTTAGACGGTGCAAAGACGTTGCCGTTCGCTCCGGTCTGAGAAGCCGGTTCAAACGACTCGCTATAGCTAAAGTACGGGGTTACACCGTTATCAAACAGGTAGTTAACGCCACCGCGCCAGGTGAACTGGGTATCATCACGTTTGGAGGTGGTGTTCGTCACGCGGTTGTAGGATTCCTGATCGGCCCAGTCATAACGACCGCCCAGGGTTACCAGGACTTTGTCCCACTCAATTTGATCCTGAGCGTAAACGCCGGTCTGTTTTTGCTTGTTCAACACCTGATAGGCACCTGACGGTCCAGGATGTGAACCGAAATCGAAATCGCTACGATCGAGGTTATAGATATCAGATGGCGCAACGGAACCGGCATAGCCGAACCACGAGTCGATGTCATTACGCATGCGCATGAAATCCACCCCAGTCAGCAGAGTATGATCGAGTGAACCTGTCGCGAACTTGCTCTGCAACTGCGTATCAACAGTGAAGTTTTCCAGCTTCTCATTATCGATCACATACTGGCGAGTCAGCGTATGACCCCACTGCGACTGAGGAACGCTCGCGCAAGGGCTGGATGCCGGATTACTCGAGTAGAGCGGATCGGAACACATGCCGTAGCCGTAGACGCTGTTTTGGGAAGTTTTATTCTGCGCATAGCGCAGGTTCTGACGCACGGTAAAGGTATCGTTGAACTCGTGGTCGAAGCTGTATCCCACCATTTTCTGGTTACGGGAATAGGTATTGTTCTTCGCGCCTTCGTTGAAGTTAGTCGGCAGACGATCGCCGTTCGGCAGCGGATCAACCGTTCCCTCTTTTGGCAGCCAGCCGTAGTAGCCCGTTTCAGGCTCGTTCTGGAAATAGGAGAGGAACGTGAAGGTGGTTTTATCATCCGGACGCCAGGAGAACGATGGCGCGATGGCGTAACGCTGCTCGCCCTTACCTTCCTGCTGGGAATTATTAGAACGCGCAACGCCCGTTAAACGGTAAGAGTAAACGCCGTCATCGTCGATTGCATCGCTAAAGTCGAACCCGGTCTGGAACAGGCTGTCCGTGCCGACTTTGAACTGGATCTCTTTCAGGGACTCGGTTGTTGGGCGCTTACTGACCATGTTCAGCAACCCGCCAGGGCTGCTTTTGCCGTACAGAACGGAAACCGGACCGCGCATGATCTCGGCGCGCTCCAGCATATACGGATCAATCACCGCGTCGTTATAGAAGTTCCCCTGCATTTTCATGCCGTCGAGGTAGTTATTCTGCGTCTGACCATCGGCTGCGAAGCCGCGAATAATCAGATAGTCATAGGTGTTAGACGCACCGCGCGTGCCTACCGCAACGCCCGGCGTATAGCTCAGGGCTTCTTTCACCGAGCGCGGCTGATGCAGCGCCATCTCTTCGGCAGTGACGACAGAAATAGACTGCGGAACCTTTTGAATAGGGGTATCCGTTTTGGTTCCGGTCGCGGATTGCCTTGCGGCGATGGTAGCAGCAGGACCCCAGGCACTTTCCTGTGCCGCAGGAGCTGCTGTTACCGTAATGGTTTCTTCTTTTTTCGGGGTTTCGGCAGCATGTGCATAAGTTGACATGCCAGCAACCGCTGTGGCGACGACGACCGCGAGTTTACGCAGCGACGTGTTCATTGGCTGAGCAGTATTGGAAAGCGCCATGTTGAATCTCTGATGTGAAAGTGAATGATAACGTAAACGAGAATTATTATTATGAGCGCCAGAATAATATGCGAAACGCTGGTTGCATAGCAAGCAGTAAGCGGCCCTATGAGAATTAAGGGTTTAAGAAATCATCAAGAGAAAACGAAGGGTTAATCAGAGTTAAAACGAGGGTTAACGAAATGAGGTCTACGGGTAAAAAAAGCCCCCTTCCGGGGAAGAGGGCTTTACAAGGTTAGTTACCGCCGAACATGTCTTTAATCCAGCCCGCAACACCGTCGCTGTCTTTCTTCTCATTCTGCTGCTGCGGCTGTTGCTGCTGCGGCTGCTGTGGCTGAGAAGACTGGTCGAACGGGTTACCGGTCGGCTGTTCAGGCTGGCTCTGCTGGCACAGGGAATCCGGGTTGGTTGTCCAGACCGGGAGCGTACGCATCCCGCCGCCGCAGACGAAGTTACCGGAGCTGTCCACGCCCATATCGACGATATCTTCCGGCGCGACAAGGTTCAGCGGCACCGGAGACTGATTTGCCAGATAGCGCTGGTAAATCGACATCGCCCCGCTCGCCCCGTACAGCTTGGTCGGCTGGTTGTTATCGCGGCCTACCCAGGTGATCACCACTTCACGGCCATCAATCCCGGCAAACCAGGTATCGACGTTATTGTTGGTGGTCCCGGTCTTACCTGCCAGATGCAGGCCCGGATACTTCGCACCCAGCTGACGCCCGGTACCGCGCTGCACTACCTGCTGCATCGTCCACAGCGTCATATAGGCGGCCTGAGCAGGAACTGCACGCTCCGCCTGAGGGAAGCTCTGATACAGTACGGAGCCATCTTCGGCAATCACCGAACGCAGGGCAGACAGCGGCGCGCGGTTACCCCCGCTGGCAATGGTCTGGAACGCCTGCGCCACTTCGATCGGCGTCAGGTTAAGCGCGCCCAGGATCATCGCCGGTACCGGGTGCAGCTGATCTTTCGCCACGCCAAGTTTTTGCCAGGTATCGACAATCGCTGGCAGTCCCAGCGACATGCCCAGGTTCACCGTTGGCACGTTCATGGAACGGGTCAACGCATCCACCAGCATGACCTGCCCGCTGAACTGTTTATCATCGTTCTGCGGTGACCAGACCTGGCCGTTGGGCTGGCGCAGGGAGATCGGCGCATCCGCAATCCAGGTATTCAGGCGATACTGATTTGGCTGACTCAGGGCAGTGAGATAGGTTGCTGGTTTTGCCAGAGAACCGATTGAGCGACGCGCCTGCATGGCGCGGTTATAGCCAGCAAACTGCGGCTCGGCACCGCCCACCATCGCGCGAACTTCGCCAGTGTTACGGTCAACCACCACCATCGCGGTTTCCAGATCGGAGAGCTTACGCTGTTTCTTCAGCGCCGGAATGCCTTCTACCGCTGCTTTTTCTGCCGCATCCTGCGCCACGGAGTCAAAGGTGGTGAAGATCTTCACGCCGGAGAGATCTTTGACCTTATCGCCAAGCTTGCTTTGCAGCTCCTGACGCACCAGCTGCATAAACGCAGGCTGAGGCGAGATCACCCCACCGCGCGGCTGAACCCCGAGTGGACGCGCGCTCAGCATGTCGTACAGCTCCTGGTCGATCACCTGCTGTTGTTGCAGCAGACGCAGCACCAGGTTACGACGCTCCAGCGCAAGTTTCGGGTTACGCCACGGGTTATAAATGGACGCCCCTTTCACCATGCCCACCAGCAGCGCCTGCTGGTCCAGGCTCAGCTCTTCCACCGGGCGACCAAAGTAGTACAGGCTCGCCAGCGGGAAGCCGCGGATTTCGTTATCGCCGCTCTGACCGAGGTAGACCTCGTTCATGTACAGCTCAAGGATACGATCCTTGCTGTAGCGCGCATCCATCAGCACGGCCATGTAGGCTTCGTTCGCTTTGCGCCAGTAAGAGCGTTCGCTGGAGAGGAACAGGTTCTTCACCAGCTGCTGGGTCAGCGTACTCGCCCCCTGCACGGTCCGACCGGCAGTCAGGTTAGCCAGCACCGCACGACCAATCGAGTAGAGGCTGATGCCATCGTGCTCGTAGAAGTGACGGTCTTCGGTTGCCAGCAGGGTATCGACCAGCAGATCCGGGAAGCCATTACGCGCCACGAAAAGACGCTGCTCGCCGTTTGCTGACGAAAGCATGGTGATCAGACGCGGATCGAGACGGAAGAAACCGAACTGACGGTTGTTATCCATGTTCTCGATGGTATCCAGACGATCGCCGTCAAAGGTCAGACGCGCTCGCACCTGTCCTTCTTTACTGTCCGGGAAATCAAACGGACGACGGATCATCTCAATGCTGTTGGACTGCACGGTAAATTCGCCAGGCCGCGTCATTTTTGACACCTGACGATACTGGGTGGCTTCCAGCAGTTTAACCATCTCGTTCTTAGTGATGGACATATCTGGCTCAAGGTTCACCATACGGCCATACACTGCCGCAGGTAGCTGCCAGACTTTACCGTCGATACGGCTGCGGATCTTCTGATCGAGATACACGCCGTAAATCGCCATCAGCACGACAAAAACAATAAACAGCTTCAGCAGCAGCCAGAACCAGCCGCGCTTGCCCCGAGGCTTACGCCCTTTGCCTTTTCCATTACGCGGCATCGGTTCTTCATCCTCATAATCGTCTTCATAGTCATCGTCATAGTCCTCATCTCTGAGGCGACGACGGCCTACCTTTTCTTTCGCCGGACGCGCTGGTTTTCCCTTACGTCCTATTGGCTCGCGGTCATTCCCCGCCATGCTTTTTCTCCGCAACTTTCAGGCGCAAAGGCCAGATTTTCTTTTCTTTCACAGGCCTGTGAAAGAAGAAATCTCTCAAAATGTGTTTTCTCCCTCTCCCCGCAGGAGAGGGGCGGGGTGAGGGCATCAGGCCGCACTCCCCTTTCACGAATATTTCTTTGTTCGCCGCGTCGGCGCCGTATTCGCCGGATCGTCCGGCCAGACATGTTTGGGGTATCGCCCCTTCATCTCTTTCTGCACTTCACGGTAGCTTCCCGCCCAGAACGCCCCCAAATCTCGGGTGATTTGCAATGGACGATGCGCAGGGGACAGCAGCTCAAGCACTAACGGCACGCGCCCTTCTGCAATGGACGGCGTGGCGGCCTCGCCAAACATCTCCTGCATCCGAACCGCCAGCGCCGGCGGATTATCCTCATGATAACGGATGGCAATCCGGCTTCCGGTCGGCACAGTGTAATGCCCTGGCAGTTCACTATCCAGACGTTGACGTAATGACCAGTCCAGTAAATTCTGTAACGCGGTCTTAACATCAAGCGCCTTAAGGGCTCGCAGAGAGTGTACGCCGCTCATTTGCGGCAGTAGCCAGCGCTCAAGCGTAGCGAGCAGCGTCTCGTCATCCACCGCAGGCCAACTATATTCCGGTAGCCACTTCGCGGCGCAGTGCAGACGAATGCGGTACTGATCCGCTTCCGGCGTCCAGTTCAGGGCACTCAACCCTTTTTCCCGAATACCGTTCAGCATCGCCTGATGCAGCTCTTCTTCCGACGGCTTCGCCAGCGGCTTCGTTCCAAGCGTCAGCTTTCCAATCTGGCTGCGACGAAACGCCTTAAGCGTGCCCTGGGCGTCATCCCACTCCACGGTATCAGATTGCTGAAGCAGCTGCGGACAGGTACGCGTCAGGGCGTCAATATCTACGGCTATCGCCTGCAGGATACGCGCATCCGGAGAATGGCTGCCCTGCAGCAGGAGCGGCGCAATCAGCCACTCATGACGCGTCAGGGCGTCATCGCTGTCCAGCATCGCACCCATGCCGTTTGCCAGCTGGTAGCGACCGTCCAGCCCGCGCCGACGCGCAATCCTGTCAGGGAAGCCCTGGGACAGCAGGAAGGCAATCTTATCGCTGTCAGGCGCTCCTCCCCGGCTATTCAGGCGTTTGCACAACTGCTGCGCCCGCTGCTGCCAGTTTCCCTGATTGCGCGAAAAAGCCTGCCCCAGATCGCTGTTGCCTCCACGCGGCGGCTCCTCAAGAATAGCCGCCAGTTTTGCCGCCGTGGCAATTTCATCTTCCCCTTGCGCAGCCACCAGCATCGCGGCCAGACGCGGATCGTTGCCCAGCGCTGCCATTTTCTGGCCGCGCGCCGTCAGACGCTCGCCTTCCAGCGCGCCAAGCTGGGTCAGCAACGTGCGCGCAGCGGTGAGGTTTACGACAGGGGGAGGATTGAGCCAGGTGAGCTGCTCAGGGTTCGGGCAGCCCCACTGGAGTAGATCCATTACCAGACCAGACAAATCACTTTGTAAAATTTCTGGCGTGCTTTGCTGTGCAGCACGTTCAGCCTGTTCCGCGCTGGTCAAATGCAGGCAGATACCCGGCTCAAGACGCCCCGCTCGGCCAGCGCGCTGCACCATCGACGCCTGGCTGATGCGCTGCGTCAGGAGTTTAGTCAGCCCGGTACGCGGGTCAAAGCTTGCTACCCGCTCCTGCGCGCTATCCACCACCAGGCGAATACCTTCAATGGTCAAACTGGTTTCAGCAATGTTGGTTGCCAGCACCACCTTGCGCTGCCCAACCGGAGCAGGAAGGATAGCTTTACGCTGATCCTGCAGCGACAGCGCGCCGTAAAGCGGGCAAAGCAGCACATCGCCGCCTACGCGGGTAGATAGGTGCTCCTGCACGCGCTGGATCTCACCGACACCCGGCAAAAACAGAAGCAGCGAGCCGGGTTCCTGACGCAGCAGTTCTGCGGTTGCGATGGCGACCGCTT
This sequence comes from Enterobacter vonholyi, assembly GCF_008364555.1. Lineage (GTDB taxonomy): Bacteria > Pseudomonadota > Gammaproteobacteria > Enterobacterales > Enterobacteriaceae > Enterobacter > Enterobacter vonholyi. The sequence continues at coordinate 58,738 of NZ_VTUC01000038.1, forward strand.
CGTCAAAACGCTGGTGGGTCGGAAGCGGTTGATAGCGGCGTTCAACGGGATACGCCCGCCCTTCAGAGCTGATAACAGGCGCATCGGGTAGCGCCTGCCGTAGCCGCTCATTGTCCAGCGTGGCCGACATTATCAAAAGCCGGAGATCGTCGCGCAGCCCCTGCTGAACGTCCAGCAACAGCGCGAGGGCCAGATCCGCCTGCAGGCTGCGCTCGTGGAATTCATCCAGGATCACCAGCCCAACGCCGTTCAGCTCCGGATCGTTTTGCAGCATGCGGGTAAGAATGCCCTCGGTGACCACTTCAAGACGCGTGGTCGGGCCAACGCAGGTCTCGGCACGCATCCTGTAACCTACCGTTTCGCCCGGTTTTTCATTCAGCAGCTCCGCCAGACGCTGCGCCACGTTGCGCGCGGCCAGCCTGCGCGGCTCCAGCAGGATAATTTTCCCGCTGATGTTCCCGTCTTTCAGAATCTGCAGCGGAAGCCAGGTGGACTTACCCGCCCCCGTCGGGGCACTGAGCAAAACCTGCGGGGAATGGCGTAAGGCAGCGAGAAGGTCAGGAAGAACGACGGCGACCGGCAATGAGGACACTAACAGCTCCAGAGGGTTAACATTAGTCGGCGTACATTGTAGCATCGGCGCATATCATTACCGAGTCCTCCGTATGCCTGAGTCGAAACGGCTGTTTTTTGCCATTGAATTGCCCACCACGATACAGCGTCAAATTGTTCGCTGGCGTGCCGACAACTTCGCTCCGGAAGCAGGCCGTCCTGTTGCGGCGGCTAACCTGCACCTGACGCTGGCCTTTTTGGGCGACGTCAGCGCCGAAAAACAGCGGGCATTAGCCGCAATGGCCGGGCGTATTGCCCAGCCGGAATTTACGCTGCAACTTGACGACGCGGGTCAGTGGCTACGTTCGCGCGTGGTCTGGCTGGGAACGCGCCAGCCGCCGCGCGGATTATTACAGCTGGCGAACATGCTGCGCGCGCAGGCGGCGCGCAGCGGCTGTTATCAGAGCCCACAGCCGTTTCATCCGCATATCACGCTGCTGCGCGATGCCGGTCAGGCCGTTGCCATCCCGCCGCCGGGTTTTCACTGGGCGTTTCCGGTCAACACATTCGCGCTTTATGAATCCGTCTTTGCACAGGGACGCACCCGCTATACGCCACTACAGCGCTGGACGCTGGGCAACACCGAAAGGAATTCTGATGAAGTTTAGTCCTCCTCTGCAGCACGCCACGTTAATCCAACGCTACAAACGCTTCCTCGCCGACGTGATTACCCCCGAAGGGGTTCAGCTCACCCTGCACTGCCCCAATACCGGTGCCATGACGGGATGTGCGACGCCGGGTGACAGGGTCTGGTATTCCACATCAGAAAATAGTAAACGGAAATATGCCCATACCTGGGAAATGACCGAAACCCAAAACGGGGCATTTATTTGCGTTAATACCCAGCGCGCCAATCAGCTGGTTAAGGAAGCGCTGACCCTTGGCACAATTCCCGAACTGGTGGGATATGGCACGCATAAAAGTGAAGTGAAATATGGCGATGAGGGCAGCAGAATTGACTTCATGTTACAGGCGGAAGACAGGCCGGAGTGCTATATTGAAGTGAAATCAGTGACGTTAGCGGAACAGGAAAATGGCTACTTCCCGGATGCGGTAACGCTACGTGGCCAGAAGCATCTGCGAGAGCTAATGAGTGTTGCGGCGGCGGGCAAACGCGCCGTATTGCTGTTTGCGGTGTTGCATTCAGCCATTGAACGTTTCTCCCCTGCCCGCCATATTGACCCTAAATACGCGCAATTGTTGAATGAGGCACAAAAGCAGGGGGTAGAGGTTTTCGCTTATAAAGCGGAACTTTCTGCCGATAATATGACTCTGAGATCCTCTCTTCCCATTGTCTTGTAAGGGATTAGACGATTGACGAATAAGTGTTCTGGCCGCGTGCGCAAATACGCTTTTCCTCACAGGCTTGTCAAGTGTTACGTTTAGATAATTGCCATACGGAAAAGCATCTGCTATTTATAGCGACCTGATTTTTCCCCCAACACGGGGATCGATAGTGCGTGTTAAGGAGAAGCAACATGCAAGAAGGGCAAAACCGTAAAACATCGTCCCTGAGTATTCTCGCCATCGCTGGGGTGGAGCCGTATCAAGAGAAGCCGGGCGAAGAGTATATGAACGAAGCCCAGCTGTCGCACTTCAAGCGTATTCTTGAAGCATGGCGTAATCAACTCAGGGATGAAGTCGATCGCACCGTTACTCATATGCAGGATGAAGCTGCCAACTTCCCGGATCCGGTAGACCGTGCCGCTCAGGAAGAAGAGTTCAGCCTCGAACTGCGTAACCGTGACCGCGAACGCAAACTGATCAAAAAGATCGAGAAAACGCTGAAAAAAGTCGAAGACGAAGATTTTGGCTACTGCGAATCCTGCGGTGTTGAAATCGGTATTCGTCGCCTGGAAGCGCGTCCAACCGCCGATTTGTGCATCGACTGTAAAACGCTGGCCGAAATCCGCGAAAAACAGATGGCCGGTTAACACCAGCGCTGTTTACACACTCCAAAGGCGGGAGTCTCTCCCGCCTTGTTACTGTTGATATGTCTGAATCACACTATATTGGGCGCTTCGCGCCATCTCCTTCCGGTGAATTACACTTCGGCTCATTAATTGCCGCGCTCGGCAGCTACCTGCAGGCTCGCGCCCGCCTGGGAAAATGGCTTGTCCGCATTGAAGATATTGACCCTCCGCGTGAAGTTCCCGGTGCAGCAGAGACTATTCTGCGTCAGCTGGAACATTACGGTCTTCACTGGGATGACGAGGTTCTCTGGCAGTCAAAACGTCACGATGCTTATCGGGAACGTCTGGCCTGGCTTCGAGATCGGGGGCTTTCCTATAACTGCACCTGCACCCGCGCCCGTATCCAGAGCGTAGGAGGGGTCTATGATGGCCACTGTCGTACGCTCAACCTTCCCCCGGAAAATGCCGCCGTGCGCATCAAGCAGCGCTCCCCGGTGACGCGCTTTAACGATCTTCTCTCCGGTGAGATTCATGCCGATGAACGTCTGGCGCGTGAGGATTTTATTATTCACCGTCGTGACGGCCTTTTCGCCTACAACCTGGCCGTGGTCGTCGACGATCGTTTTCAGGGCGTGACGGAGATTGTGCGCGGGGCGGATCTGGTCGAGCCCACCGTGCGACAAATTTCGCTTTATCACCAGTTTGGCTGGACGGCGCCGGATTACATTCATCTGCCGCTGGCGGTTAATGCGCAGGGTTTAAAATTGTCAAAGCAGAACCACGCCCCGGCACTGCCAGAGGGCGATCCGCGCCCTGTTTTGATCGACGCGCTGCGGTTTCTCAACCAGAATGTAACCAACGAATGGCAGGATCTGCGTATTGACGAACTGCTGAAAATGGCCGTTGCCAACTGGACGCTCGCGGCAGTGCCAAAAATCCAGCATTCTCAAATGCGTTGCGCTGAGCTATGATTAGCCGCTTTTTTCATAACAAAACACACTACGAGGTGTACCATTTTTACCCGAGTCGCTAATTTTTGCCGTAAAGTGCTAAGCCGCGAAGAGAGCATGGCGAACGATGCTATTGCACAGCCACACATGTCGGTTATTCCGCGTGAGCAGCACACAATTTCCCGCAAAGATATCAGTGAAAATGCCCTCAAGGTGCTCTATCGTCTGAATAAAGCGGGCTACGAGGCCTATCTCGTAGGCGGTGGAGTGCGTGATTTACTGCTGGGCAAAAAACCGAAAGATTTCGACGTGACGACAAGCGCCACGCCTGAGCAGGTGCGCAAACTATTCCGTAACTGCCGTCTCGTTGGCCGCCGTTTCCGTCTGGCTCACGTGATGTTTGGCCCGGAAATTATCGAAGTGGCAACCTTCCGCGGCCACCACGAAGCCGGCGCGTCCGATCGCACCACGTCACAGCGCGGCCAGAACGGTATGCTACTGCGTGACAATATCTTCGGCTCTATCGAAGAAGATGCCCAGCGTCGCGACTTCACCATCAACAGCCTTTATTACAGCGTGGCGGATTTCACCGTGCGCGATTACGTCGGCGGCATGCAGGACCTGAAAGAAGGTCTGATCCGTCTGATCGGCACGCCGGAAACGCGCTATCGTGAAGATCCCGTGCGTATGCTGCGCGCCGTGCGTTTCGCCGCCAAGCTGAACATGCGCATCAGCCCGGAAACGGCAGAGCCTATTCCGCGTCTTGCGACGCTGATTAACGACGTGCCCCCTGCCCGCCTGTTCGAAGAGGCCCTGAAGCTGCTGCAGGCCGGCCACGGCTTTGAAACCTACAATCTGCTGCGCGAATACAACCTGTTCCAGCCGCTGTTCCCGACCATTACCCGCTACTTCACCGAAAACGGTGATAGCCCAATGGAGCGGATGATTGCGCAGGTGCTGAAAAATACCGATACCCGCATTCGCAACGACATGCGCGTGAACCCGGCGTTCCTGTTTGCCGCGATGTTCTGGTATCCGCTACTGGAAACGGCCCAGCGCATTACCCAGGAGAGCGGGCTCGCCTATTACGATGCTTTCGCGCTGGCCGCCAACGACGTGCTGGACGAAGGCTGCCGCACGCTCGCCATTCCGAAACGTATTACCACTCTGGTCCGCGACATCTGGCAGCTTCAGCTGCGCATGTCCCGTCGTCAGGGCAAACGCGCCTGGAAGCTGATGGAGCATCCTAAATTCCGCGCCGCCTTCGATCTCCTGTCGCTGCGCGCGGAAATTGAACGCAACCAGGAGCTGCAGCGTCTGGCACAGTGGTGGGCAGAATTCCAGGTTTCCGCCCCGCCAGAGCAAAAAGATATGCTCACCGGGCTGGATGAAGAGCCGGAACCGCGTCGCCGTCATCGTCGCCCGCGCAAACGCGCGCCGCGTCGTGAAGGGACAGCATGACCCTCGCCTGTATCGCCATCGGCAGCAATTTAGCCTCTCCGCTGGAGCAGGTGAATGCTGCCGTAAAGGCGCTGGGTGAGATCCCGCAAAGCAAGATTGTGGCTGTCTCCTCGTTCTACCGCACTCCGCCGCTGGGTCCGCAGGATCAGCCTGATTATCTGAACGCCGCCGTGATCCTTGAGACTGAACTGGGCCCAGAAGAGTTGCTGGACAATACCCAGCGCATCGAACTGCAGCAGGGCCGCGTTCGCAAAGCCGAGCGCTGGGGACCGCGCACGCTGGACCTCGACATTATGCTGTTTGGTCACGAGACCATTAACACTGAACGTCTCACCGTTCCGCATTACGACATGAAAAATCGCGGGTTTATGCTCTGGCCGCTGTTTGAAGTCGCCCCCGATCTTATCTTCCCGGATGGCACCCCACTTAAGTCCATTCTGGACAGCCTCAACGCGGAAAGACCCACTCGCTGGTGATCGGGTTCCCTTGCTGATTAGCCTCAAAATAATTGTGGCTAATCGGTTACCTAAAATCATTGTTCCCTCGAATGTTACTGTTAGAATGCGCAAAGATTCGCTTTGGGCTATCAGGAAACAGTATGAAACCAACCACCATCTCCTTACTGCAGAAATGCAAACAGGAAAAAAAACGCTTCGCCACCATCACCGCGTATGACTACAGCTTCGCCAAACTGTTTGCCGAAGAGGGGATCAACGTCATGCTGGTCGGAGATTCGTTAGGGATGACGGTACAAGGACATGATTCCACCCTGCCGGTGACGGTTGAGGATATCGCTTACCATACCCGCGCCGTGCGCCGTGGCGCCCCAGCCTGCCTGCTGCTTTCCGATCTGCCGTTTATGGCCTACGCCACGCCGGAGCAGGCATTTGAAAACGCGGCAGCGGTGATGCGTGCGGGCGCTAATATGGTCAAAGTTGAAGGCGGCGCATGGCTGGTGGATACGGTGAAGATGCTTACCGAGCGTGCCGTGCCGGTGTGCGGCCATTTGGGTTTGACGCCGCAATCCGTCAACATCTTTGGTGGATATAAAGTGCAGGGCCGTGGTGATGCAGCCCAGACGCTGCTGGATGATGCCCTGGCGCTGGAAGCCGCAGGTGCCCAACTGCTGGTGCTGGAGTGCGTGCCGGTTGAGCTGGCGAAGCGCATTACTGAAGCTCTGTCGATTCCGGTGATTGGTATTGGTGCGGGCAACGTGACTGACGGTCAGATTCTGGTGATGCACGACGCCTTTGGCATCACTGGCGGACATATTCCAAAATTTGCCAAAAATTTCCTCACCGAAGCGGGCGACATGCGCGCTGCGGTCAGGCAGTATATTGCCGACGTTGAATCCGGTGTTTACCCGGGTGAAGAACACAGTTTCCATTAAGGAGTCTCGTTGTGCTAATCATTGAAACCCTGCCGCTGCTTCGCCAGCATATCCGTCGTGCGCGTCAGGAAGGTAAACGTATCGCACTGGTCCCGACCATGGGCAACCTGCATGACGGTCATATGAAGCTGGTTGACGAAGCAAGAGCCCGTGCAGATATCGTGGTGGTCAGTATCTTCGTTAACCCAATGCAGTTTGACCGCGCCGACGATCTGGCACGCTATCCGCGTACCCTGCAGGAAGATTGCGAGAAGCTAAAAAAACGCCATGCGGATATCGTCTTCTCACCTGCACCGGCGGATGTTTACCCGCAGGGTACTGAAGAGGCAACCTACGTTGACGTCCCGGGCATTTCCACCATGCTCGAAGGCGCGAGCCGCCCGGGTCATTTCCGCGGCGTTTCCACTATCGTCAGCAAGCTGTTCAACCTTGTGCAGCCGGACGTTGCCTGCTTCGGTGAGAAAGATTTCCAACAGCTGGCGCTGATCCGCAAGATGGTTGCGGATATGGGTTACGATATCGAGATTGTCGGCGTACCGATTGTACGCGCCAAAGACGGTCTGGCGCTCAGCTCGCGAAATGGCTACCTGACCGCCGACCAGCGTAAAATCGCGCCTGGCTTAAGCAAGGTCATGAATACCATGGCAGAACAGCTTCTGGCGAAAGAGTTAACTGCCGAAGAGATTATTGCTCTGGCTGAACAGGCGCTGAACGATAAAGGCTTCCGCGCTGATGATATTCAAATTCGCGATGCCGACACGCTTCTGGAGCTTACACAGACCAGCAAACGTGCAGTCATTCTGGTGGCGGCATGGCTTGGTCAGGCCCGCCTAATCGACAACAAAGTGGTTGAACTGGCGTAGGTTTCTCTACCCGGAAGATGAAAGGTAAACATAATGATTCGCAAAATGCTGCAAGGTAAGCTTCACCGTGTGAAAGTCACCCAGGCCGACCTGCACTATGAAGGCTCCTGCGCCATCGACCAGGATTTCCTTGATGCCGCGGGCATCCTTGAAAACGAAGCGATTGATATCTGGAACGTTAACAACGGCAAACGTTTCTCAACCTATGCCATCGCCGCCGAGCGCGGGTCTAAAATCATCTCCGTTAACGGCGCGGCAGCGCACTGCGCGGACGTGGGCGATATTGTGATTATCGCCAGCTTCGTGATGATGTCTGATGAAGAGGCACGCCGCTGGCAGCCGAAAGTCGCCTATTTTGAAGGCGACAACGACATGAAACGTACCGCGAAGGCGATTCCGGTTCAGGTTGCTTAAGCATTATCCCTGCGGCTGATTGCTGATCAGCCGCGACATTGTTTCCAGCGAATCCGTTCTTAAGATGTACAGGCGTTTCAGTAAGAACGGATTATCCCCCGGCTTCACCTTCCCTTTCACCGTCGTCACTGCCAGATGGAAACCGGCATCATTTGCCGCCTTTATCGCTTTATTGTCGTAGCCGCCAAACGGATAGGAAAGATAGAGCACGCGCGGGTTAAACTGCGCCAGCGCGCGACGCGAGCGTTCAAAATCAAACAAAATCACGTGATAGCTGCGGCTCAGTAAAATCGGGTGCTTATACCCATCCACGCGGTGCAGGAAGTGGGTATGAGACTGAATATCAAACACATCCTGAATGCCCTTAATCTCCTGCACGCTCATAAACTGCAGCGATTTAGGATCCCATTTCTGCGGGTGGCCTTTAATGCGGGAAGAGATAATAAATGCGGTAGCGTTGAAGCCGTACTCTTTCAGCACAGGATAGGCATAGCGGCTGACAGATTTCAGGCCGTCGTCAAAGGTTATTACCACCGATTTTGCAGGCAGGTTCATTTTGTTACGCACGTACCCTTCCAACTGGTACATCGTCAGGGTGGTATAGCCTTGATCGCGTAACCAGGCCATCTGGTTGTTAAACGCACGTACGCTGGTCGTCGTGGACGTATGTCGAAAGCGCGTGTTTTCTTCATCACGCAAAATATGATGGTAGGTCAGAACCGGAAGTCCATTATCTTCCTGCGCATCCAGGCTGCTGATCCAAGCCAGACGATTGCCGATGCGGATCTGGAACCAGGTCTGATTCAGGCGGTCTTTCAGTTTGTTTAATATGGGATAGCGAAGATTGGCGCTTAATGTGCCGAACGGCGCGCTACCGCTCGACGGCGCGTTATAGACCGGCGTGTCTTTCCAGGTAATGAGATTCTGATTGCTCAGGGGTTTATTGAGATCCCCGAGGCTGTCCTCAACGCGCTGTTTCCCCTGAACCGGCTCCAGGTGCCCTTTATCGATAAAACCCGTGCCAAAACCGAAGCGAAATTCATAGTAGTCCGCCGCCGCGGGCACAACGGCGAGGATCTGCCCGGCGCGCACGTTACCGACGTTGATCACGCTGTTTCCCACCTGCGCCCAGATTGCCGCGTCTTCGGTGGTTTGCATGTACTGGGCAGGCAGCGTTTGCTGGCTGAGTAAACTGGCTGAGCTGACGCCGGAAATGAGCATCAATAGCAAGAAAAGAATGCGCGGTAGCATGGTGTCTTAATCGGTGCGGAAAACTGCCGCTATTGTAACAAATGAGACATCAATACCAACGTTTAATTCTTATACAAATCGTGGAGCAGGACGAAAGGAGGATTTTTTTGCTGCTGATGCCACAAGCTGCTGACGCCCGGAACGCCCTGCGCCACGATGGCCTGACGAAACTCAGCGCTGCTTAAGGCTTCACGCTGCGGATACATTAACGCCAGCAGGGAGAGGTTAATACCCGAGATCACTTCACAGCATGCATGCTTATGGCTGAGCAAAGCGGCTGCACGGTAAGGCGCCGCGCCCGATTTATCGGTAAGGAAAATCACACCATCACCGGTGTCCGTTTCATGCAGGGCATCGCACATCATGCGGCTAAGCATGTTGGTGCTCAATCCGCGCCAGTAGTTTACCGCCCGGCATTGCACCAGCGGGCCAAATCTGGCTTCAAGCTTATCCAGCATTTCCTGCGCCTGTTCATCGTGGCAGGTGATAACCCATCCCAGCATAACTCTCTCCTTAGCAGGCAAGTAGTTTAGCGAAGTGAAGGTTAGCTTTCGGTGATAACTGTCAAAGAAAGTGCCCGGCAAACTAAACGTCGCCGGGCAAAAGATTAGCTGCGCAGACCGCGTCCGCGCTGGATCAGATACCAGCAGAGCAGGTAAAAGGCGATGATAAACACCACCAGCACCGCAACCGTGGTAAACAGCGGCACATCGGTAATGCCGAGGAAGCCAAAGCGAAAACCGCTGATCATGTAGACAATCGGGTTCAGGTGCGACAGCGCCTGCCAGAACGGTGGCAGCAGCGTCAGGGAGTAGAACACCCCGCCGAGATAGGTCAGCGGCGTCAGCACGAAGGTCGGAATCAGGCTGATATCGTCAAACGTCTTAGCGAACACAGCGTTCAGTAATCCGGCCAGCGAGAAGAGGATTGCCGTCAGGAGCAGCGTCAGCGCGACGAACAGCCACGAGTGGACCTGGAACGGCACGAAGAACAGTGAAATCGCCGTGACCAGGATCCCCACGCACAGCCCGCGCGCTACGCCGCCGCCAACATAGCCCGCGATAATGACGTGCGTCGGCACAGGCGCAACCAGCAGCTCTTCAATATTGCGCTGGAACTTAGCGCTGAAGAATGACGACGCTACGTTGGCGTAGGCGTTAGTAATCACCGCCATCATGATCAGACCCGGCACGATAAACTGCATATAGGTAAAGCCGTGCATTTCACCAATCCGGGAACCAATCAGGTTACCGAAGATGATGAAATAGAGCGTCATCGTGATGACCGGTGGCACCAGGGTTTGCACCCAGATACGCATAAAGCGGTTAATCTCTTTCGCCCAGATACTTTTCAGCGCGACCCAGTAAAGATGCGTCATGCCTTGTCTCCTTGTTTGTCCTGTACCAGAGAGACAAACAGCTCTTCCAGTCGGTTCGCTTTGTTACGCATACTTAAGACCTGAATCCCCTGCGCGCTCAGCTGCGAGAACACGCTGTTAATCCCCTGCTCGCGCAGCACTTCCACTTCCAGCGTCGAGGTATCCACCAGACGATACTGATACCCTTCAAGCTTCGGCAGCGGGCTTTTAGCCGCCAGATCGAGAATGAAGGTTTCTGATTTCAGCTTGGAGAGCAGATTCTTCATCGAGGTGTTCTCCACCAGCTCACCGTGCTGGATGATGCCGATGTTGCGGCAGAGCATTTCAGCCTCTTCAAGGTAGTGGGTGGTCAGAATAATGGTGGTGCCTTTGTCGTTGAGATCCTTCAGGAAGCCCCACATGGAGCGTCGCAGCTCGATGTCTACGCCCGCCGTTGGCTCATCAAGAATCAGCAGTTTTGGCTCGTGCATAAGCGCACGGGCAATCATCAGCCGGCGCTTCATCCCGCCGGATAACATCCGTGCGCGTTCGTTACGCTTTTCCCACAGGTCGAGCTGCTTGAGGTATTTTTCGCTCCGTTCAAGGGCTTCTTTACGCTCGACGCCGTAATAACCCGCCTGGTTAACGACGATCTGCTGCACCGTCTCGAACGGGTTGAAGTTGAACTCCTGCGGTACCAGACCCAGTTGGCGCTTGGCGTTCACCACATCTTTTTGCAGGTCGTAACCAAAGACGCTCACCCGGCCGGACGTTTTGTTGACCAGCGAGCTGATAATCCCAATGGTGGTCGATTTCCCCGCGCCGTTCGGCCCCAGAAGCGCGTAAAAATCACCGGCCTCTACTTTAAGATCTATTCCGCGTAGCGCCTGAACGCCGCCCGGATAGGTTTTTTTAAGCTGTTCAAGCTCCAGTGCAATTGCCATGAAATTAACTTACCTTCAGTTCTGACACACGTTGTGTGGTTTCATTAAAAGTCGGGTTACCCTATAGTAGCGCAACGCAATTACTCGGTTACAGGTCGCTAACCTCCATGAACAACATAGATACACTCATCAGCAACAATGCACTATGGTCAAAAATGCTGGTGGAGGAAGACCCCGGATTTTTTGGAAAACTCGCGCAGGCGCAAAACCCACGCTTTCTCTGGATTGGATGCTCCGACAGCCGCGTACCGGCGGAGCGCCTGACAGGCCTTGAGCCCGGCGAACTGTTCGTTCACCGCAACGTTGCCAATCTGGTGATTCACACCGATCTCAACTGTCTTTCTGTTGTTCAGTATGCCGTTGACGTTCTGCAAGTCGAGCACATCATCATTTGCGGCCATTACGGCTGCGGCGGCGTGCAGGCGGCGGTTGAAAACACGGAACTGGGGCTCATTGATAACTGGCTACTGCACATCCGCGATATCTGGTTCAAACATAGCTCACTGCTGGGTGAAATGCCGCAGGAGCGTCGCATGGATACCCTTTGCGAACTCAACGTGATGGAGCAGGTGTATAACCTGGGCCACTCAACGATCATGCAATCAGCGTGGAAACGCGGGCAGAAGGTCTCTATCCACGGCTGGGCGTACGGAATTCACGATGGTCTGCTGCGCAATCTGGAAGTGACTGCCACCAACCGCGAAACGCTGGAGCAGCGTTACCGTTCTGGGATTGCCAACCTTCAGCTTAAGCATGTGAATCATAAATAAAGCCGGGGATGTTCTCCCTCTCCCTGCGGGAGAGGGCCGGGGTGAGGGCATCAGCCCGCAATTACTCGTCCAGCAATACCACTTTCCCAACATACGGCAGATGGCGATAACGCTGCGCGTAGTCAATGCCGTAACCGACGACGAATTCGTCAGGAATTGAGAAACCCACGAACTCTACCGGCACCTGCACTTCACGGCGGTCAGGCTTATCCAGCAGGGTGCAAATCGCCAGCGATTTTGGCTCACGCAGGCTCAGGATCTCGCGCACTTTTGACAGCGTGTTGCCGGAGTCGATAATGTCTTCAACGATCAACACATCTTTGCCACGAATATCTTCATCCAGGTCTTTCAGGATTTTCACATCACGGGTGGTGGACATGCCGCTGCCGTAGCTGGAGGCGGTCATAAAATCGACTTCGTGGGGCACATGCACTTCACGGCACAGGTCTGCCATGAACATGAAAGAGCCACGCAACAGACCGACCAGCACCATTTCGCTGCCGCTGTCCTTGTAATGTTCGGTGATTTGACGACCCAGTTCGGCGATACGCGCTTTGATCTCGGCTTCCGGGATCATCACTTCAACAGTATGTTTCATATTACTAACCAAATGATTTTAATGAAAATCTCTCAATACGGATGAGTTAATATCCAGCACTGATACGCAAGCCCCTCATTATATCAGCAAATGGATAAGCCTGGCGTATGAGTTATAAAAAGCAAATATTGTGATTCCGATCACACTTGTTAATACCTATAATTAGTTGCTAGCAAATTATTAACAAAAACTGACGAGTACACTTTCTATGGCTGAAACAAACTCTAAACAGCCGCGTCTACTGGTGACATTAACAGCAGCGTTCGCAGCCTTCTGCGCGCTGTATCTGTTAATCGGTGGCGTCTGGCTGGTCGCTTTAGGCGGCTCCTGGTACTACCCGATTGCGGGCCTGGTGATGGTTGCCGTAACCGTCCTGCTGTTGCGTAGAAAACAATCCGCACTGTGGCTGTATGCCGCATTCCTTCTTGCCACCATGATCTGGGGCGTCTGGGAAGTCGGCTTTGACTTCTGGGCGCTGACGCCGCGCAGCGATATTCTGGTCTTCTTCGGTATATGGCTGATCCTGCCGTTTGTCTGGCGTCGCCTGATCGTGCCGTCCAGCGGTGCCGTTGCGGCGCTGGTAGTAGCCCTGCTGATCAGCGGCGGTATCCTGACCTGGGCCGGCTTTAACGACCCGCAGGAGATCAACGGTACGCTGAACGCAGAATCGACGCCTGCGGCGGCGATCTCTCAGGTCGCTGACGGCGACTGGCCTGCCTATGGTCGTAACCAGGAAGGCCAGCGTTACTCCCCGCTGAAGCAGATCAACGCGGACAACGTTAAAAACCTGAAAGAAGCCTGGGTATTCCGTACCGGCGACCTGAAGATGCCGAACGATCCGGGTGAACTGACCAACGAAGTGACGCCAATTAAAGTCGGCGATATGCTTTATCTGTGTACGGCGCACCAGCGTCTGTTCGCGCTCGACGCGGCCACCGGTAAAGAGAAATGGCACTTCGACCCACAGCTGAACTCCAACCCGTCCTTCCAGCACGTGACCTGCCGTGGCGTCTCTTACCACGAAGCGCGCCCGGATAATGCGAGCCCGGAAGTCATTGCCGACTGTCCTCGCCGCATCATGCTGCCGGTCAACGATGGTCGCCTGTTCGCCATCAATGCCGAAACGGGCAAGCTGTGCGAAACCTTTGCCAACAAAGGTATCCTGAATCTGCAGACCAACATGCCTGACACCACGCCGGGTCTGTATGAGCCAACCTCACCGCCAATCATCACCGATAAAACCATCGTGATTGCCGGTTCGGTAACGGATAACTTCTCCACGCGTGAAACCTCCGGCGTTATCCGTGGTTTCGACGTGAATACCGGTAAACTGCTGTGGGCCTTCGACCCGGGCGCGAAAGATCCAAACGCGATCCCGTCTGACGAGCACACCTTTACCTTTAACTCGCCAAACTCCTGGGCACCAGCGGCGTATGACGCGAAGCTGGACCTGGTCTACCTGCCGATGGGCGTTACTACGCCAGATATCTGGGGCGGTAACCGCACGCCGGAGCAGGAACGTTATGCCAGCGCTATCGTGGCGTTGAACGCAACCACCGGTAAGCTGGCCTGGAGCTATCAGACCGTACACCACGATCTGTGGGATATGGATATGCCGTCCCAGCCAACGCTGGCGGACATTACCGTTAACGGCAAAACCGTGCCGGTGATTTACGCCCCGGCGAAAACCGGCAACATCTTCGTGCTGGATCGCAGCAACGGCAAGCTGGTTGTGCCTGCCCCGGAAAAACCGGTACCGCAGGGTGCGGCGAAAGGCGATTACGTCAGCAAAACCCAGCCGTTCTCCGACCTGAGCTTCCGTCCGAAGAAAGACCTCAGCGGGGCAGACATGTGGGGCGCCACAATGTTTGACCAGCTGGTGTGCCGCGTGATGTTCCATCAGCTGCGCTATGAAGGCATCTTCACCCCGCCTTCTGAGCAGGGCACGCTGGTCTTCCCGGGTAACCTGGGGATGTTCGAGTGGGGCGGGATCTCCGTTGATCCTAACCGTCAGGTGGCAATTGCCAACCCGATGGCGCTGCCGTTCGTTTCCCGTCTGATCCCACGCGGTCCGGGCAACCCAATGGAACAGCCGAAAGACGCGAAAGGCAGCGGTACCGAAGCCGGCATTCAGCCGCAGTACGGCGTACCGTTCGGCGTAACGCTGAACCCGTTCCTGTCTCCGTTTGGTCTGCCGTGTAAACAGCCTGCCTGGGGTTACATCTCCGGTCTGGATCTGAAAACTAACCAGATCGTGTGGAAAAAACGTATTGGTACGCCACAGGACAGCATGCCGTTCCCTATGCCGGTTCCGGTGCCGTTCAATATGGGTATGCCAATGCTGGGTGGCCCAATTTCCACCGCCGGTAACGTGCTGTTCATCGCGGCAACCGCAGATAACTACCTGCGCGCGTACAACATGACCAACGGTGAGAAACTGTGGCAAGGCCGTCTGCCAGCGGGTGGACAAGCCACGCCGATGACCTATGAAGTGAATGGCAAGCAGTACGTTGTCATCTCTGCGGGCGGTCACGGTTCGTTTGGCACGAAGATGGGCGACTATATTGTCGCGTATGCGCTGCCTGACGAAAACAAGTAACTGAAAAGCCCGGTGGCGCTTACGCTTACCGGGCCTATGGATACGCTATGTAGGCCGGGTAAGGCGAAGCCGCCACCCGGCTTTTTTTATACGGTAAAGCCCAGCATCATCCCCGTATCTTCATGTTCCAGCAGATGGCAGTGCGCCATGTAGGCAAACTCCCTCGGCGCGTCGTGGTCAAACTTCACCAGCACCTCGCTGACGCCGCCCTCCACCTTCACCGTATCCTTCCAGCCCGCGCGATGCGCGTCCGGCGCTTTACCGTTCTCAGAGAGAATGCGGAACTGGGTGCCGTGGATATGGAACGGATGCAGCATCATGTCCCCTTCGCCTGAAATCACCCAGCGCTCAAACTGGCCCTTTGTCGCAGCAAACATCGGCGTATTCATATCGAACGCCTTGCCGTTGATCATATTGGCGTTGTGGAAATCAAAGCCATGGTCGCCGTGATTCATGTTCCCCATGCCGCCCATTTTTCCATGGTCCATATTCATATGGCCCATCATCTGCCCGTGATGCATTCCCGCCATCGCCTTATCGCCATATTTCGCCATCAGCGCCTGCATGCCCATCATATCGAGCATCGGGTTCATAGAGAGCTGCAGCTTGCGTTGCGTAAGCCCATCAAGCGACGGAAGTGCTGGCATAGTGGTTAACGTATCAGGGAGCGTGCCGGAAGCGGTCACCGGTAAAGGCTGGATACGCAGCACCGGGTGCGGCTTGTCAAACGGCGCGACCGCCATCCCCATCTGGCTAACCGGCAGCGTCACGAGGTCAAACGCCTTGCCGTCGCTGATGTCCACCAGCACCTCAAAGCGTTCGCCCATCAGCATCGGCAGCTCACTCAATTTCACCGGCTCCGGTAGCAGGCCGCCGTCACTGGCGACCACGTACAGCGGACGCTTATCGCTGGTGGCGAAGTTGAGGGAACGCGCGTTACAGCCGTTAAGCAGACGCAGGCGCAGCCAGCCCTTCGGCGCGGCGTGCTGAGGATAAATGGCGCCGTTGGTCAGCAGCGTGTCGCCAAACCAGCCTACCGCCGCGCTCATCACGTCCAGCTGGTAGTCAATTTGCCCGTCAGCGGTGAATTTCTTGTCCTGCACAATCACCGGCACATCGTCGATGCCCCACTGCTTCGGCAAGCGCAGCAGGCGGCTTTCGTCGTCTTCAATCAGCACCAGCCCCGCCAGCCCCATCGCCACCTGATGGCCCGTTTTACCATGCTGATGCGGATGGAACCAGCAGGTCGCCGCGCGCTGGTCGGGCGTAAAGGTGACGATGCGCGAACCGCCCGCTTTGATGATGCCCTGCGGCCCGCCGTCCACCTCTCCCGGCACTTCCAGCCCGTGCCAGTGCAGCGTCGTCTCTTCAGCGAGCGTGTTGTGGATATCCACCGTCACCGCTTTCCCTTTACGCAGCTGAAGCGCCGGACCGAGCAAATTACCGTTATAGCCCCACGTCGTAGCGTTGTGCTCGCCGAACGTCGTGTTACCGGCCTGAACCACAAGCTGGATACGGCTTCGCGCATCAGCGGTCACTAAATCAGGAATGGGTAAGGCTGGCCTGTCGGCCGCGAAAACCGCGCGGCTCCAGAGAGGTAATGCGCTGGCAGCCCCCAGCACAGCGGAATATTTTAAAAAATCACGACGTTGCATGTTCATTTCCTTATTTCCAGCAGGCGATCTTTTGAGCATAAACCCTCCCCTTACCGGAAGGTCAAGTAAAGCGGCAATAATAAAGATCGTCGCACTGGCATCAAGTATGCTAACGTTAATTTTCCGTGAAGAAGTGGTAGAAGCAATGAAGACGTTTTTCAGGACAATTTTGTTCGGTAGCCTGATGGCAATGTGTGCGAACAGCTATGCGCTAAGTGAAAATGAAGCGGAAGATATGGCCGATTTAACGGCGGTTTTTGTATTCCTGAAAAATGATTGTGGCTACCAGAATTTACCCAACGGGCAGATTCGCCGCGCGCTGGTCTTTTTTGCCCAGCAGAACCAGTGGGATCTCAGCAACTACGACAGCTTCGACATGAAGGCGCTCGGCGAAGACAGCTACCGTGACTTAAGCGGTATTGGCATTCCCACTGCTAAAAAATGCAAAGCGCTGGCTCGCGACTCACTCAGCCTGCTCGCCTACGTTAAATAACCTTCCCGACGCCTCCTGTTGAACCTCTGGCCGTGCAACCACGGTTAGAGTTAGCTATCATGTTTCGCTCATTTTTTGCGAGCGTAACGGATGTTTACACAGGAGGAGTTCGCTATGGCCGACCACACGTTGTGGCATGAAACATTGCATGACCAGTTTGGTCAGTACTTTGCCGTTGATAACGTGCTCTATCATGAGAAAACCGATCACCAGGATCTGATCATCTTCGAAAATGCTGCCTTTGGCCGCGTGATGGCGCTGGACGGCGTGGTGCAAACCACCGAGCGCGACGAGTTTATTTATCATGAAATGATGACCCACGTCCCGCTCCTGGCGCACGGTCACGCGAAGCATGTTCTGATTATCGGCGGCGGCGACGGCGCAATGCTGCGTGAAGTGTCCCGCCATCGTTCCATTGAAACCATCACCATGGTGGAAATCGATGCGGGCGTCGTCTCTTTCTGCCGCCAGTACCTGCCCAACCACAATGCCGGCAGCTATGACGATCCCCGCTTTAGCCTGGTGATTGACGACGGCGTTAACTTTGTTAACCAGACCTCGCAGACCTTTGACGTGATTATCTCCGACTGCACCGACCCTATTGGCCCAGGCGCGTCGCTGTTCACTTCCTCGTTCTACGAAGGCTGCAAGCGCTGCCTGAACCCGGGCGGGATCTTCGTCGCACAAAACGGCGTCTGCTTCCTGCAGCAGGATGAAGCGCTGGACAGCCATCGCAAGCTCAGCACCTATTTCGAGGATGTCAGCTTCTATCAGGCGGCCATTCCGACGTACTACGGCGGGATCATGACCTTTGCCTGGGCAACGGATAACGACGTATTACGCCATCTCTCCACCGAAATTATTCAGGCCCGCTTCCATCAGGCAGGTCTTCAGTGCCGATACTACAATCCGGCTATTCATACCGCAGCGTTTGCTCTGCCGCAGTACCTGCAAGACGCATTATCCACTAAGGGGGTGAGCTAATTGAAAAAGCTTAAACTGCATGGCTTTAACAATCTGACCAAAAGCCTGAGTTTTTGTATTTACGATATCTGCTATGCCAAAACAGCGGAAGAACGCGATGGTTACATCGCCTATATCGACGAACTCTACAACGCCAACCGTCTGACCGAGATCCTGTCAGAAACCTGTTCCATTATCGGCGCAAATATCCTGAATATCGCCCGACAGGATTATGAACCCCAGGGCGCGAGCGTGACCATTCTGGTCAGCGAAGAGCCGGTTGACCCGAAGCTTATCGACAAAACGGAACATCCGGGCCCGCTGCCGGAAGTGGTTGTTGCCCACCTGGATAAAAGCCATATCTGCGTCCATACCTACCCGGAGAGTCACCCGGAAGGTGGGCTGTGTACGTTCCGCGCCGATATTGAAGTGTCGACCTGCGGCGTGATTTCCCCGCTGAACGCGCTGAACTATCTCATCCACCAGCTGGAATCGGATATCGTCACGATTGATTATCGCGTGCGCGGTTTTACTCGTGACGTCAACGGCATGAAGCACTTCATCGACCACGAGATCAACTCCATACAGAACTTTATGTCCGAGGACATGAAATCGCTGTACGACATGATGGACGTGAACGTGTATCAGGAAAACATCTTCCATACCAAGATGTTACTTAAGGAGTTCGACCTTAAGCACTATATGTTCCACACGAAGCCGGAAGATTTAAGCGAAGAAGAGCGTAAGGCGATTACTGACCTGCTCTGGAAAGAGATGCGCGAGATTTACTACGGCCGTAATATTCCGGCCGTGTAAGAACAAGCCGGAGCAGGGATGCTCCGGGCTGTTATTTCTGTTTCATGAAATCACGGTATGCGTTCACCACCTGAAGGAAGTCTTCTACGCCACACATCGACAGGCTCTCTTCGTCATAGTAGCTCATTCCCTCTTCCATCTCGTCACCTGAAAACTCGAGCTGGTTGGCACGCACCATGACCTCTTCACCATCCATCCACAGCGTATATTCATGCCCGGCGCGCTGCCAGGATCGTTCACTGCCTTTTACCGTATTTGCCGCCAGTTCAACCTCATCAAGAAGTGCGAGGTTTTCTTTCACCTCTTCGTTAAACCAGTGTCCAACGGCTTCGTGGCCCATCGACATACGCACTTTCACCACTCCGGTGATGTCGCGCAGAAATTCGTAATCCATAGTGTTTTCCTCTGCAAAGCCATTAAGGTAATTATCGCAGCAGCGAGGAAGAAAAAAAGCGTGAGAGGTGGGAGGAATGAAAATAAAAAGGTGAGAGCAAGACCCTGCGGCCTGATGCCCTCACCCCGCCCCTCTCCCGTGGGAGAGGGTGCAAACACTAAAAACCGTCTCGTGGAGACGGTTTTGCTGTTTATACTGCCGTCTGGAAGATAACCCCGTCAGCCTTCTCGGTGTACTGAGAGAGCTGGTCGAAGTTCAGATAGCGGTAGGTATCAACCGCAGTCTTATCCACCTGAGCCACGAAGGTCTGGTACTCTTCCGGCGTTGGCAGTTTGCCAATCAGCGCCGCAACCGCCGCCAGCTCAGCAGAAGCCAGGAATACGTTCGCACCGGTACCTAAACGGTTCGGGAAGTTACGGGTCGAGGTGGAGACCACCGTCGCGCCGTCGGCTACGCGCGCCTGGTTACCCATACACAGGGAACAGCCAGGAATTTCGATACGTGCACCGCTCTTACCAAACACGCTGTAGTATCCCTCTTCGGTCAGCTGAGCCGCGTCCATACGGGTCGGCGGCGCCACCCACAGACGGGTTGGCAGCTGTCCTTTGTGGGTATCCAGCAGCTTACCGGCTGCGCGGAAGTGACCAATGTTGGTCATGCACGAACCGATGAATACTTCGTCGATCTTCTCGCCCTGAACTTCAGACAGCGGACGCGCGTCGTCCGGATCGTTCGGTGCACACAGGATTGGCTCTTTGATATCCGCCAGATCGATGTCGATCACCGCCGCGTACTCTGCGTCGGCATCGGCTTCCAGCAGTTGCGGATCGGCCAGCCATTTTTCCATGCCCTGGATACGACGCTCCAGCGTACGACGGTCGCCGTAGCCTTCTGCAATCATCCACTTCAGCAGCACGATGTTAGAGTTCAGGTACTCAATGATCGGCTCTTTGTTCAGCTTGATGGTACAGCCCGCGGCTGAACGCTCGGCGGAGGCATCGGTCAGCTCGAACGCCTGCTCAACCTTCAGATCCGGCAGACCTTCAATTTCCAGGATACGGCCAGAGAAGATGTTTTTCTTCCCTTTCTTCTCAACGGTCAGCAGACCCTGTTTAATCGCATACAGCGGGATCGCGTGAACCAGGTCGCGCAGGGTGATACCCGGCTGCATTTTACCTTTGAAGCGCACCAGCACCGATTCCGGCATATCCAGCGGCATTACGCCGGTCGCCGCAGCAAACGCCACCAGACCGGAACCCGCCGGGAAGGAGATACCGATTGGGAAACGGGTATGGGAGTCACCGCCGGTACCCACGGTATCCGGCAGCAGCATACGGTTCAGCCAGGAGTGGATTACGCCGTCACCCGGACGCAGGGAAACACCGCCGCGGTTCATGATGAAGTCTGGCAGCGTGTGGTGCGTGGTCACGTCAACCGGCTTCGGATACGCCGCAGTGTGGCAGAAGGACTGCATCACCAGATCGGAAGAGAAGCCCAGGCACGCCAGGTCTTTCAGTTCGTCGCGGGTCATTGGGCCAGTGGTGTCCTGAGAACCTACGGAGGTCATCTTCGGCTCGCAGTATGCGCCAGGACGAACGCCGGCGACGCCGCAGGCGCGACCGACCATTTTCTGTGCCAGAGAGTAACCGCGATTGCTTTCCGCCACGTCTTTCGCGTGACGGAATACATCACTGTGCGGCAGACCCAGCGCTTCACGCGCTTTGGTGGTCAGGCCACGGCCGATGATCAGCGGAATACGACCACCGGCACGCACTTCGTCGATCAGCACGTCGGTTTTCAGTTCAAAGCTTGCCAGCAGATCGTTGGTTTCGTGGTTACGCACTTCACCTTTGTAAGGGTAAACGTCGATCACGTCGCCCATGTTCAGGTTAGAGACGTCCACTTCGATCGGCAGTGCGCCCGCATCTTCCATGGTGTTGAAGAAGATTGGCGCAATTTTACCGCCGAGGCACAGACCGCCGCCGCGCTTGTTTGGCACGTGCGGAATATCGTCGCCCATGAACCACAGCACGGAGTTGGTCGCGGACTTACGGGAAGAACCGGTACCCACAACGTCACCCACGTAGGCCAGCGGGAACCCTTTTTTCTGCAGGGCTTCGATCTGTTTGATCGGGCCAACGCTGCCCGGCTGATCCGGCTCAATGCCTTCACGGGCGTTTTTCAGCATCGCCAGGGCGTGCAGAGGGATATCCGGGCGAGACCACGCGTCCGGTGCCGGAGAGAGGTCATCGGTGTTGGTTTCACCGGTTACTTTGAAGACGGTAACGGTGATTTTTTCAGCCAGCGCTGGACGGTTCAGGAACCATTCGGCATCGGCCCAGGACTGCATCACCTGTTTCGCATAGACGTTGCCAGCTTTGGCTTTTTCTTCCACATCGTAGAAGTTATCGAACATCAGCAGCGTAGAAGAGAGCGCTTTAGCGGCAATCGGTGCCAGCTTGTCGTTATCCAGCGCGTCAATCAGCGGATGAATGTTGTAACCACCCTGCATGGTGCCGAGCAGTTCAATGGCTTTTTCAGGAGTAACCAGTGGGGAGGTGGCTTCGCCTTTGGCGATAGCAGCAAGGAATCCGGCTTTTACGTAGGCAGCTTCATCTACGCCAGGCGGTACGCGGTTGATCAACAGATCTAACAGAAATTCTTCTTCGCCCTTAGGCGGGTTCTTCAGCAGCTCGACGAGCGCGGCCATTTGGGTTGCATCTAAAGGTTTGGGTACAATTCCCTCGGCGGCACGTTCTGCTACGTGCTTACGGTATTCTTCTAGCACGACGGTTCTCCTCGCTCTCATTGTCATATGCGGCGGGCGTTCTCTTCACGCTCCTGTGAGACAGCAGTTTGTAGGGTAAATGCCCGATACCGCGTCGGGCAGCATAGCAGGATTTCTGCACAGTGTTAATCCGTTTACAAAAAAGCAACATTAAATAATTTGCTGAATCGTTAAGCATGGTGTAGCGGGGATTTAGGCCATCATTTGCGGTTTCTTCTGCACCGTGACGCTTCAGGTTTTCCTTCATCAGATATAATTGTGTAATAAATACTCACACTCTTTATCCGGACGTACCGGACGCTTCCCAATAAAAGTCAAAACGGTAAAAGGCGGGTGAATAATACTCACGCCAACCGTAACGCCTCACGGCACAGCGCTTGTCTCGTTGGAGTCATTTATGAAGTTGCCCTTTAAGCCACATCTGCTCGTCCTTCTGTGCAGTGCCGGGCTGTTTGCCGCCTCGGGCGTCATGTTTGTCAAAAGCCGCGCAACGGAACCCGCTGCGACAGCCCCCGTCGCACAACAACCGGCTGCATCGGACGCGCCTGCCGCAGCGCAGCCCGCCCCTGCTGTCGCGCCAACCTACACAGCCGCACAAATCGATCAGTGGGTTGCCCCCATTGCGCTCTACCCTGACGCCCTGCTGTCGCAAATTTTGATGGCGTCGACCTATCCGGCCAACGTGATTCAGGCGGCGCAGTGGTCCAAAGACAACCCTAAAATGGAAGGAGACGCCGCGATTCAGGCCGTTGCCAGCCAGCCCTGGGATCCGAGCGTGAAATCGCTGGTCGCGTTTCCTCAGCTTATGTCCCTGATGGGTGAAAACCCGCCGTGGGTACAAAATCTGGGCGATGCGTTTCTCGCGCAGCCTAAAGACGTAATGGATTCCGTTCAGCGCCTGCGCGCGCTGGCACAGAAGACCGGCGCTTTACAATCCACGCCTCAGCAGACGGTCACCACCGTGACAAAGCCAGCACCAGCGAAAACCATCGCCACCGAGGCAACAACAACCACGTCTGCGCCCGCCCCTACGGTTATCAAAATTGAATCTGCGGATCCGCAGGTCGTTTACGTCCCCACCTATAACCCCAATACGGTTTACGGTACCTGGCCAAATACCGCCTATCCGCCCACCTATCTCCCGCCCACGCCCGGAGAGCAGTTTGGCAACAGCTTCGTTAACGGCTTAGGTTTCAGCCTGGGCGTTGCCACAACCTATGCCATTTTCAGTAATATCGACTGGGATGACGATGACTGGGACCACCATCATGACGGTGACTGGGATAATCACGGCGGCTATAACCGCAACGGTGATAACAACATCAATATCAATGTTGAGAACTTCAATAAAATCAGCGGTCAGCGTCTGACGGACGCCAACCGTACCTGGCAGCACAACCCGGCCTATCGGGAAGGCGTGCCCTATCCGACTAACCAGCTCAACAGTCGCTTCCACTCCACCAGCACGGCGACAGGGCTCAGTTCAACGCAGCAAAAACCGGTTAACCGGGACAGCCAGCGTCAGGCGGCCCTGAGCCAGATGGAGAAATCCACGGGTAAAACCTTCCCCCAAACGGCGCGCACCGGCACGAAAGATGTTCAGCGTCAGGCCTCAAGTGAACAGCTGAAGCAGATTTCCCAGCGCAATAACTACCGTGGCTACGACACCAAACCGCAGACGACGAGGCGGAGCACCACGCAGCAGCGAGAAAATCGCCAGACCACCGCGCAGAGACAAGAGAAACGGGTTTCGCAGCCCGCGCAGCAACGCACTCTGCAGCAGCGAAACAGCCAGCCCCGGGCCAATGCGCTGAGCGGCAACGACAGCCGTTCCGCGAACTGGCAGGCGCAGCAGCAGCGTGGTGCGCAAAGCAGGCAGCTTGCCGCTCGCCAGCAGCAGCGTCAGGCGTCTGGTGGACGCGCTGAACGCCGTGAAATTCGACATCGCTAAGGGAACCGACATGAAAAGTAAACTACTCAGCGGAATGGTGTTGTTCATGCTTTCGGCCCCTGTGATGGCGCAGCAGTCCTTCAGCACGCCCGATCGGGCGACCGATGCGCTGGCCAACGCCATCAGTGAGCAAAATGAGAGCGCGATGAGCAATCTGCTTGGAGAGAACTGGCGCGATTTTCTGCCCCCTGAAGGCGTTGATCCTGATGCCGTCGATCGCTTCCTGCGCGACTGGAAAGTCCGTCATAAGACCGTTATCGAAGGGGATACGGCGCATCTGGTTGTCGGAGAGAGCGGCTGGCAGCTTCCCATCCCGGTGATCAAAACCACTGCAGGCTGGCAGTTCGATATTAAAGAAGGGGCTGAAGAAATCCTGACCCGAGAAATTGGGCGTAACGAACTCGCCGCCATTGAAGCCTTACATGCCTATGTTGATGCGCAGCAAAGCTACTTTGCAATGAACCAGAAATACGCGCAGAAGATTGTCAGCTCGAAGGGGAAAAAAGACGGTTTGTACTGGCCCGCCTCCCCCGGCGAAGCGCCCAGTCCGCTCGGACCGGCATTTAGCCCAAAAGAGTCGGGTACCGGCTATCACGGCTATCGCTTCCGCATCCTGCCGGATAATAACGGTTTCGCGATGGTGGCCTGGCCGGTCAGCTACGGCCAGACGGGCGTCATGAGCTTTTTGATAAACCAGGACGACAAGGTGTACCAGTCCGATCTCGGCAGCGATTCAGAGCAGAAAGCCCGTGCGCTAGCCGCCTATAGCCCTGATAAAACCTGGCAGCCTGTAGCACCCTGAACGCAGCGCATAAAAAAAGCGGCCATTGGCCGCTTTTTTCATCTGAAGAAACTTATTTCTTCTTCGCTTTCGCGTTTGGCAGGTCGGTGATGCTGCCTTCAAACACTTCTGCCGCCAGGCCCACGGACTCGTGCAGAGTCGGGTGAGCGTGGATGGTCAGCGCGATGTCTTCAGCGTCACAACCCATTTCGATAGCCAGACCGATTTCACCCAGCAGCTCGCCGCCGTTGGTACCGACAATCGCACCACCGATCACACGGTGAGTCTCTTTGTCGAAGATCAGTTTGGTCATACCGTCTGCGCAGTCGGATGCGATAGCACGACCAGAAGCAGCCCACGGGAAGGTGGCGGTTTCATAGCTGATGCCTTTCTCTTTCGCTTCTTTCTCAGTCAGACCAACCCATGCCACTTCTGGCTCGGTGTACGCGATAGATGGGATCACTTTCGGATCGAAGTAGTGCTTCATGCCGGCGATAACTTCAGCGGCAACGTGACCTTCGTGAACACCTTTGTGCGCCAGCATTGGCTGACCGACGATATCACCGATAGCAAAGATGTGCGGCACGTTAGTGCGCAGCTGCTTGTCAACGCGGATGAAGCCACGGTCGTCCACTTCCACGCCAGCTTTGCCCGCGTCGAGGTTTTTACCGTTCGGTACACGACCGATAGCCACCAGCACGGCGTCGTAACGCTGTGGTTCGGATGGGGCTTTTTTGCCTTCCATGGAAACGTAAATACCGTCTTCTTTCGCTTCAACGGCAGTCACTTTGGTTTCCAGCATCAGGTTGAATTTCTTGCTGATGCGTTTGGTGAAGACTTTAACGATGTCTTTGTCGGCAGCCGGGATAACCTGGTCGAACATTTCAACCACGTCGATCTCTGAACCCAGCGCGTGGTACACGGTACCCATTTCCAGACCGATGATACCGCCGCCCATAACCAGCAGACGCTTAGGAACGGTTTTCAGCTCCAGCGCATCGGTGGAATCCCACACGCGTGGATCTTCATGTGGAATGAATGGCAGTTCGATTGGGCGAGAGCCTGCCGCGATAATCGCGTTGTCGAAGTTGATCACGGTTTTGCCGTTTTCGCCTTCCACTTCCAGGGTGTTCGCACCGGTGAATTTACCCAGACCGTTTACCACTTTCACTTTACGGCCTTTGGCCATACCCGCCAGACCGCCGGTCAGCTGAGTGATAACTTTCTCTTTCCAGGTACGAATTTTGTCGATATCGGTTTTCGGCTCGCCGAAGACGATACCGTGTTCAGCCAGCGCTTTGGCTTCTTCGATAACTTTCGCTACGTGCAGCAGCGCTTTAGAAGGGATACAGCCGACGTTCAGACAAACACCGCCGAGGGTGCTGTAACGCTCTACGATGACGGTTTCCAGACCTAAATCCGCTGCGCGGAATGCTGCGGAGTAACCTGCCGGGCCTGCCCCAAGTACTACGACCTGAGTTTTGATTTCTGTGCTCATCATGACCTCTTAATTTATACCCGTCGTCCACCGGGTCGTTCTATCCGCCCGCAGTTTACAAAATTGTTAACAATTTTGAAACAACAAACGGCTCACGAATTGTCGCTTTCGCCAATAACCTCACAAACGCCATGAGATTATCAGAAAAAAGCCGGCCGACTGGCCGGCTTTTCGATTACATCACCAGGCGGCGAATGTCGCTCAGCATGTTGTTAATGATGGTGATGAAGCGCGCACCATCAGCACCGTCGATCACGCGGTGGTCGAAGGACAGAGAGATTGGCATCATCAGACGCGGTACGAACTCTTTGCCATTCCACACCGGCTCCATCGCGGACTTAGACACACCGAGGATAGCCACTTCCGGCGCGTTCACAATCGGCGCGAAGTGGGTGGTACCCAGGCCGCCGATGCTGGAGATAGTGAAGCAGCCGCCCTGCATTTCGCCGGCAGTCAGCTTACCATCGCGCGCTTTCTTGGAGATCACGGTCAGTTCACGGGACAGCTCAGTGATGCTCTTCTTGTTCACGTCTTTGAAGACCGGAACAACCAGACCATTTGGCGTATCAACCGCAACACCGATGTTGATGTATTTCTTCAGCGTCAGCTTCTGGCCGTCTTCGGACAGGGAGCTGTTGAAGCGTGGCATCTGTTCCAGAGCCGCAGCAACCGCTTTCATGATGAAGACCACTGGGGTGAATTTCACGTCCAGTTTACGCTTCTCAGCTTCGGCGTTCTGCTGTTTACGGAACGCTTCCAGATCGGTGATATCGGTTTTGTCGAAGTGCGTAACGTGCGGGATCATCACCCAGTTACGGCTCAGGTTCGCACCAGAGATTTTCTGGATACGGCCCAGTTCCACTTCTTCGATTTCGCCGAACTTGCTGAAGTCCACTTTCGGCCATGGCAGCATGCCCGGGATACCGCCGCCAGCGGCTGCAGCTGGTGCAGCTTCGGCGCGTTTCACCGCGTCTTTCACGTAGGTCTGAACGTCTTCGCGCAGGATACGACCCTTACGGCCGGTCCCTTTCACTTTCGCCAGGTTAACACCGAATTCGCGCGCCAGGCGACGAATCAGCGGCGTCGCGTGGACGTAAGCGTCGTTTTCAGCGAACTCTGATTTTTCTGCTTTTGCAGCAGGGGCAGCGGCTGGTTTAGCAGCTTGAGCCGGTGCAGCAGCCGGTGCTGGAGCAGCCGCGGCAGCCGGAGCTGCGGCAGGCGCAGCGCCTTCCACTTCGAAGACCATGATCAGAGAGCCGGTAGACACTTTGTCGCCGGTGCTGATTTTGATCTCTTTAACGGTACCCGCGAATGGCGCAGGGACTTCCATAGAAGCCTTGTCGCCTTCAACGGTGATCAGTGACTGTTCAGCGGCAACTTTGTCGCCCACTTTTACCATCACTTCGGTGACTTCAACTTCGTCACCGCCGATGTCCGGTACGTTAACGTCTTTCGCGCCGCCAGCAGCGGCCGGTGCTGCGGCAGGAGCCGGAGCAGCGGCCTGTGCAGGCGCGGCAGCAGGGGCAGCACCCGCCACTTCGAAGATCATGATCAGGGAGCCGGTAGACACTTTGTCGCCGGTGTTGATCTTGATCTCTTTAACGGTACCCGCGAACGGAGCCGGCACTTCCATAGAGGCTTTGTCGCCTTCTACAGTGATCAGTGACTGCTCGGCCGCAACGGTATCGCCCACTTTCACCAGGATCTCAGTGACTTCAACTTCGTCACCACCGATATCCGGCACGTTCACTTCTTTTGCAGCTGCGGCAGCTGCTGGAGCAGCGGCGGCCGGAGCGGCTTTCTTCTCTTCCTGCGCAGGTGCAGCAGCTGCTGCACCGTCGGCGGAATCGAAAATCATGATCAGTTTGCCAGTCTCGGTTTTATCGCCAACAGAGACTTTGATCTCTTTAACGATGCCAGCCTGAGGAGACGGGACTTCCATAGAGGCTTTGTCGCCTTCTACGGTGATCAGCGACTGTTCAGCTTCAACTTTGTCGCCTACTTTGACCAGGATCTCGGTGATTTCAACTTCATCAGCCCCGATGTCCGGTACATTGATTTCGATAGCCATTATTCTTTTACCTCTTACGCCAGACGCGGGTTAACTTTTTCTGCATCGATGTTGAATTTGGTGATTGCGTCTGCAACCACTTTCTTATCGATTTCGCCACGTTTAGCCAGTTCGCCCAGTGCTGCTACAACCACGTAAGAAGCATCAACTTCGAAGTGGTGACGCAGGTTTTCGCGGCTGTCAGAACGACCGAAGCCGTCAGTACCCAGTACGCGATAATCATCAGCTGGAACGTAAGTACGAACCTGCTCAGCGAACAGTTTCATATAGTCAGTAGACGCCACCGCTGGCGCGTCGTTCATCACCTGAGCGATGTAAGGAACGCGTGGGGTTTCCATTGGGTGCAGCATGTTCCAGCGCTCACAATCCTGGCCATCACGCGCCAGTTCAGTGAAGGAGGTAACAGAGTACACATCGGAACCGACACCGTAGTCTTTCGCCAGGATCTGCGCTGCTTCACGAACGTGACGCAGGATAGAACCGGAGCCCAGCAGCTGAACTTTACCTTTGCTACCTTCGATGGTTTCGAGTTTGTAGATACCTTTACGGATACCTTCCTCGGCACCTGCTGGCATTGCCGGCATGTGGTAGTTTTCGTTCAGGGTGGTGATGTAGTAGTAAATGTTCTCCTGCGCTTCACCGTACATGCGCTGCAGACCGTCATGCATGATGACAGCCACTTCGTACGCGTAAGACGGGTCGTAAGAGATACAGTTAGGGATAGTCAGAGACTGAATGTGGCTGTGACCATCTTCGTGCTGCAGACCTTCACCGTTCAGGGTCGTACGACCGGAAGTACCACCGATCAGGAAGCCGCGAGCCTGCTGGTCGCCTGCCTGCCAGCACAGGTCACCGATACGCTGGAACCCGAACATGGAGTAGTAAATGTAGAACGGGATCATCGGCAGGTTGTTGGTGCTGTAAGAGGTCGCAGCAGCCAGCCAGGATGCGCCTGCGCCCAGCTCGTTGATACCTTCCTGCAGGATCTGACCTTTCTCGTCTTCTTTGTAGTATGCAACCTGCTCACGGTCCTGCGGGGTGTACTGCTGGCCGTTCGGGCTGTAGATACCGATCTGACGGAACAGACCTTCCATACCGAAAGTACGCGCTTCGTCGGCGATGATTGGCACCAGGCGATCTTTGATCGACTTGTTCTTCAGCATCACGTTCAGGGCACGAACGAAAGCGATAGTGGTAGAGATCTCTTTGTTCTGCTCTTCCAGCAGCTGAGAGAAGTCTTCCAGCGCTGGCAGTTCCAGCTTCTCGGTGAAGTTAGGCTGACGAGCTGGCAGGTAGCCTTTCAGCGCCTGACGACGTTCGTGCAGGTACTTGTGCTCTTCAGAACCTTCCGGGAAGGTGATGTAAGACAGGTTTTCTACCTGCTCATCGGTGACTGGAACGTTGAAACGGTCGCGGATATAACGCACACCGTCCATGTTCATTTTCTTAACCTGGTGAGCGATGTTTTTACCTTCTGCGGTATCACCCATGCCGTAACCTTTGATGGTGTGGGCCAGGATTACAGTCGCTTTACCTTTGGTTTCACGCGCTTTTTTCAGTGCAGCGTAGATTTTCTTCGGATCGTGACCACCGCGGTTCAGGGCCCAGATCTGCTCATCAGTCCAGTCTGCAACCAGGGCTGCGGTTTCTGGATATTTGCCGAAGAAGTGCTCACGCACGTAGGCACCGTCTTTGGATTTGAAGGTCTGGTAGTCACCGTCAACGGTTTCGTTCATCAGCTGGATCAGTTTACCGCTGGTGTCTTTACGCAGCAGTTCGTCCCAACGGGAACCCCACATCACTTTGATCACGTTCCAGCCAGCACCTGCGAAGATGCCTTCCAGTTCGTTGATGATCTTGCCGTTACCGGTTACCGGACCATCCAGACGCTGCAGGTTACAGTTGATGATGAAGCACAGGTTGTCCAGCTTTTCACGGGTTGCGATGGTGATCGCACCTTTGGATTCTGGCTCATCCATTTCGCCGTCGCCCAGGAAGGCGTATACGGTCTGCTCAGAGGTGTCTTTCAGACCACGGTGTTCCAGATACTTCAGGAATTTCGCCTGGTAGATCGCACCGATTGGGCCCAGACCCATAGATACGGTTGGGAACTGCCAGAATTCAGGCATCAGTTTAGGGTGCGGGTAAGAAGACAGACCTTTACCGTGAACTTCCTGACGGAAGTTGTTCATCTGCTCTTCAGTCAGACGACCTTCCAGGAATGCACGTGCATAGATGCCCGGAGAGATGTGGCCCTGGAAGTACACCAGATCGCCGCCGTCTTTCTCGTTCGCTGCACGGAAGAAGTGGTTGAAGCACACTTCGTAAACGGTCGCAGAAGACTGGAAGGACGCCATGTGGCCACCCAGTTCCAGGTCTTTCTTGGATGCGCGCAGAACGGTCATAATGGCGTTCCAGCGAATTGCAGAACGGATACGACGTTCCAGATCCAGATTGCCCGGGTATTCCGGTTCGTCTTCGACGGCAATCGTGTTTACGTAGTTGCTAGCCCCTGCACCTGAAGCAACCTTCACACCGCCTTTGCGGGCTTCAGAAAGCAGCTGATCAATCAGATACTGAGCGCGCTCAACACCTTCTTCACGGATGACCGATTCGATCGCCTGTAGCCAGTCGCGAGTTTCGATCGGATCCACGTCATTTTGGAGACGTTCTGACATGGGGGTATTCCTTATCTATCTAATACGTTGATTTGTCTGGAACCTGTCCCATTGTGCTCTTGGGCAAGAACACAATAAGACAGGTTCTGCGTTTAGTTGCCGCGCTCTAAAAGTACCTGGCGCTTAATCCTTTCGTTGCTGTATGCGGCGTAATGAACGTTCGCGACGCGATTGTTCACGGCTGCGGTCCAGCAAGATTTCCTCAATGAAAGCCAGATGGCGGTGCGACGCTTCGCGCGCCTGCTCCGGTTCCCCGGCCATTATCGCCTCGAATACTCGGGTGCGATGGTTGCTTACCAGTGGGAGCATGTCCCGACGGGCATACAACAATTCAAAATTTTGACGAACGTTCTGGGCCAGCATCGGCTCCATGCAGCGTAGCAGATGGAGGAGCACCACGTTGTGGGCCGCTTCGGTGACGGCGATTTGATACTGGACGACGGCGCTGGACTCGGCGTCTAAATCGCCGGACTGCTGTGCCCGTTCAATGGCCTGATGCAGTTCGCGGATACGCACGCGATCTTCATCAGTGCTGCGAAGGGCGGCGTAATAGGCCGCAATACCTTCAAGCGCGTGACGGGTCTCAAGCAGGTCAAACTGGGATTCTGGGTGGTCAGAGAGAAGTTCTACCAGCGGATCGCTGAAGCTCTGCCACAGGCTGTTTTGCACAAAGGTTCCGCCGCCCTGACGACGAAGCAGCAAGCCCTTTGCTTCGAGACGTTGAATCGCCTCACGCAGAGAAGGACGTGAAACGTCGAACTGTTTTGCCAGCTCGCGTTCTGGCGGAAGTTTCTCACCCGGGCGCAGAGTCCCTTCGAGGATTAAAAACTCCAGCTGCTGCTCAATCACATCAGATAGTTTTGGTTGGCGAATTTTGCTGTAGGCCATATTCCCTGTCTTACGCCTTTTTGCCCGGAGTCAATTGGTCTTACCAATTTCTATTTCGTATCGCTAAAGTAACAAAGTATTCACCTTCTGTCCATATTGGTTTTGATTGAAATCAGTAAACCCTGCACATTTTAACAACCTTACAGAAATAACGTTTCAGAAATGTAACTTTGCACAAATGAGTTGATTACTCCCAAAGAGGGAGTTTTAACCATAATGAAACGAGGGTTTTTGCAATCTGAAGCGATTCAACAAGGCAAATAATGAAAATTCGCCCACTTACGGCGCATTTCTATTCTATAGGTTGGGAGAGGAACAACGAGCGGGCCGATTTACAAATGCTTTCTTTTTATTCAAGTCGTCATCACCCCTTCATAAAGCAGGTGCATTCGCAGGCACTTACCACTATTCTGGCGCTTACGGAAGTCATATCCGCTTTTTTCGGTCTCGTTAACCGTAAAGAAATAAATACAGAATATGGATTTTCATAATTACACACGCTCAGCGTGAACATAACAACCACACACGAGGTTTCAAATGGAAGCTCAACAGCACGGCGATCAGCTAAAGCGCGGGCTTAAAAACCGCCATATTCAGCTCATCGCACTGGGCGGTGCGATTGGTACCGGCCTGTTTCTGGGCAGCGCATCCGTTATCCAGTCTGCCGGTCCCGGCATTATTTTGGGTTACGCGATTGCGGGTTTCATTGCTTTTCTGATCATGCGCCAGCTGGGCGAAATGGTAGTGGAAGAGCCGGTCGCGGGCTCGTTCAGCCACTTTGCCTATAAATACTGGGGCAGCTTTGCCGGTTTCGCCTCGGGCTGGAACTACTGGGTGCTGTACGTTCTGGTTGCCATGGCCGAACTGACCGCCGTCGGGAAATACATTCAGTTCTGGTATCCCGAAATCCCAACCTGGGCTTCTGCTGCGGCCTTCTTCGTCATTATCAACGCCATTAACCTGACCAACGTTAAAGTGTTCGGGGAGATGGAGTTCTGGTTTGCCATCATCAAGGTCATTGCCGTGGTGGCGATGATTATCTTTGGCGGCTGGCTGCTGTTCAGCGGCAACGGCGGCCCGCAGGCCACCGTGCGCAACCTCTGGGAACAGGGCGGATTCCTGCCTCACGGTATGACCGGCCTGGTGATGATGATGGCCATCATTATGTTCTCCTTCGGCGGCCTGGAACTGGTGGGCATAACCGCCGCTGAAGCCGACAACCCGGAGCAGAGCATCCCGAAAGCCACTAACCAGGTTATCTACCGCATTCTGATCTTCTATGTGGGCTCATTGGCCGTGCTGCTCTCCCTGCTGCCGTGGACGCGCGTCACCGCCGACACTAGCCCGTTTGTGCTGATCTTCCACGAGCTGGGCGACACCTTTGTCGCCAACGCCCTGAACATCGTTGTACTCACCGCCGCGCTCTCCGTATACAACAGCTGCGTATACTGCAACAGCCGCATGCTGTTCGGCCTGGCCCAGCAGGGTAACGCGCCAAAAGCGCTGCTCAACGTCGATAAGCGCGGCGTGCCGGTAAACACGATTCTTGTTTCGGCGGTCGTAACCGCGCTGTGCGTGCTCATTAACTACATGGCACCGGAATCGGCGTTTGGCCTGCTGATGGCGCTGGTGGTCTCTGCCCTGGTCATCAACTGGGCGATGATCAGCCTGGCGCACATGAAGTTCCGCCGCGCAAAACAGCAGCAGGGCGTCACCACGCGCTTCCCTGCCCTGCTCTATCCGCTGGGTAACTGGATCTGCCTGCTGTTTATGGCAGCCGTGCTGGTGATTATGCTGATCACCCCGGGTATGGCGATTTCCGTCTACCTGATCCCGGTCTGGATTGCGATCCTTGGCGTGGGCTATCTCTTCAGTCAGAAAAGCCGTAATGCCATGAAGGCACACTAAGCCTCTCTTCGCGGCACCTGCTTTTGCGGGTGCCGCGCGTTGTTACCTCCTTCACACTTTCACGTCCACAGCGCATTTATCCATATCACCGCCCTGATACTGCAACGCATATATTCCTTTGCCAGCAAATAATTCTCTCCATACCGTAAACCGGAGAGCTGTCGATGGA
Organism: Enterobacter vonholyi; assembly: GCF_008364555.1. Lineage (GTDB taxonomy): Bacteria > Pseudomonadota > Gammaproteobacteria > Enterobacterales > Enterobacteriaceae > Enterobacter > Enterobacter vonholyi. Next base: position 92,913 of record NZ_VTUC01000038.1, read on the forward strand.
TAACAACAAACTGTCAGTAAAAGAAAAGATCGGCTATGGGATGGGCGACGCGGGATGCAACATCATCTTCGGCGCCATCATGCTGTTTGTTAACTATTTTTATACGGATATTTTTGGCCTCGCCCCTGCGCTGGTCGGCGTGCTGCTGCTTTCCGTGCGCGTGATTGACGCCGTAACGGACCCGATCATGGGCGCGATTGCTGACCGTACCCGCAGCAAATATGGCCGGTTTCGTCCATGGCTGCTGTGGATCGCCTTCCCCTACGCGCTGTTCAGCATCCTGATGTTCACCACGCCTGAGTGGAGCTATAACAGCAAAGTTATCTATGCGTTTGTCACCTATTTCCTGCTGTCGCTTACCTACACCGCCATCAACATCCCCTATTGCTCGCTGGGCGGGGTGATCACCAACGATCCAAAAGAACGTGTGGCCTGCCAGTCCTATCGCTTCGTGCTGGTCGGCATCGCCACGCTGCTGCTCTCATTAACGCTGCTGCCGATGGCCGACTGGTTTGGCGGGGACAACAAAGCCAAAGGCTACCAGATGGCGATGACCGTTCTGGCGCTGATTGGCACATGCATGTTCCTGTTCTGCTTCGCCACCGTGCGCGAGCGCGTGCGTCCGGCGGTGCAGACCAATGACCAGCTGAAAAATGACCTGAAAGACGTGTGGAAGAATGACCAGTGGGTGCGCATTCTGCTGCTGACGCTCTGCAACGTCTGCCCGGGCTTTATCCGCATGGCGGCCACCATGTATTACGTTACCTGGGTGATGGGTCAGAGCACTCATTTCGCCACGCTGTTTATCAGCCTGGGCGTCGTCGGCATGATGCTCGGCAGCGTGCTGGCAAAAGTGCTGACCGACCGCTGGTGCAAACTAAAGGTCTTCTTCTGGACCAATATCGTGCTGGCGATTTTCTCCTGCGCCTTTTATTTCTTCGACCCGAAAGCCACCGTCACCATCGTGGTGCTCTACTTCCTGCTGAACATCCTGCACCAGATCCCGTCTCCGCTGCACTGGTCGCTGATGGCCGACGTGGACGACTACGGTGAGTGGAAAACCGGGAAACGCATTACCGGGATCAGCTTCTCCGGCAACATCTTCTTCCTGAAGCTGGGGCTGGCGATTGCCGGGGCGATGGTCGGCTTCCTGCTCTCCTGGTACGGTTATGATGCGGGAGCAAAAGCGCAGAGCGCGGACGCCATTAACGGGATCGTGCTGCTCTTTACCGTCATTCCCGGCATTGGATACTTAATTACCGCTGGCGTGGTACGACTGCTGAAGGTGGATCGTGAAACCATGAAGCAGATCCAGTCCGATCTGGAAAAACGCCGCAACAACTATCAAGAGCTGAACGATTATCAGGAACTGAAAGCTGCTGAGACTAAATAAGGAAAGCCGAATGCAAACCTGGCCAAACCCGTTTATCGAACAACGCGCCGATCCGTACATTTTACATCACGAGGGGCAGTACTATTTTATCGCCTCCGTGCCGGAGTACGACAGGCTGGCGATCCGCCGCGCAGCGTCGCTGGAAGGCTTACGTCATGCCGAAGAAGTGGTGGTCTGGCGTAAACCCGAGACCGGACCAATGAGCCAGCTGATTTGGGCGCCGGAACTGCACCACATTGACGGGAAGTGGTACATCTATTTTGCTGCGGCGCACACCCAGGCGCTCGACGCGCTCGGGATGTTCCAGCACCGCATGTTTGCTATTGAATGTGCCGACAGCGATCCGCTTACCGGCACGTGGGTGGAAAAAGGGCAGATCAAAACGCCTTTCGATACCTTCGCCCTGGACGCCACCACCTTTTTGCATCAGGGGAAACGCTGGTATCTGTGGGCGCAAAAAGCGCCGGATATCACCGGGAACTCCAACCTTTATCTGTGTGAAATGGCGAACCCGTGGACGCTAAAAGGCGAGCCGGTGATGCTCAGCAAGCCGGAATACGACTGGGAGTGTCGCGGGTTTTGGGTCAACGAAGGCCCGGCGGTACTGGTTCACGGCGATAAGCTGTTTATCAGCTATTCCGCCAGCGCTACCGACGAGAACTACTGCATGGGGCTGCTGTGGATAGACCTGAACGCGGATCCGCAAAACCCACTGAACTGGCAAAAATCTCCGCATCCCGTATTCGTGACCAGCTACGAAAACCGCCAGTACGGCCCGGGCCATAACAGCTTTACGCAAACGCCGGAAGGGGGCGATGTGCTGGTGTATCACGCGCGGAATTACACCGAAATTGAGGGCGATCCGCTGTACGATCCGAATCGCCATACCCGCCTGAAGCTTGTCCGCTGGAATGAAAACGGGATGCCTGATTTCGGCATCCCGTCCGCGGATACGCTTTAGACTTTGCGGCGCGCTGGCTTACACCAGCGTGCCATAGATAGTCAGCAGCGCCACGATAACCACCACCACAAACGACGTCTTCTTCGCCATGGAGACAGCGGCTTTCGGCGTTTCAATCTTGTCGGTATGCGGCTCACGTGCCAGCGAGAACTGCGCCAGACGCGTTAGCACCTGATACTGCGACGTATGGCGATCGGCAAGAGAAGCGAACCATGCGGGCAACGCTTTTTCACCGTGGCCAATTAACGCATAAACCACGCCCACCAGACGCACCGGGAGCCAGTCGAGCACGTGCAGGATGGCATCGATGCCGGACAGCAGGCGCTCATGCGGCGTCAGATAGCGGGCAAGCCAGGTCTGCCAGGCGCGCAGGAACGCATACCCCATCAGCAGTACCGGCCCCCACGGGCCGCCCACTACGAACCAGAACAGCGGCGCCAGGTAGTAACGGAAGTTAATCCACAGCAGCGCGTTTTGCAGCTCGCGCAGAAACTCGCGCTCGTCGCAGTCAGGCGGCACGCCGTGGATCATAGTCAGCTCGCTCGCCATGGCACTGCGCGCATGGGCATCGTCACGGGAAGCGGCTTTCAGGTAGGCGTGATAGTGCAAACGCACCTTGCCCGCACCAATGCACAGCACGCCGAGCAGGATCCACACCACCAGCAGCGGCACGTTGAAAAACAGTCCGTACAGCGAGCGCAGGAGCAGGAACGTAATGACCATCATCCCTGCCATCATCAGCAGCGTGCGCAACATGGAAAAATGCTTAATCCGGCGGAAAAACACCTCCAGCCGGTGATCCAGATGCCAGTGCTCACCGAGCTTGAACAGGCGTTCAGCGATGATGACCAGCAGCATGGTAAACAACGTCATGGTATCTCCTTATTCTGACGACGCGGTAAGCATGGCGCGAAAGCGGGGCCAGTCGAATGCCGGGCCGGGATCGGTTTTTCTCGCCGGGGCAATATCGCTGTGTCCCGTAATATTGTCGGCAATGGTCGGGTAAAGTCCGATAAGCGTGCGGGTCACAGCCGCTAGCTGTTGATACTGTGAATCGGTGTAGGGCGTGGTATCCGTGCCTTCCAGTTCGATCCCGATAGAAAAATCATTGCACCGCTCGCGCCCGTGATACACCGACACCCCGGCATGCCAGGCGCGCTTATCAAAAGGAACATACTGAACCACTTCACCATCGCGACGAATCAGGCAGTGAGCCGATACGCGCAGATGTGCAATTTCAGCAAAGAAGGGATGAGCATCGGGATCAATCGTTCCCGTGAATAACGCATCAATCCACGGGCCGCCAAATTCACCCGGCGGGAGACTAATATTATGAACCACCAGCAGTGTGGGCTTTTCATCCTCCGGGCGGCAATCGTGGTGCGGCGAGGGCACACGCCGCGCATCCACCAGCCATCCGTTTTCTAACAACATGCTGGAACTCCTTCTGTATGGTGCAATGACTCGGTTCAGAGTAGCATGTTTCAATATTATGATTCGTTACCAATTTGGAGTTTTATCATGCCGCCTCGCCGCTACAACCCCGACCACCGACGTGAAGCGCTTCTGGAACGTATTAATATGGATATTCCGGCAAGCGTCTCCCATGCTTTGAAAGAAGATCTGGGCGGTGATGTTAATGCCGAAAAGGATATTACCGCACAATTGTTGCCGAAAGAGACGCGCTCCCACGCGGTCATTATCACCCGCGAAGAGGGTGTTTTTTGCGGCAAGCGCTGGGTTGAAGAGGTCTTTACTCAACTGGCGGGTGATGATGTGCAGATTATCTGGCACGTTGAAGACGGCGATGCGATTACGGCAAACCAGCCGCTGTTTGAACTGGACGGACCTTCCCGCGTCTTGCTGACTGGCGAACGTACCGCGCTCAACTTTGTACAAACGCTCTCTGGTGTCGCCAGTGAAGTACGTCGCTACGTTGACCTGCTGGCAGGCACCCGCACCCAGCTGCTGGATACCCGCAAAACGCTGCCGGGCCTGCGCACGGCGCTGAAGTATGCGGTGCTGTGCGGCGGTGGCGCAAACCATCGTCTGGGCCTGTCCGACGCCTTCCTGATTAAAGAAAACCATATTATTGCCTCTGGCTCCGTGCGTCAGGCAGTGGAGAAGGCCTTCTGGCTGCACCCTGATGTGCCGGTTGAAGTGGAAGTGGAAAACCTGGACGAGCTGGAGCAGGCGATTAAGGCCGGGGCCGATATCATCATGCTCGATAACTTCGAAACCGAGCAGATGCGCGAGGCGGTAAAATTGACTAACGGCCGGGCCCAGCTTGAAGTGTCCGGGAACGTCACCTTCGAAACGATCCGTGAATTCGCCGAAACCGGCGTGGATTACATCTCCGTCGGCGCGCTGACCAAACACGTTCGCGCCCTCGACCTCTCAATGCGCTTCAAATAATGCATTGTCCCCTCTCCGCCCGGAGAGGGGAAATTCAGCCCCGCTCGCAGATTCACTGTTCTTCGCTGCAACGCTGCATAAATTCTCTGAAGACCCCTTCCCGTTCCCTTTTTTGCCTCTCGTTTCTGCTCTTTCCCACTGACAAAGTAGCGCCACTTTGCATAAGGAGCAGATATGGACAGACAAAAAGGATTCACACTCATTGAACTGATGGTGGTCATTGGCATTATCGCGATTCTGAGCGCCATCGGCGTACCAGCCTATCAGAACTACCTGCGCAAAGCGGCGCTGACCGATATGCTGCAAACCTTCGTTCCTTACCGCACTGCCATTGAGCTTTGCGCACTGGATCACGGAGGCGTGGAGAGCTGCGATGCCGGCAGTAACGGTATTCCTTCCCCCACCACGACACGCTACGTTTCAGGAATGAGCGTGGCAAAAGGGACCGTGACCTTAACAGGACAGGAGAGTCTTAACGGGCTGACGGTAACCATGACGCCACGGTGGAACGACGGCAACGGTATGACGGGCTGGACGCGCGACTGTAAGATCGGTGCTGATAGCGCCCTGGAACAGGCCTGCGAAGACGTTTTCCGCTTCGACAACAACTGAGGAGCGGATAATGAATACCGAGCAACTCGTGGCGCTTTGTCTGCGCCACCGCGCGCTGCTGCTCACCAGCGACAGTGACATGGTCAGCATTGCCGTCGTGGGAAGCCCCGCGGCTGAACTCATGGAGGCGCTGCGCTTCGCGACCCAGAAACGAATTGATATTGAGTGCTGGAGCGCTGAGCGCATGGAAAAACACCGGCAGCTAACGTCCCAATCGCATCTGCCCGGCATTTCGCAAACATACTCAACAGTAGATGTCCTCAACCACACGCTGCTGCAGGCAATCAACCGGCGCGCCTCTGATATTCATATCGAACCGATGGAGCACGCGTGCCAGATTCGTTTACGTATCGACGGCGTACTTTGTCCTCAGCCTCCTCTTGCCGCTGAACTGGCAAGCCTGTTCAGCGCACGTTTAAAGGTGCTGGGTAACCTGGATATTGCAGAACGTCGTTTGCCCCAGGACGGTCAATTTACGATTGAGCTGGCAAACGAGCCGGTCTCATTTCGGATCGCGACGCTTCCCTGCAGCGGTGGTGAGAAAATTGTGCTGCGTCTCTTGCATCAGGTTCAGCAGGCCCTTGAGCCTGAAGCGCTTGGTATGAGTGCTGAACAACTGGCCCGTTTCAACGAGGTGCTCCACCAGCCGCAGGGGCTGATTCTGGTCACCGGCCCTACAGGCAGCGGCAAAACCGTGACCCTGTACAGCGCGCTGCAGGCGCGTAACACCCCTGACGTCAACATATGCAGCGTGGAGGATCCCATTGAGATCCCCCTTACGGGTTTAAACCAGACGCAGATTAATCCCCGGTCGGGTTTAACATTCCAGAGCGTGTTGAGGGCGCTGCTACGTCAGGATCCCGACATCATTATGGTCGGCGAAATCCGTGACGGTGAAACGGCAGCAATTGCCATTAATGCCGCCCAGACCGGTCATCTGGTACTGTCAACGCTTCACACCAACTCGACGACAGAAACCCTGATTCGCCTTGAGCAGATGGGCGTCGCGCGCTGGATGATATCTTCCGCGCTGTCGATGGTGATTGCCCAGCGACTGGTCAGGCGCCTGTGCCCACATTGTCGTCGGGAAGCCAGCGAGCATGCTGAATTACCGCGCGCCGTATGGCCCAGACCGCTTCCACGCTGGCAGCCCACCGGCTGCGAACGGTGTTATCACGGTTTTTATGGTCGCGTGGCCATTTTTGAAGTCCTGACGATCGACAATGCCCTGCGGCAGGCCATTGCCAGTGGAGCGGGAACAGAAGTGATAGAAGCGAGCGCCCGGCAGGCGGGAATGATTTCTCTTTACGAGCACGGTTGCATGGCCGTTGAACAAGGGTTGACCACGGTCGAAGAACTGGTGCGCGTGCTGGGAATGCCGGATGGCGGCTAATCAACTCTGGAGCTGGCGAGCGCTCACCAAAGAAGGAGAACCCCGAAGCGGGACACTCTGGGCCACAGACCGCAATGCCGCCTTCACCAGGCTAATGCGGAGCGATCTCCATCCTTTGACGCTGACCCGATGCACTCAGCGACACCGCTGGCGGCCACATCACTGCTACGAGATGTTTCGCCAGCTTGCAACGCTTTTGCAGGCCGGGCTGACGTTGTCCCACAGCCTGCAGATGCTGGCAGAGCAACATCCGTTAAAACCGTGGCAGGCACTGCTGCAAAGTATTGCCGATGAGCTCAGTGAGGGAGCCCCCTTTTCTGAGTCGCTAAAAAAGTGGCCAGCCGTTTTTAGCCCACTGCATGTCTCGATGGTGAAAACCGGTGAGCTCACAGGGAAACTGGAGGAGTGTTGTCGCCAGCTCGCGCAGCAGCAAAAAGCGCAGCAGGAGCTCAGAGCAAAGGTAAAAAAAGCCCTGCGCTATCCGGCGATTGTCCTGACGCTGGCCGTGCTCGTGGTGCTGGCGATGGTCATCCTGGTCTTGCCGGAGTTTGCCGCGATCTATAAAACGTTTAACGCTCCGCTTCCGCTGCTGACTCAGATGGTCATGGGGCTGGCCGCCTTTATCCAGTCCTATGCCCTCGCGTTGTTCGCCGCGTTATTAGCGCCCTTAGCCGCTGCCTGGGCTCTGCGGCAGAACCCTCGGTGGCAGCGCATGCTGATGTATACGCCCGTGATGGGCGCGCTGGCAAAAGGACAAAAACTGGGGCACATCTTTACCGTGCTGTCACTCACGCAGCAGTCCGGAATCCCCTTTCTACAGGGCCTGGAGAGTGCAGAGGAGACCGTTGAAAGTCGGTACTGGCAGGGAATACTCCGTGGCGTTCGGGAGGACATTGAAAAAGGTCTCCCCGTCTGGTCATCCTTTAATAAAGTGGACATCTTTACCCCGCTGTGTATTCAGCTTTTACGAACCGGCGAAATGTCAGGTGCGCTGGATATCATGCTGGCAAACCTCGCCCGGCATCACACGGAACAGACCTTTCAACGAGCAGATAATCTGGCGGCACTTCTCGAGCCAGTGCTTCTGATTGTGACAGGGGTCATCATCGGCACGCTGGTGGTGGCAATGTACCTGCCAATTTTCCATCTGGGGGATGCGTTGAGTGCGGGATAGTACAGTAGGGCTGGCGCACGGGCATGCGCCAGCGAAAGCCATTACAGGCTATTGAATACGCGGTTTTCTTGTTCCTGAACGCGAATAAACGTCGTACGCTTTGTCAGCTCTTTCAGACGGGATGCCCCAACGTAGGTGCAGGCAGAGCGCAGGCCGCCGAGGATATCGCGTGCAGTGTTTTCAACCGGGCCGCGCAAAGGCAGCTTCACGGTTTTGCCTTCTGCCGCACGGTATTTTGCCACGCCACCGACGTGACGGGTCATCGCAGACTCAGAGCTCATGCCGTAGAACAGCATGAATTTCTCGCCGTTCTCTTCAACTACGGTACCACCGCTCTCTTCGTGACCTGCCAGCATACCGCCGAGCATCACGAAGTCCGCGCCGCCGCCGAAAGCCTTTGCGACATCACCCGGCATGGTGCAACCGCCGTCGCTGATGATCTGTCCGCCCAGCCCGTGCGCCGCATCGGCACATTCAATGACGGCGGAGAGCTGCGGATAACCGACGCCGGTTTTGACGCGTGTCGTGCATACAGAGCCCGGACCAATGCCCACTTTCACGATATCGGCACCGGAGAGGATCAGCTCTTCACACATTTCACCGGTCACCACGTTGCCCGCGATGATGGTTTTCGTCGGCCAGGCCTCACGCGCCTTGCTGACGAACTGCACGAAGTGCTCGGAGTAACCGTTCGCCACGTCAATACAAACGAAGTTGAGCGCCGGGTTAGCGTTCAGGATCTGTTTGGTCTTCTCGAAATCCGCATCGGAGGTGCCGGTAGAAACCATCACATGCTTCACTACGTCAGCAGATGTGGACGCGACAAACGCATTCCACTCTTCAGGGCTGTAATGTTTGTGCACGGCGGTGAGAATATCAAACTGTGCCAGGGCGGTTGCCATCTCAAAGGTACCCACAGTATCCATATTGGCAGCAATGATCGGCACGCCAGACCAGGTCTGACCGGAATGCTTAAAGGTGAATTGACGTTCGAGTTCAACGTCTGAGCGACTTTTCAGTGTAGAGCGTTTAGGGCGGATAAGAACGTCTTTGAAACCTAACTTCAGATCTTCTTCGATACGCATGTGCGGATTCCTGGGGTTAGAGGCAAATATGTTAAAAGCACAACTCCAGTGACGCTATCATACGCACTAATACCTGCTCCGCAAGACTGCGAAATTCTCTTTTTTTACGCTACAATCCTATAAATTTACCTGGTCAAAAGCCGGTAAACAGGGCTAAACAGTTGCTGGCGCACCTGAGAGTTTTAATCCACTGATTTTAATAATGAATAATTCCCAGGATTTGATTTAATGGGGTATATCGTCGCATTAACCGGCGGCATCGGTAGTGGCAAAAGTACCGTTGCGGACGCGTTTTCTCGTTTGGGTATCACGATTATTGATGCCGATATCATTGCCCGCCAGGTGGTAGAGCCCAATACACCCGCGCTAAAGGCCATAGCAGAACATTTTGGTCAGGCAATCATCAATGCCGACGGCACACTGAATCGCCGTCAGCTTCGCGAATGGATTTTTTCTGATTCTGCGGAAAAAGCCTGGCTTAATGCCCTGCTCCACCCCATCATCCACCAGGAAACTCAGCGTCAGATAGCCGCAGCCCGCTCGCCCTATGTCCTGTGGGTGGTCCCGCTGCTGGTGGAAAATCAGCTGCATCAGAAAGCCGATCGGGTGCTGGTGATTGATGTTGAACCCGAAACGCAAATCCAGAGAACCATGACGCGCGATCGCGTTTCGCGGGAGCATGCTGAACAAATTCTTGCCGCTCAGGCTACGCGCGCTCAGCGTCTTGCCGTGGCGGATGATGTTATTGATAATAACGGCGCACCAGATGCCATTGCATCGGATGTTGCCCGTCTGCACGCGCAGTATCTGACGTTCGCCGCGCAGGCCGTTGCACAGGAAAAACCATAATGTCGACACACATCCTTTTTGAGCATCCGCTCAACGAAAAAATGCGCACCTGGCTGCGTATCGAATTTCTTATTCAACAACTTTCACAACATCTGCCGGTTAACGATCATGCCACCGCATTGCACTTCTTCCGCAACGTAGGCGATCTGCTGGATGTGATTGAACGCGGTGATGTCCGCACAGAATTACTCAAAGAGCTGGAGCGCCAGCAGCGTAAATTGCAGGCATGGACAGAAGTCCCCGGCGTAGATCAGAGCCGTATCGACGCGCTCCGCCAGCAGTTGAAAAGCAGTAGCGCCGTCCTGATGGCCGCGCCACGCGTCGGGCAGTTTTTGCGCGAAGACCGCCTGATTGGTCTGGTGCGCCAGCGCCTGAGCATCCCTGGCGGCTGCTGTAGCTTCGACCTGCCGACGCTGCATATGTGGCTACATATGCCACAGGCTCAGCGTGACGCGCAGGTGAACAGCTGGCTGGCAAGCCTGGAGCCTATGCACCAGACGCTGTCGCTGATCCTCGACCTGATACGTAACTCTGCGCCGTTCCGCAAGCAAACCAGCCTGAATGGTTTCTACCAGGATAACGGTGATGATGCCGATCTTCTGCGCCTGAATTTATCGCTTGGCGAACAGCTTTACCCGCAGATTTCCGGGCATAAGAGCCGTTTTGCGATTCGCTTTATGCCGCTGGACAGTGAAAATGGCACCGTGCCGGAACGTCTCGATTTTGAACTGGCCTGTTGTTAAGGAGTGCCGATGTCTGATGTCACCACCGTAAGCTGCCCGACCTGCGGCAAAACCGTTGTATGGGGCGAAGTGAGTCCGTTCCGCCCATTCTGCAGCAAGCGCTGCCAGCTCATTGATCTGGGCGAATGGGCGGCGGAAGAGAAACGCATTCCAAGTGAAGGCGGTCTCTCGGACAGCGACGACTGGAGCGAAACCCAGCAGTAATCAGTAACGCCTGCTGGCCTTCGCTTAGCAGGCCTACGATTGTGCGGCTAACCGGAGGATCACAGGCTCATTGGCTGGCGGGAATTTTTCGGCATCACTTGCCTGAAGTTCCACCCAGTTACCCGGCTGTCCCTCTTTTCCCCAGGGTTCACCCTCCCAGTTTTCCACCAGCCAAAACCACAGCGTGATGTGCCTGTCCGGAAACTGGTATTCAAGCTTATCAAACAGCGTTGCGCCATGCGGGGTGATCCCCACCTCTTCCTGAAGCTCGCGAACCAGCGCCTCTTCCGGCGTTTCACCTGACTCGATTTTACCGCCCGGAAACTCCCACTTGTTTGCCATGTGGGCGTCGGCAGCGCGCTGGGTGATGAAGATTTGGTTTTGCGGGTTGCGGATAATCCCGACGGCAATTTGCAGTATTTTCATAGTGTCGCTTCCATAAAAAAGGCGCAGAAATCTGCGCCTTTTTGTTTTTTTATGAACTTAGCTCAGACGGCCGTGGCACGCCTTGTACTTTTTACCGGAACCACACGGGCACGGATCGTTACGACCCACTTTACGATCGCCGGTCTGCGCGGCGATCGCCGCTGCAGCTTCGCTGTCGTCGGTTTGGTGGCTCAGCTGTTGCATTTGTGCCAGACGCTCGGCTTCTTCACGACGCTGCTGCTCCATCGCTTCTACCTCTTCCGGCATGCGCACCTGAACCTTGCTCAGGGTGCTAATCACTTCATACTTCAGTGACTCCAGCATAGACGCAAACATGGAGAAGGATTCACGCTTGTATTCCTGCTTCGGATCTTTCTGCGCATAGCCACGCAGGTGGATACCCTGACGCAGGTAGTCCATCGCCGCCAGGTGCTCTTTCCACAGGGAGTCCAGAGTCTGCAGCATCACGCCTTTTTCAAAGTGACGCATCATCTCAGCGCCAACAACCTCTTCCTTACGCTTGTATACGTCCAGCGCGGTTTCAAAGATACGTTCACGCAAGGTCTCTTCGTGCAGCTCAGGCTCTTTATCCAGCCACTCTTTGATTGGCAGATCGAGGTCAAAGTCGTTTTTCAGGCGTTCCTGCAGGCCTTCGATATCCCACATTTCTTCCAGAGACTGCGGTGGAATATGCGCGTCGATGGTGGCTTTAAACACATCTTCACGAATGCTATTGATGGTTTCGCTCACGTCGGAGACGTCCAGCAGTTCGTTACGCTGGGTGTAGATCGCACGACGCTGATCGTTAGCCACGTCATCATATTCCAGCAGTTGCTTACGAATATCAAAGTTGCGGCTTTCCACTTTACGCTGTGCGTTCGCGATCGCTTTGGTCACCCACGGGTGCTCAATGGCTTCGCCAGGTTTCATCCCCAGCTTACGCATCATGCCGGATACGCGGTCGGAAGCAAAAATACGCATCAGCGCATCTTCCATAGACAGGTAGAAGCGGGATGAACCGGCATCACCCTGACGACCCGCACGACCACGCAGCTGGTTATCAATACGACGCGATTCGTGACGCTCCGTACCGATGATGTGCAGACCGCCGGAAGCCAGAACGGCGTCATGACGAACCTGCCAGTCGGCTTTGATCTGCGCAATCTGTTCTGGCGTTGGGTTTTCCAGCTCAGCCACTTCAGCCTGCCAGCTACCGCCCAGCATAATATCGGTACCACGACCCGCCATGTTGGTGGCGATGGTGACGGCAGCCGGATAACCCGCCTGCGCAACAATGTCTGCCTCTTTAGCGTGGAACTTGGCGTTCAGAACGTTGTGCTTGATGCCTGCTTTGGTCAGCTCGTTGGAAACCACTTCGGATTTCTCGATGGAGATGGTCCCCACCAGAACCGGCTGGCCTTTTGCGGTACGTTCGCGAATGTCTTCAATGATTGCCTGGATTTTTTCCGCTTCGGTCATGTACACCAGATCCGGCATATCCTTACGGATCATCGGACGGTTGGTTGGAACAACCACGGTATCCAGCTTGTAGATGGAGCTGAATTCAAACGCTTCGGTATCGGCGGTACCGGTCATCCCTGCAAGCTTCTCGTACAGACGGAAGTAGTTCTGGAAGGTGATAGACGCCAGCGTCTGGTTTTCATTCTGAATATCCACACCTTCTTTGGCTTCCACAGCCTGGTGCAGACCGTCAGACCAGCGACGTCCCTGCATAGTACGGCCGGTGTGTTCATCGACGATGATCACTTCACCGTCTTTCACGATGTAATCGACGTCGCGGGTAAACAACGCGTGCGCACGCAGTGCAGCGGTCACGTGGTGCATCAACATAATGTTGCTTGGGGAGTACAGGGACTCACCCTCTTCCATGATGCCTTCAGCGACCAGCAGCTCTTCAATTTTCACCAGACCGCGTTCGGTCAGGTTTACCTGGCGCGCTTTTTCATCAACGGAGAAGTGGCCTTCACCCTGGAAGGTGTCGGAGTCCTCTTTCTCCTGACGCAGCAGGTGTGGAATGATTTTGTCGACTTTACGGTACATCTCGGAGCTGTCTTCAGCCGGGCCGGAGATGATAAGCGGAGTACGCGCTTCATCGATCAGGATGGAGTCCACCTCATCCACCAGCGCGTAGTGCAGCTTACGCTGGACGCGCTCTTCAGGGCTGAACGCCATGTTGTCACGCAGGTAGTCGAAGCCGTATTCGTTGTTGGTACCGTAGGTAATATCCGCGTTATACGCTTCACGCTTGGCTGGCGCAGGCAGGCCGGACATGTTGATGCCGACAGTCATACCGAGGAATTCGAAAAGTGGACGGTTGTTTTCGGCGTCACGCTGCGCCAGATAGTCGTTGACGGTAACGACGTGAACGCCTTTACCGGTCAGCGCGTTCAGGTAAGCCGGCAGCGTTGCGGTCAGGGTTTTACCTTCACCGGTACGCATTTCCGCGATGCAGCGCTCGTTGAGCACCATACCACCCAGCAGCTGAACGTCGAAGTGACGCATGCCGAATACACGCTTACTCGCTTCGCGCACGACAGCAAACGCTTCCGGGATCAGGCTTTCTAAGGTTTCACCTTTTTCCAGACGCGCACGAAATTCCGCTGTTTTCGCTTTAAGCTCGTCATCAGAGAGCTTCTCCATCGCCGGTTCCATACCGTTGATGACGGCAACTGCTTTGCGCATACGGCGCAGGGTACGATCGTTACGACTACCAAAAACTTTAGTTAACAATTTGATTAGCATAATAAATTCTCAAACGCCCCATTGTGGGCAGATAAATTAAGGTATTGAAAAAGTTAATTTAGCTGAGGCGTTGCGGCCCGGCGCGAATGCCGTGAGCCTGGCTAATCCAGGTTGAAACAGAGAATGAAACAGGTGAAACAAACTCACGTTGCGTCGACTGACGAGCTATGACCGGCGGCTGGCTGTCCTGCGTGAGCAGCGCGTTGAGCGTGTCCAGCAGGGCAAGATGCTGAGCCTGCACCGGCAGCGCCTCTTCCGCAACAGGCATGGCCTGCGGTGCCATCGCAAACGACAGATGGCGGATAACCGTGCGGATAGCGTGCTGGTGCCAGTAATCGACGGTGAAGTTTGGACGGCGGCTGGCTTCAAGCCACGCAAGATTAGTGAAGTTAACCCGCGTGTTGAAATCGTGTTTAGTCGTGGAGGTTTTTGCGGGCGTCGCCGCTTCGGCACTGTTGCTGAGCGCAGGCAAGCCAAAGCTCGCCGCGACCATCCCTAATAAGAGATGCGGCCAGAAGTAACGTCTGCCAAATTGTCGCCAGCGCGTCAGTATTCCGCTCACCTGCTCCACCCAATAAGCCAGCCTTGCAGAGGCTGAGTTCAGTTATTCTTTTAGCGCCCAGATAGTATCACTAAAGCCAATGCACATCAGCAGGAATGAGGTGCCGCCGCGGGGAAAAACGGTCAAGAATGCAGCTAACGCACACATTTTCTGCGAAAGACAAACAAGAGATAACGCTGGGGCAAACTAAGAAGGGTAAAAATAAAAACGACTGGTCTTCCTGGTCGGAGAGAGTACCAGGTTAACCAGTCGATTTTTTTACGAAACGGCGTGAACCGTTACGCCAGAACCATGCTCGGTGCTTTGAAAGCCAGCGGCAGCTCAGCTTCGTCTTCGAAGGTCACATATTCCCAGGCTTCCTGTTTTGCCAGGACGGCCTGCAACAGTTTGTTGTTCAGCGCATGACCGGATTTGAACGCGGTAAATGCACCAATGATGTTGTGACCACACATGAACAGGTCGCCGATAGCATCCAGCATTTTGTGACGAACGAATTCATCTTCGAAACGCAGGCCGTCTTCGTTCAGTACGCGATAATCGTCAACAACGATGGCACAATCGAAGCTGCCGCCCAGGCACAGGCCGCGGGACTGCAGATATTCGATATCACGCATGAAGCCAAACGTACGGGCTCGGCTTATCTGGCGCATAAACGCATCGGCAGAGAAGTTCATCGCATAGCGTTGGGTGCTGGAGTCAATCGCCGGATGGTTAAAGTCGATGGTAAAGTCCAACGAGAAACCATTGTACGGTTTGAATTCAGCCCATTTGTCGCCATCTTCGACGCGAACGGTCTCTTTGATGCGAACAAATTTCTTCGCGCAGTTCAGTTCTTCGATGCCAGCATCCAGCAACAGATAGACGAACGGTGCAGCACTGCCATCCATAATCGGGATTTCTGGCGCATCGACTTCAACAATAATGTTGTCGATACCCAGTCCCGCCAGGGCGGCGTTCAGGTGCTCAACGGTAGAAATCCGCACGTCATGCTCGTTAACCAGACAAGTACAGAGCATAGTATCACGCACAGATTTGGCATCGGCCGGAAAATCTACCGGTGGATTCAAGTCGGTGCGACGATAGATGACCCCGGTATTGGCCGGCGCAGGGCGTAACGTCAGCGTGACTTTCTTGCCGGTATGTAAACCGACACCCGTCGCCTGAACGATACGTTTAAGTGTCCTTTGTTTGATCATCGTATAATCTCGCCAAATTAACTATCCAACCGAGAGTGTATATCACTAACGGTGGGCCAGTTTAGCACAAAGAGCGCAAATCCCCAAATTCCAGCCAATTCTTAGTCAGCTTGCTTACGCAGGAACGCCGGGATATCCAGATAATCTGGCTCTTTCGCCGTTTGCGGCGTTGGGTCGTTCACCACTTTCGCGGCCGGTTTCTGCTCCTGAGTCAGAGGAGACATACCGTGCTGCTGGTAACGATCCATTACCGGTTGCTGAGTCTGCTTGTTAGTCACTAAGGTGATCTCAGGACGTTTATCCATGCCGATACCGGTAGCAACAACGGTAACACGCAGCTCGTCGTTCATTTCAGGGTCAAGAGAAGTACCGATTACCACGGTAGCGTTGTCAGAGGCGAACGCACGGATAGTGTTACCCACGGTTTCGAACTCATCCAGACGCAGGTCAAAGCCAGCGGTAATGTTGACCAGCACACCGCGCGCACCAGACAGATCGATATCTTCCAGCAGTGGAGAAGAAATGGCCATTTCAGCTGCTTCTTCTGCACGATCTTCACCGCTCGCCACGCCAGAGCCCATCATCGCGTAGCCCATTTCGGACATCACGGTGCGAACGTCTGCAAAGTCAACGTTCATCAGGCCAGGACGGGTAATCAGTTCAGCGATACCCTGGACCGCGCCTTTCAGCACGTCGTTTGCTGCACCGAATGCGTCAAGCAGGGAGATACCGCGCCCCAGAACCTTCAACAGCTTGTCGTTAGGGATGGTGATCAGCGAGTCCACATGCTTGGACAGCTCGGTGATACCCTGCTCCGCGAACGCCATACGCTTCTTGCCTTCAAAGTTGAAAGGCTTGGTCACGACAGCAACGGTCAGGATACCTAAATCTTTAGCTACTTCAGCCACAACAGGTGCTGCGCCGGTACCCGTACCGCCACCCATACCTGCTGCGATGAAGACCATGTCCGCACCTTCCAGTGCAGCGCGCAGCGCTTCACGATCTTCTTCAGCCGCATTGCGACCAACTTCCGGGTTAGCCCCTGCTCCCAGCCCTTTGGTGATACCACCGCCGATCTGGATAGTCTGGCCTACAGCCGTCTTACGCAGTGCCTGCGCATCGGTGTTAACTGCGAAGAATTCAACACCTTCAATGCGTTCACGCACCATATGCTCTACGGCGTTACCGCCGCCGCCACCGACGCCGATGACTTTAATCACCGCGTCGTTGGTCAGTTCCATAGGTTCAAACATAATTTCTCTCTCCGTTGTGCCTGTCGCCCGAGACCGCTAATTCTCTCCGGTCTCTTAAAAAAATTAAAACTCTTTTCGCAACCAGTTGTTCAGTCGTTTGACCCACGACCCCACTGAGACGCGTTTTTCCACTTCTGCTTCACCACTGAGATGAGATTCCTTCCCGTAGTGAAGCAGGCCCACAGCCGTTGAATAATACGGCTCCTGAGCATAATCCGTTAAACCGGTGATATTCAGCGGCGCACCAATACGCACCTGCGTATGGAACACGCGCTGAGCACAGGCCGCAAGACCTTCAATTTGCGCTGCACCGCCGGTTAATACAATCCCCGCCGCAAGATGATGCTTAACACCCTGCTGACGAAGCTGTTCCTGTAACTGTAAAATCTCTTCGTTGACCAGGTTGAGCAGCTCGGTATAGCGCGGCTCAATCACCTCTGCCAACGTCTGGCGCTGCAGGCTACGCGGTGGACGACCACCGACGCTCGGCACTTCAACGCTCTCATCTTTGCCAACGATAGACCCCAGCGCACAGCCGTGGCGCACTTTAATTGCTTCTGCATCGCTCGGCGGCGTACCAAAAGCGTAAGCAATATCGCTGGTCACAACGTTCCCGGCATAAGGGATCACTTTAGTGTGGCGCAACGCACCGCCGGTATAGACGGCGATATCCATTGTACCACCACCAATATCGACCACACAGACACCCAGTTCACGTTCATCTTCGGTCAGCACGGAATAACTTGCCGCCAGACCCGCGAAAATAAGTTGGTCAACTTTCAGGCCACAACGTTCAACGGCTTTTACAATGTTCTTCGCCATATCGTTGTGACATGTGATCAGGTGCACTTTTGCCTGCATACGTACGCCAGAAAGACCGACCGGGTTCTTGATCCCTTCCTGGTAGTCAATCGCATATTCCTGCGGAATGACATGCAGCACGCGATGTTCGTCGCGGACACGCACGGATTTCGCCGTGTGCACTACGTTTTCAACGTCTTCCTGCGTCACTTCTTCTTCGGAAATCGGCACCATACCAATTTCGTTCTGGCAGCTAATGTGCTTACCAGAAAGGGCCAGATAGACAGACGAAATCTGGCAATCTGCCATCAGTTCAGCCTGATCGATGGCGCGCTGAACGCATTTCACCACCGATTCAAGATCGTTTACCCCACCTTTATCCATACCACGGGACGGGCAACTGCCTACGCCAATGATATTGACCATACCGTCGGGCAGAACTTCCCCTACTAAAGCGGCAACCTTCGCGGTGCCAATCTCCAGTCCAACTACCAGTTTTCTGTCCGTCGCCTTGATCATTGTTGTTCTGCCTGTACCTGTGCCTGATTCTGTTGCTGATTAGGTTCCTCGACCGGAGCCGGTACCCAACCGACTGCTGCGCCTGAGTCATAGCGCAAATCAACGTAGCTTATCCGTTTGCCGTCAGTCTGTGCCTGCTGCTGTAAAACCGGGTAAAGTTCGACAAAACGCGCCAGACGCTTCATGGTGTCCCCGCGTCCCAGGTTGAGCTTAATGCCGTTCGTTAACGTCAGCTGCCAGGAACGGCGCGCCGTCATGGCAGCATCTTTTAACGTAAACCTGTCCTTCGCCAGCACCTGACCCATTTCGCGAAAACCCTGTAACACTTCGTTTTCGCTGCCTTCAGGGCCATACAACATCGGTAAATTTTGCTTGTTGACACGATCGGCCGGGACGCTGAAGGAATTTCCGTCTGCGTCAACCATGTGCTGATCATTCCAACGCGCAATGGGCACATATTCAACCAGATGAATCTTCAATTCATCAGGCCATTGCTTTCTTACGCTCGCCTGTTTTATCCATGGCAGACGTTCTATCTGACTCTGAATAATATTGACGTCCTGCGTCATAAAGGTGCCAGGCGAACCCAGCGCCAGTATTGACTGGCGAATATCGTCGTTACGCGTGTAGTGACGCTCACCGGTGACCACCAGCTTAGAGAGCGGCAACCGCTGCGCATCTTCCATCCAGCCCAGGACCATCCAGCCGCTGATAAACACGGTGCACAGCACCCCGAGCAGGAAAATGATGCCTGCAAGACGCGTTCCATTGCTGCGGCGTGAAGAGGTGTATTCGTCCTCGTCATCGCGGTTGCGCGTGTTCAATGCAGCCTGAGACATATCAGCCCGCCTGGTCCAGAATGCGTACGACTAACTGCGAGAAACTCATCTCCGCCTGACGCGCGGCCATCGGCACAAGGCTGTGGCTGGTCATTCCCGGAGAGGTATTGGCTTCCAGCAGATAAAATTGTCCATCACTATCCTGCATCACGTCGATGCGTCCCCAGCCCTGACAACCCAGAATATGCCAGGCTTTAAGCACCAGGGACTGTAAATCGGCTTCACGCTCAGCTTCAAGACCACTTGGGCAGAAATATTGCGTCTCATCAGAGAGATACTTCGCCTCATAATCATAGAAGACTCCAGCGGGTTGGATACGGATTGACGGTAAAATTTCTTCGCCAAGCATCGCGACGGTAAATTCCGGCCCGCTGAGCCATTTCTCTACCAAAACTTCATCATCATGTTGAAATGCCAGTGCTAAAGCGGACGAAAGATCTTCAGCTTTGTCGACTTTGGACATTCCCACGCTGGAGCCTTCCCGGCTTGGCTTTACAATAACCGGTAAGCCCAGTTCAGCAATGCGTGCATTAACGCTATCCGGCAGGCCCAATTCAAATTCGCGACGCGTCAGTGCCACCCATGGCGCAACAGGTAAACCTGCGCCCTGCCACAGCAGCTTGCTGCGCAGTTTGTCCATTGAGATAGCGGAAGCCATCACGCCGCTGCCGGTGTATGGCAGACCTATCAGATCCAGAAGCCCCTGCAGGGTGCCGTCTTCGCCGCCACGACCGTGTAAAGCGATAAAGACTTTATCGAAGCCCATGGCCTTTAACTGCGTCACGTCGACCTCTTTTGGATCGACCAGGTGCGCATTGACGCCACCTTCACGCAGGCCCGCCAGCACAGCCGCGCCGGAATTCAGGGAAACCTCACGTTCTGCCGAGGTGCCGCCAGACAGGACAGCAATCTTATCAGCCATGATGCTCATCCTCCTGGGTTTGCGGCTTCAGTTTGATTTCAGCTAAGGTACGGGCGATTTTGCCGATATTTCCCGCGCCCTGAATCAGAATCAAATCGTTACCCGTCAGGACCGGTGCCAGAATTTCCGCCACCTGTACAGGGTCAGAAACCAGAATAGGGTCAACCTTACCGCGTCCACGGATTGTACGGCACAGGGAGCGGCTGTCGGCCCCTGGAATCGGCGTCTCGCCTGCGGCGTATACGTCCAGCATTAACAGGGTGTCTACCTGTGACAGGACGCTGGCGAAATCGTCATACAGATCGCGCGTACGCGTGAAGCGGTGCGGCTGGAAGATCATCACCAGATTTTTGTCAGGCCAGCCCGCGCGTGCGGCTTTAATGGTGGCGTCCACTTCGGTCGGATGGTGGCCGTAGTCGTCCACCAGCATCGCTGAGCCGGCTTTACCGTTCACGGCATCCAGCGGGAATTCACCGAGGAAGTCGAAACGGCGACCGGTGCCCTGGAAGCTTTCCAGCGCGCGCAGAATTGCATCATCATCAATGCCTTCTTCCGTCGCGACGGCCACTGCCGCTGCGGCATTGAGGGCGTTATGGCGCCCTGGTGCATTCAGCGTGACGTGCAGCAGTTCTTTGTCCTGACGCGCCAGCGTGAAGTGTCCCTGCGCACCAATCTGTTTGTACTCCTCCACGCGAACGTCAGCGTCTTCGCTGAAGCCATAGGTGGTGATTTGACGACCCACGCGCGGCAGCAGCTCGCGGATCACCGGATCGTCTACGCACATTACCGCACGTCCATAGAACGGCAGGTTGTGCAGGAAGTTGATGAAGGTCTGCTTTAAGTTCTCGAAGTCGCCCTGGTAGGTATCCATATGGTCAGCTTCGATGTTAGTGACAATCGCCACCATCGGCTGCAGGTGCAGGAACGACGCGTCGCTCTCATCCGCTTCAGCTATCAGATAACGACTGTGGCCCAGACGTGCATGCACGCCCGCGGCTTTTACCAGACCGCCGTTGACGAACGTCGGATCGAGCCCCGCTTCCGCATAAATACTGGAAACCATCGCCGTGGTCGTGGTTTTACCGTGGGTCCCGGCAATGGCGATGCCGTGACGAAAACGCATCAGTTCCGCCAGCATTTCTGCACGGCGGATCACCGGAATGCGCGCTTCGTGCGCAGCAACGATTTCAGGGTTGTCAGAGGAGATGGCGCTTGAGACCACCACCACGCTCGCATCGCGCACGTTTTCCGGACGATGGTTGAAATAGATAGTCGCCCCAAGCGACGCCAGCTGCTGCGTAACAGGGTTTGGCGCCAGGTCAGACCCGCTGATCTGATAGCCTTCGTTAGCTAACACTTCGGCAATACCGCCCATGCCAGCACCACCGATGCCAACAAAGTGAATGTGCCGGACGCGACGCATCTCGGGCACGATTGAACGCAGTTTTGCCAGTTGTTGTGTATTCATTCTCTAAACGCCATCGACTACTTAAAATTCGTGCAGCGCAACACGCGCTGCGAGGGTTAAGCCTGGGCTGCCAGGCTCACTTCTTTTGCCACCCGTTCCGTCGCATCAGGGATAGCGGCCGCGCGCGCGCGTTGTGCCATCTCCAGCAGTGCGTCTCTGTCCCAGCCCGCCAGGGTGGTGGCGACCGCGTCGGCGGTAAATTGTGGCTGCTCAAAAATTTTCGCGGCACCGGCTTTCTCAAGCGGCAGCGCATTCCAGTACTGCTGTCTGTCTTTGTGCTGGAACGGCACAAACAGGGCCGGCAGACCCGCGGCGGCGATCTCGCTCACCGTCAGCGCGCCTGAGCGACAGACCACGACATCGGCCCACGCATACGCTGCCGCCATGTCGTCGATAAACTCTGTGACTTTATGCTGCGGCTGACCTTCGTCTGCGTAAGCCTGCTCAACGGTCTGCTGAGCGCCTTTCCCGCTCTGGTGCCAGATGGTCACGGTATCGCCCAGCTTTGCAGCTACCTGCGGCATCGTCTGGTTCAAGATACGCGCGCCCTGTGAGCCACCGACGACCAGCACACGAACCGGCCCTTCACGGCCCGTCAGGCGAGCATCCGGCAGCGGCAGCGCCAGCACGTCGACACGCACCGGATTACCCACTACGTCCGCTTTCGGGAACGCGCCGGGAAACGCCTGCATGACTTTAGTGGCGATTTTCGCCAGCCATTTGTTGGTCAGACCGGCAATACCGTTCTGCTCATGCAGAACGACGGGAATACCTAACGACCACGCCGCCAGCCCGCCGGGCCCCGAGACATAGCCGCCCATGCCCAGCACCACATCGGGCTTAAAGCGCTTCATGATGGTGCGCGCCTGACGCCAGGCGTTAAAAATACGCACCGGTGCCAGCAGCATTGCCTTGAGTCCTTTGCCCCGAAGGCCGGAAATACGAATAAAGTCGATCTCGATACCGTGTTTCGGCACCAGGTCGGCCTCCATGCGGTCTGCGGTTCCCAGCCAGCGTACCTGCCAGCCCTGATCCATTAAATGGTGCGCAACCGCAAGTCCCGGGAACACGTGTCCGCCGGTACCGCCTGCCATCACCATTAACCGCTTCGGTTGATTCATCGTGAACCTCGTGTAAACGCCTGGGCTTTCTCCAGACGCGTTTCATAATCTATGCGCAACAACAGCATGATGGCCGTCGACATAATCAACAGACTGGAACCACCATAACTGATCAACGGCAACGTCAGACCTTTGGTCGGCAGCATACCCGCTGCGGCCCCGACGTTAACCAATGCCTGGAAGCTAAACCAGATACCAATTGAGCAGGCCAGGAAGCCTGAGAAGCGGTGATCGATCTCCAGCGCTTTCCGGCCGATGGACATGGCGCGGAAAGCGACGAAGAATACCATTAATAGCGCTAATACCACACCGATATAACCCAGTTCTTCCGCAATAATGGAGAAGATGAAGTCAGTATGCGCTTCCGGTAAATACTCGAGTTTCTGTACCGAGTTCCCCAGCCCCTGTCCCCAGACTTCACCGCGACCAAAGGCCATCAGCGACTGCGTCAGCTGATAACCGCTACCGAACGGATCTTCCCAGGGGTTCCAGAACGAGGTCACACGGCGAATACGGTAAGGCTCGGCGAGGATCAGCAGCACAACCGCCGAAATCCCCATCCCGATAATAGCGATGAACTGCCACAGCTTCGCGCCCGCCAGGAACAGCATGGCCAGGGTGGTAACGAACAGCACGACAACGGTACCGAGGTCAGGCTGCGCCAGCAGTAATACCGCCAGCACCAGAATCACGCCCATCGGTTTTAAGAAGCCGCGCAGGTTGTTACGCACCTCATCTACCTTACGCACCAGGTAGTTAGCCAGGTAGCAGAACAGGGAGAGTTTGGTAAATTCCGCAGGCTGAATACGCAGCGGGCCGAAGGCGATCCAGCGGGATGCCCCGTTAACGGAGCTGCCCACCACCAGTACGATCAGCAGCATAATAATCGACGCGATCAGCATCGCCGTGCTGTGCCGCTGCCAGAACTCCATCGGCAGACGCAAGGTCACCAGCGCCAGACAGAACGCCAGGATGATGTAAAGACCATCACGTTTGGCAAACAGGAAAGGATCGTTCGCCAGACGCTGCCCGACGGGCATTGATGCCGACGTCACCATAATAAAGCCTACCGCCGCCAGCCCCATCGTGAGCCAGAACAGCGTGCGGTCGTACATGATCAGGCTGTCGTTATCTTTTTGACGAGAGCCCATCACCCAGCCTTTGAGCGCCGCAAACAGCCATGCCAGGATCCCAAATCCTGGCATGCGCGGCATTTTCAGGCGAGGGAGAGATAAACGCATCAGCCTAACTCCTTCGCCAGGCGGGTAAAGACATCACCACGCTGTTCGAAATTCTTGAATTGATCGAGGCTGGCACAGGCCGGAGAGAGCAGCACCATATCGCCTGGCTTCACGCGAGGGGCAATCAACCGCATCGCCTGTTCCATGGTTTCGGTTTGCTCGGCAACTTCAGGGCGCAGTTCAGCCAGTTCGCTGCCGTCACGGCCGAAGCAGTACAGGCGGATGTTATCGCCGGAGAGATAGGGCTTCAGCGAGGAAAAATCAGCTGATTTACCGTCGCCGCCCAGCAGTAAATGCAGGGTGCCGTCAACGTGCAGCCCGTTCAGCGCGGCCTCCGTGCTGCCCACGTTGGTGGCTTTGGAGTCGTTAATCCAGCGCACGCCGTTGTGCTCCAGCGCCAGCTGGAAACGGTGTGCCAGACCAGAAAAGGTGGTTAACGCTTTCAGGCTGGAGGAGCGCGGCAGCCCTACTGCATCCGCCAGCGCCAGCGCCGCCAGGGCATTGGTGTAGTTGTGCTGACCTGTGAGCTTCATCTCTTTCACGTTCAGCACTTTCTCACCCTTCACGCGCAGCCAGGTTTCGCCCAACTGGCGGTTCAGGTGGTAGTCCCCCATCGTAATACCAAAGCTAATACAGCGATCGTCTGCGCCACGCACCGGCATCGTCAGAGCGTCATCGGCATTAACAACGCAGACTTTGGCATTTTCATAAACGCGCAGCTTAGCGGCACGGTATTGCTGCAGGCCAAATGGATACCTGTCCATATGATCTTCAGTCACGTTGAGGATCGTCGCAGCCGCAGCATGCAGGCTGGAAGTCGTTTCCAGCTGGAAGCTGGAGAGTTCCAGCACGAACAGCTCGCAGCCTTTGTCCAGCAGCATCAGAGCAGGTAAACCAATGTTACCGCCAACGCCGACGTTCATGCCTGCCGCTTTCGCCATTTCACCCACCAGAGTGGTGACGGTGCTTTTACCGTTAGAACCGGTAATAGCGATAACGGGCGCCTGCGCTTCACGGCAGAACAGCTCGATATCGCCGACAATTTCCACACCCGCATCCGCGGCAGCGCTCAGCGAAGGGTGCGCCAGCGCCATACCCGGGCTGGCGACAATCAAATCGGCTGCCAGCAGCCAGTCATCATTCAGACCACCAAGGTGGCGTTCAACCTGTTCCGGCAGTTTGTCCAGACCCGGCGGAGAGACACGCGTATCCATCACGCGCGGCGTCACGCCGCGCGCGAGGAAAAAGTCCACGCAGGAGAGCCCCGTGAGGCCCAACCCGATGATAACGACTTTTTTGCCCTGGTAATCTGCCATGATTAACGTACCTTCAGCGTTGCCAGGCCAATCAGCACCAGCATCAGCGAAATAATCCAGAAGCGCACAATCACGCGCGGCTCCGGCCAGCCTTTCAGTTCATAGTGGTGGTGAATCGGCGCCATACGGAAGATGCGCTGACCGCGCAGCTTGAAGGAACCGACCTGCAAAATCACCGACAGGGTTTCCACCACAAACACGCCGCCCATGATCACCAGCAGGAACTCCTGACGCAGCAGTACGGCGATAATGCCGAGCGCACCGCCCAAAGCCAGAGAACCGACGTCACCCATAAAGACCTGCGCCGGATAGGTGTTGAACCACAGGAAGCCCAGCCCCGCGCCGACAATCGCCGTACAGACGATCACCAGCTCACCCGCGTGGCGCAGATAAGGGATGTGCAGGTAGTTCGCAAAGTTCATGTTACCGGTCGCCCACGCCACCAGCGCAAAACCGGCGGCCACAAAGACGGTTGGCATAATGGCCAGGCCATCCAGACCGTCGGTCAGGTTAACGGCGTTGCCCGTGCCGACAATCACAAAGTAGGCCAGCAGAATGTAGAACAGCCCCAGCTGTGGCATCACGTCTTTAAAGAACGGCACAACCAGCTCGGTGGCCGGAGTGTCTTTGCCTGCCAGATACAGAGCGAAGGCAACGCCCAGCGCGATGACCGACATCCAGAAATATTTCCAGCGCGCGATCAGGCCCTTAGTATCTTTACGAACGACTTTGCGGTAATCATCCACAAAACCGATGATCCCGTAACCCACCAGTACCGTCAGAACGCACCAGACGTACGGGTTGGAGGGGTACGCCCACAGCAGCACGGAAACAACGATGGCGGTCAGGATCATGATTCCGCCCATGGTTGGCGTGCCGCGCTTGCTGAAGTGCGACTCCGGACCGTCGTTACGCACAACCTGGCCGAAAGAGAGTTTTTGCAGACGGGCAATCATGCGCGGGCCCATCCACAACGAGATGAACAGCGCAGTCAGCAGGCTGACGATGGCGCGAAACGTCAGATATGAAAAGACGTTAAAGCCTGAATAATATTTGACCAAATGTTCGGCCAGCCAAACTAACATGTCCCGTTCTCCTGTAATGCGTGCACAACCTCTTCCATGGCGGCACTACGTGAACCTTTCACTAACACAGTCACAATTTGTTTTTCTGTAATCAACGCTTTAAGGCGCTCTATCAACGCGGCTTTATCAGCAAAATGCTCGCCAACGCCGCTGGCATGGCTAATCGCCTGACTCAGTTTTCCTGCGCTCAGCACGCAGTCCAGCCCCGCCGCTTTCGCCGCTTCACCGACCTGGTTATGACAGGCTTCGCTTTCGTCGCCCAGCTCTGCCATGTCGCCAACCACCATGATGCGGTAGCCCGGCATTTCGGATAACACCTGCACCGCCGCAGTCATTGAACCAACGTTCGCGTTGTAGGAGTCATCCAGCAGCAGTTTGTTTTCCGAAAGCTGAATCGGGAACAGACGACCAGGCACGGCTTTCAGGTTCGCCAGCCCAGTTTTGATCGCCTCATGTGAAGCGCCCACCGCCGTTGACAGCGCCGCCGCCGCAAGGGCATTGGCGATGTTATGGCGACCCGGCAGCGGCAGCAGAACCTCCACGCCCCCCGTTGGGGTCGTAAGGGTGAACTCGGTGCCGTGGGACGTCACATGGATATTAGTCGCCGTAAAATCACTGTTGGCCGCATTTGGCGAGAAGCGCCAGGTTTTACGCGAGCCAATGATGCTCTGCCAGTTCAGCCAGTCGTTGTTATCGGCGTTCAGAATAGCGATACCGTTATCCGGCAGGCCGGTATAAATCTCACCTTTCGCTTTCGCCACGCCTTCCAGCGAGCCAAAGCCTTCCAGGTGCGCAGCCGCGAGGTTATTCACCAGCGCAGCTTCCGGGCGAGTCAGGCTCACGGTCCAGGCGATTTCGCCCTGGTGGTTTGCTCCTAACTCGATCACCGCATAGTCATGTTCTTTGGTCAGGCGAAGCAATGTCATCGGCACGCCGATGTCATTATTGAGGTTGCCCGCGGTATAAAGCGTATTGCCGCACTGGCCGAGGATCGCCGCCGTCATCTCTTTCACCGACGTTTTGCCTGATGACCCGGTCAGCGCGACGACGCGAGCAGGCACCTGCTGACGCACCCAGGCGGCCAGCTCACCGAACGCGAGGCGCGTATCTTTCACCACAACCTGCGGCAGATCGATTTCGAGCTTGCGGCTGACCAGCAGCGCACCGGCGCAGTTCTCTTTGGCCTGTTCAGCAAAATCATGCGCGTCAAAACGTTCGCCTTTCAGCGCCACAAACAGACACCCCGCGGTGATTTTGCGGGTGTCCGTCGTCACGGCATCAATGGTCAGGTCTTGCCCGTGCAGGTCGCCCTTCAGGATTGCAGCGGCCTGACGTAACGTGATGCTAATCATGCCACGACTCCCAGCAGACGAGCTGCCGTTACGCGGTCCGAGTAGTCCAGACGGCGATTGCCAACGATCTGATAATCTTCATGCCCTTTGCCCGCTAACAGGACAACATCATTCTCCTGCGCCTGCATAATGGTATTGGTCACGGCTTCCACACGGCCTTCCACCACGCGAGCACGGCCCGCGTCCAGCATGCCCGCCAGAATGTCATTGATGATGGCGCGCGGCTCTTCCGTACGCGGGTTGTCATCGGTTACTACCGGAATATCTGCGAACTGCTCGGCAATAGCCCCCATCAGCGGGCGTTTGCCTTTATCGCGATCGCCGCCGCAGCCAAACACGCACCAGAGCTTCCCGGCGCAGTGCAGGCGCGCCGCTTCGAGCGCTTTTTCCAGCGCATCCGGCGTATGGGCATAATCAACCACAACGGTCGGTTTGCCCGGCGCGCTGAACACTTCCATACGGCCGCAAACCGGCTGCAGACGCGCTGAGGTTTTCAGCAGTTCAGCCATCGGATAACCCAGCGCCAGCAGCGTCACCAGCGCCAGCAGCAGGTTGCTGACGTTGAACGCGCCCATCAGGCGGCTTTCAATTTCGCCTTCACCCCAGGAAGAGGCAAAGCGGATTGTCGCCCCGCTGTCGTGGTAATTCACCTCAACCGCCTTCAGCCAGCGGCCGTGGCAGTTCGGATTGATATGGTCTTCCATCGACACCGCAACCGCATCCGGCAGCTTCGCCAGCCAGCGGCGGCCCACTTCGTCGTCGGCGTTGATGATGGCTTGTCCGTAATGGTGAGTGGAGAACAGCAGCCATTTCGCGGCTTCGTAATGCTCCATATCACCATGATAATCAAGATGATCGCGGCTCAGGTTAGTAAACACTGAAGCGGCAAATTTCAGCGCCGCAACCCGATGCTGTACCAGACCGTGCGAAGAGACTTCCATTGCAGCAAAGGTTGCCCCCTGCCCAGCCAGACCTGCAAGCACATGCTGTACGTCTACCGCCGAGCCGGTGGTGTTTTCCGTCGGGCTCACTTTGCCCAGCAGGCCGTTACCTACGGTACCCATCACTGCACCGGTTTCACCCAACAGCTGGGCCCACTGCGCCATCAGCTGCGTGGTGGTGGTTTTACCGTTCGTGCCCGTCACGCCGACCAGACGCAGCTGGTCGGAAGGTTCGTGATAAAAACGTCCCGCCAGCGCGGAGAGACGCTCGTTTAACTGGCTGAGATAGATAACCGGCACCCCGTGCATTTCACGGATCTCACCGTCGGTTGCCTCATCTTTGGCCTCAGCAATAATGGCAGCCACACCTTGCGCAATCGCCTGCGGGATATAACGACGCCCGTCCGCCTGATGACCGACCACCGCCACAAAAAGATCGCCAGAAGCAGCCACGCGGCTGTCCAGTACCATCTCTCGCAGTGCTCGCTCCGGTGCATTTGGCACCCACGGAGCGAGAAGGTCGCGCAAATTACGATCTGCCACCTGTACCCTCGCCTTGATTAATTACAAATTCACTTTTTTCGCCCGTCGCCAGCGCATCCGGTTCAATGTTCATGGTGCGTAACACGCCGCCCATGATAGCCCCGAACACAGGCGCGGAGACGGCGCCGCCGTAGTATTTACCCGCCTGTGGATCGTTTATTACGACCACCAGCGCAAAACGCGGATTGCTTGCAGGCGCAACGCCTGCGGTATAGGCAATATATTTGTTGATGTAGCGGCCGTCTGGCCCCACCTTTTTCGCTGTACCGGTCTTGATGGCAATGCGATAACCTTTGATCGCCGCCTTCACGCCGCCGCCGCCAGGCAGCGCCACGCTTTCCATCATGTGCACCACGGTACGAACGACAGATTCCGGGAAGATACGCTCGCCCGGAACCGGTGGATCAACTTTAGTAATCGACAGCGGACGATAGACGCCATAGCTGCCAATCGTTGCATAGACTCGCGCTAGCTGTAACGGAGTTACCATTAGCCCGTAGCCGAAAGAGAAGGTGGCCCTCTCTATGTCAGACCACCGTTGTTTTTGAGGATATAAGCCACTGCGTTCTCCGACCAACCCCAAATTGGTCGCCTTTCCAAGTCCAAAACGTGAGTAAGTCTCTACTAACGCTGAGGACGGCATCGCTAACGCCAGCTTTGAAACGCCGACGTTACTCGACTTCTGTAATACCCCGGTCAGGGTCAATTCGCTGTAGCGCGCCACGTCTTTGATTTCGTGACCGTTAATTCGGTATGGAATGGTATTCAGTACGGTGTTTTCGTTGACGATACCGCGCTGAAGTGCAGTCATGACCACCATCGGCTTAACCGTCGAACCCGGTTCGAACACGTCGGTGATGGTACGGTTACGCATAACATCCTTCTGCGTGCCGGTAAGATTATTAGGGTTGTAGGACGGGCTATTGGCCATCGCCAGCACTTCACCCGTGCTGACATCAACTAACACAGCACTGCCCGATTCCGCTTTGTTGAAGGCCACGGCATTGTTCAGTTCGCGGTAAACCAGCGCCTGTAATCGCTCATCAATACTCAGCGCAAGGTTGTGTGCGGCCTGGCTGTCCGTTGAGGAAATATCCTCGATCACGCGACCATAGCGGTCTTTACGCACAATGCGCTCGCCGGGCTGGCCGGTAAGCCATTTATCAAAGCTTTTTTCAACGCCTTCAATCCCCTGGCTATCGACGTTAGTAAAGCCAATGAGGTGAGCAGTCACTTCGCCGGATGGATAGTAACGACGGGATTCTTCACGCAGATGGATCCCCGGCAGCTTCAATTTTTTGATGTAGTCCGCCATGTCAGGGTTCACCTGACGTGCCAGATAGATAAAGCGCCCTCTCGGGTTCGTATTCACGCGTGAAGCTAACTGGTCCAACGGCATCTTCAGCGCATCCGCAAGGGCCTTCCAGCGGTTATCAAGCGTGATACCGCCAGCATCATGCAGTTCTTTAGGATCGGCCCAAATCGCCTTCACCGGCACGCTCACCGCTAGCGGACGACCCGAGCGATCGGTAATCATCCCACGGGATGTCGACACTTCCTGAACGCGCAGGGAACGCATGTCACCCTGGCGTACCAGCATGTCAGGAGCGATGATTTGTAGCCAGGCCACGCGTCCAAGCAGAAAACCCAGAGCGAGTAAAATGCAGCCGCAAAGCAACGCAAAACGCCAACTGATAAAGTTGGCCTGTTCTTCCTGACGTTTTGGTTTTAGCGTTTTTGCCGCTGCTTTCATGCGTCGCGTTTTCCCTTATTTTTGTACTACGATATTTTCCTGCGAAGGATCAACATGCTGCAATTGCAGCTTTTCCGTTGCGATCCGTTCAACCCGGCTGTGATCGCCGAGCGCGTTTTCTTCAAGGATCAGATTTCGCCATTCAATATCCAGCGCATCGCGTTCCAGTACCATCTGCTCGCGTTGCGCAGTCAATAAACGTGTATGGTGGGCGGTGGTCACCACCGTAACTGCCGTGACAATGATGCAAATGAACAGACAGAGTGGCAGTTTCCCAAACCGCAAAAGATCGTCGCCGATCACGCCAGGCAAGGCATGGCGCTCGTTGCTTCCTAACGAATCCTTAACTTTGCTTAGGGTCTCTGTCACTCTGCCGATCATGCGTTCGTCCTCTCTGCAACACGCAGCACTGAACTACGGGCGCGTGGATTCTCTGCCACTTCTTCTTCGCCCGGCATCAACTTGCCTAATGCTCGCAACTGACGGCCACCCAGCTTCCTGAGTTGTTCTTCCGTCATCGGCAGCCCCGCTGGCACCTGTGGACCGCGGCTTTGTTCACGCATAAAGCGTTTCACAATACGGTCTTCCAGCGAATGGAAGCTGATGATGGATAACCGCCCCCCCGGGGCCAGCACGTCGAGCGAGCTTTTTAGCGCCAGCTCTATTTCCTCCAGTTCACTGTTTACCCAGATGCGAACCGCCTGGAAGGTACGGGTCGCGGGATGTTTGTGCTTATCCTTCACCGGTGTCGCCGCCGCGATCACTTCGGCCAACTCTTTGGTGCGGGTCATTGGCTCAATGCGATTACGCTCAACGATGGCGCGCGCGATTCGTTTGCCAAAGCGCTCTTCGCCAAACGTTTTGATGACCCATGCAATATCGGCTTCGTCAGCGGTCTGTAACCACTCAGCGGCAGACTGACCGCGCGTTGGATCCATCCGCATATCCAGCGGACCATCACGCATAAAGGAGAAACCACGTTCGGCATCATCAAGTTGGGGTGAAGAGACGCCAAGATCGAGAAGAATCCCGTCGATCTTACCCGTCAGGCCGCGCTCAGCAACATAATCTGCAAGCGCAGAAAAAGGTCCATGCACGATGGAAAAGCGTGGGTCATTGATGGTCTGAGCAACCGCAATTGCCTGCGGATCGCGATCGATTGCCAGCAGGCGGCCTTCCTCTCCGAGCTGGGAGAGAATCAAACGCGAGTGACCACCGCGACCAAACGTGCCATCAATGTAGATGCCTTCCGGACGAATATTCAGACCGTTTACGGCCTCGTCCAGTAACACCGTTTTGTGTTTATAATTTTCCATCATATTTATAGAGACAAGTCCTGCAGCCGTTCCGATAATGTCGCGGAATCAGACTGCTCAGCGTCGATATCTTCCTTGACCTGTTGATACCAGGTCGTTTCATCCCACAGTTCAAATTTGTTGAACTGCCCGACCAGCATCACTTCTTTGGTCAGACCGGCATGTTGCCGTAACACAGGGGCAATCAGTAACCGCCCTGCGTTATCCATCTGACATTCACTGGCATGTCCCAATAACAGCCGCTGCACGCGGCGTTCCTGCGGGTTCATGCTCGACAGTCGCGACAGCTTTTGCTCAATAATTTCCCATTCAGGCAAGGGGTAAAGCAGCAGGCAGGGGGAGTTAATGTCAATGGTGCAAACCATTTGACCCGCAGCGTTCTCGATCAGCTGGTCGCGATATCGGGTTGGTACCGATAAACGCCCTTTGCTGTCGAGATTGACTAACGTTGCTCCACGGAACATGCCAGTCTCACCCCTCCTCACCACTTTAACCCACAAATTCCCACCTAAAGGAGTTTACGGAGCGAGGGAAAAGCTTGTCAAGCCAGGACTCTCCCTGTAAGGACTCGAACGCCCTCTATTTACAGAGATAAACAGTCCTGGTTAATAACTGCACAACTGGCGAGGCAAAATTAACGTTATGAATATTTGTAAGAAAAAAACCGAATATGCACACTAGCGTTAAAGCTCACTCAATATCATCGCAGATAAATATAAAGTGTCAGTTTGCGACGCGGGCAGCATTTTATGACAGATTCTCAGGGGATAACAGCGCCAGATTCACTCTGGCACCGGGTAAGCGCGGCAGTTGCCACGTAAGCAGCTACAGGAGGAGGAAAAACGTCTGAATATTCATCGGCCGAATAGGGTTTGTAACAAAATAATACAAAGATAGCTGTTTAAAATCGCTGAGATGTTCTTTAAAGGACAATTTAAAAGCCAAAATGAATTAAGAAAAATTGGCGATTATCATCTCACAAGAATTATCCTAATTTCTCTCCGGGAATTATCCGGACGATTTATCGCAGCAAAATGGGGCAGACTTTCCCGCCCCGGTCATTTCATTTTTGGCGGCTTAAAATTCCGCGATGATAGAGATTACGTTTGATACGCGTCAGGCCCGGCTTCGGTTTGCGCGGCTCATCCAGGCTTGCCAGCACAATCTCCAGCACGCGTTCAGCCACATCACGGTGACGCTGTGCTACCGCCAGCACCGGACACTGAAGGAAGTCGAGCAGCTCGTTATCCCCAAACGTGGCAATCGCCAGGTCAGAGGGAAGTTTACCTTCACGGCGTAAGGTTACATCCATGACACCCTGCAACAGCGCAAACGACGTGGTGAATAGCGCCTGCGGCATCGGGTGTGTCTCTAGCCATTTTTCGAACAGCTGCGCTGCGGCTTCACGTTCGTAACTGTTGGCATAGAGATAGTTAACCTCGCGCGGATCGTCTTTCCACGCGGTTCTGAACCCCTGCTCACGCAGGAAGCTAACGGAAAGCTCGGGCAGCGCGCCAAGATACAGCACAGTTTCTGCAGGAAAAGTTCGCAGCTCTGCGGCCAGCATTTCTGCATCATCCTGATCCGCACCCACGACGCTGGTGAAATGCTCGCGATCGAGCGCGCGATCCAGCGCAACGATTGGGAACGGGTCGTTCGCCCAGCGCTGGTAGAACGGATGTTCTGGCGGTAGGGAGGTCGAAACAATAATGGCATCCACCTGGCGCTGGAGAAGATGTTCAATGCAGCGCATCTCGTTGTCGGGCTGATCTTCAGAGCAGGCAATCAGCAGTTGATAGCCGCGCTGGCGCGCCTGACGTTCGAGATAGTTGGCGATACGGGTATAGCTGGTATTTTCCAGGTCAGGGATCACCAGACCAATAGAGCGGGTACGCCCGGCACGCAGACCGGCTGCGACAGCATTCGGATGGTAGTTATGCTCACGACCCACCGCCATAACTTTTTCAACGGTCTTGTCGCTGACACGGTACTGCTTTGCTTTACCGTTAATCACATAGCTGGCCGTTGTTCGTGACACGCCGGCTAGCCGGGCGATTTCATCCAGTTTCACAATTGCCCCTTAAAAAAAGAAAAGAATCCATGGCCCTGTCAAGGTTATGGTTAAATCTTTTAACATCTAAACGCAGAAAAGCCTTCGCGGCAACCGCTTTTATCTGCGTTGTCGGCTGATTACGCAAAAAAAAGCCCGGCTTTGGTGACCGGGCAGAAAGAGGCGAACCTTTTTGATAACTAACGCATGATTTTCTCGCCGCGTGACAGACCCACTACACCCGATCTCGCGACCTCGACAATTTTTGCAACATCCCGCACGGACGCGAGAAAAGCATCCAGCTTGTCGCTTGTCCCGACCAGCTGAACCGTATAAAGAGAAGGCGTGACGTCGATAATTTGTCCGCGGAAAATATCCGCATTGCGTTTAACTTCTTCACGCCCGTAGCCGCTGGCCTGGATTTTCACCAGCATGACCTCACGTTCAACGTAGGCCCCCTGCCCCAGCTCGCTCACGCGCAGCACATCAACCAGCTTATGCAGCTGTTTTTCAATTTGCTCAAGCACTTTCGCATCGCCGACGGTTTGGATCGTCATGCGCGACAGCGTTGGGTCTTCCGTCGGGGCAACGGTCAGGCTTTCAATGTTATAGCCGCGCTGCGCAAAAAGGCCAATGACGCGCGACAGTGCGCCAGACTCATTTTCCAGTAAAACCGATAATATCCGGCGCATATCAGGTTCTCTCCGTTTTGCTTAACCACATTTCATCCATACCACCTCCACGAATATGCATCGGATAAACGTGCTCGGTCCCATCAACAATCACATCCATAAAGACGAGGCGGTTGTTTTTAACGTGCTCAAGCGCTTGCGCGAGCTTTGTTTCCAGATCTGCCGGATCGGTCACCCGCATGCCAACATGGCCGTAAGCTTCAGCAAGGCGAACAAAATCTGGCAGCGATTTCATGTAGGATTGAGAGTGACGGCCAGAGTAGATCATATCCTGCCACTGCTTCACCATACCGAGATACCCGTTATTCAGGTTTAGCACCAGTACCGGCAATTCATATTGCAGCGCAGTAGACAGCTCCTGAATGTTCATCTGAATACTGCCGTCCCCCGTTACGCAGACGACGGTTTCATTCGGCAGCGCCAGCTTCACGCCCAACGCGGCAGGCAGACCAAAGCCCATTGTTCCTAAACCACCGGAGTTGATCCAGTGTCGCGGCTTATCAAACGGGTAATACAGGGCGGCAAACATCTGATGCTGCCCCACATCTGAGGTTACGTACGCCTCACCTTTCGTCAGTCGCCACACCGCTTCAATGACCGCCTGCGGCTTAATATTTTCACTTTGCGTGTCATATTTCAGGCACTGACGCGCGCGCCACTGTTCAATCTGCTGCCACCAGTCGCGGATCTCATCCAGCGGCTGGGTTGCACTCTCATGGGCCAGCAGATCCAGCATTTGCTCCAGAACCTGCCGGGCATCACCGACGATAGGCACATCAGCCGATACCGTTTTTGAAATTGACGTTGGATCGATATCAATATGCAGTACGGTGGCGTTAGGGCAGTACTTCGCCAGGTTATTGGTGGTGCGATCGTCAAACCGCACGCCGACGGCAAAAATCACATCGGAATGGTGCATCGTCATGTTGGCTTCATAGGTACCGTGCATGCCCAGCATACCCAGCGCCTGACGATGGGTTGCGGGGAACGCCCCCAGCCCCATCAGCGACGATGCAACGGGAAGGTTGAGTTTTTCAATCAGTTCACGAAGCTGGACTTCACAGGCAGCGTTGATCGCCCCGCCACCGACATAGACCACCGGTTTTTTGGCTGCCAGAAGCGTTTGCAACGCTCGCTTGATCTGACCTTTGTGCCCCTGCGTTGTGGGGTTATAAGAGCGCATGCTGACAGCTTCCGGCCAGACATAAGGCAGCTTGTTTGCCGGGTTGAGGATATCTTTAGGCAGATCGACCACCACTGGTCCCGGGCGTCCGCTCGCCGCCAGCCAGAAAGCTTTCTTCAGTACGCCAGGAATGTCTTCCGTTTGCTTGACCAGGAAGCTGTGCTTCACAACGGGACGCGAAATCCCGACCATGTCGCACTCCTGAAACGCATCGTAACCGATCAGTGAGGTTGCTACCTGCCCGGAGAGGATCACCAGCGGGATAGAGTCCATATACGCTGTCGCAATGCCGGTAATGGCGTTTGTCGCGCCGGGGCCGGAAGTGACTAACACCACGCCCACTTCACCCGTAGCCCGCGCCAGACCGTCAGCCATGTGTACCGCCGCCTGCTCGTGACGTACCAGAACATGGTCAATGCCCCCTACCGTGTGCAGCGCATCATAAATATCGAGAACTGCACCACCAGGGTAGCCGAACACTTGCTTTACGCCCTGATCGATCAGTGACCGAACGACCATTTCCGCGCCAGACAACATCTCCATGGTTTGCCTCCAGGCATATTGTTATAGACGGAATGCCGAATTCATTTCCGCACCGTCTTACGATTGGGAGAAACCAATCTTATATTTTGCAGAGTGTTCTTTACCTTAACCGCTCGTTATGAGGCAGGCAATTAGCAAACCCGGAGAGATAAACGGTGCGTAAAGCAGAAAAAGCAGCTGTTAGCAGAGGATATGGTTAATTCCTCTGGGAATAGAGGATGGGGTGATAAATCATCACTGAAAAGCGCGGCAATGCAGGAAATCATCTATTTTTGCGAGCCGGAGAGCAGCTCCAAAAAAAGAACAACAGAACAAAATATCAATTATCTAAAAAAAACCAGGATAAATCACACAATCCGATGCGATTTATCCTGATGCGTTTTACCGGCGGCAGATGCCCACCAGCAACTCTTCCATCCACTGATGTCCTTTATCTCGCCCCGCCGCTTCATGCCAGGAAAGATAACAGGTACGGCTATTTAGCTTGAGTGGCAGAGGCAAAATTTGCAGATTTAAAGGGTCAGAAAACTCTTCTGCCAGCCAGCGCGGCGCAATCGCCACCAGCTGGGTCTGGGACACCACGTTTAATACGCTGACCATCGCCATGCCCTGATAAGCCACGCTCGCCTGTTTATCCGCAGTGTCATACCACGGCAGGCTAAAAGAAGCATACCTGTCGAGTGCAACAACGGCATGCTGCTCGTTATAAACATCGTTTTCTCGCATCGGAGAATTCAGACGTGGGTGTTTTTTGCTGGCGACCAGAACCATTTCATCTTTAAACAGCGGCACACAGGAAAATTCCGGGCGACGGAACTCTTCATACCCCAGAACAAATTCGATCTCCTGATAGCGTAACTGATGTTCCGTGTTTTGATTCAAGGATGATTTAAAAACAAGATTGATATTTGGTGCGATTTCTTCAACTTTATTATAAATAATTGACGTTAAATAATTATCTAATGGGCTACAGACACAAAGATGGAATACGCGCTCGCTGCTTAAGGGTTCAAACCCCGATCCTGGCAGCTCATTTTGGACCAGTTGCAACGCCTGACGAATGGAGCCGAATAGCTGGAATGCGCGCGCCGTAGGCTGGATCCCCCTCCCGTAGCGAACAAATAATTCGTCGTTAAACATGAGCTTAAGCCTGGCAACGGCATTACTCACAGCAGGTTGTGACATCCCCAACGATTGGGCTGCACGGGTGATATTCTGTTCCTGCATGACCGCATCAAAAACCGTCAGAAGATTAAGATCCACCGTGCGTAACTGCGGTTTAATCCCATCAGCAACTTGAGGTTTTTTAATATTATTTTCTGGCACTTCTGACTCCACTGTCACGCTACACTCCTTTGCCAACGCACGATAATAACCTTAAAGGTGCATTATCATGCAAATACGATCAGCGAAAGAGAATTATTTAAAATTCAGAATATATAAAGACTTTATATTAACAAACATTAATCAGCGAAAATGATATGTTTGACTTCAGGAACTGAATGAAACCATAAACCAAACAAATATACAATTGCCGACAGGTTAATGATGACTTAAGTATGATTAAACTATTATTGCTATCACCCTACAGTTAGTTAACAATCTGTTATCTCAGCTCGTTTTTCAGTGTTCTGGAATAGATCCACTTCATTTATAACTTTATGATATTAAAAATCTTTAAGCTCTAAGCATCCTCTTCAACACATTTCACTCATTTTTAAAAAAATTAATTTATTTGTTTCTGCAACTCTTTTCTTAAGTCCAAAATTAGACAATTAGTCGGTTCGAAAAAGCTAAAACCAGCACAATTAGCTAAAGTGAATAGCCTATTGATTCAGTCTGTCGGGCCCGTTTTCATCATCAGGGGTTGACATGAACAGCCGTATCCAGTACCACTAAAAGTATATTGAATTTAACGGAGCACGATTCATGACACGCACCATTCGTTTCACCGGTCTACTACTACTAAACGCATCCACTGTGCGCGGTAGACTGGCGGGCGAAATTCAGCGTTGAATCGTCACCAGTAAGACTAAAAACCCGCGCCACTGCGCGGGTTTTTTTATGCTCGTAGCAAGGCGCCCTAAGACTGACAAGGACCAAACCCATGAGCCAGCAAGTCATTATTTTCGATACTACTTTACGTGACGGTGAACAGGCATTACAGGCAAGCCTGAGTGTTAAAGAGAAACTGCAGATCGCGCTGGCTCTCGAACGTATGGGTGTCGACGTGATGGAGGTCGGTTTCCCTGTCTCGTCTCCCGGTGATTTCGAATCCGTCCAGACTATCGCCCGCACCATTAAAAACAGCCGCGTGTGTGCCCTGGCGCGCTGCGTAGAGAAAGATATCGACGTTGCCGCTGAGTCATTGAAGGTGGCTGAAGCGTTCCGTATTCACACCTTCATTGCGACCTCTCCTATGCACATCGCAACCAAGCTGCGCAGCACGCTGGATGAGGTGATTGAGCGTGCTGTCTATATGGTTAAGCGCGCACGCAACTATACCGATGACGTTGAATTCTCCTGTGAAGATGCGGGTCGTACGCCAATCGAAGACCTGGCGCGCGTCGTCGAAGCCGCCATCAACGCGGGCGCGAAAACCATCAACATTCCGGACACCGTCGGCTACACCATGCCGTTTGAGTTCTCCAACATCATCACCGGCCTGTATGACCGCGTACCAAATATTGATAAGGCAATTATCTCCGTCCACACCCACGATGATTTGGGTCTGGCCGTGGGCAATGCCATCGCCGCCGTCCACGCCGGGGCACGTCAGGTTGAAGGCGCGATGAACGGCATCGGCGAACGTGCGGGCAACTGTTCTCTGGAAGAAGTGATCATGGCGATCAAAGTGCGCAAAGACATCATGGACGTGCACACCCGCATCAATCACAACGAAATCTGGCGCACCAGCCAGACCGTCAGCCAGATTTGCAACATGCCCATTCCGGCTAACAAAGCGATTGTCGGCACTGGCGCCTTCGCACACTCTTCCGGTATTCACCAGGATGGCGTGCTGAAGAACCGTGAAAACTACGAAATCATGACCCCGGAATCCATCGGTCTGAACCAGGTCCAGTTGAACCTGACCTCCCGTTCCGGCCGTGCGGCGGTTAAGCACCGTATGGAAGAGATGGGTTATAAGGACAGCGATTACAACATGGATCAGCTGTATGACGCGTTCCTGAAGCTGGCCGACAAAAAAGGCCAGGTCTTCGACTACGACCTGGAAGCACTGGCCTTTATCAACAAACAGCAGGAAGAGCCGGAGCACTTCCGTCTGGATTACTTTAACGTGCAGTCCGGCTCCAGCGACATCGCTACCGCCTCGGTCAAGCTGGCCTGCGGAGATGAAATTAAAGCAGAGGCAGCTAACGGTAACGGCCCTGTCGATGCGATTTACCAGGCGATTAATCGCGTCACCGAGTACGACGTTGAGCTGGTCAAATATGACCTGACGGCCAAGGGCCACGGCAAAGATGCGCTGGGTCAGGTAGATATCGTGGTCAATTACAACGGCCGCCGCTTCCATGGCGTGGGCCTGGCGACAGATATCGTTGAATCCTCCGCGAAGGCGATGGTGCATGTTCTGAACAACATCTGGCGCGCCGCCGAAGTCGAAAAAGAGTTGCAACGCAAAGCTCAGAATAAAGAGAACAACAAGGAAACCGTGTAATGTCGAAGAATTACCATATTGCTGTGTTGCCGGGTGACGGTATTGGCCCGGAAGTGATGGCACAGGCGCTGAAAGTACTGGAAGCCGTTCGCGCGCGTTTTGCGATGAAAATCACCACCAGCCACTACGACGTGGGCGGTATTGCAATTGATAACCACGGTACGCCACTGCCAAAAGCGACCGTGGAAGGCTGTGAAAATGCCGATGCCGTGCTGTTTGGTTCCGTCGGTGGCCCGAAATGGGAA
This sequence comes from Enterobacter vonholyi, assembly GCF_008364555.1. Classification (GTDB taxonomy): domain Bacteria; phylum Pseudomonadota; class Gammaproteobacteria; order Enterobacterales; family Enterobacteriaceae; genus Enterobacter; species Enterobacter vonholyi. The sequence goes on from NZ_VTUC01000038.1 coordinate 133,551, forward strand.
CACCTGCCGCCAGCAGAGCAGCCAGAGCGCGGCGCGCTGCTGCCGCTGCGTAAACACTTCAAGCTGTTCAGCAACCTGCGTCCGGCGAAGCTGTATCAGGGTCTGGAAGAGTTCTGCCCGCTGCGCGCGGATATCGCCGCCAACGGATTCGACATTCTGTGCGTGCGTGAACTGACCGGCGGGATCTATTTCGGTCAGCCAAAAGGACGCGAAGGCAGCGGACAACACGAAAAAGCGTTCGACACCGAGGTGTATCACCGTTTCGAAATTGAACGTATCGCCCATATCGCCTTTGAGTCTGCGCGTAAACGCCGCCATAAAGTGACCTCCATTGACAAAGCGAACGTGCTGCAATCTTCCATTCTGTGGCGCGAGATCGTCAGTGAAGTCGCTAAGCAGTATCCGGACGTCGCGCTGTCGCACATGTACATCGATAACGCGACCATGCAGCTGATTAAGGATCCGTCCCAGTTTGACGTGCTGCTGTGCTCCAACCTGTTCGGCGATATTCTCTCTGACGAGTGCGCAATGATCACCGGCTCCATGGGGATGCTGCCATCCGCAAGCCTGAATGAAGAAGGCTTTGGTCTGTATGAACCGGCTGGCGGTTCTGCACCGGATATCGCGGGTAAAAACATCGCTAACCCGATTGCGCAGATCCTCTCCCTGGCCCTGCTGCTGCGCTACAGCCTGGATGCAGACGATGCAGCAACCGCAATTGAACACGCCATTAACCGGGCGTTAGAAGAAGGCGTCCGTACCGGCGATTTAGCACGCGGCACGGCGGCAGTCAGTACCGATGAAATGGGCGACATCATTGCCCGCTATGTCGCTGAAGGGGTGTAATCATGGCTAAAACGTTATATGAAAAGTTGTTTGATGCGCACGTTGTTTACGAGGCACCAAACGAAACCCCGCTGCTGTACATTGACCGTCATCTGGTACACGAAGTGACCTCTCCTCAGGCATTTGACGGCCTGCGCGCGCACAAGCGTCCGGTACGTCAGCCGGGTAAAACCTTCGCGACGATGGATCACAACGTTTCCACCCAGACCAAAGACATTAATGCCTCGGGTGAGATGGCGCGTATCCAGATGCAGGAGCTGATTAAGAACTGTAAAGAATTTGGCGTTGAGCTGTACGACCTGAACCATCCTTATCAGGGCATCGTCCACGTGATGGGGCCTGAGCAAGGGATCACCCTGCCGGGCATGACCATCGTCTGCGGTGACTCCCATACCGCGACACACGGCGCGTTTGGCGCTCTGGCGTTCGGGATTGGCACTTCTGAGGTTGAACACGTTCTGGCGACGCAGACCCTGAAGCAGGGCCGTGCCAAAACGATGAAGATTGAAGTGAAGGGCAAAGCGGCACCTGGCATTACCGCGAAAGATATCGTGCTGGCGATTATCGGTAAAACCGGCAGCGCAGGCGGTACAGGCCACGTCGTTGAGTTCTGCGGAGACGCTATCCAGGCGCTGAGCATGGAGGGCCGCATGACCCTGTGCAATATGGCCATTGAGATGGGCGCCAAAGCCGGTCTGGTCGCGCCAGATGAAACGACCTTCAACTATGTGAAGGGCCGTCTGCACGCGCCGAAAGGTCAGGATTTTGACGACGCGGTAGCATACTGGAAAACCCTGAAAACCGACGATGGGGCGACGTTTGATACCGTTGTCACGCTGCAGGCAGAAGAGATTGCGCCGCAGGTGACCTGGGGGACCAACCCGGGTCAGGTGATTTCCGTCAACGACTCCATTCCAGATCCTGCTTCCTTTGCCGATCCGGTAGAGCGCGCCAGTGCGGAAAAAGCGCTGGCCTATATGGGGCTGAAGCCCGGCGTGCCGTTGACCGACGTGACCATTGATAAAGTCTTTATCGGTTCTTGCACTAACTCCCGTATCGAAGATTTGCGCGCGGCGGCAGAGATTGCCAAAGGCCGTAAAGTCGCGCCGGGCGTGCAGGCGCTGGTGGTTCCAGGCTCTGGTCCGGTGAAAGCCCAGGCGGAAGCCGAAGGTCTGGATAAGATCTTTATCGAAGCGGGCTTCGAGTGGCGCCTGCCTGGCTGCTCGATGTGTCTGGCCATGAATAACGATCGCCTGAATCCGGGTGAGCGCTGCGCCTCCACCAGCAACCGTAACTTTGAAGGCCGTCAGGGCCGCGGTGGGCGTACCCATCTGGTCAGCCCGGCAATGGCCGCCGCTGCGGCAGTCACCGGCCATTTCGCCGATATTCGCAGCCTGAAATAAGGAGACAATCATGGCAGAGAAATTTACCCAACATACGGGCCGGGTTGTCCCGCTGGACGCCGCTAACGTCGATACTGACGCTATTATTCCCAAACAGTTTCTGCAGAAGGTGACGCGTACCGGCTTTGGCGCGCACCTGTTCAACGACTGGCGTTTCCTGGACGACAAAGGCGAAGTGCCTAATCCGGAATTCGTTCTGAACTTCCCGGAGTACAAAGGCGCCTCCATTTTACTGGCCCGAGAAAACTTTGGCTGCGGCTCATCCCGCGAACACGCTCCGTGGGCGCTCACCGATTACGGCTTCAAAGTGGTCATCGCCCCAAGCTTCGCGGATATTTTTTACGGTAACAGCTTCAACAACCAGCTGCTGCCCGTCACGCTGAGCGATGAACAGATCGATGAGTTGTTCGCGCTGGTTAAGGCGAATCTGGGTATTTCGTTTGAAGTGGATCTGGAAGCGGAAGTGGTGAAAGCCGGGGATAAAACCTACAGCTTCAGCATTGATGCGTTCCGCCGTCACTGCATGCTGAACGGTCTGGACAGCATAGGTTTAACTCTCCAGCACGAAGCGGCGATTGCCACTTACGAAAACAAACAACCTGCATTTATGAAGTAATCCTCCGGCCTGCAGTGCACTCTGCAGGCCGCGTTTTATCCCGATACCCGCCCTCCTTCTGTAAATATTCCCAAACCCAGCCAATAATGACGTTATATTTAACGTCAATTTAATGTTCCCTGCGCAGAATAATCGCTCAATCAGTTGGTAGCGGAAATTATCATGAAAAAGAAAAATGGCAATGAGTCTCATATCCGTTCTCGGGAAATACATAAATGCACATTAGTAAGCGTGATAATAAATATTTTACTCACCTGCTTTCAGATAGTTGCAGGAATATTCTCCGGCTCACAGGGGTTAATTGCTGATGGGATTCATTCTCTTTCCGATTTATCTTCTGACTTTGTCGTTCTGATTGCGAATAAAAAGAGTCAGAAAGCCTCTGATATCGATCATCATTACGGTCATCTGCGTTTCGAAAACGGTGCAAAGCTTATTATTGGCGCTATTCTGCTGCTCGTGGGGGTCGGGATGCTCTGGTCCGCTGGCAATAAACTGCTTAATCCCGAGACGCATCAGATGGTGAAAGGGGCCGCTTTGTGGGTGGCGATACTGGCGCTGGTGGTGAAGGAGAGTCTGTTCAGATACATGTTTGCCACGGGAAAACGTATTCAGTCCTCGCTGCTGATAGCCAATGCCTGGCATGCCCGTTCTGACGCAGCGTCGTCAGTGGTTGTCGCTATCGGTATTGCCGGAAATTTAGTGGGTTTTCACGCGATGGACCTGATTGCGGCCCTGATTGTCGGAGTGTTCATCGCCCATATGGGTTACAAATTCTCTGCCGATGCCCTGCACGATCTGATGGACCGTTCGCTTGAACCCGAGCTGGAGCACGATATCAAAACGTGTCTTCTCTCAACCGAAGGCGTCACCGGACTCCATGATTTAAAAACCCGCAAGATGGGCGATTTAGCCCTTGTCGATGTCCATCTGGAAGTGAACGGCGAATTAAGCGTAAAAGAAGGGCATCAGATTGCCGTCAATGCCAGAAACAACGTGATGCAAAAATTCAATGTGCTGAACGTGATGACGCATATTGATCCTGCCCACTAATCGGAACGCATAAATACAGTGTGACGCTACTCATCGTTAAGGTTTCGTTAATTAATCTGCGTCACACTGCATCGCATCAGCTCTCTCATTATTGAGGTAAAAAGCGATGAACCCAACGCTACGTAATACGCTTCCCCATAAAGAAACGCCTTTTCTTCGCGTACTGCACATTCTTGTAGCCATACTGGTGCTAGCCCAAATTATCAATTCTAATTTCACCGAAAGCGAGGCCCTCCACGAATCCGGACTGAACGGAATTGTCACCTGGATCCATGTTATCTCAGGGTTTGGTTTAATTTTTTGTGGTATTGCCATGATGGCATGGATGTTAACCCAGCGCGGATTTAAGTATTACTTCGCCTGGCTGGCGCTGGATTTTCGTGGAATCGTTGAAGATATTCGCACCCTCACGCAGCGTCAGTTACCTGACGCGCATGCTGGCGGTATGGCGGCAACGGTGCAAGGTCTGGGTGTGCTGGCGCTGCTGGGCGTTGCACTCTGCGGCGCGGCCTGGTTCGTGCTGAACGCCACGCTTGGGCCGGTTTCGTCCGTCACGGAATCCATCTTAGACTTGCATAAATTCCTGACAGTTTTTATTGAGACATATTTCTGGGCACACGGCTTCATGGGACTCGTTCATATGTACCTGACGCTACGCGCGCAGCGTAAATATCAGTATTCCGAATAAAACGGTTCGCAGAGCCCGGTGCTCCCGGGCTCTGTTTCACTCATCCGATCACACGTCTTTTACGCGGCAGGTCAGCAGGAGCGTCACGACGGAGAGCGCCGCAATCATCCAGTAGACCGACGCATGGCCATAGCTTTGCGCCAGCGCCCCCTGAATCACACCCGCCAGGATCACGCCGGTTGAAATACTGTTGGTAAAAAGCGTCGTTGCCGAGCCTGCACGGCCGGGCATCAGATCCTGGAACCAGAGCATGCCGATCCCGGCAACAATTCCAATAAACACGGCGTTAAACAGCTGCAGCGCCAGCAACGCTTCACGCGAATGGAAAAGGATCAACCCTGCGTAGAACAGTACCCCGGCCGCCACGGCGACGATCATCATCCGACGCTTTCCAAAGCGCTTAACGTAATAGCCCGCCAGAATCATCGCCGGAATTTCCAGCCCGGCGGCGGTTCCCATTAAGATCCCCGCGAGCTTGTCCGGTAAGCCCAGATCGCTGCTGATCCACAGCGGCATATCAATAATGTACATGGTGTTGCAGGTCCACATCAGCGTCGAGGCAATAAACAACATGCGGACGTTCTTGTCCTGCCAGCCGCTCACCTGGGTAACAGGTTTATCCGTCGCCTGTTCGACGCGGGCCACGGACGGCAGTGCGAAGGCTATCAGCGCCAGGCTGATGACAAAAATCCCTGCCGCAATGGAGAACATGGTGGTAAAGCCATAGTTCAACGCCAGCATAAAGGCCAGCGGCGGACCAATGACCCACGCCAGCGAGAGTTGGGCACGCATCACCGAGCTGAACATCACCACTTCCCGCGCGGAGTTATCCGCATATTCACGGGCCAGGGCGAACAGCTGCGGCATAGCGGTGTTCGCTAGCGACGCCAGCAGCACGCCGCAGGTAATGAGCGTCAGATAATGACGATTGAAAGCAAAGAGCAGCGCGTTACCCACGGCCATGGCGCAGCAAAAGAGGATCAGCTTGCGGCGATCGCCCTGGCTGTCCGATCGTTTCGCCAGCGCGAGGCTGACCAGGATCCCGGCAATGGCATTGACGGTATAAAACAGGCCGACCCAAAACGGCTGAGCCCCCACCTCGCGGCTGAGAAACAGGCTCAGCGTCGGCGCCTGAAGCCCCCCCGCCACGCCCATCATAAAGGCCACCAGCATAAAAGCGGCATACACGCCGTTCAGGCGTCGCCCCATCGTCATCAACCACAGCATGCGCAAGTCCTTGTGAAAGCGAATCGAAATTGGGTGAATAGTAAACGAAAAAAGCCAGCAAAAACATTTTGCTGGCGGGTGATAAGCACCAATACTCAGTCACACATGATCGAGGCGAGTTAGCGGGAAGAGGTCGGTGTCGTAACGTCCCACTGCATCAATTCTTCTAACGTTTTCAGCCGTTGCTCTGCACACCGGCGGGCCAGCCAGGACGATCCTTTTGTCGCTGAAAAGTACTGCTGATAAAACTGACGTGCGGTAGACCTCTTCATAATTTACCTCCTCGCTTCATCGAGGAGAATTATTGGCCTAATATAGGGATAAATAAATTGCTGGTTTTTTGTCAGGAGTTCCCCTTTTATGCCTTCCGGTCGTCTGCAACAACAGTTTATCCGCCTCTGGCAGTGCTGCGAGGGACAATCGCAGGAGACCACGCTCAACGAGCTGGCGGACCTGCTTAGCTGTTCCCGCCGTCATATGCGCACGCTGCTCAACACCATGCAGCAGCAGGGGTGGTTAAGCTGGGAAGCGGAAGCGGGACGCGGCAAACGTTCGCGGCTGACCTTCCTGTATACCGGACTGGCGTTGCAGCAGCAGCGCGCAGAAGATCTGCTCGAACAGGACCGCATCGATCAGCTGGTCCAGCTGGTGGGCGACAAGGCCGCCGTGCGCCAGATGCTGGTCTCCCATCTCGGACGCAGCTTTCGTCAGGGCCGACACATTCTGCGGGTGCTCTATTACCGTCCGATGAAAAATCTGTTGCCCGGCACGGCGTTACGCCGCTCGGAAACCCACATGGCCCGACAAATCTTCAGCGGCCTGACGCGCATAAATGAGGAAAACGGGGAACTGGAGGCGGATATTGCGCACCACTGGCAGCAGCTTTCCCCGCGCCACTGGCGCTTCTTCTTACGCCCCGGCATCCACTTTCACCACGGCCGCGAGCTGGAGATGCACGACGTCATCGCCTCTCTGGAACGCGCCCGCAGGCTGCCGCTCTACTCGCATATTTCGCGCATCCATTCCCCCACGGCCTGGACGCTGGACATTGAGCTGTCGCAGCAGGACAAGTGGCTTCCCTGGCTGCTGGGCTATGTGCCGTCGATGATTTTGCCCGGCGAGTGGGAATCATTGAACAATTTTGCCAGCCTGCCGATTGGCACCGGGCCCTACTCCGTGTCCCGCAATAACAGCAACCAGCTGAAAATCCGCGCGTTCGATGACTACTTTGGCTATCGGGCGCTGATCGACGAAGTGAACGTGTGGGTATTGCCTGATCTCAATGAAGACCTGAGCTGCGGTCTGACGCTTGAAGGCCCCACCACCGGAGAAAAGGCCGTGGAGAGCCGCCTGGAGGAAGGATGCTACTATCTCCTGTTTGACCGCCGTACCCACCGCGGGGCAAACCAGGGCGTCCGCAAGTGGATCAGCCACGTGCTGTCCCCTTCCAATCTGATCTACCATGCGGAAGAGCAGTACCAGACATACTGGTTTCCGGCCTACGGCCTGCTTCCGCGCTGGCACCACGCCCGGCCGTCGCACTGCGACAAACCCGCAGGGCTGGAGTCCATCACCCTGACCTACTACCGCGAGCACGTGGAGCATCGTTTTATCGCGAGGATCATGACCCGCCTGCTGGCAGCCGAGGGGGTCAAGTTAGAGGTAAGAGAAGTGGACTATGACGAATGGCATCAGGGAGAGATCGCCAGCGATATCTGGCTCAACAGCGCTAATTTTACCCTGCCGCTCGATTTTTCATTATTTTCACATCTGTATGAAGTACCGCTGATCCAGCACTGCATCGATCGGGACTGGCAGCAGGACGCCGCCCTGTGGCGATCGGGCGAGATGAACCTTGCCGTTTGGTGCCAGCAGCTGCTGGCCGAGCAGGCGATCGTCCCGCTGATCCACCACTGGCTGATGATTCAGGGCCAGCGCAGCATGCGCGGCCTGCGGATGAACACTCTGGGCTGGTTTGATTTTAAATCCGCCTGGTTTGCGCCCCCGGAGCCATAACGCTTTCGTAATATTCACCAAATCATTACAATAGCGCCGTTCTCAACGGGGTGCTGCATCACAGATGTGCGCTGAGATAATACCCGTCGAACCTGATCCGGATAACGCCGGCGAAGGGATTTGAGGCTGTCGCTCAAAATCCTTTGCCACTCAACCCTGAGGTGCAAAGTGTTAAAAAAAGTTCTCCCCCTGCTGGCGCTGTTCGCGCTGCCTGCTTTTGCCAAGCCCGTCCTGACGGTCTACACCTACGACTCCTTCTCTGCCGACTGGGGTCCTGGCCCGGTTGTCAAAAAAGCCTTTGAAGCGGACTGCAACTGCGAGCTAAAGTTCGTGGCGCTTGAAGATGGCGTGTCGCTGCTCAACCGTCTGCGCATGGAAGGTAAAAACAGTAAAGCCGACGTGGTGCTCGGGCTGGATAACAACCTGCTGGAAGCCGCCTCGCAAACCAAACTGTTTGCCAAAAGCGGCGTCGCGGCAGATGCCGTTAACGTGCCGGGCGGCTGGAAGAACGACACCTTTGTGCCGTTCGACTATGGCTACTTTGCTTTTGTTTACGACAAAAATAAGCTGAAAAACCCGCCGAAGAGCCTGAAAGAGCTGGTCGAAAGCGATCAGAAGTGGCGCGTAATTTACGAAGATCCGCGGACCAGCACGCCGGGCCTGGGCCTGCTGCTATGGATGCAAAAGGTCTACGGGGATAAAGCACCGGAAGCATGGCAGAAGCTGGCCGCTAAAACCGTCACCGTGACCAAAGGCTGGAGCGAAGCCTACGGCCTGTTCCTCAAAGGCGAAAGCGACCTGGTGCTGAGCTACACCACCTCCCCGGCCTACCACATTATCGCCGAGAAGAAAGACAACTATGCAGCCGCAGATTTTGCAGAAGGGCACTATCTGCAGGTGGAAGTGGCCGCGCGTACCGCTGCCAGCAAACAGCCGGAGCTGGCCGAGAAGTTCCTGAAGTTTATGGTTTCACCGGCGTTCCAGAACGCCATTCCAGCGGGCAACTGGATGTATCCGGTTACTAACGTTGCGCTGCCTGCAGGTTTCGAGCAGTTGACCAAACCGAAAACCTCGCTGGAGTTTACGCCTCAGCAGGTCGCCGCGCAGCGTGCCGCATGGGTAAGCGAATGGCAACGCGCCGTCAGCCGTTGATTCCCGGCTGGTTACTTCCCGGGCTGCTCGCCGCCGCCGTGATGGTAGCGGTCAGCCTGGGGGCTTTTCTTGCATTGTGGTTTAACGCGCCAGGGAGCGACCTGCTCGCCCTCTGGCACGACAGCTACCTCTGGCACGTTATCCGGTTCTCCTTCTGGCAGGCGTCTCTTTCTGCCCTGCTGTCGGTGATCCCGGCTATTTTTCTGGCACGCGCTCTGTATCGACGGCGATTTCCCGGCAGGCAGGCCCTGCTGCGCCTGTGCGCCATGACGCTGATCCTGCCCGTGCTGGTGGCGGTATTTGGTATTCTAAGCGTTTACGGTCGCCAGGGCTGGCTGTCTTCACTGTTCGGTCAGCTTGGCCTGGAATGGTCATTCTCGCCTTACGGACTGCAGGGCATTCTGCTGGCGCACGTATTTTTCAATATGCCGATGGCAACGCGCCTCTTTTTGCAGGCGCTGGAAAATATTCCCGGCGAACAGCGTCAGATTGCCGCCCAGCTCGGCATGCGCGGCGTGTCGTTCTTCCGCTTTGTCGAATGGCCGTGGCTTCGCCGCCAGCTCCCGCCCGTGGCGGCGTTAATCTTTATGCTCTGCTTTGCCAGCTTTGCCACCGTGCTGTCACTCGGCGGCGGGCCGCAGGCCACCACCATTGAGCTGGCGATTTACCAGGCGCTGAGTTACGACTACGATCCCGGTCGCGCCGCGCTGCTGGCGATGGTGCAGATGGCGTGCTGTCTTGCGCTGGTGCTGTTGAGCCAGCGGCTGAGTAAAGCCATTCCCGCTGGCAGTCATCAAATAACCGGCTGGCGCGATCCGCAGGACAGCCTGCACAGCCGCGTCAGTGATTTTATCCTGATCGCGCTGGCGCTTCTGCTACTGCTGCCGCCGCTGATGGCCGTTATTGTTGACGGATTGAACCTCAATCTCGGGTCCGTCCTGCAACAGCCCGTTCTCTGGCAAGCCACCTGGACCTCGCTGCGTATCGCCCTCGCTGCCGGATTACTGTGCGTCCTCCTGACCATGATGCTGCTGTGGAGCAGCCGTGAGCTCTACGCCCGCCAGGCGCAAAAAGCCGGACAAATGCTGGAGCTGACGGGCATGCTGATCCTGGCGATGCCGGGCATCGTGCTGGCAACGGGCTTCTTTTTACTGTTTAACAGCACCTTCGGCCTGCCGGAAAGGGCAGATGGCATTGTGATTTTCACCAACGCCTTAATGGCCATCCCCTACGCGCTCAAGGTGCTGGAAAACCCGATGCGCGACGTCAACAGCCGCTACGGTTTGCTGTGCCAGTCGCTGGGGATGCAGGGCTGGCAGCGGCTGAAGGTAGTCGAACTGCGCGCGCTAAAACGCCCGCTGGCGCAGGCGCTGGCGTTTGCCTGCGTGCTCTCTATTGGAGACTTTGGCGTCGTGGCGCTGTTCGGCAATGACGATTTCCGCACGCTTCCGTACTGGCTTTATCAGCAAATCGGCTCTTACCGCAGTCAGGATGGCGCGGTTACCGCGCTGTTACTGCTGCTGCTGTGCTTTGCCTTATTTACCGTTATCGAAAAACTCCCGGGGCGTGATGTTAAAACTGACTGATGTAACCTGGCTCTATCAGCATCTGCCGATGCGCTTCACACTCTCCGTTCAGCAGGGCGAGCGGATTGCGGTGCTTGGCCCAAGCGGTGCCGGGAAAAGCACCTTGCTCAATTTGATCGCCGGCTTTCTGCAACCTGCCAGCGGGTCGATAGCCATCGATAATCGTGATTTCACCAACGCCCCTCCGGCTAAACGTCCTGTGTCGATGCTGTTTCAGGAAAACAACCTGTTTACCCATCTGACGGTGCGGCAAAACATCGCGCTGGGAATGCATCCGGGGCTCAGGCTGAACGATGCCCAACGCGAAAAACTTGAAGTGATTGCCGCACAGATGGGGATCGCTGAATTCATCGACAGGCTGCCGGGCGAGCTCTCCGGCGGCCAGCGTCAGCGCGTGGCGCTGGCGCGTTGTCTGGTGCGCGAGCAGCCGCTTCTGCTGCTGGATGAGCCCTTCTCGGCGCTCGATCCCGCGCTGCGTCAGGAGATGCTCGCCCTGGTGCAGGAGGTCTGCCAGCGTCAGCAGCTGACGATGCTGATGGTTTCGCACAGTATTGAGGATGCAGCACGGATTGCGCCGCGATCGGTGGTGGTTGCCGAAGGGCGAATTGCGTGGGATGGGAAGACGGAAGAGCTGCTGAGTGGTAAAGCGGGGGCGTCTTCACTGTTGGGCATTCGTGCCGTCTGATGCCCTCACCCTGACCCTCTCCCACAGGGAGAGGGAATAAACATTAACGGCTCACCACCTTCAGCAGAATTTCGCCGTACACCGGCATCAGCGGGTGACGAATCAGCGCGACCAGGGCTACCGCAGCCACACCCAGCGTCAGCGGAGCCAGCCAGAGCAGGCGAGTACGCGGGAGGTAGCGCGTCAGGCGATCGACACTGGCTTTAGCGCTGCGCCACAGTCGCCAGCAGAGCCAGACCGCCAGCCACAGCAGCAGCGCCGTGCCCAGCAGCAGCCACTTAAACTCACCGCTTTGCATCCCGTCCGGAATATCAATGGCAGCACCCGCGAGGATCCCCGGCAGGAAGTAGAACGGCGGCCAGAAGACGCAGCCGATAATGTTCGGCACCACGAATTTCGCGACGGGCAGATCCAGCATCCCGGCCACCATTGGCACCAGCGGACGCGTTGGCCCGACAAAGCGCCCGACGAGGATGGTAAACATGCTGTGCTGATGCAGCGCATGCTCGGTTTTATCCAGCAAGGCTTTGTTCTTTTTCATGAACGACCAGCGGTGCAGCGGCTTCTTAAAGCGCCAGCCCAGCCAGAAGGAGATCCAGTCGCCGAGCAGGCAGCCGATAATCCCGGCGAGCCACGCCTGCCAGAAATTAACCTCGCCGCTGCCAATCAGCGCACCAAGCCCTGCCATCATTACGGTGCCGGGCAGGATTAACCCGACGAGCGCCAGCGACTCCAGAAACGCCACCAGCGCCACGGCGATGAGCGAGTACATAACGGACTGGGTAATAAAGTGTTCCAGCAATGCCTGCATAACTATTCCGGTCAGAAAACGAATCAGCGATTCTGCTTAGCGCCCCGCACCGCGTCAAGGCAACAATTGTCTGAATAGTTTACAGGTTGCTTTCCGCATTCACCTGTTTGTTTATCTTTTTTTACCGTTTATTCACATCCCGCGCGGAATTCACTCGGGCTGGCACCGGTACATTTTTTAAATACGCGGGAGAAATAGAGCTGATCCTCAAAGCCTACGTTGCGTCCCACGGTGGCGATGGGCATCCGGGTGGTGCTGAGCAACAGTTTCGCCTGGCTGATGCGCTGATCTTCACGCCAGCTCAATACGCTGACGCCCAGCTGCTGGCGGAACAGATGCGACAGCCGCGACGGCGACAGGCAGACGTGCTGAGCAACGCTGGCGATATCAAACTGGCTATCGGCCAGGTGGTCGCTGATGTACTGGCAGGCGTCGCGCACGCGGTTATCCAGCGGCGGGTTAAGCGACTCGTTAATCGCCTCCATCCGTCGCAGCAGCAGCTGTTCAAGGAGGTTTATCGCCAGCAGTTCGGCATAGCGACCACCGGCCTGCCCTGCCTCGATAATCTGGGCAAAAAGCTCGCGAAACTGCGCAAGATGAACCTCGTCCGGGCGATAAAAACCGGTGTGCGCAAAAATTGCTGGCCAGGAAAGCCACTCCTGCCAGTAGGCGCGCGGACGGAAGTAAACCCACTGGTGATACCACTCTTTGGCCTCAGGATGACGGCCATAGTGGTGGATCTCACCCGGCGGGAACAGCAGGATATCCCCTGGGCGGCAGACAAACTGCTGGTCACCGTTCTTGATGATTCCTTCCCCTCGCACGGTGAGGTTGAGGATATACCCTTTCATCCCAAGCGGTCGGTCGACGTAAAAGTCGAGATATCCCTCAGCCTCGATAGGGGTCAGTCCCGCCACAAGGTGCGCGTTAAACGAGTATCCCGGCAGCAGGGGATCGTTTTGCGTTTCGGCCATAGATTCAGTTCTCCCAAGGGTCCTGAAGGAAACCAATTGTCCATATCACTAAAAGCAGCTTAAAAATGGCCCGCGTAAAGATCTAAAAAGCATCACGCCGCTTTTACGTCCGCCATGTTTCAGCCTTTCCCCCTGATTTCTTCGCCAGAGCAAGCAGATAACCAGTAACAAAAGTGTCTATAAGTGCGGCAGAAATGTCCACATTGAATATTTGCACGGCGTCACACTTTCCGTTGTAACAGCAATTTAGTCCATAAGATTAGCGGATCCTGCCTGACGACTTTTTCCCCCAGTCTCTAATGTTCTTCCATACCTGTTTTTTCGATGGAGCAACACCATGGCAATTGCGATTGGCCTCGATTTTGGCAGCGATTCGGTTCGCGCGCTGGCAGTGGACTGTACGTCCGGCCAGGAGATAGCAACCAGCGTTGAGTGGTACCCGCGCTGGCAAGAGGGGCGCTACTGTGATGCGCCGAACAACCAGTTCCGCCACCACCCGCGTGACTATATCGAGTCGATGGAAGCGGCGATCAAAACCGTCCTGGCCGAACTGACTGACGCCCAGCGAGCTGAGATTGTGGGGATTGGCGTCGACAGCACCGGCTCCACGCCAGCCCCTGTGGATGCCGAAGGACGCGTGCTGGCGCTGCGCCCGGAGTTTGCCGACAACCCGAACGCCATGTTCGTGCTGTGGAAAGACCACACCGCCGTGGAAGAGGCCGAAGCCATTACGCGCTTATGCCATCAGCCCGGCAAAACAGACTACTCGCGCTACATCGGCGGGATTTACTCCAGCGAATGGTTCTGGGCCAAGATCCTCCACGTCACCCGTGCCGACGACTCCGTTGCGCAGGCTGCCGCGTCATGGGTTGAACTGTGCGACTGGGTGCCTGCCCTGCTCTCCGGCACCACCCGCCCGCAGGATATCCGCCGCGGTCGCTGCAGCGCCGGGCATAAATCCCTGTGGCATGAAAGCTGGGGCGGCCTGCCGCCTGCCGCGTTCTTTGATGAACTCGACCCGATTATCAACAAGAGGCTGACATACCCGCTGTTTACCGACACCTTCACCGCCGATGTTCCCGTCGGCACCCTCTGCGAAGAGTGGGCAACGCGCCTCGGTCTGCCGCAGAACGTGGCGATCTCCGGCGGCGCCTTTGACTGCCATATGGGCGCCGTGGGCGCGGGCGCACAGCCAAACACGCTGGTCAAAGTCATCGGGACTTCCACCTGCGACATCCTGACGGCGGATAAAGCCACCGTCGGCGACCGCGCGGTGAAAGGCATCTGCGGACAGGTTGACGGCAGCGTGGTGCCGGACTTCATCGGCCTGGAAGCCGGTCAGTCCGCGTTTGGCGATATCTACGCCTGGTTTGGCCGCGTGCTGGGCTGGCCGTTGGACCAGCTGGCGGCGGCGCATCCTGAACTGAAAACACGGATAGCCGAGAGCAAAAAGCAGCTCCTGCCGCAGCTCACCGAAGCCTGGGCAAAAAATCCTTCTCTCGATCACCTCCCGGTGGTGCTGGACTGGTTTAACGGCCGTCGTACGCCGTTCGCCAACCAGCGTCTGAAAGGGGTGATTACCGATCTCAACCTGGCGACCGACGCGCCTGCGCTGTTCGGCGGCCTGATTGCCGCAACGGCCTTCGGCGCCCGCGCGATTATGGAGTGCTTCACCGGGCAGGGTATCGACGTGAATAACGTGATGGCGCTGGGTGGTATTGCCCGTAAAAACTCGGTGATCATGCAGGCCTGCTGCGACGTGCTGAACCGTCCGCTGCAGATTGTGGCCTCCGATCAGTGCTGCGCGCTGGGCGCGGCGATTTTCGCCGCCGTGGCCGCAGGCGTCCATGCGGATATCCCGACCGCTCAGCAGCATATGGCGAGCGCCGTCGAAAATACGCTCCAGCCGCGTGCCGAGCAGGCACAACGCTTTGAACAGCTTTATCAGCGCTACCAGCAATGGGCAAAAAGCGCCGAACTTCACTATCTCCCTGTCGCCGCCCCGGCCAAAAGCACCGCGGACACTACGGCAACCCTGACCCATTAAGGACACGATGATGACCATTTTTAATAACTATGAAGTGTGGTTTGTGATTGGCAGCCAGCATCTGTACGGACCGGAAGCGCTGCAGCAGGTGACAAAACACGCGGAGCACGTCGTTAACGCGCTGAATGCGGAAGCCAAGCTGCCGTGCAAACTGGTGCTGAAACCGCTGGGCACAACGCCGGACGAAATCACTCACATCTGCCGCGACGCCAACTACGACGATAAATGCGCCGGTCTGGTGGTGTGGCTGCACACCTTCTCCCCCGCAAAAATGTGGATCAACGGCCTGTCTATCCTCAACAAACCGCTGCTGCAGTTCCACACCCAGTTCAACGCCTCCCTGCCGTGGGACAGCATCGACATGGACTTTATGAACCTGAACCAGACCGCGCACGGCGGCCGCGAGTTTGGCTTCATCGGCGCGCGTATGCGTCAGCAGCATGCGGTCGTGACTGGCCACTGGCAGGATGGCAAAGCGCAACAACGTATCGGCTCCTGGATGCGCCAGGCAGTCTCTAAGCAGGATACCCGCCACCTGAAAGTGGTGCGTTTCGGCGACAACATGCGTGAAGTGGCGGTCACCGACGGCGACAAAGTGGCCGCGCAGATCAAGTTCGGCTTCTCCGTGAATACCTGGGCCGTGGGCGACCTGGTGCAGGTGGTGAATGAAATCAGCGATGGCGACGTGAGCGCGCTGGTGGACGAATACGAAAGCAGCTACCGCCTGACGCCTGCGGCACAAATCAACGGCGACAAGCGCCAGAACGTGCTGGACGCGGCGCGCATCGAGCTGGGCATGAAGCGCTTCCTGGAACAGGGCGGTTTCCACGCCTTTACCACCACCTTTGAAGATCTCCACGGTCTGAAACAGCTGCCGGGCCTGGCGGTACAACGCCTGATGCAGCAGGGCTACGGCTTTGCGGGCGAGGGCGACTGGAAAACTGCCGCTCTGCTTCGCATCATGAAGGTGATGTCGACCGGTCTGCAGGGCGGCACCTCCTTTATGGAGGACTACACCTACCACTTCGAAAACGGCAACGACCTGGTGCTCGGCTCGCACATGCTGGAAGTCTGCCCTTCCATCGCGGTAGAGGAAAAACCGATCCTGGACGTGCAGTACCTCGGTATTGGCGGTAAAGCCGATCCGGCGCGTCTGATCTTCAACACCCGCACGGGCCCGGCCATCAACGCCAGCCTGATCGATCTGGGCGATCGTTTCCGCCTGCTGGTGAACTGCGTCGATGCGGTTGAAACCCCACATTCTCTGCCGAAACTACCGGTCGCCAACGCCCTGTGGAAAGCACAGCCGGATCTGCCGACCGCTTCAGAAGCCTGGATCCTGGCCGGCGGCGCGCACCACACCGTCTTCAGCCACGCGCTGGATCTGAACGACATGCGTCAGTTTGCCGAGCTGCACGATATCGAGCTGACCGTCATTGATAACGATACCCGCCTGCCCGCCTTCAAGGACGCGCTGCGCTGGAACGAAGTCTATTACGGTTCAAAACGCTAAAGCACGTAATGCCCGGTGGCGCTGCGCTCGCCGGGCAGGGAGACAACCATGTTAGAAGATCTCAAACGTCAGGTACTTGAAGCCAACCTGGCGCTGCCAAAGCATAACCTGGTGACCCTGACCTGGGGCAACGTCAGCGCCGTTGACCGGGAAAAAGGGGTATTCGTGATCAAGCCTTCGGGCGTGGATTACACGGTGATGACCGCAGAGGATATGGTCGTGGTCAGCATCGAAACAGGTGAAGTGGTGGAAGGAAACAAAAAACCGTCCTCCGATACGCCGACCCACCGCCTGCTGTACCGCTCATTCCCGACCATCGGCGGTATCGTGCATACCCATTCACGCCATGCCACCATCTGGGCGCAGGCGGGCCAGTCCATCCCGGCGACAGGCACCACCCACGCGGACTACTTCTACGGCACCATTCCCTGCACTCGTCTGATGACCGATGCAGAAATCAACGGCGAGTATGAGTGGGAAACCGGCAACGTGATCGTTGAAACCTTCGAAAAACGGGGAATCGACGCGGCGCAAATGCCCGGCGTGCTGGTGCACTCCCACGGCCCGTTTGCCTGGGGGAAAAACGCAGAAGACGCGGTGCATAACGCCATCGTGCTTGAAGAGATCGCCTATATGGGGATCTTCTGTCGCCAGCTGGCGCCGCAGCTGCCGGATATGCAGCAAACCCTGCTGGATAAGCATTACCTGCGCAAGCACGGCGCGAAGGCCTACTACGGGCAGTAAACTGTATATAAACCCAGCATTAAAATCTTAACCAGGCTATAATCAGGCCTGGTTTTGTTTTCTGGGATAACGGCGTGGCGCAGGCGCAAGAAGGCTTTTTACTGACCCGACACTGGCGGGATACCCCTCAGGGCACCGAGGTCGCGTTCTGGCTGGCGACGGATAACGGTCCGCTGCACGTTACGCTCCCGCCGCAGGAATCCGTGGCTTTTATTCCGGAAGCGCACGTCGAAAAAGTGAAAGAGCTGCTGCGCGGCGAAAACGGCTGGCGTATCACTCCGCTTGAGCTGAAAGATTTCCACCGTCAGCCGGTTTATGGCCTCTACTGTCGCGCCCATCGTCAGCTGATGCGCTATGAAAAACTGCTGCGCGAAGCAGACGTGACGCTCTACGAAGCGGATATCCGCCCACCGGAACGCTTTCTGATGGAGCGGTTTATTACCGCGCCCGTCTGGGTGGACGGCATCGCGCATAACGGCAGCCTCGTTAACGCGCGGCTGAAGCCGAACCCGCACTACCGCCCGCCGCTGAAGTGGGTATCACTGGATATCGAAACCACCCGCCACGGCGAACTGTACTGCATTGGTCTGGAAGGCTGCGGCGATCGGGTTGTCTATATGCTCGGGCCGCCGAATGGTAATGCCTCCGCGCTGGATTTCCGGCTTGAGTACGTCAACAGCCGCCCGCAGCTGCTGGAGAAGCTTAACCAGTGGTTTGCCGACTACGATCCCGACGTCCTGATCGGCTGGAACGTGGTGCAGTTCGATCTGCGCGTGCTGCAAAAGCACGCCGAGCGTTACCGCATTCCGCTGATGCTCGGGCGCGGCAACAGCGAGCTGGAATGGCGCGAGCACGGTTTTAAGAACGGCGTCTTCTTCGCCCAGGCGAACGGTCGCCTGATTATCGACGGCATTGAGGCGCTGAAATCCGCCTTCTGGAACTTCTCTTCATTCTCCCTCGAGGCGGTGGCGCAGGAGCTGCTTGGTGAAGGTAAATCCATCGACAACCCCTGGGACAGAATGGACGAGATCGACCGGCGCTTTAACGAAGACAAGCCCGCGCTCGCCACCTATAACCTGAAAGACTGCGAGCTGGTCACGCAGATATTCCATAAAACCGAGATTATGCCGTTCCTGCTGGAGCGCGCGACGGTGAACGGCCTGGCAGCTGACAGACACGGCGGCTCCGTGGCGGCTTTCAGCCACCTCTATTTTCCGCGGATGCACCGGGCAGGATACGTCGCCCCCAACCTTGGGGACGTGCCGCCGCAGGCCAGCCCCGGCGGATATGTCATGGACTCCCGACCAGGATTGTATGACTCCGTTCTGGTGCTGGACTACAAAAGCCTCTACCCGTCGATAATTCGCACCTTCCTGATCGACCCCGTCGGGCTGGTGGAAGGCCTGGCCCAGCCGGATGATGAACACAGCACCGAAGGCTTCCTCGGCGCACGCTTCTCGCGGGAAAAGCACTGTCTGCCTGAGATAGTGGGAAACATCTGGCACGGCCGAGATGAGGCCAAGCGCCACGGCAACAAGCCGCTATCGCAGGCGCTGAAAATCATCATGAACGCCTTTTACGGCGTGCTGGGCACCAGCGCCTGCCGCTTCTTTGACCCGCGTCTGGCGTCGTCGATCACCATGCGCGGACACGAGATCATGCGCCAGACCAAAGCGCTGATTGAGTCCCGGGGCTATGACGTCATCTACGGCGACACGGACTCCACCTTTGTATGGCTTAAGGGTGCGCATTCCGAAGACGATGCCGCGCAAATCGGCAAAGCGCTGGTTACCTTCGTGAACGACTGGTGGCAGGAACATCTGCAGAAAGCGCGCTTAACCAGCGCGCTGGAGCTTGAATTTGAAACCCATTTTGCCCGCTTTTTAATGCCCACCATTCGCGGTACCGATCAGGGCAGCAAGAAGCGCTACGCCGGGCTAATTCAGGAAGGCGACGCGCAGCGGATGGTCTTTAAAGGGCTGGAGACGGTACGTACCGACTGGACGCCGCTGGCGCAGCAGTTCCAGCAGACGCTTTATCTGCGGGTGTTCCGCAATGAGCCGTATCAGGACTACGTGCGCGAGACGATAGCCAGCCTGATGGCGGGCGAACTTGACGCGCAGCTGGTGTACCGCAAGCGCCTGCGCCGTCCGCTGGCGGAGTACCAGCGTAACGTTCCTCCGCACGTCCGCGCCGCGCGTCTGGCAGATGAAGAAAACGTCCGCCGCGGCCGCGCGCCGCAGTATCAGAACCGGGGGACCATCAAATACGTCTGGACGATTAACGGCCCGGAACCGGTGGATTATCAGCACTCGCCTCTGGATTATGAACACTATCTGACGCGTCAGCTTCAGCCGGTTGCCGACGGAATTTTGCCCTTCATCGACGATGATTTTGCTACACTGGTTACAGGGCAACTTGGCCTATTTTGACGCGTGACGAAATGGCTGCCATCCAGTACCATAGCGCCCTTTCCATTCCCGGACCCATTTTTCGATGACCGTTTTTTCTGACGGTAGTCGAACTATTGCCTGCAATTAAAGATTAGAGCCGAACAACTATGCCTTTTACACTTGGTCAACGCTGGATCAGCGATACAGAAAGCGAACTTGGATTAGGAACCGTCGTAGCAATCGATACGCGTATGGTTACCCTCCTCTTCCCTGCCACCGGTGAAAACCGTCTGTACGCTCGCAATGACTCCCCTGTAACCCGCGTGATGTTTAATCCGGGTGACACCGTGACCAGCCATGACGGCTGGCAGCTCAAGATTGAAGACGTAAAAGAAGAGAATGGACTGCTCGCCTACATCGGGACTCGCCTGGACACCGACGAGTCAAATGTCATCCTGCGTGAAGTGCTGCTCGACAGCAAACTGGTGTTCAGCAAGCCGCAGGACCGCCTGTTTGCCGGGCAAATCGACCGTATGGATCGCTTCTCCCTGCGCTATCGCGCGCGTAAGTTCCAGAGTGAACAGTACCGCATGCCGTGGAGCGGCCTGCGCGGCCAGCGCACCAGCCTGATCCCCCACCAGCTGAACATCGCCCATGACGTGGGCCGTCGTCACGCGCCGCGCGTGCTGCTGGCAGATGAGGTGGGCCTGGGTAAAACCATTGAAGCAGGCATGATCCTGCATCAACAGCTGCTTTCCGGCGCTGCCGAACGTGTGCTGATTGTGGTGCCAGAAACCCTGCAGCACCAGTGGCTGGTTGAAATGCTGCGCCGCTTTAACCTGCGTTTCTCCCTGTTCGACGACGAACGCTATGCCGAAGCGCAGCATGATGCGGACAACCCTTTTGAAACCGAACAGCTGGTGATCTGTTCCCTGGACTTCGTGCGCCGCAGCAAGCAGCGTCTAGAGCACCTGTGCGATGCCGAGTGGGATTTGATGGTGGTCGACGAAGCGCACCACCTGGTCTGGAGTGAAGACGCGCCGAGCCGCGAATATATGGCTATCGAGCAGCTTGCCGAGCGCGTGCCTGGCGTCCTGCTGCTGACCGCAACGCCGGAACAGCTGGGTCTGGAAAGCCACTTCGCCCGTCTGCGCCTGCTCGATCCAAACCGTTTCCACGACTTCGGGCAGTTTGTGGAAGAACAGAATAACTACCGTCCGGTTGCGGATGCCGTCGCGCTGCTGCTGGCGGGCAAGCGTCTTTCTGATGATGAACTCAACACCCTGAGCGATCTGATTGGCGAGCAGGATATCGAGCCGCTGCTGCAGGCCGCTAACAGCGACAGCGAGAACGCGGAATCCGCGCGTAAAGAACTTATCGACATGCTGATGGATCGCCACGGCACCAGTCGCGTGCTGTTCCGTAACACCCGTAACGGCGTCAAAGGCTTCCCGAAACGCGAGCTGCACACCATCAAGCTGCCGCTGCCGACGCAATATCAGACGGCCATTAAAGTTTCCGGCATTATGGGCGCGCGCAAAACGCAGGAAGAGCGCGCTCGCGACATGCTCTACCCGGAACAAATCTACCAGGAATTTGAAGGCGATACCGGCACCTGGTGGAACTTCGATCCGCGCGTAGAGTGGCTGATGGGCTACCTGACCGCGCACCGTTCCCAGAAGGTGCTGGTGATCTGCGCCAAGGCGGCCACCGCGCTGCAGCTGGAGCAGGTCCTGCGCGAGCGCGAAGGCATTCGCGCCGCCGTGTTCCACGAAGGCATGTCCATCGTTGAACGCGACCGCGCCGCAGCGTGGTTTGCCGAAGAGGACAGCGGCGCTCAGGTTATGCTGTGCTCTGAAATCGGTTCTGAAGGCCGTAACTTCCAGTTCGCCAGCAACCTGGTGATGTTCGATCTGCCGTTTAACCCCGATCTGCTGGAGCAGCGTATCGGCCGTCTGGACCGTATCGGTCAGGCCCATGATATTCAGATCCACGTGCCATATCTGGAAAAAACGGCCCAGTCCGTGCTGGTGCGCTGGTTCCACGAAGGTCTGGACGCGTTTGAACATACCTGCCCGACGGGCCGCACCATTTACGATCAGGTGCATGGCGATCTGATCGGCTACCTGGCCGCGCCGGAAAACACCGACGGCTTTGACGAGCTGATTAAGTCCTGTCGTGAGAAGCACGACGCGCTAAAAGCGCAGCTGGAACAGGGCCGCGACCGCCTGCTTGAGATCCACTCCAACGGCGGTGAAAAAGCGCAGGCGCTTGCCGAAAGCATTGAAGAACAAGATGATGACACCAGTCTGATCAGCTTCTCCATGAACCTGTTCGACATCGTCGGCATCAACCAGGACGACCGCGGCGAGAACCTGATTGTCCTGACCCCGTCCGATCACATGCTGGTTCCGGATTTCCCGGGCCTGCCGGAAGATGGCTGTACCATCACCTTCGAGCGTGATGTGGCGCTGTCCCGCGAAGATGCCCAGTTTATCACCTGGGAACACCCGCTGATCCGTAACGGGCTGGACCTGATCCTCTCCGGCGATACCGGCAGCAGCACCATCTCCCTGTTGAAGAACAAGGCGCTGCCGGTGGGTACCCTGCTGCTGGAGCTGATCTACGTTGTGGAAGCGCAGGCGCCGAAACAGCTGCAGCTCAACCGCTTCCTGCCGCCAACGCCTGTCCGCCTGCTGCTGGACAAAAACGGTACGAACCTGGCGGGACAGGTTGAATTCGAGAGCTTCAACCGACAGCTGAGCGCGGTGAACCGCCATACCGGCAGCAAGCTGGTTAACGCGGTCCAGCAGGACGTGCACGCTATTCTGCAACAGGGCGAAACCCAGATCGAGAAAGCGGCCAGAGCGCTGATTGATGCCGCACGCGCGGAAGCCGACGAGAAACTTTCTGCTGAGCTGTCGCGTCTGGAAGCGTTGAAGGCCGTGAACCCTAACATCCGTGACGACGAACTGGCAGCGATTGAAAGCAACCGTCAGCAGGTGCTGGAAAGCCTCAACCAGGCTAGCTGGCGCCTGGATGCCCTGCGTCTTATCGTTGTGACGCATCAGTAACCGGAGCGCAAGATGGTGATGGAGCCGTACAATCCGCCGCAGGATCCCTGGCTGGTCATTCTGTATCAGGATGAACACATTATGGTGGTCAACAAGCCCAGCGGGCTGTTGTCCGTGCCGGGGCGTCTGGACGAGCACAAAGACAGCGTGATGACGCGCATTCAGCGTGATTATCCTCAGGCGGAGTCTGTCCATCGCCTGGACATGGCGACCAGCGGCGTGATTGTGGTGGCGCTGAACAAAGCGGCGGAACGCGAGCTGAAGCGCCAGTTCCGCGAGCGCGAGCCGAAGAAGCAGTATGTCGCCCGCGTCTGGGGTCACCCGGCGCAGGCCGAAGGGCTGGTGGATTTACCGCTGATCTGCGACTGGCCGAACCGGCCAAAGCAGAAGGTGTGTTATGAAACCGGCAAGGCCGCGCAGACCGAGTATGAAGTGCTTGAGTACGCGCCGGATAATACCGCGCGCGTCCTGCTAAAGCCGATTACCGGACGCTCGCATCAGCTGCGCGTGCATATGCTTGCGCTGGGTCATCCGATTCTGGGCGACAGGTTTTACGCGCCGCCTGAAGCGCTGGCCTTAGCGCCACGTCTGCAGCTGCACGCGCAGACGCTCACCATCACCCATCCGGCCTTCGGTAACGCAATGACGTTTAAAGCCCCGGTGGACTTCTAAAAAAAAGCCCGACATCGTCGGGCTTTTTTTATTTGAAACCTTTCTTCTCTTTAATCAGTTCGTACGCTTTCTGAATTTCCTGCGCTTTTTGCTTCGCCATCTCCATCATTTCTGGCGGTAAGCCTTTCGCGACCAGTTTATCCGGATGATGTTCGCTCATGAGCTTACGATAGGCACGTTTAATTGTGGTCTGATCGTCAGAGGGCTTAACGCCAAGCACATTGCAGGCATCTTCCAGCGTCGGACCACGCTGCGCCTGCTGCCAGGCACCGCCGGACGACTGCTGGTGATAGCCACCGCCAAACTGTGCCCCGCCCTGCATCATGCGCAGGAACTGGTCGAACTGCATACGGGAGATGCCCAGCTCTTCCGCAATGACGTACAGCACGTCACGTTCATTAGGGTGTAGTGAACCGTCCGCGAAGGCCGCCTGGATTTGAATTTCCAGAAACATCCGAATTAAATCAAAACGTCCAAAACAGATGCTGCGGAACTGACGCATTTTTTCGCGAAGCGGATAGTTATCGGATTTCCCGATGCGAAACGCATTTTGCGCTTCCAGACGGGAGTCGCCGTGCAGGTTCATGCGATCCATAAAAACGCTGGCAATCTGAATATCGGCTTCTGTGACACGCCCTTTGGATTTGGTTAAGTGCCCCATGACCTCAAAGGTGGTGGAGAAAAAGAGTGACTGACGCTCGCGCTGATTGGCAAACCAGGCCATTTTGCGGCTGCGCGCCTTATCAAACATATGGCCAATAATAAGCCCCAGCACAATTCCCCAGAACCCGGCACCCATGATGATGGCGAACGCAACGCCGATTATTTTACCCCAATACTGCATATACTCCCCGGATAGTCATATTCCTTGCCGACGCAACGTCATCATCACTGTGTTCAAGTCACGGTCAATTGAAGGACATCGCCTATAATTTGCTTTATCATACTCGTCATTCGATAGCGAGCCTAACACTCTGGCACGCAAACGGGCAGGATTAACGCTGGTACTGCGCAGATGAGTAAGATAGTCTCTGAGCGTTTATAAGCCGTAGCCACTGATGACGGAACAATAAAATACAACGTATGAAAAAACGTATCCCCACCCTCCTGGCCACAATGATTGGCTCCGCCCTGTACAGTCAACAGGGTCTGGCGGCCGATCTCGCCTCGCAGTGTATGCTTGGCGTCCCAAGTTATAATCGCCCACTGGTGAGTGGCGATACAAATAGCTTGCCGGTAACTATTACTGCCGACAGTTCAAAAGGGACTTACCCTGACAATGCCACGTTTACGGGCAATGTCGATATTAACCAGGGCAATAGCCGCCTGCAGGCAGATGAAGTGCAGCTGCACCAGAAACAACCGGAAGGTGCGGCCGAGCCGGTACGAACGGTGGATGCGCTGGGTAATGTGCACTATGACGACAATCAGGTCATCCTGAAAGGTCCGAAAGCCTGGTCAAACCTGAATACGAAAGATACCAACGTCTGGAAAGGTGATTACCAGATGGTGGGTCGCCAGGGGCGCGGTGACGCAGACCTGATGAAACAGCGCGGTGAAAACCGCTATACGATCCTGGAAAACGGTACGTTCACGTCATGTCTGCCGGGTTCAAATACCTGGAGCGTGGTCGGGAGCGAGGTTATCCATGACCGCGAAGAACAGGTCGCAGAGATCTGGAACGCCCGCTTCAAGCTGGGTCCGGTGCCCATATTCTATAGCCCTTATCTGCAGCTTCCCGTGGGTGACAAACGTCGCTCCGGTTTCCTGATCCCGAATGCCAAATACAGCACCACGAACTACTTTGAGTTCTACCTGCCGTATTACTGGAACATCGCGCCAAACATGGATGCGACGATCACGCCGCACTATATCCACAAGCGCGGCAACATCATGTGGGAGAACGAGTTCCGCTATCTGACCCAGGCTGGTGCGGGTCTGATGGAGCTGGATTATCTGCCGTCGGATAAAGTTTTCCAGGACGAGCATCCAACCGAAGGCGATAAGCACCGCTGGATGTATTTCTGGCAGCATTCCGGGGTGATGGACAAGGTCTGGCGTTTCAACGTCAACTACACCAAAGTCAGTGACCCGAACTACTTCAATGATTTCTCATCCAAATACGGTTCGAGTACCGATGGTTATGCCACACAGATTTTCAGCGTTGGCTACGCGGTTCAGAACTTCGATGCGACGGTAACCAACAAACAGTTCCAGGTATTCTCCAGCCAGACGGCAAGTACCTATGGCGCCGAACCTCAGCTGGACGTTAACTGGTACCAGAATGACGTGGGTCCGTTCGACACTCGTATTTATGGCCAGGCCGTGCATTTTGTGAACACCAATTCTAATATGCCGGAAGCCACCCGTGTTCACCTGGAGCCCGTTATCAACTTGCCATGGTCGAATGACTGGGCAAGCCTGAATACGGAAGCCAAGCTGATGGCGACCCATTATCAGCAAAAAAATATTGATGATTACAATACCAGCAACAACGCCCATCTTGAGGAATCCGTAAACCGTACGCTTCCGCAGTTCAAAATGGACGGTAAGCTGATCTTCGAACGCAATATGGCACTTCTGGCGGATGGCTATACCCAGACGCTGGAGCCACGTATGCAGTACCTGTACGTGCCTTATCGCGACCAGAGCAACATCAATAACTACGACTCCTCGTTACTGCAATCTGACTATAGCGGCCTGTTCCGCGATCGTACCTACGGCGGCCTTGACCGCATCGCCTCAGCGAACCAGTTAACGACCGGGGTCACATCGCGCGTTTATGATGACGCTGCCGTTGAACGTTTTAACGTTTCTGTTGGTCAAATCTACTATTTCACCGAGTCTCGCACGGGCGATGACAATATTAAGTGGGAGAAAGATAACAAGACAGGTTCGCTGATTTGGGCTGGTGACACCTACTGGCGTATGACCGATCGTTGGGGTCTGCGCGGCGGCGTCCAATATGACACCCGTCTCGACAATATCGCCAACAGTACGGCGGCGATTGAGTATCGCCGGGATGAAGATCGTATGGTGCAGTTGACCTATCGTTATGCCAGCCCGGAATATATTCAGGCGACGCTACCGAACTATGGTACTGCCGAGCAGTATAAAGACGGTATTTCGCAGGTGGGTGGCGCAGCGAGTTGGCCAATCGCCGACCGCTGGTCAATCGTAGGCGCTTACTACTTCGATACTAACGCCAATAAAGCTGCTGACCAGATGGTTGGTCTGCAATATAACTCCTGCTGTTACGCGCTGCGTCTCGGCTACGAACGTAAGCTTAACGGCTGGAACAGTGAAAACAATCAGAGCAAATACGATAACGTGATTGGCTTTAACTTCGAGTTACGCGGCCTGAGTTCCAACTACGGCCTGGGTACGCAGAAAATGCTGCGCTCGAATATTCTGCCGTACAGTAGCGCCTTGTAATGTGCTTGATTTGCAACGTAATCCGCTTTGCGGTTAATTGAAATGGAAAAAGTATGAAGAACTGGAAAACGCTGCTGCTCGGTGTCGCTATGGTTGCGAATACCAGCTTCGCCGCCCCCCAGGTTGTTGATAAAGTCGCTGCTGTGGTTAACAACGGCGTCGTGCTTGAAAGTGACGTTGACGGTCTGATGAAATCGGTGAAGCTCAATTCGGGTGAAGCCGGTCAACAGCTTCCGGATGACGCCACGCTGCGCCACCAGATCCTGGAGCGTCTGATCATGGATCAGATCGTTCTGCAGATGGGGCAGAAAATGGGTGTGAAGATCACTGACGAGCAGCTCGATCAGGCGATCGCTAACATCGCGAAGCAGAACAATATGTCTTTAGACCAGATGCGCAGCCGTCTAGCCTATGACGGCATCAGCTACGCCACCTACCGTAATCAGATCCGTAAAGAGATGCTGATTTCGGAAGTGCGTAACAACGAAGTGCGTCGCCGCGTGACTATCCTGCCTCAGGAAGTAGACGCGCTGGCAAAACAGGTGGGTAACCAGAACGATGCGAGCACAGAGCTGAACCTGAGCCACATCCTGATCCCACTGCCAGAGAACCCAACTTCCGATCAGGCTGCGGAAGCTGAAAGCCAGGCGCGTTCTATTGTCGAACAGGCGCGTAACGGCGGAGACTTTGGCAAGCTGGCTATCACCTACTCCGCTGACCAACAGGCGCTGAAAGGCGGCCAGATGGGCTGGGGACGTATTCAGGAGCTGCCATCCATCTTTGCCCAGGCCCTGAGCACGGCGAAGAAAGGGGATATCGTGGGTCCAATCCGTTCAGGCGTGGGCTTCCACATTCTGAAGGTGAACGATCTGCGTGGTCAGAGCCAAAATATCTCCGTCACCGAAGTTCACGCTCGCCACATTCTTCTGAAACCGTCACCGATCATGACTGACGATCAGGCGCGTGCGAAGCTGGAACAGATTGCAGCAGACATTAAGAGCGGTAAAACCTCTTTTGCGAAGGCAGCAAAAGAGTTCTCGCAGGATCCAGGCTCTGCTAACCAGGGCGGCGATCTGGGCTGGGCGGCTGCGGATATTTACGATCCTGCCTTCCGCGATGCGTTGATGAAGCTGAACAAAGGCCAGATCAGTTCGCCGGTCCACTCTTCGTTTGGCTGGCATCTGATCGAACTGATGGACACCCGTAACGTTGATAAAACGGATGCGGCACAGAAAGACAGAGCCTACCGTATGCTGTTTAACCGTAAGTTCTCTGAAGAAGCAGCCACCTGGATGCAGGAACAACGCGCCAGCGCATACGTGAAAATTCTGAGCAACTAATGAAACAGCATCGTGTTGTGATCACGCCCGGCGAACCCGCCGGGATTGGGCCTGACCTCGTTGTCCAGCTCGCCCAGCGCAGCTGGCCTGTAGAACTGGTTGTCTGCGCCGATGCAACACTGTTACAAGACCGGGCAACGCTGCTCGGTCTGCCTTTAACGCTTATCCCTTACGTTGAAGGCCAACAGCCTGCACCGCAGCAAGCCGGTACACTCACCCTTCTTTCTGTTCCCCTTCGTACGCCGGTTATTCCGGGCCAGCTCAGCACGGAAAACGGCCACTATGTCGTGGAAACCCTGGCGCGCGCCTGCGACGGTTGCCTGAAGGGCGAATTTGCCGCCCTGATTACCGGTCCCGTCCATAAA
Source organism: Enterobacter vonholyi (assembly GCF_008364555.1). Lineage (GTDB taxonomy): Bacteria > Pseudomonadota > Gammaproteobacteria > Enterobacterales > Enterobacteriaceae > Enterobacter > Enterobacter vonholyi. Next base: position 162,191 of record NZ_VTUC01000038.1, read on the forward strand.
GGCGTCATCAACGAAGCGGGTATACCGTTTACGGGGCATACGGAGTTCTTCGAAGAGCGCTCACATAGCCCGAAAGTGGTGATGATGCTGGCGACGGAGGAAATGCGCGTTGCGCTGGTGACCACCCATCTGCCGATCAAAGCCATTCCGGATGCGATCACTCCTGAACTCCTGCGCGAAATCATCGGGATTTTGCACCACGATCTGCAGACAAAGTTTGGGATACCGCAGCCGCATGTGCTGGTCTGTGGCCTGAATCCGCACGCCGGCGAAGGCGGGCACATGGGCACCGAAGAGATCGACACCATTATTCCGGTGCTCAACGAAATGCGGGCGAAGGGGATGAACCTCAGCGGGCCGCTCCCTGCAGATACTCTTTTCCAGCCGAAATACCTGGATAATGCCGACGCCGTGCTCGCGATGTACCACGATCAGGGCCTGCCCGTGCTAAAATACCAGGGCTTTGGCCGCGGGGTGAATATCACCCTCGGTTTACCCTTTATTCGAACGTCCGTTGACCATGGTACTGCGCTGGATCTGGCAGGCCAGGGGAAAGCGGATGTCGGCAGTTTTATTACGGCGCTTAATCTCGCCATCAAAATGATTGTTAATACTCAATGACTAATCGAGTCCATCAGGGCCACTTAGCCCGTAAACGTTTCGGGCAAAACTTCCTTAACGATCAGTTCGTGATCGAAAGCATTGTCTCGGCTATTAATCCGCAAAAAGGTCAGGCGATGGTCGAAATCGGCCCGGGTCTTGCCGCGCTGACCGAGCCGGTAGGCGAACGCCTTGACGAGCTGACCGTCATCGAACTGGACCGCGATCTGGCCGCTCGCCTGCAAACGCACCCGTTCCTCGGGCCGAAGCTGACCATCTATCAGCAGGACGCCATGACCATGAACTTTGGCGAACTGTCGGAAAAAATGGGCCAGCCGCTGCGCGTCTTCGGCAACCTGCCGTACAACATCTCCACGCCGCTCATGTTCCACCTCTTTAGCTATACTGATGCCATTGCCGACATGCACTTCATGTTGCAAAAAGAGGTTGTTAACCGTCTGGTTGCAGGCCCGAACAGTAAAGCGTATGGTCGTTTAAGCGTGATGGCACAATATTACTGCAACGTGATCCCGGTACTCGAAGTACCACCGTCAGCGTTCACACCACCACCTAAAGTGGATTCAGCGGTTGTGCGCCTTGTACCGCACAAAACGAAACCGTATCCGGTTAAAGATCTGCGTGTACTGAGCCGCATTACCACTGAAGCCTTTAACCAGCGTCGTAAAACGATCCGTAACAGCCTCAGCAATTCCTTTACCGTTGAGGTGTTAGCCGAACTGGGAATCGACCCGGCAATGCGTGCGGAGAACATTTCCGTAGAGCAATACTGCAAGCTGGCTAATTACATCAGCGATAATGCGCCGCCGAAGGAGAGTTAAGCCATGATTGATTCGCCCCGCGTATGTGTCCATGTACAAAGCGTCTATGTTGAATCACAGTCATCACCAGACGAAGAACGTTTTGTCTTTGCTTACACCGTGACCATTCGCAATCTGGGGCGGACGCCCGTGCAGCTGCGCGGACGCTACTGGCTTATCACCAACGGCAATGGCCGCGAAATCGAAGTTCAGGGTGAAGGTGTGGTCGGTGAACAGCCCCACATCGCCCCTGGTGAAGAGTACCAGTACACCAGCGGCGCGGTGATTGAAACGCCGATGGGTACGATGCAGGGCCATTATGAAATGGTCGATGTCGATGGCAATGATTTCCGCGTTGCCATTCCCGTGTTCCGTCTCGCCGTAACCACACTTATTCATTAATCTAATGTCTACATATCTGATTGGCGACGTTCACGGTTGCTACGATGAACTGATCGCATTATTAAAACAGGTCGACTTTACGCCAGAGCAGGACACGCTCTGGCTGACGGGCGATTTAGTCGCGCGTGGCCCCGGCTCCCTTGAAGTATTACGTTTCGTCAAATCGCTGGGCGACAGCGTCCGCATGGTGCTGGGCAATCACGATCTGCATCTGCTGGCGGTATTCGCCGGGATCAGCCGCAACAAACCTAAAGATCGCCTCACTCCGCTGCTGGATGCCCCGGACGCGGACGATCTGATTAACTGGCTTCGCCGTCAGCCGCTGCTGCAGGTCGACGAGGAGAAAAAGCTGGTCATGGCGCATGCCGGGATCACCCCGCAATGGGATCTTGAGACGGCGAAGACCTGCGCGCGCGACGTTGAGGCGGTGCTGGCGAGCGACTCGTATCCTTTCTTCCTCGATGCCATGTACGGCGATATGCCGAACCACTGGAGCGAGGATCTCAGCGGTTTGGCCCGTCTACGCTTTATCACCAACGCCTATACCCGCATGCGCTTCTGCTTCCCGAACGGACAGCTGGACATGTATTCCAAAGAGACGCCGGAAAGTGCGCCCGCTCCGCTGAAACCGTGGTTTGCCATTCCGGGGCCGGTGACAAGCGAGTACAGCGTGGTATTTGGTCACTGGGCGGCACTGGAAGGAAAAGGAACGCCGGAAGGGATTTACGGTCTGGATACCGGATGCTGCTGGGGCGGAGAGTTAACCTGCTTGCGCTGGGAAGATAAAGCTTACTTTGTGCAGCCGTCCAACCGACAGCTGGACTTAGGAGAAGGCGAGGCCGTCGCCTCCTGATACGCTATTCCCTCTCCCGGCCGGGAGAGGGAAAATCACTTAACGACGTTCCAGAATCTCGAAGCAGTAGCTATGGGAGTTCTGTGCATCGGCGTCGTGGAATTCACTGAATACCGATTCCCACTCGTCCGGATCGTAGTCCGGGAAATGAGTATCCCCTTCCACTTCTGCATCAATGTGGGTCAAATACAGCTTCTGCGCTTTTGGCAGGAACTGCTCGTACACGCGCCCACCGCCGATCACCATGATCTCTTCGGCATTGCCGCATGCAGCAATCGCCTCGTCGACTGATTTTACCCATTCGACGCGATCGTCAGTGCCCGGCTGGCTGCTGATAACGATATTCTTACGGCCCGGCAATGGACGACCAATCGACTCCCAGGTCAGGCGGCCCATCACTACCGGCTTGTTTAACGTAGTACGTTTAAACCATGCGAGATCGGCAGGCAGGTTCCACGGCATGGCATTTTCCATACCGATAACGCGGTCCACCGCCAGCGCTGCAATCAGACTGATCATTGAAAATTTCCCGGATGCAAAAAATTGCCGCCACTATACGGAAAGCTTAATCTTTCGTCGACTGGCGGCAGAGTAAAGATAAAGAAATTTTTTAATATTGCTGGCAACTCCACTTCACGCGGAAGGTTTACTCTCCGGTTCGTCAGACGGATCGCCGGTATGCTTGCCCTCTTCCGTGCCCTGCCAGCCGTGACGCTGGATCAGCGACAGGTGATTACGGTCCTCGTTAATGATTTCCGTCAGCATGGCGCTGGTGCGTTTAAACACCGCCGCACGCTCGGTGACCGTACTCCCGGCCATCGCCGCCATCTCTTCGACCATCTCGGTGTTAAAGCGGCGGAACAGGTCCGCCCGCTCGCGCGCTTCATACGCGCCGAGCCCCAGATTTTCCAGCGCCATACGGCCAGATTTCAGCGCGCCTTCGAAGGTTTCACGCTCAGGGGCTTCTACACCCGCTTGCCTGAGACGGATATAATGATCCACATCGCGGGCACGGGAAATAATGGTCAGATCCGGGAAATGTTCTTTTGCCATTTCCACCATCTGCATGCTGGTCTCCGGATCGTCAATCGCGTTAATCAATACCTCCGCTTTGGCCGCACCGGCGGATTCCAATAGATCGACGCGGGTCGCATCGCCGTAAAATACCTTCATATCAAATTTACGCAGAGTATCGACATGGTCGGGGTCGTGATCGAGGATAACCATCTTCACCCCGCTGGACAGCAGCAGACGGCCAACGATCTGCCCGTAGCGGCCAAATCCGGCAATGATGACGCGCGGCTGTTCTTCGTCAATTTCATCGGCTTCGCGCTCCTGCTCGCTACCCGATTTTTCCAGACGCGTCAGCACCACCAGCAGAACGGGCGTTGCGGCCATCGACAGCGCGACCGCCAGCGTCAGAGCTTTCGCCCACTCGGGATCGAGCACGTTTGCCATCTGCGCAGCGCCAAAGACCACAAACGCAAATTCGCTCCCCTGCCCCAGCAGAACCGCAAACCAGCTGCGCTGCTTATTTGGAACCTTCAGCGGACGTGCAATCAGCCACAGCATTACCATTTTAATGATCAGGAAGCCGACGAGCAGGATGACGATCCGCAGCGGGTGAGTCACAAGCGTACCAAAGTCGACGGACATCCCCACGCCGATGAAAAACAGCCCCAGCAGCAACCCTTTGAACGGCTCGATATCGCTTTCCAGCGCGTGGCGGTATTCAGAGCTCGCCAGCAGGACGCCTGCGAGGAACGCCCCCATAGCCATCGACAGCCCGGCTTCTTCCAGCAGCAGACCAAAGCCAAACACCAGGAATAGCGCCACGGCGCTGAACACTTCGCGCAGGCCTGAACGGGCAACAAACCGCAGCAGCGGGCGGGTCACGTAACGGCCAAGCAGCACCACCAGCGCCAGCGCGCCCGCCACCTTCAGTGCCGACAGCGCGAAAGCGCCCAGCGTGGTAGAGGAACCGCTTGCTGCCAGCAGCGGGATCATCGCCACCAGCGGAATAGCGGCAATATCCTGGAACAGCAGCACCGAGAACGCGCTACGCCCCATCTGGGATACCGTCAGATTTCGCTCGTTCATCGCCTGCATGGCAATAGCCGTTGAGGAGAGCGCCAGCGTCATGCCGATGAGCTCTGCCACTTTCCAGTCCATGCCCAGCAGGATGCAGAACCCACCCAGCAGCAGGCCGCAGGCCACCATCTGCAGTGCCCCTCCGCCAAATACCGAGGCGCGAAGCTTCCACAACCTCTGGGGATCGAGCTCCAGGCCAATCACAAACAGCATCAGCACAACGCCGATTTCAGCAAAATGGAGAATCGCCTCGGCATCCGTGACCAGTCGAAAGCCCCACGGCCCAATGACGCAGCCCGCAATCAGATAGCCGAGAACAGAGCCCAGCCCCAGGCGTACCGCCACGGGCACAATCAGCGCCGCCGCGCCGAGGTAAATCAGCGCCTGTATCAGCGTATGGCTATCCATGGTGCGTCTCCTGCCACTCAAGTAAGCGTTGTTTATAATGGCGAGCCTGCGCCTGCAGCGTTTCATCGTCGCAAACAAACGTGCAGTGCATCGCAAAAGGCGGGAGCCAGTTCAAACCGCAATAGAGCGCTGTCGCCTGCAGCGGCTGCGCCAGGACGTCAAAACCCGGGAAGGAACCGATATCAAAATGGCTTTCCCCACCGCCGGTGGTGACCGCCCACATCAGGCTTTTCCCTTTTAGCGCATGGCCGTTGTGTCCATACGCCCAGCCGTGGGAGAAGACTTTATCAATCCACAGTTTCAGCAGCGGGGGCGTGCTGTACCACTGCATGGGGTGCTGCCAGATAATCAGATCGGCACGGGAGAGCGCCTCCTGTTCGGCGGCGATATCGATATTAAAATCGGGGTAGAGTTGATAGAGGGAACGTATCTCTACGTTATCAAGCGTCCTTACCTGCTCAAGCATCCGCTTATTCGCATGCGAGTGCTGCGGATAAGGATGGGCATAAATTATCAGAATCATTGATTAGCCTGTTGTTACTACTTTCTTTTAACAAAAGAGTGTAGTCAGTAATTCAACAGGCTAATAGTGAATATTATTGACGGGCTTACGTCAGAATTCTGAATTAGTTATCCAGCTCGCCCATGGATTTCACCTGGTCACGGTTAATCTGCTCGGTTTGACCGGTTTCGGCATTTTTGTACGACACCAGACCGGTATCGTCATCCACCTGCGGTTTGCCGTCGGTGACAATGGTTTTGCCATCGGTGGTTTTTACGGCCTGATTAGACGAACAGCCCGCAACGGTAAACATTGCCGTAGCAGCCAGAACGGAAGCGATCAGTAATTTATTTTGCATGGTGTTTTCCCCTGCTCTCAGTTGAATTTCGTTATCGACCTAACCATTTTAGGCTAACTGACTGAAACCGGATGAAAAACCAGAAGGTTCTGAAGATGGGGAGAATGCCCGGCAACCGAACGGCACCGGGCATTTTTACTTACTTGCTAATCTGCGCGTGCATTTCCTGCACTGAAATCACCTTCTCGGTGGCATCCGCGTTCAGCGCCATAGCCGTTGCGAAACCGCCGTTCAGGGTGGTGTCGTAGTGCACCTTGTACTGCAGCGCGCTGCGGCGAATCAGCTTGGAGTCTTCAATCGCCTGGCGGCCTGCGGTGGTGTTGATGATGTAGGTGTATTCGCCATTCTTGATACGGTCCTGAATGTGCGGACGACCTTCATGCACCTTGTTCACCAGACGCGGGTTAATACCGGCTTCACCCAGCACAATCGCCGTACCGTGGGTTGCGTCCAGCTCGAAGCCCTGTTTCAGCAGCTTGGCGGCCAGGTCAACCACGCGCTCTTTGTCGCCTTCGCGAACGGAGAGCAGCGCACGGCCTGATTTTCTCATGGTGGAGCTACTGCCCAGCTGCGCCTTCGCGAACGCTTCGGCGAAGGTGCGGCCCACGCCCATCACTTCCCCGGTAGAGCGCATTTCTGGCCCTAACAGCGGGTCAACGCCCGGGAATTTGTTGAACGGCAGCACGACTTCTTTCACCGAGTAGTACGGTGGAATGATCTCTTTGGTCACACCCTGCTGCGCCAGCGTCTGGCCCGCCATCACGCGCGCCGCCACTTTCGCCAGCGGTACGCCGGTGGCTTTGGAGACGAACGGTACGGTACGTGCCGCACGCGGGTTGACTTCAATCAGGTAGACTTCGTTGTCTTTCACCGCGAACTGGACGTTCATCAGGCCGCGAACTTGTAGCTCGAAGGCCAGCTTCTGCACCTGCTGGCGCATCACATCCTGAATCTCCTGGCTCAGGGTGTACGCTGGCAGAGAACAGGCGGAGTCGCCAGAGTGCACGCCCGCCTGCTCGATATGCTCCATGATGCCGCCAATCAGCACCATTTCGCCATCGCAGATGGCGTCAACATCCACTTCTACCGCATCGTCGAGGAAGCGGTCAAGCAGCACTGGCGCATCGTTGGAAACGCTCACTGCGGTCTGGAAGTAGCGACGCAGGTCGGCTTCGTCATAAACGATTTCCATCGCGCGGCCGCCCAGCACGTAGGAAGGACGCACCACCAGCGGGTAGCCAATCTCTTTCGCCTTCTCAACGGCCTGTTCGATAGCGGTCACGGTGGCGTTCGCCGGCTGTTTCAGCTTCAGACGGTCAACCGCCTGCTGGAAACGCTCGCGGTCTTCCGCGCGGTCAATCGCATCCGGGCTGGTACCGATAACCGGTACGCCTGCCGCTTCCAGCGCGCGCGCCAGCTTCAGCGGGGTCTGGCCACCGTACTGCACAATAACGCCTTTTGGCTTCTCGATGCGCACGATTTCCAGCACGTCTTCCAGGGTAACCGGCTCGAAGTAGAGGCGGTCAGAGGTGTCGTAGTCGGTAGAAACCGTTTCAGGGTTACAGTTGACCATGATGGTCTCGTAACCGTCTTCGCGCAGCGCCAGCGAGGCGTGTACGCAGCAGTAGTCGAACTCGATGCCCTGGCCGATACGGTTTGGACCGCCGCCCAGCACCATAATCTTGTCGCGGTCGACTGACGGGTTCGCTTCGCACTCGTCTTCATAGGTGGAGTACATGTACGCGGTGTCGGTCGAGAATTCAGCCGCACAGGTGTCCACGCGCTTGTAGACCGGGTGCAGGTTGTACTGGTCGCGCAGCTTGCGGATTTCTGCTTCACGCACGCCCGCCAGCTTAGCCAGACGCGCGTCGGCGAAGCCTTTACGCTTCAGCACGCGCAGGAAGTCAGCGTCCAGGCCGGTGATGCCCAGCTCGGCAACCTGTTCTTCCAGACGGACCAGCTCTTCAATCTGCACCAGGAACCAGCGGTCGATGTTGGTCAGGTTGAACACGCCGTCCACGGACAGGCCCGCACGGAAGGCATCGGCGATGTACCAGATACGCTCTGCGCCCGCGTCTTTCAGCTCGCGGCGAATTTTAGTCAGCGCTTCCGGGTCATCCAGGCTCACTTTCGGGTCAAAGCCGGTCGCGCCCACTTCCAGGCCGCGCAGCGCTTTCTGCAGGGATTCCTGCTGGGTGCGGCCAATCGCCATCACTTCACCGACAGATTTCATCTGGGTGGTCAGACGGTCGTTCGCACCCGCGAATTTCTCGAAGTTGAAGCGAGGAATTTTGGTCACAACGTAGTCGATGGACGGCTCGAAGGACGCAGGCGTGCGGCCACCGGTGATGTCGTTCATCAGCTCGTCGAGGGTGTAACCCACCGCCAGTTTCGCCGCCACTTTCGCAATCGGGAAGCCGGTCGCTTTAGACGCCAGCGCGGAGGAACGGGACACGCGCGGGTTCATTTCGATAACAATCAGGCGGCCTGTTTTCGGGTTAACCGAGAACTGCACGTTAGAACCGCCGGTTTCCACGCCGATTTCACGCAGTACCGCCATCGAGGCGTTACGCATGATTTGATACTCTTTGTCGGTCAGGGTCTGGGCTGGCGCAACGGTGATGGAGTCACCGGTGTGGATACCCATCGCATCGAAGTTTTCGATGGAGCAGACGATGATGCAGTTGTCGTTTTTATCACGCACCACTTCCATCTCGTACTCTTTCCAGCCAATCAGCGACTCGTCAATCAGCAGCTCTTTGGTTGGGGAGAGATCAAGACCGCGCTCACAAATCTCTTCGAACTCTTCACGGTTGTAGGCGATACCGCCGCCGGTGCCGCCCATGGTGAACGATGGACGGATGATGCACGGATAACCCACTTCAGCGGCAACGGCCAGCGCTTCTTCCATGTTATGTGCGATACCGGAACGCGCGGTGTCAAGGCCGATTTTCTTCATCGCCACGTCGAAGCGGCGACGATCTTCTGCTTTATCAATGGCGTCGGCGGTCGCGCCGATCATGGTCACGCCGAACTCTTCCAGCACGCCCTGACGCTCCAGCTCCAGCGCACAGTTCAGCGCCGTCTGGCCGCCCATGGTTGGCAGCACCGCGTCCGGACGCTCTTTCTCGATGATTTTACGCACGACTTCCCAGTGAATCGGCTCGATGTAGGTTGCATCTGCCATTTCCGGGTCGGTCATGATGGTTGCCGGGTTGGAGTTCACCAGGATAACGCGGTAACCCTCTTCGCGCAGGGCTTTACACGCCTGCGCGCCGGAGTAGTCGAATTCGCAGGCCTGGCCGATCACGATCGGGCCAGCGCCAAGGATCAGGATGCTTTTTATGTCTGTACGTTTTGGCATTGTCTTCTCGGCTCCTGATTATTTAGCTGTCTTACGGTATTGCTCGATAAGTTCGATGAAGTGATCGAACAGCGGCGCGGCGTCGTGTGGGCCCGGGCTGGCTTCAGGGTGGCCCTGGAAGCTGAATGCTGGCTTATCGGTACGGTGGATACCCTGCAGGGTGCCATCGAACAGCGACTTATGGGTCACGCGCAGGTTAGCCGGCATTGAGGCTTCGTCGACGGCAAAGCCGTGGTTCTGCGCGGTGATCATCACCGTGTTGTTATCGATGTCTTTCACCGGGTGGTTACCACCGTGGTGGCCGAACTTCATCTTAACGGTGTTCGCACCGCTCGCCAGCGCCAGCAGCTGATGGCCGAGGCAGATGCCGAATACCGGGATGTCGGTTTCCAGGAAGGACTTGATGGCGGCGATGGCGTAATCACACGGCGCCGGGTCGCCAGGACCGTTGGACAGGAAAATACCGTCCGGATTCATCTTCAGCACGTCTTCGGCAGACGTTTGTGCAGGAACCACCGTCAGGCGGCAGCCGCGGTCAACCAGCATGCGCAGGATGTTGCGCTTGGCGCCGAAATCGTAGGCCACCACGTGGAACGGCAGCTCGCTCTCTTTTTTCGCTTCCGGCAGGTCGCCTTCCAGCGTCCAGCTACCCTGAGTCCAGCTGTAGGCTTCAGCAGTAGTCACTTCTTTCGCCAGGTCCATGCCGTTCAGGCCAGGGAAGGCTTTCGCTTTTTCAAGCGCCAGCGTCGCATCGAGGTTATCACCCGCGATGATACAGCCGTTCTGTGCACCCTTCTCGCGCAGCAGACGCGTTAGCTTACGGGTATCGATATCGGCAATCGCCACGATGTTATGGCGCTTCAGGTAAGAAGAAAGATCTTCGGTATTGCGGAAGTTGCTGGCTATCAGCGGCAGGTCGCGGATGACCAGGCCTTGCGCATGTACCTGAGAGGATTCTTCGTCAGCCGCATTGGTGCCGACATTGCCGATATGAGGATAAGTAAGAGTAACGATTTGGCGAGAATAGGAAGGATCAGTGAGGATTTCTTGATAACCGGTCATTGAAGTATTGAAAACGACTTCCCCAACCGCCGAACCCGTTGCCCCTATGGCCCGACCGATAAACTGGGTTCCGTCTTCCAGAACCAATAGCGCTGACTTAATCAAAACACCCTCCAGAGAATATTCACTCACTTTATTTGCATATTAATTCATAACCATGTCATGAATCAATGCAAATGTGTTGCCAGCGGATTTTTGGCAAACGGCGGCATTCTGGAGATTTGGTGGGTAAAAGTCAACTTAAAACGGATATTTTGTTTAGTGTTTTGCAGCCCTAGCGAGAGTAATGCGGCTTAAGCGACAAAAAGATCAGGTAAATCACTGCGGAAAACGCTTGCGCGCCTGGTTTAATAAAAAATGTCGTGTTGGAGCATGAAAAAGTGGACCGGATGGTCAAAATTTACATTTCAGTAACGTTAAAACGCTACAAGATAAAGAAATTTAGAGGCTTAATTAAAAATAGCGCATGAAGCAGATAAAATAAAAGGGCAATAAAATATTGCCCTATGCAATCAAACAATTACGACTGCAATAACCACATCACGATGGGTAATAATGCTTACTAATTGTTGAGATCGAGCACATCTCGCATATCAAAAAGACCGTTTTTCTTACTTTTAAGCCACAAAGCGGAACGTACGGCGCCGTTGGCGAACGTCATTCGGCTTGAGGCTTTATGCGTAATTTCGACACGTTCGCCAATATCGGCGAACATCGCCGTGTGTTCGCCGACGATGTCACCCGCTCGCACGGTTGCGAAACCAATGGTGCCAGGCACGCGTTCGCCGGTGTAACCTTCGCGGGTATAGACCGCGCAGTCTTTTAAATCTTTATCAAGTGCATGAGCAATCGCTTCGCCCATCGCCAGCGCCGTGCCAGATGGCGCATCAACCTTGTAACGGTGGTGAGCTTCTACAATCTCGATATCGGTATAATTGCCCATCACCTTCGCGGCCTTCTCCAGCAGCTTCAGCATGACGTTAACGCCCACGCTGAAGTTTGCCGCGAAGACAATCGCAATCTCTTTTGATGCATCCTGGATAGCCTGCTTGCCCGCATCGTCAAAACCGGTGGTGCCGATCACCATCCCCTTGCCGTGCTGACGACAAAACGCCAGATGCGCGAGCGTCCCTTCCGGGCGGGTAAAATCGATGAATACATCGAAGTCCTCTTTTACCGCTTCCAGACTGCTTTGCACGGTAACGCCCGTGTGGCCAGCGCCCGCCAGCTCACCGGCATCGGTCCCCAGAAGCGAAGAACCTTCTCGCTCCAGTGCCGCGCCAAGCGCTACGCCATCCATCTGAAGTGCCGCCTGAATAAGCTGACGGCCCATACGTCCACCCGCGCCCGCAATGGCGACACGGATCTGTGCATCATGCATAGTTATTCTCTTACGTTAAAATGATGTAAACCGTTTTCAGATTAACCAGCCTTGAGAAGCACTGCCAACTGAAAACACCGATAATTAGAATTTAACGTGAAACCGACTTAAATATCAGTAAAAGACATGATTTTGTCGTCACGATAAAGTAACGGGTAAAAAAAAGGCCAGCACAGGAGGTGCTGGCCTTTCATCAGAAAAAGGACTATTCAACTTCGCGGGCGTCGATGCGCAGTTCTTTCGGGACCTCGAAAACGATGTTCTCTTCACGTCCTTCCAGCGGCACCGCTTCGCCACCGCCCAGCTCCTGCAGACGGGAAATGACGTTCTGAACCAGAATATCTGGCGCAGACGCCCCGGCCGTCACGCCGACACAGGCCGCGTCTTTAACCCACGCTTCCTGAATATCCGACGCGTCATCAATCAGGAAAGCCATTTTCCCCATGCGCTGCGCCAGTTCGGCCAGACGGTTGGAGTTAGATGAGTTTTTGGAGCCGACCACGAGCACCACATCCGCCTGTTCAGCCAGCGCGCGCACCGCTTCCTGACGGTTAGTGGTTGCGTAGCAGATATCATCCTTACGCGGGCCGACGATTTTCGGGAAGCGCTGACGCAGGGCGTCAATCACGTCTGAGGTATCGTCTACGGAGAGCGTCGTCTGGGTCATAAACGACAGACGCGCTTCGTTTTTCACGTTCAGCGTAAGGACATCTTCAGGCGACTCAACCAGATACATCCCCCCTTCCGGGTTGCTGTACTGGCCCATGGTGCCTTCGACTTCCGGATGACCGGCATGGCCAATCAAAATCGACTCTTCACCACGACGGCTGGCGCGCGCCACTTCCATATGCACTTTTGTCACCAGCGGACAGGTAGCATCGAATACGGTCAGATCGCGGCTTTTTGCTTCGTTACGGACCGCCTGCGAGACACCGTGCGCGGAGAAGATCAGAATCGCACCGTCCGGTACTTCGCTGATCTGCTCAATAAAAATTGCGCCGCGCTCGCGCAGGCTGTCGACCACATAGCGGTTATGCACCACTTCGTGACGCACATAAATCGGCGCGCCGTAAATCTCCAGCGCGTTTTCAACAATGCTGATAGCGCGGTCTACACCGGCGCAGAAGCCGCGCGGGTTAGCCAACAGGATCTGCATTTCAGGCCTCCAGCGCAGGATCGATTTCCAGCACTTCAACATCAAAATGAACGGTACGCCCGGCAAGCGGATGGTTGAAGTCAACGGTAATAGAGTCGCCGTTGATTTCGCGGATCACGCCAGGCATTTCGCTGCCGTCCATAGCGGTAAAGAGCATAATCGCGCCGATTTCCGGTTCACCTGCGTCCATAAACTCGCGGCGCGAGAAATACTGGATCAGATCCGGGCTCGGCACGCCAAACGCGGCATCCGGCTCCAGCGAAAAGGCTTTTTTCTCACCCTCTTTCAGACCGAGAAGCTGCTGCTCAAGACCTTCAGACAGGGAGGTATCACCAAGACGAAACAGGGCCGGTTTGCCGTTGTTGCGGCTGGATTCGGCCGTAGAGCCGTCATCCAGCTTCAGCGTGAAGTGAACGAGAACCGCGCTGTTGCTCTGTACGGATTTAGACATGCAAATTGCTCGCTTGTTTTGCCCGGTGGCATTACACCACCGGGCGAGTGTGTTACGCCTGCTCTTTCGCAGCCGGTTTAGGCAAGAAGCCTTCCAGCACGATTAACGCCGCACCGATACAAATTGCCGTATCGGCCAGGTTAAAGGTCGCGAAATGCCAGTCGCCGACGTAAAAGTCAATCATATCGACCACAAAGCCGTGCCACAGGCGGTCAAACAGGTTGCCCAGCGCGCCGCCAATGATTAGCGCGTAGGCGATGTTATTCAGCTTTTGCGTGGCCTTCGAGCGGTACATCAGCACCGCCAGGATCACGCAGATACCCAGAGCGATACCTGCAAAGAACCAGCGCTGCCAGCCACCGCTGTCGGCAAGGAAACTAAACGCTGCGCCGTAGTTACGCGCATAGTGCAGGTTAAGCGACGGGAACAGCGGGACCGTCTCCCCCAGAGCAAAATTCTGGAGGATCAGGAATTTGCTGCCCAGATCGATAATCAGCACCACCACAACCAGCCACAGCCAGCGCAGTCCTGTTGAACAGAGAGTTTTACTCATCAGGCAAACTTACGTTTTTCGCCGTCACCGGCGACGTTGCTTACACAGCGTCCGCAGATGTCTGCGTGTTCCGCCACCTGACCGACATCGGTGGTGTAATGCCAGCAACGCGGGCATTTCTCACCGTCGGCTTTGCTCAGCGCGACTTTCAGTCCTTTGAGCAGTTCGCTCTGCTGAGCATCAGCAGAAGCCTCGGCATAATCCGCAACTTTCGCACCGGAGGTCAACAGGACAAATCGTAATTCATCGCCCAGCGCGATCAGCTTCGCCGCCAGCTCCGGTTCGGCGTACAGCGTGACTGCCGCTTCCAGAGAGCCGCCGACTTTCTTGTCTGCGCGCGCCTGCTCGATAACCTTGTTCACTTCGCCACGCACTTTCAGCAGCTCGTCCCAGAAGGCATCGTTCATCGCTTCGGTGCTGGAGAGATCGAACAGACCTTCGTACCACTCACCCGTGAAGACATACTTATCACGGTCACCCGGCAGATAGCCCCAGATTTCATCCGCGGTGAAGGACATGATCGGCGCCATCCAGCGTACCAGCGCTTCTGCGATGTGGAACAGCGCGGTCTGGCAGCTACGACGCGCCACGCTGTCCGCTTTCGCGGTGTACTGGCGGTCTTTGATGATGTCGAGGTAGAACGAGCCCATCTCGATGGAGCAGAAGCGCATCAGGCGCTGCACCACTTCATGGAAGTCGTAAGACTCATAGGCTTTCAGGATATCGTCCTGCGCCGCTTTCGCGCAGCCTACCGCCCAGCGGTCCAGCACCACCATCTCTTCCGGTTTCACCATGTCTTTTGCCGGATCGAACCCGTTCAGGTTCGCCAGCAGGAAGCGCGCGGTGTTACGGATACGACGATAGCTGTCGGCAGCACGCTTCAGGATCTCGTCAGACACCGCCATTTCGCCGGTGTAGTCGGTCGAAGCCACCCACAGACGCAGGATGTCTGCGCCGAGCTTGTTCATCACATCCTGCGGAGAAACGGTGTTACCGATGGACTTGGACATCTTACGGCCCTGTCCATCCACGGTGAAGCCGTGAGTCAGTACCTGACGGTAAGGTGCTTTACCCTTCATGGCGGTGGAGATCATCAGAGATGACATGAACCAGCCGCGGTGTTGGTCCGACCCTTCCAGATACATATCGGCAGCGTGACCGGCGAATTCCGGACGCACGTCAACCACGGAGGAGTGGGTAGACCCGGAGTCGAACCACACGTCCAGGGTATCCGGCACTTTCTCGTAGTTATCTGCATCAGCGCCCAGGATGTCGCGGGCGTCGAGATCCCACCACGCCTGAATGCCGTCAACTTCGACGCGCTTCGCCACTTCTTCCATCAGTTCCAGGGTGTTCGGGTGCAGCTCCTGCGTCTCTTTGTGCACGAACAGAGACATCGGTACACCCCAGGTACGCTGACGGGAGATACACCAGTCAGGACGGTTAGCTACCATGGATTCGATACGCGCCTGGCCCCAGTCAGGGATCCACTGCACGCCTTTGATCTCTTTCAGAGACTGCTCGCGCAGGCCTTTCTGATCCATGCTGACGAACCACTGTGGGGTCGCACGGAAGATGATCGGGGTCTTGTGACGCCAGCAGCACGGATAGCTGTGCTGCATTTTTTCTACGTGCAGCAGCGCGCCGCTGGTACGCAGCATGTCGACGATAATGTCGTTCGCTTTGAAGACGTTGATACCATCCAGCGCCGGGTAGGTGCCAGGCAGATAAGAACCGTCCGGGCCGACCGGGTTAGCGATTTCCAGACCGTACTTCAGGCTGATGTTGTAGTCGTCAGGACCGTGGCCACCGGCGGTATGCACCGCACCGGTACCCGCTTCCAGCGTCACGTGATCGCCCAGGATCGCCGGAACGTCGAAGTCCAGGAACGGGTGCTTGAAGCGCATCAGCTCCAGGGCGTCACCTTTCACGGTGCCCAGCACGGTGTAGTCACTGATATGCGCGCGCTTCAGCACGCTCTCAACCAGATCTTTCGCCAGGATAACCGCCTGACCGTCAATCTGCACCAGTGCGTATTCGAACTCACCGGACAGGGAGATCGCACGGTTGGCAGGCAGAGTCCACGGGGTGGTGGTCCAGATCACCAGAGAGATCGGGCCGTTTACCGAGGAGACGCCAAATTTAGCCTTCACCGCATCCTGATCGACGGCATGGAACGCCACGTCGATAGATGGGGAAGTTTTGTCGTAATACTCCACTTCCGCTTCTGCCAGCGCAGAGCGGCAGTCCACGCACCAGTGCACCGGCTTAGCGCCTTTGTGCAGGTGACCGTTACCGATGATTTTGCCCAGCGCACGGATGATGTTGGCTTCAGTTTTGAAATCCATGGTCAGGTACGGGTGCGACCAGTCGCCCAGCACGCCCAGACGGATGAAGTCAGCGCGCTGACCGTCGACCTGCGTGGCTGCATATTCGCGGCATTTCGCACGGAACTCGGCGGCGGTGAACTTCTCACCCGGCTTGCCGAACTCTTGCTCCACTTTCAGCTCGATTGGCAGACCGTGGCAGTCCCAGCCTGGAACGTAAGGCGAGTCATAGCCCGTGAGCCCTTTGGACTTCACGATAATGTCTTTCAGAATCTTGTTAACCGAGTGACCAATATGAATGCTGCCATTCGCATATGGAGGGCCATCATGCAGAATGAAGGTTTTTTTGCCTTTTTTGGCTGCACGAATGATGCCGTACAGGTCATCATCGGTCCAACGCGCCAGCATTCCCGGTTCGCGCTTGGCGAGATCGCCGCGCATCGGGAACCCTGTTTCCGGCAAATTCAGGGTTGATTTATAGTCACTCATCAGATTCTCGGTTCCGTATTTATCACGTAGGCAGTTAAGCCGGGTTCAAAGCCCAAAAAACTCGCGGGCCGTCAATTCATCTCGCGCAATTTGCGCTTTTAGTTCATCCAGCGAACCAAATCGCTGCTCGTTGCGTATTTTTTTACGCAGTATCACATCTATATGGCGACCATACAGGTCCATTACAACGTCCAGCAGGTGCACTTCTAACTGTTGACGCACACCCGCGACGGTCGGACGCGTGCCAATGTTGGCGACGCCGTAGAACGGCTTATCGCCCAGTCCTGCCACTTCCACCGCATAAACCCCTTTAACCGGGGAAACCTGACGACGCAGCGGTATATTCGCCGTCGGGAAGCCTATCGTGCGGCCCAGCGCATCGCCATGGACCACGCGGCCAGAGATAGTAAACGGATGCCCCAGCAGGGTTTCAGCCGTATCCAGTTCATCATCGGCCAATGCCCGGCGAACCGCCGTGCTGCTGACGCGCACGCCGCCTTCGCAGAAGGTCATCGCGCTGGTGACGTCAAATCCGTACTCCAGACCAGCCTTCTGTAATAGCAAGAAATCGCCCTGACGACCAGCGCCAAAGCGGAAATCATCGCCCACGGCGAGAAACTGCACGCCAAGGCGCTTAACCAGCAGGTCGCTGACGAAATTTTGTGCTGTCAGCGCGGCAAAGCGGCGATCGAAACGTACACACAATACATAGTCCACGCCGGACTCCGCCAGATAGCGCAACTTCTCGCGCAGGCGAGTGAGGCGGGCGGGAGATTTATCGCCCGCGAACAGCTCCAGCGGCTGCGGCTCGAAAATCATCACTACAACAGGCAGGCCGCGGGCCTCCCCTTCTTTACGCAATCCCTGCAACAGCGCCTGATGACCACGATGCACGCCGTCGAAATTACCAATAGTCAGCACGCACCCGTGCGGTGCGCTGCTGAGATTATGTATGCCGCGTATCAGCTTCATGTCTGGCTCAAAACAGTGAAAATCGCCAAAGTATACCTTGTACAGCGGTTAAGGTTAACCGGCGATTGTTCGCGCAAAACAGAAAGCCGTAATGATTTCATCAGGCTGACCTTTCGCAGCGAAAAAATCTGCTCGTGAACTGCGATTTTTATGCCGAAAGGCTGTATTCAGGGAAGACAAGCTGGTAGAATCCTGCGCCATCACTACGTAACGTAGCGTCGCTAATTAACGGCGCTTATTTGCACAAATCCATTGACAAAAGAAGGCAAAGAGGGCATATTCCTCGGCCTTTGAATTGTCCACATAGAACATATTTGGGAGTTGGACTTGGCTAATATCAAATCAGCTAAGAAACGTGCCGTTCAGTCTGAAAAGGCTCGTAAGCACAACGCAAGCCGTCGCTCTATGATGCGTACTTTCATCAAGAAAGTATACGCAGCAATCGAAGCAGGCGACAAAGCTGCAGCGCAGAACGCATTTAACGAAATGCAACCAATCGTGGATCGTCAGGCTGCTAAAGGTCTGATCCACAAAAACAAAGCAGCGCGTCATAAAGCAAACCTGACCGCGCAGATCAACAAACTGGCTTAATCGCTACTTGTTGTTGCTTGTTTAAAGAACCCGCTTAACGCGGGTTTTTTTATGCCTTTAGATTGCCGGTGGCGTAAACAGCGCCGAGTAGTCACGGTTACAGATTCGCTGCACCGCCGGGTGCTGAATCATCCTTTCGGCAAATATGGCGTGATACTCCTCCATCACGTTATCCACTCTGCCTATCTCCGTAATCTTATCGTCCGAATAGAGATCGTGCGCATACAGCGTCGGCGCAACGAAGATGGCGTTATGCGCTTCGCCAAAGGCTTTCATCAGCGCCGCATCGTCGAACTCACCGAGGATTTCTACCTTTAGCCCCTGCGAGTTAAACCAGTTCAGCAGCTTGCGTCCCAGCATTGAGCGTCTTCCCGGCACCAGCAAGCGGCGCTCTTCAAGGCACGCGGGGAACGGTTTTTCCGGCGGCGGATTAATGCACCAGAAGCTCACGCCGCATTCGCCAATTTTTACTGAGAACAGCCCTTCCTGCTGGGTGGAATCAATCGGACAATCCGAGATAATCATATCCAGCTTGTGCTGGCTCAGCTGTTCGAGCAGCATCTCGTGGGTGGATTCAAAGCAGCGCAGATGGATTTGCTCATCTTCCACCACCGCCGCATCCAGCACGCCGCTCACCAGCCGTTTGGACAGCGCATCCGCCACGCCCACGTCAAAGAGCAGGTTCGACTCTTTGCGGTAGTTGACAATATCCAGCATCTCCTGGCTCAGGGTGAACATCTTGTCCGCGTAGCGAAACACCAGCTCGCCCAGTTCGCTGGGTTCAATCCCACGCCCCTTACGCTTGAACAGCTTACCCTGCAAACGCTCTTCCAGCGCCTTGATTTGCCCGGTGATGGTTTGCGGCGTCAGATAGAGCGCCTCTGCCGCTCCTACCACCGAGCCCTGCTTATAGACGTGCCAGAAGTAGTACAGATGGTTGTAATTTAAATGAGACATCGCGTCTTCTCTCCCTGAGTGTGTATCGGGAGAAGGATCGCCCTCCTCCCGGTGTTCCGTTATGCCCGGACGGCCTGTCCGGACAATTTAATCTTCAGCAAGGTATAACCGATTACCGCGGCCAGTAATGACCCGATAAGAATGCCGAGTTTCGCCCAGACGATCAGCTCAGGCGCATGCGCGCCAAACGCAAGGGTCGAGATAAAGATCGACATCGTAAACCCGATTCCACACAGCACGCCGACGGCCATAATTTGACCAAAGGATGTGCCGTGCGGCAATGACGCCAGCTTCAGCTTCGTCGCCAGCCAGCAGAAGAGGCTAATGCCCAGCGGCTTACCGATAAACAGCCCGGCAATGATGCCCAGCGGCAGTACGGACGTCAGCCCGTCCAGCGTCACGCCGCCCAGCGAAACCCCCGCGTTGGCAAACGCAAACAGCGGCAGGATCATAAAGGCGACCCACGGATGCAGCACATGCTCCAGCTGTTTGGCAGGCGACTTGCCGTCCTGCGGCTTGAGCGGCACGAGGAAGCCGACGATCACACCTGCCAGCGTAGCGTGCACGCCCGATTTCAGCACCGCCGTCCACAGCACCATCCCCACCAGGATATAGATTCCAATACGGCGCACATTAAAGATGTTCAGCAGCGCCAGCACCGCAATTGCCCCAGCGGCCACGCTCAGGGACAGGATCGACAGATCGCTGGTGTAGAACAGCGCGATAATCACAATGGCGCCCAGGTCATCAATGATCGCCAGCGCCATCAGGAAGATTTTCAGGGCCACCGGCACGCGGCTTCCCAGCAATGCCAGCACCCCGAGGGCAAAGGCGATATCCGTCGCAGCCGGGATCGCCCAGCCGTGACGTGCAATCGGATCCTGCCAGGTGAATGCCAGGAAGAGCAGCGCTGGCACCACCATCCCACCGAGCGCGGCAATCACCGGAAACGCCGCGCGCTGGCGGCTGGCAAGCGAGCCCAGTACCAGCTCACGCTTGACCTCAAGCCCCACCAGCAGGAAGAACACCGCCATTAGCGCATCGTTGATCCACAGCAGCATGTTCTTGTTAATTTCCAGCGCCCCGACCTTCAGCTCAACGGGCGTTTCCAGAAATGCATGGTAGAGATCCTGCGTGATGCCAAGGTTAGCCAGCACCATCGCGGCCGCTGCGGCAATAATCAGGATCACGCCACCGGACGCCTCACTGCTAAAGAAACGGTGTAGTAATTTCATTTAAGTTCTCTCTTTTACAACAATACCTCGATAAAACCATAATACCAAGCCAAATAGCTCGGCAAAAACAGATTAATATTGAGTATAGATTCAGTTTAACCGAGCAATACCTACAAAAAGAAAAAGCCCGGAATCGCTTCCGGGCTTTTGCGGATGAAAACCAGCTGATCGATTAGCGGGTCAAATCATCGAAGAATTTTTTGACGCCATCGAAGAAGCTTTTGGAGCGCGGGCTGTTTTTCTCACCCGTCGGGCCACCGAAGCTCTCCTGCAACTCTTTCAGCAGCTGTTTCTGCTTGTCGTTCAGGCCAACCGGCGTTTCCACGACGACGCGGCAAAGCAGGTCGCCCTGCGCACCACCACGAACGGATTTAACGCCTTTCCCGCGCATGCGGAACAGCTTACCGGTCTGGGTCTCGCCCGGGATCTTCAGATTGACGCGACCATCCAGCGTCGGTACTTCGATTTCACCGCCCAGTGCCGCCATCGCAAAGTTGATCGGCACTTCGCAGTACAGGTTGTTCCCTTCACGCTCAAAGATAGCGTGCTGTTTCACCTGCACCTGGACGTACAGATCGCCTGCCGGTGCGCCGTGCTCGCCTGCTTCGCCCTCACCTGCCAGACGGATGCGGTCGCCCGTATCCACGCCGGCCGGGATCTTAACGGACAGGGTCTTGGTTTTCTCAACGCGACCGTGGCCGTGGCATTTGGTGCACGGATCTTTGATCAGCGTACCGCGACCGTGACAGTGCGGACAGGCCTGCTGCACCGCAAAGAAGCCCTGACGCATCTGTACCTGACCCGAACCGTGACAGGTTGGACAGGTTTGTGGCTGCGTACCCGCTTTCGCACCGCTGCCGTGGCAAACGTCACACTCTTCCAGCGTTGGAATACGGATCTCTTTGGTTACGCCGCGAACGGCCTCTTCCAGCGTCAGCTCCATGTTGTAGCGCAGGTCCGCGCCGCGCGCCGCGCGCTGACGACCGCGGCCGCCGCCAAAGATATCGCCGAACACATCGCCAAAGATATCGCTGAAGTCAGCGCCGCCGCCAAAGCCGCCACCGCCGAATCCACCGCCGCCCATGCCGCCCTGTTCAAAGGCTGCGTGACCGTACTGGTCATAGGCCGCACGTTTTTGTGCATCGGTCAGGACTTCGTAGGCTTCTTTGATCTCTTTAAATTTGGCTTCAGCCTCTTTGTCACCCTGGTTACGGTCCGGGTGGAATTTCATGGCCAGGCGCTTATACGCCTTTTTGATTTCACGCTCTTCCGCAGTTTTCGGAACGCCTAAAATCTCGTAATAGTCTTGCTTTGCCATTGGTTTTTTTAAGCCCCTTAACATGCGAGCACGGGCGTGGAGAGTTCTCCTACGCCCGTGCCGATTAATTACCCTGCATCAGGGCGATTATTTTTTATCTTTAACTTCTTCGAACTCAGCGTCGACAACATCGTCGTCTTTCGCGTTGTTCGCCGAAGCGTCAGCGCCCGCCTGCTGTTGAGCGTGCTGCTGCTGAGCGATTTCCATCAGCTTCTGAGAAGCCTGTGCCAGTTCCTGCATCTTCGCTTCAATGTCCGCTTTATCTTCACCTTTCAGTGAGGATTCCAGCGCACTCAGTGCAGCTTCGATAGCAGTCTTGTCTTCCGCTGGCAGTTTATCGCCTGCTTCTTCAACCTGCTTACGGGTGCTGTGCAGCAGATGGTCACCCTGGTTACGGGTCTGAACCAGCTCTTCGAACTTACGGTCGGATTCCGCGTTAGCTTCGGCATCGCGAACCATTTTTTCGATTTCAGCTTCGTTCAGGCCAGAAGATGCCTTGATGGTGATCTTCTGCTCTTTACCGCTGTTTTTGTCTTTCGCAGACACGTGCAGGATACCGTCAGCATCGATGTCGAAGGTGACTTCGATCTGCGGCATGCCGCGCGGTGCCGGGTTAATACCGTCCAGGTTGAACTGACCCAGAGATTTGTTATCCGCCGCACGCTTACGCTCACCCTGCAGCACATGGATGGTTACCGCAGACTGGTTGTCTTCAGCGGTAGAGAACACCTGGCTGTGCTTGGTTGGGATGGTGGTGTTTTTGTTGATGAGCGCAGTCATCACACCGCCCATGGTTTCGATACCCAGAGACAGCGGGGTAACGTCCAGCAGCAGTACGTCTTTAACTTCACCGGTCAGTACGCCACCCTGAACCGCAGCACCGATAGCCACTGCTTCGTCCGGGTTAACGTCTTTACGTGGCTCTTTACCAAAGAACTCAGCCACTTTCTTCTGCACCATTGGCATACGGGTCTGGCCACCAACGAGGATAACGTCGTTGATATCAGACACGGACAGGCCAGCGTCCTGCAGAGCAACTTTCAGCGGTTCGATAGAACGGTTCACCAGGTCTTCTACCAGGCTTTCCAGTTTCGCACGGGTCACTTTGATGTTCATGTGTTTAGGACCGGTCGCGTCTGCAGTGATGTACGGCAGGTTAACGTCGGTCTGCTGAGCAGAAGACAGCTCGATCTTCGCTTTCTCAGCGGCTTCTTTCAGGCGCTGCATAGCCAGCGGGTCGTTACGCAGGTCAATGCCCTGATCTTTCTTGAACTCGTCAACGAGGTAGTTGATCAGACGGGTATCGAAGTCTTCACCACCCAGGTGGGTATCACCGTTGGTTGCCAGAACTTCGAAGGTTTTTTCGCCGTCAACTTCGTCGATTTCGATAATAGAGATATCGAAGGTACCACCACCCAGGTCGTAAACCGCGATAGTACGGTTGCCGACTTCTTTATCCAGACCGTAAGCCAGTGCAGCCGCGGTTGGTTCGTTGATGATACGTTTTACTTCCAGACCTGCGATACGGCCAGCATCTTTGGTTGCCTGACGCTGAGCATCGTTGAAGTAGGCAGGTACGGTGATAACAGCTTCAGTTACCGGCTCACCCAGGTAATCTTCCGCGGTTTTCTTCATTTTTTTCAGCACTTCAGCAGAAATCTGCGGTGGTGCAGTTTTGGTGCCTTTCACATCAAGCCATGCATCACCGTTATCTGCCGCGATGATTTTGTAAGGCATGATGGAAACGTCACGCTGAACTTCTTCGTCCTGGAAGCGGCGACCGATCAGGCGTTTAATCGCAAACAGGGTGTTTTGCGGGTTTGTCACTGCCTGACGTTTAGCCGGCTGACCAACCAGAGTTTCACCATCCTGGGTATAAGCAATGATAGAAGGCGTGGTGCGATCGCCCTCGGCGTTCTCCAGCACGCGTGCAGTAGTGCCATCCATAATCGCTACACAAGAGTTGGTAGTACCCAGGTCGATACCAATAATTTTACCCATCTAAACGTCTCCACTAAAAATTCAGTCAACATGTGGTTGTGTACCTGTAATAAGGGCAGAACGTGCTTTTTCAACTGCCCAGATTTGATTTTTTTCAGGTCCACACACTGCGGTTGACTACAAGATGGGGTCGCGACGGCATCCATCAAGGGGCAAGCATAAAAAAAATTTTAATTTCACCCTGATGAGATCATAGACGCCATTGATTGCGCCCATTATGATGCCGCGCCCAGTCAGGGAGAACTGACGCGGGTTTAACCATTTCACCATATTAATGATGATTTTTTTGAGGACTTATGGGCAACACTAAGTTGGCTAATCCGGCTCCGCTGGGCCTGATGGGTTTTGGCATGACCACTATTCTGCTGAACCTGCACAATATCGGGATGTTCCCGATGGATGGCATCATCCTGGCGATGGGCATTTTTTACGGCGGTATCGCACAAATCTTCGCGGGCCTGCTGGAATATAAGAAAGGCAATACCTTCGGCTTAACCGCCTTCACCTCTTACGGTTCTTTCTGGCTGACCCTGGTTGCCATTCTGCTGCTGCCTAAAATGGGCATGGCAGACGCCGCAAACGCCCACTTCCTGGGCGTTTACCTGGGTCTGTGGGGCGTTTTCACCCTGTTTATGTTCTTCGGTACCCTGAAGGGCAACCGTATGCTGCAGTTCGTTTTCCTGAGCCTGACCGTCCTGTTCGCCCTGCTGGCGATCGGTCACCTGGTGGATAACGAAGGCATCGTTCATGTTGCAGGCTGGATTGGTCTGGTTTGCGGCGCAAGCGCTATCTACCTTGCAATGGGTGAAGTGCTGAACGAGCAGTTTGAACGCACCGTTTTACCGATTGGTGAAAAACACTGATCCTTCTGTCGTGTCCGCCTCGCGGGCACGACATCCCCGCTTCTGCCCCAGCCAAATCCCTAATCCCAGCCCCATCACCGACAGCGACAGCACGTACCAGGCCGGAGCCATGGGAGACACGCCCATCAACACCGTCACCGCAATCGGCGTCAGCCCACCGAAAATGGCATACGACACGTTGTAGGAAAAAGAAATCCCGGTGAAGCGTACCTCTGGCGGGAACGCGCGCACCATCACGTACGGTACAGCCCCGACAACGCCCACGCACAGGCCTACCACGCCGTACAGCAGGAACAGCTGTTCAGGATGGCTGCCAGCCAGATGGTAAAACGCCCAGCTTGATGCGGCCAGTAACAGGCTCCCGACAACAAAGGTAACGCTGGCACCGAAACGATCCGCCGCCAGCCCGGCGGCAAGACAGCCAAAGCAGAGCATGATTGTCGCGATACTGTTCGCCTGTAACGTCACGGCAGGAGCGAAACCGTACTGCTTTTGCAGCCACACCGGGGACATCAATATCACCACCACGATGCCCGCCGAGAGCAGCCAGGTAAGCAGCATCGACACTACTACCGCTTTTTTATGGCGTACCACGACCGCCTTCACCGGCAGCTCCTGCGCCAGCGCCTTGCGCTGCTGCATTTCGAGGAAAATCGGGGTCTCCTGCAGCCAGCGACGCAGGTACATCGCGACCAGGCCAAACGCTCCGCCCAGCAGGAATGGAATACGCCAGCCCCAGTCGTGCACGGCCTGCTGCGTCATGCTGGTATTAACGATCGTTGCGACGACGGACCCGAGCAAAATCCCTACCGTTAAGCCCGCGGTTAAGGTTCCGCAGGCGATACCAATACGGCGCGCCGGAACATGTTCCGCGACAAACACCCACGCGCCCGGCACTTCACCGCCAATCGCCGCGCCCTGAAGAACGCGCATCAGCAACAGCAGCAACGGCGCAAGGATACCCATCGAGGCATAGGTGGGCAGCAGACCAATGGCCAGCGTCGGCACGGCCATCAGCAGGATGCTAAGGGTAAACATCTTCTTACGCCCGACCAGATCGCCAAAGTGGGCCATGATGATGCCGCCCAGCGGACGCGCCAGATACCCGGCGGCAAAAATGCCGAAGGTTTGCACCTGACGCAGCCATTCCGGAATATCCGCCGGGAAGAAGAGCTCTCCCACCACGGCGGCGAAGAAGACGAAGATAATGAAGTCGTAAAACTCCAGCGCGCCGCCTAAGGCCGCAAGCGTGAGGGTTTTGTAATCCTGTCGATTCAGAGGTCGGGTGTTATGTGACATAGCGAACCATTATGCGTGTATTGTAGAATTATTTTTACAGCAATCGTAAAGAAAAAATTACTATACCGTAAAACCTTGCCCACGCTATCGCCGCTTCAGCTTATGTCACATATTGATTAATTTCAGGAGATTGTTTCGCGACGCGCGTTTTTAGGACGAAAAGCTGCTACCACTTTCTCATCTGTTTCGACATACGGGCCGTCAAGCAGCTGTATACAATACGGTACACTTGCAAAGATACCGTGAACGATGACGCTGCCGTCTTCCGCTTTAAGCCCTTCCAGGGTCTCTTTGATCGACTTCGGCTGACCCGGCAGGTTCAGAATCAACGCCTGCTTGCGGATCACCCCCACCTGGCGGGAAAGAATGGCCGTCGGAACAAAGTGTAGACCGATCTGGCGCATCTGTTCACCGAAGCCCGGCATTTCGCGATCGGCGATAGCCAGCGTCGCGTCCGGCGTCACGTCACGGCGCGCGGGGCCGGTTCCGCCCGTCGTCAGAACAAGATGGCAGCTCATCTCATCCACCAGCTCGCAGAGCGTCTGCTCGATGATCGGCTGTTCGTCAGGAATCAGGCGGGTTTGAATCTCAAAGGGAGTGGTCAGCGCGCTGCTCAACCATTCTTCCAGAGCGGGGATGCCTTTATCCTGGTAAACACCGCTGGAGGCGCGGTCAGAAATCGACACTAAGCCGATGCGTAAGGTATTCATATCCATTCCATTCAAAGAGTACTGATTAAAGGGAATGATACACGCAGAGAGGAGATTCAGACAGGGGACGAAAGAAGTCGCGTGACCGGGAGCCCGGTCACGCAGAATGATTACAGCAGGTCGCCGATCATTTTTTCCAGTTTGCCCTGGTCAACAGCAAACTTACGGATACCGTCCGCCAGCTTGTCTACCGCCATTGGATCCTGGTTGTGCTGCCACAGGAACTCGGATTCAGTGATGCGCTCTGGACGTGCTTTCACTTCACCGGTGTAAGACAGTTTACGCTCAATGGTACCTTCACTTTCTGCCAGCTCTTTCAGCAGTGCAGGAGCGATGGTCAGGCGGTCACAGCCAGCCAGCTCGATGATTTCACCGACGTTACGGAAGCTTGCGCCCATAACCACAGTCTCATAACCGTGCTGTTTGTAGTATTCGTAGATTTCAGTAACAGAAACCACGCCTGGATCCTCAGCCGGTGCATACTCTTTCTTATCAGTGTTGGCTTTGTACCAGTCCAGAATACGGCCCACGAACGGAGAAATCAGGTATACGCCCGCTTCTGCACAAGCACGCGCCTGCGCGAAGGAGAACAGCAGGGTCAGGTTACAGTTGATACCGTCTTTTTCCAGCTGCTCTGCCGCGCGAATACCCTGCCAGGTGGAAGCCAGTTTGATCAGGATACGGTCGTTGCTGATGCCCGCGTCGTTGTACATTTTGATCAGACGTTTCGCTTTCGCGATAGACGCTTCGGTGTCGTAGGAGAGACGCGCATCCACTTCGGTAGAGATACGGCCAGGAACCAGTTTCAGGATTTCCAGACCGATGTTCACTGCCAGTTTGTCGGTGGCATCCACAACCTGCTGCGCGCGGTCGTTGCTCTGTGCTTTCGCCCAGGTCACTGCGTCGTCAATCAGTTTGCGATACTCAGGGATCTGTGCGGCGTTAAGGATCAGAGAAGGGTTAGTTGTGGCATCCTGCGGCTGGTACAGCTTCATTGCCGCGATATCTCCGGTGTCAGCTACGACAGTGGTGAACTGACGAAGGGAGGTCAATTTATCCGTCATGATAGTGTTTCTCTTTTAACGTGCCCTGGATAATTCACGCTACCGACAGCATGCCTGCAGCGGAAAAATGACAGGTTTACTTGTTAGGGGGATGTAACCGGTCTGCCCTGATGATAACACGACGGAGGGGTAGCGCAACCGCAGACAGTGCGCTTAGGTAGAGTATGGTAAACTCGGAATATTAACAGGCTGCTAAGCAACAGCATGCCCAATCAGTGGTAGCGCTTACATATTCACTTTGGCATCAACAAGAGGGACGTTAATGCCTGATTTCTTTTTCTTTATTAACGAAGTCCTGTGGGGTTCGATAATGATTTACCTGCTTCTGGGAGCAGGTATTTGGTTTACGCTACGCAGTGGGTTCATCCAGTTTCGTTATATTCGCAAGTTTGGCAGAAGTCTGAAAAACAGCGTCACGCCTCAGCCAGGCGGATTAACGTCGTTTCAGGCACTCTGTACCAGCCTGGCGGCACGCCTCGGCAGCGGGAATATGGCGGGCGTTGCGCTGGCCATCAGCGCCGGTGGGCCAGGCGCTATCTTCTGGATGTGGGTGACGGCGCTTCTCGGGATGGCCACCTCCTTTGCCGAAAGTTCGCTCGCCCAGCTTTATAAAGAGAAAGATAAAAACGGCCAGTTTCGCGGTGGTCCAGCCTGGTACATGGCGCGTGGCTTAGGGATGCGCTGGATGGGTGTCCTATTCTCGCTTTTTTTACTGCTCGCGTACGGCCTTATTTTTAATACCGTCCAGGCGAACTCGGTCGCCAACGCCCTGCGCTATGCCTTCTCCTGCCCCGAGTGGCTCGCGGGTCTCGCTTTAGCCGTCGTCGTTCTGCTTACCATCTCAGTCGGTCTCAAGGGCATCGCCCGTCTGATGCAGTGGCTGGTGCCCATTATGGCGCTGCTCTGGGTTGCCGCGAGCCTGTTCGTTGCCGCCCTGCATCTCGACCAGGTGCCGGGCGTGATTGCGACCATCGTCAAAAGCGCCTTTGGCTGGCGCGAAGTGGCCTCCGGGGCGCTGGGCTACACATTCAGTCAGGCGCTGATGGCGGGTTTTCAGCGAGGAATGTTCTCTAATGAGGCCGGTATGGGATCAACCCCCAATGCGGCTGCTGCCGCCTCTTCCTGGCCGCCGCACCCGGCCGCGCAAGGCATTGTGCAGATGATTGGTGTCTTTACCGATACCATTATTATCTGTTCCGCCAGCGCCATGATTTTGCTGCTGGCAGGCCCCGTACCGCATTCCTCAGGAACTGCCGGAATACAGCTTCTCCAGCAGGCGCTGGTAAACCTGACCGGCGGCTGGGGTTCAGGGTTTGTCTCGCTAATCCTGGTTTTGTTTGCCTTCAGCTCGATAGTGGTGAATTACCTTTACGCCGAAAATAACCTTATTTTCCTGAAGCTCGACTCCCGCGCCGCAATCGGAACTCTGCGTCTGGGGGTCATCCTGATGGTGATCGCAGGCTCCCTGCTCAGTATGCCGCTGGTCTGGCAGCTGGCCGATATCATTATGGCGCTGATGGCGATCACTAACCTCACGGCAATCCTGCTGCTCTCGCCCGTTGTGACCCTGATTGCCAGAGACTATCTGCGCCAGCGCAAACTCGGCGTTCCGCCGGTATTTGATCCCGCCCGCTATCCCGATATTAAGGCGCAGCTTGCCCCCGGCACGTGGGATGATTTGCCGCGGCAATAACAGCTATCGATCAATTCAGGGCGATTTTTTGCTAAAGTCGCTCTAAATTTCCTGCAAGGACTGGATATGCTGATTCTGATTTCACCTGCAAAAACGCTCGACTACCAGAGCCCGCTCGCTACAGAGCGCTATACTCAGCCTGAACTGCTGGACTACTCGCAACAGCTGATCCGCGATTTGCGTAAGCTCTCTGCGCCGCAAATCGCCTCGCTGATGAGCATCAGCGACAAGCTGGCAGACCTTAACGCGACCCGCTTTCACGAGTGGCACCCAGATTTCACCCCGGCTAACGCTCGCCAGGCGATTCTGGCATTTAAAGGCGATGTCTATACTGGCCTGCAGGCGGAAGATTTTAGCGAAGCCGACTTCGATTTTGCCCAGCAGCATCTGCGCATGCTGTCGGGTCTGTACGGCGTACTGAGACCGCTGGACCTCATGCAGCCGTATCGTCTGGAGATGGGGATTCGTCTGGAGAATGCCAGAGGCAAAGACCTGTACCATTTCTGGGGTGATATCATCACCGATAAGCTGAATGCGGCGCTGCGCGCGCAGGGCGATAACGTGGTGATTAACCTGGCATCCGATGAATACTACAAGTCGGTGAAGCCGAAAAAGCTGGATGCGGAGATTATCAAACCGGTGTTCCTCGACGAGAAGAACGGTAAGTTCAAAGTGATCAGCTTCTACGCCAAGAAAGCGCGCGGTCTGATGAGCCGCTACATTATCCAGAACCGCCTGACGAAGCCGGAGCAGCTAACCGCCTTCAACAGCGAAGGCTATTTCTTTGACGAAGAAGCGTCAGGGAGAGGCGAGCTGGTGTTTAAGCGCCACGAGCAGTAAAAACAACCCCCGCCGGCTGGCGGGGTTTTGCATTAGTGGTGTTTCCAGTCCGGGCCCGGACGATGATCGTCATGGCGACGGTCGTCATGATGGTGGTCACGCTCGCGATGCTCATCATGTGGACGCCAGTGGTTATCGCGCCAGTCATAATGCGCCTTCCACCACTCGTGGTCGCGCCAGCGGCCACCGTCCCAGTAGTGCCCGTTATTATCCCGATCGCCAATCTGCAGTTTGACCGCAGGTACGAGGGTGATTTCGGATGCCTGTACCGCCATGGGAGCGACCAGCATCAGTGAAAGCGCAATCAGCACAGGTTTCAGTGTAGACATCGGTGACTCCTTATTATCTTTGCCCAACGTGGGCCGATGTAAGGAGATTACGCGAGGGAAACGGGGGATGTTATTCTCTGCAATCCTAATCGCTAAGTGACCGCATTTATTGGGAATTTCTGCTTTTTCCCTGCTATTTTCCTCCTTAATTTCTCCATAAAAAAAGCCGGGTAGTGGCTACACCTTACCCGGCCTACGTTCTGAGCTGTTGTAGGTCGGGTAAGGCGAAGCCGCACCCGACAAAAATTATGCTCGGGACATCATCAGCTTACGCAGCGCGGCAAAGTCTGCCGGCAGTTCATGGGACAGCAGCGGCAGGTCGGCACGCTCGGCCAGCTCTTTCGGCAGCGGCAGCGTTTCGCCCAGGATTGCCTCCACGCTCTCTTTGAACTTCGCCGGATGCGCGGTGCCCAGGAACAGGCCATATTCACCCGGGTTAAGCTGGTCGCGCAGCGCGCGGTAGGCAATCGCCGCGTGCGGTTCAGAGGTATACCCGACCGCCTTCAGCTCGCGCATGGTGGATTTGGTAGTTTCATCCGTCACCGCGGCATAGCCCAGGTCGCCCAGACGCCAGATCTTACGGCGGAACAGCTCTTCCACGCGCGGCCAGTTGTTCGGCTGAGACACATCCATCGCATTGGAGAGGGTCGCCTGCGTGGCGTTCGGCGCCCACTTCCCGTCTTTCAGGAAGCGCGGCACGGTGTCGTTGGCGTTGGTCGCGGCGATAAAGCGTTTCACCGGCAGACCCAGGGATTTTGCCAGCAGGCCCGCCGTCAGGTCACCGAAGTTACCGCTCGGCACGGAGATCACCAGCTGGTTGCGCGCTTCCTGCGGCAGCTGCGCCACCGCTTCGAAGTAGTAGCAGATCTGCGCCAGCAGACGGCTGATGTTGATGGAGTTCGCAGAGTTAAGACCCAGAGCTACCTTCAGCTCTTCGTCGTCGAAGGCCTGCTTGACCAGCGCCTGGCAGGCATCGAAATCACCGTCAATTGCCACGGTTTCAATGTTGCCGCCGAGGGTGCAGAACAGTTTCTCCTGCAGCGGGCTGATTTTGCCTTTCGGATAGAGGATCACCACGCGTACGTTTTTCAGGCCGTAAAACGCGTGTGCCACCGCCGCGCCGGTATCGCCGGAGGTTGCGGTCAGGATGGTCACCGGTTTGTCACCGCTGATGTGCGTCAGCATCTGCGCCATAAAGCGGCCGCCGAAGTCTTTAAACGCCAGGGTTGGGCCGTGGAACAGCTCCAGACAGCCCACGTCAGGCTCAACCTGCTGAACCGGCGCCGGGAACGCGAATGCCGCACGCACGCGCTCTTCCAGCAGCTCCTGCGGAATTTCATCGCCGATAAACGCGGACAGAATTTTGGTGCTGCGGGTGACAAAATCCTGCTTCAGCAGGTCATCAATCTCGGTCAGCTGGAATTCCGGCAGGTCATGCGGGAAAAACAGCCCCTGATTTTTGCCCAGTCCCTGAGTCACCGCCTGCGCGAAGCTGACCTGCTCGTTATGATCTTTAAGGTTGTAGAGTTTCATTAATTATCCCAGTACTCGTGCGCCAGCCGTGTCCAGACGGCAAATATGAACAAAGCCTTCCTGATTTTGCAGGTAGTGTTTAGAGAGCCAGTCCGCCACGCGCTGCGCAGTGTCTGCCTTGTCGCACAGGGCGAACAGCGTCGGGCCGGAGCCGGAGATGCCGCACGCCTGCGCGCCGATATCCATTGATGCCTGTCGCGCCTCGTTAAAGCCGGGTAGCAGCTTCGTGCGGTACGGCTCGGCAATGACGTCCTTCATCAGTTTTGCCGCCAGCTGCGGCTGACGGGTGTAGCAGGCGTGGATAAAGCCCGCCAGATGACGCCCGTGGGCGATACAGTCCTGACGACGATATTGCGCGGGCAGGATCGCACGCGCTTCCGCGGTAGAGACCTTAATGCCCGGATAGGCCAGCACCCACAGCCACTCATCAAACCCTGGCACCTGCTGGCTGATGATGCCATTTTCTTCGATCATCAGCTGCATGCCGCCGAGGAAGCACGGCGCCACGTTGTCATAGTGAATGCTGCCGGAGATACGCCCTTCCAGCTCGCCCATTAAGCCCAGCAGGCGGTTGTTGTTCAGCGGCTTGCCGCAGTGCTCATTCATTGCCACCAGAGCAGCGACCACCGAACAGGCGCTGGAACCCAGCCCCGAGCCAATCGGCATACTTTTTTCCAGCGTCATAGCGACCGGCACGTTTTTACCGATCTCCTGACAGAAGCGTTCCCAGCACTGATAGACGATGTTCTCGCGCGGGTCGGACGGTAGCTTGCTGGCGAAGCGGCCCACGTTATTCAGGCTGAAGCTGTCTGCCGCTTCCACCGTAACCGTATCGCCCAGCAGCGAACCATCCACCGGCGTCACCGCCGCACCCAGCACGTCAAATCCGACGCTCATATTCGCGCTGGAAGCCGGGGCATAAACTTTGACCATGTTAAACTCCTAACTTCCATGACAGGGTACGCAGCAGATCGGCAAACACACCCGCCGCCGTAACATCGTTCCCTGCGCCATAGCCGCGAAGCACCAGCGGCAGTGGCTGATAATAGTGGCTGTAAAACGCGAGAGCGTTTTCGCCGTTTTTGACTTTGTACAGCGGGTCGTTGCCATCCACTTCGGCAATCTTCACCCGGCACACGCCATCTTCTTCAATGTTGCCAACATAGCGCAATACCTTACCTTCATCACGGGCTTTCGCAACGCGCGCGGCAAACGCGTCGTCAAGCTGCGGCAGTCTGGCCATAAAGGCGCTGACGTCACCGCTGCTGTCAAATTCTTCCGGCAGGACCGGTTCAATCACGATATCAGAAAGCTCAAGCTCCCGGCCCGTTTCACGGGCGAGGATCAGCAGCTTACGCGCCACATCCATACCGGAGAGATCGTCACGCGGATCCGGCTCGGTGTAGCCCAGCTCGCGCGCGGCGCGGGTGGCTTCGGAGAGGCTCATCCCTTCATCCAGCTTGCCGAAGATAAACGACAGCGAGCCGGAGAGAATGCCGGAGAAACGCTGCAGTTCATCACCCGCGTTAAGCAGGTTCTGCAGGTTTTCGATAACCGGCAGACCAGCCCCAACGTTGGTGTCGTAAAGGAACTTGCGGCGCGACTTGCTCGCCGCCAGACGCAGCTGGTGATAGTAATCCATCGACGAAGTGTTGGCCTTTTTGTTCGGCGTCACCACGTGGAAACCTTCGCGCAGGAAGTCGGCGTACTGGTCGGCGACCGCCTGGTTCGAGGTACAGTCGACGATGACCGGGTTAAGCAGATGGTACTCTTTCACCAGACGGATCAGGCGGCCCAGGTTGAACGGCTCTTTCGCCTCGTTCATCTCTGCCTGCCAGTTTTCCAGGTTAAGGCCGTGGACGTTGGTAAGCAGCGCTTTGGAATTCGCAATCCCGCAGACGCGCAGGTCGATGTGTTTCTTCTTAAGCCACGCCTGCTGACGCTTCACCTGCTCCAGCAGCGCGCCGCCTACGCCACCCACGCCAATCAGGAACAGCTCGATGACCTGATCGGTGTTGAACAGCATCTGGTGAACCACGCGAACGCCGGTGGTGGCGTCATCATTGTCCACGACAACAGAAATTGAACGCTCCGACGAGCCCTGGGCAATTGCCACGATGTTGATATTGGCGCGCGCCAGCGCGGCAAAGAACTTGGCTGAGATACCGCGCAGCGTGCGCATGCCGTCGCCTACCACGGAGATAATCGCCAGACGCTCCTGAATGGAGAGCGGCTCGAGCAATTCTTCTTTAAGCTCCAGATAGAACTCTTCCTCCAGCGCGCGGCGGGCGCGCAGGCAGTCAGCCTGCGGCACGCAGAAGCTGATGCTGTACTCGGAAGAGGATTGGGTGATCAGCACCACCGAAATACCGTTGCGGGACATGGCCGCAAATACGCGCGCTGCCATGCCGACCATCCCTTTCATCCCAGGGCCGGAGACGCTGAACATCGCCATATTGTTGAGGTTGGAGATGCCTTTCACCGGCAGACCGTCTTCATCGGTACTCGCGCCAATCAGCGTACCCGGCGCCTGCGGGTTACCGGTGTTTTTAATCAGGCAAGGGATCTGGAACTGGGCAATCGGGGAGATGGTACGCGGGTGAAGCACTTTGGCGCCGAAGTAGGAAAGCTCCATCGCTTCCTGGTACGACATCGACTTCAGCAGCCTGGCGTCCGGAACCTGGCGCGGGTCGCAGGTATAGACGCCGTCGACGTCAGTCCAGATCTCACAACAGTCCGCGCGTAAGCAGGCGGCCAGCACGGCGGCGGAGTAGTCGGAACCGTTACGGCCCAGCACCACCAGCTCGCCCTTCTCGTTACCGGCGGTAAAGCCTGCCATCAGGATCATGTGGTCAGCGGGAATTTTGCTGGCGGCGATACGGCGGGTTGATTCGGCAATATCAACGGTGGATTCGAGGTAGTGGCCCACCGCAAGCAGTTTTTCAACGGGATCGATCACGGTCACGCTATGGCCGCGCGCTTCCAGCACGCCGGCCATAATGGCGATAGAGAGTTTTTCACCGCGACAAATCAGCGCCGCGTTGATGCTGTCCGGACACTGGCCGAGGAGGCTGATGCCGTGCAGAACGTGTTTGATTTGCGCAAATTCCTGCTCAACGAAGGACTTCAGCTGAGCGTGCGGGAAGCCAGGCAGCGCCTCTGCCAGCCCTTGCAATAAGTCAGCGAAGATACGCTCTGCGTCGCTGATGTTCGGGAGTGCGTCCTGGCCACCGATGGTTTTTTCGATCATCGCCACCAGATGGTTCGTGATTTTTGCCGGGGCAGAGAGCACGGTCGCAACCTGCCCCTGCCTGGCGTTGCTTTCCAGGATATCGGCAACACGCAGAAAACGTTCTGCATTTGCCACTGATGTACCGCCGAACTTCAACACTCGCATGGTTCTACCTCGTTTCCTTTAGCCGAAAAAAAAGCCCGCACTGTCTAGGTGCGGGCTTTTTTTTGTTTTTCCTGTACGCGTCAGCCCGCATCGTTACCAGTGGTAATGATGATGGTTGTGGTAATGGTGGTGATGCTGATGCGTTTCATGGATGTTGTGTACTCTGTCATTATTATCTGTCTGTGCTGTATTCTTTTAGGGTTAAAGGATCGGGCTCGTTAAGTCAACGAATTTTTAATTTGATCACAATCCGGAAGACTCTCACGTCCCGCTGCGTGCAGATTTATTTTCATCCGATTCCCCCAGATGCAACCCATACAGACAGACTTATTCGCCATAGTAAAAACTTATGGCAGTATTTTACTCGGCCAATTTTTTTTCAATATCATGCAGCAAACGGTGCAGCATTGCGGTGTCCCGCTGCTCAAGACGTCCCAAACGCTGCTGCAGCCAGTCAGCCATTTTTTGATCGTCAGCTACTTCCAACTGCGTTAACAGTTGCTCAACGCGTGCGCGCAGCGCAGCCAGCTGATTTTCATCTGCCCTTTCAGCCTGAGGCTGGGGAATTTGTATTAGGGAGGCTAATTGATAGCAGTACACCATGACCGCCTGGCCCAAATTCAGGGAAGGATAATCGGCCACCATCGGCGCACCGGTGAGCACGTCCGCCAGTTCCAGCTCCTCGTTGGTTAATCCGGAATCTTCACGACCAAATACCAGCGCCGCTTTCTCCAGCCACTGGCTTTTCTCTTCCAGCATCGGCACCAGCTCCGCTGGCGTCGCATAGTAGTGGAACTTAGCCCGACTGCGCGCCGTGGTTGCAACGGTAAACGAAATGTCGTGCAACGCGTCGGCAAGCGTCGCGTAAGTAGTTATATTATCGAGAATATCTCCCGATCCGTGCGCCACCCAACGCGCGGCTGGCTCCAGATGGGCCGTGCTGTCCACAATGCGCAAATCGGTAAAACCCATGGTCTTCATGGCACGCGCCGCTGCGCCTATATTTTCTGCTCTGGCTGGGGCAACCAGTACAATCGACAGATGCATTTATGCTCTCTTTTTAATCAGTTAGCCGGTAAAAATGTGATGCACTTCAACATATTACGCAGCGCGAATTTACAAAATTGCAACACAAATCACCGAAATAGCGTTTCATAACAAATTAAAAACGCTAAACTATTCTGTGTCTGAACAATCAGTTAGAATGTTAATAGAACACCATTATCCCCATGTTTTATAATGATAATGGCAGCATGAATACCCTATTCTGATTGGATTCGCTTCGTTTATAAATCAATGTCCGCAACTAGTTGGTTTATTGAAAAATTGTGACAAAGGCTAGCATTCAGCTACGATGATTTCATCAAACTGTTAACGTGCTACAATTGAACTTGATATATGTCAACGAAGCGTAGTTTTATTGGGTGTCTGGTGTCACTTAGCCTGTTATGTTGCTGTTAAAATGGTTAGGATGACAGCCGTTTTTGACACTGTCGGGTCCAAAGGGAAAGTACCCAAGACCAAGCTAATGATGTTGTTGACGTTGATGGAAAGTGCATCAAGAACGCAATTACGTACTTTAGTCACGTTAAGCCGATCATGTTAATTTGCGACATGCATCAGGCAGGTCAGGGACTTTTGTACTTCCTGTTTCGATTTAGTTGGCAATTTAGGTAGCAAACATGCAGACCCCGCACATTCTTATCGTTGAAGACGAGTTGGTAACACGCAACACGTTAAAGAGCATTTTCGAAGCAGAAGGCTACGATGTCTTTGAAGCGACCGATGGCGCAGAGATGCATCAGATCCTTTCTGAAAATGATATCAACCTGGTGATCATGGATATTAACCTGCCGGGCAAAAACGGTCTTCTTCTGGCGCGCGAACTGCGCGAGCAGGCGAACGTCGCGTTAATGTTCCTGACGGGCCGTGATAACGAAGTTGATAAAATTCTTGGCCTGGAAATCGGTGCGGATGACTACATCACCAAGCCGTTCAACCCTCGCGAGTTAACCATTCGTGCACGCAACCTGCTGTCCCGCACCATGAACCTGGGTACTGTCAGCGAAGAGCGTCGTAGCGTAGATAGCTACAAATTCAACGGCTGGGAACTTGATATCAATAGCCGCTCGCTGATTAGCCCTAACGGTGAGCAGTATAAACTGCCGCGCAGTGAATTCCGCGCGATGCTGCACTTCTGCGAAAACCCGGGAAAAATTCAGTCCCGTGCAGAACTGCTGAAGAAAATGACCGGCCGTGAGCTGAAGCCGCACGACCGTACCGTAGACGTCACCATCCGTCGTATTCGTAAACATTTCGAATCTACGCCAGATACGCCGGAAATCATTGCCACCATTCACGGCGAAGGGTACCGTTTCTGCGGCGATTTGCAGGAATAATCCCGCAGTTAATGCATTAAAAAACGGCGCTTATGCGCCGTTTTTTTTATTCCCGCCAGGGCATAATCGGCACCGCGCTGATCGCGTTTTTCGGTGACCCTTCCACCACTTTGTCAGAATAGGCCAGGTAGGCCAGCGTATTGCGTTTGGCATCGTAGAAACGCACAACCTGCAGCTTTTTGAACACCAGCGAGGTCCGTTTCTGGAATACCACGTCGCCCTGCGCTTTGCCGTTTTTAATTTTGTCGCTCAATTCAACCGGGCCCACCTGCTGACATGAGATCGCCGCATCGGAGGTATCTTCCGCCAGCCCCAGTCCGCCTTTGATGCCGCCCGTTTTCGCGCGGCTGACATAGCAGGTGACGTTTTTCACGTCCGGATCGTCAAACGCCTCCACCACGATTTTGTGGTCCGGGCCAAACATTTTGAACACGGTATCGACGGAACCAATCTGTTCCGCCTGCGCGACGCGTCCAACCATCAACATCAGCGCGGTGAAGATCAAAGTCTTGTATTTCATATTGTTACCATTCTTTAAAATTACACTGAGCAATTATTCAACACTTTAGACAAAAATGTAGCAAGATCACAGGATTAGAATATATCTGCCTGTAATGTGCTCGAAAAAGCATGAATGCGCAAAAAAAACACTGAATGCTAAAACATCAAAAAATGCTATTATCCGCTAACCTGTTATCAGGCACCTGCTGTTTTAAGGATGAGGATAGTATATGGATCAGGCTGGAATTATTCGCGACCTGCTCACCTGGCTGGAAGGTCATCTCGACCAGCCTTTGTCACTGGATCATGTGGCGGCTAAAGCAGGCTATTCCAAGTGGCATCTGCAAAGGATGTTCAAGGATGTCACCGGTCATGCTATCGGGGCCTATATTCGCGCACGTCGTTTATCAAAATCTGCTGTAGCATTGCGCCTCACCGCGCGGCCGATTCTGGATATTGCCCTGCAATATCGTTTCGATTCACAGCAGACATTCACCCGCGCCTTTAAAAAACAGTTCTTGTTGACGCCAGCGCTTTATCGTCGCTCGCCTGACTGGAGCTCGTTTGGCATGCGTCCGCCGCTGCGTCTGGGCGAGTTCGCAATGCCGAAGTACGACATTATTACACTGCCGGAAACCCATCTGATCGGCACTACGCAGAGCTACTCCTGTTCACTGGAGCAGATTTCTGAGTTCCGACATCAGATGCGCGTCCAGTTCTGGCGCGACTTCCTGAGCCACGCGCCGGCGATCCCGCCTATCCTGTATGGCCTCAACGAAACGCACCCAAGCCAGGAAAAAGACGACGAGCAGGAGGTGTTCTACACCACCGCGCTGACGCCAGAGATGGCCAACGGGTATATTCAGGGTTCGAAGCCTGTCGTGCTGGAAGGCGGCGAGTATGTGATGTTCGCCTATGAAGGACTGGGAACGGGGGTACAGGAGTTTATCCTGACCGTTTACGGTACCTGCATGCCAATGCTGAATCTGAATCGCCGTAAAGGTCAGGACATTGAGCGCTACTACCCGGCGCAGGATGCCAAACCGGAAGAAGGCCCAATTAATCTGCGTATGGAATTTTTGATTCCAATACGTCGTTAACGCTGCAGTTCGTCAAGCGCAGGGGCATCGAGATGCGAAATGTCCCCTGCCATCTCCACGACCCAACCTGACGCCAGCCACGCGCTTTCCTGATAATCAATTCGGGAAATGGAGCAGTTACGCAGACGCAAACGGCGCTCAGCGTAAGCAGGTAATCCCAGAATGGTGCTCACCAGGCATCCCAACGCAATCCCATGACTCACCAGCAGCGGACGGCTTCCCGCCGGAAGCTTCAGGCATTCCGCCAGTGCGGCATGCATACGGACGCTGAGCTCCTGCATGGATTCGCCCTCAGGAATACGGCCATCTTCGGTACCGTTCACCAGCGTGCGGCGCCAGCCCTCTTCCGTTTCCGTCAGCGTATCGATATGGCGTTTTTCCAGCACGCCCATATCCAGCTCGCGCAGGCGCGGCTCCAGCATGACGTCACAGCCGCAGGCGTCTGCAATGATGCGCGCCGTCTGCTGTGTGCGACCTAAATCGCTGGTAATGACGTGGGTAATGCCCAGCGTTCGGGCGCGTTCTGCCACCTGCCACGCTTGCTGCACGCCCTTCTCTGTAAGAGGACTGTCTGACTGGCCTTGAATACGTCGCTCGGCGTTCCACTGCGTTTCACCGTGGCGAACAAGGTATACCTGTAACATGCTTTTTT
The DNA here is from genome assembly GCF_008364555.1 of Enterobacter vonholyi. Lineage (GTDB taxonomy): Bacteria > Pseudomonadota > Gammaproteobacteria > Enterobacterales > Enterobacteriaceae > Enterobacter > Enterobacter vonholyi. Next base: position 202,460 of record NZ_VTUC01000038.1, read on the forward strand.
TCCGTTATACTGCGATGAGTTTTTTTTGAATCGAGCTTAATTATGCACCATGTTGTCTCTGCTACCACTAATCCTGCCAAAATTCAGGCAATTCTAAGGGCATTTGAAGAGATCTTCGGCGCAGGATCCTGCCATATTGAAGCCATCGGCGTCGAGAGTGGCGTTCCTGAACAGCCGTTTGGCAGCGAGGAAACGCGCGCTGGAGCACGAAACCGCGTAGCAAATGCCAGGGCTGCGGCACCGGATGCGGACTTTTGGGTGGCAATTGAAGCCGGTATCGACGAAGGCGCAACCTTTAGCTGGGTGGTGATCGAAAGCCGTGAACAGCGCGGTGAAGCGCGTTCAGCCACCCTGCCGCTGCCGGAGATTATTCTGGAAAAAGTCCGCGCGGGTGAAGCGCTCGGGCCGGTGATGTCGCAGTACACCGGCATTGATGAGATTGGCCGTAAAGAAGGGGCGATTGGCGTCTTTACCGCAGGCGCGCTGACGCGTTCAGGCGTTTATCATCAGGCGGTGATCCTGGCGTTAAGCCCGTTCCATAACGCGATTTATCGCTAAGCGTTTTTCAATAGCACCGCTTCCAGCCACTGGCGCAGCTCAACGGGCGCCGACTTCAGGCTGTTCGATCCGCGGGTAATCGTTGCGATGCCCGCGCCGAGCTCATTTTTCAGTTCGCGCTGGCTCATCTCACCGCGCAGCAACTCTTCGATGATCCGCACGCGCGTGCCCAGCGCCTCGCGCTCGTCCGGCGTGAGCATCAGCTGCATAAGGGGTAAATGCAAATCCTGTTCGTAAGACTGGCGAAGCAGCTCCACAAAACGAAGCCACTCCTGATGACGTTGTTCGGCGATTGCCGAGGAATACGGGGAATGCTGGGTCATGTTATGCTGCCTCTTGTACTCTTTAGCGAGTACAGCATAACACAACCCGCGCCGATCAGTAACGTCTCTGCCACTCGGCATCGCTCATCAGGGTATCTTTCTGCCCCATGAAGTAGCGATAGTAGGCGTCATAGGCCAGCACGTTCTTCACATAGCCGCGCGTTTCCGAGAACGGGATACTCTCGACAAACGCCACGGCGTCAATGCGTCCGGCGCTGTTGCCGAGCCAGGTACGCACGCGACCCGGCCCCGCGTTATACGCCGCCGACGCGAAGATGCGGTTATTGCCGAACTGCTGATACACGTACTGCAGGTAGCTGGTACCGATGTTGATATTGGTATCCGGATCCAGGAGCTGTGACGGGCTGCTGTAGCCAGGAATATTAAACATCTTCACCGTGTGCGTCGCCGTGCCCGGCATAATCTGCATCAGGCCGCTGGCGCCCACCGGGGAACGGACTTTCGGGTTCCATGCGCTCTCCTGACGGGCAATTGCCATCGCGTAGCTTTGCGGGATATCTTTGCCGCTGGTGTAGCGATCGAACAGATCCTTGTAAGCCAGCGGGAAACGCTCTTCGAGATGATCCCAAAGCTTACCGGCGATCGTCGCCTGCACGCTCAGATCCCACCAGTGGTTATCAAAAGCATAGCGGGCAAGCTGGGCTTTCTCGTCGGTGCTGCGGCTGGTCACCAGATTCGCCCACTCGCTGCGCGCGGTATTATCCATATTCCAGTACATCAGCTCGCGCACGCGCGCCATTTCTGGCCCCTGCGTCAGCGCCGGGTTCGCGTTAGCGGGCGCTTTATCAATGCGGAAGGTGTACTCCTCGCCCAGGCGCTGCGCGGCTGCCATCGGGTAGAACCCACGCTGCTGCATCAGCGTATGGAGAATTTCTTTGGCCTCGTCATCACGACCGCGCTCCATCAGCAGATCGGCCTGCCAGTAGCGCCATTCGTCCTTCTCTTTGGCCTCCATAGGCAACCGCGCAAGCCAGGTATTCAGCCCACGGCGATCTCCCGTACCCAGCGCCATGCGCACGCGACGTTCCACCAGAGACGTGGAGTTCGAACGCATAATGGCATCGTCACGCCAGCGCGCCTGTTCATCGGTCACATCGGTGCCCATCAGTCGCCACGCCACGATATCGCGCAGCTCCTGGGTTTGTTCCTCATTAAGCTGCTGCGCCTGCACCAGCTGCGGGATCATCAGCCGCGCGTTTTCCACATCGTCACGCGCCACGCTGGCAAAGGCCACCGCCGCCATCTGGCGGGTAAAATCGGTCGCGCCCGTACTGCGGGCAAAGGTCAGCACGCTGTTGGGATCGTTAGCCAGCGAGATAACCGCGGTGGAGATCGTCTGGTAATCGGACGGCATCTGCCCCGCCAGCGTGGTCACCAGACGCGTGTTGCCGGCTTTCATCGCCAGACGGATGCGCTCAAGGTAGGACAGCGGATCCTGCTTGCCGGATGCGCGCCACGCGCCGAACAGGGAATCACAGGCGTTCGGCTGGTTTTTCCCGGTCAGCCAGAGCTCTTTCGCCCCGGCCCAGGCCTCTTCCTGCTGGCCGGTCGCCCATTTCGCGTAGTAATAGTTACACTGCGCTTCGGTGGTATTCGGCTTTTCAGGGCTAAACGCCAGCAGTCCGCGCCAGTCTTCCCGACGCGCCAGTTCATTCACAAATCGAGACTGAAGATTTCGGGCTGGCGGCAGGGTCGGGTTCGCCTGAATGAAGTTATTCACGGTAACGGTGGGTTGATTCATGAGATCGTCCGTAATTTGACGATACTCGAGATACGGATACAGCGGATAATCCTTTAGCGTCGGCATCAGCGCCTGCACGGTATCCATCTGCTTGTTGTCCCACGCCTGTTTAATCTGGGCGTAGCGGTTGCGTTGTTCATCCAGTGAATCGGCATGCACCGCCTGGCTTACCGCCATTACGCATACGCTGGCAGCCAGCAGACGCCAGACCACCCGTTTGGCTTTTTCCACAAGCTCTTCCTCATTGTTTTTTCGTCAATTGCAGCGTCTTGCCACGTCAAAGTCTAATTAACTTATGCTAACCAGGCATCCTTCAACGCGCCACGTCATGGACACTTTTTTACCTTTCTTGCGCGTTTTAACACTCCCGACGTTCCTGGCTGGGATTAGGACGTGAAAAAGGCTACACTTCGAGGCTGAAATTCCTTCTCAATTACGATAAAAGAGGCGAAGTCCAACGTGGCTCAATTCGTTTATACCATGCATCGTGTCGGTAAAGTTGTCCCGCCGAAACGTCATATTCTTAAAAATATCTCGCTGAGCTTCTTCCCGGGCGCAAAAATCGGTGTTCTGGGTCTCAACGGTGCCGGTAAGTCCACCCTGCTGCGCATCATGGCCGGCATTGATACAGACATCGAAGGTGAAGCCCGTCCGCAGCCTGGCATCAAGATTGGCTACCTGCCGCAGGAACCTCAGCTGAACCCGGAACACACCGTGCGCGAATCCGTTGAAGAAGCGGTATCCGAAGTGGTTAACGCCCTGAAAGGTCTCGATGAAGTGTATGCCAAATACGCCGAGCCGGATGCGGACTTCGACAAGCTGGCTGCACAGCAGGGCAAGTATGAAGAGATTATCCAGGCGCACGACGGTCACAACCTGAACGTGCAGCTGGAGCGCGCGGCGGATGCCCTGCGTCTGCCGGACTGGGATGCGAAAATCGCGAACCTCTCCGGTGGTGAACGCCGTCGCGTGGCGCTGTGCCGCCTGCTGCTGGAAAAACCAGACATGCTGCTGCTCGACGAACCGACTAACCACCTGGATGCAGAATCCGTGGCGTGGCTGGAGCGCTTCCTGCACGACTTCGAAGGCACCGTTGTGGCGATTACCCACGACCGTTACTTCCTCGACAACGTCGCTGGCTGGATCCTGGAGCTGGACCGCGGTGAAGGTATTCCGTGGGAAGGCAACTACTCCTCCTGGCTGGAGCAAAAAGATCAGCGTCTGGCGCAGGAAGCTTCTCAGGAAGCGGCGCGTCGTAAGTCTATCGAGAAAGAGCTGGAGTGGGTTCGTCAGGGCGCGAAAGGCCGTCAGTCTAAGGGCAAAGCCCGTCTGGCACGCTTTGAAGAGCTGAACAACACCGAATACCAGAAACGTAACGAAACCAACGAACTGTTTATTCCACCTGGAGCACGTCTGGGGGATAAAGTGGTTGAAGTGACCAACCTGCGTAAGTCTTACGGCGACCGCGTGCTGATCGACGACCTGACCTTCTCCGTACCGAAAGGCGCTATCGTGGGCATCATCGGTCCGAACGGCGCGGGTAAATCGACCCTGTTCCGCATGATGTCCGGTCAGGAACAGCCTGACAGCGGCTCTATCACCCTGGGTGAGACCGTGAAGCTGGCCTCCGTTGACCAGTTCCGTGACGCGATGGACAACAGCAAAACCGTGTGGGAAGAAGTGTCCGGCGGTCTGGATATTATGCGCATCGGCAACACCGAGATGCCAAGCCGCGCCTACGTTGGTCGCTTTAACTTCAAAGGCACCGATCAGGGCAAACGTGTAGGCGAGCTGTCCGGCGGTGAGCGCGGTCGTCTGCACCTGGCGAAGCTGCTGCAGGTGGGCGGTAACGTTCTGCTGCTCGATGAACCAACAAACGACCTGGATATCGAAACCCTGCGCGCGCTGGAAAACGCCCTGCTGGAGTTCCCGGGCTGCGCGATGGTTATCTCGCACGACCGCTGGTTCCTCGACCGTATCGCGACCCACATTCTGGACTACCAGGACGAAGGTAAGGTGGAGTTCTTCGAAGGTAACTTCACCGAATACGAAGAGTACAAGAAACGCACGCTGGGCGCCGACGCGCTGGAGCCGAAGCGTATTAAGTACAAGCGTATTGCTAAGTAAGTGCCCAAAAAGCCGGGTGGCGCTCACGCTTACCCGGCCTACGGTTCTGCGCTGTTTGTAGGCCGGGTAAGGCGAAGCCGCCACCCGGCTTTTTTATTTGCCCACGTAATACCGCTTCACCTCGTCAAACTGCATCGCAAACTCGATATAGCTCATCAGCGCGGGCGAATTCAGCTTGCGGCTCGGATAGGCCAGCCAGAGGTCGTTGCCTTCAACGTTCCACTCCGGCAGCACCTGCACCAGCGCGCCCTTTTCAACCTTATCTTCCAGCAAAAATGCAGGAAGCAGCGTGATCCCCGCCCCGGCCATCGCGCACTCGCGGGCGTACACCAGATTATCGGTCATATGCGCGTTATCCGGCAGGTAGCGGTAATCCTCATTCTCGCTTCGCAGAAGCCACTCCGACCAGGCTCTGTGCGTAATGCTGCGGTGCTCCACCAACTGACGGGGATGCGTTAGCGGCGCCCGGCGCGCCAGATAGTCCGGCGAGGCCAGCATGTAGCGCGGACAGTGCCCGATCATTCGGCCAATCAGAGAGGAGTCCTGCGGCTTGCCGGTACGCAGCGCCACGTCAAAGCCGGACTCGACCAGATCCACCACATCATCAGAGATCGACACGTCCAGCGAAACCTCAGGATAGCGAAGCTGGAACTCGGCATTCATATGCGCCAGCAGCGTCGCGCCAATCCCAGCCGGACAGGTGATGCGCAGCCGCCCGCTCGGGTTTTCGCGCAGGCGCTGAATGGCATACTCCGCCCGCTCGCTGGCCGCCAGCATTTCGCGGCAGTGCACCAGATAGTGCTCGCCCGCAAACGTCAGGTTCAGCCTGCGGGTGGTGCGGTTCAGCAGGCGGATACCCACCTGCTGCTCCAGCTGGCTAATTCGCTGGCTGACGCTGGATTTCGGCAGTTCGGCTTTCTGGGCTGCCGCGGTAAAGCTGCCCATCTCCGCCACCAGCGCGAAAAGCGCCATATCCTGCAGCTGTTTAAACATGATTGTTCATCCTGTACGAACGCTGAGTTCTTGATTGTCCATCTTATCATGCAGCTGGCCACTTAATAGACTAGCCTCAACAAAACGCATGCCATTGAGGAGCACACCATGTCAGTTAAAGCGATTGCCGTTAACCCAGAAAATCCCGCATCGTTCATTGAAATCACCCCGCCGATGCCGCATCCCGGCGAGCACGATCTGCTGGTGGAGGTGAAAGCCGTCTCCGTTAACCCGGTCGATACCAAAGTCCATGCGGGCATTGCCAAAAACGGACTGAACGAGCCGCGCATTCTCGGGTGGGATGCAAGCGGGATCGTCAAAGCCGTTGGGGCGGGCGTCACCGGATTCAAACCGGGAGATGAAGTGTGGTACGCGGGCGACATCACCCGCCCGGGCAGCAACACCACGCATCAGCTGATTGATGCGCGCATTGTCGGGCGCAAGCCTGCAAGCCTCGGCTGGGCGGCTGCCGCTGCACTGCCGTTGACCGCACTCACCGCGTGGGAAGGCCTGTTTGAACGACTGAACATTCAGGATGCCGGCGCGGACAAAACCCTGCTGATCATTGGCGGCGCGGGCGGGGTGGGATCGCTGGCGATCCCGTTTGCGAAGCACAACAGCAAGGTGAAGATCGTCGCAACCGCGTCCCGCGAAGATTCCGCCCGGTGGTGCCGCGATCGCGGTGCAGATGTGGTGGTGAACTACCGCGATCTGAAAGGCGAACTGGCGAAACACGGGCTCACCTTTGTGGATTACATTTTCATCCTCAACGACACCGACGGGCACTGGGATGCGGTCAGCGAACTGATTGCCCCACAGGGGCATATCTGTTCCATCGTGGAGAATGAACACCCGCTGAACCAGGACAAGCTGAAGTCGAAATCCGCCGCGCTGCACTGGGAATTTATGTACACCCGCAGCATGTACCAGACCGCGGATATGGCGCGTCAGGGAGAGATCCTCAATGAGGTGGCGAAGCTGGTAGATAATGGCGTAGTGGAAAGCTCACTGAGTGAAACGCTGCACGGGCTGAGCGTGGAGAGCATTACCGAGGCGCACCGTAAGGTGCTGGACGGGCATATGCGCGGGAAAGTGGTGGTTGAGTATTGAGCGGCCTGATGCCCTCACCCCGGCCCTCTCCCACAGGGAGAGGGAGGTTAACGCTTACCCCTGCTCCCCCATCATCTCCTTCACCAGCTCGACGCAGCGCAGGAAGCGGGAGTCATAATCCGACTCTTCCACGTGCACAAACTCAACGTTGTTTTCGTTGAGCATCTCCACCAGCATGGACTGGAATTCACGCCTGTCCACGGAGCTGCCGAGGCTGCGCATGCCGTCGGCCACCCACGGGGTGTTGTTTTCCAGCAGGATCACCAGGTCAAAGCGATATTCGTCAATCAGCGCCTGCACGAACGGGTGCTCGCGCCCTTCGTATTTTTTACAGAACGCCTGAGTGGTGACGAAATCGGTATCGATAAACGCCACCTTGTTGGCATATTTCACTGCGAAATCAATGTACTGAGCGTGACCGAGCGCGATTTTGTCATAGTCGGAATACTGCAGCGCCATCTCGTCGCCGCCCAGGTGCGAGAAGACATAATCGCGGCCGTACTCCCATGCGCTGGTGGTATTGAAGATATTCGCCAGCTTGTTGACCAGCGTTGATTTACCGCTCGACTCGCCGCCCAGGATCGCGACGGTGCGCACAAAGAACGGCTTCACCTCGGTTGGGATGTAGTCCCAGTAGCGGAACGGATTTTCGCGGATCTGCGCCCCGCTGATGTTCATGAAGGTGCGTTTCGGATCGATCAGCACCGTCTCAATGCCCAGATGTTCGCGGAACTGCGGCGCATCGGACTCTTCAGAGGTGTAGATCCAGTTAGGCGCAATGCCCTTCTCTTCCATAAACGCTTTGATGCCGTTGCTCCACACGTCCCAGCCGTGCGGATACGGCTCCATGCCCTCTTCGTTAAAGGCATGAATACGAATGTTTTTCTGGTATTTGAAGGTCTGAAGCAGCCAGCGCAGGCGGTCAGGCACGGTCGGCTGCTGCGACATGGCGCTGTCCTCAAACAGCTGGCGATCGCGAGTTTCATCGTAGCCCATGATGATGTGCAGCTCGTCAACCTGGCTACAGGCTCGCTGGATCAGATAGATATGCCCGGTATGCAGCGGGTAAAACTTGCCGAACACCACGCCGATGTTCTTTTGCATACGCGGGAATTCCAGCCCCAGAAAGCGGTGCAGCGCTTCCAGCTTCTGCGCGCTGGGGCTTTTGATTTTGGCGTTCAGCAGCTGGCTCAGGTAGCCCTTGGTCATGCCACTGGCGTCCGCCACCTGCTGCAGCGTGCAGCCCTTCTGGCGGATAGCGGTCTTGATGTAGTCAAATGATGACATAAATTACGGTGCCTCCTGCAAAATCGAATACGTAATTATAAGTCGTCAAAGACATTTAACGCATCTGCGAGTTTCTTCACGCCGAAAACCTGCATCCCTTCCGGGATTTTTTTCGGCACGTTAGCAGCGGGAACGATAGCCCGGCGGAAACCGTGTTTTGCCGCCTCGGAGATACGCTCCTGGCCGCTGGGCACCGGACGGATTTCCCCGGCAAGGCCCACCTCGCCGAAGACGACCAGATCCTGCGGCAGCGGTCTGTCGCGCAGGCTTGAGACCATCGCCAGCAGCAGCGCCAGGTCTGCGCTGGTCTCAGTGACTTTCACGCCACCCACCACGTTAACGAAAACGTCCTGATCCGCCATCTGCAGCCCACCGTGACGGTGCAGCACCGCCAGCAGGATCGCCAGACGGTTCTGTTCCAGACCGACCGCCACGCGCCGCGGGTTGCCCATCATCGACACGTCCACCAGCGCCTGAATTTCGACGAGCAGCGGGCGCGTGCCTTCCCACAGCACCATCACCGAACTGCCGGAGGTGATTTCATCTCCCCGACTCAGGAAGATCGCCGACGGGTTACTGACTTCGCGCAGCCCCTGCTCGGTCATGGCAAACACGCCTAACTCGTTCACCGCCCCAAAGCGGTTTTTATGGCTGCGCAGAGTACGGAAGCGGGAGTCCGCGTCGCCGTCGAGCATGACGGAGCAGTCGATACAGTGTTCAAGAACCTTCGGTCCCGCCAGCGAGCCGTCTTTGGTCACGTGGCCGACCATCACAATCGCCACGCCGCGCGTTTTGGCAAAGCGCGTCAGGTAGGCCGCCGTTTCACGCACCTGCGCCACGCTGCCCGGCGAGGACTGAATGTCAGCCATGTGCATCACCTGGATGGAGTCGATCACCATCAGCTTCGGCTGCTCTTCTTCGGCGATCATGCAGATCTGCTCGATGCTGGTTTCGGAGAGCATGTTCAGATTGCCGGTCGGCAGGCCCAGACGGTGCGCGCGCATCGCCACCTGCTGCAGTGATTCTTCGCCCGTAACGTACAGGGTTTTCATCTGTTCGGCGAGCTTGCAGAGCGTTTGCAGCAGCAGGGTCGATTTACCCGCGCCCGGGTTACCGCCGATCAAAATGGCGCTCCCCGGCACCACGCCGCCGCCGAGCACGCGGTCAAACTCTTTGAACCCGGTGGAGAAGCGCGGCAGCTCTTCGAGGCTGATGTCCGAAAGTTTTTGCACCTTCGCCACGCCCGCATTGCCCGCATATCCGCTCAGGCGTTCATTGCGCGCCACGCTCGGCGAAGCCGCCACACCACGCACTTCGGTGATGGTGTTCCAGGCATGACAGGCGCTGCATTGCCCCTGCCAGCGCGGATAATCCGCACCACATTCATTACAGACAAATGCGCGTTTTGGAGCTTTCGCCACGGTTTACCTCTTTATTTCTGATTAAGGCTGCCGGAGAGAATGCAGAACACCCCCATCAGGTCAGCGTGACGGATAGTGACTTCCGTCTTTTCATTCACTTTTGGCTTGGCGTGGTAGGCAATGCCCAGGCCGGCCGCTTTGATCATCGGCAGATCGTTCGCGCCGTCCCCGATAGCGACGGTCTGGATAACCGGAATTTCATATTTTTCCGCCAGACGCGTCAGCGTATTGGCTTTGTACTGGGCATCAACAATATCGCCGATCACCTGGCCGGTCAGCTTGCCGTCCATGATCTCCAGCTCATTGGCCACCACGGTGGTCAGATGCAGTTTCTCCCGCAGATAATCCGCGAAGAAGGTGAAGCCACCTGAGGCGATTGCCACCTTCCAGCCGAGGGACTGCAGCTTCAGCACCAGCTGCGTCAGCCCAGGCATCAGCGGCAGTACGTCGCGTACCTGGCGCAGAATGTTGGCATCGGCCCCTTTCAGGGTCGCCACGCGCTGGCGCAGGCTGGCGGTGAAGTCCAGCTCGCCGCGCATCGCACGCTCGGTGACTTCCGCCACCAGCTCGCCGCTGCCCGCCAGCTTCGCAATTTCGTCGATACACTCGATCTGAATGGCGGTTGAGTCCATGTCCATCACCAGCAGGCCCGGCGTTTTCAGGTGCGGAATTTTACCCAGCGGCGCGACGTCCAGCCCGGCGTCATGCGCCAGACGCGTGGCGCGCTGCGTCAAAGAGCCCGCCAGGCGAATGACCTGATAGTCTTCCACGCACCAGGCGGCGACGATGACCATCGCGGCCCCCAGTTTGGTTTGATACTGGGTCAGGCGTTGCTTATCCAGACCGCGTCCGTAGAGGAGCCAGCCGCTACGACCGGCATGGTAATCCAGAGGCATCACCTCATCGCCACTTAAAGAGAGCGGCAATCCTGGCCATAAAGAGACATCCGTTGGCAGGTCACACCAGGTAATGTTCGGCATTAAAGCTCCTGTAATTTCGTTCGCGCCGGAAGGTTGCAGAGGGAAAATAACGCATGAGGCTACCCTGTAACCATCACTTCTGGCAACATTAAGCCGTAAATTTTCAGCAGGTGGAATATGGCTCGCGCAAAACTGAAATTCCGGCTCCATCGCGCCGTGATCGTCCTTTCCTGTCTCGCACTCTTAGTGGTGCTGATGCAGGGGGCATCGTGGTTTAGCCAGAATCATCAACGGCAACGCAACCCGCAGTTTGAAGAGCTGGCCCGCACGCTGGCACGCCAGGTGACGCTCAACGTCGCACCGTCCATGCGTACCGAAACGCCGGACGATAAGCGGATAGGCCAGGTTTTACGCCTGCTCACGGAGAACAGCCGCATTCTTGATGCTGGCGTCTATGATGAGCAAGGCAACCTGATTGCCCGCGCGGGCGAGCACGTCGACGTGCGCGACAGGCTGGCGCTGGACGGGAAAAAAGCCGGGGGCTACTTTAACCAGCAGATTGTCGAACCTATTCAGGGGAAGAATGGCCCGCTGGGCTATCTGCGCCTGACCCTCGATACCCACACCCTGCCTACTGAAGCCAAACAGGTCGATAATACCACCAATATTCTGCGCCTGATGCTGCTGCTTTCACTCGCCATCGGCGTTGTGCTGGCGCGCACCCTGCTTCGCGGCAAGCGCTCGCGATGGCAGCAATCACCGTTCCTGCTGACCGCCAGCAGATCCGTTCCCGAAGACGAAGAGAGCGAGAAGAAAGAATAGTGATAAAGTAGGCGAACGATTCGGAAAAGGAACTTTGCCATGACGACGTTACGCCTGCTTATCTCTGACTCTTACGATCCCTGGTTTAATCTCGCGGTAGAAGAGTGCATTTTCCGCCAGATGCCTGCTACCCAGCGTGTCCTGTTTCTCTGGCGTAACGCCGATACGGTGGTCATTGGCCGTGCGCAAAACCCGTGGAAAGAGTGCAATACGCGGCGTATGGAAGAGGATAACGTCCGCCTCGCGCGCCGGAGCAGCGGCGGTGGCGCGGTCTTTCACGATCTGGGCAATACCTGCTTTACCTTTATGGCGGGAAAACCGGAATACGACAAAACCATCTCGACGTCCATCGTCCTCAACGCCCTTAACGCGCTCGGCGTGACGGCTGAAGCCTCAGGACGTAACGATCTGGTGGTGAAAACCCCCGACGGGGATCGCAAGGTGTCCGGCTCCGCCTACCGCGAAACGATGGATCGCGGGTTCCACCACGGCACCCTGCTGCTGAATGCCGATCTCAGCCGTCTGGCGAACTACCTTAATCCTGATAAGAAAAAGTTACAGGCTAAGGGCATTACGTCCGTACGCGGGCGCGTGGCAAATCTGGTGGAGCTGCTGCCGGGGATTACGCACGAGCAGATTTGCGACGCGATCCGTGAAGCGTTCTTTGAACATTACGGCGAGCGCGTGGAAGCAGAAGTGATCTCCCCAGACAAAACCCCGGATCTGCCCAACTTCGCCGACACCTTCGCCCGCCAGAGCAGCTGGGAGTGGAACTTCGGTCAGGCCCCTGCCTTTTCCCATCTGCTGGACGAGCGTTTTACCTGGGGCGGCGTGGAATTGCACTTTGACGTGGAGAAGGGCCACATTACCCGTACGCAGGTCTTTACGGATAGTCTCAATCCGGCACCGTTAGAGGCGCTGGCGGCACGTTTGCAGGGCTGTTTGTACAGGGCGGATATGCTGCAGCAGGAATGCGACGCGTTGATCGGAGATTTCCCTGAGCAGGAAAAAGAGCTGCGGGAGTTGTCGGCGTGGATTGCACAGGCCGTGCGCTAGGTGCGGTCTGGTGCCCTCACCCCGGCCCTCTCCCACAGGGAGAGGGAGGGAAGAGAAAGAATTACTCTTTATCGCCCAGCAGAACGGATTCCAGCGCGATTTTGATCATGTCGTTAAAGGTGGTCTGACGCTCGGCAGCGGTAGTCTGCTCGTGGGTACGGATGTGGTCAGACACGGTGCAGATGGTCAGCGCTTTCGCACCAAACTCAGCCGCGACGCCGTAGATACCCGCCGCTTCCATTTCCACGCCCAGAATGCCGTATTTTTCCATCACGTCGAACATCTCGCCGCCGTCCGGGGCATAGAACAGGTCAGCAGAGAAGATGTTACCCACACGCGCTTCAACGCCCAGCGCTTTTGCCGCGTCAACCGCGTCGCGCACCATGCCGAAGTCAGCAATCGCTGCGAAGTCATGGTCTTTGAAACGCATACGGTTAACTTTGGAATCGGTGCAGGCACCCATACCGATAACGATGTCGCGCAGTTTAACGTCCATGCGCACCGCGCCGCAGGAGCCAACGCGGATAATTTTCTTCACGCCGAAATCGGTGATCAGCTCTTTAGTGTAGATAGAGCAGGATGGGATACCCATACCGTGGCCCATAACGGAAATTTTGCGGCCTTTATAGGTACCGGTGAAGCCCAGCATGCCGCGAACGTTGTTCACTTCACGCACGTCTTCCAGGAAGGTTTCTGCAATGTGCTTCGCGCGCAGCGGGTCGCCCGGCATCAATACGACGTCAGCGAAATCACCCATTTCTGCATTAATGTGAGGAGTTGCCATCTTCAGTTCCTTTAACATTGTTTATTCTTTTCACCCTCTCCCTGTGGGAGAGGGCTGGGGTGAGGGCATAAGACTTCACCCTACATGATTCAGAACATGGCCTTGCCATATTCCATGTCAGACGTACCAAAGTATTTGGCGATAGTCTGGCCGATGTCCGCGAAGGTTTCACGGTGCCCCAGCGAGCCCGGCTTCACTTTCGGGCCGTACACCAGCACCGGAATGTGCTCGCGGGTGTGGTCGGTACCGGTCCAGGTTGGGTCACAGCCGTGGTCCGCGGTAAGGATCAGAATGTCATCTTCACCCACCAGCTCCATCAGCTCCGGCAGACGGCGGTCGAACAGCTCAAGACCCGCAGCATAACCCGCGACGTCGCGACGGTGACCCCAGGAGGAGTCGAAGTCCACGAAGTTGGTGAAGACAATGGTCTTGTCGCCCGCTTCTTTCATCTCTTTGATGGTGGCATCGAACAGCGCATCGAGACCGGTCGCTTTGACCTTTTTGGTAATGCCGCAGTTAGCGTAGATATCCGCGATTTTACCCACGGACACCACGTGACCGTCTTTCTCATCGACCAGCTTCTGCAGCACGGTTGGCGCCGGCGGCTCGACGGCCAGGTCGTGACGGTTACCGGTACGCTGGAAGTTACCCGCTTTGTCGCCGATAAACGGACGCGCGATCACGCGCCCAATGTTGTAGCCGCCTTCGGTCAGCTCTTCACGGGCGATTTCGCACAGCTCGTAGAGTTTATCCAGGCCAAACGTCTCTTCGTGGCAGGCAATCTGGAACACGGAGTCAGCAGAAGTGTAGAAAATCGGCTTGCCGGTTTTCATGTGCTCTTCGCCGAGCTGGTCCAGAATCACGGTACCGGAAGAGTGGCAGTTGCCGAGGTAACCCGGCAGGTTGGCACGCTTCACCAGCTTATCGAGCAGCTCCTGCGGGAAGCTGTTCTCGTGATCGGAGAAGTAACCCCAGTCGAACAGCACAGGCACACCTGCGATTTCCCAATGGCCAGACGGGGTGTCTTTACCGGAGGAGAGCTCGTGAGCCCAGGCGTAGGCGCCCACGACTTCCGCGTTGCCGTCCATTCCGGCTGCGATTTTACCGGTAGAGCCTTCATGCGCTTTCACCAGCCCGAGGCGGGTCAGGTTAGGTAGAGTCAGAGGGCCTTTACGACCGTTGTCCGCTTCGCCTTTTGCACAGGCTTCCGCGATGTGACCCATGGTATCGGAACCCACGTCACCAAAACGTTCTGCATCTTCGGTTGCGCCGATGCCGAATGAGTCCAGCACCATAATAAATGCACGTTTCATAATTGTTCTCCGTACGTAGTGCTTCAAAAATTATCGATCAGATCAGTATACCGCTATTCGGTGATACGGCGATAGACAGTCGGTGTGGTTTCCGGTGCTTTATTGTCAAGCGAGATGGCCGCCTTCACCGCTTTCGCCGCTTCCTGCCAGCTGGCTTCGTCTTTGGCGTGGATCACCGCCAGCGGACGTTGGCCGTCAACGCTGTCGCCCAGACGGGCCATATCGGTAAAGCCGACGCTGTAATCAATGGTGTCTGAGGCCTGACGACGGCCGCCGCCCATTGAGACCACCGCCATGCCGAGGGCACGGGTGTCCATGGCGGAGACAAACCCTTCGCTATCGGCATACACCGCTTTGCTGAGCGTCGCGGTTGGCAGGTACTTCGCGTAATTTTCGACGAAGTCTGTCGGGCCTTTTTGCGCCGCGACCATGCGGCCGAAGATCTCCGCCGCTTTGCCGTTATCCAGCACCGCCTGCAGTTTCGCGCGCGCTTCCGCATCGTCTTTGGCCAGCTTGCCGGAGATTAACATCTCAACGCACAGCGCCATGGTCACGTCAAACAGACGCGGGTTGCGGTATTCACCGGTCAGGAACTGCACCGCTTCACGCACTTCGACTGCGTTACCGGCGCTGGACGCCAGCACCTGGTTCATGTCGGTGAGCAGCGCGGTGGTGCGCACGCCCGCGCCGTTGGAGACGCCAACGATCGCTTCGGCAAGCGCAGCAGAAAGTTCATAGGTCGGCATAAACGCGCCGCTGCCGACCTTCACGTCCATCACCAGCGCGTCCAGCCCTTCCGCCAGCTTCTTCGCCAGGATAGAGGCGGTGATCAGCGGAATGGAGTCAACGGTCGCGGTGATGTCGCGGGTCGCGTAGAAACGCTTGTCTGCCGGAGCAAGAGAGCTGGTCTGGCCGATAATCGCCACACCAACGTCTTTAATTATGTCGCGGAAGCGGTTGTCATCCGGGAAGATATCGAAGCCCGGAATGGCTTCCAGTTTGTCGAGCGTACCGCCGGTGTGGCCCAGGCCGCGTCCGGAGATCATCGGGATGTAACCGCCACAGGCTGCCACCATAGGGCCGAGCATCAGGGAGGTCACGTCGCCCACGCCGCCGGTGGAGTGTTTATCCACAATCGGGCCATTAAGATTGAGGCTTTTCCAGTCCAGAACGGTTCCTGAATCTCGCATCGCCATGGTCAGCGACACGCGCTCAGGCATCGACATATCGTGGAAGAAAATGGTCATCGCCAGAGCCGCAATCTGCCCTTCTGAGACGGTGTTATCACGAATGCCGTTGATGAAGAAGCGGATCTCTTCGTCGCTTAATGCATGACCATCACGTTTTTTACGAATAATTTCTTGTGCGAGAAACACGGTAACCCCCATGAGGAATCGGGTGAATGGTGGCGGGTACGGTTTACCCGACCACGATCCGGGTAGGCCGGGTAAGCGTAGCGCCACCCGGCAATTCAAACTTAGTAGCTGCTTGCGCTCTTACCGTCGCCGTGACCCAGCGCTTTCAGCAGGCTGGCCAGCAGGCTGGAGGCGCCGAAGCGGTAGTGACGGGAATCGGCCCAGTCGGCACCAAACAGCTCGTCGGCAATCGCCAGGAACTGCTGCGCGTCTTCCGCGGTACGCACGCCGCCCGCAGGTTTGAAACCGACGGTTTTGGACACGCCCATGTCGCGGATAACTTCCATCATGATGCGCGCGCTTTCCGGGGTCGCATTCACCGGCACTTTACCGGTAGAGGTTTTAATGAAATCCGCACCGGCTTTGATGGAGATTTCAGACGCCTTACGAATCAGCGCCTCTTCTTTAAGCTCGCCGGTTTCGATGATCACTTTCAGCAGCACGTCTGCCGCCGCACACGCCTCTTTACAGGCTTTAACCAGGTCAAAACCGACCTGCTCGTTGCCAGCGATCAGCGCGCGGTACGGGAACACCACGTCAACTTCGTCTGCGCCGTAGGCAATCGCCGCGCGGGTTTCTGCCAGCGCAATGTCGATATCGTCGTTGCCGTGCGGGAAGTTAGTCACGGTTGCAATGCGCACGTCCGGGGTGCCCTGCTCTTTCAGCGTCTTACGGGCAATCGGGATAAAGCGCGGGTAGATACAAACGGCTGCGGTATTACCCACCGGCGTTTTCGCCTGATGGCACAGGGCGATGACTTTCTCATTGGTGTCGTCATCGTTCAGGGTGGTCAGGTCCATCAGTTTCAACGCGCGCAGGCTGCTTGCAGTTAAATCGGTCATAACATTCTCCAACGGCAGTGCCGTATAAATTTTACCTTGCGGGTCTGTGAGTATTCTAACATTCACCCGCATCCACACTTCGACATTCATCACAGTTAATGAAAACTGCGTACTAATTTGCATTACTGTAATGAGATCTTCTTCAAACTTTAGTGCGCAAATTGCCGACTAAAGCAGCAATACCCCCTGTGGGATCAAAAGCGCCAACAGGCAGGCTTTCTACAATCCGTTCATCATCCGCAGAACATTCAAGGAAGCGAATATGCCCCACTCCAGCCCCGACGCCCTGCAGCAACGTTGCCAGCAGATTGTGACAAGCCCGTTGTTAACCCCGGGACAAAAACGTCATTTTCTGGCGCTGGAAGCGGAAAACAACCTGCCGTATCCGGCACTCCCTGAAGCTGCGCGCGCCGCGCTGGACGAGGGGTTTATCTGCGACATGTTCGAAGGCCATGCGCCTTACAAACCCCGTTACGTTCTGCCGGATTACGCAAAATTTCTGGCTAATGGTTCAGAATGGCTTGAGCTGGAAGGGGCAAAAGATCTCGACGATGCCCTCTCGCTGTTAACCATCCTCTACCATCATGTTCCGTCCGTCACATCGATGCCGGTCTATCTCGGTCAGCTTGATGCGTTGCTGCAACCTTATGTTAGAATTCTAACACAAGAAGAGATCGATAGCCGAATAAAACGTTTCTGGCGCTATCTCGACCGTACGCTGCCGGATGCGTTTATGCACGCAAACATCGGGCCTGCTGACGGCCCCATCACCCGTGCCATTTTGCGGGCCGATGCAGAGCTGAAGCAGGTCGCGCCAAACCTGACCTTTATCTACGATCCCGATATCACCCCGGACGACTTGCTGCTTGAGGTAGCAAAAAACATATGTGAATGCAGCAAACCGCATATTTCTTATGGCCCGGTGAATGATAAAATTTTCACAAAAGGCCGTTACGGCGTGGTGAGCTGTTACAACTCCCTGCCGCTTGCAGGCGGTGGCAGCACCCTGGTGCGCCTTAACCTCAAAGCCATTGCTGAACGCAGCACATCCATTGAAGACTTCTTCACCCGCACGCTCCCGCACTACTGCCAGCAGCAAATGGCCATCATCGATGCACGCTGCGGTTTCCTGTACGAGCAATCTGGCTTCTTTGAGAATAGCTTCCTGGTGAAAGAGGGGCTGATTGATGCCGATCGGTTTGTGCCGATGTTTGGCATTTACGGCCTGGCGGAAGCGGTAAACTCGCTTTGTGAGAAAGCAGGAATAGCGGGACGCTACGGAAAAGATGAGCAGGCCAATGCGCTGGGCTATCGCATCAGCGAACAGCTTGCGGCGTTTGTCGAAAACACGCCGGTGAAGCACGCCTGGAAGCAGCGCGCGATGCTTCATGCCCAGTCGGGGATCAGCTCCGATTCGGGTACCACGCCAGGCGCGCGCCTGCCCTACGGCGACGAGCCGGATCCCATCAGCCACCTGCTGGCGGTGGCTCCCCATCACAAGCACTACTCTTCCGGGATAAGCGATATTCTGACGCTGGATGAAACAGTAAAACGCAACCCGCAGGCGGTGGTTCAGCTGTGCCTGGGCGCGTTCAGGGCGGGTATGCGTGAGTTTACCGCCAACGTAGCGGGTAACGATCTGGTGCGCGTAACCGGGTATATGGTACGGCTATCGGATCTGGAGAAATACCGCGAAGCAGGGTCGAGAACGAACACCACGTGGCTGGGTGAAGAAGCCGCACGTAATACCCGTATTCTGGAACGTCAGCCTCGCGTGATTAGCCATGAACAGCAGATGCGCTTTAGTTAGTCAGGTCATTCCTTTTTCCTGCGTAGACGGGCCGGGCAGCCGCCTGGCACTGTTCCTGCAGGGCTGCAACCTGCGCTGTAAAACCTGCCACAACCCGTGGACGATCGGCCGCTGCAACGACTGCGGGGACTGCGTGCCCCACTGCCCGCACGACGCGCTGATTATGCATGCGGGACGCGTCTGGTGGCAGGAGAGCGACTGCCACCAGTGCGACACCTGCCTGCGCCTGTGCCAGCAGCAGGCAACGCCTATGGCGCACCGCCTGAGCGTGGAGGAGATCCTCGCTCAGGTCCGCAAATCTGCACCGTTTATAGAGGGGATCACCGTAAGCGGTGGAGAAGCCACAACGCAACTGCCGTTTTTAGTAACGCTGTTCACCGCGATCAAAGCCGATCCCGCCCTGCATCATCTGACCTGCCTGGTAGACAGCAACGGCTTGTTAAGCGAAACCGGCTGGCAAAAGCTGCTGCCGGTACTGGATGGCGCGATGCTGGATCTCAAGGCGTGGGGTAACGCGCACCATCGCTTCCTGACCGGGCGCGACAATCCGCAGATCAAGCAGAGCATCCGCTGGCTGGCAGATCGTCGCCGTTTGACGGAGCTCCGCCTGCTGGTGATTCCGGGGCAGTGTGACTATCTGGAACACCTCAAGCCGCTGACGACGTTTATCCACGGGCTGGGAAACGTGCCGGTACGCCTCAATGCGTTTCATGCGCACGGCGTGTACGGTGAGGCGGCGTCATGGCGCAGCGCCACGCCCGAGGACGTTGAACCGCTGGCGCGGGCGCTGGAAAAACAGAAGATAACGGTGATCCGCCCGGCGCTTTATCTATAGCGTGATGCTAAATACCAAACGGGTATTTTCCAGCAGCGCGTCGGCAATCACCTCTTCTGGCTCCTTTCGCAGTTCACACAGGGTGGTAAACACGCGTGCCGCCTGCTCCGGACGATTCGGCTGGCCCTGAAAACCATTCAATGGCATGTCAGGCGCGTCGGTTTCCAGCAGAAGCGCCGACAGCGGCAACTGTGCCATTACGTCCCGGGTTTTACTGGCCCGGGGATAGGTGATGGTGCCACCTACACCAATTTTGTAGCCCAGTTCGATAAAGCGCTGCGCCTGCTGCAGGCTGCCGGAGAAACCGTGCACGACGCCCCTGCGCGGCAGATCGATGCGTTTCAGGTGCATCGCCAGCTTATCGTGCGTGCGTCTTGAGTGGAGGATCACCGGCAGATCGTGGCGCTTCGCCAGCCTGAGCTGCGCGTCGAGGATCGTCTGCTGGCGCTCAAACTGCGGATCCTCGCGATAAAGATCGAGGCCGATCTCACCGATGGCGACAAGCTTGTCGCCTGCGGTCTGCACGATCTCATCAAGTCTCTCAATGTGCTCATCCCGATGCCGCTCAATCACAATCGGATGCAGGCCGAGCGCGGCATAGAGCGCGGAATGCCGCATGGAAAGATCCAGCACGCGGGAAAAATAAGCCGCTTCCACTGAAGGCACAATGATGGCCTGAACGCCTGCCTCGGCCGCTTTCGCAATACTGCGTTCTTCATCCCCCGTAAACGGCGGGAAATCGAAGTGGCAATGGGTATCAATAAAGCGGTACATCACGCCAGATCCTCGTTATCCAGTAAAGCGTCATTCGCCTGCGGAATATCCACAAGCGGCATCGTCAGGGCATCGTTAGCGACAACCGCAGGCGGCGTAATAATGCGTTTATGGCGATGAAGCGGCGGTTGCTCTGCCAGCATTTTCCCCACCGTCGCCAGGAAGTAGCGTCCGCACAGCCGCCCCGTTTTATAATCCATGCGCAGCGCAGGGACGCGGCTGCCCAGCGCCATGCTCAGCAGCGGCTTAGGCGGATAAATTTCAAAAATACGCAGCTTACCCGGCGGCTTTTCAATGAATCGCTGCATCGCGCCGTAGGTTGTTTCATGCTGCTTCGCGATGTTCACCAGCGGCTGGAGGCTGCTGTCGCCCAGCCAGCGCTCCATCCGCTTAAACCACTGCGGGGTGTAATACATTTGCGACGGCACGGTACGGATCACCACGATGGTTTTCGCCCCGCGACGGGCGGCTTCCTGCACCGGCACCGCGTCACTGATCCCGCCGTCAAGATAGCTAATACCGTCCAGCAGGGCGCCGGTACGATAAAAGCCGGGGATCGCGCTGGAGGCGCGGATGATGTCCAGCCAGTTCTCCTTTTGAGGAGAAAAATAGCCCGGCGAATAGTCATCGCCCCGGCTGGCGCACATCCAGAATTCTTTGCCGCTATCAAACAGACGGGCGGCAGTATCCATGGCCAGCGGCATCTGGCTGGAGGTCGACTCCAGCAGCCAGTCGAGATCGATCAGGTTGCCGCCGCGCACAAAGCGCACCGGGTTAAAAAATTCTTTCGCCGTGGTGTAGCGCATAATGACCTTTCGCGCGTAGCCGGGCTGGTTACAGACATAGGCAGAGAGATTCTGCGCGCCGGCAGAGGTGCCGAAGTAAAGGTCAAACGGGTTGAACTGCGCGCGCATAAATTCATCCAGCACGCCGGCGGTGAAAATGCCGCGCTGTCCGCCACCCTCGCAGACCAGCGCGAGTTGACCTGCGCGAAACGGCTTTAACGTCAGCGGCGCAATATTGCCGAGCGTAACGGGAATTCGTTGCCCCACCTCTGCTTTCCTGTTTTGATTATTTTATAACACCACAGTAACGCACCCGACCTGTTCCGCAAATAAGAAAAAGCCAGTCACAGTGACTGGCTTTATTTTGTTGAAGGAATATTGCGTTTGCTATGGACGTCGACGTCCCGTAAACAGGCTGACCAGGAACAGAATAATACCCACAACGAAGACAATTTTAGCTGCCCATGCCGCTGTACCTGCCAGTCCACCAAAGCCCAATGCGGCGGCAATTAACGCGATAACCAGAAATATAATGCCCCAACGAAACATAAGCTTCTCCTTTACCATAGTTAATGTCGGCCGCTAAACGTGAGCGCTCAGGTCACTCACCGGCGTTTTTCCAGAGTCGTTCTTATTTCGCCCGCTGGTGTTAGCCAGACGGGCGAATGGTCAAGATTTACTTCGTTTTCAGATCGTTTTTAACGCTTTTCACACCGTCAATCGCTTTCGCGATGGACTCGGCACGTTCACTTTGCGCCTGCGAATCTACCGTACCGGAAAGCTGAACCACGCCATCGGTGGTTTCTACTTTCACCTTACGGGACGGCACGATGTCATCCGCTAAAAGTTTAGCTTTGATTTCGCTGGTGGTGGCAGCATCACCGGCATAACCTTTCACCGACGCGTTTTTGCCGTCACGGACGTGCAGCTTATCGCTGACGGAGGCGACACCTTCGACGCCCTTCGCCACTTTTACCGCCTGTTCAGCCTGAGCCTGGCTTTCGACAAAGCCGCTCAGCGTGACCACTTTCTTGTCGGTCTTAACGGAAATGTCGGTGCTCTTAATGGCTTCATCATCCACCAGTGCGGCTTTCACTTTTGCTGTGATTGAGCTGTCATCCATGAAATTGCCGACTTTATTCATAGAGCTATCGATTTTTTGCCCTGCGCTATCGGCCGTGGATTGTGCTTTATCCATGGTGCTGCTTTCCGCCAGGGCGGAGCCGCTCACCAGAACGCTACCCAGAGTTACAGCCAGCAGAGTTTTAGAAATCTTCAGTCTTGTCATATTCATCGATCTATTCCTGTGTTGACCCGTTATTCGGGCTGCATACTTCCTTAGTAGTTTTATATATTGCGAATAAACACGCGGGCAAAATGGATAACCTAAAGTCATGCATTGAACAGTTAATTTATCCACGCCCGGTGTTAAACACTGAGTTAAATATAGATCACTCTCACACAGCCGCTTTCAGAATTGGGCAAAAAACGCGCGAATAGCGTGAAATTGCGTTGAATTAAGAACATTCCGCAAGGGATTAATAAGACAGGAATTAAAGAAGAGCACGGCGGGAGCCGTGCTCAGAGAGGGGATTAGTGCTCGCGGGTTTTACGGAACTGAACGTCAGGGTAACGTTCCTGCGTCAGGTTCAGGTTCACCATCGTTGGCGCGATATAGGTCAGGTTATCGCCGCCATCCAGCGCCAGCTGGACTTCATTCTTACGCTTAAATTCTTCGAATTTCTTCACGTCAGAACACTCAACCCAGCGCGCGGTCGCGACGTTCACCGATTCGTAAATCGCCTCCACGTTGTACTCGCTCTTCAGACGCGCAACGACCACGTCAAACTGCAGCACGCCGACCGCGCCAACAATCAGATCGTTATTCGCGATTGGGCGGAACACCTGCACGGCACCCTCTTCAGAGAGTTGAACCAGGCCTTTCAGCAGCTGTTTCTGCTTAAGCGGATCGCGCAGACGAATACGACGGAACAGTTCTGGCGCGAAGTTCGGAATACCGGTGAACTTCATCATTTCGCCCTGGGTGAAGGTATCACCGATCTGGATGGTGCCGTGGTTGTGCAGCCCAATGATGTCGCCCGGATAGGCCTCTTCAACGTGCGAACGGTCACCCGCCATAAAGGTCAGCGCGTCGGAGATGACAACGTCTTTCCCGATACGCACCTGGCGCAGCTTCATGCCCTTTTCATATTTACCGGACACCACGCGCATAAAGGCCACGCGGTCACGGTGTTTCGGATCCATGTTGGCCTGAATCTTAAACACGAAGCCGGTGAACTTCTCTTCTTTTGCTTCCACTTCACGGGTGTCGGTTTTGCGCGGCATCGGCTGCGGCGCCCACTCCACCAGACCGTCGAGCATGTGGTCAACGCCGAAGTTACCCAGTGCGGTACCGAAGAAGACTGGGGTAATTTCGCCGCTCAGGAACAGCTCTTTGTCGAATTCGTGAGACGCGCCCTTCACCAGCTCCAGCTCGTCGCGCAGCTGCGCGGCCAGCTCTTCGCCAACCGCAGCGTCCAGATCCGGGTTGTCCAGACCTTTAACAATGCGCACTTCCTGAATGGTGTGGCCTTTACCGGTCTGATACAGGTAAGTTTCGTCTTTATAGAGGTGATAAACCCCTTTGAACAGCTTACCGCAGCCAATCGGCCAGGTGATTGGCGCACAGGCGATCTTCAGCTCGTTTTCCACTTCATCCATCAGCTCCATCGGATCGCGGATGTCACGGTCAAGCTTGTTCATAAAGGTGAGGATCGGCGTATCGCGCAGACGGGTGACTTCCATCAGCTTACGGGTCCTGTCTTCTACACCTTTCGCGGCGTCGATCACCATCAGGCAGCAGTCCACCGCCGTCAGGGTACGGTAGGTATCTTCGGAGAAGTCTTCGTGGCCCGGGGTGTCCAGCAGGTTCACCAGGCAGTCGTGATACGGGAACTGCATTACGGAGGTGGTAATCGAAATACCACGCTGTTTTTCCATCTCCATCCAGTCGGATTTTGCATGCTGGCTGGAACCACGGCCTTTAACGGTACCCGCAGTCTGGATCGCCTGTCCGAACAGCAACACCTTCTCGGTGATGGTCGTTTTACCGGCATCCGGGTGAGAGATAATGGCAAAAGTGCGGCGCTTGGCCACCTCTTGCAGATAAGGAGACAACGTCATAATTAAATCTTCTTTTATAAGCACGGCAGCACGCCACGCATCATGGAATATAAAATTGCGGCTATTTTACCCATCAACGGGGGGCAGGCAATCATTGTTTACACAGGAGTTGCTCCAGTTCGTTCAACGACGTCACGGTCCAGGTCGGCTCGATGCCTTCAGGCTTCACGCGGCCATGCGCGTTGAGCCACACGGTCGACAGACCTGACTTCATGCCGCCCAGGATATCTGACTCTGCCGTATCACCCACCATCAGGACGCGATCGCGGTCGGGATTTCCGGCCTGCGCCAGCGCATAATCGAAAATACGCGGATCCGGCTTCGGCACGCCAACCTCTTCCGAGATCACCAGCGCGTCGAAATGATCGCGCAGGCCGGTGCGCTCAAGGCGGATCTGCTGCAGGGCGGTAAAACCGTTGGTGATGATCCCCAGTTTCACCTTGCCTTTCAACGCATTCAGCAGGGAAACCGCGCCCGGCAGTGGCGCACAAATATCGGCCATCGCGTTCAGGAACGCATCGTTCAGCGTCCCCGGACTGACCTTTAAGCGTTCCGCCCAGACGTCAAAGCGCTGGTGCTGAAGCTGTAACGCGGTGATGGCACCGTTCTGGTAATCCACCCACAGCGGCTTATTTACCGCCTGATAGTCCTGAAAATCTTCAGCGGTGAAGGTCACGCTATAGTCGAGAAACATCCGCTGCAGGCCGCCGAACGAATCAAACGTAAACAGCGTTTCGTCGGCATCAAAGAAAATCCAGTCCCATTTCATCGTTACAACCTTATATTCGTTATCCAATCGGCAGAGCCATGATAATGGCGTCTTCACGTCCCTCTGCGGTGGGGTAGTAGTTACGGCGGATTGTCGCCTCGTTAAAGCCTAAGCTTTGATAGAGCGCGATGGCGGCGACATTCGACGCGCGCACCTCCAGCCACAGGGTGAAAACGTCACGGGTTTCGAGCTCACGGATGAGGTGCTCAAGCAGTTCTCTTCCCAGCCCACGGCGCTGAAACGCGGGATCAACCGCGATATTAAACAGCGTCGCTTCATCAAGAACAACCTGCGTGATCGCGAAAGCGGCCATGGTGCCGTCAACGTCCAGGCGGTAGTTCAGATACCGTTCGCCCTGATTACTGGCGAAGGTTTTTTCGCTCCATGGAAACGCATGGGCGCGTGTTTCAATCGCGAACGCTGTGGACAGGTCAGGCGTCGTGAGGGAAGAAATCGTGTTCATATTCGCAGATTTGTTGCCATAGCGCGCTGCGCGCTTTTGGGTTGGCTTTCAGTTCGTCCAGCGCTGGCGAGCAGATCTGGCTCCCCTGAAGAGAGATCTCATTTGCCTCTCCGATACGCCAGATGTTACAGCGGCTATCAGGAGGCAGCATCGCGACACGCTCTGGCGTCAGCGGTAAAACCTGGTCGGCCGTCAGCTTCAGGCAGCGAAGGACATCACCGATCAGGGGGTCATTCAGGGCAGGCAGTTCTTCTGCCACCATCACCAGACGAACGTGCGCCGGGATGGAGATGGCGATTTCGCCCTGCAACGCCGTCGGGCGACGCAAAGCCCACTGGGTAATGCCCAGCTGCTGCAACTGCCAGTCTCGTCGGGATGTCATAGGGAAAACTCCTGTCTCTCAGGCGCGCAAATATAGCAAATGTGTCGAAAGTGCGCCATCTACCTACTATAATCCCCGCCTGAGTTTATTGAGGAACAATTCATGTCTGCATTTACCCCGGCAAGTGAAGTCTTGCTGCGTCACAGTGATGATTTCGAAGAAAGCCGTATTCTTTTTGCCGGAGATATGCAGGATGACCTGCCTGCGCGTTTCGACTGTGCTGAAAGCCGTGCCCATACCCAATACTACCATCACTGGCAGGTGCTGAGCCGCCAGATGGGCGAGCGCGCGCGCTTTAGCCTGGTGGCAGAGCAGAGCGATATTGCCGACTGCGATACGCTGATCTACTACTGGCCGAAGAATAAACCTGAGGCCCAGTTCCAGCTGATGAACCTGCTCTCCCTGCTGCCGGTCGGCTGCGATATTTTCGTGGTCGGTGAAAACCGCAGCGGCGTGCGTAGCGCTGAACAGATGCTGGAAGGCTACGCGCCGTTGAATAAAGTCGACAGCGCTCGCCGCTGTGGTCTGTACCATGGCCGTCTGGAAAAACAGACAACGTTTGATCCCCAGGCTTACTGGGACGAGTACCAGCTTGACGGCCTGACCATCAAAACCCTGCCGGGCGTGTTCAGCCGCGACGCGCTGGATACGGGCAGCAAGCTGTTGCTCTCCACCCTGACGCCGCACACCAAAGGCAAAGTGCTGGACGTGGGATGCGGCGCGGGCGTGCTCTCTACCGTGCTCGCCAGCCATTCACCAAAAGTGCGCTTAACCCTGTGTGACGTGAGCGCTCCGGCGGTAGAAGCCAGCCGCGCAACGCTTGCCGCAAACGGTATTGAAGGCGAGGTGATTGCCAGCAACGTCTTCTCCGACGTCACCGGTCGCTTCGACATGATCATCTCTAACCCGCCGTTCCACGACGGCATGGAGACCAGCCTGGAAGCCGCGCAAACGCTGATCCGTGGCGCGGTCCGTCACCTCAACAGCGGCGGTGAGCTGCGTATTGTCGCGAACGCCTTCCTGGCGTACCCGAAAGTGCTGGACGAAACCTTCGGTTTCCACGAAGTGATCGCCCAGACCGGCCGCTTTAAGGTCTACCGTACCGTGATGACGCGTCAGGCCAAAAAGTAATCTCCACTCATGCAGGCCGGATAAGTTCAAGCACCATCCGGCTCCGCATGGCGCCTGCATCGGCCATTTTTGCAGCAATCAAGGCGTCGCGCGCACTTTTCTGTTGACGTAAAGCTGAAAACATCTAGAATGCGCCTCCGTGGTTACGATACTTTTACAGTATCGATGGTATGCGAAGGTGGCGGAATTGGTAGACGCGCTAGCTTCAGGTGTTAGTGTCCTTACGGATGTGGGGGTTCGAGTCCCCCCCCTCGCACCATAAATCACAATGATATTGCTCGCACTGGGCGAAGGTGGCGGAATTGGTAGACGCGCTAGCTTCAGGTGTTAGTGTCCTTACGGATGTGGGGGTTCGAGTCCCCCCCCTCGCACCATAAATCACAATGATATTGCTCGCACTGGGCGAAGGTGGCGGAATTGGTAGACGCGCTAGCTTCAGGTGTTAGTGTCCTTACGGATGTGGGGGTTCGAGTCCCCCCCCTCGCACCAACGAGGCGATATCAACAATAGTAAGATGACTGTGCGAAGGTGGCGGAATTGGTAGACGCGCTAGCTTCAGGTGTTAGTGTCCTTAGGATGTGGGGGTTCGAGTCCCCCCCCTCGCACCAATTATCTTACATCCCTTCTGTAGTTCCTCTTCTTTTCCCTGTTATTTCAAGCTCATCAGTATCACCAGAATTCCACTGACCAGTGCTACACATGATGGTAGTAAAACAAAGTGGCGCAGTTGCTTATGCCAGATCATGCCTGACGTGACTAACAGTCCTGACACAATGATCGCTTTCCATGTATCAAGGGAGAGATCGGCAAACATCAACCCGCCGAGAATGGCTCCCGGTAGCAATACCCCCCAACCACTGCCAAGCGCCCTGTTCAACATGCTCTGCCCTCTAAAAACGATAATGATAACCAATATCATATGACACGGATTATCATTTGTCAGCTGAATGAATCAAAATCCATCGTCCTTTACCTTTCCCGTAATGACAGGAATTGCCTAAGGTGATAAATTGCACACCTGTTAACAACATCTAAAGATTTTCTGATAATTACTCTTTGAGTTTTTTTCATATTTTATTGCGATACAGCACCTACTTATTTGTTTTAATTAAATTTTAATAAAAACGCACGACTATGACATCACAATCCTGGCGGTCTTTGGTTCACAGAAAATATCAATTGTCGTTACGTTTATTTTTATTTCTGAACGCAACCTCGGCAGTGTTCTCGGTAACAAATCCGCTCAATTCTGTACGCCTGTTATCAGCCCCACTTATTGCTATTTTCTCCATCAGCACCGGTCTGTTCGTCTGGCACTGGAGAAAGCGCGCGCGGAAGATAAATATTCCTGTTGTTTCAGGGATATTCGGTATTTTGTGGGCCTGGCAAATTGTGTCTAAATTCGCCTTAATTACCCACGATCACGCGACGTATTTGTTAATCGCCCTATTAACGGTGCTTTTTATCGGAACGCTGGCATTCGCCAGTAATATCAAAGCCTTTACGCTGCATTCACTGCCTACGTTTATTGTCTGCCTGTGGTTAAGCGATCATGATATATGGCTGAGAATGACCTATTCTTTCGCACTTCCTGTGGTGGCAATTGCTATTCATAACATTTTGCAAACACGTAACGACCGTTTTGCTCAGGAGCTGCTCTCACGTCTTCTGGAAGAGCGAGAAACTCTTACCGATCTCAGCATGATGGACCCGCTTACCGGGCTTTATAATCGTCGCGGTCTGCAAAGCCGTCTCGAGAATCTGCCGACGGTTGAAAATGGCGAACATTTTGTCCTGCTGATGGATATCGACCACTTCAAAGCCTATAACGATCATTATGGCCATATGATGGGCGACCAGGCGCTGAAGCGTGTCTCTGCGGCAATCCGCGATGCCGTGCGTTCCCGCGATATTGTGGCGCGTTTTGGCGGGGAAGAGTTTATGGTGCTGTTGACTAATATTTCTCTCGAACATGCTCGCCAGACGGCCGAGCGGATCCGTCAGAAAGTCTACGATTTGAAAATCCCGCATCTGTTTAACGAGAGCGTCGCGACAAACGTCACCATCAGCATTGGTATTGCCATTTTCGAGGATGAAGACGTAGAAGGCGCGCTGGAAAAAGCGGACAAAGCCCTCTATGAAGCCAAGCATATGGGGCGCAATAACATTCTGCTGAGTGAAGAGCTGCAGACGGCTTAAACATCACGACGATGTCACCCGGACAAAAGTCTTGCCATTGGTATAAGCAATAGTTAGGATTGGCAATCATTATCATTTAGATTTCTATCTATACTATGGCTACGCATACCGCACACATCGTCGAACCACTCCCCTGGCGAGCGCCCCTCACCAGCGGGAATGTTTCGCTTGCGGATGCCATACGGGATAAGATTGCGGAGACGCGCGCCCACCTGCTGGACTTCATCAGGCTTGATGAAGCGCACCCGAATCACGCCATGACGCTCTCAGAGTGGCGTCACCCGACAAAACTGCAGTCTCTGCTGGCTACCTATTCCGACCATATCTATCGCAATCAGCCCACCCTTACGCGGGAAAATAAACCCCTGCTCTCTCTCTGGGCGCAGTGGTATATCGGGCTGATGGTGCCACCGCTGATGCTGGCGCTGTTAACACAGAAGAGCATGCTGGAACTCTCGCCGGATAATTTCCACGTCGAGTTCCACGAAACCGGACGTGCGGCCTGTTTCTGGATTGATCTCCACGAAGACCAGAACGCTAAACGCCTGACGGCTCAGGAGCGTATGGAGCAGCTTATCATCCAGGCCCTGATTCCGGTGGTGGAAGTGCTTGAAGCGACGGGAGAGATTAACGCAAAGCTTATCTGGAGCAATACGGGCTATTTAATCCACTGGTATTTAACGGAAATGAAGCCTCTGCTTGGTGATGAGAACGTTGATGCCCTGCGTCAGTCCTGTTTCTTTGCAAAACAGCTTTCCGATGGCCGTGACAACCCGCTATTCCGCACCGTCGTGCTCCGTGATGGGCTTATGGTTCGCCGCACCTGCTGCCAGCGCTATCGCCTGCCGGACGTTAAGCAGTGCGGGGATTGCACGCTAAAGTAGAGCAGTGAATTGCCCGGTGGCGGTTCGCTTACCGGACCTAAAAACGGGCCCGGCCTGATGCCCTCACCCTGACCCTCTCCCACGGGAAGAAGGAACAAACACTAAAAACGGCAACGTGCGTTGCCGTTTTGCTTTTACCTATGCCACCTGCTGATTGTCCTCTTCCGCGTTACGCTGCGCTTCTTCCGCTTCCTGCTCCAGCAGCTGTTTCTCGTATACTTTGAAGAACGGGAAGTAGATGATTGCCGATACGCAGGCAAGAACAACAACCAGAATAGCCGCGCGGAAATCCCAGCCCAGAGCCCACGCTGCACCTATTGGCGCCGGTGCTGTCCAGGGGACTACTGAGATGACGCGGCCAATCAGATCAAACGTCATCGCCGCCCAGGCCAGCACGGCATTTACCATCGGTGCCAGCAGGAACGGAATAAAGAACACCGGGTTCATCACAATCGGCGTACCGAAAATGACAGGTTCATTGATGTTAAAGAAGCTGGGTACCACGCTCAAACGCCCGATAGAGCGTAAATGCGCTGAACGGCTACGCAGATAGCAAATCACCAGCCCCATCGTGGCGCCCGACCCGCCAATCACGATAAAGAACGTCCAGAACGCCTCCATAAAAATATGCGGCAGAGGCTGGCTGGCGGCCAGAGCGGTCTGGTTCGCGCCGAGGTTCGTGAGCCAGAACATCTGCAGCATCCCGGAGACGATGGCGGCTCCGTGGATCCCGGCGAACCACAACAGATGACCAATCAACACGGCCAGCAGGATCGCAGGCAGGGAATCCGCTGCGGAAACAAGAGGTTTAAAGACCGACATAATGGCCTGCGGGATCAGCATGCCGAACTGAGACTGAATGACCAGGCTCAGAGGGTAAAGCGTCAAGACCACCACCAGCACAGGGATGAGCAGATCAAAAGAGTTTTTGATCATCGGAGGTACCTGGTCTGGCAGGCGAATACCGATGTTGTGCACCTTGAGGAAACGCATCATCTCAACGCAGTAGATCGCCACCAGAATCGCGGTAAAAATCCCCGTTCCACCCAGGCTGTCGACAGGCAGCGTGCCTTTGGTTTTCGGTGCCGCGACCAGCAGAAATGCCATCAGCGACAGCATGGCGCACATAAACGGGTCTAACTGGTGCGATTTGACATAGTGTTTGCCAAGGTTATAGGCAATGGCCGCACAGATATAAATGGACATAATGCCCATCGTCATATCAAACGGCGTCAGGATCTGACCTTCAAACTGCTTCGCCATATCCAGCCAGGCGCGGGCGAAACTCCAGGTGGTATCAGGCGAAAACGGCGGGTATGCGAACACTAACAAAAATGAACCCACAATCATGAATGGCATCGCGGAGATGAACCCATCACGAATGGCCATCACATGACGCTGGGAAGAAATCCGCCCGGCAATCGGGCTGACGTAATTTTCAACAAAACGGAATATCAGGTTAAACGCAGCATGGTTGGCAGACATGGCAGATCTCCTGTCAGACGTTTGTTACGGGCACATTTGCGCCGCACGTTGTTCCATAAATCACCTTCACAACCTTGCTGGCTTGTGTACCAGTAGTACTGCTAAGACGGAATGGTTTCATAATTTGCTCTTATTATTAGATACAGGGGACGTTACGTACTCAGTATTAATCGACGCATCACGCTCTGCAACCGGTTACTGTAACCGGTTTCCGTGATTGTGAAGATGATCCAGAAATCAGCCGTTCGGTATATTTGTTACTGAAGAGATATTTACAGAGCATAAATTCTTATGACAGATTACGCAGGATATTTGTCAGGAGGAAACAATGAGTTTGCAGTCTGTACAGCAGTTTTTTGCCGACAACGCGCCGGATATAGACGTCATTGAACTTAACCAGAGTACCGCTACCGTTGCGTTGGCTGCTGCCGCCCACCGTGTGGAACCGGGGCAAATCGCCAAGACCTTGTCACTTAAGGTGAAAAATGAGGTGATTCTGGTGGTAGCGAAAGGCGATGCGCGCCTGGATAACAAAAAGCTAAAAGACACCTTTGGTGCAAAAGCGCGCATGCTCAGCAGTGATGAAGTGGTGACCATAACCGGTCACCCCGTTGGGGGCGTGTGCCCGTTCGGCCTGGAAAACCCGCTCGCGGTTTACTGCGATGTCTCGTTAAAGCAGTACGCCGAAGTGCTGCCCGCCGCAGGCGCAATTCACAGCGCTGTGCGTATCTCACCTGACAGAATGGCAGAGCTGACTTCCGCAAAATGGGTGGATGTTTGCATCTGATTGATGCGCCAGAGCCTGTCTGGCGCGCAACAGGCAGGTTATAAAAAGGTCGGCTTGCTAAGTGTCGAACTTCGCGGTTCTCTTGCCGAAAGGTGGGTAATAATATCTGCCGCATCAAGCAACCCTACGTCAGAGTTCACCCCCAGCTTCACCATCGCATTAAACTTATGCGCCCGGATGGTCTTAATATTGCGTTCAAGCCGTGCCGCGATTTGAGGAATGGAGTATCCGCAAGACATATACCGCAGTATTGCCCTTTCCGTTGGGCTTAACATTCTGCTTTGACTCCGGTACCAGTGATTCATCATATTGTCATTGATGCGCAAGGTTTCACTCAACAACACCATGAGTTCCTTCTGCAGGTGCTCAAGCGTCAGCGATTTACTAACCACACCGTGAAGGCGTGACGGGGAAAGATGGCTAATTAATCTTGCTTCCATCTCGTCTGCAACCAGGATGATGCGCTGGATATGACCATGCGTAAACGCAAAATCCCGCAGGTGCGCCAGGCAGCTACGACGCTTTTCCCGAGCATCGGAATAGGAATAGATCAGCGAGAAAAAATTGACGTGCTGAAGTGCTTTCTTAAAGCTGTCAAATTCACTAAACAGATGCAGTTGATAATGATTCAGGCCGGGCATCGCAAAAAGATGCTGTAGCCCAACAGCACTCATCGTGCAATTTTCGACGATGGCAATATGGCTTGTTGAATCGGTTTTTTCCATTCTTCGAACTCTCCATAGGCTGACATCAAACT
Organism: Enterobacter vonholyi; assembly: GCF_008364555.1. GTDB lineage: Bacteria > Pseudomonadota > Gammaproteobacteria > Enterobacterales > Enterobacteriaceae > Enterobacter > Enterobacter vonholyi. Next base: position 235,437 of record NZ_VTUC01000038.1, read on the forward strand.
CAGCTCTCGCATTCCCTGTGAACTGTTTATCCAGGCGTACATATCTGCATTACTACGTAATGAAAGTCGTCGCATCGCACTGTTTTTCTGCGCACTGATGGTTTTATTGCTCTTCTTGAGCAATGTAGCGATTTGGTTGATCCCCCATCCTTTACCTAAAAGTCTCAGTACCTTGCGTTCGGAGTGCGTGAGAGCGATAAGATGTTCGTTTTCCTCCTCTGAACTTAGAGGTTCCGGGGTTAACAACATCTGGCTTACCCGCTCTGCGCGTTCTCGTCCTGCCCGTACAGCGTTAACTAAGCCTTCAATAGGTTCCATATCAGAAAGCAACGTACTTTCAGGGCGCACAAGTAACTCAACGGCAATAGGGTTAAGTGGTCGCGAAACTAAAAAGATCCAGTGAATATCCCGGTATTGATTCATTAAACTGAAATACTCTTCGAGCGCGCCCCGAGGATTCCAGTATTCGCCTGAAATGTCTGCAATGATGACGTCAGCGCGGCGTAACTGGAGCAGAGTTAACTCCTGCAATGAGCTGCAATAGGTCAATTCAAAATCGGGGAAATTGCGAGTCATCACGCCCCCTAACCCGTTTTGCATCACAGGTATCCGGCTAATGATAACGCTATGCTTACCGTGCAATGACAACATAGACCCTCCGTGTCCATTCTTCGTTTGATGAGTGACATTAAAACGCATCAACGTATGAGTATTTTTGTCCCTGATTGAAATGCAGGTTAATACAAGCAGAAGATGAGATGTATTCTTAGTATAAGAAATGCCTAAACAGCAGTAATATCTCACAAAGCGAAACTAAATTTAATTGCAGTGCCATTAAAATAACTACAATATAAAATTAGAATAACTAAATATAAATAACTTATCTTTCAATATTAATTATTCATGAAAATGATAAATTAATCCCAACCTCCTCCGCACTAAGGGGCGGCAACTGTTTGCATAAACCTTGATCTGACCCACAGCAAGAGACACTGCACTTTGTGTTAAAAGTAATCGCTATGGGCCAACCGGCAACTTTCACCCTTTTTCAGGACAATACATGCAGGCAGATCGGTCAACGCAGCGTGCTATCACGCGGCTATGTATCCAGTGCGGTCTTTTTCTGCTCCAGCACGGCGCGGAAAGCGCGCTGGTTGAGGAGCTTTCCACCCGACTGGGACTGGCGCTGGGTATGGATAGCGTTGAAAGCGCTATTTCATCCAACGCCATTGTGCTGACCACGATCAAAGACGGTCAGTGCCTGACCTCCACCCGCAAAAACCATGACCGTGGCATTAACATGCACGTCGTGACCGAAGTGCAGCACATCGTCATCCTTGCTGAACATAAGCTTCTCGAACTTCGGGAGATTGAAAAAAGGTTCAGCCAAATTAAGCCATTACGTTATCCGCGCTGGCTTGTCGTGTTGATGGTAGGGTTGTCGTGCGCCTGCTTTTGTAAGCTCAATAAAGGCGGCTGGGACGGTGCGATCGTCACCTTTTTCGCCAGCAGCATCGCCATGTATGTTCGCCAGCTGCTGACGCACCGACAGCTGCATCCGCAAATTAACTTCTGTATTACCGCGTTTGTCGCCACCACGGTTTCCGGTCTGCTGCTGCGCCTGCCGCAGTTTGCCAGCACCCCGACGATTGCTATGGCCGCCAGCGTGCTTCTGTTGGTCCCGGGCTTTCCGTTGATAAACGCCGTCGCCGACATGTTTAAAGGGCACATCAATACAGGTCTGGCACGCTGGGCTATTGCCAGCCTGCTGACGCTGGCGACCTGCATCGGCGTGGTCATGGCCATGACACTCTGGGGGTTACGCGGATGGGCGTGATAGATTTTCTGCTGGCGCTGGCACAGGACATGCTTCTGGCCGCCATTCCTGCCGTCGGATTTGCGATGGTATTTAACGTTCCGCAACGCGCGTTGCCATGGTGTGCACTGCTGGGCGCGATTGGGCATGGCTCGCGAATGGTGATGATGACGGCGGGTTTTAACATCGAATGGTCAACATTTATGGCTTCCATGCTGGTTGGCAGTATCGGCATCCAGTGGTCGCGCTGGTATCTGGCGCATCCCAAAGTGTTCACCGTCGCCGCCGTTATCCCGATGTTCCCGGGCATATCTGCGTACACAGCGATGATTTCCGCGGTGAAAATCAGCCATTTTGGCTACACCGAACCTCAGATGATCCTCCTCCTGAGCAACTTTCTTAAGGCGTCGTCCATCGTTGGCGCGCTCTCTATCGGGCTGTCGATCCCCGGGCTGTGGCTGTACCGCAAACGCCCACGCGTTTGATATTTGTGTTATTTCGCTGCCGTGGAGATAATCCTTCTGGTCCGTTTGGTGAAAATAAGGAAAGGATGTGGCTAACCCTGGCAGCGAACACCCCGAGCACAGCGAAGAATCTAGCCTGAAAGAGAAAATCTTTCAGAGCGCCATCGCGCTTTTTGCCGAGTATGGATTGAACGGTGCCCGCATGGAGCAGATCGCGGAGAAAGCGGGTACGACCAAACGCATGGTGGTTTACCATTTTAAGAATAAAGAGAACCTCTATCTCCTGGTCCTGGAACATGTTTACACTCAGATTCGCGCCAGTGAAAAAGCGCTAAGCCTGGCGGGAATGCCTCCCGTCGAAGCGCTGGTCAATCTGGTTGAAGCTACCTTTGACTATCATGCCGACCATCCGGATTACATCCGTATTATCTGCATGGAAAACATGCAGCGCGGCCGCTTTATGCAGCAGTCGAACTATCTTCGTCAGGTCAACCGTAGCGCGCTCGACCTGCTGGAGGGCATCCTGCACCGGGGCAAAGAAAAACAGCTATTCAGCCAGACCGTTGACGCCCGCGATCTTCACCGCCTGATAAGCAGCTTCAGCTTTCACTACGTTGCCAACAGCTACACCTTTACGCTGTTGTTTGAAGATGGCGCAGACGAACAGGCTCAGCGCGAGCACTACCGCAAAATGGCCGTTCAGGTAGCGCTCCGTTACACCTGCCCATAAAATTGCTTGCAATTAAATCGCACACTATCTATATTCATCTCATGAACGCGAAAACGAACGACGCAACCGCTGCGCTCAAGCTGGATAACCAGCTCTGCTTTGCTCTCTATTCGGCAAATCTGGCGCTTAATAAGCTGTACCGGCAGCTGCTGGCACCGCTGAACCTGACTTACCCGCAATATCTGGTGATGCTGGTGCTGTGGGAGCAGGATGACATAACGGTGTCGGACATCGGCGAACGGCTGTTTCTGGACTCTGCGACGCTGACGCCGCTGTTGAAGCGGCTGGAAAGTGCCGGCCTAATCAACCGTCACCGTTCGCGTAAAGACGAACGTCAGGTCGCCGTCACCCTGAGTGAAGCGGGACGTGAGCTCCAGCAGCAGGCATTGGGTATTCCCGATGCGGTTGGTTGCGCAGCGCAGTGTGATACTGACACCCTGCTGGCGCTCAAACAGCAGCTCGAACTTTTGCGACAACAGCTACACCGCGCGTAACGCTATACTTTACGCGTTATTATTTACCCATATATATCGCACGCTATTTAATAGCACATATAAAAACAAGATGAGGAATCTGCCATGTCTTTAGAAAAAGTTGTTTATACCGCCAAAGCAAAAGCCACCGGTGGCCGTGACGGCCGTGCCACCTCCTCCGATGGCGTACTGGACGTCAAACTGGGTGTGCCAAAAGAGATGGGCGGCATGGGCGGAGAAGTGACTAACCCTGAGCAGCTGTTTGCTGCGGGCTACTCTGCCTGCTTCCTGGGCGCGATGAAGTTCGTGGCCGCACGCGACAAATTCACCCTGCCAAAAGATGCCTATATTGAAGGCGAAGTGGGGATTGGCCCGCTGCCAACCGGTTTTGGTATCGAAGCAAAGCTGAACATCCATGTTGAAGGTATGGATCCTGCGGAAGCTAAAAAGCTGGTCGATGCGGCACACATTGTTTGCCCGTACTCTAACGCGACCCGCGGCAACATCGACGTCACGCTGAACATCATTGCGTGATAACTGCCTGATGGCGCTGCGCTTATTCTGCCTACGACTGTAGCCCCGGTAAGCGCAGCGCTACCGGGGAAATCCCCTCCTTCCCTTTCCCCTCTCTGTGCTACCATAAGCCCATATCACGCCCGTAGTAATCAGTAGAGTAAGCGTTATGTCCTCCAGAATTCTGACCACCAGCATTGCTGGCATTGATGCCTTTATGCGCGACCCACGCGGTGTGTTGACCCACGCCGAAGGCGGCACGGTAGCCGTTTTTGCCGACAACGCGCCGGCGTTCTACGCAATCACGCCGGAACGCCTGGCACAGCTTCTGGAGATTGAAGCGCAACTGTCACGCCCGGCGAGCGATGTCACGCTGGACAACCAGTTCTTTGATGAACCGGTCAACGTTCCCGTGACCGTTCCAATGGGAAAATTTGCCCTGTACGCGGGCTGGCAGCCGGATGCGGATTTTCAGCGGCAGGCCGCGCTGTGGGGGATTGCGTTAACCCAACCGGCCACCGCGGAAGAGCTTGCCGCGTTTACTGCCTGGTGGCAGGCGGAAGGTAAAGTCTTCACCCATATTCAGTGGCAGCAAAAGCTCGCGCGTCATCTTCAAATCACCCGCGCTGGTAATGGTGGAAAGGCAAAATCTGACATTAACGAAATAGCCAAACCTAACTATACCGTTCCAAAAGGTTTTAGAGGTTGAAATGAAAAACGTTAGCAGTCTGATGAATAGGTTGAAAAAAATCATACCTGAAGGCATTGAGCCTCGCTTTAAAAACAGTGAGGAGTTGATGGCCTGGCAGCAAGAAGAAGGGCGAAAGCGTTCTGAATTTATTGCTCGCGAAAATATTGCCAAAAGCATGGAACGATCCTTTGGTCGTTCAGGAATAAGAACCTTACACCAGGGGTGTTCGTTCGAAAATTACAAGGCCAATACGACAAATCAAAAAATTGTCAGAGAAAAAGCGCGCTTGTATGCCGTTGATTTTGATAAATCGATGGGCGGGTTCATTTTTTGTGGTAATCCTGGTACTGGTAAAAACCATTTGGCCGCCGCCATATGTAACGATCTCCTGCGGCGAGGTAAAACGGTTCTTATAATTACCGTGGCAGATATCATGTCTTCCATGCGCGAAACCTTCAATGGCACATCAGCAGATTCAGAAGAAAAGCTGATTGATAAATTAAGCTCTGTTGACTTGCTTGTGATTGATGAAATTGGTGTTCAGAATGAATCGCGTTATGAGAAGGTTATCATCAACCAAATTATCGACAGAAGAACATCTTCTCGCCGGCCTACTGGGCTCCTGAGCAATCTTGATGAAGCAGGTTTGAACAAACAACTCGGAGAGAGGGTAATGGACAGAATGAAATTAGGCGGTACGCTTTGGTTGAACTTTGATTGGGAAAGTTACCGAGAGAATGTGAGATAACGTAATGACAAAAAGTCTTTTTGCAGTTTTAGTCTTCGCCCCACTCATACTGACATGTATGGCGCAAGCGGCGTCCTGGCAGGAGTCCCTGTCAAGCGCAGCAAATGAGCTGACCAAAGAGAGCAGCAGCTCTCAGGGTGGACTCTCCGCCTCTTCTCTTACCAGCCTGCTGGGCAACAGCTCCCAGAGTCTGAGTGCGGGCACGATGAACAACGCGGCGGGGATTCTGGAATATTGCGCGAAGCAAAAGCTGGCCTCCGTGACCGATGCGCAAAACGTGAAAAACCAGGTGTTGGGTAAACTGGGTCTGGATACCCAGGAGCAAAAAGCGAACACCAACTATATGGACGGCATTCAGGGCCTGCTTAACGCACAAAATGGGCAGCAGCTGAATCTGAGCACCCTCGGCAACTCTTCTCTGGCAAAACAGGTGAAAACCAAAGCCTGCGATCTGGTGCTGAAACAAGGCGTTAATTTCATCTCCTGATCCATCCCATTTTCTGCCACAACACGCCGCGTTTAATGCGATAGTCTTGCAGCGCGGCGCTAAATGAGCGTTTTCCCCACCTGCCACCGCCTCAGCGTCCGTTTGTCAGGATGTGCACATCTTCATAAAAACGATTTTCTAAACCAAATCCTAACAACAGCACACTTTCGTGACACTAAAATTGCAGCTTAGCGACATCGCAATTACATTGTATGACCCAAAAAATAAACAGTTAGCCAGCGAATTATCTGGCGTCACGAGGATATGCTGTTGTCTGAATTCATATCTCTTATCCTTTTTCTGGCTTCTGTCGGCGTTTACGCGTGGAAAGCCGGCCGTAACACCTGGTGGTTTATCGCCACGCTAGTGGTGCTCGGCATTTTTATTATTTTAAACATTACCTTATACGCCAGCGATTACTTTACCGGTGACGGTATTAACGATGCGGTACTCTACACGCTGACGAACAGCCTGACGGGCGCGGGTGTGGGCAAGTACATTCTGCCGGGGCTGGGCCTTATCGTCGCGCTGGTGACGATATTTGGCGCACTGGCCTGGGTGCTGCGTCGACGTCGCCATCATCCGCACCATCATGGCTACAGCCTGCTGGCGTTATTCCTGGCGCTGGCCTCCGTCGACGCCAGCCCGGCATTCCATCAGATCACCGAGCTGGTGAAATCGCAGTCGCGCGACGGCGATCCGGATTTCGTGGCTTACTACAAAGAACCGTCGAAAACGATCGCCAACCCGAAGCTCAACCTGGTCTATATCTACGGTGAAAGCCTGGAACGCACGTACTTTGATAACGATGCATTCCCGGAGCTGACGCCGGACCTGGGTGCGCTGAAAAATGAAGGGCTCGATTTCAGCCACACCATGCAGTTGCCCGGTACGGATTATACGATTGCCGGGATGGTTGCCTCCCAGTGCGGTATTCCGCTGTTCGCGCCTTTTGAAGGTAACGCCTCAGCCTCCATGTCGACCTTCTTCCCGCAGAATATTTGCCTCGGCGATATCCTGAAAAATTCCGGCTACGAAAACTATTTTGTGCAGGGGGCAAACCTGCGCTTTGCCGGAAAAGATGTGTTCCTGAAATCCCACGGTTTTGACCACCTGTATGGCTCAGAAGAGTTAAAAACGACGGTTGCCGATCCGAGTTACCGCAACGACTGGGGCTTCTATGACGATACGGTACTCGACGAAACCTGGAAGAAATTCGAGGAGCTGTCCCGTGCGGGCAAGCGTTTCTCTCTCTTCGCGCTGACGGTGGACACACATCATCCGGACGGATTTGTCTCACGCAGCTGCAAACGCAAAAGCTATGACGTGAACGGCAAAAGCAACAAATCTTTCAGCGCCGTCACCTGCAGTCAGGAACACATTGCCGCGCTGGTCGAGAAAATCAAAGCCTCGCCCTGGTTTAAAAACACCGTCATCGTCGTTTCGTCTGACCATCTGGCGATGAAAAACAGCGCGTGGGATCAGCTCAATAAGCAGGATCGCAGCAACCTGTTCTTCGTGCTGCGCGGTGACCAGCCGCAGCAGGAGGTGATCGCCACCAAACGCAATTCCATGGATAACGGCGCAACCGTGCTGGACATTCTGGGCGGCGACAACTTTATTGGCCTTGGTCGCAGCACGCTGTCGGGGCAGTCCCTGTCGGAAGTGTTCCTCAACATGAAGGATAAAATCCTCGCCTGGAAGCCAGACATTATCCGCCTGTGGAACTTCCCGAAAGAGATGAAGGACTTCACCGTCGATCGGGATAAAAACACGATTGCCTTCTCGGGCAGCAGCTTCCGTCTGCCGCTGCTGGTGCGCGTGTCGGAAGGGCGCGTTGAGCCGCTGCCGGAAAGCGAATATTCCGCGCCGCTGCGCTATCAGCTGGCCGATTTCGCGCCACGCGATAATTTTGTCTGGGTCGACCGATGCTACAAAATGGGCCAGCTCTGGTCGCAGCCGCTGGCGCTTTCTACCGACTGGTGCGTCTCTCAGGGTCAGCTCGGCGGGGAGCAAACCGTGCAGCACGTGGATAAGGCGCAGTGGAAGGGCAAAACCGCGTTCAACGATACGGTGATTGATACCGCGCGCTATCAGCACAACATCGACATGCTGAAAATTAGCGATAACGATATTCGCTACAAAGCGGATAGCTTTATCTTTAACGTGGCCGGCGCACCGGAAGAAGTGAAGCAGTTTAGCGGCATCTCGCGTCCGGAGTCCTGGGGGCGCTGGTCCAACGCGCAGCTGGGCAATGAGGTGAAAATTGAATACGCCCATCCGCTGCCGGAACAGTTCGACCTGGTGATCACCGCCAGAGCGTATGGCCCCAATGCTAACAAGCCCGTACCCGTGCGCGTGGGGGATCGGGAGCAGACGTTAACGCTTGGATACGACGTGAGCACGCACACGCTACATTTTGAGAATCCTTCGCGCAGCGATACCCTGGTGATCGTGCCACCGGACCCGCAGTCCACGAATGAGGGAAATATCCTTGGGCATTCACCGCGCGAGATCGGAATTGGCATGGTCGAAATCAAAATCATCAGCAAAGCGGGTTAATGCGCGTTGCGCCCGGCATTCTGTCGGGCGCTTATGAAAATAAATAATCCTTTATAATCCTTATAAATTAGATAAAAACACTTTATATAAGCCATTTTTATCTATAAATATCCCGCCAAAAACCAAATCAATAAAATGTGCAGCTCCTGAAATCACCACGGAGCGTTACGCACTTTTATCATGCTAACCGGCTATAAGTTCGAATCCATCCGGGCCCTGCGCAGCGAAAATGTGATTGCCTGGGAGGTATTGTCCACGGCAAAGCCACACGTCGATCTTGAAGATTACTTTGGCTCGATGTCCTCGACGCAGCGTAAGGCGCACTTCTTTGCGCAGCTTCGTCATGCCATGTTTTGCGAAGAGGGCGACAAGTATTACCTCAATGCGACATCGGATTTACTGCTGGAAACGGACTTCCTCGACAGGCTCAAAGAAGAAACACCCTGCCCGGAGAGACTTGCTATCGAGGTCACCGATCTCCATACGATGGTACAACTCGACGATACGCAAAGCCGGGCGCTGCGGAAATGCATCGCAACGCTACATCAGTGGGGAATAGAAGTGTGGGCAGACGATGTTTGCGAAGACCTTCTTCCCGAACTTTTGACCAGCCAGATCCGCTTCTGCGGCATCAAAATTGACAAACATACCTTCTGGAACGGACGGACCGAGCAGGCAAAGTTTCTGCATCTCACCCGCCAGTGCAAGCGCGTCGCCAGCAAGGTACTGATCGAAGGCATCGAAACCGCGGGTGATTTCGCGCTGGCCCGCGCCAGCGCGGCCGATTACGGCCAGGGCTATCTGTGGGGTAGAAAATGACCCCTTTCATTCTGAATGCTGGTTATCAGGTTATCGTTCTGAGCGGGAATACGTTTTTATGGCTTGGCCTCACTTCGCTGATCTCGACGGCCGTTACCCCTCGCCCGGAGATGTATTGGATCCATGACGTTAATCCGGAAGGGCTTTTGCGCCTGCAGGAACGGCTACTCAATACACACGTTGGAGAGAACTGGCTGGTATTTACGGATGCAGCGCGGGTCTGCGACGTTCACGCCTTCCTGCGCAACGAGCGGGTCCGAGTGGTCGCGGACAACCTCTCTTTTGCGCAGCTAAGCCACTGTTTTAGCGACACGACATTCGCCTTCGAAAACGCCGCCATGCTCTCGTATCAGGAGAGACGGGTTTGCATGTTGCTCCATAAAGGATTCAGTCCGGTTCGCATCGCAAAAATCATGAATAAGTCCCCTAAAACGATCTACACCCACAAGCGTAACGCGATGAACAAATTTTGCTGCCACAGCCTGGCGGAATTCCATCGAAAACTCTGCCTGCTGAACGCTCAGTCATTCGCTTTGTAATTCCACTGTTACTCACGTCAGGAAATAAAATCATGAAAATTTTTCCCACCGTTGCATGTTGTTCCGTTCTCCTGCTTCCTGCTGCTGCGATCGCCGCAGACAGTAGCGCAAGCGCGACGATGCACGTATCACTTGAGGTCGTAAAGTCATGCACCCTAAAAGCCAACGACCTCAACTTCTCACGTCACGGCTCCGATGAGTCGAGCGAAATCCAGGCCAAAACGCAGGTCGATATCGTCTGTACCAACGGTACGCCTTTCACCCTCACCGCCACCAGCAACGACGGGGAAAATGGAACCTTCTGGCTGAAGCCGGAGAACGGCGAAACGGGCGCACAGAAGATTGCGTGGAAACTCTTTGCCGACGAAGGCAAACAGACGCAAATCACCGGCACGAATGGCCTGGACGATACCGGCAACGGTGCGGAACAGGAGGAAACCCTGTATGGCGTCATTGAAGCCGGGGCGCTGACAACCGCCCAGGCAGGTACCTACAGCGACGATATCACGTTAAAACTGGAGTACTGATCGTGCGTCGCTACCTTCCCTGCTTCATTCTGTGGCTCATGATGCTGGCGCTGCTGTCACGCTACGCGCTGGCCGCCACGCTTCAGGTGGCCCCGGTAACGCTCGATCTGCAGAGCGACCAGCGGGCAGCGGCGGTCTATCTCACTAACAGTGGGAAAGCGGCCATCCATGCGCAGATTCGGGTGTACGAATGGACGCAAAAAAACGGTAAAGATGTTCTGGTGAACACCGGGGAGGTGGTCACCAGCCCGGCGATGACATCACTGGCGCCGGGCCAGCAGCAGCTGGTGCGCATTATCGTCATGCAGCCAGGCAACCGTGCAAAGGAGCAAAGTTACCGGCTGGTCATCGACGAACTGCCGGACGCCACGTCCCGCGCCGCCAATCCCACCGCGGTGCACTTCCTGCTGCGCTACTCGATTCCGGTGTTTATTGCCGGGAACCAGAGCGCGCCCGTCAGCCACGATGCCCTGAGCTGTGAGCAGGCAGACATACCGGCCACTCTCCGCTGCTTTAACGCCGGAAACCGCCATATCCGCCTGAGCCACCTTGAGGCCCTGACGGCCGATGGGCAGGTTGTAGGGTCGATTAATGGCCTGGCGGGCTATGTGCTCCCGGGACAAATCGCCCTTTTATCGCTCAAGCAGCCCTCACGACACGCGCTCAGCTCGCTGCGCGTCTATCTCAATGATGACCATCATGCCAGCCAGATACCCCTGCGCCCGCTCGCTTCTCGCGCTCCTGTTTTGGCTACCGCTCATGCTGTCAGCCCGGACTGAACCCGCCGACACCGTACAATGGCTGGCCATTACCGTGAACCACGCCCCGCGAGGCGAGCTGTGGGCCTGCCGGGTGGTGGATAATGCGCTATGGATAAGCCGCAGCGACATGAAAAAGCTGGGGCTTCACGCCCCGGACGATCGCGCAGAGTGGGTTGAGCTGACCTCCCTGCCGGGCCTGAAGGTCAATCTCGACGCGCTGTCCCAGCAGGTGTCGATTACCGCAGAGGCAGAGGCGCTCGAGAGCCAGCAGCATCTGACCGTCTCAAGGCCCACGCCGATGTACCGCTATCCTGATGCGCAGCCCGTCAGCGCCTATACGCTCGGATACGCGCTCTACGCCAGCGACGCGCAGGGGAAGCGCCAGCTTAACGCCCAGACCATGCTGACCGCCTCCGGAGGGCTGCCCGGAACGTTCAGCAGCAGTTTTTCAAGCCATGCCGGGGAGGAAAACAGCGCCGGTCGGCCTACCCACACCCGTCTCGAAACCCGCTGGCAGTGGGACAACACCGACTCGCTGACCACGCTGGCGCTGGGCGACAGCATCACCACCGGCACCCGCTGGAGCCGGCAGGTACGCTTTGGCGGGCTGCACTGGGCACGTAACTTTGAGCTTAATCCCCAGCTCAATACCGAACCGCGTAGCCGCTACAGCGACACGGCCGTGCTGCCTTCCACGGTCGATCTATATATCGACGGACTTAAGCAGAGCAGCCAGCGCGTCACGCCGGGAGACTTTCTGCTGGATACCCTGCCCTCCTTCACCGGCAGCGGGCAGGCGGAGGTGGTGATTACCGATATCAACGGCCAGCGTCGCACCGTACAGCTCGATCTCTACGGCGCGCCGGGCATGCTGGCGGAAGGGCTCAGCAGCGGTTCGCTGGACATCGGCTGGATGCGGGAAAACTACGCCCTGCACTCCGACGACTATGCCGCCTCGCCGCTGCTGGACGCGGGCTGGCGCTATGGGGTGAATAATCACCTGACGCTGGCGCTGCATACGGAGCAGCAGCGCAGGCTGCACAACGTGGGCACGGGCGCTGACTGGCTGGTCTCCCCCGCCGTAGGGGTGGTCAGCCAGCACGTTGCCGTGAGCGACAGCCCTTACGGTCAGGGCGTTCAGTGGGGCCTCGGCTGGCAGTGGAACGGCAGAGGAACGGGCATTTCTGCCAGCACCGTCCATACCGGGGCGGATTTCGCCGACAACGCCCGCATGAGCGGTGCCGCGCCCGTCAGACGCAGCGACAGCGTGTGGGTAAGCCAGTCCATCCCCCACTTTGGCACCGTGGGCGCGGGCTGGGTACAGCAGAACATTCAGGGCAGCACAGAGCGCTACCTCAACGCCTCCTGGTCGGTGTCGCTGCCGGCACACATCTCCACCACGCTGAGCTATACCCGCTCGTTTACGGACGCGTCGAGCCACGTTCAGCTGCTATTTTCCGTCCCATTGGGTCGCGAGGACACGCTCTCCGCTCAGGCCAGCCGGGATACGCCGCGCATGGATTACCGCCACCAGCCGGACGATGAGGCCGGCGGCTGGTCATGGGAGCTGGGCCAGGGCTTTGGCGAACGACGTGAAAGATATGCGGACGTAGGCTATCTGGGCCGAGCGGGCGAATGGCACGTTGGGCTGCAGCAGGGTGCCAGCCAGGGCAACCAGTACGCCTCAGCCGAAGGTAGCCTGACGCTGCTGGACGGCAGCCTGCACGCGCTACGCTACATCCAGCAGGGTATGGCGCTGGTGTCCACGCACGGTATTGGGCACGTACCGGTGATGCTGGAAAACCGCCCGGCCGGTGAAACGGATGAGGACGGTTATCTTCTGCTGACCGACCTGCCGCGCTACCACAACAGCAAAGTCAGCATTAACCCGCTCGATCTGCCCGCCGATGTGATCGCCCCCGTCACCGACATGCATGCCAGACCGGGCAACAGCAGCGCGGTCAAAGTCGATTTTAACGTCCATCACGCCGTCACGGTTCAGGCCCGGCTGGTCGACAGCCGCCGCAGGCCGCTCCCGCTGGGCAGCGTCGTGTCAACGCCGCAGGGTGCCACCATCGTGGGACGCGATGGCTTTATCTGGCTTGAAGATCCGCCCCTGCCGGGTGAACTGGTGGTGAAAACCGGTGAGGGAGAGTGCCGGGTCACGCTTCCGGCGCCGCGCACCGGGTCATCTATACAGAATATCGGAGAACAACTGTGTCATTAAGAGCACCGTTATTATTGCTGCTCGTCCTGTCCGTGAAGGCGATGGCGGCGGCCTGCTGGATAACCTCCATGCCCGCCATTAACTTTGGCAACGTCGTGGCGGGCAATACCACCTCCGTCAACACCGAGGTCAAATTTAGCTGCCAGGCCGACAATGAGGGCAGGACAGAATATCTCAACGTCTGCCTGAGCAGCGTAGACGCCCCGCCCTTTGAGATGATCTCGCCGGGGGATCAGGAGGGGAAACAGTACACCCTCCTCTTCCGCCTGCTGAACGGCGCAGCGCACTCTCAGGAGCTGGGGCCTGCCAGTAGCGGGAACCTGATTCAGCAGACTCTGGCCGCGCAAAGCAATGCCAACGTCAGCGGTACCTTTCCCCTTATCGCTACCATTCCGGCAGGGCAAAGCCAGCTTCCGGCCTACCACTATTACAACTACAACATGAATCTGCGTATCGCCTGGCACAGCGCCCTGCGTCAGGATGCCCTGCAAAACTGCTCGGACGGTTCCGCAGAGGGGGAGCAGGTGCAGGGCGGCACCAGCGCTCAGGCCGAGATCAGCCAGGGATGCTACATCGAGCGCGTGACGCCCCTTAACTTCGGCACCCTGACCAGCACCGCGACCCTGCGTCCGACGCGTTCCACCGCCACCCTCACCACGCGCTGTCCGGCCGGAACCGCGTTCACCCTTGCCATGGGCAAAGGCAACCATGCCAGCGGTAACCAGCGGCAGCTCTGCAACAGCGAGGGCCAGTGCCTGCGCTACGGGCTCTGGCAGGATGAGGCGGCCACGCAACGCTGGGGAGATCGAAGCAGCGGCGATGCGCTGCAGGTCACTAATCCCGCTGGCGGCACCCAGAACTACACCGTTTATGGCGAGGTCCCGGCACAGCCGCTAACCGGTACCGGGGAATTTATTGATGACGTGATTATCACGCTGACTTATTAAACCACCCAAAATCCTGTCTGGATCAATGTTATCGGTAACAGTGGCGTTAAAATAGCCAGCAATGCAGCCCGGAAGGCGTAGACCTTCTCTTTTTATTTTTTATCTCTGTTTTTATTACAACAACTTATGAAATACCTGCTTGCTGACGCCATCGTCTATAACGACGAGGACGGTTCTGTTTCTCTTATCAATGCGCCGGATGAGGATGCGCAGCTCCTCACCTGTACGGCCAATACCATCATGAAGCTGCTGGTTCAGCATCATGGGAACGTGGTTGAACGGGAAACCTTTCTCCAGGAAGTCTGGGATCGGCGAGGGCTCCAGGGATCTAACAACTCCTTAAACCAGTACATCAGCATTCTGCGCAAGATGCTGGCGACCCTGCTTCCCGACGCGCTGCTTATCGTTACCGTACCGAAAACGGGCTTTATGCTCAGCGCAGACGTCACGGTCACCCCGCTGGAGGAGGCCCCGCCGACCGCCGAAACGGCAAAACCTGCATGGCGCGTTCGCCCGGAATGGCTGTTCTGCGGCGCGCTCACGCTGGTCGTCGTTGCGCTATGCCTCTGGATCGCGCTGATCAAGCCAGAAAATTCACAGCGGGAGATCCATCTGCTGACGCATATCGGCACCTGCCCGGTCTACACCTTTACGCCGCTGGCGGATGTATTTCACGGGAAGGCAATAACGCTGGCGCAAACGCTTCAGAAGGACGGCCATCTTCCGTGCCTGAAAAATTCGATTTTCTACATGCACATTCAGAGAACGCTTTTCTACGGCCACGAAGGGCGGCTGGTGCTCTCCCAATGTTCCCTCACGCGGGGTAAAGCCAGCGCCTGTCGTACGCTTTACTATTACGAGTGGTGATATGAGACACAAAAAAGTTTGGCTAATCCTGTTCCTCAACCTGCTGCTGCTGGGCGCCGTGACGGCGTGGTACTTTCACACGCCCCCGCTGTCGGTGGCCTGCGATGGAAACCTGACCTTCTCCGACCGGCGCGGCAGTCACGATTTCACCTTTGACGGTGAGATCATTATGCGTTTTCATCCCGACAAAACGGGGTACATCACGGTTAACGGCAGCGTAGTGAATGCCCCGCGCAGCTGGGAGGTTTCCCGCCAGGAGATGTTTAAATGGCGTCACGTGGAGGGCGAACTGTATGAGATTGCTATTCAAAAAGTGGAGCGTTTTAGCCATGACGCCATGCCGCCCGGGGTCTTTGAAAAATACGTTGCCGGCCTGACGCTGGGCAATAAAAGGCTCCTGACAATAGAGCGCACGCCAGAAGACGCGCTGGTGATCAGCAATTTCTATTCGCCGGTGCTGATCTGCTCGGAATAATGTCGACGGGTCAGGCTATACTTGCCGCCATGACTATTCGCATTCGCCCTACCACCCGCAACGACGTTGCCGCCCTGTCCGCCATTGAACGCGCGGCGGGGGAGCGCTTTCGTGAAGACCCGGAACTCGCCTGGCTTGCCGATGGCGAGGTCATTTCCACTGACCAACACCTCGGCTATGTCGAACGCGGGCTAAGCTGGCTGGCGCTGGCAAACGACCAGCCCGTCGGGTTTATCCTCGCCGAAGCCCATCCGTCATCACTGTTTATTGTCGAACTCTCGGTCGATCTGCACTGGCAGGGAAAAGGGATCGGCAGGCAGCTCATCGCCTGCGTGGCAGACTATGCACGTAAAAGGGGGCTGACAGCGCTGACGTTGACGACGTTCAGGAACGTACCGTGGAATGCGCCGTTCTATGCTCGGCTGGGGTTTGAAAAAATGACGACGCTGACGCCTGAACTGCGTCGGAAAAGGGAAGAAGAGACAGCGCACGGCTTCGCGTATGAAACGCGCTGCGTCATGCGCCTGCCTCTGTAATATCGCCCGGTAGCGCTGCGCTTACCGGGCCTACAAAACCCTGAACCGTAGGCCGGGTAAGGCGCAGCCGCCACCCGGCACAACAAACGGCGTTAGAAGGTTTCCCAGTTATCACCTGCATCAGCGGTAACCGCTTTACGCGCCATCGCCGGTGCTGCAACGGTTTTCGCAGAAGCGAATTCGCGCGCTTTCATCTGCTCCTGCTGAATGCGGAACACCGCCACGGCCTGAGTCAGACGGCTCGCCTGCTCTTCCAGTGCGGCCGCCGCTGCGGCAGATTCCTCAACCAGCGAGGCGTTCTGCTGGGTCACGCGATCCATCTCGGCTACCGCCAGACCCACCTGGTCGATACCGCGGCTCTGCTCGTCAGACGCAGAGGCGATTTCACCCATGATGTCCGTGACGCGTGTTACCGCATTCACGATCTCACCCATGGTTTCACCGGCGCTTTCGACAAGCGTTGAGCCTACTTCCACGCGGCCCACGGAGTCTTCAATCAGGCTCTTGATCTCGCGTGCCGCCTGGGCGCTGCGCTGGGCCAGGTTACGTACTTCACCTGCCACCACCGCAAAACCACGGCCCTGCTCGCCCGCACGCGCCGCTTCTACCGCCGCGTTCAGTGCCAGAATGTTGGTCTGGAAAGCAATGCCGTCGATCACGCTGATAATGTCGGCAATTTTCTGCGAACTGCCCGCGATATCGCGCATGGTCTGCACCACGTTATCCACCACTTTGCCGCCTTTCTGCGCGGTTTCGGAGGCGCTCAGCGCAAGATGGCTTGCCTGACGAGCGTTCTCGGCGTTCTGCTTAACGGTCGCCGTCAGCTGCTCCATGCTGGCAGCGGTCTCTTCCAGGGAAGCGGCCTGCTGTTCAGTACGGGAGGAGAGGTCGTTGTTGCCCATCGCGATTTCACTCGCGCCGCTGTAGATCGCATTCGCGCCGTTACGCACGTCGCCAACGGTACGCACCAGTTCGCCCTGCATATGACGCAGCGAGTCGGCCAGTTCACCCATCTCGTTGGTGCCCTGAACCTCAATGCGCTTCACCAGGTCGCCGCTGGCGATATGGCGAATGTTGTCGATCAGACGATTCAGCGGAGAGATCAGCGTCTGCTTGATGTTCAGCCAGACGGCCACGATCACCACCAGCACGGCAATCAGGACGCTAATCAGCACCCAGATAGCCTGGCTGTAGGAGCTGTTGCTGTCTTCGACCGCCGTCTGATACAGCTTGTCGTTCTGCTGCAGGTAGCTCACATACTGCTTCTCAAAACCGTCCTGATAGCTCTGGGTCGGCTGGTCGAAGAAGGCGTTGATTTTGCCCGCGCCCAGCAGCTGAATCAGCTCCGCCAGCGCGCCGTGGTAAATATCATAGTTACGCTTGATCTCCATGGCATCCGCATCGCTTTGACGCGGATCGCGCGGCAGGGCTTCATAGGCAGCCCAGTTTTTTTCCGCCTGTTTCAGAGACGTAGACGCGATTTGCATCAAATCGTTAACGGTCGCGCCGCTGCCGATATTGCTCTGATCCATCATGTAGCGGATACCCGCACGGTTCAGGGTATTACGGGTTTGCAGCAATGCTACCCAGCTGGCGTTCAGCGTGGATTGTTGCTGGCGAATGGTTTGCAGGACGGTGAAATTCTCTTTGTCATTCTTAAGGGCATTAAAGAAAAGACCACCGGATGTGAGTTGTAAAAGGCCAAATATCGCTAAAACCAGCATTAAGCTGGTGACAATCTTGATACGGTTTAACATGTTTTCTCTTTCCTCAGACAGATACAGAATTTTCGGCCTGGAAAGGGAAAACTTTACGAAAATCATCCTGGAATTTGTGGTTTTTACTCTTCTTCCCGCGCTGCGTTATGCCGGTTTCCGAGTTCAATAAACTCTTCCAGCAGCGCCGTCAGCTGTTTCATCTTCTCCGGCGTGTATTCCGCCTCGATCTGCTGATACGCCTCTTCGACCTGCGCCTGGGCGTGTTCATACAGCGCATTTCCCTCTTTGGTCAGCGATACGTACAGCTTGCGCTGGTCGTTCACCGGCTTTAAGCGCAGCACCAGGCCGTCGCGCTCCATCCGCGTCAGGATGCCGGTCAGGCTGGGACGCAGGATGCAGGTGCGAAACGCCAGATCGTGAAAATCCATCGACGGATGTTCAGCCAGCACGCGCACAATCCGCCACTGCTGCTCGGTCAGGTTATGGCGCTTCACGATGGGGCGGAAATAGGACATCGCCGCTTCCCGCGCCTGCAGCAGCGCGATGGTTAATGAATCATGCATAGCGTCTCCCCCTCACATCATTAACAAGTAAACAATCACTAAAAGATGTTTTTATAAACAACGCGTTTTCCGTCAAAAAGTCTAACAGAAACCCGTCAATTTTATTAACTCTATGATTTAAATATTAATAAAGTCCAACATGTAAATTTATTGTTATTCATATCACAAATTTTTCACTTCTGATTGCGAAATAAACAGCAAAAGCATAAAACCAGATCATTAACATATTAATGAAATCCAAACCGGACATCCGGCCTGAGGAGTATGTGAATGAAAGGTACCGTTTTTGCCGTCGCCCTCAACCATCAAAGCCAGCGTGAAGCCTGGCGTGAGGCCTTTGAAAAAGTCCCCTACAACACGCCGCCGAAAACAGCGGTGTGGTTTATCAAACCGCATAACACGGTGATCCGCGCGGGCGAGCCGATCCCCTTCCCGCAGGGTGAAACGGTGCTGAGCGGTGCCACGGTGGCTCTGGTCGTGGGCAAAACCGCCAGCAAGGTGCGCGTGGAGGACGCCGCGGAGTACATCGCCGGATATGCGCTCGCCAACGAGGTGAGCCTGCCGGAAGAGAGCTTCTACCGCCCTGCCATCAAGGCGAAATGCCGTGACGGATTTTGCCCGCTCGGTGAGATGGTCGCCGTTGGTAACGTGGATAACCTGACCATCATCACCGAGATCAACGGCCGCGAAGCGGACCACTGGAACACGGCCGACCTTCAGCGTAACGCAGCCGAACTGCTGAGCGCCCTGAGCGAGTTCGCTACCCTCAATCCCGGCGATGCGATATTGCTCGGTACCCCGCAAAGCCGCGTTGAGATCCGTCCGGGCGATCGGGTGCGTATTCTGGCGGCAGGTTTTCCGCCGCTGGAAAACCCAGTGGTAGATGAACGCGACGTCGCTCACACGCACCGCACGCCGCCGCACGCCACGCTGTTTGCCCTCGGTCTGAACTATGCCGATCACGCCAGCGAGCTGGACTTCACGCCGCCAACCGAGCCGCTGGTATTTATCAAAGCGCCAAACACCTTCAACGGCGACGGCCAGACGTCGGTGCGCCCGAACAATATCGAATACATGCATTACGAAGCGGAGCTGGTGGTGGTCATCGGTAAAACCGCGCGTAAGGTCAACGAAGCCGAGGCGATGGACTATGTTGCGGGCTATACGGTCTGCAACGACTACGCCATCCGCGACTACCTGGAAAACTACTACCGCCCGAACCTGCGGGTAAAAAGCCGCGACGGGCTAACGCCCATTTCCCCCCACATCATGCCGAAAGCAGCGATTCCCGACCCGCACAATCTCGCCCTGCGCACCTTCGTCAACGGCGAGCTGCGCCAGGAAGGCACCACGGCGGATCTGATCTTCAGCATCCCGTACCTGATTGCGTACCTGAGCGATTTTATGACCCTGCAGCCTGGCGACATGATCGCCACCGGCACGCCGAAGGGGCTGTCCGACGTGGTGCCGGGCGATGAGGTGGTGGTGGAAGTGGAGGGCGTGGGACGCCTGGTGAACCGAATTGTCAGCGAGGAGACTGCAAAATGAAAAAGATTAACCACTGGATCAACGGTAAAAACGTTGCCGGAAGCGAGTACTTCCACACCACCAACCCGGCTTCCGGCGAGGTGCTGGCAGAAGTCGCCTCCGGCGGTGAAGCTGAAATTCACCAGGCCGTTGCCGCCGCCAAGGAGGCGTTTCCGAAGTGGGCCAACCTGCCGATGAAGGAGCGCGCGCGCCTGATGCGTCGTCTGGGCGATCTGATCGACCAGAACGTGCCGGAGATCGCCGCCATGGAAACCGCCGATACCGGGCTGCCGATCCACCAGACCAAAAACGTGCTCATTCCGCGCGCCTCGCACAACTTCGAGTTCTTCGCCGAGGTGTGCCAGCAGATGAACGGTAAAACCTACCCGGTCGACGACAAGATGCTCAACTACACCCTGGTGCAGCCGGTGGGCGTCTGCGCGCTGGTGTCGCCGTGGAACGTGCCGTTCATGACCGCCACCTGGAAGGTCGCGCCGTGCCTCGCCTTAGGTAATACCGCGGTGCTGAAGATGTCTGAACTCTCCCCGCTGACCGCTGACCGCTTGGGCGAGCTGGCCCTCGAAGCGGGCATTCCGGCGGGCGTTCTGAACGTGGTGCAGGGCTATGGCGCGACGGCAGGCGACGCGCTGGTGCGTCATCACGACGTGCGCGCGGTCTCCTTCACCGGCGGCACCGCCACCGGGCGCAACATCATGAAAAACGCAGGGCTGAAGAAGTACTCCATGGAGCTGGGCGGCAAATCCCCGGTGCTGATTTTTGAAGATGCCGACATCGAGCGCGCGCTGGACGCCGCCCTGTTCACCATCTTCTCGATCAACGGCGAGCGCTGCACCGCGGGCTCGCGCATCTTTATCCAGCAGAGCATCTACCCGGAATTCGTCAAGCGCTTTGCCGAGCGCGCCAACCGCCTGCGCGTGGGCGACCCGACCGATCCGAACACCCAGATTGGCGCGCTCATCAGCAAGCAGCACTGGGAAAAAGTCTCCGGCTATATCCGCCTCGGAATTGAAGAGGGCGCAACCCTGCTGGCGGGCGGCCCGGACAAACCGACCGACCTGCCTGCGCACCTGAAGGGCGGCAATTTCCTGCGCCCGACCGTGCTGGCGGACGTCGACAACCGCATGCGCGTGGCGCAGGAGGAGATCTTCGGGCCGGTGGCCTGCCTGCTGCCGTTCAAGGACGAAGCGGAAGGTCTGCGCCTGGCGAACGACGTGGAGTACGGCCTGGCGTCGTACATCTGGACCCAGGACGTCAGCAAGGTGCTGCGTCTGGCGCGCAGCATTGAAGCGGGCATGGTGTTCGTCAACACCCAGAACGTGCGCGACCTGCGCCAGCCGTTTGGCGGCGTGAAGGCCTCCGGCACCGGCCGCGAGGGCGGCGAGTACAGCTTCGAGGTATTCGCGGAGATGAAGAACGTCTGCATCTCTATGGGCGACCATCCGATTCCAAAGTGGGGGATCTGAGCATGGGTAAACTAGCGTTAGCGGCGAAAATCACCCACGTACCGTCGATGTATCTCTCCGAGCTGCCGGGCAAAAACCACGGCTGCCGTCAGGGCGCCATCGATGGGCATAAAGAAATTAGCAAGCGCTGCCGGGAGCTGGGCGTCGATACCATTATCGTCTTCGACACCCACTGGCTGGTGAACAGTGCGTATCACATCAACTGTGCGGACCATTTTTCGGGCGTCTACACCAGCAACGAGCTGCCGCACTTTATCCGCGACATGACCTACGACTACGACGGCAATCCGGAACTCGGCCAGCTCATCGCCGACGAGGCGGTGAAGCTTGGAGTGCGCGCCAAAGCGCACAACATTCCAAGCCTGAAGCTGGAGTACGGCACGCTGGTGCCGATGCGCTACATGAACGCGGATAAGCACTTCAAAGTGATCTCCATCTCGGCGTTTTGCACGGTTCACGACTTCGCCGACAGCCGCAGGCTGGGCGAGGCTATCGTCAGCGCCATCGAAAAATATGACGGCACCGTGGCGGTGCTCGCCAGCGGCTCGCTGTCGCACCGCTTTATCGACGACCAGCGCGCCGAGGAAGGGATGAACAGCTACACCCGCGAGTTCGACCGCCAGATGGACGAACGCGTGGTGAAGCTGTGGCGCGAGGGTCAGTTCAAAGAATTCTGCAGCATGCTGCCGGAGTACGCCGACTACTGCTACGGCGAGGGCAACATGCACGACACGGTGATGCTGCTGGGCATGCTCGGCTGGGACAAATACGACGGCAAGGTGGAGTTTCTCACCGAGCTGTTCGCCAGCTCCGGAACCGGCCAGGTCAACGCCGTTTTCCCGCTGCCCGCCTAAGGAGCCACCATGCCGCACTTTATTGCTGAATGTACCGACAACATCCGCGAGCAGGCCGACCTGCCGGGGCTGTTCGCCAAAGTGAACGAGGCGCTCGCCGCCACGGGCATCTTCCCCATCGGCGGTATCCGCAGCCGCGCCCACTGGCTGGACACCTGGCAGATGGCCGACGGCAGGCACGATTACGCCTTTGTGCATATGACGCTGAAAATCGGCGCCGGGCGCAGCCTGGAGAGCCGGGAAGCCGTGGGGGAGATGCTGTTTGGGCTTATCAAAGCGCACTTCGCGGAGCTGATGGCGAGCCGCTACCTGGCGCTGTCGTTTGAGCTCGACGAACTGCACCCGACGCTTAATTACAAACAGAACAACGTGCACGCGTTGTTTAAGTAATACCGGCACGGCCAGTCTCCTCGCCCCTTTAGGGAGAGGGAGAAAACAAACATAAAACAGGATATCGCCATGCTCGACAAACATACCCATACCCTGATCGCCCATCGTCTGCATCAGGCGGAACAGTCCCGGGAGCAGATCCGCGCGATCTCGCTGGACTACCCGGAGATTACCATTGAAGACGCCTACGCCGTCCAGCGCGAATGGGTCAGCCTGAAAATCGCCGAAGGCCGCGTGCTGAAGGGCCACAAGATCGGCCTGACCTCAAAAGCGATGCAGGCCAGCTCGCAGATTAGCGAGCCGGACTACGGCGCGCTGCTGGACGACATGTTCTTCCACGACGGCAGCGACATCCCGGTCGACCGCTTCATCGTCCCGCGAATTGAAGTGGAGCTGGCCTTCGTGCTGGCAAAACCGCTGCGCGGCCCGAACTGCACTATCTTCGACGTCTACAACGCCACGGATTACGTCATCCCCGCGCTGGAGCTGATCGACGCCCGCTGCCACAACGTCGACCCGGAGACCCAGCGCCCGCGCAAGGTGTTCGACACCATTTCGGATAACGCCGCCAACGCGGGCGTCATCCTCGGCGGCCGTCCGATTAAGCCCGACGAGCTGGACCTGCGCTGGATCTCCGCCCTGCTCTACCGCAACGGCGTGATCGAAGAGACCGGCGTGGCCGCAGGCGTCCTTAACCACCCGGCCAACGGCGTGGCGTGGCTGGCGAACAAGCTGGCGCCGTACGACGTGCAGCTTGAGCCGGGGCAAATCATCCTCGGCGGCTCGTTTACCCGCCCGGTGCCCGCCAGCAGAGGCGACACCTTCCACGTCGACTATGGCAGCATGGGCTCCATCAGCTGCCGTTTTGTCTAGGAGATAGTCATGCAAAATGCATTCAAAGCGGCGCTGCAGGCGGGCCGTCCGCAAATCGGGTTATGGCTGGGGCTGACCAGCAGCTACAGCGCCGAGCTGCTGGCGGGGGCAGGCTTCGACTGGCTGCTGATCGACGGCGAGCACGCGCCGAACAGCGTGCAGACCGTCTTAACCCAGCTGCAGGCTATCGCCCCTTATCCCAGCCAGCCGGTGGTGCGCCCGTCGTGGAACGACCCGGTGCAGATCAAACAGCTGCTGGACGTGGGTGCGCAAACCCTGCTGGTGCCGATGGTGCAAAACGCCGACGAAGCGCGGCTGGCGGTACGTTCCACCCGCTACCCGCCTGCAGGCATTCGCGGGGTGGGCAGCGCACTGGCGCGCGCCTCGCGCTGGAACCGAATCCCGGATTATCTGCAGCAGGCCAACGACGCCATGTGCGTGCTGGTGCAGATTGAAACCCGCGAGGCGCTGAAAAACCTGCCGCAAATCCTGGACGTGGAAGGCGTCGACGGCGTGTTTATCGGCCCGGCGGATCTTAGCGCAGACATGGGCTTTGCCGGCAATCCGCAGCACCCGGAGGTGCAGGCCGCCATCGAGCAGGCGATCGCACAGATACGCGCTGCCGGTAAAGCCCCCGGCATCCTGATGGCGAACGAGCAGCTGGCAAAACGCTATCTTGAACTCGGCGCGCTGTTTGTTGCCGTCGGCGTCGACACCACTCTGCTCGCCCGCGGCGCGGAAGCGCTGGCGGCACGTTTTATCGAAAAACCGGTTACGTCAGTTAATAACAATAAATCCGTCTACTAAACGTAAGATCTGGAGCGCACCATGACGACCTCTACCCTGCAAACCCATGATAATAAAGCTGTTGAACATCGCGTCATTCACAAGCTGTTCCGTCGCCTGATCGTTTTTCTTTTTATCCTGTTTGTCTTCTCGTTTCTCGATCGCATCAACATCGGCTTCGCCGGGCTAACGATGGGTAAAGATCTTGGCCTCACGTCAACCATGTTTGGCCTGGCCGCGACGCTGTTTTACGTCACCTACGTGCTGTGCGGCATTCCGAGCAACATCATGCTGGCGAAGATCGGCGCACGCCGCTGGATCGCCGGGATCATGGTGGTGTGGGGTATTGCCTCCACCTGCACCATGTTCGCCACCAGCCCCGAAACCCTCTACGTCCTGCGCATGCTGGTGGGCATTGCCGAAGCGGGTTTCCTGCCGGGGATTCTGGTCTATCTCACCTGGTGGTTCCCGGCCTATCACCGCGCCCGCGCCAACGCGCTGTTTATGATCGCCATGCCGGTAACCATGATGCTCGGCTCGATCCTCTCCGGGTACATTCTGGCGATGGACGGGCTGTGGAACCTCAAGGGCTGGCAGTGGCTGTTCCTGCTGGAGGGGCTGCCATCGGTGGTGCTCGGCGTGGTGACCTGGTTTTACCTCAACGACACGCCGGACCAGGCCACCTGGCTGGATGAGGACGAAAAGCAGGCGCTGAAAACGATGATCGCCCGCGAGCAGGAGGTCGCGATTGCCCAATCCGTCACGCCGCGTTCCACGCTGCGCGAGGTGCTCACGCCCGCCGTGCTGCTCTACACGCTGGCCTACTTCTGCCTGACCAATACGCTGAGTGCGATCAACATCTGGACGCCGCAGATCCTGCAGAGCTTCAACACGGGAAGCAGCAATATCGTCATCGGCCTGCTGGCGGCGATCCCGCAGTTTTGCACCATCCTCGGGATGATCTGGTGGAGCCGCCGCTCCGACAGGCTGAAAGAGCGAAAAAAGCACACCATCCTGCCGTACCTGTTCGCCGCGGCGGGATGGATGCTGGCCTCCGCGACGGATCACAGCCTGATCCAGCTGCTTGGCATCATCATGGCCTCAACCGGATCTTTTACCGCCATGGCGATATTCTGGACCACGCCGGATCGGGTTATTAGCCTGCAGTCCCGCGCGGTGGCGCTGGCGGTAATCAACGCCATCGGCAACGTCGGCTCCGCCGTCAGCCCGCTGCTGATTGGGATCCTGCGCGACGCGACCGGCAGCTTCAGCTCGGGGCTGTGGTTTGTGGCCGGGCTGCTGGTGGTCGGCGCGCTGGTGCTGACGCGCATTCCGATGACACAGCGGGATCAACAGAGGAACGATCATGTGCCAGAGCCCTATCGCCAACATTGATATCAGCAAGGAGTACGATGAAAGTCTGGGCACCGACGATGTGCACTACCAGTCGTTCGCCCGCATGGCGGCCTTTTTTGGCCGCGACATGCAGGCGCACCGTCACGACCAGTACTTTCAGATGCACTTTCTCGATACCGGACAGATTGAGCTCCAGCTCGACGATCACCGCTACTCGGTGCAGGCCCCGCTGTTCGTCCTCACGCCGCCGTCGGTGCCGCACGCGTTTATCACCGAATCCGATAGCGACGGTCACGTGCTGACGGTGCGTGAGGATCTGATCTGGCCGCTGCTGGAGGTGCTCTACCCCGGCACGCGGGAGGCGTTTGGCCTGCCGGGGATCTGCCTCTCGCTGGCGGATAAGCCGGACGAGCTGGCGGCGCTGAAGCACTACTGGCAGCTGATCGCCCGCGAATCCACGGAGCAGCTGCCCGGGCGCGAGCATACCCTGGTCCTGCTGGCGCAGGCGGTGTTTACCCTGCTGCTGCGCAACGCGAAGCTCGACGACCACGCCTCGGGCGGCATGCGCGGCGAGCTGAAGCTGTTCCAGCGCTTTACCCAGCTGATCGACACCCACTACCACCAGCACTGGACGGTGCCGGAATACGCCAGCGAGCTGCACCTGACCGAATCCCGCCTGACCGATATCTGCCGCCGCTTCGCCAACCGTCCGCCAAAACGGCTGATCTTCGACCGCCAGCTGCGGGAGGCCAGGCGCCTGCTGCTCTTCTCCGACAGCACCGTCAGTGAGATTGCCTGGCAACTGGGGTTCAAAGATCCGGCCTATTTCGCCCGCTTTTTTAACCGCTTAGTGGGATGCTCGCCCAGCGCGTATCGGGCTCAGAAAGTACCGGTTTCCCCTCACCCCGGCCCTCTCTCCAAAGGGGAGAGGGTGTAATTGTTCCCTCTCCCCTTTGGAGAGAGGGTTAGGGTGAGGGGACAACGATCACAAATCCCAATCCCACCCGAAAAGTACCCGTCGTTGTCCCAATCGTCCCTTCACGTTACGCCCCTCTCAGGCTTCAATTAAACAACAAAAACAAAACATAAATTTAACAACACAATTCCGATACGAGGTTCCCTATGAAGCCTGAAGAGTTCCGCGCAGACGCCAAACGCCCGTTAACCGGTGAAGAGTATTTAAAAAGCCTGCAGGACGGTCGTGAGATTTATATCTACGGCGAGCGCGTCAAAGACGTCACCACCCATCCGGCGTTTCGCAATGCGGCGGCCTCCATCGCGCAGATGTACGACGCGCTGCACAAGCCGGACATGCAGGACACGCTGTGCTGGGGCACCGACACCGGCAGCGGCGGCTATACCCACAAGTTCTTCCGCGTGGCGAAAAGCGCCGACGACCTGCGCCAGCAGCGCGACGCCATCGCCGAGTGGTCGCGCCTTAGCTACGGCTGGATGGGCCGCACGCCGGACTACAAGGCCGCGTTCGGCTGCGCGCTCGGCGCCAACCCGGCCTTCTACGGCCAGTTCGAGCAGAACGCCCGCAGCTGGTACACCCGCATTCAGGAAACCGGCCTGTACTTCAACCACGCCATCGTTAACCCGCCGATCGACCGCCACAAGCCGGCGGACGAGGTGAAAGACGTCTACATCAAGCTGGAGAAAGAGACCGACGCCGGGATTATCGTCAGCGGCGCGAAAGTGGTAGCCACCAACTCGGCGCTGACCCACTACAACATGATCGGCTTCGGCTCCGCGCAGGTGATGGGCGAAAACCCTGACTTCGCGCTGATGTTCGTCGCGCCGATGGATGCCGAGGGCGTGAAGCTGATCTCCCGCGCCTCCTACGAGATGGTGGCAGGCGCGACCGGCTCCCCTTTCGACTACCCGCTCTCCAGCCGCTTTGACGAGAACGACGCGATCCTGGTGATGGATCACGTGCTGATCCCGTGGGAAAACGTGCTGATCTACCGCGATTTCGACCGCTGCCGTCGCTGGACGATGGAAGGCGGTTTCGCCCGCATGTACCCGCTGCAGGCCTGCGTGCGTCTGGCGGTAAAACTCGACTTCATCACCGCCCTGCTGAAGAAATCCCTGGAATGTACCGGTACCCTGGAGTTCCGCGGCGTGCAGGCAGATCTCGGCGAAGTGGTGGCCTGGCGCAACATGTTCTGGGCGCTGAGCGACTCCATGTGTTCCGAAGCCACCCCGTGGGTTAACGGCGCGTATCTGCCGGATCATGCCGCGCTGCAAACCTACCGCGTGATGGCGCCGATGGCCTACGCCAAAATCAAGAACATCATCGAGCGTAACGTGACGTCCGGCCTGATTTACCTGCCGTCCAGCACCCGGGATCTGAACAATCCGCAGATCGACCAGTATCTGGCGAAATACGTGCGCGGCTCCAACGGCATGGATCACGTCGAACGCATCAAGATTTTGAAACTGATGTGGGACGCCATCGGCAGCGAGTTCGGCGGTCGTCACGAGCTTTACGAAATTAACTACTCCGGCAGCCAGGATGAAATTCGCCTGCAGTGTCTGCGCCAGGCGCAGAGCTCCGGCAACATGGACAAGATGATGGCGATGGTCGACCGCTGCATGTCCGAATACGACCAGCACGGCTGGACCGTACCGCACCTGCACAACAACAGCGATATCAACATGCTCGACAAGCTGCTGAAATAGCGCAGCGGGAGGTTGCAATGCATTCAGATGAACAACGCCTGCGTTTTCGCGACGCAATGAGTAGCCTGTCGGCGGCGGTAAATGTGGTCACCACCGAGGGCGAGGCGGGCCGCTGCGGCATTACCGCCACCGCCGTCTGTTCGGTCACAGATACCCCGCCGTCGGTCATGGTGTGCATCAACGCCAACAGCGCTATGAACCCGGTATTCCAGGGCAACGGCAGGCTGTGCGTTAACGTGCTGAACCACGAGCAGGAGATCATGGCTCGCCATTTCGCCGGGATGACCGGTATGACGATGGAAGAGCGCTTTGCACTCTCCTGCTGGCAGAAAGGGCCGCTGGCGCAGCCTGTGCTCAAGGGCGCGCTGGCCAGCCTTGAAGGTGAGATTAGCCAGGTGCAAACCATCGGCACGCATCTTGTCTACCTTGTTGAAGTTAAAAACATTATCCTGAGTGACGCGGGACACGGCCTGATCTACTTCAGGCGCCGTTTCCACCCGGTCATGCTGGAGGCAGAAGCCGCCTTGTGATGCCCCTTCGCGCTGGCCTTTTTTTCCGGCCAGCGCCGCTTTCTACAAAAACTCCTAAGGTTTCCCCTAAAACACGCCGTTATATAGCCATAAGAGAAATTTTCTGTGACTGAATACTGACACTACCTGTCAGTGCATCCGCATCATTCAGCGCATACCTAAATATACAGGATGACCTTATGGCTAAAACGACGCGTAGCCGCTCGGCTGAACGTCTGGTCGATATTCTGGTTGAGCTACATTTAAACGGTGTGGTAAACCGCAGTGCGCTAATGGAGAAATTTAAAATTACCGAGCGTACCGTCTACCGGGATTTAAATGCCCTCTCTCCCATTGTTGAACATTTCGGTAACGGGCTATATCGGCTGATCCATTCTGCACAATCGCCCGGCGGACAAGGCTTACATCACACCCTTGCTAACTTCCTGAATGCTGACAGCTTTTTCCCTGAAAGAAATACGGAATTCTGGCAGAAGCTTGAAGCGCGCGTTGACGAAAACCATATTCTTATTCTTGGCAATGAAGCAGAACACACGGTAGAACGTGATATTCGCCGTCATTTAACGAAAATCGAGAAATCGATTAAAAACCATAATGTTTGCCAGATCGTTTATAAGGGTAAAACCCGTCTGATTAATCCCTATAAACTCATTAACAAAAAAAATATATGGTATTTACAAGCCACCGAAAATAGCCGCCTGAAATCCTTCTCCTTGAGCCAGATTAGCTGGTTTGATATTCAGAAAACGACCTTCACCCCTGAAGAAAATGTCCTTGAGCTGCTGGAGAAAAGCCTCGACCCTTGGGTATCTGAAGATACTTTCGCAGTGAAAATATTTATTAAAGATAATATTTCACATTACTTCCTGCGCCGCGATCTTCTGCCGGAACAGGAGCTGCTGGAGGAGCAACAGGGCGGCGTCACGCTGCGCTGCCAGGCGGCCCACGAGAACCAGATCCTGCCGCTGCTGTTCTACTGGCTCCCCCATATTCAGATACTGGAACCGAGCTGGCTGAAGGAGAAGCTCATCAGGACGCTGGAAAGCTATCTGGCCGTGGAGCGTACCCCGAATAATCAAGTGATCTCAATCACATAATTTCGCCCACTGGCGGCGAGCCGAAACCGCTCGTCGCCTCCTTTGACCGCTCACCCGGCACTTTCAACCACTCATTCACTTACCGTCCTTTACGCGCGCGTTGATCTGGCACGATCGCTCCAGCATTAATCAATACCTCCTCACAACGAACCCTGACCCTTTTTTCTTTACATAAAAAACCAGGTCTTACTATGGATACTAAAAAACTACTGAAGCACGTGCCCTGGGCCTTACTCGGGATCCTCGGCGCTTTTTGTCTGGCGGTTGTCGCATTACGCCGGGGCGAACACGTAAGCGCCCTGTGGATCGTGGTCGCGTCCGTTTCCGTCTATCTTGTGGCTTATCGCTACTACAGCTTATACATCGCGCAGAAGGTCATGAAGCTCGACCCGACGCGCGCCACGCCGGCGGTCATTAACAATGACGGCCTGAACTACGTGCCAACCAACCGCTACGTGCTGTTTGGTCACCACTTTGCCGCTATCGCCGGGGCAGGCCCGCTGGTCGGCCCGGTACTGGCCGCGCAGATGGGCTACCTGCCGGGTACGCTCTGGCTGCTGGCGGGCGTGGTGCTGGCCGGTGCGGTGCAGGACTTTATGGTGCTGTTTATCTCTTCTCGCCGTAACGGCGCCTCTCTGGGTGAGATGGTCAAAGAGGAGATGGGCCGCGTGCCGGGGACTATCGCCCTGTTCGGCTGCTTCCTGATCATGATCATCATCCTCGCGGTGCTGGCCCTGATCGTGGTGAAAGCGCTGGCCGAAAGCCCGTGGGGCGTCTTCACCGTCTGCTCTACCGTACCGATTGCGCTGTTCATGGGGATCTACATGCGATTCCTGCGTCCGGGCCGCGTGGGTGAGGTGTCGGTGATTGGTATCGTGCTGCTGGTCGCCTCCATCTACTTCGGCGGCGTCATCGCGCACGACCCGTACTGGGGCCCGGCGCTGACCTTCAAGGACACCACCATCACCTTCGCGCTGATTGGCTATGCGTTTATCTCCGCGCTGCTGCCGGTCTGGCTGATTCTGGCCCCGCGCGACTACCTGGCGACCTTCCTGAAAATCGGCGTGATCGTCGGGCTGGCAATCGGGATTGTGATCATCAACCCTGAACTGAAAATGCCGGCGGTGACCCAGTACATCGACGGTACCGGTCCGCTGTGGAAAGGCGCCCTGTTCCCGTTCCTGTTTATCACCATCGCCTGCGGTGCGGTCTCCGGCTTCCACGCCCTGATCTCCTCCGGTACCACGCCTAAGCTGCTGGCAAACGAGAAAGACGCACGCCTGATCGGCTACGGCGCCATGCTGATGGAGTCCTTCGTGGCGATCATGGCGCTGGTTGCCGCGTCCATCATCGAACCGGGTCTGTACTTCGCAATGAACACCCCTCCGGCGGGTCTCGGTATTACCATGCCGAACCTGCACGAGATGGGCGGCGACAACGCGGCGCTGATTATGGCGCAGCTGAAAGACGCCAGCGCACACGCGGCGGCGACCGTCAGCTCCTGGGGCTTCGTGATTTCGCCTGAGCAGATCATGCAGACGGCGAAAGACATCGGCGAACCGTCCGTGCTGAACCGCGCCGGTGGCGCACCGACGCTGGCTGTCGGTATCGCACACGTGTTCCACAAAGTGCTGCCGTGGGCGGACATGGGCTTCTGGTACCACTTCGGTATTCTGTTCGAAGCGTTGTTCATCCTCACCGCGCTGGATGCAGGTACCCGTGCGGGTCGCTTCATGCTGCAGGATCTGCTGGGTAACTTCGTGCCGTTCCTGAAGAAAACCGACTCTCTGGTAGCGGGCATTCTGGGTACGGCGGGCTGCGTCGGCCTGTGGGGCTACCTGCTGTATCAGGGCGTTGTCGACCCGCTCGGCGGCGTGAAGAGCCTGTGGCCGCTGTTCGGTATCTCTAACCAGATGCTGGCGGCTGTAGCTCTGGTGCTCGGTACCGTTGTCCTCGTGAAGATGAAACGCACCAAATACATCTGGGTCACCGTAGTCCCTGCGCTGTGGCTGCTGCTCTGCACCACCTGGGCGCTTGGCCTGAAGCTGTTCAGCGCCAACCCGCAGCTGGAAGGCTTCTTCTTCATGGCTAACCAGTACAAAGAGAAGATTGCCGCTGGCGGCGCGGATCTGACCGCCCAGCAGATTGCCAACATGAACCATATCGTGGTGAACAACTACACCAACGCGGGTCTGAGCATTCTGTTCCTGGTGGTGGTGTACAGCATCATCTTCTACGGCATCAAAACCTGGCTGAAAGTGCGTAACGCCGACGGCCGTACGGACAAAGAAACCCCGTACGTGCCGGTGCCTGAAGGCGGCGTGAAGACCTCTTCACACCATTAATCCGCAATCCTCACCCTCTCCCTTGGGAGAGGGCTGGGGTGAGGGAAACACAAGCCCAGCGGACTCACATCGCCGGGCTTTTTCTGTCTGGAACCCACAATGTTTGGTAACTTAGGCGAAGCAAAAAAATACCTCGGTCAGGCGGCGAAAATGCTGATTGGCATTCCGGACTATGACAACTACGTTGAGCATATGAAGACCAACCATCCTGATAAGCCGTACATGACCTACACTGAATTCTTCCGCGAGCGTCAGGAAGCGCGCTACGGCGGAAGTGGAGAAGGCGGCGTCCGCTGCTGCTAAAGGAGAGACCATGACCCCGATTGCCGTTACCCTGCTGACCGGTTTCCTCGGCGCCGGTAAAACCACCCTGCTGCGCCACATTCTGAACGAGCAGCACGGCTTCAAAATCGCCGTCATCGAAAACGAATTTGGCGAAGTCTCCGTAGACGACCAGCTGATTGGCGATCGCGCCACGCAGATCAAAACTCTGACCAACGGCTGCATCTGCTGCACCCGCTCTAACGAATTAGAAGATGCCCTGCTGGACCTGCTCGACAGCCGCGATCGCGGGGAAATCGACTTTGACCGCCTGGTGATCGAGTGCACCGGCATGGCCGATCCCGGCCCGATTATTCAGACCTTTTTCTCCCATGAGATCCTTTGCCAGCGCTATCTGCTGGACGGCGTGATTGCCCTGGTTGATGCGGTCCACGCCGACGAACAGATGAACCAGTTCACCATCGCCCAGTCTCAGGTGGGCTACGCCGACCGCATCCTGCTGACCAAAACCGACGTGGCGGGCGAAAGCGAAAAGCTGCGCGAGCGCCTGACCCGCATTAACTCCCGCGCGCCGATTTTCACGGTGACGCACGGCGATATCGACCTGTCCCAGCTGTTCAACACCAACGGCTTTATGCTGGAGGAGAACGTCACCGCGAAACCGCGCTTCCACTTTATGGGAGATAAGCAAAACGACGTGGCGTCGATTGTGGTGGAGCTGGACTACCCGGTGGACATCGGCGAGGTTTCGCGCGTAATGGAAAACCTGCTGCTGTCGTTTGCCGACAGGCTGCTGCGCTACAAAGGAATGCTGTGGATTGACGGCGAACCCAACCGCCTGCTGTTCCAGGGCGTGCAGCGCCTGTACAGCGCCGACTGGGACCGACCGTGGGGCGATGAAGCGCCGCACAGCGTGATGGTGTTTATTGGCATCCAACTGCCGGAGGAAGAAATTCGGGCGGCATTTGCGGGGCTGAAAAAATAGCCTCCCCGCTTAACTATGCGCAGCGAACAATCCCCTCTCCCCTGAGGGGAGAGGGTTAGGGGTGAAGGGTAAGCCCTGGTATTATTTCACCGCCTCCGGAAGCGTCACAATCCACAGCTCGCTGTCGGACTCCGGCTTCTTCAGCGGCTTCACGCTGAGCGTGGTTTCAACCGGTTTATCATCCAGCGTCAGCTTGCCTTCCGCATTTACCCGGTAATCCTTGAGCTTCTTGCCCTCGACCGGATTTTGCATCGCTACCTTTACGCCAAAGTCGTTATCGTTCGCCACCGCAAGCGTTTTGCTGTCGATCAGCGCCAGCCCTTCGGCCTTCTCCTGCTGCCAGCCCAACGCGCGCAGATCGACGACCTGCGTTTTAGCCGCAAGGGTAATGCCGCGCTGCGCCAGGGTTTTCTCATCATCAAACTCAGGGTACTCGCCCGGCTTGTCAAAGGTAGTCAGGTCGCTCGCCTTGCTGAGGTCTACCTTGTAAATCAGGTTACGCATCCCGTCGTTTTTATCGCTTCCCTGCTCAATCAGCAGGATGTGCTGATTATCGAGCGCCACGATGTCGCCGATTTTGGCGTCGCTGTTTTTGTCATAGGCCGCGCTGTCAATGGGGTAACCGTACATCGCCGTTTTCCCGGTTGCCGGGTCGAAGCTCACCAGACGCGTAAACAGCGCCTGCTTTTTGCTCTTACCGTCGATGTCCAGCGTGCTTTGCACCGCAGCGATAATCCGTCCGTCCGGCATCCGGGTCAGGCCTTCAAAGCCCCGGTTCGGCTGGCGCCATTTGATGATGTTTGGCAGACCGCCCGCGATGGATTTCTCCCCTTCCGCGGCCTGCGGCCCGTGGATCGCAATGATTTTGCCTTTGCTGTCGACGTTAATCAGGAACGGGCCGTACTCGTCGCACAGCCAGTAGCCGCCTTTGCCGTCCGGCGTGATGCCTTCCGTATCCAGTCCGCGGTTGTCACCCCTGAGCGTCTTTAAGGTGTCGCTGAACGCCACTTCATTGGTGGAACCAATCACGCCGCTTTGCAGCGGCAGACCGTTAATCTCGCCTTTATCATCATGCAGCGGGCGGGCATCAACCGCCTCCGCTTTGCCGTTCTGGACGCGGATGGTCATCAGCAGCGGCGCGAAATCAGGCGTGACAAATATTTTGGCTTCGTTTTTACCCATTTTTGGCGCATCGGCGTTGGGACCGCGATCGGTCACGGTCGCAAAGGTCAGGGCGTCGCCCTGCTTGCCCGTAAACAGCAGGCCGGAGCCAATGCCCACCGGGAGCCCATTCGGAAACGCATCGGCAAACGCGCCGCTGTATTTTACATGTGAGCCGTCAGGGAAGCTGACGACATAGCGCTCAGCAGTGGGCTGCGCCGCCAGGCCAGAGAAAGAGAGCGCACAGCCGATTAGCACAGGAATAATTTTTCTTTTCATATTGTTAGCATCCAGTAAGTGAAGCCAACAACGTAAAGAATAAACGTGTCAGAAAAATGACATGGAAGGGAAACCGGCCTGCGCGATTGAACGTATATTCATCGCTCGAAATGTAAGGCTTTGTTGTTTTGTGTGACAGGCGAAACATTTTTGGAAATTATTAGAAACCCAATTAATTCATCTCAAATCACTATCCCCGCCTCGTTCAGTTTATGTTTAGTCAAAAAACTAAACGGTTCCTAAACGCTAAAAACATCCCCTGTTGACACCCCGACAATCAAACATCATTGCAACAACTTCAATAAAAAAGTTAACAATATCAGTATAAAACCGCGATTTATATCACATTTGCAGTCATTAACATCGCTTGTTAAGGTGCGCCCAGATGAATTTAATGACGAGGCATAAAACATGAAAAAACTGAATATCCTTCTTCTTTCTGCTCTGGCTGCCGTATCGGGTTCCGCACTGGCGATG
Organism: Enterobacter vonholyi; assembly: GCF_008364555.1. Taxonomy (GTDB): domain Bacteria; phylum Pseudomonadota; class Gammaproteobacteria; order Enterobacterales; family Enterobacteriaceae; genus Enterobacter; species Enterobacter vonholyi. The sequence goes on from NZ_VTUC01000038.1 coordinate 271,011, forward strand.
GGCGGCACCGTTGAGCAGGGTAAAAACTTTACCAACCTCAATCTGGAAATGGGGAAATCCTCATCCGGTGTTTATCTGGAAAGTAACTGGCTGAAAAACACCGATGACGGTACCCAGACCGGCGGCGTGGGCGCAGGCTACAACCTGGATCTTGGCCCGGTCATGCTGAACGCGGGCGCAAAAGCCATCTACCTCGGCCCGAAAAAAGGCGATAACGGCGTGGCGTTCCCGATTGGCGGCGGCGTAAACGTTGCCCTGACCGACAGCATCCACGTGTACGGTGAAGGCTATGTGGCGCCTGAAGGGCTGAACAACAGCGTGAAAAACTACGTCGAAGCCAACGGCGGCGTAAGCTGGACGCCGATCGCGCCAGTGACGCTGAAAGTGGGCTATCGCCACGTGAGCGTGGACGGCAAAGACGGTCGTCCGAACCACACGCTGATTGACGGCGCATATGTAGGCGGTGGAGTCACCTTCTGATGAAACACCGCATGACCGCGCTTTGCGTTCTGAGCCTCACGCTGATGCTCACCGGCTGCGTCCAGTACAAATGGGTGAAACCGGGCGTCAGCGATACGGAAATGAATAAAAAGCTCACGGAATGCGAAGCGCAGGCGCTGATCGATCTGCCCCCGGATAACGTCGTGACCGGTTCGAGCTCGGAAAAAACGGACAAAAAGAACAAGAAAAAGGATATTTCCACGAGCTACACGGTTGAAGACGCGAATGAATATCGCCGGGATACGCTGGTTGACAGCTGCATGTTTAAAAGCGGCTGGGACAAGATCGAAGTGCAATAATCCCCTTAAAAAAACCTGCCGGCCGGCAGGTTTTTTATTACCTCTTACTGACGCACCACCACCAGCTTCTGGTTCACAAACTCTTTGATCCCCAGATCCGACAGCTCGCGTCCGTAGCCGGAGCGCTTCACGCCGCCGAACGGCAGCTCTGGCGCGGTATCGGTAAGCCAGTTGATGTACACCATCCCGGTCTCGATCCGCGACGCCATCTTCTTCGCGCGCTCGATATCCTGGCTGAATACCGCCCCGCCCAGGCCGTAGTGGGAGTCGTTCGCCAGCGCGACCGCTTCGTCGTCGCTTTTCACCACGTACATCTGCGCCACCGGGCCGAAGAACTCTTGGAAGTACGCCGGGTTGTCGCGCGAGATATTCGTCAGGATCGTCGGTTCAAAAAAGCTGCCGTCGCGCTGCACCGGCTTGCCGCCATAGTGCAGCGTCGCGCCGTTTTTCACCGCCTCGTTAACCTGTTTGGTCAACGTTTCTAGCGCATCTTTCGACGACAGCGGCCCCAGCGTAGTGCTTTCGTCCAGCGGATCGCCAATCTTCACCTGCTTAAACGCCTCGGTGAATTTGCTCAGGAAAGCGTCGGCGATCTTTTCATGCAGGATAAAGCGCTTCGCCGCGGTACAGACCTGCCCGGCGTTGTTGAGACGCGCATTCACGCCAATCTTGACGGCTTTGTCCAGGTCCGCATCGTCCAGCACCACGAATACGTCGTTACCGCCCAGCTCAAGCGTGGATTTCTTGATGTGCTTCGCCGCCTGTGCGGCCACCACGCTGCCGGCTTTTTCAGAGCCGGTTAATGCGGCGCCCTGCACGCGATCGTCGGCAATGATGTTCGCCACCTGCTCGGACGAAATAAACAGGTTAGTCCATGCGCCTTCCGGCGCGCCCGCCTCGCGGACCAGATTGGCAAAGGTCTCGGCGCAGTGCGGCACGATGCTGGCATGTTTGGCGATGACGGGGTTACCCGCCGCCAGGTTTGGCGCCAGAACGCGCATCAGCTGGTAATACGGGAAGTTCCACGGCTCAACGGCCATCAGCACGCCGATGGGATGATGCTCCACCCATGCTTCCCCGAGTTCGGATTGATACTTCACCGGGGCCAGAAACTGCTTCGCGTTGTCGGCGTAGTAGCGGGCGATCTGCGCGCACAGCTTCACCTCGCCGCGGCTCTGTTCGATGAGCTTACCCATCTCCTGGCTGGCGATTTTCGCCAGTTCCTCGGTACGCTCGTCGATCAGGTCGGCAAGCTTATGCAGCACCGGCAGGCGCTGGCTGATGTCGCCTTTCGCCCAGTCCGAATGATAAAGCGCATCGGCCGCCTTCAGCGCCGCTTCGATATCCGCGTCGGTATGCGAGGGGTATTCTTTGATGAGCTGGTTAGTGGCAGGGTTTACTGTCTGATAAGCCATGTCGAATCTCCTTGTTTTACCGCTTAGGGTATTAAGGGTAGTCAACATGACTGGCCGTGGGCGTAAAGTTGGGTATATCCGGAAGGTTCTTAATGAAGCGCTGCCAGACGGTTCGCTGACGTGGTATAAAAAACGTCCAGAAGGAGTACTTATGACCGATACCCGACACATCCGGCAGACTTTTCACCGCGCCTCAGGCCTTGAGCTGCGCAGCACGTGGCGGAGCACGCAGGCGTATAAACGCCATAGTCACCCTCAGCTCTCTATCGGCGCGATTATGGAAGGCCAGACCTGCTGCGTGTGCCATGACAGAGAATACATCCTTAACCCCGGGGACCTCATTGTGATCCCGGCCTCTGCGCCGCACAGCTGCAACCCCGTCGCCGGGCAACCGCGCAGCTACCATATGCTCTATATCGACACCGATCTTCCTCTGGCGCTCCAGGTGATTCGCGACCCTACGCTCTTTAAGCGCTACCTTGATATTGTTGAGACGATGTCGCCTGCATCCGTGGATACGCTGCTTTCAGCCCTTCCCCGATGCGAGGAAAACGCAGATGCGCTTCGCTCAACCAGCCAGCACGTGCGGCAGGCGTTTCTTGCCGACCTGGCCGCACCGCCTTCCCTCGATGAACTTGCCCAGCGATTCTCGCTGCGCAAGGAGACGCTGATCCGCACCTTCCGGCAGGATACAGGCCTGACGCCGGGCAGCTTCCTCAACATCTCCCGCGTGGAGTTCGCCAAAGCGCGGCTACGTGCCGGGGACGACATCGCCGACGTTGGCTACCAGAGCGGCTTTACCGATCAGAGCCATTTTCATAAGATCTTCGTCAGCTATACCGCCGCCACGCCGCGCCAGTACGCTACGGGCCGATCAATATCCGACAATAAATAGCGTTTGCAGCGCCGTAGTCTGACCGCAGATTTTTAAACTGAGGTTGCTATGGAACTGTTCTTCCCTTCCGCTTTTCTCGCCCTGGCGCTGGCGCACTTTGTCGCCCTGCTAAGCCCGGGCCCGGATTTCTTCCTGCTGGTGGGCTACGCCGCGCGCTATCGGCTGCGCGGCAGCGCCGGAGTGTGCGTCGGTATCGCCGCGGGCAACGGGCTGTATATCTTACTGGTGATTATCGGCTGGAGCGCGCTGCGCCAGTTTACGTGGCTGTTTACGCTTATCGAGCTTTGCGGGGCGCTGTACCTGCTGTGGATAGGCTCGCATCTGGTGCGCAGCCAACCGCAGGCACTGGCGCTGAATGAAACCCGACAGCATCGCCCCTCTCTGCGTAAGCAGATCCTGCTGGGGCTCGGCTCGGCGCTGTTAAACCCGAAGAACGCGCTGTTCTATCTGGCGCTGATGACGGCCTTGCTGGGTCCGGACGTCACGCTGCTTCAGCAGGCAACGTGCGGCGTCTGGATGGTGATGGTGGTGCTGGCATGGGATCTGGCGCTGGTGTCCCTGATGGGATTATCGTCAGTTCAACAGAAGCTCAGCCGTTCGCTGTGGTGGATTGAGCGCACGGCGGGGGCAGTGCTGATGGGGTTTGGCGGGTGGGTGCTGTGGCGGTTTTTGCACTTTCCCCCCGCTTACCTCTATCCTTAACCCATGGAAAAAATAGCTGAACTCAAACGCGCCAAGCTGCTGGCGCTGTCGCTGCTGCTGGTTGCCGCCGCGGCCTTTATCACCACCCTGTTCCTACCGCAGACCTTCTGGGTGCGCGGCGTCAAGGCCATTGCCGAGGCGGCAATGGTCGGCGCGCTGGCTGACTGGTTTGCGGTGGTTGCGCTGTTCCGCCGGGTGCCCATTCCGTTTATCTCGCGCCATACGGCGATTATCCCGCGCAATAAAGACCGGATCGGCGACAATCTCGGCCAGTTTGTGCAGGAGAAGTTTCTGGATACCCAGTCGCTGGTGGCGTTGATCCGTCGCTATGAACCTGCGCAGATGATCGGCGCCTGGTTCAGCAAGCCCGACAACGCTCAGCGCGTCGGGCTGCACTTGATGCAGGTGATGAGCGGTTTTCTCGAACTGACCGACGACGGGCGCATTCAGCGCCTGCTCAAACGCGCTGTGCATAAGGCCATTGATAAGGTCGATTTCACTGAAACCAGCGCCGTGATGCTGGAGAGCATGACCAAAAACAACCGCCATCAGGTGCTGCTCGACGCCATCATCAATCGCCTGATTACCCTGATTCAGCGGGAGAGCACGCGGGAGTTTATCTCTGACCAGATAGTCCACTGGCTGAAGACCGAACACCCGCGCAAGGCGATGGTGCTGCCCACCGAGTGGCTGGGCGATCAGAGCGCGGAGATGGTGTCGAACGCGGTGAACACGCTGCTGGACGATATCAGCCACGACCGCACGCACCAGATCCGTCAGGCGTTCGACCGCGCCACGCTGAAGCTTATCGACAACCTGAAAAACGATCCGGAGATGGCGGCAAAAGCCGACAACATCAAGCACTACCTGAAAAACGACGAGGCGTTTAACCGCTATCTGGGCGAGATGTGGGCCGATCTGCGCCAGTGGCTGAAGGCAGATATGCAGAGTGAAGATTCGCGCGTGAAGCAGCGCATCGCCAACGCCGGGCTGTGGTTTGGCGAAACGCTGTCTAACGACGCGAGCCTGCGGGCATCGCTGAACGAGCATCTGGAGCAGGCCGCGCACCGCCTCGCGCCGGACTTCGCGGCGTTTCTGACCCGCCACATCAGCGACACGGTGAAAAGCTGGGACGCCAAAGACATGTCACGCCAGATTGAGCTGAACATTGGCAAGGATCTGCAGTTTATCCGCGTCAACGGAACCCTGGTGGGCGGGACGATTGGCCTGATCCTGTTTTTACTCTCGCAGCTGCCTGCCGTGCTGGGGCATTAATCCGTTTTTGGCGGCGCGATGACGTAGCGGGTCGCCTCGAAGCGGTTCAGGATCAGGTGCACCAGAAAGACCATCGTCAGCGTCGCCACCAGCGAAAAGGTGACAGAGGTGATGCGGTACAGATCGCTGAACACCAGGTCAGTGTCGGGGTGCATGTTCTGCCCGAACATAATGCCGATGGTGGTGATGCTGGAAAAGCCCACGCCCGCCCCCACCTTTTCCATCACGTGGAGTCGCGCGCCAAACGCCAGGCCGAGGCCAATCAGCGGCATCATCAGCAGCATATGGCTGCTGTGATCGTAGAGTATTAGCTGCACCACCAGAATGTAGAGACAGCCCAGCACCACGCCGACCACGCGCCAGATCGAGCTCATCACCGAACCTCGGTAGTGCATCGGGAACAGGATCAAAATCCCCGCCATCAGCGCCGAAAGCGAATCGCTTAAGTCGCTAATCTGAAAAACCACAAAAATCAGCGTCGCGACGGTACCGGAGAGCAGCGACTCGTGGCGCACGCGGGCGTCGTCTTTCTCAATCAGCGGCGGCGGCTTGCGGGGCTCCACGTCCGGCAGCAGATAGTTCATCAGCGCGCTCAGGCACACCGCCATCACGCTGGCTTCGATGTTGGAGAACAAAAGCGTGTGCCAGTTGGTGGTGGGGTAGCTCATAAAGTTGAGCATCACGCTCTGGCACACCACGCCCATTGAGCCAAACAGGAACAGCGGCCCCTTGCTCATAAAGCGAAAACGCATCACGTACAGGGCAAAGACCACCAGCGTCATGATGACCGGCCATTGCGACAGGTAGCCGATGATAATCACCATTTCGACGCAGTTGAGCGATGCGCTGAAGATAAACTGCTTTGCCACGTGGCGATTAAACACCGGTACCAGCGACAGCAGCATGATCGGATAGACCACGAAAAACACGCCGTAGCTGGTGTTGTAAAAGCTGGAGATGCTGAGCGCAATCATCCCGGCAAAAACGATGCGCAGTGTCTGCCGGAAATCGTTTGCCGTATAGACGATGTTGCCGTGCGGGGTAAATACCCGCGCCAGGGTACTAATAGACATAGTGAAGCAGGCTCACCAGGTGGATCTGCATCCCGGAGAAAAAGCGCGCAAACGGCCCTTCGCTATTGTAGAGCTGCACGGTCGCGCGGGCGCCGGTCGGCAGATGCTTCGGCAGCGGCTCGTCCAGCGTCACGTGAATGCGCATGCGCTGGGCGTCGCGCACCCAGCGGTTGGAGGTTTCCGGCTCGGAAAGCTGGCCGTTAACGGCCTCCTGCCCCGCCAGGATCCCCGCGTCGCTGCTGGTGACGTGGGCGCGGAAAACGTGTCCCGGGAAGGCGTCAAACACCACGGCCGCATCGGTGCCCTGATGGGTATGGCGCAGGCTTTTTTCACGGAAATCGGCCACGATATCGGTCTGGTTGTTCACCAGCGCCAGCGCGGCGGAACCGGATGAGGCGTAGAAGCCAGGGCTCAGCTGCAAATTACTGACCGTGCCGTCCGCCAGGGCATAGACCTTCGTCCAGCCGAGGTTCAGCTCAGCTTCATCCAGCGCGTTGCGGTATTTTTGCAGCGTCACGTTGCGGTGTTCTTCGCGCTCACCACGCTGGATGCGCAGGTTCCGGATGTTGGCCTGAATCGTGCTGACGGACTGCTCGCTGCTCTGCCAGGTCGTGCGAACCTTATCCAGATCCGCCTGCGAGACGTTCTGCAGCGTGCTCAGCTTCTGGTAGCGGTCGAAGGTCACTTTGTCGTTACGCGCGGTCAGCACGGCGGTTTTCAGGCTGGCCTGCGCGGCGGCGATCTGCGCGTCCAGCTGTTCATTGGACAGGCGTGCCTGCTCGAGCGCGATTTGCGCCGCTTCCACCTTATTGCGAAACGGCGTGTCGTCGAGCTCAAACAGCAGATCGCCTTTCTTCACCTGGCTGTTGTTGTGGACATGTACCGCCGCCACGTAGCCGGAGACGCGCGGAGACACCGGCGTCACCACGCGCATTACGGTGGAGTCCGGTGTCAGCGGGATCCAGATATCCGCGACGATAAAGTAGACAAACATCAGCAGGAAAGAGGCAATACTCACCCTTACCCAGCGGGCAAACTTTTGTTCAGGGGTCATTATTTTTCGGTCTTGTTATCTTCTTCGCGGATTGTCCGCAAATTGCAGGCGATTTGATTCAACGTGGCGCTGAAAATGTCGAGATGTTCCGGCGCGATGTTTTGCGATACGCGCGCCTGATACGTCTCAATCACCTGAGTGAGCCTTTTTAATATGGCTTTTCCCTCAGGCGTCAGCGTCAGAAGCCGGATGCGCTTGTCATAAGGCGATGTGGTGCGCAGCAGGTAACCCTGTTTTTCCAGCTGTGTCAGGGTGCGCATCAGCGGCGGCAGTTCAATGCCCTGCACCTCCGCAAGCTCACTCATTGAGACGTTATCCCCGAGCTGATGAAGCTGCATCATCACCGTCCAGCTCGACTGGGTTAAACCGGTATCGAGAATGGCGTCGTCGATGACGGCACGCCACTGGCGCACGATCATCGCCATCCGCATGCCCATCGGCCTTCGACAGAACAGTTCTTCTTCTCTCATGGGGAAACCTCTCGTCACACGCGGTCAAGATAATAGTTATCAGGGTAAGTATCAAGAAACGAGAGGCAAAAGCGCAGGAATTGCGAAAGGTGTTACTGGAGGCGATGTACGCGTAGGCCCGGTAAGCGCAGCGCCACCGGGCGTTTTTAGCGGCTAAAAAGCCTCTTTAAAGCGGCCTTCCCCGACGCCGTCACCACCACCTCCCGATACCCCGCCACCCGCTGGATCCAGCCTTTGCTTTCCATGTGGATGAGCAGCGCAGCGCCCGCCTCACCGCCAAGATGAAACCGTCGCTCGCTCCAGTCCAGGCAGGCGCAGCAGGCCTTCCGGCGGGGATGCGCGCTTAACGGAATACCGAGCGCCAGGAACTGCTCCCGGCCATAGAGGGTCAATGCGGAACCGTCAGCCTCCAGCCAGCCTTCCGCCTGCATGAAATCATAGATCTGCACCGCCACGGCGCCTGCGAGATGGTCGTAGCAGGTCCGGGCTTCACGCATGGCTTTCGGCGCGCTGGTTTCCGGCGGGGTAATGCGGCCCCACGAAAGCCCCATCATCTGTTCCACCAGCGCCGCCACGTCGTGCCCGGCAAGACGATAATAGCGATGCCGCCCTTGCGACAGACAGATTATTAGCTGCCCTTCAACCAGCCGGGCAAGATGCCCGCTGGCGGTCGACGGGGCGACGTCTGCCGCGGCGCTCAGTTCGGTAGCGGTCCACGCCCGTCCGTCCATTAGCGCACAGAGCATCTTCACGCGCGACGGATCGGCCATGGCAGCCGCCACCGCGGCAATCGCCTTTTCCAGCATCGCGCTGTTGTCAGGAGGTAAACTCGTCTTAAGCATGGGCCGCCCAGGGTTCGGTGATCTCAGCGGCCAGCTTATCATCATCCGTCAGCAGAATAAGGTGATTCGCATGGTCGCTGTACTGAGTCAGGATAGACACGCCGCGTGCCGCCAGCGCCGCCGCGATCTCGCCCAACTCGCCTGGACGCTCCTGCTTAAGCTTTCTGATCACCGGCTGTCGCACCGCCTGTACGGTAAACCCGGCGTCGAGCAACACGCGTCGCGCTTTTTCCCCGTCTTCCACCAGGAAATGGGCATGTGTACCAAATACGCCACCGCCCTCCAGCCCCACGTCGTTGCGGCCCAGCAGCTGTCCAAACCGCGCCAGTTCACCGGGGGTATCGCGAAAAATGACATGAACGTCATACATCGGCATGCCCTCCGGTTTCGGAACTGTATTCCCGCACCAGCTGCGCCACCCGGATGCGGTAGTACGCAAAAATCGACTCCCGCCCTTCGGCCTGCGCCGCCTGATGAAAGACGTTCTGCTTCCAGCGGCGGACGGCCTCTTCATCCCGCCACCAGGAAAGGGACAGGATTTTGCCGTCGGTGGTCAGGCTCTGAAAACGTTCGATATCAATAAAGCCGTCGATGTCCGCCAGCAGCGGCTTAAGCTCTGCGGCAAGCTGAAGATAGCGCGCCTGATGGGCAGGCGCGGCTTTAGCTTCAAAAATGACTGCGATCATGGGGGTCTCTCCGTGGTGATGTTGAGGAGAGCATGCGGGATGGAAAAGCACAATGCTTCGGTAAATAGCGAAGTTTTAGCCCACAATCGACCTCGGCTCCATAAACGCCCGAATTCCCCACTCGCCCATCTCGCGCCCCAAACCGGAGTGCTTAAACCCGCCGAACGGCGCTTTCGGTTCATGAGCCAGGGTGTTCACCAGCACGCGACCGGAAACAATCTGCTGCGCCACGCGTCGCGCGCGGTTTACATCACCACCCAGCACCATCGCGCTCAGGCCGTAGTCGGTGTCGTTGGCAATGGCGATCGCCTCCGCCTCGTCACGATAGGGGATCACGCACAGCACCGGACCGAAAATCTCGTCGCGGGCAATCGTCATCCGGTTGTTCACGTCGGCAAACAGCGTCGGACGCACGAACCAGCCGTCCCGCGTGCCTTCCGGCCGTCCTTCACCGCCCGCCAGCAGGCGTGCCCCCTCTTCGATACCTTTACGGATATAGCCCTGCACCCTCTGCCACTGCTTTTCGCTTACCATGGGGCCGACGTCCGTCGCGCTATCGCGCGGGTCGCCGGATTTCACCGCCGCCACGGCCTGCGCCAGCGCGGTTTCGATCTCCTCCTTGCGCGCCTGCGGCACCAGAATGCGCGTTCCGGCCACGCACGCCTGCCCGCTGTTCATAAACCCGGCCTGGATCACCAGCGGGATCGCCTGCGCGAGATCCACATCATCCAGCAGGATCGTCGGCGATTTACCGCCTAACTCCAGCGTCACGCGCTTAAAGCTTTCCGCCGCGTTACGCAGGATCGCCTTGCCGGTATTCGTGGAGCCAGTGAACGAGATTTTCGCCACGTCCGGATGGCGGCTAAGGGTTTCGCCCACCGTCTCGCCGCGTCCGGTGACGATATTAAATACCCCTGGCGGTAATTCAGCATCGCGCAGCGCTTCAGTGACAATCTGCGTTTGCAGGGCGCTCATTTCGCTCGGCTTGATCACCGCCGTGCAGCCCGCAGCCAGCGCGGCCGCCAGTTTGCCGCAGATAAAGCCCGCGTCGCTGTTCCACGGCGTGATAAGCCCGGCCACCCCAAGCGGCGTCATCTGCACCGTCGCTGCACCTGCGGGGGTGACAAACTCAAACGCCTCCAGCGCCTCGATGGCCTGAGCAATCACCTCCGCCGGATAGCTGGCCATCCACGCCGATCGCGAGGCGGGCGCGCCGTACTCTTCAATGACCGCTTCCAGCAGATCGTCGTGGCGAGCGGCCACGGCGGCGTGCATACGTTTTAGGGCTGCGATGCGTTCCTGCTTTGTGGTTTGCGACCACGCCGGAAACGCCGCTTTTGCCGCCGCAATGGCGCGCTCAGCGTCAATCTCATCCGCCAGGCGAACCTGACCCATAACCTGCGCCGTCGCCGGGTTGTACAAGTTAAAACGTTCGGTACCGTGCGGGGTAACAAACTCGCCGTTAATAAAGATCTGTTCGATGGTGTGCATATAAACCTCCTCAGGCTTTGTGAGCCCAGTCTGTCACGACTTCTCCGTTGCGATAATCCACGCTATGCTGCAAGGGTTGTTTCGATTTTCAGGATAATCTATGCATCGTTCAGGTCTGACAGAGCTGGAAGTAGTGATGGCGGTGGTGCGGCGCGGCAGTTTTCGCGGTGCGGCGCAGGAGCTGGGGATGTCCGCCACGGCGGTAAGTAATGCCGTCGCCGGGCTGGAGAGCCGCCTTGAGACGCGACTTTTCAACCGCACCACCCGCAGCGTGGCCCTCACCGACGCCGGGCAACGGTACGTGGCGCGTATCGGCCCTGCCCTGCAGGAGATCCGTCTCGCCAGCGAGGAGATCCACAGCGAAACAGGGGAACCCGCCGGAACGCTACGGCTGAACGTGCCGAACCATATCGGCACGCTTTTTCTGGACCAGCTGCTGATCGACTTCATGATCCGCTACCCGAAGATGCGCGTAGAGACCGTCAGCGAAGCGCGAATGATCGACATCGTCGCGGAAGGCTATGATGCGGGGATCCGCCTCGAAGAGTCCGTCCCGCAGGACATGATCGCCGTACCGCTGACCGGTGAGATCCGCCAGCTCGTCACCGCCACGCCGGCCTATTTCGCCCGTCACGGCATACCCGAAACGCCGGACGATCTGCTTTCACACCAGGGGATCGGCATGCGCATGGCCCACGGCGGGATCTACCGCTGGGAGCTGGCGCGTCGGGGGGAAACGTACGCCCTTGCCGTGCCGCCGCGCTTTGCGACGTCCGATCTTTTTGCCTCGATCCGCGCCGTGAAAGCAGGATTAGGGGTGGGATTTTTGCCGGAACTCTATATTCAGGACGAGCTGAAAAGCGGGGAACTGGTGAGCGTCCTGAACGACTGGGCGCAGCCGTTTGCCGGGCTGCGCCTGTACTACCCCGGCCATCGCCACGTCCCGCCGGGACTGCGGACTCTGGTGGCGATGATCCGCGAGCGCGGAATTATTCCAGGTTAGCCTTGTTCAGCCCGTACGCCGCGTCCAGCGCGCCGGGCGCCATGCGGGAGGTGATCCCCAGACGGTTCCAGGCGTTGATCGCCACGATGGCGAAGTTCAGCTCTGAAATCTCGACGTCCGAGAAGTGCTCCGCCACGCTGCGGTACAGTGCATCGCTTACGCCGTGAACGCCAATCTGGGTCAGCGCTTCGGTGAACGCCAGCGCCGCTTTCTCGCGGGCGCTGAACAGCGGGGACTCGCGCCAGGCCGCCAGATGGTACAGGCGCAGCTCGCGCTCGCCGGCGATTTTGGCCTCTTTTGAGTGCATATCCAGACAGAACGTACAGCCGTTCAGCTGCGACACGCGAATGTCAATCAGGTGCTTCAGCGCCGGGTCGATGGAGGTTTTTGCCACCTCCATGCTCAGGGCAGACAGCGCGTTGGCGAGGGCAGGTGTAACTTTATGGTGGTTAACGCGAGTGCTCATTGTCTTTCCTCTTTTTGTGCGGCATGTGTCATGCGATGAGGCAAATCTACGCCGTTCATGACATAGTAAAAAGATACAAAAAGCGTGAAATGAGGTAGGACATGAAGCCGGGCTATCACGAGATTTATTCCCGCTATCGCGACAACATCATGCGCGGCGTGCTGAAGCCGGGCGATAAGGTGCCTGCCATCCGCGTGCTAGCCGAAGAGCTAAAGGTGGCGCGTAAAACCGTCGAAACGGCGTATGCCATTCTGACGGGCGAAGGGTATCTGGTGAGCCAGGGGGCGCGCGGCACGCGGGTTAACCCGGACTTACTGTTGCCGGACAAGACAGCCCCCGCGGAACAGCCCACCGGCACGCTTCCGGCATCGCTCATCAGCCAGCGCGAGCGGGCGGGGTTTCTGCGCCCCGGCATCCCGGCCCTCGACAGCTTTCCATATAAAAAATGGCTGCTGCTGGCGGGCCAGGCGACGCGGGCCATGCGTCAGGAGGAGATGCTCAACCCGCCCGTTCTGGGCTGGTATCCGCTCCGCCAGGCCATCGCCAGCTATCTCAACATTTCGCGCGGGCTGTCCTGCAGCGCCGAACAGGTGCTGATCACCAGCGGCTACAGCGGTAGCCTGCGGCTGATCCTCGACACCCTAGCCAGCCGCAGCGACAAGGTATTGTTTGAAGATCCGGGCTATTTTATGGGCCAGCAGCTGCTCAAGCGGATCGTGCCGCGCCTGCACACCGTGCCGGTCGATCGCTGCGGCATCGATACGGACTACCTGCTCCGCTACCATCGCGACGCACGTTTTGCTATCGTCACCCCGTCGCATCAGAGCCCGCTGGCGGTAACGCTCTCCCTGCCGCGCAAGCAGCAGCTGCTCGACTGGGCCAGCCAGAACGAGGCGTGGATTATCGAAGACGATTACGACGGGGAATTCCACTACACCCGCAAAGTGCTGCCGTCGCTGAAAAGCCTCGACCAGCACGACCGGGTGATTTTTATGGGCACCTTCAGTAAAACAATCATGCCGTCGCTGCGCATGGGCTACGTGGTCATGCCCGCCAGCACCGTCGGAGCCTTTACCGACTGCGCGGACATCACCACCAGCGGCCAGCCGGTGCTGACGCAAAAGATCCTCACCGCGTTTCTCAACGAAGGGCATTTTTTCCGTCATCTGAAAAAGATGCGCGCGCTGTATCAGACCCGCCGCGACTGGATGATTGCCGCCCTACAGAAGGTGTATGGCGATCTGTTTTTCACCGAGCAAAACGACGGCGGGATGCATATCGTGGCGTTCCTGACCAAAGGAAGCCGTGACCGGGAAGTGGCGCGCTGCTGGCAGGAACAGCAGCTGCAGGTCAATGCGCTCTCGGAGTGGTATCGCGGGTCGGGCAAACGCTACGGACTGGTGATGGGCTATAACAACGTGCGGTCGTATCATGAGGCGCTGGACTTGCTGGAAAGGCCGAAGCGGCAGACGTTCGAGCTGTTGCGCTGAACATCGCCGGGTGCGGCTGCGCCTTACCCGGCCTGGGGTTTAAATATCATTGCGGGATAAACCAACGTCCTTCAGCTGCTCGTCGCTCATCTGGCTCAGGATGCGGCGGGTACGGTTGATGCGATACCAGTTGCAGATCGTTTTTCCGATCCACACAAACACGACGAACGAACGTTTTGAACGATTCTCGTAGAATTCCATGATGCTCTCCTCACTGTGCCAGTGGGGTTATCATCCCTGAAATCCACCCGTGCAATACAGATGCAAAAACAGCTTTTGTTTAACATACAGATCCGCTAAAACAGTATCTGCATGCCAATTTTCGCAGCAATCTGTACTGGTTTTATAATCTGTATGGTGAAAACAAAGGATACAGCATGACGCGCTATCAACATCTCGCCAACCTTCTGGCAGAACGCATTCAACAAGGTCTGTATCGCAGCGGTGAACGTTTGCCGTCGGTGCGTGCGCTGAGCCAGGAGCACGGCGTGAGCATCAGCACCATACAGCAGGCCTACCAGATCCTCGAAAACCTCCAGTTGATAACCCCTCAGCCGCGCTCCGGCTATTTTGTCTCACCGCGAAAAGCCCAGCCGCCCGTCCCGGCGATGACGCGCCCGGTGCAGCGCCCCGTGGACGTTACCCAGTGGGATGAGGTGATGATGCTGCTGGACGCCCGCGCCGACAAAGAGATGATCTCCTTTGGCGGCGGTTCGCCGGACATTAACCAGCCGAGCCTGAAGCCCCTGTGGCGCGAGATGAGCCGCATCGCACAGCATAACCCCGGCGAGATGCTGAGCTATGACGTGCTCGACGGGCGCCTGGAGCTGCGCGAGCAGATCGCGCGCCTGATGCTGGACGGCGGCTCCACCGTCTCGGCAAGCGACATTGTGATTACCAACGGCTGCCACGGTGCGCTATCAATCGCCCTGCTCTCGGTATGCAAACCTGGAGATATCGTGGCGGTGGAATCGCCGTCGTTTCACGGCACCATGCAGATGCTGCGCGGGTTTGATATCAAGGCGATTGAAATTCCTACCGACTCTGAAACCGGGATCAGCATCGAAGCGTTGGAGCTGGCGCTGGAGCAGTGGCCGATCAAAGCAGTGATTCTGGTGCCCAACTGCAATAACCCGCTCGGGTTTATCATGCCCGAAGCGCGGAAAAAGCAGGTGCTGGCCCTCGCCCAGCGGCACGATATCGTGATTGTTGAGGATGACATTTACGGCGAGCTGGCGGCGGAGTACCCGCGCCCGCGCACCATTCATTCGATGGATATCGACGGACGCGTGATCCTCTGCAGCTCGTTTACCAAAACCGTGGCGCCGGGCCTGCGCGTCGGCTGGATTGTACCGGGACGCTACTACGACCGGGTGATGCACATGAAATACGCCGCCGGCGGGTTTAACGTGCCGGGCACGCAGATGGCGGTGGCGGCGTTTATTCGCGACGGTCATTACCATCGCCACGTGCGCCGCATGCGCCAGATTTATCAGCAGAATATGGAAACTTACACCTGCTGGGTACGGCAGTACTTTCCAGCAGAGATTTGCGTCACGCGCCCACAGGGCAGCTTCCTGCTGTGGATTGAGCTGCCGGAGAAGGTCGACATGGTGTGCGTCAGCAAGCAGCTGTGCCGGCTGAAGATCCAGGCCGCGGCCGGGTCGTTGTTTTCCGCCTCAGGGAAGTACCGCAACTGCCTGCGGATCAACGTGGCGCTGCCGCCGACGGAGAAAAACCGCGAGGCGCTGAAGAAGCTGGGTGAAGCGATTGTGATTGCGATGGAGGAGGGCTAGTGCGGCCTGATGCCCTCACCCCGCCCCTCTCCCACAGGGAGAGGGAGAAAATCGTGCCGCATTACTCGTCGAAGTACCAGTACCCCTGATTAATCAGCCCGGTGAGCTCTTCGACAAACGCCGGGTTATTCAGCGCATCGCCCAGCTCGGCCTGGCCGAGTTCGGTGTAGCGGCACAGCGCATCCGCCGCCTTCGCGTCTACCGTCTCCAGCTGTTCGCTGTTGATAAAGAAGCTGCCGTTGACGTTCAGCACGCGCAGGCCGCTCAGGCGAGACAGCGTTTCGCCGTCCTGCAGCGCGTCCAGCACCTCTTCCGGCGCGTAAGGCGGCTCGGCGGCGGCGATATCCAGCTCGTGGCGCGGGGTGGAGACAAAGCTGCCGAACCATTTTGTGAAATCTTCCGGCTGGCTAATCATGTCGATCATCATCTGACGAATGCGATCGAGCTCGTACTGCTCCACGCGGCCCGGGTGTTCGCGGCAGGTCAGATCCGGATCGCTGTAGTGCTCGCCGCCCAGATCGTTTTCCAGCGCGTAGTCGGCGAAGCTGCTGATCAGATCGCGGCCGTTCGGCCCGCGGAAGCCGACGGAGTAGTTAAGCGCCGTTTCATGGGTAAAGCCGTCGTGCGGGAATCCTGGCGGGATGTAGAGGATATCGCCCGGGGCCAGATCTTCGTCGATGATCGGCTCAAACGGATCGACATGCAGCAGCGCCGGATGCGGGCAGAACTGACGCATCGGCAGCTTGTCGCCCACGCGCCAGCGGCGGCTGCCCATCCCCTGAATGATGAAAACATCGTACTGATCGATATGCGGACCCACGCCGCCGCCCGGCACGGAGAAGGAGATCATCAGATCGTCCAGACGCCAGTCCGGCAAAACGCGGAACGGACGCACCAGCTCCGCGGCGGGCATATGCCAGTGGTTCACCGCCTGCGCCAGCAGCGACCAGCCGGTTTCGCCCAGATCGTCGAAGTGCTCAAACGGACCATTGCTGGCCTGCCATTTACCGTTGAAATGGCTCACCAGACGGCTATCGACCTCCGGCTCCATCGCCAGCCCTGCCAGCTCGTCCGGGGTAATCGGATCGACAAAATTCGGGAAGGCATTTTTCAGCACGACGGGTTGTTTTTGCCAGTATTTCTCAAGAAATTCCGGCCAGTTCAGGTTCAGTTGATACGCCATGGGTAGCACCAGTGAGAAGGGAAACAGGCGCGATTATGGAAGAGAGCAAGCGGAAGTGCTTTGTCGTGGGTCAAGCGCAGATGATTTGCCTGCCACGCGCGTGTTGGCAATGATAAACCTGGTCATTAGGTGAAGTGGTATTAAAGTAAAACTTAAATGATAATTTTTCCTGAACCTTTTCCCCTGTCCGATGTTTACTTTTACTCAAGACATCTTACCTCTTAAAACTGGTAGTTTTTTAATTTTAAGAACAAGATTAGTATTAGAGATTGTCATTTTTTATATTTAGCTCTAAGCTATTTTCTTTTGCATACCTGGCTCATTAAAGGCAATGATTAGAATCACAAGGACCGTTGAGAGCGAACATTGCTTACAAGAATATATTTCAACGTTTTCTGTCGTAAATAATCTTATTGACCGACACCTTTCTAAAACTTATCTAAATCTTTTTGCCCGCCCTCAGCAGGCTGAAGATGGTGCGGTTGAATGGTATAGCGAAATAAATGGTAAACCCCAACGCTTTAACGCTTTAAACGTCGTTGAGCGAGACAAAATCGCCATACTCCTCTCACAAAAGCTGGCGGCACTCACTCAACTTCATCAAACACTCTCGACTAGCGCGCAGACTTCTCCCGAAACACTGCAGTTACTGGCAAAAATAGCCAGACAGCCCTCACCAGAAAGAATATGGATCGTTGACGGTCAGCCTGTGATTACAGGCTGGGACATCATGCCGGCAACTAAGTTGCCGGCAGAACAGCTGCCTAAAAAGCGTGGGTGGTTATGGCTGGGGCTTTTAGCGCTGGCTCTGCTTCTGGCTCTTGTTCTCCTGCGCGGCTGCTGGCCGACTGTCAAAGTAGTCACTCCTGCCGTTTCTCCCGTCCAGCCAGCCCCTGAGCATCAGGTCAAAATGCTCTGCCCGGCACAGCGGACAAAACAGCAGGCACCTGAAATGGTTATTATTTTTGATGCTTCTGGCTCTATGGCCATGAGCATGGATGCCACACCAGAAGAGATAATGCGGTGGATGCAGGATAAACCTGTACCCGGTATCGATCGTGAACCTCGCCGCATTACGCTCGCGCATCAATCCGCTAAACACATTATCGATGACGTGCCAAATGACATGGACATTAGCCTTATTGCCGCAGCTAACTGCCACCAGGTGAGCGCAACTCCGGCTTTCCTGCCGGAACAACGCGCTGAGCTAAAAAAGTTAATTGATAAAATCCAGCCGGTGGGTAAAACCGCTCTGGCAGAGGCGTTAGAAGAGGCGGGGAAACGAGTTAATGGCGTTGACCGTGATGCCATAATTCTACTGGTGACGGATGGGGAAGAGACATGCGGAGGCTCGCCTTGCGATGTCGCGCTTGAGCTAAAAAAACGTAAGCCCCGATTACAGGTTAATGTTGTCGATATCATGAATACCGGCGCCGGAAACTGTATTGCCAGCAATACAGGTGGAAAGGTATTTGCTGTCAATAATACGCAGGAATTTAATAAGATGATGAACAACGCCGTGAAGGAATATATACCGCAGGGTTGTGACTAACACATTAGAGAAAATGAATACATTGCCAGAAATATAGTTTCACAGCGAAACTTTTTTTGCGGTAATCGGATATGCGCACGTCCCAATAATAAGTTTAGTTTAGGTCTAAACGTTTTCGGCCACTTGCCGATAATACTCAATATTTTGTTGCCATAAACAAATGACGCAGATTACCAGGCGTATTTGCGGCGTCCTTTTCCACAGTGGAACCAGCTTTCACTTGTTCGTTTAACAGCAAAGGCATGCAGCGTGAAAGAAATTTTTCTATGCAGTGACAAGCTCGATAAATATCAGTCGATGGGTGAGAATGGACAGGCAGTATATATTTCCGCATTACAGCTGCGTGAAACCCTACGACTTAGAAAACAAACGGCGGTTGCTGACACTTTAGCCATCCCGCAAATCAGCGAGCATGGCGATCGAATCGACTGGTATGCCCCGCTGGCCGGTGACGTTATTCCATGGACGGCCGCAACGGAAGCTGAGCGCCAGGCCGCGCTCGCGCAACTCGAAACCACCCATGCAGCGTTTCGCCAGATAAGTAATGAATTTGCCCAAAGCCAGCAGCCGGAACGCCGGCTCTTTGGGAAATTACTTGAAAAAGCGATGCAATTCCCCGATCAGCAGCACGTGTGGCTGGTAGGTGGAAAGCCGGTCATCAGTTTTTGGGGATTTGTGAACGCCACTAAACAGGCCCGCATCGAGCCGCTAGACTGTTTGCGTCCAATATCTACAGCCTTGCCTCCGCAATCAGCAAGTATTGAACCGGTGATACCAGAACGCACCTTTACGCATCAAAGGCCCGCCAAAAGACGCTGGTGGTTGCTCTTACCCGCATGGTTGCGTTGGCTACTGCCGCTACTTCTGTTACTCCTTTTAGCGCTACTGTTCTTACGGGGTTGCATGCCAGGCATAACGATCCCTGGTATTTCATCTTCTGTACCCGCTTTGCCCGCGCCCCACCTTCCAACAGCCGAATCTCTTGCGCCGTCGTCAAGGGCCATCATCAGCACAACAACGTCTAAGGCGAACCTGCATTCGACAACGGGCAGTGAGATTTTAAGCGCCACGGGCACTTCACTCACAACGTCACAAGAGCAATCAGCATTACAAACGCCGTCACAAAGCGCAGCAGCAACGGCATCTGCTGTGGATCCTGCGTCAGCCACGAATAGCCCTCATCCCGGCGGAACAGTACCTGCTCTCGAAGCGCCATCAGCCAATACCTCAGCTGGTGCTAAAGTCCCGTTGACCCTGCCTGCATCTTCACTGGCACAAGGAAATACCCGTTTTCTGGACGGGAACTGGCACGCAGGGGCTGGTATTCAGGATCAACGCACAGGAAAGCCCCTTAGTCTGAGTTACCAAATCAATGACGGTAAGGGCGAAGTACAGATGATCCGTGGCGACGGTGTGACCTGTCGTGGCGCGGTCAATGCGGCCATTCAGTCAGGTCATCTCGCCATTAACAATCAGGGAGAAGCACAGTGCTCCGATGGCTCACGCTACCAAATGCCAGAAATTCTGTGTGCTCCCGGCGCGCAAAACATTGCGAATTGCAAAGGCCGTTACGACGCCAAAACACTTTTCCCTATTTCGATGAAGCAGGAGGCAAGTCAGTAAATGCTCGCTGAACTCACTGATTTTAAAAAACAGGTCAAACTTATTCGCGACAGCGGGATCCAGTTCCTTGATTTCGCCTTTACCCTGCCAACGCGTAAAGAATATGGGGAATTTCTTCGTCAACAGGGTGACGAGGCTATTATGCGGCTTATCTATAATGAGAGGGAAGATAAGCTGCAGCTCCCTCTGCCTGACAGCGAACCTCCTCGCTACGCAGACTCCGACTACACATTGACGACCGAAGAGTCGCTACGCCTCTATCGCGGCCTCTGGTTACCGCTGCCATTTTTCCGCTTCAACCCGCCACGAGCCTTTGCTCATGGGCCCTATAACTGGTCACGCGTCCAGTTCCATGAGCTGCCTGAGCCGGATGAAAAGGGTAATACCTGGCGCGCTACTCTGATTTTTGATACCAAAATTTTCCCGGATCGCGAGAATACGCAGTATCTCGCACCGGGCGAGGATGATATCCGTTCAGGTGCGGGATTTGCTCTGGCACGCCATCCTCACGAGATGAGGGAGTTTCTCTCACTGCCATGGGTGGATGAATGGCTACGGGAAATTTTCAGTACTCAGGCTCGCGAAGTATTACGCCAACATATTGATGACATTGATGAAAAACTGCTGCAGAAGGAACATCAAGCGCATTATCTTAACCTGCTGCATGTCCTGGCGACGACGATTGTCGTTCCTGAAGTACAGGTCAATGACGTAAAAATCCGGGACTCAGCGATACCTGTAGACCTCGTACTGGACATTGGTAACTCACGTAGCTGCGGCATCCTGATCGAAGAACATCGTGACGACAATAAAGGGCTTTCTCAACTTTATCAGCTTCAGCTCCGCGATTTGAGCCAACCGCAATTTGTTTATAACGAGCCTTTTGACAGCCGTCTCGAGTTTGCCCAGGCCGAATTCGGCAAGCAGGATTTCTCGCTAAAAAGCGGGCGCAGCGATGCCTTCACATGGCCAACCATTGGACGCGTCGGCGGAGAAGCCTTCAGAATGGCGGCTCAACGCCTGGGTACCGAGGGCTCAACAGGGATCTCCAGCCCTAAACGCTACCTCTGGGACGATCAACCCTATTCACCGGGATGGCGCTTTAGCCAGGCCTTCGTGAAAAGTGACAGAGAGCCGTTAGCCACTGCAGCACCGCTGCTGTATATGGTCAACGATCAGGGGAAATTGCTCATTCGCCTGAAAAATGAAGAAGACCGTATGCCCGTCTTCACGCCGGTATACAGTCGTAGCTCGCTGATGACGATGATGTTGTCAGAGGTATTAAGCCAGGCTCTCATGCAAATCAACAGCCCTTCACAGCGGCTGAAGATGAACCACGCCAGCACACCGCGTCGTTTACGAAATGTCATTATGACTGTCCCTCCGGCGATGCCAAAGCCTGAGCGCGCTATCTTTGAGGAGAGCATGCATGACGCTATCCGCATGGTCTGGAAAGCGCTCGGCTGGGAAGAGATGGATTATGAAGGCGATGACCCGCAGTGCTTGAAGTACGCCCATCCTGGCGTACACGTGAAGTGGGACGAAGCCACCTGTGGGCAGTTGGTATATCTCTATAACGAAACGCAGAACTACTTTGGCGGTCGCACGGACGAATTTTTTGCAGCTACTCGCCGTCCCGATACTCAAAAAGACACCAGCGATACACGCTCATTAAAAATCGCGTCGATTGACATTGGCGGAGGAACGACCGACCTCGTCATTTCTCGCTACACGCTGGATGAAGGCCAGGGCATTAACGTCCGAATTACCCCGAAACAGCTTTTCCGTGAAGGGTTTAAGGTAGCAGGCGACGACATACTGCTGGATGTTATACGGCTTTTCCTCCAGCCAGCAGTAAAAGCGGCCATGACCAAAGTCGGCCACAGCGATCTTGCAGCCGAATCAATGATGTCACAACTCTTCGGTAGTGAATCTATCGAAGCCGGAAAACAGGTATTACGTCAGCAGCTTACATTGCAGATCTTCGCGCCTCTGGCGTTATCTATTTTGCATCGCTATGAAGAGTACTCCCCGGAAAATGGGCGGGAGATACTGAATTACACCTTCCGTGAGCTACTTGCCGATAATCTTCCAACCGAGAAAGTACAGGATTACGTAAACGACGTTGCCCGTTCCGGACAGCTTGCGAGCGAAGTACCGTTCTCCATTCTGGATGTACCGCTGGAATTGGATCTTGCGCGTCTGCACAATGAATTCATCGACCCTCGCAGCGGGCGAATGAACATTTGCCACAGCCTGCGCGCGTTGTGCGAAGTGCTTTGGCACTACAACTGCGATGTATTACTTTTAACCGGTCGTCCATCTCGCCTGCCGGGAATTCAAGCGCTCATTCGCCAGCTTCAACCTGTTCCCCCTTCTCGCATACTGCCACTGCACGGTTATGAAACCGGTGGCTGGTATCCGTTTAACAAGAAAGGATGCATTGACGATCCGAAATCGACAGCCGTTGTTGGGGCGATGCTCTGCCTGTTAGCGGAGAAATCCAGACTCAACAACTTCTTCTTCCGCACTGCGAACTTTAAGCCTTATTCAACCATCCGCTATGTCGGGATGCTTGATGGAAACAATGTGATTAAAGACAGCAATGTCGCCTATCGCGATGTTGATTTGGACTCCGCTGATTTCCAGTTACCGGAAGGGAAAGGCTTTGAAGCACGGGGGGAAGTACGTATCGGTTTCCGCCAGCTTGATAACGAACGCTGGCCATCGACCGCACTTTATACCCTAAAAATTACCAGTGCGAACCTGGCAAGCGAGCTGTCGGGTGATGCTGTAATAAGCATCGGTTTAACCGCAGAACAGGGACGTGGACGTAGTAGCGAAGAACCGGTCAGTCCGGAGCGCTTCCAGATTGGCTCGATGGAAATGGAAAACGCACAGCGCGGTTATGGCCGTAGAGATGTTGCATTCCAGTTGAACACAATGGTCGGTAACGGGCTGAGTGAAACCCATTACTGGCTGGATAGCGGGAGTATTAAAAGCTAATGAGCACTATTCATCCCAACACCATTATCCAGGGCTGGAATGGCGTCGAACAAGGTGCAGGCCGGGCCATTGACTGGATCGCAAGCGTTCGTCAGGACGCGCCGCGCCTGAACACTGAAGCCGATCGCCTGACCATGAACTTGCGCCGCAGCCGTAACAAAGCACGCAGGCTGGCGCAGGCCGCAGCGAAACCGATGACAATCGGCTTCTTTGGCTTGTCGCAGGCAGGCAAATCGTATCTCATTTCCGCGCTGGCTGCGGGTGAAAACGGAAAGCTGGAAACACGCCTCGGCGGCAATCAGCTCGATTTTCTGACCCACATCAACCCGCCTGGCGGCGGCAAAGAGGCGACGGGTCTTGTTACCCGGTTTAGCCGCAGTGATCAGAGCACGGACGACCGCTGGCCTGTCACGTTACAGCTCTTCAACGAAGTGGAAATGGGGAAGATCCTCGCCAACGCATTCATCCATGACTTCAACCAGGAAAAATTTGACTGGCAGTTCGATGAAAAACGTATCAGCGATCTGTTAACGTCCCTGTCGAAACGACGCCTGACCTCCCGCAGCCCTGGCGTGACCGAAGATGACGTAGTTTCTTTTTGGGATTACCTCATCCGCCATTCTGAGAAAACGCAAAGCCGTTTTGCCCTGACCTACTGGCCACAGGCAGTAAGCCTCGCACCATGGCTTTCTGTTGAAGATCGCGGCCAGCTTTTCTCCGTTTTATGGGGCGAAGTACCAGAACTAACCAATGCCTATATCCGTTTTGCCAACACGCTACAGCGTCTCGGTGGAGTGCAGGAGCTGCGTGCCCCACTGAGCACGCTGGTTCGTAACGAAAACGGCATGCTTATCCAGCGGGATAGCATCATGAACGTCGATATGCTGGAGCGGCTGAATACCCCGTCAGATCAGACTATTGAAGTCTGTCCTGTGGTAAATGGGCAAACGGGTGCGTCTATTTCGCTATCGCTGGCAGAGCTCACCGCGCTTACCGTTGAATTGCATATCCCGTTAATGGCTCCGCCTCGCGAAACAATCTTCGAAGCCGTCGACTTGCTTGATTTCCCGGGTTATCGCGGCCGTCTGGCGGTGGAGTCCATGGGTGATGTCACCCGCGAGGTTAAAAATGCAGAGAGCAACCCGCTAGCGCAGTTAATTTTGCGCGGAAAAGTGGCCTATCTTTTTGAACGTTATACCGAAAACCAGGAGATGAATGTCCTGGTGGTGTGTACGGCCTCAACAAAACAGTCTGATGTCAAAGAAGTGGGCGGCGTGCTGGACGAGTGGATCCGTTACACCCAGGGCGCCGATGCCGACGCGCGTGGTCGTCGCTTACCTGGCCTTGTCTGGGCATTAACCATGTTTGATCTGCGCATTAGCCAAAACCTTTCCCATGACGAAGCACTTCTTCGCCAGTCCTGGGGGCTTGGCGGGATGATCAAAATGGCGATGACAGAGCGTTTTGGCCAGTACGAATGGATGCAGGAATGGAGCCAGGGTCAGGCGTTCAATAACACGTTCCTGGTGCGCAAACCGCGCCAGCAAACGCCCTTTATCCGTATGAACGCAGGTAGTGAAGCGGCTTTCAACGACGACAATGGCGGGCAGCTTGCACTGATGCGGAAAACCTTCCTTGAAGATGAAGCTGTCGCTCGCTACATCGCGAACCCTGCTGAAGCCTGGGATGCGATGCTCACCCTCAACGACGGTGGTATGCGCCGAATGGCCGATTATCTGGCCCGCGTCGCCCGCCCTGAACTGAAACTGGAGCGGATCGCAGAACAGCTCGACGAGATCCGCCACGAACTGGTCGAAGGGGGACTGGGGAACTGGTACCAACCGGACGGCGAAGAAGAGCTGTCCAGAAAATCCCGAATTGCGCAAGAGATCCTTGCCACCCTGAAAAAACGCAGCGGCATGCACGGCGAACTGCTGGCGCGGTTGGTTCCGGCACGCCGCGATCTCCATGCACTTTACATGCAGCAAACGACCCTGTCTGCGCCTGAAGCAGAAGAAGATGCAGGATTCTTTGATATCGGTGTGGAAGATGCTTTCGAAAGCAGCGCAACTGCGGTGACGACGCACAGCCATGAGGTCGCTTTCGCGCACCAGAGCGTTCAGCTCTGGATTAACCATCTGCGCGGCCTGCCTGAAACCGCCGCCATGCTCAACTACATCAGTCTTCCGCGCCCGATTGCCGAAGCGCTGGTAGACGAATTGATCACGGGGTTATTGCGTTCACGTGTCGAGGACGCGCTGGTCAATGCAATGAAAAATACCGAGCAGGCTGGCGTTCGTCGTGAACGTATGGTCGAGCGTCAGGTTTCACGCGTGCTTCACGTGATGAGCGATTTCATCACCTGGCTGGGCTATCAAAATATGCCGGAATCGAAACGCCCGGCCCGTCTCAACCAGCCCGAACAGCCGATCTTTACCCGTCCACCAACGTGCGACAGTGTGGTCTGGAAAGGTGATGAACGCCTGGCACGCCTGACGCCGCAACAGCTGAACTACAGTGCCTTCTTTATCATCGACTGGCTGGTTGGCCTGGAAGCACTCATTACCGAAAACGCAGGTCATTCTGCCGGACGCGAGATTAGCGTCGCGCAGAACGAAAATCTGGGCGTCATTCTCCGCCAGATTAAATCGGCAAAGGAGTAACTGGACGTGATCAAACCTGAACTTAAGACGCTGACCCCTATACAACCAGGATTCGCATTACTCTTGTTGAAAGGCTGGAAAGGCGATGCCGAGGGCGTCACAATCTCGGTAGTACGTAATCAGGATCGCCTGTATCTGGACAGCCACGGTGATTGGGTCAGTGGCGAGATTTTCCTCGCCCTCCCTCCACTGATACAAAATGAGGAGACGCCCTGCGTTCAGGTCGGCCCTTCTCTGATCGATCCACTACTCGCTAACCGCCAGGCGGCCTATCGCATCGCCATCAAAGATGGAAGTAATAAGGATATGGGGATTCTGACCATCGCTGAAGGGCTACTTAGCTCCCAGGCCGGTGGTGAAAACCCACTCCCGGAAAATATACAGACGCTGAATGATACCCCCATCGTGCAGCCGATGTCCGTTCAAGAACCGGAACCTGTCGTTTTAGAACCTGTCGCAGAAAAGCCTGTATCTCAACAGCCGCAGAAGCCGAAAAGTAAGCTGCCGTTATTTGCGGGATTAGCCATTCTATTGCTCCTGCTAGCCGCTGCTGGGTGGTGGTTTACCCGTAAGCCAGAGCCTGCAATTCCAGCAGCACCTCCCGCACCCGTCGCGAAAACTACCGGGCCGTGTGGTGATGAACAAATGGCGAGCGGCAATCAAATGGCGTTCGTTAAAGGGTGCCTGCGTAGCCAGCCAAGTAGTGCACAACTGCTGGAAGTCATCGCAAAAGCGAAAGCGGCAAAACATTGCGATATCGCTCAGCGCCTTTACGCCTATAAAGCCCAGTCCGGCGATACGCAGATGGCCGTTCGTTATGCACAAGAATATGACCCTAAAACCGCAAAACCAGGGGGATGCTTCAATCCTGACGCAGAGACAGCGGCGTATTGGTATGAGTCGGTTGTAAATCAGGATCCGCAGAATAACGAGGCCAAAGCCCGTTTAGCTGAGCTGAAGAAATAGGATAAATAATGAAATACATGCATTGGTTCAGTAGCCTGGTGTGTGCCGCAACGCTGGCATCCCCCGCCTGTGCCGCGGGTAAACAGCCGCTTTTGCAGGAAGGTAAACATGCGTTATTCCAGCGGGTACTGACTTACCCAGGCTGCCAGCTGTCCGCCAAAGCAGGTGAAGCAGGTAAAGAGCAACCGGCCTTTAGTCGATTCTATGTTTACCAAAGGATAACGCAGGGTCAGGACACGTGGCTGCAGGTTGGGCCGGACAGCTTTGGTCATACCGCTGGCTGGATGAAATCCTCCTGCACCGTTGACTGGAAAATGCAGCTGACGCTGGCGTTTACCAATCCTGCTGGCCGTCACCCGATGCTGTTCTTTAAAGAGAAATCCGACGTTGAGTCTCTTCTGAACAGCAAAAACCCTGCGGCAACATTGCAACCAATGCTCAACAGTTTGAGCAGCCATAAACCGGTCCCGCAGGTTCTGGCACGCGAGCCTGATTACATGGTGGATCAGTTAAAAAACTTTTATCTCTTACCTGTTCTTGGCTCAGATGATGTGTTTACCGATACCGGCTTCCAGGTACGTGTACTCAACGTTGCCTCCGTCAGCGAAAAGTCGCCCGCAAAAAAGGCCGCGTCCGCTGCTGATGAAAAGAACATGATGAAAGGGTTCTCCGCCTCGGTTGTCTTTGTGATCGACTCCACCATCTCGATGGGGCCGTATATCGATCGCACCAAAGAGGCGATCGATAAGATCTACAAGAGGATCGAGAAGGAACACTTACAGGATCAGGTCAAGTTTGGCCTGGTAGCTTTCCGCTCCAGCGTGAAAGCGGTTCCGGGTCTTGAATACGACAGCAAGATGTATGTCGACCCCAATACCGTTAAAGATGGTAAAGACTTCCTCGCTAAAGTACATGACCTGAAGCAGGCTACCGTTTCCAGCAGCAAGGTTGATGAAGATGCTTACGGCGGGGTCATGACAGCGCTGGACAAAGTGGACTGGACGCAGTTTGGCGCCCGTTACGTTGTACTGATTACTGACGCAGGCGCGCTTGATGGCACAGATAAGCTCTCGTCAACCCATCTGGATGCCGCCCAGGTGCGTCAGGAAGCCGCCTATCGTGGCGTTGCGCTGTATGCGTTACATCTGAAAACCTCTGATGGTAAGAAAAATCACAGTTCTGCTGAAGCCCAGTATCAGGAGCTGACGTTAAATCCATTCCTGCACAAACCGCTCTACTATCCTATTGATTCAGGTGATGTAAATAGCTTCGGTAGTATGGTCGATAAGCTGGCGAATGCCATTACCGGCCAGATTAAAACAGCCTGGAGCGGCGAAGAAACGGCGGGGAGCGCGCTGGGGGCAAGCCCTAAATATGCCGGTAAGAAAGAAGATCCCCTGCTCAGTGATGCCGACAAGTTAAGTAAGGCAATGCGTCTTGCCTATCTGGGTGAAAAGCAAGGCACCACGGCACCACCGGTATTCAAGTCATGGATAAGCGACCGCGATCTGATTGACCAAAACATCCCGGCGACCGAGGTGCGCGTACTGCTCACGAAAAGCGAGCTCAGCGATCTGAGCGATGTCATGAAGAAGATCGTCAATGCCGCCAATGAGGGGATGATCTCTCCGGATGACATGTTTGCCAGCCTGCGTTCTCTGGCGGCAACCATGGGCAACGATCCAAACCAGGCGAAAGGGAAAAATGCGACCCGCCTCGGAGAGATGGGACTGCTCGGTGAATATATCGAGAGCTTACCTTACCTCAGTGAAGTATTGAGCCTGGATGAAGAAACCTGGAAAAGCTGGGATGGCCTTGAGCAGGAGCGTTTTATCCGCAGGCTGAACACCAAGCTTAATTACTATCAACGCTACAACCAGGATGTAGACCGTTGGGTGGCATTAGCGCCCGATAGCGACCCACGCGATAACGTTTATCCGGTACCTCTGGAGAACCTGCCCTGATGTTGAGGATCCGCGATATGGAGATCAGCCGGGGCGGGACGCATGGCTATAGCGTCGCCCTCCCGCACCTCTCGTTGAAAAAGGGAGAGGTGGTCGCTCTAACCGGGCCTAGCGGGTGCGGTAAAAGCACGCTTCTGGAGATGATAGGGGCGATCCTCCGCCCAGCGCATCTTGCCGAGTACCGGCTCGCCGGTCGCGATATTTCAATACCGCTCATGGCTGAAAACGAGCCTGCCCTGGCCGCGCTTCGCGCACGCGAGCTTGGGTTTATGCTACAGCACGGCGGCTTGTTGCCCTGGTTACCCGTGATAGAAAACATCACTCTGGTTCGCAGGCTGGCAGGACTTAGCCTACAGTCAGCCTGGCTCGATAAGGCCATCGACAGCCTGGGCGTGCGGCCGCTGCTGACAAGAATGCCTTCCCGGCTTTCTATCGGCGAGCGCCAGCGCGTTGCCTTCATCCGTGCGGTTGCCCACCAGCCACGCTTACTCCTTGCCGATGAACCGACTGCGGCGCTGGATCCTGATAATGCAGACCGGCTGTTTGACCTGATGATCGGTTTGGTGCGCTCACTGGATATGGCAGCCATTATTGTGAGCCACGACTGGCAGCGCGTGACGCATTTTGGGATTGACCGATATCAGGCCGTGATCGGAGAGGGAAAAAGTGTCTTCTTACCCAGCTGATATGCCAGCGTCAGGCACCCTGCTGTGCCGTATGGCTCTGCGCGATCTCATTCACGATCGCAAGGTCGCGCTGTGCATCATCTTCTCTTTGATTGCCGTTATCGCACCGTTATTGCTGCTTTTCGGATTGAAGAATGGCATTGTCAGCCAGCTTCGCCATCAGCTTCTCGACGACCCTCGCACCCGGGAAGTACGTATGACGGGTAATGGTAATTATGATTTTGCCTGGCTTGATAAGCTCGCCCGCCGTTCAGAAGTCGGATTTTCGATTCCGTTGACTCGTTCGCTGAACACTCAGGCCGATCTGGTCCGAGACGGGCAACACTTTGTCCCGGGTGCTGAAGTGATCCCGACGGCCAAAGGCGATCCTCTTTTGCAGGATGTCAGAGCACCGGTCAAAGACAGCGATACCGTACTCAGCGCCAGTGCGGCACGCCGCCTTGGCGTGCAGACAGGAGATATCCTGCGCCTGATGGTGAGCCGAAAAAGCGAAGGGAAAAACCAACGCGCCACGTTCGCTTTAACCGTTACCGGCGTGCTGGATGACGCAAAATTTTCACGTCAAGGTGCCTTTATTACATTGCCTTTGCTTGTTGCTCTGGAAGACTACCGCGATGGCTTTCAGGTTCCCTTGCTGGGGGTCAGCGATGGCAAGCCGTTCAGAGAGAGAACCCGCTATTCAAGAGCACGTATCTATGCCAGTTCGATAGATGACGTTTCACTCCTCGCGCGGTGGCTGGAGACGCAGAACATTGAGGCTATAACTCAGTCAGCTCAAATTGAGTCTGTGCGTGCCATCGACCGTGTGCTGGGTATTATCTTCGGCGTGATTGCCTGGATCTCTGCATCAGGGTGCATCGCCTCGTTAGTCGGTGCCTTCATCGCCAACATTGATCGTAAGCGCAAAGATATGGCCGTGCTGCGCCTTCTGGGTTTTCGCCGTCGCGCTGTGACGCTTTTTATTATTATTCAGGCGCTGTGTTTGACCGGCGTCTCATACGGACTGGGTGTGATCATCTACCTGCTGGGCAGTGCATTGTTCAACCATGTGTTGGGCAGTTCTTTACCGGACCAGGCATTCGTCTGTCACCTTGACCCCCTTCATTTTATCGCAGCATTGCTCTGTGTCCTTGCCGTGGCGTTAGGCGTGGCCGCTATCGGAGCACTGCGCGCACTGAAAATCGAACCTGCGGAGAGTTTACGTGAAATCTAAACTGGCGATGAGCCTGGCTATCATTGGACTCGGGTACGCCTGCGCGGCTAACGCCACCTGGGATGAAAAGTTCTGGAACCCAAAACCTCTGGCCGATGACGTGATATTGCCTATGCCGTGCGACGGTGCCATGGCATTTCGCAAAGTCGCTATCCCGCTGAATAAACCGCTGGAAGATTACAACATCACGCTGGGGCAAGAAGGCGACGACTGGGGATACGTTGAACAATCTCGCCAGGAACACATTGCAGGCAGTTTCCCGGAGAAGGGTGGTAAGGGCCGTTATTACCTGATGGCCAAATATGAACTGAGCGACCTGCAGTATCGCGCGCTTTCTGGGGAATGCCCGACGACGGATATTAAAGGACGTTTACCGAAGGTGAGTATTGGCTGGATGGATGCCATGGTATTCGCAAATCAATACAACCTGTGGTTACGAAAAGAAAAACTTTCTGCACTGCCTGAAGATGATGGTCAGGCGGGATTTTTACGGCTTCCGACAGAAACCGAGTGGGAGTTTGCCGCACGCGGCGGGCTCGCGGTTTCCCCCGCAGAGTTCCGCGATCGCCACTTCCCGATGCCTGAAGGATTAAACGGTTATGTCTGGTTTGCGGGGGCACAGTCTGCAAATGGAAAACTTCAGCTTACCGGCCTGCTGAAACCTAACCCGCTCGGATTGCACGACATACTGGGCAACGCAGCAGAGATGATGTTTGACCCGTTCCGCCTGAACAAGCTCGATCGCCTGCATGGTAAGGCTGGGGGCTATGTCGTTCGGGGGGGCAGTTATATGACTCCTCAGGCGGATATCCGCAGTTCACTGCGTGGAGAAGAGCCGTACTATGCCAATGCAGGCGAGAATACAACCAAAAGCACCGGTGTTCGTCTGGTTTTAGTTTCCACAACCCTGACATCACGCGAGCGGGTGAAAGAGATTGAAAAAGAGTGGCAATCATTAGGCACGGGTAAAAAGGAAACACCTGCAGGCAAAGCTGATGATTCGCTAAAAAACCTGAATGCTATCTCGGCAAAAGTCCAGGATGACGCACTGAAGAAACAACTTGAGCAACTGCGCGGTGAGCTGCGCGCAAATAGCCAGCTTAGGGATGAACAACGGGATCAGGCAATACGCACATCGTTACAGTTGGGCGCCTTTTTGTGCACAAAAATGAAAGATGACGGCGAGTTTTACGATCGTCTCAACCAGCTCTTCACCAAAACCTGTGCCGCAGGCAGCCAGCTTGATGCTAATTGCTCCCGCCGTCAGGAACAGCTTGGTCAACATCAAAAAGCCCTTGATTTTATTACCAGTTATTACGCTGACACACTGGTAGACATGGGCACAACCTATGACAAACCCCTCATCGAACCGCAGGTCGCTGTCGTATTGCAACAGATGGCTGCACGCGGAAAAACCAACCTTAACGGTTATCTCGATACCTACTGGAAGAACCTTCAGGGGTACTGGAAAGATGGAAAAGTTGCGCGCGAGGCGTGGCTTAGTTCATGTAAAAAAAATAATTAAATAGTTCAGGAGATTGGAATGTTAAAGGTTATTCGCACAGCAGTGATAGCAGGAATGATGGTATTTCTGGCGGGGTGCCAGAATGGCAGTACGGGAAGTAGTGGCGGCGTCGACCCGCGCCTTGCCAATAATCAGGATGTTGAGTTTTTCAATAAATCAGGCTGGCAGGCCTGTGCTGGCGGCGCGGTAATCGGCGCACTGGCCTGCGCTGTCAGTAACTCCAGCAACAAAGCAGTATGTATGGCCGCCGCCGCTATCGCCGGTTGCGGTGTGGGTATGGGGGCTAACGCCTATCTGGATAATCAGCGCAAAAAATACGCCTCCAAAGAGCTGCAGTTAAACGCAACGATTAAGGATGTTGAAGCCGAAAACAAACGCATTCAGAACGCAACCAGGGTTGCAAAATCGGTTATCGACTCTGATAAAAAGACCCTCGCTCAAATAGAAAAAGATATGGCTGCAAACACGGTGAAAAAAGACGCCGTACAGAAGCAAATTAAAGGAGTGGATGCCAACATTGCTTACCTTCGTGGCACCATCACCGACATGAAAAAACATGAGAAGCAGTGGCAGGACGTTTCTGCAGACATGAGCAAATCCGGCAGTGATACCCAAAATCTGGATAGCGAGATTGCGTTGATGCGCGACAAAATTGGCTCTCTGCAGGGCGAGCTCGATAGCCTCTATACCCAGCGCACCGCGCTGAAAGTCGGTTGAGGGGAATAGCAATGCGTTATATTTTTCTTGCACTCAGCGCCCTCATATTAGCCGGCTGTGCCACTAACGCGCGAGATTGTGACCCGACAACCGGTGATGTCAGCATTATTACCAAATTTAACTGCAACTACTCCGGCACCTGGGATAAGCGCGTTGAAGATAAACAAAAAACACTGCAATACGATCAGGAACTGAATAAAGAGTTCAAAGCGGTGAATGATGCGATTGAAAAAGAGAAAGCACTGAGCAATGCCAACGTAGCCAGTAAACAAAAATCGCAGCAAGAACTGCAAAAGTCGATGAACAATCTGCTCGCCCAGTTGAAGAAAAAAACAGCTGGCCGGGCTGATGCTCAAAAGCAAGTTGCAGACCTGGAAAAAAATATGAAGGAGGCGCAAAACAAACCAAGCGCTTCCGAATTGCAAAAACAGATGGAACTGCAGAAGCTGCAGGGACAGCTGAATGAATTACAAGAAACACTGGCTTCACAATAATAAAATAGCAGCCGGGTTACCGGCTGCTTTACCTGTTAAGGAAAAATAACGTTGAAATCTCAATTACTCTCTGCTGGATTATTGACCCTTCTGGCGACAATTCCAAGCGTTCATGCTGCACCGCCTGAGCCTGAGCTTATTTTCAACTGCGAACTCACGAACGAAAAATATGTTATCGTCCGTCTGGATCAAGATGTTCCTACTTATTATTACGGCTCACTTGAAAAAGTAGAAATGACGCTCCCCCAAAATAAGGGAGACAAAACGCAGGTTCGCCTGGGTGAAATGACGTTCTCGGGCGGAGGCGCTTATTATTATCGTTTCATCAATGGCAACTACAGCTATGTTGTTTATAGCGGTACCGGAAAAGGATGGGATTACACCGGCCTGAAAGTATATAAAAACCAAAAGCTCATCATGAAAAAAGAGTGCACTAATGGGGGGTTTTTACCTAATGAATATCGCGGTCAAGGCCTCGTAAAAGAAGCGGACACCGGTGATGATGCAACATACGGTTATGTTGATTAATACATCATTTTCAGGATGGTAAAATATGATGAGCCGTTACTTACACTGTAGCACAGTATTCGCATGTCTTTTATTCGCTGCTCCATCTCATGCGATTGAGATCTGGCACTCAAACACCGTCTGGGCAAATCAAGGGATGTGCAGCGCCACTTTCACGCTGGACAGTGGCATGGAAAGTGTTGGTTCGTTAGAGATAGGCTTTGACCTCGTTGATGCAAAAAATAACCTTGTAGCTCATGATACTTTGCAGGTAGAGCCATTCGGCGATTCTGATGCCACGCGATACCAAACGGCTTTCGCCGAAGGCGAGCATTATTGCGAAAGCAATCTCACGCTGCGCCTGACGTCACTGGCGTTAGTTAACGGAAAGACCAAACAGCCTTTACCTCTCAGTTTGCTTACACCAAGGCCATTTATTCCATTCCCTATCATTAACCCGCAGGCAGATCACTAATATGTCTATAGACGCTGAAGCAAACTCAACACCTGACAATAATGGGCCTGGCCTTTGCTTTTTGTTATTACTTATCTTTGGCGGGTTCGTTTTCTTTATACCTGCAAGCGTTGTGGTCGCCTTCCCGGCCGTTCTCGCCGGTTCCTTCCTGTATTTTAACTGGTATCTTATTTCGGAAGGGCATTTAGGCAATATTCTTGGCAGTATGATCGTCAGCATGATACTTATGGCTATCGCCGCAGCTATTCCTGTCATTGGCTGGATATTGTTACTTCTGTGGATCTTCTACAATATTGCAAAAGCCTTTGAGACGATAAAAACATTACTTCCCGATGCGCTCTTTAGCGCTGTTCTATATGGATGTTTGCTCTTTCCCGTTATCCAGGAAATGGCAATGGACGGGGAGAGCAACATGGCTGCCACTATCGCTTGTGGTGTCGTGTACGTGATAACTGCAGGGCTTTATTGTTCAAGGTTAACGCAGCTGGCTACCAACACTAAGCAAAGTATTTTCTATTTTTCAATTATGTGGCTTTCGGTCCCACTTATCGCACTTCTGATCGTCTCGATTGTGGCATCCCTACGCGCGGCATTCAGAACCGTGCTGACCCCGGTGCAGACCGTGGTCAAAACCCCGCAAAACGTATCAGCGCATATGCGAGGCGGGAGCCATGTCAACGCTTACACCCGAACTGTGACCACCATTCAACATAGCGTGACCTCCCAGACACTTCCGGGGATGGGAGCTGTTGGTGCCTCTATGGTTGGTTCCGTATCGGAGGCAACGATAACAACACCACAACAGCCACAGCAAACCTTGCCAGCGCTGGAGCACAAACCAGCCGGGGGTGAATTAACACAGTATGCGACGAACAAAGACCACAATTTTTACCGCTACGACAATCTCAACGCGAAAAAAATAAGCAATTTCGTCCAGGCGGCCAGTCATCGTCAATCGCTGCCTCCTCTCACGGAAGATGCGATCCTGTTCTACTACGACGAAACGGTTTTCGGCCAAGGGGATCATGGTGTGGTATTAACTGATGACGGTGTTTATTGCGTGTTGGGAAAATTGTATGAAACTTTCTACGCCCGCTTCAGAGAAGTCAGTAGCGTAGTCATAAAAGGATCCTTTAATAAAAAAATTGTCCTGCATATGAAGAATGGCCAGAAACATAATATTGAACTGACTCAATCAAATGCCGGGGCAAAAAAAATCTACGAACTTATCAGCATCGCAGCCCAGAATTAAGTAATCCTCCAGGCACCCGCTCAACGGGTGCCTTTCAGACTTCCGCATGACACATTCTGACAGTTTCACGCTTTATCGTGATCGCCATATTTACAGCGGCTTATATCGTTACGTTAAGAGAGAACTGTCATGAGGTCTAAAATGAGCGATTTCACTGAACTGCCGGTCACTGGCTCTGTTAAGACCACAACAGCGGTCTACACGCGTAAACAGAGCCCCTCGGTATTCTCGCCCGTGGCGTGTGAACTCTCTGCGGGAAGCCAACTGATGGTGCAGGCTGCGGTGATGGGGGATGCGGTGGAAGGCAACGCGCACTGGTATCGCATTGGTGAGGATACATACATCTGGGCGGGGGCATGCACACGGCTCGATCCTTACCCGGCGTTTCCGCCAGGCACGCGAACGAACTGGATGGTGGTGGTGTTCGAGGTACGCTAGGCCCGGCGTAGGTCGGGTAAGGCGAGGCCGTCACCCGACACAAACACGCCGCGAAAACTTAATCCAGCTTCAGCTCGTCATAATGGGTGATCAGCTTGCCCACGATGCCGTAGTCCAGCGCTTCTGCCGGAGACATCCAGAAGTTGCGGTCGGTGTCTTTTTTCACTTTTTCCAGCGGCTGGCCGGTGGCGTCAGCGATCAGCTTGTTCACGCGATCCAGCATGCGGATGATCTCGCGCGCTTCGATCTCAATATCCGTCGCCTGACCGCGCACGCCGCCCAGCGGCTGGTGGATCATAAAGCGGGTATTTGGCAGCGAGTAGCGGTGCTCTTTTTTCGCTGCCAGGAAGATGGTTATCCCGGCGCTCGCCACCCAGCCGGTGCCGATGACGTGCACTTCCGGGCGAATGAATTTGATGAAGTCGTGAATGGTGTCACCCGCTTCCACGTGGCCGCCCTGGCTGTTGATATACAGCTTGATCGGATCGTTGCTGACGCTTTGCAGCAGGATCATCTGGGTGATGACCTTCTGCGCCAGCTCCTGATTGATCTCACCGGAGATCACAATCGAACGAGACTCCAGCAGTTTTTGCTGCAGAGCGCCCGCGCCGTTTGACCCTTCAGCTTTATCCTTGTCGCTCTCTTTCAGTGTGTAGTGCATTGTTATGTCCTCAGCATTTAGCGCTCAAAACCAGAGTGTAGCCTGTTTTACCGATCAAAGTCCTCACCGACAAATAACGAGGGCGCTGGGGCATACTGCCCATGTTGCACGCGTTTCGTTCCTTCACCACTCCCGCCCCGGCTCGCTATACTTCATACGGTTATCATATTGTTAAATGATAATGATAGTTAATGTGTTAAGATGAAAGTCAGCATAAACAGTCTCTTACGTCGCCGTAGTGACTGTTTGCATCCTCGACATGTCAATCAGCACCGGGGCGGTGAATGGAACACATTGTGTATGTTGTAGATGACGATGACGCAGTCAGGCAGTCCGTGATTGGGCTGCTGGAATCGGCAGGCCTAAACGCCGTCGGCTTTTCATCGGCAGAAGCGTTTCTTCAGTACCGCTTTGAAGAGCTCCCGTCGTGCGTGGTACTTGATATGCAAATGCCCACCATCTCGGGTTTTGAGGTGGCTGACGCCCTTAAGGACAGCGGGCGCGAGATCCCGATTATTTTTCTCACCGGCCACGGCACCATCCCGATGTCGGTGCGCGCCATTAAAGGCGGCGCGTACGAATTCCTCACCAAGCCCGTCGAATCTAACGCGCTTATCGACGCCATTGAATCCGCGCTTCAGCTGGCGGAACACAACGCCGTGCGCAATAAAGAGCACTACGCCCTGAAGCAGCGCCATATGTCCCTCACCCCGCGCGAACACGAGGTGCTGACGCTGGCGATAAGCGGCATGCTGAACAAGCAAATTGCCGCCGAGCTGGGCGTTAGCGAGATCACGGTGAAGGTGCACCGCCGCCGAGTGATGGAGAAAATGCAGGTGCGTTCCGTGGCCGAGCTGGTCAGGGCCGTTGAGCGCCTGACCAAAAGCCAGCCGGCGGAGTAACGTTTACCCTTCCTGCGCCGCCAGCGGCAGCGCAAACGCAAACACAGTGCCGTACGGCTCCCGGCGGCGCGCGCTCAGCTTCCCGCAGTGGCGCTCGATGATGCTGGCGCTGATGGTCAGCCCCATCCCCATTCCCTGTGGCTTGGTGGAATAGAACGAGTCAAAAATCTGCTCCAGCCGCTCGGGCTCAATGCCGCTGCCGGTATCGGCAATCTCGACGATCGCTTTCCCGTCCGCGTTGGCGGTGCTAAGGGTAATGGTGCTGGCGCGATCCTTCACCTCGGCCATCGCCTCTACCGCGTTCATCACCAGATTCAACAGTACCTGCTGGATCTGCACGCTATCGCCGGTGATAAAGCTGTCGCTGGCGTTCAACAGATAATCAACGCTTATGTGTCGCTGCTCCAGCTCGCTGCGCGAAAGCGCGATGATATGGTGGATCAGATAGTGCAGATCGATGCGCGAGAAGGTGGGATCCTGCTTGCGCGTCAGGGACTGAATGCTGCGAATGATCTCCCCCGCCCGCGCGCCTTCCGCGGCGATCTCCTCCAGCCCTTCCCGCACTTTATCCAGCCGGGCGGGCTCGCGGCTGAGCCAGCGCAGGCTCGCTCCGGCGTTCGAGACGATCGACATCAGCGGCTGGTTGATCTCATGGGCGATGGAGGAGGTCAGCTGTCCGACGGTGGTGGCCCGGGACACCCGCGCCAGATCCGCCTGCGCCACCCGCATGGCATCCTCCGCGGCGCGCTGGCTGGTGATATCGGTGATAATGCCGTAGTACTCGTTCACCTCGCTGCCCACGCCCACCGGATCGCCAATTCCGAGGATGTAGCGCGTCGAGCCATCGGGACGCTTGACGCGAAACTCCGCGCGCATGGAGAGACCTTCGCGCACGCTTTGGGTGACGATGGCGCTGATGCGGGCGTAATCGTCCTCATGGACGAAGGTCAAAAACTCTGCCATGGAGATCATCTTTTGCTGCTCGGGCAGGCCGAGAATGCGGGCGTACTCTTCCGAGACATACATCAGATCCTGCTCCAGTTCCCAGCGCCAGCTGCCGGTGTGGCTGATCTGCTCGCCCAGCATCAGCGAGGTCTGGCTGGATCGCAGCTCTTTCTCCACCCGGCGGCGCTGGATGTTCTCCGCCAGCAGCTCGGCGTACAGCCGCGCCGTCTCCAGGGATACCGCTGCCTGCGCGCCCAGCAGGCTCACCACGCGCGAGTGCTCGGCGGTGAAGACCTCCGGCATCAGGCGGTTTTCGAGATAGAGCACGCCCACCAGCCGCGCCTGTTTGAACATCGGAACGCACATGACCGCCGCCCCCGAGGTCACAAGATAAGGGTCCTGGCTGAAGGGATGGAACTCCTCCGGCCTGCCGGTGCGGATCTCCTGCCCGGTGCGGATCACCGCCGCCAGCACCGACAGCGGCAGGTCGGTCGCCGTCGGCACGTCTTTCAGGATCCGCACCCGCACGCCCTCGGTGCTGGTCCAGGCGCTGGCCTCGATCTCAGGAATAAGGTTATCGCTCACGCGCAGCAGCAGGCCACGCTGCGCCCCGGCGCGTTCGAGCAGGATGGTCATCAGGTTTTCGATCAGGCGCTCAAGATTAATCTCTTCCGACAGCGCGCGGGAGGCTTTGATCACGCTTTGCAGATCGCGGATGGTCTCGTTCTGGGCGAACGCCACCGTGTCGTAGGCGCTGGCCTGCCCGGAGGCCAGCAGGTGCGGGAAATCCTGCTCCAGCTGGCGCACCTTGGCCTGCGCGCCCGCGCGCCCCCAGGCGGCAATAGAGCCGCGGAAGTGGGCGTCCGAGGCGGTCGGGTAGCCGCAGGCCAGCGCAAAGCGCCCCGCCAGCTCGTGGGCCAGGGCGTTGATCGGGTTAAACCCGCCCTCGCGGGAGAGCCGGACCGCCTTCTCATACTGCTCAAGCGCAATGCTGTTCATCCCGTCCAGACGCACGATTTCGGCGTAGATCAGCGCCTCTTTATCCGCGAACGTGCCGGGATTAACGCGCGCCCAGAGGGCGATTTTGTCATAGTGAGCGTGAATGCTGCGGCGGTGGTTCGCCGAGAAGGTCTCCGGCGTCAGCTGACGGGAAAGCGCCAGCGCGCTGTAAAGATGGTAATCCAGCAGATGGATGTGCCCCGGCGCAGACCACGCGTACCACCCCGCCATCTCCAGATCCGCCTGCGCGTCGGCATACTCCCCGCAGGTAAAGTGGGCCATACCGCGGTAGAGCCAGTACCAGAACAGCATGGTGGAGGTCTGCTCCGGCGCCTGCTCCGGCGACGCGGGCAGCAGCGCCTCCGGCAATACCTGCGACGCGGTCCAGGTGCCGATGACCGGCGTGCGCAGGAACTCAACGTAGCCGCGCTGCACCATCAAAATGGTCTCCACGTCCTGGAAGTGGGTTTTACGCACAAACGCCAGGCCGCGATCGATGCTGGTCAGCACCCCGTCCAGGTGATCGCCCCGCGAGAGGAAGTTAATCACCTGGTGGCAGGCCGCAAAGCAGGCCATCGTCATATCCCCGTGGGTCACCGCTGAGGTAAAACAGGCTTTCGCGCACTCGATGGTAAACGACAAAGGCTGGGTCCAGACGCTGAGCTGGTCGAGCGGCAGCAGGGTTTTGGCTTCGAACGCATCGTAGCCGTGGCGATTCACCAGCTCGCGGGCCAGCGTGCCGTACTGGAACCCGAGGCGATATTCGGCGTAGCGGTGGCCAATCAGCACGCCAAACCAGGCCATCGCCGTGGTGGAGGCGCCGGTAATACCGTGGTCGAGGGTCAGGTGCATCATGCGGCAGAGCAGTAAAAAGTGCAGGCGCGGGCAGATGAAGCTGGCGCAAATGCTGGCGCTGTAGAGCAGGTTCATCACCGCTTCGGTTTCAGGGTTATCCATCCGCGACAGCTGGGCAAACAGGTTTTGTGGCGCGTCATTCGCGCGGTTGCAGAAGTGTTCCCAGGCCTCGTCGCAGTCGGCATCCTCCGGATAGCGGCCGATCTGAATACCAAAGACCCCCAGCCAGCAGAGCGCCGCCTCCAGCGCCAGACGGCTGTCCGACTGGCGAATGTACACTTCCACCAGCAGATTGGCCGCCAGCGCCTTTTCGGTCAGCCCGCCGGGGCAGCCGAGGATCGCGTCACACAGCTCGCGGGTCCGCTCCAGGTGCCCCAGCGCAAACTCGCAGCCCGCCTCTTCAATATCGAGCATAAAGTCCGACACCGTCCCGGCGTTGCCCAGCGCTCTGGCGGTCTGGATATAGCTGAGTGCCGACGGGTAATCTCCCGAGCGCTTCGCGCGCCGCGCGGCCAGCAGGCTCAGCTCGCGGAACATCTGGCGCTGCGGCGCGGGCTGAATGCTGTCCAGCGCGGCCGTGACGTGGTGAACGGCGCGGAACAGCAGCTCGTTCCCGGCCGCCTGGCGCGCGGCGTCGGCCAGCAGGCTGGCAGTCGTCAGGTGAATATGGCTTTTCTCATGCCGATCCAGCAGCGCGAAGGCGGCCTCCTGTACCCGGTCGTGGGTGAAGGAATACGCTTTTTCCGTCAGCACGATGAGCTGGGCCATCACCGCCGGGTGCAGCGCATAGCGCATTTCCGCCATCGACATGCCGACAACGCGGCAGACCATCTCCATCTCGCCCGTGCCGCCAAGGCAGGCGATGCTGCCCAGCAGGTGACGCGTCTCGTCGGGCAGTTCTTCGAGCTGCTCCAGCACCAGGGTGACCACGTTTTCGGTGTAATGCCGGGCGCGGATCGCCTGCAGATCGTAATGCCACTTGTCCTGATATTTGTTGTGTACCACCAGCCCGTCATCAACGATACGGCGGAAAAACTCGTGCACAAAGAGCGGGTTACCCCCGGTCTTCTCGTGGA
Source organism: Enterobacter vonholyi (assembly GCF_008364555.1). Lineage (GTDB taxonomy): Bacteria > Pseudomonadota > Gammaproteobacteria > Enterobacterales > Enterobacteriaceae > Enterobacter > Enterobacter vonholyi. The sequence continues at coordinate 312,171 of NZ_VTUC01000038.1, forward strand.
TCAGCGTGGCGAGATCGGCCGTCGCCGTGCTGCGGGTGCGAAATACCGTCCCCAGCCAGCGGGACACGGCTTTGACAGAGAGCGCCTGCGGGACAATTTCGCTCGCGTGCTCTGCCGCCTCCGGCAGGCCCGCCAGCTGCTGTTGCAGTGCGGGGTCGGACAACGAACCGATGTCGCGGTGCGCCACAACCACCAGCAGCGGGATAGAGCCGCAGTTCATCAGCAGATATTTGAGCGTGTGCAGGCTGGCAGCGTCGCTCCACTGGAGATCGTCGAGCACCAGCACCAGCGGGCAGCCCTGCGAGGCAAAGGTCTTCACCAGCGCCAGCACCATATGGCTGAAGCGCGCCCGGGCATCAATGGAAAACGTATCCGTCGAGAAGCGCGGCTTGCTCTCAAGCAGCAGTCCCAGCTCGGGCACCAGGCTGACGGCCAGCGCCTCGTGTCCCTCCAGGGCGCGAGACAGGCGGATTTTCCACTTCGCCACGTCGTTTACGGGCAGCCCCAGCAGGTGCAGCGTCAGGGCGCGGAACGCAGAGCTTAATACGCCGTAAGGCAACGACGGTGAAAACTGATCGACTTTGCCCACCGCCAGCAGCACCGTACGCTGCTGCAGCGTTTTAAGCGCCGTCGCGATAATGGAGGATTTGCCGATCCCGGACGGCCCGCCGATCGTCACCAGCTCCGGTACCAGGCTCTGCCCCACCCGCTCAAACGCGGCAACGACATCATTCGCCTGCGGATGCGTCGCAAACAGGGAGTCCGCCAGATGGATCGCCGGAGTGCGGTCCTGCTGACCGGGGGTAAAGGCGACGATCTCGCCCTCGCAGGTCAACGTCGCCTGACAGCGGCGGAGGTCGGCAATCAGCCCGTCGACCGTCTGGTAGCGGTTATCAGGGTTCTTTTCCAGCAGCTTCAGGATGATGGTCGACAGCATTCCCGGCACGTCCGGGCGGATCGCATCCGGGGCCAGCGGCGCCGAGGCAATATGATAGTGCGCCCAGTTGGTCTGCTCGTCCTCTCCCAGCTCAAACGGCAGGCGTCCGGTCAGGAGTTCATACAGCACCATGCCGAGGCTGTAGAGATCGCTGCGGCTGTCGACGGGGCGCTGGGTGCGGGTGGTATGCTCTGGAGACATATAGGCGGGAGTGCCGCCGGACACGGCAAGCCGGGTCTGGGTGAAGGCTCCGGAGAGGCTACAGGAGAGGCCAAAGCTGCCCAGACGGCAGGTGGCATCGTGATGAACAAAAATCGTGCCGGGCTTGATATCGCCGTGGATCAGGTTTTGCAGATGCATCTGGCGCAGGGGAACGCAGATCTGAATCGCCATCTCGATAAAGCGCGTGATACCCGAGATCGCCCTGCCCGCGCGCCGCGCCAGCAGCTCAAACGCAAACGGCGCATACACCAGCGCGAAGCGCCCCCGGTACTGGGTGGATGCGACGGCGCGAATGGCCCAGCTGTCCTGCAGCGCGTCACGCAGCGCAAACTCGTTTTTCAGCAGCCGGGTGGCCCGCTCTTCCTCTTCATCGCTGACCGCGGTGGCGATAATAAATGAGCCGCCGGAATGAGGATGTCGCGCGTGCATCCAGGCGATTCCGCCCTCCTGCGCCAGCACGGTAAAAATCACATCCTCTTTAAGGACAAAAACCCGCCCCTGGTGAAGATTCCCCTGGGCGGGCCAGAATGCAGGCTGCTCGTGTTCGTTCATCCGCGATCCTTATTGTCGGCGGGCCAGCTCCCGCTGAATATGATCCAGCAGAATATCGATGTTAATGGGCTTACGCAAAAATGCAGCGGCGCCCAGACCGAGAGCGTACCGCTGCATATTTTCATCAGCATGACCGGAGATAAAGAGCACGGGCGGAGGCGGTACGGCCAGCAGGCGCAGCTTTTCAAACAGCTCCAGGCCGCTCATGCCCCGCAGCTTGATGTCGGTGATCACCAGCGCCGCGCCGGACAGGGCAAGCGGATGGCTCAGAAATACCTCTGCCGAATCAAACGTATCGGTCGAATACCCTTCCGACTCCAGGAGATTACTCAGCCCGCTGCGGACGGAACGTTCGTCATCAATGATGGCAATGCGCCACGGCAGCGTCATGCTGTCTTTCCTCTAAAAAATCATTATACGTCGCGATCGTCCTTCGCGGGCGCAGGGGGTGCCGAGCCGCTGATTTTCGGTACGCATTCGTGACGAAACCAGGCGAGGGTGAGCGGTTCGCGACTCAGTAAACGTCGTCCCACCGGGATGAGCTGTTCCCCCACCAGCATGCCGAACAGGCCAAGCAGGGCGACAACCGGCGGTGCCGGGGAATGAACGTCGAGCAGGGCGTAAATTACCCCAGCAACCACGCCGCACACCAGCGAAATTATCCATGCCTTCATGAGGACGCTCCCGTCTGCGATTTAGCCTGCGGCACGGTCACCTGAGGAGGAGTCGCGCCGTCCCGGGATAAGAGATGGCGCGTCGCCTGTTCACCCGCCAGCATCCCCAGCAGGCCAATCAACGCCAGTGCGGGCGGCGCGGGGGAGCGCACCTTCAGCACGGCATACATCAGGCCAATCAACACGCCTGCCGCAAGGGATATCAGCCCAGTACTCATTATGAACTCCAGAGAAAGAGGCAGCGGCGAGCCGGATGAGGGACCAGCCCGCCAGCGGAACTTAGCGAGCCGGGACCGGCGCTAAGGTGCGGTGCTCGCTCTTCTGGCGAGACGGCGCTTTATGCACCATGGTGTAGGCGTAATCCACGCCCATGCCGTACGCGCCGGAGTGCTCGCGCACGATGTCCATCACCGCGGTATAGGTCTCTTTACGCGCCCAGTCGCGCTGCCACTCCAGCATCACCTGCTGCCAGGTCACCGGGATCACGCCCGCCTGGATCATGCGCTGCATCGCGTAGTCGTGGGCTTCTTTGGAGGTGCCGCCGGACGCGTCCGCCACCATATAAATTTCGTAGTCGCCTTCGAGCATCGCGCAGAGAGCGAAGCTGTTATTGCACACTTCGGTCCACAGACCGGCAACCACCACCTTCTTCTTGCCGTTGGCCTTCAGCGCGTCACGCACCTTCTGGTCGTCCCAGGAGTTCATGGAGGTACGCTCCAGAATGTCCTGGCCCGGGAACACGTCCAGCAGTTCCGGATAGGTATTGCCGGAGAAGCTTTCGGTCTCAACGGTGGTGATGATGGTTGGAATGTTGAACACCTTAGCCGCTTTCGCCAGCGCCACGGTGTTGTTTTTCAGCACCTGACGGTCAATAGACTGCACGCCAAACGCCATCTGAGGCTGGTGATCGATAAAGATTACCTGACAGTTAGCAGGGGTTAACACTTCGAGCTTTGAAGAGGTCATAGCATTTTCCAGTGGTTAAGGGTAGAAATCGCCGCGAGCGCCGCGACGATAAAGTCACTCTCATCCTGCGGTTTTCCCTCTCCGCGCGTAATTATCTCTTCGTATAGTTAACCTTAGGTATAGTTATACTTTGGTATACCTATCCTATTGTATAACTGGATCTTTGCCGAAACCGGTTCCCATAATCCTGACCATTCCCCTCTCAGTCAGGAGCAGTTATGGTTACCCTCGGTAAAGCCGATCTCATTCTGGTTAACGGCCAGTTTCACACCGTCGATCGCGAGAACCCCGTCGCGGAAGCCGTTGCCGTGCGCGACGGAAAATTTCTGGAAGTGGGTACCGTCGCCGAGGTGATGCAACACCACTGCGAAGGCACCAAAGTGGTCGACTTAAAAAGCCACACCGCCATCCCCGGCCTGAACGACTCGCACCTGCACCTGATCCGCGGCGGGCTGAACTACAACCTCGAGCTGCGCTGGGAAGGCGTGCCCTCGCTGGCCGACGCCCTGCGGATGCTGAAAGAGCAGGCCCTGCGCACGCCGTCGCCCCAGTGGGTGCGCGTGGTGGGCGGCTGGACCGAGTTCCAGTTTGCCGAGCGCCGCATGCCGACCCTGGACGAAATTAACGACGCCGCGCCGGATACCCCGGTCTTCATCCTGCACCTGTATGACCGCGCCCTGCTCAACCGCGCCGCGCTGAAGGTGGTCGGCTACACCAAAGACACGCCAAACCCGCCGGGCGGCGAGATCCAGCGCGACGCCAACGGCAACCCGACCGGGATGCTGATTGCCCGTCCGAACGCCATGATCCTCTACGCCACGCTGGCCAAAGGGCCGAAGCTGCCGCTGGAGCAGCAGGTTAACTCCACCCGTCAGTTCATGCGCGAGCTGAACCGTCTGGGGCTGACCAGCGCCATCGACGCGGGCGGCGGCTTCCAGAACTACCCGGAAGATTACGAGGTGATTGCCGAGCTGCACGAGAAAAAGCAGATGACCATCCGCATCGCCTACAACCTCTTTACCCAGCGTCCGGGCCACGAGCTGGAAGACTTTGAAAAATGGACCGACATGCTCACGCCGGGCCAGGGCAGCGACTTCTTCCGCCACAACGGCGCGGGCGAGATGCTGGTCTTCTCCGCCGCCGATTTTGAAGACTTCCTCGAGCCGCGCCCGGACCTCGCGCCGGGCATGGAGGACGAGCTGGAGCGCGTGGTGCGCCATCTGGTGGAGCACCGCTGGCCGTTCCGCCTGCACGCTACCTATAACGAATCCATCAGCCGCATGCTGGACGTCTTCGAGAAGGTGAACCGCGACATTCCGTTCAACGGCCTGCACTGGTTCTTCGACCACGCGGAAACCGTTACCCAGGCCAACATCGACCGCATCAAAGCGCTCGGCGGCGGCATTGCCGTGCAGCACCGCATGGCCTTCCAGGGCGAGTACTTTGCCGAACGCTACGGCATTGAAGCCACCCGCCACACGCCGCCGGTAGCGAAAATGCTTGAGACCGGCGTGCCGGTGGGCTTAGGAACGGACGCCACCCGCGTGGCGAGCTACAACCCGTGGACCGCGCTCTACTGGCTGGTCTCCGGTCGCACCGTCGGCGGGATGCAGATGTACGATCACAGCGCCCGTCTGGATCGCGATACCGCCCTGATGCTCTGGACCCAGGGCAGCGCGTGGTTCTCCAGCGAGCAGAACCAGAAGGGGCAGATCAAGGTCGGCCAGCTCGCCGATCTGGCCGTTCTCAGCAAAGACTACTTCCGCGTGCCGGAAGAGGAGATCAAGGGCATCGAGTCCGTCCTGACGGTGGTGAACGGCGACATCGTTTACGCCGCAGGCAGCTTTGGTCCGCTCGCGCCGCCTGCTATTCCGGTTCTGCCCGAGTGGTCCCCGGTGGTGAAGGTGCCGGGCCACTACCGCAGCGCGCCGCCGCAGGCCGCACGCGTGGGCATGAGCGCCGTCCACCACTGCAGCGGCCCGTGCGGGGTTCACAGCCACCAGCATGATTTCGCCCGCACCTCAGAGATGCCGGTGTCAGACGATAACGCTTTCTGGGGGGCGCTGGGCTGCAGCTGCTTTGCTTTCTGATGAAAAACACCACTATGCCGCCCCGGATCGACCTGGGGCTGTTCTTCCTGCGCCTGACCGGCAGCCTGCTGCTGCTTTACGTGCACGGCCTGCCGAAGGTGCTGCACTTCAGCGAAGAGCTGACGCGCATTGAAGATCCGTTCGGCTTCGGGCCTTACGCCAGCCTGATCCCGGCGATTGTCGCCGAGGTGATTTGCCCGCTGTTTATCATTGCGGGCGTCTACACCCGCCTGGCGTGCCTGCCGATTATCGCCGTGCTGCTGGTGGCGATGCTGGCGGTCCACCCGAACTGGTCGATTGCCGAAGGGCAGTTTGGCTGGCTGCTGCTGATTATCTTCACCACCCTTGCCCTCACCGGGCCGGGCCAGTGGCGACTGCAGCGTAAGGCAGCGGAGAGGTTCGCATGACCCAGGTTAACGACGTTCGCGACGCACACGTCGAGACGACGCCCGCATCGACGGTTTCTCCCTGGCAGCCGCTGAGCCAGCCGGTGTTCCGCATGCTGTGGATCGCCACGGTGGTCTCTAACGTCGGCTCATGGATGAGCGACGTCGGCATCAACTGGAGCATGCTGACCCTGAGCGCCGACCCGCTGGATATCGCGCTGGTGCAGGCGGCCAGCAGCCTGCCGATGTTCCTCTTCGCCCTGCCGTCCGGGGTGATGGCGGACATCGTTGACCGGCGTAAATACCTGCTCTTCTCCCAGCTGTGGGTGTTCATCGCCGCCGCCGGGCTGACGGTGCTTTCCTTCACCGGACACGTCACCCCCGCCGTTCTGCTGGTGGCGACGTTTCTGCTGAGCGTGGGGGCGGCGATGAGCTCGCCGCCGTTCCAGGCCGTGGTGCCCGATCTGGTGAGCAAGCCGGAGCTGGGCGCCGCCGTGGCGCTGAACTCGCTCGGGGTGAACATCAGCCGGGCGATTGGCCCCGCGCTGGGCGGTTTCCTGCTGTCGCTCGCCGGGCCGTGGATGGTGTTCGCCCTGAACGCGCTGTCCGTGATTGGCGTGGCGTGGGTGCTGTGGCGCTGGCGTCCGGCCCCGCCCATTCAGCGTCTGCCGCCGGAGCACTTTTTCTCTGCGGTGCGCACCGGCATCCGCTACGTGCACGCCGCCCCGGTGCTGCGCAACGTGCTGGTGCGTACCGTGGCCTTCTTCGTTTTCGGAAGCGCGGGCTGGGCACTGCTGCCGCTGGTGGCGCGCCGCGAGCTGGGCTTAGGCCCGGCGGGTTACGGCGTGATGCTGGCGTGCATTGGCCTGGGCGCCATTGCCGGGGCCATTCTGCTGCCGCGCCTGCGCCAGCGGCTGAACGCCGACCGGCTGATGGTGGCCGCGAGCCTGGTCTTTGCCCTCACCATGCTGGCGCTGGCGTTTGTGCGCCACGTCTGGCTGCTCAACCTGTTTGAGTTCTTCACCGGCTTCGCGTGGATTGCGGTGCTCTCGACGCTGAACCTCGGCGCGCAGCGCAGCGCCGCCCGCTGGGTGAAGGCCCGTGCGCTGGCGGTTTACCTGACGGTGTTCTTCGGCTCAATGACCACGGGCAGCGCCATCTGGGGGCAGATTGCCTCCCGGTTCGGCACCCCGACCGCGCTGGTTGTCGCCACGCTGGGGATGGTGCTGGCAAGCGCCACCGTGTTCCGCTGGAAGCTTGAGAAAGACCCGGAATTAAACCTCGACCTGAGCGGACAGCCGCTGGACGGCGTGGAGATCGACCTGCCGAACGAGCGCGGCCCGGTGCTGGTCTCGCACGAGTACATCATCGACCCGCACAACGCGAAACCCTTCCTGGAGGCGGTCCACGAGCTGCGCAGGGTGCGACGCCGCGCAGGCGCGATGAGCTGGGCGGTATATGAGGATATTGAGCGCCCCGGCCTGTTTATTGAGACCTTCCTGATGGGCTCGTGGATAGAGCATCTGCGCCAGCAGGAGCGCCACACCATGAATGACCTCCTGCTGCAAAGCCGCGTTCTGGCTTTTCATCAGGGCACAACATCACCGGCAATTCGTTATCTGGTCGCGCCGGTATAACCATAACCATCACCTGCACAGGAACACACTATGGCAACGTTTAAGGCAAAAGACGGCACGCAGATTTACTACAAAGAAGGCGGCGCGGGCAAACCGATTCTCTTCAGCCACGGCTGGCCGCTGGACGGCGACATGTGGGACAGCCAGTTGAACTACCTGGCCGAGCGCGGTTTCCGCGCCATCGCCTTTGACCGTCGCGGGTTTGGCCGCTCGGATCAGCCGTGGAACGGCTACGACTACGACACCTTTGCGTCCGACATCAACGATCTGATCACCACCCTGGACCTGCGCGAAGTGACGCTGGTGGGCTTCTCCATGGGCGGCGGCGACGTGACGCGCTACATCAACAACTACGGCAGCGCGCGCGTGGCCGGTCTGGCGCTGCTGGGCGCGGTGACGCCAATATTCGGCAAATCCGACTCCTTCCCGCAGGGTGTGGATCAAAGCGTGTTCGACGGCATTCGCGACGGGCTGCGTAAAGATCGCGCCCAGTTCATCAGCGACTTCGCCACCCCGTTCTACGGCACCAACGCCGGGCAGACCGTCTCTGCCGGAGCCCTGACCCAGACGCTGAACATCGCCCTGCTGGCGTCCCTGAAGGGCACTATCGACTGCGTGACCGCGTTCGGCGAAACCGACTTCCGTCCGGATATGGCGAAAATCGACGTGCCGACGCTGGTGATCCACGGCAGCAACGACCAGATCGTGCCGTTTGAAAGCACCGGCAAGCTGGCGGCAGAGATGATTAAAAACGCCACGCTGAAGGTGTACGACAACGCGCCGCACGGCTTCGCGCTGACCCACCAGGACCAGCTCAACGAAGATCTGCTGGCGTTTGTGAAGTCGCTGTAATTTTCTGTAGGCCGGGTAAGGCGCAGCCGCCACCCGGCGCTTTCGCAGACGCGTTCCGCTCCGCCAGCAGCCGACAAATCTCCGTGTGCTTCTCCTCGGTAAAGGTAAAGCGCGACATAAAGCCCATGCGGATCAGCGAGCCTATCGCCGGCAGCAGGCAGATCCCGAAGAACAGCCCCGACAGCACGCTCTCGCTCTGAATTTGCGCCTGCGGCACGTAGCCGATCATCGTCAGAAACACGCCGATCAACCCGCCGCCCACCGCCACCGACATCTTGCCGGTGAAGGTCTGCCCGGAGAAGGTGATCGCCGCGCAGCGCTTGTGAGTGTGGTACTCCGCGTACTCAATGGTGTCGGCAATCATCGATGAGGTGAGGATGTTGGTCATCATCACGAACAGCGTGCTCAGGCCGAGCAGAATAAACAGCATCGTCACCTGCTGATAGCCGACAAACCACATCACCACGCGCACCGCCACGTCCAGCCCGCAGAGGATCATAAACAGCTTCCGCTTCTGCATCCGGCGCGTCAGCATTGGGGCGACCAGGCACAGCACCGCCGCGACTATCCCCATCACGCCAATCGCCATTTGCAGGCTGCCGTCGCCCAGGTTGTTGATAAAGAAGTAGATATAGAGCCCGCCCGCCACGTTGTGGAACACGCAGAAAAAGAACGACAGCAGGACGATAAACAGCGGCTTGTTCTGGCGCAGGTTGTGGAAGGTGTCGCGGATGGTCACCTTCTCCGGGCTCGGCGGCACGCGCTCTTTGATCTGCATAAAGCCGTTGAGCATCAGCGGCAGGCCCACCAGCATCATCACCAGCGCCGCCATAAAGTAGCCTTTGTCATTGCTGTACTGGGCGAAGTAGGCCGCCAGCTTCGGGAAGAAGATGTTGGCGCAGGCAATCCCGGCGTTCACCCCGAGCATCGCCGCCGTCACCGCGCGGGTGCGCTGCCCGGAGTCGTTGGTCATCACTGACGACATCGACCAGAACGGGATATCGGAGATGGCGTACAGCGTCCCCCACAGAATATAGGTCACCCCGGCGTAGAGGATTTTGGTGGTCATGTCCGCTTCGATTTTATAGAACGACAGCAGCGTGACGCCGGTGATCAGCAGCGGGGCGATCAGCAAGAAGTGGCGAAATTTGCCGAACCGGCTGTTAATGGTGTCCATGATGCTGGCAAACAGCGGATCGTGTACCGCGTCCCACGCGCGGGCAATCAGGAAGATGGTGCTCGCCGCCAGCGCCGAAATCCCCAGCACGTCGGTGTAAAAATAGTTAATAAACGAACCCACTAAACCAAAGCTAAAACACTGACCTAAACCATAACCAAAATAAGACCACAGCTCGCGAGACGGTATTTTCATTGTCGTTGCCATTGTTATATGCCTGCCTGGTTGCCCGGCGGTGGACCGCCGGGTCGATATTATTTGTCCTGCGCCTGAGGGGCGATCTTGCGCAGCTGCTGCATCAGGGCGATTTCACGGCGCGAGAACGGAATACCGTTTTCCTCAAACACGTCGTGGAACCAGAGGCGGCAGTAGTCCGTGGACTCTTTCATCACCACCGGCCACGGTAGCCAGGTCTGGGTTTTGCCGCGCACCAGCCCCCACTGGTACGGCGCGACCTTCGCCGCGTACATCAGCGGGAGCTGCTCTTCGATGGTGCTGCCCACGTGGCGCGCCAGCCATTCGGTGCAGAACAGCGGGCGACCGAGCGCCTGCAGCTGCTGGATAATTGCCGTCATGCGTCCCGTGTGGGTGTAGGCGTGGAAGCTCACCACGTCCGAGAGCGCCAGCGCGGTCTGGTCCAGCGGATGCCGGAAGAACGTCTCGCCCTCCTCTTCCGGCGGCAGACGCCAGGCGCAGACGGTGAGCGGCTGGGTCGGGTCTTCTTCTCGCACCCACTGGAACGCAAGCTTCATCAGCGCGTGGGCGCAGGTCTCCAGCTTCGCGTCGTATTGCACCTCCTGCGTGCCGGTCGCGAAAATGCCGCGGTTGCCCGGCTCGTTGTAGAGATCCCACAGCAGCACGCGCTTATCCTCGCGGAACTGGCGGACAACGTCGCGGATATAGCGTTCAATGTCTGCCCAACAGTCCGGATCGCACACCTTGTCGCGCCCCGGGCTCGCCGCCGCCTGGCTGTTGTGCTTGCCCGGCACCGGCGGCTTTTGCGGGCCGAGGTAAGGCTCGTCGCCGGAGAAGCCGCAGTCGTCCATCAGGGTCAGCATGGTGCTGAACCCGTGACCGTCGGCAATCGTCAAAAACCGGTCAATGCGCGCCATCAGCCCGTCGCGGTCGTGCTCCCAGACGATAAACGGCAGGTTGATGCGCAGGGTGTTGTAGCCCGCCTCCGCCGCCCAGCCCAGCTCGCGGTCAATCGTCCCGACATCGAAGGTCTCTGCCTGCCAGATATCGGTCCAGTTCACCGCCGTCGACGGCAGATAGTTAAACCCGCACAGCCAGCCCTTCTGCTGATACCACGCCTGTGCCTGCTCCCTGCTCCACTGCTCTTTCATTACGCGTCCTCTTACTGATAATATTTAGCTAATAAATATTAGCTGCGGGATAAATGCGCAATTTGCCGCACGAAGAAAAGCGATGCCTCTCACAAAGTTCACGCTTCGATGAATGAGAAACGTGATCGACGGCGCTAAAGCGTGCGGTTAGGGTATGATGCGAAATCGCGAAAGGGAGAGGACGGATGAAGCGAAAAACGAAAGTGACGATGAACGATATTGCGCGGGCGGCGGGCGTGTCGCAGGCGACGGTATCGCTGGTGCTTAACCAGTCCCGCAACATCAAGCTCAGCGATGACACCCGCCAGCGGGTGATTGGCGTCGCTACCGAGCTCGGCTACGACCGCCTCCCCGCCGTTCACGCCCCGCGCAACCAGGAAGAGATCGCCCTGCTGGTCAGCTCGCTGCAGAGCTTTGACCCGTTTATCGACGCCATCAGCCAGGCGCGGGAAGCGGCGTGGCGCAACGAGACCCTGCTCACCGTCTACGACTACGGCGACGACATCGAGCTAGCGCTGAACATCATCCGCCAGCTGGAGAAGCGCAACTGCATCGGGATTATCCTCGCCTCCCCGATCACCACGCTGGTGGACATGACGGCATTCCAGGACTGCACCCGCATCCCGCTGGTGCTGCTCAACCAGCGCGATCCCGGCTCGCCGCTGCTGCCGTCGTTTATCCCGGACGACTACGCCAACGCCTTTCAGGTCACTAAACACCTCATCGCCTGCGGGGCCACGCGCATCGCCCACATCACCGGCGAGAGCTGGATGGAGGCCTCACGCCAGCGTCTGGCAGGCTACCAGGCGGCATTGCAGCAGGCCGGACTCGCGTGCGACGACGGCCTGGTGCGCCAGACCAACTGGCAGTTCAGCGAGTCCTTTACCGCGACAGCTTCCCTACTGGAACTGGCCGAGCGCCCGGACGCCATCTTCTGCGCCAGCGACTGGCTGGCGATTGGCTGCTATCAGGCGCTGGCGGTGAATGGCGTGCGCATCCCGCAGGACATGCTGCTGGCGGGCTACGACGACCAGAAGATTTCCGAGCAGCTCACCCCGCCGCTGACCAGTATCCAGCTGCCCTACAGCGAGCTGGGACGGCTGGCGGTGGAGTACCTGTGCAATCAGGAAGATGCCGCCACGCACGTGACGCTGGCGGGCAGGCTGAAGGTGCGCGCCTCAAGCCTCGTCTGAGGTAAACACCATGCCCACATAGGGCTTCTCGCGGCACGCCGCCAGCCGCGCGGCGAGGCTGCCCACGTGCAGCTCCAGCTTGTGCCCGTCCGGGTCGAGAAAATAGAACGACGCCCCCTCGCTTTTGTTCTGCTTCCAGACGGTGACGCCCGCCTGCTCCAGCTTGTTCGAGAACGGTTCAAAATCAGCCTCCGCCACGGTAAACGCGTAGTGGGTATAGTCGCTCTCCTGCGGCGGCACGTAATAGCGCATCTCGTCGTACGACAGACAGACCCAAAGATCGCCGCAGGTGAGATAAGCACCGGTATTCCAGCGGGCGTGCAGCGTCAGGCCCAGCAGCTCGTGCCAGAAGGTGAGGCTTTTTTGCAGGTCGCTGACCGCGAGGGTCAGATGGTTGAGTGATTGCAGCATGACGTGCCCTTTTGTTTTTCGCGCCGGACGTGGTACGGTAAAGAGATGAACATAAACCACGCCGTGCTCACCGTAAACCGCTGGTGGCTGCCTTCTTAAAGGCGGCACGGAGTAGTTTTCCCCATTTTCAGATAGCCGCCGAAAGGCGGCTTTCTCACATCTAAGACCCCTTTCGGCAACTGCCCATTAAGGAGTCTTTATGAACAAGCAAACCATCCTCACCGGCGACCGCCCAACCGGTCCGCTGCACCTCGGCCACTTCGTCGGATCGCTGCGCCAGCGCGTGGCGCTGCAGCAGACGCACAACCAGTTTGTGCTGATTGCCGACCTGCAGGGGCTGACCGACAACGGCAGCAACCCACAGAAGATCCGCGACAACATCCCCGAAGTGCTGGCCGACTACCTCGCCGCGGGCATCGACCCGAACCTGACCACGATCTGCCTGCAATCTGCCCTGCCCGCCCTCGCCGAGCTGACGATGCTGTATATGAATATCGTCACCGTCGCCCGCGTGGAGCGTAACCCGACGGTGAAAAACGAGATTGCGCAGAAGGGCTTCGCCCGCTCGCTGCCGGTCGGGTTTATGGCGTACCCCATCAGCCAGGCGGCGGACATCACCGCGTTTAAGGCCGAGTGCGTGCCCGTCGGCGACGACCAGCTGCCGATGATTGAGCAGACCAACGAGATTGTGCACAAGATGAACAGCCTGCTGCCCGCCCCGGTGCTGCGCCACTGCAAGGCGATGCTGAGCGACACCAGCCGCCTGCCCGGCATCGACGGCAGCGCCAAGATGTCGAAATCGCTGGGCAACACGCTGCACCTTTCGGCCAGCGAAGAGACGATTCATCGTGCGGTGAGCGCCATGTACACCGACCCGAACCACCTGAAGGTGAGCGACCCGGGGCAGATTGAGGGGAACGTGGTGTTTACGTATCTCGACGCGTTTCATCCGGACAAGGAGAAAGTGGCGGCGATGAAGGCGCACTATCAGGCGGGCGGGCTGGGCGACCGGGCGTGCAAGAACGAGCTGGAGGCGTGTTTGCAGGAGCTGATTGCGCCGATGCGGGAGCGGAGGGCGATGTATATGCAGGATAAGGGCGAGCTGATGGCGATGCTGAAGCGCGGGACGGAGCGGGCGCAGGGAGTGACGCAGGAGACGTTGAAGGAGGTGAAGGTTGGGCTGGGGGTGCCGGTGTTTTGATTAGGTGAATTAATTGAGGTTGGGCGGTGAAGTGTGTAAGAATGGCACCGACAAAATGTTTTTAAGGGTTAATAGACATGATTTTATTAAACCTCCTGAGCACCCTGTGATTTATAAGGGTGCTCAGGCACTGTATATCTTTTTATAACTGACGCTGCTCAAGGCTGGAGTAAATCGTATTGATCTCTGCTCTTAAGCTATCGCCGCGATAGACCATCGACGTATCGTATCGCTGATATCTTTCCTCTCGCGAGGCGCTAAACCAGTTAAAGGAACCGATGCAAAGCAGCCCCTCATCACCAATCACAATCTTACTGTGAACACGGTTAACCAGCTTCGTTGTGATGCCCATTTCATTCAACCTTTCCAGGGCTTCATTTAGACGCTGATATTTCTCTTTTCGCTTTTCGAAATTGGCATGGTCTGTATTCAATGTTTTATCCGTTACTACAGTGATATCAATGCCGCGGGCGCGCGCCTGAGACATCGACGCCAGAAAACCGGTCTGTTCCAGCTTTTGCCAGGTGAGCCACGGGGAAACGATAGTAATGCTCTGATTAATCTCGTCAAAAGTCTGATTCAAAAACGCATCATGTTGATCCACCCCGTGCAGGGTTGAAATCTGTGTTTGTGAGGTATTTAAATCCTGGCGCTCCTGAAACTCGAACTGCAATGCATTATCGGTGGAAGCAAACAGGTATTTCGCCAGCAGTCCCCGAGGTGACGATCCGGGTTGGATCTCAAACAGGTCCATATCGCCAAAGACCAGGAAACTATCTTTAGCACGCGAAACGGCAACGTTCAGCATGCTGCTGTCGCTGTCGATAAATCCGCCATCTTCATGTTTCGAATACACCGGAGAGAACAGCACAATTGCTCGTTCGGCTCCCTGCAATGAGTGGACCGTACCTACTGTCAGTGAGCTTTCGTCACCATTGCAATTGATATCCAGCTTACGCAATGACGACTTAATCGCGCTGACCTGCGCCGAAAATGGGGTCACAACGCCGACTAATTCATGCAGAGGTTTATTGTAGTGCCGCTCAATCTCTTCTTTATGCGCGGCAAGCCAGGCTGCTATCGTCTTCGCTTCAAAGTCGTTATAGCGACTTCCACCACTTGCCTGCATACCTTTACCATCTATATGCAGATAACCCATTGCAGGAAATATTGTCTCTTTATCTTCTCCTCGTTTGGGCTGCAACTTACCGTGATAGCATAGGGTGTTACAGTAGCCAATGATGTTATCGAAGCAACGACGGTGTTCATAAAGGTACATCCCTCTCGCCAAATCCGGATCGTACTGGTAGCGCGAGTTGAACTGCGCAACCTTCATAACGCTGCCAGAGGCAGCGCTTTTTCCAGATTCACACACCAGGGTATACGCTTCAGTAAGTTCTTCCTGCGTACCTCCCGGAAGAATGTTTTCCTCAACCATGTTGCCGATATCAATACCAGGCAGGCTATTCCAGATAGGCGCAATCTGTTCTGTGTCTCCAATCACCAGGGCTTTCTTCGCCAGTGCGAAGGATGCAGCGGCAACCTCAGGAAGTACCTGCCCCGCTTCATCGACAATCAGCAAATCGGCGAAGTTATATAAATAACCATCATCAAACTTTTTACCGCCAATGTGTTCCCTGACGAGCATATGGTGAGGAAGCATAAAGCAGGTCATCACGACGCAAGGGGTGAGCTTCATTCTACGCAGCCAGCGGGCTTTAATGGTCTTCGCCCCTTTGAGACCTTTCTCTTTTTGAAGGTTATCGATAGCAGCCATATCCATCAGCCAACGACCTTCCCAGTAATGCGTCGCCACCAGAAACGCGGGGAAACGGAGCTGTGTATCGGCAAGTTCATCGGCTTCGCGCAGACTCAACTCTGCTTCGTCCTGATTTCCCAGTGAGCGAGTAATCTCGCGCCAGCGCAGTGCCGCTTCGCTTTCACGTCGGGAAATGTCCTCAGCAATAGCGATCTGCTGCTGATACCCGGTCTGTTCATTATGCGATTGTGCAATCAGGCCATCGATAAAAGCATCAATTCCATCAGGCAGAGTTCCCTGGAATGCAGTCATTCTTTCGCCAAACGTAGCCTCCAAAAACAGCTTCATTTGATAGTGACGCTTAGTACGAACGGCGGGAAGCCAGGAGAAGAGAGCAAACATGATCGACTCACCGGCTCGATATTGTTCCCACTGTTTTTTGCCCTGCGTTAATAGCGAGATTTCATTTGTGCTATTAAGCAGTGATGTTCTCTTATCCTCAATATACTGTTCGAGATCGTCGCTGACGGCGTTCCGCTCTTCGCGTATGGCGTTCAGGGCGTCCCACGCAGGTTCGATTTGCTCAAGCTCTGCAGAGAGTTCAACTAATCGCTGATGCAAGAGCTCCACAACCTGTTCAGGTGAATGACATGACACAGTCGGAAAAGCTGCGCTTGCCTTTTCAAGGAAAAAGAATCGGGCATCTTCTACGTATTCAAGTGATTCAACACGGTTAAAAAAGTCTTCCGTCTGGTATTTTTTTGCTGCCTCGACTTTTCGGCTTGAAGACGGGAAGTAGGCACCAAAGCTTTTTACATCAGGTAACCAACGGCCGGCCATAGGCCCGCTGCCGGTAGCAAAATCTTTACCGAAGGCCTCGATTATGTTGGTAACGGCCTGATTGTTTGTCGATGTCGCAATCACCATTGGCGGTTCAGTTTTGTTAAGCGCCGCCCTCGCCCACTCCGTGGCAATGATAGAGAGTACCAGCGTAGTTTTTCCGGTTCCCGGAGGACCGTTGACGGCAAGAATATCGCCCGGCTGCTGAGTTAGATAATGGCTAAGCGCATCGCGCTGTGCGACCGCCAGCGGAAACTTATCGCCGGAATGTCCCAGACGCTCACTGAACATGGCATGACTGGCAAGAAGCGGCTCAACAGGAGATTTATCCTTTGAAGCAAAGCGTGCCAGCAATGGCACCTCTTTTTTGCACGACAGTAGATGATCGTACATAGGCAGGATATGAATGCTTGCCCCTCCAGACTGGTTGGCTTTAATAATGTAGCCATGTCCAGCCTGCTCATATTGCTCTGGAGAATCAAGCCATTTCCCGGCCACACTTTTTAAAAGTTCATTTGTGTCTTTCAGGTACTTTTGCCACAACTGCTTATAGCGAGCATATCGTTCCGCCCGCTGTTCGTCTGTTTCCTCACGCTGCTGGTCATCGACATCAGGACCAAAAGTGAATGAATCATGCGTGGTTTTGTATTTGTCATATTCCGCCATCTCACCAACAGAAAAGGTACCTTTGGGGAGTGGTTCAAGCAGGTCGCGGGGAATGGTGGCAGGAGATGCGGGGAACAAAAAGCCTTCACGGTTCAACAGAGCAGAAGTCACCACTGGTGTAACGATACCAGGTGCCCCTGCCGTACGTTCCTTGCCATGCTTTAACAGGCGGATCCATACCTGCGGCCGTAACATTACCTCGACGGTTTTAACCTGCTCGTCTTCGCCCTCGAAGAACGACTGCACGATCTCTTCATCCAACCTGCCCCGATCGACATTCACCCACTGAGTAAATGAAGCTTCATCTTTACGCTCAAATGCCCCTTTTCCAGACTCGGCATCAGCTAAGGTATTACGCCAGTATGAAGTGAATCCCTGAGTGTTACTGTCCATTCCCCATCCCGTGACTTAAATGAAATTATTGATTTCGCTGCTATAAGTTCTCCGCATAATTAAGTATTGTCCACGTTGCGAGCGAGATCGCAATAAATTGTTCGTAACAAACATGTATTAAATTCCCGTGGTGGACGAATGCTAATAATTGGAATTGTCCTCCTGAATTTGCCCGTGGTTCCCCAAAACACCTTTTCAGTTCATTACCTGATACATTAATCCAGTAAAACCGGAGCTAATCCAATCTCGTTGAATGCTCTGCCATAGTTGGCGAAAACAAAACTCATCTGACGGAAAAAAACATTATCCCCAAATATATCCTGCCCGCCGTCAAGACCGCAGGCTGGGATGTCGCGTCACATACCCGTCAGAAAGTAAAACTTCGGAATGGTAAAATTTTAGCCTTGGCAAACTGGCCTCACCTATCAATGTGGAATCTGCCGATATCTTGCAGTACCGCATACCTAACTTGCCGCTGGCGGTTATCGAAACCAGGACCAATAAGCACGCCATCAGCACGCGATTCCCCCCTTTCGGTACGGCAATGGCCAACCTAACCGTACTAACCACAGAATCGGCTAGCTATGTTCACCTTAGGTTATATAAAGCTATTACCAGGCAGGAAGATCATCAGAAAGCCTAAAAATAGGTAGAACCGAATTTCTTAGACCTGACGTCGATTGAGGAATGCTACTGGCCGGCTGGATAAAACGACGAAGAGATTGAAGACCGAATCTATAGCCTGAAAGAATTTGATAGCATACTGGTATTTGATCAATGCAACATGTATCACCCAGGGCAAGTAAACCTATGCGATGTATTTCTAAAAAAGTATGCTCGTTCAATAAACATTCTCGCGAAATAACACTTGAATAATTATGAACCTCGTTTCAAACCCAAGATCACACAATTATACAAATATCATCCTTTATATTGCCAGGAATAAGCACCGCATATATAAATTTTAAATAGAATCCTATGGTTATTCTATTTAAAAATTATGACGATTAGTCTTTAAAGATAAAGTTGCAAACCATCTAATTCAGTTTTAATGCAAACCAACATGTAATTGATGTAAAGAACATGGAATTAGATGGTTAAAAAGAATAAAATTTCGCGCCACATACCTCACCGATTTACATTGTTAAGGGTAAGTAACTGTGAACTGAGCGGTTGCATTTGCAACACCAGGAGTTATCTGAGGGCGCGATACGAGAGCCTGATATTGCGCATTAAAACTTAATAGATTATCCCCGCCAATGAGAGCTATGGCCGCTGAGGGATTATTAAGTTTCAATTCAGTCGTAGTATCACCCTGGTTAATTCTAACCGCCACGCCAGTTGCCGCACCGGTAACACTATCTAATTCTAGTAGTGATGGGTCGGATGCTGCTGTGCCGCTAAAGGTCACGACTGCTTTTTTTGGTCCATTCTCAGGGCAGGTGACCGTAATCGAAAATGGTATCGCACGAGATACATCGCCTGCCTCAGCAAGATCAATTGTACTCACATCGCCAAGGGTTACTGTTTGATCTGCAATGCCTTTAATATCACATGTGGCAGCAAAAACTTCACCATGAAATTTAATTGGCACCCCCTCGAAAGCTGTATAAGCATAAACAAATTGCGGCAACAAAAAAAACATTGCAATAAGACGACTTCTATTAACAATACCCAATTTAGAGATATGCACGCAATTAAATAATACCTTATAGAATTTATTCATTTTAGCGATTCACTCCAGATTCATCATAACGGTAGCTGTCGCTGTAAATTTACCCGGTGCTGGCAACTTTCCTGACACATTAACCGGATAACTTTTAAACAAAGCATTACCTGTTTGTGTACTTGCATCAAATTCCGTGAGCAAGTCTCCACTATTGGGGGAAACAATCGCCCCGTTGCGATCTTCAATTCGCACCCCAATATCACTATTACTGGTTAAAAGTGAAGTGGAATCCCCAGCCGCGGCCTGACCATTAAAGCTAAACTTAACCTTAAGACCTTCTGCTATATTAGTACAACTATAGTTTACCGATGCAGTTTTTTCTTCATACCCGTCGGGTTTCGCTCCCTTAGTTTTTAGTGAGGCATCTACCAGTCGGCCCAAATCTATATCTATAATCTGCCCATCATTAATTTTACATGACTGTGGGACGCTTATAGTGCCACTGATATATACTTGAGATATAGGAGTAGATGAATAACTCCCCGACGTTCTTGATGAATACATTGATGCTACCAAAGTGGGGGGAATATCAAGTGAACCAATAAATCCTTTTTTGATATATAAAGAAAGAGTTCCTTTTGAGCCGGAGTTAGCATTATTAATTGGCGTATTACAGGCTCTGTCCGGTGAATTATTACTGATATTTTCAAATGGAACCGTATAATAACCATTCCCACCGACAAAGATCGTAGTTGCAAGAGCCATATTATCATTTAAATTATAATATGTTTTACTATTGTAAACTCCATACTGCGTAAGAGTTGAGCGCCCCGAAAACATTCTCGCTTTGGTTGTACCATCACAATCACATGTAATACTATACGTTGTTCCTAAATCCCACGAATCTACAGGATCTATAATCTTGCCTGGATTATCGAGAGAAGGATCGGTAATAGTAGATGTAAAATCGACATTGAACGTATATGGAGTACCGCTTGTAGGGGTACACCACCCCGTAGCTGCACTCGCATGATGTGAATATCCGAAAAATATTACAAGAAAAATAAATAACGGATAAGCATTGTACTTTATTTTAAAAAATGCCATAACGTTTCTCATTTACAGATAACATTGATTTGTTGCAAGCCGATATCTTTTCTTTTATTTTTACCAGTACTAGCTGGTAATACAAAATCAGCGTGACATTTCATTTCGTTATTTAAACCCCACTTTGCGGTTATGCTTCCACGCTCTGGAAGACCGCTCAGGTATACTTCGCCATTCTCATTCACAATACCGACATCCGGGTTTTCACTACCATCGACAGAAACCATTGCACCAAATGGCACTGCAAATTTATCCTGTTGAAATGTTATTAACACTCGATGTCCTACATTAGTCTTAAAGGCAGCAGCAACTACGGCACCTGCTGTTGGTACAACAGTTGTAACGTTATTTTTAATATCAACATCATCTTTCAATGTTGATGGTTCAAGGGCTATACGAGAACGTCTATAGGAATTTAAATAAGGTACAATAGTATAGCCACGCCAGTCAGTACTCAGCCCAGTGCCATTATTTACTTTAGCATTGTCCGCCCCTGGAGCTTCAACAAGTGCCAGCGCTGAAATATCGCCAACCAAAGGCTGACCAAAAGTGATACCATGTTGATGGACCACTACAGATCCTTGTGCACCATAATTTACCTGCCTGGAGTTATCACTATAGTTGTAACCTACATTTAATTCCCCATAGCTTCCCTTATAATCCATCCCCACCTGGCCATTATAATTTTGATTGTTATTTCCAGTACCCTGAGACATATAATAAGAAAGATTATTATCTTTAAGTGCAGTACCACTAATTCCAGCCTGACTATACATGCCACCATGAAGATCGCTATTCATACTAGTGGTAGCATAAGCACCTGGAAGCCATTTTCCTAATGGGATACTGACATTGATCGAAACTTGTTTGTTATTATTAGCATGCGTATTTGAACTTGTATTTGCACTTTTATTTGTATATTGCGTATACATATACATTAATGACCACGCAATGCCATTTACAAAAGAGTTGTTATAGCTTACCGAAAGATTACGCTCATAACCCTCTTCATTCCAATAATCTTGCTGGTACCCTGATATTGCTAAGGACCCCCAATCAAGTCCCACAAGATTTTGGGAGAAGGTTAATTGGAGCTTACTACGCTTGTTACCATGCCAGTTATTATTATATGTATCATCAGGCTGGTCGTAGTCCAGCGACTCCTGCAGAGTGTAAAACCCTTTAGTGGAATAACGATAACCAGCTAAGGTAATTGTCGAGTCAGTAGCGGCAATACTTTTTGAATACTGAAAGCGATATGACTGACCTTTTTTATTTATATCTCCTTCATTTGTCGTTAACGATGTATTGGCCTGAGTTGCATCCACTGAGAAGGCACCCCAATCACCTAAACCGACACCTAAACCTAATGCGGCTGATCGATAATTTGGCGAATGTTGAACCCCTCCATAGACCGTCATGTCATGAGGTAATCCATAAATTAATGTTGACTGTTCTATTAAAGAGTTATCATCGTGAGAACTAACAGGACGATACTTCCCTACCATTGCAGCATACTTGAGATTCCCTTCACGTTGCATTACAGCAACATTAGAAAAGGGTTGTATAAATGTATGCTCTGAACCGTCAGATTCTTTAACTATTATTTGTAACTCACCACTTGATGATGTCGGATACAAATCTTTAATCGAAAATGCTCCAGGAGAAACATAAGTTTGATAAATCACGTTTCCGTCTTGCTTTACCGTTACCTGAGCATTACTATTAGCAATGCCACGTATAGTTGGAGCAAATCCCCGTAGGCTGTCGGGCATCATATTGTCATCAGAGCCAATCTGCACACCACGAAAGGGGATACTATCGAAAACATCAGAAGGTGTATAGCTTTCACCCGCGATGAATTGCCCCTTTATTGAAGGGATATCATGTTGTATGTAGGTATCAATTGAATCCCAATTAAGGTGATTATTTTCATTCGATGCCTCGTTATTATTTCCAGTATTATCGCTGTTTTTATTAAGCATAGCAGTGCTGTAGTTACGCAGACGCCAACCACCGATGTTAAAACCGCTATGCAAATTAAGAAAATAATTGTCATTAACCCCCTGACTATGCCACTCTCTTGATCCACTCAAACCGTAACTCAGCAACAACGCAGTAACGCCTTCATCCCAATATTGGGGATCAATTGTTCCCTGAGCAGTTGTTCTCATCAACGCCTGTGGAACAGAAATTTTTAATATCTGATGTTGAAAATCGAATATTATTTTTGCTGAGGGAATATAGCTACTCAGATCTGTAATTACTTTATCCTCAGCCACATCTTTTAGCTCAGCAGCGGAGTCTATGGCAACACCCCATCGTCTATATTGCCCTAACGTGAGCTTTGGCATCAGTTTACCTGTCGTTCCCTCAACAAACTCTACATCACGGGTTTCTTGAAGCTCACTATTAATATAAATATCAACGCGATAAGTACCTGGAGCTTGGCCGCCCTTAGTTGAAAAGCGAGATAAATCGATCGGAGTTGTATTGGGATTATCAATTTCCAGAGCATTAGGATTGAAAAAAATCTCTTCCGCTAAACTTTGTTTCGCGAATAAAAATAAAGTTAATGTGACACCAACGTGTATTAAGCTTACTTTTGGATGAAATAGCAAAGGACGTTGGCAAACAAAACCAGAGAGACGATTTAATTTTCTTTTAAAGATTAAAGAAATCATACTTTATTTGCTCTAGAAAATTATAAATATTACCAAGATAATCTTCTAAAAACTTATCTCAGCTGGGACCAAATGACTTTACTATTTCCACCATAATCATTAATAAACTGCCAGGCGACCTTATCGCTTGAACTTTTGCCACCAGCATAGTTGTAAGTAGCACTAGCCTTTGGGGGAACCATTACATTAGTTGTGTCTAATAAAACCCCACCTACTTTTAAAGTATAAAAGCTTATGTAATAGGGTGTAGGGTTGATAACCTCAACCTTGCCCTGGCTTCGCTTAAATGATACTTTATTAAAATCATCTTCGGTTGGTGATTGTATTCCATCTGGACGATAAAATAGCTTAATCCGTGTTTTTACGGATATTTGCAATACATTCTTATCGTTATTACGTGCTACTGAAGGGATAGACTTTATGTTCATCCAATATACTGACTCGCGATCTTGAGGGAAATCTCCCCCAGTCCTGATTATACGAATCAAATTCTCTGTCCCTTCGTCAAGACGGAAAAGAGGTGGTGTTGCAACAAAAGGAGGTTTATTTGCTGATTTAACTTTACCATCAGCGCCATTGTCGTCAGCCCATGCCTGAATAAGGTAAGGGGATTTATCAGCGTTTTTTACCGATAGTGAAACTTCTCTTGCACTACCATTGTAGACAATGCGCGTTCCCCCAACGATTACCCCAGCTTGAACGCTAGCAGTAAAGAGGCCTAACGAAAATAATAGAGTAGTAATTCTCATATTCATAAAAGTGAGCCTCCTAAAAAACACTTTATTATCAAAAAACATTTAAAAACTATATGGGTATTTATTAGTAATAAATACCCATATCCTCATATCAGTTATAAATAACCGTAAACTGACTTGTCGCATTAGCAGTACCAGAGCCAACAGTCGCGCTGGTAGCCTGATAACGTGCAATAAAGTTCATGGTCGCTGTTTTATCCGTTGCAACTGTAACGGCTGAAAGTGAATTCGATTCGTGTAATTTAATCAGATTGTTCTGTGCATCTGTAATTTGGATTGCGACACCAGTAGCAGTTTGTCCTGTATCAAGTTTAAGCAAATCTAGATTCGCGGGATCGCTGACTCCATCAAATTTCACATTGACAGTACCAGTTGGACACGCAGTCAGCTTAATACTAAACTTAGTTGGTGCAGCAGTATCATCTTTTGCTTTAAAAGCTGCTTTCGCTACATCACCTAATGTTACTGTTTGATCTGCGCTTCCAGAATCAACTGTACATGCTGTATCAAGTATATTACCTTTAAACTTCACTGTTCCATCAGCCGCTAGAGCTGTATGTGTGATACCAGAAAAAGCTACCAGTAAAGTCAAAAGTTTCATGCCGCCATTAAATCTTGTTTTCATACAAAAATCCTTACTCGTGAAGACCAAAAAGTTAATCAATATAAGAACATTGATTAATCAATTCCTTTAACCGAGCATAATTATAATTTCGGTGAATGAAAAACAATACAAAACATATGTCCTTTTTTGTACAACATTCATATAGTGAAAAAATATAAAAAAATGTATAATTATTGAATTGTTAATTTTTTGAAAATATAAAATTACAATAGTTAGTTCATTTTTTGATAGCGACGCTGACAATATCCTGACGCTCTTCAATTAAGCGCACACGCTGGATAAGAAAGGTAAGACCGAGGGTGTCATCCCTGTTAATAAAGCGATAAAAAAGTAACAAGAACATTAGACCTGTTAACTGAATTGTAACTTAAACGCTTGAGAAATTGGTAACGCTGTTGCGGAGAAGGGAATAGAAAAAATAGTTTAATTATCTAAAAATAATACCCTTTCTAAGCTATAAGTTAATTTACCCCATAAACTGGGCTGTTCCCACGCGGTAGACGAATACTGTCCTCACGGCGAGGCGCGTTCAAAGTCCTCCGAATTGATACCACCGAGATAATTGTGGCGCCGGGCCCGGTTGTAGAACACGTCAACGTAATCGAAGATACCCGCCCGAGCCAGTTACCGGGTTTTGGAGATCCTCTTTCTGATGCGTTCTTTTTTCAGCGAACTGAAGAAAGATTCGGCCATCATATTATCCCAGCAATTGTCACGCTAGCTCATGCTCGGAGCTAGGTTTGAATCGCCACGGATAATCTAGACACTTCTGAGCTGTTAATAATATAGGTTTTCATATTCAGCCGGTGGCATCTGCTCGCTCGAACCATGCCGACGCTTACTGTTATAAAACATTT
>NZ_VTUC01000004.1 GCF_008364555.1 Enterobacter vonholyi
GGGTGGGGGCGGGAGTGACGGCTTGGCGGGCAGGGTCTGTTTCGTCCTGTGTGTGTGGCCCGAACAGGCCAAACGGGTTACTGTCCATGCCCAGATTTTGACGCTCATGCAGCGTCTTCCCGGCGGAGGTCGGCGGCGAGGTGTCGGCTTCTTTCTCATTACCCCCTTTCAATGCACTGAAAAGACGATCGCCGCCGGATGCCAGGGCGATCACCAGCGCCAGACTCAGCAGGCTGACGGTCAGCGTGCGGCGACCGGATGCCTTGCGAAAACGGGTCACTTCCGGCTGGCCGGGCGGTGTTCTTTGCTCCGGCTCATGATACGCCATTGCCGCACGGGCGCGTTCGCGGGCTTCCGCTTCCCGCTCTGCGGTAGTTTTTTCCGGCTTGTCCGGCACAGGTTTATCGGTCATCTGGCCTCCAGCGTAACGGACGGTGAAACGGTGTCGCTGCGGGTTATCGCGATGCGCCCGAACCCGTCGTTTTCGATCCCTACCACCGAGGTGCCGTAACGCAACACCAGTTGTGGCGCTGCCGGCACCACCATCACAATGTAATTACCCTGCTTAACTGTCCGGGGCGTGAGCGCCTGCTCCCGTCCGTTAACCACCCGGAAAACAGACGGCAGGGTTTTGATGGGGGAAAAACCGATATAAGCAAAACGACCATCATCCCAGGCAAAATCCGGTGCGATGGAGGCCGAACCGGCGGCGACCCGTTTGGTGTAGCGCCAGTTGCGCGGCGTGCTGGCCTGTCCGAATGCCGCCGCTATCTGCTGCTTCTCCTGTCTTTCACGCTGCTGCGTCTGACGCTCGGCGCTGGCGGCGGCGGATTGCTGGCGAACCTCGGCCGGATAGTGGTAACGGATAACGAACGCCTGCGCGTGGGAATCGTGGTCCAGCACGTTCAGCTCCAGGCTGTAATCACGCTTTGAGGTCACCACGAAGAGGTTGGTCTTCCAGTCCTTTGCCGTGGGCAGGAACACCTGGCTGACGTTGTTGCCGCTGGCGTCCGTCACCGGCTGGGTTATGGGGTTCGGGCTGACGCCGACCCGGTTATCACTTTTCGTGACCGTCCAGCCTTTTGGAAAACCCGCTTGTGCATCAATCACAGTTTCATCGTCGTCAAACAGCAGCGTGGTGACGTAGCCGGGACGGGTATTCACCACGGTGGCGTTCTGGCTGTTATACGATACGTTCTGTATCCGGCTGTCATAGCCGCTGCCGCGCGGGGTGGCGGCGCTCCATGTCGCGCATGACACCATTAAGCCCGTCAGGAGCAGGATGTTTTTCAGCATCATTCGCTCCTCAGTTCTTTATCGCGCTGGTAGCTGGTGACGATAAAGCCCAGCGGGTTCACTTCCCGCTGGCTGTCCGTCAGTTGCTGATGCGGGACATAGCGGTAAGTGAGGCGGATATTCCAGAAGTCCGTTTTCACTGAATTATCAGAAATACGACGGAGGGTGCGCTTAATACGCAGTGTTGCCAGGTTATCGGGTCCGGTGGCAGGTGCATGCACATTAGAAATAATGTCGATATAGACGACATATTCGGCTTTATTAAAAATAACGTCCGGAGCCTGGTCGCCGTTAAACCTGTCCAGATAATCCCGGTTCACAGTGTCGCTGTTAAATAACTGTACGTCGTCGTAATCACGCTGGAGGGAGAAGTAATTATACCCTTCGCGAAGACTGACATAGTGTGCCGCCAGTGAGTGGGCCAGTGCTTTTTCAGACGCAATATCCCGCTCTTTAAGGCGGGTCATATACTCATAACGACCGGTCTGTTTGTCCACCGACCACAATTCAATGTCAGTGGTTTTCAGCGGCAGCAGAATAATAATGGCTGCGACCGCCAGTGCAGCCAGAATCAGCCCGGCAGCGGCCACCCGCCAGGCAGTTTTGCGGGAGCGCTCTTCCTTTTCCAGCAGGATGGATTCAAAAGAGCGCGAGACATCGATGATGCGCTGAATATCAGACATGGTGAGTCAGCTCCTGAATTATGGCGGGGGAATTAACCGGCTGGGGATCGCCGGACACCGGTGGGAGGTCGCCCTGATGCTGCGCGCAGCCCGTAAGCGCGCACAGCACCAGAAGCAAGATGCTGAATTTCATGGAAGCCTCTTATCGGATAAATGCATGAAGGCCTCACCGCTGGCAGAGGCCACGGCGTGACGGAGAAAAGAAATTAGCGGTCGGGAGGATTAACGATGACGCTGCTGATTCTGGCGTTTCATGCTTTCAATGGCGGTGGCACGTTTCTGCCAGGTGCTCACGGTTTTGCCCGCCCCTGCGGCAATGAACCTGCCGGTTGTCGCTGCTGCGGCCATGCCACCTTTGGCGGTCAGTCGGCCCCCGGTCTTTATACCGGGTTTGGAGACGTCGGCAGATTTGCTCGCCAGCCCGCTCAGTCCGCTCATAGCTGCACCCTGTAACACGGCCTGCACGGCGGCACCGCTCAGCGCAGTGGCTATTTTCGCTGAAAAATACACCAAGACGCCTGCGGCAATCCCGGCCAGCAAACATTGCGCCGCCAGGGTCACCATATTGCTTTCTGCAGACGTTGCTGTGGCGGCATCCAGTATTTTATTCAGGTAGTTGATGGCGATCCGGACAGACAGGGCAGAGAACATGATCGTTAAGATTGCGGTAAATAGTGTTTTCAGCCAGTTATCAAACATGGGTTTAAGAAAACCGTACAGCAGGCAGAAAATAAAGAGTGGGGCGGTGGTGGTCATTAACAGAATGGTGATTTCGGCGAGCAGGTTGACAAAGGTTGCAGCCAGTAACAGAACGATTGCACCGCCCCAGACCAGCACCTCGGCAAAGCCGCCATTCATTTTAACGTAGGTAGAAGTGTCCAAATTGAACAGCGTTTGCCCCAGCGCTTGTGCCTTTTCCCACACCGTGTCGAGCAGCGCCCAGACATTATCATCGCCACTGATGCCGTCCTTAAGCCCTTCAATGGCCGCAATGATGGCATCCAGCCAGCCATCGCGGTTTAAAACAAAGGTGGTGATCAACAACATGCGGCCCACATCCCAGACAACATCTTCAACAGGTGTCTGGAGTTTGCCGCCAAGGGTCTGATACCCGCGATACGTAATAAATACGGTAAAGGAACTGACGATAATCACACTGATTAGGGTGCCGTAGGTAGAAGACTGACCTTCTAACACGGCATTGAATCCATCCATGATGTTTTTGTCCATACCAACAAAAATACCACCGGACATGGTGCCTCTCATTAGTCAGGAACAGACAGGGGATAAAAACAGGGAAGGACCCCTGTTTTTGTTGGTGGGGATCTTACTGAGTGACGGATTTTCTTTTTTGGGCTTCCTGCTGAAACAGTGTCTCGAATTTTTCCCTGATGCCGGGTTTGCCTGTCTGGGCAAACATGAGTGCTGCCCGGTGCGCAAACTCGCAGTTGTCGCTTGCCTCATCATCCATGAGGCATTGCGTATAGACTTTATAGGTTTCATCGGGATGTTCTTTATACCAGGCTTCTGATTTCGTCTCTTTACAACCGGATAAGACGAGAATGCCTGACATGATGCATAAGGTTAATACGGGTTTTAACATGTTAACCTCCCTATAGAGAGTTCAGATCGGCAACGGGCGCAGTTAATTGCTGTTGCTCAAAGGCTTTCTGTTTTTGCTGTTCCAGCAGCGTTGTTCGCTGTTCAGCCTGTTTGACTGACATTTCCCACTGGCTGGTCAGCGCATTTAATTGTACGCTTTTGGCCGCGATGGCGTTAGCCAGGTCCTGCGACTCTTTCGAATCCTGCGCATTAGCAATACGGTCTGATAAATCTGATATATCGCCGAGCGTGCCCGTGATCTTGTTTTCAACCTCGGACGTATTTTCTATCGCTACGGCCTGATTCAGGATCATCTGTTTGCAGCTGTCCAGATAGCGTTGTGAAGCGCTGGACGGGTTACAGGTATCGAACGTTTTATATTTGTTATACAAGCTATTAAGTTCAGACGAATATGACCCGCTTTGGTTGCTCAGCAGGTCATCCAGTGAAATACCGTGCTGACGAAGATTATCAATATCGGTTTTCAGACTTTTGGCCTCGCGGAGAAATTCCTGAACGTCACGCACGCCCGTTGCCGTGGCTAATTGCTGCTTGTAGGCATCAAGTTCACTTCTGTAATGGGTAACGGTTTCCTGCCACTGCTGGAGTTTCTGGATCCACTGATTCATGGATTCGGTATTCTGTACGGCGTCGAATACCGGTATTCCGGCGCTCATCGCCTGGGTGGAAATAAACAGTGATAATGCCAGTATGGTATATCTGAACCGCATTTTTATTACCTCCGTCATGAATATTACAGGGCTTGTTCAAGGAAGGCGGCTTTCCAGTCATCAGGCTGCATTCCTTCCAGATACAGGGTGTCGAACAGCTTCAGGTTGTCTTCGCTGCCGCTGAGCATTTTGGTAAGTTTCCCGAGGCCCGATAAATCCATTTTCGCCATCGCCACAAAAGGCCGGGTTTCACCCGCGCGTAACGGCGTTTTCAGGACCACCATAGATCGCTCACCCGGATCGAGGTTTCTGACGATGTCGTACACGCTTTCCGGCACTTTCATCTTTTCCACGTAATCCGCCCTGCTGGCCTTCGGGTTGGCGAGAAAAATCTGCGTGCTGCACTGCTCGATAATCGCCGGGGCAATCGGGTGCTTGACGATTTCGTCAGGCGACTGCGTGGCGGGGATGAAGATGCCGTTCAGTTTGCGGATCACTTTCAGCATATTGAGCGAGAAGCGGGAGAATTCGACATCGGCCAGCCATTTCCAGAACTCGTCCATGAACATCACCAGCCGGCGACCGTCCAGCAGGCTGGTGACGCGGTAAAGCAGATAAAACGTGATGGGGCCGCGAATGTCGTCATCATCGAGAAATTCCGTACCGTCGATACCAAAATTTTCGACGTCGCTGATATTGAAGGTGTCCTCCTCATTGTCGAATACCCAGCCGAACTCGCCGCCCTGCGCCCACTGTTTAAGGCGAATACGTAGCCCGTTGATGCGGGCGTCGGGGGTTGGCGGCTCCGGCAGGACTTCCAGCAGCCGGGTGATACCGAACTTGCGGTATTCCGGCGGGTAGTCGAGCATAATGGTATCTACGGCGGCACTGATCCGCTCCTCATCGCGCGGATCGAGCGGCTTGCCGTTGCGGCCGCACAGCATGCGCACCAGTCGTTTGTTAAAGCTGATATTCCGCCGGGTCGGCGCAAGCTTAAACGGGTTAAACCCGGTGGGCGTGCCGGTGCGGATACGGAAGTAGCGTCCGCCCATCTGGCGTATCGCCATCTCCGCCGCCCGGTCCTTGTCGAAATACACGGTGGTTAGCTGCTTAAGGGGGGCTGATTCAGAGAACGTCGCCGGATTGCGGTACTTCTGCATTAGTTGCTGCATCATGGTCATCAGCATCGTTTTCCCTGAGCCGGTTTTACCGATAATCGCCGTATTACCCGGCGTTTTTTCGTTGAAGTCATCCCGCCCGCTCTGGCTGTCGTGCAGGTTCAGGTAATACCCGCCACTGCCAGGGGATTTGAGTATCGCGATGGCATCGCCCCAGGGATTGCCGTTTCGTTTATGAGGATGAAAATTGTGCAGGCTCGCCAGGTCGGCAAAGTTCTGGCTGCTGACGGCCACCAGACGGGGGCGCAACGTATACACCCCCGGCAGTTGCGCCAGGTACGCGGCGGGCAGCGACAGCGTGGACAGCGTCGTCATGATGCCGAGGTCGGCGAAGGGTTGCGCCAGCGCGTTGGTGTCCTTGACCACCTGGTCGGCGCTGTCTGAAGATACCAGCAGGGAAAAGTGGTATTTTCCGCAGGAGACATGCCCGGACTGGAGCAGGTCACGCAACACAATCAGCTCTTCGCGCTGTGAAATGGCGTCGTCATCTGCCGAAGTCAGGCGCTTTTCCGCCAGGCGAATATGCTTCTGCACCTCATCGCGGGCCATGCAGGTGAAGGACTGCGTCAGCACATACTCGCTTTCGGCATACAGCAGTGCGTCCAGCAGGCCGGTCGCGGTCTCCGGCGAGTAGTCTTTGATTTCCAGACTTCGAAAAAAGCGGGAGCCGCCGACGGTCTGGCACTCGGCGGTGTCGGTGGTAAAAAAGACATCCGGCGTGCTTAACGTTTCATAAAACGCCGCAGGCGTGACCGCCACCTTTTGCCACTGGCCGGTGAGCAGACGGTGGTAAAAGGACAACTGGGCGGAATATACCCGCCCGTTTTCTTCATACATCCCCAGCGGCGTCGTCGTATAGCGGGACAGCGTCGAAGCCAGCGCATTCCGGTGTTCCAGCATCACTTTCAGGGCATCATCCAGCGCCGCTTTGCGTTTACCGTACGGTTGCGCCTTCATGGCCTTTTTCCCCAGCGGAGAGAAGGGCGCGTAGCAGACGGTGAAAAACAGCCGATGCCGCCAGAACGGCTTTTCGTTGATCGGCTGGTAATACCGCCGGGTCACTTCATCAGAAAAGGGAATACCTGAATTCGCGTCAAAGGCATCGTGGTATTTTTCCCGGATACGGTGAAGATAGAAAGTGACCGGCAGGCCTTCATATGAACGAATAACGTTATTGAGATGCGTCGCCATTAACGTCAGATGGTGTTCGTCCTCGCATTCAAAAATGGTGCCCTCCAGCTCCCAGCTGGCAACCAAATCACCCTGGCGGTTTCTGATGACGTACGGGTGAATATGGGAGGAATACGGAATGTATTTCTCCAGCGTAACGCGCTCGTTTAACTTCATTTTTTCAATAAACTCCGAGACGTCGACAGCGTCATAGCGATTTGCCAGCAGGGCATTGGCACCAAAATGTTTATTGGTGCCAAACCGGCCACGGGTTTTAAAGGCCAGCCAGAGCAGCCCGAAATAGTGAATATCGGTTCTGGCTTTTGCCTTCATCTCCAGCCAGGCGGGAATAAGCAGTAATACCAGGTAATAGCTGACATAAACCGCCAGCAGGACGATAGCCCCGCTGACCATCACGAACGGCACGAGGGGAATACCGGCTATGGCGGCAGGCCGCGTCAGCGCTTTGTTCAGCGTAGCCATCGTTACCTCCCTTATGACGCCCAGTAGGCACCGAAACCTGACGCACCGACGATAAGGATGGCGCCAATGATGACGTTGCGCATGTCGTGCAGGCTCTTGCCGTCAAACAAGACTTTGTATCCCACCCACATGGTGGCCAGCGTGATGGTGACGGCGGCCAGCCCGAGCAGGCCAGTGGAGGTGTTACTCAGCGTCTCATTGGCTTTATTAAATCCGCTGTCTGCTGCCAGCACCGGGCTTGCCATTAACAAGGAAGAGAGGGCGGGCCAGTCAGTCTGTTTTCGTTTCATCATTGTTCCTCCTGGGGTCGGGAATGGGTAACGCGCCGCGTATCAAGGCGTTGGGGTAGTGCAGGGATGTCAGAACTGGCGTGGCGTTATCGGTAAGCTCGCCACGCATGACGGCGGCGGGGTAACGGATTGTCGGCACGAGCTTTTCGGCGGGAAGTCGCTGCCGGTCTTCCCGCGTTGACGGCACGGCGTAGCCGATGCGCTGGATGTAGCTGGTCTGGTTAAACGCAGATTCCGGCTGTTGGCCGGTCGTGAAATTTCCTGAGTAGTAGCAACTGAGCGCACGTTTGAGGGAACCGCCGCGGCGGTAGCAGTCGGTGAGGATGTGCTCAAACACGGACAGGTTGGTACAGGGGTTAAGAAGGTCACGGGCGCTCGCGCGGTAATGACGGAAATTGGTGCTGGTGATTTGCATCAGCCCGACCGAATAGCGTCGGCCCTGTGCTGCCAACCGTCCGGTGAGGCTGACGGCCTCATCCCTGCTCGTGGGGAAATGTGAAATCACGCCTTTGCCACCGGGCAGAATTTCAGCGATGGCATACGGATTCAAACCGGATTCGACCCGCGCCACATCAAGTGCCGTAGACGGGTGAATGCTGGGGGCGCACTGCATAGCCGCCGCCAGAAATACGGTGGTGGAAAGCATGATGGCCTCGGAATGATAAACCGGGCAACGCGTACCGCCATCAGACGGCACAGGGCCGGAAAAAGGGGGAAGGGTGGTTAAACGGGATGAGTATCCTGTATTGTGTCGCCGTCATCCCGGGGCTCAAGGAGCACCAGCTTTCCGGAAACGGCAATGCCGGGTGTCAGTACCACGTTCAGTCCGGGTTTATCGTGATGGGCGAAAGCGACGCCGACTTTCGTCCACCAGGTGTTTTTTTCACCCTGTGGGTCGGGCTGACTTTCCTGGGTGACAAATACGTGATAAATGGGTTTTCGCATGACGCCTCCTCTAATAAAAACAACAATGAGTTAAATGAATGTCACATCCCAATTCTGCATTCCGGTTTTAACGGGTCAGCGAGAACATTCAGCGGCACCCTGAATTGTGGTTTCGTGACAGCCCGAAACTTATTTTTAAAGAGCAATACCCGACCCGGGGAAATTAACGTCCATTCGGGTAGCTATTATGTAATGAGGTTTTCAGGATCAGATATCCGGGGCGGTATATAAACTATAAATTCAAAGTTAAAATGAGAGAGATAAATTAGTGGCGGAGGGGGTAAGCTCTGCGAAAAATAAAAGTAAGTGAAATAGTTAATAAAGACGACTGTATATTCATAGTTAATGATAAAGACATGCAGGGGAAATATTCCTGCATGTCTTTATGACCATTATTAACGTGTTCGACGTTCAAGTTTTTTCTGGCATTCTGTGCAGGTGGTTATGCCCGGGAGTGCCTGCCGTCGCTTTTCAGGAATGGGCTTACCGCATAGACGACAATGGAAAAATGATGGCGTAGACCCTGGCTTAAAACGACTCTGTTCAATCATATCCTCCAGTCGTTGCTCATTAAATTCCTGATCGCGGTCGATCTCATCTGGCATGTGCGACCCTCCGGTCTGATGTCTCCTGTTCACAAAGTGCGATCCGCTTCCAAACGATGGTCAGTGACAACCCTTCGACTTTCGGCAGCAGGGTTTGCGTTACCTGCATCATGGCGGCCAGCGCATCGGCCGAGTCCAGGTTGGCCACCCGGCATTGTTGCCATTGCCGCCAGATGGCCGCATCCGTCTCTTCGTTCGGCTCTGGCGTCCGGCCATAAGGCACACGGACGCCCAGTAACCGGCGGCGAAGGCAGACTTCGTTGGAGGTGAGGCCAAAATATTTGTTGAGTAGCGCAATTGACCCGCCGAGCCGGATGGCATGATTGATATGTTGCTGCTGCAGAACCTCCTTACGGGATTTAGCCAGAAGCAGGTGTAATGCGTCGTGATGAACCGTCACAGCCAAAAACTGCGCAGACTCCCGACTGATGATAAACAGCTCGTCTAGTGATAATTGGTTGAGGGCATTCATTTCGTCGAAAGTGAATCCGAGCGATTCACAGTAGCGAATGTTGCCATCCTTCAATGCATGCAAGGCATCGGTTAAAACGGCGTAATTCAGTGACGGGATAATCATGGTGTTTTCTCCCTTCAGCTTATTGAGCGGCGGGCTAATTTAATATTGATCCATTCGTCAATTTCCGATTCGAGCCAGGCGACACTGGCTGGGCCAATCTTGATTGAGCGAGGGAAGGTGCCGTCTTTCATATACAGATAGATTTGAGAGCGCTTCAGGCCCGTTTTTTCTTCAACCTGTTTCAGACGTAATAACTGATGAGATGTCACGGTATTCTCCTGTGGCAGATGTTGCGCTAGCCGGGAGATAACACGACAACACAAAGTCGTGGTGCGGAGAAAGTTGATGAACCCGTATTACGGAAAATCCAATCCTTAATACGGGTTTTCATAGCGAAGGGCATCATCTTACTTTTGTGTTGGTAGGGAAGGGGGCGAGCCGCGCTCAAGCGCAGTTTTGAGCGTGTCGCCACTGAATCGATCGGTAATGCCTTCCTCTGATGCCCATTGCTCAAAAATGGATAGCAACTTGTAAGGTTTTCCTATCAAAGGGCTGATAGTTTCATTATTTCTACAGGCAAGCCAAAATAGTCTTGATAGTGGGGATGATATGCGTGTGGAAGAATCCGAGAGTGATTTTTTTTCCAGCCAGCCAGTTGACTATTTTATTTAACTCAGTTTGCCTGATAACAAAACATGCATCCTTCGGTAAGTTATAAATAGGTAAGTAGGCATCATTAAAACTTAAATCTATGCCATTTAATGAGATTCCATTGCGTAATGAAATTCTATTGTGAACTAGAAAGTTTTCCCCTGATAAGGAAACAGTGATGCCATAGTTATTGTTCCCTCTAAGTACAGGTGATGGTATTTTTAGATTGTGAGCAAGTAGGCATTGTATGAGAAAATATTCATATCCA
Organism: Enterobacter vonholyi; assembly: GCF_008364555.1. GTDB lineage: Bacteria > Pseudomonadota > Gammaproteobacteria > Enterobacterales > Enterobacteriaceae > Enterobacter > Enterobacter vonholyi. Next base: position 10,360 of record NZ_VTUC01000004.1, read on the forward strand.
AAAAGACTTGTATCAATGACGCCATGAGAAGTGTGAAAATATTTACCTTCGGTGCTGAAAGTTAAATTACTCTCGCTAAAAAAAACGATGTCATCCGACGTAATTTTGCCGTCAGGTAAGTTATTATCTTTAGGTTTTAGCTTTAATTTATGGTTATAGGATTTTATTTTCCTCAAGGTAATTGGAGACTGAAAGTATATCGAAAGGAGGATTTTTCCCTGCAGAGCATATCGATAGATATCACTTTCTTGTATTTTTCTAATGCCGTTTTTCTTTGATGCTTTAACTGCTTCTTTGATAGTTAACCAGTCTGAGTTTACATTTTTATTCTTAAAAAAAGCGAGTCTGTCTGACATAACATATCTCCTTTTACATATCCGTGCTGATAAATATAATGCCCTCTCATAAGGTGAATAAAGAATGACTGTTGATGGAAGGTTGGATATTTTTTTCAGTATTATCCATTCGTATTGATTTGCAATATAAGAATGCCGCAAAAAATTCGCGGCATTTTGGTTTATTTTAAATTTGGATTGATGTCGGGATTTTCAAAATCAGGAACAAAAGAAAGATATTTTCCTCCAATCTTTATAGCCCGTCTGTTTGCTTCTGCATCATGAATGTGTAACGGTGGGGTAACACCCTCTTTCGCTACAATGCCTGTTTCTCTAAAGAACCCTTCGAAACCTGCGGGAGAGAACATCAACAATATCTTGATAGGTTTAATGCTGTTATTTCTAAATTGGTGATAAATGCCCTTTGGTACATAAACAAAATCGCCAGGGTTTGCCTGAAAGGTATTTTCTCCGGCTCTTACGGTTAATTGGCCGTCTAGTACATAAAATATCTCATCAGCGTCTTCATGAAGATGCCAGATCGGACCACCACCAGGCCCAACAAATCCCTGAATAATAGAAATGCTGCCGCCGGTATTTTCTTTGTCAAGCTTGATAGTATAGGTGTCATTATTTAACCAAAGCGGAACGCCTTCATTATCTCTAATAATAAATGGTTGCATTATTTGTACCTCACGGTTATGAATTTAAAGAGAGTGGCCGCCATCAATAACTATTCGTGTACCCACTAAGTAGTCAGACTGGCCTGAGCAGGACCAAATAATGGCTTGAGCGATCTCTTTAACATCGCCAATACGCCCAATGGGGATCAAATCGCGCCATCTTTTGTCACGGTCTGCCGCCGATTCGCCGGGAAGTTGGGTCATTTCGGTGGCCAATGGACCTGGGTTTATTGAGAAAACTCGCACGCCGTGCGTGATAGCCTCTTTTGCCGAAACGCGGGTCAATGCATCGACGGCAGCCTTTGAAGCGGTGTAGGCTGCCGTGCCCGGAATATTCAGCCCGATAGACATATTTGATGAAATATTAACGATAGTCCCGGCCCGGTTTTCTTTCATCGACTGAAGTTCGCGCTTCAGACTTTCAAACAAACCAATGACATTAGTAGTGAATACGTGATTAAAGTCTTCACTGGAGGTTTCATCGACAAAACCAAAAGAAAATACTCCGGCGTTATTAACGGCAATATCAAGAGTACCGACTCTATTTTTAATTTCATCAAACAGGTTATCTATTGATTGATTATTATTTACGTCGAAAGGAATAACCCATGATTTGCCAGGAGTCTCGGAGATCGCTTGCGCTGTCTCTTCTAGTTTCTGCTTATTTCGACCTGCAAGAATAACGGTTCCGCCAAGTCGTGAAAATGCCAAGGCTATTTCTCTGCCAAGTCCACTGCCTGCGCCGGTTACAAGAATTTTCTTTTGCGAAAAAATACCACTCATCGGTTCTCTTCCTTATATAAAGTAATCTTCGACTTTGCCACCAAGGAGAATATCGCCGCACACCTGCAGGACTTTTTCCTGCGCGACAGCGTGCTGGCAAATAGTGTTGATATCACGTAATGCGCGATCAAAAGGTGTTTCATGGGTGTAGATAGAACCCCCACCCTGTAGGTCATACAAGCTTGAAACGATGGTTCGTGCGGTTTGAAAGGCATTTCTTCGACTCAAAGCTGACTGCACGCGCCAATGAGTAATATCGTCATGAGCGGCATCGGCTTCGAGCGCCTGCCATAATGTACTTACGCTGGTGAGCGCCGCGTTTCTAGTGATAAATAACTGATTCTCTGCGTTAGCCACCGCCGTCTGTACGCGCTTTGAGTTTCGCCATTTCACATCATTGATTCTGTCTGTGCGGTCGTCGGCGACGTCGTAGATATAGTCCAGACAGGCTCTCGCAAGTCCCAGCGGGATACCGGCCATTTTGCGTAAAATTGCATCCGGCGTTTTGTGCAGTGGCCCTTGACGTTTTGGTTCCGAGAAATTGAACGCGTGCTGTTCGGGAATGAACAATCCTTGCGTGGAGTAGTCCTGACTGCCGCTTCCCCGCAGGCCGGTGGTGAACCAGGTGTCGGAAAAAAGGTAGTCGGCAGGACGCGCCAGCATGACTCGCCAAAGGGGCTTGCCGTTATCATCCAGTATAAGATTGCCGTTACGGTAGAGGAAGCAACCTGCCGAGATGACATCGCCATGAGGCGATCCGCTGGCAAAACGCCATTTGCCAGTGACAATGTAGCCGCCATCAACTATCTCGGCTTTTCCCTGCGGGTGTATCCAACCCGCCACGGCCAGATTGGCGTGTGGAAAGATCTCTTTGGCGCTTTTTTCTTCCAAGAAACCTGAATAAATACCTGAGTCACAACCAATCATGGCGCACCAGGCGGTAGCCGTATCGCCCCGGGCGAGTTCTTCCAGTACAAGGATTTGCTCAATCGACGTCAGTCCGGCACCGCCCCATGATTGCGGGAAACACATTCCAAATATCCCAATGCCACGTAGCCTTTCAATAATATTGAGTGGTATCCTGCGATGCTCTTCTATTTCACGAGCGGAGTTACGTAATTTGCCACGTAAATCTCTTAGATTAACTAATATATTGCTAAATGTATTTTCTTCATGAGTTATCATGGATGTGCCTCAATAAATGAACCTATAAGATTAAATCTTAAAAGTACATATTGGTTATTATTAATAACTATATCGCCCGGATGCGAAAATTCCCTTTGGGTCTAAAGTTTTTTGCAAGCTTCTAATGATTTCACCTTCACGAAGCGTTCTGGCATTACGACTATTGGCGAGAGGATGTTCGACGTCCAAACGATAAGGATAAAAACCGGAAGCACTAAATTTTTCATGAAGAAGTTTCAGAGCACGATGAGCTTTTCTTATTTCCTCTTCTACGCGTTCAAAACGAATGGATACAACGAGATCAATAATCTGATCACTCAGCGTATTAATTGTGGCGCCGCAGCGCACGCCAGTAGACTCGAAGATATCGTCGAAATGTAGATAAGCCTGTTTAATAGCCTGACCGGTAAAAGGAAGCAGAGGCAAGAAAAATATCCAGCCTTTGCCTTCGGCATCTATTTCAGCCGGTGTAGTACCGAGCGTCTTCTCCAGAAGGATATCATGATATTTAGTATCCCCTTGATAGGCAGCGTTGACTAGATTGGCGACGATATCATCTTGATAAGGATTCGTAGGGCTGTCGTTCCAGATCAAAGAGATGAATTTCTCGCCAGCTTTTACAAACTCGGTTTCCAGCGCGGTGGAAAGTGCCGATACTACTGAGGCAGCTCCCGAAAGAGGCAAATGAACGAGAAACTCGCCCTTATTCGCACCATACGTCAGTGTTGAGGTTTCATCATAAACCTTAAGTACACCGTGAATTAACCCTTGTGCTGACCAACGCTGGAAAGTATTGATAGCATACTCTAGGTTTTCGGGAGAAAAGGAAATATAGGCGACGCGAGATTTTTCTGGTCGATTAAGTAGACGTACAACGCCACCGGTTATAATTCCGAGATTCGATTGGGTGAATAATTGCACCAGTGAAGGGCCAATCCCGTGGGAGTATAATGCGCTATGTTTTCCCTGTTCCGGCCACCAGCCCACTCGGTGCAGTGTCCCGTTGGCGAGAACAATTTCCAGGCCGAGAAGATCTTCTGTACGCTGGTGCCTCAACCCGACGCCCCGATCGAGAGCATTACCTAAAAAACTCGTTTCTGCAGATGAGGCTGTCACATTAATAAAGCGATGGGTGTTCAGTAATTTTTGCGATAATATTCCCTGCGTCACACCTGGCTCAATGACAGCATAACCCTCTGCGATATTAATCTCGCGAATTTTATTTAATCCGGTCAGCTTCAACTGCACGGCGTTGTCTGACGGAGGTTTTGTTGAACCTAGCCCCCAATTGTATCCAGTTGAGTAGGGATAAAGCGCTGTTTCTCCGTCAAATTGATCTGCTAGCTTAACAATACGAATTACTTGTTCAATACTGGAAACATCCACTCGGCCAGAAACCGATGGGGAAGTATATTCACCAACATCATTCGGTGTTTTTACATAGGCGACGACGTTTTTATGATCTAAATGCTGTTCGAGAAAGGAGATGAACTTTTTGCTCATTTAATCAATCCTCTATTTTGCGATAGCTAATATTCGGGTTCAGAAAGAAATAGTGCATTTCATTACTGTATGAACCATCGTGATTTTTCAATCGCCCCGGACGCATCCCCTCAAATTCAAACCCTCCCTTTTGCGCGACTCTTTCTGACGCGATATTGCCTTCTTTGACACCAAGTTCTAAACGTACATAACCAGCTTCATTAAAGGCCCATTTTTTCAAAAGATTCAGTGCCCTTACGGCGTAGCCTAAACCACGATATTCCGGCAATATCCCGTAACCCACATCACCTACATGAGGTGGGACAACATTGCGGATAACAATTTTTCCTACAGCATTACCAGTTGAGCATTCTATAATAGTTAGTAATATATTAGGGCCTACGGCTGAATTAATCCCGCAACGCCTGACTTTTTGTTTTATTTCATCAAGTGATGCTGTATCGAATAAACCCCACTTCGATGATTCAGGATTTGATTGCTCTAACCATATACAAAATGTGTCTTTTGTTTCGGCTAAACGTAGTGCAATTTTTTCATCGCGATAAATATTACTATCCACTGCAGGGAATAATAGGCTTTTTCCCGTGTTAGTTTGATCCTTCAATAATGAAAATACTGCAAATTCCTCTAACTCTGAACTTACATTAAATTTTTGTGTAATACCTTCAAAAGTATACCCGCTCAATATAAGGCTATTAATGATTTTACGATGATCAATCAGAATGTGAGTCTCAACTCTCAGTGTCTTATATTTTTCAAATAAAAAAACTGAAAGTTTACGGAATAGTCCGGTTTTTATTTTTTCTCCTAATGGCGTATGAATGTTAATGTCTAGAATTATGCTGCTATAATCATTTTCTGATGGCCGCAAGAAAATGTCTCCTATATGCTCCGGCTTGCATTTTCGTATAACAAATATTTTATGTGTGAATGATTTTTTATTGGGCGTGTCATTTGATAACCTTGCCTCGCAACTTTGGTCGATAATTTTATCACTCTCGCTGTGGTAAATGATTGGGATCTCATGCTTGTATTTGTTTTCGGGAAATGAGTGCGATTCCGGAATAGTTTGAATGTTATTTTCATAGCCTAATGAATTAGTTTCACTGTTCATGGTCTATTCCTATTGGTACAGTCAGATATTTGTCTGAGGATTAACAGCAGGAGTATCGTAACGGTTGTTTCTCAAAACAGGGAGTAGGGTGACAATCGCCAATCCTGCTAAAAAAATACCGATGAGAGTTGGTGCACGGTAGCCATAACCTTGGTCGATTGCATAGCCACCGGCCCATGAACCAATAACTACTCCAAGACAAATAACGGAGGTATGCATAGTGTTAATTAATGAAGTATTAGGGGCTGCTTTAAACACGCGTGAGGACATGGCAGGAGTGAGAGTAATACCAGTAAGTCCTAAAATCATTACAGAAATCAGCACTAATATTTTATTTTCGTAGAAGGTATAAAGCCCAAACAGTGCAAGTACTAGCACGACGCTTCCGGTGAAAACAACTTTAATCGGCGATTTATCTGCTAGTCGACCTACAAGAAAGTTACCAATTACCGTGAATACACCGTAAGCGAAGAGAATAGCCGGGATATATGGAGTATCGAAACCGACAGTGTTTTCAAAATAGGGAACGAAGTAACTGAATGTCGCGAATGTAGCAGCAATAATAAAGAAACTTGTAATAAAAGCCCCCCAGATTGATCTGTTTATAATTGAACCAAATTCAGCCTTAATACTACCCTTAGCCTCCGCTTTGAATTTAGGAACAATCAGTATAATACCTATTCCAGCTAAAGATGTAAGGACAATAATTAATGCGAAGGAAACTCTCCAGCCATAATACTGGTCAAGTATTGCTGATAGTGGCAGTCCCGCCACCGTCGCTATCATCATCCCGCCCAATACGATGGAGGCTGCAACGCCAAAGCGTTCCGGTGGAACCATTTTTGCCGCTGTCAACAGCGCAAAACCGAAGAAGGCTGCCGAAGATAATCCGGTCGCAAACCTCGCTACTGCTAAAAGATCATAAGTTGCAGAAACGGTTGCGACTACTTGGGCGACAAGAAATATGCCAGTAATAGTCAATAATGCTGCTTTATTGCTAAGTTTAACTAAAAATGTAGCAAGCAAGGGACCACCGAAAACCATACCTAATGAATAAATGGTAATTAAATATCCAACTTTAGGAATGGAAACACCTAAATCAGATGACATGGATGTGATTAATCCTGCGACCATGTATTCAGATGTTGTCATGGCAAATAGAGTAAAACCTAAAACATATATTGCCGCTGGAAGTGGTTTATTCATAAAAGTTCACTCAATGTGATTAACAGTAATGAAACTAATACCCTCGATCATCAGTTTTTGTAAACAGAATATGAATCATAATTGTTATGACATTTTTCACCAATATAATCTGCTGGTTTATCGAGTTGTCGTGTTAGGTTAGGAGGTTAAGATATCGAATTTAGGTAATTAAATTGTCATCGGCTTATCTTAAAAATAGATAATGTTATTTATTTAATTGATTTTTCTGAATGTGTAAATATCGAAAAGGAAAATAACAATGAGTGAATACGTGCAAGCAATTGTGAAATCAGATACTGGTGGTTTTAGATTTACCGATGTACAGCGGCCAGTCAGAAGGACGGAAAGTGATATTTTAATCAGAGTTTCCAATATATCACTTAATCGGGGAGAATTAGACTTTCCCTGGGAATCGGATAAGCCTGCCGGATGGGATGCATTTGGTATTGTGATCGAGACCAGCACCGACGGTCAGGGACCAAAAATTGGGGAGCGGGTATTAACATGGAGTTTTTCGGGTGCCTGGAGCCAATATCGCGTTGTCGATCGTGCCAATGTCGCTATCGTGCCAGAGAGTGTATCAGCAGCGGTTGCAGCAGCGTTGCCGGTGGCAGGATTAACGGCGCTGCGTTCTCTGCGATCCCTTCATTTGCAGCCGGGCCAGTCTCTGGCCGTTACCGGTGCAACGGGCGGAGTCGGGCATTTGTTGGTTCAGTTGGCTATGCATGCCGGTATTAAAGTTTCGGCGGTGGTGCACAGTCAGCGTGGATTCGATTGGCTGCAAGCCAGCGACGTTAAACCCAACGAGGTACTATTGGCTAAAGAATACCCTTTTGAGGGAGCCTTTGATGCACTGGTCGATACCGTCGGTGGCGATTTACTGGCTCATCTATTAGACAATGTTGTCCCTAATGGCACAGTTCTCATTCTGGGCGTTGCCTCGGGACAGGTGGCGAGCATAGACACCACAATTTTGGTATCACGAGGAATCGATCTGATTTCTTATAAGGATTATTCCCCGGCTGGAGAAGATTTAAACACCTTGCTCACTCTCGTTGACGAGAAGATCATTAAAGTATACGCGGATAATATTGGTAGTTGGGATAAAGTCATTAAACAGGATTTCATGCATCTTCTCGCTCCAGGCAAAGTCACGCTCAACGTACCTCAGGACTAAGCTCAACTCGTACATAGTCCTCTATGCTGTCGCCACGCAAGGATATTGCAATAATTGTGGCGACATAGCGTTATCTTTTAACTAATAACACATTGATATTTAACTTCTGTCAGTTTTTTTGTATCTTGATACCTCCACGAGGCATAGATGTTCGTGTAAGAGATGTAAGAGAAGACTTATGGATTTAAACGCGCTTAAAATCTTTATTAAGGTAGGGGAAACGCAGAGTTTTACCAAAGCTGCGCAGGCATTGGGCCTCACCCAATCAGGGGTCTCACGTGCAATTACCAGGCTTGAGCTCGACCTTCGTGTTACCTTGCTTAACCGCAATACCCACTCTGTAAGTCTGACTACCGATGGCGTTTTTTTATATGAATCCTCAAAAAGCCTGATTCATGAAATGGATGAGGTTGGGCATTCGATTACCGGCAGAACGGTATTCCCTGAAGGCGAACTAAAAATAACGACACCTTCTGCCTATGGCCGATTGGTAATTATTCCTATGCTCAAAGAGATTCTGGACAGATATCCGGCATTAACAATTGACGCGGTTATGACTGACCGATTGGTTGATTTGGTGGAAGAAGGCTTTGACGCGGCGATTAGAATTGGCAGCGTACAGGACTCACGGCTTATCGCCAGAACTATTAAGCATTTACGCTTTGTCACCGTTGCGTCACCGGAATATTTAAACAGCCACGGAATTCCAAAAGAGCCAGCGGAACTGGTACAGCATAACTGTCTGGCTGTTAAAGCACAGAGAACTGGGCGTAGCACAAAGTGGTTTTATTCTATTGCGGGAGAACAGCAGGCTTTTGATATTAAGGGTAATCTGGTCGTCGATACTGCGGATGTACTGTTAGAGGCGGCACTCAGCGGGATGGGAGTTGTTCAAATAATGGACTTTGCGGTCGGTAAATATCTGGAAAACGGTAAACTTGTCGAGCTACTACAAGAATACTCCGAGGCTTCGATTCCGCTTTCATTAATTTATGCAAAATCGCGCCATCGTTCGCCTAAAATCAGTACATTGCTGGCGGCGTTAGGAATAAATACTTGACCCCCAACACAGATGCAATTGTGCTTGATTTGTGAGGGGCCAAATTCAACATCCTGCTCAATTCTGTGACTAAAAACCAAGCTTTGTATGAAGCTGATGGTGTTTTAAGTATATATGCGAAGTATTTAGCCTTAAACGGGGCTCATTAGCTGAGCCCTTTTTCAAGCTTATCAATCGGTTTATACCGTAGTTCAGACTTTGGACTGCTGATGGCCCAAAATATAGGATGGCACGAATTCCTCTCTGCACCTGTCCAGATAATCTGACCACCACTGCATCATCGCCTTACGGGCTTCCAGATGCTCCGCCTTGTGGATGTAGGCTGCCCGAACGCTATTGCGCTCCTGATGGCTCATCTGACGCTCAACTGCATCCTGTGACCAGAGACCTGATTCTATCAGGGCACTACAGGCCATTGCCCGGAATCCGTGGCCGCAGACATCCTCTTTAGTATTATATTCCATCAGCCGCAGCGCCTTATTAACCGTATTTTCACTCATTGGTCTGGATGGATTATGGATGCTGGGGAACAGCAACTCCTGATCACCGGAGATTTCTCTTATCTGCTTCAGTATGTCGATGGTCTGTTGTGACAGCGGCACAATGTGCGGCGTGCGCATTTTCGCCCCCCTGCTGGAATAGCGGACGCCTGGGAGCGGTTCTCGTGTGGCGGGGATCGTCCAGATTTTATTTGTGAAACTTATCTCCGTCCAGCGGGCAAACCGCAGTTCGCTGGAGCGAATAAAGACATGCAGGGTAAGAGAAACAGCCAGCCGGGTTAATTCCCGTCCCTGATGATAGCCATCAATGCGACTCAACAATTCGGGTAGTCGTTCAAGGGGAAGGGCGGGGTAGTGTCGTTTAACCGGTGCTGCGATGATACCTTCGAGATTCGATGCTGGATTGCTCTCAATCATCCCCTGATGCACCGCATGCCGCATGATGTTGCACATATGCTGCCGGGTACGTGCTGCGACTTCCAGCAGACCTTTTTGCTCAATGCCTTTCAGCAGGTCGATAAAGTGACGAGGTTTCAGTTCAGCTACTGGCAAGTGTCCAATCACAGGAAATATATGATTGTTCATGCTGGCAAGCAGACGGGAGGCGTGGTTCTCAGACCATGTTCTGTTGCTTTTATGCCAGCTCAATGCAACGTGCTTAAATGTTTTTTCCGGTGAGCGGGCAGCTTTCTCTGCGATACGTTGTTGTGATGGATTGATATTCTGCGTTAGCAGCTTGCGTATACCATCACGTTGCTGACGAGCGTAAGCCAGAGAAACATCGGGATAGGCACCTAAGCCGAGGCGAGATTCTTTACCATTGATACGATATTTGAGATACCAGAGACGTGAACCGCCTGGATTGACTAAAAGGTACAGTCCATGAGAATCAGAAACTTTGAAGGGTTTTGCGGATGGTTTTAAGCTACGGATTTTAGCGTCGTTCAGAGACATATGGTGGTCACTCCATAATCGAACTGAAATGACCCCAAATCAGACCACCAATCTTGCCCGATGCGGAGGGGGAAATGAAAATGCATCGGGAAGACTTTTCACGCTAACTTATTGAATCTAAATCACATAAGGATTCGCAAAGAGGCATGAAAACAAGAATTTGGCTCCTCTGACTGGACTCGAACCAGTGACATACGGATTAACAGTCCGCCGTTCTACCGACTGAACTACAGAGGAATCGTTGTGGAGGCTTATCTTAGCGGCGAAAAAAGTTTTGTCAAACCTGATCTTAGGGAAAATCGACCGATTGCTGATTCTGTCGTCAGTTTGTTGTAAATCCACACATCTTTTTCTGGAAAATACTTTGCAGGATTAGCATTTGTCCCCCATCATTTGAAATGGAGTTTCAACTTTTCTCGCTAAGGTCCATTTTGAACGTCACTGCCTCCTTACGCCAGGCGATAACGCGCACGCCATGGTATGCAAAACGTAAAAGCTATCGTGTCCTGTTCTGGCGTGAAATCACCCCTCTTGCTGTGCCTATCTTCCTGGAAAATACCTGCGTTCTGCTGATGGGGGTTCTGAGCACCTTTCTGGTGAGCTGGCTGGGTAAAGAGGCGATGGCTGGGGTTGGGCTGGCGGACAGCTTTAACATGGTGGTGATCTCGTTCTTTGCCGCCATAGACCTCGGGACGACGGTGGTGGTGGCCTTTAGCCTCGGCAAGCTGGATCCCAAACGTGCACGCGAGGCGGCCCGCCAGTCGCTGATGATCATGACCATTTTTTCGATCGTCCTGGCGGCGGTGATCCACTATTTTGGTAAAGAGATTATCGACTTTGTCGCCGGGGAGGCCACGAACGAGGTTAAAGACCTGGCGCTGACCTACCTGGAGATGACCGTCATAAGCTATCCGGCAGCGGCCATTGCCCTTATTGGCAGCGGCGCGCTGCGCGGGGCGGGCAGCACCAAAATTCCGCTACTGATCAACGGCGGGATGAATATCCTCAATATCATTATCAGCAGCGTGCTGATCTACGGCGTGTTCTCGTGGGACGGGCTCGGCTTCGTCGGCGCCGGACTGGGTTTAACCATTTCACGCTATATCGGTGCGGCAGCCATCATCGGGGTACTGATGGCGGGGATCACCCCCTCGCTACGCCTTACGCTGAAAAGCTATTTCCGCCCCTTTAATTTCGCCATTATCTGGGAAGTGATGGGGATCGGTATTCCTGCGAGCATTGAGTCGGTGCTGTTTAACGGCGGGAAATTGCTGACGCAGATGTTTGTCGCCGGGATGGGCACCGACGTGATCGCCGGTAACTTTATCGCTTTTTCCATCGCCTCGCTGATTAACCTGCCGGGTAACGCGCTGGGGTCGGCATCGACCATCATCACCGGTAAACGGCTCGGGAAAGGGCAGATAGGCCAGGCGGAGCGGCAGCTGCGGCATGTTTTCTGGCTGTCGACCATTGGACTGACGCTGATCGCCTGGGGAACCGCGCCCTTTGCCGGGCTGATGGCCTCGTTTTATACCCACGAAGACGACGTTAAAGAGGTCGTTAAGATCCTCATCTGGCTCAACGCGGCCTTTATGCCCATCTGGGCGGCCTCATGGGTATTGCCCGCCGGGCTGAAGGGGGCGCGCGACGCCCGCTTTGCGATGTGGGTTTCGATGCTCGGCATGTGGGGATGTCGCGTTGTGGCGGGGTATACGCTCGGGGTAATGCTCGGATGGGGAGTGGTCGGCGTCTGGCTGGGGATGTTCCTCGACTGGGCCGTACGTGGGGCGCTGTTCTACTGGCGAATGGTCAGCGGGCGCTGGCTGTGGAAATATCCGCGGAAAAATGCCTGACAATTGCGCGAAGTGGAGAATAATTCGGCAAACGATCGGAAATATGCATTCTGCCTTTGACATCCCGGGGGAGCATCGATAATATGCGCCCCGTTCACACGATTCCTCTGTAGTTCAGTCGGTAGAACGGCGGACTGTTAATCCGTATGTCACTGGTTCGAGTCCAGTCAGAGGAGCCAAATTTGAAAAGCCTGCTTTTGAAGCAGGCTTTTTGCTTTTCTGCGCAAGGTAAATGCAAAACGGCAACCAGGTTGCCGTTTTTAGTGTTAACTCCCTCTCCCGTGGGAGAGGGAAGGGGTGAGGGCACCAGGTCGCACCAAATTACACGCGAACCGGTGCTGTCGCCTCTTCCAGCCACGAACGCGCATCGCCGTTCACCAGCGGTGACAGCGCCTCACGCACCTGCTGGTGATATGCATCCAGCCACTGTTTTTCCTGCTCGCTCAACAGATGCAGCTCAACCTGACTTAAGTCGATCGGGATAAGCGTCAGCGAGGCAAATTTGCAGAATCCCGGTCGGCTCTCCACAACCTCCACCTGGTTTTCAATACGAATACCGTGGCTATCGCCCAGATAGTATCCCGGTTCAATCGTCATGATATTGCCCGCCACAAGCGGCCACGGGTTGACCTTTTTCGCGATGCGATGCGGGTTCTCATGGATCAGCAGCTGGTGCCCCACACCGTGCCCCGTACCGTGATCGTAATCCAGCCCCATCTCCCACAGCGGGCGACGCGCAAATGCATCCAGCTGATGTCCCTGAGTCCCGGAAGGGAACTGCAGGGTAATCAGCGACAGGAAGCCTCTCAGCACGGCAGTGTAGTGCAGGCGCTGCTCCGGCTCGACCTGACCCCATGCCAGCGTGCGCGTGGCGTCAGTGGTGCCATTAACGTACTGACCGCCGGAATCGTTCAGGTAAAAATGGTCATGGCCGATGGGCTTATTGCTGGCCTCGCTCGAATGATAGTGGCACATCGCCGCATTGCTCGAAGAGGCGGAGATGGTCGCAAAACTCTGCTCGATGAACCCCGGCTGCTGTTTACGGAACGCCAGCTGCTGCGCCTGGACTTCCAGCTCGGTGAGCGGATTTCCTGCCGCCTCGCGAAGCGGCACTTCGCGGCTCAGCCAGGCGAGGAAGTTGACCCACGCGGCACCGTCCTGGTAATGACAATCGCGATAGCCTGCCAGTTCTACCGGGTTTTTGGTGGCTTTCATCAGGGTGATGGGGTCGGTCCGCCAGACAATCTCCCCCCGTGGTTCAATGGCGAAGCGCAGGGCAACCGGCGCGGAATCGGCATCCACCATCACCCGTTTGCCTTCAGCAATCTGCTGGCAGCGTTCGACAAAGGCCTTCTGTGGCGCAATGGTGAACGCACTGCGGACGTATTCAGGCAGGGCGCCGAGCTTGTTGTCGTTAACAAACCACTCAACGTGACCGTCACGTCCAAGAAGGGCAAAGGAGAGCGGTACCGGGCTGTATGGGATATCCGCGCCACGCACGTTTAACAGCCAGGCGATATTATCCGGCAGCGTAACGGCGAGATAATCGGCATTGTTCGCGGCCAGCACGGCAGCGACGCGCTGGCGTTTGTCCGCGCTGCGTTCGCCGCTGTGTTCAATCGGCATATTCCGGATAAGCCCCGCCGGCGCGGCAGGGCGATCGGTCCATAAGGTGTCAAACGGCGAGGCTTTCAGCGGGACCAGCTCGCAAGGCGTGGCGGACAGTTGCTCAAACTCCGAGTGGGTCATCAACAGCGGGTCAAAACCGATGCGCGTGCCTGACTCAACGTTTTCTGCCAGCCATTCAGCCAGCGGCTCGTTGTGCAGGTGGTGGATTTCAATCTCGTCCAGATTCACCTGAACGCGGGCCTGGACCTGATAGCGCCCGTCAACGAACAGCAGCGCTTTATCCTTCAGTATCAGCGCGACGCCGGCAGAGCCGTCAAAGCCCGTCAGCCAGGCCAGCTTTTCGTCGTACGGCGCGCAGTATTCGCTCTGCCATGCATCCGCGCGCGGGACGATCATCCCGTCGAGATGGCTGGCCTCAAGCCAGTGGCGCAGGGCAGAGAGCGGTGATGTGCTGGACATTGTTTTTCCTTATCGTTATTAGCGGAACGGCGGCTCGTTGAAGGTGCGCAGCTTGCGGGAATGGAGCCTGTCACCTTCCGCCCGAAGCAGGTCGATAGCGCGAATGCCGATTTGCAGATGCTCTGAGATAGCCCCTTCGTAGAAACGGTTGGCCTGGCCGGGCAGCTTAATTTCGCCGTGCAGCGGCTTATCGGAGACGCACAGCAGCGTGCCGTACGGAACGCGGAAGCGATAGCCCTGTGCGGCGATGGTGGCGCTCTCCATATCGATCGCCACCGCGCGGCTCAGGTTGAAGCGCAGCGCCGATGCGGAGTAACGCAGCTCCCAGTTGCGGTCATCCGTCGTGACGACCGTACCGGTGCGCAGCCGCTGCTTAACTTCTTCTCCCGGCATGCCGCTGACCTCTTTGGTGGCGTCGTACAGCGCACGCTGCACTTCGGCGATGCTCGGGATTGGAATATCCGGCGGCAGCACCGCATCAAGCACGTGGTCATCGCGCAGATAGGCGTGGGCGAGCACGTAGTCGCCAATCAGCTGGCTTTCACGCAGGCCGCCGCAGTGACCAATCATCAGCCACACGTCCGGGCGCAGTACCGCCAGATGGTCGCAGATGGTTTTGGCGTTTGACGGGCCGACGCCGATGTTGATCAGCGTAATGCCCTGACCGTCGGCGGTGATCAGGTGCCAGGCGGGCATCTGGTGTTTTTTCCACGCCAGATCGGAGATAGCCTGCTCGGGCGCTTCGGTCTCCGCGGTGATCCAGATCCCGCCCGCGCAGGAGAGCGCGATATACGGGCTTTCGGGGTCGAGGATCTGGCTGCAGCCCCAGCGGACAAATTCGTCAACGTAGCGGGTGTAGTTGGTAAAGAGCACGAACGGCTGGAAATGTTCGACTGGTGTACCTGTGTAGTGGCGCAGGCGCGCCAGGGAGAAATCGACCCGGCGGGCGTCAAAGTGCGACAAAGGAGAAAATTCGGCCGGGTGATAAATCCCGTCCGCGGTCTCATCGCCAATCTGCGAAAGCTCGGTGGTCGGGAAGTGGCGGGTCAGCCCCGCGCTCATGGAGCGGTCAAGGGTTAACGCCGAACCGTCAATCACGTACGGATAAGGGATCTCATGCTGCGAGGGCTCAACGGAAATGTGCGCGCCGTAATCCTGATACAACAGCGTAAGCTGTTCTTCAAGATACGGGCGGAACAGCGCAGGGCGGGTGACGGTGGTGCTGTAGCAGCCGGAGTGGGTAAAACGGGCGTAGGCGCGGGTTTTGGGATTACTGCTGGCGCTGCCGTCCCAGGTCACAGAGAGCGATGGATAAACAAAAAGGCCCTCGGTTCTGGCCTTTTGGTCGGGGAGTTTCCCTGTTTCGATATATTCGCTAATGGCGCTGCGCAGCGCGTTGACGGACTGTTCATACAGCGCGTCGAGTTTTTCCAGCGCCTGAGCCGGGGTCAGGCTGGAGCCCTTATTATTCATCTCTGTCTCCTTGTTCCACAGGTGTGCGACTCTACCCGATAGTATGTCACACGCCTGTGAAACAAAAGTGAGATCAGCGGTGGCTCGTCTCTTTCATCAGCAGCGCCGTTGCCGCCGACAGCAGGCAACCGGCCAGAAGATAAATCGCCACGCTGTGCCAGTTGCCGCCGGAGAAGGTCACCAGCGCAGCGGCAATAAACGGCGTAAACCCGCCGCCAACCACGCTTGCGACCTGGTAGCCCACGCCCGCGCCGCTGTATCGGTAGCTGGCGCCGAACAGCTCGGTAAACATCGGCTGCTGCACGCAGACCACCATATCGTGAGCGATGTTCGCGAGCATGATGGCAAAGAAAACAATCCAGAAAACAGACTGCGCCTCCAGCGCCATAAAGAACGGCCAGGCGCTGAGGGTCCCAATCAGCGCCCCGGTGATGTAAACGCGACGGCGGCCAAACCGGTCCGCCAGCCAGGCGAAGCAGGGGATGGTCAGACAGCTGATCCCGCCGACCAGCAGGCCAATATTCAGGAACAGTTCGCGCGGCAGGCCGAGATTCTGCGTCGAGTAGTTCAGGGCAAAGGCGGTGACGATATACATCGTCAGCAGCTCGCACAGGCGCAGGGCGATAATTTTCAGAAAAGCGCCAGGGTGCCGGACAAGGGCTTCCATGACAGGAAGTCTTCTGTTAGCAGCCGGTTTTTCCTGCTGCTTTTCGAACTCTGCCGACTCCTCCATTCCGTTACGGATCCAAAGCGCGGCAATGACCAGCACGATGCTGAAGATGAACGGAATGCGCCAGCCCCAGCTCAGGAACTGCTCGTCGGTGGTGAGCTGGCTGATTAACGACACCAGCCCTGTGGAAAGCAACAGCCCTACGCCGTACCCGACCTGCACGCCGCTGCTGTAAAACGCTTTCTTATTTTTTGGCGCGCTCTCAACGGATAGCAGCGCCGCGCCGCCCCATTCGCCGCCCACGGCAAAGCCCTGAATAGCGCGTAATGTCACCAGCAGCACCGGTGCCCACCAGCCAATGGCGGAAAACGAAGGGAGAATGCCAATCAGCGCGGTGGCGATCCCCATCATCCAGACGGTGAGCATCAGCATGCGCTTGCGGCCGAGACGGTCGCCGAAGTGGCCGAAGATCACACCCCCCAGCGGGCGAAACAGAAAGCCAACGCCGAAGGTGGCAAACGCGGCGAGCGTGCCCATCGCAGGGCTGACCTGGGGGAAGAATTCGCGGTTAAACACCAGCGCGGCGGTAATGCCGTAAAGCAGAAAATCATACCAGTCGACGACGGCACCCGCGAAGCTGCCGAGTGCGGCGCGGCGGGCACGATTGAGCGAAGGGGTCTCCTCGTTGGGACGATCGGAGATGAGGGTGGAGTCCATAGTTGTCCTGTCCGTACTAATTTTTAATTATTGGTATAAGAAAAGGTCACTCACATTGCGCCGTCATATAAACGGAACCTATGAGACTACCGCGACAAAACGCCTGAGAAAACGTTTTTATCTTTCCTGAAGGTGCTGAATAAATAAATTTCATCTTCGCCTGCAGCGAGATAATTGTGTCTTCTGGCTCCGTTACAGGCTGAATGGTTTACAGTAATAGTGACCGCGCGTGAGTTAAGCTGAGGGAATAACGATGCAACGCACCTTTTCGGCATTCTGGATGATTCTGTTTTTATTCGTCGCACCGCTTCATGCGGAGCCCAACGTCTATGGTGAACAGCGTATCAGCGGCTGGTGGAACGCGCTCACTGACGATATTTCGCAAACCTGGGAGCAGCCTCAACGTTACGATCTGTACCTGCCGTTTCTGAGCTGGCACGCTCGCTTTATGTACGACAAAGAAAAAACCGATAAGTACAACGAAATGCCGTGGGGCGGTGGCCTGGGCGTTTCCCGCTATAACGAAGAGGGCAACTGGAGCGCGCTTTTCGCGATGATGTTCAAGGACTCGCACAACGAATGGCAGCCCGCGATGGGCTATGGCTGGGAGAAGGGCTGGTATCTGGATAATGCCAAAGATTTCCGCCTTGGGCTCGGTGCTGCAGCGGGCATCACGGCGCGAGATGATTTTGCAAACTATATACCGCTACCCTTCATTTTCCCGCTGTTCTCTGCCGGCTACAAGCGCGTTACCGTCCAGTTCACCTATATTCCTGGAACCTATAACAACGGCAACGTGCTTTTTGCCTGGCTGCGCTTAGGCTTTTAAAGGGTGATCACCTTTTTTGCCACGGCGTTAGACAATACCAGCATGGAGAAGAGAACAGAGGTGACGAACGTAAGCACAATCAGCGCCAGCTTCATTCCGAGAGAGGTCATCGGTATCAGCGCCGTCAGCAGATGAAACACCGAGTAGTGCACAATATATACGCCGGTCATCGTTTTGCTGATGGCGGCCAGAATGGACTCCTTGAATTCAGCATTGCGGCGAAAGCGCACGCCGTTCGCCGCAATCACCAGGGCAATAATCAGGATGTAGATCTGCGAGCCGGTGAGAATAAAGGCGTTTCTGTCGGCCTTAAACAGGGCAAAAAAGAAGTGGCGCTCGTAAAACCAGGTGAAAAGATAGATAAACGGGATGGCGATAACCGCCGCCCTGACTACATTTTTGCGGCTTATCCACTCGGCGATTTTAGGGTCGCAGAAAAGTTGCCCCGTCAGATAAAACAGCAGCCACGTCCACAGCCGATACTGCGGTGAAAGAGAAAGGACGTGTGTTTCAGGATAAAGCGCCGATAGCAGATCGTAGCCGTAAGAAAAGAACAGCAGGGCAGCAATTACGCCGCTGAACAGCGCTCTTCGCTGGCTAAGCCACTCAACCACCGGGTGGAAGGTGTAAATTACGACAAAGGCGAACACGAACCAGGGCTGGATTAAATACCCGCGCTGATAAGGTTCCCACAGGTAGTAGATCGTTATCCAGAACAGAAAAACAATCACCAGACTTTTAATTTTACCCAGCTGCCAGCGCGTGCCGTGCCGCGATTGTCCGTCGAGATAGCCCGACACCACAAAAAACAGCGGTGTGGCAATCGTCGAGATAAAGGTTAAAAACCCCAGGATCCAGTGATAGTCATAATCATAATGATCCCAGGTGTTGTAGATGGTAAAGAAGGTCACCGCCGTCATACAGCCCAGCGTCTTGATAATGTTCAGCCCTGTCGCATTCATTGTTGTTTGGCTTCGTCCTTACGATGGAAACACGCGTAGATCACGGGGAGTACCAGCAGCGTCAGGATTGTAGCAAACCCCAGTCCAAACATAATCACAACGGCCATGCTCTGGAAGAAAACATCCAGCAGCAGCGGAGCCAGGCCAAGTACGGTAGTGAACGCGGTGAGCAGGATAGGGCGCAGGCGCGAGGTGGCGGCATAAACGATCGCGCGATGCTGATCCTTTTGCATTTTCTGCTGTTCAATCTCTTCAACCAGCACGATGCCGTTGCGGATGAGCATTCCGCTCAGGCTCAGCAGACCTATCAGCGCCATAAAGCCAAAGGGAATGCCGGTAATTAAAAATCCTGGCGTGACGCCAATCAGCGCCAGCGGTACGGTCAGCCAGATTGCGACGGCATTTTTTACAGAGCTGAACATCAGCACCGTAATGACAAACATCACCAGATACCCGAGAGGCAGCGTAGTGAATAGCCCTTGCTGCGCTTCGCTGGAGTTTTCCGCATCGCCTCCCCACTCGATGCTGTAGCCGTGTGGCAGGGGAAGGGCATCCACTTGCGGCTTGACGCGGGCGAGAATATCGCCGGAGGTTTGCTGGCTCAGCGGGTCCGGGTCCGTCTGAACCGTCAGTACCCGCGAGCGGTCGCGTCGAAGGATGAGCGGATCTTCCCACTCCAGCGAGAAGCTGCTGACGACGTTACTCAGCGGGATATACTGCTGCCGCGCCTGGCTCCACACCAGCACGTTGTTCAGGTGACTGGCATCCAGCCTTTCACTTTCCGGGGGCCTCACCACCACGGGCAGCAGGTCGCTGCCTTCCCGATACAACCCCGCCCGGCTGCCGGAGAAATTCATTTCCAGCGCGTTGTCGACGTCCTGCTTATCCACGCCAAGCTCGCGTCCCAGCGCGGCGACGTACTGCGGACGGATCACCTTGCTGCGGTTTTGCCAGTCGTTTCGGACGCTCCCCGTGGCCGGGTCGCGCGCCAGAATATCGTCCACCTGGCTGGCAATCAGGCGCAGCCTGTCAGGATCCGGGCCTTTAATACGCACTTCAATGGCGCTGTCGCCGGAGGGTCCAAACATCACCCGCTTCGTGCTGGCGTTGACCTGCGGGTAGTTTCGCGCGATGTACTCATCCACGTAGCGCGTCAGAGCGGAGATGTTGCGCTGGTCATCCATGCGCACCATGATCTGCGCGTAGTTGCTGTACTGCCGCTGTCCGCTGTAGGTCAGAATAAAGCGCATGCTCCCCTGACCGATGGTAGAGACGGTGGTTTCCACGCCGGGCTGGCCCGTGATGGTTTTCTCAATATCGCCGGTCATTTTCTCGGTCCATTTGATATCCGTCCCGTAGGGTAACCACAGGTCGACAAAGAAAATCGGCGTATTGGACGACGGGAAAAAGTTTTGCCGCACCGCGCCAAACCCCCAGACAGACGCGGCCAGCAGGGCGGCCATCACTACCAGCGTCGGTGCCTTATGGTGCAGCAGCGTGTTAAGCAGGCGCTGGTAGAGGCGGTAGAGACGTTTGTCGTAAGGATCTGACTCGTCGGCGTTGTCCGGCGCGCTGTCGTTTTTAAACAACCACCACTTAATCAGCACCGGGGTGAGGGTGAGCGCCGAAAACCAGCTCAGCATCAGGGAAATCAGCAGCACCTGGAAAAGGGATTTACAGTATTCCCCGGTGGAATCCTGCGACAGCCCGATAGGCGCAAACGCCAGGATGGCGATCACCGTCGCCCCCAGCAGCGGCAGGGCGGAGCGGCGGATGATATTATTAACGGCGGTTAACAGCGGTGAGCCCTGCTGCCGGGCAATCAACACCCCTTCGACAATCACGATGGCGTTATCCACCAGCATGCTGAGGGCAATAATCAGCGCCCCGAGCGAGATCCGCTGCAGCTCAATGCCACAGAGATACATAATCAGCAGCGTACCCAGCACGTTAAGGGCCAGAGAAACCGCGATGATTATCCCGCTGCGCACCCCCATAAAGATCAGCAGCACGCCGATGACGATCGCCAGCGCCATCAGGAAGTTAATAATAAAACCGTTAACAGAGTGGCCCACTTCGGCTGCCTGATCGTAAAACAGGGCTATCTGTATGCCTGCCGGTTTTTCCGCCGACATCTGGTTTAGCTTCGCCTCCAGCGCGTGGCCCACGTCGATCACATTCACGCCGGGAATAAACGAGACGCCCATGGTGACGGCTTTTTTGCCGTTGGCATGGTAGATACTGGCCGGCGATTCGTTTAGCCCGCGCGACAGCGTGGCGATGTCCCGCAGACGCGTCGCCGCCCCGGTGCCGGAAGGCGTGATGATGAGATCCGCCAGTTCATCAAGATTCTCGAATTCGCCGGTCGGGTGCAGACGAATGGATTCGCTGCCGGAAGTGATTTCTCCGGCGCTGGAAACGACGTTAAGTCTGCTGAGCAGAGCGGAAAGCTGGTTCAGCGTAATGCCGCGCGCGGCCATTTTGGTCAGAGAGATATCGATGTTGACCTGCTGGCTAATGGCCCCGCCGATGGCGACCTTCGCAACCCCGGGAACCAAAATTAACTCGCGGCGCAGCTGTTCCGCATATCTCACCAGTTCAGGATTACTGAATTCATCCCCGGAAATGGCGAAGAAGAAGCCGAATACGTCGCCGAAATCGTCATTTACAAAGGGCGTGACGACGCCGGGCGGAAACTGACGCGAGGCATCGCCCACGCGGCGGCGCAGTTCATCCCAAATCTGCGGCAGTTCGTTCGAGTGATAGCGTGACGCGATGTTAACGGTGATTTGCGACAGACCGTTTGAAGAGATAGAGCTCACGTTGTCCAGATAAGGCAGCTGCTGAAGGGCATTCTCCAGCGGAAGCGTCACCTCTTCTTCAACCTGCTGAGCGGATGCGCCGGGGTAGTGGGTGACCACCACTGCGGTTTTGATGGTAAAGGCGGGATCTTCCAGCCTGCCGATATTTAACAGGGCGAAAATACCCCCGATGCCCAGCAGCAGAATCGTTAGCCAGACGCGAACGGGGTTATTAATAAATTGACGAGAAATATCCATTACAGTCCCCGTTCACGCGTCCAGATACGCACCGGCTGGTTAGCATGGAGTTCCCCAACGCCTGCGGCAACCACGCGTTCGCCCGCTTTAAGCCCGCTGACGATCGTCACGCCTTCGCTACTCACTTGACCTACGCTGACCTTGCGGTCTTCAAGATGGAGCGCGTCGCCTTCTCCCGCCACGACCCAGACGTGCGGCTCATTGCGCGGGCTGTTGTCCGGGTTAAAGACGGCCTCAACCGGTACGACCAGCGCCTGAGCGCCTGCGCCAGCAGGGAGGTTGGTTAAATTGATGGTCACAGTACCGCTTACGCCACCGACGGCGGGAAAATCATCTGGTCGCGGCATGGTCAGTATCACCTGCCAGGTCAGGGTATTGCTGTCGCTGCTGCCCGAGTGCTCTTTGTAGACGGCGGTAAATTCCCGATCCGGAATGGCGTTAATTCTTACCACGGGGCGATACTGCGCGTTGCGGATATCAAAGGTCTTAAACAGGTTCTCAGGAATACTAAACACAACGTCCAGCAGGTCGGTGCGGGTTAACGTCGCGATAGGCTGACCGGCTGACACCACCTGATGGTTTCGGACATGTACGCTGGCCACCGTCCCGCTGAAGGGGGCGACGAGCGTCATCTGATTCAGCTCTTCTCGGGCAATCTGCAGCGCCGCATTCGCCGAATCGCGGTTCGCGCGCTGCACGTCCATTTCTGCTTTCGAAATCGCCTGGCGGCCCGCCAGCGTCTGGAAGCGATCGAATTGCCTCTGGGCCAGCGTCGCCGCCGTTTGTCTGTCGTTAACCCGCTGCTGGGCTTCACTGGCGTTCAGTCTGGCAAGCTGTTGCCCCTGTTTGATGGTTGCGCCCTGACGCACATCGAGCGCTTCAATTTGACCTGCGCGCTTGAAGGAAAGGTCTGTAGCATCGCCCGATTCAATGCGGGCGGGGAAAACGCGCTGCTGGGCATGACCGGGAACCGTCACCTCCGCCACTTTTACCATCCTGGGCAGGGGGGACGCTTGCTTGGGTTTCGGGTCGCACGCCGTGAGCGTTAACAAAACGAACGGTAAAAGAGAGAGGTAGCGGTTCACTGTATTCCCCTAATAAATAACTGTTTTATTTATTCCATAACCTGGACAGGGGTGACACTATTCAGCCAGAACAGTGACGACCATATAGGTAAATAAACCAATCGCCGTGCTGGCGATAATAGCAAGCGCGATAAACATACCCAGGCGGATCAGGCTTAAACCATACATAAATTCCTCCATGAGCCGGAAGCGGTGGCTGACTATGAGCATAGTCTGCGAAAAGATAAATGTTAAATAACCATTATCAGTGGGCAAGCGCTAAACCTGATATTCCTGTGCTACGTTTAATATCATCCATCTCTTTTTACCGTAACTGGCATTAAGGGCAACCCCCTGCATTTAATGCGTTTTTTTGCTTCATTCACTCTCGTGTTGGTTATAAAAAGGATGCTCGATATGTATAAAAACATTCTCGTTCCGGTGGATGTCTACGAGACAAGCCTGGCGGATAAAGCGTTGCAGCATGCACATTTTCTGGCGCAAAGTGCATCGGGTGACATTCATTTGCTGCACGTCATGCCCAAATTTTCAGCCGAACTGACGCGCGGTTTTATTTCAGATGCGCGCAAGATGGATGAATATATGATTAATAATTCGAAAGAAAAACTGTCTGACCTGGTCAAAAAATTGAATCTGCCGGAAGATCGTGTTCATCTCCACGTTCGTAGCGGAAATGTTCGTGATGAGGTTATTAAGCTGGCGGATGAACTTGCTGCTGGCGCGATTATTGTCGGCTCTCGAAATCCCAATATTCAAACCCATTTGTTAGGTTCGGAGGCGGCAAGTATTGTCCGTTACGCCCATGTTCCTGTTTTCGTTATTCGTTAATTACATGAAAGCAAGGTGATTTCTGAATAGAACCTGAGGAAGGAACGATGAAAACAGGAAAACCTGAACGTCCGTATTATCAACAAACCGTTGACGAAACCCTGTCGAATATCCACTCCACTCTGGAAGGACTTAGCGGCACTGAGGCATCAGCCCGACTTCAGCAGCATGGTGAGAATGCGTTGCCGCAAAAAAAGGGCAAACCCGCCTGGCTGCGCTTCCTGGCGCATTTTAACGATGTATTGATTTACGTTCTGCTGGTGGCCGCGTTGCTTAAGCTCTTTATGGGCCACTGGGTAGACATGTTTGTGATCCTTGGGGTTGCCATCATTAACGCGCTGATTGGCCATATCCAGGAGAGCAATGCTGAAAAATCGTTGCAGAGTATTCGCAATATGCTCTCCAGCGAAGCCGTGGTGGTACGACAGGGGAATCATGAAACGATCCCCACCACGGCGCTGGTGCCGGGAGATATCGTGGTGATCCGTGCCGGGGATCGTATCCCTGCGGACCTGCGCGTCATTGAAGCGCATAACCTTCGCGTGGAGGAGGCCATCCTGACCGGCGAATCCACCGTTGTTGAGAAAAACAGCGATGCGTTAAGCGGGGAACTGCCGTTAGGTGACCGGTATAATCTGCTCTACTCAGGCACCACCGTTAGCTCCGGCGGCGGTAAAGGCGTGGTGGTGGCAACCGGGGGCGAGACCGAGCTTGGCCACATCAATCAGATGATGTCCGACATTGAAAAGCACCGCACGCCGCTGATGGTGCAGATGGATAAGCTCGGTAAAACCATCTTTATTACTATCCTGGTCATGATGGTGGCGCTGTTCGTCTTTAGCCTCCTGTTCCGGGATATGCCGGTTTCTGAACTGGTGCTGTCGCTTATCAGCCTCGCCGTTGCCGCCGTGCCGGAAGGCCTGCCGGCCATCATCTCCATCATCCTTTCGCTTGGCGTACAGGCCATGGCGCGCCGCAAGGCCATTATTCGCAAGCTGCCTACGGTGGAAACGCTGGGCGCAATGACGGTCATCTGCTCGGATAAAACCGGCACCCTGACGATGAATGAAATGACGGTCAAAGCGGTGATTACCGCTGACACGACCTATCGCGTGGAGGGCGACAGCTACGAACCGGTGGGGAATATTCACCCCGTAGATGACCCGACGCCCGTCAGCGTGACGCAGGGTTCCCTGCTGGAACGCTACCTGCGAACAATCGACCTCTGCAATGACAGCCAACTGATCAAAGACGAGCAGGGGCTGTGGAAAATCACCGGCGGTCCGACCGAGGGCGCGCTGAAGGTGCTGGCGGCGAAAATTCCGCTTCCACCGCTTGATACCGAAATGCGCAGCAAAATCCCGTTTGATTCGCAGTATAAATACATGTCCACCCTGTACCGGCTGGGCGAAGAAGAGGCGATTTTAATCACCGGCGCGCCGGACGTCCTGTTCCGCCTCTGCCAGTACCAGCAGACGAATGACGGACTGCAGCCTTTCGATCAGCCTTACTGGGAAGGAAAGATTGAAGAGTATGCCCGGGAAGGGTTGCGTATGGTGGCTGCGGCCTGGAAACCTGCCCGCGAGGGACAGCGCGAGCTGGATCACCCGGACCTCCATGATGGCGTGATCCTGCTGGGTATTGCAGGGATGATGGATCCGCCGCGTCCGGAGGCCATAACCGCGATTGCCGACTGTCTGCAGGCCGGGATCCGCGTGAAAATGATCACCGGCGACCACCCGCAAACGGCCATGAGCATTGGGCAAATGTTGGGGATTGGTAACGCCGCAAGCGCTATCACCGGACGCGAGCTGGAGGCGATGGACGATAGTCAGCTGAGCGACGCCGCGCAGCAGTACGATATTTTCGCCCGAACCAGCCCGGAGGATAAATTCCGCCTCGTGCAGGCCCTGCAAAGTAAACAGGAAGTGGTGGGCATGACCGGGGATGGCGTAAATGACGCCCCGGCGCTCAAGCGTGCAGATGTGGGTATCGCTATGGGGATTAAGGGGACGGAAGTCACCAAGGAGGCCGCCGACATGGTGTTAACGGATGACAACTTTGCCACCATTGCCAGTGCGGTGCACGAGGGTCGTCGGGTTTACGATAACCTGAAAAAAACGATTCTGTTCGTTATCCCGAGCAACATCGCGCAGGCCCTGCTGATCATCATCGCGCTGCTGGCGGGAAACCTGATCCCGCTGACCCCGGTCCTGATCCTGTGGATGAACATGGCGACGTCGGCAACGCTGTCGTTTGGCCTGGCGTTTGAAGCGGGTGAGAAGGACATCATGAACCGCCCACCGCGTAAGGCGAGTCTGCATGTGATGGATGGCTATGCCATCTGGCGCGTGGTGTTTGTCGGTCTGATGATTGCCATTAGCGCCTTCGTGCTGGAAGCGTGGCTACAGCCGCGCGGCTATTCGGCGGAATTTATCCGCACCGTGCTGCTGCAAACCCTGGTGACCGCGCAGTGGTTCTACATGCTTAACTGCCGCGTTAATGATGGCTTTTCGCTGAGCAAAGGCCTGCTGGCGAATAAAGGGATTTGGATCGTGAGCGGCGTACTGCTGGCGCTACAGCTTCTTATCATTTACGCACCGTTCATGCAGATGCTGTTTGGCACCGAAGCGCTGCCGTTCCGCTACTGGGTCATCACCTTGCTGATTGGTTTTGTGATGTTCCTTATTGTCGAGGCGGAGAAAGTGCTGACGCGCAGGTGGCGCAAAACCGAAGCGTAATAGCGTAAACTGAGAAAGCCTGCCTGAGCCCGGGCTTTCTCTTTTTTGAGCACAGGAAATTATGATGCGACTTACCTGGTTCGTCCTTGCGCTGTGTGCCGCTATACCCGGCGCGTTTGCCGTAACCTATACCCTACCGCCGGAAGGCAGTCGTCTGGTGGGAACCCCGATTATCATCACCGTTCCTGAAGGTAACACGCTGCCTCTGGAAGCCTTTGCCGCGCAGTACGGGCAGGGGCTGAGCAATCTGCTGGAAGCGAACCCGAGCGTAGATCCTTTTTTGCCTAAATCCGGCACCCGGCTGACGATCCCTCAGCAGCTGATTCTGCCCGACACCGTCCGCGAGGGCATTATCGTGAATGCTGCGGAAATGCGTCTCTACTATTATCCGCCTGGCGGTAATACCGTTGAAGTTCTGCCCATCGGCATCGGTCAGGCCGGACGCGAAACTCCGCGTAACTGGGTGACGGCCGTTGAGCGTAAGCAGGAGGGACCAACCTGGTCTCCGACGCCGAACACGCGTCGTGCCTATGCGGCAGAAGGGAAAACGCTTCCGGCATTCGTACCCGCCGGGCCGGATAACCCGATGGGCCTGTATGCGATTTATATTGGCAGGCTGTATGCCATTCACGGCACAAACTCGAATTTCGGCATCGGGCTGCGGGTGAGCCAGGGCTGTATCCGTCTGCGCAATAACGACATCAAATACCTTTTCGATAACGTTCCCGTAGGAACCCGCGTGCAGCTTATCGACAGGCCGGTTAAAGTCACCACCGAGCCGGACGGCAGCCGCTGGGTGGAAGTTCACGAGCCATTATCACGCAACCGCGCGGAATTTGAATCGACCCGGAAAGTGCCGCTGCCCATCTCCGCCGCGCAGCGGACGCAGCTGATAAACGAGGGGGCAGGAGCCGAACTGGAACGGCGGTCCGGGATGCCGGTGAAGCTCGGCAATTGAGGACATTTTCGCCGCCACCCGACAATTTTACCCGACGCAGAAAAGCAAAAAGCCTGCTTTAAAAGCAGGCTTTTCAAATTTGGCTCCTCTGACTGGACTCGAACCAGTGACATACGGATTAACAGTCCGCCGTTCTACCGACTGAACTACAGAGGAATCGTGTGAACGGGGCGCATATTATCGACCTGCGTTCGCCTTGTCAAAGGGTGGATCAACGCCTTTTGATCGTTTGCTGACAAAATCGGCAAAGTGATGTTTTTGGCAGCGGAATGCACCGTCATGGTGCGGGTATACCCCTAATGGGGCAGATCATAAACTGCTGTTTCGGTAATAAAACCCCCCTCCATGATTAGGTTTCCTTATTTTCAGGCGCTTAGCGCCCAATTCAGACCGCCTGGTAAAAGTGGCATTCATATTGCAAAACCTGTTCAACAACGACAGCCGGTTCCGGCACAGCATTTCGAACAGGGGGCAAAATGAACTTAAGACGACTGAAATACTTCGTAAAAATCGTCGATATCGGCAGCCTGACTCAAGCGGCAGAAGTGCTGCATATCGCACAGCCTGCGCTGAGCCAGCAGGTGGCTACTCTGGAAGGCGAGATGGATCAGCAGCTACTGATTCGTACCAAACGCGGCGTTACGCCAACGGAAGCAGGCAAAATTCTCTATACCCACGCACGCACCATTCTTCGCCAGTGTGAACAGGCGCAGCTGGCGGTGAACAACGTAGGCCAGACACTGAGCGGGCACGTTTCTATCGGCCTGGCGCCGGGAACGGCCGCGTCCTCTATTACCATGCCGCTGCTGCAGGCCGTCCGCGCCGAGCTGCCTGAAGTTCTGGTCTATCTGCACGAAAACAGCGGTTCCGTACTGAATGAAAAACTGCTCAACGGCCAGCTGGATATGGCGGTTCTTTACGATCGCTCCCCGGTCGCCGGGATCACCAGCCAGCCGCTGCTGAAAGAAGATCTCTACCTCGTGGGCACCCGCGACTGTCCGGGTAAGAGCGTAGACCTTACCGCCGTGGCAGAGATGAACCTCTATCTGCCGCGCGACTACAGCGCCGTGCGCGTGCGCGTGGACGAAGCGTTCTCCCTGCGCCGCCTGACGGCCAAAATCATCGGTGAAATTGACTCAATCTCCACGCTCACCGCAGCCATTGCCAGCGGGATGGGGGTGACCGTGCTGCCGGAATCCGCAGCCCGCTCGCTGTGCAGCGCGGCAAACGGCTGGATGGCGCGGATCACCACGCCTTCCATGAGCCTGCCGCTGTCGCTGAACATGTCTGCTCGCGGTTCGCTGTCGCCGCAGGCGCAGGCGGTAAAAGAGATTTTGATGTCGCTGGTCAGCAAGCCGTCGCTTGAGAACCGTGAACTCCAGCTCGTGAGCTGATATTCCATAAAAGCATAAGATGCTGGTTTTTATTATTTGTTCTGCAGCGCGACAGACTCTAACAATAGAGCTATGTCAGATGCGCCGGAGTGAATCGTGAATTTCCAGCAACTTAAAATCATCCGTGAGGCGGCCAGGCGGGACTACAACCTGACCGAGGTCGCCAATATGCTTTATACCTCTCAGTCCGGCGTCAGCCGCCATATCCGCGAGCTGGAAGAGGAACTGGGCATAGAGATCTTTATCCGTCGCGGCAAGCGACTGCTCGGCATGACGGAGCCGGGTAAGGCTTTGCTCACCATCGCAGAGCGGATCCTCAACGAGGCCAGCAACGTGCGTCGTCTGGCGGATCTCTTCACCAATGACGCTTCGGGCGTGCTCACCATCGCCACCACCCACACCCAGGCGCGCTACAGCCTGCCGCCGGTGATCAAAGCGTTCCGCGAACTTTTCCCTGACGTCCGTCTGGAGCTTATCCAGGGCACGCCGCAGGAAATTGAAGTGCTGCTGCAAAACGGTGGGGCGGATATCGGCATTGCCAGCGAACGCCTGAGCAACGACCCGCTGCTGGTGGCGTTCCCCTGGTTCCGCTGGTACCACAGCTTGTTACTTCCGGTCGATCATCCGCTCAATCAGGTCTCTCCCCTGACGCTGGAAGACGTTGCGAAATGGCCGCTCATTACCTACCGCCAGGGGATCACCGGACGCTCGCGTATTGATGAAGCCTTCAACCGTAAAGGGTTAACGCCGGACATCGTGCTGAGCGCGCAGGATTCTGATGTGATCAAAACTTACGTCGAGCTGGGTCTGGGCATTGGTCTGGTGGCGGAACAGTCCAGCGGAGAACGCGAAGACGGTAACCTGGTGCGTCTTGACACGCGTCATCTGTTTGACGCCAACACCGTATGGCTTGGCCTGAAGCGCGGACAGCTGCAGCGCAACTATGTGTGGCGCTTTATCGAGCTGTGCAATGCCGGGCTGTCGGTGGATGAGATTAAACGTCAGGTCATGGAGCCGGAAGAAGTGGCGATTGATTATCAGATATAGCTGCTGGCTTGCCCGGCAGCGCTGCGCTGACCGGGCTAGTTACTTACTTGAACGGATATTTTCTAAAGACCGCCTGTGATTCGAATGATTCGACAACCGCCTGAATCTCTCTAAAATCCTCTGCGTTAACAACGTGCGGGATCATCGACTGAATAAACGTCCAGACAATCGTGCTGGTAATGGCCACCTGATTGGGCACTGTGGTGACCGGACGTGCCTTCAGTAATCTATTCCATTCCCTGCAGGCCGCCAGCAGCTGGGTTGTAATGCGTTCGACCCATGAATCGTGCTGCTTTTCCGGCGGGCGAAGATTGTGTTACCCCTTGATGCTATATTTAAAAGGCGTAGCCAACAGTTAAATAGTATGCCCATCCCGTTGAGTCTATAGAGATGAAGTCTCCGTCGCTGCTAAATGCTTTGCTACCTTCGTCAAATTGTCCACCATGATAGAAATAGCGAAGTGTCGCGCCATAGTTCCAGTGGGGATAAACTAAGCTGAGTACGTTGGTGGAAACAATAGAGCTATTGGTACGGGAGTAAAACTTCTGCTCACCGCCTGACTCGTCTTTAAGATCTGAACCAAAATCAAAATTGGTAAAGCCGACGTAATTTAGTTTTCCACCAAATATTGTTGTAATTGGGATGACATATTTGACTTTGAAGCGATATCCATCCCATTCGTTTTCGTTGGCTGCATTATAGTTGTTTCCTTGATATTTGGCATAGATGTTTGCAGATAACGTCATCGGTAGCCCAGTATCAATATCGGTTCCTATCCCCATATACCATGTGCTCTGACGCTGTCCTGAATTCGTTCCTGCGTCATAGATATAGTTGTGGGCAAAATACCATTCTTTGAATGGACCAAAACTTAGGTCGATTCCCGTCAACTTGTCGATGCTAAAACGCGGTTCTATCTCCGTAAAAAATGGAGAGCCATTATCCCAAATGCCGATATCATTATCATTGCCCATACCAAAAAACTTAGGTAAGTCCGCATAGCCATAGAAATCAAACCAATCTACATGTGTCCACGCACGATACTCGGGATATAAATCCGCTCTTTTTAGTGGCCCAAAACGAGTTGAGTTACTCCCTACGATATTAATACTTTGATGCCACCAGTCTGATAGATATTCGTTATTCCCGACGTCTGCCAATGCTACCGTGGGTAAAAGCATAAATGCGCCTGATAATATAATTTTTACTTTTTTCATATGTAGGGATTCCTTCCACAGAGATTTATTAATTAAGACTCTTTATCTTATTGAAACTACTTAGCTGCGCTTACATCTACCACTCTCATTTAAAGATTGGGTTTCAATGGGTTATCCCTTTAAAAAAACAATGGTTTAAATAAGGGTTCATGTAAATGTATGAACCCTTTTAATATGCACAGTCGAATAAACTATTATTTTTTCACATCAACAACGCGCATGCCTTTGAGCTGTTCATCCGTGATGTTATTGCCTGCCTTGAAGTAATCGATTACAGCATTAGAAACGTAGTAACCGCCTGTTGTATTGCGCGATTTACCTTCGGTAAAGGTAGTAAAACCATCACCGCCGTCAGCAAGGAAGCTCTGGGTGGCAATGTGGTAAACTATCGCATCCTCAATCGGCTTGCCATTAAGGGTTAATGCGACGACCCGCTGATCGATTGGTTTACTGCTGTCATACCTCATCTCCACGCCTTTCGATACCTGCAAGACACCATTGCTTAAGCTTGCGGCATGTTCCATCAAAGTACGTAACTGTTTACCCGTGAGATCCATCGTGGTCAGTTCGTTAGGGAATGGGAACGTACTAATGACGCCGCCTATTGTAATCGCACCAGACGGGATTTCATTACGAATACCCCCTGAGTTGGTTAAGGCCAGCTGCGTATTTTTACCTGCTGCTGCCAGCAAAGCATCCGCAGCCAGATTACCCAGAGAGGCTGATTCACCATACGCACGCGTCAATTCTACCGGAGACTGCGCCACCGTTTTTTGAACCTCTTGATCAAGTTTCTTATTCCAGCCGTCGATTACTTGTTTCGTCTGCGGGTCGGGCTTCCATTCATCCGCATAAATAGTTTTAAGTTCAAATTTTTTCACCGTAAACTGATGCGGCTTCGTATAATCCAGTACCAGTTTCCCCACATCAATGCCGCCGCTGTCGGTCGAGAGGATAAGCGTCTTGCCTACTTTGATCGGTTCCGGCGTACCAACATGGGCATGTCCCGTAATCAGAATGTCCAGACCTTTCACCTGACTTGCCGTTTGAATATCTTTATCCAGGGCACGGCGTACGTCGGTTACCCCCATGCTGGACTGGCGCGCCGGCGTGCCTTCATGAACCAGCAATAAGGTTAAGTCGACTTTTCCTTTCAGTTCATCGAGATAGCTCTGTAGCCACTTAATTTCATCCCGAGCTTCAATACCTACGCGGGTTGCCGCAGAAACGGTATCATTGAAGGCAAAGACGCCGTGCAAACCAATGACGCCTATTTTTACGCCATCTTTTTCGATGATAGTATAGGGCTTATCCCAGAATAATTTGTTGCTGTCCTGATAGAATATATTGCCCTGTACAATAGGGAATTTCGCCTGGCTTAGCTGTAATAACGTGTTATCCCAGCCATGATCAAATTCATGATTACCCATCGTGACAGCATCAAACGACATAGTATTCATAATATCAATAATAGCCTTTCCCTTCGTTAAGCTACTGATATAAGGCCCCGTAAAATAGTCACCCGCATCAAAAAACCATGTTGCTTTACTTTTTTGTTTTTCCTCTTTTACCAAGGTAGTGATATTAGCCCAACCCCCAACATCACGTTTACCTTCCGCGATCCATGGGACTTTATAAGGTTCCACATGCGCGTGGAGATCGTTGGTGTAAATAAGGGTGATATCCCTGGCGCAGGACCAAAATGGTAACGCCAACAAAATACCTGCGGTAATCGCTTTTATATTCATAACCTGTTCCTTTCAGTTATATAAAGATGCGTTACTTTACATTCTGAAAGGGTTTATTATGCGAGTCTGCTCACACAATTAGTCTGAGGAGATGAGGCAAAATCAGCGACCTCTTGAAATCGTTGGTGACGCATATTGGCTCAATTTACGATTAATACCTGCAAATCGTTTGGTTGCCGAAATTTAGGGCTACCCATATCAGCCTCTGCAGACTACAGCTGGCCAGACTACAGGCTGGGATTTCCGGCATTACACTGTCGGGCATGCGGGAGTTATCCCCCGCTTTTTGATGAGCAACACTTTAATGAATGGTTGTCTGCGCACTTACGCGCCTATGCTTCAGAAAACGGTTATTTTTGTCCTGAATGTTATAGGCAAGAAATTATTTGTTATGGTTATAACCCGCAGGGAACACAGCGCGTTCAGTGCCGAATTTGCAGGAAAGTCTGGACACCCAAACAGCAAAAACAAAGAAAAAGAAAAAGAGTAACCCCTGCATGCATTGAAACGGTTCCACTTATTGTGCCGTTCCAGGGAAGTTGTGCAGAACAGAAACTGTATGTTCTGCTTAGCTTCGATGCTGACAGTGGTCATATTCTTCATATTTCCACAAATTTTACTCAGCATGATATTGGTGAGACTCTGCGTTATCGCTGGCGAGGGAAGCGTGAGCCCGATCTGCATCAACATGATATTGTCAGTCGTGTTGATATGCGTGAAATGCAATTTCTACGTCGGAGCCAGTTTGATGAAATTCAATATGGCAGTGCGGCCCTCAAGCGTAATGCCAGAGGTGCGATACTGCGTCCCGTCATCGCCGCTCACGGGCATTTTCGCGTGCTGAACATCCTTTTTCCTGAGGTAAAAATGCACGTTTTTTCACACGAATGCTTTCTTCGTGGAGCCGCCATTACCGCCTGGGCAGATCTGTTTCGCGAGGGGCAAGGTGAGCTTTGGTTTATAGAAGAGGAGATCAATGAGGAGGAGTGCGATATACCCTGGACTTTTCAGCGAACAACACAGCACGGCTGGTGGCAAACTCAGTGGCAGCTTTGGAGGCAGGGCAAAAATTTCAAGATGGTTTGCCCGTTAACCGGTGGTGATATCAATAATGCTGAAATGCTCTCTTTAACGGCCAGCAGGCACTTTATCGATTGGCTATACAAACAAACGAATTTTACCCATAGTGCCAAACTATCTGCAGGTCGTGTAACGCAGGTTCTTCTTTCCCTGATGCATGACTATAACGATAAAATTGCGGGATAGGTTCTCAATACGTGGTCTATTTCGTCAAGGGTTCATGTAGATACATGAACCCTTTTAATTTATGCAGAGAAGTCAATTGTTTATAAAAGTCTGATGATCAATTGCATCTATTTATTATAATTATACTTTTTTACAAATTTGCATGAATGGATGCCGTAGTGATTACGTCAGTAAGCTCCGTTTCGTTAAACAATCTTGCACGATAGGCCTCCCCAGGGAATTGAGGCGCACCATCAGGTAAAGAAATTACATCGTAGATAGTTGCAATCATATTACCATTCACATCGCTAATAAAGAATGAACGAGCGTGGCAGGTAAAAATAGCGAAGTAATCATCATGGTCAAAAACGCCACCCATAAAATCATTCCACTGGACGATAGGTTTTGTGGGCAGTTCAATCGGTGCATGAATTTCCACAGCTGTTTTGGCAGCAAAGTCTACTGCATAGAAAAGAATGCGAGCCGGAGGTGTTGAATAAGCATCGCTTGTTGCATTGTCATTCATCGGACGAATAACAGGATTTTCATTTGCATCAAGACAAGATCGATTATCAAAGACAGATAAAACGAATTTTCCTACTGTCGGGTCGATATATTCTGCAAATGCACTATTATTCGTGATGCACACAGTGTGAGCATCATTTTTAGCAATGGAATATATAAGAGGAACCAGTAGGAGAGGGGATATTACGGTAGCACGGTAATTAACGGATTCAGTAAAGAAAGTATGCTGTAACCGTGACGCTCTGGCCTTCAGCGTTCGTGGTCTTACCCGAGATGATTTCGCTCCGGTGGCAGAGCGGGGAAGTGATTTTTATTTGGTGACGGCAGGAGATAAAACAATATTCAGAAAAGCGTATCAGAGGCTGGGATATTGCTACTTATTATTGGAATTTGGGACATGCTGCTGCATCAATTCAACGATCCAATCAATAAAAACGCGCAGTCTGGCGTTGACATGGCGGTTAGGCGGAAATGCCAGGTACAGGGGCATTGGCTTAATACGCCAGTCTTCAAATAGCGGAATTAAAGAGCCAGCAGTCTGATGCGCTGCCGCCATATAGACGGGGAGCGCAATCACGCCTAATCCCGCTAGCCCAGCCTCGAGGTAGGCGTTGCCATCATCCACGGCAAGTACATAGTTGCCCGTGATTTCAATATGTTCACTCTCATCGTGCAGTACCAGAGGATCAATCTTACCGGTGCGTGAGGATAAGAATCCCACTATGCGATGGTCGGTATTTTCCAGCTCTCGCGGGTGCGCAGGGGCGCCGAGGCGTTGCACATAGCTCGGTGCGACGTAAACACCGATTTGCAAATCGCCGACATGGCGTGCGATCAGGGACTGGTCGTTGATTTCGCCGCCCCGAACGACACAATCCACGTTGTCGCCGATCAGATCCACCACCCGGTCACTCACGCCCATGTCGAACTGGATATCAGGGTAGCGCGCGTGAAAAGCCGGTAGCGCCGGCACCAGCACCAGGCGGGCGAGAGGCGTCGGCACATCTACCCGCAGGCGTCCCCTGGGCGTCATCGTCGCACTGGAAAGGCTGTTTTCAGCATCTTCCATGTCCGCCAGCAGGCGGATGACGCGCTCGTAGTAGACCGCGCCATCAGGAGTAACGCCAAGCCTGCGAGTGGTGCGATGGAGCAATTTTACGCGCAGGCGCGCTTCCAGCTGCTGAATGAGCTGCGTCACCGTGGTTTTGCTCATATGAAGCGTTTGGGCAGCCTTTGTGAAGCTACCTGCCTCCACCACGCGAGCAAAGGCGCGCATCGCGTCGAAACGATCCATTCCTTATCCTCTCTTTTCACCGATTGTTTGGATATTACAAACAATGATGGACAAAGTCGCTTGTTTATCCGCCCGAACCCGCACCTGTAAAGTGTCTTTATGTTCAACGGGCTGATTTCGCCCTATTGCAAAGGAACAAACATGACAACACGCGAAGCTGTTTTTCCCCTCGGACGCCAGGCGCTCTATGAGCGCAATCGGTATTCACCGGCCATTAAATCCAACGGTTTCTTGTTCGTTTCGGGGCAGGTGGGTAGTCGCGAGGATGGTTCGCCTGAGCCCGATCTGAAAGCGCAGGTCAGGCTGGCCTTCGATAATCTTATTGCTGTCCTCGCGGCTGCGGGCTGCACGTTCGATGACGTGGTTGACGTGACCCTCTTTGTCGTCGATCCCGAGTCAAACCTCGACGCTATCTGGAGTATTCTGCCTGAATATTGGGGAGAAGCGCCTTACCCTACGCTGACCGGGGTCGGCGTGACGTGGCTGTACGGGTTCCAGTTTGAAATTAAGGTGATTGCCAGGCTGCCCTGAGTATTACTGGTCTTTCCGCCAGTCGAAAATAAGACAGAGGAAAAATGATGAGAGCAGCGGTTTATTGCCTGGAGGCGCTGCGCTTACCGTGCCCCAGGGTCCCCTAGGCCGGGTAAGGCGAAGCCGCCACCCGGCAAATTTTCCGAATTCAGAAAAGCAAAAAGCCTGCTTCAAAAGCAGGCTTTTCAAATTTGGCTCCTCTGACTGGACTCGAACCAGTGACATACGGATTAACAGTCCGCCGTTCTACCGACTGAACTACAGAGGAATTGTGTGAACGAGGCGCATAGTAACGACCTCGGTACGCCTTGTCAAAGGGTGAAAACGCACTTTTCTTTCGTTTGCCGAGAATTTCAGCAAATCGCTGATTTTATAGCAAATTCGCGTTGAAATTACACAGCAAAATGCGCCGCCCGCAGGCGGCGCGCAGGATTAGAACAGTACGGAGTAGTTCAGACCAAACGTCCGTCCACGGCCTTTATAGGTATACAGACCCGGTGCACCGTAGGTTGGGCTATACAGCCCCGGCGCGCGCTGGCCCCAGGCGGTGGTGTAGTCTTTGTCCAGCAGGTTTTCCACGCTGAAGCTGACCTTACCCACCGGCAGGGCGTAGCTGCCCAGGAAGTCGACCGTGTTATAGCCATCAATCTTCTTGCCGTCGGCGTCAGAGACGTCAAAGGTCTGCGTGCTCTGCACGCGCAGGGTCCAGTCGCCCGGCGCCCAGTTGACCCACGCGCTGGCTTTCGACGGGCTGGCGCTGTCAACCGTCAGCTTCTCCCATTTCCCGTTTTCGCGGGTTTCTGACTTGATGGCGTTAAAGTTCGCGCCCGTGCTCCAGTCGCTGTCGGTGAAGAAATAGTCCACCTGACCTTCCACCCCGTAGATACGACGCTTGTCGTCTTCCAGGTTGATGGTCATATCCGTCTTGTTGATGGTGATGGTTTTATCCGAGAGCGAGTAATATGCCGCGACCTGGGTGCGCAGGTTATCCCCGGTGTAGCGCCAGCCCAGCTCATAAGCGTTGACCTTGATACCGTCCAGCTTTGAGTCGTTCACGTTGACGCTGTTCAGCAGGCGATAGTGACCGTTGTTGAGCTGATAGGTGCCGGAGCCGTAGTACTTCGCCAGGTCCGGAATTTCGAAGCCCTGGGAGAAGTTAAACCACAGCTGCTGCTGTTCGGTCAGGCGACCGAGGATCCCGGCGTTAAACAGGAAGTTGTTGTAATCGGTTTTCCCGCCCGGCACCGCGTCGGCGGAGGCTGCTTTCCCGGTGGCAATGGCCTGCTGCTGGGTGTAACCGACAAAGTCGTCCACCTTGTTCTCGGTGTACTGGTAGCGCACGCCGCCGCTCAGGGTGATGGCGTCAATGTCATAGCTGGCCTGCAGGAACGGGGCGAGGTTGGTGATGCTATAACCCGGGTAGCGACCCACGTTGTAGGCGTTATCCAGCTCCATGCCGCCGCTCGCCGCGGCCTTGCTCAGGTTAAAGAACTGCTGGTTGGCGTCGAAGGTTTCGTGGTCGGCATCCACACCCCAGGTCAGCGTTAAATCGTCCACCGGCTTGCTGTTCAGCGTCAGCTTGCCGCCGTAAAAATCGGTTTTCTGCTGGGATGCGCCGATGCTGCTCACCACGCCTTTGGTCAGGGTCGGGAACGGATAATAGGTCAGGCTCTCGTCGCGATAGTAAATCTGCGCGACCAGATCCTGGCTCCAGAAGTCGGTATTGGAGTACTGCAGGTTAATCAGATGGCGTTCGGTACCCGGCACGCGGTCAGAGTCCAGGTTACCTTTGTTGTACGCGGTCGCATCCCCCGTGACCGCCGAGAAGTTCTTCCCGAGATAGAGACCATGCTTGCCGTCGGACTCGCTCTTGTAGTACTGGGTAGTCAGTTGCAGCTGCTGATGATCGTCGATGTTAATGGTGCCTGTGCCCATCACGTCAATACGGTCAGAATACTGTAATCCGGTCTGGGTGTTATCGATGATCACCTCGTTGCCGTTGCCGTTGCCGTCATACCAGCCGCCGTAGCGCTGATACGACACCGACAGACGACCGGAAGCGTTATCGTTGCCGCCGCTGACCGCTGCCGACACGTTCTCATCGTGGTCGTTATGGCTGTTAAACCCGCTCTTTGTCCCGGTCTGGAACTCGACCTCGGTCTCCGGCTGGCCCTTTTTGGTGACGATGTTCACCAGGCCGCCGGTGCTGCCGCCGCCGTAGAGTGACGTGGCGCCGGAGATGACTTCGATACGGTCAATGTTGAACGGATCGATAGAGTCCAGCTGGCGGCTGTCGCTGCGGGACGAGTTCAGGCGCACGCCGTCCACCATCACCATCATGGAGCGGCCGCGCAGGTTCATGCCGTAGTTGGTACGCCCCTGGCTGCTGACGTCCATGCCCGGAATCAGCTGCGCCAGCACTTCTTTAATCTCTTTCCCGCCCTGAACCTGCTGTTCAATTTCAGCCCGCTCAATGACCCAGGTGGTCTGCGCCATCTCCGCCACGCTGCGGTGCGCGCGGCTGGCGGAGACTACGATATTTTCTTCCTTTTGTTCTTCCGCCCACGCAGAGGTAGAAAGCATTGCAAGCAAGCAAGGATTTAAAACCCAAAGATGAGAACGTTTCATTGTTATGTTGACCCTGATTGTGTGTGTCAGTACTCGGTGGTTTTTGCTAAGGATTTAAAAACCTGACTGTTCTCCGGGCTGGTGGTGCTTCGCCAGTGGATAACGCCAGGGGTGGTAGCCAGCTCAAACGGCTCGTCGCCGTGCGCGCGATTCAAAATTCGCGCCGCACGCCAGGCCATCAGGCTGAGCTGGGGTTCGGCAATGCCGAGACGGTGCATCCCGGCATTCACGGCAAACAGGCGGTTGCTCTGCGGGCCGTCCCATTCGAGGGTGAAATCGTTGTTGATGCAGAAGGCTTCGTCCGTATCCAGATGCAGGCGGTGAGACAGCGGCGCGAGGAACGCAGGCTGCACGGCGCGATAGCCGGTGGCGAAGATCGTCACGTCGCTCTCCAGCTGCTCGCGGCCGCCGTCGAGGTGATGCTTTATGCTCAGGCGCTGTCCGTTTTCCAGGCGCGTCAGGGCCGTCACCGAGCGGGACGGCATCAGGTGCGCCCAGGGTTTTTCACGCAGCACTTCAAAGCGGTGGTACATGGCGCGGTAAATCGCCAGCAGGGACTCGGTGGTGATGCCGTCGGAGGTCATTTTCTGCTCGTGCAGCATCTGACGACGCGCCTCTTCACCGAGCGTAGAGAAGCTGTCCACGTACTCCGGCGTGAAATACTCGTTAGCAAAGGCGGCTTCATCCAGCGCGTTGTAGTTGTTGCGGCGCGAGACCCAGTTCAGGCTCAGCGGCTGGCCCCATTCGCCACGGAAAATATTCAGGAACAGGTCGGCGCCGCTCTGGCCGCCGCCGACGACGGTAACGCGCTTGCCCGTAAGGTCCGGCGTGCGCAGCATCATCTCGCTGGCGTGGAAGCAGGTATCGTCCTGCGTCGTGACGCAGTCCGGCAGGTTAATCTGTTTGCCAATCCCCACGCAGACGTGGCGCGCCAGGAAGCGGTCGCGCTGGGTCACCACCTCAAACAGGCCGCTTTTCTCATCAAAGTTCACCTGCTGCACCTGCTGGCTGAAGGCAAGGTTGGTGAGGTTGTCTGCCGCCCAGCACAGGTAGTCCGCAAACTCTTCGCGGGAGACGGTGCGCTGTTCGGTGGTCAGGAAGCGGTAGAACTTTTTGCGCTGCACCAGGTAGTTCAGGAAGCTGTGGCGGTTGGTCGGCTCAACGGCGCTGACCAGATCCTTCAGGAAGCTGGTCTGCATGTGGCAGTCCGGCACCATCATTCCCGGGTGCCAGGAGAAGTGCGGTTTACGCTCAAGAAACAGCGAGCTAAAGCCGTCCAGCCCTTCCGCCAGCGCGGCGACGCTGAGGTTAAAAGGGCCGATACCAATGCCGATGAAATCATAGGTTTTCATTGCGCTGACTCCCTGGAGGCCAGAAAAAGAGGGTTGTCTAGGTCGGTGACGTAGTTCGGCAGCATGCGGCTGCCGCCGTCGTGTTCGGAGAAGGTCAGTTTGACCGGGTTGAGGATCACGCGAATAATCTGCGGCTTGAAGAGATCGAATTTGGCGAAGCGTTCCGCAAGCTCGGGGTGCGCGGCCATATAGCGGTGCAGAACCCCGGCGAGGATCTGATAGAAACGCGTTTCGCTGACGCCGCTTTGCAGCGTGAGGCGCGAGATAAAACGCAGCACCGTCACAAAGTTGCCGGTTTGCAGATCGTGAATGATGTAATCCGCGCTCAGGCGCGCCGTGACGGCCTTCACCTGTTCCGGCAGGCTCTGGGCCTGCGGGAAATCCTCGTCCACCAGGCGCATATCGCCCTGGAAATCCTTCAGCAGGATGCGTTGCGGGACATAATCCTTCATCACCAGCGTCACGTTCTGGCCGTGGGCGATCAGCGCCACGCCGTAGCGGCAGAGCAGGTGATAGAACGGGATCACCGATGCCTCAAACAGCTTTTCCAGCCACGCTTCGGCGCTTAACCCCGATCGTTTAATCCACGCGTCGATCAGCGGGCGCCCGTTGTTGTCGGTTTCCATTAGCGCCGCCAGCAACAAAGCCTCTTCGCCATCCTGAAGATAACAGGATGGGTTCTCGCGCCAGATCACCCCCAGCATCTCCTGATAGCGATAGGGCGCTTTCGGCAGCGCCGCATAGCCCGGATGTGACAGGTATCCGGCGGCGGGTTCGCCAAGCACCTGCGCGCCAGAGCGCGCAAGCGTGGCGTCGCTGGCGAACTGCTGCTGCAGCCAGCGCGAGGCCAGCGGCCCGGCGGCAATGTATTTGCCGGGAATACCGCGATAGCAGGAGGTGTTGTAAATAGTCAGCGGAAGCTTGATGTCATAAGGCGCGCGACGGCTGGCATTTGTGAGCGTGCGCAGGGACTGCTGGGCAAGATACTCGTCGCCAAATTCGCCCAGCTCAACCATCTCACCGCGCGCCAGCTGCGCCAGGAAATGAATAGCGATCTTCTGCTGCCACTGCCACGGGTGCAGCGGTACGGGCAGCCAGCCGTCGTTGAGACCCAG
The DNA here is from genome assembly GCF_008364555.1 of Enterobacter vonholyi. Lineage (GTDB taxonomy): Bacteria > Pseudomonadota > Gammaproteobacteria > Enterobacterales > Enterobacteriaceae > Enterobacter > Enterobacter vonholyi. Next base: position 52,219 of record NZ_VTUC01000004.1, read on the forward strand.
CGCCTGCCAGCGGGCGTCAAAGCGGGTGCGCTCGGCGTTGTCCATGGCGCTGGCCAGCAGGGCGCTGATATCGCAATCGACGTCGCTGCTCCAGACAAGATGCTCCCGCTGAACGGCAACCCAGTGCAGACGAAAACGCCCGCGGTACTCAGGCGCGTACTGACGCAGCGCGTCCAGACCCCAGCCGCGGCGGCCTTTGTTGAAAATAAACTTCGGGTGGCCGCGCATCAGACACTGTAATTCGTCCGGGTCGAGGTGGATCAGCGCGTCCGCGTCCAGCGCTTCACGCGCCTGCAGCAGCTGTATGTCGCCTCGCAACGTGGCGTAGAGATCTTCCATGTGCTCCGCCGTTTGCGCGTCGCTCATCTCCAGCACCGCTGCCAGCTGCAGCAGCGCGCTTTCCGCCTCCACGGCGGCACCGCTGGCGGTAGTCAGGCTGTCCGGGTCGATATGCAGCCAGCCCCAGATCCCGCGCGCGGCGCAAAACTGCCAGGACTCGTTGCCCATGGTGATGCGCCAGGCGTCAGACGAAACTGGCTCGGCGCTCAGGGTGCGTTCATACTCCAGCTCGGCGAGGATCTTCGCCACCATCTCGCGGTTCACTTTCTCCCAGAGCGCGTTCACAGGCCCACCTCGCTGAAGAAGCGGTGACGCTGGCTCATGATGAGGCGCGAGCGCTTGTGCGGGAAGTCGAACTCTTTCACGGTGTCGAAACCGGCAGAGGCCAGATGGCGGAACAGGCGCTGGTTGTCGAAGCGCGGCTCGGCGACGATGCGCGCGGTGCGCGGTTCATCGAGATACAGATAGTGGCTCAGGCCGCGCAGCCAGCTGCGGATGTACTGCGCGCCGCGCCAGTTCTCTTCGCCCACCAGCATGTGCAGCCCGCGATCAAACGGCTGCCAGCGGTAGTGACGACCAATGCGGTCTTCCGCCGCCCAGTAGAGTTCAAAATAGCCGAACGGCTGGTCGTCGAAGCAGCCGATAACCGGGTAGCAGTAGGTCGAGTCAAGCTGACGGCGCAGGTAGTTTTCCTGCTCGGCCTGCGGGCCCGCCATCTCCCAGAAGGCGTTCACGCGCGGGTTGTTCATCCAGCGGGTAAAACGCTCGCCGTCCAGCGCCACGTCGGCCACGCGAAAGCTGAGGGTGCGCTTAATCTGCGGATCGTAACGGCGATACACTTCGCCCTGCGGGCGGCGAGGGCGCAGCGGGAAGTAAAGCTGACGGCTCTCGTCAAACTGCATTCCGCCGCTCGCCTGCGGCCGTTCGCCTTTCAGCCACAGCGGCAGCTGCCAGAAGGCGTCGCGCGCCAGATAATCTCCGTGGGCCAGGCCAAACAGCGCCCCAGCCTGGGGTTCATCCTGCCAGTCCGCCCACGGTAACGTAATGCCGGTCAGCGCGGGGGCGGCCACAAACAGCTGATCCAGCGCTTGCACCAGCCAGCCGTCCGGGAGCTCCTTCAGACGCTCCAGCACCGCGCTGCCGTCGAGACCCAACGTCAGCGGCAGCGCGCGATCCGTTGCGGTGCAGCGAAAGCCGTAGCCGGAATGGACAATATTCGCGATGGCCATCACGCCTTCTCCTTGTAAAACGGGTTGCTAAAGTCGAAATAGATCACCGCCGGATCGGCGATGGTGTTTTCATTGCGATCGTGCAGGTAGCAGAAGAAGTTGCCTTTGCAGTTCCAGGTCGGGCTGTCGAGAACGTAGTCGAGGCAGCGGGTCTGCTTCGCCGTGCGGCGCAGTTGGGCCAGCGCAGCACGCACCCGGGACATCAGGTTCTCCTCGCTGTCGAAACCGGCGGCAGCGAGGGCGGCGGTGACGGCAAGGGTAGAGTTCAGCAGCAGGTAGTAAGGGAAGTAGCGCAGCAGCTGGCTCTCACCGAAACGGTTTTCCACCTCCGTTTCGCCAGCCTCTTTCAGCCACGCATCGGCGCCTTCGGTCCACGCGCTGCCCTGGCAGTCGCGGTAGATAAGTCCGATCGGGAAATCCTGCTGCATCTCAACGAGGATATTTTGCTGGTGCGCCAGCAGGACCAGGCCGTAGTCCGCCTCGGCGCTGAACAGCGGGATTAATACGCGGTCGCAATAGGCGTCCAGCCAGCAGCGGGCGGCCTGGGCGAGCGGTAAATCGAGACGCTGGCTCAGACGGCGCACCGCCGCGGCCAGCAGGCTGTCGCCGCCGTCCGGCGCGGCCTGCGTCAGGCTGACCAGCACGTTGGTCTGGGTGTCTGGCGTATCGAACAGCAGATTGACGCGCAGGGCCATCAGGCTCTCTTCCTGAATAGCGCCGCTTTCGTCGCGCAGCCCCGCCCAGCCGTCTTCCTGCATCACGCGCATGGTCGGGTAGCGTGCCTGTAAATCTTGCCAGCGTTCCGTTTTCGCCAGGCGCGCCAGGCGCATGCCGCGCTTAACTTCTTTGACCGACAGCGTGCGCACGGAGTTGGTCAGGCGCACGCTGAGGGAGAACTTAATCATGTCGCAGTTAGTTTCGCTGTACAGCGAGCGGGAGGAGCTGGTGGGCAGCCACTGTGCGCCCGCTTCACCCAGGTCCTGCAGTGAACCGTTTTCTGCCAGACGCTGGCACCAGTCCTGCTCCAGCAGATAGTCGGCCTGCCACGGATGCATGGGCAGCAGCCAGCGGGTGTCGGTGAAGTGGCTGAGCAGCTCGGGCGCGCTCTGGGCCGCGAAGCGCAGCAGACGTTCGCGCAGGGAGACGTTCAGGCTGTCGCCGGCAACGAGCGTGCTCTCAACGGCAAACCAGCGCAGCGGGAAGCGTGAGGCGAAATCGGGCAGGTAGCGGCGCGCCTCGGTTTCGTTAAACGGCTCGTGCGACTTTGGTGCCGGGTGAAACGCGTGGCCGACCAGCAGCGCCTGTTCCGCGTCGGCAAACGTCAGCGGCTTATCGCGCAGGGTTGCCCAGTTGTGGCGTAAATCAATCGCCTGCCAGGTGTGGGAATGGCTTTCGAGAACGCGCTGCTTAAAACGCGCCAGCGTGTCGGCATCCAGCGAGCCTTTTACGGACGGTTTTTCGAGAATTAAATCAACCAGTTGAGAGAATGTGACAGCGTCACTACGATCTTGGTTGCTCTGAATAAGCGTTGCCGGTAAACGGTACTGATGGTGTTGGGTGGGAGAGAAATAGCATACCGGCACCCGAAGCGCCTGGGTCTGGGAAAGCGGGATATGGATCTCAGATAGCGCATCCGCATCGGTAGCGGGGAGATAGCGCCAGTCCTTCGTTTCGCGCAACAGGGCGTTTAAAAAACACTGGGCTGCAACGTCTGTACCGGCTGAGCGGGGCAGAGCACGCATAGATGTACCTCATTCCATGATTGATAATAATTCTCGTTATGATATTCATTCTGTTTACAGTCGCAACCATTTTTGCAATATTTGTTTTCATAAATTTCATAATTTCCACACATTTATTGACACTATGTTCACATTCTCATGCGCGCTGACTCTGAAATATTGACCGAAAACGTCACCTCAAAAGCCAACTGGCCCCTGGCGTTATGTGCGGGTTTATTAGGTGTCGGGCAAAACGGCCTGCTGGTGATGCTCCCGCAGCTGGTGAACCTGACCGGGCTGTCGCTCTCGGTCTGGGCCGGACTGTTGATGTTTGGATCCATGCTCTTTTTACCCGCATCGCCCTGGTGGGGGCGTCAAAGCGAGCGAAAGGGGTGTAAGTACGTGATGCTCGCCTCGCTGGGCGGCTATCTGGCCAGTTTTGTCGTGATGGCGCTGGTGGTCTGGGCGATGGCAGCCGGAAGGCTGGATACCGTCTGGGGACTGGGGGGGCTTATATTCTCGCGCCTGCTCTACGGACTGACGGTCTCGGGGCTGGTGCCTGCAGCCCAGACGTGGGCAATTCAGCGTGCGGGACTGGAGAAAAGAATGGCCGCGCTGGCGACGATAAGCTCCGGCCTGAGCTGCGGGCGTTTGCTCGGCCCGCCGCTGGCGGCGCTGATGCTCAGCGTTAATCCGGTGGCGCCGCTCTGGCTGATGGCGGTTGCGCCGCTTATCGCTCTGCTGCTGGTGCTTCGCGAAGTCGCTGATCCGCCGCTACCGCCGGTAGCCCACCAGGCAACCCGCCTGCAGGCCTCCATGCTGCCGTTCCTGTTGCTAGCGCTGCTGCTGGCGGCGCTGGTAAGCCTGATGCAGCTTGGCCTGTCGCCGCATCTTAGCCCGTTGCTGGACGGCAACGCCCGGGAGATCAGCCATCATGTCGCGCTCCTGCTGAGCCTTGCCGCGCTGGCCACGCTCGCGGCACAGTTTCTGGTGGTCCGCCCGCAGCATTTCACCCCGATGACGTTGCTCTGCATCGCGGCGGTGTTGATGGTGGCAGGACTAGGGCTGATGACTGTCGCCGGTTTAGCGCTGTTCTACGTGGGGATTGTTATCACGTCACTCGGGGCGGCGATGGCCACGCCGGGCTACCAGTTGCTGCTTAACGACAGGCTGACCACCGGGAAAGGGGCGGGCGTCATCGCCACCAGCCACACGTTAGGCTACGGCGTCAGCGCGCTGCTGGTGCCCGTGGTGACGCGTTTTTACGGCGAGCAGTCTTTAACGGTAGCCGCATGGGGAATGGCATTGCTGTTTTTAGCGTTGAGCATAGGGGTACGGTCAACCGAGCGTCCCCCTGCTGAAAAACCTTAATGGATCTGACGGGAGGAATGGCCGCCAGACTCCTCATTTTGCCGCAGACGCTGCAGGGGATCCTGCTGATAAAACTGGCAGAAGCGCTGCCACAGCGCCGGGAAGCGGGGCGCGAAGAGCTCGGGCGCGCTGAAGAAATACTCCGAGAGCACCGCAAAGCACTCGGCCGGGTCGGTTGCCGCATAGGCGTCAATGCTGGCCGCGCTTTCGCCTACAAGGTCTATTTCATCCTGAATGTTATCCATCGCCGCGTGCAGATCGTGCTCCCAGCCCGCCACTTCGCGAAGCGGGATAAATGGAACGCCGCTGGCGCGATCGCCGTTGCGGGTATCCAGCTTATGCGCTACCTCATGGATAATCAGGTTAAAACCGGAGGCGTCGAACGAGTCCTGAATATCGAGCCAGTTGAGGATAATCGGCCCCTGCTGCCAGCTTTGTCCGGACTGCACCACGCGCTGGTTGTGCACCAGCCCGATATCGTCCTGCCATTCGTCATCCACTACGAACGGTGCGGGATAGATTAGCACTTCGTGGAAACCGTCCAGCCACTCAATGCCGAGCTCAAGCACCGGCAGACAGAATAGCAGGGCGATGCGGGCGTTTTTAAGCGGATCGAGCTCGAAACCCTGCAGTGGAACCAGGCGTTTTTGCTGTAAAAAACGATCCGCAAGCTGAACCAGTTTCGCTTGTTCATCCGGCTTAAGATTAGCCAGAACAGGGATTGTCAGCGCGTCATTCCATGGCAGCGCCATATCCCGGCCAGCTTCATTCGTTTTCCAGGGCCACTTTATCATCGCTTTGCTCGCAAACTCGTCACTTGAACAAAAATGGGAAAGTCAGGTTCGGTTAAGATGCCAGAAAATCGCGCACTGCGACAATTCCAGCCTGAATAAACTATCATTCGTACGTAGCGGTGGGTAGCGGTTTGCGGGCATCACCTTCATTTTGTGAAGTCTGTCGTAGCCTTCATCCACAGGTTCAGTGAAAAAATCAGTACGGTATTGAAAAGATGAGCGATTTCAAAGGTAACAAGCAGGACCTGCCCAGTCGACTGTGTGTGCACTGCCAGCGGCCTATGACGTGGCGCAAGAAATGGGCGAAATGCTGGAATGAGGTTAAATACTGTTCCGAGCGTTGCCGCAGGAGCCACCGTTGACCGAGCTGCGTCTGATCCTGGGCGATCAGCTTAATCCGCATCACAGCTGGTTTGATACCTGCAGTCCGAACGTCATTTACGTGATGCTGGAACTCCGGGCAGAAACCGCCTATGTGCTTCATCACGCCCAGAAAGTTATCGCTATCTTCGCCGCCATGCGCGCGTTTGCCTCTGCATTAAAGGAGAAGGGGCATCGGATGAGGTATGTCCGGCTCTCTGACGGCTCAAACCGCGGCGCGCTGGAAGACAATCTCAACGCGCTTGTCGCGCATTACGGCGCGGGTAGGGTGATATGGCAGGAGCCCGACGAATGGCGTCTGGATACGCAGCTGCAGGCGTGGGCGAAAACGGTCTCCGTTGAAACGGCCTGCGTCAGCAGCGAGCATTTTTTCACCGTGCGGGAACAGGTCAGCGCGTTCTTTGCGTCACGCAAAAGCTGGCGAATGGAATACTTTTACCGGGAAATGCGTCGTCAGCACGGCGTGCTGTTAACCTCTGAAGGCGATCCGGAAGGGGGGAAATGGAACTTCGATGCTGAAAACCGCAAGCGCTGGTCCGGCGAGCCGCCCGCGCCGGGCGACTCGCGTCCCGGCCACGATTATTCAGCCTTATGGGCGGAGATCCAACGCTGTGGGGTAAAGACCTTCGGCGAATCGCAGGCCGACAATTTTCGCTGGCCGCTTAACCGTTCGGAAGCCAAAGCCAGGCTGGAGGAATTTATCACTCACGTGCTCCCCCATTTTGGCGCCTGGCAGGACGCGATGCACGCGGAGGAACCTTTTCTTTTCCACTCGTTAATTTCATTCGCGCTAAACACCAAAATGCTTAATCCGCGGGAAGTGGTCGCAGCCGCCCAGCAGGCATGGCGTTCGGGCCATGCGCCGCTGCCCGCCGTTGAAGGGTTTATCCGACAAATTCTCGGCTGGCGGGAGTACGTGCGTGGGATTTACTGGTCGCAGATGCCGGGCTATCGGGATCTGAATGCCTTAGACCAGCACGTTCCGCTGCCGGACTGGTTCTGGACCGGCAGGACGCAGATGCGCTGCCTGGCGCATGCCGTTGGACAGTCGCTCACCGAGGCTTACGCCCACCATATCCAGCGCCTGATGGTCATCGGGAACTTTAGCCTGCTCAGCGGCCTGTCGCCGCAGGCGGTTCATGAATGGTATCTGGGGGTCTATATTGATGCCTTCGAATGGGTGGAGCTGCCCAACACCCTCGGCATGAGCCAGTTTGGCGATGGCGGGTTACTGGCGAGTAAACCCTACGTCTCGAGCGCGTCATATATTCATAAGATGAGTAATTACTGTCAGGGGTGCCGGTATCAACATAACCAGCGCACTGGGGAGCTGGCGTGCCCCTTTAATGCCCTTTACTGGGATTTCTTTGCGCGCAATCAGGCGCGTCTGGGTAACAATCCCCGCCTGGGCATTGTCTTTAAACAGCTTGCGGACATGAAGGAAGAGGAGCGGCAGGCCATTGCCGATCGTGCAGGGTATGTTCGCCTGCATCTCAACGACCTTTGACCTATTTCATCGCCGTACAGGTTGCGGTGGTTCCGTAAGACGCTATTATTTTTGACTTTGTTGCGTATTCCCTGACAGGACATCCAGACGCTATGCCCGTGAATTTTGACCTTAACGATCTTTATGCTTTCAGAGCGTTAGTGGAATACGGTAACTTCCGTGTCGCTGCTGAATCTATCTGCTTATCCCAGTCGGCCCTGAGCCGCAGGATTGAAAAGCTGGAAGCCGCGCTGGGAAACCGGCTGTTCGATCGTACCACCCGCCGCGTGGCCTTAACGTTATACGGGCAAAACTTTGCCGAGCGCTCCGCGCAGCTGCTCGACAACGTTGAGTCAATGCTGGCGGATGTCGATAAAGCCAGCGAAGAGCGGACGGGGCTGATCACGGTTGCCACGGTACCTTCCGCCGCCTGTTACTTTATGCCTGATGTGATCCGTCGCTTTCAGTCTCGCTATCCGCGCGTGCGCATTAAGCTCATCGACAGCAGCGCGGGGAATGTGATTGACGCCGTGGCCCGAAGCCAGGCGGATTTTGGTATCTGCTTCGCAGGAAACCTGCCGTCTGAAATCGAATTTTTCCCGCTGGTGGAGGATGTCTACGTCGCGGCGTGCAGAAAGGATCATCCGCTGGCGCAGAAGAGTCACCTGACGTGGCAGGCATTTTATCAGCAGGATTATATCTCTCTCGATAAAACGTCAGGTAACCGCAATCTGCTCGATCGGATGCTGGGGGATATCGTTCCCGAGCGGCCCAGCGTCTGCGAAACACGTCACGTTACCACGATGCTCGGTATGGTTGAGGCGGGGATCGGCATCGCTGCCGTTCCCGCCATGTCGATGCCGACCTCAGAGCACACGCTGCTGACGCATCTGCCGCTGGTGGCGCCGGAGGTCAAACGCACCGTAGGGCTTATCCGGCGCCGGGGGCGCATCCAGTCTTATATCGCGGCTGAACTGGAAAAGCAGATCACCGAGCAGTATCGCCGGACGTAACGGGGATCATCCCCGTCTTCTCGATGACGGCGCGTGAGGGCGGTGAGGCGAGATAGGTCAGCAGCGCTTTCCCCTCGTCAGGATGTTCAGCGTGACGGGTGACCGCACCCGCGAAGCGCGTGATGTATTGCAGATTATCCGGGATTTTACCGATAAAGGTGACGCCCTGAACGGGCAGCAGCTCGCTAACCTGCTGGAAGCCCACGGCGTATTTTCCTTTCGCCACTTCAGAGGCGACCGGGATACGCTCGACCATTGTCGCTTTACCCGCCACTTCTTTTTCAATCCCCAGCTTTTTGAACAACGTCTGGCTGACGTACCTACCGCTGGCGCTGTCAGAGTAGGCGATGGAGCTGGCCTGCAGCAGCGTTTCACGCAGTTTCGCATCGCTGCTGATATCAGGGACATCCGCACCTTTTTTCACCACCATGCCAACGGGAGAGTCCGCGAGTTCCGTTCGCGAACCCGGCTGGGTCTGGCTGGCTTTTTCGAGTTTCTCCAGCGCATCGCCCACCATAATCACCACGTCGGCCTTCTCGCCGCGCGCCAGACGGTTTGGGATCGCCTGCGGCGTAGCGCCCATTGAGGGGCCGGGGATGATCACGATTTTATCCCCGGTCTGGCGTTCATATTCCGGAGCCAGTTTTTCAAGGGCGGCTTTGAAGCCGCCTGAGATCATAACCTTTACGTCCTGGGCAAAGGCATTGACGCTCAGGAACATCAGCACCAGCGCGCTGGCGGTATAGCGATAAGTGCGTTTCATACTGCCCCCTGTGACTTGACGGTGTTTTGCAGCGATACCGCACGGCGGCGGTAGAGGTAGAGCGTGGCCAGCAGGGCACACACCGCGGCGAAGCTCATCCAGTAGCCAGGCGAAGCTTTGTCACCGGTGTATTCAATCAGCGCGGTGGACATCACCGGGGTAAAGCCGCCAAAGACCGCCGTTGCCAGGCTGTAAGCCAGCGAGAACCCTGCCACGCGCACTTCGGCAGGCATGATCTCCGTCAGGGCCGGGATCATCGCGCCGTTATACAGGCCGTAGAGGAAGGAGAGCCACAGCAGCACGCTCAGCATCATGGAGAAGCTGGGCGAGTTCGCCAGCAGCGTCAGAGCCGGGTAGCTGGTCGCCAGCGCCAGCAGGGTCATGGCAATCAGCACCGGCTTGCGGCCAAAACGGTCCGACAGGGCACCGCCCACCGGCAGCCAGATGAAGTTAGAGATCGCCACCAGCAGCGTGACCAGCAGGCTGTCTGACGCGCTGAGCATCAGCACTTTTTTGCCAAAGGTGGGAGCGTAGACGGTGATCAGGTAGAACGCGGTGGTGGTCATCGCTACCATCAGCATGCCCGCGACCACCACCTGCCAGTTGCTAAGCAGCGTTTTAAAGACCTGACGCATCTCCAGATGCTGGCGGCGCGCGCTGAACTCTTCCGTCTCTTCCAGCTTGCGGCGCAGGAAGAAGATAAACGGCACGATTAAACAGCCGAACAGGAATGGGATGCGCCAGCCCCATTCGCGAATGGCGATCTCCGCCATCAGGGCATTCAGAGCGAAGCCCATCCCCGCGGCGACCATAATGGCGACCTGCTGGCTGCCGGACTGCCAGCTGGTGTAAAACCCTTTGCGGCCCGGCGTGGCGATTTCAGCCAGATAGACCGAGACGCCCCCAAGCTCCGCACCGGCGGAAAAGCCCTGCAGCAGACGGCCCGTCAGCACCAGCAGCGGCGCCCACAGACCGATGCTTTGATAAGAGGGGATAAGCACGATCAGAAACGTCCCCGCCGCCATGATGGAGAGCGTGACGATCAGTCCCTTTCTGCGCCCCACCTTGTCGATATAGGCGCCAAGCACGATGGCCCCGATGGGACGCATCAAAAAGCCCGCGCCGAAGACGGCGAAGGTCATCATCAGCGACGCAAATTCACTGCTCGCCGGGAAGAACGTGTGGGCGATATATGTGGCATAGAAGCCGAACAGAAAGAAATCGAACTGCTCAAGAAAGTTGCCGGACGTCACGCGAAGTATGGCGCCCGCTTTCGAGCGTACGGTTGCAGGTGAGGTTGAGGAAAACATGGTTATCTCCAGTTTTATTGTTGACGTTTTACGCGTCTGTTTCTGAAAACTGGATCAGGATGAGGAATTAGATAAGCGCAAATGCCGCATCGACTGATGCATTTCTTGCATGAATATAATCCGACGAATAAATACAATTAATGGCAACAATAACTTAACAAACGGTTGGCTTTTTATTCACCAATATTCTGTAAGTCTCTGATATTGCGATTTTGTGATGTGGCGCAGAGGCGCGTTTCAGAATGAGCCGGGTAACCGCTTCATTACCCGGCTGATGCAATTTAGCGCAGCGCCCTGGCAATCGCGCTAAACATCAGAGAGGCTTCCAGCGGCTGGGCACTGAAGGACGGTTCCGCCTGCGGCCAGGTAGACCACTGGACGATGACCAGATTTTCCTTTGGGTTCACCACGATCATTTGCCCGAAAATGCCCAGCGCCCAGAGCGAACCTTTCAGCGAATCCTGTGCCGTCGGCTCTACGCCCGTGGCGTTGGCGGGCACTTCATTGTTCCACCACTGATAGCCATACAGCCCCTCGGGATGGGCGTCTGACACCGAGCCTTTGGCCTTCGTCCAGTCTGACGACTGCCTGATCCAGTTTTCCGGCAGTACGGTCTTACCGTTCGGTAACGTACCGTTGTTCAGGATAAATTGCCCGAAGCGTCCCCAGTCCTCCAGCGTGGCGTTAAAGCCGTGCGCGCCGACGTCGTGCTGGCCTTTGCTGTAGGCATGCCACACGCCGTCGCTCGCCATGCCGTAAGGCTGCCAGATGCTTTTCTCCAGATAGGCTGCGAGCGTCATGCCGGTGGCCCGCTCCAGCACGTCACCCAGCAGCCAGGCACCGCCCGAAGAGTAAGACCAGTTCTCTCCGGCCGGATGCGCTCTGCGCAGCCCCTTCACCAGCTTGCGCACGCAGTCATAGGTACCCGGCTTCGCCTCGCACTCGGTGAGCTGCGCAAAGTCGGAGTGGGGGTTGGTGTAATCCTCGTTCCAGGCCACGCCGGACGTATGGGTGATCAGCTGTCTGAGCGTCACGCCGTCCCACGCGGTGCCTTTCAGATCGGGTTCATACCGCGTGATCCGATCGTCAAGCGAGTGGATCTTTCCCTCTTTGAGGGCTACGCCCACCAGCGCCGATACCACCGATTTCCCAACCGAGCGCGAGGTCCAGAGCGTCGAGTCGGTATTGCCCTCTCCAAGATACTTCCAGGCGATTTTGCCGTCCTTCAGCACCAGCATGCCGCTGACGTTCTGCCGCTGGAGGTAGTCCTTAAGGCCGTAGCGCCTGCCGTTAACCTGATAGTGTGCGTCCGTGAGCGGCTTGTCCGACATTTCCAGCGGCACGGCGCTACCGTGGCGGAAAACATCCCCGGGGTAGTTGCGGTAGTCATTGCGAAAGCCCACCACGCGATCGGCCTGACTCCAGGTGAGCATCTTATGGGTGTCAGGCAGCGTGGTGTCGAAGGGGGCAGGGCAAGCGCTGAGGTCGGTGCCTATACAGGCGGCCACTGCCGCAGGGGAGATCAGGGTGCTGAAGATAAGGCCCGCCAGCAGGGCATGGTTTACTTTTCTGTTTTTCATATCCGTCTCTTACAGGTTAGGAACGGCTTCAGTTTAAAAACCCCGGGGCTATAATAAAAAACGCGTAGCGGGGGAAAATCCCCCTAAAAAACAGAGGGAGCGTAGCGTGGCGGGACTGATTTACTCTTTTGCACAGCTCGAGGCATTTACCGCCGTGGCCGAGAACGGGAGCCTGAGTAAAGCCGCGGTGGCGCTGAAGAAGGACCGAACGACGCTTCGCGATCTGGTTGATTTTCTTGAGGATGGGTTAGGCTACGCGCTGTTTATTCGCGACGGCCGCACCCTGCGGCTCACGCCCGAAGGGGAACAGCTTCAGCGCCAGGCGCACCTCCTGATGCGGCAGGTAAAAGCCTTTGAGGCGTTTGCCAGAGAGGTGCCGCACGGTGCCACGCAGGACCTGACGCTGGTCTACGATCCTTTTACGCCCAGAGCCTTTCTGCATGGGGTGATTGCTGAAATGGCGGTGCGAAAAATCCGCCTGAGCCTTATCTGCGCCTCGCGGGATGAATCGGAACGGCTGCTGGCGAATAACGACGCGGATCTGGCCATCTGCCAGGCACGCAACCGCAGCGTGGGCAACGATATGGAGTGGCGGGCCCTGGGGGCCATCGAGATGGATTTTTATGCCGCCAGCGGGCTGTTTGCGGACAGTGCTTCCCCTCTGTCGCTGCTCGATCTCTCCCTGGTACCTCAGGTCGTAATGCACCCCGCCTCGGACGAGCCGGTGGCGCGCCGCCTGCAGATTTCCGGGCATACCCTCTTTACCAATGAGCCGGAGATGCTGCGCGGTCTGCTGGAGCGCGGCTGCGGCTGGGGATTCTTACCGACGCATTTTCACGCCGGTCAGTGGCAAAACGTAAAAAGGCTGCACACCGAAGTGGGCAGCCAGGGAATTGGTCAGACGATGGTCACCATCTGGAAGCCGGGGAGCGACAAGCGCAGCACAATCGCTGAAACGCTGTCGCTCTTGCCGGACGTATGGAAGCAATCAGCGCTGTGAACAGCCTTTACACTGCTGGTTCTGGATCTGCTGGAAGAAATCGTTGCCTTTGTCATCCACCAGGATAAACGCCGGGAAGTTCTCGACTTCGATCTTCCAGATAGCTTCCATGCCCAGCTCCGGATACGCGACGCACTCCAGGCTCTTAATGCTGTTTTGCGCCAGCACCGCCGCCGGGCCGCCAATGCTGCCCAGGTAGAAGCCGCCGTGCTTATGGCAGGCGTCGGTTACCTGCTGGCTGCGGTTGCCTTTTGCCAGCATGATCATGCTCGCGCCGTGGGACTGCAGCAGGTCCACATATGAATCCATGCGTCCCGCCGTGGTTGGGCCAAGTGAGCCAGACGCGTAGCCTTCCGGCGTTTTGGCCGGGCCCGCGTAGTAGATCGGGTGATCTTTGACGTACTGCGGCAGTTCTTCACCGTTGTCGATCAGCTCTTTCAGCTTCGCGTGGGCGATGTCGCGCGCCACGATGATGGTCCCGTTCAGCGACAGGCGGGTAGAGACCGGGTGCGCAGAAAGCTGCGCCAGGATCTCATTCATCGGCTTGTTCAGGTTGATGCTGACCACGTCGCCTTCGCCCTGCTGGCGCAGCGATTCAGGAATATACTGGCCCGGGTTGTGCTCCAGCTTCTCAATCCAGATCCCGTCGCGGTTGATTTTCGCTTTGATGTTGCGGTCCGCGGAGCAGGAGACGCCCATGCCAATCGGGCAGGACGCGCCGTGGCGCGGCAGGCGGATCACGCGGATGTCGTGGGCGAAGTATTTACCGCCAAACTGCGCGCCGAGGCCGAGGTTCTGTGCTTCCTGGAGCAGCTCCTGTTCGAGCTGAACGTCGCGGAACGCCTGGCCGTGTTCGTTGCCTTCCGTTGGCAGCGCGTCGTAGTAGCGCGTGGAGGCCAGCTTCACGGTTTTCAGCGTGGCTTCCGCCGAGGTTCCGCCGATAACAAAGGCAATGTGGTACGGCGGGCAGGCTGCTGTCCCCAGGGTACGCATCTTCTCAACCAGGTAATTTTTCAGCTTAGCCGGGGTGATCAGCGCTTTGGTTTCCTGGTAGAGATAGGTTTTGTTGGCAGAACCGCCGCCTTTTGCCATGCACAGGAATTTGTATTCGTCACCGTCCACGCTGTAGAGGTCAATCTGCGCGGGCAGGTTGGTGCCGGTATTCACCTCTTTATACATGTCCAGCGCAGCGTTCTGGGAGTAGCGCAGGTTGTCTTCAATGTAGGTGTTGTAAACCCCCTGGCTCAGCGCCGCTTCGTCACCGCCGCCGGTCCAGACGCGCTGGCCTTTTTTACCCATGATAATGGCCGTGCCGGTATCCTGGCAGGTCGGCAGCACGCCTTTGGCCGCGATCTCAGAGTTACGCAGGAACTGCAGGGCAACGTATTTGTCGTTCTGGCTGGCTTCCGGGTCGTTGAGAATGGCGGCAACCTGCTTCTGATGGGAAGGACGCAGCATAAACGCGGCGTCGTGGAAGGCCTGTTGCGCCAGCAGGGTCAGGGCTTCCGGCTCCACTTTCAGGATTTCCTGGCCTTCGAACTCGGCAACGGAGACGTGCTCTTTGGTCAGCAGGTAGTATTCGGTGTCGTCATGCGAAAGAGGGAAGGGGTTCTGGTAGATAAACGGTTTGTTTGACATAGCGTATTGCTCCACAAAAAATAAAACCGCCGGAGGAGAAGTCCGGCGGTCAGGAATCAGAACATCATGGACATCCACGGATAGCCAATCAGCAGGAGGGCCGCCAGGAAGATGGCACCGAAGATGGTGCCGAGGCGCCAGTAGTCTTTGGTTGGCAGGTAGCCGCTACCGTAGTAGATCGGGCTTGGGCCAGTACCGTACGGGGTGATGATCCCCATCACACCCAGCGAGGTCACCATCAGCAGAACAAACACTTCCATATTCATGCCCGGGATGGTGGAAGCGATGGTCAACATCGCTGGCAGTAGCGCCGTAGTGTGCGCGGTGGTGCTGGCAAACAGGTAGTGCAGCAGGTAGAACGCCAGCAGCAGGACGATGGTCGCCACGCCCGGAGAGATACCGCTCATCAGCAGACCGCCTTCTTTACCCAGCCAGCTGATAAAGCCGGTAGAGGAGAGACCATCCGCCAGCGCCACCAGGGTGGCGAACCAGACGAAGGTGTTCCACGCGGCTTTGTTACCGGTGATGTCGTTCCACTCCAGCACGCCGGTCCACAGCATCAGGCCGACGATGAGCAGGGCAGCCATAGCCGGTTCAATCCACGCGGCGGCGAAGATCCACATCAGCAGCGCGCAGCACACGAACACCAGCAGCAGAATTTCATTGCGGGACAGTTTGCCGAGTTTTTCCAGTTCGCGGGTCGCCCACAGCGGCACTTCGTTGTTGACCTTCACTTCAGGCGGGTAGAACCAGTAGGCCAGCAGCGGCATGGTCAGAATCAGCAGAATACCCAGCGGCAGGAAGGCGAGGAACCAGGTGCCCCAGGAGATATCAATCCCAACCGTACTTTTCACCAGCGCCAGGGCCAGCAGGTTTGGCGCGAGGGCGGAGAGGAACATTGAACTTGTGATACAGGCCGCGGTGATCGCCACCCACATCAGGTACGAACCAATCTTACGCGCGCTTGGGTCATTAGGTTTTGAACCGTACAGCGGCGGCAGGTTAGCGATGATCGGGTAGATGGTCCCGCCGCTGCGCGCGGTGTTGGACGGGGTGAACGGTGCCAGCAGCAGGTCAGCAAACGTAATTGCGTAACCGAGCGTCAGGCTGCGACGGCCGAGGTATTTCACCAGAATCAGCGCCAGACGGCGGCCGAAGCGGGTTTTGTCATAGCCTGCGGCGAACATAAAGGCACCGAAAATCAGCCAGACGGTAGAGTTACCAAACCCGCTTACCGCCCATTTAAAGGAGGCGCCAGCCAGCTTGAATTTAGGATCGGCCAGCTGTTCAGGGCTAAACAGCACCCACTGGCTGCACAGGGCAATGGCGACCACGCCGGTCAGACCGATCACCGCACCTGGCAGCGGTTCGAAGATCAAACCGACGATCACGCCGACAAAGATTGCGAAGTAGTGCCATGCGTAAGGAGGCAGGCCTTCCGGTACCGGAACAAACAGCAGCAGTACGGCGACGATGACGGGCAGTGCCATCATCAGCAGACGTTTTGCGTTTCCATTTGATGCCTGGTTCGCCACAGGGGGCGTTACAGCAGTTTTTGTATTCATAGTTTCACGTCTTAAGTTGTCAAAGATTCGGTCGAACTGAAAAACAAAATCACTTTCTTAAGTTTCTTTGCTTTTTTTAGTTATTAAAGGTGCAATTTTGTATTTTCAGTAATAGCAATTTAACGCTTTTGTAGATGCGCTAAATTAAAAATTGATGATGTTTTTATATTGCGCCTTTGGATGCCATAACTATTGATCGCGATCAAAAAAACAGAATTGCAGCGTTATTTTTATGCTTTTATTAATAACCACTCAGGCGTATGTGGGTATTACCTGTTTTATTGGTTTGTTTTATCATTTTCGTAACATTTATGCTTTCTTTGTTTTTTTATATTCTTGTTTTTTATGGTTTTGTATGTGATATGGAAATTGGTTTTACCAATTTTTATTTAACGAATTTTAAATTATTGTGAATGACTGAATTACATTCGCTAACACCAATGTGTTATTTGTGTTATTGCGGGGATTAAATAGTTTTTTAACTAACGTAATAACTTTAGAAACTAAAAAAATCATTATATTAATATCATGACATCGGCAAATAACGACGAACTAAAAAATCAATCCGATAACGAATTCTTAATTTTTTAAAAGTTTGGAGTTTCTATTATGAGCACTAACGAACGCATTCTTAGCCCCTTCACATTACCGAATGGCACTGAACTGAAAAACCGTTTGTTAATGGCCCCTATGACCACCTGCACCGGCTATTACGACGGCACCGTTACCAGCGAACTGGTGGAGTACTATCGTGCCCGCTCCGGCAGTATCGGCACCATCATTGTGGAGTGCTGCTTCGTCGACGATCTCGGTCTGGCCTTCCCGGGCGCGATCGGGATTGATAATGACGAGAAAATTGCCGGGCTGGCGAAAATCGCAGAGGCGATTAAATCTAAAGGCTCTAAGGCCCTGCTGCAGATCTACCACGGCGGCCGCATGGTTGACCCGAAACTGATCGGTGGCCGTACGCCGGTTGGCCCAAGCGCTGTTGCCGCGCCGCGTGAGGGCGCAGCAACGCCAGTGGCGCTGACTGGCGAAGAAGTCGAAGGCATGATCGGCAAGTTTGGTGAAGCGGTGCGCCGCGCGATCCAGGCCGGCTTCGACGGCGTGGAAATCCACGGGGCGAATACCTATCTGATTCAGCAGTTCTATTCGCCAAACTCTAACCAGCGTGACGACGAGTGGGGCGGCAGCCGCGATAACCGCGCGAAGTTCCCGCTGGCGGTTCTGGATATCACCCACAAAATGGTGCGCCAGTACGCGGACGACGCCTTTATTATTGGCTACCGCTTCTCTCCTGAAGAGCTTGAAGTGCCGGGCATTCGCTTTGAAGACACCATGTACCTGCTGGAAAAACTGGCGGCTCGCGGCGTGGACTACCTCCACTTCTCCGTCGGCGCGACCCTGCGTCCTTCCATTGTTGACACCCAGGACCCGACGCCGCTTATCGAAAAATACTGCGCGATGCGTTCTGAAACGCTGGCGCAGGTTCCGGTGATGGGCGTGGGCGGCGTAGTGAATGCCGCCGATGCCAATGAAGCGCTTGAACACGGCTACGACCTGATTGCCGTTGGCCGCGCCACCATCGCTTATCCGGACTGGACAGACCGCATCGCGGCCGGGGAAAACCTGGAGCTGTTTATGGACAGCACCCAGCGCGAGGCGCTGAACATTCCTGAGCCGCTGTGGCGCTTCTCGCTGGTGGAAGCGATGATCCGCGACATGAGCATGGGCGAATCGAAATTCAAACCGGGCATGTTTACTGAGAAGGTGCAGGACGACGCTAACGAACTGGTGATTAACGTCAGCCTGGAAACCGACCGCATTGCGGACATCGAGCTGGCCTCCGGCCCGAGCGAAGACGTTGAGTTTGTGACCAGCTTTGAAGAGATCCGTACCCGCATTCTGGATGCCAATACCCCGCACGTGGATGCCATCACCGGCGCAACCAGCCAGAGTGAAGCGGTGAAGAAAGCGGTCTCTAAAGCGATGCTGAAATCCAGCAAAGCGCTGGCAGCGGAAGAGGGCGTTGACCCGAACGAAACCCGCAGCGTGGACGTGGTGGTTGTCGGCAGCGGCGGCGCCGGTCTGGCGGCGGCGATTCAGGCTCACGACGAAGGCGCGAGCGTGCTAATCGTCGAGAAAATGCCAACCATCGGCGGGAACACCATTAAAGCTTCTGCCGGTATGAACGCCGCCGAAACCCGCTTCCAGCGCGTGAAGGGCATTCAGGACAGCAAAGAGCTGTTCTACCAGGAAAGCCTGAAAGGCGGAGGCAACAAGAACAACCCTGAACTGCTGCGCCGCTTCGTCGAGAACGCGCCGCAGGCAATTGAGTGGCTGGCAACCCGCGGCATCATGCTGAACGACATCACCACCACCGGCGGGATGAGCATCGACCGTACTCACCGTCCAAAAGACGGTTCTGCGGTGGGCGGTTACCTGATTAGCGGCCTGGTGCGTAACGTCAACAAACGCAACATCGAGGTAATGCTGGATACCTCCGTCAGCGACATTATCTTCGAAAACGGTGAAGTCACCGGCGTGCGCCTGACCACCGAAGAGAATGAAACCGTCACCGTGGCAGCGAAAAGCGTGATTGTCGCCACAGGCGGCTTCAGCGCCAACAGCCAGATGGTCGTGAAATACCGTCCGGATCTGGAAGGTTTCGTCACCACCAACCACAAAGGGGCGACCGGTGGCGGTATCGCGCTACTGGAGCGCATCGGGGCTGGCACTGTCGATATGGGCGAGATCCAGATCCACCCAACCGTTGAGCAGAAAACCTCGTACCTGATTTCCGAATCCATCCGCGGCGGCGGGGCGATTCTGGTCAATCAGAAAGGGGAACGCTTCTACAACGAAATGTCGACCCGCGATAAAGTCTCGGCGTCAATCATCGCGCTGCCGGAGAAATACGCATACATCGTCTTTGACGAGCATGTTCGCGCCAAAAACAAAGCCGCGGATGAGTACATCGCTAAAGGCTTCGTGACCAGCGCCAGCTCGCCAAAAGCGCTGGCGGAAGCGCTCGGCATGGATTACCACGCTTTCCTGGCGACCCTGGAACGTTACAACGGTTTCGTTGAAAAACAGCACGATGACGACTTTGGACGTACCACCGCGCTGCGTGCGCCAATCAATGAAGGGCCATTCTACGCCATTCAGATTGCGCCGGGCGTGCACCACACCATGGGCGGCGTGACCATCAACACCGAAACCTGCGTGCTGGACAGCAACCACAACGTGCTGCCAGGTGCGTTTGCGGCCGGTGAAGTGGTCGGCGGGATCCACGGCGGCAACCGTATCGGCGGTAACGCAGTGGCAGATATCATCATTTTTGGTACCCTTGCAGGACATCAGGCGGCTCTGCGTTCGAAAAAGATGTAAGGCACCTGCTTCCCAGGCCGGATACGCGCAGCGATATCCGGCATTTTCCCCGGCGGCGCGGAGCTTGCCGGGGCTACTTCTGAGGACTCCTGCCATGCCTGATAGCCATCGCGTTTACAGCTACTCCGCCGTTCTGATGGGCTCGCCCATCCTCCTGAAACTCTTCTCCCATGACGAAGCCCTCGCGTCCCGCGTGTTTCGTCTGATCAAACAGTACGAAGATCTGCTCACCGTTAACCGCGCGCACTCGCAGGTGATGGACATTAACCATGCGGCGGGCCAGCATCCGGTCACCGTCAGTCGGCCGGTGTTTGATCTGATCCGCTGTGCAAAAGCGGCAAGCCTGCTCAAGGACAGCGCCTTTAATCTGGCGATCGGTCCGCTGGTGAAGCGCTGGAAGATTGGCTTTCAGGGGGACAGCGTTCCGCCTGCCGATGAAATCGCGTCGCTGCTGGCGATTACCCGCCCCGAGGATGTTCTCCTTGATGAGGCCAGCAGCAGTGTGTTTCTGACCAGAGCGGGGATGGAGATCGATCTGGGGGCGATTGCCAAAGGCTACATTGCCGACAGGGTGCGGGATTACCTGCATAAAGAGGGCGCTGAGCTGGGGCTGATTAACCTCGGCGGAAACATTCAGACGTTAGGCTCGCCGGAAGGGGGCTGGAGCGTCGGGCTGAAAAAACCGTTCGCCGGTGACGCGCTGATCGGCACTATGACCGTAGAGAACCTGTCCGTCGTGACGTCGGGAACGTACGAGCGCTATTTTGAACAAGACGGCAAACGCTATCACCACATTCTCGATCCGCGCACCGGGTATCCGCTGGATAACGAACTGGACAGCGTGACCATCATTTCAAAAGATTCCATCGACGGCGATATCTGGACCACGCTGATGTACGGCATGGGCGTGGAGAAGGGCCGCGCTGCGCTGCGCGCGCGTCCCGACATAGAAGCGATCTTTGTGACCAAAACAAAAGAAGTGGTGTTCTCTTCAGCACACCACTTCCGCTTTACCCTGCTGGATGATACCTACCGCGTTACTGGCAGTATTGTTTGAGCAGGCCCGTCTGCTCCGGCTGGAGGCGGTAGCGATACACCGGACGCCCGGTGGCGCCGTAGTGAATGCTGGTGAACAGAATGTTGATTTGGGCAAGCCAAATCAGGTATTTGCGACAGGACACGCGGGAGATATTGACCGCATTTGCCAGGTCATCGGTAGAAAACTCCGTCTCCGGATGAGCGTCAATCCACTGGCAAATCGTGCGCAGCGTTTGCGGCGTTAATCCCTTCGGCAGCTTTTTGCTGTCCGCCAGTTCCGGTGCCCCGCCGTGGATCAGCCGGTCGACGTCGGCCTGCTCGTAATACTGGTGCGAACCCATCAGGCTATGCTTTGCCTTCCAGCCGTTCAGCGCCTCTTCAAAGCGCGGGAACTGGAAAGGCTTGATCAAATAATCCACCACGCCGTAGTGAATGGAGGTCTGGATCGTGGCGGCGTCGGCGGCCGAGGTGATCATGATCACGTCGATTGGGCGGCCGGATGCGCGAATGACGGGCAGCAGATCCAGCCCGTTATCCTGCTGCATATAGACATCCAGCAGCACCAGATCGACAGGATGGCTGGGGTCATTAATGATGGCCTCGGCCTGGTTTAGCGTGGAGGCGACGCCACAGCAGGTAAAGCCTTCAACACGGTTGACGTACAGACGGTTGAGGTCGGCCACCATGGCGTCATCATCGACAATTAACACATTTATCACGCGATTTTCCTCTCGCTATCCCAGGGGATGTGAACAAAAAATTGGGTAAATACGCCGGGCTCAGACTCGACGGAGATATCGCCGCCGAGGTTCTGAATCTGCTGGCGAGCAAGGAACAGCCCAACGCCGCGGTTTTCACCTTTTGTTGAGAAGCCCTTTGTAAAAATAGACTCCAGCTGAGTGGGATCAATGCCGGGGCCATCGTCGCTGACTTCACAGCTGAGCCAGCCGTTCTGGTAATGAAGTAGCAGGCCGATCTCGCCCTCCTGCTGTCCTTCCATCGCGTCGAGCGCGTTTTCAATGAGGTTGCCCAGCGCGGTGATCAGCACCGCGACCTGCTCTTCACTTGCGGTATCCGGTATCTGGCTTTCATCCGCCAGCGTCAGGGTGACGCCCGCTTCTTTCGCCCGGTTGATTTTACCCAGCAGGAACCCGGCAACCACCGGGGATTTTACCTTGCTCTGTATCGTACCGATATCCGTCTGGTAATGATGTGCCGTCTGGAGAATGTACTCTTCCAGCTTGTCATAGCGCTTAATATTCAGCAGGCCGAGTATCACATGCAGTTTATTCATAAACTCGTGGGTGTGGGCGCGCAGGGCATCGACGTAGTTAACCATGCCGTCCAGACGCTGCATCAGCTGGCTGATTTCCGTTTTATCACGAAAGGTGGTGATGGCGCCGATCACCCGATCCTGACTTTTCACGGGGACCATGTTGCACAGCAATAGCCTACCGTTGCAGCTGATCTCCTGATCCTGGCGCGCAACGCCCGTCTTCGAGACGTCACGCAGGCTGGCCAGCAGGGGCGCGCTGGCGTTTTCGGTCTGCTTGCCGGAGGGGAGAAGCAATATTTCTCTGGCGGTCTGGTTGATCATCGTCACGCGCCCGTGAATATCGACGGCCAGAACCCCTTCGCGAAGCGACTGCAGCATCGCCTGGCGCTGTTCGAAAAGGGCGGAAATTTCATAGGGTTCGAGTCCGAACAGGATGCGTTTCAGTACCCGCACCAGACCCCAAATTGCCATCGAACTCATAAAAATACTGAATAAAATGGTCCAGACGGCGTTTAGCCGCCCGCGGGCAATCTGCTCTTCAACCTTATTCAGGGAGATACCGACCACCACCACGCCGATCTGCTCGTGCTGGCCGTCGTAGACGGGCGTAAAAACGCGCAGCGCTTCGGCGAGCGCGCCCCGGTTAACCGATACGTTCTCTTTGCCTTCCAGCGCAGGGGTTAAATCATCGCCGATAAAATGCAGCCCCAGCAGCGCCTCGTTCGGGTGTGAATAGCGGATCCCGCGCATATCGGTGACCACGGTGAACAGCAGATCGTTTCGCTTCGTCACCGCCTGGGCGATAGGCTGAATAATATTCTCCTGCGGTGCCTGCATCAGGCCGCGCTGTATCTCGGGGCTGTCGGCGAGGGTGCGGGCAATGCCGAGCGCAGTATCTTTAACATCATCGCGGGTCGCCCGGGTGATTTGTACGGAGTAGAGCGCAAAGACCACCAGCAGCACAGAGGCAATAATCGCGCACACCATCAGCGTGACCAGCGTATTGAGTTTCATGGGGCGCTTGCGCGTCGGAAGGAAAGGCTGCAAATCGCTCATCAACACTCCGCGATGATTAAGAAAGGGGTAATTATCGCCTATGACGCGCTTTTCTTAAAGCCATGTAAAGGCGTGGATTTGGTCCTCTTTTCGTGACTCTCCTCGCAGGTCATCTATATAAAACACTTTATAGTGTATGGGTACTCATAATAAGGAGGCTGTTTATGAGCGTTATGCTTACCGGTTCGGTCAGGGAAAGACGGCACGCCAGCACGATGAATATTGATAGATTGTCCACGCTGGACATGCTGAATGTCATTCACCAGGATGATGCACTCATTTCTGCTGCCATTACCCCCTGTTTAGATACTATTGCACGCGTGGTGGACAACGCCGCCGCGGCGCTCAGCCACGGTGGTCGCCTGGTCATCGTTGGCGCGGGGCCGTCTGGGCGCGTTGCGCAACAGGTTACCGATGAGTATGCGCCGGGCCAAACCCCGGTGATTGCCGTTACGGCACAGGAAGGGGAAGGGAGCTACGAGCGCGGCGTTGCCGATCTGCAGGCCATTAAGTTTGGTGAACACGATATGATGCTGGCCGTGACCGTCAGCGGAAAAACGCCGTGGGTCTGGGGGGCAATGCGCCATGCATGGTCGCTGGGTTCGCCGGTGGCCATCATTACCGGCGATGCGCAAAGTGAAGCCGCGCATCTGGCGAGCATGGTTATCGCTCCGGAGCTGGGTGCGGATGTTGTCGCAGGCTATATCAACACCAAAGCGGGGATCGCGCAGAAAATGATCCTCTCAATGATCGCTACAGGGCTGGCCGTTCGGACCGGACGGGTTTATAGCAACCTGCGCGTGGATCTTGAGGCAAGCAACACCAAATGGGCCGAACGCCAAATCGCCATCGTGATGGAAGCGGGGGGATGCTCCCGGGCTGAAGCAAAAGCCGCGCTGGAGAGCTGTAACCATCACTGTAAAACGGCGGTATTGATGGTGCTCACAGGGCTGGATGCGTGGAAGGCCCATGAACTGCTGGCGCAGAATAACGGGTTTATTCGGGTGGCGCTGCAGGAAGCGCCATAATAAAAATGAAGAAATAAAAAAGGCCGCAATTGCGGCCTTTGGTATTTTGGGGATTAGAACTGATAAACAAGACCGACTGCTACGATGTCATCGGTGCTGATGCCATTCGCGTTGTAGAAATTGTCATCTTCATCCAGCAGGTTGATTTTGTAGTCAACATAGGTGGACATATTTTTGTTGAAATAATAGGTCGCACCCACGTCAGCATATTTCACCAGATCTTTATCACTTCCGTAGAAGGAATTCAGATCCTTACCTTTAGACATCAGGAAAGAGACCGCAGGGCGCAGGCCGAAATCAAACTGATACTGCGCTGTCACTTCAAAGTTCTGAGTTTTATTAGCAACGCCGAAGTCACCGTAAGGCGTCATATTGCGGGTTTCTGCATACATGGTTGCCAGATAGATATCGTTGGCATCGTATTTCAAGCCAACAGTCCAGACGTCAGCCTTGTCACCACCGGCTGTTGTTTTGGTAACCTGGTCGTTGGTACGGTCAGATGAAGCATATGCCGCGGCGGCGTTGAATCCCATACCGAAATCGTAGGAGGTTGAAATACCCCAACCGTCTCCGTTTTCTTTGCGGATATCACGGCCATTGTTGGTACCTTCCTGATCGTTAGAGGCGCTTTCGTTATTGCCTTGATACTGAATAGCGAAATCCAGGCCCTGAGCCAGACCAAAGAAATCATTATTACGGTAGGTTGCAACACCGTTTGTACGGCCGGTCATAAAGTTATCGGTATAGCTATAGGAATCTCCGCCGAACTCAGGCAGCATATCGGTCCAGCCTTCAACATCGTAAACCACGCCGTAGTTACGACCGTAGTCGAATGAACCGTATTCACCAAATTTCAGACCAGCGAAGCCAAGGCGTGTCCATGACTGATTGCCTGATTTCTCAGTTTTGTTAGCCTTAATATTATATTCCCACTGGCCATAGCCGCTAAGCAGGTCGTTGATCTGCGTTTCGCCTTTGAAGCCCAGACGAACGTAGCTTACGTCGCCATCTGAACCCGTGTCGTCAGAGAAATAATGCAGACCATCTACTTTACCGTACAGGTCGAGTTTATTGCCATTGCTGTTGTAAATTTCAGCCGCGTTTACTAAGCCTGCCATTAATAACGCGGGTGCAAGAATTGCCAAAACTTTTCTTTTCATTATATATTCCCTTAAAGGATAAATTATATGAATATATGTAACCACCCTCCGTGGTTACTGGGTTGATACTATTTCAATAGATGTAATTTAGTTTCAGAAATAAGTGTAATTAAATTATTTGTAATATTTCCAAATGTTTCTATAAGTCTCTTTATTTTTCTCGTGAATTAATTCATTGAATTTATATGGTGTAATTATTATTAAGTATTTCGTGGTTCTATTTTTAGATTGGTTTAATTCGGCTGTGTTATAATTCATCCTCTTTTAAACAACAGGACATGACGATGGAACTTGCCCGGTGGCAGCAACGATTTGAGCACTGGCTCGAGGAGAATCACAGCACCGACGATACCGCACATGATATTTCGCATTTTCGTCGGGTCTGGATGACGGCGCAAAAAATCATGGTTCACCACATGGTCGAGCCGCTGGTGATTCTGGCCGCATGCTATTTTCACGATATTGTCAGCCTGCCGAAAAACCATCCTGAACGCAGCCAGTCGTCACGGCTCGCGGCGCTTAAGACGAGCGACATTCTGCGCCGCGACTTCCCTGACTTTCCGCCAGAGCATATTGCCGCCGTCGGGCACGCGATTGAGGCGCACAGCTTCAGCGCCGGGATTGCGCCGCAGAGTATGGAGGCCAAAATTGTGCAGGATGCAGACCGGCTGGAAGCGTTAGGCGCTATCGGCCTGGCGCGCGTTTTTGCCGTCTCGGGCGCGCTGGGCGTGTCGCTTTTTGATGCTAACGATCCCTTTGCCGATGCGCGTCCCCTCGACGACCGTGCGTTTGCCCTCGACCATTTTCAGACCAAGCTGCTGCGATTGCCTGATACAATGCAAACGGACATGGGCCGCGAACTGGCACGTCACAATGCCGATTTCCTGATCCAGTTTATGGCGAAACTCAGCGCCGAATTACACGGCGACTGCCTCGGGCTGGATAGCCAGGTGCTGGGCCGCTTCCGTCGCAGTTTGCGCAACTGAACTGTGGTAATCTGTTCCCAGTCTTTATTCTCCGGTTAAAAGAATGCAGGAAAATCGATCAGTGACAGAGCCCGCGCCCGCGCAGGCTGAGAAATCAACGGCAACGGTGCAGGCCTTACTGCGTCAGCTGTTGGATATCTATGATGCTAAAACGCTGGCCAGTTTGCTGATGGCGCACGGCGAGAGCCACTGGAGCCCGGCGATCCTTAAACGCCTGCTGACCAGCGAGCGAGCAGGGCGTCGCCTGAGTGAAGGCGAGTATCGTTATCTGCAAAACCTGCTTCCGCGACCTTCTGCCGCGCACCCGAACTATGCCTTCCGCTTTATCGATCTTTTTGCCGGTATCGGCGGCATCCGGCACGGTTTTGAAGCCATCGGCGGACAGTGCGTGTTTACCAGCGAGTGGAACAAACATGCCGTACGCACCTACAAGGCTAACTGGTACTGCGATCCGAACGAGCATCATTTCAACGCGGATATCCGCGATGTGACCCTGAGCCATAAAAGCGGCGTGAGCGATGAACAGGCCGCCGAGCACATTCGTCAGACGATCCCGGCGCATGACGTGCTGCTGGCAGGCTTCCCTTGTCAGCCCTTCTCGCTGGCGGGTGTCTCCAAAAAGAATGCCCTTGGACGCGCCCACGGTTTCGCCTGCGATACGCAGGGAACGCTTTTTTTTGATGTGGCGCGCATCATTGACGCTCGCCGCCCGCCCATCTTTGTGCTGGAAAACGTCAAAAACTTAAAAAGCCACGACGGCGGGAAAACCTTCCGCATTATCATGCAAACCCTGGATGAGCTGGGTTATGACGTGGCCGATTCACAGGACATGGGGGCGGACGATCCTAAAATTATTGATGGGAAACATTTCCTGCCCCAGCATCGCGAACGTATCGTGCTGGTGGGCTTCCGACGCGATCTCAATCTGAAAGGCGATTTTACCCTGCGGGATATTCCCTCTCTGTATCCCGAGCGGCGTCCCACCGTGGCGGACCTACTGGAACCGGTCGTCGACGCGAAATTTATCCTGACTCCGGTGCTGTGGAAATACCTCTACCGCTATGCCAAGAAGCACCAGGCGAAAGGCAACGGCTTCGGCTTTGGGATGGTAAACCCTAACGATCCGCACAGCGTCACCCGCACGCTGTCTGCTCGCTACTACAAAGACGGCGCGGAAATCCTGATCGACAGAGGCTGGGACAAAGCGCTGGGTGAAAAAGATTTCGACGATCCGCACAACCAGCGTCACCGTCCGCGACGCTTAACGCCGCGGGAATGCGCCCGGTTGATGGGTTTTGAAACGCCGCAAGGCTACGGTTTCCGCATTCCGGTTTCGGATACCCAGGCGTACCGGCAGTTTGGTAACTCGGTGGTGGTGCCCGCGTTTGCGGCGGTCGCAAAGCTGCTGGCCTCGCGCATCAGACAGGCGGTGGCGCTCCGCCAGAGTGAGGCCGTCAATGACGGACGTTCACGATAAGGCGACGCGCAGTAAAAACATGCGTGCCATCGGCACGCGTGACACCGCGATTGAAAAGCGCCTGGCCGCGCTGCTGACGCAGGCGGGGTTTGACTTCCGCGTCCAGGATCCCGCCCTGGCGGGGCGTCCCGATTTCGTCATCGACGCCTGGCAGTGCATCATCTTTACTCACGGCTGTTTCTGGCACCATCACGACTGCTACCTGTTTAAAGTCCCCGCGACGCGCACCGATTTCTGGCTGGATAAGATTGCTAAAAACGTCGAGCGCGACGAGCGGGACCTCTCGACGCTTATTGAGCAGGGCTGGCGGGTGCTGATTGTCTGGGAGTGTGCGCTGAGAGGCAGATTAAAGCTGAATGATACCGATCTGACCGAACGGCTTGAAGAGTGGATCTGCGGCGGCGGCCAGACCGCGCAGATCGACACGCAGGGCATTCACCTGCTTACGATTTCTCCGCCTCGCAAGGCGTGACCACCGGTTTTGCCGGCAGCAAATATTTGCCCAGCGTGACCAGCACGACGGCAAACACAATGATCCCTAATGCAATCCATTCCACTGGAGAGAGCGTTTCTCCCCCCAGTCCTGTCCCGAGCAGCACGGCCACGACCGGGTTGACGTAAGCGTAGCTGGTGGCGACAGCCGGAGAGACATTGCGGATCAGGAACATATAGGCGTTAATGGCGATGATAGAGCCGAACAGCGCCAGGTAGCCTACCGCCAGCAAGCCCGACAGCGGCGGCAGGGTTGTCAGCTTTTCTCCCGTAAGCATGGAGGCGAGCAGCAGTACAATCCCGGCGGCAAGCATCTCGATTGCGCCCGCCATCATGCCGGTAGGCAGTTCGATACGCGAACCGTACACGGAACCAAACGCCCAGCTCATCGAGCCAATCAGGATGATGACTGCACCCCACGGATTCCCGCTCAGGTTACCGCCGCTATTCAGCAGAATGATGCCAGCAAGGCCAATCCCAATACCCAGCCACTCCAGCTTGCGGGTGCGGATACCAAAGAGGCGGCTGAAGCACAGGGTAAACAGCGGTACGGTGGCAACGACCACGGCGGCGATCCCGGACGGTACGTTCTGGTGCTCGGCAATCGTCACAAATCCGTTCCCCACAGCCAGCAGCAGCAGGCCGATCAGGGCGGCATTCAGCATCGGACGCAGCGGGGGAAGCTTATGCCCGCGCAGCAGCAGGAAGGCCAGCAGCAGGATGCCCGCCGAGAGGAAGCGAATGCCCGCCATCATCAATGGCGGCCAGCTTTCCACGCCGATGCGAATGACAAAGTAGGTTGACCCCCAGATGATGTACAGCGAAAAGAGTGCCCCGATGAGCGGTAGCAATTGCCGGAAACGCATAATCCCTCACGACGAAATAAAAAGTTCGCTGATAGTAAACGCGAAAACTATCTCGCTGGCGAGCCCTTTAATTGTGTGGCAGATGTGAATTTTTTGTTGACGTAAGGTGCCTGTTTCCGGGTTGGCGCTTTTGCTCCATACTATTCACTTAATTACCAAAAAATGAAGGATTAAGATTTTGGCAGGAAGTAGCTTATTAACATTGCTGGATGATATTGCCACCTTACTGGACGACATTTCAGTGATGGGGAAACTGGCGGCGAAAAAAACCGCAGGCGTGCTGGGCGATGATTTATCGTTGAACGCCCAGCAGGTGAGTGGGGTGAGGGCAAACCGTGAACTGCCGGTGGTGTGGGGCGTGGCGAAAGGCTCTTTCCTGAATAAGGTGATCCTGGTGCCGCTGGCGCTACTGATCAGCGCCTTTATCCCCTGGGCCATCACGCCGTTACTGATGATTGGTGGGGCATTTCTCTGCTTCGAGGGTGTGGAGAAGGTGCTCCACTCCTTTAGCGCGCGCAAGCAGAGCGATACGCCGGAGGTGCGCCAGCAGCGTCTTGAAGCGCTGGCCGCTCAGGATCCGAAAACCTTCGAGCGTGATAAGGTCAAAGGCGCCATTCGGACCGACTTTATCCTGTCTGCGGAAATCGTCGCGATTACGCTGGGGATTGTCTCTGACGCGCCGCTTCTGAACCAGGTGCTGATCCTCTCCGGCATTGCGATTCTGGTCACCGTGGGCGTGTACGGTCTGGTGGGACTGATCGTCAAGCTGGACGATATTGGCTACTGGCTGGAAGAAAAGTCGAGCGCGGTAGCAAGAGGCATCGGCAAAAGCCTGCTGGTGCTGGCGCCCTGGCTGATGAAGAGTTTGTCTGTGGTGGGCACGCTGGCGATGTTCCTCGTAGGCGGCGGAATTGTGGTTCACGGCATCGCGCCGCTGCACCATGCCATCGAACATTTCTCCTCCACGCAGGGGGCCGTTATCGCGGCGATTCTACCCACCCTGCTGAATCTGGTGCTGGGCTTTATCATTGGCGCTATCGTCGTTGCGGCGGTGAAGCTGGTTGAGAAAATTCGCGGCACGTCGCACTAATTGTTACCCGCGGCAGGATGCAAAAAGACCATTCCTCGTCTAAATTGAAACAGTTTCACCCTGATACAGGAGGCAGGTATGGTCTTTTTGGTCAGTGATGAAGTTAAGCCTAAAAAGGGCGGCCCACGTATGATCGTCACCGGGTATTCCAGCGGAATGGTGGAATGCCGGTGGCACGATGGCTATAGCATCAAGCGGGAAGCATTTCGTGAAGATGAGCTTCAGCCGGGTGACGGGCAGCACAAGCGGGACAAGGCTTAATCACATAACGCCCGGCTTTGCCGGGCGTTTTTATCTCTGGTACTGGGTGTTAGGTAGCGATCATGGAGTGTGTGTGCAGCGCGATACCTTTGTTGTAAGACAATCTTTTTTGCAATGGCTGCATAAGCGTAGCAATCCGGGGCGGATTGTTAATCTCTGTTTTCTGATCGTTCTGGTATTTTCCACTCTACTTACCTGGCGTGAGGTGGTGGTGCTGGAAGAGGCATACATCTCCAGCCAGCGCAATCATCTGGATACGGTGGCCAGCTCTCTGGACAGGCAGTTACAGAACAGCATCGACAGGCTGCTGTTATTTCGCCAGGGCATGCATGATGCAATCGAGACGCCGCTGGCCTTTGAAGTCTTACAGGATGCGGTGTCACGCTTCAATACCGTCCGCATGCTCTCCACCTGGCAGCTTGCCGTTGATAAAAAACGTACCCTTCCCATTAACGGGGTCTCGGACGCCTTTGTCGAAAAAACCACGCTTCTCAATCGGGACGCTGAACGCATAAGCCATGAAATTTCTGCCGCGCTCGAAGTGGGCTATTTGCTCAGACTGGCGTCGTCGAGAGCGCAAACGGAAGCGCGAGTGATCTACGTCTCCCGCGCCGGATTTTTCCTTTCCACGGATACGCCGGATCGGGCGGGTGATATTACCGCCCGCTATTATAATCTGGTCACGCAGTCCTGGTTTACCCAGCAGTCAGAACGTAACAACCGCGCCCGCGCCGTGCGCTGGTTTATCTCCACGCCTTCATCCTGGACCGGGGATGAACGAACGATCACCGCCAGCGTCCCCATCTATTTCGATCGTTACTGGTACGGCGTCGTGGCGATGGACTTTACATTGAGCACGATGCAGCGTCTGCTGGCCGATGCGACGGAAGACCGAACGGAGGGAGAGTATCAGCTGTACGATACCCGGCTAAATATGATCGCCACCTCAGCCCATGCGGGAAGCCCGGTTAACCATTTTGACGAACGCGAAGCGGCGCAGATTGCCCAGGCGATTGAGCATGATACCGGCGGCGGTATCCGCCTCGGGAGCCGGTTTATTACCTGGGAGCGGCTCGATCACTTCGATGGCGTCGTCCTGCGGATCCACACTCTGCATGAAGGGGTACAGGACGACTTCGGTAGCATCAGTATCGTACTGGCGCTGCTGTGGGCGCTCTTTACCGCCATGCTGTTGATCTCGTGGCTGGTGATCCGCCGGATGGTGAGTAACATGTATACGCTTCAGCACTCCCTCCAGTGGCAGGCCTGGCACGATCCGCTTACGCGGTTGAATAATCGCGGCGCGCTGTTCGACCGCGCAAAAATGCTGGCAGAAACCTGCCGCCAGCAGTCGCTGCCGTTCTCGGTGATTCAGATCGATCTCGACCATTTTAAAAACATCAACGACCGGTTCGGCCATCAGGCCGGTGATAAGGTGCTCTCCCACACGGCAGGACTGATTGCCAGCGCGTTACGCAAGAATGATGTGGCAGGGCGTGTAGGCGGAGAAGAGTTTTGCGTCGTCCTGCCGGGGATTGGTCTGGAGGAGGCGAGAGGCGTCGCGGATCGCATTCGTTGCCGAATCAACAATAAGGAGATCCTGGTGAAGAAGAGCACGACCCTGCGTATCAGCGCGTCACTGGGGGTCAGCAGCGCGGATGAAGCGGGTAACTATGATTTTGAGCAGCTGCAATCCGTGGCGGACGTCCGGCTCTATGAGGCCAAGCAGAGCGGGCGTAACCGGGTCGTGTGGCGAGATCAGGACAGGAAGTGATTCAGCCCCTCCCGCCAGCCTGCCGGGCCGGGCTGTTGGGTGTGATAAACGCGGGCAGGGTTATCATCCCGTAGCGTGATGCCCTGGCGGTTAATCCCCTTGATGACCACCGCGAAGTCAACGCTGTCGAGCAGCGGCGCATCGTTAGGGCCGTCGCCGAGCCCCAGCGTGGTGGGCTCGATCTCGTCCTGCTCGCGATACTGTTCAATCAGCCAGTTCACCGCTACGTCTTTGCCGCAGCGGGCGTCCAGAATATGCCAGAACCGCGCACCCTGCAGGCATTTCAGGCCGATATTCGCCAGTTCCTCTTCAAACTGAACCATTTTCTCGTCGGTATCGCGCCAGATGAGCGTGACGGACGCTTCATGCTTGCGGGCAAGCGCCGAACGGTAGCGCGTCAGCCCGGTCCACTCGCTGATAACATGCTCATCCACATCGTCAAAGGTGGTGAATTTAGAGCACGTCTGCAGACGAATCTGCTCGATCCGAGGACGAATATCCCGGTGCGTCATCCCTCTGGTCTGGCGCTGAACCTTATCCCAGCGCACGTCAGGCTGAATCACCGCGCCGTTCTCGGCAATAAAAGGCAAGCCTTCAAGCCCAAGATCCTGCTGGATATCCAGCATCTCTGCCGCGGTCTTGCTGCTGCAGAGAATGACCGGAATCTGATTATTCAGCAGTTTGTCCAGCCAGGGCATGGCGGGTTGCCACTCATAGGTATGAATATCCAGCAACGAGCCGTCCAGGTCAGAAAAAATCAGCAAGTTATCCCGCAGTGAAGGCATAGTGGCTCCCGGTAACGGCTGTGCCCTTATCTAAGAAAATTCCTAAAAAATAACCGAATTGTTAACAGGAGAAATGAGAGTATTCCCTGGCAAACCCGCATTCGGCGTATGTTATTGCTCATTGCGAAAAGCATTATGTTAAAAATATTATATTCATCATAAGAATATATGCTTGTCAGACAAATTCGTTGGGGATAGTGTGGCTTGTACATCAGATTTCCTGGTGTAACGAATTTTCAAGTGCTTCTTGCATAAGCAAGTTTTGATCCCGGTCATCCCCATGACCGGGATTTTTTTCGCCCTAACGATTGGCTTCAGACACGCTAAAGTCGTGAATATCGAGCTCGAAGGCCTCCGCCAGCTCACGATAGGTGTGATAATCCCTTCCGTTGACAATGACGCGGTCCGAATTGTCGTCCGACCGGCGGACTTCTGACTCACTGATCTCATTGATGGCGGCCAGCAGGGCATCGACATCCACCTCGACTTCGCGCTTGATGGTGTCGCTGTACTCTTTATCGGTCTTCATTGCGGGACTCCTCTTTCAACCTGCAAACGTGTCCAAGGTTAAGTATAGCCTGTGTATAAAAACGCCATTCACGCCGGGCGGCGATGTGCGTTTTTGCGTTTTGTTCTACACTGGCTCAAAACCAGAGGAGGAATGTATGAAGGTCAACGATCGGGTAACCGTTAAAACGGACGGTGGGCCGCGCCGCCCGGGTGTGGTGCTGGCAATTGAAGAGTTTAGTGAAGGGACAATGTACCTGGTATCACTGGAAGACTACCCGCTCGGCATTTGGTTTTTTAACGAACTGGGGCATCCTGACGGTATCTTTGTTGAGAAAGCAGACTAACACGGCGTCGGGTAGCGCATTGCGGCCCGACATCCTCTGCAGAAGCAAAAATCTCTGGCCAGGCCAGAGATCAAAGGTAGGGTGCACAGGGTCTTAAGCGACTAACGCATGTTGACGAAAATCCCGTTCGTCACATTATCGGTCAGGCGTACCACATGGTAGATCACTTGCTTATTATGCGTTTTAATTTTCCGTTTAATATTTCCTTTGTGTGACGAAACGGTTTTCGCTTTAATATTCATCTGGTCGGAGATCTGAATAGTTCCTTGTCCCGCCATCCACATTCGCAGCATACTTGATTCAGTCCTGCTTAATGATAGGGTGGGTAAGTTAACCGCTCCTACATTTTTAACTTCTTTATTCAAATAATCACCCAAAATGTCATCCAGCGACTCGGGTTTAATCGATTTAGAACTGATCAATAAATTTTTACGGACCAACAAATACTCATCGAAATGGATATTCGCGATCGCCATAAAAACAATAAACAGGGTTTTTGGATGCTGATTAATGATTTGCTTAATGTGCTGACTGTTGGCTGGATCGTGAATGAAACAGTCCTCATTAATAAACACCACGCCTGGTTTTAGTTCGTCACAAGCGGCTGCGAGTTCGTCAACGGTGTGTGCATCGTTGATGTCTCTCTTTCTTACCCCTCTGCTTGCCAGGTACCCGGTTAACCCTAGCCGGGTGTAGCTGCATAAATCCATAATGATCGTTGACATGGCATACCCTCACTCAATGCGTAACGATAATTCACCATCTGCCTGAGAGCTCAAAACAGCCATACGGGATGGAAAAAAATAATAAACCTGTGAGCATGACAAAGACTTTCAGGCGGACTCACTATCCCGTAAAGTTACGTATAATTTGCCAGGAATCTTCTTAAAGTAAAGTAAATATTAAGTATTGTGAGGTGGTTAGAAACAATTAAACCGCGTCAGATATATCCTGGAAGATGTTTTTCGCATTTTATTTTAGGAATATCCTCAGAAAGACAATAGCAACAGTGAGGGCTATTATTTACGTGGCAGCTCGCTGACAATATCCGCTAACAGGTTGAATATCTCGCCGAATAAATGTTCACAGAAGGGAGCGATCAGTGGCATCAGTAATGACATTAATAAAATTCCGACCGTCAGCGTCAGCGGAAAACCAATGACAAACACCGAAAGCTGCGGCGCCATTCGGTTGAGTAAACCTAAAGCCAGGTTGACGGTCAGCAGCAGGGTGATGATGGGTAACGCCAGCATCAGCCCGTTCAGGAAGATCAGCCCCGCCGCTCGGGTGAGCGCCAGGAAAGCGTTGCTGTTCACCGGGTTTTCGCCAATCGGCAGGGTATGGAACGTGTCCACCAGCATGGAGATAAGCCACAGATGGCCGTTGAACGACAGGAACAGCAGCATGGCGAGCAGATCGATAATGCGCGCCAGCACGGGCATGTTGAGATGACTGCCGGGATCGACAAACGTGGCAAAAGATAACCCCATCTGCAGGCCAATCAGTTCCCCCGCGGTACGCACGGCGGCAAAAGCGAGCTGCATGGTAAAGCCGACGGCGACGCCAATCATCACCTGCTGCAAGGCCACCCACACCGCATTCGCCGAGAAGATCGGAATATCCACGGGGGGCAGAGAGGGCGCGACGATAATGGAGATAATAATCCCCAGTCCCACCTTGACGCGTTTGGGTATCGATTTCTCGCTGAGAATAGGGGCGGTGGAGATCAGCGCCATGATGCGCAGCATCGGCCAGAAGTAGACGCCGAGCCACTGAACCCACTGGTCGCTGGTGAAGTGCAGCATCGTCAGGTCAGCCGATGATGTACGGCAGGTTGGTAAACAGGTTGCGCATATAGTCCAGCAACAGGTTCAGCATCCACGGCCCGGCTACGATGATCGCCACGAACACGGCGATGATTTTCGGGATGAATGACAGCGTCATTTCGTTTATCTGGGTGGCGGCCTGCAGAATACTGATAATCAGACCGGTAACCAGCGCGACAAGCAGCAGCGGAGCGGCAACGGCAATCGCGATTTTCATCGCCTCCGTGCCCATCATCATGACCGATTCGGGTGTCATTGCCGTTCCTTAACTGTAGAAACTCTGCGCCAGCGAGCTGACCAGCAGCTGCCAGCCGTCGACCAGTACAAAGAGCATGATCTTAAAGGGCAGGGCAATGGTCGCGGGCGGCACCATCATCATCCCGAGCGCCATCAGGACGCTGGCGATCACGAGATCGATAATCAGGAACGGAATAAAAATGGTAAAGCCAATCTGGAACGCGGTTTTCAGCTCGCTGGTAACATAGGCGGGCAGCAGAATACGCATTGGCACCGCTTCCGGTCCCTGCAGCTCGCCGGTGTTGGACAGGCGGGCGAAAAGGGCCAGGTCGGCTTCGCGCGTCTGGCGCAGCATAAATTCCCGCAGCGGCTGTGCGCCTTTGTCGAGCGCCTCCTGCATGGAGATTTTGTCTTCGCTGAACGGCTGATAGGCGTCGGTATAAATCTTATCGATCACCGGCGACATAATGAAAAAGGTCAAAAACAGCGCCAGCCCGAGCAGAACCTGGTTTGGCGGAGCGGAAGGGGTGCCCAGCGCGTTTCGCAGCAGACCGAAAACGATGATGATGCGGGTGAAGCTGGTCATCATCAGCAGGATGGCCGGAATAAACGTCAGCGAGGTGATGAACACCAGCGTCTGAACGGGAAGTGACCAGCTTTGTCCGCCGCCCGCGAGAGGGGTTGAGACCAGACCGGGCAGCTGTGCATAGACCGCGGGAGCAAACAGGGCAACGCCCGCAAGCGTCAGGGATAACAAACGGCGCATCAGGATCTCCCGGAACGCTTAAGCAAACTCTTCATGACGGACTGAAAATCCGCAGGGGCCTCTGCGCGCTCGTCCACCACAACAGGGGCGGGCGGCAGCTTGTGTAATACGCTGATGTTTGAGGCCGTTACGCCCAGAACCAGACGCGCATCGTCCACCTCGACGATGACCACGCGTTCGCGTGGACCCAGGGTGGTGCTGGCGCTGACCTTCAGGCCGCGGGCACCGGCGGTTTTACCCGCCAGGCCAAAGCGTTTTGCCAGCCAGGCGGCGATAAGAATAAAGGCAATAATACCGAACAACGCCCCGCTCACCTGGAGCAGAGGTGAGCCGGGAACGGCAGAAGGCTGTGATATTGTTGCCTGGGTTTTCATGCTTAACGGCTCAGACGACGCATACGTTCAGACGGGGTAATGATGTCGGTGATGCGTACGCCGTATTTATCGGCAACCACTACGACTTCACCCTGGGCAATCAGATAGCCGTTGATCAGGATATCCAGCGGCTCACCGGCCAGACCGTCAAGGGCCACCACGGAACCCTGCGTCAGGCGCAGCAGCTCTTTAATGGTCATACGGGTGCGTCCCAGCTCAACGGTCAGCTTAACCGGGATATCCATGATCAGGTCGATGTCCTGCAGCGTGCCGCTGACGTCACCGCCGCCGAGCTGCTGGAATACGGCATCCGCTGCGCTTTTGGCCGGGGTCGCTTTTTGCTCGTTTAACGCGTCAGCCCACAGATCGTCCAGTGCTCCGCTGTTTTCATCGGACGGATTGTTCATGTCACTCATTTGGGCTGTTCCTCATTCAGCGAATTCAAAATCGGGTTGATCAAGTGCTCAACGCGTAACGCATACTGACCGTTAATCGTGCCGTACTGGCTTGTCAGCACGGGGACACCATCCACATGGGCAATAATGCGGTCGGGTTTTTCTATCGGCAAAACATCGCCGGGTTGTAATTTCAGGATCTGAGATAACCGCAGCGGGATATCGGCGAAGCTCGCCACCAGTTCAAGCTGCGAATGCTGGACCTGGCGGACCAGGTTTTCACGCCAGTTCTGGTCTTCGTTGCGGGAGTTCTCCAGCGGCGGGTTAACCAGCAGCTCGCGCAGCGGTTCGATCATGCTGAACGGCAGGCAGATGTTGAACTCGCCGGTCAGGTTACCGATCTCCACGTGGAACGGCGTGTTAACAACGATATCGTTCGGGGAGGTGGTGATATTGGTAAATTTCACCTGCATCTCAGAACGGACGTACTCCACTTCCAGCGGGTTAATCGCTTTCCACGCGTCGCTGTATGATTCCAGCGCCAGCTTCAGCATGCGGTTAATGACGCGCTGTTCGGTGT
This sequence comes from Enterobacter vonholyi, assembly GCF_008364555.1. Lineage (GTDB taxonomy): Bacteria > Pseudomonadota > Gammaproteobacteria > Enterobacterales > Enterobacteriaceae > Enterobacter > Enterobacter vonholyi. The sequence continues at coordinate 90,120 of NZ_VTUC01000004.1, forward strand.
GGGTGAATTCACGACCTTCTACTTTGGTCGGGAAACGCCCGTCGCCGCCGAACAGGTTATCCACCGCGATGAACACCAGGCTTGGCGAAAACACCACCAGACCGGTGCCGCGCAGCGGCTTCAGATGAATCAGGTTAAGGTTGGTTGGCACCGGCAGGTTGCGGGCAAACTCATGGTAAGGCTGAATGCGGATCGCACCGACCGTAATATCCGGGCTACGACGCAGCAGGTTAAACAGCCCCATACGGAACTGACGTGCAAAACGTTCGTTAATGATCTCCAGCGCCTGCAGACGTTCACGTACCACGCGACGCTGGGTATTCGGGTCATAGGGACGAATATCGCTATCGCCGCCAATACCCGGTTGCGGATCATCACTTTTATCGCTGTCGCCGTTGAGCAGCGCATCGATTTCTGCCTGAGAAAGAATACTGTCGCCCATGTCGTTACCGCAGAATGAATGCTGTATACAGAACGTCAGTGACTTCCTGCTTAGGTTGGCCGTTTACCAGCGGGGTCGCCAGCGTTTGTTTAATAGCGTCGACCAGCTTTTGCTTACCCACATCGGTGGCCAGCGCCGAAGCGTCCTGACGAGAGAACAGCAGCAACAGACGACTACGCACTTCAGGAAGGTAATCGTTCAGACGTGAACGGGTGGCTTCATCTTTCAGGCGCAGCGTAATGCCAACATAAAGCACACGATCCGCATCACCGAGATTGACGGTGAAGGTATCCAGCGGGAAGAACACTGGAGCCGGCGGAGGAGGTGCTTCAGCTTTGGCCGCAGCGGTGGTCGGTTCCTGCTGCATACGCCAGTAACTATAGCCCGCGGTAGCGCAGGCGGCGAGCGTGATCAACACCAGCAGCGGGATCCAGATGGAACGCTTACTTTTTTTGGTGATAGCGGAGTCAGTCATCTGATACGAGCTTCCTGTTTCGGTACAGCTTAATAAGGTGATTATCCCGTGTCCTGCTGTCGTCAAAGCGTGGAAAAGACGGGGATAATCACGCTACCTCTGGCGTTTAGGCGAAGATGTCTACGGCACTGTTACCACGCGCTGCGGACTGCAGGGCGGAAGGAACAGGCAGCAACTCATCGCTCTCTTCATTAAAACCGCCGGTATTGCCGGAACGCGAAGCCTGGTGCTGCTGCTGGGATGAGGACTGCTGCTGCCCGGCGAAGCTCTCGCTGCTGACGCTGCTCTGTGCAAGCTGAATGCCGTTTTCCGCCAGTGAGGTCCGCAGTACCGGCAGCGCGGCTTCCAGCGCTGCACGAACATGGCTGTGCGCAGAGACCATCTGCAGCTGGGCCTGGTTGTCATCCAGCTTAAGTGAAATTTGCACCTGACCCAGATCTTCCGGGTGCAGGCGCAGCTCTGCCGTCTGCTGGCCCTGCTTAGTGAACAGGGTGATGTGCTGGCTCAGAGACTGCTGCCACTCGTGGGTTCCCAGAGGCTGGCTTAACACCGGCGCGGTGGCAACGGTAGCGGCCGTCTGGCTGGTCGCATGGCTGGACATAATCGGTGCCAGGGTGGCCGTTGGAGATGATGAAGACGAACTGGCGAGCTCCTGCTTCTCTGCTGCTGCGGCCACGGCCGGTGTAGCAGGCACGTTGCCCGACAGAGCGGGTTCGTTGGTTTTCGCCTGGCTCTGATAAGGCGTAGAACTCTGCGCTTTATCGTGGCTTCCCGCGGACGCGTTCAGGGACGGCTGGCCCACGCCGTTTTGCGAAAGCGTCGCGGAACTCAGCGTTGAGGTGGCGGAAACGCCCTCACTGCCTGCCGCGCGAGAAGCGGTAGTTTGCTGGTGAGGCAGCATCGCCATCAGGGCGCTTAATCCGGCCAGTTCTGCTTCGCTCAGCTCGCTTTTACCGTCATCTTTGCTGTTCGCCGCATTGAGCGTCTTCAGCGCGTCGCCCTTAGACAGCGGCACCAGCCCCGAAACCAGCGTATCAAGCGACGTGACGGGCGACGTTTCATCGCCATTGAGCGCCGTCTGGCGCGAGAGCAGGTCGGCAATTTTGGCCTGCAGGGTGGTATCACCTTTTGCGTCCTGGGCCACTTTTGACAGTTTACTGCCGGCGGCTTTCAGGTCAGCCAGGGTCAGCGGCGCATCTTTGCCCTTGCCCGTTGCGTCCGACAGGGCGCCCGCCAGCAGAGAGAGAAAGTCCTGAGCACCGTCGGTGCCTTTCCCTGTTTGCGTGCCGCCTGACAGGTCGCTGTCGCTCATCAGCAGTTGTTGCAGTGTGATCATTCCGGTTTCCTCATTGATGCGCGCTGGGCAAACTCATCCATTTTCTTCTGATCCAGACGGTTTTCCGCCAGGGTCGTTGCCGCGATCTGTCGGTCCTGTAAAGTCTGCCAGGCCTGCAGCCGCTGCTTCTTCTCGCGCCAGAAATTCAGCGCGGTATCGACTTTCTGGGTCCACTGGTTAAGCTGCTGGCGATGCTGATCTATCGCCTTCTCCAGCGTCTGGATAAACTGCTGATAGTTAATCCAGCGCTGGCTTCCAATGCCCTGTGTCATATCGGTATTGAGGTTGGTGCGATATTCATGCTGATAGTCGATTAACATCTTCAACTGTTCTTCAGCCTGCTGGCACCCGCGTCGCATTGCGCCAAGCTGCAATGCGGCATCATCAACTTCTTTCTCAGCCAGATCTTTCAGCGTTGATAACGCGCTGTTTTGCGCCATGACCTTCGCCCTCCACCTGTGTTACACCTGCGGGAAAATCAGCTCCAGTGCCTGAATTGAATCTTCCCAGTCGGCGCGTTCAAAAATGCCTTGTTGCAAAAATGCTTCCAGCTGCGGCCACAGGCTAATCGCCTTGTCGAGCATAGGGTCGCTGCCTTTGGCATACGCCCCCACGCTGACCAGATCGCGGTTGCGCTGGAAGCTGGAAAGCAGTTGTTTGAAGTTACGCACGCGAGCGTAGTGCTTCTCGGTTATCAGCGCCGTCATTGCGCGGCTGATAGACGCTTCAATATCAATGGCCGGATAGTGCCCGGCTTCGGCCAGACGACGCGACAGCACAATGTGACCGTCAAGAATTGCGCGCGCGGAGTCGGCAATCGGGTCCTGCTGGTCATCGCCTTCCGTCAGAACCGTGTAGAACGCGGTGATGGAGCCGCCGCCGCTGATGCCGTTCCCCGCGCGTTCCACCAGCGCAGGAAGTTTGGCGAAGACCGAAGGCGGGTAGCCTTTGGTTGCCGGTGGCTCACCGATGGCCAGCGCGATTTCACGCTGCGCCATCGCGTAACGGGTCAGGGAATCCATGATCAGCAGCACGTGCTTGCCGCGGTCACGAAAATCTTCAGCGATGCGGGTGGCATACGCGGCACCCTGCATGCGCAGCAGCGGCGACACGTCTGCCGGTGCGGCGATCACCACCGAGCGGGCGCGGCCTTCCGCACCCAGAATGTTTTCAATAAAGTCTTTTACTTCACGACCACGTTCGCCGATCAGCCCCACGACGATCACATCGGCCTGGGTATAGCGCGCCATCATGCCGAGCAGAACGGATTTACCCACGCCAGACCCGGCGAACAGGCCCATACGTTGTCCACGACCCACGGTGAGCAGGGCGTTAATCGGGCGCACGCCGGTGTCAAGCACATGCTCGATAGGGGTACGCTGCAGGGGGTTGAACGGCTGGGTGATTAGCGCACCGGTTTCGGTGGTGTCGGGGGAGGGCAGGCCGTCGAGCGGTTTACCGCTGCCGTCCAGCACGCGGCCCAGCAGGGCAGGGCCAAGCGGCAGCTGTTTCCCACTTTGCAGCCCATCGCCAGAAATGTTTTTGGCATAGACGCGCGCGCCGGGCAGAATGCCTTCCACCTCTTCAAGCGGCATCAGGAACAGGCGCTGGCCGTTAAACCCAACCACTTCGCTTTCAACTTCGCGCGTTTCCAGACCGTCCTGACGCTCAATCACGCAGGTCGCGCCCAGCGGCAGCTGCAGGCCGGTGGCTTCGAGAACCAGCCCGGTGGCGCGCGTGAGTCGTCCATAACGACGAACAGATGGCAGTTGCGCCATCTTCGTCTCAAAGTTGTCGAGCGTGGTGAGCCAGCGGGTGAGGCGAGCGGTCATCAGACGACTCCCGGTGCCGCCAGGCGGCACAGTTCCTGCCAGCGGGTAGCAACGCTGGCATCCAGGTCGCCTTCATCGGCAGAGACTTTGCAGCCGCCATGATGTAACGACGGGTCGCCGCGCAGACGCCAGCCGTGCAGGTTTAGCGTCGCGCCCAGGCTCTCTTCAACGCGCTGCAGATCGTCCGGATGGACGCGCAGCTGAGGTTTCCCGCTGAACAGCGGCTCCTGCTGAAGCAGACCCTGAATTTGTTTGATAAGTGCGGTGTTATCCACCACGGGCGTCTGGCCGATCACCTGACGCGCGGCTTCCAGCGCCATCTGCATCAGTCGCGAGGCAATCACGCTGTCCAGCGCGTCAAGAGTGTGCTGGAACTCGCTGACCAGCTGCTGCATGCGGGCATGGATCGGCGCCTGCTGCTGGCGCGCCTGATCGATACCGTGCTCTAACCCTTTCGCCAGACCTTCCTGATATCCCTGCTCGTGGCCTTTCTGCCGGCCTTCGTTCAGACCGGCATTGTAACCCTGCTCGTGCGCCTGCATTTGCAGCTGAGCCAGCATTTGAGCTTGCTGCTCTTCTTCGCTCAGCTCGGGCTGCTCGACGTCCGGGTCAAGCTCCTCGGTCGGTATCACGGCTGGCGTGAACTCGGAGAGGGGAGGAGCCAGATCGTCCGGCGTCCAGCGTTTCCACGGCAGCTCATTAGACATAGGTGTCGTCTCCGCTGCCAATCACCATCTCGCCGGTTTCCGCCAGACGACGAACAATAAGCAGAATGGCTTTCTGTTCGTTTTCCACCTGAGAAAGACGAACCGGGCCGCGGTTGGCAAGGTCGTCGCGCAGGATATCGGCCGCGCGCTGAGACATGTTGCGCAGGAACTTCTCGCGCAGCGGCTGCTCGGCGCCTTTGAGGGCGATAAGCAGCGACTCGGAATCCACTTCCTGGAGCAGGCGCTGGATGCTGCGATCGTCCACTTCGACGAGGTTTTCGAACAGGAACATCTCGTCGATGATTTTCTGTGCCAGCTCGCCGTCGAATTCGCGAACCGCCGTAATGACGGCCTCTTCCTGCTGCGTTTTCATCAGGTTGATGATTTCCGCCGCCGTTCTCACGCCGCCCATTTTGCTGCGCTTGAGGTTCTGACCGTCGAGCAGGTTGTTCAGCACCTCGGTCAGCTCCGCCAGCGCGGCCGGCTGGACGCCGCCGAAGGTGGCGATACGCAGCATCACATCGTGACGCAGACGCTCTTCGAACAGCGCCAGAATATCGGCCGCCTGACCACGTTTGAGGTGGACAAGGATGGTGGCGATAATCTGTGGGTGCTCGTCGCGAATAAGGTCGGCGGCACTCTGCGGTTCCATAAAGTTGAGCGTTTCGATACCGCTGGCGGTATCGCGGGTTTCCAGAATGTCTTCCAGCAGGCTGGAGGCACGCTCTTCGCCCAGCGCCTTGACCAGCACGGAACGGAGGTAGTCGTTGGCGTTGATGTTCAGCGCGGCAAACTGTTCGGCTTCCTGTTCAAACTCTGCCAGCACTTCAGTCAGCTGCTTGTTGGAGATCTGACGCACGTTGGCCATGGCCGCACTGAGAATTTGCACTTCTCGCTGGGAGAGGTGTTTAAACACCTCTGCCGCGCGATCTTCGCCAATGGTCATCAGCAGGATGACGCTTTTATCGGTGCCCGTAAGCGTATTACTCATGTTCGTTACCCATCCACTGGCGGATGACCAGCGCCACGACGCGCGGATCGTTATCTGACATTTCGCGAATGCGCTGGCTCATAACCTCAGCGCCCATGCGCTGGTTAGCACGACGCTGCTGCATCTGTTCATCTTTGCTGAGGCGCACTTCAACCGCTTCTTCCGTTTCCTGACGCGCATTCATCTGCTCGCGAGCCGCTTTTTCGGCTTCAGCACGGCGCTGGAGCTGCGGACGAACGCCCTTACGCCACAGCAGCCACGCGACAATCAGCACCAGCAGCCAGCGTCCTGCGGACATCAGCTGATCGATAAACGCCTGCTGTTGCCAGAACGGCAGTTCGCCGCCGGTCTCATCAACCGAGTTGAACGGTGAGTTCACCACGTTGAGGGTATCGCCGCGCTTCTCGGAGTAACCCATCGCTTCACGGGTCAGGTTTTCAATCTGCTTCATCTGCTCGGCGGTCAACGGCAACGGTTTGCCATCCGCCAGCGTTTTGTAGTTCACCACTACCGCAACGGAAAGACGCTGAATATCGCCCACGTTCAGTTTAGTGTGGCGAATCGTTCTATCCACTTCGTAGTTCGTGGTTTCATTACGGCTGGTGTTTCGTGGGCCGCTGTTATTCGTCGTAGAGGTGGTCTGCTGGTTAGTCTGCTGACCGTTCTGCTGATTGGCCGGCGGCGTAGAGATCGGCGCCGCGTTAGCCGGGGCAGGCTGGTTAGACAGCGCGCCCGGCACGCCGCCCGGGTTTGCACCGCCAATCTGTTCGCTGGTGTTGATCTGGCGCGAACGCATCACCGCCTGAGCCGCATCGCCGTTCGGGCTGTACTGTTCTTCAGTTTGTTCTTTATTCGCGAAGTCGATCTGCGCGGTAACCTGCGCGTGCACGTTGCTGTTGCCCACTACCGGGCCCAGGATCGCTTCGATACGACGCTGGAGACGGCTTTCGACATCGGCGGCATATTTCAGCTGTGCGTCATTCAGATCGCGACCGGCGGTATTGGATTGCGTCAGCAGGTGACCGCTCTGGTCAACCAGCGTCACGTTACCCGGCGGCAGACCGGCCACGGCGCTGGAGACGAGGTGCGTCACCGCGCTGATTTGCCCTTCGTCCAGCGCGCGGCCGGGTTCGAGGTTCACGGTAACGGAAGCCGAAGGTGATTTCTGTTCGCGGACAAATAAGGAAGGCTTAGGCATCGCCAGATGCACACGGGCACTCTTCACCGGGCCTAATGTTTCAATGGTGCGGGCCAGTTCACCTTCCAGCGCACGCTGGTAGTTCACCTGCTCGCTGAACTGGCTGATACCGAATTTTTCCTGATCCAGCAGTTCAAAGCCTACCGCGCCGCCTTTCGGCAGGCCCTGCTGAGCCAGACGCAGACGCAGTTCATGCACCTTATCTGCCGGTACCTCAAGCGCACCGCCATTATCGGCAAAGCGATAAGGGATGTTCATCTGGGTAAGCTGGGTGACGATGGCGCCGCCATCCTGATCGGAAAGATTGCTGTAGAGCGTCCGGTAATCAGGGCTTTTCGCCCACAGGACCATCGCTACAAGGATCGCAATTGCGGCAGCGCCTGCCACGATCAACGGGATTTTAGGATTCGCGCGAAGGCGGTTCATCCACTCGAGTGATTTATTCTGCGGCGCTGTCGATGCTGTTGCACTCATTGCGCACCTCTTAAATCCTGGTGGTTTACGTTATTCGTGTAGAGAAACAAAACTGACTCCCGGGTCGGCAAACACGACAAAAGTTCCATATTGATGGCCCTGCCATTATTTGATGATTCGTGATTTTCTATGCGTCAAATAACCTGGTTTTTTCATGCTATTTACCGCCATTATCTTATTGACAAGCTGTTAGTCTTGACCGCGTAAAAAACCATCCAGGGGAGAGTCATGGCTATACAGGGCATTGAAGGGGTAATCAGTCAGCTGCAGGCAACGGCAATGACGGCCCGTAATCAGAATGTGGCAGATCAGCAGCCGAGCATCAGCTTCGCAGGGCAGCTGCATGCCGCTCTTGACCGTATCAGTGATACCCAGACCGCAGCGCGCACTCAGGCCGAGAAGTTCACCCTCGGCGAGCCGGGCGTAGCGTTGAATGATGTGATGACCGATTTGCAAAAAGCCTCGGTTTCCCTGCAGATGGGGATCCAGGTGCGTAATAAGCTGGTGTCGGCCTATCAGGAAGTGATGGGGATGCAGGTTTAAGACCTGTCGATCTCCGCTGGCAGCCGCAGCGCTTTAATGCCACAATATTTTTTTCTTCGAATGCAGGAAAGATGATGAAAAAAATAGCAATTGCTGGCGCGCTGCTGGCACTGACCGGGTGCGTTCAGGTCGATAATTATAAAGACGTGATCAAGCACCCTGTCCCGGCGCACCTGGCGGGATACTGGCAGTCGAAAGGGCCGCAGAGCAACATGGTCAGTCCGAAGGCGATTGCCACGCTGGTGGTGACGGAGGAGGGCGATACGCTGGACTGCCGTCAGTGGCAGCGCGTGATTGCCGTGCCGGGTAAAATCATGCTGCGTTCAGACAGTTATTACAACGTGACGCGTAAGCTGGATATCTATCCGCTGGAGCGCGATGGCTCGACGCTTGAGTACGACGGGCTGGAGCTGCAGAAGGTCGATCGCCCAACGGTTGAGTGTGCCGATTACCTGAGCAAGAATCCGCTGGAGAGTAAACTGCCCTAAGGGTAAAAGCAAAACGGCAACCTCGTTGCCGTTTTTGGTTTTTACGCCCTCTCCCTGTGGGAGAGGAACGGGGTGAGGGCATCAGGCCGCACGTTTCCCGTTCTACAGCGCTTCCTCTATTACCCACACGCTCACGCTTCCGCCTTTGCATGTAAACGTCCCTTCGCCATCCGCCGCCGTGGTGATGGTTTCTTCGCGATTGCCGAGAAAATCCCGCCACGTTTTGTTGCCGTAGTTTTCCCCAAGACAAATCACTTTTTCACCGTCGTCCCCGTTCGACATCACCACCACGCAGCCGGGATCGTCTTCCGTACCGCTGCGGCTGAAGGCGATGCAGTTTGGATGGTCGAAAAACAGCGTTTGCACGCCGTGGGCAAAACGCTGGCGCGCGAGAATCAGCTCGTGAAGCTGCTCAATGACCGGCATATCAATATGGTACGTTTCACCGTCACCTCCCGCGTCGTCATAGCTGGCGCCGAAGAGATCCGGATAAAAGACGCTCGGCACGCCATTTTCCCGCAGCAGGATCAGCGCGTAAGCCAGTGGCTTAAACCAGGCTTCGACCGGCGCTTCCAGCGCCTGCAAAGGCTGGGTGTCATGGTTCGCGACGAGGGTGACCGCATGAAACGGATCGGCTTCCACCAGGGTACCGGTGAAGATTTGGCTCATGTCGTAATCCCGGCCCTGACGTGACGCCTCGTGGAATTTCATCTGCAGGGGGGCATCAAACAGCATGGTTTTGCCTTCGACCTGGTCAATATAGGCCTGAAGTTTATCCACCTCATGGGACCAGTACTCCGCCACGATAAACAGCGGCTGGTCGGCAACTTCCTGGACGTGCTCAATCCACTCTTTGTAGAACCAGGCGGGAATATGCTTGACGGCGTCCAGACGAAAACCGTCGCAGCCCGTCTGTTCCATGACCCAGCGGGCCCAGTATTTGATCTCCTCGGTCACGGCGTGATTGCGAAAGTCGATATTTTCGCCCATCAGATAATCGAAGTTACCCATCTCATCATCAACCTGATCGTTCCAGCCTTCGCCGGTGTAGTCGTTGACGATTTTAAAGATGCCGTCCTCATCGGGGTTTTCAATATGGTCGACGCCGCTGAAGCATTTGTAGTCCCAGATAAACTGTGAATACTGCCCGGCGCGGGCAGGGAAGGTGTAGCGGGTCCAGGCTTCGCACTCGATGACCTCGTCATCAATTTGCGTGCGGTCCTGCTCGTTCACGCGCTGAACGCGCACGGGCTCTTTTTCATCGGCGCCCATTTTGTGGTTGACCACCACGTCCAGCAGCACGGCAATGTCGTTGCTCTTGAGGGCATCAATGGCTTCCAGCAGCTGTGCTTTGTCGCCATATTTCGTGGCGATACTGCCTTTCTGGTCAAACTCGCCAAGATCGAACAGGTCATAGGTGTCATAGCCGACAGAATACCCGCCGGATGCCCCTTTACAGGCGGGCGGCAGCCAGATCATGTTGATGCCGATTTCGTTAAGATTGGGAGCTAACGCCGTGACCTCTCGCCACAATTCACCGCCAGCAGGGTAGTACCAGTGAAAACATTGTAACAGGGTGGGGTTTTTCATCATCCTTGCTCCAGAAGCCAGTTGGCAGACTTCTGGAGTATGGATGAAGAAATCATAGTTGTGTGTCGCGGGTCAAACTTTCTGGGTAAAGAATATTCCCGGACAGCTTTCCATAGGTAGACGTGATGGATTGCTGTTTACCGGTTTGATCAATCAGATTACGCAGTTCGTCCATCCGGACTTTCAGCAGAGCCTTTAGCGCATTCTCATTTTCAAGGATCATTTCCAGCAGCGCACGCGCTTGCTCAACCTGAGCCGGAGGGCATGACATGATGGGTGTTTGCGAAATTTTTTCCACCAGTTGAACGTAATGCATTTCCTGCTCGATAAGCGCATCCCATTGACCAGAATGTGCGAGATTGAGCATAGCAATGCTCTGAGCATGTAACGCCTGCCAGTGGCTAAGCGCTGCGCTGGGATTATTCATCAAAATTATCCTGAAATAGAGGACGCATTGGGGCCGATTTGCTTCCACGCATCCGCAATGTTGTTTAATAAACCCTCGACTTCAACAATTGCGTCTACGTCGTTACTGACATTCGCCAGCAACAAACGTCGAACCATATATTCGTACAAGGAGGCAAGATTACCGGACAACTCGCTCTCAACCTCCATGTTCAGTCCTGCTTTTAAACCGTTGTCGATGATGTTGATGGCTTTCGTTAACGCTTCGCCTTTCTCACGAATTTGTCCGGCTTCCATGAACAAACGCGCGCGAACAAGGGCGCTATGCGCCCCGTCGAATAACATGACAATCAGCTGGTGTGGACTGGCATTCATGACTGCGCTTTCGACTCCTATCTGCTGATAGGATTGAACACCAGAGGTCTTATACATATCCACTCCTGAAGGCTACGACTACTTTTGTGAGAACTGTTGGGTCAGGTAGTTGGCTGTACTGGTCATTTTGGTGACTAATACGTCCAGACTGGTGAACTGGGTTTTGTAACGTGCCATGGTGGCATCAATAGTGGCTTCCATAGCATCGTAACGCTCACCCAGCGTTTTTAGCGTTTTGTTGATCCCGTCTTTCGCGTTCTGGATCACCCCGGCGCTGCCGGTACTGGTGCTGAGCATGGTGGTCAGCGTGTTGTTCATCTGGGTGGCCATACCGGTTTTCTTTCCGTCACCGACAAAATACTGCTGTACGGCGTTCGGGTTATCGGTCAGCGCTTTTTTCAGCTTATCGGTATCGACTTTCAGGTTACCGACGGTACCGTCAGAACCTTTTACCGGGTCCTGGGTAATTCCCAGCTGGGCCATGATCTGTACCGAGCCGCTCTGCACTTCGGTCAGCAGACCGCGCAGCTGAGACTGGATCCCGCGCACGTTCGCATCACCAACAAGTGCCCCGTTGCTAGCTGACTGGCTGCCGGAGCCAGCATCAACCGGAACATATTTCGTCAGGCTGTTAATGGTGGACTGCAGCGAGTTATACGCCGTGACCCAGTCCGTGATCGCTTTCTGGTTAGCATCCGTTGCGCGAGTCACCTCTAATGTTTCATCTGCCTTGCTTTCTGCTTTCAGCGAGAAAGTCACGCCGGGCAGGGCATCGGTAATGGTATTCGACTGGCGCTCGATGGAGATGTTGTTCACTACCACAATCGCGTTCTGCGCGTCGGTGTTCACCGTCAGCGCGCCCGTTTTGGTGGTTGAGTCGTAGCCAATGGCGCTTTGCAGCTTGGCGTCGCCAGTGACGCTTACCGTCATCGCACCATCCGTACCGGTGGTTTTAGATGACAGCATCAGGCGGTAATCACCGTCTTTCGCTTTAATGACGCTGGCGGTGACGTTGCCGTTCGCTTTATTAATGGCGCTCGCGATCCCGGCCAGAGACGTATCGCCATCCGCCAGGGTGACCTCTAAAGGCGTTTTCGTGCCCGGCTGGGTGATGGTGATTTTACGCGTTGTACCTGTCGTATCGCCCAGCAGATCAGTGTTGTTTGCATAGGAGCCGGTAGTGAGTGCCTGTGCCTTGGCAACCTGGTTGACGTTTACAACAAAGGAACCGACAGATGCGTCAGCCGTTGTCGTGGCGGTAAAGGCCGTATTGGTACTGCTAACGGACGTTGAGTTCCAGGTGGTTGCTTTACCCAGCGCAGCGGTCGCGGTCTGCAGCGATGTCATGGCGCTCTGCAGCTTGCCGTAAGCGCTTAACTGCGCGTTATACGTTGATTGCTGGGAAGTAATCGTCGTCAGCTTGGTTCTTTCTGCTGCATCCAACTGATTATATAAATCCCCGAGTCCTGCAGAACCTATCCCGAGGTTACTGATAGTAGCCATGCATATTTTCCTTAAAATACGAAAGTAGTTCAGGACTCTTATCGGCCTCTCAACGTAAAAGTTTACGATGGTGAGAAAAAAATAATCCAAAGAATAGACGCGTCCTGGCGGGGTAAATGAAAGGATTGCACTTTAGGATCATTATCTGCGCTTTGAAAACACGAATAAGTGTGTGCCTTTTTAGTCATCTCTTTGCGCGTTAAAAAAGCATAAATAATAACGCTCTGTTGGACCTTAATTGATTTTTTAAAAATAAATCTGTTAATAATCAGCTGGTTGTAATTTTTTCAAAATTGATTCTAAAGTCTTTTGGGGACCCGTCGATAACCTTGTTGACGGTGAGAGACGCTGTGAGTGTTAGGCACCGGACCTAAAACCCAATTTTTGAAGGAAAGAAAATTATGGCAGTTATCAATACTAACCTGTTGTCCCTGACCACTCAGAACAACCTGAACAAATCTCAGTCTTCTCTGGGCACTGCTATCGAGCGTCTGTCTTCCGGTCTGCGTATTAACAGCGCGAAAGACGATGCTGCTGGCCAGGCGATTGCAAACCGCATGACCTCCCAGATCAAGGGGATGAATCAGGCAGCACGTAACGCCAACGACGGTATCTCCATGGCGCAGACTGCTGAAGGCTCTCTGAACGAAATCAACAACAACCTGCAGCGCGTTCGTGAACTGGCTGTTCAGGCAACAAACGGCACCAACAGCGCCTCTGACCTGGCTTCTCTGCAGGATGAAGTTACCGCACGTCTGGCTGAAATCAACCGTGTTGCAAGCAAAACTGACTTCAACGGCATCAAACTGTTGGATGGCACTGCTGGTACAGCTGGTGTGGTTAAAATTCAGGTTGGTGTAAACGATGGTGACACTATCAACTTGGATCTGACTACTGCGAAAGCTGACACGGCCACTCTTGGTGTTGCAGCTATCGACCTGAAAAACTTGGCTGGTACTGAGTTGAAAACTATCGACGATGCTATCGCTAAAGTTGATACCGCTCGTTCCGGTCTGGGTGCTGTGCAGAACCGCTTCACTTCTGCAATCAACAACCTGAACAACACCTCTAACAACCTGTCTGCTGCTCAGTCCCGTATCCAGGACGCTGACTACGCAACTGAAGTTTCCAACATGTCTCGCGCGCAGATCCTGCAGCAGGCTGGTACTTCTGTTCTGTCTCAGGCAAACCAGGTTCCACAGACCGTTCTGTCTCTGCTGCGTTAATTTTACGCACGAAACCCCGCTTCGGCGGGGTTTTTTTATCTCTGCTATTTGAGAATCCGCCTGTGAAACAAATCAGTGTCACTCAACCAAAGCTGGTCGCAGATTTTTCATGTGTCGGTGGGGAATGCCGTGAACATTGTTGTCAGGGCTGGACCATCGCGTTTGATAAATCCTCCGTTAATCGCTATCTGAACAGTAAAAATGCCGCCATTCGTCAGACCGCAAAAACGGCGATAAAAGTCACCAAAAAAAACTATGACCACTGGGGTGAAGTGATTTTCCATACGGAAAGTAAAAACTGCCCGTTTATGGATACGGAAAAACTCTGTTCTGTTCATGGCGCCATGGGCGTCCAGGCCTTAAGCCCAACCTGTTCGACATTTCCACGGACAAGCCGGGTCTATAAAAATGAAATCGAAAAATCGCTGAACCTCTCGTGTCCGGAAGTGACCCGACTTCTGTTGAACGATCGGGAGTCTATGTCGATGATGGAATCGGTTATTGTCCAGCAGGACGTCAATAACGCGCCAATGATTGATTTGAAGGCCAAGGTCATCAATCTCTTCTGCCAGAATATATTCAGCGTTGAAGGTGTTAGCGTTGAAGAACAGGTTTACGCCATGGTGAAATTCCTCATGGTGGCTGAAAAGCTCGATAATCTCGAAGAGAATATCGGCACGCTCGAAACGGTCTATTTCTCGCTGGTTAACGAGCTGGTGAGCGGTAAAATCAAGACGGAGCTTGGCGGGTTTAATCAGAACTACAGCCTGAAATTCGCGCTAATTTCGCTCATCCAGAGCTATTTTACGAAGAAAGCGACAGCCCGCGGCGGTGCGGTATTAAATCGTTATTTTACCCAGCTTTATCAACAGTTTGAGTCTACTGGTGACACCGTTCCGGCAGAGAAGGTCATGGAAAACATCGAGTCCGTCTGGCGCGATGTGGCAAGCGGTTACCTGGCGACCAATGACCATTTATTTAAGAACTTTTTTAAATACAAACTCTGGGAGCAGGCCTTTCCGCAGAACAATGGCCGCAGCATGTTGAATAACCTTTATTTAATCGTCGCGGAGTTCTATTTCCTTAAAACGTTACTTGCCGGTCAGGCACTCGTGGCGGGAAAAATTGAACAAGATAATATCATTGATGTTATTTACAGCTTCCACTCCCTTAGCCAGCATAATCAGGAAGCGGGAAAGCTCTTTCATCAACATATAGATAGCGTCAAACTCGGCGACGATCTTTCATTGTTACAACTGTTAATTTAGGCAGAAAAGTTGCCCCTGTTGTGGGCAACCTCAGAATAACCTCACTTTATCCCCCTTTTTCATCCAATTGAACGCCCTGCAGAATCGGATAATCATGCCGATAACTCAACTAACGCAGGGCTGTTTATCGTGAATTCACTCTATACCGCTGAAGGTGTAATGGATAAACACTCGCTGTGGCAGCGTTATGTCCCGCTGGTGCGTCACGAAGCATTGCGCCTCCAGGTGCGCTTGCCGGCGAGCGTGGAACTCGACGATCTGCTACAGGCGGGCGGTATCGGGTTATTGAATGCAGTTGACCGATACGACGCTCTGCAAGGAACGGCATTTACGACTTACGCAGTTCAGCGTATTCGTGGTGCGATGCTGGATGAGCTGCGCAGCCGTGACTGGGTGCCGCGCAGTGTTCGCCGCAACGCACGCGAAGTGGCGCATGCGATGGGGCAGCTGGAACAGGAACTGGGACGCAACGCAACGGAAACCGAAGTGGCGGATCGTCTTGGCATTGCTGTTGAAGAGTATCGTCAGATGTTGCTCGATACCAATAATAGCCAACTCTTCTCTTATGATGAGTGGCGCGAAGAGCATGGCGATAGCATCGAGCTGGTGACGGACGAGCACCAGCAGGAGAACCCGTTACACCATTTAATGGAAGGGAATTTACGCCAGCGCGTCATGGAAGCTATTGAAGCTCTGCCTGAACGCGAACAGCTGGTATTGACCCTTTATTACCAGGAAGAGCTTAACCTCAAAGAGATTGGCGCTGTTCTGGAGGTGGGAGAGTCGCGGGTGAGCCAGCTGCACAGCCAGGCCATTAAACGCTTACGAACCAAGCTGGGTAAGTTATAGGTGATTGATTCACCTTAAAAATGCCGCACAACGTATTGACAACCAGGAGTTATCATGACGGTGCAGCAATCTAAAAGACGGCCTTTAAGCCGCTACCTGAAAGACTTTAAACACAGCCAGACGCATTGCGCCCACTGTAACAAGCTACTCGATCGTATCACGCTGGTTCGCCGCGGCGAAATCGTCAATAAGATCGCGATTTCTCGCCTCGACACGTTGATGGACGAAGCAGCATGGCTCGAAGAGCAAAAAGAGTGGGTGGCGCTTTGCCGTTTCTGTGGCGATCTCCACTGCAAAGAGCAAAGCGACTTCTTCGACATTATCGGCTTCAAGCAGTTCCTGTTTGAACAAACGGAGATGAGCCACGGCACCGTTCGCGAATACGTGGTTCGCCTGCGCCGCCTCGGGCAACATCTGACCGTGAACAACATTTCTCGCGATCTGCTCAAAACCGGTTATCTCGACGAGAACCTGGAGCCGTGGCTGCCTGCGACCAGCACCAACAACTACCGGATTGCGCTGCGCAAGTACGCACAATATAAGGTACAAATGCCGGGTGCCATAAAGCAGAAAGCCCACGCCGGAACAACTTCTGATATATATTAAAAAAGAATAAGATGTAGCGCAGTCGCCTTTGACGTTGCAGGCGATTTCTCTACACTACGTAAAAATTCCACTATATCGGGGTATTTATGAAATTTGCACTTCTGGGTCGTCAGGCGCTGATGGGTGTTATGGCCGTTGCGCTGGTTGCGGGCATGAGCGTGAAAACGTTCGCCGCAGAAAACCTGCTGAATAAAGTAAAAGAGCGCGGTACGCTGCTGGTCGGGCTGGAAGGTACCTATCCTCCGTTCAGCTTCCAGGGCGATGACGGTAAGCTGACCGGTTTTGAAGTGGAGTTTGCTGAAGAGCTGGCAAAACACCTCGGCGTGAAAGCGTCCCTGAAACCGACCAAATGGGACGGTATGCTGGCGTCGCTGGATTCGAAACGTATTGACGTGGTCATCAACCAGGTCACCATCTCTGACGAGCGTAAGAAGAAGTATGACTTCTCCACCCCGTATACCGTGTCCGGTATTCAGGCACTGGTGAAGAAAGGCAACGAAGGCGGGATTAAAACTGCCGCGGACCTGAAAGGGAAGAAAGTCGGTGTCGGTCTGGGTACTAACTATGAAGAGTGGCTGCGCAAGAACGTGCAGGGCGTGGATATCCGCACCTATGATGACGACCCGACGAAATACCAGGATCTGCGCGTGGGCCGTATCGACGCCATTCTGGTTGACCGCCTGGCCGCGCTGGATCTGGTGAAGAAAACCAACAATACCCTGGCGGTAGCGGGTGATGCGTTCTCTCGTCAGGAATCAGGCGTTGCCGTTCGTAAAGGTAACGAAGACCTGGTCAAAGCGATTGATTCCGCGATTGCTGACATGCAAAAAGACGGCAGCCTGAAAGCGCTCTCCGAGAAGTGGTTCGGTGCAGACGTCACGAAATAAGTTTCTGCCGTAAAAAAAGGCGCTTTTAAAAGCGCCTTTTTTATTTCTTTCGCGTCTGCGTGCATAATGAAAAATATCACATTTTGTCAGAGTTACCGGAGAACCCATGTCACTACAGAATTTAACGCGCTTTCCCCGCCTGGAGTTCATCGGCGCGCCGACGCCGCTGGAGTACCTGCCGCGATTTTCTGATTATTTAGGGCGCGATATTTTTATTAAGCGTGATGACGTGACGCCGATGGCGATGGGGGGCAACAAGCTGCGCAAGCTGGAGTTTCTGGCTGCTGACGCCCTGCGCGAAGGCGCGGATACGCTCATTACTGCCGGGGCCATCCAGTCCAACCACGTTCGCCAGACGGCGGCCGTGGCGGCAAAGCTTGGGCTCCACTGCGTGGCGTTGCTGGAAAACCCGATTGGCACGCGGGCAGAAAACTATCTCACCAACGGTAACCGTCTGCTGCTGGATCTGTTTAATGTGCAGGTAGAAATGGTGGATGCGTTGACCGATCCGGCCGCCCAGCTCGACGAGCTGGCGACGCGTCTGGAAGCGCAGGGGTTCCGCCCCTACGTTATCCCCGTCGGCGGTTCGAACGCGCTGGGCGCGCTGGGGTATGTGGAAAGTGCGCTGGAAATTGCGCAGCAGTGCGAGGGTGCGGTGAGCCTCTCCTCCGTGGTTGTCGCGTCCGGAAGCGCGGGCACGCATGCCGGGCTGGCGGTGGGGCTCGAACAATTGCTGCCGGACGTCGAGCTTATTGGGGTGACGGTGTCCCGCAGCGTCGCGGATCAAAAGCCGAAAGTGGTCACTTTACAGCAGGCGGTTGCAGAGCAGCTGGAGCTGAAGGCCAAGGCCGATATTTTGCTCTGGGATGACTATTTTGCGCCGGGTTACGGTACGCCTAACGAAGAGGGCATGGAAGCGGTGAAGCTGCTGGCGCGCCTCGAGGGGATACTGCTCGATCCGGTCTATACCGGCAAAGCGATGGCCGGACTGATTGACGGCATTGCACAGAAACGCTTTAAGGATGAAGGGCCGATTTTATTTGTCCATACCGGCGGGGCGCCTGCGCTGTTTGCCTACCATCCTCATGTCTAAAAATCAGGTCGAAAAATAATAATGCAAGAAAGTATTCAACTGGTTATTGATTCTCTGCCGTATCTGCTGAAAGGTGCGGTATTTACGTTACAGCTCAGTATCGGCGGGATGTTCTTTGGGCTGGTTCTGGGATTTGTGCTGGCCTTAATGCGCATGTCGCCCATCCTGCCGGTGCGCTGGCTGGCGCGTTTTTATATCTCCGTGTTTCGCGGTACGCCGCTCATCGCCCAGCTCTTTATGATCTACTACGGCTTGCCGCAGTTTGGTATCGAGCTGGATCCGATTCCGGCAGCGATGATTGGTCTGTCTCTCAATACCGCGGCGTACACCTCTGAAACCCTGCGTGCGGCCATCTCCTCCATTGACAAAGGGCAGTGGGAAGCGGCGGCCAGTATCGGGATGACGCCATGGCAGACGCTGCGCCGGGCCATTCTGCCTCAGGCGGCGCGCGTGGCGCTACCGCCGCTCAGCAACAGCTTTATTAGCCTGGTGAAAGATACTTCCCTGGCAGCAACGATTCAGGTTCCGGAACTGTTCCGTCAGGCACAGCTTATTACTTCGCGCACGCTTGAAGTCTTTACCATGTATCTGGCCGCCTCGCTAATTTACTGGGTGATGGCGACGGTACTGTCTGCTCTGCAAAACTACTTCGAAAACCAGCTTAATCGCCAGGAGCGTGATCCAAAATGAGTGCTATCGACGTCAAAAACCTGGTGAAAAAATTCCACGGTCAAACGGTGCTCCACGGGATCGATCTGGAAGTAGAGCAGGGGGAAGTGGTGGCGATTATCGGACCGAGCGGTTCGGGAAAGACGACGCTGCTGCGCAGCATTAACCTGCTTGAACAGCCGGAAGGCGGCACCATCCGGGTAGGCGAGATAATGATTGATACCGGGAAATCCATCAGCCAGCAGAAAGGTTTAATTCGCCGCCTGCGCCAGCATGTCGGTTTCGTTTTCCAGAACTTTAATCTCTTCCCGCACCGTACGGTGCTGGAGAACATTATCGAAGGGCCGGTTATCGTTAAAGGTGAGCCAAAAGAGGAGGCGACGGCGCGCGCGCGCGAACTGCTCGCCAAAGTCGGGCTGGCGGGGAAAGAGACCAGCTATCCGCGCCGTCTGTCGGGCGGCCAACAGCAGCGCGTGGCGATAGCGCGCGCGCTGGCGATGCGTCCTGACGTGATCCTGTTTGATGAACCGACCTCTGCGCTCGATCCTGAACTGGTGGGTGAAGTGCTGAACACCATTCGCCAGCTGGCGCAGGAAAAAAGGACGATGGTGATCGTAACGCATGAAATGAGCTTTGCACGCGATGTTGCTGACAGAGCCATCTTCATGGATCAGGGTCGGATTGTTGAGCAGGGGCCGGCGAAAAGTCTGTTCGCCAATCCTCAACAGCCGCGAACCCGTCAGTTCCTTGAAAAATTCCTCATGCAGTAGCATTTATGCACTAATTTGCTCCAGAAATTTAGGCTGGAGCAAATTATTCTCCCTACGGGCGCCGTCCTTTGATTTTTTATTCCGCCCAGCTCGGATAAACCTTATGAATACTAAAGTTAATTGGGCTATTGCCGATATTTTGCAGTTAGAAAAAAGTTTTATGTGTTAGTTTATATTCACCATAATAATGATTATCTTTTCAGAGGCTTCATTTAGTAAGTATGAAGGATTCAGACTTTTTCAACTGGCGACGGGACTGCTCACTCCGGTTTCAGCAATTGACGAGTACCGATGAGGTATATCAGGAGCTAGAGCGGCAAACTCAGGCGCTGGAATTCGATTATTACGCGCTCTGCGTGCGGCATCCCGTGCCCTTTACGCGCCCTAAAATCTCTTTGCAGACTACTTATCCAAAGCCGTGGATGGCGCAATATCATTCCGCGAACTATTTCGCTATCGATCCGGTTTTAAAAGCGGAAAATTTCATCCAGGGTCATCTACCCTGGACAGACGCATTATTTGCCGAGGCGCAGGAATTATGGCATAGCGCCCAGGACCACGGTTTACGCGCGGGAATAACGCAGTGTCTGATGCTGCCTAACCACGCGCTCGGCTTCCTGTCAGTATCTCGTACGAGTCTTAAGGAAGGGCCATTTGCCCGTGAGGAAATAGAACTGCGGTTGCAAATGCTGGTGCAAATGGCTTTAACCTCTCTGACGCGTTTTGAAGATGAGATGGTCATGCCGCCAGAAATGAAATTCAGTAAACGCGAGCGCGAAATTCTGAAATGGACTGCGGAAGGGAAGACGTCAGCGGAAATAGCGATCATTCTCTCTATCTCAGAGAATACCGTTAACTTCCATCAGAAAAATATGCAGAAGAAATTCAATGCGCCTAACAAAACCCAGATTGCGTGTTACGCAGCGGCAACGGGGCTGATCTGACAGGATAATACGTTCTGCGTGACAGACGAGGGAACGGCTGAATGCACTGCATCCAGCCGTTTTTTGTTACTGGCGATAGGCTTGTTTGATTTGCTTAACGGTGTTAGCAAATACCGCAGATTCAGCCTGGTCTTCCATCTCCGCGATTTGTTTTTCCATTTTAATGATCACACGACCGGCATCAGCCTGGCCCATCGCCTGCAGCATCAACGTTAGCAATGCTTTCAGGCAGTTTACTTCCTGTGCCAGTTCCTGGTTATTCTCCGCAGTGGCAAATTCAGGTGTGCTCATTTATTTTCCTCATTATTAAACGGCGCTAAAGCGCGACGACGAAAGTCAAGGCGGCGGAGTATACCACAAGCTGAAGCAAAAAATGCAGTGGTTGTTTTTTGTACTTTTACGTGGATGTTTAATTGCGTAAACAGAACGTACCGGTAAACTTAACCGCCGTTAAAGGCTATTAATTGTTTATGCCCGGTTCGCTTGCCGTTAATTATTGTTACAAAAATTTGAGATCTGTTTTTTTGCAGAAAAAGCCTGCTAGTTTTTTGTAACTTTTTGAATACAGATGCTTAAAAAAAGCTGCAAAAGCCCTGACTGCATGGTCTCTCTTTCCACGGACTGTACAGCCTAATTTCCAAAAACGAGAGCAAAATCGAATAGCCGGTTTTTTAACGTTTTAATCTTGTGAGGAAAACCGTTAATATAAACCAAATTATCACTCAGTAGCGT
This sequence comes from Enterobacter vonholyi, assembly GCF_008364555.1. Taxonomy (GTDB): domain Bacteria; phylum Pseudomonadota; class Gammaproteobacteria; order Enterobacterales; family Enterobacteriaceae; genus Enterobacter; species Enterobacter vonholyi. The sequence continues at coordinate 111,523 of NZ_VTUC01000004.1, forward strand.
TATCCCTATTCTGGAGACATTTCCTTTGATCAACGTCCTTCTTGTTGATGACCACGAACTGGTGCGCGCAGGGATACGACGCATTCTTGAAGATATTAAAGGTATTAAAGTTGCCGGTGAGGCGTGCTGTGGCGAAGATGCGGTAAAATGGTGCCGCACAAACTCGGCAGATGTGGTACTGATGGATATGAACATGCCCGGTATCGGTGGTCTTGAAGCAACACGCAAAATCGCGCGTACTTTTGTTGATACAAAAGTCATCATGCTGACCGTGCATACCGAAAACCCACTGCCCGCGAAAGTGATGCAGGCGGGCGCAGCGGGCTATCTGAGCAAAGGAGCGGCGCCGCAGGAAGTCGTCAATGCGATCCGTTCCGTGTATGCAGGACAGCGTTACATTGCTTCCGACATCGCACAGCAGATGGCCCTGAGCCAGATCGAGCCCGAGAAAACCGAATCACCGTTTGCCAGTTTGTCCGAGCGTGAATTGCAGATTATGCTGATGATCACTAAAGGTCAGAAGGTGAATGAGATCTCGGAACAGCTGAATCTCAGCCCGAAAACGGTCAACAGCTATCGTTACCGTATGTTCAGTAAACTGAACATTCATGGTGATGTGGAACTGACGCATCTGGCCATCCGGCATGGTTTGTGTAATGCGGAGACGTTGTTAAGTCAGTGAGTGATGTGTTCGATTCAAAAACATTTCTGAAAACCGTAACCAGCCAGCCTGGCGTCTATCGCATGTATGACGCTGGCGGTACGGTTATCTACGTGGGGAAGGCAAAAGATCTTAAAAAACGTCTCTCCAGCTATTTTCGCAGCAACCTGGCCTCCCGTAAGACCGAAGCGCTGGTCTCACTCATTCAGAATATTGATGTCACCGTCACGCACACGGAGACAGAAGCGCTGCTGTTAGAGCACAACTATATTAAGCTCTACCAGCCGCGCTATAACGTCCTGTTGCGTGATGATAAATCCTACCCGTTTATTTTTCTGAGCAGCGACACCCATCCGCGCCTCGCCATGCACCGCGGTGCGAAACATGCAAAGGGTGAATATTTCGGGCCGTTCCCTAACGGCTATGCCGTGCGTGAAACGCTGGCGCTGCTGCAAAAAATCTTCCCAATCCGCCAGTGTGAAAACAGCGTTTACCGTAACCGCTCGCGCCCGTGCCTTCAGTACCAGATTGGTCGCTGCCTGGGGCCGTGTGTAGCCGGGCTGGTGAGTGAAGAGGAGTATGCTCAGCAGGTGGAGTATGTGCGCCTGTTCCTGGCCGGTAAAGACGATCAGGTCTTAACGCAGCTTATCGCGCGGATGGAAAAAGCCAGTGCCGCACTCGAGTTCGAAGAGGCCGCACGGATCCGCGACCAAATCCAGGCGGTGCGCAGAGTCACTGAGAAACAGTTTGTCTCGAATACCGGTGACGATCTCGACGTTATCGGCGTAGCCTTTGACGCCGGGATGACCTGCGTGCACGTGCTGTTTATTCGCCAGGGCAAAGTGCTCGGCAGCCGCAGCTATTTTCCGAAAGTGCCTGGCGGTACCGAACTGGGTGAAGTGGTGGAAACCTTTGTCGGCCAGTTCTATCTGCAGGGGAGCCAGATGCGCACGCTGCCTTCTGAGATCCTGCTCGATTTTAATCTTGACGATAAAACCCTGCTGGGCGAGTCGCTCTCTGAGCTGGCGGGGCGTCGGGTCAATGTACAAACCAAACCGCGCGGCGATCGTGCGCGTTATCTGAAGCTGGCACGCACCAACGCGGCGACGGCGCTCACCACTAAGCTGTCGCAGCAGTCGACGGTGCACCAGCGTTTAACGGCCCTGGCAACGCTGCTGAAGCTGCCGGAAGTGAAACGGATGGAGTGTTTCGACATCAGCCATACGATGGGGGAACAGACGGTGGCCTCCTGCGTGGTGTTCGATGCTAACGGCCCGCTGCGCGCCGAGTATCGTCGCTATAACATCACAGGCATCACGCCGGGCGATGACTATGCGGCGATGAATCAGGTGCTGCGTCGTCGCTATGGTAAAGCCATTGAGGAGAGCAAAATCCCGGATGTGATCCTGATTGACGGTGGGAAAGGGCAGCTCGGCCAGGCGAAAGCGGTATTTGAATCGCTTGATGTCAGCTGGGATAAAAAACATCCGCTGCTGCTGGGTGTCGCAAAAGGGGCCGATCGTAAGGCCGGGCTGGAGACACTGTTCTTCGAGCCGGAAGGTGAGGGCTTCAGCCTGCCGCCGGATTCGCCGGCGCTTCACGTCATCCAGCATATTCGCGATGAATCACACGATCATGCCATCAGCGGTCACCGCAAAAAACGGGCGAAGGTGAAAAATACCAGTAGCCTGGAAACGATTGAAGGCGTGGGGCCAAAACGTCGCCAGATGCTGCTGAAATATATGGGCGGATTGCAAGGATTACTCAACGCCAGCATGGAGGAAATTGCAAAAGTGCCGGGTATTTCGCAAGGGCTGGCAGAAAAGATCTACTACTCGTTGAAACATTGAGGGCTCTGTAGCAACATAGAGCTAAATTTTACTGACAACAAATAGTTACCGTCACTATGCAATATAATATCCCTACGTTGCTCACTCTTTTTCGTGTTGTACTCATCCCGTTCTTTGTGCTGGCGTTTTACCTGCCGGTTGTCTGGGCACCCTTTGCGTGCGCATTGATCTTCCTTATCGCAGCGGTAACAGACTGGTTTGATGGCTATCTGGCGCGCCGCTGGAATCAAAGCACCCGTTTCGGCGCCTTCCTCGATCCGGTGGCGGATAAAGTGATGGTCGCGATTGCCATGGTGCTGGTGGCCGAGCACTATCATACCTGGTGGGTGACGCTGCCTGCGGCAACCATGATTGGCCGTGAGATTATTATCTCTGCGCTTCGCGAGTGGATGGCGGAACTGGGAAAACGCAGCAGCGTGGCGGTCTCGTGGATTGGTAAAGTGAAAACGACGGCGCAGATGGCGGCGCTGGTCTGGATGCTCTGGCGTCCGAACGCCTGGGTTGAGTGGGCGGGAATTGTCCTGCTGTGGGTAGCGGCAGTGCTGACGCTGTGGTCAATGCTGCAATATTTGAACGCTGCCCGAGGGGATTTGCTTGATCAGTGATCGTTTCGCCGTAATTTTCAGCAAACGATCCGGGGATGCAAAAAATAACGTTGACTCATAACGTCATATCAGTAGAATGCAACGCATCGAACGGCGGCACAGTCAGCCGGACGATAATGAAATCAAGTAGTTAGACATTTACTTGATGACATGCGGGAATAGCTCAGTTGGTAGAGCACGACCTTGCCAAGGTCGGGGTCGCGAGTTCGAGTCTCGTTTCCCGCTCCAGATTAAAGACATGCGCAATAGCGGGTGTCAGTTTGAAAAGTTTTACGGCGCGTTAGCAAAGCGGTTATGTAGCGGATTGCAAATCCGTCTAGTCCGGTTCGACTCCGGAACGCGCCTCCACTTTCTTCCCTGGCCGGATGGTGGAATCGGTAGACACAAGGGATTTAAAATCCCTCGGCGTTCGCGCTGTGTGGGTTCAAGTCCCACTCCGGCTACCATGGGAAACAAAGAATAATCAAAGCAATAAGCAGTGTCGTGAAACCACCGAAAGGTGGTTTTTTTGTGCCTCTGGCTTAGCGCGAAGTGATCATATCTCATCATCATCCCGATCCTGCTGTGCCCAAGGATTTGCTGCCATACCAGAACGGTAAGCCTAACTTTCTAATATCAAGCCCGGAAAGCAGGGCGATTTTCAGATAACCTGCAACCAATCTTAAACAAACATTTCACTGGTCAGACACAGGTTGCCGCCGCTGATAAACTGGTTGGTATCCACCCCGGAGAGCGGAAGGTTATTGTCATGCAATATGAAGAACAGCAGCTTATCAACGGCCTTTTCGAGCGTCTTAAACAGGCCGGACAACAAAACAGCCAACGGGATGCAGATGCGGAGCGTCAGATCGCTGAATTCGTCAGACAGCAGCCTGCGGCCCCCTACTATATGGCGCAATCGATTTTGATTCAGGAAGCGGCGTTGAAACGCCTGCAGTCCAGGGTTCAGGAGCTGGAAAGCGAATTAGCCGCGCAAAAAAGCAAACCCTCGACGGGCGGCAGTTTCCTCGGCGGCCTGTTTGGTGGCGGGAAAAGTAACCCGCAGCCTGACAACAGCTGGAATGCCCAGCCGCAACAGCCGCCGGCGCAGGATTACTCTCGGGCGCCAGTGCCGGCTACTCGCGGCGGCGGTTTTATGGCTGGCGCGCTCAAGACAGCGGCTGGCGTGGCCGGTGGCATCGCGCTTGCTGAGATGCTTACCAGCATGTTCCATCAGTCGCGGCCGGAAGAGATAGTGAACATCATCGAAGAACCGACAATACCCGTCGGTGGTGAACCGTTTGTCGGTAATCAATACGGCGACTTCAATAACGTCTCTGACACCCGTTTCCTCAACCAGAACGATCCGCTCGGCAATAATAACGACGCCTGGCTGAACGACGATGTAGATGACGACTACAGCAATGACGACGACAGTTTTATTTAACGACGTTATCGTGTGACCACCGAAATGAAGTGAACCCCGAAAGTTGGACATCCAACGATTAGGGGTTTTGCGTTTCCGGGTCAAAAGAATCCTTCGACGCTACCCCTGAAGGCTCATAAATGAGATTCGTTTTACTACTTTCCTTACTAGCAAACCTGTAAGAATTGCCGGAAGCAATCTAAATAAAGAGGCGATATCGACTAAGATATCCTCTAATTCTTCTATTCCGTATGTGCCGAAATGGTCCATCACTGTATAAGCGCATTAGGCAGGTATCAAATCACACCCCGCCCAAATACGCCTTCCTCACCTCCTGATTCCCCAGCAGCTCCTCGCCGCTGCCGCTCAGCCGGATCTGTCCGTTCACCATCACATACCCGCGGTCAGAGAGCTTCAGCGCGTGATGCGCATTCTGCTCCACCAGAAAGATAGTCATGCCGTTGCGGGCCAGCTCGCGCAGAGTCTGGAAGATCTGTTTCACCACAATCGGCGCCAGACCGAGGCTCGGTTCATCCAGCAGCAGCAGCTTCGGACGGCTCATCAGCGCCCGGGCGATCGCCAGCATCTGCTGTTCGCCACCGGACATGGTCATCGCGCGCTGCTTGCGACGCTCTTTCAGGCGAGGGAAAAGGTCAAACATGGTTTGCATATCTTCAGCCGCAAACTGGCTGCCGATGGGGATAGTCCCCATCAGCAGATTCTCTTCAACGGTCATATCCGGAAAAATTCGTCTGCCTTCAGGCGCCTGCGCAATGCCGCCGGACGCGACGTAGTGGGTGGATTTATGGCTGATATCTTCACCGCCGAAAAGGATCTGCCCGCTGCGGATACGCGGCTGGCCAAAGATGGACATCAGCAATGTCGATTTTCCCGCGCCGTTTGCGCCGATCAGCGCCACGGTTTCCCCCTTATTCACCTCGAGGGAGACCTGCTTCAGTGCCTGAATGACGCCGTAAAAGACATCCACTTCGCGAAAAGCCAGCAGCGGTTCGCTCATAGGGAGACCTCACTTTCGTCCGTACCCAGGTAGGCGGCAATGACCTTTTCATCATGCTGGATCTGCTCGGGTTTCCCCCTTGCAATCACATCGCCGTGGTCGAGCACGATAATGTCGTCCGAAATTTCCATCACCATCCCCATATCATGCTCAATCAGCAATACCGTGATGTCATGATGATCCCGCAGAAAGCGAATAATGCTGCTGAGCTTATGCGTTTCAACCGGGTTAAGCCCGGCGGCGGGTTCATCCAGACAGATCATTTCCGGCCCGGTGCACATTGCCCGCGCGATTTCCAGACGCCGCTGCTGGCCGTACGACATCTCTCCCGCCAGGCGATTGGCGCACTCCACCAGATCCACCACTTCAAGCCAGTAAAAGGCTCTGTCCAGGGCGTCGCTTTCTGCCCGCCGGTAGGACGGCGTATTCAGGATCCCGGCAAGCAGATTGCGGTTAACGCGCATATGCTGCGCGACCAGCAGGTTTTCAACGACCGACATCTCACGAAAAAGACGGATATTTTGAAACGTGCGCGCCAGCCCGGCTCGGTTAACCAGATGCGTGCCGCCGAACATTTTGTAGAACAGACGCTGCCCGAACTGCGCGGGGTTAATCCAGTCGCCGGGCTGGAATTTTTGCCCGAGTACCTGAATGACGTTGGTCGTTTTATGGCGGGTATTAAATAAAATGTTGCCGCCGGAGGCTCTGTAGAAGCCCGTCAGGCAGTTAAACACGGTGGTTTTTCCCGCTCCGTTTGGCCCAATCAGGGCGGTAATGGAGCCACGCTGCACGTTCAGGTTGACGTCGTTTAGCGCTTTAATCCCGCCGAAGTGCATCATCAGATGTTCAACGCGTAGTATCGTTCCGTTCATGGTGCGACGCCCTTACGCACGGCAAACCCGCTGCGGTTGATGCGGATCAAACCGCGTGGACGCCAGATCATCATCACCACCATCAGCATGCCAAACAGCAGGACGCGGTACTCGGCAAAACTGCGCAGCAGTTCCGGCGTTACCGTGAGCACAAAGGCGGCCAGCACCACGCCAAGCGTAGAGCCCATACCGCCCAGCACCACAATGGCGAGGATCAGTGCCGATTCAAAGAAGGTAAACGAGGTAGGATTCACGAACCCCTGATAGGTGGCGAAGAACACCCCGGCAATGCCCGCGGTCGACGCGCCCAGCGTAAAGGCGGAAAGCTTAACCAGAACATGATTCAGCCCCATTGAGCGGCAGGCAATTTCGTCTTCACGCAGCGCTTCCCACGCCCGACCAATCGGCATTCGCGTCAGGCGGTGCTTAATGTAGAGCACCAGCATCACCACCAGGAACAGCACCGCGTAGATAAAAATAAACTTCATGTTCGGGTTGTAGGTCAGGTGGAAAAATTCGTGGAAGGGCACGCCGCCTTCTTTCGCGCGTCGTCCAAATTCCAGGCCGAAAAAAGTGGGGGGAGGGGCCGACACGCCGTTGGGTCCGCCGGTGAAGGTCAGCCAGTTGTTCAGTATCAGGCGAATAATCTCCCCGAACCCGAGGGTGACGATGGCCAGATAGTCACCATGCATGCGTAGTACCGGGAAACCGAGCAGGGCGCCTGCGGCGGCGGCCATGATCGCCGCCAGCGGCAGCATGCTCCAGAAGCCTAAGCCGAGATACTGGTACCCCAGCGCCAGACCGTACGCCCCAATCGCGTAGAACGCGACATATCCCAGATCCAGCAGACCGGCCAGACCCACGACGATGTTAAGCCCCAGACCGAGAAGCACGTAGATCAGCCCGAGAATGGCGACGGTCAGCACATATTTAGTGGCAACAAACGGAAAGCAAATCGCAAGAGCAATCACCAGAGGAATAATCCAGCGCATGCGGCTTTTGTATTCCGGTGGCCGGACATATACGCCTGCGCTATCGGCTTCGAAGCGTGCCTGGAAACGGGCGCCCGCGGCGGTACCTAAAAAGGCGCTCAACAGAAAACGTCCGAGCATTACGGTGCCAACCATCCAGGCCAGGCGCTGCCCGGCGAAGGTAAAGCTGTACCCGTCCAGCACCACGCCCGCAATGGGGCCGAAGATTATCAGCGCAACCAGCCCGGAAAAAATCGCGTCCAGCATGCAGCGTTTAAGTGAAAAGCCGTGTGATGTCATCATTCTCTCCTTCACACCTTGGCCACAACCGGGCGCCCGAGCAGTCCCTGGGGACGGAAAATAAGGATCATGACCAGCAGGCTGAACGAGAAGACGTCTTTATAGTCCGAGTTCACCATGCCCGAAAACTGGGCTTCCGCCACGCCCAGGATAAGGCCACCGAGCATGGCGCCAGGGAGGGAGCCGATGCCGCCGAGTACCGCCGCCGTAAAGGCTTTTATACCGATCACGAACCCGACGTAGAAATCAAAGGTGCCGTAGTTCATGGTGATCAGCACCCCCGCCAGGCCCGCCATCGCCGCGCCGATAACAAAGACAAGCGAAATAATCCGGTCGGTGTTAATCCCCAGAATGGAGGCCATCTTACGATCCTGCTGGACCGCGCGGCACATTCGCCCCAGCCGGGTACGATTGATTATCCAGGTGAGCACCAGCATGCCGGCAAACGAGGCCACCAGAATAAACACTTTGGTGTAGGTTATCTGCACGAACCCGTCGCCCAGATGCAGGCGAATCACGCCGTCCAGCATGGTCGGCACCCCTTGCTGGCGCGGGCCCTGGCTCAGCTGCGCGTAGTTTTGCAGGATAAGCGACATCCCGATGGCGGAGATCAGCGGCGCCAGGCGCGTGGAGTTACGCAGCGGCTTGTAGGCGATACGCTCGATGGTCCAGCCGTACACCCCGGTGACCACAATCGTGAACACCAGCGTCCCGAGGATCAGCAGCGGGAAGGACTGCAGTCCGAAGAACGAGAGCAGCGCCAGGCCAATGGCGCAGAGATAGGCGGAAATCATATACACTTCGCCGTGGGCGAAATTAATCATGCCGATAATGCCGTACACCATGGTATAGCCGATGGCGATCAGGCCGTAGACGGAACCCAGCGTTAAGCCATTGATTAACTGTTGCAGGAAGAATGTACTCATCTTAGCGCGCTCGTTTTATGGGCCGCGCGAGACGCGCAGCCTGATGTTTATTACGCGCCGACGGGCAGGCCCGCCGACGTTGAGCGTGACTCCGTCCCGTTACTGCACTTCCTTATATTTTCCTTTGTCGTCCCACTGGTAAACCACGTAGTCAGAGACCTTCAGGTCGCCTTTGCTGTCCCAGGCTTTTTTGCCCATCACCGTGTCGACGGAATTGGCCTTTAGCCACTCGCTGGCTTTGGCAGAGTCCTTGCCGCCGGTGGCCTTGAAGGCCGCGGCAATGGCCTGTACGGAGGCATAGGAGTAAAGGGTGTAACCTTCCGGCTCGAATTTACCGGCGCGGAATTTCTCTATAACCGCTTTGCCGTCCGGGATCAGGCGCGGGTCTTTACCGAAGGTCATGTAAATGCCGTTGGTGTACTGCGGGCCGCCCGCCGCGGTCACCATCTCCTCGTTGACGATACAGTCGCCGGAGAAGAATTTGGCCTGCACGCCCTGTTCACGCATCTGGCGAACCAGCGGACCGGCTTCCGGGTGACAGCCACCGAAGAATACGACGTCCGGTTTTTGCGCGCCGATCTTGGTGACCAGCGCGTTAAAGTCTTTTTCACCGCGGGATAACCCTTCGTACATCACATCCTGAACCCCGCGTTTCGCCAGCGCCGCTTTGGTGGCGTCAGCCAGACCCTGACCATAGGTGTCTTTGTCGTGAATAATCACCACGCGCTTGGCTTTCAGCTTGTCGATGATGAAGTCGCTGGCAACTTGGCCCTGCTGGTCGTCGCGGCCGCACATGCGGAACATGTCGCTCATACCGCGTTCGGTAATCAGCGGGTTAGTGGAGCCGGGGGTAATCGCAATAATGCCCGCATCGCTATACACCTCGGAGGCGGGCATGGTGGAAGAGGAGCAGAAATGGCCGACCACGGCGTTGACTTTATCCTGGTCAACTAAACGGTTAGCGACGGCCACGGCCTGCTTGGGCTCGCAGGCATCATCCCCCTGAACCAGTTTGATCTTCTCGCCGTTAATGCCGCCTGCGGCATTAATGTCTTCAGCGGCCTGCGTTGCGCCGTGCCAGTACTGATCGCCATAGGTGGCATTCGGACCCGTGAACGGCCCGGCCACGCCAATCACAATATCTGCCCGGGCGGAAAACGCCGTCACCAGGCAACCGGCCAACACAAGAGAAAGAGGAGTTCTGATAAATTTCAGCGACATTATTATGTTCCTTAGCAAAGAGGTTTTTGCACCACGGCGTAAACCCGAACGCCCGACGGCGCAGCCAATCCGAAACACGAGCAAGAACAAAATGCACTAAACGAACAAGATACAGACGGCATCCTGCATATTACGGCGAGATTTCCCTGCGCAGAGACGCGCGAAGAACGTTAAGCAAAAACGTTGCCAGAATGGCTAACCCATTGACGGGCATGTGACATGTTTGAGTATAGAGCGCCGCGTTATGCCGCCTTAGGGGAGGAGAAGAAATTACAGCGGAGATCACATATCGTTAACAATAAAGCCCATAAGTTGTGCAAAGGTCACGGTTTGCACGTTTTTGCAGCAATAAAGACCTAAACTTCAGCCCGGAGAGGGGTGAGATATGTGTTAGGATCGTTTCCTTTTTTGCAGGAGTATCAGCGATGACTGAAGGCCCATTGAATGAAAGCGAAATGGCGTGGCTTGAAGAGACGTTAATGTCTTACGGTCATGATGACGCGTCCGTGATTGACGTGTCCGAACTGGACGGCATGCTTACCGCAGTGCTTTCCGGTCCTGTTGTCGTTGAGCCAGATGCCTGGCTGGTGGCGGTGTGGGGTGGCGAAAAGTACATTCCGCGCTGGAAAAACGATCGTGAGATGAACCGTTTTATCGATCTCTGCTTTAAGCACATGAACGATATTGCCGAGCGCCTGAGCGAATACCCGGATCAGTTTGAACCGATGTTTGGCTATAACGACGTGAACGGCGAGAGCTATACCGTGGTGGAAGAGTGGTGCTATGGCTACATGCGCGGCGTGGCGCTGACGGACTGGTCTGCCTTGCCGGAAGCCCTGAAGGCCGATCTTGATGTGATTGCGCTGCACGGGACGGAAGAGAACAGCGAAAAGCTGGATGAACTGTCCGAAGAGGAATATATCGCCAGCATCGAGAGCATCCAGCCTGCGGCGCTGCGCCTGTATAATTACTGGGTAAACAACCCGCAGCAGCCGGAAGCGAAGAAGCCGATTGTGAACGGCACGAAAGTCGGGCGTAACGATCCGTGTCCTTGCGGCAGCGGGAAGAAGTTTAAGAGCTGCTGTTTGCACTGATAAAAAAGGGGCTGATGACAGCCCCTTTTATTCAACCCACTTCCGGCAGCATCCCTGCTGCAATCAACACCTGCACCAGAATAATCACCACCCCGCAGCCAAACACAACGCACAGCAGCGGTTTTCCCCCCGCCACGCGGTACCCCTGCTGAGAGTGCTGCTGACGGCTTTTCCATGCCAGCAGGGAGGGGAGGAGGAGGGCAAGGATCGAGAGCGCTACCCCTGCGTACCCCAGCGCCATCACAAACCCGCGTGGGTAAAACAGCGCGAACGCCAGCGGCGGCAGGAAGGTGATTGCGCCCGTCTGTAACCGTCCCGCGGCGGTATTACGACGCTGGAACAGGTCGGCCAGGTAATCAAACAGGCCGAGCGCCACGCCCAGGAACGAGGTTGCCAGCGCCAGGTCGGCAAACAGGTGTACCGCCAGCTCAACGTGCGGGGAGGTGACGACCTCGCGCAGGGCCAGCAGAAAACCGTTCAGGCCAGCGTGTTGCGCCATAAGCCCAATAAAGGTTGAAGAGTCAATGCTGCCCAGCGTTACCAGCTGCCAGAAAATATAGGCGATCAGCGGGATCGCGCTGCCGATAACAAAAACGCGGCGCAGCTTGCGGATATCGCCGTTCATATAGCTGACGATGCTCGGCACGCTGCCGTGGAAGCCAAACGAGGTGAAAATGACCGGGATAGCGGAGAGCGCCAGACCTTTTTCCAGCGGCAGCGTAAGCAGGTTGACCTTGTGCACGTGCGGGGCCAGCAGCACCAGCATGATAATGAGGAAGAGAATTTTGGCGCTGAACAGAAAGCGGTTAAACAGATCGACCAGCGACGTTCCCACGCAGACCACGCCGCCGCCGATGAGTGCAAAGAAGATGGCGCCCGTTGCAGGGGTAATGTCAGAGCCAAACCAGTCGTTGACGCTGGAGGCAATCAATTCCCCAGCGCCGCTAATGTAAGCGGCGGTCAGGGCGTACATCAGGAACATCATGCTAAAGCCGGTTATCCACTGGCCGTAGCGTCCCAGATAGCGCGCCGCAAGCGAACCCAGACCGGTGTCAGCGGGCACGTGCTGGTAAACCTCAAGCAGCAGCAGGGCGGTGTAACACATCAGCGCCCAGAGCGTTCCTAGCAGCAGCAGGGTCATGCCAAATCCCACGCCCGCGGCCGCCAGTGGCATTGCCAGCATTCCTGCGCCAATCGTCGTTCCGGCGACGATAAAAATACTTCCCAGGGTTCTGTTTTTCACGCTTTCCTCTACAACGATGCTTAACCGCGACAAAATCTGCGGCGCAGAGTAAGGGAAAAGCCGTAATTCGTCAAATCACCGTTACAAGTAGTGTAATGAATGATTTACGAAATAATGACCCTCTGATCCTTTATAGGCCTCTGCCTACTTCATAAGGGCAATGTTGCTGCGCGACGTTCCGGCGTAACGTAAACAATAAGTATAAATTATCAAATTAAGTGAGGGTTTTATGGCAGGTGAGAATCCTTTTACCGCGGCGTGGAGTCGGGGAGGTAACCTGTTGTGCCATGGCCACTGGATAATCAGCTGGCAGAACCAGCCCCTGAATCTTCCCGAGTCCCGTTGCGAAAAGGATATGGGCACCTGGGGGATCTATTCGGTTATTGATCCTGAAGATGAAACCTTTGCGCAAGGCTTACAGGAAGATGAGTGGATAATCGAGAATGTCGACTGGTTAACGGATATGTTCTTCGAGGTGGGTATTCCGCTCGAGACGGCCAGCTACCGCTATTTTTACCAGGCCGTGAATCCCCACGACTGGCGCTGCACCAGCTGTGCGGGGTGTATGTAAATTAACGCGGTGCAGGGAACCCGCACCGCGCTGATATTAATTCTGAGTATCGAGAGTGGAAAGTTCTTTATCAATAAAGTAAAGACCTTCGCCAGATTTCCCCACCAGAGATAATTTATCCAGCACGGATTTAAACAGCTTCTCTTCTTCGTGTTGTTCAGCGACGTACCACTGCAGGAAATTAAAGGTTGGATAATCCTGGCTGGTCATCGCAGCATGAACCAGTTCGTTAATTTTCTGGGTGATCAGCTGCTCGTGCTCGTAGGTGGCGCGGAACAGTTCATCGAGAGAATTATACTCAGCAAACGGTGAGGCCACGGTGTCAATGCGCGGCAGGCTGCCCGTATCTGTCAGATAATCAAACAGACGCTGCATGTGGGTCATCTCTTCCTGAGCGTGACGACGCAGAAACGCGGCCGCACCTTCGAAGCTGTGGTAGCTGCACCAGGCGCTCATCTGCTGGTAGAGCAGGGATGAAAAAAGCTCAAGATTCATTTGTGCGTTGAGCTTGTCGATCATTTCAGTTTTCAGCATGTTGACGCTCCGGATTATTATTTCTGGTCCACAATGAGCGACACTATAATTTGTTATTTAATTATTTGCAAAACGTAAAATTATTATTTTATTTATTCAAAATACGAATGGGAATAAAACGCATTGGCGATTTTTATAATGTATTAATGAGAATTATTTTTGTTCATAATGAAATAAACTGCCAGCACACGCTGGCAGCTTCGATTAATACCACGGATTATTTGACTTAGGATTAACGGCGTAACCCATACATTTGTACTGGATAGTCACGCTCTCGTTCAGGCACAGAGAACCGCTTGTCAGGGTACAGGTTTTAATGGGCTGACCATAGGCTGAGGCGGTGGCATACCCCATGCTCTGACACGCTTTTGCCGCCGTGCCGTTATTCACATACTCATCGGAATACGCATTTTGCAGCGCTGCCTGGCCGTAGTCGAGGCGGACGATGCCGTTCGGCGCGTCGAGGCTGCTGACTTCAGCCTGGCGGTTAATACTGCACCCCGCGAGCAGCAGGAGTGTGCCGGCTACAATGACTCTTTTCATGGTTCGCTCTGAGTGGATGGAAATACGTTATCGTACCCGCAGATGTCCGCTGCAATGCCTGGAATAGCCGGACAATCTGCCCTCACTCTTTGCAACGGGTCCGGGATGAACGCTGTCAGGCCACACGCTAAGAAAATTGTGATGTGAATCACAAAAATATTGATTTTTGAGACAATGGTCATATTATAGGCGCATTGACAATAAAGTTGTATAACAAGTTAATGGAGCCTCATCGTGAAACTGCGCAAAATCCTGAAAAGCATGTGGGCCAATTACTGCCGCACGTTCAAAGACGTGCCGCCGGGCGCCATGTTCTGATAAAAAAACCTGCTTCGGCAGGTTTTTTTATATCTGCAGGCGTTGAAGGGAAGATGTCAGGGGGCGTGTTTTGGTACTATGGCGGCCTTTAAATAAGGAGAAAGCCCCCATGTCACAAAACCTGAGCGCCGATCAGGAACTTGTCTCTGACGTTGTCGCCTGTCAGCTGGTTATCAAACAAATCCTTGATGTTCTGGACGTGATTGCGCCAGTCGAAGTGCGCGAGAAGATGTCTACCCAGCTCAAAAACATCGATTTCGCCAGCCACCCTGCTGCCGCAGATCCGGTAACGCTTCGTGCGATCCAGAAAGCCATCGCGCTGATCGAACTGCGATTCACGCCGCAGGGTGAATCCCACTAAAGCAGGGAAATGGGCGACGGTACGTGTCGCCCTTTGATGCTGTCAGAAGAACGTCTGGACCAGCAGGTAGCTCGCCGCGCACGCGCAGCTCACGCCAATCAGCCCTGGCAAAATGAAGCTGTGGTTGATGATAAATTTCCCGATGCGGGTCGTGCCTGACCGGTCAAAACCGATGCAGGCCAAATCACTTGGATAGGTTGGCAGCACAAAATAGCCGTATGATGCCGGGAAAAAGGCGATCAGCATTTTCGGGTCGATGCCCAGCATGAGGCCCATAGGCGCAACGGCCGTCAGCGCCGCCGCCTGGCTGTTCACCAGTTTCGACACCAGAAACAGTACAATGGCATACGTCCACGGGTGGCTTTTCACCACGCCTTCCAGCGCCAGCTTTAACTCCTCGAGATGTGCCTGAAAAAAGGTATCGCTCATCCACGCCACGCCGAACACCGAGAAGATCGCGACCATACCGGCTTTGAACACCGCGCCGTTGGAAATGGCCGACGCATTGACCTTGCAGGCCATCAGCATCACCGCGCCCGCAATTAACATCATCATCTGAATGACAAGGTTCATCGACAGCGCCGTCATTTTACCTTTCACTTCAAAGGCAGGGCGCAGTTCAGGGAATGCCCCCAGCAAAACGACCACGGCAATACCGGCAAAGAAAATCCACGTGGACCAGTAGGCCTGTTTAGGAAAACGTTGATTCATTAACGTCTCCGTTCCGCCGTAGATAAATTCGCGCTGCTTAGGATCTTTCAGCTTTTCCTGAAACTCCATGTCGTCTGCCAAATCTTTCCCACGGCGTAAGCTCCACAGGGCCGCAATGGCCACGCCAAAAAGTGAAGCGGGAACCGAGACGGCGAGTATTTCCAGGATCCCCCACGCGTGGCCGAGCCCATGCTGGGCCGCCAGGATGGAGACCAGCGACACGACGGCAACGGAAACGGGGGAGGCCGTGATCGCCATCTGCGACGCGACCGATGCCACGGCCATAGGGCGCTCCGGGCGGATCCCTTTTTTCAGGGCGATATCCGCAATGATGGGGAACATGGTGTAGACCACATGCCCGGTGCCGCACAGAAAGGTTAGCATCCAGGTGGTGAAAGGGGCGAGCAGGGTGATGTGCTGCGGGTGTTTGCGCAGAAGACGTTCAGCAAACTGCATCATGACGTTGAGACCGCCCGCCGTTTGCAGGGTAGCGGCACAGCCAATCACCGCAAGGATGGTCAGCATAACGTCAACCGGCGGTTTACCCGGCTGCAGACCAAAGACAAAACATAAAATAAAAAGACCAATACCGCTGATTAACCCAAGCCCCATTCCGCCGAAACGCGTACCCGTCAGCAGGCAGAGGAGAATGACAACAAACTCAATGGTGATCATGATGCTCCCTCGTCAATGATTATGTAACTAAATAAATCATCACACGTTGTGTGGTTAATCATTGGGAGCCAGATCTGATTTGTTAAATTTCAGCAAAAGCAGAAGGTTGGAGAGGGGAAGGGAGCCTGCTCCTCCGGATGGGAGCAGGCCAAAAAACTCAGTGGTGCTGCACCGCCACGATGTCGAGCAGATGACGGTCGGTTTGCTCAGGACATAAACCCGCCTGCTGCGCATTATGGATCTCATCCGCCAGCGTCTTCAGCAGAAGGCCATCCTGCTGCTGCTCTTTATCCATATCGCGTAAGAATCTGAGCGTCGTAATGTCCTGCTGCGCTTTGGCTTCATCGGCCAGTTTGCTGAGGGTGCTGCAGCGTTGTTCATACTCTTCAAGCGTTTTCTGAAACAGTTCTTCCAGGCAAGAGTAGTTCTCGTTGATCCCATCAAGAGCTTTAACGACAGGATTTGCCCCTGCGGCTTTCAGGAAGTTAAAGACACGCATCATATGAGTGACGTTACTTTGCGCCTGAGAGCGAAAGAATGTGGCAGATCCCGTGAGGCTATTCTCGGCACACCATGCACTTAAGTGAAGGTGCAGATTCGAGGCGTAGAACTCAAGGTTCATCTGCGCGTTAAGTTTTTGCATCATCGTTTGGGTAGCCATACTCATATCCTTATTGACTGTGGGACGTGATGTCCGTTGCTTAACCTGAGCGCCAGGCAAATACGAAGAAAAAAGCAGAAATACACATTCTGCCGTGACCGAAGTCGACCGAAATACACTTCCTGTGTTCGATATAAATAAGCATACCCTTGTCTGCGGTCTAAGAAAACTCTTAATTAGGCTGTGTTTACCATACATTACAAAGCTTAATATAGTACAGAAAAGCAATTAGCTCGCCATGAAGTGAGCGTTTCTTAAATAGCTAAATATTAAGGTTTTTTACTGAAGTGACACACTGTTACTCTTTCGAAAATATTAAGTTGGAATAATGCTCCGTGAAAAAGAGAAATACGGCTTAATCGTTTCGAATATATGATGCGCCAATAAAATTGCGCTAAATCAAATTCTGCGGAATAACGTTTTTCCTGGTGCGTTATACATTCTTGATAAAACAGCATGTGAACCCGTTTAAGGCCAGGCGCCGTTTTGCCCGCTGAGGAGCATCAGGGATATCTTAGCTAATCTTATGGATAATTCTGCTTAACCCCCTTCCATTTGTCTGACAAATCCTGCCTTTTTTATGTCATTTTTCGCTGAATTTATGTACGCAATTACTGTAATTCTGCGGTGTGATGGGGCTCTCTTATGGATGATTAATTTCCCGCTAAAACTATCACCAGCAATAACGCTTATGACGAGGTAAGCGCTAATGCCTTGTTTTAAGTCCGATTAAATTAGAAGCACGCACATATTCCCTACAGAAAAGAATGCTAAAGCTGGAGTTTACCATGCACAAATTTACTAAAGCGCTGGCGGCCATCGGTCTGGCTGCCGTTATGTCACAATCCGCTATCGCTGAGAATTTAAAACTCGGTTTTTTGGTAAAACAGCCCGAAGAGCCCTGGTTCCAGACTGAGTGGAAATTCGCTGATAAAGCCGGGAAAGATTTAGGTTTTGAAGTCATTAAAATCGCCGTGCCTGACGGCGAAAAAACACTGAACGCCATCGACAGCCTTGCGGCCAGCGGTGCAAAAGGTTTCGTTATCTGTACCCCTGATCCAAAGCTGGGATCGGCGATTGCGGCGAAGGCGCGCGGTTACGACATGAAGGTCATCGCGGTTGACGATCAGTTCGTTAACGCTAAAGGCAAGCCGATGGATACCGTCCCGCTGGTCATGATGGCGGCGACAAAAATCGGCGAACGCCAGGGCCAGGAGCTCTATAAAGAGATGCAAAAGCGCGGCTGGGATGTCAAAGAGACCGCGGTGATGGCTATCACGGCTGACGAGCTGGACACCGCACGTCGTCGTACTACCGGTTCAATGGATGCGCTGAAAGCGGCCGGCTTCCCGGAAAAACAGATCTATAAGGTCCCAACCAAATCCAACGATATCCCAGGCGCTTTCGACGCCGCGAACTCTATGCTCGTCCAGCATCCGGAGGTCAAACACTGGCTGGTGGTCGGCATGAACGACAACACCGTGCTGGGCGGGGTACGCGCGACGGAAGGCCAGGGCTTCAAAGCGCCTGACGTGATCGGGATTGGCATCAACGGCGTTGACGCCGTCAGCGAGCTGTCCAAAGCGCAGGCTACCGGTTTCTACGGTTCTCTGCTGCCAAGCCCGGACGTTCACGGCTACAAATCCAGTGAGATGCTCTACAACTGGGTCACCAAAGGGGCCGAACCGCCGAAATTTACCGAAGTGACCGACGTGGTGCTGATCACCCGCGACAACTTCAAAGAGGAGCTGGCGAAAAAAGGACTGGGCGGTAAGTAATACGCTGTGATTGCGCCCCTCATACATCGTGAGGGGCCAGACGTGCACACTACAGGAATCACGGAGACGTTATGCAACAGTCTGATCCGTATCTCTCTTTTCGCGGCATCGGGAAAACTTTCCCCGGTGTGAACGCGCTGACCGATATCAGCTTCGACTGCTATGCCGGCCAGGTTCACGCCCTGATGGGGGAAAACGGTGCGGGAAAATCCACGCTGTTGAAGATCCTCAGCGGCAACTACGCGCCCACTACCGGCACGCTGGCCATTCGCGGCGAAGAGTTGGCGTTTGCAGATACCACGGCGGCGCTCAATGCAGGGGTTGCCATTATCTATCAGGAGCTGCACCTCATCCCTGAGATGACCGTGGCGGAAAATATCTATCTAGGACAGCTCCCGCATAAAGGCGGCGTGGTGAATCGTTCGCTACTTAATTATGAAGCGGGGCTGCAGCTTAAACACCTGGGTCTGGACGTCGATCCCCAGACGCCGCTGAAATATCTCTCCATCGGCCAGTGGCAGATGGTTGAAATTGCCAAGGCGCTGGCGCGTAACGCCAGAATTATTGCCTTTGATGAACCCACCAGTTCGCTCTCTAAGCGTGAAATCGAAAATCTGTTCCGCGTGATCCGCGAATTGCGTCAGGAAGGCCGTACGATCCTGTACGTTTCGCACCGAATGGAAGAGATTTTTGCCCTGAGCGATGCCATCACCGTGTTTAAAGATGGACGCTATGTGCGCACCTTTACCGACATGGCGCAGGTGAACCATGACCAGCTGGTTCAGGCAATGGTCGGACGCGAGCTGGGTGACATCTATCACTGGCAGCCGCGCCAGTACGGTCCGGAACGCCTGCGCCTGGATAGCGTAAAAGCACCGGGCGTCAGAACGCCGATTTCGTTATCGGTTCGTAGCGGCGAAATCGTCGGCCTGTTTGGTCTGGTGGGCGCGGGGCGTAGTGAATTAATGAAAGGCTTGTTCGGCGGCACTCGTATTACCGATGGGCAGGTCTCCATTGACGGCGAGCGGATAGATATTCAGAAACCGGCCCACGCGATCAGGGCGGGCATGATGCTCTGCCCGGAGGACCGTAAAGCAGAGGGGATCATTCCGGTGCATTCGGTACGCGACAACATCAATATTTCCGCTCGCCGCAAGTTTATTCGCGCAGGCTGCCTGATAAACGAAAGCTGGGAGTCGAGCAACGCCGACCACCATATTCGCTCGCTGAATATCAAAACGCCGGGTCCGGAACAGCTGATCATGAATCTTTCCGGCGGAAATCAGCAGAAAGCCATTTTAGGCCGCTGGCTGTCAGAGGATATGAAGGTGATTTTGCTGGACGAGCCGACGCGCGGTATCGATGTGGGGGCAAAACACGAGATCTATAACGTGATCTATGAACTGGCAAAACGCGGCGTGGCGGTGCTCTTCGCCTCCAGCGATCTGCCGGAGGTGCTTGGCGTGGCCGACCGCATTGTGGTGATGCGTGAAGGCGAAATTGCCGGTGAATTACTTCATGAACAGGCGAATGAACAACAGGCGTTGAATCTCGCCATGCCTAAAGTCAGCCAGGCTGTCGCCTGAGTAAGGAGTTAATGATGTCCTCTGTTACTACATCCGGGGCGCCGAAATCGAAATCGGCGCTGAGTTTTGGGCGTATCTGGGATCAGTACGGCATGCTGGTCGTCTTTGCCGCGCTGTTCCTCGCCTGTGCTATTTTCGTCCCTAATTTTGCCACCTTCATTAATATGAAGGGGCTGGGGCTGGCTATTTCCATGTCCGGGATGGTGGCCTGCGGTATGCTGTTCTGTCTGGCCTCCGGCGATTTTGACCTGTCGGTGGCGTCGGTGATTGCCTGTGCGGGCGTCACGACGGCCGTGGTAATCAACATGACGGAGAGCCTGTGGATTGGCGTCCTGGCCGGACTGCTGCTCGGCGTCATCAGCGGTCTGGTGAACGGTTTTGTTATCGCTCGCCTGAAGATTAACGCCCTGATAACCACGCTTGCGACAATGCAAATTGTCCGCGGGCTGGCCTATATCATCTCCGACGGTAAAGCCGTGGGGATTGAAGACGAGCGCTTCTTTACCCTGGGTTACGCCAACTGGCTGGGTCTGCCCGCGCCTATCTGGCTGACCGTGGCCTGCCTGATCCTGTTCGGCTTCCTGCTTAACCGGACCACCTTTGGCCGTAACACGCTGGCGATTGGCGGTAACGAAGAGGCCGCTCGTCTGGCAGGGGTGCCGGTGGTGCGAACCAAGATTATTATCTTTGTGCTCTCAGGGCTGGTTTCTGCCGCCGCGGGGATTATTCTGGCTTCGCGTATGACTAGCGGCCAGCCGATGACCTCTATCGGTTATGAGCTGATCGTCATTTCAGCCTGCGTTTTAGGGGGCGTTTCCCTCAAGGGCGGCATCGGAAAAATCTCATATGTTGTGGCCGGTATCCTGATTTTAGGCACGGTGGAGAACGCCATGAACCTGCTGAATATTTCGCCGTTCTCTCAGTACGTGGTACGTGGCCTGATCCTGCTGGCAGCGGTGATTTTCGACCGTTACAAGCAAAAAGCGAAGCGTACCGTGTAACCCTTTTCCCGTCTTTTATTGCTCAACTTATAACCATAGTTGACCCCTGAACCGCCCCGCCAGTAAAACTGGCGGGGCGGTTGTCAAATGGCGAGCCACGTCACACTGTCTATACTTACATGGCTATGAAAGAGGTAAAGGCGTTTACCTCTCGTAAACCGTAAGGAGGAAAAGGGTGGCTGACATGTTAACCGCACCGCCTGTACTGCCCGGACATTATGCTTTCTTTTTTGATCTCGACGGCACGCTCGCCGGGATAAAACCGCACCCCGATCAGGTGTCTATTCCGGAGGCGGTGTTACAGAATTTGCATCAGCTCTCGCTCATGAACGAGGGAGCACTGGCATTGATATCAGGGCGCTCAATGGCCGAGCTGGATATGCTCGCCAGTCCTTACCACTTTCCGCTGGCCGGTGTACACGGAGCGGAGCGCCGCGACATCCATGATCACACGCATATCGTTTCACTCCCCGACGCACTCACGCAAACGCTGCATAAGCAGCTCTCTGCAGCGCTGGCCGTACTGCCCGGCACCGAGCTGGAAGCCAAAGGCATGGCCTTTGCCCTGCATTATCGTCAGGCGCCGCAGCACGAAGATGCCGTGCTCGCGCTTGCTCATACGGTTGCGGATGCGCATCCACAGCTGGCGCTGCAGCCGGGCAAATGCGTAGTCGAGTTAAAACCGAAGGGGATTAATAAAGGTGCAGCCATCGCCGCATTTATGGCGGAGGCACCATTTAAGGGCCGGACGCCTGTTTTCTTAGGGGATGACCTGACCGATGAGGCCGGGTTTCGCGTGGTGAATCAGGCCGGAGGTATCGCCGTCAAGGTGGGGCCTGGTGACACCGTTGCCGAATGGCGACTGGCGGATGTCGCCAGCGTCTGGCAGTGGATATCTGACATCGCTAACCAGCAACAACAACAAATAGCGCAAAGCAAAGGGGGAAACTATTATGGGTCGCTTAGTCGTCGTCTCTAACCGAATCGCACCGCCTGATGACAAAAAAGCCAGTGCAGGTGGCCTGGCGGTAGGGGTGTTAGGTGCCTTGAAAGCCGCTGGCGGGCTGTGGTTTGGCTGGAGTGGGGAAATCAGTGAAGAAGAGAAGCCGCTTAAAAAGGTGACGCGCGGTAACATTACGTGGGCTTCATTTGCATTAAAAGAGAAAGACTATGACGAGTATTACTCGCAGTTCTCGAATGCCGTCCTGTGGCCTGCGTTTCACTATCGTCTTGACCTGGTCAAATTCCAGCGTGAATCCTTCGAAGGCTACGCGCGCGTGAATGCGCTGCTGGCGGATAAACTGCTGCCTTTAATAGAAGAAGACGATATTTTATGGATCCACGATTATCACCTGCTGCCCTTCGCGAGAGAGCTGCGAAAGAGGGGGGTGAATAACCGGATTGGCTTCTTCCTGCACATTCCTTTTCCGACGCCGGAAATTTTTACCGCGCTGCCGCCGCATGAAGAGCTGCTGGAGGCGCTGTGTGATTACGATTTGCTGGGCTTTCAGACCGAAAATGACCGCCTGGCATTCCTTGACTCCGTGTCAGGGAAAGCCCGTCTGGTGACAAAAGGCGGGAAAACTCACACGGCCTGGGGGAAAACCTTCCACACCGAGGTGTATCCAATAGGAATTGAACCAGACGAGATCGCGGAGCAGGCCTCCGGTCCGCTGCCGCCGAAGCTTGCGCAGCTTAAGAATGAACTTAAGCACGTGAAAAATATCTTCTCGGTTGAGCGCCTTGATTATTCCAAAGGGCTGCCGGAACGCTTCCTGGCGTATGAAACGCTGCTGGATAAATATCCGCAGCATCACGGTAAAATCCGCTATACCCAGATCGCGCCGACGTCGCGCGGTGAGGTTCAGGCCTATCAGGATATTCGCCACCAGCTGGAAACAGAGGCAGGGCGCATTAATGGCCGCTACGGGCAGCTGGGCTGGACGCCGCTCTTTTACCTGAATCAGCATTTTGATCGTAAGATCCTGATGAAGGTTTTCCGCTATGCGGACGTTGGGCTGGTCACGCCGCTGCGCGACGGGATGAACCTGGTGGCGAAAGAGTATGTGGCGGCCCAGGATCCTGCCGACCCGGGTGTTCTGGTGCTTTCCCAGTTTGCCGGGGCTGCAAATGAGCTCACGTCTGCGCTTATTGTTAATCCTTACGACAGGGATGACGTGGCTAACGCGCTGAATCGTGCCCTGACAATGCCGCTCACGGAACGTATTTCCCGCCATGCCGACATGATGGAGACGATCCGGAAGAACGACATTAACCACTGGCAGGCGCGTTTTATTCAGGATCTCCGGGATATCGCCCCGCAAAGCCATGAAGGCGATCTGCAAAAAAAGATCGCGACCTTCCCTAAACTTGCCTGATTTTCCGCTGGGGGGTTAATTACCCCCCAAGCGGCACTAACAGCACATCGACCTGGCTTGATGCGACAATAGATTTCGCAGCGCAGGCTGCGCGCGAAAAAAAGCTGTGGTTATGATTCCCGCAAATCACTAAATCAATATTTTGTTTGCGACACATGTCGAGAATATGGGCGTTAAGCTCCCCGGTCGCAATAATTGTCTCATAAATCGGATATTGTGCTTTTTCCACTAATTCACGCATAAATTGCTGCGTTTCTTCCTGAAGAACCTCACGAATATCCTCCAGCATGGGGGCGGCCAGCTGATTATACATCTCAGGCTCTGCGGCCAGTGTAACAAGGCTGATGCGGGCATTGTGGGGCCTGGCAATGGAAACGGCTCTGGCGACGAGTTGATGACTTTCGGGGGAAACTGCTACGGAAACAAGAAGATGGGAGTAACTCATGGCGCACTCCTTAGATGTCTGAAAGACAGCGTTTAACCACCTTTACCGCGAAATCTCCACTTCTGCAAGAGCTGAATACGACATTAGTGTGAAGCTTATCATAATTATTCATTAATTATTCTTATAAGAAGAATAACTGAAAAATGTGTCTAAATGAAAAAAATTAACAACTTAACGTAAATCACACAAATTCGCGCTTTCACTGTTAAATCGTTTTGATGCGTTACAAACTCATTTCGAATGATCACGTCCTGAAACATCTTTTTTGTACTTCCTGCATAACTATATGTTTTTTCACGGTAAGAAAAATGTTTACCGAAGAGGGGGTTGTTGTAAATGTTTCAGCGTGTCGCTTAAGGCAGGAAAAGCACGCTGTATGCCAGTTTGGATCACCCGTCTGCATGAGTATTCGTCAATTAAGAATACAAAACAGTACTGATTGGCGAAATATTGAACAAATTACAAGTCATACTGATGGATTTATGGGTCATATTCACTTAAATTGTGTGACGCAGATCACATTTTTTTTAAATTTGAGGGTAGCTGGATTGTATGTGGCAAAACTGACGAGTAGAGTTTGCGTCGAATTAGGAAAAATCTTAGTTATTTGTAAGAAATGATAAATCATGTAAGAGACGCATTCGCGGTTTCTCTCTTACGGTTTCAGTGAATACAAACCTAAATTCAACTATGCATTTAGCCTTTTCTTTTTTATACCGGGTGATTTCCCGGCGACATCACGGGGTGCGGTCTTTCCGCATAAAAATAATAGTTGGTTATTCGGGATGGGAACAATGCATACATCCGAGTTGCTAAAACATATCTATGACATCAATTTGTCGTATTTACTGCTCGCGCAGCGTTTGATTAGTCAGGACAAGGCGTCCGCGATGTTTCGTCTGGGTATTAACGAAGAAATGGCAACCATGCTGGGCGGCTTAACCCTCCCGCAGATGGTTAAACTGGCTGAAACGAATCAACTGGTTTGCCAGTTCCGTTTCGATGATTCACAGACAATAACGCGTCTGACGCAGGAGTCCCGTGTGGACGATCTTCAACAGATCCATACCGGTATTCTTCTCTCCACTCGCTTGCTTAACGAAATCAGCCAGCCTGATGACGTAGCCCGTAAGAAAAGGGCCTAGCAATGAGCGAGAAAAGCATTGTTCAGGAAGCGCGTGACATACAGTTGGCCATGGAGCTGATTACACTGGGTGCTCGTTTACAAATGCTGGAAAGCGAGACTCAGCTGAGCCGTGGTCGTCTCATCAAACTGTACAAAGAGTTACGTGGTAGTCCCCCGCCGAAAGGCATGCTGCCGTTTTCTACCGACTGGTTTATGACGTGGGAGCAGAATATTCACGCTTCCATGTTCTGTAATGCCTGGCAGTATCTTCTCAAAACCGGTTTGTGTAGCGGCGTTGACGCCGTGATCAAAGCGTACAAACTTTACCTTGAACAATGCCCACAGCAGGAAGAAGGCCCTCTGCTGGCGCTGACCCGCGCATGGACGCTGGTGCGTTTTGTTGAGAGCGGAATGCTTGAGCTGTCGCGCTGCAACTGCTGCGATGGCAATTTTATTACCCATGCTCATCAACCTGCAGGCAGCTTCGCCTGTAGTTTATGTCAGCCTCCATCCCGCGCAGTAAAAAGACGTAAACTTTCCCGGGATGCTGCCGATATTATTCCACAACTGCTGGATGAACAGATCGAACAGGCTGTTTAACCCGAACGTGTGGGAAAGATTCCAGCAGCGGTAAGCAATTACCGCTGCTTTTTTTTTCCCGCAATCGGTCAACGCTGCGAGCTGGACATCCTTGCCATAGTCACTAGCGGAAGGATGATGTCGTGCTTATCTTATTAGGTTACCTGGTAGTTCTCGGTACAGTTTTCGGCGGTTACATGATGACCGGCGGGCACCTTGGAGCACTCTATCAACCGGCTGAACTTATTATCATCGGCGGCGCAGGGGTAGGGGCTTTTATCGTTGGTAACAACGGTAAATCGATCAAGGGCACGCTGAAAGCAATTCCGTTGCTGTTCCGTCGCTCGAAATACACCAAAAGCATGTATATGGATCTGCTGGCACTGCTCTATCGCCTGATGGCGAAGTCACGTCAACAGGGCATGTTCTCGCTTGAACGGGATATCGAAAACCCGAAAGAGAGCGAAATATTTGCCAGCTATCCGCGTATTCTTGCTGACGCGATGATGCTGGATTTCATCGTCGACTATCTGCGACTGATCATCAGCGGCAACATGAATACCTTCGAAATCGAAGCGCTGATGGACGAAGAGATCGAAACCCACGAAAGCGAATCAGAAGTTCCGGCCAATAGCCTGGCGCTGGTGGGCGACTCGCTTCCGGCATTCGGTATCGTTGCAGCGGTGATGGGGGTGGTTCACGCCCTGGCCTCGGCAGACCGTCCGGCAGCCGAGCTCGGTGCGCTGATTGCCCACGCGATGGTGGGAACCTTCCTCGGTATTTTGCTGGCGTACGGCTTCATCTCTCCGCTGGCAAGCGTTCTGCGCCAGAAGAGCGCCGAAACCACCAAAATGATGCAGTGCGTGAAGATTACGCTGCTCTCTAACCTCAACGGTTATGCGCCACCGATCGCGGTTGAGTTTGGCCGTAAAACGCTTTACTCCAGCGAGCGTCCGTCGTTTATCGAGCTTGAAGAACACGTGCGTGCGGTGAAAAACCCAAACCAACAGACGACAACTGAGGACGCATGAAAAACCAGTCCCATCCGATCGTCATCGTAAAAAAACGCAAGCACAAGGGCGGCGGGCATGGCGCACACGGCTCGTGGAAAATTGCGTACGCCGACTTTATGACGGCAATGATGGCGTTCTTTCTGGTGATGTGGCTGATCTCCATCTCCAGCCCAAAAGAACTGATCCAGATTGCAGAATATTTCCGTACGCCGCTGGCAACGGCAGTAGCCGGCGGGCCGCGTATTTCTAACAGCGATAGCCCGATCCCGGGCGGCGGCGATGATTACACCCAGCAGAAGGGTGAGGTGAAAAAAGAGCCGAACATCGACGAGCTGAAAAGAAAGATGGAACAGGCGCGTCTGAAGAAACTGCGTGGCGATCTCGATCAGCTGATTGAAGCAGATCCGAAACTGCGCGCGCTGCGCCCGCATCTGAAGATCGACCTGGTGCAGGAAGGCCTGCGTATTCAGATTATCGACAGCCAGAACCGCCCAATGTTTAAAACCGGGAGTGCGGAAGTCGAACCGTATATGCGCGACATTCTGCGTGCCATTGCACCGGTGCTGAACGGCATTCCTAACCGAATCAGCCTGTCAGGACACACGGATGATTTCCCGTACGCCAGTGGGGAGAAGGGATACAGCAACTGGGAGCTTTCTGCCGATCGTGCCAACGCCTCGCGTCGCGAGCTGGTGGTAGGTGGGCTTGATGATGGCAAGGTACTGCGCGTAGTCGGCATGGCCGCAACCATGCGCGTTTCCGACCGCGGGCCGGATGATGCCATCAACCGTCGTATCAGTCTTTTAGTGCTGAACCAGCAGGCGGAGCAGGCCATCCTGCATGAAAACGCCGAAAGTCAGAATGAGTCACTGGACGATTTAAAACAGCCTGGGGCCGTTCCTTCGGCTGCCGTTCC
This sequence comes from Enterobacter vonholyi, assembly GCF_008364555.1. Lineage (GTDB taxonomy): Bacteria > Pseudomonadota > Gammaproteobacteria > Enterobacterales > Enterobacteriaceae > Enterobacter > Enterobacter vonholyi. The sequence continues at coordinate 138,885 of NZ_VTUC01000004.1, forward strand.
AACATCGCCACCAGCCAATCCGAGGTGATAGCGTGAGCATGGATATTAGCGATTTTTACCAGACATTCTTTGATGAAGCCGACGAATTGTTGGCCGATATGGAGCAACACTTGCTCGATTTGGTGCCCGAAGCACCGGACTCCGAGCAGCTCAATGCCATCTTCCGTGCGGCGCACTCTATTAAAGGCGGAGCCGGAACGTTTGGATTTACCATCCTGCAGGAAACGACCCATTTAATGGAAAACCTGCTTGATGAAGCGCGACGCGGTGAGATGCAGCTCAATACCGACATTATCAACCTGTTTTTGGAAACCAAAGATATTATGCAGGAACAGCTCGACGCCTATAAAAGTTCGGCAGAGCCTGATGCCGCCAGCTTTGAATATATCTGCAATGCGCTGCGCCAGCTCGCCCTGGAAGTAAAAGGTGAGGTCGCTGCAGCCGTTGTCCCTGCGGCGAAACTGAGCGTTGTCGATGCGGTTGCTGTCGATGAGGCCGCGCCAGCCGCTGCACAGGCGGGGAAACTGCGCGGTGTGCTGTCACGCCTCAAAGAGAATGAAGTTAACCTGCTGGAAGAAGAGCTGGGCAACCTGGCGAAGTTAAGCAACGTGGTAAAAGGCAAAGACAGCCTGGCCGCGACGCTTGATGACGGTATTGGCCAGGACGATATCGTAGCGGTGTTGTGCTTCGTGATTGAAGCTGACCAGATTGCCTTCGAAACCGAAACTGCTGCGGTTGACGCCCCTGCCGCTGCGGAAGAGGTGGCTGTTGTGGCTCAGGCTGCCGCACCGGCTGTGGCACCTGCGGCCCCGGCGCTGAAGGCCGTACCAAAAGAGGCTGCGGCACCAGGTGGACGTGGTGAGAAACCTGCCGCTCGCTCCAGCGAGTCAACCAGTATCCGCGTTGCCGTTGAGAAGGTTGACCAGCTGATTAACCTGGTTGGCGAACTGGTGATCACCCAGTCGATGCTGGCGCAACGTTCTAACGAACTGGATCCGGTCACGCACGGCGACCTGATTACCAGCATGGGTCAGCTGCAGCGTAACGCCCGCGACCTGCAGGAATCGGTCATGTCCATCCGTATGATGCCGATGGAATATGTCTTCAGCCGCTTCCCGCGTCTGGTCCGCGATCTTGCCAGCAAGCTGAACAAACAAATTGAACTGACCCTGATGGGCAGCTCAACCGAACTGGATAAGAGCCTGATCGAGCGCATTATTGACCCTTTAACGCACCTGGTGCGTAACAGCCTCGACCACGGGATCGAACTGCCGGAAAACCGCATTGCCGCCGGTAAATCCCCGGTCGGCAACCTGATCCTCTCTGCGGAACACCAGGGCGGAAACATCTGCATCGAAGTGACCGACGACGGCGCGGGTCTTAACCGCGAGCGCATCCTGGCAAAAGCGATTTCGCAGGGGATGGCGGTCAATGAAAACATGACCGACGAAGAAGTGGGCATGCTGATCTTCGCGCCGGGCTTCTCTACCGCGGAGCAGGTGACCGACGTCTCCGGACGCGGTGTTGGCATGGACGTGGTGAAACGTAACATCCAGGAGATGGGCGGCCACGTTGAGATCCAGTCTAAACAGGGTTCCGGCACCACCATTCGCATCCTACTGCCGCTGACGCTGGCGATCCTCGACGGCATGTCCGTCAAAGTGGCGGACGAAGTCTTTATCCTGCCGCTGAACGCCGTGATGGAATCCCTGCAGCCGCGTGAAGAAGATCTGCATCCGCTGGCGGGCGGCGAGCGCGTCCTCGAAGTGCGCGGTGAGTACCTGCCGCTGGTGGAACTGTGGAAAGTGTTCGAAGTGGACGGGGCGAAGACCGAGGCCACGCAGGGCATCGTTGTGATCCTGCAAAGCGCGGGCCGCCGCTACGCGCTGCTGGTCGATCAGCTGATTGGTCAACACCAGGTGGTGGTGAAGAACCTCGAAAGCAACTACCGCAAAGTGCCGGGTATTTCTGCCGCCACCATTCTGGGTGATGGTAGCGTGGCGCTGATCGTCGACGTGTCGGCGCTTCAGGGATTAAATCGTGAACAACGTGTGGCGTACACAGCCGCCTGATTAAGTAGAAGGTAATAACATGACCGGTATGAGTAATGTAACGAAACTGGCGGGCGAGCCATCAGGGCAGGAATTCCTGGTATTCACTTTAGGCGATGAGGAGTACGGCATCGATATCCTTAAAGTGCAGGAAATCCGTGGTTACGACCAGGTTACCCGCATCGCTAATACGCCTGCGTTTATTAAAGGTGTCACCAACCTGCGTGGCGTCATTGTGCCAATCGTGGACCTGCGCGTGAAGTTCAGCCAGGGCGACGTTGACTACGACGACAACACCGTGGTGATCGTTCTGAATCTGGGGCAGCGCGTGGTAGGTATCGTGGTGGATGGCGTATCTGATGTGCTTTCCCTGACCTCTGACCAAATTCGTCCTGCACCGGAGTTTGCGGTCACGCTGTCGACCGAATATCTGACCGGACTGGGCGCGCTCGGCGAGCGTATGCTGATTCTGGTGAACATTGAGAAGCTGCTGAACAGCGATGAGATGGCGCTGCTGGACATCGCCGCGAGTCACGTCGCGTAAGTAAATGCAAAACGGCAACCGGGGTTGCCGTTTTTTGTATTTGCTCCCTCACTCACAGGGTGAGGGCTGGGGTGAGGGCATCAGGCCTCACCCTTTTTTTCACCTTACGCTTCCTGCTTTACCAGCTCAGCTTCAGCGTCCGCTTCCCGCGCACCTTCATTCTGCGACAGCATCGCGGTCGCAATACCATTCCCCAGTACGTTAATTGCGGAACGGCCCATATCCAGGAAGTGGTCGATCCCCATGAGGAGCAGAATACCCGCCACCGGAATATTAAAGCTCGGAATGGTTGCTGCCAGCACCACCAGGGAAGAACGCGGTACGCCTGCAATCCCTTTCGACGCCAGCATCAGAGTCAGCATCAGCACCGTCACTTCAGAGAAGCTCAGGTGAATGTTGTATGCCTGCGCGATAAACATCGAGGCGAATGAGCAGTACACCATCGAACCCACCAGGTTGAAGGAGTAGCCAATCGGCAGAACGAAAGAGGCGATGTTGCGCGAGCAGCCAAAGCGCTCCAGCTGTTCCAGCGTTTTAGGGTAGGCGGCTTCAGAGCTGCTGGTGGTAAACGCCACCAGAACAGGGTCTTTCAGCATGCTGACCAGGCGAAACACCTCTTTTTTCAGCACCATGTAACCCACGGCCAGCAGCACCATGCAGGTAAGAAGAATGGCAACATAGTAGCCACCAATAAACGAGGCGTAGTTTAGCAGAATGCCCAGACCCTGCGTGGCAATGACGGAGGAAATCGCCGCGAAAATGGCCAGCGGCGCAACGTACATCACGTAACCTGTTACCTTCAGCATGATATGGGAAACCACATCCAGCGCGGCTACCAGCGGAGCGTTGAATTTCTGTCCCAGCGACGCGCCGCCGATGCCGAAGAACATCGAGAACACCACAATCTGCAGGATCTCATTGTTTGACATCGCCCCTGCGATACTGGTTGGAATGGTGTGCGACAGGAACGCTTTCAGCGTCATGCCTCCAACGGCCAGACCGGTATCTACCGCCTCGGTTGGGATCGTCAGGTTCAGACCGCTCCCCGGATGCTCCAGCGTGACGATAAACAGTCCGACCAGAATAGAAAGCACGGATGAACTGATAAACCACACCATCGCTTTACCGCCGACGCGGCCAATGGTGGAAGTTTCGCCCAGCTTCATAATGCCAACGGTGAGCGTACTAAAGACCAACGGTGCAATGACCATTTTGATCAGACGGAGGAAAATATCGGTCAGAAGGGTAATATTATCCGACCAGGCTTTGATGGCATCCGCAGATGCATACTCATGAATTGCTGCCCCTGAAAGAATACCCGCCAGCATGAATATCACGATGAAGAGTGTGAGTTTGTTTGCACTTGCCACGAAAAAAGACCCTCTATGCGCTTCAGATGTAGCCCGCATCGATACATATAAATTTTTTATTACGACGCAGGAAATTATTCGGCACATAAATTGACGCAAAGTGTAGGGGGATACAACTCCTTTTTAAGTTTTATTAAATTTGTTGTTAATGTGCAGACGATATATTGTGATCTCCGTCACACTTTAATGGATATATTCTCCTCAGATATAATAAAATTGCTGGCTGTTTTAATTTAACTCTCTGTTATTTATGTGAAAATTTAGTCAATAAGACATATGGCTTATGCGTTGCGGGGCAGGTGGTCGAAGCGATATCCGTAAACTAAATTCTCAATAACCCCCTCAGAGGAACATTAAGCGGGGCTAACATCTTGAACGACAAAAATAAAACGTGGCAAGGGAACGGAGACGTCTTCTGGAGGGTGGTAAATGAAAAGAAAACTCCTTTTGATCTGCGCAGGCACTTTACTGACTGCGACAACGGTCCATCAGGCGCTGGCCGTTACCAGCAGCGGCACCATCGGGGCGACGCTGACGCTCACGAATGGTTGTCTGATAAACGGATCGCCCACGCAAAACGGCATTAACTTCGGGACACTGGATTTCGGCACCCATCCCGCAACGTTTTCCACTCTGACCACGCAGCTAACCGGCGCCAGCGGCGGAAACACCTTCACCATTCAATGTACAACCGCCAGCTATACGGTGGCGATCACCGGCAACACCAACTCTACCGCCCCCGGCACCGTTGTCGGCACTCCGGGAACACCTGCGCGCTATCTGGTTAACACCGCCAACACGGCTCAGGGTGTGGCATACAGCCTGTACAGCGACAGCGGGTTTAACAGCGTGATTGCCAATAATGCCGCGCTGCCCATCGCCTCAACGGCCGGAGGGGTGGACAGTTACACCCTCTACGGACGGATTACCGGCGGCGGTAACAGCGTGACGGTCGTCCCGGGCACCTACACCGACACGATAAACGTCAGCGTCACTTATTAGTCCTGCACCGCCATGAAGGCAACTCTTACTGGTCTGCGCAATCTCGCAGAGGGAATCGTGCAGCCTTTTTTCGCGCTGATCGCCGGATTGCTCATGATGCCCGCAGCGGATGCGGTGACATCCCAGTCCTTTAAGGTCAGCGCGACGATTGTTCCAGGGTGCGCGGTGGCCACCGGTAGCGGAGGGCTTCTCGGTATGCTGGATTTTGGCAGCCATAACGGCGTCGAGAGCGCGCCGGTCAGCACCAGCTTTGTGCCAAACGGGGCGTTGTCTATCGCCTGTACGCCGGGCGTGTCGCTGAGCATGAGCATTAATGGCGGGCAGAATTATTCATCCGTTCGCCGCATGAAGCGGTCCGGTGGAACAGAGCTGGTGCCATACCGGCTCTACAGCAGCAGCTCGCTGGCCGCAAACAGTGAAATTGGCGTCAACCAGGCGATACCGGTGACCTATACCAACAGCAATAACATCGCGCTACCGCTTTTTGGCGTAGCGCTACTGACCGGGTTTAGCCCGGCGGGAACCTATTCCGATCAGCTCACCGTGACCTTGTCATGGTAATAAAGGGAGAGTGTTGATGAAGCCATTTTTCAGACCCGTTTGTCTGGCGGGCGCGTTGGGAATGGCGGTTGCCGGCCAGGCGCAGGCGGCAGCCACCATTCTGCTCTGGCCTATCGACCCGTGGCTTGCTGCGGACGCCAACGCCACTGAACTGTGGATCCAGAACCAGGGAAACAGCGCCACGACGATGCAGGTCCGCATCGTGCGCTGGAAGCAGGAGGACGGACACGAGCGATATACCTCGCAGCAGGACGTGGTCGCCAGCCCGCCCATCGTCACGATTGGCACAGGCAGCAAGCAGCTTATTCGCCTTATCAAACAGGCTGCGGTTCCCGCGGGCGTCGAACAGGCTTACCGCATTATCGTGGATGAAATCCCCCAGCCTGATGCAAAAGCCGAACCTGCCATCGGCCTCAAATTGCAGATGCGTTACTCCATCCCTCTGTTCGTGTATGGACAGGGGATCCGAACCATGAAAGAGGGCGCGCATCACGCGCTGGCGGAAACCCAAAACCTGAGCTGGCGTGTGACGCGCGCGGAGGGGCAGCCTGTGCTGGAGGTCAGAAATCGGGGGGATGTCCATGTCAGGCTGAGCCAGGTGACGCTGGAGCAGGGAGGGCAGAAACGCACGGTAGCGGAAGGACTACTGGGTTACGTCCTCCCGGGCAGCAGCCGCAGCTGGCCCATACCCGCTGGCGTTCGTCAGCCAGAGCGGATGAGCGCACAGATTAATGCCAGGGACGCACAATGGCAGTCGACGCCCGTCAACTGAAGCCGGCGATGATGATACTGCTTTGCGTCAGTTCCGCGACCCTGGCCGAGCCCGGCGACGACAGTTTGCCGCCACCTCCCCAGGCGCAGACGATAAATGATGAAGCGGTTTTCCAGCTTGCCCTCGTGCTGAACCACTACGATACCGGTCTGGTCGTGCCCGTGACGCAGCGTAAAGGCGCTTTCTTTATCTCAAGCGCCGATTTGCTGCGCGCGGGGCTGCCCCCGGCGCATGTTCCCACCGGAGAGGTGAATCTCTCCTCGCTTGCTCAGGTTCGGGTCGAGTATGACAGCGCCGCGCAGCGCCTGCTGCTGACCGTGCCCCGTGACTGGGTGACGGCCCGCGTGACGTCTTTTAGTGGGCAAACGGCGCAGGCCAAACCGCACTTTGGCCGCGGGGCGCTGCTGAATTACGATCTCTACACTAACCACACGGAACATATCGGCGGTCAGGCGTCGCTCTGGCATGAGTTCCGCTACTTCAACGAGAACGGCTCGTTTTCCTCCACCGGTTACGCGCGGGAAAATTTCATCGGTAATGACGGCCAGCAGGAAGGGTATGTCCGCTATGATACGACCCTGCTGTTCACTCACGAAGATGACGCGATGAGCTGGAGCGTCGGGGACGTGATCAGCGATGCCCTGAGCTGGAGCTCCAGCGTGCGGATGGGGGGCGTAAGCGTAGGGCGGGATTTCTCCCTGCGACCTGACCTGGTGACATGGCCGCTGCCCGAGTTCGCAGGGGAAGCCGCGGTACCCACCTCGGTCGATCTTTTTATCAACGGCTATCGCTCCGGTTCGACCCAGCTTCAGCCCGGCCCCTTCACCCTGACTAATTTACCCTATATCAACGGCGCCGGGGATGCGGTTCTGGTCACAACGGATGCGCTGGGACGCCAGGTCAGCACCACGCTCCCGTTTTACGTCACCAGTGACTTACTTAAACAAGGGCTGAGCGACGGCGCCGTGACGCTCGGCAGCCTGCGGCGTAATTACGGTATCAAGAATTTTGACTACGGCTCGGCGGCAGGCACCGGATCGTATCGCTACGGGGTGACGGACTGGCTAACGCTGGAAGGGCATGCAGAAGGGGCGCAGGAGCTGGCGCTGGGTGGTGCGGGAACGGTAATAAAACTCGGCCAGTTTGGCGTGGTAAATACCTCTTACTCGCAGAGCCGCATGCGCGGGGATGCGGGCGGGCAAATCAACTGGGGTTACCAGTACAGTACCAGCGAATTTAGCGTCGCCACTCAACACACGCGTCGCGACCGCGGCTTTGGCAATCTGGCCCTCTACGACCAGCCGACGGTGTATGACGAAAACGATAAGCCCATCGCCAGCTTTAGCCGTAATACGGATCAGTATTCTCTGACCTTCAATCTGGGACGGTATGGAAATATCGGCGCGGCCTGGATTGGGGTGGAGAGTTTTGACAGTCAAAAAACCGAACTGCTCAATCTCTCCTGGAGCCGCAACCTGTGGGGGGCGAGCAGCATTTACCTGGCCGGCAGCCGGGACCAGCAGCGGGGAGACTGGACGGTCGCGCTGTCGCTGCAGGTGCCGCTGGGGGCACGCGACAGCGCTGCCGTCACCGTTGAAAATACCCCGGATGCCGGCAGTACCCAGCGCATTAACTACAACCACTCTATGCCTTCTGACGGCGGTTTCAGCTGGAACATGGCCTGGGCCAACCAGTCAAGATCCAGCGATTATCAACAGGCTACGCTGGGCTGGCGCAATAACAACATAGAGCTGCAGGGCGGCGGCTATGGCGAAAGGGACACCATGACATGGTGGGGCGAGGCAATGGGCGCAATTGTGCTGATGGACGGCGAGCTGTTTGCGGCGAATAAGATCAACGATGCATTTGTGGTTATCAGTACCGACGGCCATCCGGACGTGCCCGTCAGCTATGAGAACCAGCCCGTCGGTAAAACCAATAATAACGGCTACCTGCTGATCAGCGGGGTGTCGGCGTATTATCCGGCAAGCTACCGGATTGATACCCTGAATCTGCCGGCGGATACCCGTTTGAAAGAGACCGAACGGCGGATCGCGATCCGCCGTCACAGCGGCTATCTGGTCGATTTCCCGATGGAGCAGGAGCGGGTGGCAAGCGTCATTCTGCATGATGCGCGCGGCCAGGCGCTGCCGGTGGGAAGCCAGGTCCGACGCGTCTCGCGCAGCAATGCGGTGGTGGGGTATGACGGCATCGCATGGCTGGAAAATCTCAGCGATGTGAACCCGCTCGAGGTGATTGCACCTGACGGTAAACGCTGCAAGGCCACTCTGACCGTGGGGGCCAATCCGGAGCACAAGCTAAAAACCTACGGGCCGCTGATTTGTCGGGAGGAGCCATGACGCGCCTGCTGCTGTTGATCCTGCTGCTTTTTTCCGGCGGCGGCTGGGCGGCGTGTACCGTCAGTACGGTTAATGCGTCGTTTGGCAGCGTCACTTCGTTCGCGCTCAGCGGAACCGGGGAAGTTCAAACCACCGGCACGCTGGTGGTGGCCTGTGATGCCGTATTGAATCTGCTGACCAGCGACTCGGTAACGCTGACCTACACCGCGGCATCGGTTTCGGGCAACAGTCGGGCCACCATGAAACGCACGGATAATGCGGCCATCACGGACGTGATCCCCACCCGGCTGTGCGGGCTATCGGGGTGCGCGAGCAGCAGCGAGATACAGATAAGTAAATCGTATACCTGGAGCGGGAATACCTTGCTGGGGTTACTGGGGTCAAAGCAGTACAACATTCCACTTTATTTCCGCACCGTCGCCGGGCAAAACGTGACTGCCGGGCCATATCAGGTGCAGTTAACCTTCAGCGTTAACTACAGCGTCTGCTCCGTGGGCGCGCTCGGCCTTTGCTCAATCAATCAGACGGGTACCGCGACAACCACCATCCTGTTAGATATGACCGTCACCAACGACTGCAGCGCCATGACCACGCCGGACGTCAACTTCAACAGCGCGCCGCTGGTGCAAAGTTTCCCTACCGTCTCGCAGGCGATTGCCGTCACCTGTACCAAAGGCAGTACGTATACCATCGGCATTAATAACGGTGCCAACGCGCTGAACAACGTGCGGCGCATGGTGAGCGGCAGTAACGCCATGAGCTACGACATCTATAAGGAAGCCACCGGTAACCGCTGGGGCGGCAGCGGCAGCGAGCGCTGGTCCAGCGCGACGTCGTCGCAGGTAAGTGCCGACGGTTTACTGCGCACCTACAACTACACCGCGAAAGTCCTGACCAGTCAGGCCATGCCTCCTGCCGGAACCTACACCGACACGCTTATTGTCGACGTGGCGTTTTAACCCCGCGCTTTTCCCTTTCGCAAATGTAAAGTTCCTGTGGGCTGTGCCGATAACACCGTTAATAAATCTATGAGAAGGTGTTGTATGTTGAACCGTATCCGCGTTGTCACAATGCTCATGATGGTGCTGGTCATTTTCGCACTTCTTCAGCTCATCTCCGGCGGGCTTTTTTTCTCGTCATTAAAACAGAACCAGGACAGTTTCGCGGCCTCGAACGATCTCCGCCTGCAGCAGAGTGAACTCACGTCGACGTGGGATCTAATGCTGCAAACGCGTATCAACCTGAGCCGCTCGTCCGCGCGCATGATGATGGACCCTAACAATCAGCAGAGCAGCGCGAAAACCGATCTGTTGAAAAATGCCCGTGCCACCCTCGCTGACGCCGCGAAACATTACGACGCCTTCAAAAAGATCGCCCCGCAGCCTGCTATGGAGCAGGTGAGCCAGAATATCGATGAAAAATACAATGCCTACCATACCGGTCTGACAGAGCTCATTCAGTTCCTGGAGAGCGGAAATATGGACGCCTATTTCGCGCAGCCGACGCAGGGGATGCAAAACGCACTCGGCGCGGCGCTGGGGGAATACGCGAAGGCCAGTGGCGATCTCTATCACTCGGCCTTTACGGCAAGTCAGAATGACTACCGCTTTGCGAAATGGCAGATGGCCGTAATGGCGCTGGCGCTGGTCATCGTGCTGGTCGCGGTCTGGTACGGCATTCGCCATATCCTGCTGAATCCTCTTGGGCGCGTCATTGCCCACATTCGTGAAATTGCCGGAGGCGATCTGACTAAAACGCTGACCGTTTCCGGGCGCAATGAGATCACCGAGCTGGCAAACAGCGTTGACCATATGCAGCGTTCGTTAATCGAAACCGTCGCCAACGTGCGTAACGGGTCGGAGGCTATCTATACCGGCACCAGCGAAATTGCGATGGGGAATAACGATCTCTCATCCCGTACCGAACAGCAGGCTTCCGCCCTGGAAGAGACGGCCGCCAGCATGGAGCAGCTCACCGCGACCGTGAAGCAGAACGCCGATAACGCTCGCCAGGCGTCTCAGCTGGCAGAAAGCGCCTCCGAGACGGCGCAGCGCGGCGGACGCGTGGTGGATGGCGTGGTTAAAACCATGCACGAAATCGCCGACAGCTCGAAGAAAATCGCCGACATCATCAGCGTCATCGACGGCATTGCTTTCCAGACCAACATTCTGGCGCTGAACGCCGCCGTGGAAGCGGCGCGAGCGGGCGAACAGGGACGCGGTTTTGCCGTGGTGGCCGGGGAAGTGCGCAACCTGGCAAGCCGCAGCGCCAACGCGGCAAAAGAGATCAAGTCGCTGATTGAAGACTCTGTCTCCCGCGTGGATACCGGCTCCGTGCTGGTGGAAAGCGCCGGGGAGACCATGAATGACATCGTGAATGCCGTTACCCGCGTGACGGACATCATGGGGGAAATCGCCTCTGCGTCTGATGAGCAGAGTCGTGGTATCGACCAGGTTGCCCTGGCGGTATCGGAAATGGATCGCGTGACACAGCAAAACGCCGCGCTGGTGCAGGAGTCCGCTGCGGCGGCCGCTGCCCTGGAAGACCAGGCGAGCCGTCTGAAGATGGCCGTCTCGGCGTTTCGTCTCGCTTCACTCGCTGGAAACACGGTCACTCCGCAGGCGACGTACCGCGCGCCAGCCGCTGAACCGGCTGCACTCCGTACGCGTACCGCGACGACCGGACAAGATGAAAACTGGGAAACATTTTGACTGACAATTAAACCGCGGCTGCTTGCCGCTTGATGGGAGCGTGGATGTTAAATCGTATTCGTATCTCGACCACACTGTTTTTGATTCTGATCCTTTGCGGTGTGTTGCAGGTTGGCAGTAACGGGTTGTCTTTTTGGGCGTTTCGCGATGGCTATCAGAATTTGCAGGAAGTTGAGGCGAGTAATCAGCAGCGCTCCGCACTGGCACAAACGCGTGCCGTGCTGTTGCAGGCAAGCACTGCGCTGAACAAGGCGGGAACCTTAACCGCGCTGAGCTATCCACCGGATGACATTAAAGCGCTGATGGCAACCGCGCGCGACAGCCTGAAACAGGCTGACGCACAGTTTAAAGCCTTTACGGCGCAGGCCGCCGACAGCGAGAAAGAGAAAGCGCTGAAGGCCGCCATGAAGACGAACTTTGAGCAGTGGTACAGCGATCTGGACCACCAGGCGACGTGGCTTGAGAACAACCAGCTGTCGGACTTTATGACCGCACCGGTCCAGGCGTCTCAGGCAGCGTTTGACGGCAGCTTCAACGCCTGGCAGCAGGATATTAACCAGTCTGTACAGCGTGCCGGTGACCAGAGCCGTCAAAGCTATCACATGTCGGGCGTCATCTTCGGCGTGATGGTGATTCTGGCAGGGTTGCTGACCGGTGGGGCGCTGCTCTGGTCGCGCAGAATGATTGTGCAGCCGCTGGCGATCGTCAGCAGCCATTTCGACAGTATTGCAAAAGGCGACCTGGCGCGTCCGGTGGCGGTGTTCGGCAAAAACGAAATTTCGGCGATTTTTGCCAGCCTGAAGGCGATGCAGGGATCGCTGCGGGAAACGGTGAGCGACGTGCGGCAGGGCAGCTATGCCATGCACACCGGGATCTCAGAGATTGCTGCGGGTAACAACGATCTCTCATCCCGCACAGAGCAGCAGGCGGCCTCGCTGGCGCAGACGGCGGCCAGCATGGAGCAGCTGACGGCGACGGTAAGCCAGAACGCCGATAACGCGCGTCAGGCGTCTGACCTGTCAAAACAGGCGGCGATGACGGCGAAGAAAGGCGGTGACCAGGCGTCCCATGTCGCCAGCACCATGCAGGAGATTGCCACCAGCTCGCAGAAAATTGGTGACATCATCAGCGTGATTGACGGTATCGCGTTCCAGACCAACATTCTGGCGCTGAATGCCGCTGTGGAAGCGGCGCGAGCCGGGGAGCAGGGGCGCGGGTTTGCGGTGGTGGCGGGGGAAGTACGTAACCTGGCGAGCCGCAGCGCCAACGCGGCGAAAGAAATCAAGGTCCTGATCGAAGAGTCGGTCTCGCGCGTTCAGCAGGGCTCAACGCTTGTGGATACGGCGGCGAAAACCATGCACGAGATCGTCACCTCCGTGACGCGGGTTAACGACATTATGGGCGAAATTGCCTCGGCGTCGGATGAACAGCGTCGCGGCATTGAGCAGGTTGCCCAGGCGGTCAGCCAGATGGATCAGGTGACGCAACAGAACGCCTCGTTAGTTGAGGAAGCGGCAGCGGCAACCGATCAGCTGGCCAGCCAGGCGGATCGTCTTACCGGACTGGTCGCGGTATTTAATGTGAAAGAGCACGTTGAAGCAGTAACAGAAGTCGGGCGGTCGCAGGCCGTGCCAGTTGTATCCTGAATGTAATTAAGAAGGCGCTATGACATCACCAATGCCCCCTGGGCAAACGTCATTATTGTTGCAGATGACACAGCGCCTCGCGCTGTCCGACGCGCATTTTCGTCGGATATGTCAGTTAATCTACCAGCGTGCGGGGATCGTGCTTGCGGATCATAAGCGGGACATGGTCTACAACCGTCTGGTGCGGCGCTTGCGTACGCTGGGACTGGATGATTTTGGCCGCTATCTGAGCATGCTCGAGGCGAACCAGAACAGCGCCGAGTGGCAGGCTTTTATTAACTCGTTAACCACCAACCTGACGGCGTTTTTCCGTGAAGCTCACCACTTCCCGGTTCTGGCCGAGCATGCGCGCCGTCGCACCGGGGAGTATCGCGTCTGGAGTGCGGCCGCCTCGACGGGTGAAGAGCCGTACTCGCTGGCGATCACCCTTGCCGATACGCTGGGAATGACGCCGGGACGCTGGAAGGTCTACGCCAGCGATATCGATACTGAAGTGCTGGAGAAGGCGCGTAACGGCGTTTATCGCCAGGATGAACTGAAAACGCTGTCGCCGCAGCAGCTGCAGCGTTATTTCATGCGCGGGACGGGCCCGCATGAAGGCCTGGTGCGCGTACGCCAGGAGCTGGCGAACTGCGTCGAATTCGCGCCCGTTAACCTGCTGGATAAGCAGTACAACGTGCCGGGGCCGTTCGACGCCATTTTTTGCCGTAACGTCATGATCTATTTTGATAAAACGACGCAACAGGACATTCTGCGTCGGTTTGTTCCGTTGCTCAAGCCTGACGGTTTACTGTTTGCCGGGCACTCGGAAAACTTCAGCAACCTCGTGCGTGAGTTTAGCCTGCGTGGGCAAACGGTATATGCGCTGAGTAAGGAAAAAGCATGAGTAAAATCAGGGTGTTGTCAGTCGATGATTCAGCGCTGATGCGTCAGATCATGACTGAAATTATCAATAGCCACAGCGACATGGTTATGGTGGCAACCGCGCCCGATCCGCTGGTAGCGCGGGATTTAATTAAAAAATATAACCCCGATGTGCTAACGCTGGATGTCGAGATGCCGCGCATGGATGGCATCGATTTCCTCGAAAAATTAATGCGGCTGCGGCCTATGCCGGTGGTGATGGTCTCCTCCCTGACCGGGAAAGGATCTGAAATCACCCTGCGCGCGCTGGAGCTGGGGGCGGTGGATTTTGTCACCAAGCCGCAGCTTGGCATTCGCGAAGGGATGCTGGCCTACAGCGAGATGATCGCCGAGAAGATCCGCACCGCTTCGCGTGCGAAGCTTGCCGCACACACGCCGATGGCCGCGCCGGCGACCCTGAAGGCCGGTCCATTACTCAGCTCGGAAAAACTGCTGGTCATTGGAGCGTCAACCGGAGGAACAGAGGCAATTCGTCATGTACTCCAGCCATTGCCGCTTTCAAGTCCGGGTATTCTGATCACTCAGCATATGCCGCCAGGCTTTACCCGTTCGTTCGCCGAACGTCTGAACAAGCTGTGCCAGATCAGCGTGAAAGAGGCGGAAGACGGCGAGCGCGTGCTCCCGGGGCATGCCTATATCGCGCCGGGCGACAAGCATATGGAGCTAGCGCGCAGCGGCGCTAACTATCAAATCAAAATTCATGACGGACCGCCGGTCAACCGGCACCGTCCGTCGGTGGATGTGCTGTTTCATTCGGTGGCGAAACATGCGGGGCGCAACGCCGTAGGGGTGATCCTGACGGGGATGGGCAACGACGGTGCCGCCGGAATGCTTGCAATGCACCAGGCTGGCGCCTGGACGATTGCGCAGAATGAAGCAAGTTGTGTGGTGTTCGGCATGCCGCGCGAGGCCATCAATATGGGTGGCGTGAGCGAAGTGGTCGATCTTAGCCAGGTAAGCCAGCAGATGCTGGCGAAAATCAGTGCCGGACAGGCAATACGTATTTGACTCAGGAGTATTATTTTATGGCGGATAAAGAGCTTAAGTTTTTGGTTGTGGATGACTTTTCCACCATGCGTCGCATCGTACGCAACCTGCTGAAAGAGCTGGGCTTCAACAACGTTGAAGAAGCAGAAGATGGCGTTGATGCGCTGAACAAACTGCAGGCTGGCGGGTTTGGTTTTGTTATCTCCGACTGGAACATGCCAAACATGGACGGTCTGGAACTGCTGAAAACTATTCGTGCCGATGCGGGAATGGCCTCTATGCCGGTTCTGATGGTCACTGCAGAAGCGAAAAAAGAGAACATCATTGCCGCTGCACAGGCGGGCGCAAGCGGCTATGTGGTGAAGCCATTCACCGCGGCAACCCTGGAAGAGAAGCTCGGTAAGATCTTCGAGAAACTCGGCATGTGAGGTGATGGAAATGTTGCAACCTGCTATGAAACCCGTTGAAGAACACTCGCCGAGCGATATCATCGTCCGCATCGGCAGCCTGACGCGCATGCTGCGTGACAGCCTGCGCGAGCTGGGTCTGGATCAGGCGATTGCCGAAGCGGCGGAAGCTATTCCTGATGCCCGCGATCGTCTGGACTATGTCGTGCAGATGACCGCTCAGGCTGCGGAACGTGCGCTGAACAGCGTTGAAGCATCACAGCCGCACCAGGATGCGATGGAAAAGGGGGCGAAAGCCCTGAGCAAACGCTGGGACGAGTGGTTTGAAAACCCTATCGAGCTGGCTGATGCCCGCGAGCTGGTAACGGATACTCGTCAGTATCTTGGCGATGTGCCGGGCCACACCAGCTTCACCAACGCCCAGCTACTGGACATCATGATGGCGCAGGATTTCCAGGACCTGACCGGTCAGGTCATCAAGCGCATGATGGATGTTATCCAGGAGATTGAGCGCCAGCTGCTGATGGTTCTGCTGGAGAACATTCCGGAACCGGCAGCCCGTCCAAAACGCGAGAACGAAAGCCTGCTCAATGGTCCACAGCTCGACGCCACCAAGGCAGGCGTTGTGGCAAGCCAGGATCAGGTAGACGACCTGCTGGACAGCCTCGGCTTCTGATAGTCCTTTCCGCCTCAGGAGGTTACGCCGCCTGAGGCGGTTTGCGACAAAATCACCGAAAAGAGCCCGAATAAACGGGCTTTTCCCGCCATTGGATTTCCGCTGCGCTGGCATGATACCCGTGACGTAATGGGCTGAGCATGCACTGTGGCAGAAGAGAACGACGACAAAACGGAAGCCCCCACACCCCACCGACTAGAAAAGGCGCGTGAGGAAGGGCAAATCCCCCGATCCCGAGAATTGACCTCCCTGCTGATCCTTATCGTAGGCGTGTGCATTATCTGGTGGGGCGGGGAGTCGCTCGCCCGCAAGCTGGCGGGAATGCTGTCAACCGGCTTGCGTTTTGACCACAGCATGGTCAACGATCCGAATCTGATCCTCAGCCAGATTATTCAACTGATTAAAGGGGCCATGGTCGCGCTGTTGCCCCTGATTACCGGGGTCGTGCTGGTCGCGCTGGTCTCGCCGGTGATGCTCGGCGGTCTGGTTTTTAGTGCCAAATCGCTGCAGCCGAAATTTTCCAAACTCAACCCGCTGCCGGGCATTGCGAAAATGTTCTCTGCTCAGACCGGGGCCGAGCTGCTCAAAGCCATTCTCAAATCGGTGCTGATGGGCAGTTCCGCGGGGTTTTACCTCTGGTACCACTGGCCGGAAATGATGCGTCTTATCAGCGAATCGCCGCTCACCGCGATGAGCAACGCGCTGAATCTGGTCGGGCTTTGCGCACTGCTGGTGGTGCTCAGCATTATCCCGATGGTGGGTTTTGACGTGATCTTCCAGCTTTATACCCACTTCAAAAAGCTGCGCATGTCACGTCAGGACATCCGTGACGAATATAAGCAGATGGAAGGTGACCCGCACGTGAAGGGGCGTATCCGCCAGATGCAGCGTGCCGCCGCCCGTCGCCGCATGATGGAGGATGTGCCGAAGGCCGACGTCATCGTCACCAACCCGACGCACTATTCCGTTGCCCTGCGCTATGACGAAAACAAAATGAGCGCGCCGAAAGTGGTGGCAAAAGGGGCAGGGCTGATCGCGCTGCGCATCCGGGAAATTGGCACGGAACACCGCGTGCCGATCCTGGAAGCCCCTCCGCTGGCGCGTGCCCTGTACCGCCATGCGGATATTGGACAACAGATCCCGGGACAACTCTACGCCGCCGTGGCGGAAGTGCTGGCCTGGGTATGGCAGTTGAAGCGCTGGCGTCTGGCCGGCGGTCAACGGCCTGTGAAACCTGAGAACCTTCCGGTGCCTGCCGCGCTGGATTTTATGAACGAGAAGGACACTGATGGCTAATCTGGTGGCAATGTTGCGCCTGCCCGGCAACCTGAAATCGACCCAATGGCAGATTCTGGCCGGGCCGATTCTGATCCTGCTAATTCTGTCGATGATGGTACTGCCGCTTCCGGCGTTCATCCTCGATCTGCTTTTCACTTTCAATATTGCGCTCTCCATTATGGTGCTGCTGGTGGCGATGTTCACCCAGCGTACTCTGGAGTTCGCCGCGTTCCCGACCATTCTGCTGTTTACCACCCTGCTGCGACTGGCGCTGAACGTGGCGTCCACGCGTATCATCCTGATGGAAGGTCACACCGGGGCGGCAGCTGCAGGTAAAGTGGTGGAGGCGTTCGGCCACTTCCTGGTGGGTGGCAATTTCGCTATCGGTATCGTGGTGTTCGTCATCCTCGTGATCATCAACTTTATGGTCATCACCAAAGGTGCAGGGCGTATTGCGGAAGTGGGCGCGCGCTTTGTGCTCGACGGAATGCCGGGCAAGCAGATGGCGATCGACGCCGACCTGAATGCCGGTCTTATCGCCGAAGATGAAGCCAAAAAACGCCGTGCGGAGGTGACGCAGGAGGCGGACTTCTACGGCTCAATGGACGGTGCGAGTAAGTTTGTGCGCGGTGACGCCATCGCGGGCATTCTGATCATGGTGATTAACGTGGTCGGCGGCCTGCTGGTGGGCGTGCTGCAGCATGGGATGGACATGGGCCACGCGGCGGAAAGCTATACGCTGCTGACTATCGGTGACGGTCTGGTCGCGCAGATCCCGGCGCTGGTTATCTCCACTGCGGCGGGTGTGATTGTGACCCGCGTGAGCACCGATCAGGACGTTGGCGAGCAGATGGTGGGCCAGCTGTTCAGCAACCCGCGCGTGATGCTGCTGGCCGCTGCGGTTCTCGGGTTGCTCGGCCTGGTGCCGGGGATGCCAAACCTCGTCTTCCTGCTGTTTACGGCGGGGCTGCTGGGGCTTGCCTGGTGGATGCGTGGCCGTGAAACCAAACCGGCAGCGGAACCTGTTCAGGTCAAAATGCCGGAGAATACCCAGGCCGTCGAAGCGACCTGGAACGACGTTCAGCTGGAAGATTCCCTGGGAATGGAAGTCGGGTATCGCCTGATCCCGATGGTCGATTTCCAGCAGGACGGCGAGCTGCTCGGCCGTATCCGCAGTATCCGTAAAAAATTCGCGCAGGATATGGGCTTCCTGCCGCCGGTGGTACACATCCGCGACAATATGGACCTGCCGCCCGCGCGCTATCGCATCCTGATGAAAGGTGTCGAAATTGGCAGCGGTGATGCCTATCCGGGCCGCTGGCTGGCGATTAACCCCGGCACCGCCGCAGGCACGCTGCCGGGCGAGCAAACTATCGATCCGGCCTTTGGCCTGGCCGCTATCTGGATTGAAAGCGCCCTGAAAGAGCAGGCGCAGATCCAGGGGTATACGGTTGTTGAAGCCAGTACCGTGGTGGCGACCCATCTTAATCACCTGATTGGGCAATTCTCGGCGGAGCTGTTTGGCCGTCAGGAAGCGCAGCAGCTGCTGGACCGCGTCACGCAGGA
Source organism: Enterobacter vonholyi (assembly GCF_008364555.1). Classification (GTDB taxonomy): domain Bacteria; phylum Pseudomonadota; class Gammaproteobacteria; order Enterobacterales; family Enterobacteriaceae; genus Enterobacter; species Enterobacter vonholyi. Next base: position 157,740 of record NZ_VTUC01000004.1, read on the forward strand.
GATGCCGAAGCTGACGGAAGATCTGGTCCCGGGCGTGCTGACCTTAACCACGCTGCACAAGGTGCTGCAAAACCTGCTCGACGAGAAGGTGCCGATCCGCGATATGCGCACCATTCTGGAAACCCTTGCCGAACACGCGCCGATACAAAGCGATCCGCACGAGCTGACGGCGGTGGTGCGCGTGGCGCTGGGACGCGCCATTACCCAGCAGTGGTTCCCGGGAACCGGGGAAGTGCAGGTGATCGGACTCGATACGCCGCTTGAGCGTCTGCTGCTGCAGGCTCTGCAGGGCGGAGGCGGTCTGGAGCCGGGCCTGGCGGACCGTCTGCTTGCGCAAACGCAGGAGGCGCTGGCGCGTCAGGAGATGCTCGGCGCGCCGCCGGTGCTGTTGGTGAACCACGCGCTGCGTCCGCTGCTGTCCCGCTTCCTGCGTCGTAGCCTGAACCAGCTGGTCGTGCTGTCGAATCTGGAGCTGTCGGATAACCGTCATATCCGCATGACCGCGACGATTGGAGGAAAATAATGCGTAAATGGCTTTGGATGTTGCTCTTCCCGCTGGCGGCGCAGGCTGCCGGGGGGGGCACCTGGCAGGCGAGCAGCATGGGGGTGACCCTCAGCAATCGCGGTGTTGCTATGTCGTCTAACCCGCTGGCGCCTTCAGAAGAGGTCTCCGGTCAGATGGGCCTTGTGGTCTGGAACTATCGGCTGATTGGCCCTACGCCAGCGGGCTTGCGGGTGCGCCTCTGCTCTCAGACGCGCTGTACCGAAATCGACGGCGAAAATGGGACAACGCAGGCGTTCAACGGCGTACCGGCTATTGAACCTTTGCGTTTCATCTGGGAAGTGCCGGGTGGGGGGCGTTTGATTCCGGCGCTGAAGGTGCAAAGCAATTCCGTCATCGTGAACTATCGCTGACGGTTGGATTACCAGGACTGCAAAAACAAAACCCGGCGATTGCCGGGTTTTTTGTATTACATGCGTTCTACGGTTTCGATACCCAGGGTATCCAGACCCAGCTTCAGGGTCTTCGCCGTCAGCTGCGCCAGCTTCAGGCGGCTGTTGCGAACCGATTCGTTTTCCGCAGACAGAATAGGGCAGTGCTCGTAGAAGCCGGAGAACAGACCCGCCAGGTCGTACAGGTAAGCACACATTACGTGCGGCGTGCCGTCACGCGCGACAACCGTCAGCGTCTCTTCGAACTGCAGCAGACGCGCCGCCAGCTGTGCTTCACGATCTTCGGTGATGGTCACGGCGGCATTCGCCAGCACGCTTTCGTCGATATTGGCTTTACGGAATACCGAGAGCACGCGGGTATAGGCGTACTGCATGTATGGCGCCGTGTTACCTTCAAACGCCAGCATGTTATCCCAGTCGAAGATATAGTCGGTGGTACGGTTTTTGGAGAGATCCGCGTATTTCACCGCACCGATACCCACGGCGTTGGCCAGTTTTTCCAGCTCGTCGGCCGGCATGTCCGGGTTCTTCTCGGCCACCAGACGACGGGCGCGTTCCAGCGCTTCGTCCAGCAGGTCGGACAGCTTCACCGTACCGCCCGCACGGGTTTTGAACGGCTTGCCGTCTTTACCCAGCATCATGCCGAACATGTGGTGTTCCAGCGGAACGCTGTCCGGCACGTAACCGGCTTTACGCACGATGGTCCACGCCTGCATCAGGTGCTGGTGCTGACGGGAGTCGATGTAGTACAGCACGCGGTCGGCATGCAGCGTTTCGTAACGGTATTTCGCGCAGGCAATGTCGGTCGTGGTGTAGAGATAACCGCCATCCTTTTTCTGAATGATCACGCCCATCGGTTCACCTTCCTTGTTTTTGTACTCATCAAGGAACACAACCGTTGCGCCTTCGCTCTCCACCGCCAGGTTTTTCGATTTCAGGTCAGCCACAATGCCGGGCAGCATTGGGTTGTACAGGCTTTCACCCATTACGTCATCGCGGGTCAGGGTGACGTTCAGACGGTTATAGGTCAGCTGGTTCTGGGACATGGTGATGTCAACCAGCTTGCGCCACATTTCGAGGAAGTATTGATCGCCGCCCTGCAGTTTAACCACGTAACTACGCGCACGTTCGGCAAAAGCTTCGTCTTCGTCGTAGTGTTTTTTGGCTTCGCGATAGAACCCTTCCAGGTCCGCCAGCGCCATTTCACCCGCGTTTTCCTGCTGCTGTTTTTCCAGGTAAGCGATCAGCATGCCAAACTGGGTGCCCCAGTCGCCCACGTGGTTGGCGCGGATCACCTTGTGACCGAGGAACTCGAGCGTGCGCACTGCGGCATCACCGATGATGGTGGAGCGCAGGTGGCCAACGTGCATCTCTTTCGCCACGTTCGGCGCAGAATAGTCGATCACGACGGTCTGCGCTTCCGGCTGGGACACTCCCAGACGATCGGATTTCAGCGCCGCGTCAACGTGGCTTGCCAGGAAAGCAGGCTCAAGGAAGATGTTGATAAAGCCCGGACCGGCGATTTCGGTTTTGCTGGCAATGCCGGAAAGATCCAGATGCGTCAGTACCTGCTCAGCGAGCTGTCGCGGCGGCATGCCCAGTTTTTTAGCCACTGCCATCACGCCATTAGCCTGATAGTCGCCAAACTGTACTTTTGCTGACTGACGAACCTGCGGTTCGCAATCCGCAGGGGCACCTGCGGCAATCAGTGCCTGACTGACTTTTTCGGAGAGAAGAGCCTGAATATTCACCTGGATACCTTACGTTTTTGATGCGGGCTTACAACCGCCCGCGCCAGTTAAAGAATTTAGGGCGGGAGTATACTGCAAATGCCTTCTGACGTCAGCAGTGCGGGGCCTGAAGATTGCTCAGAATCCAGGCAGTGAAGGTGTGCATAATCATGCAGTCGCAAAAAGCCGGTTTCTGAGGTTGGTCAAAACAGGGCAACAGAGTAAATTAGCGGCTTTGCGACATGAAAAGAGAATGACTTATGGCGAACTGGCAATCCATTGACGAACTGCATGATATTTCCGCAGATTTACCGCGCTTCACCCAGGCGTTCACAGAACTTGCCACCCGTCTGGGTCTGGATATTGCGCCGCTTGAGGCCGATCACATCTCTTTGCGCTGTCATCAGAATGCCACCGCCGAGCGCTGGCGTCGCGGGTTCGAACAGTGCGGCGAGTTACTGTCCGAGAATATCATTAATAGCCGCCCCATCTGCCTGTTCAAACTGCATGAGCCGGTGAACGTGGCGCACTGGCAGTTCAGCGTGGTTGAACTGCCGTGGCCAGGCGAGAAACGCTATCCGCACGAAGGCTGGGAACATATCGAGATTGTCCTGCCGGGTGAGCCGGAGACGTTAAACGCGCGCGCGCTGGCCCTGTTAGCGGACGAAGGCTTAAGCCAGCCGGGAATTTTTGTGAAGACCAGTTCTCCCAAAGGCGAGCGCGAGCGGTTACCTAACCCGACGCTGGCCGTTACTGACGGACAGGTTACGGTGAAGTTTCATCCGTGGACCATTGAGCAGATCGTTGCCAGTGAAGCATAAGAGATGTGAGTTCACGCCGGGACCGAAAACGAACGGCGTGTCATGATGTTTCGCTTAGTGGAATTTCAGGAGGATTAAATGGCGCTGCTGGAGATTTGTTGTTACAGCGTGGAGTGTGCCGTGACCGCGCAAAAGCACGGGGCTGACCGCATTGAACTGTGCGCGGCACCCAAGGAGGGCGGGTTGACGCCGTCTTACGGCGTGTTGAAGTCAGCCCGTCAGGCCGTCACTATTCCCGTTCACCCAATTATTCGTCCGCGCGGCGGTGATTTTTGTTACACGGCGGGCGAGTTCAGTGCCATGCTTGATGATATCGCCCTCGTTCGGGACCTGGGGTTTCCAGGGCTGGTGACCGGGCTGCTGGATGAAGACGGCAATATCGATATACCGCGTATGCGTCAGATTATGAGCGCCGCGCAGGGGATGGCCGTCACTTTTCATCGCGCATTTGATATGTGTAAAGATCCGCTTCAGGCCTTTGAAACGCTTGGAGAACTTGGCGTGGCGCGCATCCTGACATCGGGTCAGCAGGCGTCAGCTGAAAAAGGACTGCAATTAATTACGGAACTAAAAGCACATTCTGGTGTTCCAATAATAATGGCGGGTGCGGGAGTCCGCGCCAGCAATCTGGAACGGTTTTTAAACGCCGGGGTAGAAGAGCTGCACAGCTCCGCGGGGAAATGGATACCTTCGCCCATGCGTTATCGCAATACAGGATTGTCAATGTCGACGGATGCTGAAGCGGATGAGTATTCACGCTATGGCGTAGAGGGAGAGTCGGTTGCGGAAATGAAGTCGCTGATTGAGCGCCATCACGTGTAGCAACGTACCGATTTTTACCGCGCATCATGTCGCCCAATATGATGCTTGCTTGTACCAGGCCCCTGCCAATTACACAGGGGCCTTTTTTTCTCCTTCATATTTCAAGCCGCAGCTGCGTTGGCCGCCTTGCTGCAACTTGAACTATTTCGGAGAAAACGTGCTACGAGTAGGCCGGGTAAGGCGCAGCCGCCACCCGACTAAAAGACTACGGCTTAGTCGCAATCAACACCGCACGCATCGGGGCCGGATAGCCTTCGATGGTTTTGCTGTGATCGGTTGGGTCGAGGAATTGCTCCAGCGATTCGGTGATCATCCAGTCGGTGCGGCGCTGCTCTTCGATTGAGGTCACGCTGACATCGGCAATCCGCACATCCACAAACCCGCATTTCTCCAGCCAGTTCTTTAGCGCCAGCGCGGAAGGGATGAAGTAAACGTTGCGCATCTGCGCGTAACGATCGCCCGGCACCAGAACGGCGTGTTCATCGCCTTCAATCACCAGCGTTTCGAGCACCAGCTCGCCGCCGCTGACCAACTGATCTTTCAATTGCCACAGGTGTTCAAGCGGGGAGCGGCGGTGATAAAGCACGCCCATGGAGAACACGGTATCAAACGCTTTCAGAGCTGGCAGCTGCTCAATGCCCAGCGGCAGCAGGTGCGCGCGCTGGTCGTTACCCAGCAGCTTACGTACCGCTTCAAACTGGCACAGGAACAGCTGCATCGGGTCAATGCCTACCGCCAGATGCGCGCCCGCGCCAATCATGCGCCACATGTGGTAACCGCTGCCGCAGCCCACGTCCAGAATGGTGCGCCCGGTCAGGTCGGAAAGGTGGGGCAGAACGCGATCCCATTTCCAGTCCGAGCGCCATTCGGTATTGATGTTCACGCCGTAAAGTGAAAACGGCCCTTTGCGCCACGGCATCAGGTTACGCATCAGCGTTTCGATGCGGTTGATCTGCCCTGGCGGAAGCGGTTCTTCACTCTCTGCGGTGACGCTGTGCAGAAGATCCAGACGATGCGGGGTCAGTTCGGGCAGAAACTCCACAGCATTTGACCACTGCTTTAACAGGCCGTGCTGCTGGTCCCGCTGCCAGGCGGCAATCTGCGCGGGCAAGGTTTCCAGCCAGTGGGAGAGCTGGTTTTTGGCAATCAGCTGATAGAAGTTACTGAACTCGATCATGCCGGTTTCCCCGCTTTTAGCGCCACCAGCGAACCAAAGTTAAAGCACTGGAACCACAGTTCGCTGTGCTCAAAACCGGCTTTACTCAGACGCGCTTTGTGGGTTTCTACGGAGTCCGTCAGCATTACGTTTTCGAGCATGCTGCGCTTCTGGCTGATCTCCAGCTCGCTGTAGCCGTTCGCACGCTTGAAATCGTGGTGCATATTGAACAGCAGCTCGCCAACCTCGGCATCTTCGAAGCTGAATTTCTCCGAGAGCACCAGCGCGCCGCCAGGATTCAGCCCCTGATAAATTTTATCCAGCAGCAGCTGGCGGTCTTCCGGCACCAGGAACTGCAGGGTGAAATTCAGCACCACCATCGACGCGTTGTTGATCTCAATCTCGCGGATATCGCCTTCCACCACGTCCACCGGAACAGGGGCTTTGTAGGCGTCAATATGGCGGCGGCAGCGTTCCACCATGGCCGGAGAGTTATCGACGGCAATAATTCGGCAGCCTTCATGGTGAACGTTACGACGAACCGACAGCGTTGCCGCGCCGAGCGAGCAGCCCAGGTCATAGACCTGCGTGCCGGGTTGAACGAAGCGCTCAGCCAGCATGCCGATCATAGAGATAATATTGGAATAACCGGGAACAGAGCGCTGGATCATATCCGGGAAGACTTCGGCTACCCGTTCATCGAAGGTCCAGTCGCCCAGGCTGGCGATAGGCGCGGAAAAAAGCGTGTCGCGATCTGACATAACGTAAAAATCCGGGAAAAATAAAGTGGCGTATTGTGCGCTAATGGAGGGAGAAAACCAACTCCCACGGCATATACCACAGGTTAGCCAGCACCATCAGCAAAAGTGAACACCAGGTTGCACTCATGCCGGAACGACGCCAGCGAATTAAGCGATGGTGAAAGCCGTAATAGTGCATCAGGCGGCCAGCAATAAGCAGTAGGCCACAGATGTGCACCATCCAGGTTTCTGCGCCATTCATCTCCATAAACAGCAGCAGGATTAAGGCTGCAGGGATGTATTCGACCGCGTTGCCATGAATGCGGATAGCGCTTTGTAGCTCTGAAAACCCGCCGTCACCGTAAGAGACGCGGTAGAGCGTTCTGAGGCGCACAACATCAAATGAAAACTTAATCAGCAGTAATGCACCTAACACCGCATACAGCGCGCTGACCATACAAACTCCCTGTTTTTGGCAGATGGCACTTCACTATGATAGGGGGTGATATCAGAAAAGAGAAGATTGTTGTGGGATGGAAGGGGCGCTTCCCACGGACGGCACCGCAGCCTGCAAGGCCTGCCATAGAGCATCGACCAGTTCCGGGGCCTGGGCAATATCCGGCGTGTGCAAAAAAAGATACGGCGTGGTGGTGTGTTCCCACGCTGCCAGTTTTTCCAGCCAGACGGTGAACAGCGCCTGGTTTTGCTGCATGTTATCGCTGCCGATAAACCTGACCATTGGGTTCTGTGCGGTCACGATGGCGTGGACCGGCACTTTCGGTTTTTTACGCTGAGCTTCAACGATGGCTTCGCTATGTGGGATAGCGCTGTGCACCGGACGGCTATCAAGGATGACACGGTTAACGGAACGCTCAAGCAGGCCGCGATTGAGCGCTTTTTCCGCTTCGCCCTTTGCAAAAAACTCAGGATGCCTGACTTCAACGCCGTAGGTAAACTCCCGGGGCAGGGCGTCCAGAAACGTCCACAGCGCGGGCAGGTCGCGCGGGCCAAAGACGGCCGGAAGCTGCAGCCAGTACTGGCCGATGCGGTTTGCCAGAGGCGCCATCCGGGCAAAGAATTCGTCAGTCAACTCACCGCAGTTTCGCAGTGCGGCCTGGTGAGAAATGGTCGCCGGAAACTTAAAGCAGAAGCGGAAGTCATCGGTCGTTTGTTCCCGCCAGCGCGCAACAATCTCGGCTTTCGGGAGCGCATACAGGGTGGTGTTACCCTCGACGCAGTTGAAGTGCCGGGCATATTCCTCAAGGCTGGTGATGCCAAGGCGCACCCATTTCGGGTGCGACCACTGGGGTAAACCGACATACATCATAGCGCGCTGACAATCTCATCCGTGCTGCGCACGCGGCCGATGCGCGGGAAGATGTGGGTCATGCTGCCCTGATGCTGTTCCGCGGAGGCCGCGCTGCAGGCATCTTCGGCGATCACCAGGTTAAAGCCCAGCTCCCACGCGTTGCGGGCGGTCGACTCCACGCCGATATTAGTGGAAATACCGCACAGGATAATGGTGTCAATGCCGCGACGGCGGAGCTGCAGTTCAAGATCGGTGCCGTAGAATGCGCCCCACTGACGTTTGGTCACTTCAATATCGCTGTCGCGTTTACCCAGTGAGGCCGGGTATGTCCACCAGTTTTCCGGCAGGGCGCGTGCAGGAGCCTGGGCATCAACGGGCTGTTTTAACGCTTCGGCGTAATCCGCAGACCAGCCGACGCGCACCATGACAACAGGCGCACCGCTGGCACGACATGTTTCCGCCAGGCGAGCGGCGCGGCTGACCACATCATCCGCGGTATGCGGGCCGCCGGCGAAGGGCAGAATGCCTTCCTGTAAATCAATCACGACAAGCGCGGTTTTACTGGCATCAAGTGTTAACATCGTTACTCCCGTTAAATGAATCACTTCCGGACACCATACGACGTGATGGCCTGTTCCTGGGCGGATAATTTTGTTAATTTTTGTGAGAATGCGCAATAAGAGTGCAGCAAACGACCGCCAGGCCGTGGTTCGCTCTTATCGTCCGGCGGAATTTCCAGTATAATAGCCGCCTTTTTTCATCCAGTTGTGACATACAGAAAGCTGCGACATAGTAGCCTGCATACCAGGCGACATTTAGCCTGCGGCTAATTAAGGGATATCTCATGCGTACAGAATATTGCGGGCAGCTGCGTCAGTCCCACGTCGGACAGCAGGTAACCCTGTGTGGTTGGGTCAATCGTCGTCGTGATCTTGGTAGCCTTATCTTCATCGATATGCGCGACCGCGAAGGTATCGTTCAGGTGTTCTTCGATCCGGATCGCGCTGATGCGTTGAAGCTGGCCTCTGAGCTGCGTAATGAGTTCTGCATTCAGGTCACCGGCACCGTGCGTGCGCGTGACGAGAAAAACGTTAACGCCGACATGGCGACGGGTGCCATTGAAGTGCTGGCGTCCGATCTGACGATCATTAACCGTGCTGAAGCGCTGCCGCTGGACTCCAACCACGTCAACACTGAAGAAGCGCGTCTGAAATACCGCTACCTGGATCTGCGTCGCCCGGAAATGGCTCAGCGCCTGAAAACCCGTGCGAAAATCACCAGCCTGGTGCGTCGCTTTATGGATGACCACGGTTTCCTCGATATCGAAACCCCGATGCTGACCAAAGCCACGCCGGAAGGCGCGCGCGATTACCTGGTCCCATCCCGCGTTCATAAAGGCAAATTCTACGCGCTGCCGCAGTCTCCACAGCTGTTCAAACAGCTGCTGATGATGTCCGGCTTCGATCGCTACTATCAGATCGTGAAATGCTTCCGCGACGAAGACCTGCGTGCTGACCGCCAGCCTGAATTTACCCAGATCGATGTGGAAACCTCCTTCATGACCGCCGAGCAGGTGCGTGAAGTGATGGAAGCCCTGGTGCGTAGCCTGTGGAACGACGTTAAAGGCGTTGAGCTGGGCGATTTCCCGATCATGACCTTCGCTGAAGCCGAGCGTCGCTATGGCTCTGACAAACCAGACCTGCGTAACCCGATGGAGCTGGTGGACGTTGCAGACCTGGTGAAAGCCGTTGAGTTTGCCGTCTTCGCTGGCCCGGCTAACGATCCTAAAGGCCGTGTGGCGGCCCTGCGCGTACCGGGTGGTGCAGCACTGAGCCGTAAGCAGATCGACGATTACGGCAACTTCATCAAGATCTACGGCGCGAAAGGTCTGGCCTATATTAAAGTGACCGAGCGTGCGAAAGGCCTGGAAGGTATCACCAGCCCGGTCGCGAAATTCCTGAACGCTGAAATTGTGGAAGCGATCCTTGAGCGCACCGGCGCGCAGGACGGCGACATGATCTTCTTCGGCGCAGATAACAAGAAAGTTGTTGCGGATGCGATGGGCGCGCTGCGTCTGAAGCTCGGCAAAGACCTGAACCTGACCGACGAGAGCAAATGGGCGCCGCTGTGGGTTATCGACTTCCCAATGTTTGAAGACGACGGTGAAGGCGGCCTGACCGCGATGCACCACCCGTTCACCTCGCCAAAAGAGATGACGGCGGCAGAGCTGAAAGCGGCACCGGAAGAGGCCGTCGCCAACGCCTACGATATGGTCATTAACGGCTACGAAGTGGGCGGCGGTTCCGTGCGTATTCACAGCGGTGAAATGCAGCAGACCGTGTTCGGCATCCTGGGCATCAACGAGCAGGAGCAGCGCGAGAAATTCGGCTTCCTGCTGGACGCGCTGAAGTACGGTACGCCTCCGCACGCGGGTCTGGCCTTTGGTCTTGACCGTCTGACCATGCTGCTGACCGGCACCGATAACATCCGTGATGTTATCGCCTTCCCGAAAACCACTGCCGCAGCGTGTCTGATGACCGAAGCGCCAAGCTTTGCCAACCCGGCCGCACTGGCTGAGCTGGGCATTGAGGTGGTGAAGAAGGAAGAGAAAAACTGATATGACATATAAGCTCCCCGTTTCGGTCCTGGTGGTCATTTATGCAGAAGACACGAAGCGGGTGCTGATGTTGCAGCGGCGCGATGACCCTGAATTCTGGCAGTCGGTTACCGGCAGTCTGGAAGAGGGGGAGACCGCGCCGCAGGCCGCCGCGCGTGAAGTAAAGGAAGAGGTCGCCATTGACGTTGCCCGCGAGCAACTGACCCTGAAGGACTGTCAGCGCACGGTGGAGTTCGAAATTTTTAGCCATTTACGTCATCGCTACGCGCCGGGTACCGAGCGCAATACGGAATCGTGGTTCTGTCTCGCGCTCCCCCATGAACGGGAGATCGTGTTTACCGAACACCTGACCTACCGCTGGGTGAATGCGGCGGATGCCGCCGCGCTGACCAAGTCGTGGAGCAACCGGCAGGCGATTGAAGAATTTGTAATTAACGCTGCCTGAAAAGGCGCGCTCTTTGAGGATATTTTTATGGCAGGTCATAGTAAGTGGGCCAACACCAAACACCGCAAAGCGGCACAGGATGCCAAGCGCGGTAAGATCTTTACCAAAATCATTCGCGAGCTGGTGACGGCAGCGCGTCTGGGCGGCGGCGACCCGGCGTCTAACCCGCGTCTGCGCGCGGCGGTAGATAAAGCGCTGTCTAACAACATGACGCGTGACACCCTGAACCGTGCTATCGCACGTGGCGTGGGCGGTGATGAAGACGCGAACATGGAAACCATCATTTATGAAGGTTACGGTCCTGGCGGTACGGCGGTGATGGTTGAGTGCCTGTCCGACAACCGTAACCGTACCGTTGCGGAAGTGCGCCACGCGTTCACCAAAACCGGTGGCAACCTGGGCACTGACGGTTCCGTTGCTTACCTGTTCAGCAAAAAAGGCGTCATCTCTTTCGAGAAAGGCGACGAAGATGCGATCATGGAAGCGGCGCTGGAAGCCGGTGCGGAAGACGTGGTGACCTTTGACGACGGTGCTATCGACGTTTACACCGCGTGGGAAGAGATGGGTGCCGTGCGCGATGCGCTGGAAGCGGCAGGCCTGAAAGCGGACAACGCTGAAGTCTCCATGATCCCGTCCACCAAAGCGGACATGGATGCGGAAACCGCACCAAAACTGCTGCGTCTGATCGACATGCTCGAAGACTGTGACGACGTGCAGGAAGTGTACCACAACGGTGAAATCTCTGATGAGGTTGCAGCGACTCTCTGATGAGAGCGCGTAAATCCGTTACAGGAGACGCGTGATGTCGATTATTCTCGGGATTGACCCAGGCTCACGCGTCACCGGTTATGGCGTTATCCGTCAGGTGGGACGCCAGTTAACCTACCTGGGCAGTGGCTGTATCCGCACCAAAGTGGACGATCTGCCGTCGCGCCTGAAGCTCATTTATGCGGGTGTATCGGAGATCATCACCCAGTTTCAGCCGGACTATTTCGCCATCGAGCAGGTCTTTATGGCGAAAAACGCCGATTCGGCGCTGAAGCTCGGCCAGGCGCGTGGCGTTGCCATTGTCGCTGCCGTGAACCAGGATTTGCCGGTATTTGAATACGCGGCGCGTCAGGTTAAGCAGACGGTGGTGGGTATTGGTAGCGCGGAGAAAAGTCAGGTGCAGCACATGGTGCGTACCCTGCTGAAGCTCCCTGCGAACCCGCAGGCCGATGCCGCGGATGCGCTGGCGATTGCGATTACCCACTGTCACGTGAGCCAGAACGCGATGCAAATGAGCGAGTCGCGGCTCAATCTGGCGCGAGGCAGGTTACGATAATGACAAATCAGGCTGGATGTTTATCCAGCCTTTTTTTATTATGTCGGCAGTTAATTTCTTCCAGAACGCAGGAGCGTCACGTGATAGGCAGACTCAGAGGCATCATCATTGAAAAACAACCCCCGTTAGTGCTGCTGGAAGTGGGTGGCGTGGGCTATGAAGTCCATATGCCGATGACCTGCTTCTACGAGCTGCCGGACGCGGGCAAAGAGGCGATTGTCTTTACTCAGTTTGTGGTGCGTGAAGATGCCCAGCTGCTGTACGGCTTCAACAACAAGCAGGAACGCACGCTGTTCCGCGAGCTGATTAAAACCAACGGCGTCGGGCCGAAGCTGGCGCTGGCGATCTTATCCGGCATGTCTGCACCACAGTTTGTGAATGCCGTTGAGCGCGAAGATCCTGCGGCGCTGATTAAGCTTCCGGGCATCGGTAAGAAAACGGCAGAGCGTCTGATTGTCGAGATGAAAGACCGCTTTAAAGGCCTGCATGGCGATCTCTTCACGCCGGCGGCCGATCTGGTACTGACCTCTCCAGGTGCGCCTGCGACGGATGATGATGCCGAGCAGGAAGCGGTTGCCGCGCTGGTGGCGCTGGGCTATAAACCTCAGGAGGCCAGCCGTATGGTGAGCAAAATTGCCAAACCGGACGCCAGCAGTGAAACCCTGATTCGTGAAGCGCTGCGCGCTGCATTGTGAGGTAAAGGATGATTGAAGCAGACCGCCTGGTTTCGGCAGGCACTATTCAGGCAGAGGATGTGGTGGATCGCGCGATTCGCCCAAAACTGCTTGATGAGTACATTGGCCAGCCGCAGGTTCGTTCCCAGATGGAGATTTTCATCCAGGCGGCAAAGCTGCGCGGCGATGCGCTCGATCACCTGCTGATTTTTGGCCCTCCCGGTTTAGGCAAAACCACGCTGGCGAATATCGTCGCCAATGAGATGGGCGTTAACCTGCGCACCACCTCCGGCCCGGTGCTGGAGAAGGCGGGCGATTTGGCGGCCATGCTGACCAACCTCGAGCCGCATGACGTGCTGTTTATCGATGAGATCCACCGTCTCTCACCGGTGGTAGAAGAGGTGCTCTATCCGGCGATGGAAGATTACCAGCTGGATATCATGATCGGCGAAGGTCCGGCCGCGCGCTCCATCAAAATCGATCTGCCGCCGTTTACCCTGATTGGCGCAACGACGCGAGCCGGGTCGTTGACCTCTCCACTGCGCGACCGTTTCGGGATCGTGCAGCGTCTGGAATTTTATCAGGTTGCCGATCTCCAGCACATCGTTGGCCGCAGCGCCCGCTATATGGGGCTGGAAATGAGCGAAGAGGGCGCGTTTGAAGTGGCGAAGCGTTCCCGCGGTACGCCGCGTATCGCCAACCGCCTGCTGCGCCGCGTGCGTGACTTTGCTGAGGTGAAGCACAACGGTTCGATTTCCGCCGAGATTGCAGCCCAGGCGCTGGACATGCTGAACGTCGATGCCGAAGGTTTTGACTACATGGACCGCAAGCTGCTGCTGGCGGTGCTGGACAAGTTCTTCGGTGGCCCGGTCGGGCTGGATAATCTGGCGGCGGCAATCGGGGAAGAGCGTGAGACGATTGAAGATGTGCTGGAGCCGTATCTGATTCAGCAGGGTTTCCTGCAGCGCACCCCGCGTGGACGTATGGCAACGGTGCGGGCGTGGAATCATTTCGGCATTACTCCACCAGCAATGCCGTAATCCTTAATTCCCTCTCCCGGTGGGAGAGGGGCAGGGTGAGGGCTCAGTGCCCTCCATATTAATTTACGGTCTTTTTCATCATACTGAAAATAAACAACACCGCCGCACTCAGCACCACGGACGGCCCCGCAGGCGTGTCATAGAACGCCGAGAAGGTGAGTCCACCCGTTACCGCAATCATCCCGACGATCACGGCCACACCGGCCATCTGCTCAGGCGTACGGGCAAAACGACGCGCCGTAGCGGCAGGGATGATCAGCAGCGACGTAATAATCAGCGCGCCGACAAACTTCATCGCTACGCCAATGGTTAACGCCGTCACCAGCATCAGCAGCAGCTTAACGCGCTGCAGCTTCACGCCGTCGACAAACGCCAGGTCCGGGCTGACGGTCATGGCCAGTAAATTCCGCCACTGCCAGAGCAGAATAGCGAGCACCACCAGCACGCCAATGGCTATAGCGATGAGATCCTCCGGCGTCACAGCCAGCAGGTCACCGAAGAGGTAGGCCATCAGATCCACGCGGATGTTCGACATCAGGCTGACCACCACCAGGCCCAGAGACAGGGCACTGTGCGCCATGATGCCAAGCAGGGTATCGATGGCGAGGTGAGGGCGTTTTTCCAGCCAGACCAGACCGGCCGCCAGCAGCAGCGTGACTACAATCACCGCATAGAACGGGTTGACGTTAAGCAGCAGGCCAAAAGCCACGCCCAGCAGGGACGCGTGGGCCAGGGTATCACCGAAGTAAGACATTCTGCGCCATACCACAAACGAGCCGAGCGGGCCCGCGGCACAGGCAAGCATAATCCCGGCCAGCCAGCCGGGCAGTAACAGTTCAATCATGAGTGTCCATTTCCCCGACGCAGTACGATTCGTCCCTGCAAATCATGGCGATGATTATGATGATGGCGATAAATGCCAAGCTGCTCGGCGCCGCGAGGGCCAAACATAGAGATGAATTCCGGATGCATGGAGACGACTTCAGGCGTACCTGAGCAGCAGATATGATGGTTGAGGCACAGCACTTCGTCGGTTTTTGCCATCACCAGATGGAGATCGTGAGACACCATCAGCACTGCGCAATCGAGCTCTCGACGTAGCTGGTCGATCAAATCATAAAGCGCAACCTGACCATTAACATCCACACCCTGAGTCGGCTCATCCAGAACCAGAAGCTGCGGGCTGCTCAGCAGCGCGCGGGCAAGTAAAACACGCTGAGTTTCACCGCCGGAGAGTTTTTGCAGGGGCGCATCGACAAGATGGCCCGCCTGCACGCGTTTCAGTGCCGGGAGAATATCGGCTTTACGCGTGCCGGGGCGCAGACGCAGGAAACGGCTGACCGTCAGCGGCAGCGTGGCGTCGAGATGAAGTTTTTGCGGTACATAGCCAATACGCAATTTTTCCTCGCGCTTAATCACGCCTTCATCGGGTGCGACCAGACCCAGCACCACGCGTACCAGGGTGGATTTACCTGCGCCATTGGGGCCGAGAAGCGTCAGAATTTTGCCGGGCTTCAGATCCAGCGACACGTCAGAGAGGACGCGGCGCTGGCCAAATGAGACCGAAATATTTTCAAGAGAAACCAATGTCGTCATGTCATTTTAAGCTTGAAGAAGTCAACGAATGTTATAATATCACATTCCACGCATTCACTACGATGATTAGTCGCATTATGTTACATAAAAATACGCTTCTTTTCGCAGCATTATCTGCTGCCCTTTGGGGGACAACCGCACAAGATGTTAACGCTGCGGTTGTCGCTTCGCTTAAGCCACTTGGATTCATCGCGTCCGCCATTGCAGACGGCGTAACGGAGACCCAGGTTCTGCTCCCTGATGGTGCATCTGAGCATGACTATTCCCTGCGCCCGTCAGATGTAAAACGCTTGCAAAACGCGGACTTAGTCGTCTGGATTGGTCCTGAAATGGAAGCGTTCATGCAGAAGTCAGCAAAACAGGTGGCGGGTGAAAAACAGGTCGCGATTGCCGACCTCCCCGGCGTGAAACCGTTGCTCATGAAAGGGGCGGATGACGACGGCGACGAACATGACCACCATGCTGCAGACGGTGAAAAAGGTGATGGAGATCACCATCACGGCGAGTACAACATGCATCTTTGGTTATCCCCAGAGATAGCGCGGCTTTCAGCGGTTGCAATCCATGACAAATTAGTGGAACTTATGCCGCAAAGTCGAGCCAAACTAGACGCCAACCTGAAGGATTTTGAGGCACAATTAGCCGCAACCGATAAGCAGGTGGGTAATGAGCTCGCACCGTTGAAAGGAAAAGGGTATTTCGTTTTTCATGACGCCTACGGCTATTACGAAAAACACTACGGTTTGACCCCGCTGGGCCACTTCACCGTCAACCCTGAAATTCAGCCTGGTGCGCAGCGTTTACATGAAATCAGAACACAGCTGGTTGAGCAGAAAGCGACATGCGTTTTTGCTGAGCCACAGTTCAGGCCAGCGGTCGTAGAAGCCGTGGCCAGGGGAACATCCGTGCGCATGGGAACCCTTGACCCGCTAGGTACGAATATCCAGTTGAGCAAAGCGAGCTATTCGCAGTTCCTCAGCCAACTGGCGAACCAGTATGCGAGCTGCCTGAAAGGAGAATAACGAGGAAGTGAATACGTGCAACAGATAGCCCGCTCTGTCGCCCTGGCATTTAACAATCTGCCTCGACCCCACCGCGTTATGCTGGGGTCGCTTACAGTACTCACCTTAGCGGTCGCCGTCTGGCGGCCCTATGTGTACCACCCGAGTTCTGCCCCTATCATCAAAACCATTGAGCTTGAAAAGAGCGAAATCCGTTCTTTGCTGCCTGAAGCCAGTGAGCCTATCGACCAGGCGGCTCAGGAAGATGAAGCTATCCCGCAGGATGAACTGGACGATAAAACCGAGAACGAAGCGGGTATCCACGAATATGTAGTGTCTACCGGTGACACGCTGAGCAGCGTGCTGAACCAGTACGGCATCGACATGGGCAATATCAGCCAGCTGGCGGCTGCGGATAAAGATCTTCGTAATCTGAAAATCGGACAGCAGCTCTCATGGACATTAACGGCGGATGGCGATCTCCAGCGTCTGACCTGGGAAATGTCCCGCCGCGAAACCCGCACCTACGATCGCACTGCAAACGGTTTCAAGATGACCAGCGAAATGCAGAAGGGTGACTGGGTTAACAGCGTTCTGAAAGGCACCGTGGGTGCGAGCTTTGTCTCCAGCGCGCGCGATGCAGGCTTGACCAGCGCTGAAATCAGTTCGGTGATCAAAGCCATGCAGTGGCAGATGGATTTCCGCAAGCTGAAGAAGGGCGATGAGTTCTCCGTCCTGATGTCACGCGAGATGCTGGACGGCAAGCGCGAGCAAAGCCAGCTGCTGGGCGTCCGACTGCGCTCTGAGGGTAAAGATTATTACGCGATTCGTGCCGAAGACGGTAAGTTCTACGATCGCAGCGGTACGGGCCTTGCGAAAGGCTTCCTGCGCTTCCCGACGGCAAAACAGTTCCGCGTCTCCTCTAACTTTAACCCGCGTCGTCTGAACCCGGTAACCGGGCGCGTCGCGCCGCACCGTGGCGTTGACTTTGCCATGCCGCAGGGTACGCCGGTACTGGCGGTAGGGGATGGCGAAGTGGTGGTGGCCAAGCGTAGCGGTGCCGCCGGATATTATGTCGCGGTACGTCATGGTCGTACTTATACGACCCGATACATGCACCTGCGCAAGCTGCTGGTCAAACCGGGCCAGAAGGTGAAGCGTGGTGACCGTATCGCGATTTCCGGCAATACCGGACGCTCCACCGGCCCGCATCTGCACTATGAAGTGTGGATCAACCAACAGGCAGTAAACCCGCTGACGGCGAAACTGCCGCGCACCGAAGGCCTGACAGGTAAAGATCGTACTGATTATCTGGCGCAGGTGAAAGAGGTGATACCGCAGCTGAGCTTGAACTAAGCCCTCTGTTTTTGTTAAAAAAGCCGGCGCACACTGACGCCGGCTTTTTCTTTTGTGCGGGGACGACTGCCTCGCTACACTATCTGAATAAAATTTTGCGTCATCAGACCCTGGATCCAGCATGGAAACCAAAAAAAACAATATTGAATACATTCCTGAGTTTGAAAAGTCCTTCCGCCATCCGCGCAACTGGGGCGCCTGGCTTGGTGTTTACGCCTTTGCGGGGATGGCGTTGCTGCCGGCTTCCGTCCGAGACCCAGTTCTGGGGAAAATTGGCCGTCTGGCCGGGCGTTTAGGCAAGAGCGCTCGCCGCCGCGCGCAGATTAACCTCTACTACTGTTTTCCTGAGAAAAGCGACGCCGAACGTGAGGCAATTATTGATGAGATGTATACCACTGCCCCGCAGGCAATGGCGATGATGGCGGAACTGGCGCTGAAAGGGCCGGATAAAATCGTCGATCGCGTTGACTGGAAAGGGCTGGACATCATCGAGGAGATGCGTCGCAATGACGAGAAAGTGATTTTCCTTGTCCCCCACGGCTGGGGCGTTGATATTCCGGCGATGCTCATGGCGTCTCAGGGCCAGAAAATGGCGGCGATGTTCCATAACCAGGGAAATAAAATCTACGATTTTGTCTGGAACACGGTGCGTCGTCGTTTTGGCGGACGTTTGCATGCGCGTAACGATGGCATTAAGCCCTTCATTCAGTCGGTACGTCAGGGGTACTGGGGCTACTATCTCCCGGATCAGGACCACGGCCCAGAGCACAGCGAGTTTGTCGATTTCTTTGCGACCTATAAAGCGACGCTTCCCGCGATTGGTCGACTGATGAAAGTCTGTCGTGCCCGCGTGATCCCGCTATTCCCGGTCTATGACGGCAAAACGCATCGCCTGAGTATTGAGGTCCGTCCGCCGATGGACGATCTGCTCACCGCGGACGACCACACCATCGCGCGTCGAATGAACGAAGAGGTGGAGATCCTGGTGGGGCCGCATGCCGAACAGTACACGTGGATTTTGAAGCTGCTTAAAACGCGTAAACCGGGTGAAACAGAGCCCTACAAACGCAAAGAGCTTTATCCGAGGAAATAAAAAAAGCCCTCTCCAGACGGAGAGGGCTTTTTAACACAAACGTTATTACTCGACGGTCATAACGCGCGTGGTGTTGGTTGAGCCGATGGTGCTCATCACATCGCCCTGGGTCACGATAACGATATCACCGGACACCAGATAGCCTTTGTCGCGCAGCAGGTTTACGGCATCGTGCGCTGCAGCTACGCCATCATTGGTGCTGTCGAAGTGAACCGGCGTCACGCCGCGGTACAGCGCCGTCAGGTTCAGGGTACGTTCGTGACGGGACATGGCGAAAATTGGCAGGCCAGAGCTGATACGAGAGGTCATCAGCGCGGTGCGGCCAGATTCGGTCATGGTGATGATCGCGGTAACGCCCTTCAGGTGGTTTGCCGCGTACATCGCAGACATCGCAATCGCTTCTTCCACGTTGTCGAACTGCACGTCCAGACGATGTTTAGAGACGTTGATGCTTGGGATCTTTTCAGCGCCCAGGCAGACGCGCGCCATGGCGGCCACGGTTTCTGCCGGATACTGGCCCGCAGCGGTTTCCGCAGAGAGCATCACCGCATCCGTACCGTCCAGCACGGCGTTGGCCACGTCCATAACTTCCGCACGGGTTGGCATTGGGTTGGTGATCATCGATTCCATCATCTGAGTGGCGGTGATCACCGCGCGGTTCAGCTGACGTGCGCGACGAATCAGCGCTTTCTGGATACCGACCAGCTCAGGGTCGCCGATTTCCACGCCCAGGTCACCACGCGCAACCATGACAACGTCAGAGGCGAGGATCACATCGTCCATGGCATCCTGATCGCAAACGGCCTCCGCGCGTTCAACTTTAGCGACGATTTTAGCATCGCAGCCTGCATCACGTGCCAGGCGACGCGCATAGTTAAGATCTTCGCCACAGCGCGGGAAGGAGACGGCCAGGTAGTCAACGCCGATCAGCGCGGCAGTTACGATGTCCGCTTTGTCTTTATCGGTAAGCGCTTCTGCTGAGAGGCCGCCACCCAGTTTGTTGATGCCTTTATTGTTGGAGAGCGGGCCGCCAACGGTGACTTCGGTGAACACTTTCATGCCCTGAACTTCCAGCACTTTCAGCTGTACGCGACCGTCGTCGAGCAGCAGGATATCGCCAGGCACCACGTCAGCCGGCAGGCCTTTATAGTCGATACCAACTTTCTCTTTATCGCCTTCGCCTTTGCCCAGGTTGGCATCAAGCAGGAATTTGTCGCCGATATTGAGGAAAACTTTACCCTCTTTAAAGGTCGATACACGGATTTTTGGACCCTGCAAATCGCCGAGGATAGCAACGTGGCGGCCCAATTTTGCTGCAATTTCACGCACTTTATCGGCACGTAATTTATGGTCTTCTGGCGTACCGTGAGAGAAGTTCATACGCACCACGTTGGCACCGGCGGCGATAATTTTTTCGAGATTATTATCGCGATCGGTGGCCGGGCCTAAGGTGGTTACGATCTTGGTTCTGCGAAGCCTTCTGGACATGTAATACTCCGTTGACTGAAACAACTTTGGTGTTGCGTGAACATTGAATCGGCCTTCATCTGCTGCAAGGCAGCGGCGAGGGGACCGAATGCCGTAAATCGTTACATCGTCATTATTCGTGACGTATTCGTTATCAACTATCAGGGAACATCGCTCTTTATAAGCAATTCTTTATCAAAACGCGATTCCTTCAGCGCTTCCTTGACCCGCTTCAAGTTATCCCGGAATTTTGCCCCGCGACGTAGGGTAAAACCGGTCGCCAGCACGTCAATCACGGTGAGCTGGGCCAGTCGGGAGACCATCGGCATATAAATGTCTGTGTCTTCCGGCACGTCGAGGGTGATTGCCAGCGTTGCCTCTCGCGCCAGCGGCGTGCCGGCTGTAGTGAGGGCAATCACCATGGCATCGTTTTCACGGGCAAGTTGCGCCAGCTCAACCTGACTTTTGGTGCGGCCGGTATGCGAAATCAGTACCACGACGTCATCTTCACTGCAATTCATACAGCTCATGCGTTGCAGCACAATGTCATCGGAATAAATAACCGGAACGTTAAAGCGGAAAAATTTGTTCATGGCGTCATGCGCTACGGCCGCCGACGACCCGAGCCCAAAGAACGCAATTCGCTTGGCCTGGGTGAGTAAATCCACCGCGCGATTTACAGAGCTCATGTCCAGAGACTGACGGACGTGGTCAAGCGAAGCCATGGCCGACTCAAAAATTTTCGTGGTATAGGCATCAACGCTGTCGTCTTCATCCACATTACGATTAACATAAGGGGTGCCGTTAGCCAGACTTTGTGCCAGATGCAGTTTAAAATCAGGAAAGCCGCGCGTTTCCAGACTGCGGCAAAAACGATTGACCGTGGGTTCGCTAACACCCGCTTCCTGTGCCAGAGCGGCGATGCTTGAATGAATCGCCTGAGCGGGGGAGGCCATAATGACCTCGGCCACTTTTCGCTCGGATTTGCTAAGGTGTTCCAGTTGAAACTGGATTTTTTCCAGCATGTTCATGTTAACAGGACGCTCATGGGTGTAAACGATTTCATAAATTGATGAAATCGAGATTCGATTTAGCCGATATTACCCTTGTGGCTTCCATTAAGGGTAACAATCGACAAGATAATGTTGTTGTTTTTTTTCATTACTTGATCGATGTCGGGTTTTGCTATGACCCTGTTGCGCAAAGAAACGACGGTTGTTGCGTCATTAAGCCGTCGAAATCATCCGAAGGGTGAAAAATCGCGGTATCGCACGCGACGATAAGCGCTAATGGTTTCGGGAATGACGTAAAAGCAGTACAGTGCATTGTAATAAAATTACAACGATACCTGGCAGAAGCACCAGGTGATCCAACTGAGGAGAATGACATGGCGGTAACGCAAACAGCCCAGGCATGTGACCTGGTCATTTTCGGCGCGAAAGGCGATCTTGCACGCCGAAAATTGCTGCCTTCCCTGTATCAACTGGAGAAAGCGGGCCAAATTCATCCGGATACCCGTATCCTGGGTGTTGGGCGCGCCGACTGGGACAAGGACGCTTATACCAAAGTCGTCCGCGAGGCGCTCGAAACTTTCATGAAAGAAAAAATTGATGAAAGTTTGTGGGATACCCTGAGTGGACGCCTCGATTTCTGCAACCTGGACGTGAATGACGTCAGCGCATTCGCCCGCCTGGGCGCGATGCTGGATCAGAAAAACCGTGTCACCATTAACTATTTCGCCATGCCGCCAAGCACCTTCGGCGCCATTTGCAAAGGTCTGGGCGAAGCCAAACTGAACGCCAAACCGGCGCGCGTCGTGATGGAGAAGCCGCTGGGTACGTCGCTGGCAACCTCGCGCGAAATCAACGACCAGGTGGGCGAGTTCTTTGAAGAATGCCAGGTCTACCGTATCGACCACTACCTCGGTAAAGAGACGGTTCTGAACCTGCTGGCGCTACGTTTTGCTAACTCCCTGTTTGTGAATAACTGGGACAACCGCACTATCGACCACGTGGAAATCACCGTGGCGGAAGAGGTGGGGATTGAAGGTCGCTGGGGTTACTTTGACCAGGCCGGTCAGATGCGCGACATGATCCAGAACCACCTGCTGCAGATTCTGTGCATGATTGCCATGTCTCCTCCGTCTGACCTGACGGCTGACAGCATCCGCGACGCCAAAGTGAAAGTGCTGAAGTCG
This sequence comes from Enterobacter vonholyi, assembly GCF_008364555.1. Taxonomy (GTDB): domain Bacteria; phylum Pseudomonadota; class Gammaproteobacteria; order Enterobacterales; family Enterobacteriaceae; genus Enterobacter; species Enterobacter vonholyi. The sequence continues at coordinate 180,082 of NZ_VTUC01000004.1, forward strand.
CTGCGCCGCATCGACCGCTCCAACGTGCGCGAGAAGACCGTTCGCGGCCAGTACACCGCCGGGTTTGCGCAAGGCAAAAAAGTGCCAGGCTACCTGGAAGAAGAGGGCGCGAACAAGTCCAGCAACACCGAGACGTTCGTGGCGATCCGCGTGGATATCGACGACTGGCGTTGGGCGGGGGTTCCGTTCTACCTGCGCACCGGTAAGCGTCTGCCGGCCAAATGTTCCGAAGTGGTTGTCTACTTTAAGAACCCGGAACTGAACCTGTTCAAAGAGTCCTGGCAGGAACTGCCGCAGAATAAACTGACCATTCGTCTGCAGCCGGACGAGGGCGTGGATATCCAGATCCTGAACAAAGTGCCGGGCCTGGATCATAAACACAACCTGCAGACCACCAAGCTGGATCTGAGCTATTCCGAAACTTTCAACCAGACGCACCTGGCCGATGCTTACGAGCGTCTGCTGCTGGAAACCATGCGCGGTATTCAGGCGCTGTTCGTGCGCCGCGATGAAGTGGAAGAAGCATGGAAATGGGTCGACTCCATCACCGAAGCCTGGGCTGCCGATCAGGATGCGCCAAAACCGTATCAGGCGGGCACCTGGGGACCTGTCGCGTCGGTGGCGATGATCACCCGCGATGGCCGCTCCTGGAACGAGTTTGAGTAAGATAATCAGCTAGCCCGAAAGTGTTATTTTACCGGTAACATGATCTAACACAGCTAGTGGCACAATTTTCAACTTTTAAGCTCCGTGTGGATTCACCCGCGGAGCTTTTTTTATTACACTGCCGGAAGTGATTTTGCCCCTGAGCTCCGGACAGCAAGCGTTTCAGCGTTGTTAACAACTGCCAGCGACTTTGTAAACTCCCGAGCCCGGACAGATAAATGAGAGGAGCTTTTATGAATCCGACATTGTTACGCGTAACACAACGCATTATTGAGCGCTCGAAAGAGACCCGTTCGGCCTACCTCGCCAGGATTGAACAGGCAAAGAGCAACACCGTTCACCGATCTCAGCTGGCCTGCGGGAATCTGGCGCACGGCTTCGCCGCCTGCCAGCCTGACGATAAAGCATCGCTGAAAAGCATGTTGCGTAACAATATCGCCATCATTACTGCCTATAACGATATGCTCTCCGCTCACCAGCCCTATGAGGTTTACCCGGACATCATCCGTAAAGCGCTGCACAGCGTGAATGCGGTGGGCCAGGTCGCGGGTGGGGTACCCGCCATGTGCGACGGCGTAACCCAGGGACAGGACGGTATGGAGCTCTCCCTGCTGAGCCGCGAAGTGATTGCCATGTCCGCAGCGGTTGGCCTGTCACACAACATGTTTGATGGCGCGCTTTATCTCGGCGTGTGCGACAAAATTGTCCCGGGTCTGGTGATGGCGGCGCTGTCGTTTGGGCATCTGCCTGCTATCTTCGTGCCGTCCGGTCCAATGGCAAGCGGTCTGCCGAACAAAGAAAAAGTGCGTATCCGCCAGCTGTACGCGGAAGGGAAAGCAGACCGTCAGGCGCTGCTGGAGGCGGAAGCCGCGTCCTATCATGCGCCGGGGACCTGTACGTTCTACGGTACGGCTAACACTAACCAGATGGTGGTGGAGTTTATGGGGATGCAGCTTCCGGGCTCGTCCTTTATCCAGCCGGATGCGCCGCTGCGCAAGGCGCTGACCGAGGCCGCGGCCCGTCAGGTTACGCGTCTGACCGGAAACGGCAACGAATGGATGCCGATGGGTAAAATGGTCGATGAAAAAGTCATCGTCAACGGGATTGTCGCGCTGCTGGCAACCGGGGGGTCAACCAACCACACCATGCACCTGGTGGCTATGGCGCGTGCGGCGGGCATTCTGATTAACTGGGATGACTTCTCCGAGATCTCTTCCGTGGTGCCGCTGATGGCACGCCTCTACCCGAACGGTCCGGCGGATATTAACCACTTCCAGGCCGCTGGCGGCGTACCGCTGCTGATGCGCGAGCTGCTGAAGGGCGGTCTGCTGCATGAAGACGTGAATACCGTGGCTGGCTTTGGCCTGCAGCGCTACACCCAGGAGCCGTGGCTGAACAACGGCGAGCTGGACTGGCGTGATGGGGCGAGCGCGTCTCTTGATGCGCAGGTTATCGCCACTATCGACAAACCGTTCTCTCCTCACGGTGGCACCAAAGTGCTGAGCGGCAACCTCGGTCGCGCGGTGATGAAAACCTCTGCCGTACCGGAAGAGAACCAGATTATCGAAGCGCCGGCGGTGGTGTTTGAAAGCCAGCACGACGTATTACCCGCCTTTGACGCCGGCCTGCTTGATAAAGACTGCGTGGTGGTGGTGCGCCACCAGGGGCCTAAAGCCAACGGGATGCCAGAATTACATAAACTTATGCCCCCACTTGGTGTATTATTGGACCGCCGTTTCAAAATTGCGTTAGTAACCGATGGACGCCTCTCTGGGGCATCCGGTAAAGTGCCTTCAGCCATCCACGTGACGCCTGAAGCTTACGACGGCGGTTTACTGGCGAAAGTGCGTGACGGTGACACGATCCGCGTGAACGGTCAGACAGGTGAGTTAACCCTGCTGGTCGATGACGCCGAGCTGGCGGCACGTCAGCCCCATATTCCTGACCTGAGCGCATCGCGCGTGGGGACCGGACGCGAAATGTTCAGCGCGCTGCGTGAGAAACTCTCCGGTGCGGAGCAGGGCGCAACCTGTATTACGTTTTAAGACGACTTGATTTTAACGATCTGGCGAGAGAAAACTCTGATGAAAAACTGGAAAACAAGTGCAGAATCAATCCTGACCACTGGCCCTGTCGTGCCGGTTATCGTGGTAAACAAGCTGGAGCACGCTGTACCGATGGCGAAAGCGCTGGTTGCGGGTGGCGTTCGCGTTCTGGAAGTGACCCTGCGCACCGCCTGCGCAATGGATGCCATTCGCGCGATTGCCAAAGAAGTGCCGGACGCCATCATCGGTGCGGGTACCGTGACGAACGCAAAACAGCTGGCTGAAGTGACCGAAGCGGGCGCACAGTTTGCCATCAGCCCGGGTCTGACCGAGTCGCTGCTGAAAGCCGCGACCGAAGGCACTATTCCACTGATCCCGGGTATCAGCACCGTCTCCGAACTGATGCTGGGCATGGACTACGGTCTGAAAGAGTTCAAATTCTTCCCGGCTGAAGCGAATGGCGGCACCAAAGCGCTGCAGGCGATTGCGGGTCCATTCTCTCAGGTACGCTTCTGCCCGACGGGCGGCATCTCTCCTGCCAACTACCGTGACTACCTGGCACTGAAAAGTGTCCTGTGCATCGGTGGCTCATGGCTGGTTCCGGCGGATGCGCTGGAAGCGGGCGACTGGGATCGCATCACAAAACTTGCTCGCGAAGCGGTGGAAGGCGCGAAGCAGTAAGTCTCTCGTCGCATGAAAAACGGGCCTTACGGCCCGTTTTTTTATCCTGCAACCTTGACGCTCGCAGCGGCCGCTTTGGCTCTCGCCACGGCGTCGTCAACGTTATCCCCGGTGGCTAACGCCACGCCAAGACGGCGGGTTCCGTCGATCTCCGGCTTACCGAACAAACGTACCTGCAACCCGGCACCCACCGCCGCGTCAACGTTATCAAACGTAACGTTCTGGCTGGCTAGCTGCGGCAGGATCACCGCCGAGGCGGCCGGGCCGTACTGACGGATACCGCCGACGGGCAGGCCGAGGAAGGCGCGTACGTGCAGGGCGAACTCGGAGAGATCCTGCGAAATGAGCGTGACCATGCCGGTGTCATGCGGGCGAGGGGAGACTTCGCTGAAAATCACCTCGTCGCCGCACACAAACAGCTCCACGCCGAACAGGCCATAGCCGCCCAGCGCCAGGACGGTTTTACGGGCGATCGCCTGCGCACGCTCCAGCGCCAGGGCGCTCATCTGCTGCGGCTGCCAGGATTCGCGATAATCGCCATCTTCCTGGCGGTGGCCAATCGGGTCGCAGAAATGGACGCCGTCAACGGCGCTGACGGTCAGCAGGGTGATCTCAAAATCAAACTTCACGACGCCTTCGACGATGACGCGACCGGCGCCTGCGCGGCCCCCCTGTTGGGCGTACTCCCACGCCTTTTCCAGCGTGCTGCTGTCGCGAATAAAGCTCTGTCCTTTACCGGAGGAGCTCATCACCGGCTTAACGATGCACGGGTAACCAATCTCCTCAACGGCCTGCAGGAATGCCGCCTTATCGCCTGCAAAACGATAGCTCGACGTGGGCAATCCCAGCTCTTCGGCCGCCAGGCGACGAATGCCTTCGCGGTTCATGGTCAGCTTTGCGGCTTTCGCGCAGGGCACCACGCGCTGGCCTTCCTGCTCAAGCGCGATCAGCGTATCGGTGGCAATGGCTTCAATTTCCGGCACGACAAAATCAGGTTTCTCGCGCGTAATCAGCTCGCGAAGGGCATCGCCATCCAGCATGTTAATCACATAAGAACGATGGGCGACGTGCATGGCTGGCGCGTCGGCGTAACGGTCCACGGCAATCACTTCCACGCCTAAACGCTGGCACTCAATGGCGACTTCTTTCCCCAGCTCGCCCGATCCCAACAGCATCACTCGCGTCGCCGCAGGTCGCAGCGCAGTTCCTAAACGAATCATAACAATCCCCCTGAAAAAGTTGCGGGCAGTATAAACGAAAACGTTTGCGTCTGTCTTGTACACGGCCAGGTGAGGGGAGAAGAAATTTGCGCTTCTTTAGCCCGTCCAGACATTTCCTGACGCCTGCTCGCTTACGCTGTGGATCATGTTCACCGTTAAGTGAGGGAAATCATGTCTGGCTGGCTAAATCAATTGCAATCCCTGTTAGGGCAGAAAACATCGTCTGGCGAGCGGGACCTGAGCAAACTGCTGGTACCCGGGGCGCTCGGCGGGCTGGCAGGCCTGCTGGTCGCGAATAAATCCTCGCGCAAGCTGCTGGCAAAGTACGGGACAGGCGCACTGCTGGCCGGTGGGGGCGCCATTGCGGGTACCGTCCTGTGGAACAAATACAAGGACAGGGTTAGGACCGCGCACAGTGATGAACCACACTACGGCGAGCACACCTCGCCGCTGGATCTGCGTACCGAACGGCTGATCCTGGCGCTGGTCTTTGCCGCGAAAAGTGACGGACATATCGACGATAAGGAACGACTGGCGATCGAGCAGCAACTGCGTGAAGCCGGCGTTGAAGAGAAGGGCAGAACGCTGGTGGCGCAGGCCATCGAACAGCCTCTGGAGCCGCAGCGTCTGGCGCAAAGCGTGAAAAATGAGGAAGAGGCGCTTGAACTCTATTTCCTCAGCTGTGCCGCCATCGATATCGATCACTTTATGGAGCGGAGCTACCTTAATGCCCTGGGCGATGCGTTAAAGATCCCACAAGACGTGCGCGAAGGCATTGAGCGGGATATCCGGGAACAAAAACAGGCGTTACAGGGATAGTTCTCGCCGTTGCGACCCTGTTTCGCTTGCATCATGCGTGGGTTTTGCCAACCTTATAGGGTGTAAAACGAAAAAGAATGATGACATGCCACCGAAAGCCCGACGTATACCTTATGCGATCACCACGCATGGCGATACGCGTATAGACAACTATTATTGGCTACGGGACGATTCGCGCTCCCGGCCAGAGGTGCTCGACTACCTGCACGAGGAAAACGACTATGGCCGCAAGGTCATGTCCAGCCAGCAGACGCTTCAGGACCAGCTGCTGAATGAAATGGTGCAGCGTATTCCTCAGCGCGATATCTCCGCGCCCTGGACCAAAAACGGCTATCGCTATCGCCATATTTACGAGCCCGGCAATGAGTATCCCATCTACCAGCGTCAGTCGGTGTTAAGCGCCGAATGGGACGAGTGGGATATTCTGCTGGATGCCAACCAGCGCGCGGCCCACAGCGAGTTTTATACCCTGGGCGGCATGTCCATTTCGCCTGACAATGCGGTGATGGCGCTTGCGGAGGATTATCTCTCCCGCCGTCAGTACGGCCTGCGGTTTCGCAATCTGGAGAGCGGCAACTGGTATCCGGAAATGCTGGAAAATGTGTCCCCGGATTTTGTCTGGGCGAATGATTCCGAGACGGTTTACTACGTCAAAAAGCACGCCTCGACGCTACTGCCTTATCAGGTATGGCGGCACACCGTGGGAACGGACTCCGCAGACGACGAGCTGGTCTATGAAGAGAAAGACGAAACGTTCTATGTCAGCCTGCATAAAACCTCCTCGCGCCACTATGTGATTATCTTCCTTGCCAGCGCGACGACGTCGGAAGTTCTGCTGCTGGATGCCGAACTGCCTGACGCCCAGCCGCTCTGTTTCCTGCCGCGCCGCAAGGATCACGAGTACAGCCTGGATCATTTCCAGCACAGCTTTTATTTGCGCTCCAATCGTGAGGGCAAAAACTTTGGTCTCTATAAAACCAAAGTGCGCGATGAGCGCAAGTGGGAGGTGCTTATCCCCGCGCGGGATCAGGTGATGCTGGAAGGGTTCACCCTGTTTACCGACTGGCTGGTGGTGGAAGAGCGCCAGCGCGGGCTGACCAGTATCCGGCAAATCAACCGCAAAACGCGGGAAGTGGTGGGGATTGCGTTCGACGACCCGGCCTATGTGACGTGGATTGGATTCAATCCCGAACCCGAATCATCGCGGTTGCGCTACGGCTACTCATCCATGACCACACCGGACACCCTGTTTGAGCTGGACATGGATACCGGGCAGCGCCAGGTGATTAAACAGACCGAGGTAAAAGGTTTTGAGTCTGAAAACTACCGCAGCGAGCACCTCTGGGTCACCGCCCGGGATGGCGTTGAGGTCCCCGTCTCGCTCGTCTATCACCAAGCCCATTTCCAGAAAGGCAAAAACCCGATCCTGGTTTACGGCTACGGGTCGTATGGCTCAAGCATGGACGCCGATTTCAGCAGCAGCCGATTAAGCCTGCTCGATCGCGGTTTTGTTTTCGCCATAGCCCATATTCGCGGCGGCGGTGAGCTGGGCCAACACTGGTATGAAGACGGGAAATTCCTGAAAAAGAAAAACACCTTCAATGATTATCTCGACGTCTGCGATGCGCTAATTGAGCAGGGCTATGGCGATCCGCAACTCTGCTTTGGCATGGGAGGCAGCGCGGGCGGCATGCTGATGGGGGCGGTTATCAACCAGCGTCCCGACCGCTTTAAGGGGATTGTCGCGCAGGTACCGTTTGTCGATGTGGTCACGACCATGCTCGATGAATCTATCCCTCTTACCACCGGGGAGTTTGAGGAGTGGGGGAATCCGCAGGATGAGATGTACTACCGCTATATGAAAGAGTACAGCCCGTACGACAACGTGGAGGCGAAAGCCTACCCGCACATGCTGGTCACCACCGGTTTGCATGATTCTCAGGTACAGTACTGGGAGCCGGCAAAATGGGTGGCAAAGCTGCGGGAGCTGAAAACCGATGACAATCTGCTGCTGCTGTGTACCGATATGGACTCCGGACACGGCGGGAAATCGGGACGATTTAAATCCTACGAAGGGGTTGCCCTGGAATATGCCTTCCTGATTGGCCTGGCGCAGGACACGCTGCCAGGCCGTGCGGAGGGTTAAGCGTCGCCCAGATAATGTTTCAGCGTTAAGCGCAGTTCCGGACTCATTCTGTCGAGGTTGTTATACAGCCAGCGCAAATAGCCCGGGTCTTTGTCCGCTACCTCGGACACCGGCTTCCCGCGATATTTACCAAAGGTAAATGTGGTCAGTAACGCGGGGCGTCCGGTGATCGTCGCCATATCATCCGGTGTCCAGCCTGAGATATTCATAATATCAATCAGCAACGCGGCGGTGATATAGCAGTCATACAGGGCGCGGTGATGGTGAAGCCCCTCAGGGGTACGAACGCTGAGCTTGCGGGACTTGTACAGCGCCATATTGCTGTATTTAATGCCCGGCCAGAGACGACGCGCCAGCTTCATTGTGCAAATCCATTCGCCCGGCATTTCAGGTAGGACCCGGCGGTCAAAGCTGGCGTTATGCGCGACGTACCACGGGCTACCGTAGTAGTGCGGAATGATCTCTTCGATCCACGGCTTATCCGCCACCATCGATTCGGTAATGCGATGGATAGCCATCGCCTGGGGGCTGATGGGGCGATCGGGACGCACCAGATGGCTCATTGGGTTGACGATTTTACCATCAACCACGTCGACAGAGGCCACTTCCACTATTCCGCCCTGAAGATCGCAAGTTTCGGTATCGATGACGCGCAGCATTGAAAACTCCTGAGCTTAAAACGCCTAGCCTAAAGGAATGATATCGCCTTGCCAACCCTCGCCGCCGAGCCTGCCGGTCACCAGAAGCTCGCCCTTATCCGCGCGGACGATCAGCTGGCCTTTATCATCCCACAGCGCGCTGCCGCCGCAGGCGTTCGCCATCAGCACCGCGATAGCATATTTATGCGCGAAGCGCTGCAGGTTACTGATGGACTGCCGCCAGCGATTTTCCCCCACCGACTGGCAGCTGGTAACAAGCGTTGCTCTGGGATCGAGATTGGGAGAATCGGGATGTGCATCAATGATGCTAAGGTGCTTGTCCCCCGGCACCAGGCTGGCTCCGCGCCCTTGCGGATAGCGCAAAATGCGATGGCAAGCAGGCGAAAACAGCACAAGACCTTTCTGTCTCTGCCCATCCTGTTCCAGAGGGAGTCCTGCAATAACGGTAATCTGGTAAAAATGTGCCGCGTTAAGCAGCGGCTCCAGCTGTGCGTCATCGGGTGGGGGAGGTAGCGTCGGCGCGCCAGAGCCCGTTAAGGAGAGTTCAGGGAAGACCAGCAGATCGCACCCCTGCCGTGCGGCTTCGGCGATGAAGCGCAGGTGGTGCGTAACATGGTCATTCACACTCTGATGCAGCCCGCCATACTGGGCTGCCGCTATGTTCCAATGTGACATCGTGACTTCCTTATACACTGAGTCGCAGGGATTTAAGAATACACCTAAATTTATCAGGGTTTTCTTATCCTGCCAGATTCCGCGTAAGGAAGTGTAACGACTCGTTAAGCTTATTTAACTTTAGGTTCGTACGGTAAACGGGAGAGGTTAACCGAGGCGAGACGGTGGGCGATTAATCTTTCGCGAAACCAGTCGCGCAGATGGGCGGGTTGTTCCCGTTCAACGACTTCAGCCACGACAGGCATGTTGTAACGCTCTTTGAACGCGACGCCAGCGGCAGCGAGATCGACATTCACTTTATCCATCTCGTCCTGCGGAAGGGCGGCCAGATTGATCTTCATTACCTTCTCCTTTTTCTGCGGCGGCAACGTTACCGCGATTGCACGACGATGACAAGCGGAGGCAGGATGATCCTCGACTCGTTTATTATACAGCGTTATTCTTTAGCATACAGACATAACAAAAAGGAATGATTGCGATGGGTTTCTCCGCCTCCCGCGCGGTATGCGCACTGGTTTTTGTGGCCTCGACAATGATGGCGCCCTCCGCGCTGGCACATGCACATCTTAAACAGCAGAGACCGGCAGCGGACAGCGTGGTGAGCGCTCCGCAGGCACTTACGCTGAATTTTTCAGAAGGCATCGAACCGGGGTTTAGCGGTGTGGTGGTAACGGATGCGCAAAAGCAGGTCATCAAAACGGGAACCGCCACGCGCGACGAAAAGAACAAGGCGCAACTCACCGTTCCGCTGGAACAAACGCTGACGTCAGGGACGTACCAGGTAGACTGGCATGTCGTCTCCGTAGACGGCCATAAAACCAAAGGCAGCTATCACTTTAGCGTGAAATAGCATGCTGGCGCTGTGTTATATCGGGTTGCGCTTTATCCATTTCGGGGCGCTGATGCTTGTTTTTGGCAACGCGCTTTACAGCGTCTGGTTTGCGCCTTCCTCTCTCCACCGCCTGATGTCCCGGCGATTTCAGCTGCAGCAGAAAGTTGCGGCCTTAATGAGTCTGGCCGCTGCGCTCCTGATGTTTATGCTTCAGGGCGGACTGATGGGTAACGGCTGGGGAGATGTGTTTGCCCCGCAGGTCTGGTACGGCGTAATGAGGACGCAGTTTGGCGGCGTCTGGCTGTGGCAAATCATACTCGCTGCGATCACGGTCGGCGCAGCATGGCTCGCACCGCTGAAAGGTTCGCGGCTGCTGTTGCTTACGATGGGCCAGCTTATCCTGCTGGCTGGGGTAGGGCACGCGGCAATGAACGACGGTCCGATAGGGGCGTTGCAGCGTCTTAATTATGCTTTTCACCTGATCTGCGCCGCAACCTGGCTTGGCGGATTACTGCCTCTGCTGTTCTGCATGCGCCTGGCTAAAGGACGCTGGCAGAATGCCGCCATTTATACCATGATGCGCTTTTCGCGCGTGGGCCATTACGCTGTCGCGGGCGTGCTGCTCAGCGGAGCGATCAATGCGCTCATGATACTGGGTGTCCATATTCCCTGGCAGGCTGGTTACGTACAGTTTTTGTTGTTCAAATGTGCGCTGGTGGCGTTGATGGTGGTAATTGCGCTGGCAAATCGGTATTTTCTGGTGCCACGGTTTCGTCCGGAGAGCGGGCGAGCACAACAGATTTTTATCAGGATGACGCAGGCAGAAGTGGTGCTGGGAGCGCTGGTGCTGGCAACGGTCAGTCTGTTCGCCACCTGGGAACCCTTCTGATAAGGTTAAATATCATATGAAAAAGACAGTACTTTCTCTCATCTTGCTGGCCTGTACGGGGAGCGCGCTTGCCGCACCGCAGGTTATCACCGTCAGCCGTTTTGAAGTGGGTAAGGACAAATGGGCTTTCAATCGCGAAGAGGTGATGCTGACCTGCCGTCCGGGCCATGCGCTGTATGCGATCAACCCGAGCACGTTGGTGCAATATCCGCTGAATGATATCGCAGAGCAGCAGGTAGCCAGCGGTAAAAGCAGCGGACAGCCGATTAGCATTATTCAGATCGATGACCCGTCGCATCCGGGACAAAAAATGAGTCTGGCACCGTTTATCGAGCGCGCCGACAAGCTCTGCTAACGTTCGGGTTTCCAATAAAAAACCGCAGATGCTTGCGAAAGCACTGCGGTTTTTCACATTTAATGATGCTCTGGCGCTTTTTTTCCGACCGCTTTAGCTGTGGACTGGAAAACCTGGCGTCGTCATCTATTCTTAAAAGGCAAGGCGACTTAGCCTGCATTAATGCCAACTTTTAGCGCACGGCTCTCTCCCAAGAGCCATTTCCCTGGACCGAATACAGGAATCGTATTCGGTCTCTTTTTATCTGTATGTTTTTCAAAGCATTTTTCGGTACTGACTCGACATCACCCGAAACTTTCTCGAACTTTCCATATCCTCTCTAAACCATAACATACTCAGGACCGCGTGCGTCCAGGGTTTTTTGGGATCTTTGTTAAAATTTTGTGGCCGAGCGACCGCTGAGCAAACGCCTTCTGACGTTCGAAAGGGCAACCCTTAAGTTAAATAATGAACGCGCTGAATTTGTCTTTGTGTTGGACAATGTACTCAGGGAAGTTTTCAACCGTTAGCTCTTGCTTGATTAACGTCCTGTCCCGCCCCCAGATATCTTCCGCGTTTTTAATGACCTTCATGATGTGTTCCGGGTTGTTAAACTCAGGGAGATCGTATTCAGTATGGGAAATGGTCGACATTTTTTCTGAGATGCGCTCGGGTGTCATCACCCATGAGAAATGCCACCCACCATTTTCAATGATGCGGTTGTTAATCTTGAACCAGTTCCACTTTAGCCAGGACCAGTTTTTAACACTTCGGGTGCGTTTAAGATTCCTGAATGATTCAGGTTCACCGCCAAAGAAGTTAACGAGATTTTTATACTGGGTGGCTCTCGGTAATTTACATTTTCTTGGCGTGTTATCTGTATTAAAAACCTGCAGGTTAAACTGATAATTATAAAAATTCTGATAAATAGTTGTGCAGAGCTTTTTGGGGTTTATCGATGCTACTACCTGAGGTGAAAATATCTCGTCCACATCGGAAACTAAAATCAAATCATCATCGCTGGCATGGGACAAACCCTGCATGATGGCATTCCTCTGCGCGGCTTCATTTGCCCACGCATCCACTACCATTCCCTCTGGCAAACCCGGGATCACCTCTCGGGCCGGATGTGATTCTTCAGCGGCTTTCGTAATCGGTTCTTTATCATGCACAACGTAGATAATTTTATCTTTAAACTGACTGTATTTATTAATGTCAAAATGCAGCTGCCTCTTTTTACCGGTAAAGGTATGCGTTGACTCAACGATAACGAAGCGATCGACAACGTCCGCTAGCGTGTTCAGCCTGATTTCGAGAAGCATATCTTCATCGTAATATAAGAAGCAGTCATAGATCATTACCGAAGTCCCTCATTTTTGCGCCCACATTGCGCTTTTTCCAACGCATTCGCCGGTATCATTTCGCGCAATGCTAACTGAGCGCACTCGCCCTGCGCAATAGTACGCTGCTTTATTATTCATCCTATAAATAGATTGCATCCACTATGCAGTGAGCGAAGACGCCAGCCAGGCTAAAAGTGGGACTTAACGGATACCTCTATTTCATCAAGCAGCTCAAAGCGGCGGCGGTATTCGGCACGTTTTTTACTGGCGATCTCTTCAAGCGATTTACGCTCCATCTGTAGCGGCAGCTGCCAGCAGAAGGCCGAGAGCTTTTTACCGTCCAGCGATGCCCAAAATTCATCGTAGCTGGCATGGAAATGGCGACCTTTGCTCAGGCGATACCGCAACGCGCGGAAAACGTGACCCTCATCGCTGACGGCAAAAATCGCCCGGACGGATGACTGCGCAGCCAGCTGGAAGAGGACTTCCATCAATACCCGTTTGGGGAAAAGACCATGACAGGCGCGGGTGGCCTGTTTAATGACGTCTCGCGATACGCAGCGGCGGGGTCCCTGAAGCCCGCCAATCACCATGACTTGCTGACCATTGCTGCGCGCGACGCTAAAGGTCAGGCTGGCCAGCAGCGTGTCCTCGTTGTCGCGTAGCCACAACGTGCTTTCGCCTTCGCGCTCGGCTTTCCCCGCAGAGGAAGCATTGACCGTATAGGTTACACCGTCTTTTGCATGGAACTGCGCAACGGCTTGTTCCTGCGGGCTGGTCAGGGCCTGGGCGAGACCGCTCTCTTTCAGGCTGTCAATCCAGTAATAATGATTAACGATAGCGTCGGCGCGATCGTTAGCCGTCAGGCCGCGCATCAGGTACTGCCGGTGGGTCTTGCTCGGCAATGTAATTTGAGAGGCCAGCAGCCTGTCAAAATCGTCGCGACCCGAAAGGGTTTCCAGCATGCGATGTGTAGAAGACCAGAACACCAGCGAACGTAACAGGAACTTCAGGCGATATTCGCGTTTGCGCCAGATCGGCCCCGGAACGCGTTTGCCGTTCACCAGCTCGGAAATAATATTTGTGCGATGCGGATAGAAAACATCGTTATGCAGGTGCGTATTAGACACGTGAAGACCCCTCTTTTTTTTCTGCCCTTATTCTAAAGAGCCAGGAAAAGGGGATTAATAGCGCGAGGATCTTTATTTCTGTTTGGTTTACCGTTTGTTTGATTTCGTGATGACTACGCCTGTCTGTCGACTTTTCTGCGGCAGCTATACTGTTTAAAGGAGGTGCTATGTATCAGCGAATTGAAGGTGGAATGTGGCGTCACGTCTGGGTTGTCAGCGATATACACGGTTGCTACCAGTGGCTTATGGATGAACTTAAACGCCGTCATTTTAATCCGTATGAGGATTTACTTATTTCTGTCGGGGATATGATCGATCGTGGCCCTGATAGCGTTAAATGCCTGCAGTTAATTAATGAAAAATGGTTTCGTGCCGTGCGGGGAAACCATGAGCAAATGGCGCTCGACGGTTTGGATAATAAAGATTTTTCTCTTTGGATGATGAATGGCGGAATGTGGTTTTCGCATCTTGAACGCGATCGGCAACGGCTTGCGCTGTCGTTGCTCGACGCCTGTCGCGACTTACCGCATGTCATCGAGATAACCTGTGCGAACGGTCTTAATGTGATTGCCCATGCTGATTATCCGGCCGCGGAATACCGCTGGCAAAAACCGGTCAGTGACCAGCGCGTCTTATGGAACCGCGATCGGTTGATGGGGTTTATGGTGGGTAAAGGAGAGGGCATCAGCGGCGCGGATCATTTCTGGTTCGGACATACGCCCGTCGACAGAAGGTATGATTTTGACAATCTCCACTACATTGATACGGGTGCCGTATTTGACGGTTACTTTACGCTGGCTCAGCTGCAGTAATAAATAACCCGCCTTCGGGCGGGTTCTCTTTAGGTCAGGCAAGACGCATGACCCAGGCATCGGTTTTACTATCGTAATGCTCACGGTAAAGGACTGAATGTTCGCCATCAAGTATTGCCGGGACGCTGGTATCTGCATCCCATGCATCAAGCTGCATGCACAAATCCGGGTCGGATTTGCAGGGAATACTTAACGTTCGATCGCCTTGTGCTTCGCCGCGCAGCTCTGCGTCGTCGATCTCAAAAGCGCCAATACGCACGCTGGTTTTCGTCATAGTGCTCTCCGGGTCGGTTGTCAAAAATCTGGTATGACCAGTGTGGCCACCCATTTTTGATCGTAGACAAAGAGAGCAAAATCGCCAGTAAAAAAATGCGCTTTTTATCAATCCGTGCGATCGTTACCGGTAAAAAGCCGACCGTCCCGAACCAGCTCGCGTGGATAGCTGTTTTTCAGCCTTGAGCCGACCTTTTTTGCCAGGCCCAGCGGGTATCCCTGATACGTCACAATCACTTCATCGCCTGATGGCGTGCTCTCCGGATAGACATCGCGACCACGGTACCACTCTTCGGCTTCCTGATGCGTCAGGGCAAAGGTATTCTCGCGTCCGGCAAGGGCGATTACGGCCTCATGCTGCCAGCGATACCCTTTATTATGCACTTCCGCCAGGCGGATCCCGATTCGGGAAAAACGGACCTTTCCGATGAGCGGCTCGATCTGTGCGGGGAACAGCCATATCTCTTTATCACGCATCCAGGGGCGCAGGCTCTCATCCCAGACCAGTCCCGCTTTTTTAGCGGCGGCTTCAAGCTGTGCGGTTTCTCGACCTTTAAGGGGGGAAAACGGGAAGTTACCGACCTTGAATTTAGGTGCGGGCAGGGGAGCCACCGCCTGCGTTTTACGCAGACGCGCCACAAAGAACCCTTCGCAGTCGTAAATCTGCGGGAAAACATGGAGGAACCCCTCCGGGGTGACAGCCTCCTGTGCTGAGGCGAACAGATCGTCGAGCGGCAGAAACTCGACCGCATCCGGATATTGCGCTTGCAGCCACAGGCAGACATCTTCGTTCTCATCGCGGTTTAAGGTGCACGTCGAATAAACCAGCGTGCCGCCGGGGCGCAGGGCATGGAATGCGCTGTCGATCAGCTCTCGCTGCGTGGCCGCGATCTCAAGGTTGCTCTCAACTGACCAGTTTTTTAACGCATCGGGATCTTTACGCACCACCCCTTCGCCTGAGCAGGGGGCGTCCAGCAGAATGGCGTCGAAGGCTTCCGGCAGGGCGGCGCCAAACACGCGTCCGTCGAAGTGCGTCAGGGCAACATTATGAATACCGCAGCGGCTGATGTTGGCATGCAACACCTTCACGCGGCTGGCGGAAAACTCGTTGGCGAGGATCGCCCCTTGATTACCCATACGGGCGGCAATTTGGGTGGTTTTTGAGCCGGGCGCGGCGGCAACATCCATTACGCGCTCTGGCGAATTGCCATCGGCAAACAGGGCGGCAACCGGCAGCATCGAGCTGGCTTCCTGAATATAGAACAGACCGCTCAGATGTTCAGCGGTACTGCCCAGCGGCAGTGAAGCTTCGTCATCGCGTTCTATCCAGAACCCCTCAGCGCACCACGGTACCGGCGTAAGCTGCCAGCCGTACGGAGCGACCAGCGCCAGAAAATCATCGACGCTGATTTTCAGCGTGTTGACGCGAATACTCCGGCGTAACGGACGCTGGCAGGCGGCGATAAAATCGTCTAACGACAGGTGAGAAGGAAGCGCCTCGCGCATCTGCGCCAGGAATTGTTCAGGAAGAAATACGGAGTTTTGAGCCACGGGCACACCACAGGGAAAAATTCAGGTGCGCAGTGTAGCATAAAGGCTCCGGTGCGTTGACACCGGAGCCTGTCAGATTAACGCGGCAGGGCGGTTCCCCATTCGCGCCACTCTTTTGGTTCGCTCTCGAGCAGCAGGAAGTGTTTACCCGGCTGCGCTTTTGGCGCCAGCGGCGTTCCCGGCGGCGTGGCAAACGCGATACCGCCGCGAATGAACTGGTTGAAGGTGCCGGTTTTCACCACGCCTCCCGTCAGGCCAAAGTCCAGCGAATAGCCGGATGCCAGCCAGAACACCGAGTTATTTCGAACCAGGTGCTGGTAACGTTCGCTAATACGTAATGCCACCATCACGCGGTCGGAGAGCGTACCGAGCGTCAGGCCCGTGACCGTACCCACTTCAATACCGCGGAATAGTACCGGAGTGCCGATGTTCAGCGAGCCCGCTTCCGGCACTTCCACCACGATGCTCAGACCGCCAAGGTACCGCGAGTCGGTGATCGTGGCTTCCTGCAGCTCGAAATCACGGCGGGCATTGCCCTGGCCTGGCTCAACGTTGATGTACGGCTGCAAAATGGTGTCGAGGTGCTCAACGCCAGCGGCCGAGATTTGCGGCGTGACCACCGAGAAGCGCGAGCCAGTGCGGGCGAAGGTCTGCACATATTCCGGGTAGAGCACGGCAGTGGCCTGCACCTCGTTGCGCGAGGTGATCAGCGTCAGCTTCTGGATCTGCCCGATATCAATGCCCAGATAGCGGATTGGCATGCCTTCCGCCAGCTTGCCGGCATCAAAGGCGTGCAGGGTAATCTGCCCACCCACCGCGCGGGCGGCGGTCTCGGATGGGAAGAGAATACGCTTATCGCCTTTACGCAGATTCGCGCCCGCACCGCTGAGGTTATCGAAGCTAATCGCCCCCCGCAGCGCGCGTGACAGCGGAGAGGCCTGTACGGTTAGCCCGTTACCGTTAAGCTGAACTTTCGCGCCGCCTTCGGCCCAGAAGACGCTGTTTGGCGTCAGCAGCTTGCGGTACTCCGGCTTGATATGCAGTTCGATATCGAACGCGTCCGCACGCGGGCGAACGGTGATCACTTCCCCGACTTCAAACTTGCGATACAGCACCACGGAACCCGCCTGTACGTCCGGCAGCGTCTCGGCGCTTAAGGTCAGCGTGGTGGTAGGAAGATCGCTCAGGCTGTTTTCAACCGCTTTCTCCAGGTTGGCATACAGCGGATAGCTGTCGCGCACGGGGCCTTTATTCCCTGGCAAAATGCGGATACCGCCGTTAACCCATTCGCTGGCGCTGGCGCCGAGGAACTCCACGCCGTCCAGACCCACCTTCACGTCGACGCGACTGTTCACCACGAATTTGCTGTCGCCATGCACCAGGTCGCTGTATTGCGGATCGATAGCGACCGAGAAAGTCACGCCATTCGCTGAGAGCTTACGCTCCAGCACCTGACCGACCTGCACGCCGTGTAAAATTAACGGCTGTCCGGCTTCGATACCGTAACTTTCTGGCGCATTCAGCGTGACCGTCACTACGCCCGGCTTTTGCAGCAGGGCTTTATCAGCCGGGGCAATCACGAAGCTATTGCTGGGTTCACCCTCGCCGGGGATGAGCTCAAACGTATTGCCGGTCAACAGCGTGCTGAGGCTGGCATCGTTCAGAGAGAGCTTTGGACTGCGCATTTCGATACGCGTTTTCTCGCGCAGGAGATCGACCACGCTCGGGTCGACCGTCATTTCGCCGGTGACCGAGCCGCCCGGGTTGAGGGTCATTTTGGTGAGCTGACCAACCTGCAATCCCTGATACATCAGCGGTGTTGAACCCGCTTTTAGCCCTTTAGCATCGGGCAGGGCGAGTTTGACGATCACGCCGCGCTGGCTGTGCGCCAGGTCAGCGTACAATCCAAATGAATCATCAGCGGTGGCAGGGCTTGAGTTTTCCGGCGAGTCAAAGGCGATGGCGCCATTAACCAGCGCGGCCAGACTCTCCAGCTTCACTTTCGCACCGCTCAGGCTGAGATCCGCGTCCACGCCGGACACGTTCCAGAAGCGGCTGCCTTTTTTCACCAGATTGGTGAAGCGACGCTCGATCAGCACGTCAATGGTGACGCCCTGTTTATTTGGGTTGATCGCGTAATCGTACACACGGCCAACCGGGATTTTGCGGAAATAGACCAGTGAGCCACTGTTCAGAGAACCGAGATCCGGCGCCTGCAGATGGATCATTAAATCGCCGTTATTGAGACGGTACTTCGGCTGTGTATCCAGGGCAACAAAGTGATCCTGCGGCTCTCCTTTACCCGGCATCATGCCAATATAGTTACCTCCCACGAGCGCATCCAGCCCGGACACACCTGCCAGAGAGGCTTTTGGCGTCACCAGCCAGAACTGCGTTTCGCTGCGCAGGGCATCCTGCATGTCAGATTTAATACTGACCCGCACCTGAATCTTGTTCAGCCCTTTTCCAAGAGAGATGTCCTGAACCGTACCCACTTCAACCCCCTGGAAGCGAACGGGCGTTCGCCCGGCGACGATGCCGTCGGCGGTCTGGAAATCAATGGTGACGGTGCTACCGCGATCTTCATAGCTCGTCCAGATAAGCCAGCCTGCAATCATCAGGGCGATGACGGGCAGCAACCAGAATGGCGAAATGCGGCGTTTTGTTTTAATTCTCGCTTCAGTCGGCGAAGCGGGGGTTTCCTGACTCATGTGCATCCCAAAGTAAGCGGCTATCCAGCCATTCCACAGCAAGAATAGTCAATATCACCGCAGAGCCGAAATAAAAAGCCGCGGGTCCCATTGTAAAAGCAAGTAACTGGTCGCGATTGATGAGAGACATCATCAGCGAAATTACGAACAAATCTAACATTGACCAGCGGCCAATCCAGGTGACGAATCGCAGAAGCAGAATGCGGGTTCGTAAGCCTTGTTCACACTTTAAGTGAATGCTGATGAGCAGGGTAATCATCACCACCACTTTGGTAAAGGGAACCAGAATACTGGCAATAAAAACGATCGCCGCCACCCCGACATTGCTGTGCGCAAGGGAGATAATCCCGGAGAGGATAGTATCCTCCTGACGTCCGCCATTCACGTAAATGATGGAAATAGGCAGCATATTGGCGGGGATCAGAAACACCAGGGAGGCGATCAGCGCCGCCCAGCATTTTTGCAGGCTGTTGTTTCGACGCAGCCTTAATGGAATGTGGCACCGCGGGCAGCGTCCGCGCGGGTCGGGTAACCCGGTATAGTGGCAACCCAGACAGACGCGCAGATTTTCATCGGGACGGGTGGCGGGGCGCTGCGGGTAAAATCGCTCCCAGAGCTGCTCAACGTTCAGGTGTATCAGCGTCAGGATGCTCAGCAATACCAGACAGATGAAGGCAAAGAGTCCGATGCCGGGCTGCAAAAAGGCATAGTCCTGTACCTTTATTGACGCAACGCCCACGCCGACCAGATAAATATCCAGCATCACCCACTCTTTGAGTTTATCCAGCATCAGCAGCACCGGGCGAAGGTTCATGCCGAGAATATTGCCAAACCAAAGATAGGCAATGGCGGCGACCAGCACCAGCGGAGCGCCAACGGTGCAGAACAGCACCATGGCGGCGGTGATGGGATCGCCCTGACGGGTCATCTGCCAGATACCCTGCAGCACGTTGGCGTCAATGCGCACGCCAAGCAGGTAGAGTTTCAGCAGCGGTTCGCTCCAGGCGAAGGGCATCAGCAGCAGCATGGTGACGGCCATGGCGGCGAGGCGGGTCAACGACCAGTCGCGACCATCGCGAATTTTAGCGTCGCAGCGAGGACAAAAGGCACTTTGGTGCGATTTCATCTTCGGCAACATAAAAAGCGTATCGCACTGGGGGCAACGCTGATAATGTGCACGAGGCAAAGCTTCGCTTACCGTATGGACAGTTATCTTTCTCGTCGGCGTAATTTTGGTTGTTTTTAAGGCCATCAGCTGCGCACAAATAAGTATTGTTGAAAGTTATAATAACTCATGAACGGATTCATCTTGAGCATGAGCGCATTTAATGCTTATTTTAATAGGCTATGCGGTAAATTTGTAAGACAACTAAGTGATTGAATAATGAACAAAACAGAATTCTACGCGGATCTGAACCGCGATTTTAAGGCATTGATGGCGGGTGAGACCAGCTTCTTAGCCACTCTGGCAAATACTAGCGCATTGCTGTTTGAACGTCTCTCTGACGTAAACTGGGCTGGCTTTTACCTTCTGGAAGGTGAAACGCTGGTGCTCGGTCCGTTCCAGGGCAAACTGGCCTGCGTGCGTATTCCGGTAGGGCGTGGCGTATGCGGCACGGCGGTGGCAGAGAATCAGGTCCAGCGTGTGGAAGATGTCCATGCGTTTGACGGACACATTGCCTGTGATGCCGCCAGTAATTCTGAAATCGTTTTGCCGCTGGTGGTCAAAAATCAGATTATTGGCGTTCTGGATATCGACAGTACGGTCTTCAGTCGCTTTACAACCGAGGACGAACAGGGGCTGCGCGAGCTGGTGGCGATTCTGGAAAACGTACTCGCTGCAACCGATTATCAAAAATTCTTTGCGAGCGTCGCAGGATAATCAACGGATAACGTAGCATTTACTGATAGCGTCATTATAATGACGCCTGTTCATGCCTGCGCTTGTTGGCAACGTCCGTTGTAATCAGGAAATTTCATGGAAAATCAACCTAAGTTGAATAGCAGTAAAGAAGTTATCGCATTTCTGGCCGAGCGTTTCCCGCAGTGCTTCAGCGCGGAAGGTGAAGCTCGTCCCCTGAAAGTCGGTATTTTTCAGGATCTGGTGGCGCGTGTTGAAGGGGAAATGAACCTCAGCAAAACTCAGCTGCGTTCCGCCTTACGTCTTTATACTTCGAGCTGGCGTTACCTGTACGGTATCAAACCAGGCGCTACCCGCGTGGACCTCGACGGCAACCCTTGCGGTGAGCTGGACGAGCAGCACGTTGAGCACGCGCGCAAGCAGCTTGAAGAAGCCAAAGCACGCGTTCAGGCACAACGTGCAGAACAGCAGGCGAAAAAACGCGAAGCCGCCGCGGCAAACGGCCAGGAAGAAGCGCCTCGTCGTGAGCGTAAACCGCGCCCTGCGCCGCGCCGTAACGATAATAACGATCGCAAACCGCGTGCAGACAAACCAGCAGCAAAAGCCCCGCGTGCCCCTCGTGAAGAGCCGCGCCATACGCCGGTTTCTGACATTAACGCTTTGAGCGTGGGTCAGGCGCTGAAGGTAAAAGCGGGTAACAATGCTATGGACGCCACCGTACTGGAAATCACCAAAGATGGCGTTCGTGTACAGCTGACTTCTGGTATGTCAATGATTGTACGCGCAGAACACTTGTTGTTCTGAAACGGAGGCCAAGCCTGGCATGAACACTTTTTTTAAGCTCACCGCGCTGGCGGGTCTGTTTGCTATAACAGGTCACGCTTTTGCAGTGGACGATATCACGCGTGTTGATCAAATTCCGGTACTCAAGGAAGAGACGCAGCACGCGACGGTGAGCGAGCGCGTGACCTCACGTTTTACCCGCTCGCACTATCGTCAGTTCGATCTCGATCAGGCCTTTTCGGCCAAAATCTTTGACCGCTATCTGAACTTGCTGGATTACAGCCATAACGTTTTGCTCGCCAGCGATGTCGAGCAGTTCGCTAAGCGCAAATCCGAGGTGGGTGACGAGTTGCGTTCAGGCAAGCTGGATCTGTTCTACGATCTCTACAACCTGTCGCAAAAGCGCCGTTTTGAACGCTATCAGTACGCGCTGAAAGTGCTGGAACGTCCAATGGACTTCACCGGCAACGACACCTTTAATCTGGATCGCAGCAAAGCGCCCTGGCCAAAAGATGAAGCCGAGTTGAATGCGCTTTGGGACGGCAAAGTTAAATACGACGAACTGAGCCTTAAGCTGACCGGCAAAGACGAAAAAGAGATCCGTGACACGCTGACGCGTCGTTATAAATTTGCTATTCGTCGCCTGGCGCAGACCAACAGCGAGGATGTTTTCTCACTCGCGATGACCGCCTTTGCGCACGAAATCGATCCGCACACCAACTACCTCTCTCCGCGCAACACTGAGCAGTTCAATACCGAAATGAGCCTGTCTCTGGAAGGTATCGGCGCGGTTCTGCAGATGGACGATGATTACACGGTGATCAATTCAATGGTCGCGGGTGGCCCGGCATCCAAAAGCAAAGCGATTAGCGTAGGCGATCGCATTGTGGGTGTTGGACAAACCGGCCAGAACATGGTCGATGTGATCGGCTGGCGTCTCGATGACGTGGTTGCGCTGATCAAAGGTCCGAAAGGCAGCAAGGTACGTCTGGAAATTCTGCCTGCCGGTAAAGGCACCAAAACCCGTATTGTTACCCTGACCCGCGAGCGTATCCGTCTGGAAGACCGCGCGGTGAAAATGTCGGTGAAAACCGTGGGTAAAGAGAAGGTAGGTGTCCTGGATATTCCTGGCTTCTACGTGGGGCTGACTGACGATGTGAAAGTTCAGCTGCAGAAGCTTGAAAAGCAGAACGTTAGCAGCATCATCATCGACTTGCGCAGTAACGGCGGCGGTGCGCTGACGGAAGCGGTTTCACTCTCTGGCCTGTTCATCCCATCTGGCCCGGTGGTTCAGGTGCGAGATAACAACGGTAAAGTCCGTGAAGATGCCGACAACGACGGTGTTGTCTACTACAAAGGCCCGCTGGTGGTCCTGGTTGACCGCTTCAGTGCCTCCGCGTCTGAGATCTTTGCCGCTGCAATGCAGGACTATGGCCGCGCGCTTATCGTCGGTGAGCCAACTTTCGGGAAAGGTACCGTTCAGCAGTACCGCTCTCTGAATCGTATTTACGATCAGATGCTGCGTCCGGAATGGCCTGCGCTGGGCTCGGTTCAGTACACCATTCAGAAATTCTACCGCGTAAACGGCGGCAGTACGCAGCGTAAGGGCGTCACGCCGGACATCATCATGCCGACTGGCTCCCAGGAGACGGAAACCGGCGAGAAGTTTGAAGATAACGCGTTGCCGTGGGACAGCATCAATGCCGCGACCTACGTGAAAGCGGGTGATATGACCCAGTTTGGCCCTGAACTGCTGAAAGCGCATAACGACCGCATCGCGAAGGATCCGGAATTCCAGTACATCATGAAGGATATTGCACGATTCAATGCCCTGAAAGATAAGCGGAATATTGTTTCTCTGAATTACGCACAGCGTGAGAAAGAGAACAACGAAGACGATGCAACTCGCCTGGCGCGTATCAACGATCGCTTCAAGCGCGAAGGTAAGCCTCTACTCAAGAAACTGGACGATCTGCCAAAAGATTACCAGGAGCCGGATCCGTATCTGGACGAGACGGTGCATATCGCTCTCGACCTGGCGAATCAGGAAAAAGAGAAACCTGCCGTACAGCCCGCTCCGGCAAAATAACCTCCTGACAGGCACAAGAAATTGTGCCTGTTTCTTTTTGTTCTGCATCCTTCCGTCAGCCTGATTTCCAATTGTGTAAAGTTGTGTCTTTCTGGTGACTTACGCCCATCGGATGCTTGAAAATAGCCGCAATACCCATACGATGTGGGTAATCGCATAGTGCGTTTTGTTAAACTGAGGTAAAAAGAAAATTATGATGCGAATCGCGCTCTTCCTGCTCACCAACCTGGCGGTTATGGTGGTTTTCGGGCTCGTGCTAAGCCTGACAGGAATTCAGTCGAGCAGCGTTCAGGGTCTGTTGATTATGGCGCTGCTGTTTGGTTTTGGTGGCTCGTTCATCTCCCTGCTGATGTCGAAGTGGATGGCACTGAAATCGGTGGGTGGTGAGGTTATTGAACAGCCGCGTAACGATATGGAACAGTGGCTGATGAATACGGTGGCTCAGCAATCCCGTCAGGCCGGGATTGCTATGCCGCAGGTGGCGATTTACCATGCCCCGGACATCAACGCTTTTGCCACGGGCGCCCGTCGCGATGCGTCGCTGGTGGCCGTCAGCACCGGCTTGCTGCAGAACATGAGCCGTGATGAAGCCGAAGCGGTTATCGCCCACGAAATCAGCCATATCGCCAACGGTGACATGGTGACCATGACCCTGATTCAGGGCGTGGTAAACACCTTCGTAATCTTCATCTCCCGTATTCTGGCGCAGATCGCGGCAGGCTTTATGGGCGGAAACCGTGACGAAGGTGAAGAGAGCAACGGCAACCCGCTGATCTACTTCGCTGTTTCAATGGTTCTGGAACTGGTCTTTGGTATTCTGGCCAGCATCATCACCATGTGGTTCTCCCGTCACCGTGAATTCCACGCGGATGCCGGCTCGGCGAAGCTGGTTGGTCGCGAGAAGATGATTGCCGCGCTGCAGCGTCTGAAAACCAGCTATGAGCCACAGGAAGCGAACAGCATGATGGCCTTCTGCATTAACGGTAAGTCCAAATCGCTGAGCGAGCTGTTTATGTCTCACCCGCCGCTGGATAAACGTATTGAAGCGCTGCGCAGTGGGGAATACCTGAAGTAAGGCAAAGAACCCTACTAAGCCGGGCAGGAGAGCACTCCGTCCGGCTTTTTTTATGCCTGAACCCTGGGCTGGGTCACCCGCAGGCCGCTGACGATAGCTGCGAGGGTGGCAAGTACACCGGCGGTGAGGAGTGCAACATGGTTGCCGTTCTGGCCTGCGAGGTTAAACATCAGGGCGACCAGCGCCGCACCGCTGCTTTGCCCCAGAAGTCGAGCGGTCCCCAGCATGCCGCTGGCACCCCCGCTGCGATGACGCGGCGCGGAGGTGATGATGGTGTGATTGTTAGGGGACTGGAACAGGCCAAACCCCGCGCCACAGAGGATCATGCGCCAGATGATGTCCAGATCGGTTGGCGATGACGGCAGCAGAGCCAGCGCGAAAAGGCCTGTCGCCATCACCGCCAGCCCCAAAGCGCCCAATAAACCGGCATGGACGCGTTCAATGAGGCAACCTGCCAGCGGCGCCATCACCATTGTCGCCAGCGGCCAGGGGGTTAACAGCAGGCCAGTCTCCACTTCTGAACGGCCTACCGCGCTCTGCAAAAAGAAGGGCAGAGAAACCAGGGCCAGCATCTGGGCGCAGAAGGAGCAGATGGACGTGCAAATGGAGAGGGAAAAGAGGGGGATACGCAACAGGTCAACGGGCAGTAAAGGCACGGGGAGAGTGAGCTGGCGGCGAACAAAGAAGAAGCCGATCGCCAGCAGAGCGATAAGCTCCACACCGGTAAGCATCAGGGACTGTCCCTGCGCAAAGCCGCTCAGCGCCGTAATCAGCAGGCCAAAGGTCAGGGCATTCATCACCGCACTTGCCACGTCGAAGCGCGGCATGGTGCTTTTGGGACCGTTAGCGGGTAGAAAGCGCAGGGCAAAGAAGATGGCGACAATACCCAGCGGCACGTTAATGGCGAACAGCCATTGCCATGACGCAACGGAAAGGATCGCCGCCGCAATGGTTGGTCCGGCGGCGGAAGAGACGGCGACAATAAACGAGTTTATCCCCATGCCGCGCCCCAGATGGCGTTGCGGATAAATTAAGCGGATCAACGCCGTGTTTACGCTCATGAGCGCCGCGCCGCCAAAACCTTGCGCAATGCGGGCAAGCGTCAGGGTATGCAGTGAATCTGAAAGGGCGCATAACAACGACGTGAAGGTGAAAACCACCAGACCGCACTGATACACCCGACGGTAACCGAACATATCGCCCAGGAAAGAGAACGAGAGCAGGGAAACCACGATCGCAATCTGATAGGCGTTAACGATCCATATCGAACTGGCGGGAGAGGCGTGCAGGTCGCTGGCGATGGTTGGCAGGGCGACGTTTGCGATTGCGCCGTCAAGGACGGCCATTGAGATACCGATAATGATGGTGGCTATCGCGCCATACCGCTGGGGTAAAGGCAGGCCATCGGAAAGGATCTTTTCCATTAAGATTAAAAAAGCTCAGCGTGAAATTATTCTCAGGATAACTATTTTAGCATTGTTACAGCCGCGATATGTCGCAGATTTGTAACGAAGTAAACGCGGATTGATTGCAGGTGACATGACGGGAACTTATAATAAAAACCGGTTCTGATTTTTATAAAACACTCTCTATGAGGTGGTAAATGGCTATTGCGGATTTGGATAAACAGCCAGATTCTGTTTCTTCCGTGCTGAAGGTGTTTGGCATCTTACAGGCGCTGGGAGAAGAGCGTGAAATAGGTATTACAGAGTTGTCGCAGCGCGTGATGATGTCTAAAAGCACCGTATATCGCTTTTTGCAAACCATGAAGTCGCTGGGCTATGTCGCCCAGGAAGGCGAATCTGAAAAATATTCTCTGACGCTGAAGCTGTTTGAACTGGGTGCCCGCGCGCTACAAAATGTTGACCTGATCCGCAGCGCTGATATTCAGATGCGCGAAATCTCTCGTCTGACTAAAGAGACCATCCATCTCGGTGCGCTGGATGAAGACAGTATTGTTTACATCCATAAAATCGACTCCATGTACAATCTGCGCATGTATTCGCGCATTGGTCGTCGCAACCCACTCTACAGTACCGCGATTGGTAAGGTTCTGCTGGCGTGGCGCGATCGTGAGGAAGTGAAGCAGATCCTCGAAGGGGTGGAATACAAGCAAAGTACCTCACGAACCATTACCAGCACAGACGCGCTGTTAACGGTGTTGGATCACGTACGCGAGCAGGGGTATGGCGAAGATAATGAAGAGCAGGAAGAAGGGCTGCGCTGCATCGGCGTTCCGGTGTTTGACCGCTTTGGCGTGGTGATTGCGGGCTTAAGTATCTCCTTCCCGACTTTACGCTTCTCTGAAGAGCGTTTGCATGAGTATGTGGCTATTCTGCACACTGCCGCACGTAAAATTTCTGCACAGATGGGATATCACGAATACCCGTTTTAATCCCTCTTCGTAAAAAACGCCGCATCAGATGCGGCGTTTTTTTGCGTCATAATCAGACTGATTAGCCATTATCAATCACGACGGATGTTTTACGCAGTACAGGGCAGTGGGTTAAGCCAACGATCCCGCTGTCAGTATGCAGATACTGGGCTGTGCTCATTCCTTGTGCTGTTAAATATTTACACTGAATGCCTAACCCGGCTGCGTTTTCGGTGCTCCCCACGAGCACGCCATAGCCCGATAACAGAAGGCCAATCCAGACAAGGGCGAGTACAATAATTGTTCGAACAATAAAGCGCATCATTACCTCTTTTATCGTCGTTATCGTAATGCTAGCGTAATGTGTTTACGTGATGAAACAAGTGCATGATTCTGAAAAAAAGCGTGATAGAGGCACAGTTAGTCCTTGTTTAAGATAAGCGTGATAACCTCGCTACATCAGGTTTTAAGACGGAGTGTGGAGTGAAAAAAATACGCTGGGTGATTCTGGTTATCGTGCTGATAGCGTGCGTGGTGTTATGGACGCAGACGATCAATGTGATGTGCGATCAGGATGTACAGTTTTTTAGCGGCGTTTGCGCAATCAACAAGTTTATTCCGTGGTAAGAGACATTTTTTCTCAACGTGATTTCCTTCCTTCGCGCCAGTGGTAAAATAGATGTTTTTATTGAGGTGGTGAAATGGGTGAGTTACTGAATTCAGGGCTGCTGAATATAGCATCCCTGATGATTTCTTTGGTTGTTCTACTCGTGGGTCTGGTCATTTGGTTTTTCGTGAACCGAGCCAGCTCCCGGACTAACGAGCAGATCGAACTGCTTGAAGCGCTGCTCGATCAGCAAAAACGTCAGAATGCGCTGCTACGCCGTCTGTGTGAGGCTAACGAACCGGAAGAGAAAGACGCGCCGAAAGACGCGGTCGTCGAAGAAAACAAAGACGAAGATGACTTTATCCGCCTGGTGGCTGAGCGTTAATCTTTTTGTCCTGGGAGGTGGCTGTGGTCTGGAAAAACCCCTGGTATGACCCCTCCCTGAAACATCACTCCCCGAACGGTTTTCGTAATACCCTCCCTGTCGGACATCAACGCGGCGACATTGACCGTTGGCGTAAAGCGCGTAAAGAGGCCGGTTTACCGAAACCACCTGCGCTGGGTTATGAAGATTTTATCCAACATTGGTGGCAACCTGTAGATCTCACGCAACCTCATGGAGATGGGGTGTGGTGGCTCGGACACGCGAGCGTGTTGCTGCAGCTGGACGGTAATATCATCCTTACCGATCCGGTGTTTTCACGGCGCGCTTCTCCGCTCCCTTTCCTGGGACCACAGCGCAAAACGCCTCCCGTACTGTCTGTCGAGCAACTTCATCAGCTTGATGCGGTCGTCATCTCCCATAATCATTACGATCATCTTGATGACGCGACCATCCGCCGAATTCTCAAGCGCTTTCCCGACGTTAGTGTTTTTGTTCCCCTGGGTCTGGCCGACTGGTTTCGTCGTCGGGGAGCAAAGCGCGTAGTTGAGCTTGACTGGTGGCAGAGTTTCACCTGGCAGGGGATGACGCTGACCGCCGTACCTGCACAGCACTGGAGCATGCGCACGCCATGGAACCGCAATCGTTCCTTGTGGTGCGGCTGGGTGATGGAAGGACGGCATCACCGTTTCTGGTTCAGCGGTGATACCGGCTATTCACCTGAGCTGCTGTTGATTCCTGAACGCCTGGGCCAGATAGATGCTGCCGCGTTACCGATTGGTGCCTATGCCCCACGATGGTTCATGGCTGTCCATCATATGGATCCGCAATCTGCGGTGGCATTGTGGCAGCAGCTGGGCTGTCCACTGACGTTTCCCATCCACTGGGGCGTATTTGAACTGGCAGATGAAGCGCTAGATGAACCTGTGCAGGAGTTAACTAACGCGCTCGATAATTTAGCACCAGTTAATCATTCTTTCAGGATACTGAAAATTGGTGAATATTTATCCTTATAAACGAAGCGTTAAATTGTTGCATATATTCTTGATGTAAACGCTCGCAGGAATGTTTTATTTTTATCGAAACGTTTTGCTTGCCTTCTTTTGATGCAGAGTCATAAAAATTTCATTATTTTGGTGCATAACGCTGTTTATTAACTGGTGCATTTTAATACAGACGCAAGTGGTTTTTTAACAGTGTTTTTTCTCTGAAACAATTTGGTAGCGTTACAATGATTTAAGCATAAGTTTTCACAAATTGTTCTAACTCAATCAAGACGTAAGATTTCTTTTCCCGGTTGCTGGACGGTTCGTAATGATTGAGCTATGTTAAAAAAGTCTTAGATTACAGCGGTTGTGCAAGCAATGCTGGGTCTTTGTTACGCAGCAGGGCTGTCTGTACGTGATGCGCATAATTGTGCAAAACCTGACAGGCACTGTTCGAATTTGTGCGGCGGATCGAGACATGTTTAAAAATGGCTTGCCATATTAAACATAGTGTGTGATAACACGTTTTGGGTCAAACGAGGTACAGTTCTGTTTATGTGTGGCATTTTCAGTAAAGAAGTCCTGAGTAAACACGTTGTCGTTGAATACCGCTTCTCTGCCGAACCTTATATTAGTGCCTCATGCAGTAATGTCTCAGTTTTATCTCAGTTAATGCCTGCGGGCTAAGAAAACACTCTAAGGAATTTTGCAAAATGGCAAAGATTAAAGGTCAAGTTAAGTGGTTCAACGAGTCTAAAGGTTTTGGTTTCATTACTCCTGCTGACGGCAGCAAAGACGTGTTCGTACACTTCTCTGCAATCCAGGGTAACGGCTTCAAAACTCTGGCTGAAGGCCAGAACGTTGAGTTCGAAATTCAGGACGGCCAGAAAGGCCCAGCTGCAGTTAACGTAACTGCTATCTGATCGAACCGCTGCTGACTGAAGCGCTTAGCACTTCACTCTCAGACATAAAGCCTCGCATACCGCGGGGCTTTTTTATGTCCCTTATCTTTCAAAATATTACCATTCGCGGTCTTGTTAGTAACTTGTTGCAAAGCTGCGAGGTTAGTAGCACTGTTTTGCCACCCATAAGGCATCTTTTCCCGTTAAATCAGGGCGTTGTTTTACAGTCCTGGGGTTCAGGTGAAGAAGAAAATGATTACGACCGCTGGCAATTTCACGCCGGCGCGTTTTGCACTGCTCTGCTTAGCGATTTTTTGTAGTCTGGCTTTTTTGCTGGGCCGTGTTGCCTGGCTGCAAATCATCAAGCCTGACAATCTGGTAAAGCAGGAAGATATGCGATCCCTCCGCCAGCTGACGATTGATGCGCCGCGCGGCATGATAATGGATCGCGCAGGTCGACCCCTGGCGGTGAGCGTGCCCGTCCGGGCCGTCTGGGCCGATCCTAAAACGGTGCTGGCAAAAGGGGGAGTTGGCGTTGATGAACGCTGGCAGGCGTTGGCAAATGCGCTGCATCTCTCCCTGGGCACACTCTCGGCGCGAATTAATGCCAACCCGCAGGGGCGTTTTATTTATCTTGCCCGCCAGGTCGATCCCGCACAGGCAAAGTGGATCGATAAGCTGAATCTGCCCGGCATCAATTTACGCGATGAATCCCGCCGTTTTTATCCTGCAGGCCATGTGGCAGCGAACCTGATTGGTTTCACCAATATTGACGGGCAGGGCATTGAAGGTGTGGAAAAAAGCTTTAACGCGCAGCTGATCGGCAAGGCCGGAGTTCGGCAGGTAAGGGAAGACCGCTACGGTCGCGTGGTTGAAAACCTGACGGAAGTGGCACCCTCGCCAGCGCATAACATTCAGTTGAGTATTGACGAGCGGCTGCAGACCATTACTGAAGATGCGCTCGATAATGCCGTGGCCTGGAACAAGGCCGAGTCGGGTGCTTCGGTGCTCATTAATATCCCAACCGGGGAAATACTCGCGATGGCGAGCTATCCAGATTTCAATCCCAATAATCGGGAAGGTGCGACGATAAATGATTTTCGCAACCGCGCGATCAGCGACACGTTCGAGCCCGGTTCGACCGTCAAGCCGCTGGTACTGATGACGGCCCTGCAGCAGGGTCTGGTTCAGCCCGACAGCGTGATTGACACTCATCCGTATACCCTTGACGGGCATCGTATCCGCGATGTGGGCTATTATCCTGAACTGACGATGACCGGGATCCTGCAAAAATCGAGCGACACCGGGGTGTCCCGACTTTCGCTGGCGATGCCTGTCCAGCATCTTATTGATACCTATCGAAACTTTGGTTTTGGTACG
The DNA here is from genome assembly GCF_008364555.1 of Enterobacter vonholyi. GTDB lineage: Bacteria > Pseudomonadota > Gammaproteobacteria > Enterobacterales > Enterobacteriaceae > Enterobacter > Enterobacter vonholyi. Next base: position 211,307 of record NZ_VTUC01000004.1, read on the forward strand.
AATACGGGGCTTGGCTTAACGGGGGAGAGCGCGGGGCTACTGCCCCAGCGTAAATACTGGAGCCAGCTCGACCGGGCGACCTTTGCATTCGGCTACGGGCTGATGGTAACGCCGCTCCAGCTGGCTCACGTCTACGCCACGATTGGCGGCTTCGGGCTCGAGCGACCTCTTTCGATTACGCGTATCGATCCACCCGTTATCGGGCACCGCGTCATGCCGGTAGAGATTGCGCACGAGGTGGAGCACATGATGGAGAGCGTCGCGCTGCCCGGCGGCGGGGGCGTGAAGGCGGCCGTTCGTGATTACCGGGTGGCGGTGAAAACCGGCACGGCGAAGAAAATTGACGATAGCGGGAAGTACGTCGATAAATACGTCGCCTATACTGCCGGCGTTGCGCCTGCCAGCGATCCGCGATTTGCCCTGGTGGTGGTCATTAACGATCCGCAAAATGGCGCCTACTACGGCGGGGCCGTCTCCGCGCCTGTCTTCAGTGAAATTATGGGTAACGTGCTGCGTCTGGAAAATGTGAAACCTGACGGGCTACCGGCGGGTTCCGATCACCTGATCGTTATGCGTTAACCGGGCGTTTATAACCAGGGCGAATAGCGGTACACTTCGCCCTTTGATTATGCTCCGGAGTCACCATGTCCTTCAGCTGTCCTCTTTGCCACGCACCCCTGACGCACTCAGATAAAAGTTATACCTGTCCGCAGGGGCATCAGTTTGATATGGCAAAAGAAGGCTATGTGAATCTTCTGCCGGTGCAGCATAAGCGTTCCCGCGATCCAGGCGACAGTGCAGAGATGATGCAGGCGCGTCGCGCGTTTCTTGATGCCGGGCACTATCTGCCGCTGCGGGAGGCCGTCGCGCATATGGTGAATGACATCCTGCCTGCTTCAGCCACCGCCATGCTGGATATTGGCTGTGGGGAAGGGTACTACACCGCACGATTTGCAGAGGTTGCCCGTGAGAAGGGGGCAAACACATTCGGTCTGGACGTGTCGAAAGTGGCCATTCGTGCGGCGGCAAAGCGTTACGCGGACGTGATGTTCTGCGTGGCATCCAGCCACCGACTGCCGTTTAATGATGCCAGCATGGACGCTGTTATCCGCATTTACGCGCCCTGCAAAGCGGAAGAACTGGCTCGCGTGGTGAAACCGGGCGGATGGGTTATCACCGTGACGCCGGGCCCGCGCCATCTGATGGAGCTGAAAGGTCTGATCTACGACGAAGTACGTCTGCATGCCCCTCATTCTGAACAGCTGGCCGGTTTTAGCCTGAAGCAGGAGCAAACCGTGGCGTATGATATGTCGCTCACAGGGGAAGAGGCCACCGCGTTGCTGCAGATGACGCCGTTCGCATGGCGGGCAAAACCGGAAGTATGGGGAACGTTAGCTGCACACACAATATTTCACTGCCAGACGGATTTCAGCATCCACGTCTGGCAGCGCGAAGATTAACCGGCGAAGTGTGCCCAGAGGATCTGGGCACCAATGCCAATTAGCACAATCCCGCCCAGGATCTCGGCGCGTTTACCCAACAGCGGGCCGATAAACCGACCGACCATCATGCCCAGCGTGGACATGATCAGCGTTGCGCAGCCAATAGCCAGCGCTGTGGCGATAATATTGACCTGCAGGAATGCCAGACCGACGCCGACAGCCATCGCATCAAGGCTGGTGGCAATTGCCGTGGTGACCAGCAGCCAGAACCCGTGGCGGTGCAGCGGCTCCTCGTCTTCATCATCACCGCCGCGAAAACCTTCTATCACCATTCGGCCACCGAGGAACACCAGCAGGACGAAGGCAATCCAGTGGTTCCACTCCAGCACGAACTGGCTGGCGAGCATGCCAAGTCCCCAGCCGATAAGCGGGGTCAGCGTTTCGATAGCACCGAAAATCAGGCCGGTACGCAGTGCTTCTGAGAATTTAGGTTTATGAAGCGTGGCGCCTTTTCCGATGGATGCAGCAAATGCGTCCATGGACATGCCAAAAGCGAGGAGGATCGTAGCGGAGATATTCATAACAGCGTCCAGACCGGGGATATCCATATGACACATCACTGCCCCCAGTAAACAGCAGTTGATGTATCTATGGTCTCGCCTGATCCCAATGCACATAAGATGTGCAGTAAGCGATCCGTACGCGCCACGTTTTTCAACGAGTATGTTGACACGTACATTTCCTGTAAACAGGAAATCGGCTACTCCCCAACGACGGGCGCAACCTTAACATATTTTGAGAATATAAAACAACAATGAGGAGGCATTATTTAAAACGTTTGTTGATAACGATTTTCATTTGTCTTTAAGCGTGAAGCTATCGTTAACAAATAGAGATCAAATTAACGAATGGGATATAGCTTCGGCTATATTTTTTGCGCAAGACAAACGCAGAATATAGCCGTTGCTATATATCTAAGCTATTGAGTTTTCAAGAGTAAATTGTATATCTTTTCCAGATCGTCAATATTCTTCACCCGAATAAGCAGGCGGCGTTGTTCTAATTGCATCACCAGCACGCCGTCTTCTGATAAATTCATCTCTTTAATACGGTTATATTCTATCCATACATTGGCGAAGAAAAATCCGCGTGATTTAAAAATGATTTTCGGCGTACGGATCCAGAACAGATAAACAGCCATTAATGCCAGCGCACATAATAACCATGTGGTTAATATTGCACCATTGCTGTTGACGTTATTGTAAATAAGAATAACGATGAGACCCGCGAAGATAAACGCATCCACGCGCCCGCGTCGCAGAAGGGGAAGGGAGAGCAGCGTCTCGCCGTGACGGCGCGGCATGATGAACTCGTCATAGATCGCGTAAGCCAGAAGGGCAGCAATAAATAGAACCAGTACGATGTCCGTGACAGTCATTCATCCTCCAGATAAAAAAAACCGGGGGCAAGCCCCCGGCCTATAGCGTTGAAACTTAGAGACCCAGCAGGCCGACAGCGTAGCCCGCGATACCGATGATGAAGAAGCCAACGATAATCCACAGCGGGTTCACTTTCTTACGCAGCAGCCACATGCAGGCGAAGGTCAACAGCAGCGGCACCAGGCCCGGCATCAGCTGATCCAGAATCGTCTGCACGGTGGTGACGCGGGTCTGACCATCCTGACCGGTGATGGTCGATACCACCAGCGGGATGTTCACGTGCGTCCACTTGTTAACCAGTGCTCCCATGACAAACAGGCCCAGGATTGACGCCCCCTCAGTCAGTTTCTGCAGGAAGCCGCCGCCCATGTCCTTAACGATGTCCACCCCTTTACGGTAGCCGTAGGCCACGCCGTAGTAACGGGTCAGCAGACGCACGGCGTTAAACAGGATGAAGAACAGCAGTGGGCCAAGCAGGCTGCCGCTCATCGCGATACCTGCCCCCAGCGCTGCGAAGACCGGACGCACGGTACCCCAGAAGATAGGGTCACCGACACCGGCCAGCGGACCCATCAGGCCGACTTTAATACCGTTGATGGCACCATCGTCGATCTCTGCGCCGTTTGCACGCTGTTCTTCCATCGCCAGCGTTACGCCCAGAACCGGAGCCGCAACGTAAGGATGAGTGTTAAAGAATTCCAGGTGACGCTTGATCGCCTGACGGCGCGCTTCGTTGTTTTCCGGATACAGGCGTTTGATCGCCGGAACCATGGAGAAGCAGAAGCCGAGCGCCTGCATACGTTCGAAGTTCCATGAACCCTGAAACAGGTTAGAACGGATGAACACGCCACGAATATCACCCGGAGTGAGTTTTTTCTCGGTGGTAGTTTTTGTCATATCAACCATTTCGCTCACCTGTTAGTCCAGTTCGTTATCGAGATCGTTGTTACCAGCAGCCTGCGCTGGGGCACCCGCGACGCGGTTATATTTCGGGCTGAGCTGGATGTAGAGAATTGCCATTACCGCACCAATAACACCCAGTGCAACCAGGTTGAAGTTGGTGAAGGCAGCGGTCACGAAGCCGAGGTAGAAGAACGGCATCAGGTAGCCTGCGCGCATCATGTTGATGACCATCGCATAACCGACGACCACGATCATACCGCCCGCGATATTCAGACCGCCGGTGACCACTTCAGGAATGGCGTTCAGCATGCTCTGCACTTCGCTGGTACCGACAGAGATCGCCACGATAACCGCCGGGATCGCGATACGCATCGCCTGCAGGAACAGGGATGAAACGTGGATCCACGACAGTGCCGTGAGGTTGCCGTTTTCGGCCGCCTTATCCGCCGCGTGCTGGAAGGCAACGGTGATAGTACGAACGATGATAGTCAGAACCTGGCCTGCTGCAGCCAGCGGTATCGCCAGGGCGATACCGGCACCAATACTCTGGTGACCGGCAATAACCAGAACGGTCGAAATGATAGAGGCTAGTGCTGCATCGGGCGCAACTGCCGCGCCGATGTTCATCCAGCCCAGGGCGATCATTTCCAGGGTACCACCGATGATGATACCGGTTTTCATGTCACCCAGAACGGCCCCAATCAGCGTACAGGCTACCAGAGGGCGGTGGAACTGAAATTCATCAAGTACGGATTCCATACCCGCAATACATGCGACAACGAACACCAGCACAATCTGAAGAGTGGTAATCTCCATTGCACTTCTCCTATTACATAAACTTTATATGAGAACCGGCGGGGGCTTATTTCCCAACTTTGCCGATCAAATCCATCATTTTCAGTTTTTGATCCGTGGAAACCTTACGGGCTTCCAGTTCAATACCGCGCGCATTCAGCTTGTTGAATGCCTCGATATCTTTCGCATCGACTGAAATGGCGTTGTTGACCTGCGTTTTGCCCTGACGGAATGCCATACCACCAATGTTCACGGAGGTGATTTTCACGCCGCCTTCAACAATGCGCTCAACGTCTGTCGGGTTAGTGAACAGGAGCATCACGCGTTCACCCGCGTATTTCGGGTTGTTGTAAACGCGAATCATCTTGGCGACATCCACGACGTGCGCGGTAACGCCAGGAGGAGCAACCTGAGTCAGAAGGGTTTTACGTACGGTATCGGCGGCCACTTCGTCGCTGACCACGATGATGCGTCGAACGTTGGTCTCTTTGGTCCAGCGCGTGGCAACCTGACCGTGGATTAAGCGGTCATCAATACGCGCAAGGCCGATCACCATGTAATCGTTCGGGCCCATTGGTTTTGCCGGTGCAGCTGCTTTTGGTGCCGCAGCAGGCGCAGGGGCAGGTTTTTCAACCGGCTGTGCTTTCAGGGCTTTTACTCCTTCGCGACCGGTTTCAACGGCCAGCGCCACCAGCTCATCGAAGCCTGGGTTATCGTCGCGCGCCATAAAGGTTTCCACCAGCATGGGGATGTTAACCCCGGCGACGACTTCATAATGCTCTTTATCGACGACAATGCGGCTGGCGGCGTTGAACGGGCTGCCGCCCCATGTATCAACGAGAAACAGCACGCCTTTGCTGGTATCCAGCTTCGCGAGTTGAGCGTTGTATTTCTCTATCAGCGTCTCGGCGTTTTCACCGGGAACGAAATCGATCCAGCCGACGTTTTCCTGCTCGCCCAACAGCATCTCTGCCGTTTTGAGTAGCTGCTCAGCAGCCCAACCATGTGTGCCTATGACAATAGCAATGGTCACTTGCTACCTCCTTTTATTATCATTAATACGCCTGCCAGGCAGCCGTACTGAGAATCGTATTGGCGAACCGAATCGATTCAGATAAGGGTTAGAGTTCAAAAAAACTAAGACTTCCGCGAATTATTTTAGATAGTGAAAAAATAATTTATGTGATGAAGATCCGTAATTTAGCCTCGCGTTAGAGATTTATCCGTAGAGTAAAGCCGCTGTGTTACAGAACTTTGCAAAGGAACGTAAATCTTTGCTAAAAACACATTGTCTCTGATATGTTTAGCCTCCGTTTAATTGTTCAGGAGTATAGGGCTACAGCCCACTATATGGACCGTCACCGACGTCAGTCATCTGCCAGGCCATTTCGCGCCTTATTCACCGGCGATCCTCGCCACGTATCGACTCTGTCTACCTCTGTTTTGCCCACGTTGAGTGGGGCACCGTTTCGTCATTCCTTTAGCAGGAGCTTGTCATGGAATTCTTAATGGACCCGTCAATCTGGGTGGGATTGCTCACGCTGGTAGTGCTCGAGATTGTTCTCGGCATTGATAACCTGGTGTTTATCGCCATCCTTGCGGACAAACTGCCGCCAAAACAGCGTGATAAAGCGCGTCTGATTGGTCTCTCGCTGGCGCTGGTCATGCGACTGGGACTGCTCTCCGTCATCTCCTGGATGGTCACGTTGACCAAACCGCTGTTCTCCGTCATGGATTACACCTTCTCAGGGCGTGATTTAATCATGCTGATCGGGGGGATATTCCTGCTTTTCAAAGCGACGACGGAGCTTCATGAGCGGCTGGAAAACCGTCAGCACGATGATGGGCACGGTAAAGGTTATGCCAGCTTCTGGGTAGTGGTGCTGCAGATTGTGGTGCTTGATGCCGTCTTCTCGCTGGATGCGGTGATCACGGCGGTCGGCATGGTGAATCATCTGCCGGTAATGATGGCGGCTGTCGTCATTGCGATGGCGGTCATGCTGCTGGCCTCAAAGCCTCTGACGCGCTTCGTGAACCAGCATCCGACGGTGGTCGTGCTGTGTCTGAGCTTCCTGCTGATGATCGGCCTGAGCCTGGTGGCGGAAGGTTTTGGCTTCCATATTCCAAAAGGCTACCTGTACGCCGCGATTGGCTTCTCGATCCTGATCGAGCTGTTCAACCAGATTGCGCGTCGTAACTTTATTAAGCAGCAGTCGAATCAGCCGCTGCGCGCCCGTACCGCAGATGCCATTCTGCGCCTGATGGGCGGTCGCCGTCAGGTGAACGTTCAGTCTGATTCCGAAAACCACAACCCGGTTCCGGTGCCTGAAGGGGCATTTGTGGAACAGGAACGCTACATGATTAACGGCGTGCTCTCTCTGGCCTCCCGTTCGCTGCGCGGCATCATGACGCCGCGCGGTGAAATCAGCTGGGTCGATGCTAACCTGAGCGTGGATGAAATTCGCCAGCAGCTGCTCTCTTCACCGCACAGCCTGTTCCCGGTTTGTCGCGGTGAGCTGGATGAGATCATCGGCGTCGTGCGGGCGAAAGAGATGCTGGTGGCCCTGGAAGAGGGCGTCAACGTGGAAGCCGTTGCTGCCGCATCGCCTGCGATTGTCGTACCGGAAACGCTGGATCCGATCAACCTTCTCGGGGTGCTGCGCCGCGCTCGCGGTAGCTTTGTTATCGTTACCAACGAGTTTGGCGTGGTGCAGGGGCTGGTCACGCCGCTGGACGTGCTGGAAGCGATTGCCGGTGAATTCCCGGATGAAGACGAAACGCCAGAGATCGTTGCCGACGGTGAAGGCTGGCTGGTTAAAGGTACCACCGACCTGCACGCGCTCTCGCATACGCTGGGGCTGGAAAACGTCATCAACGATGAAGAAGACATCGCGACCGTTGCCGGTCTGGTTATCGCGGTTAACGGGCAAATCCCGCGCGTCGGAGATGTGATCGAGCTTTCGCCGCTGCACATTACGATCGTTGAAGCCAACGACTATCGCGTTGATATGGTGCGCATTGTTAAAGAACAATCTGCCCACGACGAAGATGAGTAAGCCGGCTTAGCGCAGCGGCATTAAGGGCACGATGTGCCCGTTATGATGCGCTGGCGGGGACGCGCTTCCCGCCAGCCACTTAGGAAAATCCCGTAGCGGCATAGGCCGCGCATAGAAAAAACCCTGCAGAACAGGCACGCCATGGCGACGCAAATAGCGCGCCTGCTCCTCTGTCTCGACCCCTTCAGCAACCAGTTCAATATTCAGCCTCTGGCCCAGCGCAATAATCATATCCGTCACCGTTGAATTCACGGCGTCTGTACCAATGGCGGTGGTAAAGGACTGGTCAATTTTCAGCACGTCCGGGTGCAGCTTTTCAAGCCAGGATAGGGAACTGTTTCCTGTACCAAAATCGTCGATAGCGAGCTTCACCCCTTTGCGATGCAGTTCGCGCACGATGCGATAATCCGCATCCAGCAGCGCATCCCGTTCCGTTAGCTCAATCACCAGCTGCTGGCGCGGACGGGCGCTGAACCAGAGGCGGTTCAGGTCCTGTATCAACACCGCGTCACGGAAATGGCTGGCGGCGACGTTAATGCCGATGTGAAAACCGGCGCTGGCGGGAAAGTAGCCTATCTGGCGCACCGTTTCGGCGATCACATAGCGGGTCAGAGGAACAATCAGGTTATGTTCTTCTGCCAGAGGAATAAACACTTCCGGGGAGATCCATCCCTGACGCGGATTATTCCAGCGCAGCAGGATCTCCACGCCCGTGCACGCCTGGGTACGGGCATTCACCAGCGGCTGGCAGAAAAGCTCAAATTCCCGGCCCGCAATCCCCATATCGATCTCCCACGTGAAGCTCATCCGGTTTGCCGTTGCCAGCCAGGCGAGATAGCCCAGCAGCAGGCTCAGCATAAGCCCGAGAGGCAGCTGGGCTGGCAGGCTGTTTAAGGCTAACTCTCCAGGGCCTGGCCCGCTGACCGTAATGGTGAAAGGATTTCGGGTTGATGATTGCTGGAAAAGCGAGCCTTCCTTATCAAACGTCAGGCTGTCGCTGACGCGTTGTCCATAGCGCAGAAAGCGATCGCCTACGGTCAGCGCCACGTCATTGATGAGCGGGCGCTGGGGCTCCAGAATCATTTTGGCGATCAGATCGATATTAATGATCTCGATGACGCCTGCTTCACCGTCCTGAGAAACAGGATACCACTGGATCAATATCGGGCTACCCTTAAGCAGCCACTGGTCGCTCGATAAAATCAGCTTCGCTGTGCTGGCGGGTAATTCTTTCAGGAAGTCGCGAACGGGCACATTGCGGCTGCCGAAAATACTCGAGCAGTACAGAATACCGTCTTTAATCAGGGCGATGGAGCGTACCGTCTGCAAAATGGCTGCCTGCTTTCGCAGCGCGAGGTGCGCCTGCGGGCAGGGCTGCCCCACCAGGGGCTGCAGCACGCTGCGGCGGTTCTCTAAAGAAAGCAGGACGTTATCAAGGGCGCGAACGGTGTGGCTGGTAAAATCGAGGATCCGCTGTTGGTTAACATTGCGCTGCGAAATAAAGCGAATGCCTAACGTCAGGATGAGCGTGAGGAGCGCAACCGTCACACAGACGATAACGCGTTTTCGGCGATAGTTTTTAATGATCGTTTGTGCAGTTTGCATGAACGGTCGCCTGATAAGCCACCAGCCACAAAAGCCGGACGCAACAGTGAAAGTGTAGTGGGGAAAGCTGAAGGAGACGAGGAAGAAGAGGGAAATTCGCCCATCCGTTGCAGATGGGCGAAAGGCAGTATTAGTCGCACTGCACCTTAATGGCCAGGCCACCACGGGACGTCTCGCGGTATTTCGCGTTCATGTCTTTACCGGTTTCGTACATGGTTTCAATCACCTTATCCAGCGATACGCGAGGTTCGCTGGTACGGCGCATCGCCATGCGTGAGGCGTTGATGGCTTTCACGGAAGCAATTGCGTTACGCTCGATGCACGGCACCTGCACCTGGCCCGCGACCGGATCGCAGGTCAGACCGAGGTTATGCTCCATACCGATTTCAGCCGCCACGCAGACCTGCTCAGGGCTTGCGCCCAGCAGCTCTGCCAGACCCGCCGCCGCCATGGAGCAGGCCACGCCGACTTCACCCTGACAGCCTACTTCAGCACCGGAGATGGATGCATTCATTTTGTACAGCGCACCGATTGCACCTGCCGCCAGGAAATAGCGGATGTAGATATCAGGCGTCACGGGCTCAATAAAGTGATCGTAATACGCCAGCACTGCCGGAACGATACCGCACGCGCCGTTAGTTGGCGCCGTCACGACGCGTCCACCGGCGGCGTTTTCTTCGTTAACCGCCAGGGCAAACATGTTTACCCAGTCGACCACGTTCATCGGGTCATTGGAAAACTTGTCCGTGGTCACCAGCATACGGCGCAGGGCGGAGGCACGACGCGGCACGCGCAGTGGACCCGGCAGAACGCCTTCGGTGTTCATCCCGCGGTCGATACAGGCGCGCATGGTTTGCCAGACGTTGGCAAAATAGTCTTCAATCTCTTTCTTGCTGTGCAGGGCCAGTTCGTTCTGCATCACCATGCCGGACAGTGAAAGACCGGTATCTTTGCAGTAGCCCAGCATCTCGGTAGCCGATTTGAACGGGTACGGTACGCTGACGTCGCCGACGCTATCTTTGCCAAAATGCTCTTCATCCACGATGAAGCCACCGCCGATGGAGTAGTACGTTTTGCTGTAAATCTCTTTTTCACCGCTGTAAGCGTGAATGGTCATGCCGTTTTCATGCAGCGGCAGGTTGTCGCTACGGAAACGCATGCCGTCATCCTGCGGGAAATCGACTTCCTGCTGGCCGTTTGCCAGCAGCAGGCGGCCGCGTGTTTCCACGTCGCGGATGAATGCCGGGATGGCATCAATATCAACGGTATCCGGCATATTGCCTGCCAGACCCATAATAATGGCGATATCGGTGTGGTGGCCTTTACCCGTTAATGACAGCGAGCCGTAAACATCCACGGCGACACGGGTAACGCTTTCCAGTAATCCTTTTTCGACCAGATCATCGACGAACTGTTTACCGGCCTTCATCGGGCCAACAGTATGGGAAGACGAAGGGCCAATTCCCACTTTGAACATGTCGAATATACTAATCACTTTCACACTCCTGACAGGGTTACCGGGGTTCCAGTAACGATGTTATAACTGCGCATAGTGTAAGAGGGAACACCGACCTCGGCTTAACTATTCACATGAATTAAACTAATGGTTGACGATGGGTTTTGCTAATAGCGCGACGCGGATCGCAAACCTGCGAAAAAGGATGGAATGTAAAGTATAGTCAAGGCTTCAGGCCGATTTGCAACGCCAGTTCACGAATAATGCCCGCCGTCATGCCCCAGACAAAATAATGCTGATACCAGGACAACCAGACCCGATGGTCATGCCCTCGTCGATGAATATCCAGCGGATGATAACGGCTTAGCCGGAGCGCCTCTTCAAGCGGCATTTCAAACACTGCAGAGACTTCATCGACGCTGGCGTGATACTGCAGGTCCGGCGGGATAATACCTACCACCGGCGTGACCTGAAAACCGGTGACGCTATCTACGGGCGGCAACACGCCAATGACCTCCACCGTCTCAGGCGGAATGGCAACTTCTTCCTGCGCTTCCCGCAGCGCGGCGGCAATCAGCGAGGCGTCGGAGCTGTCTACTGCGCCGCCAGGAAAGGCGACCTGACCCGCGTGCTTGCGTAAATGGGGAGAACGCTGGGTGAGCAGCAGGCCCGGTTGCGCGCGACGTACGACCGGGATCAGCACGGCCGCCTGACGCTGATTCAGCGCCTCGCGGTTGACCTGCGGTCTTAGTAGCTGAAAGCGAGATAAAAAATCATCCAGCGTCAGGTTCTCTTTTTCCACCCGTGATTACTCCAGTTGTTTCAGGATACGGTTAACTTTATCAAAGGTTTCCTGATATTCCGCGTCGACCTGGCTGTCGGCAACAATACCGCCCCCGGCCGAACAGTAGAGATTTCCGCTGCAGGCGGTCAGCGTGCGAATGGTGATGCTGGTATCCATGGTGCCGCACAAGCTGATATAGCCGATGCTGCCGCACCAGGCGTTGCGGCGGTGCGGTTCCAGTTCGTCGATGATTTCCATGGCGCGAATTTTGGGCGCGCCGGTGATGGAGCCGCCCGGAAACGCGGCGCGGAGCAGATCGCAGGCGGTGCGAGAGGCGGGAAGACGCGCGGTTATGGTGCTGACCAGATGATACACTGCCGGGAAAGGCTCGACGACAAACAGTTCCGGCACGCGCACGCTGCCCGGTTCGGCGACGCGGCCGATGTCGTTACGCATCAGATCCACAATCATCAGGTTCTCGGCGCGGTCTTTCGGCGAGGCGGCAAGTTTTTCCGCCTGCTGGCGATCGGCGTCGGGATCGGCAAGACGCGGCAAGGTGCCTTTAATAGGACGGGTTTGAATCGTGCCCTCGGCCAGATGAATAAATCGCTCGGGTGAAAGACTGAGTATTGCACCCTGTTCCAGACGCACAAACGCGCTAAACGGCGCCTTATTGCTGGCGTTAAGACGGGTAAACGCCTGCCACTCGTCCCCCTCATAGGTCGCCTGGAAACGCTGGGCGAGGTTAACCTGATAGCAGTCACCGCTTTGCAGGTACGCCTGAACGCGAGCGAATTTTTCGGCATACTCCGCGGCACTCATATTTGAGCGCCAGCCGGAGGTCAATGTGAACGTCTGTGCCGGTGCAGGCTGCTGCGATTGAAGCCACGCCAGACGCGCCTGCACGTCACGATGGCTCAGCAGGGAAACCGTTTTTTTCTTGTGATCGACAATTAACGCCCAGTCATACAGCCCCACGGCCATGTCGGGCAGGGGAATATCAGCCTGCGCATGCTCGGGCAGCGCTTCGAAACGGCGACCCAGATCGTAGCCAAACAGGCCCAGCGCGCCCCCCTGAAAGGGAAGGTCGGGGTTTGGTGTGGCAGATAAGCCCAGCGCGTTAATGGCTTGCTGAAGCTGCGCCAGCGGATCGCCAGTTAAGGACAGGTCATCGGTGGTCAGCGTCTTTAGCGGATCGGCCACCAGAATGTCGAAGCGGCTGTAGGGGTGGTCCGCATGGCCGGAGTGCAGCAGCATCGCAAACGGAAGATGGCTCAGGCGGGCAAACCAGTATTCAGCGGCGTCTGTTCGCCAGGGCAGAGTAATAACAGTGGGGAAGCGCATGTTCATGTGTGGCATACTACCGGGCAGCGTGAAATAATTAGCGCGAATAATTTAGCAGGAGTTGACGATGTTTGCAGGTTTACCTTCTCTGAGCCATGAACAGCAGCAGAAAGCGGTTGAGCGAATTCAGGAACTGATGTCCCAGGGGATGAGCAGCGGACAGGCGATTTCCCAGGTGGCGGAAGAACTGCGCGCCACGCATACCGGCGAGCGGATCGTGGCGCGTTTCGAGGATGAAGATGAAGAGTAATCGTGCTTAAACCGCCGCGATAATCTTAATCTCTACCTTGTATTCCGGCTTCATCAGCGTGGCCTGTACGGTGCAGCGTACAGGCGCGTGACCCGCCACAACCCACGCATCCCAGGCTTTGTTCATTGCCGCGAAATCATCTTTGTTTGCCAGGAAAATCGTCGCATCCAGAATGCGGGATTTGTCGCTGCCCTGTTTTTCCAGCACCGCATCAATCTGCGCCAGAGTGTTAGCCGTTTGCTCGAACGCATCCGCATCCAGGTTAGCCGGTACGCCGGTGTAGTAGAGCGTCTGGTTATGGATCACCACATCAGACCAGCGGGCTTCGGCATCAATGCGCACAATTGTCATAAACGTTTCCTCGTTATTTTTCGTCGTCAGGCGGCAAGACTGCCATATTGTTCTCGTGTCGTCACTATTTGGGGTGGCACAGGAGAGGATGGGCTGACATAATCCCTGTGCAAAAATACAGTGAGAGAGCACCGTGGCAGACGATTTTTCCCCTGAAGGTCAATTAGCGCAGGCTATTCCCGGCTTCAAACCCCGTGAACCTCAGCGCCAGATGGCGCACGCCGTTGCACGCGCCATCGATAAGGCTCAGCCGCTGGTGGTCGAAGCGGGTACCGGCACGGGTAAAACCTATGCTTACCTTGCGCCAGCGCTGCGGGCGAAAAAAAAGGTGATTATCTCGACCGGTTCGAAAGCGCTGCAGGATCAGCTCTACAGCCGCGATTTGCCCACGGTGGCCAAGGCGCTGAAATACAAAGGCCGTCTGGCCCTGCTGAAGGGGCGATCCAACTATCTCTGCCTGGAACGCCTTGAGCAGCAGGCGCTGGCGGGCGGCGACTTGCCGGTGCAAACCCTCAGCGACGTCATTATCCTTCGCGCCTGGGCGAACCAGACGGAAGAGGGCGATATCAGCACCTGCGCGAGCGTGCCGGAAGACTCACCTGCCTGGCCGCTGGTGACCAGCACTAACGACAACTGCCTCGGCAGCGACTGTCCGCTGTATAAAGACTGCTTTGTAGTGAAAGCGCGCAAAACGGCGATGGATGCGGATGTGGTGGTGGTGAACCACCATCTGTTCCTCGCGGATATGGTGGTAAAGGACAGCGGCTTTGGTGAGCTGATTCCGGAGGCGGACGTGATGATCTTCGACGAAGCCCACCAGCTGCCGGATATCGCCAGCCAGTATTTCGGCCAGTCGCTCTCCAGCCGCCAGCTGCAGGATCTGGCGAAAGATTTCACCATCGCTTACCGGACCGAACTCAAAGATACCCAGCAGCTGCAGAAGTGCGCCGACCGCCTGGCGCAGAGCGCGCAGGATTTCCGTTTACAGCTCGGCGAGCCGGGCTATCGCGGCAACCTGCGCGAGCTGCTGGCGGACAAAAATATCCAGCGCGCGCTGCTGCTGCTCGATGACGCCCTTGAACTCTGCTACGACGTGGCGAAACTGTCGCTTGGTCGTTCCGCCCTGCTGGACGCGGCCTTTGAGCGCGCCACGCTGTATCGCGGGCGGCTCAAACGGCTTAAAGAGATCAATCAGCCGGGGTACAGCTACTGGTACGAATGCACTTCGCGGCATTTCACGCTGGCGCTCACGCCGCTGACGGTGGCGGATAAATTTAAAGAGGTGATGGCGCAAAAGCCGGGAAGCTGGATCTTCACCTCGGCAACCCTGTCGGTGAATGACGATCTGCATCACTTCACGGAACGTCTGGGCATCGAGCAGGCGGAATCCTTGCTCCTGCCCAGCCCGTTCGATTACGAGAAGCAGGCGCTGCTCTGCGTTCCCCGCAATCTGCCGCTGCCGAACCAGCCGGGTGCGGCACGCCATCTGGCCGCGATGTTAAAACCGATGATCGAGGCCAACAACGGCCGCTGTTTTATGCTCTGCACCTCTCACGCTATGATGCGCGACCTCGCCGAGCAGTTCCGCGCCACCATGACGCTGCCGGTGCTGCTGCAGGGCGAAACCAGCAAAGGCCAGCTGCTCCAGCAGTTTGTCAGCGCCGGAAATGCCCTGCTGGTAGCCACCAGCAGCTTCTGGGAAGGGGTGGACGTGCGCGGCGATACGCTCTCGCTGGTTATCATTGATAAGCTTCCGTTTACCTCCCCGGACGATCCGCTGCTCAAGGCGAGGATGGAGGACTGCCGTCTGCGCGGGGGAGATCCGTTTGACGAGGTTCAGCTGCCGGATGCGGTCATTACCCTTAAGCAAGGGGTAGGGCGATTAATCCGCGACGTTACCGATCGCGGCGTGCTGGTCATCTGCGATAACCGACTGGTGATGCGCCCTTACGGAGCAACCTTCCTTGCAAGCCTGCCGCCCGCGCCGCGGACGCGGGACATAAAACGCGCGGTGCGTTTCCTGGCAAACCCAACGGCGGAGTAATTTACCCCGGAGTATGCTAAGATGCGCGCCATTTTGTGACTGACCCTTGCGAGAGCGCGACGACTGATGCGAATTCTGGCTATTGATACCGCGACAGAGGCTTGCTCTGTCGCTCTGTTGAACGACGGTGCTGTTTCTGCTCATTTCGAAGAGTGCCCCCGGGAACACACCCAACGCATTCTGCCCCTGGTAAAAGCCATTTTAACCCAGGGCAACACCTCCTTAACCGACCTCGACGCGCTGGCCTTTGGCCGCGGCCCCGGCAGCTTTACGGGCGTACGTATCGGGATTGGCATTGCGCAGGGCCTGGCGCTGGGCGCCGAACTGCCGATGATCGGCGTCTCTACCCTCGCCACCATGGCGCAGGGCGCATGGCGCATGACCGGGGCAACGCGCGTTCTGGCCGCGATTGATGCCCGCATGGGCGAAGTTTACTGGGCCGAATACACCCGCGACGAGCAGGGCGTGTGGCACGGTGAAGAGACTGAAGCCGTGCTTAAGCCGGAAGCGGTCACTGAAAGACTGCAACAGCTTTCAGGCGAGTGGGCGACCGTCGGCACCGGCTGGCCGGCGTGGCCAGACATGGCGAACGACACCGGGTTGACGCTGGTGGACGGCAACATGCTGCTGCCTGCTGCGGAAGATATGCTTCCGATTGCCTGCCAGCTGCTCGCAGCAGGCAAAACCGTGGCCGTTGAACACGCGGAGCCGGTTTATTTGCGAAACACCGTTGCGTGGAAGAAACTTCCGGGCCGCGAGTGAATCTCAGTAACAGGAACTGAGAAAAAGGAGTCGCATCATGGCGGTCCAGACTAAAGTAGTACGCCTTATTATGGCAGGCGCAGTTGCCATAGCACTGAGCGGATGCGTTTCCGTTCCTGATGCGATTAAGGGCACCAGCCCGACGCCACAGCAGGATCTGGTTCGGGTGATGAATGCCCCTGAGCTGTACGTCGGCCAGGAAGCGCGCTTTGGCGGTAAGGTGATAGACGTACAAAACCAGCAGGGGAAAACCCGCCTCGAGATCGCAACCGTTCCGCTGGACAGCGGCGCGCGGCCTGTACTGGGTGAGGCCTCTCGCGGGCGTATCTACGCGGACGTGAGTGGTTTCCTCGATCCTGTCGATTTTCGCGGACAACTGGTCACCGTCGTCGGGCCGATTACCGGCGCCGTGCAGGGTAAAATCGGCAGCACGCCGTATAAATTTATGACCATGCAGGTCAACGGGTATAAGCGCTGGCGGTTAGCACAGCAGGTGATCATGCCGCCTCAGCCGATCGATCCGTGGATGTGGGGTCCGCATCCTTATCGTTACGGCTACCCGGGCTGGGGTTGGTATAACCCGGGACCTGCACAGGTACAGACGATCGTTACTGAGTAACTTACTGTTATTGCTAGAAAAGAGACAGCGGCTCAGCCGCTGTCTCTGTTTTTTTACGGATAAAACGAAAAAAAAGAGTGACGCGCTTCGCAACCTTAAATCTGAACAATTAATAAACTGGTACGCTGAGTTAATATAATGTTAACAAACTGTTTATTATCGGGGTTGTGATGACGACGAACACTCATTTCAGAGGTGATGCATTGAAGAAGGTTTGGCTTAACCGTTATCCCGCAGATGTTCCTGCTGAGATCAATCCTGACCGTTATCAATCCCTGGTGGAATTATTTGAGCACTCGGTAAGGCGCTACGCGGACCAGCCCGCATTCGTGAATATGGGCGAGGTCATGACGTTCCGTAAGCTTGAAGAGCGTAGCCGGGCGTTTGCGGCGTATCTTCAGGAAGGGCTGGGGCTGCAAAAAGGGGACCGCGTCGCGCTGATGATGCCAAACCTGCTGCAATACCCGGTGGCGTTGTTCGGTATCCTGCGAGCCGGGATGATTGTCGTCAACGTCAACCCGCTGTACACCCCGCGCGAGCTTGAGCATCAGCTGAACGACAGCGGCGCGGTTGCGATTGTCATTGTGTCTAACTTTGCCCATACGCTGGAAAAAGTGGTCGACAAAACCCAGGTGAAACACGTCATCCTGACGCGCATGGGTGACCAGCTCTCTACCGCCAAAGGCACGCTGGTTAACTTTGTCGTCAAATACGTCAAGCGTCTGGTGCCAAAATACCACCTGCCGGACGCTATCTCCTTCCGCAGGGCGCTGCATGCGGGCTATCGTATGCAGTACGTCAAGCCGGAAGTGGTCTCAGAAGATCTCGCCTTCCTGCAGTATACCGGTGGCACCACCGGCGTGGCGAAAGGCGCTATGTTGACCCACCGCAACATGCTGGCGAACCTTGAGCAGGTCAACGCAACCTACGGGCCGCTGCTGCATCCAGGCAAAGAGCTGGTCATTACGGCGCTGCCGCTGTACCACATTTTCGCACTGACCATGAACTGCCTGCTGTTTATTGAGCTGGGCGGTCAAAACGTGCTGATCACCAACCCGCGCGATATTCCAGGGCTGGTGAAAGAGCTGGCGAAATACCCGTTCACCGCCATGACCGGGGTAAATACTCTGTTCAACGCGCTGCTTAATAACAAAGAGTTCCAGCAGCTGGATTTTTCCACGCTGCACCTCTCTGCGGGCGGCGGCATGCCGGTCCAGCAGGCGGTTGCCGAGCGCTGGGTGAAGCTCACCGGTCAGTATCTGCTGGAGGGCTATGGCCTGACGGAATGCGCGCCGCTGGTCAGCGTTAACCCGCATGATATCGACTATCACAGCGGAAGCATTGGTCTGCCCGTTCCTTCCACTGAAGCGAAACTGGTCGATGATAACGATAATGAAGTTGCGCCGGGTGAGCCGGGTGAGCTGTGCGTCAAAGGTCCGCAGGTGATGCTGGGCTACTGGCAGCGTCCCGACGCGACCGACGAAATCATCAAAGACGGCTGGCTGCATACCGGTGACATCGCGGTGATGGATGAGGAAGGCTTCCTGCGTATTGTCGATCGCAAGAAAGATATGATTCTGGTCTCCGGCTTCAACGTCTATCCGAATGAGATCGAAGACGTGGTTATGCAGCACAGCGGCGTACTCGAAGTGGCAGCGGTCGGCGTGCCTTCCGGCAGCAGTGGTGAAGCGGTGAAGATATTTGTGGTCAAGAAAGATCCTTCTCTCACCGAGGAAGCGCTGATAACGTTTTGTCGTCGTCAGCTGACGGGCTATAAAGTGCCGAAGCTGGTGGAATTCCGCGACGAGCTGCCGAAATCCAACGTCGGGAAGATATTACGACGAGAATTACGTGACGAAGCCCGTGCCAAAGTAGACAATAAGGCCTGAGCTTCACGTTAATCGTCCAGACGCCGGTTAAGCCGGCGTTTTTTATGGGCGCAAACAAAAGAGAATCCGATTTGAATTACCAGATGATCACGACCAACGACGAGCTGGCTTCGCTGTGCGAAGTGACGCGCGACTTTCCTGCCATTGCCCTGGATACCGAGTTTGTCCGTACCCGAACCTATTATCCGCAGCTGGGTTTGATTCAGATGTACGACGGTAAACACGTGTCGCTGATCGACCCTCTCGGCATTACCGACTGGACGCCGATGCGCGATCTGCTGCTCGATACCGCCGTGACGAAATACCTGCACGCGGGCAGTGAAGATCTGGAAGTCTTTCTGAACACCTTTGGCATCATGCCTCAGCCGCTGATTGATACGCAGATCCTCGCGGCGTTCAGCGGTCGTCCGCTGTCGTGGGGTTTTGCCGCCATGGTGGAGGAGTATACGGGCCTGACGCTGGATAAGAGTGAATCCCGCACCGACTGGCTGGCGCGTCCGCTAACCGCACGCCAGCTGGAATATGCGGTGGCAGACGTGTTTTACCTGCTGCCGATCGCCGGACAGCTGATGAAAGAGGCGGAAGCCTCCGGATGGCTCGCTGCTGCGCTGGACGAGTGCCGAATGACCCAGCAGCGCCGTCAGGAAGTGGTGGATCCGAAAGAGGCCTGGCGCGACATCAGCAACGCCTGGCAGCTGCGAACGCGTCAGCTGGCATGCCTGCAGTTGCTGGCAGACTGGCGCTTGCGTAAAGCACGCGAGCGCGACCTGGCCGTTAACTTTGTGGTTCGCGAAGAGCATCTCTGGGCGGTGGCGCGCTATATGCCGGGCAGCCTCGGCGAGCTTGACAGCATTGGGCTTTCAGGCAGCGAGATCCGTTTCCACGGTAAAACCCTGCTGGCGCTGGTCGCAAAAGCGCAGGAGCTGCCGGAAGATGCGCTGCCGGAACCGCTGCTGAACCTGATGGACATGCCGGGCTATCGCAAGGCTTTCAAGGACATCAAAGCGCTGGTGCAGGCAGTTGCAACCGAAAGCAAACTGAGCGCGGAACTGCTCGCCTCACGTCGTCAGATTAACCAGCTGCTGAACTGGCACTGGAAGTTGAAGCCGCAGAATGGCGTGCCGGAAATGATGGCGGGATGGCGCGGGGAATTGATGGCCGATCGCCTGAATACGCTGCTGGAAGGCTATCCTCGATAAAAAATATGCCGGGTGATAAACCCGGCATATTCCCCCGGTGGCGCTGCGCTTACCGGGGCTATGAAATCACAAACCTACGGACGCGACTCTTCCGCTTCCGGGAGCGTCACGTTCAGCTCCAGAATCGAAATATCCCCGTCTTTTTGTTCCAGCTGTACCGTCACCATCTCCGGGTCAATCTGCACGTACTTACAGATCACTTCCAGGATGTCCTTGCGCAGCTGCGGCAGGTAGTGAGGCTCGGCGTCGCT
The DNA here is from genome assembly GCF_008364555.1 of Enterobacter vonholyi. Classification (GTDB taxonomy): domain Bacteria; phylum Pseudomonadota; class Gammaproteobacteria; order Enterobacterales; family Enterobacteriaceae; genus Enterobacter; species Enterobacter vonholyi. The sequence continues at coordinate 231,496 of NZ_VTUC01000004.1, forward strand.
ACGACGACGCTCCGCAACGATAATTTGCAGACGTTCTTTTGCGATGTTGGCGGTGTTCTTTTTCCGCGAGAGAAAAAAGTCCAGTAATGCCATAACTTATCCTCCGAACAGGCGTTTGAGGAAACCTTTCTTCTCTTCTTCAATGAAGCGGAAAGGACGTTCTTCTCCCAGCAGACGGTCAACGGTATCGGCGTAAGCTTTACCTGCATCTGCCATTGTATCAAGGATCACTGGCTCGCCCTGGTTAGAGGCGCGTAACACGGACTGATCTTCCGGGATAACGCCGACCAGCTTAATGCGCAGGATCTCAAGCACGTCTTCCATGCTCAGCATGTCACCTTTGTTCACGCGGCCCGGATTGTAGCGGGTGAGCAGCAGGTGTTCTTTAATCGGGTCTTCGCCATTTTCCGCACGACGGGATTTAGAGGCGAGGATCCCCAGAATGCGGTCTGAGTCACGCACGGATGAAACTTCAGGGTTGGTGGTGATGATCGCTTCATCAGCGAAGTAGAGCGCCATCAGGGCACCGGTTTCGATGCCGGCAGGGGAGTCGCAGACGATGAAGTCGAAATCCATTTTTTTCAGATCGTCGAGCACCTTTTCCACCCCTTCACGGGTCAGGGCGTCTTTGTCACGCGTCTGAGATGCCGGGAGAATGTAGAGGTTCTCGGTGCGCTTGTCTTTAATCATCGCCTGGTTCAGCGTGGCATCGCCCTGAATGACGTTCACAAAGTCATACACGACGCGACGCTCACATCCCATGATGAGGTCGAGGTTACGCAGACCGATATCGAAGTCGATAACGATGGTTTTCTTTCCCTTCTGGGCCAAACCAGTAGCGATGGCCGCGCTGGAGGTGGTCTTGCCAACGCCTCCTTTACCCGAAGTAACAACAATAATGCGTGCCATAGAAATTCCTTGTTAAAAAGGGATCAATTCAACGGTTGAACGGTCAACGCGTCGTCTGCCAGAAGCAGGCGAGCCGCTTTGCCATAAAATTCGGCTGGGATCTTGTCGCTCAGCCAATATTCACCTGCGATGGACACCAGTTCCGCCGTCAGGTGAGTACAAAATATTTGCGCATCTCGATCGCCACTTGCACCTGCGAGCGCACGTCCACGCATCATACCGTATACGTGAATATTGCCATCTGCAATCAGCTCAGCGCCAGCACTGACGTGGCTTGTAACAATCAGATCACAGTTTGGTGCATAAATGCGCTGACCGGAACGAACCGGCACATCAATCATTCGCGTTTTTGTGACGGTAGTAACGTTTTGCACCGCAGGAGGGGGCGTTTCGACGGCAACGGGTGCCGCACGCGAGGCTTTTTCTTTGCCCTCATTCAGAAGGGGCAGCCCCGCACGCTCAATTTCCGCTTTCAGCTCAGAATCTTTGCAGCCGCTGATGCCCACGATACGCAGTCCGGTGGAGGAGACGGCCTGCTGGAGAAGTTTCCAGTTAACCGGCGCCTCAAGACCGCTGACGTTGATAACAACAGGGGCGTGTTTCAGAAAGGCGGGAGCCTGGGCGATTTTGTCTTCTAACGCCTGACGAATAACCTCGGGTTTTGCATCATGCAAATGTACCACTGATAAGGTGAAGCTACTGCCTTTAAGCTCGATGGGCGTGTTTGACATCCTGGCCTTACTCAATTTGCTATTAACCGCAACCACTCGCTGCGATATTCCGAAGAGTATCAGGCATGTTATAGTCAGGAGTATATTGAGGCAAGCAACCACCCATTAATTCAGAGTAAAAACATGTTTTGTGTGATCTACAGAAGTACAAGCCGTGACCAGACCTATCTTTATGTCGAAAAGAAAGACGATTTTTCACGCGTGCCTGAAGAATTAATGAAGAACTTTGGCCGACCACAGCTGGCTATGCTGCTGCCGCTTGATGGTCGTAAGAAACTGATTAATGCCGATCTGGATAAAGTGAAAACGGCCTTAGCCGAGCAGGGCTATTATTTACAGCTTCCACCGCCACCCGAGAATTTATTAAAACAGCATCTTGAGGCGAACGGTAAAAAATAGTCTCAACTGTTTTTGGGCACAACACATCAACCGTTTAGGGGTCGACCATGTATCAACATCATAACTGGCAAGGTGCATTACTGGATTATCCCGTCAGCAAAGTGGTTTGCGTAGGGAGCAACTATGCAAAACATATTCAGGAGATGGGCAGCGCGACGCCAGAAGAGCCGGTTCTGTTTATTAAGCCTGAAACGGCGCTTTGCGATATCCGCCAGCCGCTGGCGCTGCCGCAGGGGCTCGGCTCGGTGCATCACGAAGTGGAACTTGCCGTGCTGATTGGTGCAACGCTTCGCCAGGCCTCAGAAGAACATGTTCAGAAAGCGATTGCCGGATACGGCGTGGCGCTGGATCTGACCCTGCGTGACGTGCAGGGCAAAATGAAGAAAGCAGGGCAGCCGTGGGAAAAAGCCAAAGGGTTTGATAATTCCTGCCCGATCTCGGCGTTTGTGCCGGTGAGCGAATTTACAGGCGATCCGCAGGATACCCCGCTCAGCCTGAAGGTTAACGGCGAGATCCGCCAGCAGGGCACCACGGCAGACATGATCCATAAGATTGTGCCGCTGATCGCCTACATGAGCCGCTTCTTTACCCTTAAACCAGGCGATGTGATCCTGACCGGCACGCCGGAAGGCGTTGGTCCGCTCGTGAGCGGAGATGAACTGGAGGTCGGTTTTAACGGCCTGTCGCTGAAAACCCGCGTGCTGTAACCCCATCTTGCCGCCTGAAGAGGGCGGCAAAACTTGCAACAACGTGCCAGACTCGTTATAAGGTGCGCTTTCTTTTGACGTGTGGACATCCTGATGAACGACATCCCTTTCTGGCAAAGCAAAACTCTCGACGACATGACTGACGCGGAATGGGAATCATTGTGCGACGGCTGCGGGCAGTGCTGCCTGCACAAGCTGATGGATGAAGATACGGATGAAATCTACTTCACCAACGTTGCCTGCAAGCAGCTAAACATTAAAACCTGCCAGTGCCGCAACTATGAGCGCCGGTTTGAATTTGAGCCGGACTGCATAAAGTTAACCCGGGATAATCTGCCGACGTTTGAATGGCTGCCGCATACCTGCGCGTATCGCCTGCTGGCGGAAGGGAAAGGCCTGCCTGACTGGCATCCGCTACTGACCGGTTCAAAAGCGGCGATGCACGGCGAGCGTATCTCTGTGCGCCACATTGCGGTGAAAGAGTCCGAGGTTCGGGACTGGGAAGATCACATCATGAACCACCCGAGACGTTGAGATTAAAAAACCCGCCGAAGCGGGTTTTTTATTGTGCTTGTGCTGCCTGATGGCCTCATCTCAACCCTTTCCCACGGGAGAGGGCGCACACACTAAAAACGGCAACCGAGGTTGCCGTTTTGCGTTTACCTTCCGAACAAATCGCGTTTCTTCGGTTTGAACGGCTGAGCAATCAGCACCAGCAGCGCCACGACAAAGTAGGCGGCAAAAATGCCTACCAGCCACTGCGGCATCTCCAGCGTCAGGAATTCCCACTGACGAACGGAGCAGTCACCGGATGCGACAAACACCTGCGGCAGCCATTTATCCAGCGGCAGCCAGCTCGGGAAGCGGGCGGCAAAATCGCAGGTCATAAACGGTGACGGATGCAGCTGCATCATGGTGTGCTGCCAGGAGAGTTCAATCCCTTTCCAGGCGCTGTACAGCCAGATCGCGATAGCGGCATAGCGAAGCGGCGATTTCGGCGCAATTGCGCCCACCAGGCCCGCCCCCATAATGCCGAACAGCGCGCAGCGTTCATAAATACAAAGCACGCAAGGTTTCAGTCCCATTACGTGCTGGAACCACAGCGCGACCATTTCCAGCGCAAAGGCGGTCAGGGCCATTAACAACCACGCTCCGCGACCGCGGGAGCACTGGTTTAAAAATCTCAACATAATCATTTCCCTGGAACATGCTTAGAAAGCGCAGTGTAAACGAATTCGTTTTTCGCGCCACCTGTACCTGGCGAAATAAAACGTAATTGGATGTTTATCGTGCGAAAAGGCAAACGGGCAGCGAACTGCCCGAGATGCATAGTTTACTGCGCCGCAAGTATACCCGCTTGTATCAACCATTGCGTACAGGGAATGAGGGTAATTTTGACGCAAAGCAATCCCACGATCGTGAGCACCAGCGTGTAGGGCAGCGCCATCCACACCATCCGGCCATAAGAAAGACGTATGAGCGGCGCGAGAGCGGAGGTCAGCAGGAACAGGAAGGCGGCCTGGCCGTTTGGCGTCGCCACCGACGGAAGGTTGGTGCCGGTATTGATCGCCACGGCCAGCAGTTCAAACTGTCCGGCGCTGATAACGCCTTGCTCCATAGCGGCTTTGGCCTCGTTGATGTAGACCGTCCCGACAAAGACGTTATCTGAGATTGACGAGAGCAGGCCGTTAAACAGGTAAAACAGCGACAGCTGAGCATCCGGTGACGCCTGTAATACAAAGGCAATAATCGGCGCGAAAAGATGCTGGTCGATAATCACCGCCACGACCGCAAAGAACACCGCCAGCAGGGCGGTAAACGGCAGGGCTTCGGTAAACGCTTTACCGATGGCATGTTCGTCCGTCACGCCGGTAAAGGTAGTGGCGAGAATAATGACTGACAGGCCAATCAGCCCCACTTCGGCAAGATGAAACGCCAGCGCGGCGATAAGCCAGACGCCGATGATCCCCTGAGCAATCAGGCGCAGCGTCTCCTGGCGGGTCCGCTGGCGTCGGCTTTGCAGATCGAATTTATGCAGTTCCTGACGTACCGGCTCCGGGAGCTGGGCCCCATAGCCAAAGAGGCGAAATTTTTCCACCAGCAGACAGGTCGCCAGGCCGCAGATAAGCACCGGTACGCTGACCGGGGCCATTCTCAGGAAGAAATCACCGAAGTGCCAGCCCGCCGCTTTGGCAATGATCAGGTTTTGCGGCTCGCCCACCATGGTCATCACGCCGCCCAGCGCGGTACCGACCCCAGCGTGCATCATCAGGCTGCGCAGAAACGCGCGGAACTGTTCCAGCACGTCACGGTTATGCGCATCGACGTGGCTGTCATCCTGCAAATCTTCACCCGGACGAGAGGAGGCCACGCGGTGATAAATACCGTAAAACCCAACCGCGACGCTTATCACCACCGCGACGACCGTTAGCGCGTCCAGGAAGGCCGACAGGAAGGCGGCGGCAAGGCAAAACGCCAGCGAGAGGAACATTTTTGACGGAATGCTGAGCAGCAGGCGCGTGAAGATAAACAGCAGGAGCTGTTTCATGAAGTAGATGCCCGCCACCATAAACATCAGCAGCAGAAGCACTTCGAGATTTGACGCCAGCTCTGCTTTGACATGCTCGGCGCTGGTCATGCCGATGACGACGGCTTCAAACGCCAGCAATCCGCCCGGCAGCAGGGGATAACATTTTAGCGCCATGGCCAGGGTGAAGATAAACTCAGCCACCAGCAGCCAGCCGGCGATAAAGGGATTCACACTAAAAATGATGGGATTAACGACCAGGAAAACCAGCAATATCAGCTTATACCAGTCAGGAGACTGACCTAAAAAATTGCGCCATAGCGCGCGCCCAAAAGAAATTTCCACAACAGACGTCCTTCCCGTCAAGTAAGACAAAACATCAGTATACGCAAAAAATGCGGCCTGGAGGCGGATAAGGCGGCATTGTAAATTTCACAAAAATGAAACGGCGATCCCTCTTTTCTCTCTTTGCCGCGCTACCTGCCACTGGCTGCCTCTGGTATGATGAGTCCAATTTGCTAAAGCTGTGTAATGGAAATCTCACTATGGTCATTAAGGCGCAGAGCCCGGCGGGTTTCGCGGAAGAGTACATCATTGAAAGCATCTGGAATAATCGTTTCCCTGCGGGGTCCATTCTTCCGGCTGAACGCGAACTCTCTGAACTGATTGGCGTCACTCGCACCACGCTGCGTGAAGTGCTTCAGCGGCTGGCGCGCGATGGCTGGTTGACGATCCAGCATGGTAAGCCTACGAAAGTAAACAACTTCTGGGAAACATCCGGGTTAAACATTCTTGAAACGCTGGCGCGTCTCGACCATGAAAGCGTGCCGCAGCTCATTGATAATCTGCTCTCCGTTCGCACCAACATCGCGACGATCTTTATTCGTACAGCTTTCCGTCAGCATCCGGAAGACGCCCTTGCGGTGCTGGCCAGCGCGAACGAGGTGGAAGATCATGCCGATGCCTTTGCCACCCTCGATTACAACGTGTTTCGCGGCCTGGCGTTTGCCTCCGGCAACCCGGTTTACGGCCTGATCCTCAACGGTATGAAAGGGCTTTATACCCGCATTGGCCGCCACTACTTTGCCAATCCGGAAGCGCGTAGCCTGGCGCTGGGCTTCTACCATAAGCTGAGCAAGCTCTGTACCGAAGGCCTGCACGATCAGGTTTATGAGACGGTGCGCCGCTACGGTCACGATTCCGGTGAAATCTGGCACCGTATGCAGAAAACGCTGCCGGGTGATTTAGCGATTCAGACCCGCTAAAAGAAAAACCTCTCGTATGAGAGGTTTTTTTTCGTCGGGTGGCGCTACAGCGTATTCAACCGCGCCGGGCAACGTTCCAGCAGCTCGACGCTGCCGTCTTCATTCTGCTGCTCCAGCTGCACGTCAAAGCCCCACAGGCGATGCACATGCTTCAGCACCTCTTTACGCCCTTTATCCAGCGGCGCGCGATTGTGCGGAATATAGCGCAACGTCAGGGAGCGGTCACCGCGCAAATCGACGTTCCATACCTGAATATTCGGTTCAAGGTTGCTCAGGTTGTACTGGGAGGAAAGGCGAGAGCGGATCTCACGGTATCCCTCCTCGTTGTGGATTGCGGAGATCTCCAGATAGTTGTTGCGATCGTCGTCCAGCACGGTAAAGAAGCGGAAGTCACGCATGATCTTCGGCGACATAAACTGGCTGATGAAGCTCTCATCCTTAAAGTCGCGCATCGCAAAGTGCAGCGTTTCCAGCCAGTCTGACCCGGCGATATCCGGGAACCAGTACTTGTCTTCTTCCGTCGGCGACTGGCAGATACGCTTAATGTCCTGGAACATGGCAAAGCCAAGGGCATACGGGTTAATCCCGCTGTACCACGGGCTATTGTAGGGCGGCTGGAACACCACGTTAGTATGGCTGTGGAGGAACTCCATCATGAACCGCTCGGTGACTTTCCCCTCGTCGTACAGATGGTTGAGGATAGTGTAGTGCCAGAAGGTCGCCCAGCCTTCGTTCATCACCTGCGTCTGCTTTTGCGGGTAAAAATACTGGCTCACCTTGCGCACGATACGCAGGATCTCACGCTGCCACGGCTCCAGCAGCGGGGCGTTCTTCTCCATAAAATAGAGCAGGTTTTCCTGCGGCTCGGACGGATAACGACGCGCTTCGGCGATCGTTTTTTCCTCCTCACGCTTCGGCAGGGTGCGCCACAGCATGTTCACCTGGCTTTGCAGATACTCTTCGCGGCTTTTCTGCCGGGCTTTCTCCTCCTGTAGGGAGATTTTCTGCGGACGTTTGTAGCGGTCCACGCCGTAGTTCATCAGCGCGTGGCAGGAGTCGAGCAGTTTTTCCACTTCGTCCACGCCGTAGCGCTCTTCGCAGTCGGTAATGTATTTACGGGCGAAGATCAGGTAATCGACGATGGAGCTGGCATCCGTCCAGCTGCGGAACAGATAGTTATTTTTGAAAAAGGAGTTGTGCCCGTAGCAGGCGTGCGCCATCACCAGCGCCTGCATGGTAATGGTGTTCTCTTCCATTAAATAGGCGATACACGGATTGGAGTTGATGACGATCTCATACGCCAGACCCTGCTGCCCATGCTTATACAGCCGCTCCGTTTCAATGAATTTCTTACCAAAAGACCAGTGCGGATAGTTAATCGGCATCCCGACGCTGGAGTAGGCGTCCATCATCTGTTCGGACGTAATGACTTCAATCTGATGGGGATAGGTATCCAGGCGGTACAGTTTTGCGACCCGGTCGATCTCGGCGAGGTAAACATCCAGCAGCTCGAAGGTCCAGTCGGGTCCATCGCTCAGACGTGTGTTGTCCTTGTTCAGGGAATCAATAGTAGCCATTAGCGCGCCCTCGTTGTGGGTGCTCTCTCTGTCTGGAGAGCCTCCTTTCAAGCATAGATCAACGTGTTAAAAAGCGTGCTGGGGCAGAAATTTTTTCTTTGCGATTTCGCGTTTTTGATACGGCAATAAAACGGTGTCCTTCAGCATTTTATGCTGGTTAAAAATAACGCGCAGCAGGAGATCCCAAATTAGCACTATCCCCTGATGCTGGGGGATGTGTGAGGTAAGTCACCATAAAAAAGTCGTATGTTGAATAATATTTTCAACTAGGTTATCAATCTGTAATTAGAAGATTGTTCTTTTGCACATAATGGAGTGGCTATGCGTGTTGTCATACTGGGAAGTGGTGTCGTTGGGGTAACCAGCGCCTGGTATTTAAGTCAGGCGGGACATGACGTCACCGTTATCGATCGTGAGTCCGGTCCTGCGCTTGAAACCAGCGCGGCGAACGCCGGGCAAATCTCTCCGGGGTATGCGGCACCGTGGGCTGCACCGGGTGTTCCGCTGAAAGCGATTAAATGGATGTTCCAGCGCCATGCGCCGCTGGCCATCAGCCTTGACGGCACGCAGTTCCAGCTGAAGTGGATGTGGCAGATGCTGCGCAACTGCGACACCCGCCACTACATGGAGAACAAAGGGCGCATGGTGCGCCTGGCGGAATACAGCCGCGACTGCCTGAAAGCGCTGCGCGCGTCGACGGGGATTGAGTATGAAGGCCGCCAGGGCGGGACGCTGCAGCTGTTCCGCACCGAGCAGCAGTACGAAAATGCCACCCGCGATATCGCCGTGCTGGAAGATGCTGGTGTACCTTACCAGCTGCTGGAAGCCAGCCAGCTAGGCCAGGTTGAACCGGCGCTGGCGGAAGTTGCGCATAAGCTGACGGGCGGCCTGCGCCTGCCGAATGACGAAACCGGCGACTGCCAGCTCTTTACGCAGCGTCTGGCGCAAATGTGCGAACAGGCGGGGGTGAAATTCCGCTTTAACACCTCTGTCGACAAGCTGCTGTCGGAAGGGGAAAAAATTTACGGCGTGAAGTGCGGCGAGGAGGTGATCAAAGCCGATGCCTACGTGATGGCGTTTGGTTCGTACTCCACCGCCATGCTGAAAGGTATTCTCGATATTCCGGTCTACCCGCTGAAGGGCTACTCGCTGACCATTCCGGTAAAAGAAGAGAGCGGCGCTCCGGTGTCGACCATTCTGGATGAAACCTACAAAATCGCCATTACCCGCTTCGATAACCGCATCCGCGTAGGCGGAATGGCGGAAATCGTCGGCTTCAACACTGAACTGCTGAAACCGCGTCGTGAAACGCTGGAGATGGTCGTGGGCGATCTCTTCCCGCGAGGAGGTTTTGTTGAGCAGGCGACGTTCTGGACCGGCCTGCGTCCGATGACCCCGGACGGCACGCCGATCGTGGGCCGCACGCCGTTTAAAAACCTGTGGACCAATACCGGACACGGCACGCTTGGCTGGACGATGGCCTGCGGATCGGGCCAGCTGCTGAGCGACCTGATTTCCAGGCGCACGCCGGCAATTCCGTTTGACGATTTAAGCGCCGCGCGCTATCAATCGGGGTTTACGCCGTCGCGTCCACAGCACCTGCACGGCGCGCATAGCTAAGGAGTTGTCATGTCCCGTCCTGTTCTGGCCCAGCTGAACCTGCAGGCCCTGAAGGATAATCTGCAAATTGTTCGCCGGGCGGCGCCTGGTTCGCGCGTCTGGTCTGTGGTGAAAGCGAATGCCTACGGCCACGGTATTGACCGTATCTGGAGCGCCCTGAGCGCCACCGACGGCTTTGCGCTCCTGAACCTGGAAGAGGCCATTCTGCTGCGCGAGCGCGGCTGGAAAGGGCCGATACTGCTTCTGGAGGGCTTTTTCCACGCGGACGATCTGCCGCTGCTGGATAAGTATCGGCTGACCACCAGCGTTCACAGCAACTGGCAGATTAAGGCGATTCAGGATGCGAAACTCCATGCGCCGCTGGATATTTACCTCAAGGTGAACAGCGGTATGAACCGCCTGGGCTTCCAGCCTGAGCGCGTGCATACGGTCTGGCAGCAGCTGCGCGCCATGAAAAACGTGGGCGAAATGACGCTGATGGCCCATTTTGCCGACGCGGAAAAACCGGACGGCATTGCCGATGCCATGGTCCGCATTGAGCAGGCGGCAGAAGGGCTGGACTGCCCGTGCTCGCTGTCAAATTCGGCGGCCACGCTCTGGCATCCTGAGGCGCACTATAACTGGGTGCGTCCGGGGATCGTTCTTTACGGTGCGTCACCCTCGGGCCAGTGGCAGGACATCGCCAACAGCGGCCTGAAGCCGGTGATGACCCTGCGCAGCGAAATCATTGGCGTGCAAACCCTGAAAGCCGGCGACACGGTGGGCTACGGCAGCCGCTACCGGGCAAAGGGCGAGCAGCGGATTGGCATCGTGGCGGGCGGCTATGCCGACGGCTACCCGCGCATCGCGCCGACCGGCACGCCTGTCTGGGTCGATGGGGTTCGCACGGGAACGGTGGGCACCATATCAATGGATATGCTGGCCGTGGATCTTACGCCATGCCCGCAGGCGGGCATCGGTTCACCGGTCGAGCTGTGGGGTAACGAAATTAAGATTGATGACGTTGCTGCCGCTGCGGGTACGGTGGGGTACGAATTGATGTGCGCGCTGGCACCGAGAGTGCCGGTTGTGACGGTGTAACGAATGGTTGTGTCGGGTGGCGCTAGCGCCACCCGGCAAAAAAACCGCTACTCCGCTTCATCTTCCATCGGCCTGACGCCGACTTTCCTGACCGCGTTATCTTCTTTCTCCGCAACCGTCCAAATCATCCCGGCGAACTCCACCTGGTCGCCGACAACAGGGGCCGCCCCCAGCAGTTGCTGAATGATTTCCCCCAGCGTTTGCTGCTTGTCGCGGTACTCCAGCCCTTCATCCAGGCCGTAAATCAGCGCCACATCGGCAAACTTGGCGCTGGCTTCCAGAATAAAATCGCCGAAGAAACGCTGGTCCAGCGCCACCGGAGGCGACTGGCTAAACAGTTTGCCCAGCGCGGGCAGGTCGCGCTCGCGGCCAATCACGCAGAGAATATCCCCTTCGCGCAGGCGGGTGCTGCCTGTAGGGTGCAGCAGGACATTATCGCGGAACAGGGCGGCAATGCGCGTTTCAGTAGGCATGTGCAAATCGCGCAGCGAGGCCCCCACGCACCATTTGTCAGCGCTCAGCTGATAAACAAACTGTTCCCAAGGATTCTCTGGGTGAATATCGAGCCCCACGCGAGAGACCGGCCAGCCCACGGGAGGCACCACGACTTTGGCTTTTTTCGCCGCCCACCCGAGGGACGTTCCCTGGAACAGCAGCGAAATCAGCACCACGAAGAACGCCACGTTAAAGAACAGCCGGGCGTTATCCAGACCGGCCATCATCGGAAAGACCGCAAGAATAATCGGTACCGCGCCGCGCAGGCCCACCCAGCTGATAAAGACCCGCTCGCGCAGGTTGAAGCCGCGAAACGGCAGCAGGCCTGCAAATACCGACAGCGGTCGGGCGAAGAAGATCATCCATGCGGACAACAGCAGCGCCGGAACGGCGATCGGCAGCAGGTCCGAAGGCGTAACCAGCAGGCCCAGCACCAGGAACATGCCAATTTGTGCCAGCCAGGCCAGGCCGTCGAAGTTCTGCAAAATGGCATGACGGTTACGGATCGGTCGGTTGCCCATCAGGAAACCGCAGAGATAGACGGCGAGAATGCCGCTGCCGTCCAGCGCGGTGGTAACGGCAAAAATAAGAATGCCGCCGCTCAGCGCCAGCAGGGGGTAAAGCCCCGCGGGCAGGGAGATGCGGTTGATCATCTGCTGTAAGAGGTATCCCCCCGCCAGGCCAATAACAATCCCCAGCCCGAACTGCTGCAGGATATGCCAGACGAACATCCAGCTCAGGCCCGTCTCGTGCTGCTGGATCATCTCAATCAGCGTGATGGTGAGAAACACCGCCATCGGATCGTTACTGCCGGATTCAATCTCAAGCGTGGAGCCGACGCGTTCGTTAAGCCCTTTTCCGCCGAGCAGGGAAAACACCGCTGCCGCATCGGTTGAGCCAACAATCGCGCCAATCAGCAAACCTTCCATGATGTTGAGATGGAAAAGCCATGCGGCCATCATTCCGGTGAGGCCGGAGGTTATCAACACGCCAACCGTCGCGAGCGACAGCGCGGGCCCTAAGGCCACGCGGAAGGAGCTTGCCTGGGTGCGCATCCCGCCGTCCAGCAGGATCACCGCCAGCGCCAGGTTACTCACCATGTAGGCGAAAGGGTAGTTATCGAATGGGATACCGCCAATACCATCAATGCCGGCCAGCATGCCGATGGCGAGGAAAATGACAAGAATAGGTATGCCGAGACGCGATGAAAATGAACTTAATAAAATACTGCTGGTTACAAGGACCGAACCCAGAATGAAAAGGCTGATTATCGCTGCGGCATCCAATGTTCTCTTACTCCCACCTCAATGTTAACGCTGTTACTAAAACCCTAACATATTAACGACGGCAACAGCGTTTTATTAAGGGGGTATAACGGCTTTTTTATGCCTTTATGACAGGATGGCCGCTGATGGTCAGCCGACTGCCTGAATCATTGTGGATCAGGGAGGCGTGCGCCCCCAGCGCCAGGGTCACGGTTTGCTGCTCATGACCAAAATCCAGACCGGTGATGACCGGAACATCCAGCCGCGAGCGAATGAACTCAACCATGGTTTCCAGGGAGTAACCCGCGTCATAGTCATTCGGGGCAGAGCCGCTGAAGCTGCCCAGCACAATTGCGGACTGGCGCTCAAGAATACCGGCATGATAGAGCTGCAACAGCATGCGCTCGACGCGGAACGGATGTTCGTTGATATCTTCCAGCACCAGAATGCCGTCCTCGATTTGCGGCATCCACGGCGTGCCGATAAGCGAGACCAGCATCGCCAGGTTACCGCCCCAGAGCTGACCTTCACATTCCCAGTGTGGTCCATTGCCTTGCCACTCCACGCTGTAGGTGGAATTGCGCAGCGCGCGCCAGAAGTGTTCCACGGTAAACGCATCCAGCTCCGGTGCGCCGAAGTTACCGGCCAGCATTGGGCCGCTGAAGGTGATAATGTCATACAGCGCCAGCAGCCCAAGCTGGATGACGGTGAAATCGCTGTGGCCGCAGATCAGCAGCGGATCCTGCTGCTGACGCTGTGCCAGCCCCTGCCAGTCAATGCTCTCCAGTAACCGGCTCGCACCATATCCGCCGCGCACCGCCAGCACAATCCGGTTTTCGCCCGTCAGGCTCACCAGACTATTGATATCATTCAGCCGCTGCGCTTCGGTACCGGCAAAACGCTGCTGGCGGCGGGGGATAATTGTCTGATTTTCTACCTGGTGGCCCGACTCCAGTAAACGCTGAACGCCCCGCTGCGCCGCTTCCTGGTTAATGCAGTAGCCCGACGGCGCGATGAGATGAAACTGAGACATGGCAAATCCTTGCTGAATGAGAAACTAATTGTCTATATCATGCCGCTTATTCGCCGCCTGCTTCAAGAGCGGCGCACCGCAATGACCGGCTATAAGGATAGATGACGTGAAATTGAGATGGTTTGCTTTTTTGATTGTGTTGCTCGCTGGCTGTAGTTCAAAACATGATTATCAAAACCCGCCCTGGAATCCGGAAGTGCCGGTGAAGCGGGCCATGCAGTGGATGCCGATCAGTGAGCAAGCCGGGAAGGCCTGGGGCGTCAGTCCGCGCCTCATCACGGCGATCATCGCGGTGGAGTCAGGCGGTAATCCCACCCTCGTCAGCAAATCCAACGCGGTGGGCCTGATGCAGCTTAAAGCGTCAACGGCGGGGAAAGAAGTTTACCGCTATATGGGCTGGAGCGGCCAGCCGTCGACCAGCGAGCTGAAGAACCCGGAACGCAACATTTCAATGGGCACGGCCTATCTGAGCATCATGGAGCATGGCGTGCTGAAGGGCATTAAGGATCCGGAGGTGATGCAGTACGCGCTGGTGGTGTCTTACGTTAACGGTGCCGGCGCGTTGCTCAGAACCTTCTCTTCTGACCGAAAAGAGGCGATTGAAGAGATTAACGGCATGGACAAAGACGAATTCTTTGAACATGTGGCGAAAAATCATCCGGCACCACAGGCGCCTCGTTATATCTGGAAGGTACAGAAAGCGATGGATGCCATGTAATGCCGCAGACGGGCGGCGGTCACGCTGCCCGATTTCTTCACAGGACTTTATTTGCGCGTTCCCGCGCCTCCCGCTCCAGGGAATAGATAATACGCTGAAGCTCACGCTCTGCGCCTGGCCCGACGTTCAGGAAACGGAAGCTCAGACGCGGCGTGGTGATGGTTTCGTTTTTGCTGTCCACGACGGTGCGGTCGCTGATGGCAATCAGCTGCGCATCGAAATAGAAGCGACCCCAGCCACCCATATCCAGTTCAATTTGCGTAAACCGCATGCCCTCTACCAGCCCGTCGGGTTTCGGCGTATCCATCAGTGCGCCCATGCCGCCAAGCGACAGATCGAAGAGGCGAAAGCGGATCTCTTTTTTGTCCGGCATTTTGGCCTTACAAAAATAGGCGGGATGGAGCGGGGCGCTGATGCGGAAATATTCACGACGCTGAACAAACCAGAGATTGGTCGGAAGGGGGGTCACAAAAGCCGGAAGTCCCTGGTATTCGCTGAGTTCCAGTCGCGACAGGACAAACTCCACTTTGGCCCCCTGCGTTTCGGCCATCACCGCGATGTTCTCCGCTTTCAGCGCCGCGCGGTTTTCGTACTCCTGACTGCCTAAATCAATCACCAGCCGATCCTGCGAGGCGTCAAGGATCTTGCTGATGAACTGATTATTCGACCAGCTGATGCGCAGCGGCACTTCACCTTTTTGCAGGTCGCGTAATACCCCTAATACAGCCAGCGGATTTTGCTTGAGGAACTGCTCACTGTAATGACTCACGCCGGATGGCTCCTTGATTGATGACAGACTGTCTTAGCGTTATCGGCAATCTGCAATGAAACTTAATACAAACCGGTGAGTTTTTTTTGCCTGTTTAACCAAAGATAAGTCGGTGAGATGAAAATGGTTTTCCGGCGATGACCTATACTTAAGTTAGCTGTGCAGAAGGTTTTCTGCGCATGCGTTAAACCTGCAAGAGGGCATCGCTATGGGTATCATCGCCTGGATTATCTTTGGTCTTATTGCTGGCGCTATCGCTAAACTGATCATGCCGGGAAACGATGGCGGCGGTTTTATTTTGACCTGTGTACTCGGGGTCGTTGGTGCGGTTGTGGGCGGCTGGCTGGCGACGATGTTTGGTTTTGGAGGCAACATAAGTGGTTTCGACCTGCACAGTTTTCTGGTCGCTGTCGTGGGTGCCATTGTGGTGCTGGGCATATTCAGGTTACTGCGACGAGCATAAATTCACATAAACGGCTCTCTGAGGAGGGCCGTTTTTTTGCCTGCGTATTGATTTGTTAATCTAAATGATAATAATTGTCGTTCCGTATTGCATCTAACAACAAGACGACATTATGAATACCTCACGTTTTACGCTATGCGCCCTGGCAGGCGCCGTCACGCTCGCACTGCATGTTCCGGCATTCGCCGAAGAATCCACTATCGTCGTCACCGGCTCAGAGCAGGGCAGCGCGCTGCCGGCCTGGACGAACAGCGCCACGAAATCGGCCGTTGCCGAAAGTAAAACGCCGCAGGTCATCACGACCGTCTCTGCGCCGGAAATTGAAAAGCGTCATGCGAATTCCGTGAATGAAATCCTGCGCTATGCTCCGGGCGTCTCAACCGAGGTGCGGGGGAATACGTCGTACATGAGCGAATACAAAATTCGTGGCTTTACCGTCGACCAGGAGTTCTACAACGGGCTGCAGCTGCCCTATAACGTTACCGGCAATACCAAAGCGCGAATCGATCCGCTGTTGATTGACAGCGTTGATATCCTTAAAGGCCCCTCATCGGTTCTTTACGGCGGCGGTTCACCGGGCGGGCTGGTGAATATTCAAAGCAAAAAACCGCAGCGTGAAGCCCGAACCGAAATCGGCGTTAACACCGGAAACCGTAATCTGAAAGAGGGCTATCTCGATTCAACCGGGCAGGTTGCCGACAGCAACTGGAACTACCGTCTGCTGGGCAAAGCCACGGAAAACGACGATCAGCCGCACACCACCCGGTATGAAAACTACCTGGTTGCGCCGTCCGTCACCTGGCAACCGGACAGCAAAACCCGCCTCACCCTGGACGCGCTGGCGCAAAACACACCGAGCCTCACGCCGTCTAACCCGCTGCCGCTCGCCTACCTGCGCTCGAAATACGCGGGCAAGCGCGACTACGCCGGTGATGAGTGGAGCGGTTTTAAGCAGCGTCAGTGGATGCTGGGCTACAGCTTTGAACATGAATTTGACAGCGGCTGGGGCTTTAATCAGAAGGCGCGCTATTTTGATGTCGATACCCATCAGCGCAGCGTCTATGCAACGGGGACGGGAAGCGAGGTCTATCAGCTCAACCGCTTTGCCTACACCACGGATGAAGATCTGCAGAGCTTCAACATTGACAACCAGGTGACCAAAACCGTTGAGCTGGGTGAGTGGAAACACCACCTGCTGGCCGGGTTTGACTACCAGAAGCTGAACTCCCACTTCCACTACCGCTACGCGTCGGCCACGCCGGGTATCGATATGCGGCATCCTGACTATTCGCAAATCCAGGAAAGCGCGCTGGGGCTCTATACCGCCCAGAAAAACCGCCTCAGCTATCAGCAAAACGGTTACTACCTGCAGGATCAGGTAGAGTTTGGCGGTCTCAACCTGCTGGGCAGCCTGCGCTACGATGATTATCGCTCCGTCACCACCAACTACCTGCAAAACGGTGATAAAGCCTGGGTATCGCAGGATCGCGTCACCAAGCGCCTGGGCGCGCTTTACGCCTTCGATAGCGGAATTTCGCCGTTTATCAGCTATTCCGAAGGTTTTGCGCCGGTGTCGCCGCAGGGCACGCTCGTGGCGAAAGACGTTAAGCCGACCACCAGCAAGCAGGTGGAAGGCGGGGTAAAATATCTGCTGGCCGACTACGCTACCACCTTTACCGCCTCGGTGTTTAACATCCGTCAGAAAAATGTCGTTACCTCCGATCCGGGCTTCCTGAACTATCGTCAGACCGGGGAAGTGGAATCTAAAGGGGCAGAGATCTCCGCCATTAGCCGTCCGACGGACAACCTGACGCTGATTGCCAACTATGCGTACACCCACGCGATCAACAGGGAAGATGACAAGTACAAAGGTAAACGTCCAACGCAGGTCCCCGAGAATGCCTTCAACCTCTGGGGGGATTACACCTTTGAGAACACGCCGCTCAAAGGACTGATGCTGGGAGCGGGTGCCCGCTACACCGGGCCGATGGAAATCTCTCCGGCAAACGACGCGGGTAAGCTGGGCGGCTCCACCCAGTACGATCTGGCGGCTTCATATCGGATGGGCGAGATCCTGCCTTCCCTGGCAGGGCTGACGCTTAAGGCCAGCGCGCAGAACGTCACCAACAAAGAGACGCTGACCTGCTACGATGCGACCAACTGCTGGATTGGGCGTGACAGGACGTATCAGCTAGGGGCGAGTTACAGCTTCTAGGTAACTCCCTGTGATTTCAAAATGTAGGCCGGGTAAGGCGTAACCGCACCCGGCATTACTCCCTTACTGCGCCGTCGCTTTCACCGGCGCAGCCTCATCATTCGCCGCAGGCCGATTCTCCGGCACGCTGTCGCAAGGTTTCTCTTTCGGGCAGACCCGATCCAGCATTTTCAGCGTCACGCCGTTGCTCCAGCCGAAGCCGTCCTGCAGCGGATACTCGCCGCCGCCGCCTCCCGTACCGGTGGTCGACACGTCATACTTCTCAACCAGTTTCTTTTCCCGGTCGTAAGTATGCTGAACGTTCTTCAGGAAGCGCCAGGTCACGTCCATCGAGACCTTCTCTTGCCCGTAATTCTGCAGCCCTTCCGCAGCCACCCATTGCAGGGGAGCCCAGCCGTTTGGCGCATCCCACTGCTGGCCGCTGTTTACGGTGGTGGTCGCTATCCCGCCCGGTTTCAACAGGCGCGACGAGGTTGCCGCGGCGACTTTATCGGCACGATCCTGCGCCGCCGCCTTCACGTAAAGCGGGAACAGGGCTGCGGCGGTGAGCTGATTGCGTACCTTCTTGCTCTTCAGATCGTAATCCGCGTACCAGCCCTCTTTATCATTCCACAGGTGGCTCTCGATGGCTTTCTGACGCGCCGTAGCCAGCGCTTCGTATTTACTTGCGCTGGCGGCGTCACCGCTCTCCTGGCTTGCCCGCGCCAGCAGTTTTTCCATCTTAAACATCAGGGCGTTCAGATCCACGGGAACAATGCTGGTGGTCCGGATGGTGCCGAGCTTTTGCGGGTCGTCCATCCAGCGGGAGCTAAAGTCCCAGCCCGAGGCCGCGGCGGAACGTAAATCACGATAGATCTCGGTTGCCGGTCGGTTAGGGTTACTTTTGGCGGTATTTACATCGTCAAGCCAGGACTCCGGGCGCGGAGTGTCGCGGTCATCCCAGTAGCGGTTGAGAACAGCGCCGTCGTCCAGCTTCACCACGCGCTTGTTGGCCTGGCCCGGCTGAAGGGCATTAACGCCGTCCATCCAGTAGGCATACTCTTTTTCCATCTGCGGACGATACTTCTTCAACGCATCGCTGTCGTGGGTCGCCAGCAGTTCAACCATCATTGAGAAAAACGGCGGCTGGGAGCGGCTCAGGTAATAGCTGCGGTTGCCGTTGGGAATGTGGCCGAAGGTGTCTATCTCATATGCAAAGTTATCCACCATGTCGCTGATTTTGTCCCAGTGATCGCTTTCTGCCAGGCCCAGCATGGTGAAATAGCTGTCCCAGTAGTAGACCTCGCGGAAACGTCCGCCTGGCACAACGTAAGGTTTCGGTAACGGCAGAAGGGAATCCCATTTGTTGCTGGCTTTATCGGTGGTGCGCGTCAGCACGGGCCAGAGATCGTCAATGTGCTCACGTAAACTTTGTCCAGCAGGCGGAACATATTTTTCCCCTTCCGCAGGGAGCGTAAAGTTCATCTCGACAAAGTGGCGTAAGTCAAAGCTGGACTGCGTGTGCTGCATCCGGTAGTCCGCCAGAATCATCAGCGGGTCGCTTTTGGGGACGGCATCAGCAAAGGTTTTCTGATCGGGAAACAGTTTGGCGCTCTGCACATCGTTAAACAGAGGGCCCAGCAAAATATCGGGTGAGGTTGTCTGGGCTGCGGGGCTATCGTCGGCATATCCCAGTGTCGTTACGCCGAGCAGCGCGCCGCCTAACGCAAGGGGCAAAAACGCGGGGCGTAGTGTACGAGGTCTTATCATCAGTTCGTCTCCTGTCTTCACTAAACAGCGTGACCGCTGTTGTCAATCACCTGAAAACCTTAGACGAATATTGCCCGCTTCGCGTTAAATATTGCCGGTCTTTCAGACCTCTTCCGCGGTCTGGCTGGCTTCCCGCAGCGTGCCCGGCGCATGTCCAATAATGCGCTTGAATGCCCGGCTGAAGGCCGCCAGAGAGCCGTATCCCAGCCGCAGGGCGACGGTTTCAATGGGTTGATTTTCATGCCGAATGTACTGAATCGCCAGCCGCATTCTCAGCTCGCTGAGATATTTTGCCGGAGTGGTTCCCGTCGCGGCCAGAAACCGTTCGGCGAACACGGAGCGGGACGTGCCCGCTTCTTTTGCCAGATCCGCGACGCTCCAGTTCAGGCCTGGCTGCTGGTGCATGGCGTAAATGGCACGGCTCAGGCGCGGGTCGCGCAGAACCTGCACCCAGCCGGTGGCTTTACCGCAGCCGCCTTCAACCCAGCCGCGCACGATTAATGCCGCCACCACGTCGGCAAGGCGCGCAAGGATCCCGGCATACCCGGCCTGACGCGCCGCGGATTCCCGCTCCATCGCCGCCAGCAGCGGATGAATTTCCGGCCAGGTGGACATCAGCCGGCTGACCATCATCACTTCCGGCATCGCCTTGATCAGCGGCTGCATCCCGCCCAGCTCAAAATCCATGCACCCGCTAAAGATGAGGGTATTCTCGCTTTCCGGGCAGTGCTCGCAGGTGATAGCACACACCGAGCTGCAGATAGGCTCGCTCGGGAAGGCGTTGATGGGCGTAATGGTGGCCTGCTCGTCAGAGAGCAGGGCATGGGAATTCCCGCCGGGAATAAAGAGGGCGTCGCCACCGCTCAGTTCGAACGTTGCACCGCTCTCCATGCGCAGCAGGGCGCTACCGTGGCTCACAAAATGAAACTGTGCCCGGCCGGGCGCCTGATGAAACGCGACGCCAAACGGCGCGCTGGCCTGGATCCGCCGGTATTTCACGCCTGAAAGACGCATGCCGCGTAAAAGTTCGCTGATCAGATCGGGTGACTGTACGGTCATGGCACAACTCCGGACGAATAATCAATAAGTGGAGATTATATGTCATAGATCGTCCTGGGTGAACCTTCTATTCTTTTGCGACAGTAGTCACATTTTTATAACGGGAGATCAACAGATGAGTTCATGTGTCGCGGCGAGCGAGGCGGTAGCGCCTGCAAAACCCGCCTGGCGGGCCGTCTATTCACTGGGGCTGGGGGTATTTGGTTTGATTACGGCAGAATTTCTGCCGGCGAGTTTGTTAACGCCCATGGCCGCCAGCCTGGGCGTGACCGAGGGAATGGCCGGACAGGCCGTTACTGCCACCGCGCTGGTGGCGCTGGTCACCGGGTTGCTGATTACGCCTGCCACCAAAAGTATTGACCGCCGCTGGGTGCTGATGTTTTTCTCGGTGCTGCAAATTATCTCCAGCCTGCTGGTGGCCTTTGCGCCCAACCTGCACGTCCTGCTGATGGGGCGTCTGCTGCTGGGGGTAGCCATTGGGGGATTCTGGGCGATGTCGACGGCGACTACGATGCGTCTGGTTCCGGCAGATAAAGTGCCGAAAGCGCTGGCGGTGATCTTCTCCAGCGTATCAATTGCCACGGTGGTCGCGGCGCCGCTCGGCAGCTATCTGGGCAGCCTGATCGGCTGGCGCAACGTCTTTATACTCTGCATGCTGGCGCTGCTGTGGCAGCTCTGGGTCCTGCCGTCCATGAAGCCGGAAAGCAGCGGCAGCCTGAGTACGCTGTTCCGCGTGCTGCGTCGTCCGGGAATGATCGGCGGCATGCTCGCAACCATCCTGATCTTCAGCGGCCATTTCGCCTTCTTTACCTACCTGCGTCCGTTCCTGGAGACGGTGGGGCAGGCGAGCGTGGAGACCATTTCGCTGATCCTGCTGGGCTTTGGTATCGCCAACTTTGTGGGCACTTCTGTTGCAGGGCATCTGCTGGCACGCAATCTGCGCCTGACGCTGGCGCTGGTGCCGTTTGCGATGGGCGTTCTCGCGCTCATGATGGTCGCCTTTGGTCATCTGGCGATGTTGGACGGGCTGCTTGTCGCGCTATGGGGCTTTGCATTTGGTCTGGTTCCGGTGGGCTGGTCAACCTGGCTTGCCACTACCGTTCCGGATGAAGCCGAAAGTGCAGGAGGGCTGCTGGTGGCCTCAATTCAACTGGCAATCAGTGCCGGTGCGGCCGGGGGCGGGGCGGTCTTTGACCTCAACGGTGCCAGCGGCGTGTTCGCGGGAAGCGGTTTCCTGTTAGTAACGGCGATGGTGATTGTGTTTATGGGCGTGAAAGTGAAAGCGGATTGAATTATTTGCCGGGTGGGCGCATGCGCCACCCGGCATCAGGCTTACAGCCCTTTCTTATCCATCAGCACCGCCAGATCCACCAGGCGGTTAGAGAAGCCCCACTCGTTGTCATACCACGCCAGGATCTTCACCATGTTCCCGCCTATCACCAGCGTGGAAAGCCCGTCGATAATTGAGGATCGTGGGTCGCCCTGGTAGTCGCTGGAGACTAGCGGTTCATCGCTATAGCCCAGAATGCCTTTAAGAGGCCCGCTGGCGGCCGCGTTGCGGAACGCGTCATTCACCTCTTCGGCGGTTACGTTACGGCTCAGCGTTACCGTTAAATCCACAATCGACACCACCGGCACCGGCACGCGCAGGGAGTACCCGGTCAGTTTGCCGTCAAGGGAAGGGATCACTTTCCCCAGCGCTTTCGCCGCACCGCTTGAATAAGGCACAATCGACAGCGCCGCCGCGCGAGCGCCGCGCAGATCTTTTTCCGGCTGATCGTGCAGCGCCTGGCTGTTGGTGTAGGCGTGCGTCGTGTTCATCAGGCCATGCTCAATCCCGAACTGCTGGTGCAGCACCTGAGCGGCCGGCGCCAGACCGTTCGTGGTGCAACTCCCGTTGCTTACCACCGCGTGCCGGGCGGGATCGTACTGGTCATGGTTGACGCCCATCACAATCGTCAGGTCATCGTTCTTCCCGGGTGCGGAAATGATGACGCGCTTAGCGCCGCCGTGGGTAATATGCACCGCCGCTTTCTCTCGCTCGGTAAAGAAGCCGGTGGCCTCAATCACCACGTCTACCCCAGCATCACGCCACGGGATATTCGCCGGATCGCGTTCGCTAAATACCACGATCCGCTGGCCGTCTACCTGCAGCGCGCCGTCAGCCGCTTCAACGGGCGCGGGCAGCTTGCCCAGAAGGGAATCATGTTTCAGCAGGTGGGCGAGGGTTTTACTGTCCGTCAGATCGTTAATGGCCACAATCTGCAGATCCGGGTTGCCCAGCGCCGCGCGCAGGAAATTACGTCCGATACGGCCGAAACCGTTAATACCGACCTTAACCATGGTGCACTCCTTATCTCTGTTGTCTGGAGTCACTGTAGGCGTCGGGCAGGTTGGCGTAAACGACAAAAAAGGATCAGATTACGCCATCTTGCGGCAGTGGAAGCGCTGGCGGTACTCGCCGGGCGTAAGGTGAAGCTGCTTCTCAAAGATGCGGCGCAAGTTAATGCTGGTGCCAAACCCGCTTTGCTCGGCAACGCGCTCAAGGGAGTCATGGGTCTGCTCAAGCAGCTGACGGGCCGCGGCCAGGCGCGCTTCGGTCACATAGCGGGCGGGAGAAACTCCCGCGTCGCGGGTAAACACGCGGGTGAAATTACGCGGGCTCATTGCCGCTTTCTCGGCCAGATTTTCCACGCACAGATCGGCGGTGAGGTTCTGCAGGATCCAGGTTTGCAGTTCGCTTATCGGACCGGATGTGCCGGGCTGCTGAAGGCTGTAGCGGCTGAACTGCAGCTGCCCGCCGGGACGGCGCAGGTACATCACCATATCCTGCGCGACGTCGCGGGCGAGGGTAAATCCGTAATCGTCCTCGACAAGCGCCAGGGTCAGATCGAACCCGGAACTGACGCCGCCGGAGGTCCAGATGGGGCCGTCCTGAATGTACAGCGGGCCACCTTCGACCCGGATTGACGGGTACTGTGTCTGCATTGTCTCCAGCAGCCGCCAGTGGGTGGTCGCGCGGCGACCGTCCAACAGGCCGGTCTGGGCCAGCAGCATCGCGCCGCCGCAGATAGAGGCTACCCGCCGGGCGTGCGGCGCAGCGAGGTGCAGCCAGTCAACCACCGCCGTGCTCTCCTGCTCGTTCATGCCGCGTCCGGTGATGATAATGGTATCCAGCGGCTCGCGCGGATCCAGCTCCGGCAGGCGATAGTCCGCCAGCAAATTCAGGCCGGACTGGCCGTGGATCACCTGGTGAGGCTGCGTGGTGGCGATGATAATCCGGTAGCGGGGCTGCGCAAGCCCTTCCGGATGCAGCCGGTTGGCCTGCATCAGAATGTCGGCGATACCGGCGGCTTCAAACAGCATGCCGCCGTCGGGAACAATAATCAGGATCTTTTTCATGTCCTGAAAAGTACCTTTATTACAGAATAAGTCAAGGAACGCATGACCCCCACGTTTCTGGCAAAGCAAAGCGATTAATGTTCTTTGTTATTTCAGGCGTTTTCCCCGATCGTCAGAGAATTATCTCTGGCGAAACGGCGTCTGAAGGAATGAGTCAACGAAGCTCCCTCTATTTACATCCGCAACAACGCGAACAAATCCGCCACCTCGCATCGGGTTTTTTATGGCGAAGCGAACTGCCCACGTGGCTGCTGATTATCACTATTTATGCAGGCTGGTTTACCACGCTGGCGTTCTGGCAAACGCTGGGCCTGCTGCCCGCCACGCTGCTGCTCATCGGGTTTACCGCCTGGTACATGTCGCTGCAGCATGAGCTGATCCACGGGCATCCCACCCGTTTTGCCTGGCTGAACCAGCTGTTCGGCACGCTCCCGCTGGCGGTCTGGTATCCGTACGGCCTGTACCGGGACTCCCATCTCGCCCATCATCGGCACCATAGCCTGACCCATCCGGTGGATGACCCAGAGTCGTACTATTTTACCGACGAGAGCTGGGCGCGCTTTTCTCCCTGGCAGAAACGGCTTATCAGGGCCCGGAATACCTTTGCCGGACGGCTGATGCTGGCACCGCTGCTGGATATCCTTCAGACGCTGGGCAGCGCCGCGGCGGCATTTCGTCACCTTCACCTGCGCGCAATGACGATGTGGCTGGTGCACGCTTTGCTGCTGGTGGTGCTCTTCGCCTGGATGACGCACGTCGGTTTTTCACCCGTCTGGTTTGTGCTGGCGGTCAGCTATCCGGCGCTGGCGCTGACCAAGGTACGATCGTTTTTCGAACATCGTGCGGCGGACGATCCGCTGGCGCGCTCCGTCATTAACGAGGCCGGGCTGTTCTGGCGGATACTGTTTTTGAATCTCAACTACCATTCAGTACATCACGATCTGCCGGGCGTGCCCTGGTACGGGCTGAAGGCCGTCTACCAGCAAAACCGGGAGGCGTACCAGCAGCGAAACCACGGTTTTCTCGTCAGAGGCTATGGTGAATGGCTGCGTCAGTTCTGGGGCAGGCCCGTTGACGTCACCGTTCACCCAGGAAAACAACAGGGGGAAGGGTATGAGTAACCTGCTGGCGTTTCCCATGTATGCTGTGGATCGCGCCGACACCCTTGCGCTCTGGCTGGCGGTAAAAGGGCTGCTGGCTGCGCGCGGTGTGTCCGTCGATCGCGATCCCGGCTGGCCGGAGTCCGATCTGCTGACCCACTGGCGACAGCCTGCGCTTGTCCTCAGCCAGACCTGCGGTTATCCGCTGGTTACCCAGCTTCCGGACGTGCAGGTGGTCGGCTGTTTTCACTACGTGGCACCTGGCTGCGAAGGGATCCAGTACCGCAGCTTTCTGGTGGTGCGCGAGGAGGATCGCCACCTCACGCTGGCGGATTTTCGCGGACGTCGTGCGGTATGTAATTCTCCGGATTCGCAGTCCGGCTACAATGCGCTGCGAAAAATAGTCGCTCCCCTGGTGAGCAACGGTCCATTTTTCGCGCAAACGTCCTTCAGCGGCAGCCATCGCCAGTCGCTGATCGATGTCAAACGCGGGGCAGGGGATATCGCGGCCATCGACTGCGTGACATGGGCGTTGCTGCAGCGTCACGAGCCGGAAAGACTGACGGGGCTGGCGGTGATTGACCATACCCCTCTGACGCCGGGGCTGCCGCTCATTACCTCGCACCACACCTCGCCTGACACCCTTGATGCCCTTCGCGATGCGCTCCGCGCGCTGGTGAGTTTGCCGGAATATCGGGCCGTGTGCGGCGCGGTGCTGATTGACGGTTTTAGCGTGGTGACGCGCCAGGCCTACGCCTCATTATTGGCGTGATAAATCTCCAGCGCGTCGGTAAAACAGCGCAGCGCCAGCGAGGAGACGGGCTTCTGCCTGCGCATAATCAGGCCGACAGGGGCCTCAATGTTCGCGTCGGCGATGGGGACAATCCTGAAATTACTGTTCAGATCTTCCAGACCGTTATTCAGCGGCATCACGGCGCAGCATACGCCGCTTTGCACCGCCTGGATGATCTGAAACGTGGAGTCGCTCTCGAAAACGGACGTCGGTTCGATGCCGACAGACTTAAAGCTGGCCTCCATATGCGCCCGGTAATGCATCCCTTTAGTCAGAAACCCCAGCGGAAAATCCGTCAGATCGCGCCAGGTCAACGTCTCCTGGCCGAGCTGGAAATGGCGGACATCGTGCAGCAGGCCCATCTTCGTTTTGGGTAGCTGGATAATATCGAACAGGCTGGTGTCGATGCTGTTGAGGTAGCAAATGCCCAGCTCAAGCTGATTGCGGCTGACGCCGTCGGCAATCTGCGCGGAGGACATGGAATAGAGGCTGTAGGTCAGCTCCGGATATTTTTGGGTCAGCAGGCGAATAAAGATCATCGGATCCACGCTCGCCAGCGGCACCATCCCGAGACGTAATTCGCCCACCACCTGGCCTTTGCACAGCGCCGCTTCCGCCTGCAGCCCGTCGTGCGCGGCCAGCAGCGCGCGGGCCCACGCAAGGATACGCTCCCCTTCCGGCGTAAACCCTTCAAAGCGCTGTCCGCGCAAAATCAGCACCAGCCCCAGCTCCTCTTCCAGGCTGCGGATGCGCATGGAGAGAGTCGGCTGGGTGATGTTGCACTGCGAGGCCGCCTTGCCAAAATGGCGGGTCTCGTCGAGCGCGATTAAATATTTTAACTGTTTAATATCCATCTTTTCTCTGCGCGAACAGCCTTACAGCATGCGGATCTCTTTAGAGCGCAGGGTGATGCGAACCGGAACGGATTTATACGACGGCGTACCGCTGTCCTTATCCAGATAATCCAGCGGTACCAGCACGTTGGCCTCCGGATAATAGGCGCCGACGGTCCCCGGCGCGATGTTGTACGCCACCACGGTAATGTCTTTTAGACGCTGAACGCTGCCGGGGAGGGCGGTTTCGATATCCACGCGGTCGCCGTGTTCCAGCCCTGACTGCGCCATGTCGTCCTCGTTCATGAACAACACGTCGCGGCGGCCAAATACGCCACGGTAGCGGTCGTCAAGGGCGTAAATGGTGGTGTTGTACTGGTCGTGGCTGCGCAGCGTGATCAGCCGCATAACATGCTCACCTTCGCCGCTGGCGTTCTCGTGAACACCGTCGAACACCGAGAACATCGCTTTTCCCGTCGCCGTTGGCCAGATGCGTTGCGTGGGCGGCAGCGGCATACGGAAGCCGCCGGGAACGCGGATCCGCGCATTGTAGTTCTCAAAGCCCGGGATGGTCTGCTCGATCAGATCGCGGATGCGGTCGTAATCCTCAATCAGCATCAACCAGTCCACGCGGGTTTCCGGCAGTGTGGCTTTCGCCATGCCGGCGACGATAGCCGGTTCCGAACGGAGTAACGGTGAGGCGGGTTTCAGCTTGCCGGATGAGGCATGGACCATCGACATCGAGTCTTCGACGGTAATGGACTGACGACCGGTAGCCTGAACATCCAGCTCGGTACGGCCAAGACACGGGAAAATAAAGGTCTCTTTGCCCACCAGCAGATGGGTGCGGTTCAGCTTGGTGCCGACGTGCACGCTCAAATCCAGGTTACCCATCGCCGGAAAACCACGTTCGTGATCGGGCATCGCCACCGCAAAATTACCCCCGAGGCAGATGAGCGCCTTCGCGCGGCCGTCGATCATGGCCTGCGTGGCCTGCACCGCATCGTGTCCATGGTGAGACGGCGGCTCAAAGCCGAAAACGTCCTTCAGACGGTTCAGGAAGGCCGGCGTGGGTTTCTCGCTAATCCCGACGGTTCGGTTCCCCTGAACGTTTGAATGACCGCGCAGGGGGCATATTCCCGCACCGGGCTTGCCAATATTCCCGCGCAGCAGCAGCAGGTCCGCAATCAGGCGGACGTTCGCCGTGCCTTTATTGTGCTGGGTAATGCCCATCCCGTAGGTGATAATGGTGGCATTCGATTTCGCATAGGCCTCGGCTACCGTTTTGAGGGCCGCCTGACTGAGACCTGACTCCTGCTCGATTTCGTCCCAGCGGGTCTGTGCGATATCGACGGTGAAATCTTCAATGCCCTGGGTATGTTCGGCGATAAACGCGCGATCGAGCACGTCGCCGCGTTCGGCCTCCATTTCAAGCAGGTGTTTAGCTATGCCTTTCAGCGCGGCGGCATCGCCCCCGGCCTTCACCTGGAAGTAGGTTGAGGCAATATCCGTAGAGCCGTAAGTTGCCATTTCAATCACGCTTTGCGGATCGGCAAAACGTTCGAGGGCGCGCTCGCGCAGCGGGTTAAAGACGATAATCGGCACGTTGCGGCGGGCCAGCTCATGGAGGGTGCCCATCATTCGCGGATGGTTCGTGCCGGGGTTGTGACCGATGGAGATAACCAGCTCGGTCTTGTCGAAATCATCCAGCGAGACGGTGCCTTTCCCGATGCCAATCGAACGCGGCAAGCCGACGCTGGTGGCCTCGTGACACATATTAGAGCAGTCGGGGAAGTTGTTGGTGCCGTATTCGCGAGCGAACAGCTGGAACAGATAAGCCGCTTCATTAGAGGCCCGCCCGGAGGTATAGAACTCAACCTGGTCCGGTTCAAGTCCGCGCAGCACTTCGCCGATGCGTTCAAACGCCTCGTCCCAGACGACGGGCCGGAAGGTATCGCTTGCCCGGTCATAGCGCAGGGGATGCGTGAGTCGACCGTAACCTTCCAGCTCAAAGTCCGATTTTGCCAGCAGCGAGGAGACGCTGTTTTCGGCCAGAAACGCGGGGGTAACGCGTTTGCTGGTGGCTTCCCAGGTCACCGCTTTGGCGCCGTTCTCGCAGAACTGGAAGGTCGATTTGTGTTCTTTATCCGGCCACGCGCAGCCCGGGCAGTCAAAGCCGTCAGGCTGGTTGGTGCGCAGCAGCGTCGCGGGGGCATCAAGGGTATCCATTTGGGTACGTACTGCAATGGCCGTCGCTTTCAATGCGCCCCAGCCGCCGGCAGGGCCGTCATAGTGTCTGATACCCGGCACCGAGCGTCTTTTCTTGTTCATACCCACTCCTGATTTGTTCGGTCACACAACGTCTGAACCCCTAAAAGCGCTGCAAAGAACGATAGGCGAAAGCAATGACGACCGGATGGCGACGCGCGTGCGGTACGAAAAGATGCTTTAACTAAAACTCTTTTCATTACAGTTGTTTATAGGGTCTGATGTTGAAACATTTAAAGAAATTATAACGATTTTTTATCATTTTAATAATAAATCTTATCTATCGCACGGTAAGCAAGATAGATGGGGCGAGCAGGAGAAGATGTAGCACCAATAAAGTTTCGAATGAAGCCTTTGAGCGGTGACAATAAAAAACATTCACAGCTGGCGGGCTATCGCGAGCATTTTCGGCTGCGATAAGGTCAGGAAGGTTAACTCAGGCTTAATGATTAATGGATAAAATTTAGGCCTGACGGGATAATTGCCATAACGAGAAATATAAAGTTATTTTTTAGGCGTGAAATTAACGCCCTGCAACATAAGTGAAATAGTCACATTCAAGTTTTAGAGTCCGATCGATATTAAAGATACTCTGTTAGTGCAACAAATAATTCATCGTTGATATATTCTGCTGACCTCATCAATACGCAAATTCTACTAATTATGGTAGTGGCGATAATAGCAGTATTGCGTTAATGAAAGTATTTCTCTTTTGTTTTATTTGTATATAAAACAAAAAGTTGTAGTGTATTTTGGTAGGAAAATAAGAGAGTTTAGGCCATGCCGGGTTTTTTCATAGGATTAATCCTATAATTTTCCGACTGCTTCATTTAGCAACAGTTACGCAACGGTAAATATTGAATTGAGGCAAAGCTCATGTAAACTTGCTTACCGTTTGTCAAAATATGTCAGGAAGACGCTGGGCCTTATTCTGAAGGGCTCGTGCGGTAGCTATGCCCTTAAAATAGTAACGCCCCGAAAATATCCTGGCTATTTTAACAATAGCACTTAAGTCAAACTTCACCCCCTTATCTTCATCATCGAAATATCGCTACGGAAAAGCATATGAAAATGCGCGTACTGTTTTCACTTCTGTTTGTAATGGCGGTGGCGGGCTGTAAAGCGCCGCAGAAACCTGTGATCAACGACGATACGATTGAGACCAGTCAGGTCAACGGCGTCACCTTAACCCACCGTCACGCTGTTACCCCGCCGGCGGAGTTCACGCCGGTCAACGAGCCGTATCGTGCTATGTATCCGGCCTCTCTGATGAGCCGCCCTGACTTCGGCGGTAAAGTTATCCGCACTCTTGATACCGGAAAAACGTACGTGGTGCTGGGTCAGGTTGAACACTACTGGATGGCGCTTGCCGATGAAGGTAACGAGCAGCTGATTGGTTACGTCCCGATGCGCGCCGTGATCAAGGCCGACCTGTACGACGCCGCCGTGCGTAAACAGGCTATTCGTCCGAAGACGCGTAAAAAAGCGACCTGTGTCGATGTCGATGGTAACAGCAAAGCCTGCAAAGACAGCGCTAACGGTACCTGGATCCTGAACTAAACGGCTTTCATGAGCGCATTTTTATGAATAATAAAAATTTTCATAAGCTGTGGTTATTCTTTTACGCGGTGATTTTCGCCCTGGTCAGTGGTTGTACGTCGTCTTCACACAGCGACCCCTCCCGCTACAATCTGCAGTTTCAGGCTCATCCACAAATCAATGAATCTGCGCCGCTTAAGGTTCGGGTGCTGTTGCTGAAATCCGATGCGGATTTCATGTCCAGCGACTTTTACTCCCTGCAGAACAACGCGTCAGCCACGCTTGGCGCGAATCTGCTGAACAGCGACGTGTTTTTCCTGATGCCGGGACAGCTGTCCAAAACCCTCAGCGGGCAAAGCTCTCCGGAGGCCCGCTACATCGGCGTGATGGCGGAGTATCAGGTGCTGGATGGCAAAAAATGGCGCGTTTCACTTCCTCTGCCCGTGCCTGGCGAAAATCATATCTACCAGTTCTGGAAATGGTCCGCAGATGAACTCCAGGCCAACGTTTTTCTCGACGTGAACGGCATTCGGGTCATCAGCCAGTAACGCGCTTCAAAACAGGAAATACATCATCATGACGAAAGCAGAAAAGGTCGTCTGGACCGAAGGCATGTTCCTGCGTCCACACCATTTTCAGCGGACTGAAAGCTATCTGCTCAACCATGTTCGTGAATGGGGCGCGCTGCAGCGATCGTATCTCTGGGGCTTTCTTGACGTTGAACTGGATGAAGCGATGCTTCGTCAGGGATGCATAGCCCTGAGCTACTGCAGTGGGTTGCTGCCGGACGGCACCTTTTTCCAGGTCCGTAACGGGCGCAACGGCCCTGTACCGCTGAAAATTCCTGACAATCTCACTAACGAAAAGGTGGTGCTCGCGCTGCCGGTTCGTCGTGGCGAGAGAGAAGAGGTGATTTTCAGCGAAGAGCCTGCCTCGCTGGCGCGCTTTATCGCTTTCGAGCAAGAGGTGGAAGACGACAACGCCATGTCGGTGGGAGATGCCACCGTTCAGTTTGGCCGCCTGCGTCTGACCCTGATGCTGGAAAAAGACCTCACGGCAGAATGGACCGCCATCGGCGTGGCGTTTGTGACGGAGAAACGTAACGACAACCATGTGCGGCTCGACAACAGCTACATCCCGCCGATGCTCAATGCCAACAACAGCCCGCAGATCTACAGCATGATCAACGATCTGCACGGCTTGCTGGTACAGCGCAGCCAGCAAATTGGCGGTCGTTTGCGCCAGCCCGGTCGCTTTAATACTTCTGAACTGATTGAGTTCACGCTGCTGTCGCTGGTTAATCGTCATCTGGGCGAGGTGTCTCATTTAAAAACCCTCCCGCTGCTGCATCCGGAAACGCTCTGGCGCAGCTGGCTGCCGTTTGCGACCGAACTTGCCACCTGGACGTCGCAGCGGACCGCCGAAAGCGTGCTGCCGATTTACGATCATGACGATCTGGCAAACTGCTTCAGCAAGCTCATGCTGATGCTGCGTCAGGGGCTGTCGCTGGTGATGGAAGACCACGCGATTCAGATCCCGCTTAACGAACGCTCTCACGGCCTGAACATCGCCACGGTGCCTGAAACCAGCATGGTGCGTGAGTTCGGCTTCGTGCTGGCGGTAAAAGCCAACGTGCCGGGCGAACACCTGCAAACCCATTTCCCGGCGCAGATGAAGGTCGCACCGGTGTCGAAAATCCGCGATCTGGTTCAGCTTCAGCTGCCGGGCATTATGCTGCGGGCCATGCCGGTCGCGCCGCCGCAGATCCCTTGGCATGCCGGCTACAGCTACTTCGAGCTCGAGAAGGGCAGCGAGCTGTGGCACGAGATGGATAAGTCCGGCGCATTCGCCCTGCACCTTGCAGGGGAGTTCCCGGGGCTGGATATGGAGTTTTGGGCCATCCGTAGCCCGACAGAATAATAAAGCGAGCGCTTAATATGCAGGAACGACAGGACACCGGCAGCGATGCCGCGTTTACCGGGGCCAGTAGCAACAATCAGCTGGTGGCGGCCGCCAATCCGCTGCTCAATGCGATTCCGCAGATCCGTCATTCGGTCTCCCATGACGATCAGGTGGCGTTACGCCAGCGCCTGATCGATGAAATTCGCCGTTTTGAAGTCCGCTGCCAGCAGGCAGGGCTGCCCTACGAAGTGATCGTCGGGGCACGTTACTGCCTGTGTACGGCGCTCGACGAGGCCGCCGCGCTCACCCCCTGGGGCAGCAGCGGCGTCTGGTCCAGCAACGGTCTGCTGGTGACGTTCCATAACGAAACCTGGGGCGGCGAGAAGTTCTTCCAGCTGCTGGCGCGCCTGTCGCAAAACCCGCGCGAGCATATTCTGCTGCTGGAGATGATCAACTACTGCCTGCTGCTGGGCTTCGAGGGACGCTATCGGGTTCTGGATAATGGCCGCACCCAGCTTGAGACCATCAAGCAGCGGCTGTGGCAGATGATCCGCGGCGTGCGCGGCAGCTATCCGCCGCCGCTTTCTCCCCATCCGGAAGATCGTCCCGTGCTGCGTAAGCTCTGGCGGCCGATGGTTCCCCTGTGGGCCTGCGTGGCGCTGGCCGGGTTTATCGCCTGTCTCTTCTATATCGTGCTTAACTGGCGTCTTGGCGACAGCACCAACCCGGTGCTGGCGAAGATTTACCAGTCCCAGCTGCCGGAAACCACTATTCAGCAACCGGCCCGTCAGCTACCGGCGGTGCTTAACCTTCGCGGCTTCCTGAAACCGGAGATCGAGGCTGGCCTCGTCGCGGTGAAAGACGAAGCGGATCGCAGCGTCGTTATCCTGAAAGGCGACGGGCTGTTTGCCTCTGCCTCGACCGTCGTGCGCGACCGTTATGAACCGGTCATCAACCGCATTGCGCAGGCGATGAATAACGTCAGCGGCAAAATTCTGGTGGTGGGCTACAGCGACAACGTGCCGATCCGCAGCGCGCGCTTTGCCTCCAACTATGAACTCTCTCTGGAACGCGCCCGCTCGGTACAAAAAATGCTGCAGGGAAGCCTCTCTCAGCCTGGCCGCGTGAAAGCGGAAGGGCGGGGCGAGATTAACCCGGTGGCCCCGAACACGACGCCTGAAAACCGCGCCCGTAACCGCCGTGTGGAAATTACTCTGCTGGTGTCGCCTGAAAACACTCAGGCCGAGCTGAACGGATTGCCGCAAGGAAACTAAGGAATGCTGACGACTCTTCTTTCCATACTGACTAACCGCATTCTGTGGAGCTTCCTCGGCGTAACGGCGCTTGCGGCGGTGATCTGGATGATTGGTCCTCTGTTGTCCATCGTGGACACCCGACCGCTTGAATCTGAACAGAACCGTATTATCAGCATTGCCGTGGTCTATCTGCTCTGGGCACAGGGCCACATTCTGCCGCGCCTGTATAATGCCTGGCTGAACCGCAAGCTGATGGACAAGCTCAAGGAGAACACCGCCAGCCAGGAAGCGGCGGATCCGCAGAAGCGACTGAACAGCGAGGAGCAGATCCTCGCCAGCCGCTTTGATGAAGCCGCGCAGATGCTTAAAAAAGCGCACTTCAGCAAAGCGGGCCAGGGCGCCCAGTGGACGCAGCGCTTCAGCACGCAATATCTCTATCAGCTGCCGTGGTACGTCATTATCGGCGCGCCGGGATCGGGTAAAACCACGGCGCTGGTCAACTCCGGGCTGCAGTTCCCGCTGGCCGATCGCTTCGGTAAGACCGCGCTGCGGGGCATTGGCGGTACGCGTAACTGCGACTGGTGGTTTACCAATGAAGCGGTGCTGCTGGACACGGCGGGCCGCTATACCACTCAGGAGAGCGAGCAGGCGCAGGATGCCGGTGAGTGGCTGCAGTTCATGGGGTTACTGCGCAAGTACCGTCGCCGCCAGCCGATCAACGGCGTCATCGTCACGATCAGCATTTCGGACCTGCTGACCCAGTCTGCCGAGGCGTCCCGCCAACAGGCGGTGAACCTGCGCCAGCGCCTGTCCGAGCTGCATGAACAGCTGGGTATCCGCTTCCCGGTCTACGTGATGGTGACCAAGGCCGACCTGCTTAAAGGCTTCCGCGCCTGGTTTGCCGACTACGATAAAGCGCAGCGCGACCAGATCTGGGGCTTTACGCTGCCGTGGGAGCAAACCAAACACGCCGATTACGACCTGATGGGCAACTTCCAGCAGGAGTTTTCTCTGCTCCAGCAGCGCCTCGATGCCGGGCTGCCGGAAACCATGCTGAAAGAGCATGACGCGAAAACCCGCGCGGAAGCGTATCTCTTCCCGCAGGAGTTCGCCGCGCTGCGTCCGCTGCTGGCGGACTACCTGAGCACGGTATTCGCCCGCTCCAACTTTGAAACCGAGTTCTCTCCGCGCGGGATCTACTTCGCAAGCGGGACGCAGGAAGGCATGCCGTTTGACCGCGTGATGGGCGAACTGAACCGCGCGCTGTCGCTGCCGGAAGGGGGAGAGGCGGATAACTGGGATTCGGTCAGCAAAGAAGCGCCTATCCCGGGGGCAAAAGGCCAGAGTTTCTTCATCAAGAACCTGCTGCAAAACGTCATCTTCCAGGAAGCAGGGATCGCCGGGGAAAACCGCTGGTGGGAGCTGCGCAACCGGGCGGTGATCTGGTCCGGCTACGCGGCCCTGCTGGCCCTGCTGGTGATCCTGGGCGGTCTGTGGCTGACCAGCTATGCCAAAAACAAGGCCTACCTGGAAGAGGTGGATGCGAAGGTGCCGCTGCTGGACCAGCAGAGCAAAGCCTTACAGAACCAGACACAGCGTGACCTGTTCGATCTGCTGCCGCTGCTGAACGGTCTGGTTGACCTGCCGAAAAGCGACGCGTTTGATGTCAACGATCCGCCGGTATCCCGCCGTATGGGACTCTATCGCGGGGATGACGTCAGCGACGCTTCGCAGTCGCTGTACCAGAAAGCGCTGGATCAGATGCTGCTGCCTGCCGTTGCCATGCACATCACCACCTGGCTTCGTAACGACAACGGCAGCGATGTGGAATACAGCTATGAAGCGCTGAAAGCCTATCAGATGCTCTATCAGCCAAAGCACTACGACGGTAAATTCCTGCATTCGTGGGTGATGCTCAACCTGCAGCGGAATCTGCCGCAGAACGTCACGAAGGCGCAGCTGCAGCAGCTTGAATGGCACCTGACGCAGCTGCTGGAGCCGAAGATTCAGGCCTCGCCGTACGCGCAGGACGAATCGCTGGTTGCCCGCGAAAGGGCGATGATCGGCCAGCAGCCGCTCTCCACGCGGGTGTACGGTCGCCTCAAGCGCCTGCTGGAGCATGATGAAAACCTGAAGCCGGTTTCCCTTTCCGACCTGGGCGGGCCGCAGAGCGAGCTGGTATTTTCCCGTAAAAGCGGCAAGCCGGTCAGCGAAGGCGTACCGGGGCTTTATACGCCGGACGGCTACTGGAAAAGCTTTAACGGCCAGATTGACAGCGTAACCACCGCTCTGCACGAGGACGACGCCTGGGTGCTGGGGGCCGCGACGGTGCAGGAGGATAAACAGCAGATCGACAACGCCGTGCGCCAGCTCTACATGCGCGACTTTATCGCGAACTGGGATCGCTTCCTCGCCGACATTCAGCTCAATAACAGCGCCGATCTTTCCCAGCGCATCAACACCGCGCGCCTGCTCTCCGGAGCCAACTCGCCGCTGCGCCGTCTGGTGCAGAACCTGAGCCAGGTCCTGACGCTCTCCCGCGATACGCCAGCGCCGGAAGATGCGGGTAAAGCGCAGGCGCAAAGCAACCGCGCCACCCGCACGCTGGAAGCGCTGTTCAGTAATAATGACAATGCGCCGACGCAGGCCGCCGCGGTTACCCAGGCGCCGGAGCAGCTGGTGACCGACCATTACGCGCCGATGATTGAGCTGGCCCAGCCGCTGGAGAAGGGCGGGAAGACCATCGTGTTTGACGATTTTCTCAAGCAGGTGGATGAGCTGTATCGCTACCTGACCGCCGTGCAGGATGCGGCCAACAGCGGCATGCCGGCGCCGGGCGGGGAGGCGATCAGCCGCCTGCAGGCCAGCGCCGGTCGTCTGCCGGGAGGGCTGCAAACCATGTTCAGCAACATGGCTGTGGGCGCCAGCAGCGATACCCAGCGTCGTGACCTGGAAAACGTACGGAAGCGGATTAACGTTGAAGTGGGCGGGTTCTGCCGCCAGGCAATTGCCGGTCGCTACCCGCTGGTGCGCAGCGCCAGCACCGAGGTCACGCCTGACGATCTCGCGCGCATGTTTGCGCCGGGGACCGGGCTGATGGATACCTTCTTTCGCGATAACCTGACCAGCAAAGTGGACACCACCCAGGCAAACTGGCGCTTTATGCCGGGCATCGACGGTAAAACGCTGCCGGGCAGTGAAGGGTTGCTGAGACCGTTCCAGCAGGCCCAGTCGATTCGCGACGCCTTCTTTGCTAACGGCGCAACCACGCCGTCCTTTAAGGTGACGGTTCGCACCGTGCGAATGGATAACTCCATTCTGAACCTGACGCTGGACGTTGACGGCCAGCTGCTGCGCTACAGCCACGGCCCGCAGGCCGTGCAGATCATGAACTGGCCGGGGCCGGGCGGCACGAACCAGGTGCGCATGCAGCTGGGGCTGACGAACGGCAGCACGGCGACGCTGGTGACCAACGGTTCCTGGGCGCTGAACCGCTTCTTTGATAAAGCGAGCACCAGCCCGGGGGCGGGTAGCCTGAGCCGTCAGGCCACCTTCAACGTCGACGGACATCAGGTCACGCTGGAGTTTGCGCCAAACAGCATTCGTAACCCGTTCCAGCTTCCCCGTTTCTCATGCCCATAACCGCAAGGACAGCCGTATGACGAATACCCCTGCGATGAACCGCTACAGCTGGTATGGCAAGTTACCCAGCGCCGGAGATTTTTTGCAGCGTCGCTTTCCTGACACTTTACAGCGCCAGTGGTCACACTGGTTCCAGGTCGGTCTGCTGGCCTGGCAGCAGGAAGAGCAGCGCAGCGGCGAGCGCCAGTTTCAAAAAGCGCCAGTCTGGAATTTTGTGGTACCGCCCATGCTGGGCAGCCAGATGATCCAGATGGGCTGTCTGCTGCCCGGCCGCGACAGCGTTGGCCGACAGTATCCTGTTTGCCTTCAGCTGAGCTTCGCGCCGTCCGAATGGTCGACCAGCCTGCTCAGCCAGGCCGAAAGCTGGTATCAGCAGATTGGGCGCCTGGGGCTGCACGCGGTGCGCAACAGTTTTTCCGCCTCGCAGCTCGACGAAATGCTGATGACCATTCCGGCGCCGCAGCCGGTCGAGCCGCAAAAGCGTTCCGACATACTTGATGTGATTGGCTATGACGAGGACGGCCAGAGCACGCTTGGCTGGCCTCAGGCGGCTGAATGTTTTGATCCTCTGCGTCAGACCAGCTACTGGTGGACCAACCGCTGCGACGGCTACCCGCTGTACACCCACGTGCACAGCGGTAACTTTACCGGGCAGCTTTTCACCCTGCTGTTCGACCCGGCAGGGGGCGCTCGTCCGGGCCGTCACGGTCTCTATCCGCCTATGTTTGAATAAGCAGGGATCTCATGAATATCGAAGAATTTCTCGCGCCAATAAGTCCCGAAAAACCCTGTGGCGAAAACCTGGAGTACGACGCCGAATTCCAGAGCATGAATCAGGCAAGTCTTGGGAAAGCGGAACAGCAGTTTGGCGACACCATTATTCCGGCAGAACCAGCTGACTGGAACACGGTGGAAAAATACGCCATCAGCCTGCTGACCCGCACCAAAGATCTTCGCGTCCTGCTGGCGTTAACCCATGCCTGGACCCGCCGTCGCGGGCTGGCGGGCTACGCGGACGGATTGCTGCTGGTGCAGGAGGCGATCGCCCGCTACTGGGAGCCGCTCTATCCGCTGCTGGAAGAGTATGGCGAAACCGACCCGTTCTACCGCATTAACGCCCTGGCAGGGCTGAGCGATAAGTCCGACCTCACCATCGCCGTGCGTAACGCCTCGCTGCTGCGTTCAAACGGCGATGAAATTTCGCTCCGGGATGCTCAGGCCCTGCTGGACGGCAGTAAAACCGAATGCCCGGACTATCCCGGCGGGCGTCCACGGCTGATTGACGAGCTGGCCCGCGGCGACCAGCCGGGGACCGCAGCGGTTATCGTCATCAACGAACGGCTGCTGGCTATTCGCGAGCTGCTCACCGGGCATCTCGGTGAAAGCGGCGTGCCCGAGATGGAGCAGTTGCTTAAAACCGTCGGACTGGTAGCAAGCGCGTGTCAGGTAACCGACATCAGCAAGCTGCTGCCGAACCGTGAGGCGCATGCAGAACCACAGGCAGAGCAGCCGTCGTCGGCAGCGCAGCCCGCTCAGCCGGTCACCGACTGGCGCAGCGTGCAGGTCACCAGCCGCGCCGACGCGCAGCTGATGCTGGAAAAAGCAAAACAGTATTTTGCGCAGTACGAACCGAGCCACCCCGCACCGCTGATGATTGAACGGGTGCAGCGGCTGTCAGAACTCAACTTTATGGACATTATTCGCGACCTGGCGCCAGACGGCGTTAACCAACTTGAAAACATCTTTGGGCGCCGCGAATAACGCGTCCAGGCATTATGACGACAGGCATGGAGCCTGCCGTTTCACCTTCACCGCGCATCTTTGATGGAGAACATCATGGCAATGAGTAACAGTGGGCAGAAATTCATCGCACGTAACCGTGCCCCCCGCGTGCAGATCGAGTACGACGTAGAGATCTACGGTGCAGAACGTAAGATTCAGCTGCCGTTTGTGATGGGCGTCATGGCCGATCTGGTCGGTAAACCGGTTGAAAACCTGCCGGCCGTCGACGAGCGTAAATTCCTCGAAATCGACATCGATAACTTTGACGAACGCATGAAGGCGCTTAAGCCGCGCGTGGCGTTCCAGGTGGATAACACCCTGACCGGCGAAGGTAAGCTCAACGTAGATCTGACCTTCGACAGCATGGACGACTTCCTGCCGGATGCGGTGGCCCGCAAGGTTGAGCCGCTGAACAAGCTGCTGGAAGCGCGTACCCAGCTTTCCAACCTGCTGACCTATATGGACGGCAAAAACGGTGCGGAAGAGCTGATCGCTAAAATTCTGCAGGATCCGACGCTGCTCAAATCCCTGAGCCAGTTGCCGAAAAATGACGAAAGTGCGAAAGGTAGAGAGGAATAATCGATGAGCAACCAGACTCAACAACACGAGCAGCAGGCGGGTCAGGCGTTCAGCCAGGATGAATTCAGCGCGCTGCTGAACAAAGAGTTCCGCCCGAAAACCGACCAGGCGCGTTCCGCCGTCGAAAGCGCGGTCAAAACCCTGGCGCAGCAGGCGCTGGAAAATACCGTCACCTTCTCGAACGATACCTACCGTACCATTCAGAACCTGATTGCCGGTATCGACGAGCAGCTTTCGCAGCAGGTAAACCAGATCATTCACCACGAAGAGTTTCAGAAGCTGGAGAGCGCCTGGCGCGGTCTGAGCTACCTGGTGAACAACACTGAAACTGACGAGATGCTGAAGATCCGCTTTATGAGCATCTCCAAGCAGGAGCTGGGCCGTACCCTGAAGCGCTTCAAGGGCGTGGGCTGGGACCAGAGCCCGATCTTCAAGAAGATCTACGAGCAGGAGTACGGTCAGTTCGGCGGCGAACCGTTTGGCTGCATCGTCGGCGACTACTACTTCGACCACAGCCCGCAGGACGTTGAGCTGCTGGGTGAGATGGCGCGCATCGGCTCTGCAGCGCACTGTCCGTTTATCACCGGTACCGCCCCGGGCGTGATGCAGATGGAATCCTGGCAGGAGCTGGCTAACCCGCGCGACCTGACCAAGATCTTCCAGAACACCGAATACGCCGCCTGGCGTTCGCTGCGTGAATCCGAAGATGCCCGCTATCTGGGTCTGGTGATGCCGCGCTTCCTGTCGCGCCTGCCGTACGGCATTCGCACCAACCCGGTCGACAGCTTTGACTTTGAAGAGCAGACCGACGGCGCGAACCACAACAGCTACTCGTGGGCGAACGCAGCGTATGCGATGGCCGCCAACATCAACCGCTCCTTCAAAGAGTACGGCTGGTGCACCTCGATTCGCGGCGTGGAGTCCGGCGGGGCGGTGGAAAACCTGCCGTGCCACACCTTCCCGAGCGATGACGGCGGCGTAGACATGAAGTGCCCGACCGAGATCGCCATCAGCGATCGTCGTGAAGCCGAGCTGGCGAAAAACGGCTTTATGCCGCTGGTTCACCGCAAAAACTCCGACTTTGCCGCCTTCATCGGCGCGCAGTCTCTGCAGAAACCGGCGGAGTACCACGACCCGGATGCCACCGCCAACGCGCGCCTGGCATCACGCCTGCCGTACCTTTTCGCCTGCTGCCGCTTTGCCCACTACCTGAAGTGCATCGTGCGCGACAAAATCGGCTCCTTCCGCGAGCGCGAAGAGATGGAGCGCTGGCTGAACGACTGGGTGATGAACTACGTGGACGGTGACCCGGCTAACTCCTCCCAGGAGACCAAGTCCCGTAAACCGCTGGCGGCTGCGGAAGTGCAGGTGCAGGAGATTGAGGACAACCCGGGATACTACGCCGCGAAGTTCTTCCTGCGCCCACACTACCAGCTGGAAGGTCTGACCGTTTCTCTGCGTCTGGTATCTAAACTGCCGTCGCTGAAGACGAAAGACGCGTGATGATGAGTGCCGGCCCTGGAGGGTCGGCACCATTTCGGTGAATACGAGATAGCTAATGAATTTGACTGTGAAAGCGTTAATACGAAAATTCATCAGCTATTTAACCGTTTATATATTGCTAATAATTTCATTTATGCTGTTTGTGGCGGTATCCGGCTACTATCTGTTTATCTTTGACTGGCCGGAAGATGTTCCGCGAATCGCAATGCATGGATTCTTATGTGCTGGACTTAATGCATTAGCGATAGGGATATACGTTGTCGCAGAAAAATGGAAAGATAAAAGTTAGTATTTTGGTCGGACTGATGCGCTGTGGTTCTATGACAAAGGATATAAGGTGAAGCATTTCTGTTTTTTCCTCGCATTTATGACTTTTTATGTGTGTGCTGGAAATAACTATCCTGATTTTTATCAGCAGCAAACATACCGGCAGGTTTTAAAAGATTTAGTTCTGTCGCGCTGTCTTGCTCAGGTGGCAGATAAAGGCAGTCAGTTTTCTGCTGATGCGGCCCGAAGTGCGAGCGCATTTATTGAGTGGATACCTTTTGATGCAGAAAATGGCACGGATAAAGTGAATGCTCTCATCGGAAAATATAAAAATCAAATTAATGGTTTTCATTCAGAGCGAAAACCCGATGTCAAAGGTGTAACTTTAAACTGTCTACGTCTTTATCATAGCGACGAACTGAACAAACTGGTTCCGCAAGTCATCATTGGCGATCCTGATCGTAGCTGGATCCAGGATAACCCAGAGTAGTAAAAGACTTCACA
Source organism: Enterobacter vonholyi (assembly GCF_008364555.1). Classification (GTDB taxonomy): domain Bacteria; phylum Pseudomonadota; class Gammaproteobacteria; order Enterobacterales; family Enterobacteriaceae; genus Enterobacter; species Enterobacter vonholyi. Next base: position 273,447 of record NZ_VTUC01000004.1, read on the forward strand.
TTCTTTCCGTTCATTCAGGGGGAATGTAAGACTGTCAAATGACACGGGTCATTTGATATGAGGCAGAGGTAAAATATGGACGGTTTTATTCAGCCCCATGCTTTCCTGTTTGCCATATAAGTGCTTTTTCGAAAGCAATATTGTTCATCCACGAAGAGTAGATATTATGGCTATTGATATGTTTCTGAAGGTCGAGGGTGTTACGGGCGAATCTAAAGATTCTAACCACACCGGCTGGACTGATATTACCTCCTTCTCCTGGGGTGCTTCCCAGCCAGGTAATATGAGCGTTGGCGGTGGCGGCGGTGCCGGTAAAGTTAACTTTAACGACCTGCACGTTAACGCGCTGATCGACAAATCCACCACCGCTATCCTGAAACACTGCGCCAGCGGTAAACACCTGACTAAAGTTGAGCTGTCCGTCTGTAAAGCCGGCGGCCAGCAGGTGGAATACTCCCGCATCACGCTGGAAGATGTGCTGGTCACCTCTGTTCAGTACACCGGTGCAGACAACGGCGATACCGTTGGTGTGACCTATGCGTTCCAGGCTGCGAAAGTGAAACAGCAGTACTGGGAGCAGACCACGTCTGGTGGTAAGGGTGCTGAAAGCAGCGCTGGCTGGAACATCAAAGAAAACAAAGAAGCGTAATTGCGTATGTGGCCGGGGAGTTTTCCCCGGTCATTATCAACCGGGAAGGAAGATAGCATGGCAAGTTTGCAGGAAGGAGGCGCCCGTCCTCTCACCATTGGCGAAATAGCACTGGCGCGCTCGGTTTTTGGTGACGCAATAAAGTATTCAGAAGTTAAAGTCCATAATAAAAGCTATTTGCCGTTTAATATGCAGTCGACTGATGTCGCGATGACCCCCAATGGTGAGCTCTATTTTCGCGAGCCGCATTATCGGGATGACTTCTCAATAGAGGTTCCGCGATATAAACACTGGTTTATTCACGAAATGGTGCATGTATTGCAGCATCAGATTGGAATGAATGTTCGAACCCGAGGCGCATTCAGTTGGGCAGCAAGTTATAATTATTCTCTGCCCCCCGATAAAAAACTATCGGACTTTGGTATGGAGCAGCAGGCTTCTATCATTTCTGATTTTTATTATTTGATAAATTACGGTCTGGGTGATTTCCGAAACATTGCTGGGTTTGAGGGAATAATCGGCCCCGACCTGAAGGATAAATACCTGCAGGTATTATCGTTGTTTATTCAAAATCCTAAAGACCGGCGGGTATGGTTATGAAACAGTTACTAAGTGTTGTAGCAATCGCATTAACGGTGAGTGCCTGTGTATCTCATCCTGCACAATATCAGTCGCTTTCGGTTACGCTAAAGAACAACGAACCCTGCTTTGCTATTCCCGCTAACTCCGGGTTAGACGCGCCTGTTACCAGCCATTCGCCCACCATAATGAAACGCGCGGGAAATGAGTGGAAAGCGGTATCGCCGCCGTCAACGTTTAGCCCTGAAGTGACGTTAACGACCCAACAGTGTCACCAGTGGCAGGGGATTACATGGCAAGCCGGAGAATATGATGTTGCTCTGAAAGTGTCAGGGAAAAACGATTCTGTTCGCTATGCTGCCCGTTTCACCTTACAAGAAGGTCCTTCAGGCCAGTTTAAGCTTACGCAGACTGAATAGAATGTGTTAACCCCAAACGCCGCCGTTCTCGCCCCGAGAGCGGCAGCGTTTGAGCGCTAATCATACCAGCAGGAATACGCCATGCGATTCACGATTATTTCTACAAAACCCGGTCATCAGCCGCCGCAAAGCAGCTGTGATTTTTACGCCCCGGGCGGCACCATTGGGCGCGGTACGGATAACAATCTGGTATTGCCGGATAATGACCGCACTATCTCTCGTCTGCAGGCCATTGTTCACGTTGATGCCCAGGGCGAATGCCGCGTGACCAACCGTGGCAGCGTCACCCGCGTGGTATTAAATGACATTCCGCTGGAGCGAGGGCGTCAGGTTGAGCTGCAGGATGGCGACATTCTCGGTATTGATGACTACCGTATCGAAGTCACCGAACTGATCCACGATACGCAGCCCGTGAGCCGCATGGCGGCCAGCATGCATCAGCAGGCGCGTCCGGCAGCCGCGTCCGCGCCCGCTCCGCAACCGAAACCGGCGAGTGTCGCACCGCGCGGGAAGGCCGAGCCGACCGCCGTGCCAACGGAAATCTGGGATAGCCTGATGCAGGAGTTCTCCATTTCCGACAGCATCTCCAGCAACCGTACAAAACCGCAGCCAGCTGCATCGCACGATCCATTCTCCCAGCCAGCGGCCCCGGAGCGTAACGCTGAAGATCCGCTGGCGATGTTCAACGACAGCGATCCAAAACTTGAGCGTAAGAACGTTGACCCGGACACGCTGTTCAGCGACGAAGCGTTGTTCAAGAAAGAGAGTATTTTTGACGACGTTACCCCGTCAACGCTGGTGCCGCCGGGCGAGAATAGCCCCGCTAAGCCAGAAGACGAGGCGACGGATGAGCTCGATCCGCTGGCCCTGTTTGGCGGCAAGGCCAGCGCGCCAGCCGCGCGTAATGACGACCCGCTCGGGCTGATGGGCGGCGCGCCGTTAACCCATCCGGATGACATAGTCGCCGAAAAGCCTGCGCCAGTGCCGGAGCCTGAGCAGGAAGAGGACGTGCTGGCCGATTCTCCGCTGTTCGCCCCTGAGCCGCAGGAAGAACCGCGCGCTGAAGAAGAGCCCGCGCGACCGGATTACGCAGGCTTCACCATGCCTACGCCGCAGGCCGTTGCGCGCAGCAGCGCCCAGGCCCCTAAGGGCCGTCTGCGCATCGACCCGGTCAATAACGCCGCCGCCCCAGCCGCCACGGCAAACAGCGGTGAGAAGGGCGAAGTGCTGCAGGGCGAGCTTCTGGAGGCGCTGCTGGAAGGCATGGGCCTGAGCGAAATGCAGCCCGTTCCGCAGTTTGACCGTGAAAATATGCGTCAGCTCGGGCAAATCCTCGGTATGTTCTCTCAGGGAACGGTGGCGCTGCTCTCCTCGCGCTCCATCCTCAAGCGCGGCGTAAAAGCCGATATGACCATGGTGCTGGACGATGCCAACAACCCGTTCAAGCTGTTGCCGACCGGCAAAACCGTGCTGATCCAGATGTTCGGCACCCCGATGCCGGGCTTTATGCCGCCGACCAAATCCGTGCGCGATGCGCTGATCGATCTGCAGGCGCACCAGCTGGGCATGATCTCCGGTATCCGCGCCATTATCGCGGCAATGCTGCAGTCCTTTAACCCGGAGCAGCTGGAAGAGCAGGCGAAGCAGAACGGCATGACCTCGCGTCTGGCGCTGCCGGGCAGCCGCAAAGCCGCCCTGTGGGACTATTTTGTTCGCAGCTATGGCGAGACGGCGGGCGAGATTGAGGATGACTTCCACACCCTGTTCGGCGAGGCCTTCCTTCATGCGTATGACATGGAGGTGAATCAGTACAAAGACTCACAGAGCGGATCGGAAGACAAATGAATATCGCAACGGCTTCTCTCTCCCGCCAGGGGACGCGCGCCAGCAACCAGGATCAGACGGGAGAAACCATAGGGGAACGTTCAGCCTGCTTTGTCGTCTGCGACGGCATCGCGGGCCTGCCGGGCGGTGAGGTAGCTGCAGAGCTGGCACGCAACAGCATTATCTCCCGCTTCGATGGCGACAAACATCTTAATGCGCAGCACATCCGCGACTACGTGCAGACGGCGAACCGCACGATCCTCAGCGAGCAGCAGGCCGTGCAGGATTATCGCCGGATGGGCACGACGCTGGTCAGTCTGTTCATTGACCGTGATTACGGTCTGGCCTACTGGGCGCATGCTGGAGACAGCCGCCTGTACCTGTTCCGCCGGGGATGGCTGTGGCATGTGACCACCGACCACAGCCTGGTGCAGCAGATGAAAGATGCCGGACACCAGACCGACAACCTGAACAGCAACCTGCTCTATCTTGCGCTGGGGATTGAAAACGGCGGGCCGGAAGCGAGCTACAGCGACGTGGTGCAGGTTGAAGACGGCGATGCATTCTTACTCTGCACCGACGGGTTCTGGCACGGCGTCAGTGAAGAGCAAATGAAGCAGTCGCTGCATATGGTCAATACGCCGCAGGAGTGGCTGACCTTAATGAACCAAATCATTCAAAAGAATGGTGAACAGGAAGGGAATGCTCAGGATAACTATACTGCCCTGGCGGTATGGATGGGCAACCCTCAGGACACCACTTTGCTGCACACCCTCTCTGACGCAGCACAATTTCTTCCCTGCGGAACTGATTAGACACACAAGGAACGATATGAAACTTTGGCTATCGGGTTTGGCACTTCTGGCGGTCACCTCCACCGCGCAGGCTGAGAATTTCCGCATCGTGCAGTCTCCTGCACAGAAGCTGGATATCTGGATCGACAACATTAAAGACAACACGCCGCAAAGCTGGTGTAAGCCTGAGGTGGCGCTGCGCATTGTGGCGAACGGCAAGAAAGACGTCTCCGTTCTGGAGAACTTTGTGCCGCGTCTTGGCTCACTGCTGGAGCACCAGTGCAGCAAAGTGAATAAACTCAGCTGGACGCTCAACGATCCGGCCGGTACCACGCTGGCGCAGGGTACCGCAGGCAAAGCGCAGGACTGGGCGCTGGTGGTGAAACAGGAGCAGGCCACGCCTGCCGCAACCGTCACCGCTGCCACAGCCAGCGGCACGTTATTGCCCCCAGATCAAAATGTGGCTTCCCGCACCGTTCCCGCCGACCGTACGCCGTGGCAGGAGTTTACGCTTCAGGACGGTTGCCACCTGCGCACCTTCTGGGAAGGGGGCGCCTCTGCTCCGGCGCTCTTTATTCCGGATTCTGACACCACCCGCTGCGGCAACGGCAGCTGGCTGAGCGGACACACCGTAGTTTCGCAGTCCCGCAACGGCGGACAGAAAGAGATGGCGGTGACGTACATCCACGGTTTCCCGGTGACCGGCCTAAATCAAAGCGCCGACCCGGAAAACGCGCTGATCACCTCCGTCAACAAAGAGCGCATGGTATTCAGCACCCCAAACAGCGACCAGAGCTGGATGATCCTGCCTTACGATAACAGCCTGAACAGCTGGAAGAGCAACGGCACCGTAGCGGTGGAGATTTCCCGTGAAATCGCCAGCGATGACGCAAAACTGCAGGCGCGTATCGCGGCGGTGAAAAAAACGTGGAGCGCCTGGGTCGCACCGGGTACTCCGCTGAATATCGTTCTGATTGACACCCTGCGTCCTCAACTGCGCGATCCGGCCGTCGGCGCATGGCGCGCGGCGAATTAAGGAATGGCTATGAATACGCTTTATCAACACCTGGCGGGCGAGTCGCTCAACGATGCGCTGGCGCGTCTGGAAGCTGAAATCAAAGCCCGTCCGGCGGATGCCGACCTTCGCGCTGCGTTTGTGCAGTTTTTAACCCTCAGCGGCAACTGGACGCGGGCTCTTACCCAGCTGAAAAGCTGGCTGGCGCTGAAGCCTCAGGCGAAACCTACCGTCACGCTGCTGGAGCAGTCCATTCAGGGCGAGCTGCAGCGCGCGCAGGTAATGGCGGGACAGGCGCGACCGGCCATGCCTGAAACCCAGTGGCCGTGGCTGACTACCCTTGCCGCGGCGCTGAGCGAGGACGGCGAGCGCGCGCATGCGCTGCGTCTTGAAGCCCTTGAACAGGCGCAGGCCACTGCGGGTCACATCACCCTCGAAAACGAGGAGACGCAGGCTTTTGACTGGCTGATGGACGGCGATGCCCGTCTCGGCCCGGTCTGCGAAACCATAGTGAATGGCCGCTATTTCTGGCTGCCGTTTAACGCTATCACGGAGATCCGTTTCCAGGCGCCTGCCAGCGTCACCGATCTGGTCTGGCGTCACGCGCTGGTGCGCCTGACCGACGGTACGGAGCAGGTGTGTCAGATCCTGGCGCGTTATCCTTTTGCTGCCGATGCCGCTGATGCGGTCAAATTAGGCCGCACCACCGAATGGCAGGCGCTCGACGAAGACGGTACCCTTTACGAAGGCAGGGGCCAGAAAGCCTGGCTGAGCGAGCAAAGCGAAAGCCCGCTGCTGTCCTTGAGCCTCGTGACGTTTGCGACGGATGGAGCCGATGAGTAATCCCGCTGGCGAAGGCGATCTGCTGCGCAGCGGCTGGCAAGCCCGCAGCAAGCAGGAGAAGGTGGGGGCGCGCGACAAAATGCAGCCCTCGCTGCTCGATCGCCTCACCGATGACGACCCGGAAAAAAAGCGCGAGTCGGCCAACAGCAATCTGATCACCCATGCCGCCCTGCGCCGCAACGTCCTGCGCGACCTGCAGTGGCTGTTTAACACCATCAACCACGATGCCTCCGGCGATTTGAGCGCCTTGCCGCACGTGAACCGCTCGGTGGTCAACTTCGGCGTCGCGCCGCTGGCCGGGAAAAGAATGTCGGACATCGAATGGCACGATATTCAGCGCAAGCTCACCGAGGCCATCATTAATTTTGAGCCGCGCATTTTGCCGCAGGGGCTGCAGGTTCGCTGCGTGTCGGATACCTCCTCGCTGGATCTGCACAACGTGCTCTCCATCGAGATCAAAGGGCGTTTATGGTGCGTGCCGTACCCGCTGGAGTTTCTGTTTCGTACCGATGTCGATCTGGAAAACGGCCATTTTGAACTGAAGGATGCGGGGTAATCATGGAAAGTAAACTGCTCGAATATTACAACCGCGAGCTGGCCTATCTGCGCGAAATGGGGGCCGAGTTTGCCGAACGCTACCCAAAAGTCGCCGGACGGCTGGGCATGCGCGGCATCGAAGTGGCGGACCCGTATACCGAACGTCTGATGGAGGGCTTCGCCTTCCTGACTTCCCGCGTGCAGATGAAAATGGACGCGGAGTTTCCGCGCTTCTCCCAGCGTCTGCTGGAGATGATCGCGCCTAACTATCTCGCGCCCACGCCGTCGATGGCGATTGCGGAGATTGAGCCCGACAGCAGCCGGGGCGACCTGAGCAAAGGCTTTATTGTCCCGCGTGGCACCATGATGGACAGCCTGGCGCTGAAAAAAACCGGCGTGACCTGCAGCTATACCACGGCGCACGAGGTCAACCTGCTGCCGCTGAAAATCGATAAGGTTGAACTGGGCGGCGTCCCCGCCGATCTGCCGCTGGCGCAGCTGGGACTGAGCCAGCGGGGGATCGGCAGCGCCCTGCGGATCCGCATTGCCTGCGACGGCCCGCAAAACCTCGGGCACCTGGATTTCGACCGCCTGGAATTTTTCCTCGGCGGTCCGGACATTGAAGCGCTGAAGCTGCTGGAGCTGGTGATGGAGCACCACGCCGGGATCGTCTGTCAGACGGTCAGTCCGCAGCCGCAGCGACAGCTGCTGGCGTCAGATGCGCTGCGCCAGGAGGGCTTTGAGCCTGACCAGGCGCTGCTGCCGGACGATCTGCGCAACTTTGACGGCTATCGCCTGCTGCAGGAGTACTTTGCGTTTCCGGCCCGCTTCCGCTTCATCAGCCTGAGCGGTCTGAGCACGCTGATCCAGCGCTGTGAAGGCGAAAAAGCCTTCGACATCTTCATTCTGCTGGATAAGTCAGATGAACAGCTGGAGCGCGTGGTCGATGCCAGCCATCTGGCGCTGCACTGTACGCCGGTCATCAACCTGTTTCCAAAGGTCGCGGCGCGTCAGAAGCTGAATGAAGGCCAGCATGAATACCATCTGGTGGTCGATAACATTCGTCCGCTGGATTATGAAATTTACGCGGTCAAAAAAATTTATGGCAGCGCGGACGGCCAGCGCGATGACCAGACGTTTCGTCCATTCTGGAGCACCTGGAGCGGCGATGCGGGCAACTACGGGGCCTATTTTTCGCTGCGACGCGAGCAGCGCGTGCTGTCCGAGCACGCCCTGCGCTACGGCACCCGTACCGGCTATATCGGCTCGGAGGTGTTTGTTTCGCTGGTGGATGAACAGCATGCCCCCTGGCAGGAAAACCTGCGTTATATCTCTGCCGAGGTGCTCTGCACCAGCCGCGACCTGCCGCTGATGCTGCAGCAGGAGCTCGGGCAGTTTATTGTGGCGGACTCCATGCCGGTGAAATCCCTCACCCTGCGCAAAGGCCCGACGCCGCCGCGCCCGGCTCTGGCGGAAGGGTTCAGCACCTGGCGGCTTATCAGCCAGCTGCAGATGAACTACCTCAGCCTGATGGACAGCGAAAACGAAGAGGGGGCGGCCGCGCTGCGCCAGCTGTTAGGGCTTTATGCCAACCTGGCCGAAACGCCCGTTGCGCGTCAGGTGGAGGGGGTGCGCCACTGCGTGCTGGAGCCGGTTCACCGCCGCGTGCCTGAACCCGGCCCGGTCGTGTTCGCCCGCGGGATCGGCATTACCCTGACGGTGGATGAGCGAGCCTTTTCCGGCGCCAGCCCGTGGCTCTTTGGCAGCGTGATGGAGCGCCTCTTTGCCCGTCTGGTCTCTATCAACAGCTTCACCGAGTTCACCTTGAAAAGTCAGCAGCGCGGCGAGATTGGCTACTGGGCGCCGCGCATGGGTAAAAGGGCGTTGATATGAGTGACGCTGCCACTGCACCGCTGCGCGTGCATCGCCTGACGAAGCTGCCGGATGCGTTCTGGCACGGCGTCCGTGAGACGCCCTGGCGCTACGATCTGTTTCAGCTGTTAAGGCGCATTGATGCCCAGGGCGGCGAGCGCTACCCGCTGGGACGCGCGCCACTGCCGAAATTTGAACCGCTGCGCATCGGCCAGCAGCCGTCGATGAGCTTTGCGCCGTCGACGCTGGCCCACGTACGTCAGCGGGAAGAGAGCGGGCTGCACGAGGTGTCTATCCTCAGCTTCGGCCTGTTTGGCCCGAACGGCCCGCTCCCGGTCCATATGACCGAGTACGCCCGCGAGCGTATTTATCATCATCAGGACACCAGCCTCAGCGCGTTTGCCGATCTGTTCCATCACCGTCTTGCGCTGCTGTTTTACCGCGCCTGGGCGGATGCGCAGCCTACCGTCTCGCTGGACCGCGCTGATAACAAGCGCTTTGAGGGCTATCTGGCGTCGCTGATTGGCATGGGCCAGCCTGGGCAGATGAACAAAGGCAGCCTGAGCTCGCATGCCCGCTTTACCCACGCCGGGCACCTGACCCGTCACGGGCGGGATCCGGAGGGGCTGGAGAAGATCCTGCGCAGCTATTTTAAGGCGCCGGTCAAACTGGTCAGCAACGTGCCGCAGTGGATGCCGCTCTCCACGCGCGAGCAGGCGCAGCTGGGAGCAGGACGCCGCATGCCGCGCATGGGGGAATCGGCCTTTCTCGGCGTCGCCGTCCGCGACGTGCAGCACAAGTTTCGCATCGATATTGGCCCGCTGAGCGCGGAGGAATACAACCGCTTTTTGCCGGGTGAAGCGTGGGTCACCGAGCTGCGCGACTGGGTGCGTCAGTACGCTGGGGTAGAATTTGAATGGGAAACGCGGGTGATCCTGCGCGAAGACGCGGTGCAGGGCACCACGCTCGGCAGTCATGGGCGATTAGGCTATAACACCTGGCTGGGCATTCAGCCGCAGCCTGTCCCGCGCGGCGATCTGGTGTATCGCGCAGAGCGGTAATCCTTCCGTATACCGAATCATTGTTAATGGAAACTAACATGTCAGAAATTAGCCGTGCCGTGCTTTTCGGCAAACTGGATACGCTGTTATTTACCTCTCTGGAAAGCGCGACTGCGTTCTGCAAGCTGCGCGGCAACCCGTACGTGGAGCTGGTGCACTGGCTGCATCAGCTGATGCAGCAGCAGGATGGCGATCTGCAGCAGGTCATCCGCCACTTTGCCCTCGACGAACAGCAGCTGACGCGCGATATCGTGGCCGCGCTGGATGTCCTTCCGCGTGGCGCCAGTTCAGTTTCCGATCTCTCCGAGCATATCGACAGCGCCGTGGAGCGCGCCTGGGTCTTCGGCTCGCTGAAGTTTGGCGTCAGCCGTATTCGCGGCGGCCATTTGCTGATCGGCATGCTGAAAACCTGGAACCTGGCCAACGTGCTGAAAAGCATTTCGGCGCAGTTTACCCGCCTTAACGTCGAGGTGCTGATTGAGCAGTTCGATACCATCTGCGCCAACAGCAAAGAGACGCAGCAGGCCGCTGCCGCCGTCGACGCACCGGCGGGTGCGGTACCGGCTGCACAGGGGACGCTGGCCCAGTATGGCCAGGACCTGACCGCCCGCGCCCGGGACGGGAAGATTGACCCGGTTGTCGGGCGCGACGAGGAGATCCGCCAGATGGTGGATATCCTGATGCGTCGCCGTCAGAACAACCCGCTGCTGACCGGGGAAGCAGGGGTCGGCAAAACCGCCGTTGTTGAAGGGCTGGCGCTGCGCATCGCCGACGGCGACGTCCCGGAGCCGCTGCAAAATATTCAGCTGTGGCTGCTGGATATCGGCATGCTGCAGGCGGGCGCAGGCATGAAAGGCGAGTTTGAAGCCCGTCTGCAGGCGCTCATTAACGAAGTCCAGTCCAGCGCCACGCCGATTATTCTGTTTATCGATGAGATACACACCCTGATTGGCGCAGGCGGCCAGCAGGGGACCGGCGATGCGGCGAACCTGCTGAAGCCCGCGCTGGCTCGCGGCCAGCTGCGCACCATCGGCGCAACTACCTGGGCAGAATATAAAAAGTACATTGAGAAAGATCCGGCGCTGACCCGTCGTTTCCAGACGGTGCAGGTGCACGAGCCGGACGAAGCGAAAGCCATTCTGATGCTACGCAGCACCGTGTCGCCGCTGGAGACGCACCACCAGGTTCTGCTGCTCGACGAAGCGGTCAGCGCGGCGGTGAAGCTGTCGCATCGTTACATCCCGGCGCGTCAGCTGCCGGACAAAGCCGTTGCGCTGCTCGACACCGCCTGCGCCCGCGTCGCGGTCAGCCAGAGCGCGCCCCCTGCGCAGCTCGAAGACTGCCTGCGCCACCTTGCCGCGCTGGACGTGGAAATTGAGATTGCTGAACGCGAAGCGCGCGTGGGGGCCGGTGACGCCGAGCGCGTGACGACGTTACGCGCAGAACGCGACGCGTATGAAACAAAACGCGAAGCCCTGGCCCTGCGCTGGGAAGAAGAACGCAGCCTGGTGCAGGAAATTATTCGCCTGCGCGCGGCGCTGTTCGCGGCGGGTGATGAAGATAGCGCCGATCTGCGCAGCCAGCTGGCGGAGCAGCAGCAGGCGCTGAACGCCCTTCAGGGCGATGAACCGCTGCTGTTTGCAGCTGTGGATGAAAACGTGGTTGCCGCGGTGGTCTCCGACTGGACCGGGATCCCGCTGGGCCGGATGGTGAAAAACGAGATCGACGCGGTGCTAAACCTCGCCGACACGCTCAACCAGCGCGTTATCGGCCAGCGTCACGGTCTGGATCTGATTGCCCGCCGCGTGAAAACCTCGCGGGCTAAGCTGGACGATCCCAACAAACCGGTGGGCGTCTTTATGCTCTGCGGACCGTCCGGCGTCGGTAAAACCGAAACCGCGCTGGCGCTCGCCGAATCCCTGTACGGCGGCGAGCAGAACGTCATCACCATCAACATGAGTGAGTTCCAGGAAGCGCACACCGTTTCCACCTTAAAGGGTGCGCCTCCGGGGTACGTAGGGTATGGTGAAGGCGGCGTGTTGACCGAGGCCGTGCGCCGCCGCCCGTACAGCGTGGTGCTGCTGGACGAAATTGAAAAAGCGCACCCGGACGTCCACGAGATCTTCTTCCAGGTGTTTGATAAAGGTTGGATGGAAGACGGCGAGGGACGCCACATTGATTTCCGTAACACCATCATTATTCTGACCTCCAACGTCGGCACCGACCTCATTAGCGCCATGTGCGCCGATCCGGACCTGATGCCGGAGCCTGAGGCGTTAAGCGGCGCGCTGCGCCAGCCGCTGCTGGAGGTCTTCCCACCGGCGCTGCTGGGTCGCCTGCTGGTGGTGCCGTACTACCCGCTCAGCGACGAGATGCTGGGGCAGATTGTTCGCCTGCAGCTCAAGCGCATTCAGCGTCGCCTGGAAGAGAATCACAGCATTATTTCTGAGTTTGACGACAGCGTGGTGGAACAGATTGTTCAGCGCTGTACCGAGGTGGAGTCCGGGGGACGCATGGTGGACGCTATTCTGACCAACACCCTGCTGCCTCAGATGAGCCAGATCTTACTTACCGCCAGCCGCAGCGACGAGCAGTACCGACGTCTGCACGTCACCTGCGAGCAGGGCGAGTTTCACTGTCAGTTTGCCGCGTAATAATCATCAAGAGAACTGTAAAAGATGACGGATAATGATAACAATCGGACTGTCCCAAACGCGCTCCCGGTCGGGTACCGCTTCAACGAGTTTGAAATCAAAGAGGTGATCGGCGGCGGGGGTTTTGGCATCGTCTATCGCGCGTGGGATCACCAGCTCGAACGCACTATCGCTATCAAAGAATTTATGCCTTCCTCGCTCGCCGTGCGCGGCGACGACATGACCCTGGTACTGCGCAGCGAGCGTTTTGGCAAAGCGTTTTCCGCAGGCCTGAACAGCTTCATTCAGGAAGCCCGTCTGCTGGCGCGCTTTAACCACCCGAACCTGCTGCACGTCCTGCGCTTCTGGGTGCAAAACGACACGGCCTACATGGGGACGCTGTTTTACAGCGGCACCACGCTTTCGCGCCTGCGCGAACAAAAGCCGGAGCTGATTAACGAAGCCTGGATCCGCCGCACGCTGCCGATGCTGTTTGGCGCGATCAAGACTATCCACAACGAAGGCTACCTGCACCGCGACATCTCTCTGGATAACATTCAGATCCAGGATAACGGCCTGCCGGTGCTGCTTGATTTCGGCTCCGCGCGCCGCACCATCGGTAATCTCTCCGACGAAACGGAAACCATGCTGCGCCCGGGCTTTGCCCCGATTGAGCAGTACACCGACGACAACGAAAGCGAGCAGGGCCCGTGGACGGACATTTACGCCCTCGGCGCGGTGCTGCGTACGCTGATTGTGGGTTCTCCGCCGCCGGTCAGCGTGGTGCGCTCTATTCAGGATACCTGCAAACCGCTGGTGGAAATCATGCCGCAGGGCTATTCCATTCCGCTGCTGCAGGCCATCGACCGCGCGCTTGCGCTGCACATGGAAGACCGTCCGCAGTCAATCGACGAGTTCGCCGCGCTGATAGAGATGCCGGTCGCCGGTATCAACGACGTGCTGACGGCGAAAAAGCCCGGCACGATGCTGGTACCGGTGGAGGAGGAACAACCGGCTTCGCTACTCGACTGGCACCGCTACAAGATCCCGGGCTTGGTTGCCGCAGGCGTGCTGGTGGGCGTTGTCGCCGGGGCGATGCTGTTCAGCGGCGGTAACGATGCGCCTGAGCAGGCTGCACAGGGACCGGCCGAGACGCGTCCAACCGAAACCGCCGCGAACACGCCGGACGTGAAGCCGGAAACGGCGAAGGTGAGCGAGCAGGCGACGGCACAGCAGACGCCACCGCCTGTCGAGAGCCCTGTTGCGTTGGTCTATATCCGCATCCTCGACGGCGAAACGCTGAAAGTGAACGGCGAGCCAAAAGCGCTGCGTCCGGCGACCAACGGCTATGCATCGCTCAAGCTGCCGGCCGGTGAGGTGAAGATTGAACTGCAGGGCAACGGAAGAACGCGTGGCCAGACGCTGGATATCACCAGGCCGGGTACCTGGCTGGTGAATCCGTAGAAATATAAACAGGAGAAACTATGGAAGTGTACGATCTTCGAAGCCAGAGGCTTCATCCAAAGGAATTCGAAAAGATTGTCTCTCCTGTTTATGCGCGGAGCGACGTAGGACGTGAATTTGTTGTGGTGCGCGGTGCTTTAAATCCATTTCACAGCATTGATGGTTTAACGTTGCGACGTCGCTTCGAATTTAATCCTAATGCCGTGTTTGATCCTCTCTACGCACAAAATCTTAGTAAAATTGAACGGTTAATTGACTCAGGAGAAGTAGTTTTAACAGACCACCGTCAACGGACAAAAGCCATATATCCCTTTTTCATCTCTGAGTCAGGAGAGTTGTTTTGTGTAGATGAGAAGATGTACAGCTCAGCTTTCGTGAGTTACATCCTCGAACGTTACCGAAACAATGTCGCTCTATTTGGAAAACCAGCCCCAACGCGTGATTCATTTATTCCATCGACCGCTTACTACGGACCGGGTTACTGGAAAACTGTGGAAGATGATTATCATGGCACAAAAAATGTTGTGATCATGGCGATTAATCGCCTGACGAGCATGGGGGACGAGGGACGGGTGTTTGGATCGGACGGTAAAGATTACATGAATACGTCGCGCGATAAAATCCAGCGCTGGACAGCACTACCCGCAGACCTGGACGGAGTATCACGCGCGTTGATATCTGAAAAATCTGTAATTAGACGCTTCGGAGAACAACGATCCATTTATCAGAAATACCTTGAGAGCGATGATGCCTGGGCAGTAAGTGGTAAATCATGGCAATGGATACCTGGAGTCAGAGAAGAGGATTATGAATTTAAAAAGTAAATTATGGTATTTCTGGGGATGTATGGATGTACTGGCTATCTTGCTTTACGCTATAAATTCACTTCGCCAGGACAGGATCCCCTTCATTTCAGATATCATCGCGTTCACAGGGAACTCAGATGTCATTTCAGGAGGCGGTTACAGCTTTATCGTAACCCTCTTTTTTATATTTGATTTGCTTTTGTTGCTTTCTCTTTTTGCTTCGGCCTGGATGTTTTTTAAGAGAAAAAATGTTGCGATTAAGTTTGCCCTTATTCAGGAAGTCTTTCGTCTCATTTCATTCAGATGTTCGGTTTCTCTTTTCCCACTTCTGATAAGTGTGTTTGGTATTTCAAATGTGTGGGTGAATTTAGGGTTGTTTGTTATATCGGAGTTTCTGAAGATATATTCTCTCATTTACGTAATGGGCAAAAGAGAAAAAACTCATTCACTTTGATATATAAATGACGCTCATGCATAGATGCGAACCTCTTTTCTGAATCGCATAAGCAATATGGAATAAAGATTATGCTCAACCGAATTACCGTTCAGCTCCCGGTGGAGGGGCTTCTGTTCTGGAAACTGACGGGCCGCGAGGCGATGTCCGAGTCGTTTGCGCTCACGCTGACCGTGCTCGGCACGGACGCGCGCATTGACCGCAGCAAGCTGCTGGGCCAGCCGGTCACGGTGACCATCCCGACGCAGAACCTGCTGACGTCCCGCTATGTTAACGGCAAGATTACCCGGGTGGCGGTCAGCGCCGTTGAGCTGACGGGCACCCGCT
>NZ_VTUC01000005.1 GCF_008364555.1 Enterobacter vonholyi
GCGGGGGCCGGATTTGAACCGACGACCTTCGGGTTATGAGCCCGACGAGCTACCAGGCTGCTCCACCCCGCGTCCGTGGATGCGCACTATACTCGGATAGACTTGTGATGCAACCCCTTTTTCACATTTATCATGATTTTGTATGTAAATTGAACGACATGGCGTTGTTTGGACTATTTTTTGCGCAAAATTTGCCAAAGGGCATGCGATCGCATTTCATTAGCCCTGGCGGTTTGTTATCTTCATCACGCGGAAATGGGCAACTTAAAGACGAGATATAATGAAAGGACGTTGGGCGAAGTATCTGATGACGGGCGCAATGGTAGCGATTCTTGCGGCCTGTTCTTCCAAACCGACCGATCGCGGTCAACAGTATAAAGACGGGAAGTTATCCCAGCCTTTCTCTTTAGTTAATCAGCCTGATGCTGTCGGGGCACCGATTAATGCCGGTGATTTCTCCGAGCAGGTCTACCAGATCCGCAACGCGTCGCCGCGTCTGTATGGCGCCCAGAGTAGCGTATATAACGCGGTCCAGGACTGGCTGAAAGCAGGCGGCGATACGCGCAATATGCGCCAGTTTGGTATCGACGCCTGGCAGATGGAAGGGGCCGATAACTACGGCAACGTCCAGTTTACCGGCTATTACACCCCTGTTATCCAGGCACGACACTCGCGTCAGGGCGAGTTCCAGTATCCTATCTACCGTATGCCGCCAAAACGCGGTCGCCTCCCGTCGCGCGCCGAGATCTACGCCGGTGCGCTGAGCGAAAACTACGTCCTGGCCTACAGCAACTCCCTGATGGATAACTTCATCATGGACGTTCAGGGCAGCGGCTACATTGATTTTGGCGACGGTTCGCCACTTAACTTCTTCAGCTATTCCGGTAAAAACGGCCACGCCTATCGCAGTATCGGCAAGGTGCTGATCGACCGCGGCGAAGTGAAGAAAGAAGATATGTCGATGCAGGCGATCCGCGAGTGGGGCGAGAAACACAGCGAAGCCGAGGTGCGCGAGCTGCTTGAGCAGAACCCGTCGTTCGTCTTCTTTAAACCGCAAAACTTCGCGCCGGTGAAAGGGGCGAGCGCAGTTCCGCTGATTGGCCGCGCGTCGGTAGCATCCGATCGTTCGATTATTCCTGCAGGCACCACGCTGCTTGCTGAGGTCCCGCTGCTGGACAACAACGGCAAGTTCAACGGCCAGTATGAGCTGCGTCTGATGGTGGCGCTGGACGTCGGCGGGGCGATTAAAGGCCAGCACTTCGACATCTATCAGGGTATTGGCCCTGACGCAGGTCATCGCGCGGGCTGGTATAATCACTACGGACGCGTGTGGGTACTGAAGGCGGCACCAGGTGCCGGAAACGTATTCAGCGGCTGATTGTGGTATTCTGAGCGCAATACGGATTACTGTTCAGGGTGAGGATAACCTCACCCTTTTTACATCTGAGGTTTTATGTCTGTGGTAATCAGCGACGCCTGGCGCCAGCGTTTTGGCGGGACGGCACGTTTATATGGTGAAAAAGCCCTGCAGCTGTTTGCGGATGCGCATGTCTGCGTCGTGGGCATTGGTGGTGTGGGGTCGTGGGCGGCAGAAGCGCTGGCGAGAACCGGTATTGGCGCAATCACGCTGATAGACATGGATGACGTTTGCGTCACCAACACCAACCGTCAAATCCACGCCCTGCGCGATAACGTTGGTCTGGCGAAGTCTGAGGCCATGGCGGAGCGTATCCGCCTGATCAACCCGGAATGTCAGGTCACGGTGATCGACGACTTTGTGACGGCAGATAACGTCGCAGAGTATATGAGCAAAGGCTACAGCTATGTGATTGACGCCATCGACAGCGTGCGGCCAAAAGCGGCGCTGATCGCCTACTGTCGTCGTTACAAGGTGCCGCTGGTCACGACGGGCGGCGCGGGCGGGCAAATCGACCCTACGCAGATCCAGGTAGCCGATCTGGCGAAAACCATTCAGGATCCGCTGGCGGCTAAGCTGCGTGAGCGCCTGAAGAGCGACTTTAACGTGGTGAAGAACAGCAAAGGCAAGCTGGGCGTTGACTGCGTGTTCTCGACCGAAGCGCTGGTCTACCCGCAGGCGGACGGCTCCGTGTGCGCGATGAAAAGCACGGCGGAAGGACCAAAGAGAATGGATTGCGCCTCAGGCTTTGGCGCGGCCACGATGGTGACCGCTTCCTTTGGCTTTGTGGCGGTGTCACACGCCCTGAAGAAGATGATGGCGAAAGCGGAGCGTCAGGCCTGAGCCTGGCGTGCGGCGTCCTGCACGGCTTCGCTTAGCGCGATCAGCCCCTGACCGCGCGAGGCGCTGAGCTGCGCGCGCAGTCCCAGCTCATCAAATAACGCCAGCGGCGAATGGGCCAGCAGTTCCGCCGCGCTTTTTCCTTCAACAGCGGTTAACAATACGGCCAGCAGGCCCCGGACAATCCGGCCTTCGCTGTCGCCGAAGAAGTGCAGCTTTTCGCCGGAGACGCTCACGCCCAGCCAGACGCGGTTCTCACAGCCCGCAATCTCTTTCGCCTGCGCTTTGAGCTCGTCTGAAAGGGCAGGGAGCTGTTTACCCAGCAGGATCAGCTGTCGATATTTATCTTCCCACTGCTGGAGCGGGGCGAAGGTCTGTTTCAAGGTCTCTTCTGTGATGACGGTGCCAAACGGGTGTCCGGCTAAAGCAGCGCTAGTCATTAATCCACCAGTATTTCAAGGGCGCGGTCAACGGCGGCAACCAGCGCGTCGACATCGCTTTGGGTATTATACGGCGCAAACGAGGCGCGCAGCGTACCGTTAACGCCAAGCGCCGCAAGCAGCGGCTGGGCGCAGTGCTGTCCGGCACGCAGGGCAATGCCGTATCCGGCCAGCAGCGTCACCATGTCGCTGTGATGTACGCCCGCAAAATCAAAGGCGAGCAGGCTTGAGTCCTGAACGCGGAACGAGCGGAAGCCCGGGCGCTTTTTGAGTTCTTCCTCTGCCAGCGTCGCCAGCCCCCGGCTCCAGCTTTCAGCCTGAACAATGTCTGTTTCTGCCAGCCACTCCAGCGCCGCGCTTAAGCCAATCACCCCCGCCACGTTCGGCGTACCGGCTTCCAGACGATAGGGGATGTCCTGCGTTTTGAAGCCCTCGAACGACACTTCGGTAATCATTTTGCCGCCACCAAGCCACGGCGTCATTTTTGCCAGCAGTTCTGGCTTGCCGTACAACGCCCCAATACCGGTTGGTCCATAAAGTTTATGTCCTGAGAAGGCATAGAAATCGATATCCAGCGCCTGCACGTCGGCGGGGAAGTGCACCACGCCCTGAGCGCCGTCAACCATCACCACCATCCCGCTGGCATGGGCTACGCGAATGGCCTGAGCCAGATCCGGGCAACCTCCCGTGACGTTCGACATCTGTCCGAGCGCCAGAATGCGGCTGCGGGAGGTAATCAGCTCGGGGAGGCGAGCCACATTGGGCAGAAGGTCTGCACCCAGCGGAAGCTTCACCACGCGTGATCCCGTTTGCTCGGCCACCATCAGCCACGGCACCAGGTTGGCGTGATGTTCCGCCTCGCTGACGACGATCTCATCGCCCGGCTGAAGCAGCTGGCGCGCGTAGCACTGTGCCACCATGTTGATGGCTTCGGTCGTGCCGCGCGTCCAGACGATGTTTTTCCCGCTTTCGGCATTGATCAGGCGCGCGACCTGATCGCGTGCGGCTTCGTAGCGCGCGGTTAACCGCTGCGCTTCGGCAAACTGGCTGCGATGCACGTTCCCGGCGCTCAGGCTGTAGAACTGCTGAGTGGCCTCAATCACCGCCTGGGGCTTAAGGGCGGTGGCGGCGCTATCCAGATAAATACCGGCATCGGCCAGGGCCGGAAACTGTGCGCGGAACTGCGCAGGGCTGAAAGCGTTCATGGGATTCCTCATTTCAATATAGCGATCGTCGCGCAATTTCAGCTGCAGGGCAAGGAGGTTGATATCTATCAGAATTGTCTGCTTATCCTGATGACCCTAAAAAAGCAGGTTATGCTAAATAGTGTTAGGCGGATGTTTTAGCCTGTTATAAATCGAGGTTTGAATAGCATTAATTGCTAAAGGAGAATAATCATGAATAAGACAGCTGCAATCATTTCTGCCTGTGCGTTTACTTTTGCCCTGAGCGCCTGTTCTGGTAATAACTACGTGATGCACACCAACGATGGTCGTTCTATCGTTTCGGAAGGGAAACCGACTACCGATAATGATACCGGGATGATTTCGTACAAAGATGCTAACGGGAACAAGCAGCAGATCAACCGCACGGACGTGAAAGAGATGAAAGAGATCGAGCATTAACAGATCGCAAGCGAAAAAAAAGCACCGCAAATTGGCGGTGCTACATTAATCACTATGGACAGACAGGGTAAATGTACAGGAAGTGAAAAATTGGTAGCGTTGCTACCGTGGTCTGAATCGCAGACCAATTGCAAACACAACAACACAACATCACAACCGTAAGCCAAAAGCCCTTCAGAACACGCATTCCGAAAAAAGCTCTTCGTTCCGGCTCAGGAAGTGCCGCCACTATAGGTATTTGCTGGTAGTTCCTCAACGGACAAATTATAATGGCTCAGATAAAAAAAACTAATAGGTTAAACGTTGTTTCCTGTTTGTTAAAATCCGTTAACATCTAAGCCAGATAACCATGTCAAAGCGATTGCCACCTCTTAATGCATTACGTGTTTTTGATGCAGCAGCACGTCACCTGAGCTTTACCCGCGCAGCAGATGAGCTTTTTGTGACACAGGCCGCAGTAAGTCACCAAATCAAGTCTCTGGAGGATTTTCTGGGCCTTAAGCTGTTTCGTCGACGCAACCGTTCGTTGCTGTTGACCGAAGAGGGGCAGAGCTATTTTCAGGATATTAAAGAGATTTTTTCCCAGCTTACGGAAGCCACGCGTAAGCTGCAGGCTCGCAGTGCAAAAGGTGCCCTGACTGTCAGTTTATTGCCCAGTTTTGCGATTCAGTGGCTGGTGCCCAGACTCTCAAGCTTTAACTCAGCTTATCCGGGGATCGACGTTCGAATCCAGGCGGTAGATCGTCAGGAGGACAAGCTGGCCGATGATGTGGATGTCGCCATTTTTTACGGTCGCGGTAACTGGCCGGGCTTGCGTGTTGAGAAATTATACGCAGAATATCTCCTGCCGGTCTGTTCTCCCCTGCTGTTAACGGGCGACAAGGCGCTGAAGTCTCCCGCTGATCTGGCGCAGCATACGCTTTTGCATGATGCCTCTCGCCGCGACTGGCAAACTTATACCCGTCAATTAGGTCTTACTCATATAAACGTGCAGCAGGGACCCATCTTTAGCCACAGTGCGATGGTGTTACAGGCTGCCATTCACGGACAAGGCGTGGCGTTGGCGAACAACGTTATGGCGCAGTCCGAAATTGAGGCAGGCCGCCTGGTCTGCCCTTTTAATGATGTACTGGTCAGCAAGAATGCGTTTTATCTGGTTTGTCATGACAGTCAGGCAGAACTGGGTAAAATAGCCGCCTTCCGGCAGTGGATACTGGCGAAAGCGGCAACCGAGCAAGAAAAATTCCGCTTCAGGTATGAACAATAACGTTTGTGTGCCGGGCACGCATCAACTCAGGACTTAAACATGACCAGCCGATTCATGCTGATTTTTGCCGCGGTGAGTGGCTTTATTTTTGTTGCACTGGGCGCCTTTGGCGCACATGTATTAAGCAAGTCTTTGGGCGCTGTAGAGATGGGCTGGATCCAGACCGGCCTTGAATATCAGGCATTCCACACGCTGGCTATTTTTGGGCTGGCGGTGGCGATGCAGCGTCGTATCAGTATCTGGTTTTACTGGAGCAGCGTGTTTATGGCGCTGGGTACCGTGTTATTCAGCGGTAGCCTGTACTGCCTTGCGCTCTCACATCTGCGCCTGTGGGCGTTCGTTACACCCGTCGGTGGCTTCAGCTTCCTGGCGGGTTGGGTATTAATGTTTATCGGAGCTATCCGTCTGAAACGCAAGGGCGTTGTTCATGAATAAGGTTGTTTTATATTGTCGCCCGGGGTTTGAGAAAGAGTGCGCCGCGGAAATTACCGATAAAGCGGCGAAGCGCGAAGTCTTCGGCTTTGCCCGCGTAAAAGAGAACGCGGGCTATGTGGTATTCGAGTGCTACCAGCCTGAAGACGCAGACAAGCTGGCACGCGAGCTGCCGTTCAGCTCGCTGATCTTTGCTCGCCAGATGTTTGTTGCGGGTGAGCTGCTGAAGGATCTTCCGCCGGAAGACCGCATTACGCCAATTGTCGGCATGCTGCAGGGCGTGGTTGAAAAAGGCGGCGATCTGCGCGTTGAAGTGGCGGATACCAACGAAAGTAAAGAGCTGATGAAGTTCTGCCGTAAGTTCACCGTGCCGCTGCGTGCGGCGCTGCGTGATGCGGGCGTGCTGACGAACTACGAAACGCCGAAGCGTCCGGTGGTGCATATCTTCTTTATCGCACCGGGCTGCTGCTATGCAGGCTATTCGTACACCACCAACAACTCTCCCTTCTTTATGGGCATCCCGCGTTTGCGCTTCCCGGCCGATGCGCCAAGCCGTTCCACGCTCAAGCTGGAAGAGGCGTTCCACGTCTTTATCCCGGCGGATGAGTGGGATGAGCGTCTGGCAAACGGCATGTACGCCGTCGACCTTGGCGCGTGCCCGGGCGGCTGGACCTATCAGCTGGTGAAACGCAACATGTGGGTATCGTCCGTTGATAACGGCCCAATGGCGCAAAGCCTGATGGACACCGGGCAGGTCACCTGGCTGCGTGAAGACGGTTTCCGCTATCGCCCGAACCGTAACAACATCTCGTGGATGGTGTGCGATATGGTTGAGAAGCCGGCAAAAGTCGCCGCGCTGATGGCCTCCTGGCTTGTCAACGGCTGGTGTCGTGAGACCATTTTCAACCTCAAGCTGCCGATGAAAAAGCGCTATGAGGAAGTGTCGCAGAACCTGGCCTACATTCAGGAGCAGATGGATGAACACGGTATTAACGTGGAGATCCAGGCGCGTCAGCTGTATCACGACCGCGAAGAGGTGACGGTGCACATTCGTCGCTGGTGGGCTGCGGTCGGCGGACGTCGCGACGAGCGATAGTACGTGCTTTGTTTTGCCCGGTGGCGCTGCGCTTACCGGGCAAAAAAACTGTGTAGTGGTTTTAACGTTCTAAACGCAGCTGCTGTAAATTCCCGTCGAGCTGTAAATCCGTCTGTAGCGTTGCGATTTCCCGGCAGATAAACGCCATCTCTTTATGCGCCTCCAGCTTCTTGCGCCACTTTTCCGGCACCTCATCCAGACGGGCGTAAATCCCTTCCAGACTCTGAAAATCGGCCAGCAGCTGCGCGGCGCTTTTCGGCCCAATACCGGCGACACCCGGAACCTTAGAGCTGCTGATGCCTGCCAGCCCCCAGTAATCCGGCAGTTGTCCGGGCGAGACGCCGAACTCGCCGGCAATAAATGGCGCGTCCAGCCAGCGTTTTTGAAAATAGTCGCGAATGCGGATAGTTGGGGAGAGCAGCTGACAGTAGCCTTTGTCAGTTGAAACGATAGTGGCCTGATGCCCGGCGCTGGCTACCTTTACGGCCAGAGTGGCCGCGAGATCGTCGGCTTCATTGCCCTGTGCGCCCCAGCAGGGGACGCCCCGCTGTTCAAATGCAGCGCGCAGCATGGGCAATTCAGCGTGAAGATCGTCCGGCATCGGTGCGCGTCCGGCTTTGTAGTCGGGCAAACGCTGGTGTCGCCAGCCCGTGTTGCGGTCTTCGTCATCAAAAACCGCGACCGCATGGGTGGGCTCGCTGTGGCGGATAAGCTGTTCCAGCGCGTGCAGGCAGGTGTCTTTACAAGGCGTCCCCTGTACCGCATGGATACGGCGAATCAGGTTTAGTGCATCGACGATAAGTAAATGAACGGCCACAGATAATCTCCCTTCTATCTCATATGTGAAGGGTAACACTGTCAGCAGCGTGAAACTATGAATGGTGGGGAAAACAGGAAGAAGCCTCGCAAAACGAGGCTTCCTGAGAGGCTTAATCGCAGGTTACGATCTTCATCGCCAGGCCGCCGCGAGAGGTTTCGCGGTATTTGGCGTTCATATCTTTACCGGTTTCGTACATGGTTTCGATAACCTTATCGAGACAGACGCGAGGCTCGCTGGTGCGGCGCAGAGCCATTCGCGCCGCGTTAACCGCCTTCACGGAGGCAATCGCGTTACGCTCGATGCACGGAACCTGTACCTGGCCGGCAACCGGGTCGCAGGTCAGCCCCAGGTTGTGTTCCATGCCGATTTCCGCAGCGATGCACACCTGCACCGGGCTTGCGCCCAAGAGTTCCGCCAGACCCGCCGCCGCCATAGAGCACGCCACGCCGACTTCACCCTGACAGCCCACTTCCGCACCGGAAATAGACGCGTTCATCTTATACAGCGAACCAATTGCACTGGCGACCAGCAGGTAGCGCGCCAGCGAGTTCGCGTTCACTTCACGGATAAACTTGTCGTAGTACGCCAGCACCGCCGGAACGATACCGCAAGCGCCGTTAGTCGGCGCGGTGACCACACGGCCCCCTGCGGCGTTCTCTTCGTTTACCGCCAGGGCGAACATGTTGATCCAGTCTACAACGGCCATCGGGTCCGTGGTCGTTTTGTCGGTGCTCACCAGCATACGGCGCAGTGCTGCAGCACGACGCGGCACGCGAAGCTTGCCCGGCAGAACGCCTTCGGTGGTGATCCCGCGCTCAATACCGCCGCGCATCACTTCCCAGACGTTAGCGAAGTGCTGTTCTAGCTCTTCTTTGCTATGCAGCGCCAGCTCATTTTTCATCATCAGGCCGGAGAGGGAAAGGCCCGTCTCCTGACAATGACGCTGAAGGTCCGCCGCCGTTTTGTACGGATACGGCACCTCGACAGAAGAGATATTGGTTTGACCAAAGTGGTCTTCGTCGACGATAAAACCGCCGCCGATTGAGTAATACGTCTGGCTATATACCGCTTTATCGCCGGCCAGCGCGGTAATGCGCATGCCGTTTTCATGCAGCGACAGGTTGTCCGCATGGAAATTCATGCAATGGTCAACCGGGAATTCAACCTCATGCTCGCCGTTCGCCAGCAGCAGGCGCCCGTGGGTATTAACGTCCTGGATGAAACCAGGGATCGCATCAATATCAACGGTATCCGGCAGGTTTCCCGCCAGGCCCATGATAATGGCGATATCGGTATGGTGGCCTTTCCCGGTCAGGGAAAGCGAGCCGTATACATCGACAACCACGCGGGTGATGTCGTGCAAGATGCCGCGTGCAATCAAGTCATCCGTGAACTGCTTACCGGCTTTCATCGGTCCGACGGTATGAGAGCTGGAAGGACCAATACCGATTTTGAAGATATCGAATACGCTAATCATGATGCGTCCATTGCTTTCAGTCAGAGAGGGAGGAGTGCGCCGTCCGAAAACGGCGCGGGTGGTAATCAGAACATGGTGTACAGGGAGTAGAAGATCGCAGAGATTGCGATAAGACCCATGATAACCACAAACACGTTGCTCACATGACCGCTGTACTTACGCATAGCAGGGACTTTCTGAATCGCGTACATCGGCATCAGGAACAGAATCATCGCGATGACCGGGCCGCCCAGGGTTTCAATCATGCCCAGGATGCTTGGGTTCAGGGTCGCTACTGCCCAGGTGGTGAGCAGCATGAACAGCGCGGTGATTTTGTTCAGCTTGTTGATTTCAATGCTCTTGCCTTTACCGCGCAGAGATTTAATCACCATACCGTTGAAGCCTTCACGTGCGCCGAGGTAGTGGCCCAGGAAGGATTTGGTGATGGCGATAATCGCGATGATCGGTGCCATCCACGCAATCAGCGGTGCGTTAAAGTGGTTCGCCAGGTAAGACAGGATAGAGATGTTCTGCTCTTTCGCTGCAGCCAGATCCGCCGGGGAAAGGCTCAGTACGCAGCTGAAGACGAAGAACATAACGGTCAGAACCATCATGATGTGAGCGCGTGCCAGGATGCTGGAGCACTTCTTCTCTGCGCCGTTACCGTACTCTTCACGTTTCGCAACGGCGAAGGAAGAGATGATTGGAGAGTGGTTGAAGGAGAAGACCATTACCGGAATCGCCAGCCAGAGGGTCATCAGCAGGCCGTTACCGGTCGCCGATGCGCTGCTCAGGGACAGGGTTTCCAGCGCTGCACCGTTCCACTGTGGGATCAGGTAGCAGGCCAGCAGCATCAGAGCAGCCACAAACGGGAACACCAGCACGCTCATCGCCTTCACAATCATCTGCTCACCGAAGCGCACGATGGTCATCATGCCGACAATCAGGATCAGAGACAGGATGGCACGCGGAGGCGGCGTCATGTGCAGCTGGTGCAGCATGAAGCTTTCAACGGTGTTGGTAATCGCCACGCTGTAAACCAGCAGGATAGGGTAAATCGCGAAGAAGTAGAGCAGGGTAATCAGCTTACCTGCGCCCACGCCGAAATGCTCTTCAACCACTTCAGTGATGTCTTCGCCCGGGTTTTTACCGGACAGCACGAAGCGGGTCAAACCGCGGTGTGCAAAGAAGGTCATCGGGAAAGCAATGATAGCCATAATGATCAGCGGAATCAGACCGCCGACGCCTGCGTTGATAGGAAGGAACAGTACACCAGCGCCGATTGCCGTGCCGTAAAGGCCAAGCATCCACATGGTATCCGTTTTGCGCCAACCACTTCGGGATTCAATCGAAGCAACGGTGCTGGTTTGAGTGGTTTCCATCTATATCTCCTGGAGGAAGCGAATTGTCAGGTTTTTAGTCAAATCCGATGAAAAAGTGCCTGACGGTAATATGAAATTCGTTCAGTGACGGTTTTTTAATAATTTTTGCCCGTAACTATTGGCGGGCGGAAAGATACATTCTAGTTATGAATCTATCAGTGATCCTGATCCCAAATGCAATAATCCACTTATGATGTGGGCATCTTTAGACCATTTATCTGTTAAAAAAACACCAAAGAGAATTTACGGGCGCGAAGGCTACCACCAACGACATGTGAGCTGAAAGACTGATCCGTGATATAGGTGTCTTTAGCTGTAAAGATATGGGTTTTTAGTATTTTCTGGCGGGAAATTTGGATTAAGTCTGATAATTTACGGTTGAGAAAACAAGGTAATCGTTTGCGTTTGTGCGTAGTTTGTTAAAGACATAAGTGATTCGTATGAATTACATCGGGAATAAAAAAAGCCGGGACGCGCAACAGGGCGACCCGGCTTTGAGGAGATATCGCTAAGCGTTATGTGCAGATTTCGTAGCAAGGAATATAGGCTGAGCCTGGCAGCTTCATGCGGTGCTGGGCGACAAAGCCCTGCAGCATGTCGTCCATGCGGCGCATCATCTCCGGGTCGCCGTGGATCTTGTAGGGACCGTACTGTTCAATGGCGCGGATGCCCATCTCTTTCACGTTGCCCGCGACAATACCGGAGAAGGCGCGACGCAGATCGGCAGCCAGGACTTCCACCGGCTGGTCCGGGTAGAGTTTCAGGTTCGCCATATTTTCGTGAGTTGGCTCGAACGGGATCTGCAGGTCTGGCGCAATACGGATTGACCAGTTAAAGCTGTACGCATCGCCGGTATCGCGACGGTTCTCCTTCACCAGCGGCATCGCTTTTTTCATCTGGCGCGCCACTTCCGCTGCATCGTCAATGATGATGCGATAGTGACGACGTGCGGCTTCACCCAGCGTGTGCACGATAAACTCGTCCAGCACGCGGAAGTAGTCGGCGCTCTCTTTTGGCCCGGTCAGGATCAGCGGCAGAACCTGATCCTTGTTGGCGGGGTTCATCAGAATACCCAGCAGATAGAGCAGCTCTTCCGCTGTCCCCACGCCGCCCGGGAAGATGATAATGCCGTGGGCGATACGGACAAACGCTTCAAGACGCTTCTCAATATCCGGCATGATAATCAGCTCATTAACCAGCGGGTTAGGTGGCTCAGCGGCGATGATGGACGGTTCGGTCATGCCGATAAACCGTCCCTCTTTATAACGCTGTTGCGCATGCCCAACCGCCGCTCCTTTCATTGGTGCTTCCATCGCACCCGGACCGCAGCCGGTACAGATATTCAGCTCACGCAGGCCGAGTTGCGTTCCAACCCGACGGGCATAAAGGTATTCGGTTTCGTTAATGGAGTGGCCGCCCCAGCAGACAACCATGTTCGGCGCTTCGCCAACGTGCAGGGCACGGGCGTTACGCAAAATGGAGAACACCAGGTTGGTGATATGTACCGAGCTTTCCAGATCGAGATGCTGGAAACGACCTGCGTTGTGGATCTGCCCGTTAACAAACAGGATGTCACGCAGCACGGCAAACAGGTTAGCCTGAAGTGAACGAATGATACGCCCGTCAACAAAGGCCTCTTCCGGCGGGTTGATGACTTCAAGCTTCACGCCACGCTCGCGGCGCAGCACGTTGATATCAAAGCTTTCGAAGCGGGACAGCAGTTCTTTACTGTTATCTGTCAGGCTTCCGGAGTTCAGTACGGCAAGTGAACAGTTACGAAACAGTTGATAAAGATCGCTGCTGGCCGTGCGCTTAAGCATGTCCACTTCCAGCTGCGACAACATATCCATTGAGCCAAGCGGGCTAATATGTGTAATCAAGTGAGCTCCTTACGGGACGATTATCGTCTTTCCCTGTTGATTACAATAGCCCTGGCGCGTGACGTTTCACAACCTAAAGCGCGGAAGATACCGCGCATATTGTGAAAATATTTATATTATTGACGCACCAGCCGTCCGGTCGCCGGCACAAAATCGGTGTTGGTGCGCCACGGGTTGATGTCCAGACCGCCGCGGCGGGTATAGCGCGCGTAAACGCTCAGTTTTTCTGGCTGGCAGAAGCGCTGAATATCGCTAAAGATGCGCTCCACGCACTGCTCGTGGAACTCGTTGTGATGTCGGAATGACACCAGGTAGCGCAGCAATTTTTCCCGGTCGATTTTCGGGCCGCGGTACTGGATCTGCACCGAGCCCCAGTCTGGCTGATGCGTGATCAGGCAGTTGGATTTCAGCAGATGGCTGACCAAAGTCTCTTCGACCACCTTGCCACTCGCCGCGTTTTCGAGGTAATCGGCGCTGAATTCATAATTCTCCACCTCAATATCCTGATCGTCGATGCAGGTTCCGTTGAAGTGGGCGACTGGCTGCCCTTCCAGCTCGTGCAGGCGATACAATGAAACGCTCACCTTTCCCTGCGCGCAGGCGCTTAAATCACGTTCCAGCGTGTGCTGAACGTCGTCCCAGCTGTTAAATTTTGTCTGGTTAAAGCTGTTGAGATAGAGCTTAAAGCTTTTAGACTCGACGAGATTAACGCTGGCATAGTCCAGCTCAACGTGACCCACCGCCACCTGCGGCAGGCCGCGTGAGTTGAGCCACGAGAGTTCGTACAGCGTCCAGATATCGCCACCCACGAACGGCAGCGCGTCTGCGTGCAGACCCAGAGGATCGCGGTTCAGGCTGCGCGGAACGCCCTGCAGCAGGCTTGCATCGTAGGTATCGCGGTAATCGGTCGATTTACCCAGCGTTAAGCCGGTTAACGCCTGATGATTTTCGTAAGACATGTTTCATAGCCACTTTACAGGTACACTTATGGCCTGAGTTTATCCTGTCTGACAAGAAGAGAGAAATCGGTGGACATCGAAACTGTAAATGCCCTCACTACCTTTACGACCCGCTACTGCGACGCATGGCATGAAAAGCAGGGCACGTGGCCGCAAAGTTCTGATTTATATGGCGTACCTTCACCGTGTATTATCTCTTCGCTCGACGATTACGTTATCTGGCAACCAAAACCTTTTGACGGCGAGCAAAATGTAAATGCGGTTGAGCGGGCAATGGACATTGTGGTACAACCAGCGGTTCACGCATTTTATACCGCGCAGTTCGCAGGGGATATGCCCGCGCGCTTTGCCGATATGACGCTGACGCTGTTGCAGACCTGGAGCGAAGACGATCTGCAGCGTGTTCAGGAAAACCTGATTGGTCATCTTGTCACGCAAAAACGCCTTAAGCTTTCTCCGACGCTCTTTATTGCCACGCTGGACAGCGAGCTCGACGTTATCTCCGTCTGTAACCTGTCAGGTGAAGTGATTAAAGAGACTATCGGTACCCGCAATCGCGAGACTCTCGCCCCCTCTCTTGCGGATTTCCTCACCCGCCTTGAGCCACTTCTGTAATCCCTGATGCTATAACGCGTGTGAGAGATCTCTTACAACGTTTGTGAGAGATCGCTGGAACATTCAGTATTACCTCATTAAATTCAGATTAATATCACTCTATTTTTCAATGAATTAGTTGTTCTGCCTATTATTTTTAGGGAGTCCTCGCGTCTTACAACGCTGGCTGAGTGGGTTGTAAGACGAAGCGGAATAGCGGATTCTATCTCCGTCGACAGGAAGCCGACACGAGAAACGAACATCAGGATGATGGCGTTTCTCACTCAGGACTCGTCAGGATGGCGCTGCAGGAAGGCTTCAGGATGAAGCGAAGCGGATAACGCAAGATGCGTAAGGGACACCTCCAGGAAGGAGAACGAGAACCGGTCAGGATGGTCGGTGGGTCAGGAAGGCCAGGACGTTTCAGGATGAAACAAACACGTCAGGAAGATGTGTGCACGATGCGAAGGTAGACGGATGACCAGGCCTTCGGGCTTCAGGAAAAGTTGTCACGGATGAGCAGGGAGCACGAATTGTAGCTGGAATGCTGCGGAACGAACCGGGAGCACTGTTTTTACAGTGCTCCCTTTTTTTATTTCTGCCTTCCGCAATGCTATGCTGCGCGCCGTTCACTTTTTCAGTTGAGGTTACTATGACGCAACACGATAGCGTTCGTGCTCAGTTGCACGCCATCGAAGCCCTTTTGCGCCAACATCAGCTGTGGCAGAAGACCGCGCCGCAGCCAGAAGCGTTCGCGAGCACCCAGCCTTTCTGCCTGGATACGCTGGCCCCGTTTGAGTGGCTGCAGTGGGTGTTAATTCCGCGCATGCACGCCCTGCTTGAGGGCGGTCATCCGCTGCCGCAGGCGTTTGCTGTCTCTCCCTATTATGAAATGGCGCTCGAAGCGACGCATCCTGCGCGCGACGTCATGCTGGTCGAACTGGAAAAACTGGATTCCCTGTTTGCCGGTGAAGATGCATGACGCTTGAGATCCTCTATCAGGACGAGTGGCTGGTGGCGGTGAATAAACCGTCCGGCTGGCTGGTACACCGCAGCTGGCTCGATCGTGATGAGAAAGTGGTGGTGATGCAGACCGTTCGCGATCAGATTGGTCAGCATGTTTTTACCGCCCATCGTCTCGACCGGCCGACCTCCGGCGTGCTGCTGATGGGGCTTTCCAGCGAGGCGGGGCGTCTGCTGGCGCAGCAGTTTGAACAACATCAGATCCAGAAGCGCTACCACGCGATCGTGCGGGGCTGGCTGACCGAGTCCGCCACGCTGGACTACCCGCTGGTGGAGGAGCTGGACAAAATCGCCGATAAATTTGCCCGCGATGACAAAGGCCCCCAGCCCGCCGTGACGGATTATCGCGGTATGGCGACGACGGAAATGCCGGTGGCAACCAGCAAATTTCCGACCACGCGCTACAGCCTGGTTGAGCTTCTGCCCAAAACCGGGCGTAAGCACCAGCTGCGACGCCATCTTGCGCATCTGCGCCATCCGATTATTGGCGACAGCAAACACGGTGATTTACGCCAGAACCGCAGCGCGGCCGAACACTTTGGCTGCCATCGTCTGATGCTGCACGCGAGCGAGCTCAGCCTGACGCACCCGTTTACCGGCGAGCCGCTGACTATCCGTGCGGGGCTGGACGACGTCTGGATGCAGGCGCTGTCACAGTATGGCTGGCTGGGACAACTCCCCGAAAATGAAAGGGTTGAGTTTGTATCGGGCAACGTTCAGGATGAACAGTAAACGCATTCAATATGGGAAAATAGCATGGCTGAAGTAGGCATTTTTGTCGGCACAATGTACGGCAACTCGCTGCTGGTAGCGGAAGAGGCTGAGGCAATACTCGCCAGCCAGGGCCATAAAGCCACGGTCTATGAAGATCCGGAGCTGGCGGACTGGGAAAAGTATAAAGATAAATACATTCTGGTGGTGACCTCCACCACCGGGCAAGGCGACCTGCCGGACAGCATCGTGCCGCTGTTCCAGGGCATTAAAGACCAGCTTGGCTATCAGCCAGATGTTCACTACGGCATCATCGCCCTCGGCGACAGCTCTTACGCTAACTTCTGCGGCGGCGGCAAGCAGTTCGATGCGCTCCTGCAGGAACAGAGCGCCCAGCGCGTCGGCGAGATGCTGCTGATTGACGCGGGTGAGCACCCGGAGCCAGAAAGCGAATCAAACCCGTGGGTCGAACACTGGGCAACGCTGCTTAAATAGTTCTCCAGGCCGGGTAAGGCTTAACCGCCACCCGGCAACGAAGCCACACCAAATCCTCGATTCCGTGAAGCATCTTCCACTGCTTTGGGCTTATGCCATAAACAACCTCTCATACATCCTTTAATACTGTGTTTCTGCACGGTGAGGTGATGAGGCACTCCTTCATATACTTTTCTGGTCACTATAAAACGGCGTCAGGCCGTACCAAAACCACAAAAACCAATCTCATTCTGATTACCCTACCGGTGCTGTACAGAATGAACCAGGCGAAAGCTATGTTTCAGGAGTGCAACAATGAGTACATTAAGCCACGCAGCGAGCAGCGCTGAAAAGCGTACCAATGCCCGCTACTGGATAGTGGTGATGCTGTTTATCGTCACGTCCTTTAACTATGGTGACCGCGCCACGCTGTCGATTGCCGGTTCGGAAATGGCAAAAGATATCGGCCTTGATCCGGTGGGGATGGGTTACGTTTTCTCCGCATTCTCATGGGCCTACGTCATCGGGCAAATTCCTGGCGGCTGGCTGCTGGACCGTTTTGGCTCGAAACGCGTCTATTTCTGGTCCATCTTCATCTGGTCTGCCTTTACCCTGCTGCAGGGCTTCGTCGATATCTTCAGCGGCTTCGGCATTATCGTGGCGCTCTTCACGCTGCGCTTCCTGGTGGGGCTAGCGGAAGCACCTTCCTTCCCGGGTAACAGCCGCATTGTGGCGGCCTGGTTCCCGGCGCAGGAGAGGGGAACGGCGGTGGCGATTTTTAACTCCGCACAGTACTTCGCGACGGTGATCTTTGCGCCCATTATGGGCTGGCTGACCCATGAGGTGGGCTGGTCACACGTTTTCTTCTTTATGGGCGGACTCGGGATTGTCATCAGCTTTATCTGGCTGAAAGTGATCCACGAACCTAACCAGCATCCTGGCGTAAACAAAAAAGAGCTGGAGTACATCGCGGAAGGCGGCGCGCTGATCAACATGGATCAGAAATCCTCGACGGCGAAAGTCCCGTTCAGCCAGAAATGGGCGCAGATCAAGCAGCTCGTCGGCTCGCGCATGATGATCGGCATCTATCTGGGCCAGTACTGTATTAACGCCTTAACCTACTTTTTCATTACATGGTTCCCGGTGTACCTGGTGCAGGCACGCGGCATGTCGATTCTGAAAGCGGGGTTTGTCGCCTCGGTCCCGGCAATCTGCGGCTTCGTGGGGGGCGTGCTCGGCGGGGTGATTTCCGACTGGCTGATGCGCCGCACCGGTTCCCTGAACATCGCACGTAAAACGCCTATCGTGCTCGGCATGCTGCTCTCCATGACAATGGTGTTTTGTAACTACGTCAATGCCGAGTGGATGATTATCGGCTTTATGGCGATGGCCTTCTTCGGCAAAGGCATTGGCGCGCTGGGCTGGGCTGTGATGGCGGATACGGCACCGAAAGAGATCAGCGGCCTGAGCGGCGGTCTGTTCAACATGTTCGGCAACATCTCCGGGATTGTTACGCCCATCGCTATCGGCTACATCGTCGGCACCACCGGCTCTTTCAACGGTGCGCTGATTTACGTGGGTGTGCATGCGCTGGTGGCGGTACTGAGTTACCTGGTGCTTGTGGGGGATATCAAACGCGTCGAACTTAAACCTGTTGCGGAGCGTGGATGATGACAACGCAATCGAGCCCAACCGTCACGGAGATGAAGGTCATCCCGGTGGCCGGACAGGACAGCATGCTGCTCAATATTGGCGGTGCGCATAACGCCTGGTTTACCCGTAATATCGTCGTGCTGAAAGACAGCGCAGGGAACACCGGCGTGGGCGAGGCTCCTGGTGGAGAGGTGATTTACCAGACGCTGGTTGATGCCATTCCACAGGTAGTGGGTCAGGAGGTCGCCCGTCTGAACAAGGTGGTTCAGCGGGTGCATAAGGGCAATCAGTCGGCAGATTTTGATACGTTCGGTAAAGGTGCCTGGACGTTTGAACTGCGCGTCAACGCGGTTGCCGCCCTGGAGGCCGCCCTGCTCGATTTACTGGGCAAGGCGCTCAGTGTTCCGGTCTGCGAGCTGCTGGGTCCCGGCAAACAGCGCGATGCGGTCACCGTGCTGGGCTATCTGTTTTACGTTGGCGATCGCAATAAAACCGATCTCCCCTATCTGGCCCGAACCGCGGGCGATCACGACTGGTATCAGCTGCGCCATCAGGAAGCGCTCTCCAGCGACGCGGTGGTGCGGCTGGCCGAGGCGGCGCAGGATCGCTACGGCTTTAAGGATTTCAAGCTGAAGGGCGGCGTGCTGCCCGGCGAGCGGGAGATTGAAACGGCCCGGGCGCTGAAAAAACGCTTCCCTGATGCACGGATCACCGTCGATCCCAACGGCGCATGGCTGCTGGATGAAGCCATTAGCCTGTGCAAAGGGCTGGGCGATGTCCTGACCTATGCAGAAGACCCCTGTGGCGCGGAGCAAGGATTCTCGGGTCGAGAAGTCATGGCCGAGTTCCGTCGCGCCACCGGGCTACCTGTCGCGACCAATATGATCGCCACCAACTGGCGCGAAATGGGTCACGCGGTGATGCTTAACGCCGTCGACATACCGCTGGCGGACCCGCACTTCTGGACGCTCTCAGGCGCAGTCCGCGTGGCCCAGCTGTGCGATGAGTGGGGGCTCACCTGGGGCTGTCACTCGAACAATCACTTTGATATTTCGCTGGCGATGTTTACCCACGTTGGCGCGGCGGCGCCGGGTAACCCGACCGCAATCGATACCCACTGGATTTGGCAGGAAGGTGAAGCCCGACTGACGAAAAATCCGCTGGAAATCATAGATGGCAAAATTGCCGTACCGGATGTGCCAGGTCTGGGCGTGGAGCTGGACTGGGATCGGATCCATAAAGCCCATGAGGCGTATAAAAAGCTACCGGGCGGCGCGCGTAACGACGCGGGCCCGATGCAGTACCTTATCCCCGGCTGGACATTTGACCGTAAGCGCCCTGTTTTTGGACGTCACTGATAAAAGGATTACACGATGAGTACCTTTACGACCCCTGTCGTCACTTCCATGCAAATCATTCCGGTTGCGGGCCATGACAGCATGCTGATGAACCTGAGCGGCGCTCATGCGCCATTCTTTACCCGCAATATTGTCATTATCAAAGACAATTCCGGCCATACCGGCGTGGGCGAAATTCCGGGCGGGGAGAAGATCCGCCAGACGCTGGAAGATGCCATTTCGCTGGTCGTGGGCAAAACGCTGGGTGAGTACAAAAATGTCCTGAACACCGTGCGCAACACCTTTGCCGATCGCGATGCCGGGGGACGAGGCCTGCAGACCTTCGATCTGCGTACCACCATTCACGTGGTGACCGGGATTGAATCCGCGATGCTGGATCTGTTGGGTCAGCATCTGGGCGTCAACGTCGCGTCGCTGTTGGGTGAAGGACAGCAGCGCAGCGAAGTGGAAATGCTGGGCTATCTGTTCTTTGTCGGCGACCGCAGGCTGACACCGCTGCCGTATCAGAGCCAGCCTGATGAACAATGCGACTGGTACCGACTCCGCCACGACGAGGCGATGACCCCGGATGCGGTGGTGCGCCTGGCGGAAGCCGCGTACGAAAAATATGGCTTTAATGATTTCAAACTGAAGGGCGGCGTGCTGGCCGGGGAACAAGAGGCGGAAGCCGTCACCGCACTGGCAAAACGTTTTCCACAGGCGCGCGTGACGCTGGATCCTAACGGAGCATGGTCGCTTGATGAAGCGATCAAAATTGGTAAACAGCTGAAAGGCGTGCTGGCGTATGCGGAAGATCCGTGCGGGGCTGAACAAGGCTTCTCGGGCCGTGAAGTGATGGCGGAATTCCGCCGCGCAACGGGGCTGCCAACCGCGACCAATATGATTGCCACAGACTGGCGTCAGATGGGACACACGCTGTCATTGCAGTCTGTCGACATTCCGCTGGCGGACCCGCACTTCTGGACGATGCAGGGCTCGGTGCGCGTGGCGCAGATGTGTCATGAGTTTGGCCTGACCTGGGGTTCGCACTCTAACAACCACTTCGACGTGTCGCTGGCAATGTTCACGCACGTTGCCGCTGCCGCTCCGGGGACGATTACCGCTATCGACACGCACTGGATCTGGCAGGAGGGTAATCAGCGTCTTACTAAACAGCCGTTTGAAATCAAAGGTGGCATGGTTCAGGTGCCTTCCACTCCGGGGCTGGGGGTTGAGCTGGATATGGACCAGGTGATGAAGGCCCATGAGCTGTACCAGAAACACGGTTTGGGCGCGCGCGATGACGCGATGGCGATGCAGTATCTGATCCCCGACTGGACATTCGACAATAAACGCCCGTGCATGGTACGATAAACGCATTGGGACCGCTCCCATGAGCGGTCTTTTACGTGGTGTATGCTTAACGTAACGACTATGCGTAAGGATGGCTTATGAAAATTGTTATCGCACCGGACTCGTATAAGGAAAGTTTGAGTGCGCTTGAGGTTGCGACAGCGATAGAGCGTGGTTTTCGCGAGATTTTTCCCGAGGCGGTTTACGTCAAAATCCCGGTCGCGGACGGTGGCGAAGGGACGGTTGAGGCGATGATCGCGGCAACGCATGGACGCATTGTGCATGTTCCGGTGACCGGCCCGCTGGGTGAGCGCGTGGACGGGTTTTATGGCTTATCCGGTGACGAGCAGAGTGCCTTTATTGAAATGGCGGCGGCAAGCGGCCTGGAGCTGGTCGTCCCTTCACAGCGTAATCCCCTGAAAACCACCTCCTGGGGCACGGGCGAACTGATTCGGCATGCGCTGGATGCGGGCGTTAAGCATATCATCATTGGCATTGGCGGCAGCGCCACCAATGACGGCGGAGCAGGGATGGTGCAGGCGCTGGGCGCTAAATTGCTCGACGCGAGCGAACAACCTCTTGGGCAGGGCGGAGGCGAACTGGGAAAACTCGCGCGTATCGACCTGAGCGGGCTGGACAGACGTCTGGCGGAGTGTCGGATAGAAGTTGCATGTGATGTCACGAATCCGCTTACCGGAAAGGACGGTGCGTCAGCCGTATTTGGCCCGCAAAAGGGTGCCACACCTGAGATGATCGTCACCCTGGACAACGCGCTGGCGCAGTATGCGAGAGTCATTGCCCGGGATCTGGATATCGACGTACTAAACCTTGCTGGCGGCGGAGCGGCGGGTGGCATGGGGGCGGCGCTGTACGCCTTTTGCGGCGCGCAGCTGCGCCAGGGCATTGAGATCGTGACCGATGCGCTACACCTGGCCGACCAGGTGGCCGATGCGGATTTGGTGATCACCGGTGAAGGCCGCATTGATAGCCAGACGATCCACGGCAAAGTCCCGGTGGGGGTGGCGAAGGTGGCGAAACGCTTTAACAAACCCGTTATCGGCATTGCAGGCAGCCTGACGGCGGACGTTGGCGTCGTACACGATCACGGCATTGATGCGGTGTTTAGCGTTATCTACACCATCTGCTCGCTGGAAGACGCGCTGGAAAATGCCAGCGAGAACGTCAGGATGACCGCAAGGAATATCGCTGCGGTGCTGAAAGTGGGGCAGGGAATGTAGTTCTCCCTCTCCCTGTGGGAGAGGGGCGGGGTGAGGGCATCAGGCCGCACCCGCAATTGTAGGCCCGGTAAGCGTAGCGCCACCGGGCATTTACCTTAGCTCCCCAACACCTTCATCGCTTCCCGCGTCACATTATCCATTTCATCCAGCAGCTCCAGGAACTCCGGTTCAAGCTCCGATTCCGGCGTACCGGCACGCAGCTGCTGCTCCAGCAGCTGGCAGAGGTTTTTCAGCCGCGGCACGCCGCTGTACCCGCAGCTGCCGTGCAGCTTGTGGATCGCGTCCAGCAGATCTTCCGGATTTTCACCCACCAGCTGCTCTTCCACCTTATTGCGAATTTCAGGCAAAAACGCGACCAGCATTTGCAGCATGTCGCGGGCGAGATCGGGTTTACCTGCCGCCTGGCGCAGCGCAAGCTGCCAGTCAAAGGTGGCGTTCTGATTAACGCTTACCTCAGCCTGCTCGCTGGAAACCGTGTACGTCCCGCCGATATGACCCGGCTTATATCGCAGCAGCAGGCTATGAAGTTTCTCTTCATCGATGGGCTTTGCCAGGTAATCGTTCATCCCGGCGCTCAGCAGCTTCTCCTTCTGGCCCGCCATCGCATGTGCGGTGACCGCAATGACCGGCGTTTGCTGCTGATGCGGCAACTGGTGGATCAGCTCGCAGGCCCGGATGCCGTCCATGCCCGGCATCTGAATATCCATCAGGATTAAATCGAACTGCATCTGCTTAGCCTGTTCAACCGCCTGCGCGCCGCTGGTGCACAGCTCAACATGCTGAACCTGGTCTTCAAGCAATGCGCCAATGAGCTTCAGGTTGGCCGGATTATCATCCACCGCCATCACGCTCATCGGCAATTTTTGCTCATCGTTAATCAGCGGAAGGGCATGCTGGCTAAGACGGCAATACTCCGTGAGCGCGGGCAGGAGACGGGTCGCGGTGAGCGGTTTTAGCAGACACGCGGCGGCTCCGTCATTTTTTAACTCTTCTGCATTCAGCTGAGCGTGGCAAGGCAGCGCCAGCAGCAGATAGTCGGTCATCGACGCGGCTTTCGCCAGCCGCTCCTGCTGCATGGTCAGCTCGCCGGTAAAGGTGACCGGGATCCCCATCAGCAGGATGTCATAATGCTCAACGGCCAGGGCGGAGAAGGTTGGGCTGTAGACCACCTCCAGCGGCGTGGTGCTTAATATGTCGAGCGTACACTGCGCCGCTGCGGCGTTAGGCTCAACATAGGCCAGTCGCTTGCCCTTCAGGCAGTCCGTCATCGGACCGTCGGTCAGCACGTTCGGATTAAGGTCCAGATTAATGTGGAACCAGAAGGTTGAACCGCGGTTTGGCTGGCTGTGGAAAGAGATATCGCCGCCCATCTCGTTCACCAGACGCTGGGTGATCACCAGCCCCAGACCGGTGCCGCCATGACGGCGGGAGATACTGGCATCCGCCTGACGGAACGCCTGGAACAGACGCGACTGGTCGCGCTCCGGAATACCGATGCCGGTATCGCGGATCTGGACTTCAATCTGAACCTTATTGCTGCTGATAGAGCGTTTCTCTACCAGGACGTCGATATTACCGCTTTCGGTGAATTTAATGGCATTCCCGACAAGGTTGGTAATGACCTGCTGCAGGCGCAGCGGATCGCCAATAACGTTATCCGGCACGTCGTTTTTAATATTAAGCGTCAGCTCCAGGCCTTTATCGTGCGATGAGTGCGCGAGCAGCGTCACAACCTCATCGAGCGTGCTGCGCAGCGGGAAGGGAATGCTTTCCAGGATCAGCTTGCCCGCTTCCAGCTTGGAGAAGTCCAGCACGTCGTTGATGATCGCCAGCAGGTTGTTGGCCGAGCGTTCAATGGTGTGCAGGTGATCGCGCTGAGTGGGGTTGAGCTCGCTTTTGAGCGTCAGGCGGGTAAAGCCGATCACGCCATTGAGCGGCGTGCGCAGCTCATGCGACATATTGGCAAGGAATTCCGATTTAATACGCGCCGCTTCCTGGGCGCGCTTTTTCGCCAGATCCAGCTCAACGTTCTGGATCTCCATCTGCTCCAGCGTTTCGCGCAGGTCGGACGTCGCCTGGTCAACGTTGTGCTGCATCTCTTCGTGATACGCCGCCAGCGACATCGCCATCGAGTTGATGCCGTTTTTCAGCATATCCAGCTCGCCCAGCATAAAGCCTTCCACACGGCTGTCGAGCTGTCCCCGGCGGATGCGGTCAACCGTGTTAACCATGTTGCGGATGGGGCCCGTCACGTCGCGCATCAGGCGCCAGCCGAAGATCAGCGCAATGCCAATGCAGAACAGCATCATCACGCCAGAGATGAAGATTTCTTTGTACTGCTGTAGCCGGACCGACTTGAGATCCAGCTCCAGCGCCACATATCCCAGCATATTATTGCTGGATTTGGCGTCGGATTGCGCGGACTCATCGGGGGAATAGCTTTCCGACACGATCGGCGTGCGCAGGATCATGATATCGCCGCGCCGCAATACGGTGAGGTGGCGCGGGAACGGCGTACCGTCCGGGATCTTCAGGGCCGCCGGATCGAGATGAAAGTTCGAGGTGACAAACAGCCGGTTATGTTCGTCGTAAACGGAAATGGCGCGTACGATGTCCGAGTGGCGGCGGTGGAGTACGCTGATTAACTGCCCAATGGATTCGCGGTTTTGCAGGTTCATGCCGTACTCGCTGGATACGGCAAGCGGTTCGATGATGCTGGCGCCTGCATCCTCCAGCTGCCGCTGCAAATCGTTATAGCGGTGCACCACAAAGAAGATACTCAGCAGCAAACCGATGAGAACGGTGGGGGCGAGGATCAAAATCATCATGCGCGCGCGCAGGCTGTAGTTGGTCATGGCGTTCCGTTATGGGACAATTAAGATAATTATGTTTATGTGAGAAAAATCTCGGCGATGGCGCAATTCTACTCTGCAAAGCGACGCGTGACGACGCGTGAAATCATTACTGTTGAAGCCACGGACCTCGATCCGTTTGGTCAGGGAGTAGCACGTCACAATGGTAAGACTCTGTTTATAACAGGTTTACTGCCAGCAGAACGAGCAGAAATTACGCTGACGGAAGATAAACGTCAGTTCGCGCGCGGACAGGTTAAGCGTCGTCTCAACGATAGCCCGGAGCGCGAGAAGCCCCGCTGCCCGCATTTTGGCGTTTGCGGCGGCTGCCAGCAACAGCATGCGAGCACAGAATTACAGCAAAAAAGTAAAAGCCGCGCGCTGGCGCGTCTGCTCAAACATGACGTTAACGAAATTGTTGCCGACGAGCCCTGGGGCTATCGTCGGCGCGCGCGCCTGAGCCTCAGCTATCAGCCAAAAACGGAACGTCTGGAGATGGGGTTTCGCAAGGCCGGCTCCAGCGACATCGTTGACGTGAAGCAGTGCCCCATTTTGGCGCCCCATCTTGAGGCATTACTTCCGGAAGTGCGCATCTGCCTCTCCGGGCTGGACGGCGTACGCCATCTCGGGCACGTCGAACTGGTCATGGCAAACAATGGCCCGCTGATGGTGCTGCGCCACACCGCACCGCTGTCGAAAAAAGATCGCGAAAAACTGGAACGCTTTTCGCATTCCCACGACCTGGCGCTTTTCCTGGCACCACAAAGCGAGATACTTGAGCAGGTTACCGGTGAGGCGCCCTGGTATGCGTCAAACGGGCTACGCTTAACGTTTAGCCCGCGGGATTTCATTCAGGTCAATGATGGCGTTAACCAGCAGATGGTGGCGAAAGCGCTGGCGTGGCTGGACGTTCAGAAAAGCGATCGGGTGCTCGATCTGTTCTGCGGAATGGGCAACTTCACGCTGCCGCTGGCGCGAGAAGCGGCCAGCGTCGTCGGCGTGGAAGGCGTTGAGGCGCTGGTGGCGAAAGGGCAGGAGAACGCGCGGCAGAACGGCTTGCAAAATGTGACATTCTTTCATCAAAATCTTGAGGACGATGTCACCCAACAGCCGTGGGCAAAGCAGGGCTTTGATAAAATTTTGCTCGACCCGGCACGTGCCGGTGCCCCGGGCGTGATGGCACATATTATTAAACTCGCGCCAAAGCGTGTGGTCTATGTTTCCTGTAACCCGGCAACGCTTGCCCGGGACAGCGAGGCATTACTCAGCGCGGGTTACCAGATTCAGCGTCTGGCAATGCTGGACATGTTCCCGCACACTGGGCATCTGGAATCGATGGTGTTGTTCGAGCACATCTAATTTGTTTGGCTTGTCGACTTCGACAGGCCCTGGTCCCTAAAGGAGAGGACAATGGTTGCGGTAAGAAGTGCACATCTCAATAAAGCTGGGGAGTTTGACCCACAAAAATGGATCGCAAGTCTGGGAATTTCCAGCCAGCAGTCGTGTGAACGCTTAACCGAAACCTGGGCCTATTGTCTGCGCACCACGCAGGGGCATCCCGACGCCGATCTTCTCCTGTGGCGCGGCGTTGAGATGGTTGAAATCTTGTCCATGCTGAACATGGACATCGAAACGCTGCAGGCCGCGCTGCTCTTCCCCCTCGCGGATGCGGACGTGGTCAGCGAAGACGTGCTGCGCGACAGCGTCGGCAAATCCGTCGTCGCGCTGATCCACGGCGTGCGCGATATGGCGGCCATTCGTCAGCTTAAAGCCGCTCATACCGATTCCGTCTCCTCAGAGCAGGTCGATAACGTTCGCCGGATGCTGCTGGCCATGGTGGATGATTTCCGCTGCGTGGTCATCAAGCTGGCCGAGCGTATTGCCCACCTGCGAGAGGTAAAGGATGCGCCGGAAGACGAGCGCGTGCTGGCCGCCAAAGAGTGTACGAACATCTATGCGCCGCTGGCGAACCGCTTAGGGATTGGTCAGCTGAAATGGGAGCTGGAAGATTACTGCTTCCGCTATCTGCACCCGGCGGAATATAAACGGATTGCCAAACTTCTGCACGAGCGCCGTATCGACCGCGAGCACTATATCGAGGAGTTTGTCGGCGGCCTGCGCCAGGCGATGAAAGAAGAGAACGTGCGCGCCGAAGTCTATGGTCGGCCTAAGCATATCTACAGCATCTGGCGCAAAATGCAGAAGAAACACCTCGCCTTTGACGAGCTGTTTGACGTGCGCGCCGTGCGCATCGTGGCGGAGCGTCTGCAGGACTGCTACGCCGCGCTGGGGATAGTACACACTCACTTCCGTCATCTGCCCGATGAGTTCGACGACTATGTCGCCAACCCAAAACCGAACGGCTACCAGTCTATCCATACCGTGGTGCTTGGCCCTGGCGGTAAAACGGTTGAGATTCAGATCCGCACCAAACAGATGCATGAAGACGCCGAGCTGGGCGTTGCCGCGCACTGGAAATACAAAGAAGGCACCTCCGGCGGTGCGCGTTCTGGCCACGAAGACCGCATTGCCTGGCTGCGCAAGCTGATTGCGTGGCAGGAAGAGATGGCTGATTCCGGCGAGATGCTCGACGAAGTGCGCAGCCAGGTCTTTGACGATCGGGTGTATGTCTTTACGCCGAAAGGGGACGTTGTCGACCTGCCGGCCGGCTCTACGCCGCTTGATTTTGCCTACCATATCCACAGCGATGTGGGACACCGATGCATCGGGGCGAAAATCGGCGGGCGTATTGTACCGTTCACCTATCAGCTGCAGATGGGTGACCAGATTGAAATCATTACCCAGAAGCAGCCCAACCCGAGCCGGGACTGGCTTAACCCTAACCTGGGCTACGTCACCACCAGCCGCGGGCGCTCGAAAATTCACGCCTGGTTCCGTAAGCAGGATCGTGACAAGAACATCCTTGCCGGTCGCCAGATCCTCGACGACGAGCTGGAGCATATCGGGATAAGTCTGAAAGAGGCGGAAAAATTCCTGCTGCCGCGCTACAACTTCAACGAGCTTGACGAGCTGTTAGCGGCCATTGGCGGCGGTGATATTCGTCTGAATCAGATGGTGAATTTCCTGCAGGCGCAGTTCAATAAGCCAAGCGCGGAAGAGCAGGATGCGGCGGCGCTGAAGCAGCTGCAGCAGAAAACCTACGCGCCGCAGCAGCGCAGTAAAGACAACGGCCGCGTGGTGGTCGAGGGTGTAGGTAACCTGATGCATCACATCGCCCGCTGCTGCCAGCCAATTCCAGGGGACGATATCGTCGGCTTTATCACCCAGGGGCGCGGGATTTCAATTCACCGTTCCGACTGCGACCAGCTTGCCGAGCTTCAGTCCCATGCGCCTGAGCGCATCGTGGAAGCGGTCTGGGGTGAAAGCTATTCCGCTGGCTACTCGCTGGTGGTGCGCGTTACCGCCAACGACCGCAGCGGCCTGCTGCGTGACATCACGACCATTCTTGCCAACGAGAAGGTCAACGTGCTGGGCGTCGCCAGCCGCAGCGATACCCGCGAGCAGCTTGCCACCATCGATATGACTATCGAAATCTACAACCTGCAGGTGCTGGGCCGCGTGCTTGGCAAGCTGAACCAGGTGCCGGATGTGATTGACGCGCGTCGTCTGCACGGCGGCTAAACATCCTCTTCCGTAGGCCGGGTTAGGCAACGCCGCCACCCGGCATTTTTTTATCAGGACAGAATTATGACTCAAATCGACCGCCTGCTCGGCATCATGAAACGCCTGCGCGACCCGGAAAACGGCTGCCCGTGGGACAAAGAGCAGACTTTCGCTACCATCGCCCCGTACACCCTTGAAGAGACCTATGAGGTGCTGGACGCCATTTCCCGCGAAGACTTTGACGACCTGCGCGGCGAGCTGGGCGATCTGCTGTTCCAGGTGGTGTTCTATGCACAAATGGCGCAGGAAGAAGGGCGCTTTAACTTTGACGATATCTGCGCAGCAATCAGCGACAAGCTTGAGCGCCGTCATCCTCATATTTTCGGTGACGCTACCGCAGGAAACAGCACCGAAGTCCTGGCCCGCTGGGAGCAGATCAAAAGCGCCGAGCGGGCAGAAAAATCCCAGCACTCCGCGCTGGACGACATTCCGCTGAGCCTGCCCGCACTGATGCGTGCGCACAAAATCCAGAAACGCTGCTCCGCGGTGGGGTTTGACTGGACCTCTCTCGGCCCGGTGCTGGATAAAGTGCACGAAGAGATTGACGAGGTCATGCATGAAGCGCAGCAGGCGGTGGTGGATGAAGCAAAGCTTGAGGAAGAGATGGGCGACCTGCTGTTTGCGACCGTCAACCTTTCTCGCCACCTGGGTGTAAAAGCGGAAACGGCGCTGCAAAAAGCCAACCTGAAATTCGAACGCCGCTTCCGCGAAGTGGAGCGGATTGTCGCCTCGCGCGGCCTGGAAATGAGTGGTATTGACCTCGAAGCGATGGAAGAAGTCTGGCAGGAAGTAAAGCGCCAGGAATCTGATCTCTAACGAAATTTTGCGATCAAGCGCAATTTGTGTGATTTTTTAAATGACAAGCGCTTGATTTGCGTCAAAAACATTTACCCAAAAGGGGCTATTTTCTCACTCCTTATGTTTGTCATGGCCTGGAATGGAGACGGAGAATGAAAGT
The DNA here is from genome assembly GCF_008364555.1 of Enterobacter vonholyi. Taxonomy (GTDB): domain Bacteria; phylum Pseudomonadota; class Gammaproteobacteria; order Enterobacterales; family Enterobacteriaceae; genus Enterobacter; species Enterobacter vonholyi. The sequence goes on from NZ_VTUC01000005.1 coordinate 29,492, forward strand.
TTGTGGCGCTCGCCGTGTTCGGGTATACTACTTTCCCGTCCTGGTTATTCCATCGTTTCACCCTAACTTCTCAGGTTCAGCATGACAACGAACTATATTTTTGTGACCGGCGGGGTCGTATCCTCTCTGGGTAAAGGCATTGCCGCAGCCTCCCTCGCAGCCATTCTTGAAGCCCGTGGCCTTAATGTGACCATGATGAAACTGGATCCGTACATCAACGTCGATCCGGGCACCATGAGCCCAATCCAACACGGGGAAGTGTTCGTTACTGAAGACGGCGCTGAAACCGATCTGGATCTTGGCCACTACGAGCGTTTCATCCGCACCAAAATGACCCGTCGTAACAACTTCACGACTGGTCGCATCTACTCCGACGTTCTGCGTAAAGAGCGCCGTGGTGACTACCTGGGTGCAACCGTTCAGGTTATCCCGCACATTACTAACGCCATCAAAGAACGCATTGTTGCGGGTGGCGAAGGCCACGACGTGGTGCTGGTTGAAATCGGCGGTACCGTGGGTGATATCGAATCCCTGCCATTCCTGGAAGCGATTCGTCAGCTGGCGGTAGACATTGGCCGTGAACACGCGCTGTTCATGCACCTGACGCTGGTGCCGTATATGGCCGCTGCAGGTGAAGTGAAAACCAAACCGACTCAGCACTCTGTTAAAGAGCTGCTTTCTATTGGTATTCAGCCAGACATCCTGGTTTGCCGCTCCGATCGCGCGGTTCCGGCGAACGAACGTGCGAAAATTGCATTGTTCTGTAACGTGCCTGAAAAAGCCGTTATTTCAATGAAAGATGTCGATTCCATTTATAAAATCCCGGGCCTGTTGAAATCTCAGGGCCTGGACGATTATATTTGTAAACGATTCAGCTTGAACTGTCCGGAAGCTAACCTGTCTGAATGGGAACAGGTTATTTACGAAGAAGCCAATCCGGCAGGCGAAGTGACTATCGGTATGGTCGGCAAGTATATCGAGCTGCCGGATGCCTATAAGTCAGTGATCGAAGCGCTGAAACACGGTGGTCTGAAGAACCGTGTCTCCGTGAACATCAAGCTGATTGATTCGCAGGATGTTGAAACGCGTGGCGTTGAAATCCTGAAAGATCTGGATGCTATCCTTATCCCTGGCGGCTTCGGCTACCGTGGTGTAGAAGGCAAGATCGCCACCGCGCGCTATGCGCGTGAAAACAATATTCCATACCTCGGCATCTGTCTGGGTATGCAGGTTGCGCTGATCGAATTTGCGCGCAACGTAGCGGGAATGGAAAACGCGAACTCTACGGAATTTGTGCCAGACTGTAAGTACCCTGTTGTGGCGCTTATCACCGAATGGCGTGACGAAGAAGGTAACGTCGAAGTCCGTACCGAGAAGAGCGATCTGGGTGGCACCATGCGTCTTGGCGCACAGGCCTGCCAGCTGACTGACGATAGCGTGGTTCGCAAGCTGTATGGCGAGCCGGTCATCACCGAGCGCCATCGTCACCGCTATGAAGTCAACAACATGTTGTTGAAACCTATTGAAGCCGCGGGCCTGCGTGTTGCGGGACGCTCCGGGGATGATCAGTTAGTCGAGATCATTGAAGTGCCAAACCATCCGTGGTTTGTCGCCTGCCAGTTCCACCCGGAATTTACTTCAACGCCACGTGACGGGCATCCGCTGTTTGCAGGCTTCGTTAAAGCCGCCAGCGACTACCAGAAGCGTCAGGCGAAGTAAAAAAAGTTAGAACGGCAACGCGTACCTTTGGTACGCGTTGTTTGTCTGGAGTTTTAGTTTAACTTGTACTGAGGAAAATCTAATGTCCAAAATCGTTAAAGTCATCGGTCGTGAAATCATCGACTCCCGTGGTAACCCGACCGTTGAAGCCGAAGTTCACCTGGAAGGTGGTTTCGTTGGTATGGCTGCTGCTCCATCAGGTGCTTCTACCGGTTCTCGCGAAGCGCTGGAACTGCGCGATGGCGACAAATCTCGCTTCCTGGGTAAAGGCGTACTGAAAGCGGTTGGCGCTGTAAACGGTCCTATTGCTCAGGCAATCATTGGCAAAGACGCCAAAGACCAGGCTGGCATCGACAAGATCATGATCGATCTGGACGGTACTGAAAACAAATCTAACTTCGGTGCGAACGCAATCCTCGCTGTTTCCCTGGCGAACGCCAAAGCGGCTGCGGCTGCTAAAGGTATGCCACTGTTCGAGCACATCGCTGAACTGAACGGCACCCCAGGCAAATACTCCATGCCTGTACCAATGATGAACATCATCAACGGTGGTGAGCACGCAGACAACAACGTTGATATTCAGGAATTCATGATTCAGCCAGTTGGCGCGAAATCCCTGAAAGAAGCCGTACGTATGGGTTCTGAAGTGTTCCACAACCTGGCTAAAGTTCTGAAAGCTAAAGGCATGAACACTGCTGTTGGTGACGAAGGTGGCTATGCGCCAAACCTGGGTTCTAACGCAGAAGCACTGGCTGTTATCGCAGAAGCAGTTAAAGCTGCTGGCTACGAGCTGGGCAAAGACATCACCCTGGCAATGGACTGTGCAGCATCTGAATTCTACAAAGACGGTAAATACGTTCTGGCTGGCGAAGGCAACAAAGCGTTCACCTCCGAAGAGTTCACTCACTTCCTGGAAGACCTGACCAAACAGTACCCAATCGTGTCTATCGAAGACGGTCTGGACGAGTCTGACTGGGCTGGCTTCGCATACCAGACTAAAGTACTGGGCGACAAAATCCAGCTGGTTGGTGACGATCTGTTCGTAACCAACACCAAGATCCTGAAAGAAGGCATCGAGAAAGGCATCGTTAACTCCATCCTGATCAAATTCAACCAGATCGGTTCTCTGACCGAAACTCTGGCTGCGATCAAAATGGCGAAAGACGCTGGCTACACCGCGGTTATCTCTCACCGTTCTGGCGAAACTGAAGACGCTACCATTGCCGACCTGGCTGTTGGTACCGCTGCAGGCCAGATCAAAACCGGTTCTATGAGCCGTTCTGACCGTGTTGCTAAATACAACCAGCTGATTCGTATCGAAGAAGCGCTGGGTGAAAAAGCACCATACAACGGTCGTAAAGAGATCAAAGGCCAGGCATAATTGCTTAAGCCTTAAAATGAAAATGCCAGTCGAATGACTGGCATTTTTTTTGGCTATTTAAAATCGACCGCCATTTGCTCCGGAATGGTCAGCCCCTGGGTAGTTTGCACGCAGCGGGCGATATAATCCGTAAACCGGGGGGGCTTGGGCATTCCCATGCTCAACAGCTTATCGTTGCTGAAACGCACGTTAAGCGTCGCAAACGCACCGTATAACCGCATGGCTCTAAGCATCAGACGCTCGTTGCATGGGCCAAAAATATGTTTCAACTCGCGGCGCATTCGGACCAGCGTTTCGTAGCTGACCTGGGCATATTTATCCCCGACGGGGGCTTTCTCCAGCGCCTGCGCCATCGCCTGATCGATATCCGCAAAGCGAACGCTGTTCTCTTCCCCCGCAGAAATGTGTACTACTTCCCCCGAACGCGCGTTGCTGTTAAGCAACATTAACAGCGCGTCGGCGCAATAATCCACTGGCACAACGTCGATCCGGTCTTCCATTGAGCACATGAACTTCTGCAGCATCAGGCCCATGCTAAAGACCCAGAAAATGCTGCTCGACGGCGTGCAGCCGTGACGGGTATGGCCAACGACGATGGACGGACGGGCGATGAGCAGGGGAAGGTTAGGGCACTCCTGGCGCATCAGCTGTTCGATGGTTGACTTCGAAAACGTGTATTCCACCAGGTGTTCAGCATTCTCTCTGAATTCGGCGCTTTCGGCGACCAGGGAATCCTGCTCCGGCGTGCATGACATCGCGGTGCCGACGTGGAGGAAACGCTGCAGTCCTGTGACCTGCTCCATGCGGCGCGCCAGCGCCAGCGTTCCTTCAACGTTGACCTTCCAGATCAGCGGGTTGTTACCAAATGAGGCGACAGCCGCACAGTTCACGACATGCGTGACCCGATCCAGACGGGGATCGTTCAGGAAGGCTTCTGGCTGGCTGAGGTCGCCAATCAGGATATTATCCACATTCAGGGAGGCCAGTTTGTCCTCAGGAACGTTGAACTTGCGCATATTCTCCAGCACGCGCTCCAGCCCGCTCTGCGGATCGCTGGCGCGCGCAAGCAAAAGGAGTTCTATGGATTGATCGTTGGTCAGGATTTTTTCAAGAACTGCACCGCCCAGAAATCCGGTCACGCCTGTAATCAATAACATCTTCATTAATACCGTCTCATTATGATTGATGAGGCGGATTGTAGGCGGGCAAAAGTAAACGGCATTTAAATAATAAAACGCCGAAATCAGTTGCGTCTTAAGCTTATTTTAAGGAAAGGGAATCAGGTGAAGATATTGGACATTATCGCAATGGTAAAAATTCAATCTATTAAAATTTAAATTTTAACTCATTGAATTTAATTGATTTTATAAGGTCTGTGCCGAATGGTGGACTTAATTCAAAATGTAATAAATATAATACTTTGTTACACCAAACATTTGCCGGATAAATGATGAAAACCCCACTTAACGAAAATCAGACAATATAAGTCGCAGGCCGATTTATTTAGCCTGCGAATGATTTTCAGAGCAAAAGGGGAAGCGTGGCGCTGGCTGTTTGCTGGCTAACGTCGCCGTAATGACCATCCAGCGCAATCATGGACGTGGTCAGCAGCTCGACCAGCAGCATAACCCCAACCTTAGCATTGAGTGCGCCAGCGCTTAGGGGACCCTCTGGTTTGGCCGCAACCAGCAGCATGTCGCTCAGGGATGCCAGCGGGCTGCGGGGCGTATTGCTGAGTGCCAGAACCTTAACGCCGCGCTTGCGGGCAAGCTTCACCACGTGGAGTAAATCCCGCGTTGAACCCGAACTGGAGATAGCCACGACCAGGGTCTCTTTTGAAAGCGTTGTCGCATTCATGGCCGCGCGGTGCATATCGCTGAACAGCTGCGCGGGTTTGCCCAACCGCAACAGCTTGTAGTGCAGATACTCCCCGAGGATCGCGCTGGCCGCAACGCCATAAATCTGCACGGACTGCGCCTGGTGCAGCGCCAGTGCGGCCTTTTCAAGCAGCGTGCGGTCAAGGAGCCGGGCGGTATCCTGCAAAGCTTGCACCGACTCATCCACGACGTTATCAATCTCATCGCCCGCCTGACGCGCGGGCTGGCCCTGCTGAATATCCAGCGCAAGCGCCATTTTAAATTCGTTATAGCCCTTGCAGCCCAGCGTCCGGCAAAGACGCGTGACGCTGGCCTCGCTGGTGTGGCTCTCGCGCGCCAGCTCGGTGATCGTCAGGTAGAGCACCCGGGCAGGATCGCTGAGGACAAACTCGCCGAGTTTTTGTTGTGTTGGGCTGTACCCGGAAGCCTCCTGGCGTAGCTTCAGCAGCAGGTTTTCATGGTCTGACATGCTCGATCCTTAATGCGTTTCTCTGCGACTAGTGTGGCGGAAAGCGGGGGAAAGATGCCAGTCATTTTGAAAAAGTATGATCGTCGTCCTGGTTTGTGATGATAATTTTCACTATTAAATATTTATATGGTAAAAATTTTCATCGTTTAATGAGGGGATGAAAAAATGATGCAAATATTAAGTGGGGCTTCTTCAGGGGGATGGTTTGAAAAAGCGCAGCGCTTTGGCAAATCCTTTATGTTGCCGATTGCCGTGCTGCCTGCGGCGGGTCTGCTGCTGGGGATAGGCGGCGCGCTATCGAATCCCAACACGCTGGCAGCCTATCCGTTTTTAGACGTGAGCTGGCTGCAGGCCATTTTCACCATCATGAGCAGCGCAGGATCCATCGTGTTTGCGAACCTCTCGGTGCTGTTTGCCGTTGGGGTGGCCGTCGGGCTGGCAAAAAGCGATAAGGGCACGGCCGGGCTGGCGGCATTACTCGCGTTTCTGGTGATGAATGCCACCATCAACGCGCTGCTGATCCTCACCGGCAAACTGGCGCAGGAGAATCCGGGGGCCGTGGGGCAGGGCATGACGCTGGGTATTCAGACGCTGGAAACTGGCGTGTTTGGCGGCGTGGTGATTGGACTGGTGACCTGCGCGCTCCATCATCGTTTTAACAAGATTGCGCTTCCGCAGTTCCTGGGCTTTTTTGGCGGCTCGCGATTTGTCCCCATTATCAGCTCCCTGGCGGCGATACTCGTCGGTGCGCTCATGACCGTGGTCTGGCCGCATTTCCAGAAGCTGATTTTTGGTCTCGGCGGGCTGGTGGATGCTACGGGTTATCTGGGCACCCTGCTGTACGGCTTTATTCTCCGCATGCTGGGCCCGTTTGGTTTGCACCACATCTTCTATCTGCCTTTCTGGACTACCGCGCTTGGCGGGAGTGAAATCGTCAACGGACACCTCGTGGAAGGCACACAGCGGATCTTCTTTGCCCAGCTGGCCGACCCGAACACGCAGCATTTCTATGAGGGCACGTCACGCTTCATGTCCGGGCGCTTTATTACGATGATGTTTGGCCTGCTCGGGGCGTGCCTGGCGATGTACCACACGGCAAAACCCGAGAACAAAAAGCGCGTTGCCGGGCTGCTGCTCTCTGCGGCGTTAACCTCGTTCCTGACGGGGATTACCGAGCCTATTGAGTTCTCCTTCCTGTTTATTGCGCCGGTGCTTTACGTCATTCATGCGCTGTTTGACGGGCTGGCGTTCATGCTCGCACACATGCTGCATATCACCATCGGGCAAACCTTCTCTGGCGGTTTCATCGACTTCGTGCTGTTCGGCATTTTGCAGGGGGAGGCCAAAACCAACTGGATGTTCGTTCCGCTGGTCGGCGTACCGTGGTTCTTCCTTTACTACTTAACCTTCCGCTATCTGATTAACCGTTTTGATTTCGCCACGCCGGGTCGGGAAAAGGAGGCGATGGCTGACGAGGTCAGCCTGCCGCAAAACGAACGCGCCGCTGCGGTGATCGCCGGATTAGGCGGAAAAGACAATCTGGAAGAGGTGGACTGCTGCGCCACGCGTCTTCGCGTTACGGTCAAGGACGGCAGCAAAGTGAATGACTCGGCGCTGAAAGCCACCGGGGCGCGCGGCGTTATCGTGCGCGGCAACGGTGTTCAGGTCATCTATGGCCCGCACGTCACGATTATCAAAAACGAAGTGGAAGAGATCTTATCGTAATGAAAACTGTACTGGATACCCTGAAGGGAAAACTGGTCGTCTCCTGTCAGGCGCTGGAAAATGAACCGCTGCATAGCCCGTTTATTATGTCGCGAATGGCGCTGGCAGCGGCACAGGGCGGGGCCGCCGCAATTCGTGCCAACAGCGTGGTGGATATCGAGGCCATTAAGCAGCAGGTCTCTTTGCCTGTTATCGGCATCATCAAACGGGATTACCCGGAAAGCGAGGTATTTATCACCGCGACAATGAAAGAGGTGGATGAGCTCATGGCCGTCTCTCCGGAAATCATTGCGCTTGATGCGACGGCGCGGGAGCGTCCCGGCGGAGAATCTCTGGAAACGCTGGTCACGCGCATACGCTCACGTTACTCCTCAGTATTGCTGATGGCGGATATTTCAACGGTCGAAGAGGCAGTGACGGCGCAGGCGCTGGGCTTTGACTGCGTCGGCACCACGCTTTATGGCTATACGGCGGAAACGGTGGGCCATTCGCTTCCTGAGAACGACTGCGCGTTCCTGAAGGCCGTGCTGGCTGCCGTAACGGTCCCCGTAATTGCCGAAGGCAACGTGGATACGCCTGAACGCGCGGCCAGATGCCTGGCGCTAGGGGCGCATACGGTCGTTGTCGGCGGTGCGATCACCCGCCCACAGCAAATTACCGAGCGCTTTATGGCGGCGATTGGCGCGCAAAGCACCGATGGAGCATGACCATCCGGCGGGGATCTGCGATACTTATCGTTTATCCCCTTTACTGAGATGACTATGCAGTACCCGATTAACGAGATGTTCCAGACCCTGCAAGGCGAGGGTTACTTTACCGGCGTTCCCGCTATTTTCATTCGTTTACAGGGATGCCCGGTTGGCTGTGCCTGGTGTGATACCAAACATACGTGGGATAAGCTCGCAGATCGGGAAGTGTCGCTGTTTAGCATTCTGGCGAAAACCAAAGAGAGCGATAAGTGGGGCGCGGGCAGTTCAGAAGATCTGCTGGCCATTATTGGTCGTCAGGGCTGGACCGCGCGTCACGTGGTGATCACCGGCGGTGAACCCTGCATCCACGATCTGACGCCGCTGACCGAGCTGCTCGAAAAGAACGGCTACAGCTGCCAGATTGAAACCAGCGGCACCCATGAAGTGCGCTGCTCGCACACGACCTGGGTGACGGTATCGCCAAAAGTGAATATGCGCGGCGGGTATGACGTGCTGTCTCAGGCGCTGGAACGCGCGGATGAGATTAAGCATCCTGTAGGGCGCGTGCGTGATATCGAAGCGCTGGATGAACTGCTGGCCACGCTGACGGATGAAAAGCAGCGCGTCATTGCGCTACAGCCGATCAGCCAGAAAGACGACGCGACGCGCCTGTGCATCGATACCTGTATTGCGCGCAACTGGCGCCTGTCGATGCAGACGCACAAGTACCTGAATATTGCCTGACCCTTTCGTGGCCCCGCCTATCGCGGGGCACGACCTGAAGGGAGTAACGCCCAGGTCACTCCCACCGAAGCGAGACACATCGCGCTGTTGAAAAGGAGGGCATACTGTGCGGCGCTGGCCATGCCCAGCGGCAGCAGCAGCGCATAGAGCGACGCGGTAACCGCGATCCCCATCGCTCCCCCCAGCGAGCTGCCCATTTTGTACACCCCAGAGGCCACCCCGACTTTGTTTTCTGGCGCGTTCATCACCGCAGTATCCGTTGACGGCGTGGCGTAACATCCCAGCCCCAGACCAAATAAAATGTTACTGAGAAAGACGGTGACGATGTAGATCTCCTTGCTTAAAAACGTGCAGGAGATGAGCGTGATGCCCGTTGCAGTCAGCAGCGGCCCGGTCATCATCGGCAGGCGCGCGCCGTAGCGCTGAAGCAGCTTTTCCCCCACCCGGATCATCGCCAGCACGGTAATCAGATATCCCAGCGTCATCATGCCGGTTTGCAGCGGCGACAGACCTTGGCCCTGCTGCAGCCAGATGCTGGCGATCATCATGGTGCCAATGCAGCCGTTGAGCAAAAAGTTAGAGAATACCGAGGCGCTGTAGGCCCGGTTTTTAAACAGGGCAAAATCAATCAGCGCCGCGTCACCCTTGCGTCGCCCGGTGAGCACAAAGCAGGCCGCTGCCAGCGCGGCGCCCCCCAGCACCAGCAGCGACAGGCCGCTGCTCCAGCCCCAGCTGTGGCCTTTGCTGATAAACAGGTTCAGCAGCACCAGCATGCAGACAAAGCTCACCAGACCGCCAATATCCAGCTTATGGCGGCTCGCGCCGTCGCTTCGGCTTTCCGGCGTGCCACGGATCAGCAGCAGCGCTGCCGCTGCCACCAGCATGGAAAAAATGAAGATCCATCGCCAGCCGAGCGTGGTGGCGATGGCGCCGCCGACAAACGAGCTCAGCCCGCTGCCGCCCCATGAGCCGATGACCCAAAAGCTGATTGCCCGCTGGCGAGCGTTGCCTTGATACCAGGTTTTAATCAGCGCCAGAGTGGCGGGCATGATGCAGGCCGCTGACAGCCCCTGTATCGCTCTCCCCAGCAGAAACAGAACCGGCTCCCACGAGAAAAAAAGCAGGGCGCTGCCGATGATGCTCAGCGCGAGGCCAATATAGGTCATACGCACGCGGCCAAACTTATCGGCAAAGCCGCCGCAGGCAACGACAAAACAGCCGCTGAACAAGGCGCTAAGGCTGACCGCCAGCGTGAGGGTTTCAAGGGAGATAGCGAGGCTGTTTTTCATTGCCGGGACAACGTTAATCACCGACTGCGCAAATAACCAGAAGGTCAGAACGCTCATCACAATACCGGCCAGCAGCCGATCGTTACCGGCGTAGGACGGTGTGCCTGTCAGGGGTACGGTAATCATCGTTCGGCCCTCCGGGGTTGGTGCGAATCAGCGCAGATAGTGCTCGGTCAACGCACTCCAGAGTGCCGCGCCGGTAAGCAGAAGTTTGTCGTTAAAGTCGTAGCCTGGGTTATGCACCATGCAGCGGTCCGGCTCATCGCCAGCGCCGAGGGTGAAGTAACAGCCGTTGGGGTTTTTCTCGAGCATGAACGCAAAATCTTCGCTTCCCATAAAGGCATTCACCGACGTGACGGCATCCTGACCGAACAGGTCGGTCGCCACCGTGCGCACCATGTCATTGGCCTGCGGGCTATTGCGCAGCACCGGGCTGCCGTTGACGTGACGGATCGTGGCCGTGGCGTTGAAGCTTTCAGCCTGTGCCACGGCAATGTCGTGGATTCGCTGCAGGACGGTTTGACGCACCGCTTCGTCCAGCGTGCGCACGGTCAGCTTCATTAATACCTTATCGTTAATAATATTCGGGGCATGTCCCGCCTGGATGCTGCCCACGGTTACGACGACCGGCTGGAATGGGGTGATATTCCTCGACACAATCGACTGCAGGGCGAGGGTGATATGGCAGGCAACCAGCGTGGCATCAACGGTGTGTTCCGGAACGGCGCCGTGACCCCCTACGCCGTTCACTTCAATATGAACGGTGTCAGAGGAGGCCATCATGGCGCCATCGCGCAGGCCAATTTTCCCAAGCGGCTGGGAGGGCATGTTGTGCAGGCCAAAAATATGGTCGCAGGGGAATTGTTCAAACAGGCCATCTTCAACCATGACGCGCCCGCCATACAGCAGCTCTTCGGCTGGCTGAAAAATCAGATGCAGCGTGCCGCTAAAGTTGCGGCTTCGGGCCAGATACTCTGCGGCATAAAGCAGGGTAGTGGTGTGGCCATCGTGCCCGCAGCCGTGAAATTTACCTTCAACCGTGCTGCTCCACGTTTTGCCGCTATTTTCCTGCATCGGAAGCGCATCCATATCGGCGCGCAGGCCCAGACGTTTGCTGCCGTTTCCTACCTTCAGGGTGCCGACTACCCCGGTTTTGGCCATTCCCCGGTGGACCTCATAGCCCCACTGCTCCAGGAGTGACGCGACGCGGTCGCTGGTTTTGTGCTCCTCGAAGCCTGTTTCGGGATGTCGGTGAAACTCGCGGCGTAATTCAGTGAACTGAGCCTCGGAGCCTCGCAGCGCGTCAACAATTGGATGTGTCATTTTTGTTATCCTTTTCCTGCCAAATGGTGTTAGTTTCGAGTTTATGTCGATCGCATTGCCGGAAAATGTCCTTTTTTGTTGTAAATCGACGCCTTTTTTCTGATTGTTTTTCATACGATTCGGTTATGACAAAAAAGAGTGCGTCATTTTTTGTCTTCGTGGAGGGGGCGAATGGAACATCGTGATAATGAGTTTGCGATAGCCGTTGAGGACATTCGCCTGTTCGCGCAGGATGAAGGCGATTTGCTGACGATACTGTGGGTGCTGGAAGGGCAAGCTGAACTGCAAACCGAGGCGGGACAAGAAAGGGTCCCGACAAATGGCCTTGTAGTGATAAACCGCCATCAGCGATGGAGGCTTATCAGCCAGAACGCGAATGTGACTCTGCGTGTCGTTCTATCCGGACGCTGGGTAATCCAGCTGTACAATGATTTTTTTGCCCATGATTACGCGGTTCCGGAGGAGTCAGGCGGGCGCTGGCCGCAGTGTGACGAGCTTCGGCACCTGCTGCGCCAGCTGCTGGTGGTGACGCTGGTCAACGATCCGCATCGCTACCGGCTGGAGGCGAATCGCTGGCTGAGCGAGATCCTGCTGCTGCTGATTGGTCGCTTTCAGCAGCCCGTCCGCCAGAAACCCCGGAACCAGCACCCCAACGTAAGCAAGCGCATCGCCCGTGTACTTGAGCGGATCGACGCCAGCTACACCCGCCGCATTACGTTGGCCGAAATCGCAGAGAGTGAGTTCGTCTCAGAAGCGTGGCTCTCTCGTCTCTTTCGAAAAGAGACGGGAGCCAGTTTTATGCAGTACATCACTGCCCTGCGGCTGGAAAAAGCGGCTGACGCCCTGTGTCTCACCAGCCGCCCTCTGCATCAGATTGCGCTGGAGAACGGATTTGCCAGCACACGTATGATGACCGATAGTTTCCAGCGCTATCACAATATGTCTCCGGGTGAGTTTCGTAAGGCCGGGCGTCATCGTCCCCTTGCGTTCCGCCCGCGCACGACCGTGGATGAACAGCGTTTCCCTGTTGCGGTAGATACGTTATTTAGCCTGCTTAACGACGCTGAGACCCGCGGTTGGGAACCGTCGCCGCTAACCTACTCCCCGTGTCAGGAGCGGATACTGGATGTGCAGCAGCTTTATCCGCTCTCTTCCGCGCTGCGCCGCACGCGGCTGGTCATCACCCTGCGCGAGCTAGACGATTTGCTGCGAGAGGATGTTCGTCGGCATCTGGAGGCGCTACACGAGGCGATCCCGATTGAGGGCATTGATATCGCCGAACCTTTTCTCAGCAGCCGTCTGTTCGCTACGGGATGGGACGATCCCCAAATGGCGGGCTACGCCTGTTGGTATCATCTGCAGCAATTGTTTACCTGGGTGGCGAAAAAAGGCTGGACGGTCCTGCTGCACACGGGGGTCACTACCCGCTGCGATCTCCTGACGCGCTTTTTGCAGCTTTCGGTTAACCGATTTTTGCCCGACATTACCGCTGGCTGGCACGTCGTCATGCACTGGTCTCCCCAGGCAAACGCGGAAACCCAGGAGCACGCCTGGCGGGCGCAGCGGGCGGCGCTGAGGGCCTACCTTCCGCAGGCAAAATTGGGGGTGTGGCATCGCTTCTCCCCCGATGGTAGCGAGCTGAGCGGTGACGCGCTGTTCCGTTCTGACATTCTGGACGAGGCTGATTTCCTCGCATGTCCGGCAGATGCCAACGAGCTGCTCGATCTGGCGCAGCTGGATCCCGCGCATCTTTCCTCGTCTGAAAATTACCCGGTGCTAAAGGTCCGCCAGATCCTCGCCGCCCTTCGCCAGCGGCAGCGGACGCTGCCGGTATGGTTACTCTCGTGGAATACTCTTACGGGGAATACGCGGGCGACCAACGGCTGGTTTTTTCGCGGTGCGCTGTTGATGCAGAATCTGCTCGGGCTTTCAGAACAGGTATGGCTGGCGGGATTCTGGCTTAATTCTGGTTTACAGGGGGAAGCGAGGGCGAACAACACCCTCGATACATCAAGCCTTGCGCTTCAATATAATCACGGCCTTCCACGGCCCATCTATTGGGTACTCTGGCTGTGGCAGCGTCTGCGGGGAGAGGTGCTCGTTAACGACAAGAGCGTGCTGCTGCTCCGCCATCAGGGGCGATATCAGCTGCTGTTGCGTAACGTGGTGGTCTTCAATCCTCTGCTCTCCAGCGAGGAGGCTTTTATTCAGCGTTTTCGCCAGCAGTATCATCTTGAGCTGCGAGGAATGCGCGGTCACTGGCGCATAAAGAGACATTTGTTCGATCGGCACAACGGTGCGCTCTACCCATTGCTTGAAGAAGTACACAGCGACAGCGGGCCTGATGAGGAGATGTGGCGCTGGATTGCGCACAAAGCGCGCCCAACGCTTTCCTTACGCGATGAACGGCTTTATGACGGCTGGCAAATTACAGAATCGCTGGAAAGTAACGCGCTTGTGCTCTATGAGTTCACGCCGCTAAAAGTGCGTGGGGAAGAGGAGAATCACTCCCCGCGATAGATGCAGCCCGCGGTGCAGGTCTCTTTGATCATCACCGCGCTCAGCAGCGGTACCAGCGGCTTCATCTGATCCCAAATCCATTTTGCCAGCACTTCGCTGGTCGGGTTTTCAAGGCCCGGGATCTCATTCAGGTAGTAGTGATCCAGACGATCGTAGGTCGGCTTAAACGCCGCCTTCAGCTCGGCAAAATCCATGATCCAACCGGTATGCGGATCAACTTCACCGGTGATCTCAAGACGCACCATGAACGAATGCCCGTGCAGACGGCCACATTTATGTCCTTCAGGGACATGCGGAAGGTGGTGGGCGGCTTCGAAGGTGAAATCTTTAAACAGTGTGGTGGACATGATCGCTCTCAGTAATGCGGAAAAAACCGCCGCATAGTACCGGAAAGCACAATTTTTAGCATTAACTAAAACGGCTCAATAGGTACTGAGCCGCTAAATGTCCAGTTTTTGTTAATTTTATTATTATATTTCAATAGGTTAATTAATCGCTTTTACTGTTAAGAACGATAAGTAAAACAGGTTAGTCCATTTGGTTATTTATTATTTCCATCCCTTCTTTAATTGTTATTATCCTCGCCGTTAACCTTATCTTCAGTTTGGATTTATTCGCTTAAAGTCCGCTTGGCTACTGGAACATAACGACGCATGACAACACAGGCCCCACCTTCAAATTTGCTTCCCCTGAACCCGGAGCAACTGGCGCGCCTTCAGGCTGCCACCTCTGATTTTTCTCCCACTCAGCTTGCCTGGGTCTCCGGTTATTTCTGGGGAATGCTCAATCAGCAGCCTGGCGCTGTGGCGGGTGCACCGGCTACGGCCGTTGAGATTCCGGCCATTACCCTGATTTCCGCCTCGCAGACGGGCAACGCCCGCCGCGTGGCCGAAGCGCTGCGCGACGACCTGCTGGCCGCTAAACTGAACGTGAACCTGGTCAACGCCGGGGATTATAAATTCAAGCAAATCGCGTCGGAAAAACTGCTGGTGGTGGTCGCCTCTACGCAGGGTGAAGGTGAACCAGCTGAAGAAGCGGTGGCGCTGCATAAGTTCCTGTTCTCGAAAAAAGCGCCGAAGCTGGATGGGACGGCGTTTGCCGTCTTTGGCCTGGGCGATACCTCCTATGAATTCTTCTGCCAGTCCGGCAAAGACTTCGACAGCAAGCTGGCGGAGCTGGGCGCGGAGCGTCTGCTGGACCGCGTTGATGCGGATGTCGAATACCAGACCGCCGCCGCTGAATGGCGTGCCCGCATCGTTGAAGTGCTAAAAGCGCGCGTGCCGAAAGAGACCTCGACGCAGGCCGCGTTCACCGCGACGGGTGCTGTTAACGACATCCACACCAGCCCGTACACCAAAGAGGCGCCGCTGACGGCGAGCCTGTCGGTGAACCAGAAAATTACCGGCCGCGACTCGGAAAAAGACGTGCGTCATATCGAAATCGATTTAGGCGACTCGGGGCTGCGCTATCAGCCTGGCGATGCGCTGGGCGTCTGGTATCAGAACGATCCGGCGCTGGTGAAAGAGCTGGTTGAGCTGCTGTGGCTGAAAGGCGACGAGCCTGTCACCGTTGACGGCAAATCGCTGCCGTTATCCGAGGCGCTGCAGTGGCATTTCGAACTGACGGTGAACACCCCGAATATCGTCGAAAATTATGCCACCTTAACGCGCAGCGAATCCCTGCTGCCGCTGGTGGGCGACAAGGCGCAGCTGCAGCATTACGCCGCGACGACGCCGATTGTCGATATGGTGCGTTTCTCTCCGGCTCAGCTGGATGCCGATGCGCTGATCGGCCTGCTGCGTCCGCTAACCCCGCGCCTGTACTCCATCGCCTCTTCGCAGGCCGAAGTGGAGAGTGAAGTGCATGTTACCGTCGGCGTGGTGCGCTACGACATCGAAGGCCGCGCGCGCGCGGGTGGGGCGTCGAGCTTCCTGGCCGATCGCGTGGAAGAAGAGGGCGAAGTGCGCGTCTTTATCGAGCACAACGACAACTTCCGCCTGCCGGCAAACCCGGAAACACCGGTCATCATGATTGGCCCGGGCACCGGCATTGCGCCGTTCCGCGCCTTCATGCAGCAGCGCGCGGCAGACGGCGCGTCTGGTAAGAACTGGCTGTTCTTCGGCAATCCGCACTTTACCGAAGATTTCCTCTACCAGGTTGAGTGGCAGCGCTATGTGAAAGAAGGCGTACTGACCCGCATCGATCTGGCCTGGTCCCGCGACCAGAAAGAAAAAGTATACGTACAAGACAAACTGCGCGAACAGGGCGCAGAGCTGTGGCGCTGGATCAATGACGGTGCCCACATTTATGTCTGCGGCGACGCCAATCGCATGGCGAAAGACGTTGAGCAGGCACTGCTGGAAGTGATTGCCGAATTCGGCGGTATGGATGCCGAAACGGCGGATGAATTTTTAAGTGAGCTGCGCGTTGAGCGCCGTTATCAGCGAGATGTCTACTAATGAGCGAAAAACATCCAGGGCCACTGGTGGTCGAAGGTAAACTGACAGACGCCGAGCGCATGAAGCTGGAAAGCAACTATCTGCGCGGCACCATTGCTGAAGATCTGAATGACGGTCTCACCGGCGGTTTTAAAGGCGACAACTTCCTGCTGATCCGCTTCCACGGCATGTACCAGCAGGACGACCGCGACATCCGCGCCGAGCGTGCCGAGCAGAAGCTGGAGCCGCGTCACGCGATGCTGCTGCGCTGCCGTCTGCCGGGCGGGGTGATCACCACCAAGCAGTGGCAGGCGATCGACAAGTTTGCCGGTGAAAACACGATCTACGGCAGCATTCGTCTAACCAACCGTCAGACCTTCCAGTTCCACGGCATTCTGAAGAAGAACGTTAAGCCGGTGCACCAGATGCTGCACTCGGTCGGGCTGGACGCGCTGGCGACCGCCAACGACATGAACCGTAACGTGCTCTGCACCTCGAACCCGTATGAGTCCGAGCTGCACGCCGAAGCCTACGAGTGGGCGAAGAAGATCTCTGAGCACCTGCTGCCGCGTACGCGCGCCTATGCCGAGATTTGGCTCGATCAGGAAAAAGTCGCGACCACCGACGAAGAACCGATCCTTGGCCAGACCTACCTGCCGCGCAAGTTTAAAACCACGGTAGTGATCCCGCCGCAGAACGATATCGACCTGCACGCCAACGACATGAACTTCGTGGCGATAGCCGAAAACGGCAAGCTGGTGGGCTTTAACCTGCTGGTGGGCGGCGGCCTGTCCATCGAACATGGTAACAAGAAAACCTACGCCCGTACCGCGAGCGAGTTCGGCTTCCTGCCGCTCGAGCATACGCTGGCCGTGGCGGAAGCGGTGGTGACGACCCAGCGCGACTGGGGTAACCGTACCGATCGTAAAAACGCGAAAACCAAATACACCCTGGAGCGCGTGGGCGTGGAGACGTTCAAAGCGGAAGTGGAGCGTCGTGCGGGCATCAAATTTGAGCCGATCCGCCCTTACGAATTCACCGGTCGCGGCGATCGCATTGGCTGGGTAAAAGGCATCGACAATAAATGGCACCTGACGCTGTTTATTGAAAACGGCCGTATTCTGGATTATCCGGGACGTCCGCTGAAAACCGGTCTGCTGGAAATTGCGAAGATCCACAAAGGTGAGTTCCGCATTACCGCTAACCAGAACCTGATTATTGCCGGCGTGCCGGAAAGCCAGAAGGCGAAGATCGAGAAGCTGGCGCGCGAACACGGGTTAATGGATGCGGTTAAGCCGCAGCGTGAAAACTCGATGGCCTGCGTATCGTTCCCGACCTGCCCGCTGGCGATGGCCGAAGCGGAACGTTTCCTGCCGTCGTTTACCGACAAAGTGGAAGCGATTCTGGAAAAACACGGCATTCCGGACGAGCATATTGTTATGCGCGTCACCGGTTGTCCGAACGGCTGTGGTCGCGCGATGCTGGCCGAGCTTGGTCTGGTGGGGAAAGCGCCGGGGCGCTATAACCTGCATCTGGGCGGTAACCGTATCGGCACGCGCATTCCGCGCATGTTCCGCGAGAACATCACCGAGCCGGAAATTCTTGATTCCATCGACGAGCTTGTCGGGCGCTGGGCGAAAGAGCGCGAAGCGGGTGAAGGCTTCGGCGACTTTACGGTGCGTGCGGGCATCATTCGCCCGGTGCTCGATCCCGCAAGGGATTTCTGGGAGTAACCACGAGAGGTAACTATGTCCGAACTCGATCTAAACGCCCTTAATGACCTGCCAAAAGTCGAACGTATTCTGGCGCTGGCAGAAACCAATGCTCACCTTGAAAAGCTGGACGCCGAAGGGCGCGTGGCGTGGGCGCTGGAAAACCTGCCGGGAGAATATGTGCTCTCGTCGAGCTTTGGTATTCAGGCGGCGGTCAGCCTGCATCTGGTGAATCAGATCCGTCCGGACATTCCGGTGATCCTCACCGATACCGGCTACCTGTTCCCGGAAACCTACCAGTTTATTGACGAGCTGACGGACAAGCTCAAGCTGAACCTTAAGGTCTACCGCGCGACGGAAAGCGCGGCCTGGCAGGAGGCGCGCTACGGTAAGCTGTGGGAACAGGGCGTTGAGGGCATTGAGAAATACAATGAGATCAACAAGGTCGAGCCGATGAACCGGGCGCTGAAAGAGCTTAATGCTCAGACGTGGTTTGCGGGCCTGCGCCGCGAGCAGTCCGGCAGCCGGGCAACCTTACCGGTGCTGGCGGTGCAGCGCGGCGTGTTTAAAGTGCTGCCGATTATCGACTGGGATAACCGGACGGTGTACCAGTATCTGCAAAAACACGGGCTGAAGTACCATCCGCTGTGGGATCAGGGCTATCTGTCAGTGGGGGATACCCACACCACGCGTAAGTGGGAACCGGGAATGGCGGAAGAAGAGACGCGATTCTTCGGGCTGAAGCGCGAGTGCGGGCTGCACGAAGGGTGATCCTTTATCCACCCTCTCCCTGTGGGAGAGGGTTGGGGTGAGGGCATCAGGCCCCGCTATACTTAAAAACCTCAGGCTTTCCCCGCTTTCGCCAGCTCCTTCACCAGCGGCAACATCACCTTCACTATATCACGGCTGCGGTGTTCAATCCGCTGCGGCAGCGCGCGATCGATGTGCTGCTGATTATCCAGCATCACGTTGTGCCAGCTTGTCCCGTCCGGGAAGGCTTTCGATTTAGCCCGCTGCTGGTAGCCATCTTTTTTGCCCAGCGCCCAGTTTGTCGCTTCCACATACAGCACAGGAATGCCCGCCTTATCGAACACTTCCCCGTCGTTGCAGCAGCCTGTTCCTCGCGGATAATCCGGGTTACCGCCGGGATTGCTGGTGGCATAAACGCCATGGCTGCGGGCAATCGCCAGCGCACGGTCGCGCGTCAGTTTTCGCACGGTACCCGGTGTACTCTGCCCGCTGTTGAAATAGAGCTTGTCGCCGACGATCAGGTTGTCGAGGTTGATCACCAGCAGCGTATTTTTCTTCTCCTCGGCGCTCATGCGTTTAAGGAGATTCTCAGCGCCGAGTTTGCCCTCTTCTTCACCGCTGGTGGCAACAAAACGAATGCCATATTGGGTGGGAATATCTTTCATCCGCTCGGCCAGTTCGAGCATCACGCCCAGGCCTGCAGCGTTGTCGTCCATGCCCTGCAGCGTCAGCCCGCCGAGGTTGTTATCCGTGTCGGCATCGCTCATCGGAGCGTAGGTATCAAGGTGCGCCATAATAATAATTTGCTCTTTTGCGCTGCCTTCGTGGGCCGCAATTACCGTACTGCCGGTCACGTTATGCCAGTTTTTCGTTTTATTTCGCGAGGTATAGACGTAGCGGCTGTGAAACGACCGGATGTCGCTCTGGTAACCCATCTCAGCAAACTGCTGGCGAAGATAGTCCGCGGAGAGCATTTCCGCAGGCGAACCGGTCATGCGGCCAGGGAAAACGGTGGCAATATGCCGCGCCTGCATATTGGCGATTTCACCATAAGGTTGGTTTTTTGCCTGAGCAGGAAGAATAAAGCAAACGCCGAGCGCCAGGGCAGCAATACGGTGGCGCGTTGCGGAAAACATAGTGAGTCCTTAAAAACAGAGCAAAATAATAACCCGCCTAGTATGAAACTGTGATCGTCCATACACAATTTGAATTGCTCTTAAATGCCCGAAATTTCGCGCGTTAAGCACTTTTTGGTATTAGCATTTTCACGGCGTTATTCCATTGAGTAACTACTCATTCCAATTCGTAATTTCATTCGGTCTAAGCCGCCCCCTATAGTCCCTCTATTCCTCGTTGTTAGTGAGTTGTTGCCTGTGGACTATCTGCCCTTATTTGCTGCGATTAAAGAGAAACCGGTGCTGGTTGTTGGCACGGGTGAAATCGCCGATCGCAAAATCGCGTTTCTGCAGCGCGCAGGGGCCCAGGTGCAGGTCGTTGCAGAGGCAGATTTTCACGAGTCACAAATCGACAGCGTGGTGCTGGTTATTGCGGCGACCGAAGATCGTGAACTGAACCGGCGGATCTCCGACGCCGCGCAGGCCCGTTATCGCCTTGTGAACGTGGTGGACGACCAGCCGTTGTGCTCGTTTATCTTTCCGTCGATCGTTGACCGTTCGCCGCTGCTGGTGGCGATCTCCTCCGGCGGTACCGCACCGGTGCTGGCGCGCGTGCTGCGTGAAAAAATCGAAGCGCTGCTGCCGACCAGCCTCGGGCGCATGGCGGAGAAAGCCAGCTACTGGCGTAACCACCTGAAAACCCGCCTGACCAGCGTGACTGAACGCCGTCGCTTCTGGGAACGCGTGTTTCGCGGCCGCTTCGCCAGCCTGATGCATGCCGGCAATGAAACGGCTGCGCAGAAAATCCTCGAGGATGAACTGGATAACCCCGGCAGCACGGGCGGGGAGATCATCCTGGTAGGCGCGGGGCCTGGCGATGCCGGGCTCCTGACGCTGCGCGGCCTGCAGGTGCTGCAGGACGCGGACGTCGTGTTCTACGACCATCTGGTCACCGACGGCGTGCGCGAGCTGATCCGTCGCGACGCGGAGCAAATCTGCGTGGGCAAACGGGCAGGCGAGCACTCGGTGCCGCAGCACGACACCAACCAGATGCTGGTTGACGCTGCCAAAGCGGGCAAAACCGTGGTGCGCCTGAAGGGGGGCGACCCGTTCATTTTCGGACGCGGCGGCGAAGAGCTGCAGGCGGCAGCCGAAGCGGGCGTGCCGTTCCAGGTGGTGCCCGGCATCACGGCGGCCTCTGCGGTGACGGCCTACGCCGGTATTCCGCTGACCCATCGCGATTACGCCCAGAGCGTCACCTTTGTGACCGGCCACTACAAGGCCGACAGCACGCCGTTTGACTGGTCGCATCTCGCCCAGAGCCGCCAGACGCTGGCGATATACATGGGCACGATGAAGGCGGCGGACATCAGCGAACAGCTTATTCAGCACGGTCGCGAGGCGACGACGCCCGTTGCCGTCATTTCTCGCGGCACGCGCGTCGATCAGCACGTTGCGACGGGCACGCTGGAACATCTTGCAACCCTGGCGAAAGACGCCCCTATGCCCGCCCTGATAGTGGTGGGTGAAGTGGTGCAGCTGCACAGCACGCTCGCCTGGTTCCAACACACAACCGATACAGAAGGCTTTGGTTCTTCTGTTGTAAATTTGGCTTAAGGAACGGTTATGGACCAAAAACGTCTTACACACCTGCGGCAGCTTGAAGCGGAGAGTATCCATATCATCCGCGAAGTGGCCGCCGAGTTTTCTAACCCGGTGATGATGTACTCCATCGGTAAAGATTCCAGCGTCATGCTGCATCTGGCGCGTAAAGCGTTTTATCCGGGTACGCTGCCGTTCCCGCTGCTGCACGTGGACACCGGCTGGAAGTTCCGCGAGATGTACGAATTCCGCGACCGAACCGCGAAAGCCTACGGTTGCGAGCTGTTGGTGCATAAAAACCCGGAAGGGGTGGCGATGGGCATTAACCCGTTTGTGCACGGCAGCGCCAAACACACCGATATCATGAAGACCGAAGGGCTAAAGCAGGCGCTGAATAAATACGGTTTTGACGCGGCCTTCGGCGGCGCGCGCCGTGACGAAGAGAAATCCCGCGCCAAAGAGCGTATCTACTCCTTCCGCGACCGCTTCCACCGCTGGGACCCAAAAAACCAGCGCCCGGAGCTGTGGCACAACTACAACGGTCAGATCAACAAGGGCGAAAGCATCCGCGTCTTCCCGCTCTCCAACTGGACCGAGCTGGATATCTGGCAGTATATCTATCTGGAAAACATCGAGATCGTTCCGCTGTATCTGGCCGCCGAGCGTCCGGTGCTGGAGCGCGACGGCATGCTGATGATGATCGACGACGATCGCATCGACCTGCAGCCGGGCGAAGTGATTAAGAAACAGATGGTGCGTTTCCGCACCCTCGGCTGCTGGCCTCTGACCGGTGCGGTGGAATCCAGCGCACAGACGCTGCCGGAGATCATCGAAGAGATGCTGGTGTCGACCACCAGCGAGCGACAGGGCCGCGTGATTGACCGCGACCAGGCAGGCTCCATGGAGCTGAAGAAACGTCAGGGTTATTTCTAAGGAGCCGCCATGAACACCACTATTGCTCAACAAATTGCCAAAGAAGGCGGCGTGGAAGCGTATCTGCACGCGCAACAACACAAAAGCCTGCTGCGTTTTCTGACCTGCGGCAGCGTGGATGACGGGAAAAGTACCCTGATTGGCCGCCTGCTGCACGATACGCGCCAGATTTACGAAGATCAGCTCTCTTCCCTGCATAACGACAGTAAACGTCACGGCACCCAGGGTGAAAAACTCGACCTGGCGCTGCTGGTGGATGGCCTGCAGGCGGAGCGCGAGCAGGGCATCACGATTGACGTGGCCTACCGCTACTTCTCTACCGAGAAGCGCAAATTTATTATCGCCGACACCCCGGGGCACGAACAGTACACCCGCAATATGGCGACCGGCGCGTCGACCTGCGACCTGGCGATCCTGCTGATGGACGCGCGTAAAGGCGTGCTGGATCAGACCCGTCGCCACAGCTTTATCTCGACGCTGCTGGGGATCAAACACCTGGTGGTGGCGGTCAACAAGATGGATCTGGTGAACTTCAGCGAAGAAAAATTCGAGGAGATCCGCCAGAGCTATCTGACCTTTGCTGAACAGCTGCCGGGCAACCTGGATATCCGCTTTGTGCCGCTCTCGGCGCTGGAAGGGGATAACGTCGCCTCCCAGAGCGCGAACATGCCGTGGTACAGCGGCCCGACGCTGCTGGAAGTGCTGGAAACGGTTGAAATTCAGCGCGTGGTCGACACCCAGCCGATGCGCTTCCCGGTGCAGTACGTGAACCGTCCAAACCTCGATTTCCGCGGTTTCTCAGGCACCCTAGCGTCAGGCTCCGTAAAGGTCGGTCAGCGCGTCAAGGTGCTGCCATCCGGCGTGGAATCGACCATCGCCCGCATCGTCACCTTTGACGGTGACCTGCAGGACGCAGGCGCCGGTGAAGCGGTTACGCTGGTGCTGAAAGACGAGATTGATATCAGCCGGGGCGATCTTCTGGTAGATGCCCGGGAAACGCTGGCCGCCGTGCAGGGGGCTTCCGTGGATGTGGTGTGGATGGCGGAGCAACCGCTGACGCCGGGCCAGAGCTACGACATCAAAATCGCCGGCAAGAAAACCCGCGCCCGCGTGGACGGCATTCAGTTCCAGGTGGATATCAACAACCTGACCCAGCGTGACGTCACCGAGCTGCCGCTGAACGGCATTGGTCTGGTCGATCTGACCTTCGACGAACCGCTGGTGCTGGATCCGTATCAGCAAAATCCGGTGACGGGCGGGCTTATCTTTATTGACCGCCTGACGAACGTCACCGTCGGCGCGGGGATGGTCCGTGAGCCAAACAAACAGGCGTCCGCGGCTTCAGAATTCAGCGCCTTTGAGCTGGAGCTGAACGCGCTGGTGCGTAAACACTTCCCGCACTGGGGCGCGCGCGATCTGCTGGGAGGCAAGTAATGGCTGCCCATGATGAGAACGTCGTCTGGCATCCTCATCCGGTCACCGTCGCCCAGCGCGAACAGCTCCACGGTCACCGTGGGGTTGTGCTGTGGTTTACCGGGCTGTCCGGCTCGGGTAAATCGACGGTGGCGGGCGCGCTGGAAGAGGCATTGCATCAGCAGGGCGTAAGCACCTACCTGCTGGATGGTGACAACGTGCGCCATGGCCTGTGCAGCGATTTAGGGTTCAGCGACGACGACCGCAAAGAGAACATCCGCCGGGTCGGGGAAGTCGCCAGCCTGATGGCCGACGCCGGGCTGGTGGTGCTGACCGCGTTTATCTCTCCGCACCGCGCCGAGCGCCAGATGGTGCGCGAACGCGTCGGTCAGGATCGCTTTATCGAGGTGTTTGTCGATACGCCGCTGGAGGTTTGCGAAGCGCGCGACCCGAAAGGGCTATACAAAAAAGCGCGTGCCGGAGAATTGCGCAACTTCACCGGAATTGACGCGGTATACGAAGCGCCTGAATCGCCTGAAATTCACCTGGAAGGTCAACAATTGGTAACAAATTTAGTAAGCCAATTATTAGACCTGCTCAGACGGGACGATATTATCAGATCCTGAGACGGTATCGTTCGGGAGCTGTCTTCCCGAACGATGAGTCACGGTCACAGGACTAGCTATGCGCAACAGTGAACATTACATCACCACAACCGGGTCGGAGCCGCTTGCGACCGACGACGAAACGACCTGGTCATTTCCTGGGGCCATCATTGGCTTCGTCTCATGGCTGCTGGCGCTGGGTATTCCGTTTCTCATCTACGGCGGCAACACGCTGTTCTTCTTTCTCTACACCTGGCCTTTCTTTCTGGCGCTGATGCCCGTGGCGGTTGTCGTCGGCATTGCGCTGCACTCGTTGCTCAATGGTAAGCTCCTGTACAGCACCGTGGTCACGATTGTGACGGTGGTTCTGATGTTTGGTCTGTTATTTTTGTGGCTCATGGGCTAACTTCAGCCATAATTCAAACCGTAACCAACTGTGTAACGATATTGTGCAGGACGATTCTGCGGAAAAAATGTGGTACATTTGCCCGCGATGTTGCGGCATCTCTGTTACCCCGGCGTAGTGCTCTGGGGAAGTCTTGGGATGATGATGCCGTTTTTCAGGGGGCAGGATGGGTAAACTAACGCTGCTGTTGCTGGCTTTGCTAATCTGGCTGCAATATTCGCTGTGGTTCGGTAAGAACGGACTGCACGACTATAGCCGGGTAAGCGATGACGTCGCGGCTCAGCAGGCAACAAACGCCAAACTTAAGGCGCGAAACGATCAACTCTTTGCTGAAATTGATGACCTCAATGGCGGGCAAGAGGCGATTGAGGAACGCGCACGCAATGAACTCAGTATGACTAAGCCGGGCGAAACCTTTTATCGTCTGGTTCCGGATGCGTCTAAACGCAATCAGGGCTCAGCACAAAATAATCGATAATCAGGCCCAGGATTACGACATGGCAGTAACTTTTTCGGACGTATGCGCCGTGGTGCCGGCCGCAGGTTTTGGCCGGCGCATGCAGACAGAATGTCCCAAGCAGTACCTCTCTATTGGCGATAAAACGATCCTTGAGCACGCCGTGGCGGCGCTGCTGGCGCACCCGCGGGTGACGCGGGTGATCATCGCTATCAGCCCGGGCGATGCGCGCTTCGCGCAGCTCCCGCTGGCAAATCATCCACAGATTACCGTTGTCGATGGCGGTGCCGAGCGCGCCGATTCCGTGCTGGCAGGCATTCAGGCTGCCGGAAACGCCCCGTGGGTACTGGTCCATGACGCGGCGCGTCCGTGCCTGCACCAGGACGACCTTGCGCGCCTGCTGTCGCTGAGCGAAACCAGCAAAGTGGGCGGCATTCTGGCTGCCCCCGTGCGCGACACCATGAAGCGCGCCGAGCCGGGCAAACGGGCTATCGCCCACACCGTCGAACGCGTCGATCTATGGCACGCGCTGACGCCGCAATTTTTCCCCCGCGAATTACTCCACGACTGCTTAACGCGCGCGCTTAACGAAGGTGCGACCATCACGGACGAAGCCTCTGCGCTGGAGTACTGCGGTTTCCATCCTGAGCTTGTTGAAGGACGTGCTGATAATATTAAAGTGACGCGTCCGGAAGATTTACAGCTCGCGGAATTTTATCTTACCCGTTCGACCCATCAGGAGAAGGCATAATGCGAATTGGACACGGTTTTGATGTACACGCCTTTGGCGGCGAAGGCCCAATTATCATTGGCGGCGTGCGCATTCCTTATGAAAAAGGGCTGCTGGCGCATTCTGATGGCGACGTGGCGCTGCATGCGCTGACCGACGCGCTGTTGGGCGCGGCCGCACTGGGTGATATCGGCAAGCTGTTCCCGGACACCGACCCGGCGTTTAAAGGGGCAGACAGCCGTGAACTGCTGCGCGAAGCGTGGCGCCGCATCCAGGCGAAAGGCTACACCCTTGGCAACGTCGACGTGACGATTATCGCCCAGGCCCCGAAAATGCTGCCGCACATTCCGCAGATGCGTGTGTTTATCGCAGAAGATCTGGGTTGCCATATGGACGACGTGAACGTCAAAGCGACGACGACCGAGAAGCTGGGCTTCACAGGTCGTGGCGAAGGGATTGCCTGTGAAGCCGTGGCGCTGCTGGTGAAGGCGAGCAAATGACAGACTTCGACAACCTGACATATCTGCATGGCAAACCGCAGGGGAACGGGGTGCTGAAAGCCAGCCCGGAAGATTTCCTCGTGGTCGAGGATCTGGGCTTTGAGCCGGATGGCGAAGGCGAACATATCCTGGTGCGTATTCTGAAAAATGGCTGCAATACCCGCTTTGTGGCCGACGCGCTGGCAAAATTCCTCAAAATTCATGCCCGCGAAGTGAGCTTTGCCGGGCAGAAAGATAAACACGCCGTCACGGAACAGTGGCTCTGCGCGCGCGTTCCCGGCAATGCGATGCCTGATTTAAGCAAATTTGAGCTTGAGGGCTGTAAGGTACTGGAATATGCCCGCCACAAGCGCAAACTGCGTCTGGGGGCGTTGAAAGGCAACGCGTTTACGCTGGTGCTGCGCGAAGTGACTGACCGAGAAGACGTTGAAAAACGCCTGAACGCCATCAGCGACCGCGGCGTACCGAACTACTTTGGCGCGCAGCGCTTTGGCATCGGCGGCAGCAACCTGCAGGGCGCGCTGCGCTGGGCGCAAAGCTATGCGCCGGTACGTGACAGGAATAAACGCAGTTTTTGGTTGTCGGCGGCCCGCAGCGCGTTGTTTAATCAGATTGTGAGCGAAAGGCTGAAAAAACCGGACGCGAATCAAGTTGTTGTTGGCGATGCGCTACAATTAGCGGGACGCGGAAGCTGGTTTGTGGCAACGGCCGAAGAGATGGCTGATGTGCAGTCGCGCGTGGACGCAAAAGCGCTGATGATTACCGCCGCGTTGCCCGGTACGGGCGACTGGGGAACACAGGGCGACGCGCTGGCCGCCGAGCAGTCAGCCGTGGCGGACGCGCCAGAATTGCAATCCTTGCTGGTGCGGGAAAAAGTTGAAGCGGCACGCCGCGCGATGCTGCTCTATCCGCAGCAGTTAAGCTGGAACTGGTGGGATGACGTGACCGTCGAGTTACGCTTCTGGCTGCCGGCAGGCAGCTTTGCCACCAGTGTTGTCAGGGAACTTATCAACACCTCGGGTGATTATGCGAATATTGCTGAGTAACGATGACGGGATCCACGCGCCAGGCATTCAGACCCTGGCGAAACACCTCCGTGAATTTGCGGACGTGCAGGTCGTGGCGCCCGATCGTAACCGCAGTGGAGCGTCTAACTCGCTGACGCTGGAGTCGTCGCTTCGCACCTTTACCTTTGAAAATGGCGATATTGCCGTACAGATGGGCACGCCAACCGACTGCGTTTTTCTGGGCGTGAACGCGCTGATGCGGCCGCGTCCGGATATCGTCGTCTCCGGCATCAACGCCGGGCCTAACCTCGGCGATGACGTGATTTACTCCGGCACCGTGGCGGCCGCAATGGAAGGCCGCCATCTGGGGTTCCCGGCGCTGGCGGTCTCGTTAAATGGCCACACGCACTACAACACCGCTGCCGTGGTAACCTGTTCGATCCTGCGGGCGCTCGGTCGCGAGCCGCTGCGTACCGGGCGCATCCTCAACATCAACGTGCCGGATCTTCCTCTTGATGAAATTAAAGGCATCCGCGTCACCCGTTGCGGGAGCCGACATCCTGCCGATCAGGTGATCCCGCAGCAGGATCCTCGCGGTAACACGCTTTACTGGATTGGCCCTCCCGGCGACAAGTGCGATGCGGGTCCGGATACCGACTTTGCCGCCGTAGAGGAAGGCTATGTTTCGGTTACTCCGCTGCACGTAGATTTAACCGCGTATAGCGCGCATGATGTGGTGTCGGGCTGGCTGGATCGCGCAGGAGTGAACGCGCAATGGTAAACAAACGTGTACAAACTCTTCTGGAACAACTCCGCGCGCAGGGGATCAGCGACGAGCACGTGCTCGAAGCGCTCGCCCTGGTTCCGCGTGAAAAATTTGTAGACGAGGCGTTTGAACACAAAGCGTGGGAAAACGTGGCGCTGCCCATCGGACAGGGCCAGACGATTTCGCAGCCTTACATGGTGGCACGCATGACGGAGCTGCTGGAGCTGACGCCCGACTCCCGCGTGCTGGAGATTGGCACCGGGTCGGGGTATCAGACCGCGATCCTGGCGCATCTGGTTCATCACGTATGCTCCGTTGAGCGGATCAAAGGTTTACAGTGGCAGGCGCGTCGTCGCCTGAAACAACTTGATTTACATAATGTTTCGACACGACACGGTGATGGATGGCAGGGTTGGAAGGCGCGCGCCCCGTTTGACGCGATCATCGTGACGGCGGCCCCGCCTGAAATTCCAGCAGCCCTGTTGTCGCAGCTGGATGAGGGGGGCATTCTTGTTCTGCCTGTCGGGGACGAGCAGCAGCTGTTGAAGCGCGTTCGTCGGCGCGGCGGCGAGTTTATTATCGACACCGTGGAAGCCGTGCGCTTTGTGCCTCTGGTGAAGGGGGAGTTGGCCTGAGACTCGGAATTATCCAGGGTTATTAAGGCAAATTCAGCGTATGGTGTGGCGCGAAAGATTCGTGCCATCACGGTAAATTTTAAGTCACTGGTAGTTAACACATTCCTGGGGGATAAATGAGCGCGGGAAGCCCTAAATTCACCATCAGCCGTGTTGCGGCATTATCACTGGTTTCGCTCTGGCTGGCAGGCTGTACAAGTTCAAACAACGCGCCTGCGCCCGTGAGTTCCGTCGGCGGAAACAGCGGCTCCGGTAACACGTCCAGCGGAATGTTAATCACGCCGCCACCTAAAATGGGGACGGCTGCACCGCAGCAAACACCACAAATTCAGCCTGTGCAACATCCTGTTACACAGCCAGTGCAGGTTCAGCCAGTTGAACAACCTGTTCAGACCCAAAATGGCCGCATAGTCTATAACCGCCAGTATGGGAACATTCCGAAAGGCAGCTACACCGGTGGCAGCACCTATACCGTGAAACGCGGCGATACGCTGTTCTACATTGCGTGGATCACCGGGAACGATTTCCGTGACCTCGCGCAGCGCAATAACGTCCAGGCCCCATATGCTCTGGAAGTCGGGCAAACGCTCCAGGTGGGCAACGCGACGGGGACGCCGCTTACGCCTGGCAACACCGTTTCAGCGGCCGATGTAACAGCTCAAAATAACAGCGTTAAGCCTGCACAAAAATCCACCACGGTGGTTGCTTCACAACCTGTAATTACGTATTCTGAGGATTCAGGTGATCAGACTGCTAACAAAATGTTGCCGAATAATAAAGGGACTGCGACTGTTGTCACAGCACCGGTAACGGCACCTGTGGTTAGCTCTACTGAACCGACTGCCAGCAGTATGACCTCCAGTTCGCCAATCTCTGCATGGCGCTGGCCAACTGACGGCAAGGTTATCGAAAACTTCTCTTCCTCCGAAGGGGGAAATAAAGGGATCGATATCGCAGGGAGTAAAGGACAGGCTATCATCGCGACCGCAGATGGGCGCGTTGTGTATGCCGGTAACGCTCTGCGCGGTTACGGTAATCTTATTATCATCAAACATAACGATGATTACCTGAGTGCCTACGCCCATAACGACACAATGCTGGTCCGGGAACAACAAGAAGTTAAGGCGGGGCAAAAAATCGCTACCATGGGTAGCACCGGAACCAGTTCTACACGCTTGCATTTTGAAATTCGTTACAAGGGGAAATCCGTAAACCCGCTGCAGTATTTGCCGCAGCGATAATTTGACGGGGCATGCCAGCCAGGGTGTCTCGTTCAGGGATCACGGGTAGGAGCCACCTTATGAGTCAGAATACGCTGAAAGTTCATGATTTAAATGAAGACGCGGAATTTGATGAGAACGGAGTAGAGGCTTTTGACGAAAAAGCCTTAGTAGAAGAGGAACCCAGTGATAACGATTTGGCTGAAGAAGAGCTGTTATCGCAGGGTGCCACACAGCGTGTACTGGACGCGACTCAGCTTTACCTTGGGGAGATTGGTTACTCCCCACTGCTAACGGCCGAAGAAGAAGTCTATTTCGCACGTCGTGCTTTGCGTGGTGATGTTGCCTCGCGTCGTCGCATGATTGAAAGTAACCTGCGACTGGTCGTGAAAATTGCCCGCCGTTACGGCAATCGTGGTCTGGCTCTGCTGGATCTGATTGAAGAGGGCAACTTAGGTCTCATCCGCGCAGTTGAGAAATTTGACCCGGAACGCGGGTTCCGTTTCTCAACCTACGCGACCTGGTGGATTCGTCAGACCATCGAACGGGCTATTATGAACCAGACCCGTACGATCCGCCTGCCGATACACATCGTCAAAGAGTTGAACGTTTATCTGCGCACCGCGCGCGAGTTGTCCCATAAACTGGACCACGAGCCAAGCGCAGAAGAAATTGCCGAGCAACTCGATAAACCGGTTGATGACGTAAGCCGTATGCTGCGTCTCAACGAGCGCATTACCTCTGTTGACACCCCGCTGGGTGGCGACTCCGAAAAAGCGCTGCTGGACATCCTGGCCGATGAAAAAGATAACGGTCCGGAAGACACCACGCAGGACGATGACATGAAACAGAGCATCGTCAAATGGCTGTTCGAACTGAACGCCAAACAGCGTGAAGTGCTGGCACGTCGTTTCGGTTTACTGGGGTATGAAGCTGCGACACTGGAAGACGTCGGCCGCGAAATTGGCCTGACCCGTGAACGTGTTCGTCAGATTCAGGTTGAAGGTCTGCGCCGCCTGCGTGAAATCCTGCAGGGGCAAGGTCTGAATATCGAAGCGCTGTTCCGCGAATAAGCAACCTTTCGTCAAAAAAGGCCCGTCGTGAGACGGGCCTTTTTCTTTTGTGTTACGGCTGTGCCGCCGTTTCGTGCAGCAGACGCCACGTTATTTTGTCGCCTTCCTGACTGAGCACCGCGGTCGACCAGCGCACGTTGACGGGCAGGTCTGGCCGGGTTTGCGTCTCCCGGTAGTGGAGCACCGCGCCACGATCCCAACGCTGGATCGTGGATAATTCGTCAATGACGATCTTCAGTCCGGGACGGCTTCCACGCTGTTTTTCCAGAAAACTGGCCAGGCCGTTATAGTCGATCTGCACACCACCCGGCGGGATCATCAGAAAATCTGGGCTGAAGCGGGCGAGCAGGGCGTCGGGATCGCCTTCACCTTTGCCTAACCAGTCTTCAAGCGCAATGTGGAGGTCGATAATGTCGTGTTCGAAAGGCGTCATGAATTCTCCTGTCGCAGCTGATTTAGCACCTGCGTATTGTTAAGACGAAAAACGTACGGTACAGGCAGCAAGGTCATGCCTGCAGCAAAAATAAACATCCCGTGCCAGGCGGCGAGTGGTGGCAGCCAGGCCTGCGCCAGGTTCAGCACCTGCGCAAGCAGCAGGGCACCGGCAAAAAAACTCAGCTGACGATTGAGATTCCACAGCGCGCTGGCATCCGGCATCTCGTCCCGGCGCGTTGCCAGAAACGCGCTGCTCTGAGCTGTACTGCTGCACAGGCTTCCTCCCGCGCCCATCAGGGTAAACGCGACGGCAGGCAACAGCATTGACGAGCTGACGTCAATCAAAAGCAGAATACCCGCCGCCTGCAAAAGGCAGCCGATGACTATCAGCGGTCGGGGGCCGATACGGTTAAAATAACGTCCCGTCGTCGTGATGGCGATAAACGATGCTACAGACCACGGCAGCATGAGCATTCCCGTTGCGGCTGGGCTCATGTTCGCCTCGTGCTGAAGATAAAACATGCCCGTGACGTTCACCCCAATAAATATGCCGGGGACGCAAAAATAGACAAGCATTGAAAAACGCAAAAGCGGGTCCGCGAGCAAGGGCAGGTTTAGCAATCTGGCCGCGTTCATCGTGGGTTTTTCATGTTTAAGCCACAGACAGGCCAGAACAAAGGTCACGATAGCCACCGGGAGCGTGGCGAAAAAGATCCATCGCCAGCCCAGCGTCTGCACCAGCACGCCGCCGATAGCCGGGGAGCAGGCCGGGGCAAGCAACGCAACCAGCATCACTACCGAGGAGAGTCGGGCCCGCTCGTGAGGCCTGAACTGTTGCCAGGTCAGCGCCTGTCCGACGGGGATCAGTAAGCCCCCTCCCACGCCCTGAAGCACTCGCCAGGCAATCAGAGTTTCCAGCGTTGCAGACAGGCCCGCTGCAGCTGAGGCTGCGCTGAACAGAAAAAGCGAAAGCAGGATGACGCGCTTTGGCCCGATGCGGCGAGTGAGCACGCTGCTGAACGGGATCGCCAGCGTCAGACCGGCAATATACCCGTTACTGACCCAGGCAAGCGCTGATGGCGTGGCAGTAAAGGCGTGAGCCATTGCCGGAAAGGCGACGCTGGCAATAAACATGTTGATCAAATCAAGAAAAAAGCCCAGCAGATAGACAACGGCAACTTTGCTGCGATACGTCATGGTGGATCCTCCGGTGAGGTGGCGTATCGTATCGGCTCGGGAATCACGGATAAACCTGACAAAGCGCGATTTACTGTCAAAATTATTTTGACAGTATAAGGCGTAATGATGATTAACCTACAGCGAACGCAGATGTTTATCGCAGTGGCCGACACCGGCAGTTTTACGGCGGCCGCAGAGGCGATGGGGCTGACAAAAGCGGTGGTTAGCTTCAATATCCGCCAGCTTGAAGATGAGCTGGGCGTTACGCTGCTGCTGCGCTCTACCCGCCGCCTGACGTTAACCGAGGCGGGCGCGCTTTTTCATCAGCGCAGCGTGGCGCTTCTGAAGGAAGCCGAACGGCTGCAGGATGATGTCCGCGCGAATCATGCGGGACTTACCGGTGAACTGCGGATCACGACCACGCCTGAATATGGCTCCCGGGTCGTGGTGCCGCTGCTGGCCAGGTTTAGCCAGCAGCACCCCGATCTTCGCGTCCGACACGTTTCGTCGTCACTGCATGCTGACCTTATCTCGGAGCGCTTTGACGTGGCCATCCGGCTGGGGACGCTTGCCGATTCGCGCAACCACGCCGCACTGATTTCTCACTTTTCTATTCTCCCCGTCGCGACGCCCGAGTGGCTTGCGAGAAACCCTATCGAATCGATTGCGCAGCTGGCGCAGGCCGACTGGATTATTCATGAGCGCCTGGCCTCACCGCTGCGCTGGCAGGTGAAAAATGCCAGCGGCGCGCCTGAAACGCTCGAGATAAAAAAAGCGCCACGTTTGTTTGCCGACAGCGCTCAGGCCCTTATGGCTTTTGCGCTCGCAGGCGGTGGGGTGGCGTTACTGCCGGAATGGCTGGTGCGCGATTCACTTGATGCGGGAGAACTGGTCCAGGTGTTACCGGAATATACCTTTGCGCGGCAGGGCATCTATGCGGTCTATCCTGATGCCCGGCATGTCTCAGCGAAAGTGCGCACCTTTATCGATTTTATGCGCACCAGCGTGAATTAATCGTGCATCATCTTTTTGATGAGAGCCGAGAACTGCTCCCGCTCGGCCTTGTTAAGACGGCCTAAAAAGGCCTCATCAACCTCATTGCCTACCGGCTTACAGTCTGCAAGCAGGGCCTCACCTTCTGGCGTGAGGAAGACAAAGCGACGGCGCTTATCTGCAGGGTCGTGCTCGCGTTTGACCAGCCCGCGCGCCTCCATGCGGCTGAGCATTTCCGCCAGGGTCGCTTTGGTGCTGACCGCGACCTCAGTCAATGCCACCTGTTCGATGCCCGGATGCTCGGCAATAGAGCGCATCACCGCATACTGCGGCTTGGTCAGCTCCGGCAATGCATGTTGCCACCGTGCAGTATGCTGTTGAAAAAGCTGACGTAACAGGTGGAACGCCTCTTGTCTTAGTTCCATGAACACTCCGACAGAAAAAATCACCCCCTATGATAGCTGCTAAAGCCCGGGATGATAATGCGGCATTTTTTAGCATTTAGTGTGATCGTATGCGAACGATATTGTCAGAAAAAGAATTCGGGAGTAGTTTACCCATAATGTTCGCACACGAACAAAATGATTGAGGTGATGAATGAGATTGATCGTGGGAATGACGGGGGCAACGGGTGCTCCGCTTGGCGTGGCGCTGCTGCAGGCGCTACGGGAAATGCCGGAAGTGGAGACCCATCTGGTGATGTCGAAGTGGGCAAAAACCACCATTGAGCTGGAAACGCCTTACACCGCCCAGGACGTTGCTGCGCTGGCTGACGTTGTCCATAGCCCGGCAGACCAGGCCGCCACCATCTCCTCCGGTTCGTTTCGTACCGACGGCATGGTCGTCATTCCCTGCAGCATGAAAACGCTGGCCGGGATCCGCGCGGGCTATGCCGAAGGGCTGGTGGGCCGTGCGGCGGATGTGGTGCTGAAAGAGGGGCGTAAGCTGGTGCTGGTGCCCCGTGAAACGCCGCTCAGCACCATTCATCTGGAGAATATGCTTGCGCTCTCCCGCATGGGCGTGGCGATGGTGCCGCCTATGCCTGCGTATTACAACCATCCGCAAACCGCCGATGACATCACCCAGCATATTGTGACCCGCGTGCTTGACCAGTTTGGCCTGGAGCATAAAAAGGCCCGCCGCTGGAACGGGTTGCGGGAGGCGAAACATTTTTCACAGGAGAATAAAGATGGCATTTGATGATTTGAGAAGCTTCCTGCAGGCGCTCGATGAGCAAGGGCAACTGCTGAAAATTGAGGAAGAGGTAAACGCCGAGCCCGATCTGGCGGCGGCGGCCAACGCGACCGGCCGTATTGGCGACGGCGCGCCCGCGCTGTGGTTCGACAACATTCGCGGATTTACCGATGCCCGCGTGGTGATGAACACCATCGGCTCCTGGCAGAACCATGCCATTTCGATGGGGCTGCCGGCGAACACGCCGGTGAAAAAGCAGATCGACGAGTTTATTCGCCGCTGGGATAAATTCCCGATTGCGCCAGAGAGCCGCGCCAATCCGGCCTGGGCGCAGAATACGGTGGACGGCGAAGACATTAACCTGTTCGATATTCTGCCGCTGTTCCGTCTGAACGACGGAGACGGGGGTTTTTATCTCGATAAAGCGTGCGTCGTCTCGCGCGATCCACTTGACCCTGATAACTTCGGCAAGCAGAACGTTGGCATCTACCGCATGGAAGTGAAGGGCAAGCGCAAGCTCGGCCTGCAGCCGGTACCGATGCACGATATTGCTCTGCATCTGCACAAAGCCGAAGAGCGCGGCGAAGACCTGCCGATTGCCATTACCCTCGGCAACGATCCGATCATTACGCTGATGGGCGCGACGCCGCTGAAATACGATCAGTCAGAGTATGAAATGGCCGGTGCGCTGCGTGAAAGCCCGTATCCGATTGCCACCGCGCCGCTGACCGGCTTCGATGTGCCGTGGGGTTCTGAAGTGATCCTGGAAGGGGTGATTGAAGGCCGTAAACGCGAAATTGAAGGGCCGTTCGGCGAGTTTACTGGGCACTACTCCGGTGGTCGTAACATGACGGTTGTGCGTATCGACAAAGTTTCTTACCGCACCAAACCGATTTTCGAATCCCTTTATCTCGGCATGCCGTGGACCGAGATTGATTATCTGATGGGGCCAGCCACCTGCGTGCCGCTCTACCAGCAGCTGAAAGCGGAATTCCCGGAAGTGCAGGCGGTGAACGCGATGTACACCCACGGTCTGCTGGCGATTATCTCCACCAAAAAACGCTACGGCGGGTTTGCCCGCGCGGTCGGCTTGCGCGCCATGACCACGCCGCACGGCCTGGGCTACGTAAAGATGGTGATCATGGTGGATGAGGATGTCGACCCGTTCAACCTCCCGCAGGTGATGTGGGCGCTGTCATCGAAGGTCAACCCGGCAGGCGATCTGGTGCAGCTGCCGAACATGTCGGTGCTGGAACTCGATCCTGGATCCAGTCCGGCGGGCATTACCGACAAACTGATTATCGATGCGACCACGCCTGTCGCACCGGACACCCGTGGCCACTATAGCCAGCCGGTACAGGATCTGCCTGAAACCAAAGCCTGGGCTGAAAAACTGACCGCGATGCTGGCTTCACGTCAATAAGGAGGAAAAGATGATTTGTCCACGTTGTGCCGATGAGCATATTGAAGTGATGGCGACGTCGCCGGTGAAAGGGGTCTGGACCGTTTACCAGTGCCAGCATTGTTTGTATACCTGGCGCGATACCGAACCGCTGCGCCGTACCAGCCGCGAGCATTACCCTGAAGCGTTCCGCATGACGCAGAAGGATATTGACGAGGCGCCGCAGGTGCCAACGATCCCGCCGCTGCTGTAAAGACAGCCCGGTGGCGCTGCGCCACCGGGCAAAGACCGCAGAAAACTAAACCAGACTCTTCAGGCGATAAATCCACTCCAGCGCCTGACGCGGCGTCAGTGAATCCGGATCGAGGTTTTCCAGCGCTTCCACAGCAGGCGATGTCTCTTCCGCTGGCACCAGCAGCGACATCTGCGTACCATCAATCTGCGTCGCCGCCGCATTCGGTGACAGGCTTTCCAGTTCACGCAGTTTCTGACGCGCGCGCTTTATCACCTCTTTCGGTACGCCAGCCAGCGCCGCAACGGCCAGACCATAGCTTTTGCTTGCCGCGCCATCCTGCACCGTGTGCATAAAGGCGATGGTGTCGCCGTGCTCCAGCGCATCAAGGTGGACGTTAGCCACGCCTTCCATTTTCTTCGGCAACTGCGTCAGTTCGAAGTAGTGGGTGGCGAAGAGCGTCATGGCCTTGATTTTATTCGCGAGGCTTTCCGCACAGGCCCAGGCCAGCGACAGACCATCGTAGGTTGACGTTCCGCGTCCGACTTCGTCCATCAGCACCAGGCTATGCTCCGTCGCGTTATGCAGAATGTTTGCCGTTTCAGTCATTTCGACCATGAAGGTTGAGCGACCGCTCGCCAGATCGTCCGCAGCTCCAACACGGGTGAAGATACGGTCGATGGGGCCAATCTCCACGTTTTGCGCTGGAACGTAGCTGCCGATATAGGCAAGCAGGGCAATCAGCGCCGTCTGACGCATATAGGTACTCTTACCGCCCATGTTCGGACCGGTAATGATCAGCATTCTTCGCTGCGGCGACAGGCTCAGCGGGTTGGCGATGAACGGTTCGTTCAGCACCCGCTCGACCACCGGGTGACGGCCTTCAGTGATACGAATGCCTGGCTTATCGGTAAAGGTCGGGCAGGTGTAGTTCAGCGTTTCCGCACGCTCTGCGAGGTTCACCAGCACGTCCAGTTCCGCCAGCGCGCTGGCGCTCAGCTGCAGGTCGGCCAGGTGCGGCATCAGCATATCAAACAGCTCTTCATACAGCTGTTTTTCCAGCGCCAGGGCTTTCCCTTTCGAGGTGAGGACTTTGTCTTCGTACTCTTTCAGCTCGGGAATGATATAGCGTTCAGCGTTTTTCAACGTCTGGCGGCGCACGTAGTGAATCGGCGCCAGGTGGCTCTGCCCGCGGCTGATTTGAATGTAATAACCGTGAACCGCGTTATAACCCACCTTCAGAGTGTCGAGCCCAAGACGCTCGCGCTCGCGGATCTCCAGCTTATCGAGGTAGTCCGTCGCGCCGTCGGCCAGCGCGCGCCATTCGTCCAGCTCCTCGTTGTAGCCCGGAGCAATCACGCCGCCATCACGCACGAGAACCGGAGGCGCATCAATAATGGCGCGTTCAAGCAGCTCGCGGAGTTCGGTAAATTCACCCATGGTTTCGCGGAGTTTCTGTACCGGCGCGCTGTCAACGTCGCTCAGCTGCGCACGAAGTTCCGGCAGCTGCTGGAAAGCATGACGCATCCGTGCGAGATCGCGCGGTCGTGCCGTGCGCAGCGCCAGACGGGCCAGGATACGTTCCAGATCCCCCACCTGGCGCAGGACAGGCTGCAGCTCGGTATAGCGATCCTGCAGCGCGGCAATCGTCTGCTGACGACAAACCAGCGTAGCGGTATCGCGAATCGGCATATGCAGCCAGCGTTTCAGCATACGGCTGCCCATTGGCGTTACCGTATTGTCGAGGACCGACGCCAGCGTATTTTCTACGCCGCCCGCGAGGTTCTGCGTGATCTCCAGGTTACGGCGAGTGGCGGCATCCATGATGATGCTGTCCTGCTGGCGCTCCATGGTGATAGAGCGGATATGCGGCAGGGCGGTGCGCTGGGTATCTTTTACGTACTGCAGGAGGCAACCTGCCGCACACAGCCCGCGCGGGGCATTTTCAACGCCAAAGCCAATCAGATCGCGGGTGCCAAACTGCAGATTCAGCTGCTGGCGCGCGGTATCAATTTCGAATTCCCACAGCGGACGGCGGCGCAACCCGCGACGACCTTCAATCAGCGCCATTTCGGCGAAATCTTCGGCGTAGAGCAATTCTGCCGGGTTGGTGCGCTGCAGTTCGGCAGCCATCGTTTCACGATCGGCCGGTTCACTCAGACGAAAACGCCCGGAGCTGATGTCCAGCGTCGCGTAGCCAAACCCTTTGCCGTCCTGCCACAGCGCGGCCAGCAGGTTGTCCTGGCGCTCCTGAAGCAGGGCTTCATCACTGATGGTGCCAGGCGTGACGATGCGCACGACCTTGCGTTCCACCGGGCCTTTTGAGGTCGCGGGGTCGCCGATCTGTTCGCAGATGGCGACAGACTCACCCTGATTCACCAGTTTCGCCAGGTAATTTTCTACCGCGTGGTGCGGAATACCTGCCATCGGGATGGGTTCACCTGCCGATGCACCACGTTTGGTCAGCGAGATGTCGAGCAGCTGCGATGCACGCTTAGCATCGTCATAAAACAGCTCGTAAAAATCGCCCATACGGTAAAACAGCAGGATTTCCGGATGCTGTGCCTTCAGCTTCAGATACTGCTGCATCATCGGCGTATGTGCGTCGAAATTGTCGAGTGTGCTCATGGAGTTATGATGTCCATTTCTTTGAAAATAAACCGTTTTGAGCGGCTCAGAGGCCGTTTGTTCCTTCTATTGTCGCATGAAAAAAAGGTACGGCGCAGAAAAATGTCGTCGCTTTACGAGGCATCTTCCGACATTAACTCAATGACTATTTTTCCATGCTCCACGCCCACCCTGACTCGGGAATGGGTCGTAAATCCCGCCTTTTCAAGCCAGTCACCTTTTAAGCTCAGCGCCGCATGCACGCTGTAGCGCTTCGGTATCTTGGTATTGCGGTCTTCATGGCGCTTTCTGAAATATCCCACTGTTAAATGGCGATAGGGTTTGTTGATAGCGAGTTCTTGCATAGGGTCTCCCGACAACACGGATAAAAGTCATCACTAATGACTGTATAAAATACCAGTAATTGTCGGACGGTGCAGGGATAAAACTGGAATCAGGCTTCAGAAAGCCGCATGCAACAACTGAAATCCCGCATTGAAAGGTGTATTATTTTTGCACTTTATTGTTTGGTAAGTCGCTATGTCCGGTAAACGAATTTCTCGCGAAAAAGAGACCATCGCGAAAATGATCGCGCTGTATCAGAAGCAGTGTCCTCAGGCCTCTGTGGAAGACGGGCACTACCAGGCGCTGAATGCCTATGCCGATAAGCGCCTGGATAAGTGCGTTTTTGGTGAGGAAAAGCCTGCCTGTAAGCAGTGTCCGGTCCACTGCTATCAGCCTGCAAAACGCGAAGAGATGAAGCTGATTATGCGCTGGGCAGGCCCGCGTATGTTATGGCGTCACCCCATTCTGACCGTCCGCCATCTGATTGATGACCGTCGCCCCGTGCCGGAGTTGCCGGAAAAGTATCGTCCGAAAAAGTGACCGGTTCAGCTTCTGAGCGGGCGGCAAATAACGTTCAGGGCCAGCGCGCTACAGAGTGGGAAAAGGGCCAGCAGCAGCCAGGGATAAATCGCCTGCGTTGAGGGCACCAGCGCGCGATCCAGCAGGCTACCAAACAACAAGTTTCCTGCCAGTACCGCGATGCCGCCAGCGGTGGCGAGTGCGCCATAGTGCGCCCCCAGCGTGGACTCCTCGGCAAACCTCGGGATCAGATCCTTTGCCGAGGGTACCAGCAGCATCTGCCCCAGCGTCAGCAGCGTCACGAAACAGACCGACGGCAGCAGGCGCAGCCAGCCCTCAGGCGGTGCCGTCGGCGCAAACATTGCCACGCTTGCAAAGGCGGCGGAGAGGAATAAAAAGCCCACCGGCAGGATCCTCACCGCACCCACGCGCCGGGCGAATCGCGCCAGCGGCAGCTGTAAGGTGATGATCAGAACGGAGGCAAGCATAAAAAGCGGGCCGAGATCTTTCTCGTTACCGCCAGAGCGCTGGATCTCTACCGGCAGCGCCAGATAGAGCTGGTTATAGCTTAAAAGCCACGAACTGTAGGCAATGATAAAGGCGACAAAGCGGGGTTGATGAAACGTCGTCCACCAGGGCACAATTTTTAGCGTCTGTGAACGGCGGCCAGAAGCAGGCAGGCAGAAGTAGAGCACCACTAATGCAATGACAAAGACGCCTGCTCCCGCGAGAGCCACCTGACGAAAACCCAGGCCGGTTAGCAGGGCGCCGGCGACCGGGCCCAGTACCGCACCGAGTTCCCCGCAGACCGCAAACAGCGCGAACCACTCCGCCCGGCTTCGTTTACCTTTCGCCTCGCTGTGCGTGCCCGCTTTCGCCAGCAATGCCTCAATAGACGGAGAAAACAGCGCGCCGCCCACGCCTGTCAGACACGCGCCCAGTATAATCGGCCACAGCGATTCCCCGAAGGCCAGCAGCAGATAGCCTGAAACACGGACAATACAGCCGCTCAGGATAATCACTTTCGCGCCAAACCGGTCCGAGAGGGCACCACCGACGATAAACATCCCCTGCTGAGAGAATGTGCGCAGGCCGAGGATCAGCCCGATCAGCCCGCCGGAGAGCAGCATATCGTCGCGCAGGAATATCGCCAGGAAGGGGACAACGGCATAAAAGCCGATGTTAAAAACAAACTGGCTACCCAGTAAAACGGGGGGCCAGAGCGTGGTGGCAGGGCGAAGGGGCATCGTTGGTCACTCGCCCCTAAACGATAAAGTGAATGTGTTTTTTGCCATGGAACGGCGAGATCTCGATTTTGGTTTTGACCCGGAAGACGTCCCAGAGCAACGACTCGGACAGGATGTCCTGCGGCGTGCCCGTCGCCACAATTTGCCCTTTCTGCATCACAATCAGCGAGTCGCAGAACATCGAGGCGTGGTTGAGATCGTGGATAGCGACAATGCTGGTGACCGGTAATTCGCTGATCAACTGCATCAGCTGCATCTGATGATGAATGTCCAGGTGGTTTGTTGGTTCATCCAGCAGGATTTCCGTCGGGGTCTGGGCCAGCGCGCGGGCAATGTGGACGCGCTGGCGCTCACCGCCGGAGAGGCTCAGCCACCCCTGGTCGCTTTTATCCAGCATATCCACGCGCTGCAGAGCGGCGGTGACGGTTTCGTCATCGTGCGTGCTCCAGTTGGAAAAGGCGGAGTGGTGCGGAATCCGCCCGAGTTTGACCACGTCGCGCACGCGCATGTTGGCGTCAGTCATGCCGTGCTGCTCCACGAAGGCGACCCGGCGGGCCAGCTGCTTTTTGGCAATACGAGAGATGTCCTGGCCGTCCAGCGTCACACAGCCCGCATCCGGGCGACGCAGCCCCGCGAGGATACGTAAAAGAGACGATTTACCGCAGCCGTTAGGGCCAAGCAGTCCTACCGTTTCGCCCCGGGAAACCTTCAGCGAGACGTCATTAACGATGACTTTTTTGCCGACCTTCCAGGTAATATT
Organism: Enterobacter vonholyi; assembly: GCF_008364555.1. Lineage (GTDB taxonomy): Bacteria > Pseudomonadota > Gammaproteobacteria > Enterobacterales > Enterobacteriaceae > Enterobacter > Enterobacter vonholyi. Next base: position 71,503 of record NZ_VTUC01000005.1, read on the forward strand.
TTCAGCGCAGATGCTCATCACTTATTCCTTGAGCGGTAGATAATCACGGCAAAGAACGGAACGCCAACCAGCGCGGTGACCACGCCGACGGGCAGGCTTTGCGGCGCAATCAGCATGCGCGAGGCAATGTCTGCCAGCACCATCAGGATCGCGCCTGCCAGCGCGCTGGCAATCAGCAGCGTGCGGTGCAGCGGCCCGAACAGGAAACGCATGACGTGCGGCACCACCAGCCCGACAAAGCCGATTGAGCCCGCCATGCTGACGATGGTTGCGGTAATCAGCGCGGTGGTGGTAAAGAGCGCCAGGCGCACCCAGGGGACAGCAATGCCCAGCGACGCCGCGGCGTCATCACCGAACGTAAAGGCATCCAGCGCCCGGGAATAGTAGAGGCACACGGCTAACCCAATCAGCACCACGACCAGTGCCAGCTGGAATTCGGGCCAGCGTACGCCGCTGAAGCTGCCCAGCAGCCAGAACATCACGTCGCGCGCCTGCTGGGCGCTGGCGGAGGTGCTAATGGTGTAGGCGGTAATGGCGTTAAAAAGCTGCGAGGCGGCAACGCCTGCCAGAATAGTACGTTCATTCCCGCCGCGCGCGCCGTTCGTCAGAAACGCGACAAACGCAAACGCGGCGAACGCCCCGGCAAAGGCCCCGGCAGAGAGCGACACCGCACCGGTACCGATCCCCAATACGACAACAGAAACCGCCCCGGTCGACGCGCCCGCGGACACGCCGAGCACGTAGGGTTCCGCCAGCGCGTTCTTCAGCAGGCTCTGCAATACGGCCCCGCAGATGGCCAGCCCCGCGCCGCAGCAGGCCGCAACCAGCGCGCGGCTCAGGCGAAAGTCCCAGATGACGCTCTCATAGATACGAGTGAGCGGAATATCGGTGAGCCCCATTTTATTGCTGATAGCGTAAAATACGTTATCCAGCGGGATGGACAGTTCGCCGACGCTGACGCTCAGCGCGATAACCAGAAATAGCAGGACAAAGGCGAGCAAACACGAGGTCGTCAGAACCAGGCTTTGCCTGGCCTGAAGAACGGCGGTGGTCATCAGTTCAGCCCCAGCTTTCTGAGCTGTTCGCCGACCTGCTCAGCCCCGTAAATCGTGCGAATCGTCGGGTTCATGGCCTGACCGTCCATCACCACGATATGACCTTTTTTCACCGCGTCCAGCTGGCTGACGGCCGGATCGCTTTTCAGGAATTTGATTTTCTCTTCCGCGTTATCCAGCGCCCAGCGGTTGCGGTCCAGGCTGGACACCACAATGACATCCGGATTGGCGGCAATAATGCTCTCCCAGCCCACGGTTGGCCATTCGGTCTCGGACGTAATGGCGTTATGACCGCCCATCAGGCTGGCGATAAACCCGGAGGGGCTATTTTTACCACCTACATAGGCGTCAGCGGAAGGGGATGAACTGGAGAACCAGAAGACAAACGAGAGGTCTTTTTTGTTCTTGCCGAATTCCTTACGCAAGTCGGCCTCGCGTTTTTTGAAATCGGCAATCACGGCCTGACCGCGGTCTTCAACGTTAAAGATTTTGGCGAAGTCCTCAATCTCCTGATAGAGATACGTCATATCCCACAGCTTCTGGCGGCTGCCGTACATATCGCCGGTGGCTTTTTTGGTCGCGCACATGCCCGGCGACACGTAGCTGTTCACGCCCAGGGTCATCAGATCGTCGCGTTTTGCGACCTTGCTTTCCGGCCCCAGCAGCAGTGGCGTCTGGGCGGGGACAAAGTCGGGATTTTGCGCAAGCACGGATTCAAGGGTAGGGATTTCGACCGTCAGGGTTTTGATTTTTGCGTTCTGTTCAGCGAGCTGCGGCAACACTTTCGTCGGCCAGAAGGCGCTGGCCTTCACCTTATCTTCCAGCCCCAGCAGGAGCAGAATTTCGACGGTATTCTGACCCAGAGCCACGACGCGTTCCGGCGCTTTGGTGAATGTCTCTTTGTAGCCACAATTTTCAATCGTCAGAGGATATGTGGTTGCCAGAGCAGAACTGACCGACGCAAGCGCCAGGCCTAACGCGCAGATGACCTTCTTCATGAAACGCTACCCTTCATTAAAATTATTTTTGATGCAAATGAAACTCATTATTAAGGCGGAATTTTATACAGAGGAAACGATTTTGTGTCAATGAGGGACAATCGCGCAGGGTAACAAAAGGCGGTGTCAGAAAAACACCGCCGGAATAAGGCCTTAAATGAGGCTCTCTTTATCAATACCGAGACGCTTCATGCGTGACAGCAGGGTGGTGCGTTTTAACCCCAGGCGCTGGGCGGCACCTTTTGGCCCGGCGACCACGCCGTTGGTCTCTTTCAGCACGCGCATAATGAGCTGATATTCATCTTCTCCCTCTTTCGCCGTCTCGGCGGCGGGCGCGATCGCGTCAGGCAGCGTCACTTCAGGCAGGGAGAGCTGCAGCACATTGCCGCGCGTCAGCAGCACCGCGCGTTCAATGACATTTTCCAGCTCGCGCACGTTGCCGGGCCATTCCATCGATGAAAGGGTACGCAACGTCTCGGCAGGAATGCTGTCGATGTTTCGCCCCATCCGGCGCGCGATCTTCGCGGTAAACGCTTTAACCAGCAGGGGGATATCTTCCGGGCGCTCGCGCAGCGGCGGCAGGAAGATCGGGAAGACGTTCAGGCGATAGTAGAGATCGCTGCGAAACTCGCGGTCGGCGACCATTTTTTTCAGGTCGCGGTTAGTCGCGGCAATCAGCCGCACGTCGGTCTGGATAAGCTTGTTGCTGCCAAGACGTTCAAACTCCTGCTCCTGCAGGACGCGCAGCAGTTTCGGCTGTAGCTCCAGCGGCATATCGCCCACTTCGTCAAGGAACAGCGAGCTTTTGTCTGCCAGCTCAAAACGGCCCAGCCGCTGGCTGCTTGCCCCGGTGAAGGCACCCCGTTCGTGGCCGAACAGGTCGCTTTCCAGCAGCCCTGCGGGCATCGCCGCGCAGTTCATCTTCACCATCCGACGGCTGTTGCGGTTGCTCAGGTTGTGGATGGCGCGGGCAATCAGCTCTTTACCTGTACCGGTTTCGCCCAGTATCAGCACCGTGCTGTCGCTTTGCGCCACCATCTCAACCTGCTTGAGCACGCTGTACATGGCGTCGCTGCGTCCGATGATTTCACCAAACTCGCTGTCCACGTTGTTGAGCTGTTCGGTCAGGGCCAGGTTTTCATCCACCAGCCGCTCTTTCAGACGGTGGATCTCCTGATAGGCGAGGGCGTTATCGAGCGCGATGGAGATACGCTCGGCGATCTGACGCAGCAGCTTCAGGTTGGCGGTGGTGAACACGCCTTCCTCGCACTGTGCCAGCTTCAGCACGCCCAGCATGGTGTTGCCGGACATCAGGGGCAGCAGGCACAGGGTCTGGATTTTGTTGCCCCAGGTGTTGAACAGCATCCGCTCGTACGGCGCGACCGGATCCTGCTCGTTGAGGTTGATCAGGAGGATCTCTTTGCTTTTGAAGACCCGTTCAGAAAGAGTGCCCGCTTCATCCACTTCGCTCTGCTCGTGCGCCGGGTTGGCTTCATCAAGATAATGCGTGGAGTAGATGTTCAGCTTGCCCTTGCGATGCCCGCGAAGCGCAATGCTTATGGCGTCGATTTTGAAATAGTGGTGGATCTCTTTCGAGACTTCGCTGACCAGCTCATCCATGTCCAGACGGGAGAGTACGGCGTTGGTGATGGCGACCAGAATGCGGAAGTTGTCGCGTTCGCGGCTGAGCAGGTCGTAATCCACGTTATTGGTCACTCGGCTTTGGATCTGCTCCGCGACGACGGCCACTATCTGGGTAAAGGTGTGCAGGCGCTCGTATTCCGCCTCGCTCCAGGGCTGGTCGGTCGTGCGGATAAACTCGCATCCGCCAAAAATCTGGCCCTCTGCAGCCAGCGGCAGCATGCAGTAATGCCCGAACGGCTGATAGAGGTTGCTCTCCGCGAGCCGCGGCCACGCCTGTTGAAATTCCGCAAAGTTGCAGTGCAGCACTTCAGGTCTGGAGAGAATGCGGCGTACCGGGCCATGCGCGAGGTACGTTTCGTCTTCGTATTCAAACGTTTTGCCATTATCACGCGTTGAGAAGTAGCTCGCGCGCTGCGTTCCGCTATGCCAGAGCACAATCGCGGCGCTGTCCGCCAGCGCCGATTGCCTGACCAGCCGCGTCAGGGCATCGCTCAGCGCGCCGAGATCGGGTTGCTGTAAAAGTGTGCGCGTAATGTCAAACAGACCCTGCTGTCCAAGATCGCTCATCGGTGTATACGGCATAGTGCTTTCCAGTAGAAACGAGCAAAAAAAAATCCATGCTGGCCGCTTGTGGCGCGGCCTAGCAAATACGGGGTAAGGGTTCAGCGTGCGGCAGATCCAGCGTGCGCTTCACGCCATAAAGTCCGGTCAGGCGCACCCCTTTGCGCTCAACCACTTCACCAATCATCGCCGCCTCTTTTCCTGACGGATGAGCCTGCAGCTGTTCAAGAACGGCTTTTGCCGCGGCTCGTTCAACGCCAATCACCAGCTTGCCTTCGTTTGCAAAGTTGAGCGGGTCCAGACCCAGCAGTTCGCAAAGCCCGCGAACGGCGGGCTTAACGGGCAGGCTGCGCTCGGTAAGTTCAATCCCGTACCCGCAGCTTGCCGCAAACTCGTGAACCACGGCATTCACGCCGCCTCGCGTGGCGTCACGCAGGGCCTTCACGCCGGGAATACCGCGCAACGTCTGAATCAGCGGGGTGAGTACCGCGCAGTCGCTGCGCAGTTCGCCGTCCAGCCCCAGGCCTTCGCGCAGGTTCAGGATGGTCGCCCCGTGGCAGCCCAGCGTTCCGCTCACGATCAGCACGTCGCCCACGCTGAGGCGCTGCGCGCCCCAGTGAATATCGGCGGGGATCGCGCCCATGCCGGCGGTATTGATAAACAGCTTGTCGGCCGCGCCGCGCTGCACCACTTTGGTGTCGCCGGTGACGATAGCTATTCCCGCCTCGCGCGCGGTCTGCGCCATGCTGTTGACCACGGCCGCGAGCGTCTCCATCGGTAATCCCTCTTCAAGGATAAACCCGCAGGAGAGGTAGCGCGGAACGGCGCCGCTGACGGCGACGTCGTTCGCCGTGCCGCAGACGGCGAGCTTGCCGATATCGCCGCCCGGGAAGAACAGCGGGTCAATGACGTAGCTGTCGGTGGAGAAGGCCAGTCTATCGCCCTGGGCGGTGAGGGTGGCGAGGTCAATGCGCGCCTGGTCTTCCTGTTCGGCGAGCCAGGGGTTGTTAAAGGCCTCCATAAACAGCCGGTTAATCAGCTGCTGCATCGCCTGTCCGCCGCTGCCGTGCGCCATTTCAACCGTATTCATGCTTCGCTCTCCTGGTTGCGATACTGATACCACGCGGCACACGCCCCTTCGGAGGAGACCATCAGCGCGCCAAAGGCCGTTTGCGGGTTACAGGTATTGCCAAATAACGGGCACTGATGCGGTTTGCATTTGCCGGTGAGCACCTCGCCGCAGCGGGCACGGGGATCGTCGCAAACCTGCTGCGGCTGCGGGCGGAAATGCGCTTCGGCGTCGAACGCGCGATAGGCTGGCGTCAGGCGCACGCCGGATTCGGCAATCAGCCCCAGACCACGCCACTCGCTGTCGCCCTCAACGCTAAATACGTCGGCTATCGCCTGCTGCGCCCGTTCATTTCCCGCATCCGGCACCACGCGGCGGTACTGGTTTTCGACCGCGCTCAGGGCCGCTATTTTCTGCTCAACCAGCATGATGACACCTTGCAGTAGATCAAGTGGTTCGAAACCAGCGACCACTAACGGACGATTGTACTGTTCAGCGATAAAACCGTAGGCGTCTGTGCCAATCACCATGCTGACATGCCCCGGTGCCAGAAAGGCGTCAATGCCGTTTCCCGGCTCTTCCAGCAGGCTGCGCAGGGTGGGGATGAGCGTAATGTGCTGGCAGAAGAAGAAAAAATTCTCGACGCCGCGCGCTTTCGCCTGCTGCAGCGTGATGGCGGTGGCGGGCATGGTGGTTTCAAACCCCAGACCAAAAAATACCACCTCACGGGTGGGGTTACGCGCTGCCAGCGTCAGGGCATCCATCGGCGAATAGACGATCCGGATGTCTGCGCCGCGCGCTTTCGCCTGCAGCAGCGAACCATTTTTCCCCGGCACGCGCATCGCGTCGCCAAAGGTGCAGAAAATGACGTCGGGCTGGCTGGCAATTTCAATACAGCTGTCGATGCGCCCCATCGGCAGCACGCAGACCGGGCAGCCGGGGCCGTGGATAAACTCAATGTTTTCCGGCAACAGCTGGTCGAGGCCAAATTTGAAGATGGCGTGCGTGTGCCCGCCGCACACCTCCATGATCCGCAGCGGCCTTTCTTTCGTGTAGTCCAGCCGCGCTGCGCGCGTTTTCAGGTGGCCGATAAGCTGCAGCACCTGCTCCGGCGCGCGGTATTCATCAACGTAACGCATGATTATCGCTCCTCGCCGTACAGCAGCGCGCCCACGTCAGGCTCCACGTCGAACATATTTTGCAGGGCGTCGAGCGTGTCGCGGGCTTCCGCTTCGTTAATCACGCTCATGGCAAACCCCACGTGGACCAGCACCCACTGGCCGAGACGCGATGCGCCGCTCTCATCGGTGGTGCCCACCAGCGTCAGGTCGACATCGCGCAGGATGCCGCAGACCTCGACTTTGGCCTGATTACCGTCGATGGCGTGAATTTGTCCCGGTACGCCTATGCACATCGTTCGCTCTCCAGCCAGCGTAACCAGCCGTCCATGCCGTCGCCGCGCGTGGCGGAGACCAGCAGGATCTCAATATCCGGATTCACGTCGCGGGCATACGCCACGCACTTATCCACGTCGAAATTCAGGTACGGCAGCAGGTCGACTTTGTTCAGCAGCATGATGGACGCGGCGGCAAACATGTGCGGGTACTTCAGCGGTTTATCTTCGCCTTCGGTCACCGAAAGCACCGCAACCTTGTGTCGTTCGCCAAGATCGAAGCTCGCCGGGCAGACCAGGTTGCCGACGTTTTCAATAAACAGGATGCCGTTATCCGCCAGCGGCAGGCGCGGGGCAGCGTCGGCAATCATCTGCGCATCGAGGTGGCAGCCTTTACCGGTGTTGACCTGAATCGCCGGGGTGCCGGTTTCGCGAATGCGCGCCGCATCGTTAACGGTTTGCTGGTCGCCTTCGATCACCGCGCAGGAGACAAGCCCGTTCAGGCGCTTGAGCGTTTCGGTCAGTAGCGTGGTTTTGCCGGAGCCGGGGCTGGAGACAAGGTTCAGCGCCAGCTGTTTGCGGGTGGCAAAGCGGGCGCGGTTGCGGGTGGCGATCTGGTTATTCTTGTCCAGCACGTTGATTTCCACCTCCAGCATCTGGCGCTGGCTCATGCCCGGCGCGTGAGTGCCCGCTTCGCCGTGGCCGTAATGCAGGTCGCCCGCATCGGAGCGTTGCGGCGCAAAGGTAATGCCGGTCAGGGCTGCCGCAGGGCGCGGTGCGGGGGAAAAGGGCGCGGAGCGAAACGCGGAGTGGGGGCGGTGTTCATCCCCTTCTATATACAGGTTGCCTTCGGCGCAACCGCAGGTACTACACATACTTTACTCCTTCTCGATTTCGAGGCGTTGGATCTGCATGCCGTCATCCGCCACGATGCGCAGACCGGTGCTCTGACACTGCGGGCAGCGCTGTACCTTTGATGACACCAGGGTGACGTACTGCTGGCACTGCTCGCACCAGCACTCCGCCTGCTGTTCTTCAATATGCAGTTCGCAGCCTTCCGCCAGCGTGCCGCGGCAGACCAGCTCAAAACAGAAGGTCAGGGCGCTGGTCTCGACGCAGGAAAATGCTCCGACCTTCAGCCAGACGCCGGTGACGCGTTTCGCGTGGTTTTGCACTGCCTGCTGTTCGATAAGTTCAAGAGCCCGCTGGCAGAGGGTGATTTCGTGCATGACGCCTCCTCAATGAATTGCCCCGGTAATGCAATAACGGTGCCAGCTCGATTTTTGTCAGGGCGTGACGATGTCAACGCTGTCGAAATGACACGTCGACACCGCGATGTTGACAGCGATTCGTAAGATAAACGTATTGAAAATCATAAAGATAAAAACTGGCATGGAATCTGCTTAACAGCCGCTATCTCCATTAACCGGATACCTTCTATGACTATTTGGGAAATCAGCGAAAAAGCGGATTACATCGCGCAGCGTCATCAACAGTTACAGGACCAGTGGCACCTTTACTGCAACTCTCTGGTTCAGGGCATTACCTTGTCGAAAGCGCGTCTTCACCACGCGATGAGCTGCGCGGCGCAGGGCGACATGCGCTTCGTCCTGTTCGGCCATTTCACCATCAACGTTACCCTGGCGGACAACTTCAACAGCCACACCATTGAGTACTACCTCGAGACAAAAGACGGCGAAAAACAGTGTATTGCGAAGGCGCAGCTGATGGCGGATGGCATGGTGGACGGCCACGTCAGCAACCGCGATCGCCAGCAGGTGCTGGAACACTATCTGGAAAAAATCGCGCCGGTTTATAACGGCCTGTACGCCGCCGTTGAGCACGATCTTCCTGTCAACCTGAAGCAGCTGATGGACGGAAATGCCTCAGCGAACGTGGCCTGACCCATGCGTGTCGAGAAGTGTCGATAAGACAGCTTTTCGACAAAAATGACTATCACCAGAGGATAACCCGGTGAACCGTTTTGTAATTGCTGACTCGACGGTCTGCATTGGCTGTCGAACCTGTGAGGCGGCGTGTTCGGAAACGCATCGCCTGCATGGGCTGCAGTCCATGCCGCGCCTGCACGTCATGCGCAATGAAAAAGAGTCTGCCCCGCAGCTCTGCCATCACTGTGAGGATGCCCCGTGCGCGGGTGTCTGTCCTGTAAATGCCATCACCCGCGTGGATGGCGCTGTCCAGCTGAACGAAAGCCTGTGCGTAAGCTGCAAGCTGTGCGGCATTGCCTGCCCGTTCGGCGCGATTGAGTTTTCCGGCAGCCGACCGCTGCATATCCCGGCGAATGCCAACTCGCCAAAAGCCCCGCCCGCGCCGCCGGCGCCTGCGCGCGTAAGCTCGCTTTTGGACTGGGTGCCCGGCATCCGTGCCGTTGCGGTGAAATGCGACCTTTGCAGCTTCGATGATCAGGGCCCGGCCTGCGTGCGCACCTGCCCGACTAAAGCGTTGATTCTGGTTAACATTCGCGACATCGCCCGTACCAGCAAGCGCAAACGCGAGCTGACCATCAACAGTGATTTTGGCGACCTTTCTCTGCTACAGGCGCTTAACGAGGGGGTGAAATGAACGCGGTGATGATGATTACCAGCGCGGTAGCCTGTTTTGCGGCCGCCGCCGTTCTGGCGCCGATCTTCTCATTCCATAAAACCCTGAGCGGCGCGATCGCCGGGCTCGGCGGGGCGGTCGCTAGCCTGATGACGCTGGCGGCAGGCGGCGTTGTTCTGCTCGGCGGCCAGTCGGCAGAGACCGTGATGCCGCTGATTCGCCACACCGTTGAGATCACGCCGCTGAACGCCATCTGGCTGGTGACGTTTGGCCTGTGCGGGGTGTTTATCAGCCTGTTCAATATCGACTGGCACCGCCACCCGCACGCTAAAGCCAACGGCCTGCTGGTTAACCTGCTGATGGCGACGGCGGTCTGCACCGTGACCGCCAGCAACCTCGGCGCGCTGGTGGTGATGGCGGAGATCATGGCGCTGTGCGGCGTGTTCCTGACGGGCTGTAGCGCCTCCGGCAAGCTGTGGTTTGCGCTGGGACGCCTCGGAACGCTGCTGCTGGCGCTGGCCTGCTGGCTGGTGTGGCAGCGCTTCGGCACGCTGGATTTCGCTGTGCTCAACGGGCATCCGCTGGGCAATGACGTCTGGCTGCTGGGCGTGATCGGCTTTGGCCTGCTCGCCGGCATCATTCCGCTGCACGGCTGGGTGCCGCAGGCGCATGCGGATGCCTCCGCGCCCGCCGCCGCGCTGTTTTCTGTGGTGGTGATGAAGGTCGGTCTGTTCGGGATTCTGGCGATTACGCTGACCGGCGGCCAGCCGCCGCTGTGGTGGGGCGTTGTGCTGCTGGTCGCCGGCATGATTACGGCGTTCGTCGGTGGCCTGTACGCCCTGATGGAGCACAATATCCAGCGTCTTCTGGCGTACCACACGCTGGAGAATATCGGCATCATCCTGCTCGGCATTGGCGCGGGCGTGACCGGGCTGGCGCTCAACCAGCCGGCGCTGATTGCGGCCGGTTTTATCGGCGGTCTTTATCACCTCGTCAACCACAGCCTGTTTAAAAGCACGCTGTTCCTCGGCGCGGGAAGCGTCTGGTTCCGCACCGGCCATCGGGATATCGAAAAGCTCGGTGGGATTGGCAAAAAGATGCCGGTGATTTCACTGGCGATGCTGGTCGGGCTGATGGCGATGGCCGCGCTGCCGCCGCTGAACGGCTTTGCCGGGGAGTGGGTGATCTATCAGTCCTTCTTCGCCCTCGGTCAGAGCGATGCGTTTATCGCTCGTCTGCTGGGGCCGCTGCTGGCGGTCGGGCTGGCGATTACCGGGGCGCTGGCGGTGATGTGCATGGCGAAAGTCTACGGCGTGACCTTCCTCGGTGCGCCGCGCACCCGCGAAGCGGAAAACGCCTGCTGCGCACCGTTGTTGATGGGCGTGAGCGTGGTCGCGCTGGCGCTGTGCTGCATTGCGGGCGGCGTCGCTGCGCCGTGGCTGCTACCGCTGCTGGGCAACGCCATTCCGCTGCCGCTGACCGTGGCGAATACCACCGTCTCTCAGCCAATGATTGCGCTGCTGCTGATTGGCGCACCGCTGCTACCGCTCATCCTGATGATGTTCTTCAAACGCGACCGGCTCGCCTCCCGCTCGCGCGGTGCGGCGTGGGCCTGCGGCTACGAACACGAACAGTCGATGGTCATTACCGCCCACGGTTTCGCCATGCCGGTAAAAGAAAACTTTGCCGCCGTGCTGAAGCTGCGCCACTGGCTGAACCCGGTCGGCTGGGTACCCGGCTGGCAGAGCGCTGCCGCACCCGCGCTGTTCCGCCGTCTGGCGCTGATCGAACTGGCGGTGCTGGTGGTCATTGTGATTTCACAAGGAGCCTGACATGAGTCTGTTACTGGCAATTCTTCAGGCGCTGGTGTTGTTCGCCGTGGCGCCGCTGCTGTCGGGCATCACGCGCGTGGCGCGCGCCCGGATGCACAACCGTCGCGGCCCTGGTGTGCTCCAGGAGTATCGCGATCTCTTCAAGCTGTTTTCTCGCCAGAGCGTGGCGCCGGATGCCGCAGGCTGGGTCTTCCGTCTGACGCCGTTTGTGATGGTGGGCGTGATGCTGACCATCGCCACCGCGCTGCCGGTGGTGACGGTGGCGTCGCCGCTGCCGGCGCTCGGCGATCTGATCACGCTTATCTACCTCTTCGCTATCGCCCGCTTCTTCTTTGCCATCGCGGGCCTGGACACCGGGAGCCCGTTTACCGGCATCGGTGCCAGCCGCGAGGCGATGCTCGGCGTGCTGGTTGAGCCGATCCTGCTGCTGGGGCTGTGGGTTGCCGCGCAGGTTGCGGGCTCCACCCACATCAGCTTTATCACCCACGCCGTCTCCCACTGGCCGGTTGCCCGCTCCATTCCGCTGGTGCTGGCGCTGTGCGCCTGCGCGTTCGCCACCTTTATCGAGATGGGCAAACTGCCGTTCGATCTGGCGGAAGCCGAGCAGGAACTGCAGGAAGGGCCGCTCACCGAGTACAGCGGCTACGGCTTTGCGGTGCTGAAGTGGGGCATTAGCCTCAAACAGCTGGTGGTGCTGCAGATGTTTGTCGGCGTCTTCTTCCCGTGGGGGCAGATGACGCACTTCTCCGCGGGCGGTCTGCTGCTGGCCGTCGTGTTTGCCGCCCTCAAGCTGCTGGTCGGCGTGCTGGTAATTGCCCTGTTCGAAAACAGCATGGCGCGTCTGCGTTTTTTGGAAACGTCCCGCATCACCTGGGCCGGGTTTGGTTTTGCATTTTTAGCGTTCGTCTCCTTGCTGGTGGCGTGATTAAAGAGAGTATTTATGTCTGAAGAAAAGAAAGGTCAGCAGTATCTCGCCGCATTGCATCAGGCTTTCCCCGGCGTGGTGCTGGAGGAGTCCTGGCAAACCAAAGACCAGATAACCGTCACCATTAAGGTGAACTATCTGCCGGAAGTGGTGGAGTTTCTCTACTACCAGCAGGGCGGCTGGCTGTCGGTGCTGTTCGGTAACGACGAGCGCCAGCTGTGCGGCAACTACGCGGTGTACTACGTGATGTCTATGGAGCAGGGCGAAAAGTGCTGGCTCACCGTGCGCGTCGAAGTCGACCCGGCTAAGCCAGAATACCCGTCCGTCACGCCCCGCGTGCCCGCTGCCGTCTGGGGCGAGCGTGAAGTGCGCGACATGTACGGTCTGGTGCCGGTCGGCCTGCCGGACGAGCGCCGCCTGGTGCTGCCTGACGACTGGCCGGACGAGCTCTATCCGCTGCGCAAAGACAGCATGGACTACCGCCAGCGTCCGGCCCCAACTACCGACAGCGAAACCTACGAGTTCATCAACGAGCTAGGCAGCAAGAAGAACAACGTGGTGCCGATCGGCCCGCTGCACGTCACCTCCGACGAGCCGGGCCACTTCCGCCTGTTCGTCGATGGCGAAAACATTATCGACGCCGACTACCGTCTGTTCTACGTCCACCGCGGGATGGAAAAGCTGGCGGAAACCCGCATGGGCTACAACGAAGTGACCTTCCTCTCTGACCGCGTGTGCGGCATCTGCGGCTTCGCCCACAGCACCGCCTACACTACCTCGGTGGAGAACGGCATGGGGATCGTGGTGCCGGAACGCGCGCAGATGATCCGCGCCATTCTGCTTGAGGTGGAGCGCCTGCACTCGCACCTGCTGAACCTCGGCCTGGCCTGTCACTTCGTCGGGTTTGATTCCGGGTTTATGCAGTTCTTCCGCGTGCGCGAAGCGTCGATGAAGATGGCGGAGATCCTCACCGGGGCGCGCAAAACGTACGGTCTGAACCTGATCGGCGGGATCCGTCGCGACCTGCTGAAAAACGACATGATCCAGACCCGCCAGCTGGCGCAGCAGATGCGCCGCGACGTGCAGGAGCTGGTGGATATGCTGCTCAGCACGCCAAACATCGAGCAGCGCACCGTCGGCATCGGCCGTCTTGACCCGGAAATTGCCCGCGACTTCAGCAACGTCGGCCCGATGGTGCGCGCCAGCGGCCACGCCCGCGACACCCGTGCCGATCACCCGTTCGTTGGCTACGGCCTGCTGCCGATGACCGTGCACAGCGAGCAGGGCTGCGACGTCATCTCTCGCCTCAAGGTGCGCATCAACGAGGTGTTCACGGCGCTGAACATGATCGACTACGGCCTTGATAACCTGCCTGGCGGCCCGCTGATGGTGGAGGGCTTCACCTACATTCCGAACCGCTTTGCCCTCGGCTTTGCCGAAGCGCCGCGCGGGGACGACATTCACTGGAGCATGACCGGCGACAACCAGAAGCTTTACCGCTGGCGCTGCCGTGCGGCGACCTACGCCAACTGGCCAACCCTGCGTTACATGCTGCGCGGCAACACGGTTTCCGATGCGCCGCTGATCATCGGCAGCCTCGACCCGTGCTACTCCTGCACCGACCGCATGACAGTCGTCGACGTGCGCAAGAAGAAAAGCCAGGTGGTGCCGTACAAAGAGCTTGAGCGCTACAGCATCGAGCGTAAGAACTCGCCGCTGAAATAAGGATTAGTCATGTTTACCTTTATCAAAAAAGCGATCAAAACCGGCACGCAAACCAGCAGCTATCCGCTGGAGCCGATGCCGGTGGATAAAAACTTTCGCGGCAAGCCGGAGCACAACCCGCAGCAGTGCATCGGCTGCGCGGCCTGCGTCAACGCCTGTCCGTCGAACGCCTTAACGGTGGAAACGGATCTCAAAACCGGCGAGCTGGCCTGGCAGTTTAACCTCGGGCGCTGCATCTTCTGCGGCCGCTGCGAGGAGGTCTGCCCGACGGTCGCCATTCGCCTGTCGCAGGAGTACGAGCTGGCGGTGTGGAAGAAAGAGGATTTTCTGCAGCAGTCGCGCTTTGACCTGTGCAGCTGCCGCGTCTGCAGACGTCCGTTCGCCGTGCAGAAAGAGATCGACTACGCCATCGCGCTGCTGCAGCACAACGGCGACGCCCGCGCGGAGCATCACCGCGAAAGCTTTGAAACCTGCCCGGCGTGCAAGCGTCAGAAGTGCCTGCTGCCGTCCGACCGCATTGATATCACCCGCCACATGAGAGAGGCCAGCTGATGGAAAACCTACTGGGCCCGCGCGACGCTAACGGCATTCCGGTGCCGATGACGGTGGACGAATCCATCGCCAGCATGAAGGCGTCGCTGCTGAAAAAAATCAAACGCTCGGCCTACGTCTACCGCGTGGACTGCGGCGGCTGCAACGGCTGCGAGATTGAGATCTTCGCTACGCTGTCGCCGCTGTTTGACGCCGAGCGCTTCGGCATCAAGGTAGTGCCGTCCCCGCGTCATGCGGACATCCTGCTGTTTACCGGGGCCGTCACCCGCGCCATGCGCTCGCCCGCGCTGCGCGCCTGGCAGTCCGCGCCGGACCCGAAAATCTGCATCTCGTACGGCGCCTGCGGAAACAGCGGCGGCATCTTCCACGACCTTTACTGCGTCTGGGGCGGTACCGACAAAATCGTGCCGGTGGACGTCTACATTCCGGGCTGTCCGCCGACGCCCGCCGCCACGCTGTACGGCTTCGCGATGGCGCTCGGCCTGCTGGAGCAGAAAATCCACGCCCGCGAGCCGGGCGAGCTGGACAACCAGCCTGCCGCCATTCTGCACCCGGACATGGTGCAACCGCTGCGGGTGAAGGTCGACCGCACGGCGCGCAGGCTGGCGGGCTATCGCTACGGGCGTCAGATTGCCGATGATTATCTGCGCTTGCTGAGCCAGGGCGAGCATCAGGTGGCGCGCTGGCTGGAGGCGGAAAACGATCCGCGCCTCAATGAGATCGTGGCGAACCTGAACAGCATCGTCGATGAGGCGCGTATCCGATGAGTGAAACGGTGGTGTTCAGCCAGCTGAGCCGTAAGTTTATTGATGAGAACGATGCCACGCCCGACGCGGCGCAGCAGGTGGTCTATTACAGCCTGGCGATTGGGCATCACCTCGGGATGATTGACTGCCTGGAGGCCGCGCTGAGCTGCCCGTGGCCGGAATATCTGGCGTGGATCGCCACGCTGGAGGAGGGCAGCACGGCGCGGCGCAAGATGGAAGGCGTGCCGAAGTACGGCGAGATCGTGATCGATGTGAACCACATTGCCATGCTCGCCAACGCCTTTGACGCGGCGCTCGGCAGGCAAACCCCCGAGCAGCAGGCGTGGAGCAAAACGCTGCTCGGCATGCTGCATGATATTCATCAGGAGAGCGCCATCTACCTGATGGTGAGGAGATTACGTGACTGACGTTTTACTGTGTGTCGGCAACAGCATGATGGGCGACGACGGCGCGGGTCCGCTGCTGGCGGAGATGTGCGCCGCCAACCCGCAGGGCAGTTGGGTGGTCATTGACGGCGGCAGCGCGCCGGAAAACGACGTGGTCGCCATTCGCGAACTGCGTCCGGACAGGCTGTTAATCGTCGATGCCACCGATATGGGGCTCAACCCCGGCGAGATCCGCCTGATTGACCCGGACGACATCGCCGAGATGTTTATGATGACCACCCACAATATGCCGCTGAACTACCTTGTGGATCAGATCAAAGGTGACGTGGGCGAGGTGCTGTTTTTAGGGATCCAGCCGGACATTGTCGGGTTTTATTACCCGATGACGCCGCCAGTGAAGGCGGCGGTGGAGGAGGTGTATTCACGACTAGCCGGGTGGGCTGGAGACGGAGGGTTTTCTCAGCTCTGAGCAGCGGCTTACCGGGCCTACGGTTTTGTAGGCCGGGTAAGGCGAAGCCGCCACCCGGCAAAACAGGCTACTCGAGATCCGCCCCGTTACTCGCAATCACCTTCTTATACCATCCGAACGATTTCTTACGTTTCCGCTCCAGCGTGCCGTTCCCGGCGTCGTCGCGGTCGACGTACACAAACCCGTAGCGCTTGCTCATCTCGCCTGTTGAGGCCGAGACCAGGTCAATGCAGCCCCAGGTGGTGTAGCCCATCAGCGGCACGCCGTCCTCAATCGCGTCGCCCATCGCGCGGATGTGCTCGCGCAGATAGCTGATGCGGTAGTCGTCGTTAATCTCGCCGTTTTCATCAACGACATCTTTCGCCCCGAGGCCGTTTTCTACCAGGAACAGCGGCTTCTGGTAGCGGTCGTACATCATGTTCATGGTGATGCGCAGGCCGAGCGGGTCGATGCCCCAGCCCCATTCGCTCACCTGAATGTGCGGGTTGCGCAGGGATTTGACGATGTTCGCCGCACTGGTGTTGTTCGCATTCATATCCGCCGAGGCGCAGCGCGAGGCGTAATAGCTGAACGAGACAAAGTCGACGGTATTTTTCAGCAGTTCGTCGTCGCCGGGATCTTTTACAATCACCACGCCTTTCTCGCGGAACACGCGGGCGGAGTAAGCCGGATAGCTGCCGCGCGCCTGCACGTCGATAAAGAACAGATTCTCGCGGTCTTTCTCCAGCGCCATCCACACGTCTTCCGGCTTGCAGGAGTACGGATAGAAATTCCCGCCCGCCAGCATGCAGCCGACCTGGTTTTCCGGGTTCACCTCGTGGGCAATTTTGGTCGCCAGCGCGCTCGCCACCAGCTCGTGGTGCGCGGCCTGGTATTTCACCTGGTCTTCGTTTTCGCCTTCCTCAAACACCAGTCCCGCCCCGGAGAACGGGCTGTGCAGCATGATGTTGATTTCGTTGAAGGTCAGCCAGTATTTCACCAGCCCGTTAAATTCCTCAAAGCAGGTGCGGGCGTAGCGGGCGAAGAAATCCACCATCTTGCGGTTGCGCCAGGAGCCGTACTCCGTCACCAGGTGCATCGGCACGTCGAAGTGGCAGAGCGTCACCAGCGGCTCGATGTTGTATTTTTTGCACTCCTCGAACACCGCGCGGTAAAAGGCAATACCCTCTTTATTCGGCAGCGGTTCGTCGCCGTTCGGATAGAGGCGGCTCCAGGCGATCGAGGTGCGGAACACCGTAAAGCCCATCTCCGCCATCAGGGCGATGTCCTCTTTATAGCGATGGTAAAAATCAATCGCCTCGTGGCTCGGGTAGAATTCGTCGTCACGCAGCGAGAAACGCTTTTCCTTACCAAGCTTCACCGCCAGGCGGTTCGCGCCGTGGGGGATCATATCGACCGTCGTCAGCCCTTTGCCGCCTTCACGGTACGCACCTTCGCTCTGGTTGGCGGCAAGCGCGCCGCCCCATAAAAATCCTTGTGGAAAAACAGACATTCTTACCTCGCTTTCAATTTATGCTTTTGCTGCGTTGTTCTGTACCGGTGCGGTCTGCAGGGCGCGCGCTTTTTCGGCGTCGTCTTCGACAGGGATATCCTCAAACCCTAAAAGCAGGGTCAGAACAAACGACAGCACCACTGCCAGACCCATCACGCCAAACACCCAGACGATGGTCATCGGGTTGGCCGGATCGAAGAACTGCACGCTGGTAAACAGCCCCGGAGCCGCCATCGAGTGGCTGGCAAGACCCGCGATACCGGCCACCGCGCCGCAGATAAAGCCGCTGATCAGGCTCGCAATCAGCGGACGTTTCAGACGCACCGCCACGCCGTACAGTGCCGGTTCAGAAATCCCCGCCATAATGGCGGAGGCTGCCGCCGCCAGCGCCGTCTGGCGCAGCTCCGGGTTTTTGGTTTTCCACGCCACCGCCAGCGAAGAGCCGCCGAGCGACAGGTTGGCGCCAATTTCCGACGGCATCACCATCCCTTCTTTGCCCGTCTCGGCAATGGTCTGAATGATGGTCGGCGTAAACACGCGATGCATCCCGGTCATCACCAGCAGCGGCCAGAGCGCGCCCATAATGGCGACGGAGAGCCAGCCCAGGTAGCCGTGAATGGTGTAGACCAGCGCGGAGATGGCGCTACCGATCCAGATCCCCAGCGGGCCAATCAGCACGATGGCGAGCGGGGCAGCAATCAGCACGATCAGCATCGGCTTGAGGAAGTTTTTCGTCACCGCCGGGGTAATACGATCCACCCAGCGTTCGATGTATGACAGGCACCAGGTCATGACCAGCGCCGGGATGACGGTGTAGGTGTATTTCACCGCCGTCACCGGGATAAAGGCGAACTCAACGTGCTCGCCCTGCGCGGCTTTTGCCATCAGCTCGATAAAGCTCGGGTGCACCAGCACGCCCGCAATGGCGATGGCCAGCGACATGTTGGTTTTGAATTTCACCGCCGCCGAGGCTGCCACCATCAGCGGCAGGAAGAAGAACGCGCCGTCGCCGATGACGGTCAGAATAGTCAGCGTCGGCGCGCCTTTTGGCAGCACGCCGGTCATCTCAAGGATCATCGCCAGCAGCTTGACCATCGAGCCGCCGATGATCGCCGGGATCAGCGGGGACATGGTGCCGATCAGCGCGTCGAGGATCCCGGCGCCAATGCGGCGCAGCGTCAGTTTCTGCGGTCCTTCCGGCACTGCGGGCTGCAGTTCCGTGGGCAGCAGGCTTACCACTTCGCGGTACGCCTGTGACACCGTGTTGCCAATAATCACCTGGCACTGGTTGTCGTTGCGCACTACGCCAAGGACGCCGCTGATGCTTTTCAGGCGTGCGGCATCGGTGAGGGTTTCATCTTTCAGAACGAAACGCAGTCGCGTCATGCAGTGGGTGACGGCGATGATGTTCTCTTTGCCGCCCAACGCGCTGATGACGTCGTTCGCCAGCGCAGCGTAATTTTTGGCCATCGGATGTGATCCTGTTATTGTTGTGAGAAATGTAGGAAACCGGTTCCACATAATCATCATGAGTTTCTATGAATGAAACAAGATCGCTTTTTGACCATTTTTTCGTTTCGTGATGCAGATCGCAATGGAGTATCGAAAGCGTGATTTCATCGCTGCGACAATTTTTTTGCAGTGCAGTACACTGCGCTCCATCAGATTCAGACGGAATAACAACATGACCACGATGCTGGAAGTGGCGAAGCGGGCAGGCGTTTCGAAAGCCACGGTATCCCGGGTGCTGTCGGGAAATGGCTACGTTAGCCAGGAAACCAAAGATCGGGTGTTTCAGGCCATTGAAGAGAGCGGCTATCGCCCGAATTTGCTGGCGCGAAACCTGGCGACCAAACGTACCCAGACGCTGGGCCTGGTGGTGACGAACACCCTTTATCACGGCGTCTACTTTAGCGAACTGCTGTTTCACGCCGCGCGCATGACGGAAGAAAAGGGGCGGCAGCTGATCCTCGCGGACGGCAAGCATAGCGCGGATGAAGAGCGCGAGGCGATCCAGTACCTGCTCGATATGCGCTGCGACGCGGTGATCATCTATCCGCGTTTTCTGAGCGTGGATGAAATGGATGAAATCGTCGAGAAGTGCGAGCAGCCCATAATGGTGCTCAACCGTCGCCTGCGGAAAAACAGCAGCCACAGCGTCTGGTCAGATCATAAAGCCTCCAGCCAGGACGCGGTGTCGCAGCTGATTGCGAAAGGGCACCGGGAGATCGCGTTTATCACCGGCTCGCTGGATTCTCCCACCGGGGTTGAGCGTCTCTCCGGCTATAAGGACGCGCTGGCGCAGCACGGTATTCCGCTGCGCGAGGGTCTGATTGCGCAGGGGAAGTGGAACCCCGCCAGCGGCGCGGCGGCGGTTGCCGAACTGCTTGCTCGCGGTGAACGCTTTACGGCGCTGGTGGCGAGTAATGACGACATGGCGATCGGCGCCATGAAGCTGCTGCACGACAGCGGCGTGGCCGCACCGGACGCGGTGTCGGTGATCGGTTTCGACGACGTGGCCATCGCGCCCTACATCGTGCCGTCGCTTTCCAGCGTGCGTATTCCGGTGACGGAGATGATTAAAGAAACCATCAGCCGCCTGATCTTCATGCTCGACGGCGGCGAGTTTAAGTATCAACAAACCTTCTCCGGCGAGCTTGTCCTGCGTGACTCCGTAATTGATGGCCCACACCGCTGATGTCGACAGCTGTCATCGTCATAAGTGACGATGACAGCGCCGCTGCGATTTTTAAAGTGCTATAAAATCAATGCGTTAATTATTGGCACGGTTTATGAATATCTCCGCGCATAACTGTAATGCTGGAGAAGCAGATGAACCGTTTTATTATGGCCGATGCCAGTAAGTGTATTGGTTGCCGTACCTGTGAAGTGGCGTGCGTGGTTTCCCATCAGGCGGAGCAGGACTGCGCGTCGCTTACCCCTGATACCTTCCTTCCGCGCATCCACGTCATCAAAGGCGTGAATATTTCCACCGCCGCCATCTGTCGCCAGTGCGAAGACGCACCGTGCGCGAACGTCTGCCCGAACGGGGCGATTAAACGCGAGAAAGGCTTTGTGCACGTGATGCAGGAGCGCTGCATTGGTTGCAAAACCTGCGTGGTGGCCTGTCCGTATGGCGCGATGGAGGTGGTGGTCCGTCCGGTGGTGCGCAACAGCGGTATGGGGCTGAGCGTGCGGGCCGAGAAAGCCGAAGCCAACAAGTGCGACCTGTGCTACCACCGCGACGCCGGTCCGGCCTGCATGGAAGCCTGCCCGACGCACGCGCTGGTCTGCGTGGATCGCGACAAGCTTGAGCAGATGAGCGCCGAAAAGCGCCGTCGCGCGGCGTTCGACACCTCGTCATCACTGCTGTTCTGAACCGTATGAGCAGCAACGGCGTTCAGCTGCGCGTGCGCGGCAAAGTGCAGGGCGTAGGGTTTCGTCCCTTCGTCTGGCAGCTGGCGCAGGCGCTTCAGTTGACCGGTGACGTCTGCAATGACGGAGAGGGCGTGCTGGTGCGCCTCGCGGGTAATGGGGGGGCCTTTACCGCGAGGCTGCAACAGGACTGCCCGCCGCTGGCACGCATTGACCACGTGGAAATGCAGCCGTTTACCTGGGCGCACGTGCCGGAGGACTTTTCCATCCGCCACAGCGCGGGCGGGGCGATGGACACCCAGATAGTGCCGGATGCCGCGACCTGTCCGGCATGTCTGGCTGAAATGCGCGACCCCGGCGAGCGCCGCTATCGCTATCCGTTCATCAACTGCACGCACTGCGGGCCGCGGTTCACCATTATTCGCGCCATGCCCTACGACCGCCCGGCCACGGCAATGGCGCCATTCCCGCTCTGTGTGCCGTGTGAAGCAGAGTACCGCAATCCTGCCGACCGCCGTTTTCACGCTCAGCCGGTAGCCTGCCCGGACTGCGGGCCCGCGCTTATGTGGCGTGCGGGCGACATAACTGCTGACCGTGAAGCTGCGCTGCGTGCGGCGGTGGCGATGCTGAAAAGCAGCGGTATTGTTGCCGTCAAAGGGCTGGGCGGCTTTCACCTCGTCTGCGACGCGCGTAACCCGCAGGCGGTCGCGACGCTTCGGTCACGCAAACAGCGCCCGTCGAAGCCGCTGGCGGTGATGATCCCGCATGCGGATGACCTGCCGGAGACGGTTCAGGCGCTGCTACGCTCACCCGCCGCACCCATTGTGCTCACGCCAAAAGCCTGGCTGCCCGCGTTCCCGGAAGGTGTCGCGCCCGGTCTGGACACCGTGGGCATCATGCTTCCTGCGAACCCGCTGCAGCATCTTTTGATGATGGACTGCCAGCGCCCGCTGGTGATGACTTCAGGTAACCTCAGCGGCAGACCGCCAGCCATCACCAGCCGGCAGGCGCTGGATGAGCTCAGCGGCATCGCGGACGGCTTCCTGCTGCATAACCGCGATATCCTGCAGCGGATGGACGACTCGGTGATGGATCGAGACGGGGCGATGCTGCGCCGGGCGCGCGGTTTTGTGCCCGATGCCATCACGTTGCCTGCGGGTTTCGAGAATATTCCCGCCATGTTATGCACCGGTGCGGAGATGAAAAACACCTTCTGCCTGGCGCGTGGGAACCAGGCGGTGTTGAGCCAGCATTTTGGCGATCTCGGTGACGAGGGTGTCGAAGCGCAGTGGCGCAGCGCGCTCTCGACGATGCAGGAAATTTACGGCTTTCAGCCGGAACGCATTGTATGCGATGCCCATCCGGGGTACCGCGCGCGTCAGTGGGCGCAGGTACAGGGGCTGCCCGTTGAAACTGTCCTGCATCATCACGCCCACGCGGCTGCGTGCCTGGCGGAGAACGGCTGGCCACTCGACGGCGAAGACGCAATTGCCCTGACGCTGGACGGGATCGGCATGGGCGAGAACGGCGCTCTGTGGGGCGGGGAGTGCCTGCGGGTGAACTATCTCGCGTGCGAGCGTCTGGGCGGGCTGCCTGCCGTTGCGCTTCCGGGGGGCGATCTGGCGGCGCGGCAGCCGTGGCGCAATTTACTCGCCCACTGTCTGGCGTTTGTGCCTGACTGGCAGCAGTACCCTGAAACGCGTGCGGTACAGCGCCAGAACTGGCCGCTGCTGGCGACGGCGATCCGGCGTGGCATCAACGCACCGCGGGCTTCTTCCTGTGGTCGCCTGTTTGACGCGGTTGCCTGTGCGCTCGGCATCGACACGCAGCGTTACGAAGGGGAAGCGGCCTGCCGGCTGGAAGCCCTGGCATCGCAGTGCACGGTTGTTGACCATCCGGTGACGCTGGAAGTGGATAACCTCGCGCAATTTTGGCAGCAGTGGCTGGCCTGGCAGGCGGATCCCTGCGAGCGCGCGTGGGCGTTTCACGACGCGCTGGCAAAAGGGCTGGCGGAACTCGCCGCGCTCCATGCCCGACGCCTGTCGCTGTCGACAATCTGTCTCAGCGGCGGCGTGCTGCACAACCGTCTGCTGCGCGCGCGCCTACGTCATTATCTTTATGACTTTACGCTTCTTTTTCCTTCGCGCCTGCCCGCAGGTGACGGAGCGATCTCCTTCGGGCAGGCGGTGGTCGCCGCTGCCCGGTCATGTTTACAAAGGACTAAAAATGTTACGACTGTTACGCAATGAACCTCGCGCCGCGCTTCTGCTGCTGGCTCTGGTAATGGCAAACCTGCTGGCCTGGGGATGGGCATGGCAGACCTTTAGCGGCAGCACGGCGCTGATGGCCGCTAGCCTGCTGGCGTGGTGCTACGGGCTGCGTCACGCGGTGGACGCCGACCACATTGCCGCCATTGATACCGTGACGCGTAAGATGATGCAGCAGGGCAAACGTCCGTCCGGCGTGGGGGCGTGGTTCTCGCTGGGGCACTCCACCATCGTGGTGCTGGCCTCCATTGCTATCGCCGCGACCGCGACGGCGTTTCAGAAAAACATGGAATGGTTCCACGAAACCGGCAGCCTGATTGGCACCGCCGTTTCCGCCTCCTTCCTGCTGGCGATGGCGCTGGTGAACATGGTGATCCTGCGCGGAGTCTGGCGCAGTTTTCAGGCGCTGAAAAAAGGCCAGCCGGTGCAGGGCGACATCACGCTGCCTGCCCAGGGCGGCGTCATGAACTGGCTGTTTGGCAAAACCTTCCGCCTCGTCAATAAAAGCTGGCAGATGTATCTGGTGGGTTTCCTGTTCGGTCTCGGCTTTGACACGGCCACCGAGATTGGCGTGCTGGGGATCTCTGCCGCCAGCGCCTCCAGCGGGATGTCGGTGTGGTCAATCATGATCTTTCCTGCACTCTTCGCCAGCGGCATGGCGCTGGTGGATACCCTCGATAATCTGCTGATGGTCGGCGCCTACGGCTGGGCCTTTAACAAGCCGCAGCGCAAGCTCTACTACAACATGACTATCACCAGCACCTCCGTGGTGGTGGCGCTGTTTATCGGCGGGCTGGAAGCGCTGGGTCTGCTGATGGACAAATTTGCCCTCAGCGGCGGCGTGTGGGATCTGATTGGCACGGTAAACGACAACCTGGGCAACGCCGGATTTGTGGTGGTCGGGCTGTTCGTTTCCTGCTGGCTGATCTCCATGGTCAACTACCGCTGGCGCGGCTACGACGCGCTGGTGGTGCGTTCCTGATCCGGCTCCTGCACAGCGTAACCTCCGCGACTTCCTCAATGGCTGGCGCATAGCGGCATACCGATAAAAAATGCTGAAAATATAGGACTTTTGCGGAATAAAATATATTCCGCATTCTTCGCTTGTGTGAAATAGCGAGAAAGATAATTGAGTTATTTATAAAAATTCGCCATGATTTACCTCCGGCTGCTCATATCTTTTCAGGCTGGGGCGGGCGTCAATAATAAATCGAGATGATGTTTTTAAGCTTTTCCATATTAAAGTATTTACGAAAATAATAAATAAGGGATTGATAGCGATGATATATCTGCTTTGCATTTATTTTATGAATAGGATTCGTAAAAAAAAGCTCCGGGATATCGGGGCGGTGAATAATAATAATATCCAAAGGTTAAGTAAGCATGACCCTTTTGCAGGCCGGGTAGGCGAAGCGCCACCCGGCAAAAAGAGGGTTAAGCAGGTAGCAATTTCAGCAGAGCGAAAGCCTCCTTCATCCGATCTTCACTGACCACAAAAGCGCGTAGTTGATCCTCGTTGTCTACGCCATGCGCGACCATTCCCTGCTGTTCGAGGGTTATTTTCCAGTTCAGATCCTGACGCTGCGTTTCACCTGCGAGATGCAGCGGTAATTCCGGCGTTTTTACTTTAATTAGCATGGCGGGTAATTTCAGCGGCGCGCTGCCGCCGAGCAGGTTTTTAGCAAGATACATCGCGCTTAATTGGATTGGCTGTAAAAAGGGAAGTACCTGACCATTAATTTCAGCGCAGTCTCCTAACGCGTAAATATCAGGTTGCGTGGTTTGCAGATAGCTATTTACCTTCACGCCACGCTGTATTTCGGCGCCTGCGCGATGCGCCAGCGCGGTTTCCGGGCGCAGGCCCGTCGCCGCGATAACCGCATCCACCTCAAAGCTGCGGTTGCGGTCGAGCACGGCACGAATGCCGCCTTCGGTTTTACTCAGGCTTTGCAGCTGCGATTTCAACAGCAGATGTACCCCCATGTCGGTCAGATGATGCTGTAAGCGACTGCTTACTTCTGCGGGCATCAGCGACGACAGAATGCTCGCCGCATGGTCGACCAGAGTCACGGATTTTCCCGCCCGGCAGAAATCCATCGCCAGCTCGGTGCCTATCAGCCCGCCGCCGACAATCATCACGCGCTGCGCGTCGCGAAGCCCCGTTTCGCTGGCCTGATACTCCTGCTGGCTATTGAGGGTGATTATCAGCTCGCGGCCCTCAATCGGCGGCACAAACGCAGAGGCACCCGTGGCAAGCACCAGCCTGTCGTACTGCCAGGTTTTCTCTGTCGCTTTCACAACGTGAGCGGCGGCGTCGATGTCGGTGACCCAGGTGTACGGGAACAGGCGCAGGTTAAACAGCTCGGCGAACTCCCCCGCCGTCTGGCGGGTGAGATCTTCGGCGCGCTGATTCTGACTAATCACGTGGCTTAAGTCAGGCTTGTTGTACTCGTCCATGCTGTCGGCGGCAATCAACGTCAGCGGCACGCTGGCGTCCTGTTTGCGGATGTTTTTCACCAGCTGACGGGCGGCAAAGCCCGAGCCGATGATGACGATGCCGTGGCTCATTTTGCCTCCGTTGCCAGTTCATCAAAAACGTCTTTCCCGAGGGAACATTCCGGGCAGAGGAAGTTGTCCGGCACGTCACTCCACGGCGTACCCGGCGCAACGTCCTGCAGCGGCTCGCCCAGCTCAGGGTCGTAGATCCACTGGCAGACGCTGCACCGCATGCGCGGGCCGAGGTCGGCGGCAGCCGCAGCGGCGCAGGCACAGGTGCCCTGCTGTTCGACCGGTTTCGCTGCTTGCGGAAGCGGTGCAAGCGCCCACTGCCGCGCAATGTCGCGGCCGTGCTGGCGGCAGATCTCAAGGGCGTCGATATCCGGTCGCCATTTGGCTTTAAGGCTGAGGGACATCTCAAAACCGGCATCCTGTAAACGGGTGGAAAGGCGGTCTACCGCGCCGCCGCTCCAGCCGTGGGAGCCAAAGGCGCTGGCGCGCTTGTTACGGAAGCGCAGGCCGGTCATCTCTTCCACCAGACCGGCAATTTTCGGCATCATTACGTTGTTCATGGTGGAGGTGCCCACCAGCACGCCCTTAGAGCGGAACACGTTGGTCAATACCTCGTTCTTATCGCTGCGCGCCACGTTGAAGATTTTCACCGCCACGTTCGGGTCCACTTCGTTGATGCCCTGGGCAATGGCGTCCGCCATCATGCGGGTGTTGTTGGACATGGTGTCGTAGAAAATCGTAATGCGGTCTTCCTGATAGTCCGCCGCCCATTTCAGGTACAGCTCCACAATCTGGGTGGGATTTTCACGCCACACCACGCCGTGAGAGGTAGCAATCATCTCCACCGGCAGATTAAAGCCGAGGATCTCGGTGATTTTAGGCGTCACCAGGCGGCTGAGCGGGGTAAGGATGTTGGCGTAGTACCGCTGGCACTGTTCGAACAGTTCGGTCTGATCCACTTCGTCATTAAACAGGCGTTCGTCGCAGTAGTGCTGGCCGAAGGCATCGTTGCTGAACAGCACCGCGTCGCCGGTCATGTAGGTCATCATGCTGTCCGGCCAGTGCAGCATCGGCGTTTCCACGAAGATCAGCTGCTTGCCGTTGCCGATATCCAGCGCGTCGCCGGTTTTCACGGTGTGGAAATTCCACTCCGGATGGTGGTGGTGGCCGTTGATCGAGTCGATGGCGTTGCTGGTGCAGTAGATCGGCGTGTTCGGGATGTAAGACATCAGCTCGGTCAGCGCGCCGGCGTGATCTTCTTCCGCGTGGTTGATGATGATGTAGTCGATGGCGTCCAGGTCGATTTCGCTGCGCAGGTTCTGCACGAACTCGCGGCTGAACTTGTGATCGACGGTATCGATCAGCACGTTTTTTTCTTCGCGGATGAGATAGCTATTGTAGCTGCTGCCGCGCAGCGTTTTGTATTCCGTCCCGTGGAAATCGCGCACTTCCCAGTCACGTTGACCCACCCAATGAATGTTATTTTTAACCAGAATAGACATAGCAACCTCTACGTAATACAGCATTTTCAAATAAGATGATTTGCTTATATCAAGTTGCGTGCCAGTTTTTAATTATTTGATTTTAATGAATTAATGTTGCCGTGCCTCGTAGTGGGTAGTCATTATGACTATCAAAAGAAGTGTCAATATGACAACATGCATTGTCAAAATGACAGCGAGGTCACTATGAGCTTTTCCGTAGACGTGCTGGCGAAGATCGCCATTGAGCTGCAGACCGGTATCGGCCATCAGGACCGCTTTCAGCGGCTGATCTCCACGCTGCGCCACGTGCTTGAGTGCGATGCGTCCGCACTGCTGCGCTACGAGGGGCGGCAGTTTATTCCGCTGGCTATCGACGGGCTGGCGAAGGACGTGCTCGGACGGCGTTTTACCCTTGAGGGCCATCCGCGTCTGGAAACTATCGCCCGCGCGGGTGACGTGGTGCGCTTTCCGGCGGACAGCGATCTGCCCGACCCGTACGATGGGCTTATTCCCGGCCAGGAGAGCCTGAAGGTGCACGCCTGTATCGGCCTGCCTTTATTTGCCGGACAAAATCTGATTGGCGCGTTGACCCTCGACGGCCTTTCGCCGGACCAGTTCGATGCCTTTAGCGACGAAGAGCTGCGCCTGATTGCCGCCCTGGCCGCCGGGGCGCTTAACAACGCGCTGCTGATTGAACAGCTTGAGAGCCAGAATATCCTTCCCGGCAGCCCGGCGGCGTTTGAGCAGGTCACGCATACGGAGATGATTGGCCTCTCTCCGGGCATGGCGCAGCTCAAAAAAGAGATTGAGATCGTTGCCGCTTCCGATTTGAACGTGCTGATCTTCGGGGAGACCGGCACTGGCAAGGAGCTGGTGGCGAAGTCCATTCACGAAGCGTCGCCGCGCACGGTGAACCCGCTGGTGTACCTCAACTGCGCCGCGCTGCCGGAAAGCGTGGCGGAAAGCGAGCTGTTTGGTCACGTTAAAGGGGCGTTTACCGGGGCCATCAGCAACCGCAGCGGCAAGTTCGAAATGGCCGATAACGGCACGCTGTTTCTGGACGAAATCGGCGAGCTCTCCCTGTCGCTGCAGGCCAAGCTGCTGCGCGTGCTGCAGTACGGCGACATCCAGCGCGTGGGGGATGACCGCAGCCACAGAGTGGACGTTCGCGTGCTGGCGGCCACCAACCGTGACCTGCGTGAAGCGGTGCTGGCAGGGCAGTTCCGCGCCGACCTGTTCCATCGCCTGAGCGTGTTCCCGCTTACCGTGCCGCCGCTGCGCGAGCGCGGGGACGACGTGGTGCTGCTGGCGGGCTTTTTCTGCGAGCAGTGCCGTCTCAGGATGGGGCTTTCCCGCGTGGTGCTGAGCCCGGGTGCGAGAACGCATCTGCTGAGCTACGGCTGGCCGGGCAACGTGCGCGAGCTGGAACACGCAATTCACCGCGCGGTCGTGCTGGCGCGGGCGACGCGTTCGGGAGATGAGGTGGTAATTCATGCGCGGCATTTTGCACTGCATGAGGAAACTGCCCCGACCGTGAAGGCTGCTGCGCCTGAGAGCGCAAACGAGAATCTGCGCGAGGCTACGGAAGAATTCCAGCGTCGGATGATTACCCGCGCGCTGGAGCAGAATAACCGCAGCTGGGCGGCGTGCGCGCGGGCGCTGGAGATGGACGTCGCCAACCTGCACCGGCTGGCGAAGCGTCTGGGACTGAAGGGTTAGATAATGCCGGCCTGATAGAAATCCTGAAGGTTGATGGCGCCGCACAGCCTGCCGGTGTCATCCACCACCGGTGCGGCGGTGATTTTGCGCTTCATCAGCACCTCTTTGGCTTCAATGGCGCGGCTCTCGGCGTTCAGCGTCAGCCCCCCTTTGGTCATGGCGTCCGACACTTGGGTTTCCAGCCTGCCGCCGCCCACCAGCCAGCGGCGCAGGTCGCCGTCGGTGAATACGCCTTTGACGTACCCGTCGTCATCGCACACCGCCACCAGCCCCAGACCGGTGCGGCTGAGCTCCAGCATCGCGTCCATGACGCTGGTATTGAGTTTGACCTGCGGAATAGCATCGTCGGTGCGCATCAGGTGGTGAACCTTGTTGAGCAGGCGTGCCCCGAGCGCACCTGCCGGATGCGAGCGAGCGAAATCTTCTTCGTTAAAGCCGCGCGCCTGCATCACCGCCATTGCCAGCGCGTCGCCCATCATCAGGGTATTCACGGTGCTGGAGGTCGGAGCGAGGTGCATCGGACAGGCTTCACGCTCAACGGAAATATCCAGCGTCGCTTTGGCGGCCAGCGCTAGCGGCGAGCAGGATTTCCCGGTCATCGCCAGCAGGGCAACCGATTTTTCCTGCAGGCGCGGAATAATGAGATCCAGCTCTTTGGCCGAACCGGAGTAGGAGATAAACAGCATCACGTCGCGGCTTTCTATCATCCCCAGATCGCCGTGCAGCGCCTCTGCCGGATGCACGAAGAAGGCCGGGGTGCCGGTGCTGGCGAGCGTCGCGGCAATCTTTTTGCCGATATGGCCGGATTTACCGATGCCCGCCACGATCACTTTGCCTTCGCAGTGGATAATGGTGTTGGCGGCGCGGACAAAATCCTCGCCCAGACGTTCCGGCAGGCGGCTGGCTTCCTGCAGCTCCAGCATCAGCGTCTGGCGGCCCGTTTCTAACAGAAAATCACTCATCTCTCTCTCCGGTTACGATCACGTCGATTCCTTTCTCTTCCAGCGCTTTTTTGAACGCCGGGTCGATACCCGCGTCGGTAATCAGCTTATCGACGCTTTCAAGGCTACAGACAATGTTGGGGCTTTTGCGGCCAAACTTCGACGAGTCCGCCATCAGAATCACTTCCCGCGCGGCGTTGCACATGGCTTTACTGACGCTGAATACCTCGTTGAACGTCGTAACGCCCGCATTCAGGTCGATGCCGTCGGTGCCCATGAACAGTTTATCAAAGCTGAAGTGGTCGAAGGCGTTCTCCGCCAGCTGTCCGTGAAATGAGGCGGATTTTTTGCGGAAGGTGCCGCCGGGCATCAGGATGGTCTGCTCGCTGTCGAACTCCGATAGGGCGTTGACGATATGCAGGCTGTTGGTCATCACCGTGATGTTGTTAAAGCGGCTGAGCAGCGGGATCATCTGCAGGACGGTACTGCCTGCATCCAGAATGATGGAGTCGCCATCGTGGATAAATTTTACGGCGGCTTCGGCAATCATCGCTTTCTGGTGGGTATTGATCAGCGTTTTGTGGTCGATAGGCGGGTCGGCTTCGTCTTTATTGAGCACCACGCCGCCGTAGGTTCGAATGACGGCGCCAGAGTTTTCGAGCAATACAAGATCCTTGCGTATCGTCGTGCCGGTGGTGTCAAAGTAGTGGGCCAGATCTTCTACCGAACATTTTCCCTGCTTTTGCAGATGCTCGAGAATGGCCGCCTGCCGCTGACGAGGTTTCATAGGCGCTTCGTTCCTTAGGTTGCGAAATGATAATTTCGCAAGTCTATATCTTTCACAACGAAATTATCCATGTTTCAGATTAAGCGCTAATGATAGTGCATTCTGACAGAGTGGATCATGGGGAAAGATCACATCAGGCTGCAATTCCTGCAGCGAAATGCCGTTGATTGCCTGGATTTTCACCGGACGGGCAAAGACGGTCATGCCGCGCATGATGAGGGAATCGCAGACGTTATTGTTTTCGTCCAGCGCAATAGCCACGACGACTCGCGGTTTAAAGCGTCCGCCGGAACGCCCGACGCCCACGCGGCCTTTCTGGCACAGTGCATCAAACGCGCGGTTAAACTGGTAAATTTGCCAGCCGCCGAACGCCATCTGGCAGAGCCAGGCGAGGGCGGCGACGGTGATGAGTGCGGTGACCATATCGGCTCCTTATTGTGTACCCTCTCCCGGTGGGAGAGGGTTAGGGTGAGGGCATCAGGCCGCTCGATCAGAACATTACCTGCCCGCCGGTGACGTTAATCGACTGCCCGGTGCAGTACGAGGCTTTCGGGCTGGCGTAAAACAGCAGCATGTTCAGCACGTCCTGATAATCGCACCCGCGCTTCAGCGGCACTTTATCGATGTAGTACTGCTCCACTTCCTCAGCCTTGATGCCGAGCTTGGTGGCATACTGCGGCAGCAGGGACTGGAACATCGGCGATTTAAGCAGGTTGCCCAGCATCAGCGAGTGCACGGTAATGCCGTACTCGGCCAGATCCAGCGCCAGAGACTGCGTTAGCCCCACGCCGCCAAACTTCGCCGCGCTGTAGCCGGAGTTATGCTTGCTGCCCACTTTCCCTGATTTGGAGTTGATCTGAATGATGCGCCCCTGAATGCCGTCGCGGATCATCAGACGGGAAAACTCGCGGGCGCAGAGGAAATAGCCCACCAGATTCACCTGCAGCGAACGGTCAAAGTCCCCCAGTTCGAAATCGCTGATAAAGGCCGCTTTCGCAATTCCCGCACTGTAGACCAGCAGATCGGTACGCCCAAAAATCTCGTCCACGCCGCGGGCCAGCGCCATCACGCTCTGCTCGCTGGTGGCGTCGGCGCCAAACCCGTACGCCATTCCTTCGCCAAACCCGGTGTTAATGGTGTCCGCCACGCGGGCGGCTTTTTCACTCTGAATATCCACTACCGCCACGCGGTAGCCCTCTGCGGCAAGCCCACGGCAGAGGAACTCGCCTAAGGTTTGTCCTCCACCAATGACAACGGCAACCTGACTCATGTGTTTCTCCTTAATTACGCAACAAATTTTAACGTGCAGCCTGGGGTGACAGCCTGCGGAACCGGGCCCGCCACGTGAACCGTGCCGGGATATTCGGCCTGCGGCTGGCCGTCGAAACGCAGGGTGATGTGGCCCAGCTCGCGCAGGTTTTGCTCGGCCACGTCGCCGACGGCGGTCACGGCATAGCGCGCCTCGCCCAGCTCAAGCTGGCTACCGGCCTTCAGCTCACCGTTCAGCTCGCCGTGGCAGTGGATAAAACAAAACTCTTCGATATCCGCAGGCGCCCCTTCGCGGAAGGTGATCAGCATCTGGTCGCTCAGCGCGTCGGCCGCGCTCTGGCCAATGCGGGTAATGGTGGTCTGGTAAATCACGGTCATTGCAGGAACCTCTTATTGATAAATAAAGCCGGAAACAAACCAGGCAATCAGCACCGTCGGGGCGCCCGTCAGGAAGCGGCTCACCAGCACGGACGGCACGCCCACGCGCACGGTGTCCTGGCGCGCTTCGGCCAGCGACAGCCCAACGGGGATGAAGTCGCACGCCGCCTGGGCGTTAATGGCAAACAGGGCGGGCAGGGCGAGGTGCGGGGGAATGTTCCCCAGACCAATCTGCACGCCAATCAGCACGCCGATGACCTGAGCGATCACCGCGCCCGGGCCGAGGAACGGCGACAGCAGCGGGAAGGAGCATATCAGCGCCAGCGTCACCAGCCCGAGCGGGTGGCTGGCGAGCGGGGCGAGGCCGTGGGCAATCCAGTCGCCCAGGCCGGAGGCCATGATGATGCCGATCAGCGCCGAGACGAACGCCATAAACGGCAGAATGGTTTTCAGCACCGTGTCGATGGTGTCGCGCCCGGACTGGAAAAGCACCGCCACGGCGGAACCCATGCCCATCCCGACCTTAGCCAGCAGGCCGTCGCTCTGCTCGGTGATCTTCTTGCTGGTGTCGTACTCGCGCGGGGCCGCTTTTTGCGGCGCGGCAGTGCCATTCACCAGAGTAATGTTGTCCTCCTTTACGCCCGAGACATAAATGTCTTCAAGGATGTACTGCGCCAGCGGGCCGGATTTACCGGTGGAGTGAATATTTACCGTCGGAATACGGCGCTTCGGATAGATACCGCAGCGCAGCGTGCCGCCGCAGTCGATCACCGCCACGCCGATTTCCGCTTCCGGCGGCTCGCCTTCCTTGAAGCCATCGACCGCTTCCCAGCCGGTCAGCTCGCGCAGCCTGTCGACGATCGCCGGGCGGGTACCCGCGGTGATGTAAACAATCTTTTTGCCTTCGGTGGCGTCGAACTCCAGCGGGCCGCCCCAGCCGCCCGTGCCTTTCTCAATGCGGATCCGGTTCATGCTGTCGCTCCTGAAAGATGGACCTTTTGTTCAAGCTGGATGCCCATTTTTTTCTCGAAAATAGCGGTGGTGAGGTCGGTCACCCAGCCGCGGAAGAAGTTGGTCACCAGACCGACCAGCAGGTAGCTCACCGCCAGCGGGCCGAGCGGCAGGCCAAGCGTAGTAAGGCCGCTGGCGATCCCGAGATAAACGAACAGCTCGCCGGGGTTGATGTGCGGGAACAGGCCGTTCATGGAATGGCAGCTGTAGGAAGCGGCGGCGTAGTAGCTCGGCTTGTACTTTTCCGGCATAAAGCGGCCGAGGCTTAAGGTCATCGGGTTGCAGAACACGAAGGTGCCGATAAAGGGCAGTATCAGGTAGCGGGACAGCGGGTTTCCGGCGCAGCGCTGGGCGAAGCGTTCAATGCGCTGCTGCCCGATAAAGTTGATCAGCGCGTTCATGATCACCAGCAGGCTGATCAGCAGGGGCAGGATCCCGGTCACCATGCCGGTGAACACTTCTCCGCCTTTTTGAAATAGCCCGATGAACCACTCGGCGCCGTGGGTGATGGTTTCTATCATTCTTCTCTCCTGTGAGGCTTTTTTGTTTTTGTCTGGCTGGGCTAATAATAATCACTTTGAAAGGTTTTAAAGTGTTAGTTAGATCTCACAATGAAAGAAAAACGGATTATTTTGAAAGTTTATTGGTGGGGATAATGATTTTCGATGGAAAAAAGCACGGATTTGCGTAGGGAAGGTGCGTACCGCTTCCTTGAGGTGTTGCACATGCTTTACCATACTGGGTTCTTATCGAACCCGTTAAATGGATGTCTCATGTTCAAGCGTCGTTATGCAGCGCTGTTGCCTGCGCTTATTCTGCTGTCTGCCTGTAGTAGCAAACCTAAGACCGAAGCCGTTCAGCAAACGGCGGGCGCGCCTTCCGGAGGCTTCCTGCTGGAGCCGCAGCACAATATGATGCAGATGGGGGGCGACTTCGCGAATAACCCGGCGGCCGAGCAGTTCATCGATAAAATGGTGAGCAAACACGGCTTTGACAGACAGCAGCTGCACGAAATTTTGTCTCAGGCGAAGCGTCTGGACTACGTGCTGCGTCTGATGGACAGACAGGCGCCGACGGCCCAGGTGCCGAGCGGGCCGAACGGCGCGTGGCTGCGCTATCGCAAGCAGTTTATTACTCCGGACAACGTGCAAAACGGCGTGGCGTTCTGGAATCAGTATGAAGAGGCGCTCAACCGCGCGTGGCAGGTGTACGGCGTACCGCCTGAAATCATCGTCGGGATTATCGGCGTGGAAACCCGCTGGGGCCGCGTGATGGGCAAAACCCGCATCCTGGATGCGCTGGCGACGCTCTCCTTTAACTACCCGCGCCGCGCGGAGTATTTCTCTTCCGAGCTGGAAACCTTCCTGCTGATGGCGCGCAACGAACAGGACGATCCGCTCGATCTGAAAGGGTCGTTTGCCGGCGCCATGGGCTACGGCCAGTTTATGCCGTCGTCCTATAAACAGTATGCCGTCGACTTTAACGGAGATGGTCATATCAACCTGTGGGATCCGGTGGATGCCATCGGCAGCGTGGCGAACTACTTCAAAGCGCACGGCTGGGTGCCGGGCGGGCAAGTTGCGGTGCAGGCGAACGGCGAGGCGTTTGGGCTGGAAAACGGCTTTAAAACCAAATACAGCGTTGCACAGCTGACGGCGGCAGGCTTAACGCCAACCCAGCCGCTGGGCAATGTCGATCAGGTGAGTCTGCTGCGTCTGGATGTCGGGACGGGCTATCAGTACTGGTACGGCATGCCGAACTTCTACACCATTACCCGCTATAACCACAGCACCCACTATGCGATGGCCGTATGGCAGCTCGGGCTGGCGGTATCTCAGGCCCGCGTACCGGCGGCGTCACCGTTTAGTCAGTAAGTCACCTTATTCCCCCTCTCCCTTTGGGAGAGGGTTAGGGTGAGTGCACCCGCGCGCACCTATTTCCCGCAGAAACATTTCGCCACACTCCCTCTGCAAACCCGCCATTTACATCTTAACCACCTTTTATTATTGTTATGTTATAACATTTAAATTGGTGTCGAGATGTCAACGTCCCTTTTCTCTCTGTCTGCTCTGGTGCGGCTTTTGCTGGCGCTGGTGTTGGTTGTCTTTATTGGGCTGGCCGTGCGCTGGGCGGTGGCATTGCCATGATTGTGATGAATGAACTGGTCGCGGGTTATGAGCGCCAGCCCATTACGCGGCCCCTTTCGGGCACGATTGAGCGCGGAAGCATGACCGCCATTATCGGCGCTAACGGCTGCGGGAAATCCACGCTGCTGAAAACGCTGGCGGGGTTTATTCCTCCCGTCAGAGGCGGCTTTCGCTGGCAGGGGAAGCGTCCGGTAATCGGATGGCTGGCACAGCGCCACGCGCTGGAGGCGCAGTTTCCGCTGACCGTACAGGACGTGGTAAGCATGGGCTGCTGGCCGGGCATTTCGCTGTTTTCCGGGTTTCGTCGCGAAGCGCGGCTGCGCCTTGCCAGCGCTCTTGAGCGCGTCGGGCTGGAAACCATAGCGTTATCCACCATCGATGAGCTCTCAGGCGGGCAGTTCCAGCGCATGCTGTTTGCCCGCGTTCTGGTACAGCAGGCGCCGCTGGTGATGCTGGATGAGCCCTTTACCGGCGTCGATGAAGCCACCTGCAACGTGCTGATGGACGTGATGCTGGAGATGTATATGCAGGGGCAAACGCTGCTCGCGGTACTGCACGACAGCGAGCGCGTGTCGCGCCATTTCCCGCAAACGCTGCGGCTGGATGCTGACGTGCCCCAGTGGAAAACCGAGCGGGTGAGGGTGGCATGATCTGGCATCTCTTTTTTCAGCCGTTTATTGAGTACGGCTTTATGCGTCGTGCCCTGGTGGTTTGCCTGGCGCTCTCGGTCAGCACCACCGCGCTCGGCGTGTTTCTTCAGCTGCGTCGGATGAGCCTGATGGGCGACGCCCTTTCTCACGCCATTTTGCCGGGCGTCGCCGTGGGATACTTGCTCAGCGGCATGTCGCTGCTGGCGATGAGTATTGGCGGTTTTATCGCGGGCATTACCGTGGCGCTGCTGGCCGGTCTGGTCAGCCGACGCACGCCGCTTAAGGAAGATGCCAGCTTCGCGGGGTTTTACCTTGGCTCACTGGCGCTGGGCGTCACGCTGGTGTCGCTGCGCGGGTCGAATGTCGATCTGCTGCATCTGCTGTTTGGCTCCATCCTCGCCGTGGACAACGACGCCGCGCTGTTTGTTACGGGCGTGTGTATGTTCACCCTTATCACGCTGGCGCTGTTCTATCGCGGGCTGGTCACAGAAGCGTTTGATACCGCCTGGCTACAGGTGAACGCCCGCTGGCTGCCCGGCCTGCTGCACGGACTGTTTCTGGCGCTGCTGGTTCTTAACCTGGTGGCTGGTTTTCAGGTGCTCGGCACGCTGATGGCCGTCGGGCTGATGATGCTGCCAGCCGTGGCGGCCCGCTGCTGGGTGCGCACGCTGCCTGCGTTACTCCTGATGGCGGGCATCAGCGGTATTTTCTGCGCATGGCTGGGGCTGAGCCTCTCCTGGGCAATGAGTTTGCCTGCCGGGCCATCCATCGTGCTCACCGCCAGCGCGCTGTTCTTTATTTCCATTTTACTGGGCACGCGAAGCAGGCTCGCTGGCAGCCTGCGCGCGCTTTTTTAACGCAAGGGGAAACGATGAAACGAACAGGATTAGTAGTGGCGCTCGCGCTGGGGATGATGTCGCACGGCGTGATGGCGAAAACGCTGAATGTGGTCACCAGCTTTTCGATTCTGGGGGATATCACGCAGGAGGTGGGCGGTGACCATGTGAACGTGACGACGCTGGTGGGGCCGGACGGCGATCCGCATACCTTTGAACCGTCGCCGAAAGACAGCGCGGCGCTGAGCAAGGCCGATGTGGTGGTGGTGAACGGCCTGGGGCTGGAGGGCTGGCTCGATCGGCTGGTGAAGGCCTCCGGGTTCAAAGGACAGCTGGTCGTCGCCTCAGCCGGGGTGAAAACCCACACGCTTGAGGAAGATGGAAAGACCGTGACCGATCCGCACGCGTGGAACAGCGCGGCGAACGGGGCGCTGTATGCACAAAATATTCTGAACGGGCTGGTGAAAGCCGATCCGCAGGACAAAGCCGCGCTGGAAGCCTCCGGTAAACCGTATATCGCGCAGCTTAACCAGCTGGATAGCTGGGCCAAAACGCGCTTTAGCCAGATCCCGCAGGCGAAGCGTAACGTGTTGACCAGCCATGACGCATTCGGCTATTTCAGCCGCGCCTACGGCGTGACGTTTATGGCGCCTCAGGGACTGTCGTCCGAGAGCGAGGCCAGCGCGTCGCAGGTTGCTGAGATTATCAATCAGATCAAAGCCGACGGCGTCAAAACCTGGTTTATGGAGAATCAGCTCGATCCGCGTCTGGTGAAGCAGATAGCGTCGGCGACGGGCGCACAGCCGGGGGGCGAACTGTATCCGGAAGCGCTGTCGGCAAAAGGCGGGGTGGCAGACACCTACGTTAAGGCATTTCGCCACAATGTGAACACTCTCGCCGACAGCATGAAATAACCATTCCATCGCCGGTGCGTCCGTACCGGCTTTTTTCTGAAGCCCCCTCGTAAAACCTGAAGTGCATCCCCACATCTGACGAGAAAGTGCTATCTTGTGCAGCATGTTTTTCTGATGCCTGGAGCGAGAATGACTGACCATGAATTGATGCAGCTTAGCGAGATCGTTGGCCTTGCGCTGAAGCAGCGTGGCGCGACAATCACCACCGCGGAATCCTGCACCGGCGGCTGGGTGGCGAAAGCGATTACCGATATTGCCGGCAGTTCCGCCTGGTTTGAACGCGGATTTGTGACCTACAGTAACGAAGCTAAAGCACAGATGATTGGCGTGCGCGGATCCACGCTTGAACAGCATGGCGCGGTCAGCGAACCGGTGGTGATCGAGATGGCGATTGGTGCGCTCAAAGAGGCGCGCGCAGATTACGCAATTTCCATTAGCGGCATTGCGGGCCCGGACGGCGGCAGCGACGTGAAGCCTGTCGGCACAGTCTGGTTTGGGTTTGCTACTTCTAAAGGCGAAGGCATCACCCGCCGGGAGTGCTTCAGCGGCGATCGCGAAAGCGTGCGTCGTCAGGCAACGGAATATGCGTTAAAAACGCTCTGGCAACAATTTCTACAAAACACTTGATACTGTATGACCATACAGTATAATTGCACCAACAGAACAGAAATCCACGGTGAAGCACAGTCGCTTCTCCCGGCATGACAGGAGTAATAATGGCTATCGACGAAAACAAACAGAAAGCGTTGGCGGCAGCACTGGGCCAGATCGAAAAGCAATTCGGTAAAGGCTCCATCATGCGCCTGGGTGAAGACCGTTCCATGGATGTGGAAACCATCTCCACCGGTTCGCTTTCTCTGGATATCGCGCTGGGCGCTGGCGGCCTGCCTATGGGCCGTATCGTAGAAATCTACGGGCCAGAGTCCTCTGGTAAAACCACCCTGACGCTGCAGGTCATTGCCGCGGCACAGCGCGAAGGTAAAACCTGTGCGTTTATCGATGCCGAGCACGCGCTGGACCCTGTGTATGCCCGTAAGCTGGGCGTCGATATCGACAACCTGCTGTGTTCTCAGCCGGATACCGGTGAGCAGGCACTGGAAATTTGTGACGCGCTGGCGCGTTCTGGTGCTGTTGACGTTATCGTGGTCGACTCCGTTGCTGCACTGACGCCAAAAGCCGAAATCGAAGGCGAAATCGGCGACTCTCATATGGGCCTTGCGGCTCGTATGATGAGCCAGGCGATGCGTAAGCTGGCGGGTAACCTGAAGCAGTCCAACACGCTGCTGATCTTCATCAACCAGATCCGTATGAAAATTGGCGTGATGTTCGGTAACCCGGAAACCACGACCGGGGGGAACGCCCTGAAATTCTACGCCTCTGTCCGTCTTGATATCCGCCGTATCGGCGCGGTGAAAGAGGGGGAGAACGTCGTCGGTAGCGAAACCCGCGTCAAGGTTGTGAAGAACAAAATCGCAGCGCCGTTCAAGCAGGCTGAGTTCCAGATCCTCTACGGCGAAGGTATTAACTTCTTCGGTGAGCTGGTTGACCTGGGCGTGAAAGAGAAGCTGATTGAAAAAGCGGGCGCCTGGTACAGCTACAACGGTGACAAGATTGGTCAGGGTAAAGCGAATGCCATCTCCTGGCTGAAAGAGAACCCGGCTGCGGCGAAAGAGATCGAGAAGAAAGTGCGTGAGCTTCTGCTGAACAACCAGGACTCCACACCTGATTTCGCGGTTGATAGCGCGGATGCTGAAGAAACTAACGAAGACTTTTAATTCTCTCGTTTAACAATGAAGGGCTGCTGATGCGGCCCTTTTTGCATTTCTGAATCAGCAGGTTTTTTTATGAGTGAACCGACAACACGTCGACCCGCGTATGCACGCTTACTTGATCGCGCGGTGCGCATCCTGGCCGTCCGTGACCACAGTGAACAGGAGCTGCGGCGAAAACTGTCGGCGCCGGTGATGAGTAAAAACGGCCCGGAAGAGATTGATGCCGCCGCGGAAGATTATGACCGCGTCATCGCCTGGTGCTATGAGCATCGCTATCTTGATGACGAGCGTTTTGCCTCGCGGTTTCTCGCCAGCCGTGGCCGTAAAGGATACGGGCCCGCGCGCATCCGGCAGGAGCTAAACCAGAAAGGGGTAGCCAGGGAGTCCATCGAAAAAGCGATGCGCGAATGCGATATTGACTGGTGCGAACTGGCAAGAGAACAGGCGATTCGCAAGTACGGCGAGCCGCTGCCGCGTGAATTTTCAGAAAAAGTCAAAATCCAGCGCTTTTTGCTCTACCGCGGCTTTCTGATGGAAGATATTCAGGATATCTGGCGTAATTTTGCCGATTGAACGCATGCGGGATTTTACTTCCCACTAAAGAAAACT
Source organism: Enterobacter vonholyi (assembly GCF_008364555.1). Lineage (GTDB taxonomy): Bacteria > Pseudomonadota > Gammaproteobacteria > Enterobacterales > Enterobacteriaceae > Enterobacter > Enterobacter vonholyi. Next base: position 111,600 of record NZ_VTUC01000005.1, read on the forward strand.
TATCTTATTCCCACTTTTTCCAGTAGCTGGTCTGTCCAACGGTTTACCGATACAGGCTGGCTACGACATTTCGTTAGCTTGATTTCAGGATAATTATGAGCAAGAGCACCGCTGAGATCCGTCAGGCGTTTCTCGATTTTTTCCATAGTAAGGGACACCAGGTTGTTGCCAGCAGCTCCCTGGTACCGAACAACGATCCGACTCTGCTGTTTACCAACGCCGGGATGAACCAGTTCAAGGATGTGTTCCTTGGTCTCGACAAGCGTAATTATTCCCGCGCCACAACCTCACAGCGTTGCGTGCGTGCGGGCGGTAAACACAACGACCTGGAAAACGTCGGTTACACCGCGCGTCACCACACCTTCTTCGAAATGCTGGGTAACTTCAGCTTCGGCGACTACTTCAAACACGATGCCATTCAATATGCGTGGGAACTGCTGACCGGTGAAAACTGGTTCAACCTGCCGAAAGAGCGTCTGTGGGTTACCGTCTATGAAACCGATGACGAAGCCTACGAAATCTGGGAAAAAGAAGTCGGGATCCCGCGCGAGCGTATTATTCGCATCGGCGATAACAAAGGCGCGCCTTACGCGTCCGACAACTTCTGGCAGATGGGTGACACCGGTCCTTGCGGTCCGTGCACCGAGATCTTCTACGATCACGGCGACCACATCTGGGGCGGCCCTCCGGGAAGCCCGGAAGAAGACGGCGATCGCTACATTGAGATCTGGAACATCGTCTTCATGCAGTTCAACCGTCAGGCCGACGGTACGATGGAGCCGCTGCCGAAGCCTTCCGTTGATACCGGTATGGGGCTGGAGCGTATTGCCGCGGTTCTGCAGCACGTTAACTCCAACTATGAGATTGACCTGTTCAGCACCCTGATCAAAGCCGTTGCCGAAGTCACCGGCGCGACCGATCTGAACAACAAATCGCTGCGCGTTATCGCGGACCACATTCGTTCCTGCGCGTTCCTGATTGCAGACGGCGTTATCCCGTCGAATGAAAACCGTGGCTACGTGCTGCGTCGTATCATTCGTCGTGCTATTCGTCACGGCAACATGCTGGGCGCGAAGGACACCTTCTTCTACAAACTCGTTGGGCCACTGATCGGCGTGATGGGTTCAGCCGGTGACGAGCTGAAACGCCAGCAGGCGCAGGTTGAGCAGGTTCTGAAAACCGAAGAAGAGCAGTTTGCCCGTACTCTGGAGCGCGGTTTGGCGCTGCTGGACGAAGAGCTGGCGAAACTCAAGGGCGACACGCTGGATGGCGAAACAGCTTTCCGCCTGTACGATACCTATGGCTTCCCGGTTGACCTGACGGCGGACGTTTGCCGCGAGCGCAACATCAAAGTTGACGAAGCGGGCTTCGAAGCCGCGATGGAAGAGCAGCGCCGTCGTGCGCGTGAGTCCAGCGGTTTCGGTGCAGACTACAACGCGATGATCCGCGTTGATAGCGCGTCTGAATTCAAAGGTTATGAGGCGCTGGAACTGACCGGCAAAGTGACCGCCCTGTTTGTTGACGGCAAAGCCGTGGACAGCATCAGCGCGGGCCAGGAAGCCGTAGTCATTCTGGACAAAACGCCGTTCTACGCCGAATCCGGCGGCCAGGTTGGCGATAAGGGCGAACTGAAGGGCAATGGCTTTAGCTTCAGCGTCAGCGACACCCAAAAATACGGTCAGGCGATTGGTCACCAGGGCAAACTGGTTTCCGGTTCTCTGAAAGTGGGCGAGGGCGTCCAGGCTAACGTTGATGAAGCTCGCCGCGCGCGCATTCGTCTGAACCACTCGGCAACCCACCTGATGCACGCTGCCCTGCGCGATGTACTCGGTACCCACGTTGCACAGAAAGGTTCTCTGGTTAACGACAAAGTGCTGCGCTTCGACTTCTCGCATTTTGAAGCGATGAAGCCATCTGAAATCCGTGCGGTGGAAGATCTGGTGAACGCGCAGATCCGTCGTAACCTGCCAATCGAGACTCATATCATGGATCTCGAGGACGCGAAGAAAAAAGGTGCGATGGCGCTGTTTGGCGAGAAATACGACGAACGTGTTCGCGTGCTGAGCATGGGCGACTTCTCTACCGAGCTGTGCGGCGGTACACACGCCTCGCGCACCGGTGACATCGGCCTGTTCCGTATTGTTTCCGAGTCGGGTACGGCGGCAGGCGTGCGTCGTATTGAAGCGGTGACCGGTGAAGGTGCGATTGCCAGCCTGCATGCGCAGAGCGATCAACTGCACGATATCGCGCAGCTGCTGAAAGGCGATAGCCAGAACCTGGGCGAGAAAGTGCGCGTTGCGCTGGATCGCACGCGTCAGCTGGAAAAAGAGCTGCAGCAGCTGAAAGAGCAGGCTGCGGCGCAGGAGAGTGCAAACCTCTCCAGCAAGGCTGTAGACATTAAGGGCGTCAAACTGCTGGTCAGCGATCTGGCGGGCGTTGAGCCTAAGATGCTGCGTACTATGGTCGACGATCTCAAGAACCAGCTTGGTTCTACCGTTATCGTGCTGGCGACAGTGGCAGAAGGTAAGGTTTCTCTGATTGCGGGCGTATCTAAGGATGTGACCGACCGCGTAAAAGCAGGGGAACTGATTGGTATGGTCGCTCAGCAGGTGGGCGGCAAGGGTGGCGGTCGTCCGGACATGGCGCAAGCCGGTGGTACGGATGCGGCGGCACTCCCTGCAGCATTGGCCAGCGTTGAAAGCTGGGTAAGCGCGAAACTGTAATAACTACAAAGCACAAGCAGACGCCATAGCGGTAACGTTATGGCGTCTTGTTCACTGTGCTATCGATAACGATAAAGTCAGGTTGAGTTTGTGTATATCGGCTAAACTTACGTTTAACAGAATGTGATGCCGTGACTGCTTACACTTTACGTGTTTGTCATCGCTTACTTTTTGGCGTTATATGATGGATAATGCCGGGATACAAGAGACCCGACTCTTTTAATCTTTCAAGGAGCAAAGAATGCTGATTCTGACTCGTCGAGTTGGTGAGACCCTCATGATTGGGGATGAGGTCACCGTGACAGTTTTAGGGGTAAAGGGTAACCAGGTACGTATTGGTGTTAACGCTCCTAAAGAAGTATCTGTCCACCGTGAAGAGATCTACCAGCGTATCCAGGCTGAAAAATCCCAGCAGTCCAGTTACTGATATTGTCGCGTCTCGCTGTCGGGCGAGACGCAACCCTCCTGTCATTTTTCCTGCTCAAAGTTACCGTTTAATTTCAATCGCTCTCTTTTTAACCGCTCCATAACCCTTAACTCGTCCTATCTCCGCCTTTTCTGCATAGGTTTTCTGTGAAGAAGCCTGCAAAATCCGCTTATAAAACACCCTCTTTGCGGCTTTTACATGCGAATTGCGTGTGATTTGTGCAAACGATAAAAGCTTTTGGAAAATTGTTTGACTTATAAGTCCCAGAAAGTAATATATGCGCCACGCAGCGACGAGAAGCTCTTAACGAGTTGCTCGAAGCACTCGAAAGAGGCGTTGTGTGGTGAGGTGGCCGAGAGGCTGAAGGCGCTCCCCTGCTAAGGGAGTATGCGGTCAAAAGCTGCATCCGGGGTTCGAATCCCCGCCTCACCGCCATTTTGCATCCGTAGCTCAGCTGGATAGAGTACTCGGCTACGAACCGAGCGGTCGGAGGTTCGAATCCTCCCGGATGCACCATCTATTACTTCATATTGCTTTAGAAGTGATATGAATATCGAGCAGTACAGTAGTAAATCCCGATGCATCCGTAGCTCAGCTGGATAGAGTACTCGGCTACGAACCGAGCGGTCGGAGGTTCGAATCCTCCCGGATGCACCATATGGAAGCAATACCCTGATGCATCCGTAGCTCAGCTGGATAGAGTACTCGGCTACGAACCGAGCGGTCGGAGGTTCGAATCCTCCCGGATGCACCATTTACTATTTCTGGAAGCATTACCCGATGCATCCGTAGCTCAGCTGGATAGAGTACTCGGCTACGAACCGAGCGGTCGGAGGTTCGAATCCTCCCGGATGCACCATATTCTCCTTCTTTGTTTATTCCTTCGACGTTCCGTCAGCAATCACACTCTCAGTCAGCGACAAAAACCACCATTTACGATAAAGTAATGCTTTGTTAATCGTTTAGCGAGAGCACGATGTACGCACAGTATGACGGTTTGATCTTCGATATGGATGGCACTCTCCTGGATACCGAACCCACGCATCGTCAAGCCTGGACAGACGTCCTGGGCCGCTACGGTATGCGTTTCGATCTTCAGGCGATGATTGCCCTCAACGGATCTCCCACCTGGCGTATTGCACAGGCCGTGATTGAACTGAATCAGGCCGATCTCGACCCGCACCTGCTCGCGCGCGAAAAAACCGATGCAGTAAAAGCCATGCTTTTAGATACCGTACGCCCTCTGCCGCTGATTGATGTGGTAAAAGAGTGGCACGGGCGTCGCCCGATGTCGGTAGGAACAGGCAGCGAAAGTGCGATTGCAGAAGCTTTGCTCAATCATCTTGGCCTGCGCCACTATTTTTCTGCCGTGGTCGCCGCCGATCATGTTAAACATCACAAGCCCGCACCGGACACCTTCCTGCTTTGCGCAGAATTAATGGGCGTCCCGGCGGCAAAATGCGTCGTGTTTGAAGATGCCGATTTCGGCATCCAGGCCGCGCGTGATGCCGGAATGGATGCGGTGGATGTACGCTTACTGTGAGTGACGTGCTGTCACTTGCCTCATTATTCGCCAGCAGTTTTTTAAGCGCCACGCTGTTACCGGGAAATTCGGAAGTGGTGCTGGTGGCGATGCTGTTGTCCGGCGTGAGTCAGCCCTGGCTGCTTGTATTAATAGCAACAATGGGTAATAGCCTTGGAGGGCTGACTAACGTTATTCTTGGGCGTTTCTTTCCGCTGCGTGAAAAATCGCGCTGGCAGGAAAAGGCAGTCGGCTGGCTAAAACGCTATGGCGCTGCCACGCTGTTATTAAGCTGGATGCCTGTAATAGGCGATTTACTGTGTCTGCTGGCGGGATGGATGCGCATCTCCTGGGGACCGGTGCTCTTTTTTTTGTGCCTTGGCAAGGCGTTGCGCTATGTTCTCGTGGCGTGGGCAACACTACAGGGTATGACGTGGTGGCACTAATTGGTGGAATGAATACGCGACCTTCAATCGTCAACCATTACAATTATGCTGAGTAACATTACTTTGACAGGCGGGAGGTCAATTTGATCCCGGACGTATCTCAGGCGCTGGCCTGGCTGGAAAACCACCCTCAGGCATTGAAGGGTATTCAGCGTGGTCTTGAGCGTGAAACGCTGCGCGTTAACGCAGACGGCAGTTTAGCGACGACGGGTCACCCGAAGGCGTTAGGCTCGGCGCTGACACATAAATGGATCACAACCGATTTCGCTGAAGCGCTGCTGGAGTTCATCACCCCAGTAGAGGGTGATATTGATCATATGCTGACGATCATGCGCGATATCCATCGTTATACCGCGCGCAACCTGGGCGACGAACGTATGTGGCCCCTCAGCATGCCGTGCTATATCGAGCAGGGCCAGGAGATTGAGCTGGCGCAGTACGGCACGTCAAATATCGGCCGGCTGAAAACGCTCTATCGTGAAGGGCTGAAAAACCGCTACGGCGCGTTGATGCAGACGATCTCGGGTGTGCATTACAACTTCTCGCTGCCAATGGCATTCTGGCAGGCGAAATGCGGTGAAACGGATAAAGACGCGATCTCGGAGGGCTATTTCCGCCTCATCCGCAACTATTACCGTTTCGGCTGGGTGATCCCGTATCTGTTTGGTGCCTCCCCGGCGATCTGTTCTTCGTTCCTGCAGGGGAAACCGACCACGCTGCCGTTCGAGAAGACCGAGTGCGGAATGTACTATCTTCCGTACGCCACCTCTCTGCGGCTGAGCGATCTCGGTTATACCAATAAATCGCAAAGCAATCTCGGTATTACGTTTAACGAATTGCACGAATATGTGGCAGGATTGAAGCGGGCGATCAAAACCCCGTCGGAAGAGTACGAGAAAATCGGCCTCGAAAAAGACGGTAAGCGCCTGCAAATTAACAGCAATGTGCTGCAGATTGAAAACGAGCTGTATGCGCCTATTCGTCCTAAGCGCGTGACGCGCAGCGGCGAAACCCCGTCGGATGCGCTGCAGCGCGGTGGGATCGAATACATTGAAGTGCGCTCGCTGGATATCAACCCGTTCTCACCGATTGGCGTTGATGAGCAGCAGGTGCGCTTCCTGGATCTGTTTATGGTCTGGTGCGTGCTGGCGGATGCGCCGGAAATGAGTTCAGACGAACTGCTCTGTACCCGAACAAACTGGAACCGCGTTATTCTGGAAGGACGTAAACCGGGTCTGACGCTGGGTATCGGCTGCGAAACGGCACAGTTCCCGCTGACGAAAGTCGGTAAAGATCTGTTCCGCGATCTGAAGCGAGTTGCCCGGACGATGGACAGCATCGACGGTGGCGACGCATATCAACAGATTTGCGACCAGCTGGTAGCGTGCTTTGATAACCCGGAACTGACATTTTCAGCGCGTATTCTGCGTTCTATGATTGATCAGGGCATTGGTGGTACGGGTCGCTCACTTTCGGCGGAGTACCGTGAAATGCTGATACAGGAGCCGTTAGAAATCCTGAGCGAATCAGATTTTGTCGCGGAACGCGAAGCGTCCGTGGTGCGTCAGAAAGAGGTTGAAGCGGCGGATACCGAGTCGTTTGAGGCGTTTCTGGCGAAGCAGGCTTAAGCAGAAAAGAAAAAGGCCACATCGCTGTGGCCAAAATATACATCTCTGAATTCAGGGATGATGATAACAAATGCGCGTCTTTCATATACTCAGACGCGCATTCTGTAGAAGAGTTCAGTTTATTTTAAAAAAAATCACTGTCGGAGGTGACGTATGCCGTTATTAGATAGCTTTACTGTCGACCATACCCGTATGGAAGCACCTGCAGTCCGCGTGGCGAAGACCATGCACACCCCGCACGGCGACACGATCACCGTTTTCGATCTGCGTTTCTGCGTGCCAAATAAAGAAGTGATGCCGGAGAAAGGTATTCACACTCTGGAGCACTTATTCGCCGGTTTTATGCGTGACCACCTGAACGGCAACGGCGTTGAGATCATCGATATCTCTCCGATGGGCTGCCGTACCGGTTTCTACATGAGCCTGATTGGTCAGCCTGAAGAGAAACGTGTGGCAGATGCCTGGAAAGCGGCGATGGAAGACGTGCTGAAGGTGAAAGAGCAAAACCAGATCCCTGAGCTGAACGTTTACCAGTGCGGTACTTACCAGATGCACTCTCTGGAAGAAGCGCAGGAAATCGCGCGCCACATCATCGAGCGTGATGTTCGCGTGAACAGTAACGAAGAGCTGGCCCTGCCAAAAGAAAAGCTGCAGGAACTGCATATCTAGTGCACCTTTTCCCTCTCCCTCAGGGAGAGGGTAGGGTGAGGGTTGTTTAACCCATGACCACAACTTCGACTTTTTCCTTTATCCATCGTCCCCTCGTTCCGTTTGCACATGATTACATTCATGGTGACAGCGAGCCGTGGCATGAGCACGACTGCGCGCAGCTGTTGCATACCCTTAGCGGCGTGGTTCGGGTGGATACCGCATCTGGCTGTTGGATTGTGCCTCCCGGTCGCGGCGTCTGGCTGCCGGCGGGGACCCGCCACTCGCTCCGCATAACCGGTAACGTGGCGGCGCGAACGCTGTTTGTCGATCCGCTGGCGCGGGCCGATCTTCCGGCCACCTGCCAGATCGTGCAGATCACATCGCTGCTGCGCGAACTGATCCTCGTCTGCCTTGCTTTACCTGAATCGTACTCACCCGGAAGCCGGGATGAGCGCGTCTATGAGCTGATTCTCGATGAAATCCGCACTATGCCGGTGCTGCCGTTTCACCTGCCGGAGCCGGAAAGTGAGGCGCTACGTCGCCTGTGTCTGCAAATCCGGCAAAACCCGGGGGAAAGCTGGAGCAGCGCGCAGGCCGCGAGCATGATGAACATGAGCGAGCGCACGCTGAACCGCCATTTTCAGCAGCAGACGGGATTAAGCTACGGAGAGTGGTTGAGAAGGGCGCGCCTGCTGGAAGCCTTAGTCCGGCTGGCGCAGGGCCAGCCGGTATTACGCGTGGCGCTGGATCTGGGGTACGGCAGCCATAGCGCCTTTACGGCCATGTTCCGTCGGGTGATGGGCGTCTCCCCCAGCGATTACTTTAAGAACGACTGACGGCGTTAAACAGCGCCTGAAGCGACGCGCGCGCCACGTCGCTGTCAATGCCTACGCCCCAGCGGCTGCTGCCGTCCTGGAACAGGCAGCGGATGTAGGCCACCGACCGGCTGTCGCTGCGTTCGCCTAACGTATGCTCGTGGTAATCCTTAATCACGAACGGGGCGTTGACCCAGCGGCTCAGGCCGTGAGCAGCGGCGGAGAGCAGGCCGTTACCCTGACCCTCCAGCTGGCGCGTTCCTCCCTGTGTGGCGACGCTGGCCGTCAGACGCAGCTGGCCGTCCTGCTGGCTGTCGCTGCGGTAGGATTGCAGCGCATAATTCGGCGATGCTACCAGGCCGTAGCGGGCGCGGAACAGCTGCCAAAGTGCATTATGCGTCATCTCTTGTCCGTGGCGATCGGTTTCCTGCTGCACGTGCTGGCTGAAATCCTGCTGCAGGGCGCGAGGTAATTTCAGGCCATGATTCTGTTCGATGAGCCATGCGCTGCCGCTTTTTCCTGACTGGCTGTTTACGCGGATCACCGCTTCGTAGGTGCAGCCGATGTCCTGGGGATCGACAGGCAGGTAAGGCATCTCCCAGCGATCGCCCGGCCTGCGGGCATCAAAGCCTTTTTTGATCGCGTCCTGGTGCGAGCCGGAGAAGGCGGTATAGGCCAGCCGTCCCGCCCACGGATGGCGCGGGTGCACCGGCAGCTGGTTGCAGGTTTCCACCACTTCCACCACCCGGTTCATATCGCTAAAGTCCAGATTCGGGCTAACCCCCTGGCTGTAGAGGTTCATCGCCAGCGTTACCAGGCAGACGTTGCCCGTACGTTCCCCGTTACCAAACAGACAGCCCTCCACGCGGTCAGCCCCCGCCATTATGGCCAGCTCCGCGCAGGCGACGCCGGTACCGCGGTCGTTATGCGGATGCACGCTGATGCAGACGTCGCGGCGGCGGCTAAAGTGGCGACAGAAGTACTCGATCTGGTCGGCATAGACGTTCGGCGTGCTCACTTCGACTGTGGCGGGTAAGTTGATCACCATAGGCCGTTCGTCGCACGGCTGCCAGATCTCCGCCACGGCTTCACAAATCTCCAGCGCAAACTCCGGCTCGGTAAAGCAGAAGGTTTCCGGAGAGTATTCATACTGCCAGCGGGTGTCGGGATTTTCCTCACACAGCTGGCGAATAAGCCGCGTCGCGCGCGTCGCCAGCTCAACGATTTGCGCTTTCTCCATGCCGAAGACCAGGCGGCGGAACAGCGGAGCGGTGGCGTTATACAGATGCACGGTGGCCTGCTTTGCGCCGCGCAGGGATTCAAAAGTGCGATGGATGAGATCTTCCCGCGCCTGGGTTAATACCTGAATCGTCACGTCATCCGGGATGCGGTTCTCTTCAATCAGCTGGCGAACGAAGTTGAAATCCGTCTGCGAGGCTGAAGGAAAAGCCACCTCAATCTCTTTGAATCCGCAGCCCAGCAGCAAATCCCAGAACTGCAGCTTGCGGGTGCTGTCCATCGGCTCGGCAAGGGCCTGGTTGCCGTCGCGGAGGTCGGTGGAAAGCCAGCGAGGCGCGCGGGTGATGCGTTGCTCCGGCCAGCGGCGGTCGGGCAGGGAAAGGGTCGGATAGGGTTGGTACTTGTCAGCGGGTGTGTTCAGCATGATGCGCTCCTGTTGTCTTTTCACTATCGTGAATTGATTACAGGAGCGCTGCTTTATCGAAACTGACAATCGCTGTCGCGTTCTGGACAACCGGGGCGGTTGCCCTGTGGCGGCTACCAGCGCAGAGGATTAATGCGCACCGCCGCCGCCGCCGCCGCCGCCGGCACCAAACGGCGGTCTGGCAAACCACACCAGCCCCAGCAGGATGATAAAGATCCCTGCCGATATCCAGAAAATCTCGTTGGCCGAGATAATTAGCCCCTGGTTGGTTATCTGCTGGGCAATCCAGCCGGACGCCTGCTGCTCCGTCATTCCCATCCCCTGAAGCTGGCTATACATCTGCTGAGCATTTGGGTTGTACGGGTTCACCGCTTCGGTCAGCTGGGCGTGGTGCATAGATTCACGGTTCGTCCACAGGGTGGTGGTGATCGACGTACCGATGGAGCCCGCTAGCGTACGGGTGAAGTTCGACAGGCTCGACGCGGCCGCCAGACGCTCGGGCGGTAAGCCAGAGAGCGTGATGGTAGTCAGCGGCATAAAGAAGCACGCGACCGCGAAGCCCTGAATGAACTGCGGCCACGCAGAGGCGCCAAAGTCCATTCCTGGCTCAAAGGTATACGCACGCCAGTAGAAGCACACCGCATACATGATGAAGCTGAACGTCACCAGACGGCGCATGTCGAGCTTATGGGCGAAGCGGCCAATTATCGGTGACAGCAGGACCGGGATCACCCCGACCGGTGCTGAGGCCAGACCCGCCCAGGTTGCGGTATAGCCATACACCTCCTGCAATAGCTGCGGCAGCAGAACAATCGCGCCGAAGTAGAGCATATAGGCGAGGCTGATACACAGGCAGCCGATGGTAAAGTTTCGCGACTTAAACAGCGAGAGATCGACTATCGGGTTGTCGTCCGTCAGCTCCCAGACGATCAGGAAGCTTATCGACACCACCGCGACAATGGTCAGGATGATAATTTCCTGCGAGTTGAACCAGTCGAGCTCTTTACCGCGGTCGAGCATGATCTGCAGACTGCCGATACCCAGGATCAGCAGCGCCAGCCCGATGCTGTCGATTCGCCGCTGTTCGGTGCGGGTCTCACGTCCCCGCAGCGACTGCAGCGTCATTAATACCACGACGGCGCCAATCGGTACGTTGATGAAGAAGATCCAGCCCCAGTGGTAGTTATCGCTGATGTACCCGCCCAGAATCGGTCCGCAGATGGGCGCGACGATAACGGTCATCGACCAGAGCGCCAGCGCGACGGAACGTTTTGCGGGAGGGTAGTTGCTCAGCAGCAAACTCTGAGAAAGCGGGATCAGCGGCCCGGCGACAATCCCCTGAATGACGCGGAAGAAAATCAGCATCGTCAGGCTGCTGGACATGCCGCACGCCCACGAGGCCAGTACAAACGCCACCGTGGACCAGAGGAACAGCTTCACCTCACCGACGCGCTTTGCCAGCCAGCCGGTAATCGGAATGGAGATGGCGTTTGCCACCCCAAACGAGGTAATGACCCAGGTCCCCTGGCTCAGCGACGAGCCAAGGTTACCGGCAATGGTCGGGATCGCCACGTTTGCGATGGTGGAGTCCAGCACCTGCATGAATGTAGCCAGCGACAGCGCGATGGTCATAATGACCAGCTGCGCCCCTTCCAGCGGTTTTTGAGGCTTTTGCTGTTGCATAACGCTCACCTTCGGATTAACCGGCGTTTGCCTTCACGATGTCATCGATCAGCTTGTTGACCGGATCGAGGCTAATTTCACGGGCGTTACTTTCATAAGCCGGGCTGCTGCGCACCTGGCTTGCCAGGATCTGACCGTCGCGGTTGGCGGTGTCAACCGTCACCAGCGTAGAGAGGCCGATACGCAGCGGGTGATCCGCCAGCTGTTTAGCATCCAGCTCAATACGTACGGGCAGACGCTGAACCACTTTGATCCAGTTACCGGTGGCGTTCTGCGCAGGCAGCAGGGAGAAGGCGCTGCCGGTCCCCATATCCAGGCCGACCACTTTGCCGGTGTACTTCACGTCATCGCCGTAAATGTCGCTGACAACCGTCGCGGTCTGGCCGATACGCATATGGGCAAGCTGCGTCTCTTTAAAGTTAGCGTCTACCCACAGGTTGTCCGCCGGCACGACCGCCATCAGCGGCGTGGTTGGGCTAATCTGTGCCCCTGGCTGGACGGAACGACGGGAGACATAGCCGGTCATCGGGCTGACGATTTTGGTACGCTGCAGGGCAAGCCACGCGTTGCGCACTTCAGTCGCCGCCTGCTGTACGGCGGGCTGGTTTTCCAGACTGGTGCCCAGCACCATCGCCTGGTTGGCGTTGTACTGTTGAATCGCCACGTCCAGCTGTGCCTGAGCGCTGGCAACGGCGTCGCGGGCGTGCTGCAGCTCTTCACGGCCAATCAGGTTAGCCGTCCCGAGCGGCACGCGGCGGTTCAGGTCGCTCTGCGCCTGTGCGAGTGCGGTTTTCTGCACGTCGATGTTGGCCTGCAGCTGTTTGCTGTTGATCATCAGCTGGCGGGTCTGACGGACGCTCGAGGCGAGCGCGGTCTGTGCTTTTTCAAACGCCTGCTGGGCGTCGGTTGGATCGAGGGTCACCAACACATCGCCTTTTTGCACAAAGTCGGTATTGTCAGCCCAGACTTTCGTCACGCTGCCCGACACCTGCGCCATAATTTGTACCTGGTTCCCTGCCACGTACGCGTCGTCAGTCTCTTCAGCATGACGCAGTACTAAAAACCAATAGATCCCATATGCCACGGCAATAATGATAAAGAGCAAGGTCAACAGAAGAAGGGCGCTCTTACGTTTGCCTTTCTTGTTGGCCGGTTGCTGCGGGGTAGTGCTCTCCGCATTTGCGCTCATTGTTGTTCTCCACGATCTTCTTATTTTCACATCGGCTGAGCCGACCTGTTGTCAGAAAGGCCAGCAGTGTGACGTGCTGGCCTGTCGGTTTTCTTATGAATCAGGAATGGTGAGCGTGTCGTCGCGTTAGCGCAGCGCCTCAAGAACGGCGCCGTCTTCATCCATCTGGTCCAGACGGGTGAGCAGCTTGCGAGTGATGTGCTCAAGCTGGTCGCGCTCGGCAGTGCTGAGGACAGACCAGAGTTTGTGCAGGCAATTGTGCTGAGGTGGCAGCACCTCGCGCAGGAACTGGTGACCTTTATCGGTCAGTTGCAGATGCAGGCAGCGGCGATCGTTGTCGCTTTCGCGGCGCTCAATCCAGCCACGCTTTTCGAGTTCATCGGCAATACGGGTCGCATTGGTACGGGAGGAGCCCAGCGCGCAGCTCAGTTCGGAAGGCTGAATGCTGTGATTTTCCTGAGACTCCAGCGTGATCAACGCCATAAACAATGTCTCGTTAATCCCTTGAGCTTTCAGCATTTTATTACGGTTTTCCAGCAGCTTACCCTGCATGTGCATGCACAGGCGAGTCAGCAGGATTTCCTGGTACGGAAAGTCCTCATGGCGACTGGCGCGGAATTTAAGCATTTGTTCAATGGGCGTAAACGAACTATCCATTTGGGCATAACCTCATTAATTACAGCCGATATAGTAACGACAGTGACAAATAATGTAAATGAATTATTTGTGCGGTTATATCCGCCAAACTTATGTCACCATCAGAAAGCGCCGGGTAAGTCCGTGACCCGGTGAGCACAGAAAGCGTAGGGTATGAACCCGCTGAGGAAAGGATGTGAGGACAGGGGTCTGAACTATTCATGCCAATTGTAAATATGTCACCCACATTAAAATTTCTGGGATAAATGATTACGTTTACATTAACAGAGTGAAGGGCCTCTTAACACCCTAAGAGGCCAACTCAATGTAAATGTTAGTTAATTGCATCCTGACGGTGGTAACCGCGCCACCATACTAGCAGGTTGAGGGTAGCGACGATGGCCCCAATCGCACACACCCCCGACCAGCCCGCATGCTGCCACGCCGACGCTGAAATTAGCGAACCCGCAGCGCCGCCGATAAAGTAGCTGGTCATGTAGCCGGCCGTCAGGCGGTTACGCGCCTCTGGCTTCACGCGATAGATAACGGTCTGATTGGTAATGTGAACGCCCTGTACGGTGAGATCGAGTACCAGGATACCGACGATCAGCGCCAGCACCGAGATGTGTCCGTACCAGATCGCCGCCCAGGAGAGCAGAAGTAAAATCAGTCCTGCGGAGGTGGTCAGGTGGGATTTGCCCTTGTCGGCCAGCCCGCCTGCGGGACGCGCGCCCAGCGCGCCTGCGGCACCGGCCAGGCCGAACAGGCCAATCACCCCTTCGGAATAATTGAACGGCGGTGCGGCCAGCAGAAACGCCATCGACGTCCACAGAATGCTGAAGTTAGCGAAGGTGAAGCAGCCCAGCAGGGCGCGAGTGCGCAGAAGCTTATCTTGGGTGAACAGGCTGAAAACGGAGGCCAGCAGCTGCGGGTAGTTCAGGTGATTTTCCTGCTTCACTTTTGGCAGCCCGCGCCACAGCGCCAGCGCCATAACGACCATCAGCACGCTCGCCACCCAGTATACGGTGCGCCAGCCGCCGAGGCTTGCCAGCAGCCCTGCAACGGTACGAGCCAGCAAAATCCCCAGCAGCAGGCCGCTCATGATGGTACCCACCACCTTGCCGCGTTTTTCCGGAGAGGCGAGAGTCGCGGCGAGCGGGACCAGAATTTGCGCCACCACGGAGAACAGTCCCGTTAGCGCGGTTCCGACGATCATCATCGTCAGCGACTGGCTGCTGGCGGTGATCAGCATCCCACCGGCGGCCAGCAGGGTCATGGAGACGATCAGCATTCGGCGTTCAAACATATCGCCCAGCGGCACCAGAAACAGCAGCCCGGCGGCATAGCCTAGCTGTGCTGCGGTGACGATAAAGCCTGCGGAGCTGGCGGAGAGATTGAACGCGCGGGCGATGGTGTCGAGAAGAGGCTGCGCGTAATAGTTGCTGGCGACGGCCAGACCCGTTGCCACGGACATTAAAAGGATGAGTGCGGGGCTAAGCCCTTGAGTTGTTTTTGTCATTAGTTTCAGGAATCGTTAGTTGAGTGATTATTTTTCCGGAAACCATAATAGCTAATGATTGTGAAAGTTGGGGGATTGTTGGGTGATGGATTGTGCGGTTTAGGTTGGGTGCGGTTTGATCCCCTCACCCCGGCCCTCTCCCTTTGGGAGAGGGTTAGGGTGAGGAAAAATGTTTTACTTCTGCGCCTCAAGCGCCTCTTTCACCCAGCCGTCAAACTGCTGCTGGTGGGCTTTGATCCAGCCGTCGACGTGGCCTTTGACATCCGCTTCAGACGATTTGCCCGCGTGCATCATCGCGTTCTGGGCGTTGATGTCAGCCAGCGGCAGCTTCATTACCGAAAACAGCTTCGCCGCCGCCGGGTTTTTCTCCGCCCAGGCTTTGTTCGCCACGATATGCATGGTGTTCACCGGGAAGCCGTAGTTCATGCCGTTCGGCAGTTTGGTGTCGATATCTTTCTGCTCGCCCGGCAGGGAAGAGAACGGCACCTGCAGCCACACCACGTCTTTACCCGGCTTCAGCACGTCGCTCACCCAGTACGGCGTCCAGGTATAGTAGATCACCGGTTTACCCTCTTTGAAGCGGGCAATGGTGTCGGCCATCATCGCTGAATAGTTGCCGTGGCTCACGTCGACCGTTTTCGCCAGATCGAAAGCTTTGTTCTGGTGGTTAATCACCGCTTCACAGCCCCAGCCAGGCGAGCAGCCCATCATGTCGGCCTTGCCGTCACCGTTGGTGTCAAACAGTTTGGCGATCTTCGGATCTTTCAGCTGTTCAATATTGGTGATGTGGTACTTATCGGCGGTTTTCTTGTCGATCAGATAACCCTGCGCCGCGCCCGTCACGAAGGTACCCTCACGATAGAATTTCTTGTCGCCACCGGCGGCGGCATACATGTCGTCGTGCAGCGGCTGCCAGTTGACGGCGGTAAAGGTGGCGTCACCGGAGGCAATCGAGGTGTAGCCCACGTTGTAATCCACTTCGCTCGGCGTGTTAACCGTATAGCCCAGTTTTTCCAGCGCGCGGCTGACGATCAGGGTCTGGAAGCTCTCTTCCGAAATGGTGCTCTGCACCGGCTGCACGGTAATGCCTTTGCCCGGCAGGTCTGCCGCAAACGTGCTGGTGGAGACAAGGGTGGCAAACGCTGTGGCAAAAAGTACGTTATGTCGCATCGTTGTTCCTTATTTTATAAATGGGCGGGTGAGTAACCCGACAGGGCCGGTGGAATACCAGCGACGGTTGCCGCGACTGCGTGAATCGCGACCGACGGCCTGGGTCAGGCGGTCAAGAATAATGGCGAGGATCACAATCCCGACGCCGCCAACGGTAGCCAGCCCCATGTCGAGACGGCCAATGCCGCGCAGCACCATCTGACCCAGACCGCCAACGGCGATCATCGAGGCAATCACCACCATCGAAAGGGCCAGCATCAGCGTCTGGTTAACGCCCGCCATGATGGTTGGCATGGCCAGCGGGAGCTGAACCTTAAACAGCATCTGGCGCGGGCTGGCGCCGAACGAGCGTGACGCTTCGATCAGGTCCGCAGGCACCTGGTTGATCCCGAGAATGGTCAGACGAATAATCGGCGGCAGCGCGAAGATAATGGTGACCACCACGCCCGGCACGTTGCCGATGCCGAACAGCATCACAATCGGCACCAGATAGACGAATGCCGGGGTAGTCTGCATTGCATCCAGCAGCGGACGGATAATCTTCGCCGCCCGCGGGCTGCGCGCCAGCCAGATCCCCATCGGCAGGCCGATGACGATGCAGAAGAGCAGGGCAGTCAGCACCAGCGCCAGGGTGATCATCGCCTGCGACCAGGCCCCAATCGCGCCGATGGCAATCAGCGAAATCAGCGTGGCGATCCCCATCCCGGCGCTGCCAAACTGCCAGGCAATCAGAGAGAACAGAATAATCGCCACCGGCGCCGGCATGCCCAGCATCAGCTGCTGGAAGCCGTTCAGGATGTAATCCACCGGAATGCGGATCCCCTGGAAAACCGGGCGGAAGTGCGTCACCACCCAGTCGATCCCCTCCGTGACCCAGCTGTCCAGCGGGATCAGCGTTTTATGGAACGGATCCATGATGTTGAAGTGCTCTGGCGCAGGCGCGGGTGCGCTATTGAGCCAGTCTGCCGCGCCGCCGCCATCGGCAGGAGCTGGCGTGGAACCCCACGCATCGGCGGATTGAGTAGCGCTGTCCGATGCATCAGCGGTGCCCCACGGGTTTGATTGGTCAGCCATTGTTTGCCCCCTCGCGATCTAAAGCCTGCAGCAGCATGCGTTTTGAGATGATGCCGACGTACTGTTGTTCTTCACCCACGACCGGCACGGCACACGGTGCCTGTCCCACGTGAGAAAGCAACTCGCTGAGCGGCGTTTCGGCGTCCACGGCAAGCGGAGCGTCAATTAACGCCGCATCGATGCCCCTGTTTTCGCCAAGCGCGGTTTTCAGGGAGTCGATGGAGACAACGCCGACAAATTTATTGCCGCGTTCAACCAGATAACCGTATTCACGGTCTTCGTCCTGCAGCAGCTTAAGCGCCGAGCGTGGGCCGAAACCTGGGGTTTTACGAATAATGCCGTTTGGCGTTCGACGGGCAATATCTTTGGCGCTAAAGACCTGGCTAATATCCACGCCGCGGAAGAAGGTGCGTACATAATCATTCGCCGGATTATTGAGAATTTCATCCGGCGTGCCGACCTGCACCACTTCACCGTTTTGCATAATGGCAATACGGTCGCCAATACGCATGGCTTCATCCAGATCGTGGGAAATAAACACAATGGTTCGCTGATGTTTAGCCTGTAATTTTACCAGCTCGTCCTGCATCTCGGTACGAATTAACGGATCGAGGGCGGAGAAGGCTTCGTCCATTAATAATATGTCTGGATTAATGGCTAATGCGCGGGCTAATCCCACGCGCTGGCGCATACCGCCGGAAAGTTCATCCGGGTACGCATGCGCATAATTTTCCAGCCCAACCTGACGCAGTGCATCCAGAGCTTTTTCCTGACGTTCCTGAGCCGGCGTGCCGGCTAATTCCATGCCGAAGGCGGTATTATCCAGTACCGTCATGTGCGGCATTAGTGCGAATGACTGAAACACCATTGCGATCTTCTTTCTGCGCACCTCGCGAAGCTCGGCGTCTGATATTCTGGCGATATCCACGCCGTCAATCAGCACCTGTCCGCGGGTGGGTTCAATCAGGCGATTGAGAAGGCGAACCATAGTGGATTTACCCGAACCGGATAATCCCATGATGACAAAAATCTCGCCTTCTTCAATGGCCAGACTGGCGTCTTTAACGCCAAGCGATAGCCCGGTTTTTTCCAGAATTTGCTCTTTTGTGAGGCCTTTCTCAATATATTTGAATGCGCGCTGCGGGTGCTCGCCAAATACTTTATAAAGATTTTTCACTTCTAATTTAATTGCCATGCAATAGAGAGTGTCCCGTTATTTGTTTATGCCGATATGATTACCATGGTAAATTGTTAACGGGCATAACCCTAACATACTGAGAATCTGAGACAACCCTGGGTTTGCTTATGGCATGAATTTTCAGGGAAGCGAAACGGCTGAATTTCCCATGAATAAAGGGCCGAGCGTGATTTGAATTTTTCTCAATTTTTTGCTCTGGAGTCGGGGAATTTCGCCTGAATCGGACGATTCAGGCGAATATGGCGTGGAAATGACAGTGTAGTTGCTTTGTAAATATTAGAGAGGAAATTGTTGGGTTTATATTAAATTAACGAACGTTAACGTTCATTAAAAATCCCAGTCTTCATCTTCGGTTTCCACCACTTTGCCCATCACATACGATGAGCCCGATCCCGAGAAGAAATCGTGGTTTTCGTCGGCGTTGGGCGACAGCGCAGCCAGAATGGCCGGGTTCACTTCCGCCATCTCCGGTGGGAAAAGCGCCTCGTAGCCCAGGTTCATCAGCGCCTTGTTGGCGTTGTAGCAGAGGAAGGCCTTCACGTCTTCCTCCCAGCCGGTGCCGGCGTAGAGTTCCTCGGTATAGCTCAACTCGTTGTCGTACAGATCCATCAGCAAATCGAGCGCAAAGCCTTTAAGCTCATCGCGCTTTGCCTCGCTGATTTTCTCCAGCCCTTTCTGATACTTATAGCCGATATAATACCCATGTACCGCTTCATCACGAATGATAAGGCGAATCAAATCGGCGGTGTTGGTGAGCTTGCCCCGGCTCGACCAGTACATGGGCAGCCAGAAGCCGGAATAGAAGAGGAACGATTCCAGGAATACGCTGGCGATTTTCTTCTTCAGCGGCTCGTCGGCCCGATAATACGTCAGTACCAGCTCCGCCTTTCTCTGTAATGACTCACTCTCTTCACTCCAGGTATAGGCTGCATCCACGTCTTTGGTCTGGCACAGCGTGGAGAAAATCGAGCTGTAAGAGCGGGCGTGCACCGCCTCCATAAAGCTGATGTTCGACATCACCGCCTCTTCGTGCGGCGTCAGCGCGTCGCTCATCAGAGCAGGTGCGCCAACGGTATTCTGAATGGTGTCCAGCAGCGTCAGGCCGGTAAAGACGCGGATCGTCAGCTGCTGCTCGGCGTGGCCGAGCGTTTGCCAGGCCGGAATATCGTTGGAGAGCGGG
This sequence comes from Enterobacter vonholyi, assembly GCF_008364555.1. Taxonomy (GTDB): domain Bacteria; phylum Pseudomonadota; class Gammaproteobacteria; order Enterobacterales; family Enterobacteriaceae; genus Enterobacter; species Enterobacter vonholyi. The sequence continues at coordinate 131,124 of NZ_VTUC01000005.1, forward strand.
ACCTTTTCCGGCAGCCAGAAGTTGCTGGTCAGGCGGTTCCACACCTCCAGGTCTTTGTCGTCCTGGATTTTGTTCCAGTTCACGGCACTCACGCGTGACAGTTTCATCCTTTCTCCTTACAGCGCGCAGGACACGCAGCCTTCGATTTCGGTGCCTTCCAGCGCAAGCTGGCGCAGGCGAATGTAGTAGAGCGTTTTGATGCCTTTCTTCCAGGCGTAGATCTGCGCCCTGTTGATATCCCTCGTGGTGGCGGTATCCGGGAAGAACAGCGTCAGCGAGAGCCCCTGATCCACGTGTTTCGTCGCCTCGGCGTAGGTGTCGATGATTTTTTCCGGGCCGATCTCATACGCGTCCTGGTATAAAGCCAGGTTCTCATTGGTCATAAACGGGGCAGGGTAGTAAACGCGCCCGGTTTTGCCTTCCTTACGAATTTCAATTTTCGACACGATCGGGTGAATGCTCGACGTGGCGTGGTTGATATAGGAGATCGAACCGGTTGGCGGCACGGCCTGCAGGTTCTGGTTATAAATGCCGTAGCGAATCACGTCGTCACGCAGCTGGTGCCACATCTCGCGCGTCGGCAGAGTAATCCCCGCGCGGGCAAACAGTTCGCGCACTTTTTCGGTTTTCGGCTGCCAGTCGCCTTCCAGATACTGGCTGAAGTATTCCCCGCTGGCGTAGCGGGACTGCTCAAAGCCCGCGAACCGCTGGTTGCGCTCGCGCGCCAGCATCATCGAGGTGTGCAGCGCGTGCCAGGTAATGGTGTAGAAATAGAGGTTGGTGAAGTCCAGCCCTTCCGGACTGCCGTAGGCGATGCCCTCCCGCGCCAGGTAGCCGTGCAGGTTCATCTGCCCCAGCCCGATGGCGTGCGACGCGGCGTTACCCGCTTCAATAGACGGCACGCTGCGGATATGGCTCATGTCCGATACCGCCGTTAGCCCGCGAATGGCGGTCTCCACCGTGCGGCCAAAGTCTGGGGAATCCATGGTGTGGGCAATATTCAGCGACCCGAGGTTGCAGGAGATATCCTTGCCGACGTCCGCGTAGTCCAAATTCTCGTCGTAGGCCGATGCGCTGTTGACCTGCAAAATCTCCGAGCACAGGTTGCTCATATTGATGCGCCCGGCAATCGGGTTCGCGCGGTTCACCGTATCTTCATACATGATGTACGGATAGCCGGACTCAAACTGGATCTCCGCAAGCGTCTGGAAGAAATCGCGGGCGTTGATGGTTTTTTTGCGAATGCGATCGTCAGCCACCAGCTCGTTGTACAGCTCGCTGATGGCCACATCGCCAAACGCTTTGCCGTAAATACGCTCAACGTCGTACGGCGAGAAGAGCGCCATGTCGGCATTCTCTTTGGCCAGTTTAAAGGTGATATCCGGGATCACCACGCCCAGCGACAGGGTTTTGATGCGGATTTTTTCGTCGGCGTTTTCGCGTTTGGTATCGAGAAAACGCAGAATGTCCGGATGATGCGCGTGCAGGTAAACCGCTCCCGCACCCTGGCGCGCGCCAAGCTGGTTAGCATAAGAGAACGCATCCTCCAGCATCTTCATCACCGGGATCACGCCGGAAGACTGGTTTTCGATGCGCTTGATCGGCGCGCCCGCTTCACGCAGGTTAGAAAGCAGAAACGCCACGCCACCGCCGCGTTTGGAAAGCTGCAGCGCCGAGTTCACCGCGCGGCCAATCGACTCCATGTTATCTTCGATACGCAGCAGGAAGCAGGAAACCAGCTCGCCGCGCTGGGCTTTACCGCAGTTGAGGAAGGTCGGCGTGGCGGGCTGGAAGCGGCCGGAGAGGATCTCGTCGGTGAGCTGTTGCGCCAGCGCTTCATCGCCCTGCGCCAGGGTCAGTGCGACCATCACCACGCGATCTTCAAAGCTCTCTAAGTAGCGTTTGCCGTCGAAAGTCTTCAGCGTATAGCTGGTGTAGTACTTCCATGCGCCGAGGAAAGTCTGGAAACGAAAACCGCTGGCGTGGGCGCGTTCAAACAGCTTCACCACAAAGGCACGGTCGTAGCGGGTGAGTACGCGCGCGTCGTAGTAACCCTCGTTAACCAGATGGTCAAGACGTTCATCCTGGCTGGCAAAGGTCACGCTGTTGGGCCGCACGTGGGCGGCAAAAAAGGCGTCCACCGCCTCACGGTCTTTATCAAACTGAATGCGTCCCTCCCGGTCATAGAGGTTAAGCATCGCGTTTAATGCGTGGTAATCCGGCGTCGCCTGCATTACCCGTTCTGCGGTTGTCGTTGCCAAAATTCGTTCACTCCTTTACGCACGTTTTCGACGTCCTGCTGCGTCCCCATCAGCTCAAAGCGATAGAGATACGGCACGCCGCATTTTTGAGAGATGACATCCCCGGCGCGGCAAAAGGCATCGCCGAAATTGCGATTCCCCGCCGCGATCACGCCGCGGATTAGCCCGCGATTATGAGGATCGTTCAGAAAGCGGATCACCTGGCGAGGTACCGCGCCCGCCGTACCGCCTCCGCCATAGCTGGGCACCACCAGAATGTACGGTTCCTCTACACGGATCCGCTCCCGCTCGTTGAGCGGAATGCGCACCGCAGGCAGCCCGACGCGCTCAATAAAACGGAGCGTGTTTTCCGAGCTGCTGGAGAAGAACACCAGTCTGCTCATGCCCGTGCGGCCTGCGAGGCGAGGCGGTTGATCATGTCCGGGCGAAAGCCTGACCAGCTGGTCTCCCCGGCTACTACCACCGGAAGCTGACGGAAACCCTGCGCGCGAAGGGTGTCTGCGGCCTCGGGCTGCTGGTCAATATTCACCATCTCAAACGCCACGCCGCGGCTTTCCATCGCCCGTTTGGTCGCGTGGCACTGAACACAATCGTTACGAGTGTAAATAATAATGCTCATGATTCGTATTTCCATTTAAAATGAGAGAACGGCGCGAATCATCGCGTCAGGTTGTGTGTGTCTTGCTACAAGGAATACTAGATGTAGTTGCCTTAAGTTTCAACCATACAAGATATGGGAAATTTAGATTGATGATGTCCCGATGATGAGCCCAGCGGGGCAGGGCAGGCTATACGGGTTTTACAGGCGAGAAGATAAAGAAAAGCCCCGGCAGCTACTGACCACCGGGGCAGATAACGGTGCGCGTTCGGGTTATTTACGCAGGCTAAGCAGAGCGCCCACGAAGATACCGACTGCCGCTACCGTGCCGAGCGTACAGAGCGGTTTTTCGCGCACGAAGGTCGTTGCGCAGCTGACCGCATCGCAGGCAGCCTGTGTCGTACGCGTGCGGCCGTTTAAACGTGCGCGGGTTTCACGGAGCAGAGACTGAGCCTTACGCTTTGCGGCATCCGCTTCGTCCTTCGCGTCACTTCCCCAGGACTTCAGCACCTCTTCCAGCGTATCCGCTAATTGGCTGACATCATTACGAATATCCTGAGCGTCGTCGTTAATATCGTTTCGGTTCGGTCTGTTAAACATGCGATCCTCCGTAATTTTGTGTTCCCGTTCAGTTTAGTTCAGAAATTTAATATCTGAAGCCCATCACGCGTTATCCGGCAGTTTATGGACTATTCTGAAAGCCCTGCTATTGCTGAATACTGTAAGGTTGCCGGGCAGGAAAAGATAACGAGGAAAAGATATGTATTTACGACCTGACGAGGTGGCACGCGTTCTTGAAAAAGAGGGATTCACCATGGATGAGGTGACGCCAAAAGCGTATGGATATCGCCGCGGCGAGAATTATGTTTATGTTAATCGCGAAGCAAGAATGGGACGTACCGCTCTCATTATTCACCCGACGCTGAAAGACAGAAGCCTGTCATTTGCTGAGCCTGCCTCGGATATTAAAACCTGCGATCATTATCAGCAATTTCCGCTCTATTTAGGCGGTGAACGGCATGAGCATTATGGTATTCCGCACGGTTTCAGTTCGCGTATGGCGCTGGAGCGATTTTTGAAGGGACTGTTTGGCGACGTACAGTAAATCCGCGACTGGCGTGCGCCAGTCGCTTCACATCACGCTTTTGCCTGGCTGTACTGGCTGACCTTAAACAGGCGGCGGCAGTAGTCGAGGAAATAGCCGTAAACGGCTCCCATCAGCATCGAAATGACAATATTCGAACTCACTGCCGCAGCGATCTGGTGCCAGTCTGCGCCGACTGTCAGAAGAATGGCCACGTAAACCGGCGACTGGAACGTTACATACGCCAGGACGTCTGCCAGGTTTTTCACCCAGCCTGCAGGACTAATTCGACGCGCGAAACGCATTACCGCATCGCGGTATAATCCGTAAGGCCATGCAATAATAATATTGACCGGGATCGCCACCAGACGAGAAGAAAGTGACTGCTCGAAGGACATTCCGGAGAGGAATATTTCGATCAGCATGTTCACGACGGAACAGTAAACAACCATCGCGAAGGTATCCGCCACCGCGTGGCGCAGGCGAGATTGCGGCGAGAACATGTCTGAACTCCTTGAGAAGAACACAAAAGAAACGATTTCCCTTCAGCGCATAGTGCTTTAGGTTGGTTTGTTTGACGTGTATAGCGTATATCTCTGAGTTTGAACTAACAACTAGTGATTAATTTTTATTTAATCGCCTTTTGTCCACAAAATTCTCTAAAGTTGTTCGTTTTTTGCTCCGATCGTTATAATCTCTCTTGTTTGGCTTTTTTTATATCAAAATCAATAGTTTGGTTTTATTGATGGCGCAGGCGACGAATCCGCCTTCTGACAGCGGCGAAGTATGCTGCGATTTGGAGTAAAGTTGACCATTTATATTAATGCGGTGATTAGATTCCCCTGTTTCCTGGCAGCCCCGTGCGCTATTATTCGCAATGAGATTTTAATATATTTACACTGAAGCCCATACGGACCCTTGGGTAGATATTTCAACTCAAATGAATTATTCTGTCGGCGATTTATCTATTTACCCCAAAGAAAGGTTTTCAAATAATATGTCTTTGACGTTACAGAATCTTAATAATATCCGAACCCTGCGCGCCATGGCGCGTGAATTATCCCTGGACGTTCTTGAGGAAATGCTGGAAAAGGTCAGGGTCGTTACTGAAGAGAAACGGAGTGAACTGACGGAATTAGAGCAGCAGCGCGCCGAGCAGCAGGAAAAAATTAATGCCCTGCTGGAACTGATGAAAGCCGATGGTATTTCACCGACCGATCTGCTGGGCTCTGAACTGGCGCTGGCGGGTAAGCAAACGAAAAAGCGTAAGCCGCGTGAAGCAAAATATCGCTTTATTGACCAGAACGGTGAAGAGAAAACGTGGACCGGCCAGGGCCGCACGCCTAAGCCTATTGCCAGCGCGCTGGAAAACGGTAAATCACTGGATGATTTTCTAATCTAATGCGTTGACCGGGCGGAACATGCCGCCCGGTTATCTGTTCAGCAGACGCCGAAATCACCTTCTTCGCTATACGGCGCAACATCGGCGGCTTTCAGCGTATATTTCTCGCCTTGCTCATTGCTGGCCTGGACCGCCACAATGCTGTCACCGTTCACTTCGAGCACTTTCAGTTTCGGGCCGCCTTTACGCGGTTGCACATAATCACCGACAGAAAACATATTACCTCCTCATCGTTTTAGCGATCTTCACATTAGCCCACGCATGACGCCGGGTACAGCGTATTTCACCGATTACTGCTTATGAGTTACGTCGGTTCCATGGCATCACCCTAAGCAGTCGCGCCATGCCGCAAAAGCCCGTCACACCGGCAAACAGCAGCCCGGCACCGACAAAGCCGCTGAGCAGGAAAAAGCCGCTGGAGACGCTATAGCCCAGAACCACGCCACAGAGTATCAGCAGCCCGGCGGCAATTTGCACCTGACGCATCAGCGGCAGCGGCTGGGATTTGTCTTCGACAGTTGGCAGCCCGGCCTGCTTCCAGCCCTGAATGCCACCCTCGACCACAAATGCCTGAGCGGGAACGGCAGCCTGCGCCAGGCGATCGGCATTGCCTGAGGTACGGGCGCCGGACTGGCAGTGAAAAATCCCCGTTTCGCCCGCCTGCGTTTTAAGTCCACCGGGTAAGGTACCCAGCGGCACGGACCGCGCGGCGGGAATATGCTCGCGGGCGTACTCATCGGCATCACGAATATCAATCAGTTTTGCGCCTTCAGCGATGCGGGCACTGGCCTCGCGCGGCGAAATAAGGGGAAGTGACATAGCGGCTCCTTACGGGCAATAAAGCTTTTTCAGGGTGCTGATGAGCTGATGCACCGCATCGTTTTTAATGAAATAGAGAATGCGCTGCGCGTCGCGGGTGCTGTCGATAAGACCTTCCTCACGCATGCGCGCCAGATGCTGCGATGTGGCGGAAGGACTAAGCCCCGTGGCTCGCGCCAGTTCTCCCGCGCTGGTGCCGGGCGCTCCGCACAGGGTGCAGAGGATCAGCAGCCTACGCGGGTTGCTCATCGCTTTTAAGAGTGTGGCGGCCTGCTCGGCGCTGGCCTGAAGCTGTTCGAGTTCAGTCATGGTACTTTAGTGTTTTCTTAATTAAGGTAATGCTAAAGTAATTGTGCGCATTAAGCCAGCGTCAAAAGCGTAAACGAGGGTAAACGCGGGGCAGAGAACTGGCGCAGCCGGGTAAACTGGCTATGCTTACAAAGAGTTCTCTTTATTATTTTCAATGGATTAGCTTGCACGGAGTTTTGATATGGGTTTTTGGCGTATTGTTTTTACCATCCTGTTGCCGCCGCTGGGCGTGCTGTTAGGCAAAGGGTTTGGCTGGGCGTTTATTATCAACATTCTTCTGACGCTGCTGGGTTACTTCCCCGGCCTCATTCACGCTTTTTGGGTACAGAGCAAAAGCTAAGCGCGCCACAGTAAATCGCTATAAATATCGGTCAGCACCCCCGCAGGGCCAAACTCCTTCTTGATCCAGCGCGTGACCTGGCCGGTTGCGGCATGCTGCGTGGCGAGCAGCATGCGCGAGTCCTGACGTGGGTTATTGATACGCCGCGTCACCAGCAGGCCATCTTCAACCGCTTCCCGCGCCATATATTCCGGCAAAAAGCCTATCCCTTCGCCCAGGATCTGACACTGACACTTGGTGTTAAAGTCCGGCACCAGAATCGCCTCCTGCCCGTGCAGCAGCCAGCCGACCTTTTTGTTAATGGTGTGCGCGGTATCTTCCACCATGATGTTGGGATACAGGCGCAGCTGGCTTTCCGCTATCGGTTCCGGAACGAACGCCAGCGGGTGCTCCGGCGCGATGGCAAACACCCAGCGAATGGCGCCGATTTCGGTGTAGTCAATTCCGCCGCCGTCGAGCAGCGTGTCCGGCGCGCCAATGGCGATATTGGCCTGGTTGTTGATGATGGAGTCCCACACGCCGTTATAGACCTCGGTGGTGACGGTGATCTGACAGGTGGGGAACTGCTTTTTCAGCACCTGTAGCAGCCGCGCGGTATGGCGCGGCGTATACAACAGCTGGTTGATACAGATGCGTACACGCGCCTCGATGCCCTGTGAAATGGTATCAATCCCGCGCTTGATGGCGTGAAAGTCGTTAAGCAGGTCGGTGGCTTTGCGGTAAAAGTAAAAGCCGGACTCGGTTAGCTCAATGCTGCGCGTGCTGCGGACGAACAGCACCACGTCCAGCCCGGTCTCCATGCGCTTAATGGTGTAACTGATGGCGGAGGTCGTTACACCCAGTTCGGCGGCGGCTTTGCTGAAGCTGCCGAAGCGTGCGGCGGTGGTAAAGGCCAGCAGGTTCTCCTCGGTAAAGATGGAATTCATATCTCACTCCCTTCAGCCATCAGTTTTGAACATATTTTAACAGCGTCGTTACAACGCATTTGAAGCCGATCACAGTTCTGGCTATTTCATCAATGCCGCGCCATACAAGGCTTTTTCAGACATAAGCATAATGCGTTTTGACGCGCTAAAAAGCGGTTAAACATAAGAAAAAGGTTGCACAGACGCACGTTTTGACCGGTTTGTTGAATTTACCTCAACAATGAATTGTCTGTCGATGAATCATTTTTAAGCGGATTCTTTTATGACCAGGCTGTTGCTATTCTCAGGTCAACAGAAATAAAAACATCGGGAGTCTGAATATGTCTGCAACTGAACTGGTTACGGAATTTTTGCTGGCGGCAGAAGAAGGCAATAGCGATGCGCTAAAAGCCTGTCTGGAGAAGGGCGTGGATATTAACGCCACGAACCGCCAGAAAAGAACCGCCGTTATTATTGCCAGCCTGAAAAAACATTATGCCTGCGTGGAGTTCTTAATTGCCGCCGGGGCGGATATTGATAAACAGGATCAGACCTGCTTTAACCCCTTCCTGATTAGCTGCCTGACGAACGATATAACTCTCCTGCGGCTGGTATTACCCGCGAACCCGGATCTCGACCGCCTGACGCGCTTCGGCGGCGTAGGCATTACGCCAGCCAGTGAAAAAGGGCACGTGGAGATCGTCCGCGAGCTGCTGGAAAAAACCGATATCAACGTTAACCACACCAATTTTGTCGGCTGGACGCCGCTGCTGGAAGCCATCGTACTCAACGACGGCGGCGCAAAGCAGCAGGATATCGTGAAGCTGCTGCTGGAGCATGGCGCGAACCCGCATATGACCGACAAATACGGCAAAACCCCGCTCGAACTGGCGCGGGAGAAAGGCTTCACCGAGATTGCAGACCTGCTGCTGGCGGCGGGCGCATAAGACGGTCGGTCAGCCCATTCCGGCTGGCCGCTAATTAAATAAAGCATTTTTACCGACGTGCATTTTGCACGACGGCGGCCTCCTTTTATCCGCGAACAGGTGCAAATAATGCCAACGAAAATCGTGATTAAAAAGAACACCTATTTTGACTCCGTATCATTAATGTCCGTTTCCACTAAAGCCAATAAATTGCCGGGCGTCGAACAGGCCTTTGTCGCCATGGCAACGGAAATGAATAAGGGCGTTTTAAAAAACCTCGGGCTGTTAACGCCGGAATTAAATGAGGCGAAAAACGGTGACCTGATGATCGTCATTAAAGGCGACGCGGCGAATGAAGAAACGCTGGCCGCTATTGAAGCGCTGTTCACGCGTAAAGAGAGCGCGGGCTCCCATGAAGCGCGCTACGCGACGATTGCCAGCGCCAAAACCCATCGCCCGGACAGCAACCTCGCGGTGATTTCCGTCAACGGGACCTTCGCCGCCCGCGAAGCGCGTCAGGCGCTGGAAAACGATCTCAACGTGATGCTGTTTTCCGATAACGTGTCGCTTGACGACGAGCTGGCGCTGAAGCAGCTGGCGCACCAGAAAGGGTTGCTGATGATGGGGCCGGACTGCGGCACCGCCATCATCAACGGCGCGGGACTGTGCTTCGCCAACGCGGTGCGTCGCGGACCGATTGGTATCGTCGGCGCATCCGGCACCGGCAGCCAGGAGCTGAGCGTGCGTATTCACGAATTCGGCGGCGGCGTGTCGCAGCTGATCGGCACCGGCGGACGCGATCTCAGCGAGAAGATCGGCGGCCTGATGATGCTCGACGCCATCGACATGCTGGAAGCCGACGAGGGTACAGAAGTGATTGCGCTGATCTCCAAGCCGCCCGCGCCTGCGGTGGCGGAGAAAGTGCTGGCCCGCGCGCGCGCCTGTGGTAAGCCCGTGATCGCGTGCTTCCTCGGGCGCAATGAACCGCCCGCCGATGAGGACGGACTGCAGTTCGCGCGCGGCACCAAAGAGGCGGCGCTGAAGGCCGTCCTGCTCACCGGCATCAAAAAAGAGTCCCTCGATCTGCACCCGCTCAACTGGCCATTAATTGAAGAGGTGCGCGCTCGCCTGACCCCGCAGCAGAAGTACATTCGCGGCCTGTTCTGCGGCGGCACCCTGTGCGACGAGGCGATGTTTGCCGCTCTTGCGAAATTCGACGACGTTTACAGCAACATCCAGCCGGATCCAGCTAAGCGCCTGAGCGACATCAGCGTCAGTAAAGCCCACACCTTCCTCGACTTTGGCGATGACGATTTCACCAACGGCAAGCCGCACCCGATGATTGACCCGACCAACCGCATCAGCCGCCTGCTCCAGGAGGCTCGCGACCCGGAAGTCGGGGTGATTGTGATGGACTTTGTGCTCGGCTTCGGCGCCCACGAGGATCCGGTCGGCGTGATGATCGACGCCATTAAAGAAGCACAGGCGATCGCGAAGGCCGATAACCGTCCGCTGGAGATCCTCGGCTACGTGCTCGGCACCGACCAGGATCCGCAGTCGCTGGCGCAGCAGTGTCAGCTGCTGACCGACGCAGGCGTCATCTGGGCCAGCAGCAGCACCAATACCGGATTACTGGCACGCGAATTTGTCTGCAAAGGGGAGAACGCATAATGACTACCTTATTTAACCAGCCGCTGAACGTCATTAACGTGGGTCTCGCGATGTTCAGCGACGATCTTAAAAAGCAGCACGTTCCCGTGACCCAGCTCGACTGGACGCCGCCGGGGCAGGGCAATATGCAGGTCGTTGAAGCGCTCGACCAGCTGGCGGAAAAACCGCTGGCGGAGAAAATCGCCGCTGCCAACCAAATCGCCCTTGAGCGCATTATTCAGTCTCATCCGGTGCTGGTGGGCTATGACCAGGCGATTAACGTTGTGCCGGGGATGACCCGCACCACCATTCTGCACGCCGGTCCGCCTGTCTCCTGGGAAAACATGTGCGGCGCGATGAAGGGCGCGGTCACCGGGGCGCTGGTGTTTGAAGGGCTGGCGAAAGATCTGGACGACGCGGCGCGACTTGCCGCCTCCGGGAAGATCGCCTTCTCGCCGTGCCACGAGCACGACTGCGTGGGCTCCATGGCGGGCGTCACCTCCGCGTCGATGTTTATGCACATCGTTGAAAACAAAACCTACGGCAACCGCGCGTTCACCAACCTTAGCGAGCAGATGGCGAAGATCCTGCGCATGGGGGCCAACGACCAGAGCGTCATCGACCGCCTGAACTGGATGCGCGACGTGCTCGGCCCGATGCTGCGCGACGCGATGAAGATTATCGGCGAAATCGACCTGCGCCTGATGCTGGCCCAGGCGCTGCACATGGGCGACGAGTGCCACAACCGCAATAACGCGGGCACGACGCTGCTGATCCAGGCGCTGGCGCCGGGGCTAATTCAGGCGGGCTATCCGGTGGAGCAGCAGCGCGAGGTGTTCGAGTTTGTTGCCAGCAGCGACTACTTCTCCGGCCCGACGTGGATGGCGATGTGTAAAGCCGCGCTGGACGCCGCCCACGGCATTGAATACAGCACCGTGGTTACCACCATGGCGCGCAACGGCTACGAATTCGGCCTGCGCGTTTCGGGGCTTCCGGGGCAGTGGTTCACCGGCCCGGCGCAGAAGGTGATTGGCCCGATGTTTGCGGGCTACCGGCCGGAAGATTCCGGGCTGGATATCGGCGACAGCGCCATTACCGAAACCTACGGCATCGGCGGCTTTGCGATGGCGACGGCTCCGGCGATTGTCGCCCTGGTGGGCGGGACGGTGGAGGAAGCTATCGACTTCTCCCGCCAGATGCGCGAAATCACCCTCGGAGAAAACCCGAACGTCACCATTCCGCTGCTCTCGTTTATGGGGATCCCGACCGCCATCGACATCACGAAGGTCGCTGGCAGCGGCATTCTGCCGGTCATCAATACCGCCATTGCGCACAAAGACGCGGGCATCGGCATGATTGGGGCGGGCATCGTTCACCCGCCGTTTAGCTGTTTTGAAAAGGCGCTGTTGACCTTCCGCGATCGCTACTTTTTATAAGGCATGCATCCATGAAAAACATGAAACTGGAGTGGAAAAGAGGTGACTGGGCGGCTTATTTCGGGTTGATGACCAACAACCTGACCAATTTGCTGACCATGATGGGGTTGCTCATTTTTGTCGTCGGCATCCCGAAGGAGATTGTTTATGGACGCATCGCGCCGGCCTTCGGGCTGGCGGTGCTGGCCGCGAGTATCTGCTACGCGTGGTTCGGCATGCAGATGGCGCGCCAGACCGGGCGCACGGACGTGACAGCGCTGCCGTCCGGCCCCAGCGCGCCGTCAATTTTTACCGTGACCTTCCTGGTGCTGATGCCGGTGTATCAGCAAACGGGCGATGCGGAGTTTGCTATTCAGATTGGCCTTGTCTGGTGCTTCGTTGAGGCGATGATTCTTGCGGGCGGTTCATTCCTGGGCGAAACCATCCGCAAGATGATCCCGCGCACCGTGCTGCTGTCATGCCTGTCCGGTTTAGGCCTGCTGCTGCTGGCGATGAACCCGATGCTGCAGGCGTTTGAAGCGCCGACCGTATCGTTCATCGTCCTGCTGCTGATCTTCATCAACTGGTTCGGCAAAAAGCCGATTTTCGCCAGAATCCCTACCGGCCTGCTGTTGCTGATAGCCGGTACCGCACTGGCGTGGATCTCTGGCCTGCAGAGCCCGGAAGCGATTAAAGCGTCCATGTCATCCTTCGGCTTTAACCCGCCGCAGGTGCATGTGGAAGGCTTCCTGCAGGGCCTGCCGCACGCGCTGCCGTATCTTGCCTCTGCCGTACCGCTGGGGCTGGCGAACTACATCTTTGACCTGGAGAACATCGAAAGTGCCCACGCGGCGGGGGATGAATACCCGACGCGTAAAGTCATGCTGGCGAACGGTCTGGCCTCCATGCTCGGCTGCCTGATGGGGAACCCGTTCCCGGTGACGGTTTACGTCGGCCATCCCGGCTGGAAAGCGATGGGGGCCAGCATCGGCTACACGCTGGCCTCCGGCGTGACCATGTTCATTGTGCCGCTTTTCGGGCTGGGGGCGTTTATGCTCGCCATCATTCCGATGACCGCCATCGTGCCGATTCTGGTGTTTATCGGCGTGGTCACCGCCAACCAGGTGGTGAGGGAAACGCCGAAGGTGGAAGTGCCCGTGATCTTCATCTGCCTGTTCCCGTGGATCGCCAACTGGGCGCTGACCATGATGAACAGCGTGATGGGAGCGGCGGGCACGAATGCCGCCAAAATCGGTACCGACGTGCTGCACAGCAAAGGGATCTACTACGAAGGATTAGTCCATCTGGGGAACGGGGCACCGCTTGCCAGCATGCTGTGGGGCTGTATCGCCATCTTTGCCATTATCAACAAACCGCTGCGCGGAGCCGTGGCCGCGGCGGGCGGGGCACTGCTGGCGCTGTTCGGGGTGATCCACGCCCCGGTGGTGGGTTTTGCCGAAGGCAGTTCGCTGATGTTCGTCACCGCGTATCTGATGATGGGCGGCATGTTTGTGGTGAAGCATTTTCTCGACAGCCGGGAAGTTGCGAGCGCCGCGTCGGGTAATGTTGCGAAGGAACACGTATGAAAGAGCTTATGGTCGTTGCCATCGGCGGCAACAGCATTATCAAAGACAACGCCAGCCAGTCGGTTGAACATCAGGCGCAGGCGGTCAAAGCGGTGGCAGACACGGTGCTCGAAATGCTGGCCTCCGACTATGACATCGTGCTTACCCACGGCAACGGTCCGCAGGTGGGGCTGGATCTGCGCCGCGCTGAAATCGCCCACGAGCGGGAAGGGCTCCCTCTGACGCCGCTGGCAAACTGCGTGGCGGACACCCAGGGCGGCATTGGCTACCTGATCCAGCAGGCGCTGAACAACCGCCTTGCCGCGCGCGGCGAGCAAAAGGCGGTCACGGTCGTCACGCAGGTGGAAGTGGATAAAAACGATCCCGGCTTTGCGCACCCCACGAAGCCGATCGGCGCGTTCTTCAGCGAGGCGCAGCGAGACGAACTGCAGCTCGCGCACCCGGACTGGCACTTTGTTGAAGATTCGGGCCGGGGATATCGTCGCGTGGTGGCCTCCCCGCAGCCGCTGCGCATTGTCGAGGCCGACGCGATCAAGACACTGACGCAAAAAGGCTTCGTGGTGATCGGCGCGGGCGGCGGCGGTATTCCCGTGGTGCGCTCGGCGCAGGGCGATTACCAGAGCGTCGACGCGGTGATTGATAAAGATCTCTCCACCGCGCTGCTGGCGCGCGAGATCGGCGCCGACGTGCTGGTGATTACCACCGGCGTGGAAAAGGTGTGTGTCAACTTCGGTAAGCCAAATCAACAGGCGCTGGAGACCGTCGACGTAGCGGAGATGACGCACTACATGGAAGAAGGTCATTTCCCGGCGGGCAGCATGCTGCCCAAAATCGTCGCCTCGCTGGCGTTTTTACATCACGGCGGCAAGCGCGTGATCATCACCTCGCCGGACTGCCTGCCCGCCGCGCTGCGCGGAGAAACCGGTACCCATATTGTGAATGAAGGAAGATAAGATGAGTGAAAATAAAAGCCGCCGTGAATTCATCAGCCAGAGCGGCAAAATGGTTACCGCCTGCGCGCTGTTTGGCGCGACCGGATCCGTCGCGTATGCTGCTGACTCCGCAAAGCCACTCTGCGAGACCGGTAAGCCTGTGAATATCACCGCGAAACATTACTATCTGGACAACGTGCTGCTCGAAGCCGGGTTTAATTTTGACGGCAACGTGGCGACGAGCACCCGCACCGAGCTGAAGACGCTGGAGATTCAAGACGGGAAGATCGTCGCCCTGCGCGATAACAAGCGCCACGCCGACGCCACGCTGCCGCACTACGACGCGGGCAACAAGCTGATGCTTCCGGCGATGCGCGACATGCACATTCACCTGGATAAAACCTTTTACGGCGGCCCGTGGCGTTCCCTCAACCGCCCGGCAGGTACCACCATTCAGGATATGATCCGCCTGGAACAGAAGCTGCTGCCGGAGCTTCAGCCCTACACCCAGGAGCGAGCGGAAAAGCTGATCGATCTTATCCAGTCGAAAGGCTCCACCATAGCCCGCAGCCACTGCAATATCGAGCCGACCTCCGGCCTGAAGAATCTTGAAAACCTGCAGGCGGTTTTATCGCGCCGTAAGCCCGGCTTTGACTGTGAAATCGTCGCCTTCCCACAGCACGGGCTACTGCTGTCCCATTCCGAAAAGCTGATGCGTGAGGCTATGCAGGCCGGGGCGCACTACGTGGGCGGGCTGGACCCGACCAACGTCGACGGCGCGATGGAGAAATCTCTCGACCTGATGTTCCAGATTGCGCTGGACTACGACAAAGGAGTGGATATTCACCTGCACGAGACCAGCCCAGCGGGGGTGGCGGCGGTGAACTACATGGTCGAAACCGTGGAGAAAACGCCGGAGCTGAAGGGGAAGCTGACCATCAGCCACGCCTTTGCGCTGGCGACGCTTAACGAAAAGCAGGTGGATGAGATCGCCACCCGCATGGCGGCGCAGCAGGTGACCATCGCCTCCACCGTGCCGATTGGCACCCTGCATATGCCGCTGAAGCAGCTGCGGGACAAGGGCGTGTTTGTGATGACGGGAACCGACAGCGTGATCGACCACTGGTCGCCGTACGGTCTGGGGGACATGCTGGAAAAAGCTAATCTCTACGCCCAGCTCTACATCCGCCCGAACGAGCAGACGCTCTCCCGCGCATTAGGTATCGCGACCGGCGACGTGCTGCCCCTGAACGACAAAGGCGATCGCGTATGGCCGAAAGCGCAGGATGACGCCAGCTTTGTGCTGGTGGACGCCTCCTGTTCCGCCGAAGCCGTGGCGCGCATCTCTCCGCGTACCGCAACGTTCCACAAGGGTAACCTCGTCTGGGGCGTTGTGGATTGATGTGCATTTCTCCCTCTCCCTGTGGGAGAGGGGGGGAGGGCATCAGGCCGCACTTATGTAGGCCGGGTAAGCGCTGCTTCCACGCCCGATGCTGGTGCCGATCGCCGCGCGCACGGCTCAGTAGCCGACCTTGTATACCCGCCCGCTCTGCACGCCCTCCACGCTGCGGCGATAGGCTTGCGCCACCGTCGCGGCAGGCACGCTTTCGAAGCCCGGGAAGAAGCCATCGTACGTTTCGACGGATTCGGTGAGAACCGTCGGGCTAATCAGATTGATGCGGATCCCGCGCGGCAATTCGCAGGCTGCGGCGCGAACAAACCCTTCCAGCGCCGCATTCACCGTAGTGGCATTTACGCCCTGCGCAATCGGCTCGTGCGCGACGATCCCGCTTATCAACGTAATCGAGCCGCCTTCGTTCAGGTAGTGCTGGCCGGTCAGCGCCAGGCGCACCTGTCCTAGCAGCTTATCCTGTAGCCCCTGGTTAAAGTCGCTATCTTTCATGGTCGCGAGCGGGCCAAAGTAGAGGCCACCGCTGGCGGACACAATGGCATCCACCGGACCGATTTTCTCGAACAGCGCCTGAACGCTCGCCTGAGAGGTGATATCTACCTGTTCGTCGCCCTGCGTGCGGCCGACGCGGATGACCTCGTGGCGACGACTCAGCTCTTCCGTTACCGCACGACCAACCGTACCGCTAGCACCAATAATGACGATTTTCATAGCCGACTCCTTCTGTTGTGAGCCTTCATTCTTTAATAAATTAAAATACGGATAAACTGGGCTAAAGTTAGAAGATTGCTAACCAGAGGTTTGGAATATGGATAAGCTTCGCAGCATGGAGACCTTTATTGCGGTGGTTGAAAGCGGCAGCTTCACCGTTGCGGCAGCACGGCTCGAGATGTCGGCGGTGATGGTGGGGAAGTACGTTGCGCTGCTGGAATCCCAGCTTGGCACCCGCCTGCTGGAGCGTAACACGCGGCGCCAGAGCCTGACCGACGCCGGACGCGTCTATTTCGACGAGGCGAAGCGGGTGCTGGAGCAGGTCGCGATCGCTGAAAGCGCCGTGGAACGCCTGCGCGCCGCACCGTCCGGCACCCTGCGCGTGACGGCGCCCACCTCGTTTGGCGGCAGCGCGATCGCGCCGCTTACGGCCTCTTTTTTACAACGCTACCCGGAAGTGCGCATCGAGCTGGATCTCACCAACCGGATGGTGGATCTGGTGGAGGAGGGTATCGATCTGGCCATTCGTATTGGCGACATTCACAACGACGATCTGGTGGCGAAATACCTCTGCCCTTACCGGATGGTGATCTGCGCCGCGCCGGACTACCTGGCACGCTACGGTACGCCGCAAACCCCTGCCGATCTGGTGGATCATCTCTGCCTGTCCCACAGCGTGTGGACCGCGCGCAACGAGTGGCGGCTGCCGGGCGTCGAGGGCGAGGTGCGCTGGAAGCGGGATGCGGTCTTAAAATGTAATGACGGCTACGGGCTTTGGATGGCCGCGAGAGCCGGAGCGGGACTGCTGCTGCAGCCGGAGGTGCTGGTGGCGGAAGATCTGGAAAGCGGCAGGCTGGTGCGGGTGCTGGAAGAGTATATTCCGGCGCCGAGACCCGTGCATTTATTGTGGCGTCAGGATTTACGTCAACTGCCTAAGCTTACGGAATTTATCGCCCATATTCTGCTAAGATTGGGCACACTATAAAAACAGAAGGTAAGCAAAGAATGTCCGTGAGTAAACTCGCCAGCAGCGCGCAGGGCCTGCAATCATCTGCCATCCGTGAATTATTAAAACACAGCAAAATGGCGGGCGTGATCTCGCTGGGGGGCGGTATTCCAAACCCAGACCTGTTCGATCGCGAAGGGCTGAAAATTGCCGCTGATGCCGTGTTATCTCAGCATTTTGGCGAGGCATTCCAGTACGGCCTGACCGAAGGCGTGCCGGGACTGCGGGAAGAGATTCAGCGTATTTGCGAGGGGCGAGGCATTCGCTGTAAGGCGGATGACGTGGTCGTGACCTCTGGTTCACAGCAGTCCCTCGACGTGCTGGCGCGTGCTTTGATTAACCCGGGCGATATTGTCGTCGTCGAGCGTCCAACCTATCTTGCTGCGCTGCAGGTATTCGGCCTGGCGCAGGCGAATTTTGAATCCGTCGGCACCGACGGTGACGGCATGAAGGTCGACGAGCTCGAAGTGCTGGTGGCAAATAAAACTATCAAAGCGGTCTATATTGTCCCGACGTTTGGCAACCCGGGCGGCGTGACGCTTTCTGAGGCGCGTCGTAAACAGCTGGTGGAACTCTCGAAGCGCTATGACTTCGTGATCATCGAAGACGATCCGTATAGCGAAATTAACTATACCGATGAAGTCTTCCGCCCGTTAATTGCTCATGCCAAAGATATCGGCAACGAAGAGAACGTGGTGTATACCTCTACCTTCTCTAAAATCCTCGCGCCGGGCACTCGCGTGGGCTGGGTGGTGGTACCGGAATGGCTGAAGCGCGCGGTGGTGAACCTGAAGCAAACCACCGATCTGCACACCAGCACGCTGTCGCAGCTGATGACGTATGAGTATCTGAAGACCGGCCGTCTGGCCGATCAGATTAAAACGATCCGCGAAGCCTATCGCCAGAAATACCAGACGTTCGCAACCGAGCTGGAGGCCGAGCTTGGCGACGTGATGTCTTTCCACAAGCCGAAGGGCGGCATGTTCCTGTGGGCGAATATGAAAAATGGTAGTAATACCACCCGCTGGCTGGAAAAAACGTTAAGTAACGGCGTAGTATTTGTGCCGGGCGAATTTTTCTACTGTAATGAGCCGGACCAGACAACGCTGCGCATGTCATTCGTCACCCCAACGGATGAGCAGCTGATAGAAGCGGTTCGACGCCTGAAAAAATCGCTGTAAAAGACCTGCGCATAACGGTGGTTTTGCCGTTATGCGCAATACGCGTTCAGGGCGGCACGGGCCGCAATCGTCCATGGAGAACTCCATGTTTGAATTTCTGATCGGTGTTGTGACGCACACGCCCGTCTGGGTGTGGGTGCTGTTTATCTTCCTTATCTCCCGCGGCCTTAAAGCCCGACGGCCCGCCACCGTGACGCTGGAGCGGCTTGCCATTATTCCGGGCATCTTTCTTATCTGGGATATTTACGATCTGATAGTCTATCGCACGCTGACTCCCGGGACTGTTGCATTGTGGACGGCGGGGATCCTTGCCGGGGCCGCGCTGGGGTATGTCCTGATTAAGCAGGCTGTGATTACCCGCGCAGAGGCGCCGCGCAGCCTTTACCGCCAGGCCGACTACACCGCGCTGCCGTTTATGATGCTGGCGTTCGGGGTGAAGTATGTGCTGGGCGTGATGAGCGCGGTCTCTCCCCAGGCGATGCAGCAGCCCGCCATGAGCGTGCTGGCGATCGTCTCCGGCGGCGTGTTTGCCGGTGTGTTTATTGGGAAATTTGCGCGTTATATTGGCGTGTATAACAGCGCCGCACCTCGCCCGGCGGAGTAAGATCTCCGCGCCTGTTCGAATCAGGCTACATCCGGTTGGCCAGATTTTCGCTTAGCCATGACGTCCGCAACGGTCTTTATACGGCTTAGCTCCTCCTGCGTCCTGGCGTTAGATTGCGCTTCCCAGATATCGACGTTCAGCTGTAAGTTCAGCCAAAATTCAATCGTGGTATCAAAGGCTTTTGCCAGCTTGATCGCCATATCGGCAGTAAGCTTGCGATTGTTATTGACCAGCGCGCTGATGGTGTTGCGGTGAACATTGAGCATCTCCGCCAGATCGCTGATTTTCAGATTGAGCGGTTCAAGATACTCATACTGCAACACGTCGCCCGGCGTGGTGGGTTTGCGGAGTGCCTGTTGAAGTGTCATAGATGATGCCTCACTTGTGTTGCGTGTACTTGTGTGGAGAGAGGTACAGATCTTCTGCTTTACCCTCTGTCCAGCGAAATACGAGCCTGTATTGCCTGTTTACCCGGATGGAGGAATAGCCCTTCAGCGGAGGATTCAATGCTTCATACATATTACCCGGTGGCGATCGCAAATCCCTGTGCGAGGTTGCTGCCCTGATGATATCGAGCTTTCTCGCAAGCGCTGTTTCCAGATTTGAAGGGATAACATTGCTCGATCTGCCGTAAAGAAAAAAATCCTCAAGCCATTGATCCCGAAAATAACTAATCATAATGCTGGCGAGCTCCAGTCCGTGAAGCTGAATGAATAGTAATGCACTCCTGCACTGTGCGCAAGTGCGTTTTGTCTGCGGTTAATATTACCTGGGCGATGGCTGAAGGGAAGTGGGATGCATGACTAAAGATTAATCCTCCGAGGCAGGTTCCAGTTCTGGCGTGCGGTTTAATGCCCGGCGGCGCTGCGCTTGCAAGGGCCTGGGGGGATGTAGGCCGGGTAATGCGCAGCCGCCACCCGGCGATTGGCTATCGCTCCCTTAGCGCCTCTTTCGCCCGGTTGAACGGTTTAATCAGATAATCCAGCACCGTTTTCTCTCCGGTCTTAATGTCCACCGTCGCAATCATCCCCGGTACAATCGAGAAGTGCCTGCCCGCCTTATTGACCAGGTAATCCTGACTGGTGCGGATAAACACCCTGTAATAGAACACCTCCGGCTTGGCCTCATCCTGAATGGTATCCGGGGAAATCGTCTCAACGACCCCGTGCAGGCCGCCGTAAATGGCGTAATCGTAGGCGGTGATTTTGACCAGCGCCTCCTGGTTCGGGTGGATAAAGGCGATATCGCGCGGCGACAGGCGAGTTTCGATCAGCAGGTGATCGTCCACCGGCACAATCTCCATCAGCTCGCCGTTGGGCGGGATCACCCCGCCGATGGTGGTCACCTTGATATTTTTCACGATCCCGCGCACCGGGGATTTTACCGTCAGACGGGTGACGGAATCCTGGCGGCCCTTGAGGATGGCTGAAACCATATCCACCTCAGCGTTGGCTTTGGATAACGCCTCGCGCGCCTGGACGTAATACTGCGAGCGCACGTCGGTGAGCTTCAGCTCCAGATCGCTTTTCTGCCGCTGCAGCCGCAGCACCTCCACGTGGCTGGCGGCCCCGGTTTTGACCAGCCGTTGGGTGATGGCCAGCTCTTTATTGGCGAGATCTAACGCGGCGCGCAGCTCCCGCTGGGTATCCTCCAGCTGCGCGCGGCGCGAGTTGTACAGCCGCGTTTCATCGGCAATCAGATCCGGCCATTTCGCCAGCGAAGGCGGGAATTTCAGCGGCAGATCGTTCACCTCGGCGTACAGGCGGGCGCTGGAGGCCAGTGAGGCCCGGTAGCGCGCCGCGCTTTCGCCGACGTTCGACTCAGAACGCGTCGGGTCAAGCCGCGCCAGCACCTGTCCGGCCAGCACCTGATCGCCTTCGTGGACGTTCAGCTCGGTGAGGATCCCGCCGTCGAGAGACTGTAAGACCTGCTCGCGCGAGCTGGGGATCACTTTACCCGAACCGGTTGACACCTCATCCAGCACGCCAAACCACGCCCAGACGCCCAGCACCACAAACATCAGCAGCGAGAAGATCACGATCCGGCGCGCGCCGGTGTAGCCGCTTTCGGAGTCGAGGGCGTTATCCAGATCGTCCATTGCCGCCACGTCACGCTGACTGATTTTCATTTTTCCACTCCCGTCCGGTTGCTGCCTGCTGCTGTTGCTGCTGCATACGGCTGTTGCTCAGCGCCTGGGCTTTTGGCGCGTCCATCACCAGCATGCCTTCTTTTAACACCACGACGCGCTCCACCAGTTCCAGAACCGGTACGCGGTGCGTGGCGACGATCAGGGTGCGATGCCCGAGCCAGTCGCCCAGGCGCTGGATGAATTCCCGCTCGGTGTGCTCATCCAGCGACGCGGTGGGTTCATCCATCAGCACAATATTCGGATCGCGCAGGAGCATTCGCGCCAGCAGAATCGACTGGCGCTGCCCGCCGGAGAGCCCTACGCCGTTTTCCATGAACGGATAGTCCAGCCCCTTGGGCAGCTTCTGGACGAAGCCCGCTGCGCCGGTCAGCTCCAGCGCCTCGAAAATTTCTTCGTCGGTGGCGCGCGGCATGCCGAGGGTGATGTTTTCGCGCAGGGTGCCGTAAAACAGCCGCGCGTTCTGAGTCATAAAGCCGACGTTGCGCCGCACGTCCGCCACGTCGAGATGCGGCAGGCTGAAGCCGTCGAGCCGCAGTTCGCCCGCCGCCAGGTCCATCCCGCCCGCCATCGCCTGCAGCAGGGTTGATTTGCCCGCGCCGTTGCGCCCGAGGATCGCCACTTTTTCTCCCGGCCTTATCTCCAGGCGATTAATGCGCAGCGCCATGCGCGGATCGTCCGGCTGATAGCGGAACTGCGCCTGCTCGAAAAGATAGTGTCCGCGCAGGACGTCCTGGCGGATCGGCGTCTCCTCGCGCTGGTTTTCGGTGGGAAGCTGCATGATGCTGTCCAGCCCCTCTTTTGCGGCTTTGACCTGCTGCCAGCGCGCCAGCACGCCGCACAGCGTCGCCATTGGGGCGATCATGCGGGAAGCCAGCATCGACGCGGCGACCACCGAGCCGGTGGTCAGGGTACCGTCGATCACCATCGGCGCGCCGACCACAATCACCCCGGCGTAGACCAGGCTCTGAATGGTCATCCCCCAGCTGATCAGATTCTGCGTCAGCTCGCGAGTGCGCAGGCCGGATTCCGCGGTGATCTGGATATAGCTGTTCCACTGCTGCAAAAAGCGGTTTTCCGCCTGCATCAGCTTGATGTCCTCCAGGCCCTGCACGCTCTCCACCAGCACCGCGTTGCGCAGGGTTGATTCATGCGCCGACTGCTTTGCCAGCTCCGCCAGCTTCTTCTGCAGCAGCAGGCCGGGCAGGACCATGATCACCGCCGCGACCGGGGCGATCCACGCCAGCTGCGGGGCGATGATCGCCAGCACCACCACGAACAGTAAAAAGAAGGGCAGGTCGACAATCGTCGAGATGGTGGACGAGGTCACCATCTCACGGATCTGCTCCAGCTCGCGCAGCTGTGAGATAAAGCTGCCGGTGGAGCGGGGGATCGCGCTGTTACGCAGCCGCAGAGCGTGGCCGAATACGCGATCCGAAACGCGCATATCCGAGCGCTTGCCCAGCAGATCCATAATGTGCCCGCGCGCCACGCGCAGCACAAAACCAAACAGGGTGGCAATCAGCACCCCTATGGTCAGGA
Organism: Enterobacter vonholyi; assembly: GCF_008364555.1. Taxonomy (GTDB): domain Bacteria; phylum Pseudomonadota; class Gammaproteobacteria; order Enterobacterales; family Enterobacteriaceae; genus Enterobacter; species Enterobacter vonholyi. The sequence continues at coordinate 153,952 of NZ_VTUC01000005.1, forward strand.
CGTACAGCGTCGGGTAGGACTGGGCGGGGATCACCCGGTCATAGACCTGCATGGAAAAGACGATCCCGGAGAGCGACAGCACGTTGATAAACAGCGCGGCGAGCATCACCCAGCTGTAGGGGCGGAGATCGCGCATCACCAGCCGGTAGAGCCAGTCCGGACGATATTTGGAGATATAGGCATCCACGCGGCTGTCCTTTAGCGCGGCGAGTGGACGCAGGGCAATAACGTGGCGTATAGCGGGCAGCATCGCCGTCATCGACAGCCGGTTGGTGTAGGTCTCGTCGTCGAAAAAGCTGACTTCCAGCGTATCGTCCCCGTCGAAATGCTCGATCACGCCGATCCTGCCGTCATTCATCGCTACGACAACCGGCAGACGCCAGCTGTTGATCGCCTGTCGATCGTCGGTAAGGAGCTGAAACGACAGCCCTGCTTCGCGGGCCAGCTGGGTGAGGGCGGGCACCATCGGTTTGCCTTTCAGCCAGGGTGCGCCTGCAATCAGCGCGCCGGGCGAGCAGGCGACGCGATAGCGCGTGGCAACAAAACCAAAGGCCTGTGCCCACTGCGCCAGCGCCTCATCCGTCATGTTTTCACCTTGCGGGATATCACGCTGCTTCATGGCTGGATCTCCACGGTCTGGATGGTGCGGTTATCAAGATCGAACGCGTGACGCAGCTGTCCGGTGTTATACAGGCAGTTGAGCTGCAGCTGGTGCAGCTGACCGAGGGTCTGCTGCTGGGTGAAGCGCGCCTGATAAACCTCCTGTTCGGCGTTGAGCACGTCGAGCAGCGGGCGCGAGCCGAGGTCAAGATACTGCTGCTGGTACAGTTCGCGGGTGCGTGCGCTGAGCGCCTCCTGACGGCCCTGAATTTGCAGCGTGCTTTGCAGGCTCATCACCTGGCTGCGGGCTTCCAGCAGTTTCTGGCGGACATCAAGACGCGTGCGCTGAATGGTGGACTGCGCCGCCTCCACCGCGTGTCCGGCAGCGTTACGCCGTGCGGTGAGGCCGCCGCCCTGATAAAGCGGCATCTGAACTTTCACCCATGCGGAATACTGGGTGCGATCCCGCGTGTCGCTGCCCGCGTAGCGATCGTTCATGTAGTGGCGCACCTCCGGCTCCAGCGAGACGGTTGGCGTCATTTGCGCGTCGGCATAGTCCAGGTTAGCCTGGGCGACGTTAGCCTGCGCCCAGGCGGCGAGAACGGCGGGAACCAGGCGGTCGTCCGGCTCGGCGATGTCGCAGCTCCGGCCCAGCTTTTGCGGAAAGTCATTGCTTATCGCGTTCAGGCTGTTCCAGCCGAGAAAGCTCATCAGCGTGGCGCGGGCGCTGTCCAGACTGGCCTGGTACTGCATCAGCTGAGCTCGCGCGCCTTCGATTCGGGCATCGGTCTGCACCACGTCAGAGAGCGATGTGGCCCCTTCGTCGTTACGCTGGCGGGTCAGCGTGCCAATAGAGGAGAGGGCGTCGAGCTGCTCTTTAGCGGTCTCAACCATCTGCTGCCAGGTTTGCACCTGCACCATGGCGACGGCGGTATCGTGGGCGATAGTGTCGATACTCACCAGCACGTTGGCCTGCTGCTGGGCAACGCCGGCGCTCTCGGCGCGTACCTGGCTTGCCACTTTGCCAAAGTCGTAGAGCATCTGTGAGAGAGAAAGCACCAGCGACGGCGTAAAGCCGTTCTGGTCGCCGTCGTGGGAATAACCGTTGTCCACGCCGGCATTAATCTGCGGATAGTATTTTGACTTAGCGACGTCTACCTCTTCGCTCTGCTGGTAGAGTTTCCCCACGGCTTCGCTGATGGCCGGGTGCCAGGTGACGGCGCGGTTAACGGCATCGCCAAGCTGCAATGAACCGGGTGCGGCTTTGCCAGCCGCAGGTGCGACGCGGCCGTTGAGCGAGGGGAGTTCCTGCGTTTCGCGAAGCTGTCCGGTATTGATGGTGGCCGCCGGATTTGCGCAGAAAGCGGGCACAGATATCAGGCAGCACGAGAGCCACCAGTAAGGCATCTTCATTCCCATGTCATGTCCCTATAAAAAAATACGGCTTTATTATTTATGCCCGGGCGCTGCGCGCCCGGGTCATCTCTTGCAGGTGGTATCAGGTAATGATGTGTTGCTGGTTAACAAGCTCGTCGTAGGTGGTCTGAACGCCATCAAGCGTAACGAGCGTGGTATTAGTGTAGGTGCCCCCTGCACCATCACGGTCGATGGAGATCACGGTATTGCCATTACTATTAGTGACATGGAGATAATTCCCGAGCGTCGCGGCGCTACCGTTCCAGCCCACCAGCAGATCGCCGATGTCGATCTTGTCGCCCTGCGCCAGCGAGAAGCCGGTCCAGTGATCGCCCGCGGCACTGCTGGTGTTACCCCCCGTACCGTTGCCCACCGTGCTGTTCAGCACCTGGTAAATCAGCGTATCGCCGTAGGCCGTACCGGTGATGGCGTCGTTATGCTCAGAGCTGATGAACTGCGGCGCCATATTGATGGTCAGCGTGGCGCTGTCCGTTCTTCCTGTAGAGTCGGTCAGGGTGTAGTTGAAGGTCTCCTTCGAGGTCATGGTTGAGAGCGATACCCCGCTGTTGAGGGTATAGGTGTAATGGCCGTCAGCGCCGATCGCCAGCGTGCCGTAGTGGCCGACAATATTCACCGTTGCGCTGCCGGTATACGGATCCAGCGTGGTGGTCACGCCGTTGTAGCCGGTCACGCTCAGACGGGTATCCACCGAGTGGAGCTGATCCAGCACGCCGCCGGAGTCGGTGCCGTCAAAGATATTGCCGTTGACGGTGTGGCTGCCGGTGACGTCGAAATTACTCAGCGAGTAGGTGGTGCCGTTCACGCTTGGGGTAATGGTGATGTTTCCGACGCTCAGCCCCGGGACGCTACCGGTAAAGTTCAGCGTATAGGTTCCGGCGTTGAGATCCAGCCCGGTCAGCGCGACGTCGATACTGCCGCCCAGCAGCGAGGCCCCGCTGAAGGAGCCGCTGCGGATCACGCCAGAGCCGTCGCTGATGGACCAGTTCACCGTCAACCCGGTCAGCGACAGCAGCGATGCCACGTTAAAATGCAGCGATGCGTTGTGCAGCGCGGTATTCGCGTCGACCACGAAGGTTCCGCTGCCGCTGCCCTGGGTTGACGAGAGAAGGGCCGTTGTCCAGCTGGCGGTGCCCACGGTCGTATCCGAATAGACCGACGTGTGATGTACCGAGGTAAGGTCCATCGTGGCGCTGACATCGTTCACCGCATTCATCGCCTGCGCGGTTGGGGTGATGTTGAGCGATGCCGTATCCTTCGAGCCGTCAGGCGCGGTAACGGTGTAGACGAAGGTATCCGGCGTGCTGATATGGTCCGCCCCCACGCCGCTTCTCAGGGTATAGGTGTACTGGCCGGACGAATTGATGGTCAGCGTGCCATATTCTCCCTGAATGGTGGTGGTTCCACTGCTGTTGACCGCCACGCCGTTCACTTCGGTAACCAGCGTGCCCGCTGGAACCGGATCATTCGCCAGCACGTCGCCCGTGGTGGTTTCGCTGATGCTCGCCACGCTGTAGACATGGTCCTGCAGGACGTTAAGCGTGTAGGCCGTCAGTACGGCGATCCCGGATGCGGTATTCAGCAGGAACAGATACTCCCCGGCAGGCAGGTTCAGCGTCAGCTGCGGTGACGTACCCCCCAGCACTGGAGCGCGCAGCCAGCCCGACTCGACGCGAACCTGCTCGAAGGTCTGGGTCGCATTGTTGAACTTATAGACGTACAGGTCGAACACCGACGCCAGCGCCACGCCGCCCACGGAGGCCTGGATGGTCATGGTGCGGGTCGTCCCTTCCTCCACGTTGTAGATGATCGGGTTGGTCATGTCGTCCAGCAGGTTAAGCCCCAGCGTGCTGCCGAGATTAATGCCCACCAGGGTAAAACCGTTCTGAGATGAGGCGCCGTTATTCACCTCACTCACGGTGGTGTCAAAGGTCAGCGAGGCCGTGTCGTCCACTGCCACAATGCCGTTGATTACCGTACCGGCACCCAGAGACAGCACCAGGTTCGCCGACGCGCTGACGCCGTTATGGGTGATGGTGTAGGTGAAGCTCTCCGTCCGGCCAACGACCGCAGCGCTGGTGTCGGTCAGGTTATAGGTATAGCTGCCGTCTCGGTTGATGGTCAGCGTACCGTATTTGCCCTGGATCACCGTGCCGTCGGCGTTCACGCTGGTGGTAACGCCCTGCGCGTTAGTAACCGTGGAGATAGTGGTTCCGGCCGGCGCGTTGTCGCTGCCGGCGGTCGGATCCGTATCAAGGATCACGTTGCCGTTGAGACTGGTATCGCCGGTAACCGTACCCGGACCGGTCTCTTTCACCGCCACGTCGAGGCTGGTGTAGGAGCCGGTTGCCAGCAGGTTGGTGTTATAGCTAAGCACGCGGTAGTTACCGTCGGCCAGCCCGGTCAGGTTCAGTGAGACGCCGGTAGCGCCGAGGGTCAGGAGATCGGCAAACTGCGGTTGGCCGGTATCCACCACGGTAGTCCAGACGCCGTTGACGTAGTGCTGAACTACCAGCTCAAGAGTGTTGAGCAGAGAGAGCACCGCCCCCGTAGCGTTAGCATTCACCACGATATCCGCGCTGCCGCCGTTGCCCACCGTGAAGTTCACCTGCGCCGTGTCATTGCCCAGCAGCGTCAGGACGTTGCCCACGGCGCCGACCAGCAGGAAGCCGTAGTCGCTGTACTGGCTGTTGGTCACGGTCGCCGTGGTGCTGAGGTTCAGCTCTTCAACGTTATTGCTGGCGGAGAGCGGCAACACCGGCGCAAGGACGGAGCCCGGCAGGGAGGTGTTGCCCGCGGCGTCGGTAGCGGTGATCTGCAGCGTCTGGCCTTCGATCTGTTTGTTAATGAAGGTGTAACTGTAGGTGCCGTTGTTGCCCGCAATCGCGGTCACCGTCGAGCCGTCCGCAAGGCGGATTGTGACGGTACTTCCCGCCTCCGCGCTCCCGGTCAGGACGCTACCGTCGGCGTTGAGGGTCCCGGTCGGCGCCGTTGGGGCGGTCGTATCGACGATAATCGTCGTCACACCTGACGCCGCGCTGGTGTTGCCTGCCGCATCGGTGGCCGTGGCGGTGAAGTTATGCGTGCCCTGCGTCAGCGTGGTGGTTTGCGGCAGGGTCCAGTTGCCGTTGCCATCGGCGGTCACCGTGCCGACCAGCGTAATACCATCGTAGATCCTGACCGTGGCATTCGCTTCGGCTGTCCCGCTTAGCGTTGGGCGCGTATCGTTGGTCGGATTCGTACCGGTCACCGGACCGATAACGCTGCCGACATCATCAATCACCGAACTGATGACCGGCGCGCCCGGCGCGAGGGTATCGACGTTAATCACATACCCGGCGGTAGGTGCGCTGGCGTTGCCCACCGCATCGGTGGCGGTAAAGGTCAACGTGTGCGCGCCGTTGCTCAGCGCCGGAGATGGCGTAAAGCTCCACGCGCCGCCGGTCGCCGTCACGCTGCCGATCTGTACGCCGTTATCAAAGATTTTCACCGTCGACCCGGCTTCCGCCGTGCCGCTGAGGGTTGGTTGCGCGTCGTTGGTGAACCCGCCGTTCGCAACCGGCGTCGCCGCATTGCCCACGTCATCCAGAATGCTGGTCAGCACCGGCAGCGCAGGCGGCGTGGTGTCGACGGTGAGGCTGAAGCTGGTGGAGGACACGCTGGTGTTGCCTGCCGCATCCGTTGCCTGCGCGGTGAAGCTGTGCGCGCCCGCTGTCAGCGTGGTGTTGAGCAAGATACTCCAGCTCCCGTTGCTATCCGCAGTGCCTGTTCCGACAAGCGTAGTTCCCTCATAGATTTTCACGGTGGCAAACGGTTCGCTGGTCCCGACAAGGCGCGGAACGGTATCGTCGGTTGCTTGCCCGGACGTCAGCGGGCCGGTGATGCTGCCCACGTCGTCTATCGCCTGGCTGATAACCGGCGCGTTTGGTGCCGCGGTATCAACAATCAGGGTAAAGCCCGGCGAGGTCGGGCTGACGTTGCCCGCTGCATCGGTGACCGTGGCGGTCCAGGTATGGCTGCCGTTGGCCAGCGGCGCTGATGGCGTAAAGCTCCATGCTCCGGTACCGTCCGCCTGAACGGTGCCGACCGGCTGCCCGTTCTCATAAACGGTGACCGTGGCGTTGGCGGTCGCGGTGCCGTTCAGCGTCGGCGTGGTGTCGTCGGTGCTCTGCCCCGAAGAGAGCGGAGTTTGAATGCTGCCCACGTTGTCACCCGCGGTCGAAATGATCGGCGCCGACGGCACGCCCGTATCCACCGTCAGGGTAAACGGCGTCGTCGTGCCGCCGGTATTGCCCGCCGCATCGGTGGCGTTGAAGGTGATGGCGTGTGGCCCTTCGCCCAGATCGGTACCCGGGGTAAAGGTCCAGCTGCCCTGGGCATTGACCACCGCTGTGCCAATTTCGTTGCCATCAACGATCACGTGCACGGTAGAACCCACTTCGCCCGTGCCGTTGAGGGTTGGACGCGCGTCGTTGGTGCTGTTACCCGACGTGAGCGTCCCGGTGACCGGACCGACATCGTCAATCACGCTGGTCACCACCGGTACGCCGGGGGCTGCGGTATCAATGGTAAAAGCGAAGACCGATGAGTTCGCCGAGGCGTTGCCTGCAGTATCCGTTGCATACGCGCGCAGGGAGTAGCTGCCGTCGCTCAGCGGCGCGGTCGGCGTAAAGGACCAGTTCCCGCTTCCGTCAACGGTCGTTGTACCAATCTGCGTGCCGTTATTCATGATGTGGATAGTGCTGCCCGCCAGCCCGGTGCCGCTGATGGTTGGGGTGCTGTCGTTGGTTACCTGGCCGCTGGTGAGGTTACCCTGGACGCCGCCAGGGACGTCGTCGTTCACATTATCCAGCGTCGGAACCGTCGGAGCGGTCAGGTCAACCACCACGCTCCAGGGAGCAGAGACCGCGCTGACGTTGCCCAGCGGGTCGGTCGCCCGGACGGTGAAGCTGTGCGAGCCTTCGCCGAGCGCGGTGTCAGGGGTAAACGTCCATGCGCCGGTGCCGTCAGCCGTTACCACGGCAATCTGGGTGCCGCCGTCGAAAATGGTCACCACGCTGTTTGCGTCCGCTGTCCCCGAAAGGGTTGGCGTGGCGTCGTTCGTTTCGCTGCCGCTGACCACCGTGGTGGCGGCGTTGCCGACATTATCCGTGACGTTGGTTATGACCGGCGTGGCGGAAACGGAGTCCACCACGACGGTGAAGCCCGCCGAAGGGCCGCTCTGATTCCCCGCAGGATCGGTCTCGCGGATGGTCAGGACATGGTTGCCCTCTGCCAGGGCGGGTGTGGTGTAGCTCCAGGTGCCGGTGTTGCCTACCAGCACGCTGCCCAGCAGCGTCCCGTTGTTGTAGATGGAGATGGTATCGCCCACCGCGCCGGTACCGGTGAGGGTCGGCTGGTTGTCGTTGGTGGTCTGGCCGCTGGTCAGCGGGCCGGTGCCCGGACCGACGTCGTCAATCACCGCGCCGATAGTTGGCGTGCCCGGAGCGGTGAGGTCGACGGTGACGCTGGCCGCCGGAGAGCGGCCGCTGGTCTGGCCGTTGAGGGTCGCAGTCACTTCAAAGGTGTGCAGCCCCTCGCCAAGCGCCGCCGGCGTATAGCTCCAGTTGCCGCTGCCGTCGGCGGTCACCGTCGTCAATGGCGTCGCGCTACCGTCCTGATAGATGGTAATCAGGCTGCCCGCTTCGGCCGTGCCGGTAAGCGTTGGCGTGGTGTCGTTGGTCGTTTTGCCTTTCACATCGCCAGTTACCGGATCCGCGTCATCGACGATCGCCGTGATGACGGGCACCTGCGGCAGCTCAAGCGACGAGTCGGTGACGACAAAAGGCACGCCCGCGCTGGCATTCCCTGCGGCGTCCGTAGCGTTCACGGTCAGCGTGGTCGGATCCAGCTGCGCCGGACTCAGCGCAATCGAGAAGCTGCCGTCGCTGCCGACAACGCCGGTACCAATGACCGTGCCACCGCTATCTTTCACGGTAATAGTACTTCCTATTTCACCTGTACCGGTCAGCGGCGTTCCTTCCTGAGCCAGAGCCATGTTGACCGGGTCGGCAGGCGCGGCAGTATCCACCGTCACGCTCAGCGGTACTGAATCACCGGAGGAATTACCCGCTGGATCGCTGAAAGAGACGGTGAACGTATGAGGACCATCCGGCAGCGTTGTACCGGCGGTCCAGCTCCAGCTGCCGTCCTGCTGTACCGTCACCGGCACTCCCGACGGGTTACCGTCTACGGAAACGATAACGGTGGTGCCGGGTTCACCGGTCCCGGTAAGGGTTGGCGTGCCGTCCTTCGTGTAGAGCACGTTACTGGACAGCTGGCTGTCGGCTACGGCACTAATGACGGGGATCTCAGGCGCAACGGTATCGAGCGTGACGGTAAAGACTGAACTCGGCGCGCTGAGGTTACCCGCTGCGTCCACTCCCACTACGGTAATGTTGAGCGGGCCGTCCGTTTGCGTGGGAAGCGTCAGGCTCCATTCTCCATTAGCCACCACGACACGACCCAGCTCGACGCCGTTGTTGTAGACGATCACCGTCTCACCGTTAACGCCGGTTCCTCCCACTGTCGGCGTGGTATCCGTAATGTAGCCTCCGTTCGGTTCACCGCCCACGGCGCTGATCGCTGGCGTAGCCGGTGCCAGGGTATCCACGACGATCGTAATCGCTGACGACGGGTCAGAGATGTTGCCCGCTTCATCGGTGGCGGTGGCGGTAAAGGCGTGGCTGCCCTCGGCAATGTCGCTGCCAGGACGCCAGCTCCAGTTGCCGCTGCTGTCTACCGTGACGGTGCCCACGACGGTCGATATGCCGTTGACGGTGTCAGTGATGTTGATGACATCGTTCGGCGTCCCGGTGCCGCTCAGGACCGGGCGCGGATCGTTGGTGGTTCCGCCATCGGGTACGGGGCCGGTGATCTGGGTGACGCTGTCGGTGACGGTCGGTGCCGCAGGCGTAGCCGGCGCCTCGGTATCAATGGTGATGGTAACCGGCTGCGACGGGGCGCTTTCGTTGCCCGTGCCGTCCACGTTGGTGACGGTCAGGGTGATGTCATAGGTACCGCCGGGCAGCGGGGTTGATGGTGTCCACGACCAGCTGCCGGTATTGTCCACGACAGCATCGCCGAGTTTGACGCCGTTGTTGTAGATCGTCACGGTATCGCCCGCCGTGCCGGTACCGCTCAGGGTTGGCGTGGTGTCGCGGGTGGTTTCGCCCGGGTTCAGCGTTGTTTCTGTTCCGTCAGGATTGACGGTGATGGCCGGCACGTCCGGCGTGACAGGCGCGACGGTATCTACCGTCAACACAAACGGGCTGGAGATGGTGGTATTGCCCGCGGCATCGGTGGCGTGAACCGTCAGCGAATGCGGGCCGTCGGTGAGTGGGGTAACGGGCGTAAAGCTCCAGCCGCCGTTGCCGTCGAGGGTGGCGGTGCCGAGCAGGGTGGTGCCGTCATAAACGGTGATCGTCGCATCAGCCGGAGCGGTGCCCTGCAGCTGCGGTTTGGTGTCATCCGTGGTATCGCCGCTGCTGAGCGGACCCTGAACGCTGCCGACGTCATCGGTCACGGTGCCGATGGTTGCCGCCACTGGTGGCGTGGTATCGACGGTCAGGGTGAAGCCGCCTGACGGCTGGCTGGTGTTACCCGCCGTATCGGTGGCGACAACGGTAAAGGTATGAGGCCCGCTGATAAGAGGCGTCGTGAGGGTATAGGTCCACGCGCCATTGTTGTCGACCGGAACCGTGACAAGATCGGTGCCATCGAGGCGGATGGTGACGGTTGAACCGGGTTCAGCCGTGCCGTTGAGCGTCGGCGTGGTGTCGTTAGTGCTGTCGTTAGGGTTGAGCGCGCCGAGGCGTTCCGGCACATCATCCACCACCTGGGTAATGATCGGGGCAGCAGGCGCCACGCTGTCAACCGTCAGAGTCCAGGTGTTGGAGACGCCGCTGGTGTTGCCTGCCGCATCGGTCGAGACGGCGGTAAGATCATGGGGGCCTTCACCGATCGGGGTGGAAGGGGTAAAGATCCATACGCCAAGGCCATTGGCGACGGTCGTACCAACAGCAACACCGTCCACGCGTACGGTGACAGTCGCGTTTGCTTCGGCGGTACCGCTGAGCGTCGGGGTGGTGTCGTTAGTGGTCCCATTCAGGTCGATCGCGCCGGTGCGCCCGGGGACATCGTCCACGACTTGTGAAATCAACGGGGCGCCAGGCGCCGTCCCGTCGACGTTAATTATCCAGGAGTCAGATAACCCGCTCGGGTTACCGGCGGGGTCCGTCGCCTTCGCCGTCAGCACGTACGTGCCATCGGTTAGCGGTGCGGGCGGCGTAAAGCTCCACAGGCCGGAAGAGGGAACAACCACCGTACCGAGGACATCGCTGCCGTTATAAATCGTGATGGTCGAGCCCGCTTCGCCCGTCCCGTTCACGGTCGGCGCCCGGTCGTTGGTGATCCCGTTCGGGCCCACGGGGCCGGTGGAGGCCTGTACGTCATCAATCACCGACACGATAACTGGCGTCTGCGGTGGAGTAATATCCGGTGCCGCCGCGGAGGTGGTAGGACTCGTGTTGCCTGCCGTGTCGGTGGCGTCAGCGGTCAGGATTTCGCCGTTGAGCTTCGGCGGGGTCAGCGTCAGGCTGAAGTTACCCTGACTATCGGCAACAACTGGAGTGCCAACGAGTGCGCCGCCTTCACGGATGGTCACCGTGCTGCCCGGCTCTGCTGTACCGCTGATGGTGCCGCCATCATTTGAAACCACGAGGTTTCCAGGGGCTAACGGCGGCGTGGTGTCCACGGTGAAGATGACAGGCTCTGAGGTCGCGCTCAGGTTTCCGGCGGCATCGGTTTCAGTAACGGTTATGGAGTGTGTCCCGTCCGGAAGCGGACCGTTCGGCGTTACGCTCCAGGTACCGTTGGGCAGCACCGTCGTTGTGCCAACCACCACGCCGTTATCGTAAATAGTGATGGTTCCGCCGGGCTCGCCCGTTCCCGCCAGGATCGGCAGTGAAGCATCGGTAGGCGCGCCCGACGTGATGGTTCCCTTGATAACGCCCGTATCGTCGGTCAGCACAATCGCGGTCGGGGCGTCCGGCGGAGTAAGATCCACCGTCAGGGTAAACACCGGCGAGGCAGGCCCGGTGTTGCCGGCAGCGTCGGTTGCCCGCACGGTAATCTGGTGAGTGCTTTCGCCCAGATCAACTGAAGGAGTAAAGGTCCAGGTGCCGTTGCTGGCGACGACCGCCGTACCAATGGCGATCCCGCCGTCATAAATCGTCACGGTCGAGCCCGCTTCACCGGTGCCGGTAAGCTGCGGGCGCTGATCGTTGGTGCTGCCACCGTTGCTGACTGCCCCCGTCTGTGGAGCCGTATCGTCAGTTACGCTGGTGATGGCTGGCGCATCGGGCGCAGTGGTGTCCGGGGCGGTAAGATTCGTGCCCGGGCTGGTATTCCCGGCGTTATCCGTCGCGGTGGCGGTCACCTGCTCGCCGTTGGTCAACGGCGTGTCGAGAGATACGGTAAAATTGCCATCGCTGCCCGTTTTTCCTGTGCCAATGACGTTACCGTTCGCGTCTTTCAGCGTGATGGTACTGCCGGGTTCTGCGGTACCGGTGACCGTTTTGCCATCTGAAGAAAACTTAAGGCCGGAAGGCGCGTTCGGCGCTGTCGTATCCGGATCGGCCGAATTGTTACTGCTGCCATTATCACCACCACCGCCGCCGGTGCTTGCCGCCGCCGCGATGCCGCCCGCAGCGGCAATCCCGCCCAGGGCCCATGGCCAGATGGCGGCACCACCGGCGTCGCTCCCGGAGGCCGCAAGCAGCATGTCCGTAGACGCGATGGATTCGTACGTGGCGGCTCCGGTTGGATCTTCAATCCACCATAAAGCGCCCTGGCTGTCCTGCAGCACCAGCTGGCTCACGCCCTGCGCGTCCGCGACGTAGAAATTTTTAAGGGTGATCACCTCGCCGGAGTGGAGCGTAACCAGCAGATCGTTACCATTTCGCGCGAAGTGGGAGACGCTCGCTCGCTCAACATGGAGCTCGACGACAGAGGAATGGCTCAGCGTAACCTGTGTGCCTTCCGTGGTCGTTTCCACGCCAGTAAGTTTTGAAATAACAGAGATTTGGCTCATTTAGGTATTACTCCAGCAGATGTGTCATGAACGGCGAGCAAGACGAGCCATCTCTGCAGAAGGTAAAGGGCGCCCCCGGCGCAGTCGCTGTTATAACGCAGCACTCACCGTCGTTTTTTGCGCGCACGATGCCCGCCAGAATTCAGAGTGGCAACATCAGAGCGAATCTAATGACTTATAAAAGAGAACAGTTTTTATGGGTGTTTTGCGTCTTATAAAACCCTGTATTTAATAGAGGAATTATTTTTCGGAATATAAAAATGATATAGACAGAAAACGATAGTTGTGCAACTTAAGCTTTCGTAAATAAGTGCCAAAACAATGAAGAGGGCATTAATACATGGGGGGTGTTAATAATTTAAATTGCATAACATATTGTTTTATATGCTTTTGTTTTTTCCTTTTGATGCTGATTATGAATATCATTAACGCAGTATGATAATTGGTAGGGGACATTTTCAATATAATGATCAACGTTGTTTTTTAAGCGTGCTTAATATGCATTTAAGTTAGGATAACATTTTTGATATAAAATATATTATATCACTCGTACAATGAAATATATTCTTGTGAGGGGTTAAAGTTCTGCTATCACGCGAAATGAATAGCGTTAAGGAAAGGGTAAAATAACCTGATTTATTTCCATTGCAGCTACGATGTCGGCATGATTTTGCGACAACAAAAAAATACGGGGAGAATGAATAAAAATCGTCAGTCGGGCGTTAACTGACGTCACTTCCTTCTTACCCTGGAGCTTTGTATGAACACGACCTCGTTTCGTTTGATCCCGGTGCTAATTTTTTCCCTGCTGTCCCCACTGGCGCTGGCCATGGGCAATAATAGTACCGAGAGCAAAACGCCCGATTGTCCTTCCGGACAGGTGTATGACAGCGCCACACAGAAATGCGTGCCGGACAAGAGCAGCAGCCTCAGCGATCAGGACAAAACCAACTATGCGTACCATCTTGCGAAGAAAGGAGAATACCAGGCGGCGCTGAACCTGCTTGATTCGCTGAAAAATGGCAATACGGCTGAAGCGTGGAACTACCGCGGGTTCGCCACGCGCAAACTGGGCCGCACGGACGAAGGGATTGGTTACTACCAGCGCGCGCTGGCTATCGCCCCGGATTATGCCAAAGCCCGGGAATATCTCGGTGAAGCGTGGATGGTAAAAGGACGCCCGGACCTCGCGAAAGAACAGCTGAAGGTGATTGCCGGTATTTGTGGCCAGTCCTGTGAGGAGTATCGCGACCTGCAGGCCGCTATCAACGGACATCCGGAATCCTGATTTTCTCGTGGAGGGAAAACACATCGCTACCCGTGAGGTTCGTCAACAGTTAGCCGCACACCTGCCGCGTCTCTGGCGGTATGGGCTGGTGCTGTCGCGAAACAGGGATATCGCCGAAGAGCTGGTTCAGTCCACCTGCGTGCGTGCGCTTGAAAGAAGCAGCCAGTATACGCCGGGCACACGCATAGACAGGTGGCTGTTCGCGATCCTTCACTCCATCTGGATCTCTGAACTTCGGGCACGACACGTGCGTCAGGGGCAGGGATTTGTGGCCAGCGACGAGCTTATGGCACCGGACACCCGTGAACAGGATGAGACACGCCTGCATTACCTTAAGGTGATGCAGCGCGTCAACGCGCTGCCTGAAGCCCAGCGCAACGCGGTATTTTTGGTTTATGTCGAAGGCTTTACCTACCAGGAGGCGGCAGACACTCTGGCGGTGCCGATCGGAACCGTGATGAGCCGGCTGGCGACGGCACGGGCTCGGCTTGCCAGATCCGCTGACGCACTGCCTCCGGTAAAGGAGAAACGCTCTTGAACGCGCACCGTTTTGTACCGCCCTATAACGACGACGCTATCGTGGCCTGGATAGATGGCGAGATGTGCCGCGCCGACGCGCAGCAGTTTGAAGAACAACTGAAAAATGACGAACGCCTCGCCGGGCGAACCGACGAACTGATGAAAAGCAGCCAGGATTACGCCGGGGCGTTTGCCTCCCTGCTGGATGACGCGCCTCTTGAGACAATGCAGGCGCGTCTGGCAGCTCTTCCCGATCCACAATCCTCCTCGCCGGTCGGCGTCAGCAGGCGGGCGCTGATTGCCGCATCGGTCAGCTTTTTGATGGTTGGCTCCGGTCTGGGCTACCTGCTGCGTCCCGCAGCTGCGCCTGCGGATGAGAATGCCCATATCCGCGACCTCGAAGCGCAATATATGTCCCTGTACAGCGTCGAGACGCTGCTGGATATGGACAGCGCGACGCCGGTCCTGCAGCGCGGGCTGGAACGGGCTGCGCAGGACATTGGCCTGAAGCTGAACATGTCGCAGCTTGTCCTTCAGGGGGCAGAGCTTAAAATGGTGCGCATGCTGCGCTATGAAACCACCTCGATCGCGCAGATTGCCTGGATCAACGCCGACTACGGCCCGATGGCGCTTTGTATCTCTCCTGTTGATGAAAAGGCGACGGCCTCGCTCCGCCAGGAGAAGCGGCACAGCATGAACCTGGCGTGGTGGCAGGATGCGGGCTACCAGTTTGTCCTGATTGGCCGCAACCCGCCGTCTCATCTGCGGGGAAACGCGGAGCAGCTACAGCGCCTGATCTCAGGATGACGGCACTTTATTCGTCTGAATCGCAATGGCAATGGCAATTCGATCGTCCACGACCAGGGCAAACTTATCCATTCCGTAGGACGCGCGCGAGATCGCCGTGGTGGCATCCAGCGTGAGGGCTTGCGCATGCGGGTTTTTCACGATGGCCTCCAGGATCACCGGACGGGCAATGTTTCGCACGGTCAGCGTGCCGAACACCCTGAACCGACCGTCGCCCTGGGCGACCACGCGAGAGCTGATGAACTCGATAGTCGGGTAACGCTCGGATTCAAAAAACATGTCGCTTTTGAGCTGCCAGGTGAGCAGCTTGTTTGAGGCTACGAGAGTCGCTACGGGAATGGTGACGTGAATATGATCGTCGACGTCGTTTTCCGGGTTGAGCGTTACGGCTCCCGTCACGCCGCTGAATGTCGCCCAGGAGAGGATGCCGCCGAAGGCATGCCACGACAGCCGAATGGCGGTGTTATCGGTGTCGATAATGTAGCTTTTCGGGGCAGCATGCAGGGAAGGGCATAACAGCAGAACGGCCAGAAAGGCCAAAAGGCGATACATAGTGGTTTCTCCGATAAATGCGCACTGCGTAAACGCCCGAGGTGCTAATTATATTCGAAGAAATAAAAAAGGCCGCAAGCGCGACCTTTTTGCGAGCATAAATATTTACTCAGTGACTTTCTTTTCCAGCTCGCTGGCACCTTCTTTGGTTTTGTTCCAGCCTTTCTCAGCGCCTTCTTTGGTGGCATCCCACCCTTTTTCGGTGCCTTCTTTGGTTTTATGCCAGGCTTTCTGGGAATCTTCGCTGACCTTGCTGCCAAAGCTTTCGCTTTTACCTTCCGCAGCATGCTTCTGTTTCAGCTTCAGCTCTTCACCTTTGTTCTGCTCTTCGTGCAGTTTTTGCTTCGCCTCGTTGGCGTTTGCGTTCGCCGCCGCGACGGTATCGTCAGTTGCATGTGTGGTCGCAGCAAATACTGGGGAAGCCAGCAGAACGGCAGATAATGCGATAATTGTTTTTTTCATAATATCCTCATTTAACGTTATCGGTTATGAGCGTGATTCAGCATGGCACAGGCGAAACGGGATGGCTTTAGGAAAAAACTGTAATGAGATCAACATGCCCCGATGAGGGGTATTTCGCCTGAGGATTATCCAAAGGATAAAACGCCTATTTCCGCGAGGGCGGCGAGGGTCAGGAGAATGAATATTATGACGGTTATGGGTCTGTACATGGTGGGGCTCCTTCCGGGGTGAGCGGCTATTCCGTAGCGCTGGGTGGTGTGGGTAATTTTGCACAGGAGGGGGTAGAGGGTGTTGATGTTTGTCAAAGGGATGGGGGAACGATGAGGTGATGGTACTGTAAAGCCCGCAGGGGTTGTACCGTGTGGGCTTTCTGGATTTCATCAGATAAATAGGGTTATCACCGAGGGGGATTCTGGTGGGCTATCTGGGTCTGCATAATTCTCAGGAACTTTTATCTCGCTCAGCAGAAAGCCTTTTCATTCGGTTAAATAATGACTTCAGCTTACGTTTTCCGACGCCGGTGTGGCAGAAATCGTTATGTACTTTTTCAGACCAGACTTCCGTTTAATGCCTTTTGGATCGGAAATAAAAGGAAGCCGCAGGCGAGGTGAATCTGATACTTTCAGTGTCCAGATATAATCCCCAATAAACCTGAAATCCACGCTATCGTCAGTGACCTGGAGATCCGCAAAAGCTCCTGTCGAGTACTCATTGCCCAAATGAACAATTTCTTTAAGCCCGTCATGAACGTCAATAAGGGCAATTGTCAGGGATTCTTCAAAAATAATGTCATCCGTCAGAAACAGGATATAACGCTGCTAATTAATCTGGACCGCTGCTTCAAGCACTTGCCCCGGTACAATAATGCCGGTGCTTTTACCATTGAGCACAACGTCAGATTGAGCCTGGGAAACATCGGTAGCTTCACTAACCTTAACCAATGTTATTGAATTAACCTGTTGCATAATCAATTCCACAAACGTCCCATTTCCCATGCGGCAAGCGCGCCGCCGACGAAGCCACCGATGAGCACGCAAACAGGTGCGCCTGGCCCACACATTAATCCCGCGATTGCACCACCTACGGCAGCACCGGCAATACCTGCACCATTAATCGCTATCTGTCTGCCTGATTCAGAAACCTTATCATCAGCGGCATAAATTTCGTAAACAGAAATCGCAATCGAAAGAACAATTAACCCCCTTGCAACGCGCGAGAGCTGCATCATTTTCATGTTTACTAGTGGGTTTGACTTGCCTGCGGATTCAACGATACCTGCATAGATCTGATTTTTTTTGTACTTCCGAAAGGTTGTTAAAATTTGCCTGTGGGCCGAAAAAAGTTTTCGCTTTTTTTGCTACCAACTCATTAAGCGTCTTACCCTCGCTTTTTATTCGTTCGGCCATTGCCCGTCCGAGTGGAGTACTGCGAGAGCGATTTGCTGCTGTTTCTCTGCAACTTCGGCCTGAATTTGCGGGTCAACCCCGTGGCTAATAGGGCAAGGTAATCCGCTCTTAACCCTAGGGCATCCGCAAGCGAAAGGGTAGGAAAAGCACCAAGTCCTATGATTGCCCTCTGTTTTGTTGCCGGACGTTGAAAGCGAAAGTGCCAGCGCTTTTTGCCACTGTTTTCACTATCAGGAAAAGCACGTCGCCATCATGCAGCGTTAGATCCTTCTCTAACGCTTTAGAGTGCATAATTTCAGTGGGTTCCGTGCCATCGTGGCCGTTCCTTCATGAATTGGTATGAATCGCCACGGGTTTAACAGACACCTCAGAGTCATTTAAGATGACTTAAAGAGAGGTGCCCATGAGCGGTAAGCG
>NZ_VTUC01000007.1 GCF_008364555.1 Enterobacter vonholyi
ATGGTGATACCACGAGCTTTTTCTTCTGGTGCGTTATCGATCTGGTCGAATGCACGAGCAGAACCACCGTAGGTTTTAGCCAGAACGGTAGTGATTGCAGCAGTCAGGGTAGTTTTACCATGGTCAACGTGGCCGATAGTACCAACGTTGACGTGCGGTTTTGTACGTTCAAATTTTTCTTTAGACACGGCTATATTCCTTACTATAGTGCTCTCCCCTCTGGAGAGAGCACGGGACTTAGGTTTTAATCCTGTGGATTACTTACCACGGGCTTCAATAACGGCCTGAGCAACGTTGTTAGGCGCATCATCATACTTCAGGAATTCCATGGTGTATGATGCACGACCTTTGGTCAGAGAACGCAGCTGAGTCGCATATCCGAACATTTCAGACAGCGGAACTTCAGCGTGGATCTTAACGCCAGTTACTTCGGATTCCTGACCACGCAGCATACCGCGACGACGGCTCAAGTCACCGATAACGTCACCGGTGTTCTCTTCAGGAGTTTCTACTTCAACCTTCATGATTGGCTCAAGCAGAACTGGTTTTGCTTTCTTAAAGCCTTCTTTAAAGGCAATAGACGCAGCCAGTTTAAACGCCAGTTCAGAGGAGTCAACGTCGTGGTAAGAACCGAAGTGCAGACGAACACCCATGTCAACAACCGGATAGCCAGCCAGAGGGCCCGCTTTCAGCTGTTCCTGGATGCCTTTATCAACGGCAGGGATGTATTCGCCAGGAATTACACCACCTTTGATGTCGTTGATGAACTCGTAACCTTTCGGGTTAGAGCCCGGCTCCAGTGGGTACATGTCGATCACAACGTGACCGTACTGACCGCGACCACCAGACTGCTTAGCGTGTTTACCTTCAATGTCGGTAACTTTCGCGCGAATCGCTTCGCGGTAAGCAACCTGAGGTTTACCCACGTTCGCTTCAACGTTGAATTCACGCTTCATACGGTCAACGATGATGTCCAGGTGCAGTTCACCCATACCAGCGATGATGGTCTGGTTAGATTCTTCATCAGTCCATACGCGGAATGATGGGTCTTCTTTCGCCAGACGGCCCAGAGCCAGACCCATTTTTTCCTGGTCAGCTTTGGTTTTTGGTTCAACTGCGATGGAGATTACCGGCTCTGGGAATTCCATACGCTCCAGAATGATCGGGTGATCAGGGTCACACAGAGTGTCACCAGTGGTCACGTCTTTCAGACCGATAGCTGCAGCGATGTCGCCCGCACGAACTTCTTTGATCTCTTCACGTTTGTTAGCGTGCATCTGTACGATACGGCCAAAACGCTCACGCGCCGCTTTCACGGAGTTCAGGATGGTGTCACCGGAGTTAACCACACCAGAATAAACGCGGAAGAAGGTCAGGTTACCCACGAATGGGTCGGTAGCAATTTTGAACGCCAGTGCAGAGAATGGCTCTTCGTCGCTTGCGTGACGCTCAGCCGGAGTATCTTTACCGTCGTCCAGGATGCCGTTGATCGCAGGAACGTCAACCGGGGATGGCAGGTAGTCAACTACCGCATCCAGCATCGCCTGAACACCTTTGTTCTTGAACGCAGAACCACAGGTTACCAGGATGATTTCGTTGTTCAGAACGCGCTGACGCAGAGCTTTTTTGATCTCTTCTTCAGTCAGTTCTTCACCACCCAGGTATTTCTCCATCAGCTCTTCAGAAGCTTCAGCAGCGGATTCGATCAGGTTCTGGTGCCATTCGTCAGCCAGGTCCTGCATTGCAGCTGGGATATCTTCGTATTCGAAGGTAACGCCCTGGTCTGCATCGTTCCAGTTGATGGCTTTCATTTTCACCAGGTCGATAACACCGGTGAAGCCTTCTTCAGCACCAATTGCCAGCTGCAGCGGAACAGGGTTCGCGCCCAGACGGGTTTTGATCTGGCCAACAACTTTCAGGAAGTTAGCACCCATACGGTCCATTTTGTTAACGAACGCGATGCGTGGAACTTTATATTTGTTCGCCTGACGCCATACGGTTTCAGACTGTGGCTGAACACCACCAACTGCGCAATAAACCATTACCGCGCCGTCAAGAACACGCATGGAACGTTCTACTTCGATGGTGAAGTCAACGTGCCCTGGGGTGTCGATGATGTTTACGCGATGCGGTTCGTACTGCTTAGCCATACCTGACCAGAATGCAGTAGTCGCTGCGGAGGTGATAGTGATACCACGCTCCTGCTCCTGTTCCATCCAGTCCATGGTGGCTGCGCCGTCATGAACTTCACCGATTTTGTGGTTTACACCGGTGTAGAACAGAATACGTTCGGTAGTAGTGGTTTTACCGGCGTCGATGTGCGCACTGATACCGATGTTACGGTAGCGTGCGATGGGTGTTGTACGAGCCATTTGATTCCTCGTTTATATCTTTAGGCGTTCAGTTAAGTTACCCAGAGCGGGCGGCTTCTCTGAAGCGCCCGCCTGGTGACTAAGACTCCGAAGGGATTACCAACGGTAGTGTGCGAACGCCTTGTTGGCTTCTGCCATACGGTGAACGTCTTCACGTTTCTTAACTGCAGTACCTTTGTTGTCTGCAGCATCAGAAAGTTCGTTCGCCAGACGCAGAGCCATGGATTTATCACCGCGTTTACGAGCAGCTTCAACGATCCAACGCATTGCCAGGGCATTACGACGAACCGGACGAACTTCAACTGGAACCTGATAAGTAGAACCACCAACGCGGCGGGACTTAACTTCTACAGTTGGGCGAACGTTGTCGAGAGCGACTTCGAAAGCTTCCAGTTCATTTTTACCAGAACGCTGAGCCAGGGTCTCAAGCGCGCTGTATACGATTGCTTCTGCAGTAGATTTTTTACCATCTACCATCAGGATATTTACAAATTTTGCCAGCAGTTCTGATCCGAATTTCGGATCTGGAAGAATTTTACGCTGACCAATGACGCGACGACGTGGCATGGGAATACTCCGTTGTTAATTCAGGATTGTCCAAAACTCAAAGAGTTTAGTGTGACATTAAGATAAATCAGTTTGGCCTTACTTAACGGAGAACCATTAAGCCTTAGGACGCTTCACGCCGTACTTGGAGCGAGCCTGCTTACGGTCTTTAACACCTGAGCAGTCCAGCGCACCACGAACGGTGTGGTAACGAACACCCGGAAGGTCTTTAACACGACCGCCACGGATCAGGATCACGGAGTGCTCCTGCAGGTTGTGACCTTCACCACCAATGTAGGAAGTCACTTCGAAACCGTTAGTCAAACGCACACGGCATACTTTACGCAGTGCGGAGTTTGGTTTTTTAGGAGTGGTGGTATATACACGAGTACATACGCCACGTTTCTGCGGGCAGGCTTCCAGCGCAGGCACGTTGCTTTTCGCAACTTTGCGTGCACGTGGTTTGCGTACCAGCTGGTTAACTGTTGCCATTAAATAGCTCCTGGTTTTAGCTTTTGCTTCGTAAACACGTAATAAAACGACCTCATACAATATGAGGACGCGAAATTTTAGGGCTACGTCGAAAAGGTGTCAAGAAATATACAGCGATCTCAAATCACCAGTTCATTTGACTGGCGTGCGTCACAGTAAGATTGACGAAATCAGTATAGCCAACCACGTCAATTTTGGCTGAAATTTGACCAGAAAGACCCCGCGCATCCAGATCGTCCTTCAGCGCAGAGACTGTTATGGGGGCATTCGTGAGAATTTCAACGAAACGACTGCCTTCCAGTGCAGCAAGTACGCCATCCTGAATCAGCAGCAGGTCATCACCGTCGCGCAGCATACTCAGTAACGCGTCGATATCACATTGCCACGGTGAATGGCTCAGAGTATGGAGCATGTTAGCCTCAGAAAGTCAGAACGGTGTCGTAGTGGGAAAGGTGTTCGCGCAATGCAGCAGAAGACAGGACTGTCACATCCAGCACGAAAGGCGTCTTATCATCCAAACCGCGAGCGGCCAGCGAATCGGCGCAGACATAAAGGGTTTCGATGTCGTACAGCGGCAGCACTTTAAAGGTAGCGATGTAATCCCGTGCCAGAATGGCCTGAGGCTGTTGCCCAGCCAGAAGCTGAAACACCCCGTCCCCCAAAAAGAAGACGCCGATATCTTCGGTCAGCGCGGACGTTGCAAGTAACGCATCCAGCCCTTCTCGGCCAGAAGCGCTGCCGTGCGGCGCAGACTTAAAAACAAATGCCACGCGCTTCATCAGAATTGCACCACTCTGTCGCAGGTTAACGCCGCCTGTGCCAGCGCGCCCAGACCACTTAACGAAAAACCGGGCTGCAGGTTAGAACCCGATAAACCAAGACGCGCAGCTTCGGTTGTATCGGTTACGCCGCGGCGCAGTGCCGCCGCCACGCAGATGTGCAGTTCTACGCCCTGCTTTTCGTTTAATGCCTGCCAGCCGCGCACCAGATCGAACTCATCGCTCGCCGGCGACGTAAACTGGTTCGCATTGTACACCCCTTCCCGATAGAAGAAGACGCTCGCCAGCTCATGTCCGGCCGCCAGCAGCGCATGCGCAAACTGCAGCGCGCTGCTGGCCTGCTGAGTCCCGTACGCAGGTCCTGTCACCATTAACGCAAAACGCATTACTTGTCTTGTCCCAGGAAATCACCGCTTTTGAACTGGCGAATATAGAGGTAGACCGTGTGCTTGGAGATGTTCAGACGATCGGCCACCTGGTTGATGGCGTCTTTAATATCAAAAATCCCTTTCTCATAGAGATTGAGCACGATCTGGCGATTCTTGGCGTTGTTCGAGACGTTGCGATCGGCATTCACTTCTTCAATGGTGAACTCAAGCGTCTGTGTGACGAGATCTTCGACGGAAGAGGCAAAGTTAACAGAAGAGCCAACATCCGGCGTTTCTGGTGGAATAAAGGTGCTCATGATCTGCGAGAAAGGCACATCAAGGTTCATGTTGATGCACAGCAGCCCAATCACACGATGCTCGCGGTTTCGAATCGCGATAGTTTCTGATTTCATCAGCACGCCGCTTTTGGCACGGGTGAAATAGCATTTGGAGACGCTGCTGTCCGCGCCGGTCATGTCATGCAACATACGCAATGCAAGGTCGGTGATTGGCGAACCAATTTTACGGCCAGTATGCTCACCATTCGCAATGCGGATGGCGGAACACTTCAGATCTTGCAGGGAGTGCAATACGATTTCGCAGTGGGAGCCAATGAGCATCGCTAACCCGTCCACTACCGCTTCATAGGATTTCAGAATATCGAAGTCGGTCTGATCGAAAGGACGTTGATCCAGTAAATCAAGTTCACTGGTTTCGTTGGTTAAAAGCGACCTGGACATGAAAAAAACACTCCTTTTCAGGAGCCTGTCGTTAGGTTTTCAGGGCAGGCTCATTATCTACACGGACAACTAAATTAATACAGCGTGTATAGCGCTTTCCAGTGTTAATTATATCTGCCCCACAATAAAAAAACCGCCGCCTGAAAGGCGGCGGTTTTTATCACATTACTTCTTAGCGTCTGTCGCTGCTTTTTCTTCAGCAGGTGCGTCCGCTTTAGCATCCGCTTTCGGTGCCGGTTTGATGTCCAGCAGCTCTACGTCAAAGACCAGCGTCGAGTTAGCTGGGATTCCCGGAACGCCGGTTTTGCCATAGGCCAGATCCGGTGGGATGACCATCTTGATCTTGCCGCCTTTCTTGATGTTTTTCAGGCCTTCAGTCCAGCCAGGGATCACACCATCCAGACGGAAGGAGAGCGGCTCACCACGGGTGTAAGAGTTATCGAACTCTTTACCGTCGATCAGCGTACCTTTGTAGTTCACAACAACGGTGTCGCTGTCTTTAGGCGCATCGCCGGTGCCTTCTTTCTCAACTTTGTACACCAGGCCAGTAGAAGAGGTTTTCACACCCTTCTCTTTAGCGAAGGTATCGCGGTAGGCTTTGCCTTTCGCTTCGTTGTCTTTAGCGTCCGCGTCCATCTTAGTCTGCGCGGCGCCCTTCACACGCGCTTCGAACGCCTGCAGAGTCTGCTCAATTTCCTGATCAGACAGCTTGCTCTTATCTGCAAATGCGTCCTGAACGCCCGCTATCAGCTGAGCTTTATCCAGTTTGATGCCCAGCTTCTCTTGTTCTTTCAGAGAGTTTTCCATGTAACGACCCAGAGATGCGCCAAGTGCGTAGGCGGATTTCTGGTCGTCATTTTTGAACGCCGCTTTGCTGTCTGCAGTGGCAGCAGGCTTCGCAGCAGTATCAGCAGCGAATGACAGCGGCGCGTTCAGCGCAACAGCCATCGTCGTCGCCAGCAGCGTTACTTTAAACAGTGATTTCATCCATATCTCCAGGGCCTGGGGACTCTCACCCCAGCGTTAAACGTAAATGAGTTACGTACTATAAAACGTTGCGGAAGAAATCTACAGACAGACACTTCCAATTCTCGCCACTTTTCAGACTATTTTTGTTTAAATAAGTTTCCTGCCAAGGGGATGCAGACTGTACTTAAGGATAAACTCAGTTAAACTGCGCCGCCGCAGTGCCATTATGGTGAATCTGAAACAAACGAGGTGAATGATGAAGGATACAACGATAGAAGCGAGAATGGCTGAGCTGGAAAGCCGCCTGGCTTTTCAGGACATCACCATCGAAGAGCTAAACCAGACCGTGACCGCACATGAACTCGAAATGGCAAAACTGCGGGATCATATGCGCCTGCTGACGGAAAAGCTGAAGGCTACGCAGCCGTCGAACATTGCCTCTCAGTCAGAAGAGACGCCACCTCCTCATTATTGAGGCGTAAAAAAAGCGGGATTATCCCGCTTTTTTATTTTCCGCATGGCGGAATTAGTGACAGCCGCAGCCGCCGTTACCGCAACCACCTTTACCGTGGCCGTGATCATGACCATGGTCGTGGCCGTGACCACCGCAGCAGCCGTCGTGGCCGTGATCGTGGTCATGGTCGTGACCGTGCGCACCGTGAACGTGGCCATGAGCCAGCTCTTCTTCGGTTGCTTCACGGATCGCAACAACTTCGACGTTAAACTTCAGGTTCTGGCCAGCCAGCATGTGGTTACCGTCAACCACGACGTGGTCATCTTCCACTTCGGTGATTTCAACAGGAACTGGACCCTGGTCAGTTTCAGCCAGGAAGCGCATGCCAACCTGCAGTTCGTCAACGCCCATGAACACGTCTTTAGGAACGCGCTGAACCAGGTTGTCGTCATACTGACCGTAAGCGTCGTTCGCGCCTACAGCAACGTCAAATTTGTCGCCAACTTCATGACCTTCCAGCGCGTTTTCCAGGCCGGAAATCAGGGAACCGTGACCATGCAGGTAGTCAAGCGGCGCACTCACCGGAGACTCATCAACCAACACACCGTCTTCTGTACGTACCTGATAGGCCAGGCTGACCACCAGGTCTTTTGCTACTTTCATGATATCTCCTGAGCGTGGGAAAATTGCTGGCGCAGATTGTAGCGGAAATCTGCACCCGTGTACCCTTAAGCTTAAAAAAACTCAGAGCATATCGCTAGTCTGGATGAAAAATGCCGATCACTTGCTCTTCTTTGCGAACGTGATCGCGGGCCTCTTTGTCGGCCTCACGCATCTGGTGACCGCACTTAACACACTCAACAACATCAATATTATTTTCCCGCCACATCGCCAGGGTATCTTGCGCCTGGCAGGTCGGGCATTTTGCACCCGCGATAAAGCGTTTACGTACAGCCATCTTTCGTTACCCTTTATTCAAATTCATCCCAGCCATCGAGCTGGCGTCTTTCCTGCTGCATCTCGCGCTGGAAGATCTCCTCCAGCTCGCGACGCGCTTCCCGCACGCGGGAGATCTGCGCCGTATCGGTATGTACCGGCATCAGCTCGCGCAGCATCCGCATATCCAGCCGGCGGAAGTGCATCTGGGCTCGCTGCGCCTGATGCGGATGCATGCCAAGCGAGATCAGCGCCTTGCGCCCCAGCTCCAGCGCACTGGAGAACGTCTCACGGGAGAAGTGTTTCACCCCCGCCTGCAATAATTCGTGAGCTTCAACACGTCCCCGCGCACGCGCCAGAATATGCAGATGCGGGAAATGCTGTTGGCACAGATCCACCAGCTTCATCGTGTCTTCCGGGTCGTTACAGGTAATCACGATGGACTCTGCCGCTTCTGCCCCCGCCGAGCGCAGTAGCTCGAGCTGGGTCGCATCGCCGTAGTAAACCTTATATCCGTATTTGCGCATCAGGTTGACCGCGCTGATATCACGCTCCAGCACCGTAATGCGCATTTTGTTCGCCATCAGCAAACGTCCGATCACCTGTCCAAAGCGGCCAAAGCCCACCACGATAACCTGGGGCTTATCATCTTCTACCCACGGCGCTTCGTCTTCATCGTCTGACGGGTTCAGGCGGCGCGACAGGAGTTTATCCACCAGCTTCATCAGCAGCGGCGTGGTCATCATTGACAGCGTGACCGTCACCAGCAAAAGCGCCATCTGATCGTCTTTAAACAGCTTCTGGGAAGATGCGGTGGAGAACAGCACAAACGCAAACTCACCGCCCTGGCTTAACACGCTGGCAAACTGCATGCGTTCCGAACTGCGCAAGCCGTAAATGCGTGCCAAGACGTACAGTACCAGCGTTTTCACCGCCACCAGGATAGCGACGCTCACTATCACCCACAGCAGATGGGTATAGAGTACACCAAGGTTGAGCGCCATCCCCACCGAAATAAAGAACAGGCCTAACAGCAGCCCTTTAAAGGGATCGATGGCAATTTCCAGCTCGTGCCGATACTCGCTCTCCGCCAGCAGCACCCCGGCGATAAAGGTCCCGAGCGCCATCGACAGCCCCAGCGCATCCATAAACAATGCCGACCCCAGCACCAGCAGCAGCGTCGCGGCCGTAAAGACCTCGCGCACGCCCGACGCGGCAATAAAGCGGAACACAGGACGTAAAAGAAAACGTCCGCCAATCAGCATCCCCGCGAAGGCCAGCACCTTCATGGCAATTTTCGCCCAGTCAAAGTGGTCGTCGCCGGAGCCCGCCAGCAGCGGCACCAGCGCCAGCGCCGGGATCACCGCTAAATCCTGAAACAGCAGTACCGAAAAACCCAGCTGACCGGCTTCGTTGCGATTCATCCCTTTGTCGCGCATCAGCTGCAGGGCCATCGCCGTTGACGACATCGCAAGGCCTATCCCGCCTATCACCGCCGCCTGCCAGGAGAAATTCGTCAGCATTAACAGGCCCCCCAGAATCGCGGCGCTGAACACCACCTGCGCGGCACCCACGCCAAAGATGGAGCGTCGGAGCTGCCACAATTTAGAAGGGTTCAGCTCAAGGCCGATGATGAACATCAGGAACACCACGCCCAGCTCGGAGAAATGGAGAATTTCATCTACATCGCTGATGAATCCCAGTCCCCAGGGGCCAATCGCGATCCCCGCCAGCAGATACCCCAGTACCGCACCGATACCAATACGTGCAGCAAGCGGCACCGCGACGACGGCCGCAAACAAAAACAGCACCCCGGCGAGGAGCAAATTCGATCCTTCCATTAACGACCTCCTGCCGGAATCGGTGACGCCAGCCATTCACCGTAGGCTCTGGCGTGGCTGGCCAGTTCTTTCGGATCCTGACGACGGGCCCAGTAGACAATAATCGGGCTCATCCAGTGCATACGGCACATGGCCGCCGTCAGCTCGAAAGGCCGCAGAATGTCGCTCATCGGATAACGGTTCAGCCCGTCGTGGCGGTAAGCGCTTTCGGGTTCACCGGTCGTAATCACGCTACGCCAGTACTTTCCCGCCAGCTGGTTGCCCCCCACCCCGCTGGAGAAGCCCCGGCTCAGCACGCGGTCCAGCCACTCTTTGAGCAGCGCCGGACAGCTGTAGGTATAAAGCGGATGCTGGAACACAATCACGTCATGCTGACGCAGCAGTTCCTGCTCGTAAGGAATATCAATAAAGAAATCAGGATAGTGCGCGTAGAGATCGTGCACCGTCACGTTACTGAGCTGTGTGGCCGGCTTAAGCAGCACCCGGTTTGCCACCGAGTCCTGAGATTCCGGATGGGCATACAGCAGCAGCACTTTTGCTGTCTGAGACATCATTCCCCTCCCGGTCTTGTTTCTGTTTTTGTGTATCGTTGTTGTTTTGGGCTACCATGGCGGCCCGGTGCGGAAAATGGCCCACACCTTACATTATCATAATGACAAATTAACATAGTCGGAACATACGGCGCTTCTATGATTGTTTTCTCCTCGTTACAAATTCGTCGCGGCGTGCGCGTCCTGCTGGATAACGCCACTGCTACCATCAACCCGGGCCAGAAAGTGGGTCTGGTCGGCAAAAACGGCTGTGGTAAATCCACCCTGCTGGCGCTGCTGAAAAACGAGATTAGCGCGGATGGCGGTAACTTCACCTTCCCGGGGAACTGGCAGCTCGCCTGGGTGAACCAGGAGACGCCCGCGCTGAGCGAACCGGCACTCGACTATGTTATCGACGGCGATCGTGAGTACCGTAAGCTCGAAGCGGAACTTAACGCCGCTAACGAGCGCAACGACGGCCACGCCATCGCCACCGTTCACGGCAAGCTGGACGCCATTGACGCGTGGACCATTCGCTCCCGCGCCTCCAGCCTGCTGCACGGCCTGGGCTTCAGCAATGAACAGCTGGAACGCCCGGTCAGCGACTTCTCCGGCGGCTGGCGTATGCGCCTCAACCTGGCGCAGGCGCTGATCTGCCGCTCTGACCTGCTGCTGCTCGATGAACCGACTAACCACCTCGATCTCGATGCGGTTATTTGGCTGGAGAAGTGGCTCAAGAGCTATCAGGGCACTCTGATTCTGATCTCCCACGACCGAGACTTCCTCGACCCGGTGGTGGATAAAATCATTCATATCGAACAGCAAACGATGTTCGAGTACACCGGCAACTACAGCTCCTTCGAGCGCCAGCGCGCGACGCGCCTTGCCCAGCAGCAGTCCATGTACGAAAGCCAGCAGCAGCGCGTGGCGCACCTGCAGAGCTTCGTGGATCGCTTCAAGGCCAAAGCCTCAAAAGCGAAGCAGGCCCAGAGCCGCATCAAGATGCTGGAACGCATGGAGATGATCGCCCCGGCGCACGTCGACAACCCGTTCCATTTCAGCTTCCGCGCCCCGGAAAGCCTGCCGAACCCGCTGCTGAAGATGGAAAAAGTCAGCGCGGGCTATGCCGACCGCATTATTCTCGACTCCATCAAGCTCAACCTGGTGCCGGGTTCACGTATTGGTCTGCTGGGACGCAACGGTGCCGGTAAATCGACGCTGATCAAACTGCTGGCGGGCGAGCTTAACCCGGTCAAGGGTGAAATTGGCCTGGCGAAGGGCATCAAGCTGGGTTACTTCGCCCAGCATCAGCTGGAATTTTTACGCGCGGATGAATCCCCGATTCAGCACCTCGCGCGTCTGGCGCCGCAGGAGATGGAGCAGAAGCTGCGCGACTACCTCGGCGGCTTCGGCTTCCAGGGCGATAAGGTCACTGAAAACACCGAGCGCTTCTCCGGGGGCGAAAAAGCCCGTCTGGTGCTGGCGCTGATCGTCTGGCAGCGTCCGAACCTGCTGCTACTCGATGAACCGACCAACCACCTGGATCTCGATATGCGTCAGGCGCTGACCGAAGCGCTGATTGAGTTCGAAGGCGCGCTGGTTGTGGTTTCGCACGACCGTCACCTGATCCGCTCCACCACGGACGATCTCTACTTGGTGCACGATGGCAAAGTGGAACCGTTCGATGGCGATCTGGAAGACTACCAGCAGTGGCTGACGGACGTGCAGAAGCAGGAGAACCAGCCGGAAGAGTCAGCGAAAGACAACGCCAACAGCGCGCAGGCACGTAAAGACCAGAAGCGCCGTGAAGCGGAGCTGCGCACCCAGACGCAGCCGCTGCGTAAAGAGATTGCCCGTCTCGAAAAAGAGATGGAAAAGCTCAACGCCACGCTTGCCGATGTTGAAGAGAAGCTCGGCGACAGCGGCCTGTATGACCAGAGCCGTAAAGCTGAACTGACGGACTGCCTGCAAACCCAGGCGAAGACCAAATCCAGCCTTGAAGAGTGTGAGATGGCGTGGCTCGACGCGCAGGAACAGCTGGAAGCGATGCTGCAGGCTGACTGACCTGTTTACCCCGTTTTAAGAACAGAATCCGTACCGGGTTCGGAAATCCAGCTTAAACGGGGTACAATTCGGAAAGTATCGTAAATTTCCGACAAGAATCAGCATCGCGCTTATGACCCAAATCATTCCATCAGACTTCGACATTGCGGCCGAAGACAGCACTGAGTTCGTGCCTATGCGCGGCGTGGCCAATCCCCATTTGCAGACCATGCTGCCACGACTGATCCGCCGCAAGGTTCAGTTCACCCCGCACTGGCAACGGCTTGACCTGCCAGACGGTGATTTTCTGGATCTCGCCTGGAGCGAAGCGCCGGAACAGGCTCGCCATAAGCCGCGTCTGGTGGTCTTTCACGGTCTGGAAGGCAGCCTGCACAGCCCGTATGCCCATGGGCTAATTGAAGCGGCAAAAGCGCGCGGCTGGCTCGGCGTGGTGATGCATTTTCGCGGCTGTAGCGGCGAACCGAATCGTCAGAAACGCATTTATCACTCGGGTGAGACAGAAGACGGGACGTGGTTTTTACACTGGCTGCGGGAAAATTATGGCACCGTGCCAACGGCCGCCGTGGGCTACTCGCTGGGCGGCAATATGCTGGCCTGTCTGCTGGCCAAAGAGGGCGAAAGCGTGCCGCTGGAGGCCGCCGTCATTGTCTCCGCGCCATTTATGCTCGAGCAGTGCAGCTACCATATGGATAAAGGCTTCTCCCGCGTCTACCAGCGCTACCTGCTCAACCTCCTGAAGGCCAACGCGGCACGTAAACTGAAGGCCTACCCGGATACGCTGCCGGTCAGCCTGCGGCAGCTGAAAAAGGTGCGCCGCATTCGCGAGTTCGACGACCTGATCACCGCGAAAATTCACGGCTTCGCCGATGCGATTGACTATTATCGTCAGTGCAGCGCCATGCCGCTGCTCAGCAAGATCACGCAGCCAACGCTGATTATTCATGCCAAAGATGACCCGTTTATGGATCATCACTCGATCCCCGCGCAGGAATTCCTGCCCGACAACGTTCACTATCAGTTGACCGAGCACGGCGGCCACGTCGGGTTTATCGGCGGCACGCTGCGCCGCCCGAAAATGTGGCTTGAGGCGCGTATTCCTGACTGGCTAACCCCTTATCTGGACGGTGCAAAATGATTATTCCCTGGCAGGATCTGGCTCCCGAAACGCTCGATAATCTGATTGAAAGCTTTGTATTACGCGAAGGCACCGATTATGGTGAACAGGAACGCTCGCTTGAGCAAAAGGTCAACGATGTAAAGCGCCAGCTGAAAAGCGGCGACGTGGTGCTGGTGTGGTCAGAACTGCATGAGACGGTCAATATCATGCCCCGCAACGCGTTTCACGGCTGATCTTCCACCCTTTTCAGTCAGGGAGTTGCTATGTCTGCCAGACATCCGGTTATAGCCGTTACGGGATCGAGTGGTGCGGGAACCACCACCACAAGCCTCGCATTTCGCAAGATTTTCGCCCAGCTAAATCTCCGTGCGGCGGAGGTCGAGGGCGACAGCTTTCACCGCTACACGCGTCCGGAGATGGACATGGCCATCCGTAAGGCGCGCGATCTGGGTAAACACATTAGCTACTTCGGCCCGGAGGCTAACGACTTCGGCCTGCTGGAACAAACCTTTATCGAGTATGGTCAGAGCGGCAAAGGGCAGTCCCGCAAGTATCTGCATACCTATGATGAAGCCGTTCCCTGGAATCAGGTGCCGGGAACCTTTACCCCATGGCAACCGCTGCCGGAACCCACTGACGTCCTGTTTTACGAAGGATTGCACGGCGGCGTGGTCACCCCGCAACACGACGTGGCGCGCCACGTGGACCTGCTGGTCGGTGTGGTCCCTATCGTTAACCTGGAATGGATCCAGAAGCTGACGCGCGACATGAGCGAGCGTGGCCATTCGCGAGAGGCGGTAATGGACTCGGTGGTACGCTCCATGGAAGATTACATCAACTTCCTGACGCCGCAGTTCTCCCGCACCCATATCAACTTCCAGCGCGTGCCGACTGTGGATACCTCCAACCCGTTTGCCGCCAAAAGTATCCCATCCCTGGATGAGAGCTTTGTGGTTATTCATTTCCGCAATCTTGAAGGTATTGATTACCCCTGGCTGCTGGCGATGCTGCAGGGCTCGTTTATTTCTCACATGAATACATTGGTCGTACCGGGCGGAAAAATGGGGCTGGCGATGGAGCTCATCATGACGCCGCTGGTGGAGCGGTTGATGGAAGGGAAACAGATCGCATGAGCATGTTCCCTCTCCCTGTGGGAGAGGGTTAGGGTGAGGGCATCAACACGCACGATGCCCCATGGATCACGCCTCGATCACTTCATACGAATGCGTGATTTTTAACGCTTTCTCCAGCATTAACGCTACAGAGCAGTACTTCTCCGCAGACAGATCCACCGCACGCGAGACCGCCGCGTCTTTCAGTTCTTTACCCGTGACCACAAAGTGCAGGTTAATATGGGTGAACAGACGTGGCGCCTCTTCACGACGTTCTGAGGTGAGTTTAACCTCACAATCCGTCACGTCATGACGACCTTTTTGCAGAATCGACACCACGTCAATGGCGCTGCATCCGCCTGCCGCCATCAGCACCATTTCCATTGGGCTTGGCGCTTTATCGCCGGAGTTACCGTCCATTAAAATCTGGTGCCCTGACGCGGACTCGCCCAGGAACGTTAAACCTTCAACCCATTTCACGCGCGCTTGCATATTCTTAAACTCCAACGTTGCATTTTTGGTGACAGATTACGCGTGCGTTACATTTCTCGCAATGGAAGGCGACCTGCATCATGCTGAAGCGAGACACCAGGAGACACGCGGCGAAAGCTATGCTAAAACACTCTGGATGCTACAGTAATACATTGACGTTACACATGTATGCAGAGGACATCAAACTTTACTGGCTGCGAAACGTTACGGTAGCCGACTTCCCAGGGTATGGGTAAGAATTCGATTGCAACCCCAGAGTCCGGATGCATCTGATGACTCTGGTGACAGCTTATAACAGAGGATAACAGCGCATGGTGCTTGGCAAACCGCAAACAGACCCGACTCTCGAATGGTTCTTGTCTCATTGCCACATTCATAAGTACCCATCTAAGAGCACGCTGATTCACCAGGGTGAAAAAGCGGAAACGTTGTATTACATCGTTAAAGGCTCGGTGGCAGTGCTGATCAAAGATGAAGAAGGGAAAGAGATGATCCTTTCTTATCTGAACCAGGGCGATTTCATCGGTGAACTGGGCCTGTTTGAAGAGGGCCAGGAACGTAGCGCCTGGGTTCGAGCAAAGACAGCATGTGAAGTGGCTGAAATTTCTTACAAGAAGTTCCGTCAGCTGATTCAGGTTAACCCTGACATCCTGATGCGTCTTTCTTCCCAGATGGCGCGCCGTCTGCAGGTCACCTCAGAGAAAGTGGGTAACCTCGCCTTCCTGGACGTTACCGGTCGTATCGCGCAGACCCTGCTGAACCTGGCGAAACAGCCAGACGCCATGACCCACCCGGACGGCATGCAAATTAAAATTACCCGTCAGGAAATTGGTCAGATCGTCGGTTGCTCCCGTGAAACAGTAGGCCGTATCCTGAAAATGCTGGAAGATCAAAACCTGATCTCCGCCCACGGTAAAACCATCGTGGTCTACGGAACGCGTTAATTCCGCTTAAACGGCGTGCCATCGCAAGGTGTCACGCCGTTTTTGTCTCTATTCCCCATGTGGCGCAGGCTGATCTATCACCCGGAAGTTAACTACGCACTGCGACAAACGCTGGTGTTGTGTCTTCCTGTGGCCATAGGCCTGATCCTCGGACATCTTCAACAAGGCCTGCTGTTTTCCCTCGTGCCCGCCTGCTGCAACATCGCCGGTCTGGACACGCCGCATAAGCGCTTTTTCAAACGCCTGATCGTTGGCGGCTGCCTGTTTGCGGGCTGTAGCCTCGCCGTACAGCTTTTACTGGCTCGTGATATCCCGCTGCCGCTGATCCTGACCGTGCTGGCGATGACCCTCGGCGTCACGGCAGAAATAAGTTCGCTGCACGCCCGCCTGCTTCCCGCGTCGCTGATTGCGGCCATCTTCACGCTGAGTCTCGCCGGGAATATGCCGGTGTGGGAGCCGCTGCTGATCTACGCCCTGGGGACGCTGTGGTACGGGCTGTTTAACTGGTTTTGGTTCTGGCTGTGGCGGGAACAGCCGCTGCGCGAATCCCTGAGCCTGCTCTATGTACAGCTTGCGGATTACTGCGAGGCCAAATACACCCTGCTCACTCAGCATACCGATCCGGAAAAATCCTTACCGCCGCTGCTGACGCGCCAGCAGAAGGTGGTGGATCTCATAAGCCAGTGCTATCAGCAGCTACACATGCTCACCGCCAACAAGAATCACGAATACAAACGGCTGCTGCGCACCTTCCAGGTCGGGCTCGATCTGCAGGAACATATCTCCGTTAGCCTTCATCATCCGCAGGAGGTGCAAAAGCTGGTCGAGCGCAGCCACGCCGAAGCGGTGATCCGCTGGAACGCGCAGTCCGTCTCCGCACGCCTGCGGGTGCTGGCCGATGATATTCTCTATCACCGCTACCCCACGCGCTTTAACATGGATAAACAGCTCGGCGCGCTGGAGAAAATCGCCCGCCAGCATCCGGATAACCCGGTCGGACAGTTTGCCGCCTGGCACTTCAGCCGCATCGCCCGGGTGTTGCGCACCCAGCGTCCGCTTTATCCACGAGACCTGATGGCGGATAAGCAAAAACGGCTGCCGTTATTGCCCGCGCTCAAAAGCTATCTTTCTTTTAAATCTTCCGCCCTGCGCAACGCCGCAAGGATTAGCGTGATGCTCAGTACCGCCAGCCTGATGGGCATGGCGCTGCATCTGCCGAAGCCCTACTGGATCTTAATGACCGTGCTGTTTGTCACCCAGAACGGCTACGGTGCCACGCGGGTGCGTATTCTGCACCGGGCGGGCGGCACCATGGCCGGACTGATCATTGCGGGCGTGACGCTGCACTTCCACGTGCCGGAAGGCTATACCCTTGCAGGGATGCTGGCGATCACGCTGGTGAGCTATCTAATTATCCGCAAAAACTACGGCTGGGCGATGGTGGGCTTTACGGTGACGGCGGTATATACCCTGCAGCTGCTTACGCTCAATGGCGAACAGTTTATTGTCGCCAGGCTGATTGATACTCTGATCGGCTGCCTGATTGCCTTTGGCGGCATGGTCTGGCTCTGGCCGCAATGGCAGAGCGGGCTGCTGAGACAGAACGCCCACGACGCGCTGGAGGCCGACCAGCAGGCCATTCGCCTGATCCTGAGCGACGACCCGCAGCCGTCCCCGCTGGCGTATCAGCGCATGAAGGTCAACCAGGCGCACAACGCCCTTTTCAACTCGCTCAACCAGGCGATGCAGGAGCCAGGCTTTAACTCGCACTATCTTGCCGATATGAAGCTCTGGGTGACGCACAGCCAGTTTATCGTCGAGCACATTAACGCCATGACCACGCTGGCGCGCGAGCACACGATGCTGACGCCGGACCTGGCGCAGCGCTATCTGCAGTCATGTGAAATTGCGTTGCAGAGGTGCCAGCAGCGCCTGGAGTATGACGCGCCGGGCGAGTCGGGAGACTCAAACATTCTGGAAGCGCCGGAGACGTTGACCCACGGGCCAATGAGCACGCTGGAGCAGCACTTGCAGCGCGTGCTGGGGCATCTGAACACCATGCACACCATTTCGTCGGTGGCATGGCGTCAGCGTCCGCATCACGGCATTTGGTTAACGCGCCGGTTGAAACGAACCGAATATTAGCCTTTAACGATCTTCGCAACCGCCGCGGCAAAGCGGGTTAACCCGTCTTCAATATCCTTATCCTCCACCACCAGCGACGGCGCAAAGCGCATCACGTCCGGCCCGGCGTTGAGCACCATCACCCCTTCGCGAGCGGCGGCGTGCAGAAAGTCGCGCGCGCGGCCCTTGTACCGCGGCTTCAGCTCGGCGCCAATCAGCAGCCCCATCCCGCGGATCTCGCTGAACACGTCGTACTGCTCATCAATCTTTTTCAGGTGCTTCACAAACAGCTCGCGCTTCGCGCTAACGCCGTTCAACACCTTTGGCGTGTTGATGATGTCGAATGCGGCACCCGCCACGGCGCTGGCCAGCGGGTTACCGCCGTAGGTGGAGCCGTGAGAACCGACGTGGAACGCAGAGGCGATCTCCTGTGTCGTCAGTACCGCACTCACCGGGAAACCACCGCCAAGCGCTTTGGCACTGGTCAGAATATCCGGCGTCACGCCGTAGTGCATATAAGCGAACAGATCGCCGGTACGCCCCATCCCGCACTGCACTTCATCAAAGACCAGCAGCGCCTGATGCTCGTCGCACAGCGCGCGCAGCCCTTTCAGGAATTCCGGGGTTGCCGCAGTCACGCCGCCTTCACCCTGGATCGGCTCGACAACAACTGCGCAGGTGTGGTCGTCCATCACCGCTTTCACCGCGTGCAGATCGTTAAACGGCACGTGGACGATATCGGCCGGTTTTGGGCCAAACCCGTCGGAATACTTCGGCTGGCCGCCAACAGAGACGGTAAAGAAGGAGCGTCCGTGGAAGGCGTTGTGGAAGGCGATGATTTTGGTTTTATACGGGCTGTGGCGCGTTGTCGCGTAGTAGCGCGCCAGCTTAAAGGCAGTTTCGTTGGCTTCAGTGCCAGAGTTCATAAACAGCACGCGTTCCGCGAAGGTCGCATCAATGATCTTGCGGCCCAGGCGCAGCGCCGGTTCGTTGGTGAACACGTTGCTGGTGTGCCACAGGGTTTCGCCCTGGGTTTTCAGCGCCTCCACCAGCGCGGGATGGCAATGACCCAGCGCCGTGACCGCAATACCACCCGCGAAATCCACATACTCTTTACCCTGCTGATCCCAGACGCGGCTGCCTTTTCCCTTCACCGGGATAAATTCAGCCGGTGCATAAATCGGCAGGATCACTTCATCAAATGTCGCGCGGGTAATTGCTGGTTGTTCAGTTGCCATGTCATGACCATCCATTTTATGTCACAGTGATTGTGAAAATATAATCACAAAATATGCATAAAAAATCACAGCAAGGCAACAGATATTCAGCGATGGAGGAAATTTGCCAGCAGCGCGTGCCCCTGCTCGCTGAGGATACTTTCCGGGTGGAACTGCACGCCTTCGAGATCCCATTCGCGGTGGCGAATCCCCATGATCTCCTGCGTATCGCTCCAGGCGGTCACCTCAAAGCAGTCGGGCAGCGTCGACGGGTCAATGACCAGGGAATGGTAGCGCGTCACGGTTAACGGATTATTGAGCCCCGTAAACACCCCGGTGCCGGCGTGGGTGACCGGAGAGGTTTTACCGTGCATCACTTTCACGGCGCGCACGATGGTGGCACCAAACGCCTGGGCAATTGCCTGATGCCCCAGGCAGACGCCCAGGATTGGCAGCTTGCCGGCATAGTGCTGGATAACCTCCAGCGAAATACCCGATTCCGACGGAGTGCAGGGGCCGGGTGAAATCACTATTTTCTGCGGCGCCAGCGTCTCGATATCGGCGAGAGCGATCTCGTCGTTACGGCGGACAACCACCTCTGCACCCAGTTCACAAAAATACTGGTAAAGGTTCCAGGTGAAGGAATCGTAGTTATCAATCAGCAGAATCATGGCGGCTCCCGAAAAAAATGCCGCCCTATTCTACTCAGATTCCCGCGCTTCGCTCACTACTTTGGCAAAGATTGCGTTTAACGCGGTTAAATCTCCCGTTGCGCCACTTCGGTTAGCCGCAACCCACTGCTCGGGGTCGATATCACGCCAGTCCAGCGAGTAGCCCGCGTGGAGCGACAGCTGCTCAAAGAAAACGCGTTGGGCAATACCGTTGCCACGCATAAACGGATGCAGCATGTTGATTTCGCAGTAGTAGTGGCTAACTCTGTCAACAAACGCAGCTTTCTCAAGACCCACAAGATACTTTTCGCTTTCCAGCGCCGCCATCAGCTCGTTCCCCATCTTTTCGATGTACTCAAAATGGCAGAAGGGAATGTCACCTTTAAAAATATCCTCGGTACGGAGCTCACCTGCCCGCTTCATCTCACTGCGGTACAGATGACGATGAATAAGGCACAGATGGGGTAGCCCGGGCGCGGAAGGCCCAAGCTCCAGCGTCTCAATATGGGGTTCTGAGGGACCATTACCTTTTTCAAGGAGACAACTGGCCTGTAAATTGACGTTACGCTGCTGTTCCCAGAGACGGGATTTTTGCTTGTCGGTGAGTTTTTTCACTTAACGCCTCCCTGAATAGTCCGTTTGCCACAAGTATAAGCAGCAAAACGCGCTTTCGCAGGGAGGGCTACATAACGCGGGCCGGAGAAGCCCGCGCTCAGAAGAGTTACGGCAGAACTTTGGCGGAGAGGATAACCACTGGTTTT
Organism: Enterobacter vonholyi; assembly: GCF_008364555.1. Lineage (GTDB taxonomy): Bacteria > Pseudomonadota > Gammaproteobacteria > Enterobacterales > Enterobacteriaceae > Enterobacter > Enterobacter vonholyi. The sequence continues at coordinate 20,530 of NZ_VTUC01000007.1, forward strand.
GACGGGACATTCTGATACGGACCGACGTCGTGAGTAGGCACCTGAGAAATCTTGTCAGCCACGTCCATCCCTTTCACGATTTTACCAAAGACCGCATAGCCAAAGTCGCGCTGACCGTGGTCGAGGAAGGCGTTATCCGCTACGTTGAGGAAGAACTGGCTGGTCGCGCTGTCTTTGTCCGCGGTACGCGCCATTGAGATGGTGCCGCGCTTGTTCAGCAGGCCGTTGTCCGCTTCGTTTTTAATAGGCGGGTTTGGCTGTTTCTGCTGCATTTGCTCGTTGAAACCGCCACCCTGAATCATGAAGCCTGGGATCACGCGGTGGAATGTGGTGTTGTTGTAGAAACCGCTGTTCACATAGTCGAGGAAGTTTTTCACGGAAACAGGGGCTTTCTGGCTATTCAGTTCCAGCTCAATATTCCCGGCGGAGGTGGTCAGCAGAACGTGAGGGTCCCCTTTTGCTGCCAGCGCAGCAGGGGAAACGGCAGAAAGAGCAAACACAGCTGCGACAGCCGCCAGTGTTGATTTGAGCATGAGAATTCCTTAACAAAGCGCAGTATAAAAAGCGAATGGCTTGATTCTAAAGAGCAGTATGAACGGAGACCAGCCTTTTACCTAATTTTACGAAGTTGAAACAATTATTACTACGCAAACGATTGGTTATGCCGCCAATTAATGTGATTTAGATCACACTAAAACCTGCAATGACACATTCATTGCCCTTAAAAGATGGGAATAGATCACTTTAACGACTAAAATCTGCCCGCTCTCAGCGCCCCCTGGGCGCTTTTCTTTTTCTGAACAGGCCAGACATGACTAACAGCAATCGCATCAAGCTCACATGGATCAGCTTCTTCTCCTACGCCCTGACCGGCGCGTTGGTGATCGTCACCGGGATGGTGATGGGGAATATCGCAGACTACTTCCATCTGCCCGTTTCCAGCATGAGTAACACCTTCACCTTCCTCAACGCGGGGATCCTGATCTCTATCTTCCTGAATGCCTGGCTGATGGAAATCGTCCCGCTGAAAACCCAGTTACGCTTTGGCTTTGTACTGATGGTCGCCGCCGTGGCGGGTCTGATGCTAAGCCACAGCATCGCCCTGTTCTCAGCCGCCATGTTCGTTCTCGGTCTGGTCAGCGGGATCACTATGTCGATTGGTACGTTCCTGATTACCCATATGTATGAAGGCCGCCAGCGCGGCGCGCGTCTGCTGTTTACCGACTCCTTCTTCAGCATGGCCGGGATGATTTTCCCAATGGTCGCGGCCGTTCTGCTGGCCCGCAGCATTGAGTGGTACTGGGTCTATGCCTGCATTGGTCTGGTCTACGTGGCGATCTTTATTCTGACCTTCGGCTGCGAGTTCCCGGTGCTGGGCAAAAAAGCGCAAACCACTGCAGAACCCGTCGCGAAAGAGAAATGGGGTATCGGCGTGCTGTTCCTCTCCATCGCCGCCCTGTGCTACATCCTGGGCCAGCTGGGCTTTATCTCCTGGGTACCGGAATACGCCAAAGGTCTGGGTATGAGCCTGAACGATGCGGGTAAACTGGTGAGCGATTTCTGGATGTCTTACATGTTCGGCATGTGGGCGTTTAGCTTCATCCTGCGCTTCTTCGACCTGCAGCGCATTCTGACCGTGCTGGCGGGCCTGGCGACCGTGCTGATGTATCTGTTCATTAACGGCTCCCCGGAACATATGCCGTGGTTCATTCTGACCTTGGGCTTTTTCTCCAGCGCGATTTACACCTCGATCATCACCCTGGGTTCCCTGCAGACCAAAGTGGCTTCGCCGAAGCTGGTTAACTTCGTTCTGACCTGCGGCACCATCGGCACCATGCTGACCTTCGTGGTGACGGGCCCGATCGTTGCCCACAGCGGCCCGCTGGCCGCGCTGCACACCGCGAACGGTCTGTACGCCGTGGTGTTCATCATGTGCTTCGTTCTGGGCTTCGTGACCCGCCACCGCCAGCACAACGCGGCAGCGGCATCGCACTAAACCCTGCGCCCCTTTGCATTACGCAGAGGGGCTATTTCTGGCGAAGCTCACCTCTTCTCCTCCGTTATCCATCTGGATCCAGGTCTGCGCCAGCTGCGTGGTGGCAATAATTCGCCCCTGACGAATCGACCAGCGCACCGGCACCTGACAGCGCACCGCTTCAAACCCACTCTCAGCAGGCAAAATAATCAGGTTTGCCGGGTTTCCCGTAGCAATACCGTAATCGCTCAGGCCAAAGGTGCGGGCGCTGTTATGGGTAATCAGGTTCAGGCCGCTGTCGATTTGCGGATAGCCCATCATCTGGCAGACGTGCAGCCCCATATGCAGCACCTGCAGCATGTTGCCGGTGCCGAGCGGGTACCACGGATCGAAGACATCGTCATGACCAAAGCAGACGTTAATACCTGCTTCCTGCAGTTCTTTCACGCGGGTGATGCCGCGGCGCTTCGGATAGTCATCAAAGCGCCCCTGCAGGTGGATATTGACCAGCGGGTTAGCGACGAAGTTAATCCCCGACATCTTCAGCAGACGGAAGAGCCGCGAGGTGTAAGCGCCGTTGTAGGAGTGCATGGCGGTGGTATGGCTCGCCGTCACGCGCGGGCCGATGCCGGCCTCATACGCCAGCGCTGCCACCGTCTCGACAAACCGCGACTGCTCGTCGTCGATTTCATCGCAGTGGATATCCAGCGGACGGTCATACTTCTTCGCCAGTTCAAAAGCGATATGCAGCGACTGCACGCCATACTCGCGGGTGAACTCGAAGTGAGGGATCGCCCCCACCACGTCGGCGCCCAGCTTTAACGCCTCTTCCAGCAGCGCCGCGCCGTTCGGGTAAGAGAGAATCCCTTCCTGCGGAAACGCAACGATTTGCAGCGTTACCCACGGGGCCACCTCCTGCTTCACCTCCAGCATCGCCTTCAGGGCGGTAAGCGTCGGGTCGGAGACATCCACATGGGTTCGGACAAACTGGATGCCGTTAGCGATTTGCCACTTCAGCGTTTTCCAGGCGCGCGCTTTCACGTCGTCATGGCTGAGCAACGCCTTGCGCTCCGCCCAGCGCTCAATACCCTCAAACAGCGTGCCGGACTGGTTCCAGTTCGGCTCGCCCGCCGTCTGGGTCGTATCAAGATGGATATGCGGCTCAATGAACGGCGGGATAGCCAGCCCACCGCGCGCATTCAATACTTCATAACTTTCGGCGTGGGTGTCGTCCATCGGGGTGATGTCACCAAATCGCCCGTTCTCAATGGCGAGCTGCCACAGCCCTTCCCGACCCGGTAAACGAACATTCTGAACAAGCCATAACGGTGTTGTAGACATACCCTTCCCCTAAAAAACGCCGCTGATTTTCAGGCGTATCGATTTTGGCAAAACCATCTCCTGATTTGTACACAAATTCAACGAGCACGAAAAGCCTGCGATTTCCGCCACTTATAAAAATCCTGACAAATCAGTCGCATACCACCTAAGGAGTAGGCTAAGACGTATTTGATTTGCATCAATAAGCGCCACTGCTGAATCGTTAAGGTAGGCAATAATAGAAAAGAAATCGAGGCAATAATGAGCAAACTCAGACTCGCTATCATCGGTAACGGCATGGTCGGCCACCGCTTTATTGAGGATCTTCTCGATAAGGCCGATGCTGAGCAGTTCGATATTACCGTGTTCTGTGAAGAACCCCGCAAGGCGTACGACCGTGTGCACCTGTCTTCCTACTTCTCCCATCATACCGCCGAAGAGCTCTCTCTGGTGCGTGAAGGTTTCTACGAGAAGCATGGCGTAAAAGTGCTGGTGGGCGAACGCGCTATCACCATCAACCGTCAGGAAAAAGTGATCCACTCCAGCGCCGGACGTACGGTTTTTTACGACAAGCTGATCATGGCGACGGGCTCCTATCCGTGGATCCCGCCAATTAAAGGCTCGGAAACTCAGGATTGCTTCGTCTACCGTACCATTGAAGACCTTAACGCCATCGAATCCTGCGCGCGTCGAAGCAAACGCGGCGCGGTGGTGGGGGGCGGCCTGCTGGGTCTGGAAGCGGCAGGCGCGCTGAAAAACCTCGGCGTTGAAACCCATGTCATCGAATTTGCCCCGATGCTGATGGCAGAACAGCTCGACCACATGGGCGGTGACCAGCTGCGTCGTAAAATCGAAAGCATGGGCGTGAAGGTTCACACCAGCAAGAACACCAAAGAGATCGTTCAGGAAGGGACTGAAGCGCGCAAAACCATGCGCTTTGCCGACGGCAGCGAGCTGGAAGTGGACTTCATCGTCTTCTCCACCGGTATTCGTCCGCGCGACAAGCTGGCGACCCAGTGCGGTCTTGCCGTGGCGCAGCGCGGCGGGATCATGATTAACGACACCTGCCAAACCTCCGATCCGGATATCTACGCGATTGGCGAATGCGCCAGCTGGAACAACCGCGTATACGGTCTGGTGGCGCCCGGCTACAAAATGGCGCAGGTCGCAGTGGACCATATCCTCGGCAGCGAAAACGCCTTTACCGGCGCAGACATGAGCGCCAAGCTGAAGCTGCTGGGCGTAGATGTCGGCGGTATTGGCGATGCGCACGGCCGCACCCCGAATTCCCGCAGCTATGTCTATCTCGACGAAAGCAAAGAGGTCTACAAACGACTCATCGTCAGTCAGGACAACAAAACCCTGCTCGGCGCGGTGCTGGTGGGCGACACCAGTGACTTCGGCAATCTGCTCCAGCTGGTGCTCAACGCCATCGAACTGCCGGAAAACCCGGACGCGCTGATCCTTCCGGCTCATGCCTCCAGCGGCAAGCCGTCAATCGGCGTGGATAAACTGCCGGACAGCGCGCAGATTTGCTCCTGCTTCGACGTCACCAAAGGCATGCTGATCTCCGCCATCAACAAAGGCTGCCACACCGTTGCGGCCCTGAAAGCCGAAACCAAAGCCGGTACCGGCTGCGGCGGCTGTATTCCGCTGGTCACTCAGGTGCTGAACGCCGAACTGGCGAAACAGGGCATCGAAGTGAACAACAACCTGTGCGAGCACTTCGCTTATTCTCGCCAGGAGCTGTACCACCTGATCCGCGTGGAGGGCATTAAGTCCTTCGACGAACTGCTGGCGAAGCACGGCCAAGGCTACGGCTGCGAAGTGTGTAAACCGACCGTCGGCTCCCTGCTGGCCTCCTGCTGGAACGAGTACGTGCTCAAGCCCGAGCATACGCCGCTGCAGGACACCAACGACAACTTCCTGGCGAACATCCAGAAAGACGGCACCTACTCCGTTATTCCACGCTCAGCCGGGGGCGAAATCACGCCGGAAGGGCTGGTCGCCGTGGGCCGTATCGCGCGTGAATTTAACCTCTACACCAAAATCACCGGTTCCCAGCGTATCGGCCTGTTTGGCGCGCAGAAGGACGACCTGCCGGAAATCTGGCGTCAGCTGATTGAGGCGGGCTTCGAAACCGGTCACGCGTATGCCAAAGCGCTGCGCATGGCGAAAACCTGCGTGGGCAGCACCTGGTGCCGCTACGGCGTGGGCGACAGCGTGGGCTTCGGCGTGGAGCTGGAAAACCGCTACAAAGGCATCCGTACCCCGCACAAAATGAAGTTCGGCGTCTCCGGCTGCACCCGCGAATGTGCGGAAGCGCAGGGTAAAGACGTGGGTATTATTGCCACCGAGAAAGGCTGGAACCTGTATGTGTGCGGCAACGGCGGGATGAAACCGCGCCATGCGGACCTGCTGGCGGCGGATCTCGATCGCGACACGCTGATTCAGTATCTTGACCGATTCATGATGTTCTATATCCGCACCGCCGATAAGCTGACCCGTACCGCTTCCTGGCTCGATAACCTGGAAGGCGGCATCGACTACCTTAAATCAGTCATTATCGACGACAAGCTGGGCCTGAACGAGCATCTGGAAGCCGAGATGGCCCGCCTGCGCGAGGCGGTGATCTGCGAATGGACGGAAACCGTCAACACCCCGGCGGCGCAGACGCGCTTCAAACACTTCATAAATAGCACCCAGCGCGACCCGAACGTGCAGGTAGTGCCGGAGCGTGAACAGCATCGTCCGGCGACACCGTATGAACGCATTCCGGTTACGCTGGTGGAGGAAAACGCATGAGCCAGTGGGTAAACATCTGCAATATTAACGACATTCTCCCCGCAACCGGCGTCTGTGCGCTGCTGGGCAACGAGCAGGTGGCGATTTTTCGCCCTCGCCACGATGAACAGGTCTTTGCTATCAGCAACATCGACCCGTTCTTCGAGGCCAGCGTGCTCTCCCGCGGACTGATTGCCGAGCATCAGGGTGAACTGTGGGTCGCCAGCCCGTTGAAAAAGCAGCGTTTCCGCTTAACCGACGGACTCTGCATGGAAGATGAAAGCTTCTCGGTCAAACACTACGACGTCCGCGTGAAGGACGGCGAGGTGCAGCTGAAAGCTTAACCCCTCGCCTTTTCAATAGGAAAGGCTTATGACCCCTTATGGGTAACGGCAGGAAAAACCGTATGTTCTGTACGATTCCTGCTGTTATCCTGACGTCAATTCTTCCCCCGCCATGAATGCTGTGAGGTAACGTCGTGGATCACCTGCCGATTTTTTGTCAATTACGCAACCGCGACTGCCTGCTCGTGGGCGGCGGCGATGTGGCTGAACGCAAAGCGCGCCTGCTGTTAGAGGCTGGCGCCCGACTGACCGTTAACGCCATTGCCTTCGCCCCACAGTTTGAGGTCTGGGCTCAGGAAGGGATGCTCACTCTGGAACAGGGAGAGTTTGATGAGTCCCTGCTGGATACCTGCTGGCTGACCATTGCAGCGACGGATGACGATGAAGTGAACCAGCGCGTGAGCGATGCCTGCGAAGCGCGCAGAATTTTCTGCAACGTGGTGGATGCGCCGAAAGAGGCCAGCTTCATCATGCCGTCGATTATCGACCGCTCGCCGCTGATGATAGCCGTATCGTCCGGCGGACGCTCCCCGGTTCTCGCCCGCCTGCTGCGGGAAAAGCTGGAAGCCCTGCTGCCGCAGCATCTTGGTCAGATTGCGCATTACGCCGGGCAGCTCCGCTCCCGCGTGAAGCAAACCTTTTTGACCGTGGGCGAGCGTCGTCGCTTCTGGGAAAAATTCTTTGTGAACGACAGGCTGGCGCAGTCGCTGGCGAATCAGGACACCAAAGCCGTTGAAGAGACCACCGAACAGCTGCTGAGCGAGCCGTTGGAGCACCGCGGTGAAGTGGTGCTGGTGGGCGCAGGCCCCGGCGATGCGGGCTTGCTGACGCTAAAAGGGCTACAGCAGATCCAGCAGGCCGATACCGTGGTTTACGATCGCCTGGTCTCCGATGACATCATGAACCTGGTGCGCCGCGATGCCGACCGCGTCTTCGTGGGCAAACGGGCGGGCTACCACTGCGTGCCGCAGGAGGAGATTAACCAGATCCTTCTGCGCGAGGCGCAGAAAGGTAAACGCGTGGTGCGCCTTAAGGGTGGCGATCCGTTTATCTTTGGTCGCGGCGGCGAGGAGCTGGAAACTCTCTGTGACGCGGGTATTCCCTTCTCCGTCGTGCCGGGCATTACGGCGGCATCCGGCTGTTCAGCGTACTCTGGCATTCCGCTGACCCACCGCGACTACGCCCAAAGCGTGCGTCTGGTGACGGGGCATCTTAAAACCGGCAGCGAGCTGGACTGGCATAACCTGGCCGCTGAAAAGCAGACGCTGGTGTTCTACATGGGGCTAAACCAGGCAGCCACGATTCAGGCGAAGCTGCTGGAGCACGGTATGAATGCGGATATGCCCGTCGCGCTGGTCGAAAACGGCACCGCCATTACGCAGCGCGTGGTGGATGGCGTGCTGACGCAGCTAGGCGAGCTGGCGCAGCAGGTCGAAAGCCCGGCGCTGATCGTGGTGGGCCGCGTGGTTGAGCTGCGCGATAAGCTGAACTGGTTCTCGAATCACTAACGCATATTCTTCCTTTCCGGAGTAGTCCCTATGCGGACTACTCCGCTCTTACTGCTGTCGATAACATACTGCCCCGAAGTGGAACTTTCCCCTTTATTCCCTTGATATACATCTAACTTTTGTTTTTAAGACAAGGAATGCGTATGTTCAAACTGGCAAAGGCCGCCGTTTTGGTTGGCCTGTTATCGACTCTGACTGCCTGTACCGGTCATGTACAGAACACCAAAAATAACTGCAGCTACGATTACCTGCTGCACCCGGCGATCTCCATTTCGAAGATCATCGGTGGTTGCGGTCCGGCGGCACAGCAGTAAGCGTTTTACAGGCGTAAAAAAACCGGGATGTCCCGGTTTTTTAGTTTTGGAGAGTGTGTTTTTTGTCGGGTGGCGGCTTTGCCTTACCCGACCTACACGATCCTGTAGGCCGGGTAAGCGTTAGCGACACCCGGCAAGCAGACTCAAGGCTTCGCAACAAACCCAATCGCTTCATACACCGCTTTCAGGGTTTCGGACGCGCGCGCGCTGGCTTTTTCCGCGCCCTCTTTCATCACTTTCTGCAGGAAAGCTTCGTCGTTACGGTAGCGGTGATAACGCTCCTGCAGCTCAGTAAGCATGCCGGAAACGGCATCTGCCACTTCGCCTTTCAGGTGGCCGTACATCTTGCCTTCGAAGTGTTTTTCCAGCTCAGGGATGCTCTGGCCGGTGACGCCGGAGAGGATATCCAGCAGGTTGGAGACGCCCGCTTTGTTCTGCACGTCGTAGCGCACTACAGGCGGCTCGTCGGAGTCCGTGACCGCGCGCTTGAGCTTTTTGACGACGGATTTCGGATCTTCCAGCAGGCCGATAACGTTGTTGCGGTTATCGTCAGACTTGGACATCTTCTTGGTCGGCTCCAGCAACGACATCACGCGCGCGCCGGACTTCGGAATGAATGGCTCAGGCACTTTAAACACATCGCCATAGATCGCGTTAAAGCGCTGGGCGATGTCACGGCTCAGCTCCAGGTGCTGCTTCTGGTCTTCACCCACCGGCACCTGGTTGGTTTGATACAGCAGGATGTCTGCCGCCATCAGCACAGGATAGTCAAACAGACCGGCGTTGATGTTTTCAGAGTAGCGGGCAGATTTATCCTTGAACTGGGTCATGCGGCTCAGCTCGCCGAAATAGGTGTAGCAGTTCAGCGCCCAGCCCAGCTGCGCGTGCTCCGGCACGTGGGACTGAACGAAAATGGTGCTCTTCTCAGGATCGATGCCGCAGGCCAGGTACAGCGCCAGGGTGTCCAGCGTGGCTTTGCGCAGCTTCTCAGGATCCTGACGCGCGGTAATCGCATGGAGATCGACGATGCAGTAAATGCAATGGTACTCATCCTGCATGCTGACCCACTGACGTAGCGCACCCATGTAGTTACCAATGGTCAATTCACCTGAAGGCTGTGCGCCACTAAAAACGATGGGCTTAGTCATTGTTCAATTCCTGATTTTCACTGTGCGAAAGCCCGAGAGCGGGCAACAAATCTTTGAAGTGGTCGAAAACAACGTCCGGCTCACTCAGCGTGATGGCTTCACCGTAGTTGTAGCCATAGGTTAACCCCACGGAAGGACATCCAGCCGCGCGGGCAGCCAGAATATCATTGCGTGAATCGCCGACAAAGAGCAGCTCCGCAGGCGTTAAGGATAATTTTCCTGCCACCAGCAGCAGCGGTTCCGGATGGGGCTTTTTGTTTTGCACGTCGTCGCCGCCCACAATCACGGAGAAATACTTCGCGATATCGAGCGCTTCCAGCAGAGGTGCGACAAAAGGTGTCGGTTTGTTGGTCACCAGTCCCAGCGGAATGCCCTTCGCGGACAGCGCGCTCAGCGTTTCCTGAACGTCCGGGAACAGGAAGCTGCCCTCTTCGACCGTCTCTTCATAGAAACGATCGAACAGTTTGCGCAGAATACGCAGCTGCTCTTCCTGCGGGATATCCGCGTGATCGACGCTCGGTTTACCCTGGGCGGAACGCTGTGACGCACGCTCCTGACGCGCCCACGTCAACGCGCGCTCCATCAGAACATCGGCCCCGTTGCCAATCCACGTGACGACACGCTCTTCACCCGCAACGGGGAGTTCAAGCGCGTACAGCGCCTGGTCTACGGCGCTCGTTAAGCCCGGCGCGCTGTCGACCAGCGTGCCGTCGAGGTCAAATGCGATACCCCGAATTGCCTGCAATTTATCCATGACTTACCTTCGCCAGCTCGCGGCGCATTTCATCAATGACTTTTTTGTAATCCGGTTGGTCGAAAATGGCTGAACCGGCAACGAACATATCCGCACCTGCCGCCGCAATTTCACCAATGTTATTCACTTTCACACCGCCGTCCACTTCCAGACGAATATCGTAACCTGACTCATCAATGCGACGGCGTACTTCACGCAGCTTATCCAGCGTGTGGGGGATAAACGACTGACCGCCAAAGCCCGGGTTAACGGACATCAGCAGGATCACGTCCAGTTTATCCATGACATAATCGAGATAGCTCAGCGGCGTGGCCGGGTTAAACACCAGGCCCGCTTTACAACCGTTCTCTTTGATCAGCTGCAGCGTGCGGTCTACGTGTTCAGAGGCTTCCGGATGGAAAGTGATGATGCTGGCACCCGCTGCGGCGAAGTCAGGCACGATGCGATCAACAGGCTTCACCATAAGATGAACGTCGATCGGGGCGGTAATGCCGTAGTTACGTAATGCTTTGAGCACCATTGGGCCAATGGTCAGATTAGGGACGTAGTGGTTGTCCATAACGTCGAAATGGACAACATCTGCACCAGCCGCGAGAGCTTTGGCAGTGTCTTCACCCAGGCGGGCAAAATCGGCCGACAGAATTGAGGGAGCAATCAAAAACTGTTTCATCCGCTTCTCCTTGAAATGTGTTTACCGGCGGGCAAAACGGCTCAGGGGCGATAAAGAGCCAGAAGTTCGTCCACCTTTTTACGCGTGCCGCCGTTGCTGCTAATGCTACGCCGCACCTTAACCTGAAAATGCTTCGCGGCTTTGTACCATTCGCGCGTATCAGGCGTGTCGTGATTTGAAATTAACACCGGAATTCTTTTGCTGACCAGCTTTTCCGCCATCTCAGCCAGACGAGCCTGTTCGGCCGGGCTGAAGCTGTTGGTGTGATAAGCGGTGAAATTCGCCGTTGCAGACAATGGTGCGTAAGGCGGATCACAGTAAACCACCGAGTTTACGCCTGCCAGCTCCATACACTCTTCATAGGAGAGGCAATGAAACTCAGCGTTCTGCGCTTTTTCGGCAAAGTGATACAGCTCGTCCTGCGGGAAATACGGGCGCTTATAGCGACCAAACGGCACGTTAAATTCCCCACGAAGATTATACCGGCACAGGCCGTTGTAACCATGACGGTTGAGATAGAGGAATAGCAGCGCTCTACGGAATGGATCCTGGCTCTGATTAAACTCCGCGCGGAACTGATAGTAGACGTCAGGGGTGTTGTTCTCTGGCGTAAACAGTTTGCGCGCCTCTGCGACATACTCTTCAGTGCGCAGCTTAACGATGTTATAGAGGCTGATAAGATCGTTGTTGATATCCGCCAGGATATAACGAGAAAAATCGGTGTTGAGGAACACCGATCCTGCACCCACGAAAGGCTCGATTAGACACTCGCCTTCAGGCAGGTGTTTTTTAATATCATCGAGCAGGGGGTATTTTCCCCCTGCCCATTTCAGAAAAGCGCGATTTTTTTTCATGCTGACTAACTGATTACACCTTCTCCGGCTGTGGAGAAAGCTCCGACAGCATCCTGCGCTTTAAACATTACTTCAGATCGGCCTGAACCTGATGAATCGGCTTCGCCCAGGGGTTTTTCGCCTGAACATCCGCTGGCAGTGCCGCAACGGCACGTTTTGCTTCATCTTTGGACGAATAAACACCGCTCACCAGCACATACCAGGGCTGACCGTTACGGGTCGTCTGATAAACAACATAGTTTTTCAGATTTGATTTCTTCGCCCAGCTGTTGAGGTTGTCATAGTTAGACGAACTGCTCAGCTGCAGCGTGTAGTTGCTGGATGGCGCAGACTTTAGCGAACCAACGTTACCTGCAGTTTTGCCTGCGGTGCTGCTGGAGGCTGTTGCCGTGGCAGCTGGAGCCGTTGCTGCAGGCGCAGCTGTGGCAGCCGGTGCTGTTGTGGTCGCCGTTGCTTTCGGCGCCGTCTGCGTGACTGGCGCTTTCGCAGGCTCGCTCACCGCCGCCGTTTCAGTATGTTTCGGCTGTGCCGGTACGGCTTTCACTTCAGGCGCTTTGACTACTGACTGAGGTTTGGTTTCACGCTTAGGCTCAATCACCGCCTGCTTACGTTCAGGACGTGTCGCAGTTTGCGTCTGGCGCGGTTTGGTTTCCGTCGCAGCCGTTTGTGGCTGGGCGTTACCACCGCGAATCGGGGCAACGGTTGCAGGTTCAGTTGGCAGCGTAGAGTTAACCACGACGTTATCAACCTGCTGCTGGTTCTGCGGCTGCGTCAGCGCATTGTTCAGGTCTCCCTGAACTTCTACGCGCTGCTGACCTTCAGGCGTAGCAGGTGCCTGGCCCTGAGCAGGGGTTGAAGAAACGGGCGGCAGAGAAACATCCTGCGGCGCTGTGGTGTTGCCTGCGGTCTGCTCTGCAGAAGTCGCTCCCGGCGCTGGCTGTGCGCCATTCGCCTGATTGGTCGCATCGTTACCGGACAGGTTGATGCTCTTCTCAGCGGAAGCCGTTTGCTCGGTTGAGTTCGTTGACGGCGCTTTAAGCGCGGAGCCAATGCCGACAATCAGCAGCACAAGCACCAGAACGCCAAGGCCCATCATGATGTACTGGCGGGAAGCCGGTTTCGGCGCAGCGGCTTTTTTACGTTTACGCGGGCGACGCTCTACAGGCTGTTCGTCCATTGAATCTTCTTCGGACTCATAATCCTCTTCTGCTCGCTCTTCGTGCGCGTTGCGGCTGCGCGAAGGGCGACGATCGTCTGCATCCAGATCAACATCGTCAAAGTTGATCTGCGGCTCGTTATCACGTTCTGAAGATTGACGAGAACGACCAGTACGACGATCGCTGGGATCGGGTTTCAGCTCGTCTTCTGGTTTGAATTCATCCATTTAACACCCCACTCAAAGGCTTATGCCAACGACTTTGCATTTCACCTGAAGCTAAACGACCACCTGCGACAGTGGCCTGACCTTTCTAGTTGTTACGCCTGCTGACAATCAGCGATAGCGCCAAGAACGACATCGTGCGGCACTCCGCCGCGCACTTCACTCTTCCCTATTGCAAGCGGGAGTACAAGACGCATCTCACCTGCCAATACTTTTTTATCGCGCATCATGTGGGGTAAATACGCTTGCGCCGACATCTCCTGCGGCCCGGTCACCGGCAAACCTGCACGTTCAAGCAGCGCAATGATACGTGCCGTCTCTTCCGGTTTGAACTGTCCGAGGCGTTCAGAGGTGCGGGCTGCCATGACCATTCCGGCCGCGACGGCTTCACCGTGCAGCCAGTTGCCGTAACCCATTTCGGCTTCAATCGCGTGACCAAACGTATGCCCAAGATTCAGTAAAGCACGTAAGCCCGTTTCACGCTCGTCTGCTGCGACAACTTCTGCTTTCAGCTCACAGCAACGACGAATGCAGTATGCCAGTTTAGCCTCATCCAGGCCCAGCAACGCATCCATATTCTCTTCAAGCCAGACAAAGAACTCGCCATCCAGAATAATGCCGTATTTGATCACTTCCGCCAGACCCGAAGCCAGTTCGCGCTTCGGCAGGGTTTTCAGACAGTCGAGATCCACCACCACCGATGCAGGCTGGTAGAACGCACCAATCATGTTTTTGCCGAGCGGATGGTTGACTGCCGTTTTGCCACCCACAGAGGAGTCGACCTGGGACAGCAACGTGGTTGGGATTTGAATAAAACGGACGCCGCGCTGATAGCTTGCGGCCGCAAAGCCGGTCAGATCGCCCACAACACCGCCGCCCAGGGCAAGCAGTGTTGTATCGCGACCGTGCGGTTTTTGCAGCAATGCGGTAAAGACGGTATCCAGTACCGTCAGGCTTTTATACTGCTCGCCATCGGGGAGAATCACACTGTCGACTTTTACGCCCGCCTGCTCAAGCAGATGGCGTACGCGGTCGAGATAAAGCGGAGCCAGCGTCTCATTGGTGACCAGCATCGCCTGATCACCCGCTTTCAGTGGTAAAAAGGAAGCTGGGTCGTTAAACAAACCAGCCGCGATGGTGATAGGGTAACTACGTTCCCCGAGAGTAACTGTAATCCTCTCCATGACGCGACATCCACCTTTAATGCTTTTACCCGCAGGCGAGTGTATATAAAGCCAGAATCAGTTGCTTTCCAGCATATGAATAATCTGGTTTGCAACCACTTTAGCGCTCTGGTCGTCAGTACGAATGGTCACATCGGCAATCTCTTCATACAGCGGATTGCGTTCATCGGCCAATGCTTCCAGAACTTCGCGTGGTGGCGTTTCAACCTGCAGCAGCGGGCGCTTTTTATCGCGCTGCGTACGTGCCAGCTGTTTCTCGATAGTCGTCTCAAGATAGACCACTACGCCACGGGCGGAGAGACGGTTACGGGTTTCGCGAGATTTCACAGAACCGCCGCCTGTTGCCAGAACGATGCCCTGTTTTTCCGTGAGTTCGTTGATCACTTTTTCTTCTCGGTCACGGAAACCTTCTTCGCCTTCTACATCGAAAACCCAGCCCACATCAGCTCCGGTTCGTTTCTCAATCTCTTGATCAGAATCGTAAAATTCCATATTGAGTTGTTGAGCTAACTGACGCCCAATAGTGCTTTTGCCGGCACCCATAGGCCCAACCAGAAAGATATTGCGTTTCTCTGCCATTTTATCGGTACTACTAAGACTATTCGTTAATGGTAATCCCCGCTTCGCAGACACCCAGCGTAGCAGGACATGAACTGAAACCTCATATGCAATAGAGCGAGAGTCAGACTAAAAATTATCTCAATACTCCGGCTTGTTTGGCAACTGATTAAATCACCGCGTCGGGCGCATAAGGTAATAAGACGTAAGTCCAACTCAAATCGGTACTCCTTGTATGCTAATTCATGCCCCACGTCAAACATCTGCAACAAACTGAATGCAAAATCATTGTGGGGATCGTTACCCGTCAGCGAATACCGACCAGACGTGGCGTAATAAACACCACTAACTCGCGCCGTTCATTATCCTTACCATCGTGACGAAAAAGCTGCCCAAGCCAGGGGATTTTCCCGAGCCCGGGCACGCTGTCACTGCCGGTTTTGTTTTTCTGCGAAAAAATTCCGCCCAACGCCAGCGTTTCTCCACTTTTTACCTCCACCTGGGTTTCAATCTCCTGTTTGTCGATCGCCAGCGTTTCGCCGTCAGCCTGCTGCAGAACCTGTCCCGGCATATTTTCACTAATATGCAATTTCAGGCGCACGCGCCCCCCCGGCAATACCACCGGCGTGACCTCCATGCCTAATACCGCCTCCTTAAACTCAACTGAGGTCGCCCCGCTTTCACCGCTTGAGACCTGATACGGGATCTCACTCCCCTGCTTGATGCTGGCTGGTTGCATATGCGAGGCCAGAAGCCTCGGGCTGGCGATAATATCGACCTGCTGTTTTTGCTCCAGCGCAGAGAGTTCCAGATCAAGCAGCCGACCATTGATCCGTCCGATGTTAAAACCCACGTGGCTGGTGGCGCTGGCAACGGAAAGATCGCTGCCAAGCGTGGTGAGCTGTCCAACTTTGCCCGCATCGGTGGCGTCGGCGAGATTCCACTTCACCCCTAGCTCGCGCAGGCTTTTTTCATTAATGGTCACAATGTGCGCCGCCAGCTCGACCTGTTCGACGGGAATATCCATCTGGGCGGCCCAGCGCTGTAGAGTCTCCACCACCGTCTGGTTATCCCGAATCAGCAGCCGGTTGGTACGCGTGTCGACGGATAAACTCCCCTTTGGACTCAGGAGTTTTTCCGCGGCTTTCTGCAGCTCTCCGGCATCGGCATAGGAAAAAGCGATGCTGTGAGACACCAGCGGCGCATCAAGCTGTCTTCGGGCCCGCTCCTGTTCCGAGCGTTCCTGCTGTTCACGCTGCCAGGCCGCGGTATACACATAAAAAATGCCGCCCTCCTCTCGCAAAACGAGGCCAGCGCTGGCGACAACCGTCTGTAATGCCTGTCGCCAGGGGACGCGCTTCAGATTGAGCGAAAGCGTGCCGCCGACATCAGGCGATATCACAAGATTTCTATTCTCCTGGGCAACCAGACTCTGTAGTACCTGGGCTACAGGAACGTCATCCACCACCAGCGTGACCGGTTTTGGCGCGGCGGCCCACAGCGGATGGCTGAACGCCAGCAGCCACAGCATTATCCGTAAATTCATTCTTATCCTTTCCTTCTCGTTGCCACGTCCATTTTCCTGGTTCACATGTGTCACCCACATCAACAACCAGATCCGTTTCATTGATGGTTGTTATCGTCCAGCCTTCCGGAAAGCGCTCATGCGTTTTCAGCCGATACCAGCGCTTTTGCCCATCCTGTAAAATGCCGATAGCCTGCTGTCCACCCACCATGCCGCGATAGTGCCACTGCGCCAGCTCGGCAATGGCGCAGGGATCGTCCGGCGGGTGAAAGGGATCGCGCATACCGGTCAGTAGCAGCGCAGAGCAAACCAGCAAACATCGCGTGCTATTTCGCATGTTCTAGCTCCAGCCGCAGGCGCAACGCTGTGCCATGTGGTGTAATCGCGAAAGCGGCGATCTGCACATCCCGCTGCGCCAGCCGGGAAAAAAGCGCCGGGATAGCCTGCCACTCTACCTCCAGCATCAGTTCTCCTCCGTTCTGTAGCGGCTTCCAGTGAACGAGCGTCGCGTCATCGCCCTGAAAATCGAGCGGGGAGAACGGCGTCTTCTCCAGTACTTCCGTTATTTTCGGACGAAACGGCGTCTTTCTGACGGCAGACCATAACGCTGCATTCGTCCTCACGTCCTGAATCAGCTGGCGTTGCCGTTCGGCACTCTGCCCGTATACCGGTCTGAGCATGGTGCCCCACGCTGCCAGTCCAGCCAGGAGGCTCGCCAGAAACCAGAAGAGCACCCGATTCAAGGGACGGCTTTCGCACCAGCGTTCTAACAGGGTATCCACGCGTTACCCCTCGCTTTTAAGATGAAGGGTGAACATCCATCGCCCCTGGCTGTCCTGCCGAAGCTCACCCGTCGTCCCGGGCGTAAAATCCGCTATTAGGCCAAGCGCATCGCGCAGAGCAGACAGGGCCGGCAGGGTTATGGCATACCCGCTCAGCATCAGAGCAGGGGGCTGATAGCGCAACTCCGTCAGCCAGACCTGTGCCGGAACGGCGCGGGAAAGGGATTCCAGCACCGGTTGCCATGCCCGTTGTTGCAGGGTCTGCACGGGCATCTGCGCCTGTGCGGTCAGTCTTTGCCGGGCGACAAGCGCGTGCTGCACGGACTGCATTCCCGTCAGATCCGTTTGCAGCGCGCGCAGCCTCACGAGATGGTTCATCCGCAGACAGAAAATGGTCACGAACAGCAACAGCACTGTGCCGACACACATTACGCCCCAGAAGCGCAGGCATCGCGAGCGCCGCTGCTGTCGCCACGGCAGAAAGTTCATGATGCTCATGCGGGTACCTCGCTCATGGCCAAAGCCAGCGCAACGGTATAATCAGCGCCGCAGTCCGGTAATGGAGCATGGTAACGTTCCAGGATTTCCCACGGGTCACGTCGGCTATCAAACAGCGCGATGTCATCCGGCCCAAGAGCCAGCAGCGCCGCCAGCTCAGCCACGCTTTCTGCTTCGGTAGTTAAGCGGCGTCCCCACTGGTGGCGCATAGCCCAGAGCCACTGCCGATCGTCCCGCCAGGCGATGCATTTCGCTGGTGCCACCGCAGGAAGAAGATTAGCCAGCGCGCTGGCATCGGGAGAAATGGTCACCAGCCGCAAACGCAGCGTTCTCGCCAGCGCCAGTAGGGTGTCGACCTCGTTATTTTGTGCGGCAGTCACGTGAAAGGTATTGCTGAAGGTATCCTGCGCGTAATCGAAACAGAGCGTTTCGGCAGACATCTCCAGTTCTCGCGCGAGCGCCGCACCGAGCCATGTGAGCTGCTCGCTGTCGCGTAGCACAGCGGCCGGAAGGGGAAGCGACCGCTGCAGGGTGCGTGCTGCCGGGAAAGAGAGGAACACGCGGTGGTAGTGGGGCAGCGTTTTTCGCCAGTCGCGTAACGCATCAACCATCTGTTCTGGCTGACAAATTTTGCCGTCACGAATGATACCTTCGGCCAGAGGTATCGCCCACCAGCGGCGTAAGCACCAGCCAGACCTCTCCCGGGCCAACGAGACGATTCGCACCCTATCCTGTTGAATATGAACGCCCGTTTGCCATATTTTGAAAGCCATGCTTCACGATCTCCTTATCGCCCGTCGTCTTGACGGCTATATCAATGAATCAGGCTTGCCTTTATACTACCGCGCGATTGTTTAGAAACTGCCCAAGTGAAACCAAATGGGAAATCTCCGGTGAAGTTCGTAAAGTATTTATTCATCCTTGCAGTCTGTTGCATTCTGCTGGGAGCAGGCTCGATTTACGGTTTGTACAAATATATTGAGCCACAGCTGCCTGATGTCGCCACGCTTCGCGATGTGCGCCTCCAGATCCCGATGCAAGTCTATAGCGCCGATGGCGAGCTGATGGCGCAGTATGGCGAGAAGCGCCGTATTCCGCTGACCTTAAACCAAATTCCACCCGTGATGGTGAAAGCCTTTATCGCCACGGAGGACAGCCGTTTTTACGAGCACCACGGTGTCGATCCGGTGGGAATTTTCCGTGCCGCGAGCATTGCGTTGTTCTCTGGTCACGCCTCTCAGGGGGCGAGCACCATTACGCAGCAGCTGGCGCGTAACTTCTTCCTCAGCCCTGAAAAGACGCTGATACGTAAGATCAAAGAGGTATTCCTTGCGATCCGTATTGAGCAGCTGCTGAGCAAAGACGAAATCCTTGAGCTGTACCTCAACAAAATCTACCTGGGCTACCGCGCCTATGGCGTGGGGGCTGCCGCACAGGTTTACTTCGGCAAGCCTGTTGAGCAACTCACCTTAAGCGAAATGGCCACCATAGCAGGTCTGCCAAAAGCGCCATCCACGTTTAACCCGCTCTACTCGCTCGATCGCGCCACCGCGCGTCGCAACGTCGTCCTGTCACGTATGCTGAGCGAAGGCTACATCAGCCAGAGCGAATACGACCAGGCGCGTAACGATGTCATTGACGCTAACTACCACGCCCCTGAGATCGCCTTTGCATCTCCTTATCTGACCGAAATGGTTCGCCAGGAGATGGTGAATCGCTATGGTGACAAGGCCTATGAAGATGGCTATCGCGTGTACACCACCGTCACCCGCAAAGTCCAACAGGCGGCTCAGGAAGCGGTACGGAACAACGTGATGGACTACGATATGCGTCACGGCTATCGCGGCCCGTCAAACGTGCTCTGGAAAGTGGGCGAAAGCGCGTGGGACAGCAAAAAAATCACCAGTACGCTGAAGGCGCTGCCAACCTATGGTCCGCTCCTGCCTGCCGTGGTGACGCAGGCCGATCCTCAGGAAGCCGTTGCGACGCTCGCGGACGGCACCACCGTCTCTCTGCGCATGGACGGTGTCCGCTGGGCGCGTCCGTACCGCTCGGATACCCTACAGGGCGCAACGCCGCGTAAAGTGACCGATGCAGTTCAGACCGGGCAGCAAATCTGGGTGCGCAAAGTAGGCGAAGCCTGGTGGCTGGCACAGGTGCCGGACGTCAACTCGGCCCTGGTCTCTATCAATCCACAGAACGGTGCGATCCTGGCCCTGGTCGGCGGGTTTGATTTCAACCAGAGCAAATTTAACCGCGCCACGCAGGCGCTGCGTCAGGTCGGTTCCAATATCAAACCGTTCCTCTACACGGCCGCGATGGATAAGGGACTGACCCTCGCCAGCATCCTCAACGACGTGCCAATCTCCCGCTGGGATGCCGGTGCGGGTTCCGACTGGCAGCCGAAGAACTCCCCTGCGGAGTATGCCGGTCCTATTCGTCTCCGTCAGGGTCTGGGGCAGTCGAAAAACGTGGTGATGGTGCGCGCCATGCGCGCGATGGGCGTCGACTATGCCGCAGAGTATCTGCAGCGCTTCGGTTTCCCGGCACAGAACATCGTTCGCACCGAGTCGCTGGCGTTAGGCTCAGCCTCCTTTACGCCGCTTCAGGTCGCCCGCGGGTACTCGGTGATGGCTAATGGCGGCTTCCTGATTGACCCGTACTTCATCAGCAAGATCGAAAACGATCAGGGCGGCGTGCTGTTCGAAGCGAAGCCGAAAATTGCCTGCCCTGACTGCGATATTCCGGTCATTTATGGCAATACGCCGAAATCCGAGGTGCTTGAGAATAAGGACATGGAAGACCCTGCCGTGTCGCAGGAGCAGCAGAACGGCGTTGTGCCGCAGCCGCAGCTCGAGCAGGCGAACCAGGCGCTGGTGGCGCAGACCGGCGCGCAGGAGTACGCACCGCATGTGATCAACACGCCGCTGTCGTTCCTGATTAAGAGCGCGCTGAACACCAACATCTTCGGTGAACCGGGCTGGCAGGGTACCGGCTGGCGCGCAGGACGCGACTTGCAGCGCCATGATATCGGCGGTAAAACGGGGACAACCAACAGCTCGAAAGATGCGTGGTTCTCCGGCTACGGTCCGGGCGTGGTGACCTCGGTCTGGATCGGCTTCGACGATCACCGCCGTGACTTAGGTCGTACAACGGCCTCCGGGGCGATTAAGGATCAGATTTCCGGCTACGAAGGCGGAGCGAAGAGCGCGCAGCCGGCCTGGGATGCCTACATGAAGTCCGTTCTTGAAGGTGTGCCGGAGCAGCCGTTAACGCCGCCGCCAGGCGTGGTGACGGTCAATATCGACCGCAGCACCGGTCAGCTTGCCAACGGCGGTAATAGTCGCGAAGAGTATTTCATTGAGGGCACCCAGCCAACCACACAGGCGGTGCACGAGGTGGGTACGGAGATCATCGATAACGGCGAAACGCACGAGCTGTTCTAACCACAAAGCAAAACGGCAACCTCTGGTTGCCGTTTTTGTGTTTGCTCCCTCTCCCTCGGGAGGGGTTGGGGTGAGGACATCAGGCCACTACAGTCGCCCCTGCCCCTTCAACCACTCCCGTACCAGGAACAGCGCGCTCACGTTGCGGGCCTCATTAAAGTCAGGGTCTTCCAGCAGATCCATCAGGTGCGCTAACGGCCAGCGAACCTGCGGCAACGGCTCCGGCTCATCCCCTTCCAGCGATTCAGGATAGAGATCTTCAGCTACCACGATATTCATTTTGCTGGAAAAATAGGACGGTGCCATGCTCAGCTTTTTCAGGAATGAAAGCTCATTAGCCCCGAACCCCACCTCTTCTTTCAGCTCGCGGTTCGCCGCTTCAAAGACGGTTTCACCCGGGTCGATAAGCCCTTTCGAGAACCCGAGCTCGTAAGATTCCGTTCCCACAGCGTATTCGCGGATCAAAATCAGATGATCGTCGACAATGGGAACAATCATCACCGCTTCGCGCGAAGAAGGGCGCATACGTTCATAAACGCGACGCACACCGTTGCTGAACTCCAGATCCACACTTTCGACATTAAACAGGCGCGATTTGGCGACAGTTTCAACATTCAGAATGGTGGGTTTTTGTAGTGGTTTGCTCATCTTGATGGGTCTTAGCAGTGAGAACTGGCGTTATTGTGCGATACGCTGCACGGTTTCGGCAATGTCAATTGTTCTTTATTTACATTTATGCAACGTATTTGGGATCAATCCTCAATTCAAAACAAATGTCAAGAGGTTGAAATGTTTCCAGGAATTTGCTGATATCGCGCCATAACAGGCTTTGCTATCATCACCGGTCACTGGGATGCGCTTCAGAATGCTCAAGTTCGACTCCATACTTGCCGATAGCCAACCACAGACTCTCATTCAATGTAAAGGTGCTACTGACTACACCTGTAAGAAGATAAGTAAGATGGGGAAAGCATGAGCACCATTTTGATTGTTCTCGCTGCTATGCTGGCCGGTGCGTTGGTTGCAGGGTGGTTGTACAGGCGCCGCGTACAGCGCCGTTATCGCCTGCCCTTTTTAAATGCATTTGCGGGTGCGAGCACGCGTAAACTTACGCAAGACGAGCGCGATGCGGTTGAAAACTATCTCGAAATCCTGAACCGTACTCAGTTAACGCCTGGGCCAACGGGAGCCACCGCTGCGCCCGTCGCGCTAAATCTTAACGCACAAAGTGATACCGTGCTCTGCGTGACGCGCTCCATCACGCGCTATGGCATCACTACTGATGACCCTAACAAATGGCGCTATTACCTTGATTCCGTCGAAGTGCATCTGCCCCCGTCCTGGGAGCAATACATTAACGACGAAAACAGCGTTGAGCTGATTCACACCGACTCGTTGCCCCTGGTTATCTCGCTTAACGGCCATACGCTGAATGAATACCTTCAGGAAGCACCTCGTTTTGCGCTGGAACGCGCCAGTTCAACGCAGGCCTCCATTCGTGGCGAAGAGACTGAGCAGATTGAACTGCTGAATATTCGCCAGGAAACCCATGAAGAGTACGCTTTGAGCCGCCCGGACGGCATCCGCGAAGCCATTCTGATCGTTGCTGCCTTCCTGCTCTTTTTTATCTGCCTCCTCACGCCGGATGTGTTTGTCCCCTGGCTGGCTGGCGGTGCGGTTCTGCTGCTGGCGGGCGGGCTTTGGGGGCTCTTTGCCCCACCGGCCAAAACCTCGTTGCGCGAAATCCACTGCCTGCGCGGAACGCCAAAGCGCTGGGGCCTCTTCGGTGAAAACGATCAGGAACATCTCAACAATATCTCGCTCGGTATTATCGACCTGATCTACCCGCGTCACTGGCAACCGTGGATCGCGCAGGACCTGGGGCAGAAAACCGACATTGATATCTACCTTGACCGCCACGTTGTGCGTCAGGGGCGCTTCTTATCCCTGCATGATGAAGTGAAAAATTTTCCGCTTCAGCACTGGCTTCGCAGCACGGTCATTGCCGGCGGCGCGGCGCTGGTCTTAGTCATGCTGCTGCTTTTCGTGCCGCTGGATATGCCCATCAAATTCACCCTGTCGTGGATCAAAGGGGCGCAAACCATTGAAGCGACCAGCGTCAACAAACTGGATGAAGCCGGTGTGCGCGTGGGGGACACGCTGCGCCTGAAGGGAACCGGGATGTGTAATATTCACACCCCGGGGGCGTGGAACACGCGCCAGAACTCACCGTTTATGCCGTTCGATTGCTCACAAATTATCTGGAACGACGCACCGCCGCTGCCGCTGCCGGAATCCGAAGTCGTGAATAAAGCCACGGCTCTTACCCAGACGGTTAACCGCCAGCTGCACCCGAAACCGGACGATGATTCACGCGTTAGTCCCGCACTGCGTTCGGCCATTCAAAAATCGGGCATGGTTCTGCTGGATGATTTTGGTGACATCGTCCTGAAAACGCAGGATCTTTGTTCCTCTCAGGATGAGTGCATACGTCTTAAAAATGCCCTGGTAAACCTCGGGAACAGTAAAGACTGGGACTCGCTGGTGAAACGCGCCGAAGCGGGACGACTGGATGGCGTCAACGTGCTGCTGCGGCCGGTTAGCGCTGAATCTCTGGATAACCTGGTCGCGACCTCGACGTCACCGTTCATGATGCGCGAGACCACCCGTGCGGCTCAGGCGCTGAACAGCCCGGCACCGGGCGGCTTTGTAATTGCAAGCGATGAGGGCAGCGACCTGGTCGATCAGCCTTATCCGCAGGTGGCGCTTTATGATTATCCGGCGCAGGAGCAGTGGAGCCAATTCCAGCGCTTGGCGCAGATGCTGATGCAAACGCCGTTCAGCGCAGAAGGGATTGTCACGAGTATTTATACCGACGCCAACGGCACTCGCCATATCGGCCTGCACCGGATGCCGGATAGCGCTGGGCTGTGGCGCTACATCGGCACCTCGCTGCTGATGATCGCGATGCTGATCGCCATTTTCTGGAACGGTTTTATGGCCCTGCGCCGCTACCAGCGCTCACGCACGCGGCTTGCCGACATCCAGCAATATTACGAAAACTGCCTCAATCCTAAGCTGATCCCCTCGTCTGAGAGCCTGATCTGATAACGTCGTTGCGCGACAAGATGTGCTACCCTGTCGCGCACGTTTCTTCTGGCTGGAGTTCCCCTAATGCATCTTGATATCGCCTGGCAGGAGGTTGATACCGTTCTGCTGGATATGGACGGCACGCTGCTCGATCTCGCCTTTGATAACTATTTCTGGCAAACGCTGGTTCCAGAAACCTATGGCGAGCAGCAGGGGATCTCCCCGGCAGAAGCGCAGGCATTCATTCGTTCGCAATATAGCGCCGTGCAACATACGCTAAACTGGTACTGTCTTGACTACTGGAGCGAGCGCCTCGGTCTGGATATTTGTGCCATGACTACCGCCCAGGGCCCGCGCGCCGTTCTGCGCGAAGACACAGTGCCCTTTCTGGATGCGCTGAAAGCAAGCGGCAAGCGCCGTATCTTGCTGACCAACGCTCATCCACATAATCTGGCGGTGAAGCTGGAACATACGGGTCTGGCGTCGCACCTTGATTTATTACTTTCCACCCACACATTTGGTTATCCGAAAGAGGATCAGCGGTTGTGGCATGCGGTTAAGGAAGAGACGGGTTTGCAGCCGGAACGTACGTTGTTCATTGATGACAGCGAGCCCATTCTGGATTCTGCCGCAAGGTTTGGCATTCGCTACTGTCTGGGCGTCACCAATCCTGACTCTGGCCTGGCTGAAAAAAGCTATCTGCGCCACCCGGGACTGAACGACTATCGCCAGATGATCCCCTCACTGACCGTGAAGGAGACGCCATGAAAGAAAAACCCTCAGACGGGGTAAGACTGGATAAATGGCTGTGGGCAGCGCGTTTTTATAAAACGCGCGCCCTTGCCCGCGAGATGGTTGACGGCGGAAAAGTGCATTACAACGGCCAGCGCAGCAAACCGAGCAAGACGGTTGAGCTGAATGCCACCTTAACGCTGCGTCAGGGCAACGATGAACGTACGGTGGTGGTTAAAGCCGTTACCGAACAACGTCGACCCGCAGCGGAAGCCGTAATGCTTTATGAAGAGACGGCGGAAAGCATTGAAAAGCGCGAGAAGACCGCGCTGGCGCGCAAAATGAACGCGCTGACGATGCCTCACCCGGACCGGCGGCCGGACAAAAAAGAGCGCCGCGACCTGATGAAATTTAAACACGGTGAGACTGATTAACCTCACCCGCACGAGAGATGAAAATGGCCCAACACGACCAATTACACCGCTATCTGTTTGAACAATTCGCCGTGCGCGGCGAGCTGGTCACCGTATCCGAAACCTGGAAACAGATTCTGGAAAACCACAATTACCCGCTGCCGGTGAAGACCCTGTTGGGCGAACTGCTGGTTGCCACCAGCCTGCTTACCGCAACGCTGAAGTTTGCCGGGGATATCACCGTGCAGCTGCAGGGCGACGGCCCGATGACGCTGGCGGTCATCAACGGCAATAACCAGCAGCAGATGCGCGGCGTGGCGCGCGTTCAGGGCGACGTGCCAGAAAATGCTGACCTCAAAACGCTGGTAGGTAACGGCTACCTGGTGATCACCATCTCCCCAGAGGAAGGTGAGCGCTATCAGGGCGTGGTCGGTCTGGAAGGCGATACCCTGGCAGCCTGCCTGGAAGATTACTTCATGCGTTCTGAGCAGCTGCCGACGCGTCTGTTCATCCGCACCGGTGAAGTGGACGGCCAGCCTGCTGCGGGCGGTATGCTGCTGCAGGTTCTGCCTGCCCAGGACGCTCAGACCAATGATTTTGAGCACCTGGCGACGCTGACCGAAACCATCAAAGCGGAAGAACTCTTCAACCTGTCGGCGACCGACGTGCTGTGGCGTCTGTACCACGAAGAAGAAGTGACCGTTTACGACCCGCAGTCCGTGGAGTTCAAGTGCACGTGCTCACGCGAGCGCTGCGCTGGCGCACTGAAAACCCTGCCGGATGAAGAGATCGACAGCATCATGGCGGAAGACGGCGAAATTGATATGCACTGTGACTACTGCGGTACGCACTATGTATTCAATTCGATGGATATCGCTGAGATCCGCAACAACGCCTCCCCGGCGGATCCGCAGGTTCACTAAACCTCTCTTCCCCTCACCTTAACCTTCTCCCCAAAGGGGAGAGGGCTGGGCTGAGGGGCAAAAAACTCCACCCAAGCTGAATCGTTTTCCCAATGTAACTCTTACGTAATTTTCTTACGTGTATGCGATTACATTCACATTCTTTCCGATAAAATCACCAGCCTTTAACCTTTTCGGAACATTTTCCCCACCCAAAAAGCGATTCCTGCGATAATCCGCCTGCGCCGTGACTGGAGTCGCAGCGTTTTCCGTTAGTAAGGGTTTTGTCCAGATGCGTGAATCTATGAGCCCCGTCGCGGTAAACAACCTCAGAAAAACCCTACAATTTCAGGCAGTACATATTGGCTAAGGAGCAGTGATATGCGTGTTACTGGTTTAACCCCGCAAGATCTCAAGGCTTATGGTATTCACGACGTCCAGGAAATCGTCTACAACCCCGACTACGATACGCTGTATCAGGAAGAGCTCAATCCAACACTGGAAGGATACGAGCGTGGTGTGTTGACGAATCTTGGTGCTATCGCCGTCGATACCGGTATTTTTACCGGTCGTTCGCCGAAAGATAAGTATATCGTCCGAGACGAAACCACCCGCGATACGCTGTGGTGGGCTGACAAGGGCAAAGGGAAGAACGACAACAAACCGCTCTCCCCGGAAACCTGGCAGCACCTGAAAGGGCTCGTCACCCATCAACTTTCCGGCAAGCGTCTGTTCATTGTCGACGCTTTCTGCGGCGCTAACGCCGATACCCGTCTCTCCGTGCGTTTTATCACCGAAGTGGCCTGGCAGGCGCATTTCGTGAAAAACATGTTTATTCGTCCAACCGACGAAGAGCTGCAGGACTTCACCCCTGATTTCATCGTGATGAACGGTGCGAAATGCACCAACCCACAGTGGAAAGAGCAGGGTCTGAACTCCGAAAACTTTGTGGCCTTCAACCTGACCGAGCGTATCCAGCTGATCGGCGGTACCTGGTACGGCGGCGAAATGAAGAAAGGGATGTTCTCGGTCATGAACTACCTGCTGCCGCTGCGGGGCATCGCCTCCATGCACTGCTCGGCTAACGTCGGTGAAAAAGGCGACGTGGCGGTCTTCTTCGGCCTGTCCGGCACCGGGAAAACCACCCTGTCCACCGATCCAAAACGTCGTCTGATTGGCGATGACGAACACGGCTGGGATGACGACGGCGTATTCAACTTTGAAGGCGGCTGCTACGCGAAGACCATTCGCCTGTCTGAAGAGGCCGAGCCGGATATCTTCCACGCGATCCGTCGCGATGCGCTGCTGGAAAACGTCACCGTGCGTGCCGACGGCTCCATCGACTTCGACGATGCGTCGAAAACGGAAAACACCCGCGTCTCTTATCCGATCTACCACATCGACAATATCGTGAAGCCGGTGTCAAAAGCGGGTCATGCCACGAAGGTTATTTTCCTGACGGCGGATGCGTTCGGCGTTCTGCCTCCGGTGTCTCGCCTGACGGCCAGCCAAACGCAGTACCACTTCCTTTCCGGTTTCACCGCCAAGCTGGCGGGTACCGAGCGCGGCGTGACGGAGCCAACCCCAACCTTCTCCGCCTGCTTCGGCGCAGCCTTCCTGTCGCTGCACCCGACGCAGTATGCTGAAGTGCTGGTGAAACGCATGCAGGCATCCGGCGCGCAGGCATACCTGGTGAACACCGGCTGGAACGGTACCGGCAAACGTATCTCTATCAAAGATACCCGCGCGATTATCGACGCCATTCTGGATGGTTCTCTGGACGACGCCGAAACCTTCACGCTGCCGATGTTTGACCTGGCGATCCCAACGTCGCTGCCGGGTGTAGATACGCATATCCTCGACCCGCGCAATACGTACGGTTCTCCGGAGCAGTGGCGTGAGAAGGCGGAATCGCTGGCGAAGCTGTTTGTCGAGAACTTCGAGAAGTATACCGATACCCCGGCGGGTGCTGCGCTAGTGAGTGCGGGTCCAAAACTGTAGTCCATGTCGGGTGGCGGCTTCGCCTTACCCGACCTGTAAAAAAGGGTGGCTCGTGCCACCCTTTTTTCAACTCTCTTTCACCTGCCCCCGCGTCACCGGTACCGGCAGCCAGGCGCGAATGCTCAACCCACCCCGCTCGCTGGTTCCAATCTCCAGCAGCCCGTTATGGTTATCAATAATACGCTGCACTATCGCCAGGCCTAAGCCCGTACCGCTGGTGCTGCGCGCGCTGTCGCCGCGCACAAACGGCTGGAACAGATGCTTACGCTGCTCGGGCTTGATGCCCGGACCGTCGTCTTCCACCTGGAACCAGGCGCGGTTGAGCTCAGACCCGCTGCTGACCTTAATCCAGCCGTTGCCGTAGCGCGCCGCGTTGACCACCATGTTGGCGACCGCACGTTTAATGGAGAGCGGGTGCATACGAACCTGAATTTCACCGGCCTGAAGGTCGGTATCAATCTCGCGCTCGTAGCCGCTTTCCGCCGCCACCACTTCGCCCAGCACCGCGTTCAGATCCGCCATCTCCATCGGCATCTCCTGACCGGTGCGCAGGTAGTCGATGAACTGCTCAATGATGGCGTTACACTCTTCGATATCCTTGTTGATGGACTCGGCAAGATAACCATCCTCTTCTCCCATCATCTCCGTCGCCAGACGGATACGCGTTAGCGGCGTGCGCAGGTCGTGGCTGACGCCCGCCATCAGCAGCGTACGGTCATCCGCCAGCTGCTTCACGCCTGCCGCCATATGGTTAAAGGCACGCGTTACTGAACGGACTTCCGAGGCGCCATACTCGCGCAGCGGAGGAGGAATAATCCCTTTACCGACCTGCAGCGCAGCGTGCTCCAGGTCGACCAGCGGTCGGTTCTGTATACGGATAAATAGCCACGCGCCGCCTATCGCCAGCAGCATAATCGCCAGGGTATAGCGGAACAGCGGCGAGAAATCGCCCTGATGGATTTCGGTCAGCGGAACGCGAACCCAAATATTGGGTGACAGCCAGGTTTTCAGCCAGACGACGGGCGAGCTTTTGTTGACCTCAACGCGCACTTCCGTTGGACCGCCCAGCTGCTGCGCCATCTGCTGGCTGAGGAATTCGTAGTGCTGCGCCCAGCGCAGGCCAGCGTCTTCCGCCGCTTCGTTGGAATAGAGCGAAATGCCCAGTTCACGGTAGATTTCACGGCGAAACGCCGGGGGAACGACGAGCTGCGTGCCGTCCTCCAGCTGCAGCTTATCGGTCATCAGCATACGGACTTCGTAGGCCAGGACCTT
The DNA here is from genome assembly GCF_008364555.1 of Enterobacter vonholyi. GTDB lineage: Bacteria > Pseudomonadota > Gammaproteobacteria > Enterobacterales > Enterobacteriaceae > Enterobacter > Enterobacter vonholyi. The sequence continues at coordinate 49,985 of NZ_VTUC01000007.1, forward strand.
ATTGAACTGCTGGAGGCTCGGCAGGATCGCAAAGTTCAACACCACCAGGTAGGTCGTCACCAGGCTGACGAACAGCAGGGTGACGATCAGTAACAGGGTGCGGGCAAACGAGCTTCGCGGCGAGAAGCGCATTCGCCTCATGCTTTAGAGCCGTCCGGGACGAACACGTAGCCCAGACCCCATACGGTCTGAATATAACGAGGATGCGCCGGATCTTCTTCCACCATGCGGCGCAGACGGGAGATCTGCACGTCGATAGAGCGTTCCATTGCGGAGTATTCGCGACCGCGCGCCAGGTTCATCAGCTTGTCACGGGAAAGCGGTTCACGCGGGTGGCTGACCAGCGCTTTCAGGACCGCAAACTCGCCGCTGGTGAGCGGCATCGGCTCGTCTTCACGGAACATTTCGCGCGTGCCGAGGTTCAGCTTGAACTTGCCGAAGGCAATAACGGCTTCTTCCTGCGACGGCGCGCCCGGCAGCTCGTTCGCCTGACGGCGCAGCACGGCGCGAATACGTGCCAGCAGTTCACGCGGGTTAAACGGTTTTGGAATGTAGTCGTCCGCGCCGATTTCGAGGCCCACGATACGGTCAACTTCCTCGCCCTTCGCCGTCACCATGATAATCGGCATCGGGTTGCTCTGGCTGCGCAGACGGCGGCAAATAGAAAGCCCGTCTTCGCCAGGCAGCATCAGGTCGAGAACCATCAGGTGGAAAGATTCACGGGTCAGCAGACGGTCCATCTGCTCAGCGTTCGCGACGCTACGAACCTGGAAGCCCTGCTCGGTCAGATAACGTTCCAGCAGCGCACGCAGGCGCATGTCGTCATCCACGACCAGAATTTTGTAGTTCTCTTGCATTGTGTGTACTCCCAAAGGTTCGGATAGTCTTTGTAACAGCGTATTCTAAAAAAGTGCACGTATTCGACCAGTTAATTCTGGTATAAATTCTAGTCGAAATTGTTACAAAGCATATTTAACAGCAGCTTATCTGCTCATTTCATCACATAAATCATTATTAATCCTGTCTGTTACACTGTGTGGTACGTATTGTGCGCAAGACAGTTAACCGGCAGGCAGCAAAGGCTTTACCATGAAAACGCCCCTGATCACCCGCGAAGGGTACGAAAAGCTCAAAAAAGAGATGGATTACCTCTGGCGCGAAGAGCGTCCTGAAGTAACCAAAAAGGTGACCTGGGCGGCAAGCCTGGGCGATCGCAGCGAAAACGCTGACTACCAGTACAACAAAAAGCGGCTGCGCGAAATTGACCGCCGGGTTCGCTATCTGACGAAGTGCCTCGAGAATCTTAAAATTGTCGATTACTCTCCGCAGCAGGAGGGCAAAGTGTTCTTCGGCGCGTGGGTGGAGATTGAAAACGACGATGGTGACACCCTGCGTTTTCGGATTGTCGGCTACGATGAAATTTTTGGTCGTAAGGATTACATCTCCATCGACTCCCCGATGGCCCGCGCGCTGCTGAAAAAGGAAGTGGGCGATCTGGCCATCGTTCAGACTCCAGCTGGTGAAGCCAGCTGGTACGTCAATGAGATCGTCTACGTAAAATAGTCCGAGAGCGCCCTCCCCGGCTGGCATTTTGCCGTGTCAGCCCGTATAACTATCCCCTGATTTTTTCGACTCAACAGATGATAAAGCCATGATGAATGATTCGCTCTGCCGCATTATTGCGGGTGATATTCAGGCCAGAGCCGAACAGGTAGAAGCTGCCGTTCGCCTGCTTGATGAAGGGAACACCGTGCCGTTTATTGCACGCTATCGTAAGGAAGTCACCGGCGGTCTGGATGACACGCAGCTGCGTAACCTGGAGACCCGTCTCGGTTATCTGCGCGAACTGGAAGAACGTCGTCAGGCGATCCTCAAATCCATCGGCGAACAGGGCAAACTGACCAGCGATCTGGAAAGCGCCATTAACGGCACCCTGAGCAAAACCGAATTAGAAGATCTCTATCTGCCGTACAAACCGAAGCGCCGCACGCGCGGGCAGATTGCGATTGAAGCGGGCCTTGAGCCGCTGGCCGACCTGCTGTGGAACGAGCCGTCGCACGATCCGGAAACCGAAGCGGCGAAATTTATCGACGCTGACAAAGGCGTGGCGGACACCAAGGCCGCCCTCGACGGCGCACGCTACATTCTGATGGAGCGCTTCGCCGAAGACGCCGCGCTGCTCGCTAAAGTGCGTGATTACCTGTGGAAGAATGCCCACATCGTCTCTACCGTCGTCGCGGGTAAAGAGGAAGAAGGCGCGAAATTCCGCGACTATTTCGATCACCACGAACCGATTTCTACTACCCCTTCCCACCGCGCGCTGGCAATGTTCCGCGGCCGCAACGAAGGCGTGCTCCAGCTCTCCCTGAACGCCGACCCGCAGTTTGACGAGCCGCCGAAAGAGAGCCACTGCGAGCAGATCATTATCGACCATCTCGGCCTGCGTCTGAACAACGCCCCGGCGGACAGCTGGCGTAAAGGCGTAGTAAGCTGGACCTGGCGCATCAAGGTGCTGATGCACCTCGAAACCGAGCTGATGGGCACCGTGCGCGAACGCGCCGAAGATGAAGCGATTAACGTCTTCGCCCGTAACCTGCACGACCTGCTGATGGCCGCCCCTGCCGGCCTGCGCGCGACCATGGGTCTCGACCCGGGTCTGCGTACCGGCGTGAAGGTCGCTGTGGTTGACGGCACCGGCAAGCTGGTGGCGACCGATACCATTTATCCGCACACCGGCCAGGCAGCGAAAGCGGCCGTCGTGGTGGCGGCGCTGTGCGAAAAATACAACGTCGAGCTGGTTGCCATCGGCAACGGTACGGCCTCTCGTGAAACCGAGCGTTTCTACCTCGACGTGCAGAAGCAGTTCCCGAAAGTGACGGCACAGAAAGTGATCGTCAGCGAGGCCGGGGCATCCGTCTATTCCGCGTCCGAGCTGGCGGCCCAGGAATTCCCGGACCTGGACGTTTCCCTGCGCGGGGCAGTTTCTATCGCTCGCCGCCTGCAGGATCCGCTGGCGGAGCTGGTGAAGATCGATCCGAAATCCATCGGCGTGGGCCAGTATCAGCATGACGTGAGCCAGACTCAGCTGGCGCGCAAGCTGGATGCGGTGGTGGAAGACTGCGTAAACGCCGTCGGCGTTGATCTGAATACCGCCTCCGTTCCCCTGCTGACCCGCGTGGCGGGCTTAACCCGCATGATGGCGCAGAACATCGTCGCCTGGCGTGATGAGAACGGTCAGTTCCAGAACCGTCAGCAGCTGCTGAAGGTGAGCCGTCTGGGTCCAAAAGCATTTGAGCAGTGTGCGGGCTTCCTGCGCATCAACCACGGCGATAACCCGCTGGATGCCTCCACCGTTCACCCGGAAGCGTACCCTGTGGTGGAACGCATCCTGGCCGCCACCCAGCAGGCGCTGAAAGATCTCATGGGCGACAGCAGCGCCCTGCGCAACCTGAAAGCCGTTGATTTCACTGACGACAAATTTGGTGTGCCAACCGTCACCGATATTATCAAAGAGCTGGAAAAGCCGGGCCGCGATCCGCGTCCTGAGTTCAAAACGGCGACCTTTGCTGACGGTATCGAGACCATGAACGACCTGCTGCCGGGCATGGTGCTGGAAGGCGCGGTGACCAACGTGACCAACTTTGGCGCATTTGTGGATATCGGCGTGCATCAGGATGGTCTGGTGCATATCTCATCCCTTGCCGACAAGTTTGTTGAAGACCCGCACACCGTGGTTAAAGCGGGCGACATCGTGAAGGTCAAAGTGCTGGAAGTGGATCTGCAGCGCAAGCGTATCGCGCTGACCATGCGTCTGGACGAGCAGCCGGGCGACACCAACGCGCGCCGCGGCGGCAACGGCGGGGGCCGCGAACCGCAGCGTCCCGCCGCGAAAGCGGCAAAACCGCGCGGACGTGATGCTCAGCCTGCAGGCAACAGCGCGATGATGGATGCGCTGGCGGCAGCGATGGGTAAAAAACGCTAAGGTTGTAAATGCCCCTCACCCTAACCCTCTCCCCAAAGGGGAGAGGGGATCGCACGGTGCGGTCTTTTCCCCTCGTCCTCATGGGTGGGGGAATAAATTCATATCGAAATATATGAAACCGATTGCATAGCCATATTTAAACCACTAATTATCACCCCGTTAACAAATACTCCCCTTTTCGTTTTCCAGGCAATTCAGCAAATATTGAGCAAGGTCAAACAGGCCGTAAATTAATACCGCAAACAACATTCCGTCACAGTTTTAATATTGCTGATAAAAACTATTCTCATTATCATCCCATAGTAGATAATTTAACCTTTCGTGGAATCAGGCGTTATGCAATTCACTCCAGACAGTGCATGGAAGATTACCGGTTTTACCCGCGAAATTAGCCCAGCCTATCGGCAAAAGCTGCTGTCGCTGGGCATGCTGCCCGGCTCGTCATTTCAGGTCGTGCGCGTGGCGCCGCTAGGGGACCCGGTTCATATCGAAACCCGCCGCGTGAATCTGGTCCTGCGTAAGAAAGACCTCGCATTAATAGAAGTCGAAGCCTTATCCCGATAACAAGCCAGCGGTTTCAGTGAGTCTAAAAAAATGAAAAAGTTAACTATTGGCTTAATTGGCAATCCTAATTCCGGCAAGACCACGCTTTTTAACCAGCTGACCGGGGCACGCCAGCGCGTAGGCAACTGGGCGGGCGTGACGGTTGAGCGTAAAGAGGGCCAGTTCACGACGACAGACAACCAGGTGACGCTGGTTGACCTTCCCGGCACCTACTCCTTAACCACCATTTCGTCACAAACCTCGCTCGATGAGCAAATCGCCTGTCACTATATTCTTGGCGGCGACGCGGATCTGCTGATCAACGTGGTCGATGCCTCAAACCTCGAGCGTAACCTCTATCTGACGCTGCAGCTGCTGGAGCTGGGTATCCCCTGCATCGTGGCGCTCAACATGCTCGACATCGCAGAGAAACAAAAGCTGCGCATCGACGTCGATGCCCTCTCCGCGCGCCTGGGATGCCCGGTAGTTCCGCTGGTTTCGACGCGGGCTCGCGGTATTGATGCGCTGAAGCTGGCCATTGACCGTCACGCGGGAAATCGCGACGTTGAGCTGGTGCATTACGCGAAGCCCCTCCTGCGTGAAGCCAACGTGCTGGCGCAGGAGATGGATACCGGTATGCCAGCAAAACAGCGCCTGTGGCTTGGCCTGCAGATGCTGGAAGGGGATATCTACAGCCGCGCTTACGCCGGGCATGCAGCAGAGAAGCTGGACGCGACGATGGCTCGTCTTAGCGACGAGCTGGACGACCCGGCGCTGCACATAGCCGATGCCCGTTACCAGGCCATCGCCTCGATTTGCGACGTGGTGAGTAACGCGCTGACGGCGGAACCCAGCCGCTTTACGGCGGCGGTGGATAAGGTCGTGCTTAACCGCTTCCTGGGTTTGCCGATCTTTCTGCTGGTGATGTACGTGATGTTCCTGCTTGCCATTAACATCGGTGGCGCACTGCAGCCGATTTTTGACGCCGGTTCCGTCGCGGTCTTCGTCCACGGGATCCAGTGGGTAGGTTACACTCTGCACTTCCCGGAATGGCTAACCATCTTCCTCGCGCAGGGGATCGGCGGCGGTATTAATACCGTTCTGCCGCTGGTGCCGCAGATCGGTATGATGTACCTGTTCCTCTCGTTTCTGGAAGATTCCGGCTACATGGCGCGCGCGGCGTTCGTGATGGACCGTCTGATGCAGGCGCTGGGCCTGCCGGGTAAATCCTTCGTCCCGCTGATTGTCGGCTTCGGCTGTAACGTGCCGTCGGTGATGGGCGCACGCACCCTGGATGCGCCGCGTGAACGTCTGATGACCATTATGATGGCGCCGTTTATGTCCTGCGGTGCCCGACTGGCGATCTTCGCGGTCTTTGCGGCAGCCTTCTTTGGCCAGCAGGGCGCGCTGGCGGTCTTCTCGCTCTACGTGCTGGGCATCGTGATGGCGATCCTCACCGGCTTAATGCTGAAACACACCATAATGCGCGGTGAAGCGTCACCGTTCGTGATGGAGCTGCCGGTGTACCACGTCCCCCATCTGAAAAGCCTGGCGATCCAGACCTGGCAGCGCCTGAAAGGCTTCGTCCTGCGCGCTGGTAAGGTGATTGTCATCGTCAGTATTTTCCTGAGCGCGCTGAACAGCTTCACCCTCAGCGGACAGGCGGCAGATAACATTAACGACTCTGCCCTCGCCTCCGTCAGCCGCGTCATCACGCCGGTCTTCAAACCGATTGGCGTGCATGAGGATAACTGGCAGGCAACCGTCGGGCTGTTTACCGGCGCGATGGCAAAAGAGGTGGTTGTCGGTACCCTGAACACGCTCTACACCGCCGAGAACATTCAGGAGCAGGAATTTAATCCGGCTGAGTTTCATCTCGGTGATGAACTGCTGGGTGCCGTAGAGGAAACCTGGCAGAGCCTGAAGGACACCTTCAGCCTGAGCGTGCTGGCGAACCCGATTGAAGCGAGTAAAGGCGACGGCGAAATGGCGACGGGTGCCATGGGGGTGATGAGCGAGAAATTTGGCAGCGCGTCTGCGGCCTACAGCTACCTCATTTTTGTTCTGCTCTACATTCCGTGCATCTCCGTGATGGGGGCGATTGCTCGCGAGTCCAGCCGCGGCTGGATGGGCTTCTCCATCCTGTGGGGGCTGAATATCGCTTACTCGCTGGCCACGCTGTTTTATCAAACCGTTAACTTCAACCAGCATCCGCGCTACAGCCTGGTCTGCATTCTTGCGGTTGTGCTGTTTAACGTGGTCGTGCTCGGTCTGCTGCGACGGGCGCGCAGCCGCGTCGACATCGACCTGCTGGCAAACCGTAAAACCGCCGCGACCTGCTGCAGCAGCCCGGCGGGCGACTGTCACTAAGGAGCACACCCCATGGCATCGTTGATTCAGGTTCGTGACATGCTGGCACTGCAGGGGCGAATGGAGGCGAAACAGCTGAGCCTCAGCCTGCATACGCCGCAGCCGATGATCGATGCCATGCTGGAAAGACTGGAAGCCATGGGGAAAGCCGTGCGGATTCAGGAAGACGCGGAAGGCTGTCTCTCCGGCAGTTGTAAAAGCTGTCCGGAAGGAAAGGCCTGCCTCAGGGAGTGGTGGGCACTGCGTTAATAAAGCCAGGCATTGCTGCCTGGCTTTGTCGTATTACTTGTAGACGTCCGCCGTTGCGCGTACGTTTTTGGTCTGTTTTTCTGCGCTGGTGACGACGTAGTACGTTCCGCCCAGCTCATCCGCTTTCTTCGAGAGCTCTCTGCGAGCATCCATCGGCGCGGTGGTGTCAGACGTAGAAATTTCACCAATTTTCGTCAGATTCATGCTGGCAACTTTATCTTTTTCCAGCTCTTTTGCCGCAAAGACGCCAAATGACAGTGACCCAATAACCAGAGAAGTGACAATACCTGTAACAAGTTTCATAGCCTGACTCTCCATAGGATTGTTGTTTTGATTATCGTAGGCAGAACAACCGCAACGACATCTGGAGTATGGTTGCGGTGTGTTACTTTTTCCAGGCAGGATAGAAAATAATCAGTCGAAACGTTGACTTAACGCAATCAGCGCTGAACAAAATTCCGTCGGATGAGAGATAAACGGGGCATGTGCAGCTTTGGCAACGATCTGCGATTCACTGTCCGGCCAGAGCGAATCCAGCAGCGGAGCCACTTTGCGCGGGACAATTCCGTCGAGGTAGCCATAGATACGCAGGTGCGGCATCGTCAGGGCGGCCAGCGGCTCGCGCAGATCAACCGTTTTCAGGATCTCCAGGCCACCGTTAAGCACCTCAACCTCCGGCATCGGCAGCGAAAGCACAGTTTGCTTCAGCGTACGGGCATCCTGACGCGCGGTTTCAGTACCCATCGTCTGCAGCGCGAGGAACCGCTCTACTGTCCGCTGGAAATCGTCGCTCAGCTGCTGCTGGAACCCCGCCAGCACCTCTGGCTTGATACCGGGCCACGCGTCCCGCGCGCTAAAACAGGGCGACGACGCCACGGTCACCAGCGCTTTTACGCGGTCAGGTCTCGACAGCGCAATCTGGCTCGCCACCAGCCCGCCCAGGCTCCAGCCCAGCCAGATGGCATTTTGCGGAGCAGCGTTCAGAACCTGCTCCGCCATCTCATCAAGCGACATGGCCCCAAAACCGCGGCTGCGGCCATACCCCGGCAAATCCACCAGATGCAGCGTGAAATGCGAGGCGAGTTCCTCGCTTACGCAACGCCATACTTCAGCATTCAGTCCCCATCCGTGCAGCAGCACAAGATGGCAATTTCCTGTCCCGACGGTCTGCCACCACAGCGTCTTCATCAGTTACTGTTCTCTTTTTTCACATGGAGGTTGCACATGCTAACAGTACCTGGGTTGTGCTGGCTATGCCGAATGCCGCTGGCACTAGGCGGGTGGGGCATCTGCTCCGTCTGTACGCGATCGCTGCAATGGCGTATCGGGATCTGCCCACAATGTGGTTTACCGGCCACGAATCCCGCTTTGCCCTGTGGCCGTTGCCTGAAAAAGTCCCCGCCGTGGAGCGCGATGGTGGCGGTGGATGATTATGTTCCGCCGCTGAACAGGCTGATCCACGCGCTGAAGTTTTCCGGGCAGAGCTCGCTGGCACAGCCCCTTGCTCGCCTGCTGTTGCTGGCGGTTTTGCAGGCGCGACGTCAGCGGGCTCTGCCAAAAATCGACATGGTGGTGAGTGTCCCCCTATACCGGCGTCGTCACTGGCGGCGCGGCTATAACCAGAGTGACCTGCTCTGCCGTCCCCTCGCACGGTGGCTCGGCTGTCGGTATGATGCCCGCGCGCTGACACGTGTTCATGCCACCGCCATCCAGCATCAGCTCAGCGCCCGGCTTCGCAAAAGAAACCTCAAAAATGCCTTTCGCCTTGAATTGCCGGTCGACGGGCTCCATATCGCGATTGTGGATGATGTTGTCACCACAGGCAGTACCGTTGCTGAACTTTCCCGACTGCTTTTGCAAAGCGGCGCCGCGTCGGTTCAGGTATGGTGTCTGTGCCGTACCTTGTAGCCCTTCTTCAATGGGCGTATGATTATACCCAGGTAATTTAGTCAACTATTAGGCCAAAGCTATGATCCGTATTTCCGATTCTGCACAAGCGCACTTTGCCAAACTGCTGGCAAATCAGGAAGAAGGGACGCAGATCCGTGTGTTTGTGATCAATCCAGGCACGCCGAATGCAGAATGTGGTGTTTCTTATTGTCCTCCGGACGCTGTGGAAGCTACTGACACTGCCCTTAAGTTTGAACAGCTCACCGCCTATGTTGATGAGCTGAGCGCACCGTATCTTGAAGATGCGGAGATCGACTTCGTCACCGATCAGCTGGGTTCTCAGCTGACCCTGAAAGCGCCGAACGCGAAAATGCGTAAAGTGTCTGACGATGCCCCTCTGATGGAGCGCGTTGAGTATCTGCTGCAATCCCAGATCAACCCACAGCTGGCGGGCCACGGCGGCCGTGTTTCCCTGATGGAAATCACCGACGAAGGTTTTGCCATCCTGCAGTTTGGCGGCGGTTGTAACGGTTGTTCAATGGTCGATGTCACCCTGAAAGAAGGGATCGAGAAGCAGCTGCTGAACGAGTTCCCGGAACTGAAAGGCGTGCGTGACCTGACCGAACACCAGCGCGGCGAGCACTCCTACTACTAATTCAGTGCCGATTTGTATTGCCCGGTGGCGCTGCGCTTACTGGGCCTACAGAAACAGTGCGGTCTGACGCCCTCTTCCTCGTGCGAGGGTGAAACATTAAAAACGGTAACCTCGTGGTTACCGTTTTGCGTTTACCTCTCCCTCTATATGTTGACCTGCGTCTCATAATTCACATTTTGCCTGCCAGGGTGATTCTCAATCACGTCATGTTACCCGTATCATTCTCATGGGCACTAAGCACACCCATAACAGCCGACTAAACTTAATCGTTTAAAAGGCATCAGTATTAGTGCCGTTACTTCTCTGTTCCCAGTTGGGACAATCGGAATTTGTCGTTGAAACAATGACGTTACCCATAACAATTCAAAGGCCAGGTAAATCATGCCATTAGTCATCGTTGCTATCGGTGTTGTGTTATTACTGCTCTTGATGATCCGTTTCAAAATGAACGGATTTATCGCTCTGGTTCTGGTGGCACTTGCAGTCGGTCTGATGCAAGGGATGCCGCTGGTGAAAGTTATCAGCTCGATTAAAGCCGGTGTCGGCGGCACGCTCGGCAGCCTGGCATTGATCATGGGCTTCGGCGCCATGCTCGGTAAAATGCTGGCGGACTGCGGGGGCGCGCAGCGTATTGCCACCACGCTTATCGACAAATTCGGTAAGAAGAACATTCAGTGGGCAGTAGTGTTAACCGGCTTTACCGTTGGTTTCGCGCTGTTCTATGAAGTGGGCTTCGTATTGATGCTGCCGCTGGTGTTCACCATTGCGGCTGCCGCGAGCATCCCGCTGCTGTATGTCGGCGTGCCAATGGCTGCGGCGCTGTCCGTGACCCACGGCTTCCTGCCGCCGCACCCGGGTCCAACCGCTATCGCGACCATCTTCCACGCGGATATGGGTAAAACTCTGCTGTTCGGTACGATTCTGGCGATCCCGACGGTGATTCTGGCCGGCCCGGTTTATGCCCGCTTCCTGAAAGGCATTGATAAGCCGATTCCGGAAGGTCTGTACAGCGCCAAAACCTTCACCGAAGAAGAGATGCCGGGCTTTGGCGTCAGCGTCTGGACCTCCCTGGTACCGGTGATCCTGATGGCGATGCGCGCCGTGGCAGAGATGATCCTGCCTAAAGGTCATGCGTTCCTGTCCGTGGCGGAATTCCTGGGTGACCCGGTGATGGCAACGCTGATTGCCGTGCTGATCGCGATGTTCACCTTCGGTTTGAACCGTGGCCGCTCCATGGATCAGATCAACGACACGCTGACCTCTTCAATCAAAATCATTGCCATGATGCTCCTGATCATCGGCGGTGGCGGTGCATTCAAGCAGGTTCTGGTCGACAGCGGCGTGGACAAATACATCGCCGCCATGATGCATGAAACCAACGTATCGCCGCTCCTGATGGCCTGGTCTATTGCCGCGGTTCTGCGTATTGCGCTGGGTTCAGCGACCGTTGCGGCGATCACCGCAGGCGGTATCGTTGCCCCGCTGATTGCGACCACGGGCGTAAGCCCTGAGCTGATGGTTATCGCCGTCGGTTCCGGTAGCGTGATTTTCTCTCACGTTAACGACCCTGGCTTCTGGCTGTTCAAGGAGTACTTCAACCTGACGATCGGTGAAACCATCAAGTCCTGGTCCGCGCTGGAAACCATTATTTCGGTGTGCGGTCTGGTCGGGGTGCTGCTGCTCAATATGGTGGTCTGATGCCCTAAGTCGGGTGGCGGCTACGCCTTACCCGACCTGCATGAGCACCGCCTGATAATAAAAACCCCGCCACTGGCGGGTTTTTTATTACTTCTTACCAGCAGCTTTTCGCCGCTTATCCAAATCCTTGATCAGCCTGTTCACCCCATCATCGGCAAACATCGCCTCAAGCGTGGTGGACAGCTTTCGACGCCAGTTCTTGTACTGATAGCTGGTGCCTGGGATGTTCACCGGCTCCGCCATATCAATCCAGTCTTCCGGCTGCAGGCCCAGCAGGGCGCTGTTGCTGTCGGCAATATAGCGCTGCAAACCGCGGTTGAGGGTCGCGGTCATCGACATCAATGACGCCTTATGTCCGGCACGTTTCGGCAGACAGCCCTGCTTGTGCAGCGCATCCAGTAGCCCCTGTTTGGAAAGCTCGCGATCCTGATACAGGCCGCGCAGAACCTCTTCATCAGGATACAGCCCCAGCGTTTTCCCGAGCGTCAGATCGCCGCTTTCCCAATAGCCACGAAGCGTAGGAAGGTCATGCGTCGTCGCGACTGCCATTGACTGTTCAGGGTACGCTTGCGGCGCGCGGAAGGTTTTCTCATGGTCGTTTTCAAAATAGAGCACTTTATAGGAATAGACGCCGCTGTCGCGGAGCTTGCTGACAATTTCCACCGGCACGGTACCGAGATCTTCACCGATCACCATGCACTGATGGCGCTTGCTTTCCAGGGCCAGGATCGACAGCAGATCGTCAACCGGATACTGCACATACGCCCCGTGATCGGCCGTTTCACCGTACGGGATCCACCACAGACGCAGCACGGACATTACGTGGTCAATACGCAGCGCGCCGCAGTTCTGCATGTTAGCGCGCAGCAGGTCGATAAACGGCTCGTAGGCGCGCTCCGCCATGACGTGCGGATCCATCGGCGGCAATCCCCAGTTCTGGCCCAGCGGGCCAAGGATATCCGGCGGCGCGCCGACAGAGGCTTTCAGACAGTAAAGCTCACGGTCACACCAGGTCTCCGCGCCGCCTTCCGCCACGCCCACGGCCAGATCGCGGTACAGGCCAATCGGCATTTTATAGCCCTGGCTCACCTGCCAGCAGGCGGCAAACTGGCTATAAGCCAGCCACTGCAGCCACAGGTAGAAGTCCACTTCATCGGCATTTTTTTTACAGAACGCTTTCACTTCAGGCCTGTCGACGCTCTGATACGCTTCGGGCCAGACCGGCCAGCCCCAGCGCATTTCGTCCTCTTTTACCTGATATGCGTGCAGCGCATCGAACGCCGCCTGCCAGTACAGGCTCTCGCCCTCCTGCGTCACGAACTGGCGGAACGCCGCCATCTGCTCGTCATCGCGCTGCGAAAAGCCTTTCCACGCCAGACGCAGCGCGGCCATTTTCAGCGCCGTGACGGTGGAATAGTCCACCCAGTCGGCTTCGCGCGCCTGCTTCAGCGCCTGCTGTGTGGTGCTGAGTTTCCACCACGCCTGCGCCTCTTTGCTGTTTTTGAAATCATCTAAGGCGTTAACGTCGATATAAATAACGTTCAGCCAGCGACGGGACGACGGACTATACGGGCTGGCGCTCTCCGGGTTGGCCGGATAGAGCGCGTGGATTGGGTTGAGACCGATAAACGCGCCGCCGCGCTCGCCCACGGATGCCAGCATCTTTTTCAGATCGCCAAAATCACCGATGCCCCAGTTGCTGTCGGAACGCAGAGTGTAGAGCTGCGCGCAGGCGCCCCACAGCTTTTTGCCTTCAAGCAGCGCCTGCGGCTCGTAGCAGCGTTTTGGCGCGACGATCACCCGGCAGTGGAAACGCAGATCGTCCTGGGTGAGCGTTAAGGTGTGATACCCCTCCGGCAGCTTTGCCGGAAGGTTTAACGTTTTGCCGCCGGTGGCGTGACCTTTATGCTGATGCCCCTCTTCGGTGGTAAGAAGCCAGCTAAACTCGCCGTGCCCCTCCACCGCCAGCGGCATCTTTTTGCCTGCGGTGAATACCTTCACGTTCGGCACCGGAGCAGCCGACGCTTTCGCGTCGGTTTTGTGCATGGCATCCAGCAAACGTCTTTTGGTGTCCGCACCAATAGACTGCGGTTTGCCGTGCGCATTGATGTAACTGAGGCTAATTCCCGCCGCCTGCGCGGCACTGTCCAGACGTTTACTCTCCATCGCGCTTCCTTAGCGTTTTGCCTGCCAGATACGGGCCTGATAATCACGGATTGAGCGGTCAGAGCTGAACATACCGCAGCGGGCGGTATTCAGGATGCACGCGCGGGTCCACGCTTCCTGGTCGCGATACAGCACGTCGACCTGCTTTTGCGCTTCAACGTAGGCCGTGAAGTCCGCCATTACCAGATAAGGGTCACCGCCGTGTTTGTCCATGCTGTGCAGCATCTGGTCAAACGCGTGCTTATCGCCGTCGCTGTATTTACCGCTCTCAAGCTCCTTCAGCACCGCATCGAGGACTTTGTCTTTCTTACGCCATTTCACCGGGTCATAGCCTTTGGCCTTGATGGCTTTCACCTCTTCCACCGTATGGCCGAAGATAAAGATGTTCTCTTCGCCCACCTTCTCGGCGATTTCGACGTTCGCCCCGTCGAGCGTGCCGACGGTCAGCGCGCCGTTCAGCGCTAGCTTCATGTTGCCGGTACCGGAGGCTTCTTTTCCTGCGGTTGAAATCTGCTCGGAGATATCCGCCGCCGGGATCAGCATTTCCGCCGCCGAGACGCAGTAGTCCGGCAGGAACACTACCTTCAACTTGTCGCCCACTTTCGGATCGCTGTTGATCGCCGCCGCCACTTTATTGATGGCGAGGATAATGTTTTTCGCCAGGTAGTAGCCCGGCGCCGCTTTCGCACCGAACAGGAACACGCGCGGCACGCGGTCGGCCTGCGGGTTCTCGCGGATCTCTTTGTACAGCGCCAGAATGTGCAGCAGGTTCAGGTGCTGGCGTTTGTACTCGTGCAGACGTTTGATCTGGATATCGAATATGGCGTTCGGGTTGATCTCAATCCCGGTACGCACTTTCACAAACTCCGCCAGGCGAACCTTGTTCTCCAGCTTGATCGCCCGGTACTGCTCGCGGAATTTCGCGTCGTCAGCGTATTTTTCCAGGTTGATGAGCTGGTCCAGATCGTTGGCCCACTCTTTCTTCAGGGTCTTATCCAGCAGGCCGGCCAGCAGCGGGTTGCACTGCTTGATCCAGCGACGCGGCGTGATGCCGTTGGTCACGTTGTGGAATTTGGTTGGCCACAGCTGGTGGTATTCCGGGAAGAGATCTTTGACCACCAGATCCGAGTGCAGCGCCGCCACGCCGTTCACCGCAAAGCCGCTGACCACGCACATATTCGCCATGCGCACCTGCTTATCGTGAACCACCGCCAGCTTCGCCCAGACCGCCTTGTTGCCCGGCCAGGTTTTATCCACGAGCTTTTTAAACTGGTCGTTAATTTTGTTGATGATCTGCATGTGGCGCGGCAGCAGCGTTTTCACCAGCTTCTCATCCCAGCACTCAAGCGCTTCTGGCATCAGGGTGTGGTTGGTGTAGGCAAAGGTACGGCTGGTGATGGCCCAGGCGTCATCCCAGCTCAGCTGGTGCTCGTCGATCAGCACGCGCAGCAGCTCCGGGATGGCAATGGTCGGGTGCGTGTCGTTGAGCTGAATCACTTCAAAGTCCGGCAGTTGCGCCAGCTTGCGGCCCGCCAGGTGATGGCGACGCAGAATGTCCGCCACGGAGCAGGCGCACTGGAAGTACTGCTGCATCAGGCGAAGCTTTTTACCGGCCAGGTGGTTGTCGTTCGGATAGAGGACTTTGGTCAGCTTCTCGGCGTCGATGCCCTGCTGCTCGGCGCGCAGGAAATCGCCGTCGTTGAATTTGGTCAGGTTAAACGGATGCGCGTGCTTCGCCTGCCACAGACGCAGCGGCTGCGCCACGCCGTTACGGTAGCCAAGCACCGGCAGATCCCAGGCTTCGCCGGTGATGGTGAACGCCGGTTCCCAGAGACCCTGCTTTGTCACTTTCCCGCCAATGCCAACCTGTACGTCCAGCTGCGCGTTGTGGCGGAACCACGGATAGGTATTGCGATGCCAGTCGTCCGGCGCTTCCATCTGATGCCCGTCGGCAAACGACTGACGGAACAGGCCGTACTGATAGTTCAGACCATAGCCAATCGCGGACTGGCCGACGGTCGCCATGGAGTCCAGGAAGCAGGCCGCCAGGCGTCCCAGGCCGCCGTTGCCCAGCGCCGGGTCAATCTCTTCTTCCAGCAGGTCGGTCAGGTTAATGTCGTGTTCTTTGAGGACGTCACCGACCTCCTGATACCAGCCAAGGTTCAACAGGTTGTTGCCCGTCAGACGGCCAATCAGGAATTCCATTGAAATGTAGTTTACATGGCGCTGGCCTTTTACCGGTTTTGCCAGGGGCTGAGCATCCAGCTGCTCTGCGAGCGCACCGCTCACTGCCTGCCACCACTGGTGAGGCGTCATGTCGTTTGCAGCATGAAGGCCAAAACGCTGCCACTGACGCGTCAGGGCAGCCTGGAATTGAGCTTTGTTGAAGGTAGGCTGTGACATAGGGGATCGGCATCCTTTAGAAAGAAAACACAAGTTGGCGCTAGTGTGCCTGGCTCATTTCCCCTCTTCCTCCTCCTGTGGGGGATTAGACAGGGAGGAGTAGCGGGGATGAGCATAAAAGTGTGATCGAGGCCACTCTCAGAGCATAGTTCGAGTGTGCCCGTAAGATAAAAAAGTAACCCGGGAGAATGTCAAAGAAATGAAATGCAGTTTTGGGTGAAATTAAAACGTTCTGAAATGATTACTTACGTAGAATAATAATTTAGCCATCGGGTTGCACCTCAGGAGACTATTACTCTCACTCAACTTTACCCGCACTTTATTAAATTTGACGTCACTATACCTTTCTGAAACCAGTTTCAGCGCAGCGGCAATGTATCCAGACAAACCAGCTGTGACGCGGCGTTAAACCCCTTCTGAGAAAGTTCCAACATTTGCCTGAATGTTTTGTGACAGAGTGCAAATTCAGAGCCACAAAACCCAGACATAACTTGCAATAGTTCTCTTTCTGTTCGACCTTATATCCTATTAATTACGAAGCGCAAAAAAAATAAAATCTCTCGTTCCCCACAGTGAAGTGAAACCTATGTTGATTCCGTCTAAATTAAGTCGCCCGGTTCGCCTTGACCATACAGTGGTCCGCGAGCGTCTGTTGGCTAAACTTTCCGGCGCGCATAATTTCCGACTGGCGCTGGTTACGAGCCCTGCAGGTTATGGAAAAACAACGCTCATTTCGCAATGGGCCGCGGGTAAGAGCGATCTTGGCTGGTATTCCCTCGACGAGGGCGATAACCAGCAAGAGCGTTTTGCCAGCTATCTGATTGCCGCCATACAGCAAGCAACCCATGGACACTGCGTCGCCAGTGAGGTGATGGTGCAAAAGCGCCAGTACGCAAGCCTGTCCTCCCTTTTCTCTCAGCTGTTTATCGAACTGGCCGAATGGCATCGCCCGCTTTACGTGGTGATAGATGATTACCATCTCATCACTAACCCGGTAATTCATGAATCGATGCGTTTCTTCCTGCGCCATCAGCCGGAAAACCTGACCTTAGTCGTGTTGTCACGCAACCTGCCGCAGCTGGGTATTGCCAACCTGCGCGTGCGCGATCAGCTCCTGGAAGTGGGCAGCCAGCAGCTGGCCTTTACCCACCAGGAAGCGAAACAGTTCTTTGACTGCCGCCTGAACTCACCGATTGAGGCCGCCGAAAGCAGCCGTCTGTGTGATGACGTTGCCGGCTGGGCCACGGCGCTGCAGCTCATCGCGCTCTCTGCCCGGCAAAACAACAGTCCGGCACATCAGTCTGCGCGGCGCCTGGCGGGCATCAACGCCAGCCACCTTTCTGACTATCTCGTGGATGAGGTGCTGGACAGCGTCGATCCCTCAACGCGTAATTTCCTGCTGAAAAGCTCTCTGCTGCGCTCCATGAACGATGCGCTCATCGTGCGGGTGACGGGCTGTGAAAACGGCCAGCTGCAGCTCGAAGAGATTGAACGTCAGGGCCTTTTCCTGACGCGCATGGACGATCCGGGCGAGTGGTTTAGCTATCATCCGCTGTTTGGTAGCTTCCTGCGCCAGCGCTGTCAGTGGGAGCTGGCGGTTGAACTGCCGGAGATCCACCGCGCCGCTGCCGAAAGCTGGATGGCGCAAGGCTTCCCGAGCGAAGCCATCCACCACGCGCTGGCCGCCGGTGATGCCAGCATGCTGCGCGATATTCTCCTCAATCATGCGTGGGGCCTGTTTAACCACAGCGAGCTGACGCTGCTGGAAGAATCCCTCAAAGCCCTGCCGTGGGAAAGCCTGCTGGAGAACCCGCGTCTGGTGCTGCTGCAGGCCTGGCTGATGCAGAGCCAGCATCGCTACAGCGAAGTGAACACCCTGCTGGCGCGCGCCGAGCAGGAGATGGAAAGCGAAATGGATACCACCCTGCACGGCGAGTTCAACGCGCTGCGCGCTCAGGTGGCGATTAACGATGGCGACCCGGACGAAGCTGAACGGCTGGCGATGGTCGCGCTGGATGAACTGCCGCTGGCCAACTTCTACAGCCGCATCGTGGCGACCTCCGTGCACGGCGAAGTGCTGCACTGCAAAGGCGACCTCACGCGTTCACTTTCACTGATGCAGCAAACCGAACAGATGGCGCGTCGTCATGATGTCTGGCATTACGCCCTGTGGAGCCTGATCCAACAGAGCGAGATTTTATTCGCGCAGGGGTTCCTGCAGGCCGCCTGGGAAAACCAGGAAAAAGCGTTCCAGCTGATTCGTGAACAACATCTGGAACAGCTGCCGATGCACGAGTTCCTGTTGCGTATTCGCGCCCAGCTGCTGTGGGCATGGTCGCGTCTGGATGAAGCGGAAAGCTGCGCCCGTCAGGGTGTGGATGTTCTTTCCAGCTTCCAGCCTCAGCAGCAGCTGCAGTGCCTGGCGCTGCTGGTGCAGTGCTCGCTGGCGCGCGGCGATCTCGACAACGCCCGCAACCATCTTAACCGCCTGGAAAACCTGCTCGGCAACGGCCAGTATCATAGCGACTGGGTGTCAAACGCCGACAAGGTCCGGGTGATTTACTGGCAGATGACCGGCGATAAAAAATCCGCCGCCAACTGGCTGCGCCAGACGCCAAAACCGGAATTTGCCAACAACCACTTCCTGCAGAGCCAGTGGCGCAATATTGCCCGCGCGCAGATCCTGCTAGGTGAATTAGAGCCCGCTGAGATTGTGCTGGAGGAGCTGAACGAGAACGCGCGCAGCCTGCGCCTGATGAGCGACCTGAACCGCAACCTGCTGCTGCAAAACCAGCTTTACTGGCAGGCGGGTCGTAAAAATGATGCCCAGCGCGTGCTTCTGGAAGCGCTGCAGCTGGCTAACCGCACCGGGTTTATCAGCCACTTTGTAATTGAAGGGGAAGTGATGGCGCAGCAGCTGCGCCAGCTGATTCAGCTCAACACGCTGCCTGAGCTTGATCAGCATCGCGCCCAGCGCATTCTGCGCGAGATTAACCAGCATCATCGGCACAAGTTCGCGCATTTCGATGAGAACTTTGTTGAACGTCTGCTGAACCACCCGGAAGTGCCGGAACTTATCCGCACCAGCCCGCTCACCCAGCGCGAATGGCAGGTTCTGGGGCTGATTTATTCAGGCTACAGCAACGAGCAGATTGCCGGTGAGCTTGCGGTGGCGGCGACCACCATCAAAACGCATATCCGCAATCTGTATCAGAAGCTGGGCGTGGCGCATCGTCAGGATGCGGTACAGCATGCACAGCAGCTGTTGAAGATGATGGGGTACGGCGTTTAGGTTTGTGCGGCCTGACGCCCTCACCCCGGCCCTCTCCCACAGGGAGAGGGAGAACGGCTTTTCAACACAACTCTAACTGCAAATTATTATCTTTAATTACCTGCATCACGCCCGCCGGCGGCATCACGTCGGTATAGACCGCATCCACCATGCTGATGCTGCCCATGTTCACCATCGCGTTACGGCCAAACTTGGAATGATCCACCACCAGCATCACGTGGCGTGAATTTTCAATAATCGCGCGCTTGGTGCGCACCTCGTGGTAATCAAACTCCAGCAGCGAGCCGTCGCTGTCGATACCGCTTATCCCCAGAATGCCGAAGTCGAGGCGGAACTGCGAGATAAAGTCGAGGGTGGCTTCGCCGATAATTCCGCCGTCGCGGCTGCGCAGCTCGCCGCCCGCGAGGATGATGCGGAAGTCGTCTTTCTGCATCAGGGTATTGGCCACGTTCAGGTTGTTGGTGACCACGCGCAGGTTCTCGTGATCCAGCAGCGCATGGGCGACCGCTTCCGGCGTGGTGCCGATATCAATAAACAGCGTCGCGCCGTTCGGGATCTGGCTGGCGACCTTGCGGGCAATGCGCTCTTTCTCTGCCGTCTGCGTGGCTTTACGGTCATGCCAGGAGGTGTTGACCGAGCTGGACGGCAGCGCCGCGCCGCCGTGGTGGCGAAGAATACGGTTCTGATCGGCCAGGTCGTTCAGGTCACGACGGATGGTTTGTGGGCTGACGGCAAACTGCTCCACCAGCTCTTCGGTGCTGACGTATCCCTGTTTTTTTACCAGTTCGATAATGGCGTCATGACGTTGTGTTTGTTTCATCAATTATCCCTGAGAATTATGTTCGTTTTCGCGCATGGAGCGTGTCGGCAAAGGCCATCGCCAGCCCCACGGCCAGCCCGGCGACGTGCGCACCGTTGGCGATAGACATACCAAACAGATCAAACCATCCGGCAATTAGCCATATTAACGCAAAGGTTATCAATCCGCGTTGCAGATAGATGCCGCTTTGCGGATCGCGCTCCCCGCGAAGCCAGACGTAGCCCATCAGGGCATATACGACACCCGACAGCCCGCCGAACCACGGCCCGCTGAACTTGTGCTGTACGTAGCCGCTCAACAGCGCGCTGATGATGGTGATAACGATCAGCTTGCCGCTGCCCAGACGCTTTTCAACGGCACCGCCGAGATACCACCACCAGAGCAGGTTAAAGAGGATATGCATCACCGAGAAATGCATCAGCGCGTGGCTAAAGTAGCGCCAGACGTCAAACTCAAGAGACGGGTCATAGGGCCACGCCAGGGCAATCATTACGCTCTGGTCGCCGACCACGTTCATGATAATGAAGACGATGATGCAGGCCGCCATCAGCAGCAGCGTAAACGGGCCCGCGCGCTCGCGAATGGTGGCGAGGAAAGGAAAGCGGCTGTAGTGCAATCCGCTGCCGGTCTGGCCGGACTGCCAGCTGGCCGCCAGATAGCGCGGGTCGCCAGGGTTCTCAAGAAAACGCGCCAGCTCCTCGTTTACCCGTCCGGCCTGGCTCTCATCGGCCAGCCAGACGTCGGTCTGCGTATGTTGTTGAATAGTCAGAATAACACCCTGCGTCGCCATATAGTCGACAAACGCCTGGGCGACACGCGGGTTAGTAAAAGAGGTGATCATCAACATGGGCAGCGGTCGCTTATTTCCACACAAAAGAGGACAGTATAGCGGGATCAGCGCTCAAAAGCGTATTCCACTTCCGCCGGGAAATGACGATGCCAGGCATCGAAACCGCCGTCGACGCTGTAAACCGCGTCGTAACCCTGCTGAAGCAGATACTGCGCCGCGCCTTTGCTGCTGTTGCCGTGGTAGCACATGACCATCACCGGCGTGTCGAAGTCGTTATCGCGCATAAACGCGCCCAGCGTGTCGTTGGTGAGATGGAACGCGCCCGGCGTATGGCCCATCGCAAAACTCTGCGGATCGCGGATGTCCACCAGCACCGCTTTTCCCTGGTGCATCTTCTGGTGGGCTTCTTCTACGTTAATACATTCAAACTGATCCATGGTGTTCTCTTTACAGTGGTCAACGACAAGATTTTACCCCGTAGTGTACGTCCTGGCGGCGGGTAAACGCCATTATGTTATCCATATCACTCTAAATTGTTTTTTTGATGTTACCAAAAGCGCGTTCCTTTGCTATTATGAGCGATATCGAACATTTCTGAGCTTTAACGAAAGTGCATGAGGGTGTTATGGAAACCAAAGATCTGATTGTGATAGGCGGTGGCATCAACGGTGCCGGTATTGCGGTCGATGCCGCAGGACGCGGTTTGTCCGTACTGATGCTGGAAGCTAACGATCTCGCCTGCGCGACGTCGTCCGCCAGCTCCAAACTGATTCACGGTGGCCTGCGCTACCTGGAACACTACGAATTCCGCCTGGTCAGTGAAGCACTGGCCGAACGTGAAGTGCTGCTGAAAATGGCCCCGCATCTGGCGATTCCGATGCGCTTCCGGCTGCCCCATCGCCCGCATCTGCGTCCGGCGTGGATGATCCGAATCGGTCTGTTTATGTACGATCATCTGGGTAAACGCACCAGCCTCCCGGGTTCGAAAGGGTTGCGTTTTGGCTCAGAATCGGTCCTTAAGCCGGAAATCGTGCGCGGATTCGAATATTCCGACTGCTGGGTGGATGATGCCCGCCTGGTACTGGCGAATGCGCAGATGGTTGAGAAGAAAGGTGGCGAGGTGAAAACCCGCACCCGCGCAACCGCTGCCCGTCGTGAAAATGGCCTGTGGATTGTGGAAGCGGAAGACATTGATACCGGCGAGAAATTCAGCTGGAAAGCGCGCGGCCTGGTGAACGCTACCGGCCCGTGGGTGAAGCAGTTCTTCGACGACGGCATGCATCTGCCTTCTCCATACGGCATTCGCCTGATCAAGGGCAGCCACATTGTGGTGCCGCGCGTGCATACCCAGAAGCAGGCTTACATCCTGCAGAACGAAGACAAGCGCATCGTGTTTGTGATCCCGTGGATGGACGAGTTTTCGATCATCGGTACCACCGACGTGGAGTACAAAGGCGATCCGAAGAACGTCGAGATCGACGAGAGCGAAGTGAACTACCTGCTCAAAGTGTATAACGCGCACTTTAAGAAACAGCTGTCGCGCGACGACGTTGTATGGACCTACTCCGGCGTGCGTCCGCTGTGCGATGACGAGTCTGACTCACCGCAGGCCATTACCCGCGACTATACGCTCGATATTCACGACGTTGACGGTCAGGCGCCGCTGCTTTCCGTGTTTGGCGGTAAGCTCACCACCTACCGCAAGCTGGCCGAGCACGCGCTGGAAAAACTGGCGCCGTACTATAAAGGCATTGGCCCGGCATGGACCAAGGGCGCGGTATTGCCCGGCGGTGATATCGGCGATAACCGCGATGATTACGCCGCGAAGCTGCGCCGTCGGTTCCCGTTCATCACCGAAGGAATGGCGCGCCACTATGCCCGCACCTACGGCAGTAATACCGAGCTGATTCTGGGCGATGCGAAGGACATTGCGGATCTGGGCGAGCATTTCGGCCACGAGCTGTACGAAGCCGAACTGCGTTACCTGGTTGAGCACGAGTGGGTGCGTCGTCTGGACGATGCTATCTGGCGTCGTACCAAAGAAGGGATGTGGCTCAACGCCGAGCAGCAGTCTCGCGTGGCGCAGTGGTTACTGCAAAATGTGGGGAAGCGTGAGCTGTCGCTGGCATCGTAATACGACTGGTGCGGACTGATGCCCTCACCCTGCCCCTCTCCCACAGGGAGAGGGAACAAACACTAAAAACGGCAACCGAGGTTGCCGTTTTGCTTTTATAGCCTCACCGGATCAATATGCCAGATCGTCTCGGCATACTCCTTGATGGTCCTGTCTGACGAGAAATAGCCCATATTGGCGATGTTGTACATCGCGGCGCTGGTCCACTTCTCCGGCTGGCGATAAAGTTCGTCCACCTTATCCTGACAGTCCACGTAGCTGCGATAATCCGCCAGCACCTGGTAGTGATCGCCAAAGTTAATCAGCGAATCCACC
Source organism: Enterobacter vonholyi (assembly GCF_008364555.1). Classification (GTDB taxonomy): domain Bacteria; phylum Pseudomonadota; class Gammaproteobacteria; order Enterobacterales; family Enterobacteriaceae; genus Enterobacter; species Enterobacter vonholyi. The sequence continues at coordinate 73,292 of NZ_VTUC01000007.1, forward strand.
AGATCGCGGTAGCGGCTAGGTTCATCAGGGCTAAACACGCCGGTCGCGATCTGCGTCAGCACCTGACGCAACTCTTCATCCTCTTCGTAATATTGACGCGGCGAGTAGCCTTTCCTGCGCAGCGCCTCCACCTCTTCCGTCGTATTACCGAAGATAAAGATATTCTCATCGCCCACGTGCTCCAGCATCTCGACGTTCGCCCCGTCCAGCGTGCCGATGGTCAGCGCGCCGTTGAGGGCAAACTTCATGTTACTGGTACCGGATGCCTCCGTTCCCGCCGTGGAAATCTGTTCAGAGAGATCCGCCGCCGGGATGATTAGCTGCGCCAGGCTGACGCTGTAGTTCGGAATGAACACCACCTTCAGCTTGTCGCCAATGTCCGGATCCTGGTTAACCACCTTCGCCACGTCGTTGATGAGATGAATAATGTGCTTCGCCATGTAGTAGGCGGAAGCCGCCTTACCGGCGAAGATCTTCACGCGCGGCACCCATTCAGCCGTCGGATCGGCCTTGATGCGGTTGTAATGGGTGATCACGTGCAGCACGTTCATCAGCTGACGCTTGTATTCATGGATGCGTTTGATCTGAACGTCAAACAGCGCTTTCGGGTTTGCGACCACGTAGAGGTGCATCGCCAGCCAGACCGCCAGACGCTTTTTGTTCAGCAGCTTGGCTTCGCGCACGGCTTTGTTCACCGTCGGGAAATCAATATGCTGTTCCAGCTCGCTCAGCTGGCTCAAATCGGTACGCCAGGTGCGGCCGATATTCTCGTCCAGTACCTCAGAGAGCGGCTGGTTGGCCAGCGCCAGCCAGCGGCGCGGCGTGACGCCGTTGGTCACGTTGCAGAACCGCGTCGGGAAGATCTTCGCGAAGTCCGCAAACAGCGACTGCACCATCAGATTCGAGTGGAGCTCGGACACGCCGTTGACCTTGTGGCTGATGACAACCGCCAGCCAGGCCATGCGCACGCGACGACCGTTCGACTCATCAATGATGGACGCGCGGCTCAGCAGGCCGGTATCGTTCGGGTACTGCTCCTGCAGCGTCTTGAGGAAGTAGTCGTTAATCTCAAAGATAATCTGCAGATGGCGCGGCAGGATTTTGCCGAGCATGTCCACCGGCCACGTCTCCAGCGCTTCGCTCATCAGCGTGTGGTTGGTGTAGGAGAATACCTGACAGGTCACCTCAAAGGCGTCATCCCAGCTGAACTTATGCTCGTCGATCAGCAGGCGCATCAGCTCCGGAATAGAGAGCACCGGGTGGGTGTCATTAAGGTGGATCGCGGTTTTCTCCGCCAGGTTGGCGTAGGTTTTGTGCAACTGATGGTGGCGGCTGAGGATGTCCTGAATGGTCGCCGAAACGAGGAAATACTCCTGACGCAGGCGCAGCTCGCGACCCGAGTAGGTCGAGTCATCCGGGTACAGCACGCGGGACACGTTCTCGGAGTGGTTTTTATCCTCCACCGCCGCGAAGTAGTCACCCTGGTTAAATTTCCCGAGGTTAATTTCGCTACTGGCCTGGGCACTCCACAGGCGCAGCGTGTTGGTGGCGTCGGTGTCGTAGCCGGGGATAATCTGGTCGTAGGCCACGGCCAGGATCTCTTCCGTTTCCACCCAGCGGGATTTTTTCCCTTCCTGCTGGATACGCCCGCCAAAGCGCACCTTGTAGCGCGTGTTGTGGCGCTTGAACTCCCACGGGTTGCCGTACTCCAGCCAGTAGTCCGGCGACTCTTTCTGACGCCCGTCGACGATGTTCTGTTTGAACATACCGTAGTCGTAGCGAATACCGTAGCCGCGGCCCGGCAGCGCCAGCGTCGCCAGCGAGTCGAGGAAGCAGGCGGCGAGACGCCCCAGACCGCCGTTGCCGAGGCCCGGGTCGTTCTCTTCGTCGATCAGTTCTTCTAAATCTAACCCCATCTCTTCGAGTGCGGTTTTGACATCGTCATAAATACCGAGCGACAGCAGCGCGTTGGACAGCGTGCGGCCAATCAAAAATTCCATCGACAGGTAGTAAACCTGACGCGTCTCCTGCGAGAGCTGGGCGCGGTTTGAGCGCAGCCAGCGTTCAACTAAGCGGTCACGCACGGCAAACAGGGTGGCGTTCAGCCACTCGTGCTTGTTGGCAATAACCGGATCTTTCCCGATGGTGAACATCAGCTTGTAGGCGATGGAGTGCTTTAACGCCTCAACGCTGAGCGTGGGTGAAGAGTAGCTAAATGGAGCGTTCATATCAGTAACTTCGCCTCGTTACATCAAGCGTTGATAGAGATCGCGGTATGACTGCGCCGCGACGTGCCAGCTAAAGTCCATGGACATCGCCTGACGCTGAACGTAACGCCAGAGTGATGGACGGGACCACAAGACGAAAGCACGCCGAATCGCCCGAAGCAGCGACCAGGCATTACTGTCCTCAAAGACAAATCCGCTGGCGATACCGTCCGCCAGATTTTCCAGAGAGCTGTCGGATACGGTATCCGCCAGTCCGCCCGTGCGGCGCACCAGCGGCAGCGTGCCGTATTTCAGACCATAAAGCTGCGTCAGGCCGCAGGGTTCGAAACGGCTTGGCACCAGAATGACGTCCGCGCCGCCCATAATTCGGTGAGAGAACGCCTCGTGGTAGCCAATCTGCACGCCTACCTGTCCCGGGTGTTCCGCGGCGGCGGCAAGGAAACCTTCCTGCAGCACCGGGTCGCCCGCGCCGAGCAGCGCCAGCTGTCCGCCCTGCTCCAGTAAACCGGGCAGCGCCTCCAGCACCAGATCCAGCCCTTTCTGGCTGGTCAGGCGGCTCACGACGGCGAACAGCGGCACTTTATCGTTAACCTTCAGGCCCATCGCAATCTGCAGCTGGCGTTTGTTTTCCGCTTTGTCTTCAACGGAATCACGGCCATAGCGCGCCGCCAGCAGGAGATCGGTTTCCGGGCTCCAGATCTGTTCATCCACGCCGTTCAGAATGCCCGACAGGCGGCCTTCGCGATGGCGCTGCTGCAGCAACCCTTCCATGCCATAGCCAAACGCCGGCTGGGTGATCTCACGCGCGTAGGTTGGGCTCACCGCCGTGATGTGATCGGCGTAATACAGACCCGCCTTCAGGAACGAGATCTGCCCGTTAAACTCCAGACCGTGCATGTTAAAGAACGACCATGGCAGATCGATGTCATTCATGTGATGGGCGTAGTACATCCCCTGATACGCCAGGTTATGCACGGTAAAGACCGATTTCGCCGGGTGGCCGCGCGCGGCGAGATACGCCGGGGCAAGCCCGGCGTGCCAGTCGTGCGCGTGCACCACATCCGGACGCCAGAACGGATCCAGCCCCGTCGCCATTTCGGCGCCGACCCAGCCGAGCAGCGCAAAGCGCAGCACGTTGTCGGTGTAGGCGAACAGGTTCGTATCGTGATACGGGCTGCCCGGGCGATCGTATAAGTGCGGCGCGTCGATCAGGTAAATCCCTACGCCATTGTAATGTCCAAACAGCAGGGTAATGCGTCCGGCAAACGTTTCACGGCGGGTCACCACTTTTGCATCGGGTATACCGCGCCGGATATCCGGAAAGGCGGGCAGCAGGACTCGGGTATCCACGCCTCCGGCGATTTGCGCCGCCGGTAATGCGCCAAGCACATCTGCCAGTCCGCCCGTTTTTAATAACGGGAACATCTCAGAACATACGTGTAAAACCTGCATCATCGCTCCTGTTTGATCTGCAGCTTCCGCAACATTTCCCGTGTGACTAACACGATCCCCTCTTCCGAACGGTAGAAACGACGCGCGTCTTCTTCCGCATTCTCCCCAATAACCATCCCTTCAGGGATGACGCAGGCACGGTCGATCACGCAACGACGCAGACGACACGAGCGCCCTACCCAGACATCCGGCAACAAGACTGCCGAATCGATATTACAGAATGAATTTATCCGCACGCGCGGGAACAACACCGACTGCACCACGACCGAACCGGAGATAATGCACCCGCCGGACACCAGCGAGTTCAGCGTCATACCGTGGCTGCCGGAGCGGTCCTGCACGAATTTGGCCGGCGGTAGCGACTCCATATGGGTACGAATCGGCCAGTTCTGGTCATACATATCCAGTTCAGGCGTGACCGATGCCAGATCGAGGTTCGCTTTCCAGTAGGCTTCCAGCGTACCCACATCGCGCCAGTAGGGTTCCGCATTCGGATCGGACTGTACGCAGGACAGCGGGAATGGATGTGCATACGCCATGCCAGCTTTCGTGATTTTCGGAATGATGTCTTTACCGAAGTCGTGGCTGGAGTTTTCGTCTTTGTCGTCTTCTTCCAGCAGCTCATAAAGATAATCTGCGTCAAAGACATAGATCCCCATGCTGGCGAGCGATTTGGTGTCATCGCCCGGCATGGTTGGCGGATTCGCCGGTTTTTCAACGAAGTCGATAATTTTGTCGTCGGCATCCACGTGCATGACGCCAAACGCCGTCGCTTCGGCAACGGGCACAGGCAGACACGCCACGGTGCAGCGCGCCCCTTTTTCGACGTGGTCGATCAGCATGTGGGAGTAATCTTGCTTGTAGATGTGGTCCCCGGCGAGGATCACGATGTATTCCGCGTTATAGCGACGAATGATGTCGAGGTTCTGGGTCACCGCATCCGCCGTACCGCGGTACCAATTCTCGCCGTGAACGCGCTGCTGAGCAGGAAGGAGATCGACAAACTCGTTCATCTCTTCGCTGAAGAATGACCAGCCGCGCTGGATATGCTGAACCAGCGTGTGCGACTGATACTGCGTAATGACGCCGATGCGGCGAATGCCCGAGTTCAGGCAGTTGGAGAGCGCAAAGTCGATGATGCGGAACTTACCACCAAAGTGAACAGCCGGTTTGGCGCGCTTGATGGTCAAATCTTTCAGACGGGTACCACGCCCACCCGCAAGGATCAGGGCAACCGTTTTTAATGGTAGCTGGCGTGCCAACATTAAGGGATCGTTCTTCTCTAATCTAACCATGACTAACTCCTTTTTTATCATCTTTGGAATACGCACACTCCGTGCGCAGGCCCGTGCCAGACAGCCATTACTACCGGATTATCCGCTCCGGCAAAGGGGGGAACGGCGCGCCACTCCCCGTCAGGTAAAACAATCTCTGCGACGTCATCCGTCGCGTTCAGCGTGACCAGCCATTTATCCGACAGCAGGATTTGCAGGCGTGGTACGCCGTGTTGCCACTCTTGCGCGCTTAAAGGTTGCGCGTCTTTATTCAGCCAGCGAACGTTGCCGTCACCCTCTTCCCACCAGCTGTTGGCGGTCAGCGCGGGGATCTGCTGGCGAAGATGGATCAGCGCAGCGGTGAAATGAATCAGCCCGCTGTTGGCTTCCCCCCAGTCGAGCCAGGTTAAGGTGTTGTCCTGGCAATACGCATTGTTATTACCGTGCTGGCTGTGACCATGCTCATCGCCTGCCAGCAGCATCGGCGTGCCCTGCGACAGTAAAAGCGTTGTCAGCAGCGCATGAACGCTGGCGCGTCGCCGCTCTATCACATCCAGACTTCCGCCTAACCCTTCTATACCATGATTAAAGCTATGGTTATTGTTAGTGCCATCGCGATTCTCTTCGCCGTTCGCCTCATTGTGTTTCTGATTGAAACAAACGCAGTCCCTGAGCGTAAAACCGTCGTGCGCCGTCAACAGGTTGACGGTGGCCGACGGACGTTTGCCGTCGCGCTTAAAAAGATCGCTCGACGCGGCAAAGCGCCCGGCAAATTCCCCCAGCGACAGATTGCGTTCCAGCCAGAAGCGGCGTACGGCGTCGCGGTAGTGATCGTTCCACTCGGCAAACAGCGGCGGGAAATTCCCGACCTGATAACCGCCTTCGCCAATGTCCCACGGCTCGGCAATGAGCTTCACCTGCGAGAGCACCGGACAGTTTTTTATCGCCTCGAACAGCGGAGCCTGCCGGCTGAACGCCGGCGTGCGCCCCATCACGGGCGCCAGGTCGAAACGAAAACCGTCGACGTGGAACGTCTCAATCCAGTATTTCAGGCATTCATACGCAAAATGCGTGACCGCCGGATGGCTGAGGTTGAGCGTGTTACCGCAGCCGGTCCAGTTCTCATAATCGCCATCCTGCCTGATCCAATAATAGCTACGGTTATCAATTCCGCGCATGGAGAGCGTCGGACCGTCGAGATCGCTTTCTGCACTGTGGTTGAGCACCACGTCCAGAATGACCTCAATGCCCGCCGCGTGGAGAGCCTTCACCGCATCGCGGAACTCGTCCCGCGCTTTTTCCGGAAGGACGGCATAGCGCGGTTCGAGCGCGAACATCGCCAGCGGGTTGTAGCCCCAGTAGTTGCTGAGCCCCAGCCGCTGCAGACGCGGCTCGCTGGCAAAATGGGCAACGGGAAGCAGTTCCAGGGCGGTGATACCGAGATGTTTCAGGTAGGCGATCATGGTGGGATGCCCGAGTGCCTTATAGGTGCCGCGCATCTCTTTGGGGATCGACGGGTGCAGGTACGTCAGCCCTTTAACGTGGGCTTCATAAATGACGGTATTGCCCCACGGCGTGTGCGGCGGGGCATCGTCTTCCCAGTCATAAAGATCGTTCACCACCACGCTTTTAGGCGCGACGGGCGCGCTGTCGCGGTGGTCGGGCTCGCCGTAGCCTACGTGGAACAGAGGGTCATCTTTAAACTCACCGTCCACCCGGTGCGCGCACGGATCAATCAGCAGCTTCGCCGGGTTAAACCAGTGACCCTGCGCCGGATCCCACGGACCGTGTACGCGAAAGCCATAGTGCATGCCTGGCCGTCCTCCGGCCAGGTAGCCGTGCCAGGTATCCCCCGTGCGCGCGGGTAAATCGTAACGGTGCTCGTTACCTTCCCCGTCAAACACGCACAGTTCTACCCGCTCGGCGTGAGCGGAAAAGAGGGTGAAATTGACACCCTTTCCGTCAAAACGCGCCCCGAGCGGTTCGGGTTTACCTGCCGTAAGCTGCGTCATTCGCCCTCCCGCATCAGCCAGATGGTGCCAAGCGGCGGCAGCGTCAGGCTCAGGGAGTTGGGTCGCCCGTGGCTTTCTATGGCGTCACTCTGTACCAGCCCGCCGTTACCGGCGTTGCTGCCGTGGTAGTGCATCGAATCGGTATTCAGAATTTCACGCCATTTTCCCGGCTGGTTAATGCCGAAGCGGTAGTGTTCGCGCGGCACCGGGGTGAAGTTGCTGGCGACGATGATCTCGTTACCCGCTTTGTCACGTCGCACAAAGACAAACACCGAGCGCTCATGGTCGTCCACCACCAGCCATTCAAAGCCGTACGGATCGAAGTCGAGCTCGTGCAGCGCTTTGTGGTGGCGATAGGTCAGGTTCAGATCGCGCACCAGACGCTGCACCCCGTGGTGCCAGTTGTCGCCGCCTTCCAGCAGATGCCAGTCGAGGCTGGCGTCGTGGTTCCACTCGCGTCCCTGGGCGAACTCATTGCCCATGAACAGCAGTTTCTTACCCGGGAAGGCAAACATCCAGCCGTAATAGGCGCGCAGGTTGGCAAACTTCTGCCACGCGTCGCCAGGCATGCGGTCGAGAATCGATTTTTTACCGTGTACCACCTCATCGTGCGACAGCGGCAGCATGAAGTTTTCGGTGTAGTTGTAGAGCATCCCGAACGTCAGCTTATCGTGATGATACTTACGGTGAACCGGGTCCAGCTTCATGTAGTCGAGCGTGTCGTGCATCCAGCCCAGGTTCCACTTATACCAGAACCCCAGGCCGCCCAATGACGGCGGACGGGAGACGCCCGCAAAGTCGGTGGATTCTTCCGCCATGGTCACGGCACCGTCCACCTGCTCGCCGATAATGCGGTTGGTATTGCGCAGGAACTCAATGGCTTCCAGGTTTTCACGGCCGCCAAACTCGTTCGGGATCCACTCCCCCTCTTTGCGGCTGTAGTCGCGGTAGATCATCGACGCCACCGCATCGACGCGCAGGGCATCAATACCAAACCGCTCGATCCAGTACAGGGCATTCCCGACCAGATAGTTGGCGACCTCACGACGACCGTAGTTGTAGATCAGCGTGTTCCAGTCCTGGTGATAGCCTTCGCGCGGATCGCTATGCTCGTACAGCTTCGTGCCGTCAAATTCTGCCAGCGCGAAATCATCCGCAGGGAAATGGCCCGGCACCCAGTCGAGGATGACGTTCAGCCCGGCGGCGTGCGCGGCATCAATGAAATAGCGGAAGTCGTCGCGCGTGCCAAAGCGGCGCGTTGGCGCATACAGCCCGGTGGGCTGATAGCCCCAGCTGCCGTCGAACGGGTGTTCATTGACCGGCAGCAGCTCAAGATGAGTAAAGCCCATCCATTTGGCGTACGGCACCAGCTGGTCGGCAAGCTCCCGGTAGCTCAGCCAGAAGTTGTTATCGGTGTGGCGGCGCCAGGAGCCGAGATGAACTTCATAGACGGAGATCGGCGCATCAAAGCGGTTGGCCTGTTTACGCTCTTCCGTCTGGACGACCTTCTCCGGCAGGCCGCAAATCAGCGACGCGGTATCCGGGCGCATCTGCGCTTCGAAGGCATACGGGTCGGCTTTAATGCGTAGCTTGCCGTTGGCGTCGATCATCTCGAATTTATAAAGCTGCCCGGGGTGCGCCCCGGGGATAAAAAGCTCCCAGATGCCGGTTTCCCGGCGCAGGCGCATCGGGTGGCGGCGGCCATCCCAGTAGTTGAACTGGCCGACAACGGAGACGCGCTGGGCGTTAGGCGCCCATACGGAGAACCGCGTGCCGGTAATGCCGTCCATGGTATCGGCATGGGCACCCAGCGTTTCATAAGGTCGAAGATGCGTCCCTTCGGAGAGCAGCCAGGCGTCCATCTCTTTTAAGAGCGGACCAAAGCTGTAAGGATCGTCAATCAGGTTTTGCTGACCGTGCCAGAGAACGGCGAGCTGATAGCGAAAAGGGTTTTTACGACGGGGCATTACGCCCGAGAAGAAGCCACGCGAATCGAGGCATTCAAGATTACCGACCTTGCGGCCAGTTTTGGGTTCAATCACCCAGACTTCTGTGGCATCCGGTAATAGCGCCCGAACTTCCAGACCCGCCTCAGTACGATGCATCCCAAGCACAGAAAAGGGGTCAGCGAAATGACCCGCAATAAGCGCATTAATCACGTCTCTATCCACACGATCGGACATGGTATTCATCCTGTTTTTTATGTCGTCCTTTTTAAGCGCTCCGGGACGACTTTTAATGTGACCTGAACGGGACAGCACAAAAATGTGCATCCATTCTGCTCCGTTCGAACCTCAGGTAAGAAATGACTCTTCCTTAAAGCATAGCCAACGCTCTAGATGACTCCTGATAAAAAATAAGACATACGCGTGTTACTCCATGTAGTACGCAAAAAAAAGGGGTGAAAATCACCCCCGGTAGTTAACAAATTATTACGCCAGCTGGCGCAGCATGCGGCGCAGCGGCTCGGCGGCACCCCACAGGAGCTGGTCGCCGACGGTGAACGCGGAGAGATACTCCGGCCCCATGTTCAGCTTGCGCAGACGGCCAACCGGCGTGGTCAGCGTGCCGGTAACGGCAGCCGGGGTCAGCTCGCGCATGGTGATATCGCGATCGTTTGGCACCACTTTAGCCCACGGGTTGTGCGCGGCCAGCAGTTCTTCCACGGTCGGAATAGACACATCTTTTTTCAGTTTAATGGTGAAGGCCTGGCTGTGGCAGCGCAGCGCGCCGATACGCACGCACAGTCCGTCAACCGGAATGGTGTTCGCGGTCGCGAGGATTTTGTTGGTCTCAGCCTGGCCCTTCCACTCTTCGCGGGTCTGGCCGTTATCCAGCTGTTTGTCGATCCACGGTATCAGACCGCCGGCCAGCGGTACGCCAAAGTTATCCACCGGCAGCTCACCGCTGCGGGTCAGTTGGGTGACCTTACGCTCGATATCCAGAATAGCGGATGCCGGGTTTGCCAGCTCGGTCGCAACGCTCTGGTGCAGCTGGCCCATCTGGGTCAGCAGCTCGCGCATATGGCGCGCGCCACCGCCGGACGCGGCCTGGTAGGTCGCCACGGAGACCCACTCCACCAGATCCTGAGCGAACAGGCCGCCGAGGGACATCAGCATCAGGCTGACGGTGCAGTTGCCGCCAACAAAGGTTTTTACGCCGTTGTTCAGGCCATCGGTGATCACGCCCTGGTTCACCGGGTCGAGAATAATGATGGCATCGTCTTTCATGCGCAGCGAAGAAGCCGCGTCAATCCAGTAGCCCTGCCAGCCGCTTTCACGCAGCTTTGGATAGATTTCGTTGGTATAATCGCCGCCCTGGCACGTCACAATAATGTCGAGTGCCTTCAGCGCTTCCAGATCGTAAGCATCCTGCAACGTGCCTGTGGTACCACCAAAGGACGGAGCAGCCTGGCCGAGCTGGGAAGTGGAGAAGAAGACCGGGCGGATAGCGTCGAAATCGCGCTCTTCAACCATGCGTTGCATGAGTACAGAGCCGACCATACCGCGCCAGCCGATAAAACCAACGTTTTTCATAGCATTTTTTTCCTGCTGAGGGTGTGTGCTGATTGTGCAAGCCAGTATTGAACTGGGATATGCTTCACATTACAAAATGCTGCCAAAGTCGCAAGCGAAATTAATCGATGATTGCCCGGCAATCAGAAAAAGCGCTAATCATCGAAATAACACTACTAAGTATCAGGGATAATTTAAAGATGAGTGAAATCATTTCCGCGGCGGTTTTATTGATCCTGATTATGGATCCACTGGGTAACCTGCCGATCTTCATGTCGGTGCTGAAGCACACCGAACCGAAGCGCCGCCGTGCGATCATGATCCGCGAGCTGCTCATCGCCCTGCTGGTGATGTTTATCTTCCTGTTTGCGGGTGAAAAAATCCTCGCATTCCTGAACCTGCGCGCCGAAACCGTGTCGATTTCCGGCGGGATTATTCTTTTCCTGATTGCGATTAAGATGATTTTCCCGAGCGCGGAAGGCAGCAGCAGCGGCCTGCCTGCGGGTGAAGAGCCGTTTATTGTGCCGCTGGCTATTCCCCTCGTTGCCGGGCCGACCATTCTGGCCACGCTGATGCTGCTGTCGCACCAGTATCCGAACCAGATGAGCCATCTGGTGATTGCCCTGCTGATTGCCTGGGGCGGAACGTTTATTATCCTGCTGCAGTCATCCCTGTTCCTGCGCCTGCTGGGTGAGAAAGGGGTAAACGCGCTGGAGCGCCTGATGGGGCTGATTCTGGTAATGATGGCAACGCAGATGTTCCTGGATGGGATCCGGGCGTGGATGAAAGGATGACGTTCTCCCTCTCCCTGTGGGAGAGGGGCGGGGTGAGGGCATCAGGCCGCAGAGGCCGTATTTTTGCCGGGTGGCGGCTTCGCCTTACCCGGCCTACAAAACTTAACCCTTACGAATCAAATACCGGTACGGCAGCGTTTCCGTCTGCTGTGCCACCAGCTCATGCTCCATAAAGGTACAAAAACCGGGAATATCGCGCGTGGTGGCCGGGTCGTCGGCAACGATCAGCAGCGTTTCACCGGTCTGCATGTTGCGCACGGTTTTACGTACCATCATTACCGGTTCCGGGCAGCGAAGGCCCTGGGCATCAAGAGTGTGGTCTGGGCTGGAAAACAGGTCGGTCATGATCTTCTCGGTCTGATAAAAACGGCTGTAGTTTACGCCCGGTTGCGATCAATGCAAACCAGGTTAACGATTGCGTAAAAACTAACCATTGCAATGTCCTGACAAAGCAGTATCATGCTGCGGTTTTTATTGGGTTCCCTCACCCCAACGTATAAAAAGGTCACAATATGACGCAGTTTTCTGAATCTCAGCGCGTAAAAGCGTTGTTCTGGCTTTCGATTTTCCATTTGCTGGTGATCACCTCCAGCAACTATCTGGTGCAGCTCCCGATCTCCATCTTTGGTTTCCATACCACCTGGGGCGCGTTTAGTTTCCCGTTTATTTTCCTCGCGACGGATTTGACCGTGCGTATTTTTGGCGCACCGCTGGCTCGCCGTATTATTTTTTCGGTCATGCTCCCGGCGCTGTTCATCTCGTACGTGATTTCGTCTCTGTTTTATATGGGAAGCTGGCAGGGCTTTGAGGCGTTAACCCACTTCAACCTGTTCGTTGCCCGTATCGCCGCGGCAAGCTTTATGGCCTACGCGCTGGGGCAGATCCTCGACGTGCATGTGTTTAACCGCCTGCGTCAGAATCATCGCTGGTGGATGGCGCCAACCGCCTCCACGCTGTTCGGTAACGTGAGCGATACGCTGGCCTTCTTCTTCATCGCCTTCTGGCGCAGCCCGGATGCGTTCATGGCCGAGCACTGGATGGAAATCGCGCTGGTGGACTACTGCTTCAAGGTCCTCATCAGCATTGTTTTCTTCCTGCCGATGTACGGCGTGCTGCTCAATATGCTGCTGAAAAGGCTGGCAGATAAATCTGAAATCACAGCATTGCAGGCTGGTTAAGGGTTCGCTTTATCAGTTGTGATAAGATGAGCGAATGAGCCGTTATGGCCGTTTATCGAAAGGAAGAAGTCAATGCGCAATCTGGTTAAATATGTCGGGATTGGCCTGCTGGTTGTGGGTCTTGCAGCCTGTGATAACAGCGACACGAAAACGCCTGCTCAGGGCACATCCGCAGAAAGCAATGCGACCGGCCAGCCGGTGAATCTGATGGATGGCAAACTCAGTTTCTCTCTGCCAGCCGATATGACTGACCAGAGCGGCAAGCTGGGCACCCAGGCGAACAACATGCACGTTTACTCCGACGCAACCGGGCAGAAAGCGGTCATTGTGATTGTGGGCGACGACACCAGCGAAGACCTGGCCGTCCTGTCCAAACGTCTTGAAGATCAGCAGCGCGGACGCGACCCACAGCTTCAGGTCGTGACCAATAAATCCATCGAGCTGAAAGGCCATAAGCTGCAGCAGCTCGATAGCATCATCTCCGCAAAAGGCCAGACCGCTTACTCCTCTGTCGTGCTGGGCAAGGTCGATAACAAACTGCTGACCCTGCAGATCACCCTGCCAGCGGAAGATCAGCAGAAAGCGCAGACAGCCGCTGAAAACATCATTAACACCATCGTGATCCAGTAACGCCTCACGACGATGACGTGGCCTCCGGTGCCTGCACCGGGGGCCATTTTTTTAGTCGCCACGTCAGCAGAAGCGCAATAACAACCAGACCCGCCGCGGCAAGATAGATCACCGGCACGCCTGCCCAGGCCATCACCAGCCCCGCCAGCGGGCCGGTAATGCCTAAAGACATATCCATGAATACCGTATAGGTCGCCAGCGCCGCCCCCTGATTCTGCTGCGGCACGGCTTTTACCGCCACCACGCCCAGCGCCGGGAAGACCAGGGAAAAGCCAGCCCCCGCGAGGAACACGCCCACTTTGGCGACCCACGGCACCATCGCAATTCCGGTCAGCAGCAGCCCGACAATCTCTATCGCAAAGCAGATCATCGCCACATTCAGCCCGCCGAGACGGTTGATGCCGTTAGGGAAAAGCAGGCGGGCACCTACAAACGCACAGCTAAACAGGGTTAACGCAAAGGCCGCGCCGTCCCAGCCTTTGGCGTCGTAAAACAGGGTGATGAAGGTCGCAATTACGCCAAAGCCGGTGGTTGCCAGCGCCAGGGCCATGCCGTACGGCCAGACGCGCCCCAGCACCGCCCGAAACGGCAGCGGCTTGCCTTTGCTGGCCTTTACTTTCGGACGCGGCAGCGCAAAGAGAATTGCCAGCAGCGCGACCGCCATAATGGTGATAGACAGCCCATACAGCCCGCCAAGCGCATAGCAGGCCACGCCGAGCGGCGCCCCGAGCGCCATTGCCCCGTAGGTGACAATCCCGTTCCAGGAGATCACCCGGCCAATGTGCGGCGCACCTACCACCCCCACGCCCCAGAGCGTCGAGCCGGTTCCCGCCAGGCTTTGCCCGATGCCAAGAATGACGCGGCCCAGGCAGAGCAGCGCCAGGCTGACCAGCGGCCAGTGGCTGGTTGCGGCAGCCAGCAGGTAGCTCAGACCACTGAGGAAACAGCCGCATAAACCCACCACCACAATGCTTTTTGGACCGAACAGGTCCGCGTAGCGCCCGGCATGGGGGCGACTCAGAAGCGTGGCGAAATACTGCAGGCTGATGACCAGCCCCGCCCAGAAGGCGCTGAAGCCCATCACGTCATGGACATAGCCCGGCAGGACCGCCAGCGGCAGGCCAATGGTCAGATAGCTGGCAAAGTTGAAAATCACAACGGAAACGATGCGCAGATTGAGGCGCAATCCGCTCAGTGCCGGTTCAGCGGCAGGTTCGGGCATGGAGTTTTACCTGGATTTTTTACAACCGTGTTTCACTATTACCACGGCGCAATAAGAAAATCAGCACCGACTTTCAGATTAACGGCTCCAGACGAAGCGAAGCCCGGGCACTACACTTATCGGGTCATCATATTAAGGAACACGCATGATCGCTAACCCGTCCGACAAAGCTGGACTTCACATCTTATTAAAACTCGCCTGTCTGGTGGTTATCCTTGCGGGTATTCATGCTGCCGCCGACATTATTGTTCAGCTCCTGCTGGCGCTCTTTTTTGCCATTGTGCTTAATCCTCTGGTCACCTGGTTTTTACGTCGGGGCGTCAGCCGCCCGGTAGCCATCACCATTGTGGTTATTGTTATGCTGATTGGCCTGACGGCGCTCTTCGGCGTACTGGCGGCATCGCTGAGCGAATTCTCCACCATGCTGCCACAGTACAACAAAGAGCTGACGCGTAAGATTGTCGCGCTGCAGGAGATGGTACCCTTTCTTAATCTGCATATTTCACCCGAACGGATGCTGCGCAGAATGGACTCCGAGAAGGTCATGACCTACGCCACCACGTTGATGACGGGGCTTTCCGGCGCGATGGCCAGCATTCTGCTGCTGGTCATGACGGTAGTGTTTATGCTGTTCGAAGTCCGCCACGTTCCCTATAAGCTGCGCTTTGCACTGAACAACCCACAAATTCACATTGCCGGATTACACCGGGCACTGAAGGGCGTCTCAAAATATCTGGCGCTGAAAACGCTTCTGAGCGTCTGGACCGGGGTCATTGTCTGGCTGGGGCTGATGCTGATGGACGTGCAGTTCGCGCTGATGTGGGGCGTGCTGGCATTTCTGCTGAACTACGTGCCGAATATTGGCGCGGTGCTTTCCGCCGTACCGCCGATGATTCAGGCGTTTCTGTTCAACGGTTTCTACGAATGCATGCTGGTCGGCGCGCTGTTCCTCGTCGTGCATATGGTGCTGGGCAATATTCTTGAACCGCGCATGATGGGACACCGTCTGGGCATGTCGACGCTGGTGGTATTTTTATCCTTACTGATTTGGGGATGGCTGCTGGGCCCGGTCGGTATGCTGCTGTCGGTCCCCCTGACCAGCGTATGTAAAATCTGGATGGAAACCACCAAAGGCGGCAGCAAGCTGGCGATCCTGCTCGGTCCGGGGAGGCCGAAAAGCCGATTACCCGGATAACCGACCTACCTGTACAGGTAGGTTTAAACCATCAGTAATACACCGTAAATTACCGCGTCCTTAATCCGTCGCGGTATTTTATTTGCGTTAAGGCGATATTCACCCTGTTTTATTTACGTCGTGCGCATTACGCTCAAACGCAATTTATGATTTAACGCAAATTATAAAAAATGAAATAGTTACTTACTTTCCATGTTATTATTTCCGTCTTCGCTTCATCGTAATGCAAACATTAATATTGATTAAAAATACGCCTGGCGCCAACGGATAGCCGGATGAATATTATTTGTAAAACCACTACCTTTAATTGTTAATATTGATATGGAGTTGTTGATGAAAAAGATCGTTAAATGGTGTGCTGCTGCCGTATTCGTTGGCGCACTGGCAGGCTGTGCGCGTACCGCCCCAATCGCTCAGGTTCACTCTATTGTAAGCGCGGGTCATACTGCCGATCAGGTAAAAACGGCAATTTTGAAAGCAGGCCAAAAACGTGACTGGATCATGACGGAAGCGGGCCCGGGAATGATTAAGGGGCGTCTGCAGTCGCGCGATCACTCGGTCCAGGTGAGTATTCCGTATACGGCAACAAGCTATTCAATCAACTATGAAAACAGCCTTAATCTGAAAGCGGCAGACGGTAAAATTCACAAAAATTATAACCGCTGGGTGAATAACCTCGACCACGATATTCAGCTGAACCTCTCCGCAGGCGCCACGCTGTAATATTTTTCTAAAGTCGGGCCGCGTATGGCCCGATAACCTCTCTTTATTATCCTCAAAGGTTACGTAGTAATGTACGAAAAGGACACACTCAGCGCACTGGATGCCATTACCGAAGCGCAACGCATCGCTTTTGCCCCGATGTTATTCCAGACTGCGCTTTGTCTGCGTAACTCAGGCGTTCTCGCCTGGCTCGATAAACAAGGGAAAGAAGGTGCCAGCCTTGAGGAAATAACAGAACACAGCACGCTAGGTAGCTATGGTGTCAGCGTACTGCTGGATATGGGATTAAGCGGTCGAATCGTAACCCAACAGCAAGGACGTTATTTCCTGGCGAAAGTGGGCCATTTTTTACTGCACGACGAAATGACCCGCGTAAATATGGATTTCACCCAGGACGTTTGTTACCAGGGGCTATTTCACCTGGCGGACGCCCTGCAGGAAGAAAAACCTGCCGGATTAGCCGTGTTTGGCAACTGGCCAACCATCTACCCGGCTTTATCCCAATTACCTGCTCCGGCGAAGGATAGCTGGTTCGCCTTTGATCATTACTATTCTGACGCCGCTTTTGACGCTGCTTTGCCATATATATTCGCAAGCTCGCCGACAAAATTGTACGATGTGGGCGGAAATACGGGTAAATGGTCGTTACGCTGCTGCCGCTATGACGAAAATGTTGCCGTGACGATCCTCGATCTGCCGCAGCAGATAGCGCTGGCGCAGGAAAACATCGCAAAAGCAGGTTTTTCTCATCGTATTGCATTCCATGCTGTCGATATGCTTAGCCCAGCAAGATTGCCGGGTGACGCCGACGTCTGGTGGATGAGCCAGTTCCTGGATTGTTTCTCTCCGGATCAGATTGTCGCCATGCTGACGCGCGTCGCACAGGCCATGAAGCCAGGCGCACGTTTGTGCATTATGGAGCTTTTCTGGGATGCTCAGAAATTTGAAGCAGCCTCTTTCAGCCTGAATGCCACCTCGCTCTATTTCACCTGTATGGCGAATGGCAATAGCCGGTTTTACAGCGTAGAAAAGTTTTATCGCTACCTGGAGAGCGCAGGTTTCAACGTTGAACAGCGGCTGGACAATCTTGGGGTCGGTCATACCCTGCTGATATGCACCAAACGTGAACAATAGAGCAGCTTAGCTGCCCGGGTGGCCCAGTCTGCCTTTTGAATACGGTTTTTTTCGCGGACGCGCGTAGATGAAATTTTCACTGAACATTATCGACTGGCAGGCCAGAGCGCCAGGACTCAGCGATGCCACAGAGTGGCAGGCGTGGTCTCGCCTGCAGCTGGCCGTCGATCCAGCTGCCCCGCTTCCCCGGTTGACCGCTTTACCTATGATGACCGCGCGCCGCCTCAATTCAGGCAGTAAGCTGGCAGTGGATATTGGTCTTGCCATGCTGCAAAACCACGCCATTGATGCCGTCGTCTATTCCAGCCGCCACGGCGAGCTGGAGCGTAACTACCGTATTCTGCATGCTCTGGCAACCGGCCAGTCCGTATCGCCCACCGACTTCGCCATGTCCGTGCACAACTCGGCGGTGGGCAATCTCACGATTACCGCACGCCAGCCCATCGTCTCGTCATCCATTTCTGCCGGGCTGGACACCTTCCAGCAGGCTTTATGTGAAGTCCTGAGCCTGCTGCATGCCGGCTACTCCCGCGTCTTGCTGGTCGATTTTGACGGCGCGCTGCCGGAATTTTACCATCCGGCGTTACCGCAGCAGATGCCCACCTGGCCCTACGCGCTGGCGCTGGTCATTGAATCCGGCCAGGAATTGCAGTGTGAAACCCACAGCGGCAGCACGGGTGAAGAACCCGCCCTGCCGCAAAGCCTGATGTTCCTGCAGCGCTATCTCAGCGAGGAACGTCAGTTTGTAGTGCCCGGCGAACGTTTGCTGTGGCAATGGACGCGCGCATGAACCACCTGGCTGCCCGTATCAACTGGTTATGGCGTCTGGTGATGACCGGATTCTGCTTCGCGCTGTTTGGCGTGGGCGGACTGCTGCTGTCGCTGGTCTGGTTCAACCTGCTGCTGATCGTCCAGCGCGACCGCGCCAACCGTCGACGTCTGGCGCGTCGCAGCATTGCGGCCAGCTTCCGTTTCTTCCTGACCGTTGCGCGCGGCCTCGGGGTACTGGACTATCGCATTCACAATCTTGACGCGCTGCGCAGCGATCGGGGTTGTCTGGTGGTAGCTAACCACCCCACGTTAATTGACTACGTGATCCTGGCGTCGGTGATGCCAGAAACCGACTGTCTGGTGAAGAGCGCGCTGCTGCGTAATCCCTTTGTCAGCGGCGTCATCCGCGCGGCGGATTACCTGATTAACAGCGAAGCCGAGCCCCTGCTCGCGGCCAGCCAGCAGCGTCTGGCTCAGGGCGACACGCTTTTGATCTTCCCGGAAGGCACGCGAACCCGGTTTGGCGAGGCTATCTCCCTCCAGCGCGGCGCGGCTAATATCGCCGTGCGCTGTAACAGCGATCTGCGGGTGGTGCTGATCCACTGTAGCGAACATCTGCTGGATAAAAAAAGTCACTGGTATGATGTACCGCCAGAAAAACCTGTTTTCACCGTGGATGTCCGCGACCGCGTGAACATCGACGAATTTTACGATGCAAATGAACAAGAACCGGCGCTGGCGGCAAGGCAGTTAAACCGGCATCTGGAGCATCGATTAACATCAGGCCTTCAATCTTTGTCAGGAATTAATGATGCAAGCGCTTTATCTTGAAATTAAGAATCTCATTATCACCACGCTGAATCTGGACGAGCTTACCGCAGAGGATATTGATACCGATGCCGCGCTGTTTGGCGATGGGCTGGGTCTGGACTCCATTGACGCGCTGGAACTGGGTCTGGCGGTAAAAAACCAGTATGGCGTGGTGCTTTCTGCCGAAAGCGAAGAGATGCGCCAGCACTTCTTTTCCGTCGCCACGCTGGCGTCCTTTATCAACGCTCAACGCGCCTGAGATGTGAACGATGACTGAACAAGAAACCATTTATCAGGAAGTCTGCGGCCTTCTGACCAAGCTCTTTGAAATCGACCCGCAGGACATTACGCCCGAAGCCCGTCTTTATGAAGACCTGGAGCTGGACAGCATTGACGCGGTGGACATGATCGTTCACCTGCAGAAGAAAACCGGTAAGAAAATCAAGCCGGAAACCTTCAAATCGGTTCGTACCGTTCAGGATGTGGTAGACGCCGTCGAACAGCTTCTGCGCGAAGAGTAAGACGTCGTGCGTGGTGGACGGACGTTCCCGGTCATCCCACTGCTGACGGGGCTGATGCTGCTGGCGTGGCCTTTTCTGATTGGATTTGGGCTGACGCACAACAGCCTGCAGTGGCTGTTGCCGGTGATGGCGCTGGTATTGCTGCTGCGGCTGCGCCAGGCGCGGCGGAACGCTGGCCCGATGCGGTATGTGGTGCAGTGCGTGGCGCTCGCGGGCATTGCGCTCTGCGCGGCAAGCTACCTGCTGAAAACCCACCAGTGGCTGCTGTTCTACCCGGTGGTCGTCAACCTTGTGATGCTGGCCGTGTTTGGCGGTTCGCTGTGGACCGCGATGCCGCTGGTCGAACGGCTGGCGCGCTTGCGCGAGCCGGATTTGCCCCCGGAGGGCGTGCGCTATACCCGCAGGGTGACCCTCGTCTGGTGCGGCTTTTTCATCGGAAACGGCGCAATGGCGCTGTTCACCGTTCTCCACGGCGACCTGCATCTGTGGACGCTGTGGAACGGTATGGTGGCTTATATCCTGATGGGAACGCTGATGGTGACCGAGTGGCTGGTCCGCCAGCGGGTGATAAAAAAAGAGATGCACAATGACTAACCCCCTTCCGCTGGGCCAGTGGTTAAACGCCCCGCGCCCTGACGACATGCCCGTTGCCTGGCTTGACGATCGTACCTGGACGCTGGGCCAGCTGCGCCACGACGTGACCTTGCTGGTTGACATCCTGCGTCAGCAGGAAGGCGAGCGCTGGGCGCTGTGCTTTGAAAACAGCTATCTGTTTATCGTTGCGCTGCTGGCCTCGCTGCATGCCGGTAAAACGCCAGTCATTCCCGGCCATAGCCGCGTCTCGCAGCTTGAAGAACAGCAGTCGTTGTTTAGCGGCGTCCTGAGCGACAGGACTCTCGATTTCCATGGCAAGCTGATTGTGGTGGCCTCCAGCCATCAGACTGCTCGCCACTGGACGCCCCTGCCGGACATTGACGAAAGCCGCTTTGTTGAACTGTTCACCTCCGGCTCCACGGGGACGCCGCGTCGGGTGATTAAGCACATCGTCAGTCTGGATCGCGAAGCCCGTCTGCTGGCTGACCGCTTCGGCGAGCGTCTGACTGGCTGTAGCGTTGTCGCCTCGGTCGTACCGCAACATCTGTACGGCCTGACCTTCCGTATCGTCTTGCCGATGGCGCTGGGCCTGCCGCTGCATGCTGCGATGCTCTACTATGCAGAGCAGCTGGCCGCCCTTCCTCATGACAGGCATTACCTGTTCATCAGCAGCCCGGCGTTCCTGAAGCGCCTGGATACGGAGCTGCCTGCGCCGCCCGTCAGAATGCTGATTTCAGCAGGCGGAATGCTGCCCTGGTGTGACGTCGCCACCACCGCGGGCTGGCTTAACATCTGCCCGGATGAAATTTATGGCAGCACCGAAACCGGGATCCTCGCCTGGCGCCATCGCCAGCAGGATAACGTGCCGTGGCTCGCGTTCCCCGGCGTTATCTTCCATCAGGAAGATGACGCCTGTCGCGTCACGTCGCCACTGATCCACGAGGCTGAAGGACTCCAGCTGGACGATATCCTCCACTTCGACAGCGAGGGGCTTTTCAGCATCGCCGGGCGTCGCGGGCGGGTGGTCAAAATTGAAGAAAAGCGCATCTCGCTTAACGAGATCGAACGTCGCCTGCTGGAGCTCGACGGCATTTGCGAAGCGGCGGCCCTGCCGGTCACGCGCGGGGGCCGTCAGGGGATTGGCGCCCTGCTGGTTCTGGACGAAGCGGTTCGCCAGCGCGGGTATATGCAGGATAAAAAAGCGCAGGAGTTTGCCTGGCGTCGCGCCCTGCTGCCGTGGCTTGAGCCGGTCGCCGTTCCACGCTACTGGCGTATTGTCGATGAAATGCCGGTAAACAGTATGAACAAGCGTGTCTATGCGCAGTTAGAGGAGTTATTTCATGAAAATTCATGAAATTGAGCGCCACCAGACACAGCCGGAGAAGCTGGAGATCGTTTTGCATCTCGACTCGGCGCTGTTCTGGTTTCAGGGCCATTTTGCCGTACAGCCGCTGCTGCCCGGCGTTGCGCAGCTTGACTGGGTGATGCACTACGCCACGACGTTACTGGCACCGGGCTACCGCTTTCACAGCATTCAAAACGTGAAGTTCCAGGCACCTCTGCTGCCGGAAACCACGGTGACGCTGATGCTTGAGTGGCATGCTGAACGTCAGATGCTGACCTTCAGCTACCAGCGTCACGCAGGGGCTGAGCGCCATACCGCCAGCAGCGGGAAAATTCGGCTATGTCAGTAACCTTCCGCCCCTGCGTGCTGATCCCGTGCTACAACCACGGCGCCATGATCGCCAGCGTGCTCTCACGTCTCGCGCCGTTCGGCCTGCCGTGCCTGGTGGTGGATGACGGCAGCGACGCAGTCACCCGTCAGGAGCTTGAGCGCCTGGCGGCTGAGCACCCGCAGATGACGCTGGTCCGTCTGGCGCAAAACGCCGGAAAAGGTGCCGCGGTCATCAGGGGGCTGGAAGAGTGCGCGCGCGCGGGCTATACCCACGCCGTGCAGGTGGACGCGGACGGCCAACACGCCATCGAAGATATCCCCAAACTGCTGGCGCTGGCGGAGCGCCACCCGGACGCGCTGATTTCCGGCCAGCCCATTTACGATGATTCCATTCCGCGCTCGCGACTCTACGGGCGCTGGATAACACACGTCTGGGTCTGGATTGAGACCTTATCCCTGCAGCTTAAAGACAGCATGTGCGGCTTTCGGGTCTACCCGGTCTCGCCCACGCTGCGGCTGGCAGCGCGTGAAACGCTCGGTAAACGGATGGACTTTGACACCGAAGTGATGGTCCGTCTTTACTGGCAGGGCAACACCAGCGTCTTTTTGCCCACCCGCGTCACTTACCCACAGGACGGCTTGTCCCACTTCGATGCGTTAAAAGATAACGTGCGGATCTCCCTGATGCATACCCGACTCTTCTTCGGCATGCTGCCCCGCATGCCCGGCCTGCTTTTCCGTCGACGCCGCCAGCACTGGGCGCAGCAGGACGAGGTCAAGGGTCTGTGGGGGATGCGCCTGATGCTGCGCGTCTGGAAACTGCTGGGTCGGCGGGCCTTTACCGTGCTGCTGTGGCCGGTGATCGGCGTGTACTGGCTTATCGCACGTCCCGCACGGCAGGCCTCGCGGCAGTGGATTGGAAGGGTCAAGCAAGAACTGCATAAGCGGAACATGCCCGTTCCCTCACGGCTCAACAGCTTTTTCCATTTTATGCGCTTCGGCAACGCGATGCTGGATAAGGTCGCCGGCTGGCGCGGCGAGCTGAAGTTTGATCGCGACGTGGTCTTTGCCGCCGGTGCGAGCGAAACGCTTAATATCGCGGCGCCGCAGGGCAAGCTGCTGCTGGCCTCGCATCTTGGCGACGTAGAAGCCTGCCGGGCTCTGGCCCAGCTGGACGGCAGCAAAATTATCACCGCCCTGGTCTTCAGCGAGAACGCCCAGCGCTTTAAGCAGATCATGAGCGAAATGGCGCCCGAGGCCAGCGTGAATTTGATGTCGGTCACCGACATCGGCCCGGACACCGCGATTGCCATCAAAGAGAAGCTTGAGCGGGGAGAATGGGTCGCGATTGTGGGCGATCGCATCGCGGTGAATCCGCAGCGTGGCGGCGAGTGGCGGGTGATCTGGAGTACGTTTATGGGCCAGCCAGCGCCGTTCCCACAGGGGCCATTTATCCTGGCCTCCATCCTGCGCTGCCCGGTGGTGCTGATTTTTGCCCTGCGCCAGCAGGGTAAGCTCGTCCTGCACTGTGAACCGTTTGCAGATCCGCTGCGCCTGCCGCGCGGTGAACGCCAGCAGGCGCTGCAGGATACCGTCGATCGCTACGCGCAGCGGCTGGAGCATTACGCCCTCATGTCGCCGCTCGACTGGTTTAATTTTTTCGATTTCTGGCATCTGCCAGAGTCCAGTGAAAAGGAGTAAAGGGTGCTGACCGATCCCCGCTTTACGACTGAAGTCGAGATCACCGTTCCGTTCCACGACGTCGATATGATGGGCGTGGTCTGGCACGGTAACTATTTCCGCTACTTTGAGATCGCCCGCGAGGCGCTGCTCAATCAGTTTGACTATGGCTATCGCCAGATGAAGGCCTCCGGCTACGTCTGGCCCGTCGTCGACACGCGGGTGAAATACCGCGATGCGGTGACCTTTGAGCAGCGTATTCGCGTCCGCGCGCACATTGAAGAGTATGAAAATCGCCTGCGCATTGCCTATCAAATTTTCGATGCGCAGACCGGCAAACGCACGACCACCGGTTACACCATCCAGGTGGCGGTGGAAGAAGCCACCCGCGAAATGTGCTTTGTGAGCCCGGCAATACTGTTTGAACGTATGGGAGTAACGCCATGAAATGGTTGCCTTTGCTGGCGCTGATCGTCAGCCCGCTGGTCAGCGCCGTGACGCTGGATGAGCTGCAGCAGCGCTTCACCGAGCAGCCCGTGGTGCGCGCGCACTTCGAACAGGTTCGCACCATAAAAGATATGCCGCAGCCGCTGCGCTCGCAGGGCGAAATGCTGATCGCCCGCGACAGCGGCCTGCTGTGGGATCAAAAAGCGCCTTTTCCGATGACGCTGCTGCTGGACGACAAGCGGATGGTTCAGGCAATCAACGGCCAGCCGCCGCAGACCATCACTGCCGACAATAATCCGCAGATGTTCCAGTTCAATCATCTTCTGCGCGCCCTGTTCCAGGCCGACCGCAAGGTGCTGGAAGAGAACTTCCGCATCGATTTTAAAGACCTGGGGGCGGGCCGCTGGTCGCTGGTGCTTACGCCAAAAACGACGCCGCTGGACAAGATTTTCGCCACCCTCGATCTGGGCGGAGCGACCTATCTGGAGACGATTCGCCTCAACGACAAACAGGGCGACCGTACCGATATCGCCCTTTCACGCCACCAACTGACGCCCGCCAGCCTGACCGATGACGAACGCCAACGCTTTGCCGCACCGTAAATCCCTGGGCCCGGCGCTGCTGTGGGCCACGCTATGCCTGATTCTGCTGGGCGTGCTGATGTCGATGCTGCCCGGCGCGCGTCTGAACAGCAGCGTGCTGGCCATGCTGCCGAAACAGACGCTGGGGGCGATCCCGCCGGCGCTCAACGACGGGTTTATGCAGCGTCTCGACCGCCAGCTGGTCTGGCTGGTCAGCCCCGGCAAAGAGCCCGATCCGCTCGTGGCGCAGCAGTGGCTGGCGCTGCTGCAAAGCACTGATTCGCTTAGCGAGGTCAAAGGCCCGATGGACGCCGCAGGGCAAAAGGCCTGGGGAGAGTTCTTCTGGCAGCACCGAAATGGCCTGATCGACCCCGCCACCCGCGCCCGCCTGCAAAACGGCGGAGAAGCGCAGGCGCAGTGGATTTTATCTCAGCTTTATTCGGCCTTTTCCGGCGTCAGCGGCAAAGAGCTGCAAAACGATCCCCTGATGCTGATGCGCGGCTCACAGCTCGCTCTGGCGCAAAACGGCCAGAAGCTGCGGCTGATGGACGGCTGGCTGGTCACAAAAGATGAGGCGGGAAACTACTGGTATCTGCTTCACGGTGAACTGGCGGGCTCGTCGTTTGATATGCAGCAGACCCACCGGCTCGTGACGACGCTTAACGCGCTGCAGGAGACGCTCAAAGCCCGTTACCCGCAGGCGCAGCTGCTTTCCCGCGGAACCGTGTTTTACAGCGATTACGCCAGCCAGCAGGCCAAACGCGACGTCTCAACGCTGGGCATCGCCACCCTGCTTGGCGTGTTCCTGCTCATCGTGGCGGTGTTCCGCTCTTTGCGTCCGCTGCTGCTGAGCGTGCTCTCGATTGCCATCGGCGCGCTGGCGGGCACGGTGGTGACGCTGCTGCTCTTTGGCGAGCTGCATCTGATGACGCTGGTAATGAGCATGAGCATCATCGGTATTTCAGCCGACTACACGCTCTACTACCTGACCGAACGGATGGTGCACGGCGCGGAGCTTTCCCCCTGGCAAAGCCTGGACAAAGTTCGCAATGCGCTGCTGATGGCGCTGCTGACGACGGTCGCCGCCTACCTGATTATGATGCTGGCCCCCTTCCCCGGGATCCGCCAGATGGCGGTGTTCGCCGCCGTGGGGCTGAGCGCCTCCTGCCTGACGGTGATTTTCTGGCATCCGTGGCTGTGCCGTGGGTTACCGGTGCGCCCGGTTCCATTTATGGTCCTGATGCTGCGCTGGCTGGCCGCCTGGCGGCGCAGTAAAAAATTGTCCGTTGGTTTGCCCGTCGCGCTGGCGCTGCTCTCCGCCGTGGGGATGAGTACGCTGAGGGTGGACGACGACATCGCCCAGCTGCAGGCGCTGCCGAAAAATATTCTGGCGCAGGAGAAGGCCATTACCGCCCTGACCGGACAGAGCGTCGATCAGAAATGGTTTGTGGTTCACGGCGCCTCGCCTCAGCAAACGCTGGAGCGGCTGGAAGCCTTTACCCCGGCGCTGGCGGAGGCGCAAAAAGCGGGAGAGATTGTCCGCTGGCGCACCCTGCCGCTGAACTCGCTGGCCCGCCAGAAAAGCGATCTTACGCTTCTACAGAACGCCGCACCTGCGGTAACGAACGTGCTGAAAAGCGCCGGGCTCAACGCCGTCTCCCCGAATCTCGACGCCATGCCGGTCAGCGTGGACGCGTGGCTTAAAAGCCCGGCGAGCGAAGGCTGGCGTCTGCTCTGGCTGACCCTGCCCGATGGGGAAAGCGGCGTGCTCGTGCCGGTGGACGGTGCGAAAAACAGCGCTTACCTCGGTGAGCTAGCCGCGCGCCATGACGGCGTCGTCTGGGTCGATCGCAAAGCCAGCTTTGACAGCCTGTTTGCCCTCTATCGCACGCTGCTGACGGGGCTACTGTTTGCGGCGCTGGCGGTGATTGCCTGCGGGGCGATGCTGCGCCTCGGCTGGCGTAAAGGGCTGATAAGCCTGGTGCCGTCCCTGCTGTCGCTGACCTGCGGGCTGTCGGTCCTGGCCGCAACGGGCCACCCGGTGAATCTGTTTTCACTTCTGGCGCTGGTACTGGTGCTCGGCATTGGCATTAACTACACGCTGTTTTTCAGCAATCCGCGCGGTACGCCGCTCACCTCAATGCTGGCGATTACGCTGGCCATGATGACCACGCTGCTGACGCTGGGCATGCTCGTCTTCAGCGCCACCCAGGCCATCAGCAGCTTTGGTATCGTGCTGGTGAGCGGTATTTTTACCGCCTTCCTGCTGGCGCCGCTGGCGATGCCGGATAAGAAAGAGAGAAAACGTAAATGAACGCTTTTTACCGCGCCGTCGCGCTAACCGCAGCGCTGCTGCTGGCGGGCTGCAGCCATTCGACCGATACCAAAGAGACACGGCCTCAGGCCTGGCTCCAGCCGGGAACCAGAGTGACGCTCCCGCCGCCCGGCATTAGCCCGGCAGTAAGCTCCCAGCAGCTGCTGACCGGCAGCTTTAACGGACAAACGCAGTCCCTGCTGGTGATGCTCAACGCGGATGCGCATAAGGTGACGCTGGCCGGGCTCTCTTCCGTGGGGATCCGTCTGTTCCTGGCGACGTACGATGAGACCGGTATTCATACCGAACAGTCGATCGTTGTGCCGCAGCTGCCGCCCGCAAGCCAGGTGCTGGCGGACGTGATGCTAAGCCACTGGCCGATTAGCGCCTGGCAGCCGCAGTTGCCGAAGGGCTGGACGCTAACGGACAATGGCGATCGACGCGAGCTGCGTAACGCCAGCGGCAAGCTGGTGACGGAGATTGTCTACCTGCAGCGTAAAGGCAAGCGCGAGCCGATCAGCATCGAGCAACACATATTCAAATACCACATCACCATTCAATATCTGGGTGACTGAGATGATTTATATTTCCGCTGTTGGCATGGTCAACGCGCTGGGCAACTCGCCTGATATGATTGCCGCGAACCTGGTGGCAGGCGTGGCGCCGGGTATGCACGCCCGGACCGGCTGGTTGCAGGACTCACCCGAAGCCGTTCTGGGCGGCGTTGAAGGCGAATTGCCGCCCATCCCGGACACCTTCTCCGCACACCGCACCCGCAATAACCAGCTGCTGCTGGCCGCGCTGGCGCAGATTCAGCCAGCCGTCGACGAGGCTATCGCCCGCGTCGGTCGTGACCGTGTGGCCGTGGTGCTGGGAACCAGTACCTCCGGGCTGGATGAAGGCGATGAGCACGTACAGCGCATGACCCATGGCGAAGCGAGCACGCGCTGGCAGTACCCGCAGCAGGAGCTTGGCGATCCGTCCCGCTTCCTCGCCAACTGGCTTCAGCTCGAAGGCCCGGCCTATACGATTTCAACAGCCTGCTCTTCCAGCGCGCGGGCGATGATCGGCGGCAAACGTCTGATCGAAGCCGGGCTGGTTGACATCGCCATCGTCGGCGGAGCAGATACCCTGAGCCGGATGCCCGTCAACGGCTTTAACAGCCTTGAATCCTTCTCCCCTACGCTCTGCGAACCGTTTGGTCGCGACCGCAAGGGGATCACCATCGGAGAAGCCGCCGCGCTGATGGTATTGAGCCGCGAGCCCGCCGACGTGGCGCTGCTCGGGACGGGTGAATCCAGCGATGCGTACCATATTTCCGCCCCGCATCCGCAGGGTGAAGGGGCGATAAGGGCGATTACTCAGGCGCTTAACGAAGCGGGCATGCAGCCGGAGGATATCGGCTACATCAACCTGCACGGCACGGCCACGCCGCTTAACGATCAGATTGAATCGCAGGTGGTACACGATCTCTTCGGGGAAAGCGTGCCGTGCAGCTCAACCAAACACCTTACCGGCCATACGCTGGGCGCTGCCGGTATTACCGAAGCGGCCCTGAGCTGGCTGATTCTTTCGCGCGATCTACCGTTGCCGCCGCAGGACTTCGCCCGCTACGCGCCCGACGACACGCTGGCGCCGTGCGGCCTGCTGCACCGGCACATCGCGCTGAAAAAGCCGGTTATTCTGTCTAACTCGTTCGCGTTTGGCGGCAACAACGCCAGCATTCTGCTGGGGAGAGCCTCATGAGCTACTTATCACCCGAAGCCTATCTGCCGCACGAGGCGCCGATGATGCTGCTGGGGTCCGTAGAGAAAGTTACGGACGAGATGGCGGTCTGCCGCGTGGCAGTCAACGGGCAAAGCGTGCTGGCGCCGTTTCTCAATGCCGATGGCGACCTGCCGGGCTGGTACGCGCTTGAGCTAATGGCGCAGACCGTTGGCGTCTGGTCAGGCTGGCATCGTCAGCAGCAGGGGCAGGAACATATCGCGCTGGGCATGGTGCTCGGCGCGCGCGAGCTGGTCTGCGCCAGCGGGCATTTCGCCGCAGGCCTGACGCTGGACATTACCGTTAAGCTGCTGATGCAGGACGAACGCTTCGGCAGTTTTGAATGCGCAATTTCCGCTAATGAAGAGACGCTGGCCACGGGCCGGGTCAATACCTTCCAGCCGAGCGCAGAAGAATTAACATCGCTATTTAATCAGGGATCTAACGCATGAGTCGTTCCGTACTGGTCACAGGGGCCAGCAAAGGCATAGGGCGCGCCATTGCCCGCCGGCTTGCCGCCGACGGGTTTACCGTAGGCGTGCATTACCATCGTGATGCCGCAGGCGCGCAGGAGACGCTGGACGCCATCACGCAGGTGGGTGGGAACGGTCGTCTACTCGCCTTTGATGTGGGCAACCGCGAACAGTGCCGCGAGGTGCTGGAGCAGGAGATTGAAACCCATGGCGCATGGTATGGCGTTGTCAGCAACGCCGGAATTACCCGCGACGGCGCCTTTCCGGCGCTGAGCGAAGACGACTGGGACAGCGTGATCCACACCAATCTCGACAGTTTTTATAACGTCATTCACCCCTGCATTATGCCGATGATTGGCACCCGTAAAGGAGGACGCATTATCACCTTATCGTCCGTGTCCGGCGTGATGGGTAACCGCGGGCAGGTGAACTACAGCGCGGCAAAAGCGGGCATTATCGGCGCCACCAAAGCGCTGGCGATTGAGCTGGCAAAACGCAAAATCACCGTGAACTGCATTGCACCGGGGCTGATTGATACCGGCATGATTGAGATGGAAGAAGCCGCGCTGAAGGAAGCGATGTCCATCATTCCAATGAAACGTATGGGCCAGGCTGAAGAAGTCGCCGGGCTGGCAAGCTATCTGATGTCGGATATCGCGGGCTACGTTACCCGCCAGGTCATTTCCATTAACGGAGGAATGCTATGACGCGTCGCGTGGTGATTACGGGCATGGGCGGCGTGACCGCCTTTGGCGAAAACTGGCAATCCGTGTCCAGCAGGCTGCTGGCGTATGAAAACGCGGTGCGTAAAATGCCGGAATGGCAGATCTATGATGGCCTGCATACCCTGCTCGGCGCGCCGATCGATGATTTCACGCTGCCGGAACACTATACCCGCAAGCGTATTCGCGCCATGGGCCGGGTGTCGCTGATGTCGACCCGCGCCACCGAGCTGGCGCTGGAGCAGGCGGGGCTGATTGGCGAAGCGGTGCTCACCAATGGTCAAACGGGTATCGCCTACGGTTCTTCGACAGGCAGCACCGGCCCGGTCAGCGAATTCGCCACCATGCTTACCGAAAAGCACACCAATAACATCACCGGGACAACCTACGTCCAGATGATGCCGCACACGACCGCGGTGAATACCGGCC
The DNA here is from genome assembly GCF_008364555.1 of Enterobacter vonholyi. Lineage (GTDB taxonomy): Bacteria > Pseudomonadota > Gammaproteobacteria > Enterobacterales > Enterobacteriaceae > Enterobacter > Enterobacter vonholyi. The sequence goes on from NZ_VTUC01000007.1 coordinate 103,430, forward strand.
TGTTCTTTGGATTGCGCGGCCGCGTGATCCCGACGTCGAGCGCGTGTACCTCCGGCAGCCAGGCGATTGGCTATGCCTGGGAGGCGATTCGCCACGGGTATCAGACCGTGATGGTCGCGGGTGGCGCTGAGGAGCTGTGTCCGTCTGAAGCAGCGGTGTTTGACACGCTGTTTGCCACCAGCCAGCGTAACGACGAACCCAAAACCACCCCTTCACCGTTCGATACGCAGCGCGATGGTCTGGTCATTGGGGAAGGCGCTGGCACCCTGATTCTGGAAGAGCTGGAGCACGCCAGAGCGCGCGGGGCCACAATCTATGGCGAGATCGTGGGCTTTGCCACCAACTGTGACGCGGCCCATATCACCCAGCCTCAGCGTGACACCATGCAGATTTGCATGGAGCAGTCGCTGGCCATGGCGGGATTAAGCGCCCGGGATATAGGGTATATTTCCGCGCACGGTACCGCCACCGATCGCGGCGATATCGCCGAAAGCCAGGCCACTGCCGCTATCTACGGTGATAACGTGCCGGTTTCCTCGCTGAAGAGCTATTTTGGCCATACGCTTGGGGCCTGTGGCGCGCTGGAAGCGTGGATGAGCCTGCAGATGATGCGTGAAGGCTGGTTTGCCCCGACGCTCAATTTAACGCAGCCGGATGAGCAATGCGGTGCTTTAGATTATATTATGGGAGAAGCCCGTCAGATTGACTGCGAGTATTTGCAGAGCAATAACTTCGCGTTTGGCGGCATCAATACCTCGATTATCATTAAACGCTGGGCGTAACTATGTACCAGTTTGTACTGGGAAAAATCTCCACCCTTTGCGCGGACCCGCTGGCGTCAACGCTCGCAGACAGGGCGCCTCAGGGTGCCCAACAAGCCTCCTGGCTGGCCGGGAGGACGCTGCTCGCGAGAACGTTATCCCCTCACCCACTCCCCGACATTATTTACGGCGAGCAGGGGAAACCGGCCTTTGCGGAGGGTCATCCGCTGTGGTTTAACCTGAGCCACAGCGGTGACGATATCGCCCTGCTGATGAGCGATGAAGGCGAAGTCGGCTGTGATATCGAAGTGATTCGCCCCAGGAAAAACTGGCAGGCGCTGGCGAATGCGGTCTTCAGCATGACGGAGCATGATGAGCTTGAGCGCGAAGCGCCAGAGGAACGGCTTGCCGCCTTCTGGCGCATCTGGACGCGAAAAGAGGCGATCATAAAGCAGCGCGGCGGCAGCGCCTGGCAGATTGTCAGCATCGACAGCACGGCGCAGACGCACGCGGTCAGCCAGCTACAGGTCGGTTCGCTGAGCCTTGCCGTCTGTACATCGACCCCTTACACCCTGACCCACGAATCGATTATTCACGTCGGGACGTTCGGGGCAGAAAAATCACTAACACACCCAGAATAATAAACCCGACCCCCACCAACCCGTGCCAGGAGAAGCGTTCTCCCCAGCCGGGCAGCAGGATCGCCGCGGCCCACACCAGGATGTAGCTAAGACTCAGCAAGGCATACGCTTTGCTGAGCGCCATACGATGCAGCGCCAGATACCAGCAGCCCATGGAGGCCACATACCCCATCAACCCCAGCAGCAGCGCCCCCGTGCCGGATGAGAAGTGCCACAGCGCGGAAATAAGCGCCAGAACATCGCTGACCGGCGGCAGTGCCTGCATGGCCTCGCGCAGCAACAGCTGCGCCGCGCTGACTAACAGCACGCTGCATAAGGCCCAGAAAGTCCCTTTCACAGGCTCCCTCCCAGGATAACAATCCCCATGATGATGAACCCCACCCCCAGCCAGTGATGCGACGCGACGTTTTCACGCCAGAATATCCTGGCCGCGAGCGTCACCCAGACAAAATTGAGGCTCAGCATAGGGTACGCGATGCCGACAGGCAGGCGTTGCAGCACCACCAGCCAGACCAGCATCCCGCTGCCCAGCGCCAGCAGTGCCAGACCAAGCCACAGCGCGATGTGCGTCCCGCGCCGCCCGGCTTTCGCCGGACGGGTAGCCTGTTTCTGACACAGCTGACCCGCGCAGCTGAGCAGGCTTGCCAGTATCAGCCAGATCCAGGTCATCACTTTGGCAGGTACTCCAGCAAGGCCAGACGCCCCTGGATATAGAGATTGTCCGGCTGCGGTAAATTCGCCCGTGAAATATCGTCGCGTTTTGAGAGCAGCATGACCAGCGACACGCGCCCCTGCTGACGATGCGTTACCAGCCACTGCGCGAAGTCGTCTTCACTGACAAAACGATCTTTCACATCGGGATAATCCAGCCCGTAGCGCAGTTCGCCGCTCTGACCAAACAGCGTGATGTCATTGCGCTTCAGCTCCCACGCCAGGCCCGCGGCCACGCCTACGTTATTGGCGAGTACGAATCGGCTCTCCTGCAGCGGCTCGCGCACGGTATCGACCAGCGACTGCGGCTGTTTGGAATCCACCACCAGGTTAGGAATAGCAAAACCAATCAGCAGCGCCAGGCCTGCTGGACACAGAGCCGCCAGCCACCATCGCTGCTGGCTCTGCCGGAACGTAAACCAGCCTACCGCGGCCCAGATGAGGAACGCGACCACCGCGCAGAACACTTTATACAGTTCGACCGAGGTCCAGACCGGATGCTTAGAAAGCCCCCACGGCGAGACCACCAGCGCGGCCACCACGCCGATAACGCCAAACGCCAGGTTAATTCCGCCGTTAATGCGTAACGCTCTGGCGCCTTTCTCCGCCGCGAGGCAGGCATAGCGCGCCATCAGGATAGCAAGAGGGGCAAAGCAGGGCAGGATATAGGTCGGCAGCTTGCCTTTGGCGATGCTGAAGAACAGCAGCGGCATCACCACCCAACCCAGCAGATAGAACCCACCGCCCGCGTTTTGTCTGTCATTCCAGCCGAGACGAAACGCGCCGGGCAGCAGCGCCAGCCACGGCAGGCTGCCCGCAATCAGGAACGGTATGTAGTACCAGAACGGGGCTTTATGCTGCGCGTCGCTCTGGGCAAAACGCTGAATATGTTCCACCCAGAAGAAGTAACGCCAGAAGTCAGGCTCGCGCTGCGCAATGGCCAGCCCCCATGGCAGAACAATCAGCACGCAGCTCAGGATCGCGAGCCAGCCAAAAATCAGCACCTCTTTCCAGCGCTTCTGGGCGATCGCCCACGGCAGCACGCCAATCACCGGTACCGCCAGCGCCAGGAAGCCTTTGGTCATCACCCCCATCCCGCAGGCCAGCCCAAGCAGCACATAGCCGCCCGCTTTTCCGGCAACGGTTTGGGCCTGTGATGCGAGCCAGAAGCTGCACATCGCCGCCACCAGCCACAGGGTGATGATAGGATCCAGTACCGCATACGTGCCGATGCCATACACCAGGAACAGGGTCAGGAAGATCAGCCCGGAGAAAATGGCGGTCCGCTTATCCCGCCAGAGACGCCAGGCCATCCAGATGACCAGCAGCGCGGCTAAGCCGGTAGAGAAGATAGACCCGGCGCGCACGGCGAGGTTCGTGTGCCCGAACAGCATCTGTCCGATGCTGTTGATCCAGTAGCCGGCAATCGGCTTTTCAAAGTAACGCAGCCCCAGAAAATGCGGGACTACCCAGTCTCCGGAGGCCAGCATTTCGCGGCTGATTTCCGCATAGCGCGTTTCATCAGGCTGCCAGAGCAGGCGGATATCGACCGGAATGAGGTAGTAAACGATAAACAGTGCGAGAAGCGCTAAGCCATAACGGGCTGTTTTCATGGGGCCGGACTCACGGTTTGTTGATAGCCAAGCCAGCCTTCCCGGCCAGCCATTTCATTACGGACAACTTTGCCTGCGGGCAGGGTACTAAGGTCGTCTGGCAGCAGCTCGCTCAACGGGCAGAATTCAATTCCCTCCTGAGCGGCCATGGTCAGCAGTTTGTCGAAATCATGCTGATACGCAATCCCTTCCACTTCGGCATGGATGGTATACACCGGCGTACCGGCGTCACGATGAATGCGGTCCAGGATGTAGCGATTGAACTCATTCGCTTTCACCTCGCGCCCGACCACTTCATCCCAGGTGGGAAGCGTAACCGGAATTTGCACCGTTCCGTAGCGATTTTCGCCTAACAGCGGCAAAAATGGCCCGGTTCCGCGGCAATCGCTATTGTAGCGAAACGCGAAGGCTTCTTTGGCCTTCACTACGCGCTGATCCGCACGCCATCCCGCCACGGCGGAGCAGCGCACGGGCTGGGCGATAATGGCCTCCAGCTCCAGCATCCCACGCTCGACCTCACGGGACAGGCGCGGGATATCCCAAACGCCCGCCCAGGCTTGCCAGGCATGGTGATCCCAGGCGTGCAGCCCCACCTCATGATGCTGCGCCGCCTCACGGATAACCGCTTCATTACCCGCGCCGATGCGTCTGCCGGGCCAGGCGGTGCCTGCCAGCAAAATATCCCAGCCGTAGAGGGATGCTGCGCGCGAGCGCAGCATTTTGAACAGAAATGCCGGTTTAATCAGACGCCATAAATGGCGCCCCATGTTGTCAGGCCCCACGCTGAAGAAAATGCTGGAGCGCACGCCGTGCTTGCTCAGCAGTTCCAGCAGTTTGGGTACTCCGTCACGCGTTCCCCTGAAGGTGTCGACATCAATGCGTAAACCGACTTTTTTCATGAGACCTGTTCCGACAGCTCCACGGTGCGCAGGAAGAAATCGAGCGTTTCATCAATGGTCTGCTCCATCTTCACCGTCGGCGTCCAGTTCAGGCAGCGCTTCGCGTTGCGAATGCTTGGCTTACGGTGCTCAACGTCCTGGTAGCCCTTACCATAGTAGCTGCTGCTTTCCACTTCGCGGAAACCGGCAAACGGCGGGAATTTATCGCGCAGCGGATGGCGCTCAAAGCTGGCCAGCAGCATCTCGGCCAGCTCGCGAATGCTCGCTTCGTTGTCCGGGTTACCGATGTTAATGATTTCACCGTTGCAGCGGTTATCTTTGTTTTCGATGATGCGGAACAGCGCTTCGATACCGTCGCTGATATCCGTAAAGCAGCGTTTCTGTTTCCCGCCTTCGATAAGCTTGATTGGCGAGCCTTCCACCAGGTTCAGGATCAGCTGGGTGATCGCACGGGAGCTACCGATACGCGCCGCGTTCAGGTTATCCAGACGTGGCCCCATCCAGTTGAACGGACGGAACAGGGTAAAGCGCAGGCCCTCTTTCTCACCGTAGGCCCAAATCACGCGGTCCAGCAGCTGTTTGGAGACGGAGTAAATCCAGCGCTGTTTGTTGATCGGCCCGACCACCAGGTTAGAGGTGTCTTCATCGAAGTTCTTATCGGTACACATGCCGTACACTTCAGAGGTGGACGGGAAGATGATGCGCTTGTCGTATTTCACGCAGTCGCGGATGATCTTCAGGTTCTCTTCGAAGTCCAGTTCGAACACGCGCAGCGGGTTACGGGTGTACTCAATCGGGGTGGCAATGGCGACCAGCGGCAGCACCACGTCGCATTTTTTAATATGGTATTCAATCCACTCGGAATGGATGCTGATGTCCCCTTCCACGAAGTGGAAGCGCGGGTTGTCGAGGAAACGGCTGATTGCATCCGCGCCAATATCCAGGCCGTAGATTTCGTAGTTATCGTCCTTGAGCAGACGTTCGGTCAGGTGGTTACCGATAAAGCCGTTCACGCCGAGGATCAGCACGCGGGTGCGGCGTTTGATGGCAACAACCGGCGCGCTGGTGATCAGCGCCCCGGCCACCAGGCCCAGAGACTGCGCCAGTTGGGTGCCCTGAACGTACAGGCCGTTGTCGGTTTGTCCGGTGACGATCTCCAGCGCCTGCTCGCCGCAGCTCACAATCAGCGGGGAGACGGAGACGACGGTGCCCGGTTTAGCGGCCGGGATGTCGTCACGCACGCGGGATTTCCAGACGATGAATTTGCTTACGCCCGCAAAGCTGTAGGCGCCCGGCCACGGATCGGTTACGGCGCGCACCAGGTTGTGCAGCTGGCGTGCCGGTTTGTTCCAGTCCAGACGACCATCTTCCGGCGCGCGGCGGCCAAAGCAGCTTGCCTTGCTCTCGTCCTGTGCGGTTTCGCTGAAGTTACCGTTAAGGATACCCGGCAGCGCATCACGCAGCAGCGTCTGTGCCGTCACGTTCAGCTTTTGATGCAGCTGCAGCGCGGTCTCGTCCGCATCAATAGCGACCTTCTGCTGTGCCACGATAGCGCCCGCATCCGCACGGCGTACCATGCGGTGCAGCGTGACGCCCGTTTCCGTTTCACCGTTCACCAGCACCCAGTTCAGCGGGGCGCGGCCACGGTAGGCGGGCAGCAGAGAACCATGAAGATTAAAGGCGCCTTTTGCGGCCAGGCCTAAGATCTCGTCGCAGATCAGGTTGCGATAGTAGAACGAGAAGATGACGTCAGGCGCGAGGGCGCGAATGCGCTCCACCCACAGCGGGTGGTTGACGTCGTCCGGCGCATAAACCGGGATCCCGCGCTCGGCGGCGATACGCGCCACGGAGCCGAAAAAGTTGTTCTCTCCGGCCGTGTCCGGATGGGTAAAGATTGCCGCAATGTCATAGCCCGCTTCCAGCAGGGCCAGCGTGCCCGTGCACCCCATATCGTGATAGGCAAATACAACAGCTTTCATGGGTGAATTTCCTCTTGAGATGCTTTGTTTTCCTGACGGACAACACGTTGAATAAAGTAGCGCGGACGCGCGCGAACATCGTTATAGATACGGCCAATGTATTCACCGAGGAGACCCATCCCGACAAACTGGGCGCCGATGAACATAAACAGCACGGCAAAGAGCATGAAGACCCCTTCCGCCGCCCACTGCGGACCAAAGACCAGTCGCAGTACCACCAGCAGAACGGACAGCCCAAAACCGGCAACGGCGATGATGCTGCCGAAAACGCTCAGCAGACGCAGCGGCGTGGTGGTCAGGCAGGTGATGAGGTCGTACATCAGGTTGATGAGACGCATAAAGCTGTACTTCGATTCCCCGTGCTCGCGCTCGGCGTGCAGGACCGGGATTTCCGTTGCCTTACGGGCAAAGGTATTCGCCAGAATCGGAATGAAGGTGCTGCGCTCATGGCAATGCAGCATGGCGTCGACAATATGGCGGCGGTAGGCGCGCAGCATGCAGCCGTAATCGCCCATCGCTTTACCGGTCGTGCGCTGGATCAGACGGTTGATGGTACGCGAGGCGAGCTTACGGAACAGGCTGTCCTGGCGGTTCTGACGTACCGTCCCGACCACGTCATAGCCTTCGTCGGCTTTGGCAACCAGGCGCGGGATCTCTTCCGGCGGGTTTTGCAGGTCCGCGTCCAGGGTGATGATTAGATCGCCCGTGACGTGGCTAAACCCCGCCATAATTGCCGAGTGCTGGCCGTAGTTGCGGTTGAGCAGCACGGCCACAATGTGGCTGCCTTCAGCCTGTGCGGCTTCGGTCAGCATCAGCGCGGAATTGTCGCTACTGCCATCATCCACCAGCAGAATTTCGTAGGCCTTGCCCATCGTGTCGCAGGCGGCCGTTGTACGACGAATCAGTTCGGGCAGGCTCTCCTGCTCGTTGTAAACCGGGATTACCACGGAAACTTTTTGTACGGGCGGTGCACTGAACATATCAATGTCCTGCAAGCTGATGGAGTGCGGTAATGACGCGGGTTGTATCGTCATGAGTCATGTCCGGGAAAAGAGGGAGAGAACAAATACGCGCGCTATTCCATTCAGAATTCGGGAGCGATACATCAGGAAAACGCTCGCGGTAGTATTTTTGGGTGTGCGCCGCGCGGAAGTGGAGACCGGTACCGATGCCTTTCTCTTTCAGCGCCGCCATCAGGTTGTCGCGTGAGATCCCGCAGCGCGCTTCATCGACGCGAATAATAAACAGGTGCCAGGCGTGCACGTGCGGCCATGACGGGATGGTGAGCGGCTGGAACGGCGTATCGGCAAGCTCCCGCAGGTAGCGTTCAGCGATTTCCTGGCGGCGCCTGTTGGCCTCTTTCAGTTTGCCTAACTGCACCAGCGCCAGCGCGGCGTTGATGTCCGCCAGGTTGTATTTATAGCCCGGTGCGATCACTTCCGCCTGCGGCGCGCGGCCGTGCGTCTGACGATCATAGGCGTCTACGCCGAGGCCATGGAATTTCAGACTGCGGATCCGCTGTGCCAGCTGGGCATTATCCGTGACGACTAAGCCGCCTTCCGCGCAGGTCATGTTTTTAATGGCATGGAAGGAGAAAATTGCCGTTCCCTTCCAGCCAACGTGACAATTCTTGTAATACGTTCCGGCGGCATGGGCCGCATCTTCAATCACCGGAATACCGTGACGTTCACCGATGTCATGAATGGCGTCGATTTCACACGGCGCGCCGGCATAGTGAACGGGAATAATGGCTTTGGTACGCGAAGTAATAGCGGCTTCCACGGCTTCTGGCGTCACCATTAATGTTTCTTTATCCACATCAATCATGACCGGCGTGGCGCCCAGCAATACGATCATATTCAGCGTGGACACCCAGGTCTGGGAAGGAGTAATAACTTCATCGCCCGGGCCAATATCCAGCGCCATCAGCGTGACGTGCATTCCTGCGGTGGCTGAACAGACGGCAATCGCGTGTTGATTCCCGGTAAGCTGACAGAATGCCTCTTCGAGTTCCTGATTCTTAGGCCCAGTGGTGATCCAGCCCGACATCAAAACGTCCTGAAGCGCCGCAATTTCCTCAGCGCCCATCGACGGTCGCGAAAAAGGCAGAAAATCACTCATTATTAATTTCCTTGCAATCAAAATGGCACGTTTTTGATATTAACCAAATGCTGGCCCGTTTATTTCAACGAACCATAAACTTATATCAAAGTATCTCTCTTTCCTTAGGGAAAAATTAAGACAGCGTTTACAACGCTATAAGACAACTAGCAGCCAATTGAAAAACAACAAGTTAATTTAATATTAAATATTTTTGATGTGATCTTCCGCAACATTTTGAAATGGGATGATTTAAACCATACATCAACAAACAAAAAAAAATCCCGGCCATTTCAAAATAATATGAAATAGCCGGGAACTTTTCTTTTTAGTTAATTGTCGCGCTTATTACAGGTTATCTGGAAAGTTTTTCGGTAATTCACTGGCCGCGCAGGCGATAACGCTTTCATTATTTGCACCGCAGTCGCGCACAAAGGTGATCGTGGCAAACTCATCAATCACTTCCGTTGGATACGCCGGGCCCGCATCGCGATAGCTATTCATCAGCGGAATATGGTCGTTCTGGAAGCAGACGGTTTTTTCCGGGTTGTTCATGACCCAGCGTGGGAAGAAGATGGTGCCGTGGAACAGTTTGTCGCCCAGGTTCACAATCAGGCTGACGTCGGTGCCGGTTGGCTCGGTCCAGGAAATTTTATAGATGCTCTCCCCTACCCGCACGATGTAAGCCTGCTGATCTTTCACCCAACGGTTGGCTACCAGACCGCTGTGAATACGGTAATCAAGCGTGGTCTCATTTTTGACGTAAATCTCGTAGTTCCAGCCGTTATCGTAGGTATATACAAGATGTTTACCAACAAAGCCGCTTAAGTCGTGTTTGTCGAAGGTGTTCATAAGATGTCTCCTTTGTTTTGATGAGACGATCGTACCCCTTCAAAAAATGAATGAATAACGCTATGTTTTAATCAAATTCATCCAAATTTTAGATAAATCATGCATAAGACGACGCTTGAACAATGGTCTTTACTGGCGAAAGTGGTCGAAGCGGGCAGCTTTGCCAAAGCCGCGGAAGAAACGCACCGCAGCCAGTCTTCGGTGAGCTATAACCTGTCGCTGCTGCAGGAGCGGCTGGGCGTGGCGCTCCTGGTGCCGGAAGGACGACGGGCGGTGTTAACGCCGGCAGGAGAACTGCTGCTCAACCAGGTTAAACCGCTGCTGAAAGCCTTTTCGTACGTTGAGACGCGCGCAGCGACCCTTCGCAACGGAATGCGCACACGGCTGGATCTGGTGGTGGACTCCATTTTCCCGCGCCGCCGCCTGTTCGCTATTCTACGTGAGTTCCAGCAGCAGTATCCGCAGACCCAGGTCCGTCTGACCGAGGTGCTGGAAAATACCCGCGCCGATGCCATTAACGACGAAGCCGATGTGATGGTCTTAACCCGCCGCCAGGACATTACCGGGCTCGGCGAATGGCTGATGAATATCGACTTTGTTGCCGTGGCCCATCATCAGCATCCTCTCTTTGACCTCGACGCACCTCTTAACGACGACATGCTACGCCCGTGGCCGCTTATCCAGATTGCGGACAGCCAGCCCGCCGCGCGCGCGGCCAGTGAGTCGTGGACATTTTCCACCATCGATGCCGCCATAGAGGCCGTGGTCTCTCAGGTCGGCTACGGCTGGCTGCCGGAGGAGCGCATCCAGACCCAGCTGGATCAGGGCGTGCTGAAACGCCTGCCGCTGAGCCACGGCGCACGCAGAGCAACGCCGCTACACCTGATTGTAAAGCGCTCTCTCGCCCCGCTTGATGAGCAGGTTGAGACGCTATTGCGCCTTTTTAGCCAGGAGCCACCATCCTCACCTGCTACGCTTTAAGGTCCGAACGTTAAAACGATAAGGAGCAGATGATGAAAATCGACTTTGCGGGGAAAGTGGCGCTGGTAACCGCCTCAACCGGCGGGATCGGATTCGCCATTGCCAGAGGTCTGGCAGAAAGCGGTGCGGAAGTGATCGTCAATGGCCGGAGCATGGAGTCGGTGAATAGAGGCATTCAGCAGCTGCAGCAGGTAGTGCCAGGCGTACAGGTGCGCGCCGCGATTGCCGATCTCAGTACGGCGGAAGGGGTAGAATCGCTGCTGAAGGTGGCGAATAACGTCGATATTCTGGTCAACAACGCCGGGATTTACGGTCCGCAGGATTTCTATGCCACCGACGATGAGACCTGGGAGCGTTACTGGCAGACCAACGTGATGTCCGGCGTACGCCTGTCCCGCGCCCTGCTGCCGGGCATGGTGCAGAAAGGCTGGGGACGCGTGGTGTTTATCTCCTCCGAGTCGGCCTGCAATATTCCGGCAGATATGATCCACTACGGCGTGACCAAAACGGCGCAGCTCTCGCTGGCGCGCGGGCTGGCGAAGTTCGTGGCGGGAAGCGGCGTGACGGTCAACAGCGTCTTGCCGGGGCCAACGATGTCTGACGGTTTCGCAGAGATGATGAAAGATGAAATCGAAAAAACCGGCAAATCGCTGGAGCAGCTGGCGAAAGAGTTTGTGATGGCCAACCGCCCCAGCTCGGTTATCCAGCGCGCGGCCACGGTTGAAGAGGTGGCCAATATGGTGATTTATGTCTGTTCGACCCAGGCCTCCGCCACCTCGGGCGCGGCGCTGCGCGTCGACGGTGGCGTCGTGGATGACATCATCTGATGCTGTCAGGCCGCGCTGCCTGCGACCCGACGAGCGGTAATATAGTGTGCTTGCCAGTAATCATCCGTCAGGGTTGAAACCGTTACGCCCTGGCTGCTTGAGGCGTGAATAAACTGGCTGTCGCCAATATAAACACCAACGTGCTTGCGGTTCGGACCCGTCTGGAAGAATACCAGGTCTCCGGGCCTCAGGCGGTATTGCGCCACCTGCACGCCGCGATGGATTTGCTCGTGCGTCGTGCGGGGTAAATTCAGGTGTGCCGCATCGCTGAACAGATGCTGCATCAGCGCGGAACAATCCACCCCGCGATGCGTGGTTCCGCCCCACCGGTACTGGGTGCCTTTCCATTTCTGGTATTGATCGAGAATACGCGAACGCAGCGGGCCTGTTTCCTGATGCACCAGCGCAGATTTCGCCGGTGATACTGCCAGCTCACTGTTCATCGATACCATCGACGCGGGAAGTTGAAAGCTAAACGCAGAAAACGAAGCAAAACTTAACGTGAGGATTGAAATAAGCGATCTAAGAGTCATATCAAGAAAGAAGTAGTGAGTGAATTTTTCCTTACCTGTGGGGTTCAATGGGTTCCCCTAAATATCTTGCGATGTGGCGATAATATAGACAGGTCGTTTTTTCGCCAATCCTTATCGAGGCCAAAAATAGACTGACTTTGAGATCGCAAGATCGAGAAAAAAATGGTGGGGATATAAGGACTGTCCAGCTAAAGCAGGTAAACTGATCCGCAGAATGTGTATTTCAGCTAAGACGTATTTATGACCAATATGATTGCCGACGAGACGGTGGCAAAATCTAACGTGCTCTCTGTCTTTGACTTTGACGGGACGTTAACGCACCACGACAGCTTTATTCCTTTCCTGCGTTTTGCCTTCGGTAAACGTTACTTCGCGGGCCGCCTGGTGCGTATGGCGCTGCCCACGCTCCACTGCGTGCGTCGCAAGCTGACGCGCGATGAGCTGAAGGAAGTGCTGATTAAAACGTTCCTGACGGGCGTGGATGAACACTGGTTGCGCCAGCAGGCGGAAGCGTTTTGCGAAAAATACTGGAACAAGCTGATGCGCCCCGAAGGGGTTCTGGCGGTGGCGGCTGAGGTGAATTCCGGTGCGGAAGTGACCATCTGTTCCGCATCCCCGGCGCTGGTGCTCCAGCCGTGGGCTGACAAACTGGGCATTAAGCTGATTGGCACGCAGCTGGAAGTGAAAGACGGCAAGCTGACGGGGCGCATCACGGGCAATAACTGCCGCTGCGCCCAGAAGGTGGCCAGGCTGGAAAAAGTGTATGGCGATCTCAACGCCTATCACCTGCGCGCCTGGGGTGACACCCGCGGCGACCACGAGCTGCTGGCGGCGGCGCAGGATCCGCACTGGCGGCACTTCCATCACCCGCGCAAGCGTCGGAATTCACCGATTAAGGGTTAGGTGCATTCTGGTGCCCTCACCCCGGCCCTCTCCCACAGGGAGAGGGAAAAAAACGATGCATCAGGCCTCACGTTTTCCCGGGAACATCACGCTCGCAATAATTCCCAGCGCCAGCACGCCCAATACCACAAACAGGCTGGCCGTGGCGCCAATGCTGTAACCGTGATGCCAGAAGTGATCGGTGGCATTTAACCCCAGCTTGAACGCCACGAAGAACAGCAGAAGCACCACCGCCTTCTCGAGATGCACCAGATACTGCTTCAGCGCTTCCAGCACGAAGTAAAGCGTACGCAGGCCAAGAATGGCGAACATCATGGCGCTGTAAATAATCAGCGGTTCGCGGCTCACGGCAATAATGGCCGGCACGGAGTCAAACGCGAACATCACGTCAGAGAGTTCGACGACGGCCACGCAAAGTAATAGCGGCGTCGCATAGCGCTTCGCCTTCTTCACGCGTCCGACCATCACGTCCTGGTTTTCCGGCTTTTCAAGCTCCGCATCCACCGCTTTCTGCGTCAGAATAAAGGCATTGCTGCTGATTTTTGGCCAGACCGGATAGAAGCGCTTCACCAGACGATAGGCGAGATGACCCGAGTAATCTTCCACTTCGTCACTCTCTTCATTGCGTCGGAGCATCATCACCGCCGTCCAGCCTACGACCAGCGCGAAAATAACCTCAACGTACGGCCCAAGGCTTAGCAGGCTGGTCCCGATAGCCACAAAGATGCCGCGGAAGACAATTGCCCCCAGCACGCCCCAGTAGAGCACGCGGTGACGGTACTTATCCGGCACGCCGAACCAGGCGAAGATCGCCATCATCACGAACAGGTTATCGACGGAAAGCACCTCTTCCAGCGCGTAGCCGGTGAGGAACAGGCTCGCCATCTCGGCGCCGTGGTGAACGTACAGGAACCCGGCGAAGGCCATCGCCATCATGACCCAGAAAACGGACCACATCGCCGCGCTTTTCAGCGAGATCGGTTTATCGTGACGGTGCATAAAGAGGTCGATAAACATCGCCCCAACGGCCATCACCACAAAGACAACAACGGTTTCAGTCGGGAAACCGAGATGAGCAGCAGACATACAAAACCCTTTTGGCAGACAAAACACAACACCATGCAAACTGGCGTAAACCAGGAACAGAAAAGGGTGGGCTGTTAATCAGCCTTTTCACCCTCAAAGCCGCAGCCCTGTCGGCTACGTAAAGAGGGGTGTACTTTACCTTACCAGGCGGGGATCGCGCATCTGCCGTTTAGGCGCTCATTCCGCGCAAGCGCTGCAGCACCGCCACCAGAACCGCTACAGACCAGCCTACCATCAACGCGCCCACCAGTCCCTCCACCCCGCCGATGAGCCGCCAGTGCTGGGGTAACGTGACGTCGCCGTACCCTACCGTCGCATAGCTCACCAGCGAAAAGTAGAAGCTGGTGTTCCAGTCATTAAACGCGTCGATGACAAAATAAAACGCCGCAAACAGCCCGGCTTCCAGGAGATGGGCGAAGATCATAGAGATCACGATACCGACATTGCGTAAAACAATGCGTACCGCAGAATCGACGTCTAATTTAATGAATTTTAAAACGCCAAACATCCACAGCGAATGAATCACCACGGTTAGGGTAAGCAAAATAATAATACTGAGTAGCTGCATGATGCGTGCTCTGACCAAAGGGAGTATGGCCCCGCGAGCGCGGCGAGGCATCTGGTCGAAGCTTAGTTGAATGGAGAGGAAAAGTTGGTGCAATAATTGCGTTGCGTGATTATTTCTCTAGCGACACGACCAGCTTGCGGCTGGTTAGCAGCTGAAAACGCTATATCCGCAGCGCACTATCTGTGAGTCACCTCTTATTTACATCATTTAAACCTTCCATTAACTGGATAAAAATAACGCGCCGTCGCTATAGTGGTTTTGTTTAATAAAACTAAGTTGTACCTAATAAAACCAAGAACACACCCTGCGAGGATACAATGACAGAACATTTACGTAACGGCGCGACCGCCACCGAGGACATAGAAAGAGAGACGATGCGGAAGGTGATCTGGCGTATTCTCCCGTTTCTGATTGTCAGTTACCTGGTCTCCATTATCGATCGCGGGAATATCGGCATGGCTTCGCTGCAGATGAATGAGGACCTTGGCCTCAGCAAAGCGGCGTTTGGCTTCGCCAGCAGCCTTTACTTCGTGGCCTATTTTTTGTTTGAGGTACCCAGTAATCTGGCCATGCAGAAAGTCGGCGCCCGGCTGTGGATCCCGCGCATTATGATCAGCTGGGGCATCGTCTCCATGGGCATGGCGCTGGTTCAAAACACCACGTCGCTCTATATCGTCCGTTTTCTTCTCGGGGCAGCGGAAGCAGGCTTCTTCCCAGGCGTCGTGCTGTATCTGACCTGGTGGATCCCTTCCCGCTACCGCGCGCGCATTATTGCGTCCTTTATGGTCGCCATCCCGCTCGCTAACTTCATCGGTTCCCCGCTTTCAGGATTGATACTGTCGCTGGATGGCTGGCTGGGTCTTCGCGGCTGGCATCTGCTGTTCATCATTGAAGGCTTACCTGCGGTGCTGCTGGGTATTGCGGCCTGGTTTATTCTCCGGGATCGCCCTCATCAGGCGAAATGGCTGAGCAATGAACAGAAAAAGTGGCTGGAAACCACGCTGGAAACCGAGCGTAGCCAGCAAAAGAACATTGGACACCAGACCACGTGGCAGTTGCTAAAGCATCGTCAGATCTGGCTGATGGCCCTGATTTACGCGGGTGCATCTTCCGCGGGCACCACCATCAGCGTCTGGTCTCCTCAACTGCTGAAATCCTTCCATCTCGATAATCTTGAGACAGGTCTGCTTAACGCCATTCCTTACGGCCTGGCATCGGTTCTGATGATTGTCTGGGGACGACACTCCGATCGCACCAACGAACGCCGCTGGCATACCGCGCTGACGCTGTTCATGATTGCTGCGGGCGTGTTCGCTGCCTTTGTAAGCGTCTCGCTCTTTGCCACTATCGTGATCCTGAGCATTATCCTGACGGGTGCGTATTCTATGAAAGGACCTTTCTGGGCGCTGGCATCCGGATGGATGAGCAGCTCCTCGGCAGCGGCGGGGCTGGCCGCGATTGGCGCCATCGCGAACCTGATTGGCGGGGCGGTAATGGTAAATGCCTACGGCATGATCAGCGAGAGAACGGGCAGCTACACGCTGGCTATGCTTCCGCTAGCCGCGCTTTGCCTGGCCGGGGGTATCGCGGTGCTCATTATGGGACGGCAGGCCCGCAACGCTCAGCTACACGAAAAACAGGTCACACATTAGTGATGACAGAAGCGGGACAAATGTCCCGCTTCTGCGTTTAAAGATTTTCTTCCGCCGCGTCGCTCGTTTCACCAAAGAACTGCTGACAGAAGGGCTTACTGGCTCCCATTTTCTGCGACAGACGGCTGGCCGCCGCCTTCATCAATGGCCCTATCTCCTTCTCACGACGATCTTCCGTCAGCCGTGAGATGGGGCCGGTCAGGGCTAACGCCGCAACCAGCTTGTCGTGAACGCCGAAGACGGGCATCGCAAACGCCGCGGTGTGGGGATCGCGTGCGCCTGACGTATAGAAAGGGAGTTCTGCTTCTCCCTCCGGCAGGCTTTCATTGAGCCCCCAATGGCGCAAGACCTTACTAATGGCCGAATTATCGAGCGGGAACTGGCTGCCGGGAAGATTGCTGTGTCGCAGGCCGTGCGACGCTTCCGCGCGAAACAGGCAAAGGCGCTGCCCACCCTCCAGCACATACCAGCTGGCACTCTCCTGAGACGCCAGGGAGAGCGCCTGAAGCTCTGGCTGAACCACCCGCGAAAGATGGAAAGATTGTTCATACAGCTTGCCGAGGTAAAGCAGACGTGGGCCAAGCGCATAATTGCCGTCTTCATGCCTGACGACGTAATTCATCCGTTCAAGAGAATTCATCAGGCGGTAAACCGTGGTTTTGTGATAACCCGACAGCTGTGCCAGCGCGGTCAGCGTCAGGCTCTCATCTCCAGGACGGAAGCAATCCAGTAAAGCCAGCGCTTTTTCAACCGCTACAACGCCTTCATTCCCCATCATTATCTCCTTGTTAGCCCGGCAGTGAGTGTACCTCAAATTTTGTGAGTCACTTCGTGTTTACATCACAAACGCCACCTCGGGTCTGGCTAAAAGGAAAGCAACACCGCTATAGTTGTTTTGTTCTGTACACCTGCATTGTACTCAGTAAAACAATATGGAGACATTCATGTCCGTTTCTGAAAAAAAACCGATTAATCGCCAGTTCGAACGCGTTTCTGCCGAGGATGTTCGTCGGGCAGCCGAGTATCAGGCAGCCATTCTGGCCGACGTGGCCGGTCGCCGCGGTACGCTTCACGGCCGCATCAAACCGCTGGCCCCACACATGTCCGTTGCGGGTCCAGCCATCACCGTGGAAGTCCGTCCGGGGGATAATCTGGCGATTCATGCCGCGATGGCGGTTGCGCAGCCCGGCGATGTCCTGGTCGTCGATGGCAAAGGCGACCTGAGCTGCGCGCTGCTGGGCGAAATCATGGCTACTCAGGCTCAGGCAAGCGGCATTGCGGGCATCATTATTGACGGCGCTGTACGTGACGCCGATTCTCTGAGCAAAGGCCACTACCCTGTCTTTTCTGCCGGCCTGAACCCCTGCGGCCCGACAAAGTTAATTTCTGGCCGGGTTAATCATCCCATTTCAGTCGCCGGGGCGACGGTTCAGGCCGGGGATCTGGTTGTGGCGGATATCGACGGCGTGGTCGTCATCCCGCGCGATGAGGTTCAGCAGGTTATCGCGCTGGCAAAAGAAAAGCTTGAGATGGAGACCCGGCGTCTTGCTGCCATCCGTGAAGGCGATTTGCGTCCACACTGGCTTGATGACGCGCTTCGTAAGGCCGGTATGTTGACCGACGGGGAGACGCTGTGATGGGGGGCAAAGACGTAGTTCTGGTTACCGGAAGCGACCTGGCGGAGCAGGCCATGGTGATTTTGCAGGGCTTTGAGGTGGTGTTTGCGGGCCGCCAGCCGACAGAAGATGACCTGATCGCGCTGTGTGAACGACACAATCCTGTGGCGATCCTGGTACGTTACGGCAGGATCACCGCGAAGGTTATGGATGCCGCCCCGGCTCTGCAGGTTATTTCCAAGCACGGAAGCGGGATCGATGTGATAGACCAGACGGCAGCGGCCGAACGCAATATCGCCGTCCGCGCGGCCCCAGGCGCAAACGCGGCGGCAGTGGCTGAACATACCTGGGCGCTGATCCTCGCCTGCGCAAAGTCCGTGGTGCCTCTGGACAAGCGGTTACGGGACGGGCACTGGGATAAGGCGACGCATAAATCCATTGAGCTGGAGGGCTTAACGCTGGGGCTAATCGGATTGGGCGCTATCGGCTCGCGCGTGGCGACTATTGGTCACGCCTTCGGCATGAAGGTGCTGGCTTACGATCCCTATGCTAAGTCCATGCCTGCCCTGTGCGAACGCGCAGAGACGCTGACCGGACTTCTTTCCCGTTCCGATGTCATCTCTTTGCACTGTCCGCTAACCGATGAGAATCGCGGGATGATCAATAGCGAGACGCTTGCACACTGCAAGCGGAACGCCATTCTGGTCAATACGGCACGCGGCGGACTGATCCACAGTGAATCGTTACTGGCGGCGCTCCAGGATGGCACGCTGCACAGCGCAGCGCTGGACAGCTTTCCCCACGAGCCGCTGACCGCGCCACATCTCTGGCAGTCCGTAGAAAACGTGGTTATTTCACCGCATATTGGCGGCGTTACCGCAGCGTCATACATCAAGATGGGGACCGTGGCCGCGAGCAATATTCTGGCCGTGATGGACGTCACCACCGTCAGCCCGTAAAGCCAACCGCGACGAGTGGCAGCGCGCTTATGTCACTTGTCTTCTGCCAGCGCCTGAGCACACGCCCAGGCACTTGCCCATGCCCACTGGAAGTTGTACCCGCCGAGCCAGCCGGTCACGTCCATCACTTCGCCAATAAAATAGAGCCCCGGCACGTTGCGCGCTTCCATGGTGCGGGAAGAGAGCTCATTCGTGTCGACCCCGCCCAGCGTAACTTCCGCGGTGCGGTAGCCTTCCGTGCCGTTTGGCTGCACGCGCCAGTTTGTCAGGGTCTCCACCAGAACATTCTGCTCGCGGCTGTTAAGCTGCTTGAGCGACACGTCGGGGATCTGCCCCAGCACCTGCAAACATTCCACCAGACGTTTTGGTAGCTGCATTGCCAGGGTATTTTTCAGGCTCTGGTTCGGGTGTGCGGTACGCTGCTCGTTAAGGAACGCGTCGAGATCGCAATCGGGGAGCAGGTTAACCGTGACGAATTCCCCCGGCTGCCAGTAGCTTGAGATTTGCAGTACCGCAGGGCCGGAGAGGCCGCGATGGGTAAAGAGCAGGTTTTCACGGAACACGGTCCCGTCTTCGGCGGTAATGACGGAGGGAACGGACACGCCGGACAGCGTCTGAAGCTGCTCGAGAAGCGGCTTATGCAGCGTGAACGGCACCAGCCCGGCGCGCGTCGGCAGGACTTTCAGGCCAAACTGCTCGGCGATTTTATAGCCGAACGGGGAAGCGCCCAGCCCCGGCATGGACAGGCCGCCGCTGGCAATCACCAGATTATCGGCGCTGACGGTTTCGCCGTTGAGCTGCAGCGTGTAGCCCTGGTCGTCGCGGGAAACCTCCAGCACCTCGGTGCGCAGGCGCATGACCACGCCGCCCTTCTCGCACTCGGCCACCAGCATATCGACAATCTGCTGCGCGGAGTCGTCGCAGAACAGCTGTCCCAGCGTTTTTTCATGCCATGCGATACCGTGCTTACCGACCAGGTCGATAAAGTCCCACTGGGTATAACGCGCCAGCGCAGATTTACAAAAATGACGGTTTTGGCTCAAATAGGCCGCGGGTTCAACATATAGATTAGTAAAGTTGCAGCGCCCGCCGCCGGACATCAGGATCTTACGGCCTGGCTTTTTACCGTTATCCAGCAGCAGCACGCGACGACCCGCCTGTCCGGCCATTGCCGCAAAAAACATCCCCGCCGCACCGGCGCCAATTACCACGGCATCAAACCTTTCCACGTCAAAACCCTCTTTGTTAACTGCCGCGGATTGTAAAGTTTCCTATGTGGTCACACCAGCGTAAAAAGATATTACAAAGGCATTTCATTGAAATTTAAAGAATATCCTTTCTGGCCCTTTTCTCAAATCAGGTGGTATGTCAAAAAAAGTCTATATTTCACTTTGCCCGCCGCGCATTTGTCCTGGATAATGCGCCGCGTTCATGTCCTCAAAATGGCGTAACGTCCTATGCTACATTTGTTTGCCGGCCTGGATTTACATACCGGGCTTTTATTATTGCTTGCTCTGGTTTTTGTACTGTTTTACGAAGCGATCAACGGCTTCCACGACACTGCAAACGCAGTAGCGACGGTTATCTACACTCGCGCAATGCGATCGCAGCTTGCGGTTGTTATGGCGGCAGTATTTAACTTTTTTGGTGTCCTCCTGGGCGGGCTGAGCGTTGCGTATGCGATTGTGCATATGCTGCCAACGGATCTGCTGCTTAACGTTAGTTCTGGCCATGGCCTCGCTATGGTGTTCTCAATGCTGCTTGCTGCAATTATCTGGAACCTCGGTACCTGGTATTTCGGCCTGCCTGCATCCAGTTCTCACACCCTCATCGGCGCGATTATCGGTATCGGGTTAACCAACGCCCTCATGACCGGTACCTCGGTTGTTGATGCGTTAAATATCCCGAAAGTACTGGGGATCTTTGCCTCTCTCATCGTCTCCCCTATCGTGGGTCTGGTGGTGGCGGGCGGGCTGATCTTCATCCTGCGTCGTTACTGGAGCAATACCAAAAAACGCTCCCGTATTCACCTGACGCCGGCAGAGCGTGAAAAGAAAGACGGCAAGAAAAAGCCGCCATTCTGGACGCGTATTGCCCTGATCATTTCCGCTATCGGCGTGGCTTTCTCACACGGCGCGAACGATGGTCAGAAAGGCATTGGTCTGGTGATGCTGGTACTGATCGGTGTTGCTCCGGCAGGCTTCGTGGTTAACATGAACGCCTCCGGCTACGAAATTACCCGTACCCGCGATGCGGTCAACAACGTTGAAACTTATTTCCAGCAGCACCCTGAGCTGCTGAAAAAAGCGACCGGCGTTGACCAGCTGATCCCTTCTCCGGAAGCCGGTGCCACGACTGCACCTGGCGAGTTCCACTGCCATCCGGCAAACGCGATTAACGCGCTGGAACGTGCCAAAGGGATGCTGGGCAATATCGAAAGTTATGACAAACTGACCGTTGAGCAGCGTGGTCAGCTGCGTCGCATTATGCTGTGCATCTCTGATGTGACGGATAAAGTGGCGAAGCTGCCTGACGTGAATGTTGACGACCAGCGTCTGCTGAAGAAACTGAAAGGCGATATGCTCAACACCATTGAGTACGCGCCAATCTGGATCATCATGGCCGTCGCGCTGGCGCTCGGTATCGGTACGATGATTGGCTGGCGTCGTGTGGCGACCACCATCGGCGAGAAGATCGGTAAGAAAGGCATGACCTATGCGCAGGGCATGTCCGCGCAGATGACGGCGGCAGTGTCTATCGGTCTGGCGAGCTACACCGGTATGCCGGTATCCACCACCCACGTACTCTCCTCGTCCGTAGCAGGTACCATGATTGTTGACGGTGGCGGCCTGCAGCGCAAAACCGTGACCAACATTCTGATGGCCTGGGTGTTCACCCTTCCGGCATCCATCCTGCTCTCTGGCGGGCTGTACTGGATTTCGCTGAAGCTGATTTAATCGGTTGAAGGCGACAAAAAAGCGGGTCAGTTTCCTGACCCGCTTTTTTTATGCTCAGTGCCAAATCATCAATGCAATCATGCTGACCACGACCAGGCCACACAGGGCGCTGGTCAAAATGAACTGACGACGCAGGCGCTCGCAGCGACGGATAAATTCTTCGTCGTGATGATCGCGGTAGCGCTGGTAGTAGATGTATCCCACCAGACGCATCTGTTTGCTGGGCTGTCCATGCGAGGTGAAGAACCCTCCACCGTCCACATACTGATAAAGCAACGGATCGCAACCACGAAGTACCACTAACAGCGCACGTAACGATGAGAAGTAGCGCGCCATATTCACTATGCAAACCACGCATAACGCCCAAAACAATGCGACGGTGCTAATCATACATCCTCCCCGGCGTCCGCCCACGAAGCAAGGCTTCTGAGCTACCGCACCCCAATGCCCTGACAGACAGTTCAGTGAAAGAATGACCAAAAGTCGATCCGGTTCGCGTTTTAATATCCGAACGGCTCATTTAATAGTGTAGGAGATCCGTTAATTTTTTTGCCACAAGGTTAATCGTTATCAACACCAAAGCTTGAAAAATATGTTTAACTGGGCCGTAATGAAAGCATCAGACGACGGCTTTCCTATTTAGTCATCGATAACTTAAGGAAGGAGTAACACTATGGCTTACAAACACATTCTCATCGCGGTAGACCTCTCTCCGGAGAGCAAAGTGCTGGTTGATAAAGCGGTATCCATGGCACGTCCCTACAACGCGAAAGTTTCGCTGATTCACGTTGATGTGAATTACTCCGACCTCTACACCGGTCTGATCGACGTCAATTTAGGCGACATGCAGAAGCGTATCTCCGAAGAGACGCACCACGCCCTGAGCGAACTCTCCACCAACGCGGGCTATCCGATTACCGAAACCCTGAGCGGCAGCGGCGACCTGGGCCAGGTATTGGTTGATGCGATCAAGAAATACGACATGGACCTGGTGGTGTGCGGTCACCATCAGGACTTCTGGAGCAAGCTGATGTCTTCCGCTCGCCAGCTGATTAATACCGTTCACGTGGATATGCTGATTGTTCCACTGCGTGACGAAGAAGACGAGTAAGCGCAAAAAAGCCCGGTGGCGCTAACGCTTAACGGGCCTACAAGGTAAAAGCAAAACGGCAACATAGTTGCCGTTTTTAGTGTTTGTTCCCTCTCCCTGTGGGAGAGGGTTAGGGCATCAGCCCGCACTATTCCGGTGTCCCCGAATAAATATCAAACCGGTGCCCTTTGGTGGTCACCGCGTTAGTGGTCGCCACGTCCGCCAGCGGCGGCGCATAGTCAGGGCGCTTCACCACCACCCGCTTCGTCGCCAGCTGACGAGCCGGCTCCAGCAGGCCATCCGCATCCAGATCAGGCCCCACCAGAGACTGAAACACCCGCATCTCTTTCTTCACCAGCGCGCTTTTCTGCTTGTGCGGGAACATCGGGTCGAGATAGACCACCTGTGGGCGCGGGGTGATATCGGTCAGCGCCGTCAGGCTGGAGGCGTGAATCAGCTGCAATCGTTCCTGCAACCACGGGCCGATTTCCGGGTCCGCATAGCCTCGCGTCAGCCCGTCGTCGAGCAGCGCAGCGACCACCGGATTACGCTCCAGCATCCGCACGCGACAGCCAACAGACGCCAGCACAAACGCATCGCGCCCCAGCCCCGCAGTGGCATCGACCACGTCCGGGAGGTAGCTCCCTTTGATGCCAACCGCTTTGGCCACCGCTTCACCACGACCGCCACCGAACTTGCGCCGGTGCGCCATCGCGCCGCCGACAAAATCGACGAAAATCCCGCCGAGCTTCGGTTCATCGCGCTTACGTAATTCGAGATGTTCTGGTGTCATCACCAGCGCCATCAGGTTATCTTCATCATGTTCCAGCCCCCAGCGGGCGGCCAGAACAGATAAGGCGCCGTCTCCGGCGCCCGTTTCATCCACTAAGCAGATCTTCACGTAACAATCAGCCTTTGATCCCGTAATGCTCAAGCATCGCATCCAGCTGCGGCTCGCGGCCGCGGAAGCGTTTGAACAGCACCATCGGCTCTTCGGAACCACCGCGGGTCAGGATGTTGTCGAGGAACGACTGGCCGGTTTCGCGGTTGAAAATCCCCTCTTCTTCGAAACGAGAGAAGGCATCCGCCGCCAGCACGTCGGCCCACAGGTAGCTGTAGTAACCCGCCGCGTAGCCGCCAGCGAAGATGTGGCTGAACGCGTGCGGGAAGCGGCCCCAGGTTGGCCCAGGGATCACGGCGACCTGCTTTTTAATCTCGGCCAGGGTTTCAAGAATCTTCGCACCCTGCTCCGGGCTGAACTCGGCGTGCAGGCGGAAGTCGAACAGGCCGAACTCCAGCTGGCGCAGGATAAACATCGCCGCCTGGTAGTTTTTCGCCGCCAGCATTTTGTCCAGCAGCTCTTTCGGCAGCGGTTCGCCGGTCTCGTAGTGGCCGGAGATAAACGCCAGCGCGTCCGGCTCCCAGCACCAGTTTTCCATAAACTGGCTCGGCAGCTCGACCGCATCCCACGGTACACCGCTGATGCCTGCCACGCCTGCGGTTTCGATGCGGGTCAGCATATGGTGCAGGCCGTGACCGAACTCGTGGAACAGGGTGATCACTTCATCGTGGGTAAAGAGCGCAGGTTTGCCGTTCACCGGACGGTTGAAGTTACAGGTCAGGTAGGCGACCGGCTTCTGCAGAGAACCGTCTGCTTTACGCATCTGGCCCACGCAGTCGTCCATCCACGCCCCGCCGCGCTTGTTTTCACGCGCGTAGAGATCGAGGTAGAAGCTGCCGCGCAGTTCGTTTTTCTCGTCATAAAGCTCAAAGAAGCGCACGTCCGGATGCCAGACGTCGATATCGGTACGCTCTTTGGCGGTGATGCCATAGATGCGCTTCACCACCTCGAACAGGCCGTTAACGGCTTTGTTTTCCGGGAAGTACGGGCGCAGCTGCTCGTCGCTGATGCTGTAGAGGTGCTGCTTCTGTTTTTCGCTGTAGTACGCGATATCCCATGGCTGCAGCTCGTCCACGCCGAACTCCGCTTTCGCGAAGGCGCGCAGCTGGGCCAGCTCTTTTTCACCCTGCGGACGGGCGCGTTTCGCCAGATCGGTCAGGAAGTCGAGCACCTGCTGCGGGTTCTCCGCCATTTTGGTGGCGAGGGATTTATCGGCGTAGTTTTCGAAGCCCAGCAGCTGGGCCAGCTCGTGGCGCAGGGCGAGGATTTCCGCCATGACCGGGCTGTTGTCCCACTTACCGGCATTCGGCCCCTGATCGGAGGCGCGGGTGCTGTAGGCGCGGTACATCTCTTCGCGCAGGGCCTGGTTGTCGCAGTAGGTCATTACCGGCAGATAGCTCGGGATATCCAGGGTTAGCAGGAAACCGTCCTGCTCTTTCGCCTCGGCCTGGGCTTTTGCCGCCGCCAGCGCGCTTTCCGGCATGCCCGCCAGCTCCGCTTCGTCGGTAATCAGCTTCGTCCAGCCCATGGTGGCGTCGAGCACGTTGTTGCTGTACTGGTTGCCCAGTTCGGACAGGCGCGCGGCGATTTCACCGTAGCGGGTTTGTTTCTCTTTTGGCAGGCCAATCCCGGACAGCTCGAAATCACGCAGGGCGTTATCGACCGATTTTTTCTGCGCCGTGTTCAGTTCGGCATAATGGTCGCCGTCGCGCAGGTCGCGGTAGGCTTTGTAGAGCCCTTCGTGCTGGCCGACCCAGGTGCTGTATTCAGAGAGCAGCGGCAGGGTCTGTTCGTAGGCTTCGCGCAGTTCCGGGCTGTTTTTTACCGAGTTCAGGTGGCTTACCGGGGAGAAGATACGCCCCAGCACGTCGTCCACTTCGGCCAGCGGCTGACACAGATTTTCCCAGGTGTACGGCCCGCCCTGCGCGACCACGCTTTCTACCGCCGCGCGGCAGTTGTCCAGCGATTGCGTAACCGCTGGAACCACATGCTCGGGGAGGATTTTAGAAAACGGTGGCAACGAAAAAGGCGTCAGTAATGGATTGGTCATAAACGCTGTCCTGTTGAAATAGGTGAATGAAGCGCGCATCCGGCGCTGTGCATATGGGATCTAGAATGGGGTTAAGTGTAGAGGATTTCAATGCCGGACGTTGTCGAAAAGAGCCCGGTGGTGCTGCGCTTACCGGGCCTACGGGTAATCTTTGCCGTTCTGCTGTAAACTGTGGCAAATCGTCAATTCAGCGGAATATCATTACCCATGCTCAGTTATCGCCACAGCTTCCACGCAGGCAACCACGCCGACGTCCTTAAACACACCGTTCAGAGCCTGATCATCGAATCGCTCAAAGAGAAAGAGAAGCCATTTCTCTATCTGGACACCCATGCGGGCGCGGGCCGTTATCAGCTGAGCGGTGAGCATGCCGAGCGTACCGGTGAATATCTGGAAGGGATTGCCCGCATCTGGCAGCAGGACGACCTGCCTGCCGAGCTGGAGCCGTACATCGGCGTGGTGAACCACTTCAACCGCAACGGCCAGCTGCGTTATTACCCGGGCTCGCCGCTGATTGCCCGCCAGCTGCTGCGCGAGCAGGACAGCCTCCAGTTGACCGAGCTGCACCCGAGCGACTTCCCGCTGCTGCGTTCAGAATTCCAGAAAGACAGCCGCGCCCGCGTCGAAAAAGCCGACGGCTACCAGCAGCTTAAGGCCAAGCTGCCGCCGGTTTCCCGTCGCGGCCTGGTGCTCATCGACCCGCCGTACGAAATCAAAACCGACTATCAGGCGGTGGTAACCGGTATCCACGAAGGCTACAAGCGCTTCGCCACCGGGACATACGCCCTGTGGTATCCGGTGGTGCTGCGCGCGCAGATCAAACGCATGATCAAAGACCTGGAAGCGACCGGCATCCGCAAGATCCTGCAGATCGAGCTGGCGGTACGTCCGGACAGCGATCAGCGCGGTATGACCGCCTCCGGCATGATTGTAATCAACCCGCCGTGGAAGCTCGAAGCGCAGATGAACAACGTGCTGCCGTGGCTGCATAAAACGCTGGTGCCGGCGGGTACAGGCCACGCTACCGTCAGTTGGATAGTGCCGGAGTAATCGCAGCCATCGGTGGAAACTATTGATTTCAGGTATACAATCGCGGCAATTCACGATTAAGGACAAAAGCTATGACTAAGCATTATGACTACATCGCAATCGGCGGCGGCAGCGGCGGCATCGCCTCCATCAACCGCGCGGCCATGTACGGCCAGAAGTGCGCGCTGATTGAAGCCAAAGCGCTGGGCGGCACCTGCGTGAACGTGGGTTGTGTACCGAAGAAGGTCATGTGGCATGCGGCGCAGATCCGTGAAGCTATCCATATGTATGGCCCGGACTACGGCTTTGACACCACCATCAACCGCTTCGACTGGGACAAGCTGATCGCCAGCCGTACCGCGTACATCGATCGCATTCACACCTCGTACGACAACGTGCTGGGTAAAAATAACGTTGACGTTATCCACGGTTTCGCCCGCTTCGTTGATGCGAAAACGATCGAAGTGAACGGCGAGACGATCACCGCCGATCACATCCTGATCGCCACCGGCGGTCGTCCGAGCCACCCGAACATCCCGGGCGTGGAATACGGCATCGACTCCGACGGTTTCTTCGAGCTGCCAGCCCTGCCTGAGCGCGTTGCCGTGGTAGGCGCGGGATACATCGCGGTTGAACTGGCCGGAGTGATTAACGGCCTGGGCGCAGAAGCGCACCTGTTCGTACGTAAACACGCGCCGCTGCGCAGTTTTGACCCGCTGATTGTCGATACGCTGGTTGAAGTGATGAACACCGAAGGCCCAACCCTGCACACCAACGCCGTACCAAAAGCGGTGGTGAAAAACGCGGACGGAAGCCTGACGCTTGAGCTGGAAGATGGTCGCAGCCAGACCGTTGATTGCCTGATCTGGGCGATTGGCCGTGAACCGGCGAACGATAACTTCAACCTGGGCGTGACTGGCGTGAAAACCGACGAAAAAGGCTATATCGTCGTCGATAAATTCCAGAACACCAGCGTACCGGGCATTTACGCGGTCGGCGACAATACCGGTGCGGTTGAGCTGACGCCGGTCGCCGTTGCGGCGGGTCGTCGTCTCTCCGAGCGCCTGTTTAACAACAAGCCGGACGAGCATCTGGACTACAGCAACATCCCGACCGTGGTCTTCAGCCATCCGCCAATCGGCACCGTCGGCTTAACCGAGCCGCAGGCGCGCGAGCAGTACGGCGACGACCAGGTAAAAGTGTATAAATCGGCGTTCACCGCAATGTATACCGCCGTCACCTCGCACCGTCAGCCGTGCCGCATGAAGCTGGTCTGCGTCGGCCCGGAAGAGAAGATTGTCGGTATCCACGGCATTGGCTTCGGCATGGATGAGATCCTGCAGGGCTTCGCCGTGGCGCTGAAGATGGGCGCAACCAAGAAAGACTTCGATAATACTGTGGCAATCCACCCGACGGCCGCGGAAGAGTTTGTGACCATGCGTTAATCATGATGCCCCTCCCCGCAGGGGCATTTTTTTAACATTCATAAATCGTTGCAAAACGAATGCTCCGAAAATAGTGATCTACCGCACATTTCCCTCCCCATCTACCGAAGCGAATGTCTACGCTTATAAGACGCCCGGATAAACCTGTCTTTTGAACACACAACCGGAGGTCCCTATCACCATGTTCAACCAGAAACTACAGGCTACCGAGAACATCGAGTTCGAGATTGCAGAAGAGCTGCGCTACGAGACCGATCCCTGCGAGTTGAAACTGGATGAAATGATTGAGGCGGAGCCGGAACCCGAAATGATCGAGGGGCTACCCGCCTCCGATGCGTTGACGCCCGCAGACCGCTACCTTGAACTGTTCGAACACGTGCAGTCGACGCGGCTGTTTGCGGACAGTAAAACCTTCCCCGACTGCGCGCCGAAGATGGATCCGCTGGATATCTTGATCCGCTACCGCAAGGTCAGACGCCACCGGGATTTCGACCTGCGCCAGTTTGTGGAAAACCACTTCTGGATGCCGGAAACGTACGGCACAGAATATGTCTCCGATCCAGGACTCTCCCTGAAAGAGCACATTGATAACTTGTGGCCGGTGCTGACGCGCGAGCCGCAGGATCATATTCCCTGGTCTTCCCTGCTGGCACTGCCGCAGGCCTATATCGTCCCCGGCGGGCGCTTCAGCGAGACCTACTACTGGGATTCTTATTTCTCCATGCTGGGGCTGGCGGAGAGCGGCCGTAACGATCTGCTCAAATGTATGGCGGACAACTTCGCCTGGCTGATAGAACGCTACGGGCATATCCCCAACGGCAACCGCACCTATTATCTCAGCCGCTCACAGCCGCCGGTCTTTGCGCTGATGGTGGAGCTGTTTGAGGAGGACGGCGTGCGCGGTGCGAAACGCTATCTTGATCACCTCAAAATGGAGTACGCCTTCTGGATGGACGGTGCGGAGTCGCTGCTGCTTAATCAGGCATACCGCAGCGCCGTGCGCATGCCGGACGGTTCACTGCTCAACCGCTACTGGGATGACCGCGATACCCCGCGCGACGAATCGTGGATCGAGGACGTGGAAACCGCGCGCCACTCGGGCCGTCCGCCAAATGAGGTGTATCGCGACCTGCGCGCGGGTGCGGCGTCCGGCTGGGATTACTCGTCCCGCTGGCTGCGCGATCCGTCGCGTCTCGCCAGCATCCGCACGACGCAGTTCATCCCCATCGATCTGAACGCCTTCCTGTTCAAACTGGAAAGCGCTATCGCCAACATCTCGGCGTCGAAAGGGGATAAAGAGACGGCAGAGGAATTCCGCCAGAAAGCCAACGATCGCCGCGCGGCGGTGAACCGCTATCTGTGGGACGAGGAGAGCGGCTGTTACCGAGATTACGACTGGCGACGCGAAGAGCTGGCGCTGTTTTCTGCCGCCAGCATCGTGCCGCTGTACGTTGGCATGGCAACTCACGAGCAGGCGGAACGCCTGTCGGATGCGGTCAAGGCGCGTCTGCTGACTCCGGGCGGAATTCTGGCGACCGAGTACGAAACCAGCGAGCAGTGGGATAAACCCAACGGCTGGGCGCCGCTGCAGTGGATGGCGATTCAGGGATTCAAGCAGTACGGCAACGACTCGCTGGGGGATGAGATCGCCTGGAGCTGGCTGCATACGGTGAACCATTTCTACAAGACGCACCACAAGCTGATTGAGAAGTACCACATCGCCAGCAGCACGCCGCGCGAAGGTGGCGGGGGTGAGTATCCGCTGCAGGACGGTTTCGGCTGGACAAACGGCGTGGTGCGGCGGCTGATTGGGTTGTATGGGGAGCCTTAAGCAGGTTGCGGCCTTTTCCCCCTCGCCCCTCCGGGGAGAGGGCTGGGGTGAGGGGATAATGTTAGCGTATCACCTCATAAATGGCGCTCTGAATAGACTGCCATTTTTTGGTGGTGGCATCCGGCTGTGACTGCGCGCGGCGTGTGGCCATGTCGAGATCGTGCTGCTGGCGTTTCACTACGGCAGGCACGGTGCAGAACGCTTTGAGATACTCTTTACGTACCGAGGTCAGAGACTCGCCGTTCGACATCGCGTGGCTGAGCGTGTTGATGAAGCGGCGACACGGCTTCTCTTCCACCATGTTTTGCCGGTAGCGTAACATCAGCTCCAGCACGTCGTCATGGCCTGCCGACATCGCCTCTTCGGTCCAGGACAGCTTCCAGTCCATACCGCCCTGCAAAAAGAGCTGGGTCACGCGAGTATCGTTGCGGTTAATGGCCGAGCGGAAATTATTCTCGTCCCAGGTGACTCCCATGCGCGTGAGCGTTTCGCGCGAGGAAGGCGTCTCACGCATTTCCTGCGGTGGAGCCGCTTCAGCCGCGCTGACGGCCGCTGGCTGCGGCTTGCTGCTGGTCACCAGCCAGAAGCCCCCTGCCACAATGGCAATCACCATAACGCCAACCGCCCCCCATAGCGCACCGGAAATGAGCTGCTCGCGTTGTTCGGGGGTGCGCGGCGCGCGCTGGGTCGGCTTTTCAATGGTGTCACGGACTTCAAACAGATCCCCACCGGTAACCCGATCCATTTTCTGCGCCTTTTCCCAGAAGGTATGCAGTTCGCTGGCATCTACCGCCATGAATCCTGCCGGATTAACGCGCGTTCTCCCCTCTTCAAACGCGCGTTGAACGGGCCGCGCGATTTGCGCGTAGTAGTTGTCCAGCAGCTGAATTTGCGCCGAGCTTAACGTCTTCTGAACGGTGATGCTGTTGCGGATTTGCCGAATATCGTCGAGAAAGGTTTGCAGCGTTTTGCGTGGTTCAACCAGCAGCGTCAGCATGGACGGGTCGCTGAACAGCGAAGCGTAATAGCGGCTGAACTCTTTTTTATCCACCAGCATCTGCGCCAGCTCGCTGAACATCATGCCGCTCAGGACATCGTTGATCTCGCCAAGCTTCAGCCAGCGCCTTACGCGGTCAGCGTTAAACAGGGTCTTAAGATGGTTGTTCAGCTTTACCTGATCGGGCCAGGCCTGCTGGATAAGCCCTTTAAGCATCAGCTCAATTGCGCGTACCTGCTTGTGCGCCTGCTGCTGGAGTTCGCTGCCCGGTGCCAGCTCCGTGCTGTAGGTCAACAGCGGCTGCTGAAGGCGAAGATGTTCCAGCGCGGTCACAAACCGCATCGCCGCAATAAGCTGGTTTTCACTCACATCCTGTCCGCTTTCATATTGCGGTACGCGCTGCTGCAGCAGGCGCAGCTGGAGCGTAAATTCCGACATCTCGGCATCATTCAGGTTGAGTTTTTTCGCAACGGCTCCCCAGCCGCCCAAAGCTAATCGCGCGCTGTCGAGTTGTTCCAGAAACCAGCGTGGATCTTTGCCCTCAGAAGCATGTACATTCAGAAGGAGTAAAATTTCCACCGACGCAAGGCGAATGACCGCCAGACAGTGTTCAAACTGTTCGCGAATATGGTGTGATGTGCTGAGAGTCATTGTTTTCCTTAAGCGACAACGAAGACATCAGGAATGGGCGCGAGACACCCTTTATTCTTTTTATTTATACGCGGTTAACCATACCTGACTTTCTGTTGAAATAAAGTGACAACCCTAAAATCATTTAAAAAGTGTCAGGAGAATCTGAATGCCCGTTTTAATTACCCCTCGCCTGAACTGCTCACCTTTGCAGGAAGAAGACTGGCCCTTTTTTCTGGCGTTACAGCAGCACCCGGACGTTATGCGCTTTGTGGCGGAAGACCGCCCCGTCGCGGCGATACGAGAGGCGTTTGATTCGCGCCTGACGCCATGGGCTCCGGGCAGCGCGCACTGGCTTTGTCTCGTCGTACGTGACACCGCCTCCCAGGCCCCGCTGGGCGTTACCGGGTATATTCATCGGGAGGAGGACTGCGCCGAAGTGGGCTTCCTTTTCGCCCCCGAGGCGCAGGGGAAAGGTTACGGCTTTGAATCCCTGAAGGCGCTTTGCGATTACGCTTTTCTTCAGGGCGGTATACGGCGACTCACCGCCACCGTAACAGCGGGAAACGCTGCTTCAAGACGCCTGCTGGAAAAAGCCCGCTTTCGCCTGGAAGGTGAGTTACGTGAGAGCTATTATCTTGCGGGTCGCTGGCAAAATGACTGGCTATTTGGTTTATTACAGCAGGAATACCTGAATAATAATTCCTGACCAACAGCAATTTAGCCGATATTTCCGGACGTCGTTTCCTCTTCAGGGTCGCTATTAAGAGGAAACGAATATCAAACGTCATGCGCTGAAAATATTTTCTGCGGCCATTGCGTTAATAAAAAACATCAGGGTTTTTCTCTGGAGAAATATCGTGATGAAAATGGGTTATCGGCTATGGCTAACTGCGTTCTTTATCGCTGTCAGTGTGCAGACACATCCATATTAAGGGTTCCTTAAGAGGTTCCTTCCTCTTAAGTCCGGGCATCACAGGAACATACCGCCTGACACTTCAATACGTTGCGCATTCATCCAGCCCAGCTTATCGCTGAGCAGTGCCGCAATGGCATCACCGATATCGTCCGGTAGACCCACCCGTCCCAGCGCCGTCTGCGAGGCCAGCAACTGATTCAGCTCCGCGTTGTCGCGCACCCGTCCGCCGCCAAAGTCTGTTTCTATCGCGCCAGGCGCAATGATATTGACGGAAATGCCGCGCGCGCCCAGCTCTTTCGCCTGATAGCGCGTCAGCACTTCCATCGCCCCCTTCATGGCCGCGTAGGTCCCTGAGCCCGGCTGGGTAAAACGGGCCAGCCCGCTGGAGACGTTGAGGATACGTCCCCCGTCGCTAAGCAGCGGCAGCAGGCGCTGGGTCAGGAAGAAAGGTCCTTTGAAATGAATGTTCAGCGCCTCGTCAAACTGGGCTTCCGTCGTGTCGGTATAAGGCGCATATAAACCCGTCCCGGCATTGTTCAATAAATAGTCAAACGTTTCACGCTGCCAGACGCTCTTAAGGGTCTCCTGAAGCTGTTGGGCAAAATGCTCAAAACTCGTGATATCCCCGACGTTGAGCTGCAATGCCGCCGCGTTGACGCCTCTTTCCTGAATTTCATGCACGACGTCCAGCGCTTCCTGCTGGCTGCGGTTGTAGGTCAGCACAATTCCCGTGCCGTCTGCCGCCAGCTTTAAGGCAGCGTTTTTACCCAAACCACGGCTACCACCCGTCACTAATGCGATACGTTCAGTCATCATAAACCTCGTTTTGGCTGTTATGGAGATTGAGTAAGAGCTTATTAGGTGATAGAAAATCAATAAAGATGAGTTAAAACGCTTCACTGTTTCAGCACAAACAACAATGAGCTACATCTATGGATAAAATTCACGCAATGCAGCTGTTTGTTCGCGTCGCGGAACTGGAGAGTTTTTCCCGCGCGGCAGAAACATTAACGTTGCCGAAAGGCAGCGTGTCACGACAGATTCAGGCCCTCGAAAACCGGCTTGGCACCCAGCTATTGCACCGCACCACGCGCCGCGTCAGCCTGACGCAGGACGGTATGGTCTATTACGAGCGGGCAAAAGATCTGCTGGCAAACCTTGATGAACTCGACGGTATGTTTCTGCACGATCCCTCCAGCATCAGCGGACGGCTCCGCGTGGATATGCCCGTCGCCGTAGCTCGAAATTTAGTCATCCCCAAACTCCCTGCTTTTCTGCAGCATTATCCGGGCATCGAGCTGGAGCTCAGCAGCAGCGATCGTCTGGTGGATGTGATCCGCGAAGGGTTTGATTGCGTGGTACGCGTCGGCACGCTGAAGGATTCAGGGCTGATTGCCCGTCCACTGGGCAAGCTGTCGGTGATTAACTGCGCCAGCCCGGACTATCTGGCGCGTTTTGGCTACCCGGAAACCCTGGACGATTTAGGCTCGCACGCCGTTATTCACTACACCGCTACGCTGGGAACACGCCCACAGGGCTTTGAGTTTTATAACGGCAGTGCAACGCAGTGGATAAAAACGGGCGGGGTCTTGACCGTCAACAGCACGGAAACATACCAGGCTGCCTGTCTCGCCGGACTGGGCATTATTCAGGTGCCGCGGGTTGGGGTGCGCGATTTACTGCGCGCGAAGAAGCTGATTGAGATCCTCCCGCAATACCGGGCCGAACCGATGCCTGTTTCCCTGATTTATCCCCACCGGCGCAACCTCTCCCGCCGGGTCCATTTGTTCATGGAGTGGCTAACCGAACTCACAAAAGCTTACGTGGACTAGTCGCAAGCTATAATTCAATAACATCCAGCCAAACGAAAAGGAAAAGACGCGTGACGCCGGAAAACAACCCGCAACGACCCACCCAACATTTAGAGTATGAGCCCGTCAAAAAGATGGAAACCGGGCCCGAAGAGGCCAAAACGCCAGGTACCGCCAGCAAAGCGCTGGGGACCGTCACCGGCATCGCCGCGAGAATTCTGCAGTTTCCCATGGTGGCGCATCTGATACGCGCAACCGAGCGCTTTAATGACCGCATGGGAAACCAGTTTGGTGCCGCCATCACCTATTTTTCCTTCCTGTCTATGATACCGATCCTGATGGTGTCGTTCGCGGCAGCCGGTTTTGTCCTCGCGTCGCACCCGACGCTACTGCAGGATATCTTCAATAAGATCCTGAATAACGTCAGTGACCCGACCCTTGCCAGTACGCTCAAAAGCACTATCAATACCGCCGTTCAGCAGCGTACCACCGTCGGCATCGTCGGTTTGCTGATTGCCCTTTACTCCGGCGTTAACTGGATGGGCAACCTGCGCGAGGCCATTCGCGCCCAGTCGCGCGACGTCTGGGAGCGTAAGCCGCAGGACCAGGAGAAAATCTGGGTCAAGTATCTCCGCGACTTTGTTTCGCTGATTGGCCTGCTGGTCGCGCTCATCGTGACGCTTTCCATTACCTCCGTGGCGGGCTCGGCGCAGCAGATGATCATCTCCGCGCTCTATCTGGATTACATCGAGTGGCTGAAGCCCGCCTGGCGCGGCATTGGGCTGGCTATTTCCATCTTCGCCAACTACCTGCTGTTCTTCTGGATCTTCTGGCGCTTGCCCCGCCATCGTCCGCGCAAGAAGGCGCTGCTCCGCGGCACATTGATTGCGGCGATCGGCTTTGAGGTGATCAAAATCGTGATGACCTACACCTTACCGTCACTGGTTAAATCCCCCTCCGGCGCGGCGTTTGGCTCGGTGCTTGGACTGATGGCCTTCTTCTACTTCTTCGCCCGCCTGACCCTGTTCTGCGCGGCATGGATTGCCACCGCCGAGTACAAAGGCGACACGCGAATGCCCGGCAAAACGCACCGCTAGCCCTGCCATCGGGCTGAAATTTCAGCCCGACTCATCATTTCAGCATATAAATCCAGCCCGTAACTTTTATTTAACCGAAAACCAGTTTAATTGACTGATATTTAAAATGTGTGAAGCATTTCATAGACGTGTTTTGGCTGGTCTGAAAATTATCCGCTTTTTGCTGTTTTTATCACCGGGTCGCGGCTTTGTTACAGATTGAAATGTCGCTTTTGCTGTGCGTAATATGGCCTTTCGTTCGACAAAAATAAGAAAATATTATGCAAGCAACCGCCACCACACTCGACTCAGAAACGGAAAACGTTCCGGTAAATTCGCGCAATAAAGTTGTTGTCGCATCGCTGATTGGCACCGCCATTGAATTCTTCGACTTCTATATTTATGCCACCGCCGCGGTCATCGTATTCCCACACATTTTCTTCCCGCAGGGCGATCCGACGGCGGCCACGCTGCAGTCTCTGGCGACCTTTGCGATTGCGTTTGTTGCGCGTCCGATTGGCTCTGCGCTGTTTGGACACTTTGGCGATCGCATCGGCCGCAAAGTCACGCTGGTGGCCTCGCTGCTGACGATGGGGATCTCCACCGTAGCCATCGGCCTGCTGCCGACCTACGAAACCATTGGTATTCTGGCGCCGGTCCTGCTGGCGCTGGCGCGTTTTGGGCAAGGTCTGGGGTTGGGTGGTGAATGGGGCGGCGCGGCGCTGCTGGCGACCGAGAACGCCCCGGCGCGCAAGCGCGCGCTGTATGGCTCATTCCCGCAGCTTGGCGCTCCGATTGGCTTCTTCTTTGCCAACGGGACGTTCCTGCTGCTCTCATGGCTGCTGACGGATGAACAGTTCATGAGCTGGGGCTGGCGTATTCCGTTTATCTTCTCAGCCGTGCTGGTGCTGATTGGCCTGTATGTGCGTGTTTCTCTGCATGAAACGCCTGTCTTCGCGAAAGTGGCCGCGGCGAACAAGCAGGTAAAAGTACCGCTGGGTACGCTTCTGACCAAACACGTTCGCGTGACCGTGCTGGGCACGTTTATCATGCTCGCCACCTATACGCTGTTCTACATCATGACCGTCTATTCCATGACGTTCAGTACCGCCGCTGCGCCGGTTGGGCTGGGGCTGCCGCGTAACGAAGTGCTGTGGATGCTGATGATGGCGGTGATCGGCTTTGGCGTGATGGTTCCGATTGCCGGCCTGCTGGCGGATAAATTCGGTCGTCGTGCGAGCATGATTACGATCACCACGCTGATCGTTCTGTTTGCCCTGTTCGTCTTCCCGCCGCTGCTGGGTTCAGGTAGCCCGGCGCTGGTGATGGCCTATCTGCTGATTGGCCTGAGCCTGATGGGGCTGACCTTCGGCCCGATGGGCGCGCTGCTGCCCGAGCTGTTCCCGACTGAAGTACGTTATACCGGCGCGTCGTTCTCCTATAACGTCTCGTCTATTCTGGGTGCGTCCGTTGCGCCATATATCGCCACCTGGCTGCAGGCAAACTATGGTCTGTTCTATGTGGGCGTCTATCTTGCGGCCATGGCGGCGCTGACGCTGATTGCGCTGCTGCTGACGCACGAGACGAAGCACCAGGCTCTGTAATTCACTGCGGCCTTATGCCCTCACCCCGGCCCTCTCCCACAGGGAGAGGGAGAAAGGGAGCTATTTCTTCATCTGCGACAAAATGGTCCGGCACTGATTCGCCTCGCCCTCTGACGGCGAAATCAGTGCCAGCAGCGCTGCAGCTGGGGTAACCAGCGTCGCAAGGGCCGCAGCCACGGCACCGCGCGCAATCAGCGGCCCTGGCTTCACGCCCGCCTGCGGATTTTTGAAGGTCCCGCGCACGTACAGCGGCGAGCGCAGCGTGATAATACGGATCCCCTTACTCTCCGGGTCAATCGTCAGATCAAGCTGCTCCGAAGCCATGCTCGCGGTACCGGTCACGTTAATCACCGCGTTTTCCGTGTCGAAGGCAAAAATCTGCGGGCGCGCCACGCCGTTCACCAGATCCAGATTGGCCGCCGCGCAGTTCACCCGCACCTCGTCATCGCCGAAGATTTGCCCGACGACGTAGTTACCGACGTTCAGCCCCAGGATCTCCATCAGGTTTCGGCTCACCAGCCCGTCGTTCATCAGCAGCTTCAGGTTTCCGTTGCCGCTGCCCAGCAGCGCCGCCACGGAGTTACCCACGCCGCGAATGTCGGCATCACCGTTCATTTCACCGAGGGTTTTCTGCATCAACTCTACGTTCGGCATCAGCTCTTTCAGCTTCAATCGACGCGCCTGGATCTCCGCCCGTCCCTGCATCGGCTTCTTATCGCCTTCCAGGTGAATGTTCGAGGAAATCGTCCCACCCGCCATGCCGAACTTCAGTGGCTGAAGGCGCAGGTCGGCGTTTTTGAGGAGGATATGGGTCGAAAGATTGCTGATCGGCAGCGTACTGCCATGTTCAATTTTCCCGCCTTTGAAACGTACATCCGCATCCATCACGTTCCATTTGTCGGTTTCGAAACGATCGTAAGGCAATACTTTACCCGCAGGCTGAACGTCCTTTTTGACCTCTTTGGAATTTGTGCCTTTGCCCGAATCCACGCCAATCAACGGACCAAGATCGGCCAGACGCAGCTGACGGGATTCAACATCCCCTTCCAGTTTCGGGCGCGGTTTTCCGGTGGTGTAGGTCAGCGTGCCGTGGATGTCGCTGTCGCCAATGCGGCCATTAAAATCCCGGTAGTCAAAAACGGACGATTTTTCGGTATCGATTTTGGCGACCAGATGCCCGTCCGTTTCGAATGGCGGGGTATCCGGCAGCAGTACGCCGGTCAGTTCATACAGCTCACCCAGCGAATCACCGGCAAATTTAAGCTGAAGGTCAACGCCGCCCATGTTCATCGGGTCGTTAACCGTTCCCACGAACGCCACGCGGGTGTTACCGGAACGGAAGTCCGCCTGCACCGGGAACGGCGTGCCCTCGCTCCGTAGCGCCAGCATGCCGCCGATTTTCCCTTTACCGCTGAGAGGCTGATCGTTGTAGCGTCCTTTTGCCGTCAGGCCGAAGACATAGTCACCTACGCTTGCCGCGTCGCCTTTTGCTTTCGTGCCCGTGACCTCGCTAAACGGCAGCGGTTTGCCCAACGGATCGACCAGGATCTCCATATCCGCCTTGCTGACCTTATCGTCGATGGCGATCCGTCCGCGATCGAAAAGAATATTGTCGAGACGGAATGACCAGGAAGAAGGCTGGGCATTCGGATCCTTGTCGCCATCGCTGGCAAGGTTAAACGTCCAGTTGTTGGTTTTTTCTGAGAGTCGGATCAGACGCGCATCAGGCTGCTGAAGTTTGATCCACGGCAGATAAACGGTTTTGGTCAGAAGCGCTAACGGCGCTAGCGTGGCCTCCACGCGCGGCAGGTGGACCATGGTGACGTCCGGGATGTCCGGCGGGTTGCCGAGAATGATGTCGTCGGCATGGACGTGGGGCCAGGGGATCCAGCTTCGCCAGCCTGGCTCCTCTTTCTGACGCTCCCATACCACACCTAAATCACCGCGTATGGCGAAGGGGCGGTTCAGTTCGGTTGAGACTTTCTGGTTGATGGTCGGCTTGAGACGGTTCCAGTCAAACGTCGCAATAATGATGGCGACGACCACGATCAACAACAAGAAAATCCCTGCTGTCCAGGAGATTACCCTGGTTGTTCTTGTCATTTTTATCCCCTTTCCTGATGACCTGTCCTGTAAAACTATAGTCCAGACAAAGGGAAGCGGGCTTATCAGAGGGTAGTTATCACGCTATCGAGGCGATCCATGGGTACCGGTCGGGAGAGGAAATAGCCTTGCGCCGCCGCGGCAGGCGAGCTTTGCACATCACGCCACTCTTCCAGCGTTTCCACACCTTCAACAATCACGCCCTGGCAATAGCGGTTCATCAGCTGTAATAACAGCGTAAACAGGTTCCGACCTTCCGGGGTCTGACGCAGCATAATGAACAGATCGCGGGCCACTTTAATGTAGTCGTAGCGCACCTCACTCAGGGCGGAGAAATTCGCCATGCCGGTCCCAAAGTCATCCAGCCACAGCGGGCCGTATTCGCATATCGAAGCAAACGAGGAATCCTGCGGCAGACGGACATGCTCCACCAGCTCAAAGCGCATCCACGGCAGGGTGGCGATCAGCTCCTGCAATTTTGCGTTCTGCCGCAGCGCCAGCAGGGTTGGGCCGTCGACGTTCACCGAGGCGAGGATATCGTGCTGTTCGAAAAAGGACTGCTTCGTCGCCAGCATGCGAAGCTGTTCTTCCAGCACATCCAGACGCTGGCGAACGGCAACTTCGGCAAAATAGCGATCCGGCGCGATGCGCTGAGTGGGGTTTGAGGGGTGCGTAACGACGGTCAAAATTTCAATTGCCATCAGTCGACCATCTGTTCGGTAGATCGGCTGATAGGTGTATGCACGCTCACATTGCAGCCAGTAGCGATGCTCCTGCAAGTTCTCAATACTTGCCTCAGGCGTAGTGCTCAGCCGCTGGATAACCTGCTCTGACTTCATTTCAGATGTCCTGTTGTTGGGATAGCCTTTCTGGACTCGTCACAGGATTATCGGCGCGACAATTGAGAACTTTATGTTCAATTCACCGGGAAAATGAAATTAAGATGACAGAAATGCGCGGGAACACGCGCTGGCTCAAATAAAATAATGGAACGTTGTTTTAATATAGTTGACCGGTTAATTCACTCAGCGCACACTGCTGATAATTCTTCTGTTCAGGTTCACGACTATGTCTAAAAAAATTGCCGTGATTGGCGAATGCATGATTGAACTGTCACAAAAAGGCGCTGAAGTCAGCCGCGGATTTGGTGGCGATACGTTAAACACGTCCGTTTATATTGCCCGCCAGGTCGCGCCTGAGGCGCTCACCGTGAACTACGTTACCGCCCTGGGAACGGACAGCTTCAGCCAGCAGATGCTGGAGGCCTGGCAGAGTGAACATGTTGAAACGTCGCTTATTCAGCGTATGGAAAACCGCCTCCCGGGACTTTATTACATCGAGACCGACAGCACCGGCGAACGCACGTTTTATTACTGGCGTAACGAAGCCGCGGCCAAATTTTGGCTGGAGAGCGACGCGGCTGCGGCCATCTGCGAAGAGCTGGCGACCTTTGACTATCTCTATCTGAGCGGGATTAGCCTTGCGATTTTAAGCCCCACCAGCCGTGAAAAGCTGCTGTCGCTGCTGCGCGAATGCCGTGCTAACGGCGGCAAGGTCATTTTCGATAACAACTACCGCCCGCGCCTGTGGGGCAGCCGCGAAGAGACGCAGCAGGTCTATCAACAGATGCTGCAGTGCACCGACATCGCCTTCCTGACGCTCGACGATGAAGACGCCCTCTGGGGGGAGAAACCGGTAGAGGACGTGATTGCACGCACGCAAGCGGCTGGCGTGAGCGAAGTGGTGATTAAGCGCGGTGCGGATTCGTGCCTGGTCGCGGTGGCGGGTGAAACGCTGGTTGACGTTCCGGCGGTTAAGCTTGCCAAAGAGAAAGTGATTGATACCACGGCGGCAGGTGATTCATTCAGCGCGGGTTATCTGGCGGTACGTCTGACGGGTGGAACGCCGGAAGCTGCGGCACGGCGTGGGCACCTGACGGCCAGCACGGTGATTCAGTATCGCGGGGCGATTATTCCGCGCGAGGCGATGCCTGTTTAAGTAAGGTGCGGGCTGATGCCCTCACCCTAACCCTCTCCCACAGGGAGAGGGAATGTTTAAGCATTACTGCCCCTGCGGAATATCCGTCGCGTCCGGATGTAAATCATCCGCCGTGGCGGCCTGCGCTGGCTGCGGCGCGGTAGCCATAATGGAATCCCAGGTCGTCTGAAGTTCCTTCATGTCATATTCCGGTTCGCCCTTCGGCTGCAGGAGGATCAACGCCATCTCCTGTGACAGCTGCTGACGGAGGTCCTGATTGAGCATCTCGACGGTCAGACCGTTCAGGAAGTCCTGACGCAGCTTCTGGTACTGTTCCGGCGCAATGTCCACCACCTGATTCTGCAGGGAGCGAATACGCTGGCTGATCAGAATGTCGGTATCGGCACGTGCGTAGGTCGCAAACAGCTTCTGCAGCTCGAGTTTTTTCTGAGCCACGAGAGCATTGAATTCCTCTTCGGAAAGCCCCTCTTTACGCACTTTTGCCAGCTCTTTCGCGACCACGCCCAGATTGGCATTCAGCTTATCGCCCGGCGATTCAACGTTAATGGCACACTGCGCGCGCTGGAACAGCACGCGGCAGTCAAAGCCAAGACCGATATTCTTGACGTTGTTCTTGCTCAGCGTCTGCTGAACGTGCCAGAACAGCGCCTCACGCGCCAGATCGGCACGCCAGTAGCGCAGCATTGCCGCGGACTCACGGATAGGCTGCCAGGCGTTATCCCACATGACGGAGAGGCGATCCTGACGCACGGCGTCCGTCATAATGCTGACAGGCTCTGCACGCAGCGGAGAGAGCGTCGGGACAGGGGCTGGTGTTTCACGCTTACCTTTCAAATCACCAAACGCTTTGTTGATCTGCTCCACCACCGCGCGGCTGTCCACGTTACCTACCACGATCAGCGTCATGGCGTCCGGGGTGTACCACTTCTGGTAGAACGATTTTACCTGTTCGGCATCGACCGGCTGTTTCAGCGGTTCGGCCGGGTCATGTCCCAGTAACGTTGAGCCCTTCAGGCGGTAGCGCCACCAGCCCTCTTTGGTATCTCCGGGCCAGGTCGCCACCATGTCACTGTTGCTCAACGCATAGTTAACGGTGTCCGGCGTAATCGCCAGATTGCCAGAGGCATCGGAGAGATACGTAAGCGCTTCTTTCAGCAGGTCGTTACGGTTATTAGGCAGGCTCAGGTTAAACATGGTGTAGTCATACGAGACAACAGCCGGAGGAAGCGGGCGCTTCGGATCGATGGCCTGCTGCCAAAGTGAACGCACCTGAACCGCTTGCAGGCTGCCGCTCTGCGTGAGCGCCAGCCGGGGAATAAAATGGCTAAAACCGGTTTGCTGGGTGCTTTCCGTGAGGGAACCGGTATTAATGGACAGACGGATTTCTATACGGTCACTGGGACGTTGCGGAGTGGCTAACACCTGCCACTGAAAACCGTTCGCTAATGTCCCTTGTTGCCAGGCCGGGTCTGGCTGGAGCGCATCTGCCTGCACATAACTGGCTGCTGCCATCATCAGCAAACCGCCGGTTAAGAGTCGAATTTTTGTGCCCTGCATGTGAACCCCTGATCAACATTCCTGGTTAAAAAAGAGTGCCTCGCGACGCGCTTCACTCTTAAAGATGACGATGAAAACACGTCGATTAGACCGCGCGTTCGGCAAAACGTCACGGTCCGAAGTGAAATATACCCAAAAAAATCTTGTCGAATTATGACAGGTACGAACAGTTATTATGCGCAGGAGCCCGCATCCCGACAAGGGAATACGGGCATTTGTGACAAGATTAAGAGGTTAAGCCAGGATTTTTGCTGTCAGTTGAACGATTATTCAGAGTATCGTCAAGCTTTTTGTGATCCAGCTCTTTCACCCATTTCGCCACCACCACCGTTGCCACGCCGTTACCCACCAGGTTGGTTAACGCACGAGCTTCTGACATGAAGCGGTCGATACCCAGAATCAACGCCAGACCCGCCACCGGCAGGTGACCTACAGCGGAAATGGTGGCAGCCAGCACGATAAAGCCGCTGCCCGTCACGCCTGCCGCGCCTTTAGAGGAGAGCAGGAGAACCACCAGCAGGGTAATCTGATGGAAAATATCCATATGGCTGTTGGTCGCCTGAGCGATAAACACGGCCGCCATCGTCAGGTATATCGAGGTGCCGTCCAGGTTGAAGGAGTAGCCCGTCGGGATCACCAGCCCGACCACCGATTTACGGCACCCCAGCTTTTCCATCTTGTCGAGCATACGCGGCAGCGCCGATTCTGAAGAGGAGGTCCCCAGAACAATCAGCAGCTCTTCACGGATGTAACGAATAAATTTGAAGATGTTGAAACCCGTCGCGCGGGCGATGGAACCCAGCACCACGACTACGAAAAGGATACAGGTTATATAGAAGCAGATAATCAGCTGACCCAGCTGCACCAGCGTACCGACGCCATACTTACCGATGGTGAAGGCCATCGCACCAAAAGCACCGATCGGCGCCAGGCGCATGATCATATTGATGATGCCGAAGATCACCTGCGAGAAGCTTTCGATTACGTTAAAGATAAGCTGGCCTTTGCTGCCCAGACGGTGTAGGGCAAAGCCAAACATCACGGCGAACAGCAGCACCTGGAGGATGTTTCCGCTGGCGAACGCGCCAATGACGCTGCCCGGTATCACGTCCAGCAGGAAGGCTACCACGCCCTGATCCTTCGCCTGCTCGGCATATACCGCGACCGCTTTGGCATCAAGCGTTGACGGGTCTACGTTCATCCCCGCGCCTGGCTGCACCACGTTGACGATGATCAGACCGATAATCAGCGCAAGTGTACTGACCACTTCAAAATAGAGAAGCGCCACTGCACCGGTACGACCGACCGCCTTCATGCTTTCCATGCCAGCGATGCCCGTTACTACGGTACAGAAGATCACCGGAGCGATGACCATTTTGATGAGCTTAACGAACGCGTCGCCAAGCGGTTTCATTTGCGCGCCCAGCTCAGGGTAATAGTGACCCAGCAGAATACCGATGGCGATGGCTGTCAGGACCTGGAAATAAAGACTTTTGAAGAGTGAGGTTTTCATAAGGTGTCCTTGGGAAGAAAAACCACAGGCTTTGTAAGGTTATGGTTAACCTGCGGCTTTAAAATAACACCCACATAACAGGACAGAAATAAACTCAGTTCAAATTTGAAACACAAATGTTAAGAACTTTGAGCTGGCTCGCACAAGCCAGCAACAAAATTACACTTTTGCGTTATTGTCAGCACCAGAAAGGTATCGTTCTTCAAAGATATCCGAAGGGACTGCGGGGGCAAAAAGGAAGCCTTGTCCGCTCTCCACGCCCGCCTCCGCAAGCCAGGCGCGTTGCGCTTCGGTTTCAATCCCCTCGGCAATAAGATGGAGGTTGAGGCTACGCGCCATCTGGATAATCGCCTGCACCATGCTGCTGTCGCCCGGCAGACCTTCGACAAACGCTTTGTCAATTTTGAGCACATCTACCGGAAGGGTTTTCATGTGCTGAAGCTGACGCAGCCCGGCGTATCCCATGCCAAAATCGTCCAGGGCAATGCGAATACCGGCATTACGCAGCGGTTTCAGAATCGCGACCGCCTGATTAGGATCGTCGATGCGTCGGCTCTCCGTCACTTCCAGAGTTAACGTATCAGGTTTGATTCGGTAACGATGGATCAGCTCCAGCATCTCTGAAACCATGGTCGGGTGCATAAGCTGCATAGCAGACAAATTAACCGACAGCGGCA
This sequence comes from Enterobacter vonholyi, assembly GCF_008364555.1. Taxonomy (GTDB): domain Bacteria; phylum Pseudomonadota; class Gammaproteobacteria; order Enterobacterales; family Enterobacteriaceae; genus Enterobacter; species Enterobacter vonholyi. Next base: position 148,299 of record NZ_VTUC01000007.1, read on the forward strand.
GCGTCACGCCGCGCTCCTGCCAGGCGGCCAGCTGACGGCAGGACTCTTCCAGCACCCAGTAGCCGACGGTAACCATCAGGCCGCAGGACTCAATGCGCTCAATCAGCCCTTCCGGCAGTTCCCATGAACCATCCGGCTGCTGCACGCGCAGCAGTGCCTCGGCGCTTTTCACTTCTCCCGTCAGCAAATTCATCTGCGGCTGTAGCCAGAGGGCAAACTGCCGGTTATCCAGCGCGGTCAGGATGTCGCTCTCTTCCGTCAGGCGCTGCTGCGCCTTTTCCATCTGCTCCGGTTCAAAGAACTGGATCTGATTTTTCCCTTTGCGCCGGGCGGTAAACGCCGCCGAGAACGCGCGACGATAAAGCTGCTCCGCCGTTAAATCACCATAGTACATGGCGATACCGATACTGGCGCTCGGACGAAGCTGGATACCCTGAATGGGCAACCGCTCATTAATGACAGTGAGTACTTGCTGACCTAAGGTGATCGCATGCCACGGTTCTTTTACGCCGTTGGCAATCACCACCAGATCGTAACCGCTGACCTGGGTCAGCACCATGCGCGGGGCAAGGACAGATTTGATCTTTTCCACCAGGGTGAGCAGCAGCATTTCGCGCTGGCTCTCCTGAAGCACGCCAGCCGTGTCCTGCAAGGTTTCACAGGCGATAACCATCAGCGCCGTGGTTTGCTGGCGGGCAACGGTCTGCTCCAGCATCGCCATCAGGAAGGCTTTATTGGGGAGCTCCGATACCGGAAAACGGGTGGCGCTGCTGTTTAATTCATCCTGCTGACGCTGGATGCGCTGCTGGTTGAGGTTGTAGCTGCGCACCAGCATACCTATCTCATCGTCATGATGCAGACGCGGCAGCTCAAGCTGATGTCCCATCTGATCCTGCGGCGCAAGCGTATTCAGCTCACGGGCGATACGGCGCAGCGGATGAACAATCAGCCGGTTAATGCACCAGGTGAGCGCCACGCTGAGAATAAGCGTCATAAGTAAGCAAGTGGTCACTAACGTAACCACCCAGCTCATGACGAATTTATACATGCGGTAGGAGTCCGCCTGCAAAACCAGGTAGGCCAGCGGCTGCGGATTCGCAGGGCGTTCAAGCGAATAAACGGGAAGCGAAATTTGCACCGGCAGTTCAAACAGGCGCATCACCATCATCGGGACGGGACGCTCCGGGATAAAGCTCATCCGCAGCGCCTGAAACTGGTTGGGCAAGACGACATCGGCGCGGCTAACGACGCCGGCAGGCTGAATACGTTTTAAAATGGTTTCCGCTTCTGGAATATCCCCTTTCAGGATAGAGGCAGAAAGCGGGCCGCGCACCGAGCGGGCGATACTTTCTAACTGCGAAGCCGTGTTATAGCGATTCTGCTGTACGGAATGAAACAGCAAAATTACGCAGAAGAGCAGGACAAACAGCATAGTGACGGCAGAGACCATCGCCATCTGTTTGATTGTTAAGGAACGGCTGACACGCAAAATGACTCTCCACAAAACTCGAAGCGCAGGGCGCGCCAGGGTGTAAACCCGGCGCGCCTGAGTATACCCGATTGCCGCGCTATTAAGAGAGACTTACAAATGGATTAAGGAAAATCCGATTACCAGTCCGCGTAAGGGATGAGCGGCTGCGGCGGTAAGTCCATATCGCCCTGCCAGCCTGCGGCAGAGTAGCGCACATAGATCAGCGCATGGCTTGGGGTATAGTCTTTCGCCTCCTGAATATCCACGCCCATGCCTACAAACCAGTTGGACGTTACGCGGCGTTCGATAATGGCCCGCGCGGTATAACCCGTGCCCGAGGAACTGCTGCCGGTTTCCATCACGCCCCGGTCGGTATAGCGGTCTGGCTCATCGGTCGGGATCAGATTCTGAATCGGGTAGCGCAGTTCGTCTTTGGTTTTAGAGTGAGACCAGGAGACCGAGCCACCCAGCTCCCAGGACCAGTTCTCCGTGCGTTTACGCCAGGTCACCGGCAGTGCGAAGGAGACGTACTCCTGCGGACTGTAGTAACCGCCCTGACCCAGGGTATACCCGCTCAGGTCTTTGTCGTAGTGCCAGAGCATATTGGAGACGCCGACCGTCAGGCGTTCATTGTTTTTATTAATGAGCTTGTAGTAGTAACCCGTCATCCAGCGGACGCGCCAGTTATCCTCAACATTTTTACCCGTCAGCGTTTCCGCATTCAGGCTCGACCAGATGCCGTTCGCTTCACCTTTGTCATAGCTCATGCTTACGCCGCCACCGGTGGCACGTACGCCGCCCCAGGTGGTGCCGGTGTTAGTATCTTTTTGCCCGGCAAAGGCCAGCAGAGAGCTAGAGATTGGGCGGCGATGGGCGTTTACGGTATAGCCGATGGGGCCCAGATCGCTGCTGTAGCTGATGCCGCCCACCACGTCGACAACGTCAAAGCCCATCGGCGTGGTGCCAATATCCATCGCCCAGGTTTTATTCTGCCAGCCGACGGCAACGCTTGCGCCATTGTCGGACTGATGGGTATTGCCGCTACACGGTGTTTCGTAGCAGGTCCCCCATTTAGGATCGTAGGTCCCGTTATTGTTATCAAATGAACCAGCGTCCATGTTGACCAGATCGCTTCTGAAGAACATGCGCCCGTCAGAGAGCGGGGCATCCACCTGGAGCATGGTGGTGTGCGCTTTCAGGTCGGAATAGCCGCCCGTGCCGCTGGAGCCCCAGTAGTCGTGCTGCAGCGTGACGTTAACATCCTGCTGACGGTACAAGTCACCGGCATCACTGCGCACGCCGCGCTTCAGCCAGTCGTCTTTTTCATCATTACGCGTCAGACGGGTGAAACTGTCGTTATCCACCGGACGCGTCGTGGTGATGCCAGACGACACCATCGCGTCTTTGTAGGTTTCCAGCGCCTGCTGAGGCTGCCCGTTCTGCGCCTGGAAACGCGCGGCATCACGCAGCACCAGCGCGTTTTCCATGGAGCCGGGCTGCGATTTAGCCTGCGGAATAATTTTATTGAAGGTCTGTTCTGCGGCGGCGGAATCGCCCAGGCCCGCCTGCGCCATCGCGATGCGGCGCTGCATATTGAGCGACAGCGGCTGACCGTTTTGCGCGGCGGGCAGCTTCGCCAGCTCCGCGCGCGCGGCATCTTTGTTACCCTGAGCGCGATAAATCTCGGTCAGGCCGAGGATGGCGTCTTCGTTCTGCGGTTCACGCTGCAGAACGGCGTTGTACGTCGTTTTTGCCGAGTCCAGATCGCCACGCTGCTGCGCCCAGTCCGCCAGCGTCAGGTCGATGCGGGTGGAGGTTGGCTGCTGGCGCAAAAGGTTTTCAGCCTCCTGCTCTTTGCCGCTGTCGCGCAGACGGTTGGCGGTTTCCAGCACCTGGTTACTTTGCAGACGGTCGGCAAGCTCCTGAATATTGCCGTTCCACTGGCTTCGCGGCAGCGTATCCAGATGCGCCAGCGCGGCGCGGTCCTGATCGTTTCCGGAAAGATAGAGCCCGTTAGCATAAACCTGATCCGGGTCGGACGGTTTCTGGCTGGCAAGCTGACGCATAAGGGTATCCGCCTGGCTGCGCTGACCCGCGCTGTAGAGATCGCGCGAGAGACGATAGGTTATCCATACATCGCCGGGAGAGAGCGCCAGACGACGACGCTGAATCTCTGCCGCCTGAGCGTATTTCCCCTGATTTTCAAGCTGCTCGGCCTGGGCGGAGAGCTGTTCGTTGGTCAGGCTACGTTCAATATCATCTATGCTTCTGCGCTGGCTGGCGGAGAGAGACTGGATAAACTGCGAGGCCTTCTCCGGGGACTGCGCGCGGTAAATATTGGCCAGACCGCGGACCGCATTGCTGTTGCCGCTGTCCATTCGCAGCGCCTGACGGTAATAACGCTCCGCCGCCTCGTTATCTTTACGCGCCGCGGCGGCGTCGCCCAGCCCCAGCACAGCATAGCTGTCGGTATTGTCGATACTGCGTGCCTGCTGATAGTAACGCTCCGCCTGCGCCGGGTTATTTGCCTTCAGCGCCGCATCGCCCTGCTGGATCAGCAGCCAGTAGCGGTTAACCTTCAGCAAACTGTCCCATTTACCCCGGTTATCGCTCTGGGGGTCGAGGGCAATTGCCTTTTCAAACTGTGCCACCGCGCGGGCGCGGTCGCCTTTCTGGGAATAAGCCTGTCCAAGGGCACCCACCGCTTCACTGTCGGCATGGTTGGCGCTGACGGCTTTTTGCAGCTCCGCCACCGCCTTACTGCCCTGCCCGGCATCCACCGCCGCCAGCCCTTCCGCTTTCGCGCGGAATGCAGGGTCAGCGAGCTGTTTTTGCTGGGCTTCAAGCTGGGCACGCGCCGCCGCGACGCTATCACCGTCGCTGAATACGCTCAGGTATTTTTGCAGCGCGCTAACGCTCGCGCTGCTGGCAGGCTGGTCTTTGATTTGGTCATACCACATATCAGACGCCTGGCTGCGCCCGTTGGTGGATTTGGCCATCTCCTGCAATACCGCAAAGCCTTCGTCACGGCGTCCGCTCTGGAACAGAAGCTGGGACAGCGTCGCCTGCAGCTGGGTATTTCCGGGGCTGCTGCTGTTTATTTTCTTGAGCTGGTTAATGGCTGCATTCCGGCGAGCAGGATCTTTCGCCACCACGTTCCAGTATTCCGTCGCCACGTCGCCGCCCGGCGGGTTGCCTTCAAACAGCTTGTCATAGGCTGCAATCGCCTCCTGCGTGTGTCCCGTGGTGGCGAGCAAACGCGCCTGCTGGAGCTGCTGGCGGCCATCCGGCGTGGAAAGCAGCATCGTGTTGCGTGATGACTGGTACGCGCTCGAGCCAGGCGCGATCCCTTTCAGACGGTCCAGCTCTTTTTGCGCGCCGGCGTTATCGCCCTGGCGCAGCAGGTAGCGAAAGCGTGCGGCAATGACGTCAGGGTTGTTCGGGTCAATCAGCTCAAGACGATAAAGCGACTGACGAACCAAATCCTCACGCTGTGTCGATTCGCCCAGCCGAACCTGTTCCAGCAGCTGTTTCTGCTGCGGCGAGTTGGCGGCCTCAGCCATCGGCATCAGTGCCAGGCCAAGCGATAAAGTGAGTAGATTTATTGTGAACTTGCGCATTCCTGGCCCCAATCCGGTATTAATTCACCTTTTGCGGTGAAGCGAAAACGATGCTGATCCCATCCTTGCCCAAAGAGAGTCAGCACGTAGCTGTAATAGGCATTATTATCGGGAAAATGGTCTGCAACGCGCTGGCGCTGAACCGCCTGGGCATCACGTTGTTGTAAAAACGGCAGCATGGCGGCAGAGAACCCGACCGGACCATTCCCGGTGCGTTTCCCCGTCGCCACATCCACTTTCTCCGGCGGCACACCCCGTTTCATTGTCTTGGCCGCCATCGGCTGGAACAGCGTCAGCAGCCGGGCTTTCTGAGGGTCTTTATCACTCATCATTCCCACCCAGAGATAAACGCGGATGGCGTCGTAGCCGCCCACCAGCGATTTATCCTGCTGCAACCGCCAGCCTTTGTTTTTCTGATACTGTACCCAGTCCGGCGAAAAACCTTTCGGCGCACTCTCCAGCAGCAGGCGCTGATTGGTTTCACGAAGCGTGGTCCACGGGGTACCAAAACGCGTGAAATAACTCGCTAGCTGCGGAGGAAGATAGCTGGGATTAAAGCGCCATACGTTTTCATCGGCAAAGCCGACTTTACCGGGAAGCAGCATTGCGCCGAGCCCCGGGACTTTCACCACTTCCTCGCTGACAATGCGTTTCAGCAGCGCTTTACCCGTGCGGGTATAGTCCGGATGTTTCCACAGTCGACCCGCTTCGAGCAGTGACCAGGCGATCCAGACATCGGCGTCAGAGGCGGAGTTGGTATCAATCACCGCCCACGTCTCTTTATCTTTCTGACCCCATAGCCAGGCAGGCAGATGGTCGTTGAGATCGCCGCTGGCAAGATTATCGCGCGTCCACGTCAGCAGCTGGTCAAAAGATTTGCGATCGTTCGCCGCCAGGGCAAAGAACAGGGCGTAGCTTTGCCCTTCCGAGGTCGTAATTTTGCGCGTGTCGCTGGGATCAACGACACGCCCGCCCTCGCTGATGTAGTCCTTTTTAAACTGCTCCCATGCAGGCCAGGTACAGGCGGCGCGAAGAGGTAGCGCCGCCAGCATCACCGCTGCTAATGCACACCAGCGAAAGGCTTTCATCACATCTTACTCATCCGGGTTCAGACGACGACGGCTGATGATTCGCAGCAGACGCCACAGCACCCATGCCAGCAAGACCACGCTAACCGCAGCCAGGATGGCGAGCAGAACCGGATGGTTAGCCAGCGCATACCACAGGCGTTCGAACCATGGCAGATGGCCCACGTAGTACACATCCCCCACGCGCAGGCTATTGACGCCGGATTCACGGATCACCGACACGGAACCAAACATCGCGGCACGTTTACCGCTGTCGTTCATGGCCGTATTGAGCAGTTCATACCCGCGCGGGCTGTCCGCCAGAAGAGCCACCACGCTACGCTGTTCGTTGTAAGGTGACTGGAAGCCCACCACCGCGGCCATTGCCCCCTGAGACGTTACCGTCGTCTGCGCGCTGGCCTGACGATCGTTCACATCCGGCATAATGCTCGGGAACTCGGTCTGGCGCAGCGGCGTGTTAACCCAGGACTGAGCCGCTTTCACCAGCAGATCGATACGTTTGTCATCCTTCAGCTTGTCCGGAATGGTACCGATCACCATGATGTCAGCGTCTTTGTTCTGAATCTGGCTGCCATCGTCCGTCAACGTAACGTTAATCGCCGGTAATCCCGTCTGTCCTCCAACGGTCGCCATGGTATCCAGCAGGGTCGTTACCTGCCCTTCAGTTGGCGCTTTTGGCATTACTACGATGGACTCAGAAAGATCGGCCATGCGGCTGAACGGGAAGCCCGCGTTAGCAAAGGCGCGCAGATCCGGCATCGCCAGGAAGTGATAGTACTTCGAGAAGTCGATGGTCGACTCATCGCCAATCACAACGTGGTTCTGTACGGGCTGGAAGGTGATGCAGTTTTCCGCAGAACCGCCAGGCATTGGGTTCATGTACTGGAAGTCAAAGCGCAGCTGGTTTATCGCGCCAAGCTTCAGTGCCGGAATAGAGACATCCGTTTTGCCATCCAGAAGACCCTGTAGCACCGGCAGGCGAAGCATCAGGCGGTTAGTATCCTGCGTGCTTTGCAGGCTGAAGGATTGCAGGAACTGGTTGTTCAGGCTGATATCCATGCGCGAGCTGTCTTTGGTAGCCGGCGCGGTATAGCGGTAGTTCAGATTGATATCAATGCCGTTGGTACGCAGCAGGTACAGATCCGGCGGCAGATTCAGCGACAGGCTAATCGGCGCTGGCTCAAGCCCCGTCGCCTGCAGCTGTTCTTCATAGGTTTTCAGCTCACCGAAAGTCACCGCACGGTCGGTACGCACCCAGTTTGGCGCATCATAAGGTTTACGCGCCAGCAGCGGTTTGACCTCATCCACCACCACGCTGTTGCCGCGGAAAAGGACGTTACCCTGAGCAATGGCTTTTGCTGCCTGCACCAGGTCTTTATCATCACGACCAAAGACCACCAGCAGCTTCACGTACGGGTTTTCCGGGTGGCTTATCATCTCAACGGTCGGCGCTTTGACGTCCGGATGATCGCGCAGGAAGGCCGGGCGTTTCGCGTTGGTCGCAAACACAATGGCATTTCTGTCCGGCAGTTTGTCATACATCGCCGGGAAGCTCTGTCCACGCCAGCCAGCGCGTGAACCAAACCAGGACGCCACAATGGTGGCCGCCAGCTGTTCGGTCACGTCCGGGGACGAGGCAAACACCATCGGCAGCGTGAGCGGACGGTTATCACGCGGATCAAAGAACGGAACCGGGAATGCGGAGAGATCGTTTTTCAGCGCCAGCGACTGGTAGGTCATCTGCAGCGAGGAGTTACGTCCGACGTCCATCCACAGCGTGTTGCTGGCCGGGTTTTCGCAGACATCGCGGTAGTGACCGACAAACTCCAGGCGAATACGGTTAAAATCGGTGATGAACAGCGGGTTGATCGGCACCTGAGCCTGAGTTTTCTTGCCCAGCTGCTCTTTCGTGACCGGCAGTACGTCCATCAGCTCGTCATTCAGGTAGACCTTCAGCTGAGACTGCGTCGGCAGCAGAGACGGCGACGGGGTGTATTCAAGGTTCAGCACCGCATTAGAGACGACCTCATCGCTGCGCATGCCAAACTCAATGCCGCCGTTAGGGTTGATGCCGCGCAGCACCATGCTGCCCGGAGGCGGCGCAATTTGCGCGAAGGTCAGCTTCACGTCGCGCGACGGCGCATTGTCCGCAACGACGGGCGCATTCGCCCCCCGGACGCCCGGCATCACCTGCCCGATGACCTGGCCGTCTGCCGGCAATGTGTTCCCCTCCGTCGGCTGGTTCGGCGTGATATTTTCTGTTTGGCCAGGTGCCGCGGTGACAACCGGATCGGTTGCTTGCGCGACGACAGGTACCGTTGCCGCTGCGTTACCCGGGGCTGCGTTAGCCATTGTTGCGGGGATCGCATTCATCCCCATTGCCACTGCACATAACCAGGAAAGTTTTGTTTTCATCGCGTTATCATCATTGTTGAGCCATAACCGGGTCCGCCTGCTTCGCCTCATCCCGCTCAGGACGACGAGGAATGAACGACACGACCCAGGAAACCAGCGAAGTAAGTGACCGGAAAATTAATTTCACCGACGACGGGGCAAATTCTGCAAGGTGACGATAGCCACGGAACCCCAGCTTCAGAATATCCAGCAGGCTTTCCAGAGGTTTATCTTCCGGGAAGCTGTCCTGCCAGAGAGCCCACGTATCCGCGCGGGCAAACGTACACTGCACAAAATCGATATGTTGCTTTTTGGTCAACGGCATCAGCTGCAGACCGACTTCATTGCCCGCCACGCGAACAACCTGCGTCGGGAAGACATACTCCTGCTGACCGCGCTTAAGCAGCAGGTTAACTTTTTGCCCTTCAAGCACCTTCGCCTGGCCGTTGATTTTGATCCCCAAACCGCCGTCAGAGAAGTCATGCACGGTACAGGAGAAGAGGTGGCCATCTTCACGGGCAATCGCCGCAGGCATGCAGATTTCAACACGATGCGCACGACGAACCTGTTTGCTTTCCACCGACACCGCCACCGCGCCGCCGAGGATAATCAGGTTGTAGAAAACCCATGCCATACTGACGAAGACGGTCAGGATTTCGTTTTCCGGGCCGTAGAAGTAACGCCAGATACCCGCAATGACGCCCACGATATTCAGCAGCACCAGGAAGATATACGGCCGGGAGATCACCCAGTCGACGTACTCCTCCTCCACCAGCCCGCCCTTCGCGGTGACGTTAAATTTACCTTTGTGCGGATTAATCAGCGCCACCATCGTCGGCGGCGCGATGTACCAGGCCAGCACCGTTTCGTAGATTTCACTCCAGAAGGAGTGGCGGTATTTACCCTGTATCTTCGAGTTCGTCAGGCTCGCGTGGATCATGTGCGGCAGAACAAACAGCGCAATCATCAGCGCGGGAGCGTAGATGATATAAGCGTGAAGAAGCAGGAACGCCAGCGGCGCGGTCAGGAAGATTAGCCGCGGAATGCCGGACAAAAAGTGGAACATGGCGTTGACGTAGCAAAGACGCTGCGCCAGCTTGAGTCCTTTCCCGATCAGAGGGTTATCGAGACGGAAAATCTGCACCATCCCGCGCGCCCAGCGAATACGCTGACCAATGTGCGCCGACAGTGACTCCGTTGCCAGACCGGCTGCCTGAGGAATACGCATATAGGCAGAGGTATAGCCACGACGGTGCAGGCGCAGAGAGGTGTGCGCATCTTCAGTCACCGTTTCGACGGCGATACCGCCAATTTCATCCAGCGGTTTACGGCGGATAACCGCACAAGAGCCGCAGAAGAAGGTGGCGTCCCACATGTCATTCCCGTCCTGCACCAGGCCATAGAACAGGGTGCCTTCGTTCGGGGTCTTACGGAAGCGGCCAAGGTTACGTTCAAACGGGTCCGGAGAGAAGAAGTGGTGCGGCGTCTGCATCATCGCCAGCTCTTTCTCCTTCAGGAACCAGCCCATGGTCATCTGCAGGAAAGAGCGCGTCGGCACGTGGTCACAGTCAAAGATCGAGACAAACTCCCCGGAGGCATACTTCAACGCGTTGTTGATGTTACCCGCCTTAGCGTGTTCGTGAGTCGGACGGGCGATGTATTCGACGCCGACCTCCTCTGCGAACTGGCGGAACGCCGGACGGTTGCCGTCATCCAGGATCCAGACCTTGAGCTTATCTTTCGGCCAGTCGATGCCCAGCGCAGCATAAATCGTGTTTTTCACCACGCTCAGGTCTTCGTTGTAGGTCGGCACGAAGAGATCGACAGTTGGCCACTGGGTCGTGTCCTTTGGCAGCGGAACCGGCTGGCGGTTGAGCGGCCAAATCACCTGGAAATAGCCCAGCACCAGCACGATCCAGGCGTAGGTTTCTGCAAACAGCAGCACCAGACCGCATACCAGACTGACCGGGTCGTCCCAGTTCAGGGTTGAGGTATAACGCCACCAGATGTAGCGACAGGAGACGGTCAACGATAACACGATCAGCATCAGCGCCGAGAAGCGCCCCGGAATACGGCGGACCAGCAGCGCCACGCCCCACAGCAGGATCAGGAAGGTGAACTGCGCCAGAGGGTTGAAAGGTTGCGTAATACAGACCAGCGCCAGAATGAGCGAGAACACGACGATCACGCCGAGGATAAAACGCCGCAGGCCCGGATGGAGATGTCCGAGCTCTTTATGGTTATCCAGATGGCTGGTCTTATCGCTGAAGCTGTTGGGCAGTCTGTCCAGCCACTGGTGGTAGCGCTCACGTAACTGCTGCACGCGGGAGAAGCTGCGCCAGTACGGCGTTATTTTCTCTGAGCGGGATGATGTGACCACCAGCCAGATGGCCTGAATGAGATAACGCGCCGGATCCAAAGGACGCGGCCGGTTGGGATTAATGTGCGGATATAGCTCACTGTGGCGGGCACGTATGCGCTGCCAGCGCGGGTGTTCGAGTGGAATAAACATCCAGGCCAGAATCATCCAGAAACAGCCGAGCGCGGCGCTAAATGCCGACGCACCGTGACGGCGAAAATGCCGGTAATGTTCACTCAAACGCGAACTGACCGGCGGGATGAGTAACCAGCTGGCGAGACGACTCATACATCACTCCCTGCATGCTCCGCCCGGTTGGCGAAGTTCAGCAGACACCAGTTAGCCAGCGTCAGAATCTCTTCTGCCGCCAGTGAATCGCTGCGGTATTCGCCGAGCGGTTGCTTAGACGCAAGACATTCCGCCATTCCCTCATCACGATGAATGACAATAGGAAGCAAACGGCGCTGGCTTTGCAGCCATACCTGATAGAGATCGTCCTGGATCTGGCTGCCAATACGCAAATCGTTAATCAGAATATGAGCCTTCTGAGGTAGCCCCTGCTGGTGCAGGCGGATATGGCAGTTCGCATCAACGTTAACGATCGAGAGGATGTGATCGCACTGCGCGATAAGCTGTCTGGTCAGCGTACCGGCGCCGTGGGGCAGATCCAGCAGGATCCATTTGTAGTGCCCCTTTTCTTTCAGGGCCTGCAGCGCCAGCGTGAACTGCGAAAAGAGGCGCTGATACGCGGCTTCATTTTCGCGTTCCGTGGTGGTCAGTTGACCAAACGGCAGCAGATCGAGCTGGGAGGTATAGCGCATCCCCGCATCCTGCCAGTCTTTATCATCAAGCAGCGCGCGTGCCCAGCCCTCTTCACGAGTAAAGTCAACGTTAAACGACATACGCAACAAATTATCGGCGCAGGCGTCAATAACCAGCACCGATTCACCTAAAAGCTGTAATGACCACGCCAGCGCCGCGGTAACTGATGTGGTACCCACACCGCCACGGACACCCTGTAATCCGAGTATGGCCATCAATGGCTCCCTTATTGTTGATGGGCGAATTCAGCTAATAACGGCCAGCGTTTAATAGCCGCGGCCAACTGTTCCCGCTGGGAAATATCGGTGTAATCTATTTCAGGTAAAGAAAAGGCCTGCGTCAGCGCCAGAAAATCGTTTTGGAATGTGTAACCCAGAGTCGAGTCGACTGGGGTTCCAGGTTCGTTATTATCCATTCTTTTTCCATCCCTTTAAGGAAAATCGCACGCTAAAGAAGTTGCGGGGCTTCCTGCCCTGACAAATTTCATTTACATGCTAAATCTGATGTTCTTTAATTTCAATGTTAGGTTTATTTCTACGCTTTCGCTAGTAAACTGAGATACAGATAAATTAGACGAAAAGAGGGACACCGTGGACTCCATATTTTCTATTGGCATCCAGTCATTATGGGACGAATTGAGCCACATGCCAGTCGGAGGAGTCTGGTGGATTAATACGGACCGAAATGAAGATGCTATCAGCCTGGTTAACCAGACAATTGCTGCCCAGGATAAGGATTCCCGCGTGGCCGTCATTAGCATGGGCGAAGACCCGAAGAAAATTATCACGCTGGAAAACAATCGCGGGCCTCAGACGGTGCGATTATTTTCCATGACATCGGAAGCCGATAGTCTATACTTTTTGTCCCGCGACGTTCAGTGCTCTATTGATCCGGATCACCATTTGGTGATTCTTAAATGTGCAAATAACGTCCTGCAAAATATCCCTGCTGAAAAACTGTTGCCGTGGCTTGAAAAAATCAATAAATGGGCAAAATTTCAAAATTGCACGCTATTGATAGTCAATCCTGGCAGTAATAATGACAAGCTGTTCTCACTTTTAATGGGCGAATATCGCTCCCTGTTCGGTCTGGCAAGCGTTCGCGATCAGGTGGGTAGCTATCTCTACGATATTGCATTCTGGTGTAATGAAAAGGGCGTGAGTGCCAGGCAACAACTTACCCTGAAACATATTGAGGGCGAGTGGCACCTTGCACAGCAGGAAGAAACCGTGGTCCAACCGCGAAGTGATGAAAAACGCATTCTGAGCCATATCGCGGTATTAGAGGGGGCACCCGCCCTGTCGGAAAACTGGACACTTTTTGAGTCTAACGAAGCCCTTTTCCATGAAGCCCGCACAACCCAGGCGGCGACCCTTATTTTCTCGCTGATGCAGAATAACCAGATTGAGACGCTGGCACGGCAAATCCACACCCTGCGCCGCCAGCGCGGAAGCGCGTTAAAAATCATCGTGCGCGAAAACAATACCAGCCTGCGCGCCACCGATGAGCGCCTGCTTCTGGGCTGCGGCGCCAATATGGTTATCCCATGGAATGCGCCGCTGTCACGCTGCCTGACGCTTATCGAAAGCGTTCAGGGCCAGCAGTTTAGCCGCCATGTACCGGAAGATATTTCCACGCTGCTCTCCATGACGCAGCCGATGAAGCTGCGTGGGTACCAAAAATGGGATACCTTCTGCGACGCCGTCGGCAACATGATGAACAACACTCTTCTTCCTGCTGACGGAAAAGGAGTCATGGTTGCCCTGCGTCCTGTACCGGGTATTCGCGTTGAACAGGCTCTCACCCTATGTCGCCCGAACCGTACAGGGGACATCATGACCATTGGCGATAATCGCCTGGTGCTATTTTTGTCCTTCTGCCGGGTTAACGATCTCGATACGGCGCTTAACCATATCTTCCCCCTGCCTACCGGGGATATTTTCTCGAACCGTATGATTTGGTTCGAAGATAATACGATTAGCGCGGAGCTGGTGCAGATGCGTGCGCTCCAGCCCGAACAATGGGCTAAACCGCTCGCTATCACGAGCGATGCGAAACCGATCCTCAATGCCAGACATGATGGACACGTCTGGCGTCGGGTTCCGGAACCCCTTCGCTTATTAACAGACAACGCGGAGAACGCATCATCATGAATATCAGCGATATTATTCAACTGGTTATATTCTGTGCGCTGATCTTTTTCCCGCTTGGCTACTATGCGCGCCATTCCATACGCCGTATCCGTGATACGGCCAGAGTGCTGTTTATAAAACCTCGCTATGTAAAACCAGCCGGAACACTGACACGGGCATCACACGTCAAGGCAGACCGAAAACATGACTAATTCTACCTATACCGCTTCGTCACCCTCGCCGCTCTGGCAATACTGGCGCGGCCTTTCCGGCTGGAACTTCTACTTTCTGGTGAAGTTTGGTCTGCTGTGGGCAGGCTATCTGAATTTCCATCCCCTTCTCAACCTGGTGTTTATGGCCTTCCTGCTGATGCCGCTGCCGAATATCAGGCTGCATCGATTACGTCACTGGGTCGCCATTCCTGTAGGCTTTGCGCTGTTCTGGCATGATACCTGGCTACCGGGGCCGGATAGCATTATGAGCCAGGGTTCGCAGGTGGCGGGCTTTAGCGCCAGCTATATCCTCGATCTGACCGAGCGCTTTATTAACTGGCAGATGATTGGTGCGGTATTTGTGCTGCTGGTTGCCTGGCTGTTCCTGTCACAGTGGATCCGCGTCACGGTGTTTGTCGTCGCGATTATGATCTGGCTTAACGTGCTGACGCTGGCTGGGCCAAACTTTTCTCTGTGGCCTGCCGGTCAACCAACCACCACGGTGACTACCACTGGGGGAAGCGCAGCGGCAACCGTCACAACGGCAGGCGATACGCCTGTCGTGGGCGATATCCCAACCCAGACCGCACCGCCGACTTCTACAAACCTGAACGCCTGGCTCTCCAGTTTCTATACCGCGGAAGATAAGCGACAGACTAAATTCCCGGATGCGCTTCCGGCGGATGCTCAGCCGTTTGAACTGCTGGTGATCAACATCTGCTCTCTCTCCTGGGCCGACGTGGACGCCGCCGGTTTGATGTCTCATCCGCTGTGGTCACACTTCGATATTCAGTTTAAAGATTTCAACTCTGCCACCTCGTACAGCGGCCCGGCAGCAATCCGCCTGCTGCGTGCAAGCTGCGGTCAGACATCCCATAAAAACCTGTATCAACCCGCCGGCAACCAGTGTTATCTGTTCGATAACCTCGCAAAACTGGGCTTTACGCAGCATCTGATGCTGGGGCATAACGGCCAGTTCGGTAACTTCCTGAAAGAAGTACGCGAACAGGGTGGCATGCAGGCACCGCTGATGGATCAAACCGGCCTTCCTGTCTCTCTTCTGGGCTTCGACGGCTCGCCCGTCTATGACGATACCGCCGTCCTGCAGCGCTGGCTGCAGACCGTCGAAAAAGACAGTAATCCACGCAGCGCGACGTTCTTTAACACCCTGCCGCTCCACGACGGTAACCATTTCCCGGGCGTGAGCAAAACGGCTGATTATAAAGTGCGTGCGCAGAAGTTCTTTGACGAGCTGGATGCGTTCTTCACGGAACTGGAAAAGTCAGGCCGTAAAGTGATGGTGGTAGTGGTACCTGAGCACGGCGGCGCGCTGAAAGGCGACAGAATGCAGGTTTCAGGTCTGCGTGATATCCCAAGCCCGTCGATTACCAACGTGCCTGCTGGCATTAAATTCTTTGGTATGAAAGCACCTCATCAGGGCGCCCCGATTGAAATCACCCAGCCGTCCAGCTATCTGGCGATTTCAGAACTGGTTGCCCGTGCCGTTGACGGGAAGCTGTTTGTGGAAGATAGCGTGAACTGGGATCAGCTCACCAGCAACCTGCCGCAAACGGCAGAAGTCTCAGAGAACGCTAACGCGGTTGTCATTCAGTATCAGAACAAACCGTACGTTCGCCTGAACGGCGGAGATTGGGTACCGTATCCGCAGTAACTGATCTACGCCTCACCCTCTCCCCGTTGGGGAGAGGGGATAGTCAGTGCGTTATTATTGCGCTGAAATCCACACCAGCATTTTCAGACTTGCCGAATAGTAGTCGTCTTTAGCGGTGATTTCGGGTTCGCCGGAAGACTGCCCCATCGTTAAATCGCGTACAGCCAACAGGCCGCCTTCCATCATATAGGGCGCATATTCGTTGGTCGTGACGTTAACCCAGGCGGGCGTTTGTTCCCGGGGGAACTGACCGAACCAGGCCTTCCACGGCGTCAGCAGCGGACTTTGCTTATCAGACCAGGCGACATACAGCGGAATACGAATCGCGTCATAGCTCATTCGTGGTGGCCAGCCTTTAGCAGGGGTCAGCTTGCCACCTGATGCCAGTGAAACCCAGTCAGTGGGCAGATTCGCTTTACCCGAGCCCATTTTCCCCAGCAGGCGTTTACCATCCTTAATCAAATCACGCCAGACCGGCAAATGACTGCGTCCGGCGAAGGCCTGCCAGGCCGGAAACACAAAATAGGAAGGATTAAGGACCACTTCACCGTCAAGCTTAAATCCCTGGACGCCGGGCAGCATCACGCGGTAACCCGCATAGCGGATCACGCTATGGGCAACCAGCGCTTTTGTAATGGCATCCGATGCGGCGCTGTAGCGTTTGTCATGCCAGCGGGCGTCGGCTTTAAGCAGCGCCCAGGCAATCAGCACGTCACCATCGGCGGCGTTGTTTTTGTCCGCGACCGGGTTGGACTCTGCGGGGTTATAGCGCCAGTAAAAGAGACCATTCTCTTTGTTCTTCAGCTGGCTTTCCGTCCATTGCCAGAGCTTATCGAACGTGGCTTTATCGTCGTTGGCAACTGCCATCAGCATGGCAAAGCCCTGACCTTCCGTATGCGACACGCCACCATTGCCGGTATCGACAATGCGGCCTTCCGGTTTGAAAAAGCGGGCCTTGTAACTCTCCCAGGCCTGATCCGCCAGGGAGAGAGGCGAGAACAGCACACTCATCATGACGGCCAGCGTCGCGCAGACGGGTTTTCGCATAATTAACTCGATCCGGTTATTCGGCACTTCGCAGGGAAATCTCACCGCCCACCCAGGGTTTAATCGCGCCATCCTGTTCCAGGAGCAGCGCGCCCTGTGCGTCAATACCGCGGGAAGTTCCGTAGATCTCTTTATCACCAATCAGCAATTTCACCGGGCGATTGATGAAGTTATCCAGCTTTTCCCAACGAGACAGGAACGGCGCCAGCCCTTCCTGCTCAAAAAGCGTGAGTGAGCTACGCAACTCTTTAATCATACGCACGGCAAGGGTATTACGATCGATGACGATCCCCGCCTCCTGGAGGTTAGTCCAGGCCTGATTCACCACATCACTTTGTACATTGCGCATCACCATATTGAGGCCTGCGCCAATGACGATTTGCGCCGCATCGCCCGTTTTCCCCGTCAGTTCGACCAGAATGCCGGCAAGTTTACGATCGTTGAGGTACAGGTCATTAGGCCATTTAACACGTACTTTATCCGCACCCAGATCGTGCAGCACTTCCGCCATGACGATGCCGATGACCAGACTCAAGCCAATGGCAGCGGCCGGGCCCTGATCGAGTCGCCAGTACATGGACAGATAGAGGTTGGCACCAAATGGCGAAAACCATTTGCGACCGCGACGACCGCGACCGGCCTGTTGGTATTCAGCAACGCAGGCATCTCCGGATTTCAGCTCAGGCAGCCGATCCAGAAGATACTGGTTCGTCGAGTCAATCACCGGCAGCACAGCAACATTGCCGTGTCCAATCTGGCTGCGGATCGCTTCTTCATTCAGCAATTGAATCGGCTCCGGCAGGCTGTAACCTTTTCCGGGAACCGTGAACACATCAACACCCCAGTCGCGAAGCGTCTGGATATGTTTATTGATAGCAGCACGGCTCATGCCAAGCTGTTCACCCAGCTGCTCGCCAGAATGAAACTCACCGTCAGCAAGAATGCTAATCAGGGTTAAGGGGATAGTATTGTCCTTCACGCGATAGTCTCCACGGCATTGACTTCACCTGTGCGGCCAATGAAGCGAACTTCTGGCTCCAGCCAGACGTTGAATTTTTCGCCCACACGCTGACGAACATAATGAGCCAGCTGTACAACATCATCACTGGTCGCATCGCATTGGTTAATCAGCACCAGAGCCTGATGTTGGTGAACGGCGGCACCGCCTAATGAAGTACCCTTTAGCTGGCATTGATCGATAAGCCACCCCGCGGCCAGCTTCACGCTGCCATCCGCCTGAGGGTAATGTGGCGCAGTTGGCCATCCTTCAAGAAGAATTTTTGCATTTTCGCTGCTGATAACCGGGTTTTTGAAGAAACTGCCAGCGTTTCCGTTAACTTTAGGATCGGGAAGCTTGGTCATCCGCATATGGCAAACTGAGTCAAAAACGTCGCGTGCGGTAACGGTCGCCGGATCGAGACGCGTTAAATCTCCGTAGGTCAATACGGGCTGCCAGTTCTTCGACAGACGCAGCCCCACGGCGACAATCACGTAGCGATCCTGATATTCATGTTTGAAGATACTGTCACGATAGCCAAACCGGCACTGTTCTGCCGTTAAACGCTTAGCCGTTCCGGTCGCCAGTTCGATGCAGTCGACATATTCGCAGACATTTTTCAGTTCGATGCCGTAGGCGCCGATGTTTTGAATAGGTGAGGATCCGGCGCAGCCTGGAATAAGCGCAAGGTTTTCCAGGCCCGGCATCCCTTTTTCGAGGGTAAATTGCACCAGATGATGCCAGTTTTCTCCGGCCCCCACGTGCAGGTGCCAGCTATCGGCACTCTCTTCAACATCAATTCCCATGATGCGGTTAACGATCACCGTTCCCGCAAAATCGTCGAGAAACAGGACATTACTTCCTTCGCCCAGAATCAGTACGGGTTCGTTATTTTCTGTTGCGCTTTGCCATGCATCCAGCAGCTGATGTGCGGTATCGGCACGTACAATTTGATTAGCATTGCGTTGAATGCCAAAGGTATTCCAGGGCTTAAGGGAGTGGTTCATAAACGCTATCCTGATGCAAAAACGCAGGTAGTTTACCGTATAAGCAGGGCGTTGGGGGATTAGTTTGTGCAGCGCATAAACGCAAAAAGGCCATCCTTTCGGATGGCCTCTTCACTTGTTTGATGCCTGGCAGTTCCCTACTCTCACATGGGGAGACCCCACACTACCATCGGCGCTACGGCGTTTCACTTCTGAGTTCGGCATGGGGTCAGGTGGGACCACCGCGCTAAAGCCGCCAGGCAAATTCTGTTAAATCTGTATCAGGCTGAAATTGATTGTTCTGTCTCTTCGCCAAAACATCTTCGGCGTTGTAAGGTTAAGCCTCACGGTTCATTAGTATCGGTTAGCTCAACGCATCGCTGCGCTTACACACCCGA